>CBDEFY010000007.1:0-1088428 GCA_965237595.1 Dehalococcoidia bacterium | reverse complement strand
GTGGGTAACTCTACCCTCATTTCAGGAGCTCACACCACCCTCCGACTCTCGGGTTCTCCTACCCTTATATGTGTCCCATTATCGCTGACGGTCTACACTTCAAGACCACCAAGACCGCTCCAGCCATGCCGGTCCAGGAAATAATCCCTCTGATCACCGAAGTGGTAGAGAAACTGAACAGCTAGAACAGACAGGGAACGGACAGTTCGCCGCAGGTGTCCCGGATTGAGTCGGCTACGTCGGGATACAGCGGGATGCCCTCTTCGCGGCGGACTGCTTCCACCTCGGCCTCGGGCTGGCCCGCCACCAACACACGGTCATGGCCCGGCGCGGGCTTGGTGGTCTTCATCATCGTCAGCCATTCGTCCATCTGGACCTTGAAGGGCTCAGTGTCGGTGAAGGCCTCGATGCTGTAGGCCGCCACGTAATGACCGAAATTGGGCCGGCCCGGCACGGCACCGTAGCCAAAACCGGTCAACACGCCGGCCAGGATGTCCACCATGCAGGAAAAGCCGTAGCCTTTGTGGGAGCCCAGTTCCCGGTTGCTGCCCAAGGGCAACAGCGTAACCTTCTCCGGAGCTGGCGATTCCTCCATAATCGGACTGCCGTCTTCGGCAGCCATCCACCCTCCGGGGATGGCCGACCCCAACCGCGCCGCGATGCGTATCTTGTTCACCGCCACCGAACTGGTGGCCGCGTCGAAGACGAACGGCGGCTCGTTCTTGGCTGGCACCGCAATGGCGATGGGGTTGGTGCCCAGCCGGGGCTCCGCCCCAAAGGTGGGCAGCACCGACGGCGGGCAACTGGTCATGCACACGCCAATCATGTCGTGCTCCCAGGGCCATCATGGCGTGGTAGGACGCCATCCCCAGGTGCCGGGCGTTGCCGATGGTCACCATGCCCACGCCGACATTGCGGGCTTTCTCGATGGCGATGTCCATGGCCTTTGGCGTGATGATGGTGCCAAGACCTCGGTCCGAGTCCACCGAGGCCGTGCTGGGCGTCTCCCTGATTACCTTCCAATTGGGCCTCGGGTTGATGGACCCCTCCTGATAACCCGCGATATAGCTCTTCAGCATGTTGGAGACGCCGTGGGAGTCCACCCCCCGCAGGTCGGCCAGCACCAGTACGTCGGCTGCCAGTAGGGCGTCCTCGGTTGGCACGCCCATCTTCTCGAATATACCGGCCACGGTCTTCTTGAGGTCTTCCCCCTGGACGAACTCGGCATCGTCATGGCTCACCTTGAATTGCTCTAGCAATCTGCTTCTCCTTGGTGCGTTCCATTCCCCAAGCCATAGTGGCCGGCCGTATATGACGGCAGTATATCATTCAGGCCACGCGTTGGACCCCGCCTTGGCCCCTGCGCTCGACGTTGCTATAATCCCGCCAACCCCGGCGAACGCGATCCTCCGCTACAGGTGCTCTATGACCGACCCCACAGAACGGGCGCTGGATTTTCTATCCAGGCTGGGCAGCAACCCGGTAACGGCCTTCAACGAGAGCGGAGTGGCCGACGCCGTAAGGGCGATCCTGGACGAGTTGGGACTGGATTACAGGTTGGACTCCTTCGGGAACATAATCGCCAAAGTCCCAGGAACCGACCCAACCGCCAACCCCCTGGCCATCGTCGCCCACATGGACCACCCCGGCTTCGAGATAACCGGCAGCCACCCCGACGGCCCCATCAAGGGGTACATCGCCAAGGCCATGGGTGGCGTGCCTCCTTCCAGCTTTGAAGCCGGCGTGCCGGTGCAGGTGTTGATGCCCGATGGGAGCCGGGTCCAGGGGACGACCGCCGGCAAGTATGGCGAAGACAGCGAACGGCAGGTCCTGATCCGCCTGGAGCAGCCTCAAGATTTGGAACCGCCCGTTCCGGTGGTGTTCGACCTGGTGAATTTTGAACTGGACGGAGACCACATCCGCATGCGGGCCGTGGACGACCTGGCCGGCTGCGGGAGCATACTGGCCGTACTGGCCCGGCTCACGGAAGAGGAGCCCCCACCGGGAGACGTGTACGGTGTCTTCACCCGCGCCGAAGAGGTAGGTCTGATTGGTGCCCGGCTCATGGCCGAAGCCGGCACCCTACCGCCGGAGACGTTGGTAATCTCAGCCGAGTCCAGCCGCACCCTGCCCGGTGCTGAGATGGGCGAAGGCCCGGTCATCAGGGTGGGCGACGCCGGGTTCACCTTCACCGCCGACGCCGAGGCGGTGTTGATCCGCGCCCGGGAGACCCTCAGAGAACAGGACAGCGGGTTCAAGTGTCAGCGCCAACTGATGAGCGGCGGCACCTGTGAGGCCAGCGCCTTCGCTGTCTTCGGCTACCAGACCACCGGTATCGCCTTCCCGCTGGGCAACTACCACAACGGCGCGCCCGATGGCCGAATCGAAGCCGAATACATCCACGTGGACGACTATCTGGGCGGCATAGAGTTGCTGACGGAAGCCGCCCGCCGGGTCTCTGACCGCACCAACACCGCCTTCCGCCAGCGCCTGCGGGAAGTGCCGTCAGATTTGAGACGGCGGATGTTGGACACGGGCCACTAATGTCCGTGTCCGATGGTAGGGGCACGGCAGTGCCGTGCCCCTACGGGTAATCACCGACCGATCTTGAGGTATGAGATGGACCGAACAGACATATCGTTCTTGTCAGCCACGGAACTCGGCGCTGCTATCAAGTCAAAGCAGGTATCCCCGCTCGAAGCGGTGGAAGCCTACCTGGAGCGCATCGAACGCATCGACTCCAAGGTCAACTCCTACATCACGGTCTGCGCCGACGAAGCGCGGCGGGAAGCCCGGCAGGCCGGGGCCGAGATTCAGCGTGGCGAATACCGCGGTCCCCTCCACGGCATCCCCATAGGGATCAAGGACCAGATCCACACCAAGGGCATCCGCACCACCGACGCCTCCAAGATACGGGCCGATTTCGTGCCGGACGAGGACGCCACTGTGGTGACCAATCTGAAAAAAGCTGGGGCCATCCTGCTGGGGAAGCTGAACATGAGCGAGTTCGCCCACGGCGAACCCCAGAGTTCGGCCTTCGGCCCGGCCCGCAACCCCTGGGACTTGGAGCGGAGCCCTGGCGTCTCCAGCACCGGCTCCGGCGCCGCCACCGCCGCCCGGCTTTGCGCCACCTCCCTGGGAGAGGACACCGGCGGCTCAATTAGAGGTCCGGCCGCCAACTGCGGTCTGGTGGGACTGCGGCCCACCTGGGGACGGGTCAGCCGTTACCGGGTGGACGGGGCCGGTTGGTCCTTCGACACCATCGGCCCCATCTCCCGCACAGTTGAAGACTGCGCAATCACCATCGGCGGGATCGCCGGTTACGACCCTCAAGACCCATATACTCACCAGGTCCCGGTGCCCGACTACCGCCAGGCGCTGACCGGTGACATCTGGGGCCTGAAAGTCGGGGTGGTTCGGGAGCTTATGGACTGTGAGGAACTCGACTTGGACCCTCAGGTGCGCCAGGCGGTAATTACCGCCATTGCGGTGCTCGCCGAACTGGGCGCGGAGGTGAGGGATGTGTCCATGCCCCTGGCCGAAAAAACGGGATACATCACCCGCGCCATAACCCACGTCGACCGTGTAAGTCTGAGGCCCGGATGGCTGCGGGAGCGTCCTCAGGACTACCACTACAACACCCAGGTCCATTTCACCACCGCCAACCTGATTCCAGCACAGGTGTACTACAAAGCCCAGAAGCTGCGGAGCATGGTACGCCGCCAGGTATTGGGTCTGCTTGAAGAAGTGGACGTTCTGATACAGCCCACTTGCCGGTCATCCGGCGAACATCATCAACATGGAACAGAAAGTGGAGAGCCAAGAGTTCGCCAAACACGCATTGTCAGCCGGAGGGTTCCGCGGTCCCTACAGTCTGAGCGGGGCCCCGGCCCTATCCATCCTATGTGGCTTCACATCAGATGGAGACGGGGGCCTTCCCCTGGCCATGCAGATCGCCGGCCGACCATTCGACGAAGCAACGGTGTTGCGGGTCGCCCACGCCTACGAGCAGGCATCTGGCTGGAACAAGCGGGTGCCGCCGGCGGCGTTATAGGGTAGTCCATAGAAGTCGCCGGAAGATGATGGTTGTCTGGTTTAAGCAACATTACTGGAACTCTTATCGCTTCATTGTGACCACTGAAACAAGCTCGCACTGCATCATTATATCCTATCTTGAGTTTTGATTGAAACAGACATATAATCGAGGAGGCAGCATAGTTTGGCGTTTTCACTTCTGCTTCCCGCGAATCTCAAAAATCAGGGGTGGCAAATTAAGATTCGGGACAAGGAAATTAGAGAACCTCCCCATGTCACGATTCTTCGGAAGGGTAAACCGTGGCGTTGGGATCTCAGAGAATGTAAATTCATGGACAAAACTCCGATACCGTCTGATGTTCCCGAGGCACTTATGGCAAAGGTTCATGAAGATTACGCGTTATTGTGTGATGAATGGGACAAGATGTACCCCGATAATCCAATCCGAGGAAATCATGGCAACAAAGATTAATAGCCGAATTTTGGTCAGCGACGATCCACATATCACGGATATTTGTTCTTATTTTGGGCCGATATTCGCGCGCACCAACGAAGAAGTTCGGGATTTGTACGCTACAGCAGCCAGGAATTTGCTTTGGATTGCGCCGCGTCGATCCGATATGCGGCTGCTCTGCAACCTTGTTGGAAAGCCGAGGGGGAACCATTGTCTTTTGTCATTGGAGCCAACAGAGGGATCATTCAAGCATTACCTAAATGCGACATTCAGCCGCGTTGTAACACCTAACGATGGACTCAGGTTGCTTCCGCTCGAAGAAATCGCAGAGATTTTTGCGTCGCCTAACAGCGAAGATTACTTCATTGGCGGGATTGTCGATAAGGAAAATGGTTCGGTAATCATGTACAGAGGCAACCTCGATCCTATAACCCTGCCGCTGTCATGGTTCAAGGCTGGACCCAATTCTCCACAACCGGATCCAGACGATTTCGAAGTAATCGATTTTGGCCAGACTATTCGGTTGGGCAAGTTCGAAGCCGGTACAGAAGCGATCTTATATGAATTTGATCCATTATTTCGCCGTAGAGACAAAGAACGACGGATAGACACGGATGATTCTTTTGGTGGGGCTTTGCGTCGACTTAGATTGCAAAAAGGCCTAAAACAGAGTGATTTTTCGCCAGATATCAGTACCAAGGAAGTTGGTCGCATCGAACGTGGGGAAGTGAAATCGCTGCACAAGAGAACACGAGAAACCCTAGCTCGATATCTTGGTGTTGCCCCTAAGGAAATTGAGACCTATTAGATAGCCTGAACTGGCCTACTGCTTGTCCTGCAATTCGTCTATCTGCTCTCTGGTGCGGCCGTAGATCTGCGGCACGTCCCAGCCTTCCAAGCCGGCGTAGGTGTCTATCTGGGACCGGTGGTGCACCTCGTGCTCCAAGAGCATCATCAAGATGCGCCAACCGCTCAACATTCCGTCGGTGTCAATCATCTTGATGCGCCGGTCCAGCCACTCTCTAGGAGTCCCTTCGATCCGTTTGATGAATTCCGCCGCCGAGGCTTCCAGCGCGGGGAGCCAGCCTGACTGGTGTTCGGTGCTGGGCGTGGCCCAATCGTATCGCCACCCCTCTCCCCGGTATGCCGAGGCGAAATAAATCCTGGATTCGGCGATATGGTGGACAATCTGGGCGATTCCCCAACCCTTTTCGCCCTCTCCGGCCGACGGCTCCCAGTTTTCAGCGGCCGCCGGGAGGGCCTCGATATCCCGGAGGGTCCGCCGGTGAATCGACTGAAAATAATTCAGGAACGCCTCAGGGCCGGTAATCATCTCAAAATCTCATACTGTGGCCAGAATACGGCGGAAGTAGGGGCACGGCAATGCCGTGCCCCTACTTCTCCGCCAGGATGTCGTAGGCCAGGGCCAGCATTATCTTGGTGCCGCTGATCAGGCTTCGAATGCCCACCGATTCGTCGGTGCCGTGGACGTTAGCCAGCATGGGGTCGTCATCAGGGTGGGAACCCACCATCCCGTAGGTGGTGGTGCCCAGGTTTCGGGTGAACCGGGAGTCGGTGAAGCCGGTGCTCAGCGCCGGCACCCATTGGATGTCGTTCCGTTCCAGAGCGTTGGCGGTGCTGATCTGGATGCGCTGGGCAAAGTCAGTCTCGAAGGGAGAGGAGTTTGGGATAGACATGTAGTCAATCTCAATCTCCACTGCGGGAATCCCGTCAAGGATCTTCTCCAACTCCTTTCGGACGAAGGCCTCGTCCTGGTGGGGCAGTGTCCTTACGTCGCAGGTGAGCCGGACAGACTCCGGAACGCTATTGGACTTGATGCCTCCCTGAATCATCGTGGGCGTGATTGTCATCCGGGACAAAGCCTTCATGATTGAGGCGAAACGCGGGTTCCCATCCTCGGTGTCCGCGATAATCTGGTCGATGTTTGCTGCTGACGGCTTGTCTTCAATGGCAAAGGTGGACAGGTGCTGGAACAGACTGCTGGAGGTATCCCGCTCCGGTTCGTAGGCCTCGATCCGCTTAACGACCTCCGACAGAGCGAATAAGGCGTTGGTCCCCTGCCAGGGGGTGGAGGCGTGGGCGCTGCTGCCGCGGACGTCGATCTCCAGCTGCAACCGGCCCTTCTCACCCACGCCCAACAGATAGGTCAGGTTTCCGGCGGCCTCGATGGGCACACCGCCACCCTCATTCACCGCAAGCGGCGCCGCCAGCTTCTCCGGATGGTTTTCGGCCATCCAGCCGAACCCGTAACGCCCGCCGTGCTCCTCGTCGGCGCAGGATGCCAGGATCAGGCTATCCTTGAGCTGGACGTCGTTGCGTTTGAGGATACGCATGGCCGTCAGTTGGCAAGTCAGCAGCCCCTTGCAGTCTGAGGCGCCGCGCCCGTAGACCCGGCCGTCGGCCACGGTGGCGCTAAAAGGAGGGAATCGCCACTTCTCCTCTTCCTCCACCGGAACCACGTCGGTGTGGGACATGAACATGAGGCCGGCCTTTCCCGAGCTGCCTTCCAGCCGGGCGATGAAGTTGCCCCGGCCCGGTGCCGACTCGATGGTCTCGGAGTCGATGCCGTCTTCGGCCAGCCACTTCTCCATGTATTGGCAGACCTCTGTTTCGTTGCCGGTGGGCATGAATCCCGAGTTCACGGTGGGTATGCGCACCAAGTCCTGCTCCCAAGCCACAATCTCATCGCGCAGCCCGTCGACTTGGTCCAGCAGTTCCTCTAGGTCGGGCATCTAAGCCTCCAGAATCATGTCGGTGTCCGCGGTGCGCCGGGACTAGTATCCGATGGATTCTAGCAAAATTCCCAGGTCGCCGGTGGCGCGGCATTCAATACGGAAACTATCTTGTTAGATTTGGATTCGACCTCAACTGAGAGTAAACTGACTAAACCGCTGAGAGCGGACAAAGCTTCGGAGGACGAGACAGATGGATATGCCCAAGCGAATGAAATTCGGCTGTTTCATGGGCCCGTTTCACCGGGTCGGGGAGAACCCAACCCTGGCCTTGGACCGGGACCTGGAATTGATTGATTGGATGGACTCTCTGGGATTTGACGAGGCCTGGATCGGAGAGCACCATTCGGCGGGCTGGGAGATTATCTCCTCGCCGGAGGTGTTCATCGCCGCCGCGGCCCAACGGACTCGGTACATCAGACTGGGCACCGGGGTCGTGAGCCTGCCGTACCACCATCCCCTCATGATTGCCAACCGGATGGTGCAGCTTGATCACATGACCCACGGCAGAGTGTTGTTCGGAGTCGGTCCGGGCGCCCTGCCCGGCGACGCCTACATGATGGGGATCCCCCATGAGACCCAACGGGAGCGGATGGACGAGTCGCTGGGGGTCATCCTGCGGTTGTTCACCGAGTCCGAGCCCATCACCCACAAGAGCGACTGGTTCGAACTTAAGGAGGCTATGATTCAGTTGCGGCCGTTCCAGCAGCCCTACATGCCAGTGTCCGTGGCCTCCGTCCAGAGCCCGGCCGGGGTCTCGCTGGCTGGGAAACACGGGGCGTCGGTGCTAACCATCACCGTGCCTCGCGACCCGGCGGCCGGACCGTCCGACCTGAAAGGACTTTGGGCGATAGCCGAGGAATCGGCCCAGCAGCACAACCAACAGATGAACCGGGACGACTGGAGGTTGGTTCTGCCCGTCCATCTGGCCGAAACGCGCCAGGAAGCACTGGATGACATTCGGATGGGCTCCGCCCGCTATCTCAAGGAGTACTCGGAAGGCACCAATGGCAGGAAGGCGGTCTTCGACGGTCCCATGGAAAAGGTGGTCGACAACATGGCCGAGTCCGGCTCATGGATCGTGGGCACCCCGGAGGATTGCATCGAAGGTATCAACCGGCTTCAGGAACAGAGCGGTGGGTTCGGCGGGTTCTTGGTCCAGACCATCGACTGGGCACCCCGGGAGAAGGTGCTGCTTAGCTACGAACTGTTGGCGCGTTACGTTATGCCCCAATTCCAAGGAACGGTGGCCAGCACTTACGCTTCCAACCGGTGGGCTGCCGAGCGCAAGGAAACCCTGGTGGCCGGGCGCGTCCGGGCCATCGACCGGGCCAAACAGGTGTACGCTGACCGGCGGAGCTAGCTTCAGGTGTTGCAAATGGCACAATGCGTCCGTGGGTCCAATCCCGATTGAATCTTAATACGTCCGTAGGGGCACGGCAGTGCCGTGCCCCTACCTCGTTGGTGGAGCGAAGTACCTGCAAGATACACCGCAAGAGTGTTGACGCCGGTTCGCCCTTTGGGGGGTCAGATCCCCAGAAGTTTTTCCAGGTTCTTGTGTAGGATCGCCTCTTTCTCGTCCTGGGACCGGCTCTCCAGACCCAAAAGCCATGACACCGGCCAGTCGATGGCCATGTCGAAGGGCCAGTCGGTCCCGAAGACCACCCGGTCAATGCCCACGCTGTCGATGAGATAGCGCAAGGCTGGTTCACTGTGGGTGAGGCAATCGTAGTAGAACTTGCTGAGATAGGCGCTGGGCGGCTGTTGAATGTTGACCCTGGCCTCCTGCCGCACCTGCCAGCCCCGGTCCATGCGCCCGATGCCGTAGCAGGTGTAGCCGCCGCCGTGGCACAGGCAGACCTTAAGGTCGGGGCAGGCGTCCATGACTCCACCGAAGACCAACGCGGCGAAGGTCAGCGCCCGGTCAGCAGGGTTGCCAATGGTGTTGGGCAGGTGGTAACGGCTAAGCCGGTGATTTACCACCGTCTCGCCGTCCTGGTGCACTAGAATCACCGCGCCCAGGCTTTGAACGGCTTTCCAAAAGGGCAGGAACTCCTTTTCGTCGAAGGTCTTGCCGTTCACGTTGTCGCCAATCATCGCTCCCTTTAGCCCCAGCCCCATGCTACGTTCCAACTCGGCGATGGACGCCTTGATGTCCTGCATGGGCAGTGTGGAAAACCCGGACAAACGGTCCGGGTGGTCTTTGACCAGTCGGGCTACGTAGTCGTTGCACTCTTGGGCCATAAGTGAGACCGTGGCCGGGTCCTCGTCATAGTTGTAGAAATAGGCGTTGGTGGACAGCACCTGGACATCTACCCCCAGCGAGTTCATGTCGGCCAACCGTTCCTCGGGCGTCCAGTGGGTCTTGGGGTTGTTGCGGTGGATATTCATGGTGTCCGGAGGCATTCCGTGCCAGTTCTCGCCCCGCTTGCCGGACTCTATAAACCCTTCTGGAGTGATATGGGCGTGGATGTCGATGGTCCGCATGGGTGCTCCTTGACGCTGGATTTGGGTATCTTAGACGAGATGCGATCGCAGACCTGGTTGGGCCAGCCTCCCGGTCATATTAGACGGCTTATGGTAGACGGCCATCGTAGAGGTACGGAGGGAATCAAGCAATGGGGATGAAAGTAGACATCCGGGTCCCGGTCGGCCTGCCGGTGATTGAGACCGCCGAGTTTATCGCCGGTTGTGAGGCGGCCGGCTTCTCCGGGGTGGGCGTCCACGACCACCAACACAGCGGCCGCGATGTCTACTTGACCCTGGCGCTGGCCGCCGAACGCACCTCCAGCATCACCCTTTATCCCGCCACCACCAACCCAGTAACCCGGCACCCCGGTGTATTGGCTTGCCTGGCCCATACGCTGGAGGAGATTGCTCCCGGCCGGGTTCGCCTGACCGTTGGCCCAGGCTATCTGGCGGTGGGCAATATCGGACGTCCACGAGCATCTCTGGAGAAGATGCGGCAAGCCGTGCTCGCCATGAGGCAGTTGCTCGGGGGAGAACGGGTGGTCTTCAACGGTGTCGAGACCCGGCTCAGGAACATCAGCGACCGTCCCACGCCCATCTTCATGACCGCCGCCGGTCCGCGTATGGTTGAATTGGCCGGAGAGGTCGCCGACGGAGCACTGATGTTGGTCGGTCTGCACCCCGAGTCGGTATCGGCGGCCCGCCGCAGGCTTCAGATTGGAGCCGAGCGTGGTAACCGGGACCTGAGCGATTTTCAGACCATATTCATCACGCCCACCACCGTGGACGACGACGGGCCAAGGGCCAGACAGTGGCCCCAGCAGTGGTTCCGGGCCGACCAGCCGTACCTGAAGTATCCCAGCGATGCAAACCTGTTCTGGCTGCGGGAGGCCGGTATCGACCTTGCCGATGATTTCGTTCCGGAGCAACTCACCAACAGCCAAGCGGATGCCATCTGCGACGCCTTTGGGCTCTTCGGCACACCCCAAGAATGCCTGGACCGCTTGAAGAGAGCGGGTTCGGAATCGGGTGTCGAGCAGGTGTTTATCTTCCCAACCCACACCCAGGACGGTGGCTACAAGATGCCACGCACGGAATTAGAGGCGTTCAAGAACGTCATCTTTCCCGGTCTGGGGTCTTAATCAAACGGGACGCCGGCCTCGAGAACGAGCAATGCTGGCTAGACTCCCACCACCCGTACCCGGTGGTTGTTGCTGTCGGCAACGAAGGTGTTGCCTTGGGCGTCGATGCCACAGCCGTGGGGCCGGTCCAAACCAGCCTCCGTTGCTGGGCCGCCGTCGCCCTCTCCGCCCAACCGGCCGCCAGCGATGGTGGTGACAATCCCGGTTGCGGCATCGATGCGCCGGATGGCGTGATTCTCGGTGTCGACGACCACCAAGACCATGTTGTCCTGCGGGTCGCAGCGGATGGCCTTGGGCGATCCCCAGGTCGCGGTCAACGCTGGGCCGCGGTCTCCTTCGTAACCAAGCTCTCCGCTACCGGCAACGGTGCTCATGATTCCGTTGGCATCTACCTTCCGGACCCCGTTGCCCTCCCGCTCGGCGATGTAGGTGTTGCCCTTGCTATCCATGCAGACGGCCCTGGCCCCCATGATGCTGGCTTCCACGGCCGGTTTGCCGTCTCCGGCGCGCTCCTTCTCGCCGTTCCCAGCGAAGGTGTTGATGATGCCGGTGGCCAGGTCCAATCGGCGTATCCGCTGGTCTTGGATGTCGGCAATCAGCAGGCCGCCCTTGCCGTCCAAGGAACAGTCGTTGGGCTCCCGGAACATCGCCTGGGCGCCCGGCCCGCCGTCGCCGCCGTAACCCTGCTCTCCGGTGCCAGCCAGGGTGGTGATGATGCCGGTGGCGGTGTCCACCCTGCGGACCACGGCGGATAGCCGGTCAACGATGTAGATGTCGCGGTTGCCCCGGTCCACTTGGAGGGAATTGAGGTGGACCCAATCAGTTGGACAGGTTTGGTGCAAAACTAAGTGAGAGTTCCGCCGTCTTTCCAAGGTCTGAGAATGCTCTGCTTGGTGTCCGTTTCCCATTGATTGACCGTTCATCTGATGGCGCCAAGTCTCCTTTGAACACCTCAGCCGGTGTCCGGTAGCCCAAGGCCTGGTGGGGTCTTTGGTTGTTGTAGAAGCTGAAGTATGCGTCAAGCCCGGCCTTGGCTTCTCGCCCGTTGGAGTAGGCTTTCAGGTAGACCTCCTCGTACTTAACCGTGCGCCACAGCCGCTCCAACAAGATGTTGTCGGTGTAGCGTCCCTTCCCGTCCATGCTGATTCTCACTCCGTGCTGCTCTAGGAGACCGGTAAAGGCTTCGCCGGTGAACTGGCTGCCCTGGTCGGTGTTGAAGACCTCTGGCTTCCCCTTGCCAAGCGCTTCCTCCAATGTCTCGACACAGAAATCAGCATCCAAGGTGTTGGAAAGACGCCAGGCCACCACGTACCGCGTGTACCAATCCATGATGGCCACCAGGTATAAGCCTGAATTTCCCAGATCAACCTGATTTCCCTGAACCGGTGTCATCCTGTGCGGCGGGAACTATAGTACGGTATCCTGAGCGCGTCAACTGCGCTCCGATTCACTCAATTGCTCCACTCTCATAGGATATCCATCGTCCTAACGAGCGTAGAAATTCCAAATCCTCTGCCCTTGCCCAAGCGTCTCCCTCGTGGCGGCCCATTTACTCTTGACGACCCCATAACTGTCCTAAATACCGGTGCTCTCAAAGCAAGCTAGCCAGGTGCCAGCCGAAGCCGGCTGATCCGTTCTAGTATCCCGGTGAGCATTTCCCTGGTCACCAGCACCTCGGCAAGCTGAAACACCATCCTCCTGGCATGGCGTACCAGTCGCCCACCCGTCTTGATCAGCCTAGTCTGAAGACTGGTCAGAGTCCAATGCTTCATATCCTCCGGCAAAGCCAACCTTCTCATGAAGTTTCCCAGATTGTACGCCAGAACGAACAGCCATAGCCTCGCCTGGTTGGCCACGAACTTGTGACAGGACAGTCTGGTCCAGTTCAGGGCGTACTTGCCCTCCTTGATCCACTGCTCCGCTGTGCCACGGCCATTGTAAAAGCGGACTATGCCTTTGGGTGGATAGCTCAGGTTGGTCACGATGAAGCCTACCCTGGGAAATAACTCCCCCTGATGCCACTCCACCTTGGCTACTACTCGCCGGGAAATACTCCAGCTCTGGGCCTGGTAAGTGAAGTCGTAGTAGGAGACGATCGGCCTCCTGGAAGACCAGTCGGCAGGTCGTACCAGCAGGTGCGCGATTTCTCTCTGAAGTACCGCGTTAGCTGAAAGCCGGATGGCGTACCCAATCATCTCTTGTTCCAAGTACTCGTACACCTCTGGCTTGCCAAAGGCGGCATCACCCCGGAACAACAGCCGCCGTCCCTTCCTCTGGTATCTTTTCACCACCGGCTCAAGGAGTTCCTGCCAGCCCTCGGCGCTATGGACGTTGCCGGGGCGTAGCGTCGCTCCTTCACAATCGCCGAACTGGTTGAATAGAAAGAGGGGATGATAGCAGACACACTCGAAGTGCCCATTGTAGGCGGCACCCTCCTGATGGCCATGCACTGGACTCTCCGAGCTGTCCATGTCCAGAATCACTCGCTGGTGTGGAGTATGGGCCATAGCATCTTCCACCCATTGGGGATTCATTCGTGCCAGCCCCTGCAGGTTGTCCTGTTGGGTCAGAGTTTCAGTTTCAAAGCGGCTCACGGTGTTGGTGCTGGCGGCGTTCCGGTCTGATCCTTGCCAGCCCACGACGACTCTCATGGCTGGGTCTTGGGAAAGGCGTTCGGCATCATTGGTGTCATCGTAGCCGGCCAAGCGGCTGTAGATGGACTGTCTGAGCAGCGGGACGAGGTGGTGTCGGATGTTGCGACCGGAGCGGCTTTCCTGGAGATAGTCGGCAGCAATATGGGTAAGGCCCAGGGCATCATCCAGCTCTCGAATGGGCAAGAGTCCGGCATCGGAAGTGATGGTGGCACCGTGAAACTCCAGACGGACTTTGGGGTTGAACTGGAGCCGGAGAGGGGTTTTGTCGCCGTCACCCATCAGGTGCCTCCGGGGTTGTTACGCTATCTGAAGAATCTTACTATTCTAATGAATGTATTATAGCCGAGATGTTGGTGAAAAGTTCATGAGACGACTACAAAAGCAAGAACGTTGCCTATATACCGCATCACACTGTTATCCTAACTGGGAAATATGGGATAAGAAACCCTTGGCCATGGGGATGTAGGTGATGTCGGCGGCCCACACCTGATTTGGTCTGGTGATCTCCATGCCGCTCAGGAGGTAGGGATACACCTTGTGCCCTGGCCCCGGCTTGCTGGTCCGGGGCCACCGGTAGATGGCACGTAGTCCCATGGTCCGCATCATCAGACGCTGGACCCGCTTCCGGTTCACCCTGTGACCTTGAGTGCCCAGCCAGACCCTCATGCGCCGCGACCCGTAGAAGGGGGTACTTAGGTACTGGTGGTCCATCGCCTTCATCACGGTCAGGTTCTCCAAGCAAGTCCCCTTGCGCCGGTAGTTTAGGCTGGACCTGCTGATGCTCAGTAAGGCGCACTGTCTCACTGTGGACAAGGCTGGGTGCCGCCGGTCCACCATCTCCCGCCGCCGCTCCCGGCTCATGGACCGAGCCTCTCCGCCAAGAAATCCCGCTCAACCTTCAGTTGGCCGATCTGCTGATAGAGCCGGGCAACAAGGACCGCATCGCTCTTCTGGCGTTTGTCTTGGTTCCCACCAAAGACGCCGACCGCTCCTTCCAACAAGGACTTCTTCCAGGCCTGGATCTGCTCGGGATGGACCTCGTAGCGGGCGGCCAGTTGGGCCACCGTCTCTTCACCCTTCACCGCTTCCAGGGCCACCTTGGCCTTGAATGTTGGGCTGTGCTTCCTCCGCTCTTTTGACATGTCCCACTCCTCCCTCACAGCAACAGCTGTGGCTATTTTAGGAGCAGAACTCTCACTTAACCACCTGTCCGAATTTCCGGGTCCACCTCAAATAGGGCTCCCTCATAGTCGCTTGGGTAGCCGGGCCACCGTCTCCACTGTAGCCCGCCTCCCCGGTCCCAGCCACGGTGGTCACGATGCCGGTGGACTTGTCCACCCGGCGGATAACGTTGTTCCGGGACTCGGAAAAGAAGAGGTTCCCTGCGGCGTCGAAATCGCACATGAACGGCTCGGTGCAGAGGGCCTTATCCGCCGGGCCGCCGTCCCCGGCGTAACCCTTCTCGCCGGTGCCCACGTAGTTCTGAATCTTCCCCGGTTCAAATAGCATTAGGATTGCTCCCCGTGATTTGGTTGTTGGGTTGTTGGGCGGAAATCCCCCTCGGTCCCCCTTTACGAAAGGGGGATTTAAGATTTCGTCTCCCCGTTGTACCAGTCCAGAATCTCGCTTCCGGTCATAAACACCACGTCGTCGTGCTGGCGTATGTACTCAAATATCATGTCGTAGTACTTGATGCGGTGGGCCACGCCGGTGATGTAGGGATGGGTGGACACGCACATGACCCGGGCGCTTTCGGCTCCCTCGCGGTACAGGGTGTCGAATTGGTCCTTGGCCCGCTCGAAGAGCTCCGGCGAGCGGTGGTGCTGGACCAGATAAATCGGGATGTCGTTGAGCTCCACGGTGTAGGGGAGTGCCACCAGGCTGCCCGACTTCACCTTCATGGGGTAGGGCTGGTCGTCGTTGCACCAGTCGGCTATGTATTCAATCCCCTCTTCGGCCAGGATGTCCGGGGTGTCGAAGGTTTCGGCCAATCCTGGGCCCATCCAGCCCCGTGGAGCAGTGCCGGTGAATTCCTGGATGGTGCTGATGGTCTTCTGGATCACGGCCCGTTCATCGGGCTCTCTGTTAATCACCCGTTGTATGAAGCCGTGGCCCAGTATCTCCCATCCGGATTCCAAGCTATCTTTCACCAGTTGCGGATAGCTGAGACACACGGAAGCGTTCAGACTCACCGTAGCGCGGATGCCGTGGTTGTCCAACACCTGTTTCATCCGCCAGAAGCCGACCCTCAGCCCATAATCGAACCACCCGAAGTTGGGTATGTCCGGGATTACCGACACTCCCTGGGGTGTGGGCAACACCGTCCGGGCCATGGGCTCGTTGATGTCCCACTCCTCCACGTTGATCACCGGCCACACCGCCACCCGTGCGCCGCCGGGCAGCTTCAGTGGCTTCCGGTCGAATATCGGTGAAAAATCAGCTCTCGGGTTGGACATGTGCTCTCCTTCGGAGTTGTAGCTATCAGCTTTAAGCGGGGGAGCGGAAATCCCCCTCGGTCCCCCTTTGCAAAGGGGGATTCAGGGGGATTTCCGCTCCCTTCCACCGGCAGGTGCAGCTAAAAGCTGACCGCTGAATGCTGACCGCTCTTACAGCCCCAGCGCCTTCAGTCCAATCTTCGCCAGGTCTTCGTCCTCTTGGGCCGCCAGACCGCTCACGCCGATACCGCCCATGATGGACCCACTCCCGGGATGGAGGATGACCACTCCTCCCTGGACGGCGGCCAGCATGGGGTCTCCCATCTCGGCCACGGTCCGGTTCTGGCTGGCCAAACGCTCGGCATAGTCCTTGGAGTCCTGCCCGGACAGGGCGCAGGTGTACGCCTTGCGGATGGCCATCCGCTTGGGAACCTCACGGCAGCGGTCCATGCGGGCGTAGCTGACGATGCTGCCCGTGTCGTCGACGATGGCAACGGCCAGGGGCCGGTCCGCTTCTTTGTTGGCCTCGGCCAAGATGGCAGCTATCGCGTTCTGTGCCTGGCCCAGCCCTAACATCGGCTTGTCGTACATAAGAAAAATCCCCCGTGCAGAATGGTATGGGCCATTCTACCTGGGGGGTCGATGCCTGGCAAGGAACGCTGGTAATGGTTAGCTATTAGCGGTCAACATTCAGGAATACGAAAGCTCCCTCGCTGACCGCTGATAGCTGATAGCTGTCGGCTACACCCGTCCCTTGTAAATGAGGGTGTCGGGGTTGAAGGCGCCCCAGGCGAACCAAAAATGGTTTCCGTGGATAATGGGCGTTAGCGACTTGCCCTTCATCTCTCCTTCCACCGCTTCGCCGAGGATATTCCAAACACTGCCCGTCTGGTCGTCCACGAACTTGCCGTCTTGCAGCCGGAAGGTCAGCTTTTTGCCGTCCAACTGGGCTACGAAAACTCCCGTTGAGCCCACGTCCTTTGAGTCGATGATCAACGCCCGGTCCAGGGCGGAAACGGTCCCCGACTTGAAGAACACCACCACATCGGTCCCGTTCACCGGGTCGTTGACCACACCCTCAGTTTCCAGCACACGGAACGGGAAAGCAGCCGAGACATCGCCTATTTCGAAGGCAGCCACACGTTCTTTGGGCAGCAGGCGGTCGTCCTCCTCTCCGTCAAAGAGAAATGGCGGCCGGTCCACCCGGTCGTAGCCAGCATAAGGATTACTGCCATAGGGGCGGCTGAAGCCTGTGTCGCGGGACAGCACCAAAGAGTCCGGATTGGCCTCTTTGAAGTCGGCCCACGAGATGATGGAGGCGGGTATGATTTCAAGTGTATGACCCGCCAACTCTCCGACGATGGCCTCTCCGGTCAGTTGCTGCCACCAAGTCTGGGTCTGCCGGTCCCACATGATCAGGTCGCTATTCCTTAGCTTCCCGGACACCCCGAAATCGAATACCCGACCGTCCAGCGTCCGCTTGAAGGCCAATGCCGAATTGCACAGCGGACAGAAGGTCACGATAACCGGCTCACCGCCAACGGTGTCGTTCACCACTTCATGCCAGGTCAAGATGGACAAGGGATAGGCCTTGGCCTCGCCATTGATCTTGAAAGTTATCACCGGTTCCAGGTCGCCCATCACTGATTCGGCTTCTTCAATGGTCTGGAACCGGGGCCGGTCGATGGCCGGGATCCCGTCTCGGCCTAAAACCGATTGAATCTCGTCAAAGGCCACGGTGTGGCGGCTGAAATCGGTGAGCCAACCGCTGGTCTGGAGCCGGGCGTCGTCCAACTCGGCCTGGTAAAGAAGGTCTGGCTCGATAATTGGGGAAGGGCCCGGCCCGGTGTCCGAAACAGCCGAGCCAATGTCTGAAACGGCCCGTGGGCTGTCGCCTGTGGTAGACGCAAGCTGGCTGCCGCAGGCTGTGGCCAGGACGGCCACGAAGAACGCCCCGGCAATCAACAATTTTCTTGGTATTCTTGTAATCATTCTAGAGTAGGTCTCCAATAGTGAGCCAGTAAAAGACGATGTACATCCCGGCGATGACCATCAGCCACGAGCCCACCGGCTGAACGTAGGGCAGGGCCTTGCGTAACGCACCGACCATGGCGGTCTTGAAGAAGGCCATCCCCACAGTCAATGCAGTAATGACCACGCCCATCCCCAAGGCATACAGCAGGAACTGGCCCAGGGAGGTGCCGATGCTGGAAACTGCCAGGCTGGTTCCCACCACCGCCAGGAATATGGGCAGCGTACAGCTCAACGACGCGGTGGCGTAGCTGATGCCGAAGATGAAATAACCCTTCAAGCCCACCTGTCCGGGGTCGCCCATGTTGCTGGCAGCACGGGCGGCGATCCCGGTGTAGAGCTTACCTCCACCCAACATCCAGGAACCAATCAGGGCCAGGACGATGCCGATCGCCAAGCCCAGCCAGGGCAGAACGTCCACGATGAACGCCCGCGCTCCCAAGCCGATGATTAAACCGGCCGACCCGAACAGCACCACGAACCCGACCGTAACGGTGCCGCCCACAATCAGGGCCTGGCGCAACTGCCTTAACGCGCCGGTCTTTTCTGTTTCTTTGTCCGTGTCGCCCAGGTAGAGACCCAGGTAGGCGGGCAGCATGGCGAACCCGCATGGGTTGACCGCTGAAGCCATGCCCACCGCGAAGGCGAATCCCAGTGGGGCCAGGAGACCCCAGCCTCCCAGCGTGGAACTGGAACTGCCCGACAGAGATTCCACGAACCCGTTGACCCCGTCGATGCCGCTGTCGCTGCCGATGATGATCGCGCCCACGATTGCTGTTGCCAGCGCCACCGTGGCCACAACCACCGGAAACACAACGCTGCGCATGATGTTGATTTGGTTTAGGTTTATCATCCTAATGGATTGAAACATGCCTGGGATGCCCCCTGTGTACCGCCGGCGCCTTGCGATTCTCGTAATTTGAGTGCGCCTGACCGGCCGGGCCGTTGGGTTGATTGCCTGGTATTACGCCCCGACCCCCACGATGGGTTTCTTGTAGTCCCCAAATTTATTTTATCCAATGGGACGGCTTAACCAAATGTAGGGCCCGGGGTATAGTGCTATGGCCGGTATTGCACTAGCACTTCATAATTTGTGATGTCCGCAAACCGCTGAGGGTTCATCGCCTCCGCCAAGCCTTCCAGAACGTCGACCACCCTGGGGCCGTGGCGGGTGGGAATACGGCCGTCAAACAGGAATACCCGGTCCATGTGCACCGCAGGCAAGTCGTACCAGCCCTTCAACTTTGGCAGTTTCTCAGATGCCTCTTGGCGCACTCGCTCCGGGTCAAAGGCACAGGGCATCACCATCAGGTATTCGGGAGCATAGTCGACTATCTCATCCCAGGTGAGTTCCCGGGAATGGCCCCCCTTCACCGCCAGTCCTTCTTCGCCGCCAGCCAGTTCCACCAGCTCGGGCACCCATTGCCCGGTGTTCCGCAGCGGGTCCAGCCAGTCGAGACACAACACCCTGGGCATTGCATCGTTGCCCGCCACGCCGCCCACAACCACCTGAATCCGGCGTTGCAGCGACTCCGACAGTTCCAGACCTCGCTGGTCCACACCGGCAGCGGAAGCGATGTTGCGTATGTTTTGTAAAATGTCGGCCACACCACTGGGGCGGATGGTCAGTATCTCTGGTTGGTAGTCCAACACCTTGGCTACGGTCTCGAACACCGACCCGCTGGAGATGGCGCAGACCTCGCAAAGTTCCTGGGTGATTATCAGGTCGGGCCTCAACTCCCGCAGCAGGTCCCCGTCGATCCAATAGAGGGGGTTGCCGTTGGCCCGAGCCTGCTGCACAATGCCGTCTATCTCTTCGCTGGACAGTTGGGTGATTTGCCGCACACTCCGGCTGATCACCGGCTTGGTTGCGGCGTCGTCCGGGTAATCGCAGGCATGAGAAACCCCCACCATCTGGTCTCCCAGTCCAAGGGCGTAAACAATCTCGGTGGCGCTGGGCAACAATGAACAGATGCGCATATCGCAAGTATAGGTTGCCCCTCTTCACGCAATCAAATCCCAGGCGCGGGCATGCTAAAATTGCGGCACACCATTCACAAGACCATTCTGAGGTCCGATTGACAGCAAAGATCCTGGACGGTCAGGCCCTGGCCAAAGAAATCAGAGCGGAAGTTGCCGCCGGCGTGGCCGAGATGCGGCAGAAGCACGGTGTCACGCCCGGTCTCGCGGCGGTGATTGTGGGCGAGAACCCGGCCTCGGCCATCTACGTCCGCAACAAGCGCCGGGCCTGCGACGAGGTGGGCATGGTGAGCGACACCTTGGAACTGCCCGCCGACTCGACCAACGAGCAGATTCTGGATTGCGTTCAACAATTGAACGGAGATTCCCGTGTCCACGGGATCCTGGTCCAGTTGCCCCTGCCGCCCCAGATTAACGAACGCTTGATAATCGAGTCGGTGGACCCGGACAAGGACGTGGACGGATTACACCCCTTCAACATGGGCAAGCTGGTCCAAGGGCGGCCCGATTTCGTGCCCGGCACCCCGGCAGGCATCCAGCAGATACTATTGCGAAACGGCCACGACCCGGCCGGGGCCAACGTAGTCATCTGCGGCCGCAGCGACATCGTGGGCAAGCCCACCGCCCTGCTGTTGATGCAACGGAGCGACGGTGCCAACGCCACGGTCACGGTTTGCCATACCCGCACCAAGAACATGGCCGACATCACCCGCCAGGCGGACATCTTGGTGGCCGCCATGGGACGCCCCAGAGCAATCACCGCCGACATGGTCAAGGAAGGAGCGGTGGTCATCGACGTTGGCATCAACCGGGTCGAAGATTCCTCCCGCAAGCAGGGCTACCGGCTGGAGGGCGACGTGGACTTCGAGGCGGTCTCCGAAAAGGCCTCGGCCATCACCCCGGTCCCCGGCGGCGTCGGACCCATGACCATCGCCATGCTGCTGGTGAACACCCTCACCGCCGCCCGCCTCGGCATCCACGGGAGGGAAACCTGACAGTGAATAGCCATCAGCTCCGATTCAATCGGGGCTGATGGCTGACCATTCGCCGATGCGCACCAGCGAATTCGATTATCACCTTCCCCCTGAGCTGATTGCCCAGACTCCTCTGGAGCCTCGGGACTCGTCACGCCTCTTGGTTATGCACCGGGACACCGGTACCCTGGTACACCGCCATTTCAGAGATATTTTAGAATACCTGCGCCCCGGCGACGTGATGGTCTTCAACGAGAGCCGGGTCATTCCCGCCCGCCTCTACGGCCACCGGACCGACACCGGCAGCAGGGTGGAGTTCCTGCTGCTGCGGAGGGAAACGGCGGGCACGTGGCAGTCCATGGCTAAGCCTGGCCGGAGACTTCGGCCGGGAGTGGTTGTTGAAATTGGGGTGCCGAAATCCCCCCTCGTTCCCCCCTTTATGAAAGGGGGGAACGAGGGGAGACTTCGGCTCGAGATCGTGGCCTCCCACGAAGACGGCCTCAAAACCGTGCGGCTCTCTTCCGAGGAGGGAATCGAGCGGTTCGGACATACCCCGCTGCCGCCCTATATCAGAAAGAAACTGGACGACCCGGAGCGCTACCAAACCGTGTACTCTCGCCAGCCGGGCAGCGTCGCCGCCCCCACCGCCGGCCTCCACTTCACCGGCGAACTGCTGATGAGAGTCCGTGACTTGGGCGTGGAGACGGTGTTCGTGACGCTCCACGTGGGGCTGGACACCTTCAGGCCGGTGGATGAGGAAGACCCCACCGAGCACAAGATACACACAGAGCACTACCAGATAGACCGCCAGGCCGCCGAGTCGCTGAACCGGGCACGGTCCGATGGCAGGCGCATCATGGCTGTTGGCACGACTTCGGTGCGGGTGTTGGAGCAGGCGGCTCTGGACATGGAGCAGAAGGGTCAGACCGCCCTCTCACCCACCGAAAGCGAGGCCAGCCTATTCATCCTCCCCGGCCACCGGTTCCGCTTGGTGGACGCCTTGGTCACCAACTTCCACCTACCCCGGTCCAGTCTGCTGATGCTGGTATCGGCATTTGTGGAGCATGGCCAGGGCAGCGGAGGTCCTTCGACGGGCTCAGGACGAGCGGGGGTGCTGGCTGCTTACCAGGAAGCCATTGACAAGGGCTACAGGTTTTACAGTTTTGGGGATGCTATGCTGGTGGTGTGACCCAGCCACTATCCCACCGTCAGCCGCACCCCGCCCAGCGTGTCAATCCTGAAATGCACCTCGTCGCCCTGGTTTAGGAATTTGGTGCTGACGATGCTGCCGGTCATTACAATCATGTCTTTTTTGAGACTCTTGCCGCGCTGGGCCAGGGTGTTGGCCAGCCAGGCCAGGGCTTCCAGGGGGTGGCCCAGAACGTCGCCGCCCTTCCCCTCGCCCGCCGGTTGACCGTTGATGGTCATGGCCCCGGAGGCCGCAACTAGGTCGATGCCCTGCCAGTCGGTGACCGGCTCGCCCAACACCACGCCGGCGTTCCAGGCATTGTCGGCGGCCACACCCAGGAAGAACAGGTCCGAGTAGTCCGCGCCCCGGTCGTCGACCAACTCGAAGGCTGGCATCAACGCCCCCACAGCCCCGGAAACCCCTTCCCGATCGAAGGGAGCGGAGGCGGCAGGCAGGTCCCGCGCCAACAGAACCGCAATCTCGCACTCAGCGCCCAGGTGAACGTAGTCGGAGCCCTTGACCGTGACCGGCGAATGGTGGACCACGCTGGCGAAAACGGCACCGGAGCAGGGATGACCGAAGCCCACCATCTGCTGCATCACGGGCGTGGTGAGGGCGACCTTGTAACCGGCGATGGCCCCGCGTTCCGGCGCCAATAACTCGCGGGACGCTTCCTGCATGTCGTAGGCCTCGTTGATGTCACGGGGCGCAAATGATTCGGGAATCGGCTCGTATTTGGCCCGGGCCCGGTGGGCATCGTACAGGAAACGCGCCGCCTGATGGACCCTGTCAACGCTGTTCATGCCAGTCCTCCTGGACCCTGAATCGACCGCTCTGGGCCGCCTAAATACAGCCCAACCTAGGCCAACTGCAACAACTGTAGCACGTTTCCGTCGGGGTCTTTGAAGGTGGCGACCCAACCGCCCCAACTCTCCTGTTCCGGTTGGCGGATGAACTCCACTCCGGCTTCGGCCAGCCGCCGGGATTCGGCCTGTATGTCGTCGACACCCAGGTGGGCCATGAAACGAAACTGGTCCTTGGACTGTCCGCTGACCTGGCTATGCCGGCCGATGTTGAACCGCACCTCGCCCAACTCGAATGCGATGAAGTCCTCATGGCGGGAGTGCAGTGGCAGGCGGAGCACGTCATTGTAGAAGTTGAACATCCGCTCCAGGCCGTCGGTCCAAAAGGTAACGCCGATGACGCCGGTAATCATGTCGTCCCCCCGGTTTCGTGAATACGATAATGCATGAAAATAAGAACGGCCGGCTGGTGCGCTCACCGGCCGACCGCAAATGTTCTCAGTTGAGGCTGCTTTTAGACTTCGGACAGTTCGCCCCGGCGTTTGGCCGCAGCGCAACGGGGGCAAAGACCGTAGAAATCCACCCGTTGCCAGGCGACTTCAAAATCGGAGTTGTCGGCTATCTGCTGCCGCAGGCCCAAAACCACCTCCTGCACGTCGTGGCCGGTGTCGGCGTCAATCACGTTCTCGCATTCGATGCAGACCAGGTTGACGTGGGGTTCCATATTGGGCTCATAGCGCGACATCTTCTGGAAGGGCAATTCCTGGATCAGGCCGCTCTTCTGGAGTACGCCCAAGGTGGAATAGATGGTGGCCAGGGTCATGGACGGAAAGTGGTCCCGGACCCTCTCGTAGATTTGTTGCACCGTGGGATGGTCGGAGGAGTTGAGGACCACCTCGGCGATGGCCAGCCGCTGCGGTGTGACTCTCACCGCCCACTCACGCATCCGCTCGACAAGCTCTTGCTGAGTTAACATTGGGTCTCCTGGGCATCGCCGGGAAATTGCCCCTGGCGAACTCAAATTTCACCGGCTCGGCATACAACGAAATCATCCCAACTATAACCGGATTCAGCCGCCCAGGCAACCCCAGTTATCAAAAATTATGACTTTCTTTATTCGAAATCTTGGGGTTAGCCGGTGATTTTTATACCGGTGTCCGAGGCCGCAAATAAGCTTAACGCGGACGTGTGCCTACGCCGAATATTCGGCTATAATATTGGCCCCGGAGAGATGGCTGAGCGGACGAAAGCGCCGGTCTCGAAAACCGGTATAGGGGCAACCTTATCGTGGGTTCGAATCCCACTCTCTCCGCCAGATTCGTAGCTAAATTTCCCATCTCGGGTTTCTCATGGTAGGTGTCCTCATCCTCGAAATGGTCACGGATTGGTCACGAACATTTCCTGGAGGGAATTTCCCAGGCAGAAATTCACCTACATCCTCCAACGCCGTTCGCTCCAGTCTCCAGCTTGATTGGACGTGTCACCGGTGGGCGGTCGGCAACAACATGTTAGTAATCCGAACTAGAATTGCCGGTTGTAGCTGCCCCACATACGACGATGGTGCTGGATCGATGGAGTTGCAGAGGTAGACGGGAAGGAACTTAGGTGTAGGTGGATCGGGGTGAATGCCCAAACTACACCCCCATACAGTTGGAGAAGTGGCCAAGTAACGACCCAAGGTGCGTCCCAAATCTGATGGAAAAGATCGAGTCGCTCGTCCCTTAGTATTGTATGGCTGTGAAATGGAGTGGCCTCAGGGGATAGCTGAGAGAGAAAGGGTTGATGTGCGAATTCAGTGAGTTGACCAAATATTTTTCTGAAGCTATGGAATCAGTCGATGCTCGACACAAGATAGCGTTCAACGCTCGTACCGGCGCTCCGTATTCCTCAAGAATCGGCCCGCATACTGAACGCGCAAATGTTCAACTAGGCTCAGAACAAGGTGAATTATAGGGTATTGTGAAGAGTTTGGTTGCAAAAACGGCTGGGATTTCCTGGCCGCTTTCGGGTATGTCCTCGCCATGCCGCCGCCAATCAGAGCTTCCACGGCCCGACGCGGTTCTGGAAGTAGTGCTGAGAGGTCAGGATCTCATAGATGTGTGAAGTTTTGGCATTCTGGTATGCTATGGAGTACTCTGGACTGGTCTAGACCGGAGTTTCGGCTCGCGAGTGCCGGAGTTCCCGTGTCGGAGGGGCACGGTGTCAATGATTAGGAGAAATACGAATCACCGGGACGGTAGGAGGTTGAGGAATGGCTAAATTGAAACTCAGCATTGCCCTTGCGGTATCCGAGCAGAGAAACAATTTGACCCGGCTGGTACTAGAGGGGGCTGTTAGCCCAGAAGGCATAGACCTGTTGCCTTCGGATGTCTACTCTGGCGAGCTCATTTGGAGGCAGCTCCGCTCCGCCGAGTTTGACATCGCCCAGATGTCGGTGACAGCGTTGCTGATGCTTGCTGAGCGAGGTGACTCCCCCTGGGTGGCGCTGCCGGTCTTCCCTTTTCGAGACTTCCACCACACCCGGTTTCAGGTACGCCAAGAGGCAGATATACAGGAACCCAAGGACCTGCACGGAAAGCATGTTGGGGTTGCTGAGTACATGATGACTGCAGCTGTCTGGTCTCGCGGCATTCTGAAGGACGAGTTTGGCGTTGAACCGGAGAAACTGACTTGGTATCAGGAGCGCCTGGAGAGCATTGGCAATGAGTTCGGGTACCAGGCTCCAGCGGGCGTAACCATTCACCAGATCCCGCGAGAGAAGACCATCGCCACTATGCTGGCTGCCGATGAACTTGATGGCGCCGCGATATCGATTGCTGGGACTACCTTGTTGGACCGCACTGGAGTGTCTGTCTCGGCGCAACCACAAATGCGGCCCTTGTTCCCGGATCCGGTGGCTGAGAACGCCAGATACTTCCAGAAGACTGGCATTTCTCCTATCAATCATTGCGTGGCGGTGCGTAAGTCGGTGTTGGAAGGCCATCCGTGGGTCGCCTTGAACCTGTACCATGCTTTCCTGGAGGCGAAAGAGCAATTGATAGTTCCCGCTCGTGAGTTGGTACAATCATACTCCCAGTTTGGCTATCTGCCCTTGGAAAACCGCCAATCCGTGCCTGCAGACCCCTTCCCCTACGGAGTATCGGCTAACCGTAAAACCCTGGAAACCATGGCTCGCTACGGCTACGAGCAAAACTTGACCCAGAGGCTTGTTGGTCTAGAAGAAATTTTCTCGCCCAATACCATGGATTCCTAGTAACATGAAGGGTAGAAGCGCTCAAGATTAGTGTGTGCATCGGCTACCTTTGCCAGCGCCGTCACCGATGGGCCAAATTGTTGAGCATTGGCTGCACGGATTGACCGCTCTTCAGCGCTGAATCCGGATAGCCTTGCCGCCAGTTCTTGGGAATATGGATATGATAGGCTTCTGGGTGTATAATCCTTGGCGATATTGGTACCGATTTTGACAAGCGCGCCATTGGACAAACATAGGGATGGCGAGGAAGGGAGCAGAAACCATGACGGTGATTAAGCACATAGCCTTTACCACTAAAGACTCGGACAAAGTAGCGGCCTTCTATGTGGATGCCTTGGGCATGAAAGAAGTGGGAAGGGGAAGCGACGACGGCCACATCTCCCTCAGCGATGGTGAACTGAACATCACCATCCTACCATGCAAATCCAGCGACGATGCCGATGTGGGTACTTCAGGCGCCGATTTCAGCGGTCTTCACCACATTGGGTTCGTCGTTGATAACGTCGATGATTACGTCGAGAGTATAGAGAAAGCAGGGGGGAAACGACTTACGAGCACCCCGACCGGCAAGGGCACGACCAAGGTTAGTGGCCCTGACGGCGTCATCCTCGACATTTCCGAGACCGGCTGGCTGGGTATGAGGATGCCACCGCCCGACTAGCCCAAGACCGGGCTATACGAGTCATCGTGGGTAAGATCATTCAGGATTTCGCTCGTGACGTGCGGGAATCGGGTTTACCCCATCTGACACTTCACGGCCTGCGCCATGCCCATGCCACTATGCTCCTAGAGTCGGGTATCAACCCTAAAATAGTGAGTGCAGCGTCTAGGCCACTGTTCGATTGCAGTCACGATGGCTGTATACAGCCGTGTTCTTCCAGGCATGCAGGAAGCCGCCCCATTGGCAATTGATAAACGGCGCGCGGGTGGACGCGGCGCAGGCGTGGACTAGGCAGGGAGTCTTGGTCACGAATTGGTCACGTCCAGGCAGCCCGCCATGTCCCATTACGTCTCTGGTCATCCCAAACTAGTCACGAATACCCGGACTCACCGAGACCAAACCAGCTATAGTGGGACGTCTGGTGACAACCGCTATACAACTCGAAAACCGGTATAGGGGCAACTCTATCGTCGGTTCGAGGATACGGTGTCATGTCTGGTGACAAATCCCACTCTCACCGCCACAATCACGGCGATTGAATTCGATCCTCGCAATCGGCGTGCATCGCTCCGCCACCAGCCGTAACCGTGCGGTGGCAACGCCATCGTTAATGTGTCCTAGAACCCTTGATACCCGAATAGGCTGTCCTCATAATCCACAGCATCCATGCTAACGGAAGCAAGATTCGGTTGAGGAGACGGTGTCATGGATGTATTGATGATTTGGACAGCTCGGTTGTTTGCCCTGGCCTGTTTGGCATTGGGCGTAATCGGTCTTATTGTAGCCTTCGACGACAAAACCTGGAAGTTGGGAGTCGTCGGCTGGTTTACCGGCGGAATTCTACTGGGTGTGGTAGCCCTCGCCCTGATGGTCGATGGGTACGCCCAGCGAAATCGCGGCCGCTAGTAATCCACTGAGCTTGTCTCAAGCGAGGCGCCTTCAGCACCAACCAACGCGGCCTCAGATAAAATTTCGTCGTGCTCCAATGGGTCCGCGAGCGAAATAATAGCCGGGTGTTAAGCCGTCCGGTTCAGTCGAATGGGGTGGTAAGGTTCGGGAGCTAAGGCTTGTCATCTATTCGCGATGGCCTTTGGGATTTGGACTAGCAGGATGGGACTAATCTTCGAAGCCGATGGTCGCAGGTGGATTCGGGTGCGGTTTCCTGGCTGGGAGAACTGACAAGCTACGCGGCGCACATTCGGGTCCTCGCAGCTAGGCGGCCCTTTGGGGATGGAATCTTGGGTTTCCAACTACGGTAGGTAATCATTGCGCCGTATTCTCGTCCCTGTTCGGCATCTCCGACGAGTGGCCTTTTGTCATGGGTCGGTCAGCCACGGTTTGGACGGCATGGTGGATTCCATGGCTGCGCCGCCGTCCGCTGTGGGCCCTAGTCAGTCCGAAATGGTACCAGACTAATCATTCTATCTCTCTTCCTCGTCCGGAGCCGATGCGTCGCAGGCGCTGGATTCGGGTGCGGTTTCCTGGCTGGGAGAACTGACAAGCTACGCGGCGCACATTGTACTCTACGCGGTCCTCGCAGCCCTGATCCAGGCGGCCCTTTGGGGATGGAATCTTGGGTTTCCAACTACGGTAGGTAATCATTGCAGCCGTATTCTCGTCCCTGTTCGGCATCTCCGACGAGTACCATCAGTCTTTTGTCATGGGTCGGTCAGCCACGGTGGTGGACGGCATGGTGGATTCCATGGCTGCAACAGCCTCCGCAGCCCTGCTGTGGGCCCTAGTCACCGGGAAATTAAAAGGTAAGAAGAAAGGTTCATCGACATTTCGGGTCCCCTAGATCTAGGCACTGAATAATCCTTTCCGGTAAACCAGTATTCTTCCCCCATCCCCCCAGGCCGGTCCCGCAATTCCTCAGGCTCCGTGTACTGGACCAGTCCCGACGTCACAGCGGTAACTTGCCTCCTTCCCGGAGCGTCAATACAATTCGTACTGGCAGGTCATCCCATCGGAGCATTTGACGTAACACCGGAGCACCGGGAGGCGGCATCATGGCACAAGAACTGGGCCGGATCCAGCGGCCCTCGGCAGGCCAGTACGATGGGCGGCGCAAGCTGCTATTGGTGCCTTTGGTCTACGGCCCGCAAGCGGACAACCCCGAGGGCGCGACAGTCCTGCAGAATTACTGGGATCAGATGCAGACCCAGGTGGCGGCCCTAGAGACCGCCCTGGGGGGTTTACAGCACATCTATCACGAGAGCCTGACCGTTGGCGGCGAGGAAGGCCTGGAACAACTGGGCGCCGCCGACCAGCGCAGTCACGGATTCATCACCAGCAAGACCAAGTCGGGCGCGGTCTTGGAGGCGACCGAAGACATGGATGTCCTGCTGGAGACCTTGGACCTCCAGCGGTGCATGATGGTCCCTCTGGCCAGCACCAGCGTGGCGTCGAAACTCCAAGAATGGCACTCAGACAGCAACCGGCAGCGCTACGAGCACATCGCCAACCAGATCGACAGCACCCTGGGAGAGAACGAGACCGGGCTGCTGATGATTAGCGAACGCCACCAAGTGCAGTTTCCCAGCGATATCGAGGTGTTCTACGTGTCGCCGCCGGCCCTGGACGAGTACCGCCGCTGGTTCCAGAACTGGCTGGAACAGCAGCAGGCGGCGGCTGAGGCAGCGAGAGAGTCCTCGGGCGATGAAGGGGAAGACGAATTGGGTGAGGAGGAGGGTGGCAACGAGGCTGACACGGAGTAGCGGAAAGCCGATCCGTCGTCACCCGGCGAAGCCGAGAACTCCGACTTCGTCGGCTACACCACTGCCACTGCGGTGACCTCAATCAACTGCTCCGGCCGGCCCAATATCTGGTGCATGGATACCCCGGTGGCCGACGGCAACCGGTCGCCGAAGTATTTGCGCCGCACCTCTCCCACCTTCCGGTAGTCCATCATTCCGTTGGGGGCGGCCCACTCGATGGTGTTGACGATGTCGTCCATGGAATAGCCTCCCTCGTCCATGATCCGGGCGATGTTGCGTTAAGCCTGTTCAGTCTGGGCGACGATATCGTACCCACCGACCGGGGCCCCGGTGGTATGGTCTACCGAAGACTGTCCGGATATCTGGAGCAGGCGTCCCTTCTTAACCCCCGGCGTAACCCCTATATCGTGGGTGAGGCCGCCATAGTGCCGCTCCCATTCGGGCACCAAAATCTCCTGCCGTGCTCCCCCTTTGACCGCCACTGCCTCGATCTCCACGTGGCCGTCGGGCCGCAGCAGCCGGTTGACCGGTATACCCGTCGATGCTGGAAACCGGCCTCCGAAGAAACCGCGCCGCACCTCGGCCGTCTCGGGGTACTGGAGCAGGGACTGGGGCGAGATGTAGTCCAAGTTCTTGACCACGTCCCCCGGCCCGGCCCCGGCGATGACCAATACCCGCAAACCGTGGTCGGCAGCCACATCGTCCAGAGCCTGATTCAGCTCGGCGAACATCTCCTCATTGAGCGCATTCAACCGCTCCGGACGGTTCAAAGTCAGCCGGGCGATGTGCTTGGCTTTGTCCAGCAGCATGGTGTCGTAGGCCACTCCGGTTACCTCCAAAAAACGGGCTGGCAAAAAGAATGGGCCGGGCGGTTTAGGTGCTGATTCCGCTGCCGCATCCTTGTCCTGTCAAGCAGCAACGTCTCCAGCACATCATCCTTTTAACAACTCACGCCTATTCACAAGCTTGCCGGATTTCTGACGGAATTCGAAGGAATATTGACACCGTGGATGGGTAATCTCATACTGGCCCAAATCCGAGATAGGATTTTCAACACGGCAGGCTGGAGGCCTCACATGGCACGGGAAGTGCTGTTCTTCACGGAGATGGGGTACACGGCGTGCCCGCAGGACCAGGCCAGAGAGTTGGGCTACAACAACCTGATGTTTCCCAACGAGTATTTCAGCCCGGAGAAAGCCCAAGAGCTGTACTCAATGTATTTCGAGGAGCTCCAATATTGTACCGAGTCCGGCTTCGATGGTGTCATGATTAACGAGCACCACAACAACCCGCTGTGCATGATGCCGTCGGTCAACGTTATCAGATCGGTGCTGGCCCGGACCACTAAGAAAGGCAAGATTGCCTTCTTGGGCAATGTCCTGCCCATCCACGAGAACCCGCTGCGGGTGGCCGAAGAGGTCGCCATGATTGATATCCTGTCCGGCGGCCGGGTAATCTGCGGCTTCGTCCGAGGCATCGGCCAGGAAAGCATATCCACCAACACCAACCCGGTTTACAACCGGGAGCGGTTCGACGAGGCCCACGATGTCATCATCAAGGCCTGGACCACCCCAGGCCCCTTCCGGTACGAGGGCAAGCATTACCACTACCGCGTGGTGAACCCCTGGGTGATGCCCCTGCAAAAACCTCACCCTCCCATCTGGATCCCCGGCGTGGCCTCACCCGAGTCCGTGGTCTGGGCCGCGAAGCACGGCTATCCCTACGTGGCGTTGGCCCCACCGCTAAACCTGCTTCACGAAATCTTTGACCTCTACCATAAGACCGCCGAGGCCGACAGATGGACGCCCACCGCGGAGCACCGGGGGTATGCCATAAGAATCAACGTGGCTGACTCGGACGAGAAGGCCTACGAGGAAGGCAAGAACTTTTACTGGCAACTGGGGACTTCATTCGGGGTAACGCCGAGCCACTGGCAGGCGCCTCCCGGATATATCTCCAGGGCGGCCGCCCAGAGCCCCCGCGAGGCGGCCAGGCGCGCGGCTTCCAACATCACCCCCGGCGGACCCAGTCTGCCCTACGACGAGGCCCAAGAATCCGTTCAGATACCGAAGAAGCCCGATGTCACCGGCAACCCGGACACGGTCATCAAGAAGTTGAAAAGCATCATCGACCTGATTGATCCGGGCCACATCGTGCTATGGGGCCGCGAAGGTCCCATGTCCCACAAAGTCGCCATGCGCAGCATCGACCTCATGACCCAAGAGGTCATACCCGCCATCAAAGACTACGAAGCCAACCGCCAGAATTAGCCTCTCGCAACTTCGAAAAATCCCCCCAACCCCCCTTTTTAAAAGGGGGGTTGGGGGGATTTACCGGTCGTCTCTGGGCAGCCGGGTGGCGACGGCGCCCCCAGAAATAGACGCAGGGGGCCAGGGGCCGGTCAAGAAGTCGTAGAGGTTGCCAGCGTTGATGCGCATCACCATGGGCGCCATCCCCTCTTGCTCCACGTCCATGGGGTACCGTTCGGTCATATCCGTCAAGTTCGCCACCGCCTCCTCCCTGGTCATTCCCCAGTCCACCGCGTCCCTAACGTAGTCTTTCCACTCGGTGATGAACGACCCCTGCTCATCCAAGTAGCCCTTATCGCACATCGCCCCGTGTCCAGGCACGAATATGTCCTCGTCCAACTTCCGTAGCGACTCCAAGGCCACCAGCCATAGGTCCGGGTTGGCCTCGTGGAGCCAGGTCTGCACGCCGTGGAAGATGTTGTCGCTGGTGAAAACCACGCCCTCCTCTTTGACAATCACCGCTGCTTGGTAGAGGGTGTGGCCGGGCATGTGGACCATCTCAAAGGTGTGGTCGCCCACGTGGATGGCCATGCTGTCGCGGAAGGTGATTACCGGCGCGTTGGCCAGGTACCCCTCCAGCAACGCCGGCTCGTCCGGCCCAAATGTGCCAACTCGGGCGGCGTGCTCAGCCATATCGGTGTTCAACATACGGGTCCTGACACCCTCGTGGGCGATGACCGGTGCATCGAAGAAGGCGTTCCCCGTCCAATGGTAGCCGTGGGGCTCGGTATTTATGATGTAGCGGAGCAGTCCCCGTTTCTCGATCTCAGACTTCAGCCACATGGCCGTGGTCGGCTTGTGGGGGCTGTCAATCATGACGATGCCGTCGGTGGTGGTCACGAATCCGAAGTTGCAACCCCGTGTCTCGGTCTCAACCCAAACATTGCTGGTTATCTGCTTCACGGCCTGTCTCCGTACTGATAAAAGACTCTGTACCCGGTTGATTCCCTTGTGGTTTGCGGGCAGATTACCCCAGGGCTGGTTACAGGTCAAATCTCCGTCCATTGGCGTCAGGATTCGCCGTTGTTGACGCCTGGCTTGGGCGCGGCTATGCTGGCAGCTATTCCGACGGGCTTCCGTACCTTCCTGGCAGACGCGCAATCCAGCACCCTTGCCCGGCGTGGAGCATCGTACTTTCGACCCGCATCTCAAGGCCCAATGGGGTTTCTCTAAGGAGCAAGAATGGGCGAAAAACTGCAACAGGGGGACCGTCTCCCGAAGATTGCCCTCAAACTGCTGGACGGCGGGATTCTAACCCTGCCCGACGATGCGCCGACCCGGTACACGGCCCTGCTCTTCTACCGGGGCCATTGGTGACCTTACTGCATCCGGCAGTTGGCCGACTGGGAAGCAAACAAACCGGCGCTGGACGAATTGGAGACGACCATAATCGCCGTCAGCGTCGATAACCAAGAACAGGCCCATGAGGTCAAGGACAAGGGATTGTCCTTCCCGGTCGCCTACGGAGCGACCAAAGAGGACGGCGACCTGATTGGGGCCTGGTGGTCAGAGGACCGGGGCGGTTACATCCAGCCCTCCGAATTCCTGTTGGGCCGGGGAGGCGTGGTGTTGGGAGTGATGTACGCCTCGGGCCCGGTGGGCCGGATGGGCCCGGATGAAGCCATCCGCTTCATCACCAACCGGGAGAACCGCCGCCGGGAGGAGGAAGGGCAGGCGGCCCACTAACCCCAATCAGTACTTTCCATCAACATTCCGCATTACCAACCATAATCCGCGTTACCAACCGTTCGTGGTGAGCTCCGTCGAACCATGAACGAGCTGAAGCCGAGGCCCTTCGACGGGGCTCAGCAACTGTCTTGGATGTCAAGGCGTTTGAAGGTTTGGCTGCCACTCTCTGCCATGTTTCACCATGGAATTTAGAATGACCAAGAGCTTGCGCATACAGGCCGTCAAGGCCACTTTCTTGGGTTTGCCCATGGAGCATAGCCGTTGATAAAACTCTTTGATCACCGGATTGTACCGGGTCGCCACCAAGGCCGCCATGTAAAGGGCCGCCCTCACGTGACGGCGTCCTCCCCAAACAGTGCGCTTGCCTCGGAGCGTTCCACTGTCCCTATTGAACGGTGCTACGCCCACCAGCGCGGCGACTTGACCCCGGTTCATCGTGCCCAATTCTGGCAGATTGGCCAAAACGGTTGCCGTGAATACCGGGCCAACGCCAGGAGCGCTCCTTATGACCCTTTCTTTGGTCCGCCACATGGGACTGGAGCGGATGAAGCTGTCCAGGTCTTGGTCCAGGTCCTCCAAGCTTTTTTCCAGCCAGCGGATATGTTCTTCCACCTGAGGACGGATCCGAGCAATCACGGTCCTCCGGCGGTTCTTCTCCGCGGTAATCATCTCCACCAACTGCCGCCGGCGGCCAACCATGGCCTGCAGGTCTTGGGCGTCTGGGTCAGGAAGAAGCCTGGGCTTAGGCTCCATCGCCTGCCCAAAGTGGGCCAACACCTGGGCGTCCAAGGCGTCGGTCTTAGCCAGGGCGCCAGCAGCCCGGGCGAAGTCCCTTACGTGTCTGGGGTTGACCACCGCCACTGGAAGACCGACCGCCGCCAGCTCAGCGGTGAGCGACCTCCCGTGGCCTCGAGCACAACCAAGGAAGGGCTCATCCCCGTCAGCCGCTGGGCCAGAGCACCGATGCCGTTCGCATCGTTCGTGACCTGCCACACTTCACCCGTGGGCCTGGAAGCCACATCCAAGCAGCTCTTGGAAACATCGATACCTATGAACACCTGCGAATCTTCCATCCATCTACCTCCCATCACTGGTTCCCCTCATTGGTCCCCCGGCACCGGCCCAGCCTTGCTTGATACGGGCTGCCGCCCAGTCAACTGTTCGGGCTCTGGGCGGGGAGGACGTGGCGGCCTCGCTGAGCCTCGGCCTAAAAAGCCTAGGACGATTCGGCCTGCCACGTCCTGGTTTAAGATACAAGGACGAACGGATAACCCCAACTGGTATTTCCAAAACTGGATACCGGTAACCCGGCCTTGCTCCAAAATGTCATTCTGAGCCAGCCGCAGTGGCGAAGAATCCAACGTGGTGGGCCAAAATGCCTTGGATCACGCCCAACCGCGGTAGATTCTTCGCTTCGCTCAGAATGACATGTAAGCCGCAAGCGACTTTTGATGCAACGCCCCGGTAACCCCGATCGGGGATGGTGGCAAACTCACAATGCGGGGGGGAGCGCGATGAGCAACCAAGATGTGGTCGACCTCATGGAACGGGTCTGGCGTTCCATCGATTCATTGTGCTCACCCTTAACCGAACCCCAGTGGAAAACACCCACCGACTGCCCCGGCTGGTCGGTCCAAGACCAAGTCTCCCATCTGGTGGGCGCCGAGTCCCACACTCTAGGCAACCCGGGACCTGACCACACTCCAAAAGAAACGGGCCACGTCAAGAACGACGTGGGACAGTCCAACGAGGTGGTGGTGGATTTCCGGCGGTCTTGGCCCGGCCAAAAGGTCCTGGAAGAGTTTCGGAAGTTGACCGGCCAGCGGCTGCGGCTCCTCAGGGACATGACCGACGAGCAGTTCGCCGCCGAGATTAAGACGCCCATCGGACCCGGCACGGTAACCGAGTTCGTGCGCCTCCGTATCTTCGACGCCTGGGTCCACGAGCAGGACATCCGCCGGGCTCTGAATATGCCCGGAGAACTGGAAGGGCCGGTGGCTGCCCATTCCGTGGGCCGGGTCGCCAGGGCCATGCCCTTCGTGGTTGCCAGAAAGGCCCAGTCCCCAGACGGTGTCACCGTGATCTTCGACGTCACTGGGGCGGCTGGCTGCATGGTCCCGGTGGTGGTTGAGGGACGCCGGGGGAGCGAACTAGATTCGGAGCCGCCTTCGCCTACGGTCAGGATCATCACCGATGTCGAGGCATTTGTCTGCCTGGGCTGTGGGCGCTGGGACCCCGCTGAAGCGCTCGGGTCGGGCAGAGTCACCCTTACCGGGGACACCGCTCTCGGTGAGACCATCGTCAAGCAGATGAATATCATGATTTAGCAGCGGCCTGCATTCATACCGCTCCTCTGATATAGTCCCTAGCAACACTCAAAGGTTTGGGCCGGAGGACCGGCAGCTTGGCTCTAGCACACCGCCCGCGCTTAAATATCTCCCCCACCAACCTACCCTGGGGGATTCACTATAGCTGGATAATCGTCGTCGTCCTGGCGGTGGTCCAGATTTTCGGAAGTTCCGTCTTCATGATTGCCGGAATCATGGTGCCGCCTTTGACCGACGCCGAGGGCAGCTTCCGCTGGAGCGTGGGAACCATCGGCGCCGCCATTGCCCTCTATTACGTCTTCAGCGCGATCTTCGCCCCAATCACCGGACACCTGGGCGACCGCTACGGCGCCCGCCGGATGATGTTTGTTGGCATCCTGCTCTATGGCGTGGGCATGTTGTCCCTGGGGTTCGTCCGCGAAATTTGGCACTTTTTCGTGTTCTACAGCTTCCTGATGTCTCTAACCGCGTCCATCACCATGGTGCCCATGATGACGTCCATCAGCGGTTGGTTCCGTCGCCGGTTGGGCTGGGGGATCGGAATATTGTGGGCCACCGGAGGCATCGGCACCGCAGTGATGGCCCCGTTGGTGGGCTACATGCTCGACAATCTGGGCTGGCAGTCCACCTTCACCTTGGTGGGACTGGCCGGCGTGGGGACCATGCTGTTGGGGTTCCCCTTCATCCGCAGCCGCCCCGCGGACATCGGCATCCAGCCCTACGGGGTTCGGGCCGACGACCGACCGGTAGTGGTCCGGGAACAATCCCTGGAGCAACTGCGCCTCAAGACATTCAACCACCACATGCGGCGGACCAAGGCCTTCTGGAACCTGCCGGTGATTCACGCCCTGGGTTGCGCCGGCCATGGCATCGTCCTGATTTACGTGGTGCCCTTGGCCGTTGACCAGGGGCTGAGTCTGGGCAGCGCGGCCCTGATTATCACCATCATCTCCCTGGTCAGCATCGCCAGCCGCCTGGGAGCGCCGGTTTTGGCCGAGCTCTGGGGCCCCAGAAAAATAATGGCGGCCAGTCTGTGCATTCAGGCTGTCACCGTGCTGATTCTGTTCTGGGCCCACGACGCCTGGGCCTTCTACCTCTTCGCCGCCGCCTTCGGATTCGGCTTTGGCGGGGAGTGGACCGGTTATCTGGAGATCAACCGCCGTTACTTCGGCGACGGTCCCATGGGCAGCTGCTACGGCTGGCAGATGACCGGCGCTTTCGTCGGCCACGCTGTGACCACTGCCTTGGCTGGCCTGGTCATATTCGTCACCGGTTCTTTCTACCCGGTGTTCGCCCTGTCGGCGGCCTTCAGCGCCGGCGGTGTGGTTGTCATTATGCTGCTGGACAATACCTCCCACGTCCTGATCCCCGACTGGGAGGACGACCTGCCCCAAGAAGCCAGGTCCGATGACGTATTGGGCCCGGCCACCGCCGACGACTAGGCGGCCAGCGCCCTTTCGTTCCTGCTCCCTCTTATTCCTGCTCTAGAAATTCCTGGACCCACTGGCTCATGGGCTCTTTGTCGTAGCGGCTGTTCATCAAGACCACGTTCCGGGTCCGGTCGCCCTGGAAGAACCGCTCGTAGAGGACCTGCCGCGACCCGAAGGCGCTGCAACAGGTGTCCCACGCCAACCGGAAGAGCCGTACCCGGTCCTTGGCCGAGGCAAAGTCGGTCTCCAAGTACTGGGTTAACTCGTCGGCGATGGGCCCGGCAAAGTCAGCTTCGGTGGGCAGGGCCATCAGGCTGCTGGACCCCAACAGGTGCAGTATCTCTCCCATGCGTGGGTACATGCGGATGAACGACTGGCGGGCCACCATCAATTGCATGTCTCCGGGGCACATGACCCCCCACTCGTCCACCTCGGCGTCCACCTCGGCAGCCCGCAGCAGGGCCTTGGTTATCTCCAGGTTCTCGATGAGCTCCGCCATCAGGTCATGAACCTGGGGCATTTCCGATGAGCCCAGGGTCTTAACCATCAAGTTGGCCAGCCCCAAGATGAACTCGCACTTCACCACATTCTTGGTCACAACTTGATGGCCCGAGTGCAGGTACTGGTGGGTATTCAGGGACATGTTGTTGCACATGTCCACGTCGCCCAGCAGGAACACCCGTTCCCAGGGAACCAGGACGTTGTCGAAGAAAGCCAGGGCGTCCATCTCCTCGAACCGAGACCCCAGGGGATGGTCGAAGCTGGACCGCTCTAGGTCGAAGGTCTCCCGGCACTGGAACTTGAGGCCGGGGGTGTCGCACGGTATGGCAAAGGCGAATGAGGTACGGCCCGGCGCGCCGGTGGGCAACCGGTGGGAGCGGGCGGGATAGACTGCAATCTCATCGGCGATGGGCAAGGTCGCCAGAATCCGGGCCCCGTTGACGACGATTCCCGCGTCGGTCTCCTTGACCACCGACAGAGCCACGTCCACGGAATCATCCAGGGCCGTGGCCGGTACGGAGCGATTCCGCTGAATATTGACCAGGGTATGGGTCATCACCAAGTCCTTCTCCCGCACCAGTTCATAGTAGTCCTGGATGTTTTTCTCGAATTCGGGCCGGTTCTGGCCGAAGTACTTGCCCGCCGCCGCCATGGCCATCACGCTCACGTTCAGAAAATCGGGGGTGCGGCCCATCATCCCGCAGGTTATCCGGGCCCAGTTCCTCATCATCCGGTGACGACGTTCCAAGTCGTCGATGGACCTTGGGGTCAGGAACGACATGCCCACCCGGTCGCCAGTGGTTGGCGACTCGTAGGTCATCTCCTTGCCAACCGCGGGGTCGTGTTGCAGGTCGTACAGCCGGGCTATGGTGCGGATCCCCCCCTGCAGCCCGGGCTCTTTGGTGGGGTCCTTCACTATCTTGCCAGACATATATAGGCTGGGAGGCCTTTCCCTGAGTCCCTCGATATACTGTTTGCCCGATCTGGCTGGCATGCCGTATCCTCCTGGCGTTCCCCGCCCGGCTTCGGTTCCAGACATTTTGCGTTATCTCCGTTGGTTTGACCAGACCCGCGGTAGGGGCACGGCACTGCCGTGCCCCTACTACATGATGGAACCACTATAAATTTCCCATCACAACGAATTTATTTGACAGTGATGGCCGATTCCCCTAGGCTGGGGCGCACAGTCCAACCGGAGGTGTCCGGCCATGGCTCTTCCCCCGCATCGAGTCGACTACAGTCCGATTATCGAGCGCCCGCCCATCAAGTGGCCCAACGGAGAACGGGTGGCCCTGTGGATCGCTCCCAACGTGGAGCACTACGAATACATGCCCATCAAAGACGGCCCCCGCGACCCCTGGCCCCGCACTCCCTACCCCGACGTGCAGCAGTACTCCTACCGCGACTACGGCAACCGGGTTGGGTTCTGGCGGATGCTTGAAGTGCTGGACCAGCACAAGATTCGGTGTTGCGTATCCCTGAACATGGCCGTCCTAGAACATTTCCCGGAGGTCGGCAAAGCGATGGTCGACCGGGACTGGGACTTCATGAGCCATGGCATCTACAACACCCGCTACCTCTACTCCTACTCGGAAGAGCAGGAGCGGGAGTTTTACCGGGACAACATCGATACCCTAAAGCGCCTCACCGGCAAACAACTAAAGGGTATGTTGGGCCCCGCCATCTCCGGCACCGAGCGCACCCCGGACCTGATGGCCGAGGCCGGACTGATTTACCACACGGACTGGATGCACGACGACCAACCGGTACCCATCAACGTCAATTCGGGCAAATTGGTCTCCGTACCCTACTCCATCGAGTTGAACGATTCGCCGCTTTTCCGGGTGAATTACGAGGGGGACTATTTCGCGGATATTTGCAAGAGGCAGTTCGACCAACTGTACAAAGAGGGGGCCGAGAGCGGCCGGGTGATGTGCATCGCCCTGCATCCCTTCCTGATCGGCCAGCCCCACCGTATCAAGTTCCTGGACGAGATTCTCAGCTACATCATGTCCCACGACGGTGTCTGGCAGACCACCGCCGACGACATCGCCGAGTATTACATCGAGAATTACTACGACCAGGCGGTGAGCCACGCCCAACAATTCAAGGCCTAGCCGATTCGGCTTTCCAAAATCTAAGGCCCTGGGAGATCCGCCTCATGCCTGCTGAAAGACGACAGGGGACGGACCATGAACACCACGAATGGTCGCCCATATCCACCCGCAGCAAACTTAGCTGGCCCGACGATGCCAGAGTGGCCCTCTGCGTTGTCGTTACACTGGAGCACACCGAATGGGAGCCGCCGGAAGGCAGCTTCAGCGCCGACCAAGCCGGGGGTTTGGGTGCCCGGCCCTTCCCCGATTATGCCCGCTATTCCCACCGGGACTACGGCCACCGGGTGGGCATCTTCAGGGTGCTGGACCTCCTGGAACGCCAGGGGATCAAGCCCACCGTGGCCATGGACTCCCAGACGGCCGAAGGCTATCCCTACTTGGTGAAACATTGCCTGGGCCGGGGCTGCGAGATTATCGGCCACGGCGTCTCGGGCAACCAGATAATCTCCGGTAATATGTCCATCGAAGAGGAGGCGGAGTTCATACGCTCCTCCATCGAGATATTGAAGAAGGCCACCGGCGCGGCGCCCAAGGGCTGGTTCGGGACCGACTACGGGGAATCGGAGCGGACGCCCGGCCTCCTAGCCCAGGCCGGGATCAGTTACCTCTGTGACTGGGTCAACGACGAGCAGCCCTACCCCATGAAAGACGGCTTGTTTGCTCTGCCAACCATGTTGGAGATGGACGACCTGTTCGCCCTGTGGACCCGCCGCGTGACCATCGACCGCTATGCCCAATCGTTGAAGGACGGGTTCGACGCCATGTACAAGGACGGGGCGGATAACGGACGCCTGCTGACCATCAACGTCCACCCGTGGCTGGTGGGGCAGCCCTTCCGCATCGGCTACCTGGAAGACGCCTTGGGCCACATCATGGGCCACCAGGGAGTTTGGGCCGCATCGGGTTCAGAGATTATCGCCTGGTACCGCGACAACCCGCCTGCCTGATGCCAGGGATGCGCCCGGAATACACAGAGGCCCCGCAGCGATAACGCTGCGGGGCCTCTTTTTCTAATCTGACCAACGTTGCCGGCTGATACCGCTATCAGGCCGCAGGCCGGGCCACCTTGAGACGGTCATCGGCAAGGGGCATCAATTTCGCGCCGGGGAGCCGCTGCAGTAACGCGGTCACATCCAACCGAGTTTCATCCAGGTCCAGGGTTAATTGCACCCCATCGTCCCTCGATAACATCCGGGTGTCCACTATGACACCGGTCTTCGCGGCTTCTTCAATGGCCTCCCAGACCGACTCCAGCCCCTGCTGGGTCAACGAGGCGTCAAACATCAGGTAAACCCTTCCAGTGTAGGACCGCGCCAGCCCGTTGCCGGAAGTAACCGGGAGAGCAAGGATGTCATTTGCGGGGTCAGGGTCCGGAACCGCCGGATCTCTCTTTTCCGCGCCTTCCAAGTTCATGTTCTGAGAGTCGGCCTGTCCGTCACCGCGCGTCGCCGTCAGTCCAGCCAACTCCTGGCGAAGGGCTTCTGCGGGAGATGCGCCAACCGATCCGGGGAAATCAGTGGCGGGCTGGGCGTTGGCAATCTCAAGGTCCAACACAGGGTCGCCGGTGAGTGACTCTGCTTTGGTAACTGCGGGGGGAACAGCAGGGTGCACTTCGGACTGCTCGTTATCCTCCGCACCGGCGTCGCCAGCGGCGGCGTTTAAGACTTGGTCCTCTGTCGCCTGCCCGGCGGACATCCCAACAGCCAGAGAGCCGGCGTCCTCGGCGGTCAACTCCTGACGGACCACGTAGGGCTCTTCCAATTCGGTGGCGGGCCGGGCTTGGCTGACCCGTTCGGTGGTCTCTGGCGGCACGTGGCGATTGGACTCCGGGGTAGGTTGGGCCAACAATTCGCTACGCAAGGCCGCCAGCTCATTCCACAAGGTCTGAACCGCTTTCAGCCCTTGAGTAGCCGATTCCGTGGAGGCGTCAGCCAGCGCAGCCGCCCTCGTCGATTCCTCCAACTCCCCAGCCACATTCGCGACCGCAGAGTTCAAGGAATCTAGCGCGGTGTTCAGGTCTTGCGCTGCGATTTCTTTCATTCCAAATGCGTTCCCCAGCGCGTCCCGATAGGCAGACCGGTTGCTCTCCAGCCGGGACTCAAGAGTCTTCGCCATGTCCCGGACTTTGGCGAGTGCATCCATGTTCGCTGTGGAATCAGCAGCAAAGCCCTCCCCATAGGCCTTGCCCGCGGCCTCCGCTGAGCGGATGGCCTCTTCCGAAATCGATTCGCTCTGGGCGAACACTGACCGGGAGCGCTCTCTCAACATCTGGGCTTCTTGGTGCTGCTCTAGCGATGCCTGGACCCGAATCAAGCTGATATTGATGCTGTCCCGGGAGTCTCCCGACTCCATCGTCGCAGGTGCTTCATCGATTTCCTTCGCCGTCACCTTCATGGTCAGGCCTTTGGCCTCCCAGCCATATTCTCGGTCTCCTCGGGTTTGGCCGCCGGGCGGCTGGTGATTGACCGGTTTAGCCACTGATGAGCCGGCTTCCGGCGCTGCTCTGTCCGGCGTAGCTTCTTGGTCAGGCCTTATTCCGATTCTGGTGAAATTGTTCCCGGAACGTCTGCCGGGTATCACCTTATTGATTCCTCCAGGCAAAACTGAACGAATCACGTTGTTTAGCCACCCAATGGAACCTCTCAATGTGTTCCAGTTCCATAGTTTCTAATTTCAGGTTTGAGCATTGTGATTAGCGCTCTTTCCGATTCCCGCAGACACCGTGTTTATTTAAGTATAGGAATCCGGAATTTTAAGTTCAAACAATTAGGCCCAAAGTTAATGTCGAGACTGCCTGAATCGGCAGATTGATTCGACAAAATTTTGCGCCCTTGCATGCAGGGGCGTTAAGCCTGCATCCGTGCGTAACCAAAGCTGAAATCCCTTGACACCCCTTTGGCGTTGTGATATTTTCCATCTGGCCTCTGACCGGAGGCTTTTTTTAGGCACGGTTACCCTCGTGAAGGCGTTAATTTTTTGGCCACCGATAGGTGTCCTATGTTCGACGACCCCAAAGCTTTAACCAGCGTGGAGTGGACCAACATCCACCTCTATCTTCAGTGGCTCTGGATTTATTTCCCAATCGTAGTCACCTTCGCGATTACTCTGCTGACCGCGCACGCCATAATTCCTTCCTTGGTGAACACGGGTCAACTCCCGGAGTCGACGCAGCGCCTGCGCATCCCGTTGACTGGATTCGCCGTTTTGCTGTTCGTCGCGGGCGTAGTCATCTTGGTACTTGCCATCAACGCAACATTGGATGTGCGCCAAGTTTACAACCGGTTCTTGATTTAGCCCGGCATCAATGGCACCCAGCGCAGGCAGGAACAAAATTGAACGGACCAACTAAATAGATGGCGCCAAGGGGGAAAATGCTGCTTCTGATGGTAGCTGGCGGGGTTGTAACCGTCATTATCGGTTTCATCCTCGTGGTTTTGCTCATCTCTTGGTTCTCCAACCCTCCATTCGGCCTTGGCAACGCCCCAGCCCAACCGGTGGCCTTCCCCCACACGGTCCACGTGGCCGACAACAATATCCAGTGCGAGTTCTGTCATCGGAACGTGACTAAGGGCGCGGCGGCCACCGTACCCGCCGTGGAGCAGTGCCTTTTCTGCCACAAGGACATCGACGGCGTGAATGTCACTGCCCAGGCCGAGATTGAAAAGGTCAGGACGGCCTTCGAAACAGACCAGCCCATCAACTGGGAGCGCGTCCACCGCCTTCCGGACCACGTCCGCTTCATCCACGAAGCGCATATCAGGTACTTCACCGACGAGACAATCCCCGTTAAGTACAGCATCAACGGTGAAGAAATCACCCAGACCCTAGACGTCGCCCAGACCTGCACCATCTGTCACGGCGACGTTGGCAACGCGACCGTGGTGACACCCAAGACCGGCCAGTCACTGAAGATGGGAACCTGTCTCGATTGCCACCGGGACAACAGCATCTCCACGGACTGCACGGTCTGTCACAAGTAATGGATTGCAGGGTCATAGCTAGATGAAACTAACCCGGCGAAACTTTCTTGCTTGGGCCGGCTTGGGAGCGGTGGGAGCCGTCGCCTGTGAAGGATTTGGCATCCGTTACGGGGAGTTGGACATCCAGAGTCCCGTGCGCCTGCCCGAAGACTTGGTCCGGGGAAACGACAACTGGTACGCCAGCCTGTGCCGTACCTGCCCGTCTTGCGAGGGGATTGTCGTACGGGTCATGGAAGGCCGGGCCAAGAAGATCCAGGGCAACCCCTTCTACCCGACCAACCAAGGCAAGAGCCACGCCCGCTGCGAGGCCGGGCTCCAGGCCCTGTACCATCCGGACCGCGTCTCGTCGCCCATGCGGCGCAGTGGACCTCGCGGCTCAGGCCAGTTCCTGCCCGTCAATTGGCAGCCCAACGGCATGGATTCGCTGCGCAACGCCCTCCAAGCCCGTGGGTCGTCCTCGGTGATGATTACCGAGCCCCTCCGCGGACATCTGGGCCTGGTCGCCGACCGGTTCGCCTCTGCCATCGGCGGGGAGCAACTGGGCTTTGAAACCATCGACAACAACACCCTGCGGGCGGCGGTCAAGAATTGTTTCCAACAGGAATCCCTGCCAGACTTCGACCTGGAAAACACCCAATTCATCCTTTCCTTTGGCGCGGACTTCCTCTCTACCTGGGTCTCTCCCACCCGCTTCAACCGCGGGTACGGTGAGTTCAGACAGGGCGCAGGCCGTGACCGGGGCATGCTATACCAGATAGATTCGCGGTTCTCCATGACTGCGGCCAACGCCGACAAATGGCTGCCGGTGCGGCCCGGTTGGGAAGGCCATATTGCCCTCAGCTTGGCCCAGGTCATCGTCTCGGAGAACCTCCAAGCCAGCGGCGTGGACGTGGACGCCTTGGTTGGCGGCGAGGCTGGCGTTCAGATCCTAGACACCTTCCGGCCCGAAAATATAGTCACCAAGGCCGGTCTCACCCCGGCGATGATCGGCGGCGACCCAGTGGAATTCCTGAAGAACCTGGCCCGCAGTTTCGCCCGGAGGCAGCCCAGCATCGCCATCGGCGGTGGTTCCGCCGGAGCACAGAGCAACGGTCTCTTCAGCTTGGAAGCCGTCTATGCCCTCAACTACTTGGTGGGGAGCGTTGGCGTCAAGGGCGGAGTGAAATTCAACCCAGGCAGCCCATGGGACGGCGTCCCCGCCTCCAGCAAGGTGGGCAGCCTGGAAGACTGGACCCGCATCACCGAGCAGATTCGCAGCGGCCGAACCAAGATGCTGATGCTCCACGGGGCGGACCCGGTGCACGGCCTTCCCGAGTCCTTGCAGCTCAGAGACGCCATCGCCCAAGCCCCGGACCTGTTCGTGGTCAGCTTCTCACCGTTCTTGGACGACACCAGTGTGATGGCAGACCTGATTCTTCCCGACCGGGTCTACCTGGAAGACTGGGGCGACGACATATCCGAGCCGGGGCCCGGCTACCAGGTTGTGGGAATGCAGCAACCAGTGGTGAACCCGTTGTTCGACCTTGATCCCCTCAGCTTCCCAGATGTCTTGCTGACCATGGCCCAAGAATTGGGAGAGGAGTCCCAGTTGCCGTGGACCAATTTCAAGACCATGCTCCGGGAAGGCTCCGACGCCCTGTTCGCCCTGAACCGGGGCTCCATTGAAGCCGCATCCGCTGACGAATTCTGGAACCGTCTGCTGCAACGCGGCGGTTGGTGGGACGAGGGTTCCACCGGACCCACCAATGCCCAAGCGCCCAACGAGCTGTTGCTGAACATCGCCAATAGAGCGTCAGACCCGGAGTTTAGGGGAATCGGCATCGGTTCCGGCTCCTATTACCTGGTGCCCTTCGTCCACAACTCCCTGCTGGACGGGTACAATGGCCACCTGCCGTGGCTTCAGGCCGCGCCCGACCCCTTGTCCACCGTCACCTGGCAGACCTGGGTGGAGATTAGTGACAGCGCCGCCGACGAGCTGGGGGTAAAAGAAGGCGACATCGTCCGCATCGAGTCGTCCAAAGATTCCATCCGGGCCGTGGTTTATCCGACCCCGGCCGTCCCTCCCGACGTGGTATGCGTGCCGCTCGGACAGGGCCGCCGGCACGGTTCCGACTACGCCATCGGCCGGCCCGGTACCGAGAGCTCCAACGTGATGGACATCTTGGAAACGACCCAGGTCAAAGGGACCGGTTCTCTGGCGTGGGCCGGGACTCGGGTACGGTTGTCCAATACCGGCGACAGCGTTAGCATCTCCAAGTTGGAGGGCAGCGTAAGGTCGGAGGAGATTGGTATCACGCCCTCTGAGGAAATCATCAAGACCATCAAGCCGGAGAACGCCTAATCGCGGCGCCCACGATTTCACAGATGAACCGAGAATCATATAGACAGGCAGGCCAATGGTAACTCAACGCGTAAATCATAAATGGGGAATGGTGGTGGACTTGGACCGATGCACCGGGTGCCAGGCCTGTGTTGTCGCCTGCCAGGCAGAGAACAACATCCCCATCAACACCAAGGACTATTTCCAACAGCGGCGGGCTTACGAATGGATCCGTATCGAGCGGTACTGGGAGGGGGAATTTCCCAACGTTAAGGCCAAGTTCATCCCCATCCTATGCCAGCACTGCGAGAATGCGCCCTGCGAGCCGGTGTGCCCGGTTTTCGCCACCTACCATAACGACGAAGGGATGAACGTTCAGATCTACAACCGTTGCATAGGAACCCGCTACTGCTCGGTCAACTGTCCCTATACCGTCCGGTTCTTCAACTTCTGGGAGCCGGTGTGGCCGGAGCGATTCAGGAACCAATTGAACCCCGACGTAACCGTTAGGAGCCGGGGCATCATGGAGAAGTGCACCTTCTGCGTGCAACGCCTGCGCCGTGGCGAGGTCAACGTCGAGAGGCGCGGTCTGGAGCCCCTGACCGGCGAACGGATCCCAGTCGCTAACCGCAATCTCAACTACCGGCAGATGAAAGAGGGCAACTACCTTCCGGCCTGCGTCCAGTCCTGTCCGACCAACGCTCTGAAGTTTGCCGACCAGCACGACGAGACCGGCCCGGTGAAAGAGTATTTCGACGAAGCCAACGAGCAGATCGAGACCCGGCACCACGGCGGACACGTTGATGAAGCGCACACCCGGGTCTACCGGTTGTTGGAAGAGGTGGGCACCAAGCCCAATGTGATTTACCTGAAGAAGGTTGAACCCTTCCCGTTGGAAAAGGCCTAGATAGATGGCGGCTAGCGAACCCCAAGGTCACGGGCAACACGCCGGCATGTGGGTATTCCCCGATGCCACGGTGATGAGTCAGGACGTCTCGGAAAAGACGAGGTCCATGCCTCAGCCTTTCACCATCGCTCTGGCCGTCACGGGTATCTTATTCATACTCGGAATAGTGGGATTCGTGGCTCGGGCGGCCGATGATGGATTCGACAATATCGCCCCTTGGGGCTACTACATGGCCGTCTTCTCCATGGTGTTTATGGTCACCAGCGGAGCACCTTTGGTGGCGGTGGCGTTCCGTTTCACCAAGAGTCACTGGCGTAGACCCCTTTCCCGGATCGCGGAGCTGTTTTCGATAGTCGGAATCTTGAACCTTCTTATGTTCATCCCCCTGATGTTCCTCCTCCCGTCTCTGGGCAATCCAGAAGGCGTGGTCGAAGGGCAACTTGAATTGCGGAGAACAGTCTGGTTCGAGGGCCCAATTGGTTCTCCCCACGCTTGGGACCTGTTGGGAGTAGCATTCCTGGCCATTACTTCGATGGCAATCCTTTGGGTATCGGTGATGCCGGACATGGCTGAGTCCCGCGGTACAGCAACCGGTATTAAGGGCTGGCTATACAACAGATTGGCCGGCCATTGGTACGGCACCAAACGCCAATGGAACACGCAGAAGGCGGGGCTGGCCCTGCTGGGCGCCTTCTACTTCATGATCCTGATCTTCGTCTACTTCATGATTAGCTCCGAATACGCTCAGAGCTTGATCCCCGGATGGAAGGACTCCATATTCCCGGTCATCTACTCCATCACCAGCCTCCAGATGGCCCTCGGCGCCGTCCTCATCACACTATTCATCATGCGGCGATGGGGCGGCTACGAAGGCTACATCGGCAAGTCAACCTTCTGGTCGGCCAGCAAGGTGCTTCTGGGCGTAACCCTGCTGTGGGTCTATCACCTGTTCGCCTTCTTCATTACCTTCTGGTACGGCCGGACGGAGGTGGAACAGAACATCATCAAATACTTGATTGTCGATACATACGCCATCATATTCCTTCTTAATCTGGTGTTCAGCTTCGCCGCTCCGTTTGCGGTACTACTTTGGAACCCTGTGCGCCGTAGCGCTTGGGGGCCGGCCCTCGCTGGAGTCATGGTGCTATTCGGAGGCCTGATGTTCAACATCAGGATCTTCGTCGGGGCAGCCAACGCCACGGAGGGCGCAGAGATATACAACCAGATTTTCGAACATCTCCCCTCGCCGGTCTATCCCGACGTCTGGGACGTTTTCATGGTGGTCGGAGGACTCGCCGCGGCCGTCTTCGTCTACCTGGCAGCAACCAAGCTGCTACCCTTGCTTTCTCTCTGGGAGATGAAGGAGGGCGCCCTGTACCAAAAGTGGGGCAGGTTCATCCGTGGTGAATATCTGATATTGGGCAAACCTGAGTAAGTAGACCTACAGCCGGGCATCGGAGGTGGGCCCATATAATGGGCACCATCCGATGGAGCATCATGCAGGAAGGCACGCCGCTACAATCTAGGCAGGTAAACCGGGAACTGCTGGTAAGCGTCCTCAACTCCCCCAAGTGGTTCTGGGCGGCCATCGGCATCCTTGGCTTCATCGTGCTTACCGCCATGAGCGCCGCCGGCTTCCTGATTAACCAGGGCTTCGGCGTTACCGGCCTAAACCGCCCGGTGATGTGGGGCTTCTTCATCACCAACTTCGTTTTCTGGATCGGCATCAGCCACGCCGGCGTGATGCTATCGGCCATCCTTCGGCTGTCCAAGGCCGAATGGCGGCGTCCCGCCACCCGGGCCGCGGAGATACTGACCGTCTTCTCGCTGATGACGGCCATGTTGATGCCTCTGATCCATACTGGTCGCCCGTGGCGCACGGTCTACTGGATCTACACCTTGCCATTCGTCCCCTACGACTACGCCCGCGGAATCTGGCCCAACGTCCGGTCGCCGTTGGTCTGGGACCCCAGCGCCGTATACACCTACCTGACATCCAGCATCCTATTCGTAATGGTCGCGTTGATTCCTGACTTCGCAGTGTTGCGTGACCGCACAACCGGCCTGAGCAACCGCGTCTACGGGATGCTGGCCATGGGCTGGCAGGGCAACCCCCGGCAATGGAAGCTACAAATCATCGCCGGAGTGCTGCTCTCGGCGCTGATCCTGCCGGTGTTCGTCTCAGTGCACAGCATCGTGTCCTGGGACTTCGGTATGGCCGTGTCCGTCAAGTCCTGGCACTCCACCATCTTCGCCCCCTACTTCGTGGTCGGCGCAGTCCACTCCGGAGTGTCCGCCGTCGCCTTGGTGTTGATTATTCTGCGCTACATTTACAGTTGGCAGAACTACATCCGTCACGAGCATATCGATGCTCTGGGCCGCCTGTTGATTGTTGTGGCCACCGGATGGTTCTACTTCTTCGTCATGGAAGTGATCTTCGGCTTCTATGGACGGGAAGCCGACGAGATAGCCGTGCGGAACTTCCAGTTCATGATAAGTCCGTGGAATATATGGATGTTCATTTTCGTTGGGCTGACCTATTTCTTGCCGGTTTCCATCTGGCTCAGCCGTTCCGCCCGCCGGAACCTGTGGATCATGTCCATCGCTTGTATCTCGGTGAACATCGGCATGTGGCTGGAGCGGTTCTTGATTATCGTGCCCGGCCTGGCCCGCAAACAATTGCTGACCTTTGACTGGTACACCTACCGGCCCAGCACTGTGGAATGGCTCATCATCACCGGCACCTTCGCCATGGTCTCCATGCTGATGTTGACGATCGCCAAAGTAGTGCCGCTGATCCCGCTTTATGACATCAAAGAGGGAGAGATTCTTAGAACAGAAATAAGGATTGGCCGGGTGACAGTGCCAGCGACCTTCCGTGAAGATTAAGCACGGGAACACTAACCCCGGGAATACTGATAAAGAGTAGGCATCTCGAGGGAACAGAAAATGGCCAAATTACCGATTTTGGGGCTGTTTGAAACCGCCGATCACGCCGCCGATGCAGGCGATGCTCTCAAGGCGGCCGGTGTCGCGCAATCCGATTACGACTTTCTTACGGACGCGCCCTATCCGGAGGGCGCATTCGGGGAGCGGCATGAGAGCCACCGGCTCTACATCTTCCCCTTTGTCGGCGCGATCATTGGCCTCACCGTGGGGGTCCTGCTGACTTCCATGACCCAGATGGCCTACCCGTTGGTCCAGGGCGGCAAACCGATCTTGTCTCTGCCTCCCATGGCTGTGGTGGCCTACGAAAGCACCATGCTCACGGCCATCATCTTCACCATCATTGGAATCATCTTCGAGGCCCGGCTGCCCGCGTTCAAACAGGGCCTGTATGACACCCGGATTACGGAAGGCTACATCGGCGTCTTAGTCAACGTGGAAGAAGACCAGTTGACGTCGACCCAGACCCTGCTGACCCAGGCCGGAGCCGTCGACGTAGTGCGTCAGAGCGGAGCGTAATGAGAAACCGGGCCGGTCCATATTCTTTTAAGTACGGCATGGCCCTTCCGCAGGCCGGAGAAGGCAAGCGTGGAGTGAAGGGCTGGTTCTTCGGCACCGCCATCCTGTTCGGGCTTCTGGTGGCCGGCTGTTCCCAGGGCACCTACCCGGTGGACATCTTCTATGAGCAGCATTACCAGCAGTCCTACAAATCCCATGAGCCACCCCGTCTCACCGGCGTGGCCGGCGCGGTGGCCTTCTACCCGCCCACCGCATCCACCGTAACCAACACCGGCGCCGACCTATTCCGGGTCAACTGCCAGATGTGCCACGGCGTCGACGCCAAAGGCACCGGTCCGGTGCTGGACAAACTGCGCGATAGCTACGGGTACGAGACCTTCGTCACGCCCGACCTGACAACCTTGCCGGCATCGGCCATCGAGCCATTCCTGCGGGCCACCATCCGGCCATTCGGGCCTAATTCGGTCATGCCGCCCTTTGGAAAGCTGTTGAGTGCGGAAGAACGGATCGCCATCGCCCTATATATAAGCACCCTGCCCAAGTAATCTGGCTGCGCCAGTAGGCCCGGAGCGAATTGGGGTTCCTCTTCCGGCCACGATTTAAACATGAGACGTTCGTTCCAACTCCCCTCTGCCGCCGGCTCCCGTCCCAAGACTGGCTTGCTGCTGGCCATCTTCACAGTCCTTATAGCATTGGCCTTGTCCGAGAGCGGCAACCTCCACGCCCAGACCCCGGAGCCCGCTTTTAATGAAAGCCAAGCCCAGACCATCGACCGCATGATTATGTGCCCGGTCTGTCCGGCCGAGACCATCGACCAAGCCCAGGTCGAGATTGCCCGGCAGATGCGGGTGATTGTCCGGGAGATGCTGGCCGAGGGCAAGAACCGGGACGACATATTTGACTTCTTCGTCCAGCGCTACGGCCAGGACATCCTGGCGGCCCCGCCCAAGTCCGGGGCCAATCTGGTGGCCTGGCTGCTGCCCATCGCCGGTGTTATCGCTGCCTTGGTGGCTGTGTTCTTCATCATCCGTTCCATGACCCGGCGGGGGCCGGCTCCCGCTACTCCAACGCCACTTTATGATGACGGCCTGGCGCCGTACCTCCGATTGGTTGACCGCCACTTGGACATGACCCGGGGCAGCGGCTCTCCCGTGTGGCAGGGACCGCCGCCCGCAGGCACATTCGAACCCCCCAGCCCAGCCGTAGAATCTCCTGGAACGGACCCTTCTATTCCGGAAGAGGGCAGATAAATGGCTGATCTGGGAGCAATAAGCCTCTGGATCGCACTGGCCTTGGCCGCCTATTCCACCATTGGTTCGGTGGCCGGCAAGTTGCGTTTGTCCCCAGCTCTCGTCGAGAGTTCCCAATCGGCCATGTACGCCGCCGGTCTGGCTCTGCTGGTCGCCACCTTCAGCCTGGTTATCGCCTTCATCAGCCGGGACTTTGAGATTGCCTACGTGGCCGCGCACAGCGACCTGGCGATGCCCGACAGGTTCACCTGGGTGGCTTTTTACGCCGGGAACGAGGGTTCCCTGCTTTACATCGCCACCATCCTGTCCATCATGTCGGCCGTGGCGGTCTGGCGGGCCCCGGAACGGCTCAAGGACGCCCTCCCCTACACCACCGCCGTCCTGATGCTAACCCTGACTTTTTTCTTGGCCGTGACCGCCGTCATGGCCAACCCCTTCGACAAGCTGCCCTTCGTTCCCGCAGACGGCGACGGCATAAACCCGCTGCTCACCCACTTCGGCATGTTCTTCCATCCCCCGGCCCTGATGGCGGGTTTAATTGGCATCACTGTGCCCTTCGCCTTCGCCATTGGGTCCCTGCTGGCCGGCAAGACCGGGGACAAATGGGTGGACGCCGGGCGGGTCTGGGGCACCATCTCCTGGGTGCTACTTGCCAGCGGCCTGCTGTTGGGGTCCTGGTGGGCCTACACCATCTTGGGCTGGGGCGGGTTCTGGTTCTGGGACCCGGTGGAGAACGCCGCCTTCATGCCGTGGCTTGGCCTCACGGCTTTTATCCATTCAATCATGGTGCAGAAACGCCGGGGTATGTTCCGCATGTGGAACATAGTCCTCATCAACGTGGCATTTGGGTTGGCGCTCTACGGCATGTTCATGAACCGGGGCGGCTCGGTGCCCTCGGTCCACTCCTTCGGAGCTTCCCAATTGGGTTGGATCTTCCTGCTGTTCCTGGCGATAGGAGTGGTGGTCCCCTTCGCCATCTTCATCTGGCGCTACCCTCTGCTGAAGAGCGCCCAGAACCTGGACTCCATGCTCTCCCGCGAGGCGGCCTTCCTGGTCAATAACCTGCTGCTTTTGGCCATCGCCTTCGTCACCCTCTGGGGCACTGTTTATCCCCTGATCTCCCGGTTGACCAACGACGAAGAGATTACGGTGGCCCGCCCCTTCTACGACCAAGTGAACGGGCCCTTGATGCTGGCCTTGATCTTGCTGATGGGCATTGGTCCGCTGATCCCGTGGCGCAGGGCTGGCCTGGCCAGTCTCCGGAGGTCGCTGCTGCCGCCCGCCGTTGCCGGACTGGCCACCGTGGCAGTCTTGGCTTCCTTGGGTCTGCACAAGGACTATGCCCTGATTGCCTTCGGATTGGCGGCCTTCGTGACCGCCGGGATCCTGATGGAATGGTACCGGGGAACACGCTCACGCCACCGAAGTTCCGGCGAGAATTACGCCGCCGCCTTCCTGCACCTCATCTGGGCCAACCGCCCCCGTTACGGCGGCTACATCGTCCATCTGTCGGTGGTCATGGTAACCCTGGGCATCGTCGGCACATCTTTCTTCGGCTCCCAGAAAGATGTGGTGTTGAGCCCAGGAGAGCGCACGACCATCGAGGACTATGAGTTGGTCTACCTGGGGAGCATTGAGACACCCAAGAGCAACCGGACCGAGTTCACGTCAACGGTCCAAGTCTTCCGGGGCGGGGAACTTCTGGAGACCATCCGCGCCAAGAGGGCCTTCTATCCCAAATTCAACATGGCCTCCACCAACGCGGCCATCCGCTCCACTCCCGTCGAGGACCTGTACATCGTCCCCAGTGAGAACCTGCCCGATGGAAGCGTGGGGTTCCGCATCCTAGTCAATCCGCTGATTTGGTGGATGTGGGTGGCCGGACCGGTGATGTTGGTGGGCACGGTGATAGCTTTGTGGCCGCAGCGGGTCCGATCGCCGGCCCAGGTCCCAAGCCCGAGCCGGATCGCCACCGGTACCCGCCCCACGCCCGCCTAGCCCATTTGCCCGCCCTGATACACTGAGTCCAATGGACGCGGAAACCGCTCTCGCCATATCCTTCGGCGCGGTCTTGGCCGTCTTCAGCATCGTACTGGTGGGCTATTCGTTCGCCCGCGGACGCCGTCCTCGACCAGCCTCCCGTGAAAGCGTCCCGCCGGTGACCGACGACCCGGCGCTCAGCGATATCTTCGATGCAATTAGCACCTTGGAACTGGAGTACCAGTTGGGCCGGATGCCTCAAGAAGATTTCCAAGCGCAGTTCCAGGCCTACCGCGTACAGGCGGCCACCGTGCTCAAAGACCAACTTGAGGCCGGCCGCAGCGACCCAGCCTGGGTCTTGGAACAGGAGATACTCTTGGCCCGCGACGCCCTGCGCGGGACCAACGGGAAGACCATCCCCTGCCCCGACTGTAGCGCGGCCGTACCGGAAGGGACCGGCAATTGTCCCCATTGCGGCGCAGAGTTGGTGCCCCAGCCGTGACCGTTAGGCTGATTTTGCTGGCGGCGCTGGCCGTTGCCCCGTACCTGTTTCCCATCGGAGTGCTAGCCCAGGAGACCACCGATGTCCACGGACAGGTGTTAAACGGCACCGAAGGAGCGGGCCTTCCAGACGACTTCTCTGTGTTGATGCTAATCACCGGCGCGGACGGCAGCCTGGCTGGCACGGGACAGGCGAAGCCCAACGCGCAAGGCCGGTTCGTGTTGGAAGACGTTGCGGTCCTGGACGGGGCCTCCTACACCGTGAGCGTAGGCCACCAAGGTGTGTTCTACGGAACCTCGCTGACCGCTGACAGTCTGGCGGATAGCCTGGTGTTGACGGTCTACGAGATCACCAAAGACGCCTCAATCATCCAGGTAGAGCGGCAGGTGATGGTGGTCGCCGCAGTGGACAGGAACGGCCAGTTGGTCAGCGCCATCGAGTTCGTCCGCATATTCAATCCCACCGACCGGACCCTGTTGCCCGACCTGACCAACCTGGAGCAAATCAGCTTCCTCCGTTTTGCCTTGCCTCCCGCAGCAGCGGAGTTGACCGTCGATTCGGACCTACCCGGCGGGGACATCGTGTCCATCGGCACCGGTTTCGCCCTCACCTCGCCCGTCACCCCCGGAGCGCACAGCATAAACTTCTCCTATACCTTTCCCTATAAAGACGAAACCCTCTCCTATCGGCAGAGCCTGGTCCAAGGGGCAGATATATTCCAGGTGTGGGTGGCGGAGACAATCCCGGACATGGCGGTGCCAGCACTGAACAACATTGACCCGGTCAATATACAGGGGACCACTTACCGGGCCTACGAGGGTAGGGACTTTCCCCCGGGCCAGGGTCTGCAGTTGAAGATTACCGGACTGCCGCTGCCTGGAGTTTGGGCCCGGTTCTCCAACTCGGTCACCGGCGGCGCCTTCTGGCAAATCACCATCCCCAGCGCCTTGGGTGCAACTTTGGCCGCCATGCTGCTCTGGGGCATGCTGCGGGGCTACCGTCCGAACATCCCTGCCACAGTCCAGCCTGGGTCCTCCAAGAGCGTAGATGCGGCTGAGAGGGCCGCCGTGGTTCAAGCGGTGGCGGCCCTGGACGAGCGGTTTCAGGATGGCGGCCTGCTCGAAACCGATTACCGGGTCCAAAGGCAGGAACTGATGGCGCGCATTTTGGGCGCTCCCACGGTCCAGGACGAAGGAATTGAAGAGGAGCGACCGGCCTGATGAGGAGGGAGCGGCTCGAAGAGGAACAAATTTAATGAGCAAGCGCGGTTGGATAATGGTCGGAGGGGGCGTCCCAATATTGGCGTTGATTGCTCTCCTGGCTTGGGCGTCTGTTCGCTCCGGCGGAAACCCCGGCGGACTGGCGGTGAACGCCGATTTTGTCGAAGCCGAGGTAGACACCGGCCCGGCCAGGGACCTCGAACTGGAGCTGATTGGCGGCGGAGCAATAAGGCTCTCCGACCTCCGGGGCAAGGTAGTGATGGTGGATTTCTGGGCCTCCTGGTGCCCGCCCTGCCGGGCGGAGGCCCCGGCCCTGGCCAAGGTGTACCAGGAGTTCCAGGGGCAGCCCGTGGAGTTTGTCGGAGTGGCCATCTGGGACAACATCGGCGACGCCGAGATTTATCTTCAGCAGGAAGGGCTGACCTACCTCAACGGATTCGACGCCACCGGCGTCATCGCCATCGACTACGGCGTCCGTGGTATCCCCGAGAAGTATTTCATCGGCCGGGACGGAGTGGTCGCGAAGAAGCTGTCGGGCCCGTTGACCGAAACGGTCCTAAGGGACACCATTAACGAACTGCTGGAAAGATAGGGGATGGCCCAAAGGGGGGGTTGATGAGTACGCCACAGGTAGCGGTTGCCATGGACTGGGGAGGGACCTGGACCCGGACTGCGGTCATCAACAGGCAGGGCGAGATTCTCTGGCAAACGCGGCAGCCCAACCCCCAGGGCGGCACCAAAGAAGAGTACCTGACCAACGCTGAAGGCCTGCTGGCCGCCGCCATCCAGCAAGCCGGCGCCTCCGTGGCGGGCATCGGCGCCGCCGTCGCCGGGCCGGTAGAACCGGTCACCGGAACCTTCCACCAGCCGCCGAACCTGATGGTGCTGGACGGCGTGTCCTTCAGATCCCTTTGGGAAGCGGCTTTTAACGTGCCCGTTTGGGTGGGCAACGACGCCAACCTGGCCGCCTTCGGCGAGTATTACTTCGGTGCCGGAAAAGAATCAGCAGACAACGGCCACCCCATAAAGACCCTGTTCTACATCACTGTTAGCACCGGGGTCGGCGGCGGCGTGGTGGACAGGGGCTCGATTTTCTTGGGCGCCAACGGTCTCACCGCCGAGATCGGCCACACTCTCGTCGACACAACGGACTCAGCGCTGGTCTGCCAATGCGGTGCCATGGGATGTCTGGAGGCGATGGCATCCGGTACGGGTATCGGGCGCATCGCCAGAGAAAAATTGGCGTCAGGCGGGTTCACCGGCTCCGCATTGGCCTCTCTGGACATTGAGCAAGTGAATGCGGAGGCGGTCTTCGACGCGGCGGAAAAGAGGGACCCGTTGGCCGTTTCCATATTGGAAGGGACCGTGTCCGCCCTGGCCGTCGGCCTGACCAACGTGGTCCACCTGTTCAACCCCGACATGGTGGTGCTGGGCGGCGGCGTGACCGACGGGCTGGTGAGATTGAACCTCCTGTCCCGGATCCACCAGCAAATCTTGGACCGCGCCATGAGCGAGCTCCATAAAGATTTCCAACTCACCTCGTCCCGGCTGGGCGACTCGGTGGGCTTGACCGGAGCGGCTGCCCTGGTTTGGGACCAGTTGGGGGAAGGCGAAAAACATGGCGAAACCGGTGACAGCGACGGCGAATAGCAAAGAATGCCACCCCGAGCTTGACGTAACCCTAATCACGTCCTAGCCGCTATTCCGACGGGGGCGGAGGGGGGAGCATCCCCTTTAGCTGCCGGAAAAGGCTGGTCAGGAAGACCCCTATCAGCAATGCTGCTATCGCCACTACCGTGGGTAGGAGCCAGGGGTAACGCTCGGTAAAGGGTTTCGGGGGAATGCTAGGTCCGGTGAATAGAGGGTTGGCGGTATGGGCGCCCAATCCGGCCACGGGCAGGTTCTCGGTGACCAGATAAGGGAAAATGTGCTCCAGTTCGTAGGAAGGAGGCATGGCGTCGGCGTTTCCGTAGTAGAGCCTGTAGCTGCCTCCAGGGTCCGCAGAAAAAATCAACTTCCGCAAATGTCCGCTGGCCCGGACGCCGGTTACGGCCAGCGGGGGATCGTCTTCGTTGAAAACGGTGAGACGAAAATAACGGTACCTGGACTCAGGATAGCTGATGGAAAGCTGGCGGCCCACGAATTTGGGCGTATTGAAAACGTAGAGGTTCTCGGATTGGCGGAGTGAGACCCAGAACTGCTTGTCATGGCTCCCCTCCAATCTAACGCGACGGTAAAAGTTCTCCTGTTCAATGGTTAAGGACATGCGATTGGTTGGGAACCCCCGGCTCCCCAGGTCCAGGGTCAGTTGCGTGCTCCTTTCTGCCGGGTCCTGCACCCGAGCCGATATGATTATGGGATAATCCGTTCGGCTAGGCTGTATCTGCTGGGTAAAAAACACCACGGCCCCCTGCACGTCCAGGGGAGACAGTTCTCCGTCGATGATTCGGACCCTAAGGTAGCGGGCGGTGCTCGAAGGGTACTTCACTCTCGTATCCCTGGTGGTGAATTCCCGCTCCGCGATGGTGAAGTCAAATATCTGGCCTCCCCGGTCCAATATCCTCCAATTTTCGGCATCCTCGCTTCCCTCTACCACGATGTCCCGCTGGAAATTTGCCGACGAAGTGCTTATCTCCAGCTCGTTGTGCAGAGTTCCCTGTTGGTTGAGGTCCAAGACAAAGGTGGTGTATTGACCGGGCACATGCCCAAGGTCTTGCATGGTCACCGATACCGACGCCCGTCTTTGTTCCCCCCTTTCCACCAATAGTACGAAGGGCGCCTCCATCTGGCTATTCTCTTCGACGACGCGGAGGTCGGAGAGAGCCGGTGCGGCATGAGCAAAGACATCCGTGTCCGGCACAACTTCCACCAACGAGGACTCCGATATCACATCGGAAACCGGAACGAGTTTGAAAAACCGCCACGCCTGGGCGGAAAAGTCCGCCGACACGAGGGGAGCGGCTAGGAGCAATAGCGCTACGGAAAGGGCCGCCACTGGCGGGAACTTGAACCTCAATCTAAGCCCGCTGACCAAAGACGAACCCCCTGATTGCCTGGCTGTACCGCTGGTAAACCAAACCAGTGGCCAGCAACAAGCCTCCCAGCGTAACAAACGCGGCGACTCTGTAACCTCGTTCCATCAAGAAAATGTCGAAGACGAAGAGTTTTACAAGGGGGATAGCCAGTAGAGCCATGCCAGCCAGCCGCACCCTGCCCGCCCGCATGGCAATACCAACGCCGATGATTCCAACCGCGTACACCGCCCAAAGCACGGTCAATGATAGGTGCATAGCGCTGAAGTAATCGGTGTGTAGTTTAGCTTCTTGGCTGTCGAAGAACCGGACGGCCTCGGCGCTAAGGAACCATAGGGTAATCAAGTTGGCTACCACCACAAGCGCTGAAAACACGTCACTCTCCTCCTCCGTCAACCGGTCCCTTCCTCTCTTGTAGAGGTAGGCCGCGGACACCAAGACCCCCAGTACGATAAAAAAGACTAGGAATTGGAAGTTAATTACGGGCAGGAAAGTTAGAGGGTCCAACTGCACCATGAATGTATCGAACAGCAACAGCTTGAGGCCCGGAATGGCCAGCAAGCCCAAGCCTACCCAACGCAAGGGAGCATGCCGTTTGGCCATTCCAATGGCCAAGATTCCGAAGGCGTACATCGTCCACATGGCAGTCAGGGTGAGGAATTTGGCGTTCTCCGCGTTCTGCGCCGCCAGTTGGCTGGAAGGAAGCAATACCCGGTTGTCGAAGTAGGCGATGACCTCGGCGGTGAAGAGCCACAGAGTAAGGAAGTTGGCCACCCCCGCCAGGGCTAGTGCGATATATTCCTCCCAATCCTCAAGGTGTTCCCGGTGCTTCCAATACAGGAATCCGGCCACCGAGAATGCAGCAATGACGGCGCCGAAGGTGGGAAATCGCTCGTTGAGCACCGGGTTGAAATTCAACAATTCCACCGGCGTATCGAAGACCAGCAGGCGTATGGCGGCCACCGCCAGCACACCCAGACCGAAGGCGCGCATGGGCCACCGTAGCAGCAGGAAGCCCACCCAAATTAAGACCGCGCCTTCCGCAGCCCAGGCCACCGAGACCCAGTTGCCGCTCAACTGTAAGGGCACCGCAACGGTGAGGAATACCACGGCGATGGCCAGTGTAAACAAGGCCACCTCCGGGGGTGCGTCCCGCTTGATGGCCGCGTAGGCCACCAGGCCATACAAGAGGGAAATGCTCAGTGAAATCAGACCGAACCAGTTCTTGTACTCGTCCCACAGCAGACCAAAGGTCAGGGCGTAGTAGCCAGACGCATTGAGGGTTATTAGGGCCAGGTCAACAGGCCCGGGCGCTCGACGCCAGAGAATGTGGAACAGCGTGGTAGCGCCGACAAACACCAGGAAAACGCCGGTTAAGAACAAGTGGACCGGCAACACGCTCTGGGAAGGAAACTGGTCCAGCCACAAGGCGAAGAGACCGTAGGAACCAACCAAACCCACCATGGTGAACCACCGCCAGTTGCGGAAGGTGGCTACGCCCAATATGCCCAGGTCGATAACCAAGAGGTATACGAGCACCAGGCGGGGGTCCGGAAGGTCGCGCCCCAAGAGAATGGGGGTCAGGAAGGCACCCACGATGCCCAGCAGCGCGATGACCAACGACTCGTACCGGAGTGCCAACAGCACGCTCAAGACAACAACCAAGGCAAGGAAAAGGAAGGCAGGCAGGGGTAGGATGAGTTCGTACAGGCCGAAGGAGGCGTAGATCGAGAGGTAGAGTATCCCAATGCCTCCCGCCGTGACCGGTTGGGCCCAGAGCGGGACGCGGCGCTGACTGTACTCGCCGGCTGCCAGCAGGGCTATTCCGGCCGCGATTCCCAGAGAGATCCGCCCGATGGGCCCGATCCAGTCGTTATCGAAGGCCAGCTTGAGAAAGAAACCTGCGCCGATGGTTAGGGCCAAGGCGCCGATTATGGCGAACCAGTTTTTGCCCAGTACCTGCTCCCAGTCCACTGAGAACCCTCTGAACGGAGGGACGAAATCGCGAAGAGTTTCCGCGATCTGAGGACTTCCCCGTGGTGTGGAGCCGGGCCCCGCCGTGGCGCCGGCAAATCCGGAATCCGGGGTAGCCGAAGCAACGGGTCTGGATTCCGCGGGGCCGGACGGGCGTGAAGGCGGTTGCGGCGGGGCCGGGGCGCCGCCGGGGCGCGACAACTCAAGCCGTGATAACCGGTCCTGAAGGCGGTTCAAAAATAGCCCCAGCTGGCGGAGCGCCTGCCGCATGTCACGTAGCTCTCGGTCTAGGGAAGGATCATTTTCCTGGTGAGTGGTTTCCGCCGGTGGCCCTTCCTGTGGGGCTGCGCCGGTGTCCAATTGCGTGCCGCAGTAGGTACAGAAATTACTACCGGCTGGGTTGTCCCGCCGGCACGCGCTACACCGTATAGGCGTAATCACGGACTTCTCTTCAGCTCGTTTGTCACGGAGGTTGCCGCCACCTTATCATGCCAACCTTGATGTGGCGAGCTTCACAACGACCACAATTAGGAGGGGAATCCCCACCGGAACCATTAGAAGCAACAAAGCCAACTCGAGATCATCTGGCCCCCAGAAAACGCGGCTGAGCCGCCTAGTCTATTTACCGCCCTCCCATGACGTTCAACCGGTCGCCGGTGATGTAGCCGGACTCGTCGGAGGCGAAGAACAGGCACGCATTGGCGATGTCCTGCACGGTGGGCTGGCGGCCCATCGGTAAGGATTTCAGGTGCTGACCAAGATATCAATCTTGCCCAGCGCCTGGATGCCGTCCTCCACCATCTTATACTTATAGACGCTGGCTGCATCGGAGACGTCGGCCATCGCCGTGGGGTCTTCACGCCAAGTTCCCGGCATTTGCCGGCTACTTCGTCCAGCTCGGCGCGGCTGCTGCGGGTGTTGAGGACTAGGTCGGCGCCCTCGCGAACAAAGGTCAAAGCGACCCCTCTTGCGATGCTCCGGCTGGCGCCGGTGATGAGGGCCGTCTTTCCTTCCAGTCGCATGGCTAATCCACCTTGTTGGCTTTCGTTTTGCCGGGGCTTTCGTTTTCTCACGGCGGCCCGGCGGGCTACATTTTGCCACCTTGACCAGGCTGGAGCACGGTGTAGAATTGCCCTGGACAATCCGCGGCCGCCGTCGGCTCAGCCGGGTTTTCTGGGCTACCGTAGCGCATTTGGCCGAACATGAGGTGAAACAGCATGAAATGGTGCAGATTCTCCACCGGAGGACCCATCTCCTACGGCATTATTGAGGACGACACGGTAATCGAGGTCGAGGGCAGCCCCTTCGACAGCTACAAGAAGACTGCCAACACTCACAAGTTGGACGCGGTGAAGCTTGAAGTCCCAGTGATTCCTCCAACCTTCTACGCCGCCGGAATCAACTACCCGGAGCACGTCACTTGGGCCGCCCAGATGCGCGGCGAAGAGCCGGTCCTGCCCACACAGGCCGACGTGGGCTACCGGGCCGTCAACGCCTTGGTGCCCGACGGCCACGACATCGTAGTGCCCAAGGACGCCTCCGAGATGCTCCAATACGAGGGCGAGCTGGTGGCGGTGATTGGAAAGACCTGCCGCGACGTCACCGAAGAACAGGCCTTGGACTATGTGCTCGGGTTCACCATCGGCAACGACGTGAGCGAGCGCAACTGGCAGCGGAACGACCGCACCATGTGGCGGGCCAAGAATACCGACACCTTCAAACCCATGGGACCCTGGATTGTCACAGGGCTGAACCCCGACGACCTGCACGTGGTCATCAAGGTCAACGACCAGGTGGTTGGCGAGTACGACGCGGCCACGGCCATATTCGGCGTGCGCACCTACATCAGCAAGATGAGCCAGTACCTGACCCTGGTACCCGGCGACGTGCTATGGATGGGTACCGACGGCGCCACCGAGAACATGAAGGACGGCGACGTTTGCACCATCTCCATCAACGACATCGGCACCCTGACCAACAAGGTCGCCTGGCAAAAATCGTAGGTGCACGGCAATGCCGTGCCTCTACGATTTATTAGGGCATGGCGATTCCATCGGGATGCCCTTACTTCTCTAACCCGATGCCGGTCTCGGCGGACCAGGCCTGGAGGCCGCGCCGGTAGGCCAACGCGCCCATGGGCATGATTACGCATTACATGGCCTCCAGCACCTCCGTGGGCGTGGCGCCCTCTTGGAGCGCCACGTGGATGTGGGCTTGGATCTGGTCTACGTCTGCCCTGAGCGCGGCTTCCACCGCAACTTGCAGCAGTTCCTTGGTCTTCCGGTCCAACGTCCGCTGCCCAGTGTAGGTCGCCTCGATGAACTGGTTGTACTTGCCCACCCATTCCATGTCCACTTCGGCCATGATCCGGTGCATCTCCAACGTATAACCCCGGCTCTGGGCGACCTGTCTTAGCATTTCCTCTTTATTGTCCGACGCCATAGCTATCGCTCCTGGATTGGATTTTTTCCGTCGGGAGTGGGGGTTGTAATCCCTAGTTGTCCGCACCACCAGCCGCTTTCTGCCGGCCCGCCACTCGGCCGGCAACTCCACATGGAGATGCCACGCGTGGCCGTGATACAATTTGCCGGTGCCGCCGGGGCACGCCCGAATCACCCCTACCGATTCATGCCTGCGAGGGGGTCCGGCCACGGAGTCTAAGTTCTCACCCGAGTATTTCCAGCGGGAGGACGAAGAGGACGACGGCGTCTTCTACGAAACTCCACGTCTGGTGGTGCATATCGACGAAGGGGCCATCGCGGCCGTGGCCCAATTCTTCAAGGACCAAGTCCCGGAAAACGCCGAAGTGCTGGACCTGATGAGCAGCTGGCGGTCCCATTGGCCCGAGGGTCACGCCAAGAAACGGATGGTCGGCCTGGGCTTGAACCAGGTCGAGATGCAGGAAAACCCAGACCTGGACGAATGTGTTGTTCATAACGTGAACATCAATTCTGCCCTGCCATTTGAAGACGAGTCCTTTGACGCCGTACTCATCACCGTTTCGGCCCAGTATCTAACCAGGCCCGTAGAGACTTTCAAGCAGGTGAATCGTATTTTGAGGCCGGGCGGCATCTTCATAGTCAGTTTTTCCAACCGGATGTTCCCTACCAAAGCCGTTCTGATCTGGCGCAATTCCACGGACCGGGGCCGGGTGGACCTAGTGGGCACCTACATGGAGGCGGCGGAGAACTTCGAAGACATCCAGGCCACCTTCCTCAACGCAGACAACAGCCCGCCGGACGACCCCATGTTTGCCGTGTTCAGCCGCAAGGCGCTGGCGCGGTAGGGGCCACGGCACCGCCGTGCCCTTACGGCGTTGGTGGGCCGTCGCTGACCTGAGCAGAATGCTGTCACTCAACCGAAGTTTGCGCCCGAGACCTTCCCTGTTGCAAAGGACCGGGCGGGGTGGCGGTCAGGACCATAACTGCGGCGATGGCCACTATGATTCCGAATATTGTGAACGGCGTTTTGTATCCGCCCGTTGCGTCGAACATGAACCCGGCGATTACCGGCCCTAATGCTTGGCCGCCGATCTGAGCGGGCAGTGTCAGTCCCCGGATGCTCCCCAGGTGTACCCGTCCGTAGTAGTCGGCCCAGGTGAGCCGCAATATCAGATGCAAGCCGCCAACGCCAAACCCCAGCAGAAACCCCATGGGTATTCCCGTGGATAGTGAGCTGCTGAACCCGGTGCCGATGGCGCCGACGGTCATGGTGGCTGCCGCCGCCGACAGCAAAAACCTGAGCGGGACATGCCGGGCCAAAGCCGCCCAGAAGAACCCTCCGGGCACCTGTCCAAAGGCGAAGGTGCTGGCGGTCAACGCCGCCAGGTGGGTGGGCACGCCCTGGCCGATGTAATGGGGCACCTGATGCAGGCTGACCCCGGCCTGGACCACGTAGCCGAACACCGAGAACAGGGCCAATATCCAGAAGGCCCTGGTCGCCAACGCCTGCCGGACCGTGTAGTCAGATTCGGCGTACCGGGGGGGAGCGCGCCGCTGCTGGATTGGCGTTTCGCCGACGGAAACGGCCTGACCGCCTTTCTCCGGGTCGGGCTCCAGACCCATATCCTCGGGACGCCGCGCCATCAGTAACAGCGCCGGGGCGATGCCCGAGCCGAGGGTGAAGAGGCCCAAGGCCAGCCACGCCGTCTGCCAGCCCCAGCCGTTAATCAAGACCTGGGCGAGAAGCGGGAATATGGTAAGGCCGATGCCTTGGATAATCCCCATGGAGGCCAGCGCCATGGGCCTGCGGCGAATGAACCAGTTGCTGACCGCCGTGGAAGTGCCCAGTTCCAGGGGGCTGGAGAACACCGCCCTGCCCGGAACATATAGCGCGTAGAAGGACCAGACTTGGGAGATAAAGGCGAGCCCGATGGCGCACGATCCCACCACGGCTGAACATGCCGAAAGCATCGCCCCGGAGCCGTACCGGTCCACCAGTCTTCCGGCCAAGGGTGAAACAATGAGCCCGAAAAGTGCCCCCAAGCTGACGGCGCCGGAGAACTGACCCCGCGACCAGCCGAACTCGTCGGTCATGGGCACCACGAAGACGGAAAGGGTGGCGACAGCCATCACCGGCCGCGCGCCGAAGCTCGGCACGGAAGTGACAGCCAATATCACCCAGCCGTAGTAGAAGGGCAACCGCTGGGCCAACCGGGCGCGAAGCCCCGCGAAGCTCAAGACGGCATGCTCCACCGGGGTCTGCCGTCTTGAACTTCGCGGGGCTTCGCGCCGAATGTACCGCCGGAGAAATTGGACATGCGCCAGCAGCGTCCTGAGGGAGATTGGCCTGGGGAAGCGGGCGGGACTAGTTTACCATCCCGATTTTCGGCCTAGCGAAAGGGCTGGACTACTCCTGGGGTATGGGGTCACCCAACACATGCATCAACCGGTTGGCCCAACCGAACAGTGACGCTGTCAACACCAAGTCCAGCACTTCGTCCATGCCCAGTCCATTCTCCACCAGACGTTTCACGTCCTCTTCGCCGGCCTCGGACGGGCACTTTGAAAGCTTGGTCGCGAAATTCAGTATGGCCTTTTGGCGGGGGCCGATGCCGGCATCTTCACCAGGGTCTCCACCATCCGCGCTTCTAGTGGATGCAAAGACGCTCTCCATGACGGTCTCATCTTTGGTCAATCGGTTGTACCGGTTGGAATGGACCGCGGCACAGTAGATGCACCTGTTGACCATCGAAGCGGCCACCGCGCCCAACTCCGTTTCCGAACGGGACATTCCGCCCTGGCTGTACATGATGCCGTTGAAGAGAGGTGTCCGCTCTTTCAGCGTCTCGGGGTCATGGGCCAGCACCAAAGTATATTCTCCAATAGCAGTATTGGAGACCGTCACCTTCATTGCCTCCAGTTGCTCGCCGTTGGCCTTCTCCAGTTCAACCGGCGTTATCCGGGGTTTCCAGAACGGAACGGCAGTGGTGAATTCCTTTATCGGGTTGCTCATGCCACTTCCGCCATCAGCCTCAGGCCAGCGACAACCCGTATCTGATAGCTTAGGAAAGAAATCAACTCCGAGAGCCGGACGATATCCGCCCCGGCGATTCCGGCCGCTTTGGCCACGATGGTCTCAAATATGTCCAATCCGCCCTCCGTCTACAGGGACCCGTCAATTACTATGTCCAACACGGCCGGTTTGCCGGAGGCAACCGCCCGTTTCACGGCGGGGGCAATCTCCGCCGGGTCGGTGATGCGCTCGCCGTGGACGCCCATGCCTGCGGCGATGGCCGAAATGTCGAAGGGCGTGGGAAAATCCGAATACGGGAGGTTCGCTCCGGCCGATTCCTCCTGCTGCAGGATGTCCCGTTGATAAACGTCGAAGTTCACCTTCAAAACCCGGTACATCCCGTTGTTGCAGATGACGAATATACAAGGGATTTTGTCGTTGGCCGCCGTCCACAGTCCCTGGATGGTCATCATGGCGCTGCCGTCGCCGATGATGCCGAACACCGGCCGGCCTGGGTTGGCGACCTGGGTGCCCATGGTCGCGCCAATCCCACCGCCGATGGACTGGCCCCGGAACGCCCGGAGGTCGCCCCGTTTCTCCCCTTGGAAGTAATGGCGCATCGTGGCGCGGTTGCTGATGGAGTCATCCACCACGATGGCGTTGGCCGGTATGGCATTGGCCAACTCCCACATCATCCTCGCCGGAGTCATCGGCTTGTTTTCCCATTTGGCGGCCGCCGCGTCGTCAAATGCCTTCCGATTCGCTTTCGCCTCTGATACAACCTCTGCCTTGCGGCTATCTATCTCTTTCTCCAGGGCTGGCGTGAGACGGGGTTTTATGGAGCGGACCAACTCCTCTATGGCCAGACCACAGTGGGAGATGATACCCACATCCGTGGGTTCCGACCGTCCCACACGGCCTGGGATCGGATCGATGTGGACCAACTTGGTTGCCGGGCCCAAGATAACGTCTCCCCAGTAAAACAGCTCGTCCATAGCATCCATCCCGATGGCCAAAACCAAGTCCATCTCCTCAAGGACCTCTCTGCTCCTGGCAGCCCTGAGGGTATGGTTCCCGAAGAATTGGGGATGGGCTGTTGGGAAGGAAACCTCCGCGCCCCGGGACTGGTAAACCGGCAGTGCCATCAGCTCAGCCAGTTCCACCGCCTGATCGTTGGCATGGTCCTCAGAGACTCTGTCGCCCACAATCATCATGGGCCTTTTCGCGGCCAACAGCAGGGACGCCGCCTCTTCGATGCCCGCGGGATCAGGGCGGTAGGCGTCGTGCACCTTGCTGGAAGGCACGATGTTCATCTCCGCCTCGCCCTCGAGGGCATTGGCGGTAAAGCCCACATACACCGGCCCCTTGGGGTGGCTATTTGCCTCGTTAAAGGCCCGCCGTATGGCGGCTGGTATCTGGTCCGGAAGGTTGAGCTCAACCGACCATTTGGTAACCGGCCGCACCAGCTCAGCCAGATCGGTCTTCGTTTCGTTGATTTTGCGGGCATCGTAATTGGCCGATGTGACGACCATGGGCGTTCCGGTGTTGAGCGCGTCCAACATTATGGCAATCCCATTGGCCAGCCCGCTGTCAACGTGGAGGCTGACGAAAGCCGGTTTCTCCGTGGCCCTGGCGTAGGACTCGCCCATGCCCATGGCGACGCTCTCCTGCAACGTAAGGAAGTATATGAGCTCGGGGTAATCGCCCAGCATGTCCATGATTGGCGCTTCGCTGGTGCCTGGGTTGCCGAAGATGTGCTTCACGCCCTCCGCTTTTAGCATCTCCAACAGGGCCTGCTTTCCGGTCATCTTTTCAGGCATCGTAATAAACCTTCCATCCGATATCTATTATTGATTCGATAAGGCGGTCCGTTGCGGTCCGTTGATGAGGCGGCGCTGGGGATCAGGCCGACTGCACCAACTCAATCAGAACGTCGTCCGGCCCTTCAATGTAGGCCAGCCGGGACCCGGTGGGAACGTCGGTCAGCGGCAGGACGATGCGGACGCCCGCAGCCTCCAGCCGCTCAGTTCCGACTCCAGGTCTAGGACGTGGAACCCGAAATGCTCCAGGCCCAGCCGGTTTAGCTCGGCGACGCTCCTTTCGGGGGAGGACCCCGCAGGTTGGGAAGAAATGTTCAGCCGCACCGGCCCGCCTACTTGCATGCCGATAGTGATAGTGCCCGGCATAACCTCGCGCTCGGAAACCACCTTGGCATTGAAAATCCTCTCATACCAGGAAGCCGATGCCCGGGGGTCCACAGCCCTGATGTGAACGTGGTTGATGGCGTATTCCATGGTTATTCTCCTTGGTTGAACTGCTCAAGACCTGCGGCCACAAGATGGGCCAGCTTGGCTTCACGACGGAATGTTAGCGTTGGGGGCAACCCTTGTCCACCACCGGCCCGGTTTCGCGCTCCCCCGCAGCCACGTTATGGCCGTTGTCAGGCTCAATCTTGGTTGGCATGTCCAATCTGAAGTCTGTATACTCGGCACAAGTCCACTTGAGGAAATATATGGCACGGACCTTCCGCCTGGCGCTGGCGCAAATCAACCCTACAGTCGGAGACATCCCCGGGAACACCGCCAAGATCCTGGACTACCTGGAACGCGCCCGCGGGGTCCAAGCCGACCTCGTCGCCTTCCCCGAAATGGCCACCACAGGCTACCCTCCGGAAGACCTGCTCTTCAAGACTTCCTTTCTCACCGAAAACGTGGCCGCCATGGAGAAGGTGGTGGCAGCCTCCAAGGGCATCGCCATGGTCCTTGGCTACGTGAACATTCTTTCATTGAATCGAAAGCCCGATGGGGAACGGGGGCCTGATGGCATGGGGCCGCAGATTACCAACGCCGCCGCCCTGGGCTATGACGGCAAACTGGTGGACACCTACCACAAGATCTTCCTGCCCAATTACGGTGTCTTCGACGAAGAACGTTACTTCCAAAAGGGCTCGGTGTGCCCAGTCTACCGAATCGGCGGGGTGGCCATCGGCGTCAACATCTGCGAGGACATCTGGTACCCGGTGGGGCCCACCACGGTGCAGTGCCAAGCCGGGGCTGAGCTGATTGTCAACATCAACGCCTCCCCCTTCCACGCCGGAAAACGGGCATTCCGGGAAGAGATGATCGCCCAGCGGGCCTCGGACCATGGACTTACCGTCGCCTACGTGAACACAGTGGGAGGGCAGGACGAGCTGGTCTTCGACGGCGACAGCATCATCTACGACGCCGCCGGCAGCCTGCTCGCCCGGGGACCCGCTTTCGAGGAATCTTTGTTCGTGGCCGACTTGGAGTTCCCGGACGATTCAGCCCAACGGAAGCAGGGCCCGGCGGGCGCCACCGCTGCGGCCGTTGCGGCCGTAGGCGCGCCCAAGACCGTCGCTGTTTCAGAAGCACCGGCCATCGGCAAGAAGCCCCGGGAAGACCGGCCTATCGCCGCTGGGATGGAAGAGCCCGAAGAGGTTTACCGGGCGCTGGTCTTGGGCACGGGCGACTATCTCCGCAAAACGGGTTTTTCCAAGGCGTTGGTGGGCCTGTCGGGCGGGGTGGACTCGGCCCTGACCGCAACGGTCGCCGTGGACGCCCTGGGCAAAGAGAACGTGGTCGGGATCACGATGCCCTCCCGGTATTCTTCCGAAGGCAGCATCAGCGACTCCAAGAAGCTGGCGGAGAACCTGGGCTTGGACCTTTGGGAGGTGCCCATAGAGCCAGCTCACCGGGCTTTCACCGAAATGCTGGAGGAGCGTTTCCGGGGCACCGAGGCCAACGTGGCCGAAGAGAACGTCCAAGCCAGGGTGCGGGGCAACGTGTTGATGACGGTGTCCAACAAATTCGGTTGGATTGTGCTCACCACCGGCAACAAGTCGGAGATGGCCATGGGTTACGCCACCCTGTACGGCGACATGGCCGGCGGCTTCGCCGTGCTTAAAGATGTGCCCAAGACCACGGTCTACGAGCTATGCCGCTGGCGGAACCGGCAGGGCCGGTCTTTCGGGACTTCCAACGATGTTATCCCTGCAGCCATCATCGACAAACCGCCCAGCGCCGAACTGCGGGAGGACCAACTGGACGCCGACAGTTTGCCGCCCTATGAGGTCTTGGACCCGGTGGTGAAAGCCTATGTGGAGGATGATTGCAGCTACCAGGATATGGTGGCCCGGGGGTTCGACCCCCAGATAGTCCGCCAGGTCATATCAGCCGTTGACCGCAACGAGTACAAGCGCCGCCAGGCCCCGCCCGGAGTGAAAATCACCCCACGGGCCTTCGGCAAGGACCGCCGCCTCCCCATAGTCAACCGCTACCGCCAGCACGAGGGGAACTAGGACTCAGTCAACCGTAAAATCGGAAGGGTAAAGGCGGTGAAGTTTGGTTCGTGCGTCCCGGGTGTTGAACCGCCAGTTGATGGTGGCTCTGGCGGCGTTGCGCTCCTTGACCAGAGCATCGACTTCCCTCCTGAGGGCCTCCTCGCCGGAGAGCCGCTGCTTCAGGCAGGAGCGGGACAGGACGCTGAACTCGATCTCCGCCATGTTCAACCAACTCCCGTGCTTGGGCGTGTAATGAAACTCCAGCCGCCTGGCAATCCTCCGGGCTTCCTCAGCCGGGAAAGTCTCGTACAGCGATGCCCGGCGATGGGTATTCAGATTGTCCAAGACAACCCTTACCACCTCGGCTTCCGGGTAGGCTTCATCCGCCAGCCAGCGCATCCGGCGGGCGAAGTCTTGCATCGTGCGCCGCTCCGTGACCGCCACCCCTCGCCAACCCGCCAAGGGCTCGCAGGCCAAGAACAGGTTGCGGGTACCCTCCCGCCGGTATTCGTAGTCCTGCCGCAGCGGAAGTCCCGGCCGGGGCGGCAGAGCGGGCTGGGTCTCCGCCAACAACTGGGTGGATGTCTCGTCAAAGCAAACCACCGGACGTTGGGGATCATAGGGTTCGGCGTAGAGATCCAGGACATCCTCCATGTTAGCCACAAATTCCGCGCTCACCTTGGGAATGCACCACTCCTTCTTCTGCCACGGCTTGAGGGCGTTTTTTTGAGACGCTTGCGCACCCCCTCGTGGGACATGGAGGGCGTCAGCCCCAACTCGACCACCTTCCCGGCCAGCAGACGCAGGGTCCAGTGGTCATGCCCTTCCGGCGGCGGGCTGCAGGCCAAAGCAATCAGGTGGGCTTCGCCCCGGTCGTCCAACTTCCGGGGCCGGTTGGCCTGGGGACGGTCCTGCAAAACCCTCTCCAACCCTTCTTCGGCAAAGCGCTGCTTGACCCGGTATACGGTGCTCAGGGCCACATCCAAAGCTTCGGCCACTTGGGGTGCCGCCCAACCCTCGTCGCTCTTTAGGAGAATCCGCGCTCTAGCGGTCACTCGGGCTGAGTTTTTGCCAACCCGGATCAGTCGCTGGAGCTCTTCCCGTTGTTCCTGTGCCAGCCGCACCGCGTATTTGTCCCTGACCATCATTGCCACTCCCGCCATCAACACTTCCCACCAGGCAGGATAGCTCAATTGGCCCCTTTCTTAAACAAATCCCAAAACCAAGTTGACTGAGTACTAGGCTCCGATTAGCAACCCCATCCCACTACTCGTCCTGAGTTAAGCGATGGGTCCTTTTCTCCCTGCTCAATCCTGGTTCAGCAGTAACGAGATTCTTTCCCGAGGCGTCGTGACCACCTCGGAATGACCAGTTGCGAGGCCAGAGCCTCCCCCCATCTGTCACCCTTCCCCCGACCGCAGTCGGGGGAAGGGTCTCTTTGTTCTTGCTCTGCCCCGATTCTGCAGCAACGAGATTCTTCGGCTCACGCCTAAAAATGACAGGTACTCAGGCAGGACATCCCAATAACGATTGGTCGGAACCATCTGATCTTGGCATGCATCAAAGTGTGTGAATGGGCAAATAACGATGTTAGGCCCATCAAGTCACAGGACACGAAATGGAGGTCCGAAATGGGAATGTTTGGAATGTTTGGTAAGAAAGAAGCTGGATTCGACGCAGCCACTGGGGAGTGGGGGAGCGACAACGTAGGGATGATGAAGATGCTGGCTGGCATGCCTCACATGATGCGAAAGCCAATGATGAAAGGGCGAATCAATCAGCTTCTATCGTTGTCAGAGGAACAGCGTCAAGAGTCAATCAGGGACATGATCGGAGCCTTCCACAGCTCCAAGGTAAAGCCCAAGGCCCGTGAGAGCTTGGTCGCCACGCGGGTCGAGATAGTTGGGGAGATCTCAGACGAGACTATCCGATATTTGCATATTCATAGCTAAATCAGGCAGTTTCAGGGCTGTTATAGAGGTTGCATATACTAACCCGTATACAATGGCCCGCCCCGTCCACAAAAGGAAACCGCCTCGGTGGAAGCAACCGAGGCGGTCTAGCGGCGCCGCGGCTCAAGCTCCCGCCGTTTGTGTCTTCGCTCATGGGGGCGGCAGGGCCTGGGGCGACTCCCACTTGGCCGGGGTGCGCCAGGCGCGTCCCAGCGGTCCCAGGGCGTCTATGGCCTCTCGGTGGGAGACCCACAGGGGCACGGTGACCCCCTCCGCCCGAATCTCCTCCCGCGCCTCGCGCAGGAAGTGGGTGTGGGCGATCTCGTCGTCGAAGACGACCAGGACGGAGGGCCGCGTGCCGTGGTCGTCGGTGGGCCGGTGCGACGAGAAGTAGCGCAGATAGGGGGCGAGGCGCTCCGACATGGTGGATGGGCGCACGGCCCTGCGCTCCCACTCCAGGAAGAAGGGCCAGCGCGTGTCGCCCCTGGTGAGGACGCCGAAGGCGTCGGGGTTGACGGCGCGCATCCCGCCGTCGTGCCTGAAGTGGCGGGAGGCCCTGCGGGGCGGGTCGAGCTGGGCGATCTCCCACCCCAGCAGGGGGGCCTGCGCGGTGAGCGCTGCCAGGAAGCCGTGGACGGCGGCGGTGTGCTCGATGTTCCTGAACAGCTGGCGGCTGCGCCGGCCGGTGAGGTTGCGCCACTCGAAGGGGGCGTCGGCGTCTTCGGGAGCGACGCTCCACCGCCGCTTCGCCACGCCGACGGAGGTGCGGTCCCTACGGGCCAGGAGCGTCAGCCCCCGGCCAGGTCCGTGAGGGTGATCCAGGGCCAGTCGGACACCAGGTCGAGGGCACGCTTCTCGGCGGGCTTCAGAAAGACGGGCAGCAGGTCGACGGAAGCGCCGACTCTGGGCGGGCTCCATATCCGGTCGCCCGCTTCGGCCAGGAGAGCGTCGCGCTCCAGGGCGAACAGGGCCGGAACCTCGGTGGTCGAGAGCAGCCTGCGGGCGTGCCTGAGCCGCACGTCGTCGGCCATGAGGACGAGCACCGCTCCGGGCATCGGCTCGTCGCGCAGCCGCCAGAGCCGCTTGGCGAAGCCGGACCGGTCGGCGGTGCGTCCCTGCCTGACGATGCCGACCGTCTTCCCATCGGGAAGCGTCACGGCGGCGTCCAGCCGCACGGCCCGGTACCAGCGGAAGCGTGTGGGGAAGGCGACGTTGGAGAGGAGGCAGGCCAGGTGATATACGGCGGCCAGGGCGTCGAGGCGCTCCATCAGGCCGCGCCGCCACTGGGAGGAGACGGGGCGGGAGCGCACCAGCTCGTCGAGGGACGTGTCCTCTTCGCCCGCGAGCCTGCGCAGCCCGGCGGCGGTGAGGTGGAACCTCCGGGCGGGGGGTTGCAGCTCCGTGGCGTGGAGCACGGAGGCGCAGAACCCGCCCGCCTCCAGCTTCTCGACGGCCTCGTAGACCGCGGCCTTGGACCAGCCGGAGACGGCGACCATCTCCTGCCGGTCGAGGAAGGGCATCCACGCCAGGGCGCGGAGCAGGTCGGCCTCGCATCCTTCGGGTCTCATTCCTCGGCCTCCTTTTCCTCGGCGGCTCGACGCTTGCCGGTCTGCTTTCCGCCCTTCGGGTCCTGCTCCGCTGCCCGCTCCTCCTGCCTGGCGTTTTCGAGGTCTTCGACGCCCTTGCGGTAGTCGCCCACCTTCTTGTGGCCGTCGGCGTCGGCGTAGTCCGCCTGGCGGGCCGAGACGGTGTACGCGGTGGCCGCCTCGCGGATGCGGACGGCGACGGCGGGGTCTCCCTCCTCCGGCTTTCTGACCATCATCGAGAAGGCGGGCATCCGCTCCTTGCCGACGGTGGCGCGGACGTAGCAGTGGTGGACGGGGAGCGACGTGATGTCGTCCCTCGGTCACCCGGTCCTTTCCCAGCTCCCAGACCAGCGTCCTGGCGTCGTTTCCCGCCACCTGGAAGACGGCGAGGCAGCCCACGTTGGCGAGGATGGTGTCCCGCATGGTGCGGGAGAGGTCGTCCAGCTTGGCGAGGCTCTGGGTGGCGAGGATGAAGGAGGCCCCAAACTTGCCGAGCTCAGACAACATGCTTTCGTAGTCCACGCCGGGCATCGACTGCATCTCGTCCACGACGACCAGCGCGCCCCGGCGCTTCTCCAACGGCAGGCTCCCCTGCTCCCGGATCACGGCGTCCACGAGGTTGAGAAGGGACGCGCCCACCAGGGCGGCCACGTCTCGGCCCACGGTGCCCTGGGAGGTGGAGACCAGGAGGACGCCGCCCGCTTGGAAGATGCGTAGTAGGAGAGGCGGGTCTGGACGGGGGCCTGGGCCTCGGCGCGGTACTGCTGATTCCACCTGCCGAAGTCCCTGGCCCACCACTCCAGCAGGTAGGGGTCGGAGACCTTCTTGAGCACGTCCTTGCGGAAGGGCTCGTCGGACAGCAGCTTCAGCCCGTCGAGGATGGTGTACTGCTGCTCCGCCTCCACCTGCTCGTTGGCCTCGTGGAGGGTCTTGACGGTCTGTTCGAGGATGGACTGCATCCTCGGCCCCCACTGCTCCCAGAGGCCCTTCGCCACGCGCACCACCGAGTCGGCGGTGCGGTCCCGGTCGGCGAAGACGCGGGTGTCCAGCAGGTTGATGCCGGGGGAGCGGGTCTCGTCCGACAGGTCGATGAGGCGCACGCGGTCGATGAGCGGCTCCGGGACGTGTTCGAGGATGCCGGCCACCAGGTCGGTGTGGGGGTCTATGACCACGATGGCGTCCGGGTCCCTGCCCTCGGCCTTCTCCCGCAGCTTGTGGGTAACGAGGTGGTGCATGAGGGTGGACTTGCCCATGCGGGTGCGGGCGACGTAGAGGTGGTGGCGGCGGAGCAGGTCTTCGGGGAAGCGGATCTCCCGCTTCGCGCCCGCGGTGGTGTCTCCCACCAGCGCGCCGCCCCGGACGCCCTTTGCCGAGGGGCTGAGCGTCCTCGCGCCGGACCGCTCCACCAGGGGCGTCTCATCCCCGGCGCCGGGCGGGTGCCACAGGCAGGCGACCTCGCGGACGCCCAGGACGCTGCGCCCGCCGAAGAGTCCGGGGCCGGAAGGGTGCAGCATTTCCGGGTCGGGAAGGACGGGCCGGACCTTGCCCACCTTGAAGCGAGCGCCTGCGGGGTTGTCGAAGTGGCGGTAGGCGGCGGCGACCCTCCCGAGAAGCTCCCCGGCGCGCTGCTGCCCCGCCCCGGCGGGCACGACGGCAACGATCTGGATCTCGGCGTCGAAGACGATGCGGGAGACCTTCTCCTTGATGAGCAGCGGGTCCTCGACGCGCTTGTGGGCCTTCTTCCAGCGGTGCCAGGCGAAGCCGCCGACCGCCAGCCCCAGGGCCATGCCGGTCCCCAGGAGCGCCGCCTTCCATATCTCGCCGTCCTGCACCCACAGATAGCCCTTGAGGGCGGCGAGAGCGCCTATGCCGAGGACGGCCGTAGTCACACCGTCCATCTGCAGGGGCTTGGTCTGGAACATGTAGGCGGGCTCCCTGGGCTCCATGCCGGGCTGCTTGTGTGCCTTGTCCATGTGGGCCTGCGACCAGTCGGGGCCCAGGGAGCGCAGCAGCAGCCGCGCCACCACGCGCTCCCCCTCGTAGAGGGCAGAGAGCGCGCCCATCAGGGCGATGAGGGGGTCGGAGCCGGGGTCGAGCAGGTCGTCGTCCCGGAAGGTTCTGAGGGGGAGGTACTCAGGGCCGTCCGCCCGCAGGGTCACTCTCCACGCCTGCTCGCCCTCGCCCGTGCGCAGGGGGTCGTCGTCGGGGTCCACCTTCTGGATGCGGGCCTGGGGGTAGTGGGCGGAGAGCTGGCCGCGCACCACCTGGTCGTCGAGGCAGCGGGCCATCAGGGTCACGCCGTCCATGTCCCCGGCCAGCTCCAGGGAGAAGGGTTCGGGGACGGCGACGGACTGGAGGAGGTTCTCGACGCCGAGCAGGGTGCGCTCCCCGGTCCTTGGCGGCGTCACCGCCAGCAGGACGGGACCCTTCTCTCCTTCGTCGCCGCCAAACAGGATGTTCTTCGGGTTCAGCTTCATGGGGGATAGTCCTTTCTCTAATGGTGTCCGGGCCGCCACTCGATGACCGCCGTCTCCTCCGGGGTGGCCTCGATGCGTACGGGGAATCGGTTGCTCTTTGCCATCAGCAAGCCGTCTCCACGCGGGCACGACAGGAGCCATCGCTGTAGCTCGGCGGGCAGGTCGAAGGCGTCGCCCACGGTGCTGATGGCGGCGGCGTCCTGCTGGAGGAACAGCTTGAAGGCGGCGTTCTGAAGCAGGGCGCGACCGGAGTGGCCGGTGATGGTGCGAGAGGTGTCCTCGCTGAGCAGGTCCTGCACGTCCTGGGTGATGAACTGCAACCCCAGGCGGTGCTTGCGCGCCCGCTTCGCCACGCTGACCATGAAGGCCGCGCCTTCGGGGTGCTGCATGATCGACCACACCTCGTCGACGACCAGCAGCCGGGGCTTGGGGTCCTGCGCTGCCGCCGCCCATACCGTCTCGGTGCAGACCATCGCGGCGGCCGGCCGCAGCTCCGGCTCCAAGAGGTGCAGGTCGAAGACGGTGACGAGGGCCTCGTTGCCCAGCAGGTCGTCGCCCTCGTCGGAGAGCCGGTGTCTCAGGCTGCCGGTGGCGAAGGGCCGCAGCAGCCGCGCCAGACCCGCGTCGCCCGCCTCGTCCTCTTGCAGATATTGGTAGAAGTCGCGGAAGCCGGTGCGCTCCCTGGGCTGGGCGTAGTAGCCCGCCAGGGCGTGGTCGAGGGAGGTGCGGCGCTCCGCGCCGAGACTCTCTCCGACCATGACCTCGATGAGCCTTCTCAGGCTGCCGATGCGCTGGAGAAGCTCCTCCGAGTCGCCCTTGTCGATGACGAAGGGGTTCATGCCCTCGCCGGGCACGCCGGGGGAAAGCACCCTGCCTCCAGCGGCGCGGGCCATGTCCGCGTACTCGCCCTCGGGGTCGATGACGTAGGCGGTGATGCCCCTGGTCAGGCCCCTGAGCACGCCCAGCTTGGTGGCGAAAGACTTGCCTGAGCCGGAGCGGGCCAGCATCGCCGTATTCGCGTTCAGGTGGGTTCCGTCCCACGGGTCGTAGACCACCGGGGAGCAGGCCCGCAGGTCGATGCCGTAGAGGGTGCCGCTGCGGGTGTCCAGGTCCGGCGGCGAGAAGGGGAAGAGACGGGCTATGCTGGACGTGTCCAGCGTCCGCCACACGGCCACGGCGTTCAGGGCCAGGGGTAGGGTGGACAGCAACCCCTCTCGCTGGCGGAAGGCCAGGTTGTCGAGCTTGCCCAGGGTGGCGGCGAAGTGGGCCTTCGCCCGCTGGGTCATCTCCTTGAGGGATTTTTCGTCCCTGGCGTGAAGGGTGACGGAGAGAGAGGCGTGGAAGAGCCGCTCCCTGCCCCGCTGCACCTCGTCCCTGAGCCGGGTCACGTCCTCCAGCGCGATCTCCGCCTCCGGGGACATGGTGCGGCCCCGCTTGAAGGAGAGGGACTGCGCCGACTCGAAGCGCACCTTCTGCCACTCCAGCGTCCTCGCCGCCTGCTCGGTGGGTATCGGGCCGACGTGGACGGACAGGTCCATCGGCGCTCCGGCGGCCATCAGCCCCTGGAGGAAGCCGGGGCCCAGTGACCGGGGCCACTTCCCCAGGTGCAGGGAGCGAACGAGGGTCCCGCCTATGCGCATGTCGCGGCGGTTGATCTCCACCTCGACGGGCGCGTCCTCGTCGAACTCGGAGGGTGAGCCGCCCAGGGCGGCTGCTACGAGAAACATGCGGAGCTGCCGCCCCTTGAGCCGGTGGACGGACAGACCGGCCCTTGCCAGCAGCCCTCGCAGCTCGTCAATCCGCCCGAACTCGCACACGGCGTAGAAGCGCCGGTCCAGGATGCCGTCGCGCTTTTCCAGATCGGTCAGCAGGCGTCGGAGGGACTCGGACGCCGCCTTCGTCTGCGGGGGCAGGCTCTCCGGCTCGGCCTCTTGCAGGTTATCCCGGAGGCGTTCCAGGGCGTTGAGCGTCCCAGTTGGCTGGTCAATCACCCCCTTCCAGCCCTGGGCCCAGCAGTGCTCGGTGGAGCTACAGGAGTTCCCGGTAGCTTGAGCCTTCTATAATGATCTGGTAGCTGGGTGCCGCGACGACCAAGGCCTCCGCTTCCTCGGAGGTGAAGTGGCCGGGGAGTCGTGTCGGTTTTCTGGGCATGGCACCGCCGTATTCAGGGGCATTCCGCTGTAGACCGTCAGCGATAATGGGACACATATAAGGGTAGGAAAACCCGAGAGTCGGAGGGTGGTGTGAGCTCCTGAAATGAGGGTAGAGTTACCCACAGAAAGGAGCAGATGTGTCCCAATTAGAAGTAAGCAAAGCAGAGGCCGCCGAGGAACGAAGCGAGCAGACCAGGTCTTTCGTCCGTACAGTGAAGGCGGCTGCCCGACGTAAGTACACCTCCGAAGACAAGATCCGAATTGTTCTGGAGGGCTTCCGCCGCGAGGTCACAGTCAACGACCTGTGCCGGCGGGAGGGGATCAAGCCCCACTCCTACTACTCGTGGACCAAAGAGTTCATGGAGGCGGGCAAGGAGAGGTTGACCCGTGACTCGGTTCGGGACGCCACTCAGCATGAGGTAGGGCAGCTCAAGCGAGAGAACGGGGAACTCAAGGAGCTAGTGGCCGATCTGTCGCTGGAGGCGTACCGTCTCAAAAAAACGGCCATCCCCGTGCCCCAGGACGCCACCGGTACCAGCGGATGAGCGCCCCGGAGAAGGCAGAGGTAGTTACCAAAGTATCCTCGTCTCCCCTCCCCAAGCGAAAGGTCCTCAGAGAGCTGGGCATCCCTAAGAGCACCTACTACCGGTGGCTCAGACGCCAAGACCAACAAGGACTTGAGGACCGACCAGGAGGCGATCAGGCACCATGGAACCGTCTTACTATTCAGGAAGAACGCTCAGTCCTGTTATCAGCCAGAGAGATGCCAGAGCTGAGCTGCCGTCAGCTGGCCGCGTGGATCACCGACAACCAGGGCTTCTCAGTCTCAGAGTCCAGCGTCTACCGTATCCTGGGCAGGGAGGGCCTAGTGAAGCGGCCTGAGATGCGGTTGGCCGCGGGGAAGGAGTACCACCGCAAGACCACAGGACCTCACCAGATGTGGGCCACCGATGCCTCATACTTCAGGGTGGTTGGTTGGGGCTACTACTACCTGGTCACCGTTATGGACGACTACTCCCGCTTCATCCTGGCTCACAGGCTTCAGCAAGATATGACGGCCGACTCCTTCATCGAGGTGGTCCAGGATGCTGTGGACACGACCAGCATGGACCAAGTTCCAGTCACAGACCGCACCAGGCTGCTGAGTGACAACGGTCCAGGCTATGTCTAAAGAGCATTCAGGGACTACCTGGGGATGGTTGGCATCAAGCACATCCTAGCAACTCCTTTCCACCCTCAGACCAACGGGAAGCTGGAGCGCTACCACCAGACCATCAAACGGGACGTCAACCAGGTGCCTTATGAGTTGCCCGCCGATCTTGAGGCTGCTATCGCGGCCTTCGTCAGCTACTACAACTACCGGCGCTATCACAAGGCTCTGGGCAACGTGACACCATCAGACGTGCTCAAGGGAAGACGGCAAGAGATCCTACAACGCAGGAAGGAGGTGAAGGCTCAAACCACCGAACGGCGACGACGCTACAACAGGGCCCTCAGGGAGCTCACCAGACCTCCATCCAGCCCCTGATCTCTCGGCTCCCAATGTGTCCCACTTTTGCTGGTTGCTAACACTCAAAGACGGCACCCGAGACCCTGTCCGATGCCCGATCATGTCATGCGTCACCCCTAGTCGACACCCGGACACCCCCTGAAAGCACACAAACAGCTCCCAACAATGTCAGGTGGGGAATCTGGGGACAGACCAATACGCCGGGCGAATTCGGCGAATTCCACGCCGCTCAGCGTGCGGCCATACTTCCAATCCTCCATGTATTGACTGAGGGCGGGTTTCAAATTACTTGTATGCGTGCCAGGGGCGGGAGTAAATTATTTTATAGGGTCCAAGACGCAATATTCTCATTTCCGGGTACCCGGAGGATAAACCAAATGTTTGGTCAGAACAGAGAAAAGAAGCGGTTCTCCTGGCGATGGGCCGTGCTGCTGGTAGCGATGGTGGCGGGGGCTTTGGTTCTCGCAGCGTGCGGCGAGTCCGCAACGCCGACCCCCGATCCCACCGCCACGCCCGTCCCGCCCACTCCCGCAATGATGTCTCTGAGCGATATCGACGAGACCACCACGGGGGCCGAACTGATAGCGTCGCTTTCCGAAGGTGAAGCCGACTGCCTGCGTGCTGCGATAGGGGACGCGAGCTACGAGGCTATGCAGGACCTGAACCTGTCCGAGAGTGCCATGGGATTCGATACGTTCCCGCTGCAATGCCTGGAGCCGGGCAACGCCATCGACCTGAGCGTAGCCATGATATCGCTCCAGGCGGGCGGGCTGTCCGATGATAGCCGGGCCTGCATCAAGGACGTTTTCGCAGACCTCGGGGTGCCGGGCGAGGGGATGAGCATGACAGACTCCATGCGCTCCTTTATAACCATGCAGCTCTGCCTGACTGACGAAGAGGCCCAGGCCCTCGACACGTCCGGTGGTGAAGACCCCCTGCCTCTGCCCTCCCAGCTCCGCTGCGTATCCGAGCAGACAGACCTGGAGAACCTGTTCATCGTCTACCAGGCCTTTGCCGATCTGGAGTCGAGCACGGAGCAGCCCACACCATCGCCGGAAATGACGAGGGCGGTGGCCGAGATAACGGCGGCTCAGGAAACCTGCGGCATCCCCACCATCATCATGATGGACAAAGACGGCGACACCATGATGTCTCTGAGCGATATCGACGAGACCACCACGGGGGCCGAACTGATAGCGTCGCTTTCCGAAGGTGAAGTCGACTGCCTGCGTGCTGCGATAGGGGACGCGAGCTACGAGGCTATGCAGGACCTGACCCTGTCCGAGAGTGCCATGGGATTCGATACGTTCCCGCTGCAATGCCTGGAGCCGGGCAACGCCATCGACCTGAGCGTAGCCATGATATCGCTCCAGGCGGGCGGGCTGTCCGATGATAGCCAGGCCTGCATCAAGGGCGTTTTCGCAGACCTCGGGGTGCCGGGCGAGGGGATGAGCATGACAGACTCCATGCGCTCCTTTATAACCATGCAGCTCTGCCTGACCGACGAAGAAGCGCAAGCTATGTCGGGACCTGTTCCGGAAGAAGACGCGTTTCCTTTGCCCTCCCAACTACGCTGCGTATCCGAGCAGACAGACCTGGAGAACCTGTTCATCGTCTACCAGGCCTTTGCCGACCTGGAGTCGAGCACGGAGCAGCCCACACCATCGCCGGAAATGACGAAGGCGGTGGCCGAGATAATGGCGGCCCAGGAGACCTGCGGCATTCCCGCCATCATCCAGGGGGAGGGGTCAGCGCCCTAGGCGGCGGCTCGGGTTACTGCCTGCGCTGAGATATCCGGGGTGTGGGAACCGAAGTTGGAATCGGATCATCGGCGTGGACAGATGCGTGAGTCTCGGAGGCATCCGAAGATTGAGTATCCATCGTCGGAGCATTCGTTTCCGTATCATATGGTGCGCCCTGGGGTGATGCAACGTTTGTGGCTGTGTTAGCTACGTTGGGCGCTGGTCTCGACATGTCCTATGGTGAGTTCCGCTATGTGGCAGACCCTGGAAGCTCACAGGGCAACCTCCCACCGAAAAGTTTGTAGTACAGTCCCCGTTGGCCCGCCTCTTGATAGGCTGTCGTCAGCGCGTCAAGAACTTGGGGCGCAATGTTCTTAACGGTGTTTCCTTGTCCGATCTGTAAAAGGCGGAGCTAAAGTGGACCACCTGGACGGATTGACCGCCTGACATTGTGGCGGTTGAAAAATGTACCGTCCTCTGCCATCGATAGGTTCGAAGTCGTGCTTATGGGTGGTGGGATGGATGTACCAGGTGGACGTGTATCTACGGATCCGACGGGTGGTGATGGTGGATGGGATGAGCATCCGGGAGGTCTCCCGGGTGTTCGGGTTGCACCGGGACACGGTGCGCAAGATTCTGGCCTACTCAGCGCCGCCGGGCTACCGGCGACAGACTCCGCCCCGGCGTCCTAACCCTTCGACAAGCTCAGGAGGAGCCCTTCACCGCCGTCATCGACCAAATCCTGGTAGACGACCTCAAGCGTCCCAGGAAGCAGCGCCACACAGCCCAGCGGATCTTCCAGCGGCTCAGGGACGAGCATGGGTTCGGCGGCCAGTACACCATAGTCAAGGACTACGTAAGGGAGCACCGCCGCCGGTCGCAGGAGATGTTCGTCCCTCTGTCCCTCTGTCTCATCCGCCGGGCCACGCCCAGTGCGACTTTGGCGAGGCCCTGGTGATCATTGGCGGGGTGGAACAGAAAGCCCACTGCTTCGTCCTGGACCTGCCCCATAGCGACGGATGCTTCGTCAAGGCTTACCCGGCCGAGACCACCGAGGCCCTCCTGGACGGCCATGTCTCGGCCTTCGCATTCCTGGGCGGAGTGCCCCAGAGCATCCTGTACGACAACACCAAGCTGGCGGTGGCCAGGATCCTGGGGGATGGACGCCGTAAACGCACCCGGGCCTTCACGGAACTCCAGTCCCACTACCTGTTCTCGGACCGGTTCGGCCGTCCCGGCAAGGGCAACGACAAGGGGAAGGTCGAGGGGATGGTCGGCTATATGCGGCGCAACTTCCTGGTGCCGGTCCCGTCCTTCGAGAGCTTTGAGGCGCTGAACGCCCACCTGGAGCGTCGCTGCCTGGCGCGGATGGATGCCAGGTTGAGGGGCCACTCAGAGAGCATAGGCCAGCGGATGGAACGGGACCTGGAGGCCCTGCTGCCTCTGCCGGCTGGAGGGCCGGCCGCCCCGCCTCGACCTGGAACTCTATCCCTACCTGCCCCAGGTGCGGGTCAGCATCACTTCCGCCGGGGATTACATGACATTGCTGTGGGGGAGGGCGGCATGAACAGCCGGTCCACGCTGCTGCTGGAACACCATCTGAAGGAACTGAAGCCGCCCAGCTTCTTCCGGGAATACGGGAAGATGGCCGCCCAGTGCGCCGCCGAGGGAGTGGACCACCCAGGGTACCTGCTCAGGCTCGCCGAACTGGAACTCATCGACCGCCACCAGCGCATGGTGGAGCGGCGGATCCGGTCCGCCCGCTTCCCTGCCGTCAAGACCTTCGACACCTTCGACTTTACGGCCATCCCGTCGGTGAACAAGGCGCTGGTGATGGAGTTGGCCCGCTGCGAATACGTCCAAAACCGGGAGAACGTCATCGCCGTCGGCAACAGCGGCACCGGCAAGACCCACGTGGCCCTGGGACTGGGCCTGGCCGCCTGCCAGCGGGGGATGTCCGTGGGCTTCACCACCGCCGCCGCCCTGGTCCACGAGTTGATGGAGGCCCGAGACGAGAGGCGTCTGCTTAATCTACAGAGACAACTTTCCCGCCTCAGCCTGCTGATCATCGACGAACTGGGCTTCGTGCCCCTGTCACCCACCGGGGCGGAACTGCTCTTCGAGGTCTTCAGCCAGCGCTACGAGCGGGGCTCAATCCTGGTGACCACCAACCTTCCCTTCGACGAGTGGACCGAGGTCTTCGGGTCGGAGAGGCTCACCGGGGCCCTGCTGGACCGCCTCACCCACCACGTCCACATCCTGGAGATGAACGGCGAGAGCTACCGGCTCAAGCGTAGCAGAGAGGGAGTTGCCTCCCAAACTCAAGACAAGCCTCACGAAGAATAGGTAGCATCAAGACCTTCCTGCCTGTCCTCTGCTAACCCACCCGTAAGCAGGCCATTTCCCTCAACAAGTGGTGCGGACATTTATGCTGGCCAGTTAGCTCGGGCTTTTTCGCTGAACATGAACACACCAGGTGGTACAGTTTTACTCCGCCCCAGTGGCCCAACATGCCTCCGCCATTGACAGCCGTGATGGGATTGGCCCCTGTAGTTGCCGGGGAGGTCTACTGGCGCAACCGGTTGTTGGCGTCCGCCACCCACGAGATAGTGAAAGAGGGCATCTCCTTCGTGCCTCAGGGCAGGCGTGTCTTCACCCACCTCACCATCCAGGAGAACCTGGAAATGGGCTGCCTGTACCTGAACGACAAGGCGGAAAAAGAGCGGCGGATGGACTCGGTCATGGAGCTGTTCCCGGTCCTGCAGGACAAGAGGCGCGACCTGGCCAGCGCCATGTCAGGCGGGCAGCAACAGATGCTCGCCCTGGGCCGCGGACTCATGGCCGATCCCGAGGCGCTGCTGCTGGACGAGCCCACGCTGGGCCTGGCTCCCATCATAGTCAAAGAGGTGTTCGAAAAAGTCGCCGAGATAAGCGAGCGGCTGAACACCACCATAATAGTGGTGGAGCACAACATCAAGGGGGTCTTGAACATCGTGGACCGGGCCTACGTGCTGGACAAGGGCCGCGTCGCGTTCCACGGAGACCCCCAATCCGTCAGGGAGAACGACATCTTGACCGAAGTATTCCTGGGCCGGACTGACAGGGAAGAATGATCCGGGCCCCGCGTCAGGTTCCTGTCGCCTTGGTCCCCACCAAACTGGACAAAATCAAGAACCTTCACTCTCTGGATTCAATAGTGACGGAAACGTACGGTACTCATGGGCGGTGGGACTAGGAGGCAGTTGACTAGGAAGGTAGTTCAGGGGATGGCGTTTAGTTCGATCCCCCGCAAGCTGGGCAAACGTGGACGGTCGATGGCACCGTCTTCGAGATGTGGCTAGGCGGACTGTGATCCTTTGCCGCCGCGATCTTTACGGGGAGTTAGAGTCTCTCCGGGGTCACCAACGTGCACGGTAGACAGAACCATCTTCGAAATGTGGCTGGGGACTCTGCGATCCTTGGCAGGGCAGGGTGAATCTTCCCTCTCCATCGTTGAGGGTTGGATTCGGGAACCGGCTGACCTCATCCAGGGAGCTGACCCCACCCCACATCTCTCGGGTTCTTCTACCCCCTCTTTTGTCCCATTTTCGCTGACGTCCTACACCTTCGTTTAGCAGTTCAAAGTCGTTGCCTCCCCAATCTCCTAGATCCCCTATCCGGACAATTGCGCTCTCATCGACTCCTGCAGACTGTGCCAATGCCCGTGGCACTAGGTCCTTAGAGATGGAGGCGGGAAGTATATCCACAGAGTGGGCTGACCTGCGAACGTGGACTGGGGTTGTAAAATCGTGAAGTCGTTCCGTGACGGAACGGCGTAGCAGCTCTAGGTCCATCGGAGTCGATGGTCTGAGCGATACCTGATATTCGTTGAGCGACATTTCCATCGACAGTGCGCGAACCAACGGCGTCAGCGTCGTGCGAATACTAGCTAGTCCCAAGGTGTGGTTGCTATCCCGCTCGTCAACCTCTTCACTTAGTGGCAATATGATGGCTCCGTTGTAAAGACCCACAAACACTTTGTCCCAGTGTGTGGATGCAATTGCCCGACGTAAGTCTTCATGCGCCGAGCTTCCGCGTCCCGTGGCAATTCCTAAAATCAAACCCTCGGCTAGAAGAGAATTCAATAATCCCGCGACTTCGTTACCTATGCCTGTGTATCGCTCGCGTGGGCCGCAAAGAGTGCCATCGTAATCCGCCACAAGTGCCTGTATGGGCGTGTGGGTAAGTCGCGTCAGGAAACAGTCTAAGGACTCGGCTAACAATTCATCGCTTTCGTGGGGTAGAAGTCCTATCGCCTCTGCCTTTCTGGCAATCCAAGTGTGACGGGCTGTTCTACTGTTCGAAGTCTTGAAGCCATTTCGATACATCTTTCGACCGAACTTCTCAACGAGAGGACGACCGGGGTCAATCGCAGATGCGGCTCCCAGGGACCCTACAAGATGCAACACTTGGCTAACTAGGTCTATGGCTGCGCCAGGGCCAGTTCTGTCACTAAATAGCCGAAGCTTTTGAACCTCATCGGGTACAAGTTGAAGGATGCTGCTGGCTAGCTCGGTGTTGTCCCTATCTTCAATTGACACAACAGCTGTAGACATAGCTCGGGTCCGGAGCCAATTGTGGCGACCATGTGCAAAGTTCCTGAAGTCAGACAGTAGTACATTCGTAAGACCCGATTCAGAGCACTTGGATTCCAAGTCTGTCGCCGCAGGCCATCCCCATCCACTGGAAAGTGCGATGATGGTATCTGCTCCCGCCAGTCGAGACATTTCGGCAGAGAGATGTGAGTCGCTGTCAAGTCCGGAGGAGACATCACCTATGCCTGCCATGTCAATCTCCGGCAATCGAAAGAGGGAACCATAGCTTCGAGAAAGCAAAACTAGAGTCGCCAGCAACGAATTCGTGGCTAGGAAACCATCCTTCCCTCCCGGAACGGTGAAACCGTACCCGACGCCAATGCCGCTGTCATTTATCTGTCGCAGCAGGGTGCTCCGTTCATTAGCGCATATAGCAACAATTGGTTCCTTTAAGAGCGAAGCGAATGGAAAGCCTTGATAATATCTGGATTTGAACCTCGCGCACTTATGAGTACGGCTGCTGTGTTGTTGGTGGAAGGTCGATGGACCGCTTCTAGCGGCGTCAAGGCCTTAGTCAAGCGGCCAGTATATTGCTCATGTAGGGCGGCGGCAAATGTAGCAGCAGTATATGACCCTCCGGATCCGACAAATATCAAGTTGCGTGTGACCAACTCAACCAGCAGGGCAGCCAAAGGCTCTATGTCAGCATCACACGCGAACCCAACCGTCTGCTTCAGACGCTTTAGTTCAGTGACGTATGCTCTGCCCATATGCTTTGCCTCCAAGCTGAAACCTGCATATCATTGCTTCACACTCCAATCTATAGCGAACTAACTGATTCAGAATCATTGTTGACCAGCTCACTGTCCTGCACTGTTGAAGTCAACGGGAGCAGGAACTCGCGTTCTCGGTATCGGTCTAGAAGTTCGGCAATCGCATGTCGACCAAGCCAAGCCTTAGAGACTCGGGCCTTTTCGGCAAGCTCCGCAAGTTGGTGATGTTCGTCGGCTGAAAGATTGACTGAGAGCCGTTGTCTATGGGACATACCCAATCAAAGCTCCATTAGGATGCAGACTGATCCACAGTGCTGCAATTGTGAAAGATATGCCACGGAGTGTCAAGAATCCTCTGTCGTGTGTGGCCAAGGTAGATGTAGGTCACCGTCCTGCCTTTCCACCAGCCTTTTACACCCCACGACGCCCCTCGCGCTCGTTGTCGAACCCGTCCGCCTGCCCTCCGCTCCCACCTCAGCCTCGTCGAGCGCGACCGCCTGGGCCAGGGGGCATCCGCAGTGAATGTAGGTAGGGGGTCTTGCCGATGGCGAGCCGATCCCGCAGTCTGACGTCAATCTACACCGCCTAGGCTCACAGCTCCGGCCTCCTGCGATTCGTCCCCAACGACGGCTGACAGGACTGAAAGGAGCCGGCGATGCAGGCCAAGCGTTCCGGAGTCCGTCTTAGCGGGCGACCCACCTTTTTTGACGGGTGGACAGCACCGAGCCGTTCAGGGCCATGTTCTCGGTGTTCATGCCGAGTATGGGGCTATCGTCGGGCATGGGGATGGTGTAGTGCAACATAGAACTGCCGGGCATGACGACGATCTCCTTGACGAAGGTCTCGATGAAGGCCCTGCGCTCGGTCATCTCGCTCTCTTTCAGGAACTGCTTCATGTCCTGAGCGTAGGCCGCGATGGTCTCCACGTCGTCCAGGACCGTCCTGCGCTGCGAGAGGATGGCCCTGGCATCGGCCGCTGCGTCCTCCAGGCGCTCCTGCCGCTCACGGTGCTCCTTGATGCGGGCCGAGGCGTCGGCCATGCCAATGTCGGTCGTCTCTACGAAGTGCCAGATGCGACCCAGCTTCCGCTTCACGTCTTCAAGCTCATCCTCGATGGTCTCCAGCCTCTTGCGCTGCTCGCGGGCCACGCCGTCCATCTGCTCGTCGACGACCTTCGCCAGGGCGCGGATGTTGGAGTCGGTGAGGACGTTGGAGCGAATCTCGCCGACGACCATCTCCTCGAAACGGCGGGCGTTGAGCCTGGGACTGTCGCAGGCGTCCTTGCCGCGCTTCATGATCGACTGGCAGACGTAGTAGGAGAACTGGCCGCTCTTGGCGACCTGTGCGGAGAGCGCCCTGTTGCACGCCTTGCACTTGAGCAGGCCGCTGAGCAGGTGGGTGCTTCCGACTCTGCGGGGGTTGATGACCTTGGGTGCGCGGGAGCGCATCAGGCTGTTGACGCGCTGAGACTTGGCTTTGGAGATGATGGCGGGGAACGCTTTCTCGATGCGCACCGGCTCAGCCTTGTCTTTCGCGTTGGCGCCCCAGATCAGTGTCCCTGTGTAGACCTCGTTCCTGAGGATGAAGTGGATGCCGTTCTTGGACCATAGCTTTCCTGCTGGGCTGGCGATGCCCTCGTCGTTGAGGGCGCGGGCGATGTGCAGCATGCCCGTTCCGGCCTCGGCCATGTTGAAGATGCGCTTGACCACGCGGGAGGCGTCGGGGTCGGGTTCCAGGGTGGGCCTCTTCTTCGGCCCGTCGTACACCATGACCCTGCTGTAGCCGTAGGGCGTCCTGCTGCCGATCCAGAAGCCACGAGAGGCGGCCTCCCGCATCCCCCTGGTGACCTCCTGGGCCAAGTGTTAGCAACCAGCAAAAGTGGGACACATTGGGAGCCGAGAGATCAGGGGCTGGATGGAGGTCTGGTGAGCTCCCTGAGGGCCCTGTTGTAGCGTCGTCGCCGTTCGGTGGTTTGAGCCTTCACCTCCTTCCTGCGTTGTAGGATCTCTTGCCGTCTTCCCTTGAGCACGTCTGATGGTGTCACGTTGCCCAGAGCCTTGTGATAGCGCCGGTAGTTGTAGTAGCTGACGAAGGCCGCGATAGCAGCCTCAAGGTCGGCGGGCAACTCATAAGGCACCTGGTTGACGTCCCGTTTGATGGTCTGGTGGTAGCGCTCCAGCTTCCCGTTGGTCTGAGGGTGGAAAGGAGTTGCTAGGATGTGCTTGATGCCAACCATCCCCAGGTAGTCCCTGAATGCTCTTTAGACATAGCCTGGACCGTTGTCACTCAGCAGCCTGGTGCGGTCTGTGACTGGAACTTGGTCCATGCTGGTCGTGTCCACAGCATCCTGGACCACCTCGATGAAGGAGTCGGCCGTCATATCTTGCTGAAGCCTGTGAGCCAGGATGAAGCGGGAGTAGTCGTCCATAACGGTGACCAGGTAGTAGTAGCCCCAACCAACCACCCTGAAGTATGAGGCATCGGTGGCCCACATCTGGTGAGGTCCTGTGGTCTTGCGGTGGTACTCCTTCCCCGCGGCCAACCGCATCTCAGGCCGCTTCACTAGGCCCTCCCTGCCCAGGATACGGTAGACGCTGGACTCTGAGACTGAGAAGCCCTGGTTGTCGGTGATCCACGCGGCCAGCTGACGGCAGCTCAGCTCTGGCATCTCTCTGGCTGATAACAGGACTGAGCGTTCTTCCTGAATAGTAAGACGGTTCCATGGTGGCTGATCGCCTCCTGGTCGGTCCTCAAGTCCTTGTTGGTCTTGGCGTCTGAGCCACCGGTAGTAGGTGCTCTTAGGGATGCCCAGCTCTCTGAGGACCTTTCGCTTGGGGAGGGGAGACGAGGATACTTTGGTAACTACCTCTGCCTTCTCCGGGGCGCTCATCCGCTGGTACCGGTGGCGTCCTGGGGCACGGGGATGGCCGTTTTTTTGAGACGGTACGCCTCCAGCGACAGATCGGCCACTAGCTCCTTGAGTTCCCCGTTCTCTCGCTTGAGCTGCCCTACCTCATGCTGAGTGGCGTCCCGAACCGAGTCACGGGTCAACCTCTCCTTGCCCGCCTCCATGAACTCTTTGGTCCACGAGTAGTAGGAGTGGGGCTTGATCCCCTCCCGCCGGCACAGGTCGTTGACTGTGACCTCGCGGCGGAAGCCCTCCAGAACAATTCGGATCTTGTCTTCGGAGGTGTACTTACGTCGGGCAGCCGCCTTCACTGTACGGACGAAAGACCTGGTCTGCTCGCTTCGTTCCTCGGCGGCCTCTGCTTTGCTTACTTCTAATTGGGACACATCTGCTCCTTTCTGTGGGTAACTCTACCCTCATTTCAGGAGCTCACACCACCCTCCGACTCTCGGGTTTTCCTACCCTTATATGTGTCCCATTATCGCTGACGGTCTACACTAGAAGATATGGTCACGCTAGAGTGGGGCGAACTCCGAGCCTCAGACATTCAAGGGCGGGCGCGGTCGTTCAAGTCTTTCGTTGACGGCGGGTTGGCGGTGGCAGCGGCGGAAGTGGGGCTGAAACATCGGACGCCAGCACCAACGCCACCAGCAACACCGGCTAATCAGGAAGTGGTAAACTAGGGTAGTCGGCGGGCTGCCTCTTTCAGCCTCTTACCAGCGTGTTTGAGCCTGCTTCTGTTGCATGGTCATAACCGCCGACTGCTCGAACCGATGCACATAGTGCATTAAGGCGGCGGCCAAGTGCCCGCATTGCGGAACCGGGCATCCAGCCATCGCACCCGGCATGAAGTTCTCTATCACGATGGTGGTGCTACTTGGCTTTATAGGCTTTGTGGCGGTCTTTTCTTGCGCGTTCGGAGCGTTCTAACGGGGAACGATGACACGCGAAGCAATCCTAGCGCACCCCAAGGTTCAAGAAGTCGAATCCAACTTGGCCGCCGCGCGATCAGACTTGTTGCATCGACTTGTCCGCTCCGGGCTATTCCAGAGTGTGGTAAAAACCACCAAATCAAGGCAACTTTTAGCTTTGTAGCTACAAAAATGGATAACTCCAGGGGTACCATTTTCTCAACCAGGTCCGCCGGGATCGGGGGCACCAATCCGAAGCGCCCTTGATCGTACTTCGGCCACAGTGACTTTGTTCGATGCTCTGGTCTTGGATTTCGAACGGCCACAATTAGGCGCCTACCCTGCGCAACTCCCCAGGCCTCACCGTCTCTATAGCTTCAAGAATCGCCAGCACCAAAGGCCGCAGGTGAACCATTCGGTTCGAGGGTGCCAGTACCAAGAGCATGCCCAAATCGGACCCAGCAATATTTTGTTGGAATTCGAGGTTGCGGTCCATCGTTAACAACACCTCGAAACGATCTTGGGCACGCCGCAGAAGCTCGCCGTTGTTGATGCCCTGCCAGCCCAGACCAGCAACGGTGGACACCTCGTGAACCGCCAACTCCGCGGCTAAGTCCACCGTCAAATTCTCGTCAAGAAGAACGCGCACTGCTGATGACAGAGTCGCGTGCGAACTCTAAGGCGGCTAAAGCCTGTTCCCGCTTGACCGAGGGAAACTGGCGGAGAAATTCGTCCAATGTCTCTCCACCTTCGAGGTAGTCGAAGAGGGACTGGACCTCAACCCGGGTGCCGACAAAGACAGGTGTACCGCCCAAAATCTCAGGGTCGCTGTGAACAACTATCTTGGGAGTCATCGCCTCTTCTCCAACATCAACCAATACTATACACCCTGGGCGTGGCGTCGCTTCACGCCGAGCCAAAGATTATTCTGATTGGCCCCGTCGCAAGAAGGAGGTCAAGGACCTGGCTTCGCGTGCTGACATGGTTGGGGTGCTGCGCGGCCTCGAAGAGACACGTCCCCGGACCAGACGAAATTCTTTTCAAAGGATGGTGATTGGCCTATAATCCACCCACAGTCATATCGCAGGAGCGTAGCTCAGTCTGGCCAGAGCGCTGGTCTCCAAAACCAGTGGTCGGGGGTTCGAATCCTCCCGCTCCTGCCAAATTTCAGACAAGAAAAGGCCCCCAGTGAATGCCGGGGGTCTTTGGGTTTAGGCCGGCAGACTGCGATGGTATAATCAGGCATCTTCAGGCATCATTTTTCATCGGTGGTAGAGTCGTCCGGCCAAGCAACCAAGGAGGGGAGATTATGGACTTTGGACTTTTCAATACCTGGAATGCTTTGTACGCCGATGGCAAGGTACCCTGGGACCCCGCTTTTAGTGGTGGGAAGCTTCTCGAGGAGGAAGCTTACGCCACGAACTTCGTTGAGATTGATGCGGTGGAGGAGATGGGCTGGGACTACGTCTGGCTCGGGGGAGGCCACTTTTCCAAGCAGGCGAGCATGGACCCTCAGGTTCTCATGCTGGCCGCTGTGATTGCCGAACGAACCAGCAGAATCAAGATTGGGTCGTCCATCCACCGCCCGTTGATGAAGCTAGCCGGTGAGGAATTATCCGAAAGAGCACTGCCCCACGAAAGGTACTCGTTTGACAATCTGATGCTGGATGACCCCTTCCAGACCGCGGAACAGGTCTCCATAAGTCGACCAGGTCAGCCAAGGCCGGTTCATTTACGGCGCGGGAGCACGCTCTCGCGGTTCTGATGAACGTCGGGACTACTTCTTCGAGTTCCTGGAGGTCATGAAGCAGCTCTGGACGGAGGAGCACTTCTCCGGGTTCGAGGGGAAGTACTACAACTACCCCGCATTCTACGAGCCGTACCTCGGCATCCCGAAGCCCTACCAGAAGCCCTATCCTCCCATGTTGTTGCCCGTGGATAGCCAGGAGAGCTTCGTGCCCATGGGCACGAATGGCTATCGAATCGCCATAGGGGCGGGAAGCTCTCCTCACAACCTAAGAGGGTCCGCGGTGCTAAGGGAAGACGTGAAAAGCTACCGGAAGGCCTGGATGGACGCGGGGCACCCCGGAGACCCGACTACCGTGGTCCGCATACCCACACTGGTGGCCGACACGCAAGCAGAGGCCACGCGCCAGACCGAGAACCTGATGAATCTCGCCAGACTATATTACTCAGGAAGGGTGGGGATCGGAAGCACCGACGCGGGCGCAGCCAGCCCCGATGCGACTGAGGAAGTAAACCTGTTTGGGACACCGGAAGAAGTTGTCGACAAGATTCATATGCTTCGGGAGGCCTTTAGCACAGACGAAATCATGTTCGAGGTCAACTGGTCGTCATCGGTCCCTCGCGACGTCGTGATGAATACGATGCGGTGCATCACCGACAAGGTCATTCCCGAGTTCAAGTAACGCAAGGGACCCGTCAAAGGTTGCCACGTGTTCGGCGGTGCGAATCAGGTCCGACGCCCGGTGGATTGCACTTTACAGTTCCCCGGAGTTTTGACTGATCACAATCAACATAAGGCGGCTGCCGAACATCGCGACCGCTAATAGCTAATGGCGTAGAAGTCACTTTCCGCAGGTTCTACCTGGAGTCGTGGTTAACAGCTTCGCCCAATAAGTTCTGCGCTGGTCTCCAAAACCAATGGTCGGGGGTTCGAATCCTCCCGCCCCTGCCAAATTTAGGCATGAAAATGGCTCCCGGTGCATGCCGGGGGCCTTTTTGCGGTATTGCTGATATATTGAGTACAATGCCCCAGGAATCCCGGTTTGTGGGGGAGTAACTTTGGCGGAAGCTCGGGCATGACCAGCGAGACAAAGACGGTGGTCTCACTGCGCGGGGTGGACGTTCCATTGGTCCGCAGGGGCTCCGGGCCCCCGATCCTGGTGCTCCACGGCGGCGAGGGGCCGTTGAGCCATCTCCCGTTCGCCGAGAGGCTCTCCAGCAATTTTGAGATGCTTCATCCCACCCACCCTGGGTTCGACGGCTCGCCCATCCCCGAGCATTTCGACAATCTGCAGGACCTGATTTTTCTCTATCTGGACTTGATCGACTCCCTGGAACTCCAAGACGCCATCCTGATGGGGTTTTCCATGGGCGGTTGGCTGGCCGCCGAGATTGCCGTGATGAGCACCGGCCGTTTCGCCAAGCTAGTCCTGGTGGACTCGGTGGGCATCAAGCCGGGCGGTCCCTTCGACAGGGACATCGCCGACGTTTTCGCCCTTCCCGCCGAGGACCTCCTAAAAGCCGCCTGGCACGACCGCTCCAAGGCCCCGGACCAAGGGGAAATGACGGTAGAAAATCTCCAGACAGTGGCGGCCAATAAAGTGGCCCACGGGCTCTACACCTGGGAACCGTACATGCATAATCCCAAGCTCCGCCACCGGCTTCACCGCATAGACATCCCCACCCTTCTGCTCTGGGGCGAAAACGACGGAATAGTTACGACCGACTACGGCGCTTCGCTGCGGGACCTGATTCCGGGCGCACGTATGTCCGTGATCTCCCAGTCAGGCCATCACCCGCACATAGAGCAGCCCGACGAGTTTGTAGCTCGTTTCCTGGAATTCGCATCCGGTTAACTGGTCGCCATGAGAACGTGGTTTTTCCCCGTCTTTGGCGTCCGGTTGCCGGAAATCGCTTCATAGCAGGTGCCTGATTTGAGAGCCTGGTTCTTCACCGAAGACGCCTATCCCTACCTGCCCGAGGCTGATTCCTACGAGTCCATACGGGTCAATCTGCCCAACAAGTATTTCGACCCGGAGACCGGGGCCGATCTCTACAACATGTATCTGGACATGTGGGGCGCGGCCGATGAGATGGGCCTCAACATCATGAACAACGAGCACCACCAGACTGCCACCTGCATGGTCCCGGTGGCGCCCATCATGCTTGGCATCCTCGCTCGGGAGACCAAGAACGCCCGCCTGCTGATTTTGGGCAACCCGGTTGCCAACCGAAGCCAACCCGTCCGCGTGGCGGAAGAGATGGCGTTGATTGACGTAATCTCGCGAGGCCGGCTCGAATGCGGGTTCGTGCGCGGTGTGCCCTATGAGACCGCCCCGGCCAACGTTTTCCCGTACCGGGGCACCGAGAAGCTATGGGAGGCCCACGACCTGATTACCAAGGCCTGGACTCACCATGAAGGCCCGTTCAGCTTCGAAGGCCGCTGGTTCCACGCTCGGCAGGTCAACATCTGGCCCCGGCCCTACCAGCAGCCTCATCCCCCGGTGTGGGTAACCATGGGGAGCGCCGGAACGGCCGCCCAAGTCGCCCAGCATGGGCACGTAGGAGGGGTTTTCCTGGCCGGGTATCCCAGGATACGGGAGATATTCGATGGCTACCGCCAAGCCTATTTAGACACCCACGGAAGGGACGTACCCATCGACCGGCTCGCTTACTGCGCCCTGATTTACGTGGGGGAGACCGAGAAGGAGGGGCTGGAAGGTGCGGAGAAGCTACTATGGTACATGACATCCAACAAAGTCCCGCCCCATTTCAGCAACCAGCCCGGCTATCACCCGCCCGCGGTGGCGGAACAGATGGCCCGCGGTAACGTATTCGCCGGAACGCCGGACCAGGTCTACGAGCAGATTAAGAACTTCTGGGAGTATTGCGGCGGGTTCGGCAACTTGATGTTAGTGAACATCGGCCATATCCACGTCTGCCAGTAGCTTTTCAATGCCCGCTGCCGCTAATGGCCCGCTATTGGCCTTGCCGCCCGCCTCAAATATCGCCATAGCGTCGGCCAGGTCGTCGATCTCAAGATGGATGTACAGCTTGGAAGTTATGGCGATGCTGCTGTGCCCCATGAGACGGCTCACCCGCGTTAGGTCAACCCCCCGCCGCAGCGCCTCCGATGCGAAGTAATGCCGGAAGTCGTGGAGCCGGAATCTTGGGAATCCCGCAGCGGTCCATAGTGGCAGTAGATGCTTCCGCACTTCGGAGCTATGGAGAAACTGGCCGGTCCTGGGGTGCGGGAAAACCAGCCCCATATCGTCCTGAGAGCCGCCGTTGCTACGTAGTGGGCCGCCAGCACCTTGACGGTATCTCCGGTCAAGGGAATGGCCCGCCTAGCTTTTCTGGACTTCAACAATGAAACCAGTTTGAGCCCGTCGCCGGGGCTGATTTGTTGTTCCCGCACATACAGAATGGAGCCAGTTTCCCGAAGTTCGACATTCTTCCATCGGAGCCCCAGCGCTTCACCGATGCGTAGGCCGGTGCTGGCCAGGGTGAAAAAGAGCGCGTGGTACTTATGCCCCTTAGCAGCTTCAAGGAACGCCTCAACTTCGGTCCGCCTTGGCGGTATGATTTCTTTGTTTATAACCTTGGGTTTATCGGCGTCGCGTGCTGGGTTTTTCTGAATCTCTTGGAGCTTCACCGCCCGGCTGAAGGCCCCATTCAGGGCTTGATAGGCAAGGTGGACAGATCCCGGAATCTCTTTGCGCAAGTCGGCCAGCAGCGCCTCAACGTCCACGGTCCGCACTTTGTCCAGCTTCATATCGCCTATGCGCGGCTCGATATGTTCCTCTACCAACCATGTATAGGTCCGCAGGGTGTTTTCGGCTAGGTTCGCCTCAACGTAGTTTTCAAGCCAATGCGCCAGCCATTGCCCAACGGTGATGTTGGAGCGTGGCAGGTCGCCCTTGTCGGCCTCAACTTGCATTTCCCGGAGCCGTTCCGCAGCTTCGGCTTTCGTTCCTTCGAAGGTCTCATACCGGCGCTCTTGTTTCGCCTGTGCCTTGGCTCGCGGTAGGCCATCGACAAACTCTTGGATTCGCTCGGCGCTGGCCATTACCCCTTGGATTTTCTTTATGGACGCTGCCAGCTCCCAGATACCCGACTTGCGCTGCCGCATAGTTCCCGTTGGTGGTCGTGCCATTACTTGCTCCGCTTGCTCGGCCGAGGATTCATGATGGTTTCAAATCGCAGTTTCTCCCGCGCTCGCTCAACGATGATTAGGTCTATGTCACGCTGGACCAAGCCAAACGAGAAACCCTTTTCTTGGCACATCTTATCCAGGTACTCATAAGCCCAGGGCTCCCCGCCCCAGTGGATGGTGATGTTCTCGGCGTCGCTGGAAACGCTCAGGGTAATGCTTTCCCCAATCTCCCCGGCGATTTCTTCCATTATCTCGGCGGCAAACATCCGCCGCGCCTTATTGCGGTCTCGCTGTGTTTGAGACCGTTCCGTACTGGTCTGTGCCATCAGTTAACCTCCAAATCTTAGTGTCCTTACATAATATCAAGACGGCCTGGCTACTTCAATAGCCTTCTGCCGGGGTTTCGAGCAGTTGACTAGACATTTCATTGCCCTATGACGAGCCCGAACTGAGCCGGTACCTGGGCTTCATCCTCCAGATGGTCCGGGGTTACTAAGGCAAAAGAAAGCGCCCCAGGAGGTCATCTGGGGCGCTTAGACGCCGGATACCACTCCGGCTATTTCTTGGAAAGAGTGCCAGGGGCCACCTTTCCCCCAACCCGGCTATTTCAAGGTGGTCTAGGCCGCAGTCGGTGGCTGGGTGATCTCCCGACGCTGTATTGAGAATCGGTATAGAATCCCCTTTGCCTTACTTCGCATTCAGGAGAAGATTCTATGCCAGAGATAACATTGACCGGGATCGAATATGGCGACGAGATAGAGGCCAGTTTCTCGCTGAACATTGATGACCTCAAAGGCGCTACTCTCCGCTCCGAGTCTCGATCTTTCGTATCTGCGTTAGTAATCTTTCCCTATGAACCCGAAGGTGTTCTGCAAACGAACGTAGATCGCAGAGCACACGAGCATCTGCTTGCTCATCTGAAAGCGTCTGTGGAAGGGCTTGGCGAGATTCTTGAGAAGTGACCATCTTCAATCCTCCTATCCGGTTTCGGCGAATTATACGAATATCGGCTCCCGATGTTCTGCTGTCGCCGTGAGCTTCGGGCTCCGCTCGAAAGCGCCGGCCACCAGGGCCAGGGCAGCGGCCACAGTCGAAACACTTCATGTCGTGCTCAACCTGAATCCTTCCCCTGTAGAACTTCTTCAAGTTCTGAGTCCGACACATCGGGCATCGGAACAAAGCCGTCACTAAGGTTCCTGGCATTAGTCCAGTCCCGTTTTGGCCATGGCCTCATCCTTGGTCATGCCGCCGTCGACCAGCTGCTTGAACGCCCGGGCCCTCGAAGATATGTCCGCCGCCCTTAGCTCAGAGAAGTCCAGCGCCAAGGAAGGCGTGTCCAGCTTGTCCGCCAATTCTTCGAGCACAATCTTAGCCAGCGGCTGAATCGTGCTGGCCAGGAATTGCCGGTAAGATTCCCGCGCGGATCCGCCGGTCCCGTGGATGCTCGAAGGGATGCCATAGGCTCCGAATATGTCGTTCTTCACGTCGTCCCGGAGCGTGCCCAACGCTTCGGGCGGGCTCGCTCCCAGGCGGGAGCTTTCCCAATCGCGCCGTGGTGCGGCTACTGGACCATCACCCCATCCGGCCGAAGTGGTATCCACGATATGCAGCCGCCCGCCGCCCTTCCTGAGATCGGCTTTGAGTCCTTCCACGCCGTCCTTCGCCTCAGGCAACGGTAACAAATAGGCCGTGGCCGTGCTCACTTCCTCAGCAAGTCTTTTCTCTAGCCAAGCGGCCAGCGCCTGGGTCTCGGATGCCATTCCAAGCGGGCTAACCCCTGCCCAGGGTTTCCCCGGTCTGGTCGCATAGCGCAGGTGGATAACAGATTCAGCCGGCAAGGTCCGCTTGCGAACGCCGCCAGGTACCGGGAAGTCAGCAACATAGGTCCAGCTTTCAGGCCGAGTACCGCCGCGTACTTCCCAGTTTGAAGCCTGGGTCAGCATTAGACCTTCCTGGACGTCTATTGCGAACAGCACATCACCCCGCACAGCTAGGCCGCGCCCAATAGCGGCCAGGATGCCCGGAGAAAGCGCCGAAATGGTGGGCTCTACCGTGGCCGAAGCAAACGCCCTGGACCATAAGCCGGCGGCCGCTTCAACTGCCGCCAGGTCTCCCGCCGATGGTGGGCCGCTTGCGCCCGACGCCTGAGATAGCAGAGCGTTAACTATGGCGTCGGTTGCCGAGTCTCGTTTCTCTACTGTGAATGGCCAGAGCCTCATTAGACGGCCTCTGCCCGGCGGTCGATGAATGGAGCTAGTATCTGAGCCGCACCACTGTTGAGCCAGGCGTTATAGCCAAAACGATTAGGGCTGGCCGATTCTGCCGCAGACCAATAACCGCATATCCGGTAGACGGCGCCGTTCATTGCATCTTCCGGCGCGTTCGGCGCTCGGCGCTCTACCCACTCAGTCGCCGCCGCTAGGTCGGCATACAATATCGTAACCCACGGCCCAGGCACAACCGCAGTATTGCTGGCCGTGACGCGAAGGTAAGCAGCAAGTTGCTTTATGGTGAGTGTGACGGCCATGCTCGTTAACCGTGGTGGGTTTCTTGCTTGGAGAAACCGCCTGCCCGAAGCAACTTGACCGCGTGAAGAAGCACAGCCGTTAGGACAATCTGGCCATCAGCCGCTTTCGTGATTTCGTCGGGAATCAGGGTCACTTGGCCCCACACCGGAGCCACCATATCGCGCCGGGTACCAAGCCTCACGAGTGCGTTTTGCTTCATGCTGGCAACAGCCGGGACATGGGTGCTCACCCTCACCCCGCCGGAATCGTTGCGGATGCGGGCCAGTGCGTTTTCTTCGCCGTTAGTCGGCATCTTGGTAGCTGCGTTCCCGAACGTCGGCGCGCCCATAACTACCCGAACGTCGGCCAGGTCGTAGGCATAGCGCCCATCTACCCGCGCGTAAAGCAAAGACGCCACGTAATGCCCGTAGTCGCTGGCCGCTGCCCGTGCGTTGTTGGAAAGGATGGTCCCGGTCAAGAGCCCGTTGGTTCCCTGAATAATCTCAGAGTCCAGCTTGTCGCGCATCGCGCCCTGTAGAGCCTCTCTGAGCGAGTCGCCCATGCCCATCATGCGCGCGGCATCTTCACGACTCCAAAAGAAACTAGTACTCAGTAAACTTGGTTTTGGGATTTGTTTAAGAAAGGGGCCAATTGAGCTATCCTGCCTGGTGGGAAGTGTTGATGGCGGGAGTGGCAATGATGGTCAGGGACAAATACGCGGTGCGGCTGGCACAGGAACAACGGGAAGAGCTCCAGCGACTGATCCGGGTTGGCAAAAACTCAGCCCGAGTGACCGCTAGAGCGCGGATTCTCCTAAAGAGCGACGAGGGTTGGGCGGCACCCCAAGTGGCCGAAGCTTTGGATGTGGCCCTGAGCACCGTATACCGGGTCAAGCAGCGCTTTGCCGAAGAAGGGTTGGAGAGGGTTTTGCAGGACCGTCCCCAGGCCAACCGGCCCCGGAAGTTGGACGACCGGGGCGAAGCCCACCTGATTGCTTTGGCCTGCAGCCCGCCGCCGGAAGGGCATGACCACTGGACCCTGCGTCTGCTGGCCGGGAAGGTGGTCGAGTTGGGGCTGACGCCCTCCATGTCCCACGAGGGGGTGCGCAAGCGTCTCAAAAAAACGCCCTCAAGCCGTGGCAGAAGAAGGAGTGGTGCATTCCCAAGGTGAGCGCGGAATTTGTGGCTAACATGGAGGATGTCCTGGATCTCTACGCCGAACCCTATGATCCCCAACGTCCGGTGGTTTGCTTTGACGAGACATCCACCCAGTTGTTGGCGGAGACCCAGCCCGCTCTGCCGCCCCGGCCGGGACTTCCGCTGCGGCAGGACTACGAATACCGGCGGGAGGGTACCCGCAACCTGTTCTTGGCCTGCGAGCCCTTGGCGGGTTGGCGAGGGGTGGCGGTCACGGAGCGGCGCACGATGCAAGACTTCGCCCGCCGGATGCGCTGGCTGGCGGATGAAGCCTACCCGGAAGCCGAGGTGGTAAGGGTTGTCTTGGACAATCTGAATACCCATCGCCGGGCATCGCTGTACGAGACTTTCCCGGCTGAGGAAGCCCGGAGGATTGCCAGGCGGCTGGAGTTTCATTACACGCCCAAGCACGGGAGTTGGTTGAACATGGCGGAGATCGAGTTCAGCGTCCTGTCCCGCTCCTGCCTGAAGCAGCGGCTCTCCGGCGAGGAGGCCCTCAGGAGGGAAGTCGATGCTCTGGTCAAGGAGCGCAACGCCGCCAGAGCCACCATCAACTGGCGGTTCAACACCCGGGACGCACGAACCAAACTTCACCGCCTTTACCCTTCCGATTTTACGGTTGACTGAGTACTAGCCTGGATGCGGCTAGGGGTCAGCACGTCGGCGGTATAAGCTCCGGTCGTTTCAGACTGATTAGCGTTCTCGGCGGGTGTTCCCGCAGCCGGGTCCGAAGTTAGGACCGGGAAAGTGGCGTCGCCTACAGGGACAACCTGGGATGGGATTGACAGGAATCCGGCTACAGACTGCGGGAACACAAAGCCTGTGATATCCGACTGGCTCTGGCCCACGTCGCCAGGGGCTGGCGTGACGGCCCGATGCTCTACCATGAGCATTTCGGTGGGTATCGCGTTCGCGCCAATGCCGCGCTCGGCCTGGACTTCTGCGATGGGTCCAGAGCTTGCCCGATGCTCCATAACGTTCGTGAACATTTCCCCCAGGTCGAAGCCGCCAACTATACCGGCCCACTCCCGGGACTCAGGCGAAGTGCTGGCCGCGCCCTCAGCTGCGATAGCCGCCCTAAGCTCGGCTTCCATGGCCTTTAGCTCGGCTGCTAGGGTGTCACGCCGCGATATATCTTCGGCGCTTTCTGCCCCCGCCAGGTCGTTCAACTGTTCCCGTGTCTCGCTCTGGCGCATTTGGATTTTCTGGGATGCTGTCATAGCCTTCATCTCCTGGGTAGTAGTGTCTGGTATGAGTTAGGTTCGTCTCCGGGTCGTGGGTTACAACCATCCGACCGGCAGTGCCAACGAGTAAAGCCGCGTTGTGCTCCATCCAGTTCTTTGGCATCCGGCCCTCATAAAGCGGTCCGGAGTACTGGCCATTTGCGCTGGCCGGTCGTATCTCAAGGCCTGCCGGATAAAGTGGCCTTGTCATACCTGTAGTCATACTTTCATCATACCAGATTCATACCCGCTTTTACCAGTTCCCGCCATGCCGTCGCCTCCGGCCCACGCTGTTGATTCTCTTTTCGTGTCTTGGCAATATGGCATCCTCGGCAACGCACGGCCAGGTTCTCGGGGTCCAGGGCCGCGCCGCCCCAATGCAACGGCTTAACGTGGTCGACTTCAAAGCCGGGACCGCCGCAGTCGACGCATAGGTAACTATCACGCCTCAGGATAGACCGGCGCACACGTTCCCACGCCTTGCGGTTTATGTCCCGATGCAGCCTAGACAACGCTGTAGCTCAACTCTTTTACCGGCGTTTCACCGGCCCTAGCAAAAGCGCCCGCCGCCAGGGTCAGCGCCGCCGCCACGTCGTCACGCGCTTGGTTGTCCTTCCCGCGCTTGACCAGCCGACAGTTGCCTTGGTCGTCGTTCTTGACGTAAGCCGCGCTAAGGCTGGCCAGCAATAAAGGCCGACAGGATGCCTCTATCGAAAGCGGGCCGTCATTGATACCCTTCCTGAGCGCCCGAATGTCCGCCGCCGCAACACTCCATCTAGTAACCCTGGGTTCCATGATGCAAGCTCCCTGTACCGCGTCTTGTAGCTCACTCAGCCGGAACCGGTCACACACTACCCTAACCGGGACTCCCCAACGGTCTACAATGGCGTCCCATAGCTGCGCCGGTGGCTGGACCCTGAGACCTTCTGCCACGTCAAGAATCCCGGCGTCGTAAAGCTTCTGGTACATTCCACTCGGTACGCTGTCTCGCCGCTCTTGATCGTCCAGAGAAGGGATGCCCGGAGCAACGGCCATGGCCTCAATCCGCCCGGACTGCCAGACGGCAACCGCAGCCGACCAACTCCGCCCCCCGCCCAGGTCGACCGCCACTATCGGCTTGTCGGTCCTATCCGCAACTTCCCGGCCCTCAGCTATGGCCCAATCGTCCACGGTCAAGAGCATTTTCGCTTTCGTCCCGGCTCGGAATGTTGAGCCGATAGCTAAGAAAGCGGCTCTTCAACCGTGTGTCCCGACGTGCTGAATCGCGCTCTTCTAGCAACTTGGCCCGCATTTCCGGGAAGGTGCTAAGCGGATTCACCTTGCGGATGGTTGCCCACTTGTCCCAGGTCTCAGCGTCGCCTTGAAGTGCTTGAACGTAGGTGGTCCCAACACTTCCAGCTGCGATAAGCTCCGGCCACCAACTGCCATCAGCCGCCGGTGAGACCGTGCCAATGAAGATAGCCTTTAACGGGCTCGCCGGCTTTCCCTGGGCCGTGGTGATAGCATCAAACATGGATTCACCCTCAGACACGCCCCACGCGCCGGGCTCGTCACCTATCACCAACGGGCAGTTCAAGAGCCCCAAAGCTCCCTTCGCGTTGCTTGACCGAACCTGTAGGGCCGTCTTGGTGGGTACGTGGATAATCTGGACTCTGGTCAAGCTGTCAGATATTCGATAGTCCCGGTCCTCACCAAGGATGTCCCGCGCCACTCGGAACACGATTCTTCCTTGCTCTAAGGTCGCCGCTATCACGATGGACTCAGTACCAGCTCGGAATAAATCATCCCCAGGAGTAAGTAGCCGAGCCGCCAGGTACCCGGCCAGGCTGCTTTTACCGTTCCCCTGGGAAGGCTCAACGCCGCCGTGTCCACCTTCCCGGACAAGGCTCGTTTGATGAACCGCCGTTGGAATGGCCTTAGCTCAAACATGATGTTCCAAAAAAGAGGCTTTCCCCAATGACCCCATGAGAATTTTCAAAATAAAATTTCAGGGTCCCGCGGGCCGCGTGTCTTGAAAAGTTTTTGAAAACATTTTTCATTTTCATTATTCTCTGTTCAGTCCCTATCCTTCGCTTTCATTCTTAACCACCATCCTTCACGACCATCTACGTGACTGTGGGTGTAGGACCATAGTTCGCTCAGAGTCCCTAGCCTACCCTCATCGGGACTATCCCCCTGCCGTGGCCGGGTGGGGGTATTGGGGGGGGGTATTCGGTGACGGGGGGGTACCACCACGGCCTTGAAGCAGGGGCCGCATACCAGAACGTCAGGCGTTGCGCCGCGGAGCAAGGCCCGTTGGTGTCTCACGATGTCGTTGGTCCAGGGTCGACCGCAGCCCTCAGCACATGTGCTTATCGTGTCCATCAACTCAGTACCGGCCTTGGCTTTCAAAGCCAGGATGTTAAGGCTGGCCAGGGACATCCCGTCCAGGGCTATGGTCTGAGGATCACGTTTCTTAATCATCGCTACTTTCCTCCGCTGGCGTCGGCTCCGGCGATAGCGTGTTGTGTCGCTGGCTCACACCCACCAACGCAAACAACCGCTTCAATCAGCCCGCCCCGTTTGAGGTACTTCCTGTGCCGTTCAAGTTCCTCCGTCCATGATTCGATAGCTGCCGTCCAACGCTCGCGCCCGCAGTCGGGGCATGATGGGATGGCTTCATATTCGGCTCGGTCTGCCGCTGCCTTGGCCGCTGCCCTTGCTGCCTTGGCTCGGTCTAGCGCTGCCTTGGCCTCTGCCCTCTCTTGGGTTATTAACCCCACCCTCACTAAGGTGGGGTGGGTTAATACCAGGGTTAGTACCGGGGTTCCCTGTCCCGCCCACGGGACTACTGGCCTCATTTTCAACAAGGGTGTCAACATCGTCACTAGTCCCGCCCACGGGACTACTCACCCAGCCATTAATGGCCCCGGAAAGCTGGTAGTGGTTGACGGTCCTTGAGCCCTTGCCGTGGTGGGTGAGGATTACCAGGCCAGCCGCCTTTAGCTTCGCAAGTTGCCGGTCAATGCTCGAATGGGAGACACCAGTCAGTTCCTTGAGCCGCGCCCATGATGGGTAGGCCGTGCCGTCGTGCTTGGCGTGGTCAGCCAGGACTACCAGCAGTCGGAACGCTCCGGGCGTCACGTCCTTGGCGTTCGATACCAGCCATGAAAGACGCTCCGCAGGCCCACCTTCCTTCCGCTTTGTGGTATCCTTAGTGTTGTCAGTCACTTCACCTCTCCTCCCAAGCCCGCTGGTATTTGTCCCCCAGCGGGCTTTTCTTTCACCCGCTATTCGCCCGCTATTGGAGAATCCCGCAGCTACGGCGTTCCCGACTAGCAGCGGGCCTGGCCATAGCGAAAGGGTGGTTTTTCGTTATCTTGATGATGATGAGCCAGGCCGGGTTCATGACCTTCGACGAGACCCTGTCGTCGATGAAGCTCTTCAGCCAGGAGGTATATCCTCGCCTGAAGGAGCTGACCGCGAACTACGACCCGGGCGTGATGCAGGAAATCAGGGTTTCGCGGCCCGACGTTGAGAACGTTGACGTGAGCGCCTTGGCCTCTGAATTTGTGCGGTAGCGGGGCCGGGACGGGTATCACTTAATATACCCCGTGCGTAAAATCCAAGTATCAAGCCGAGGAAACACAGCGCCAGCCGTGCATTCGCGCCGGGTGGGGTGGAGGCTGAGGGAAGAACATGGCTGCCGTTCCTGAATCCTGGTTTCTAGCCCTCATCAAGAACGCGGGACGGTGGGTTAAAGACCACCGCAGCGGGACCTTCGCCGCCCTGACCTTCGTCGTCTCGGTCTCAATAGCCCTTTTCTTCGGCCTCTCCAACCTCAGTGACCCCGACCCCAAGATGACCTACGAGATTCTGCGGGAGATTGACGTGCTGGACGTCCGGACCCCTGTTGAAGACCTGCAGATCACCTTCCAGAACGAGGATATCCAGGGCGAAAACCTTAATCTGCGCATCTACGCCATGCGGGTGATCAACAACGGCGAAGTCGATATCTTGCAGACCCAATATGACCAGGACGAGATTTGGGGCCTGCAGGTGATTGACGGCCGGGTCATCGAGGCGAGGCTGATTGAGGCCAGTTCCAGCTATCTGATCGCCAAAGACAACCCGCAGGTTATCGGAGAGGATATCGTCGAGTTCGATAAAGCAATCGTGGAACAAGGGCAATTCTTCGCCTTCAACATGCTGGTGGTCCACGCCAAGGACGCAACCCCCGGGATTGTTCCACTGGGCAAAATCGCGGGCATCGACGAGATAGTCGTGACACGGGTGCCAGTGAAGACCGAGGGGCCTGGGTTCCTTTCGGACCTCTTCGGCGGGAGTTGGGCGGTGCAGTTGGTGCGGGCCATCCTGTTTCTCTTCGGAGCGGCGGTCTTACTAGGTCTGTTTGCCGCCACCGTGTTGTCCTATTCGTTCCTCACGGCAGCCATTCGCCGCCGCCGGATCGGAAACTCGGTGGTGATGAAGACCCTGACCAGTCAAAAGCAGCGCGACCTGCTGTCCGATGTTTACCTACACCACGGCATGGCCGGCGTGAACGCTCTGCGGGAGAAACTGGCTAGCTCCGAGAAGCTGGAACTGGAGGCCGCCACGGTGGGCACGGTGGTGGTGGCTGGCGAGTCCGAGTTCCGCATACCGCCGGCCTACTACTCTGCCGTGTCCCTGGAAGAGGCCGAGGTGCTGTCCCGTGAAGGCGACGACGGTCTTTCCGCCGACCCGGGGTTTCAGGGACACTTGGACCTGTTTCTGCAAGAATTGAGCACCAGCCGCCGCTTTTTCTAGCCATTGGCGAAAGTCCCCCGCAGCCCCGGCTTATCGAATAAGCTGGTATATTAAGCCCGGTGATTTCTCGTATCGACCGTCCCAGCCCTTTCAGTGACAGTCCTTTCGGTGAATGAGGCAATCAACTTGCCGGTGTTCAGACGGTATCTCTGCTCTTGATATGCTGCCAGAACTAAAGAAGGAAGAATTCGCCTTGATTGAGGCTTGGCGGGCAACATTCGTAGAATTCCTTGCCGCGGCGCTGTTTGTATTTCTGGGAGCAGGATCCGTGGTAGTCACCGGGTCTCTTACCGATGGCGAACTAACTGTTCCACGGCTATTCAGCATAGCCTTAGCTCACGGATTTGCGATTGCGTTTTTGGCATTCGCCACCGCGAATATCTCAGGTGGACACATGAACCCCGCTGTGACTTTCGCGGCTGTGTTGACACAGAAGTTAAGTGGAGCTCGGGGGTTGATGTTCGTCGCCGCCCAGTTGGTGGGGGCGGTCATAGGAGCATTATTGCTGTTGGCCACGATTCCCGATGCCGCCGATACGAACTTGGGCGCCCATGCTCTGGGATCTGATGTGTCAATTAGCATGGGGTTGGTAATGGAATTAATGGTGACATTTGTTCTGGTCTTCGTCATATTTGCAACCGCCGTGGACCCAGCTCTGGCGGAATTGCTCCATTGGCGCCTCTCGCCATCGGCTTGGCTGTACTCGTTGACCACCTAATAGCGATTCCGATCACGGGAGCGTCAATGAACCCCGCGCGAAGCTTTGGCCCAGCATTGGTATCGGGTGAATGGGCAAATCACTGGATTTATTGGTTGGGGCCGTTACTGGGAGGGGCAATCGCCGGTGTGCTGTATCAAGTAGTATTTATTAATCGACCACGCTAGCCAAATTCGAGGTGCCAACATGAAATGTCCCCATTGCCAGATCCCAATCCCTTCTCCTAGCTCCCGACACGCTTGTGTTGATGGCGTGGAGGTCCTGATTATGATATGCCCTGAATGTGAAACCATCCTCGGGGTAGTCAATCACTCGCATTCGGGGTATTTCACCCGGACCCAAACCAGGCAGGTCCGCGTTCGGTAGCCAACCGATTCTTTGCTGGACGTCCTGCGATTCACCCCAAACTCGGTCCGTATGGAGCGCCTCTGGTAGACTAGATGCTGCCGAAAAGGTACCTCCCGTAGAGTTTCATAATCTGCCCAATCTGAGTTCGAACGCCAGGTGTTGAAAAATGGGAATTAATACTTCCATCAGTGCTGCCGCCGGTGGTCCGGGGGCGTTGTCCCAAGAGAGTCTGGATGAGTTCCGGCTAAGTTTCGACGCCGACCCTTCCAAGCGGTTGGTGCAAAACGTCGTAACCCAGCACGACGTTAACGACGTGGCCCTCAGCCGGTCGATAGTCACCGATTCCCCCCATTCGTTCTCCATAGTGCTGGATGATTGGTCAGTGACCAACCAGGCCAAATCCGGCCGTTGCTGGATGTTTGCCGGCCTGAACCTGTGCCGCGCGGACACCAGAAATGTGCTTAACGTAAAGGACTTTGAATTCAGCCAGAACTACTTGATGTTTTGGGATAAGCTCGAGCGGGCCAATTTTGTTTTGGAAGCAATCATAGAGACCGCGGACCGGCCTGCCGATGACCGGACCGTCGCCTGGCTGCTACGAAGTCCAATCTCCGACGGCGGCCAGTGGGACATGTTCACTGCTCTGGTGGCCAAACACGGAGTGGTCCCCAAGAGCGCCATGCCGGAGACCGAGAGTTCCGGGAATTCAGCACGGATGAACGCTAGCCTCAACTACCAGACCCGCCAGGGGGCAAAGCGGATACGCGACGCCTATTCCACCGAATCGGGCCTTGTCGAGTTGCGCCGAATCAAGAACGAGGTGCTCAAAGTCATCTACGACATGTTGTGCATCCACTTGGGCACGCCGCCCACGGATGTGGACTGGCAGTGGAAAGACAAAGACGAGAAATTTACCCGGTCCGGGAAACTGACGCCGCTGGAGTTTGCCGCAAATTATCTGCAAACGAACATTCAAGACTACGTCAGCCTGGTCCATGACCCCCGGGAGACGAGCCCGGTGGGTGCTACTTTCACCGTCGAATATCTGGGCAACGTCGTGGATGCGCCACCCATAAAGTACCTGAACATCGACATCCAGGTCATGAAGGACATCGCCCTGCGGATGCTACAGGACGGCAAGCCGGTGTGGATGGGCTGCGACACCGGAAAACAGATGCACCGCGACCTGGGATTGTGGGACGCCGAGCTGTTCGACTACGCTGGTGTCTATGGGGCCGATTTCTCGCTGGACAAAGCCGCCCGCTTGGAATACCACCAGACGAGCATGACTCACGCCATGATGTTTACCGGTGTCGACGTTGTGGACGGCTCGCCGCGCCGCTGGCGGGTTGAGAACAGTTGGGACGACAAGGTGGGGAACAAGGGATTTTTCCTGATGAACGACTCGTGGTTCGCGGAGTATATGTTCGAGATTGCTGTGCCCAAAGAATACCTGTCGCCCGAATTGCAGAGCGCGTTGGACCTTGAGCCCATCGTCCTGCCAGCCTGGGACCCCATGGGGTCGTTGGCCGGCTAGAAGCCGATTCAAAATGTGGTTCGACAAGCCTGTCCTGAGTGTACCGAAGGGCTGACCACGGACACAGAGAGCAGTCTTCCCCGTTTGTCCTGAGCCCGTCGAATGACCCAACAGTGGGTCGTACCGGAATTTGAAATAGCATTTGGAAGGCCGTTGCCGGCGGGTGAGGTTTTCGCAATTCGAGCTCTCGCTCGCCAATTCTCGCCTCAAGGAGGCCGGAATGCCTAGAACCGCATTGGATATAAACAACGTTGAGGACCGCCGAAGTTGAGAACAATGCGGACAGGCGCTGAGTATCGCGAGAGTTTGCGGGATGGGCGCGATGTTTGGGTGATGGGTGAAGGCCCGGTGGATGATGTCACCAGCCATCCCGCGACGGCCGCGATGGTGGAGGAGTACGTCGCTTGGTACGACCGCCACTTCGACCCCGCCTGGCAGGACATTCTCCTGACCGGGCCGGACGCGGACGGCAACCGAAGACCGCTGGCCTTTGAGGCGCCGAAGACATCGGCCGATCTGCAAAGCCTGGGGAAAGCCCTGCGTGCCGTCCTTTTCCTCAGCGGCGGCAATATCACCCACACGCCGGGATACGGCGCATTGATTGCCCTGGGCCTTGTAAACCACCTCAAGGGCTTGAACAACTCGCCAGAAGAGGTTGAGGCGGCGGAGGCGTACCGGGAGTCTCTCGCCCGCACCGGCCGCTTTCTCACCTTCGCCGGAGGCGGAGCGCTCATCGGGCCGCGGCTCAGTACCGACCCCAGTGACCGCGTGGCGCTTCGGTTGGTCAGCGAGACGCATAAGGGCATCGTGGTGAGCGGCAAGGTGCAGATGCACACCAGCACGCCCTTCGCGGAGGATGTGCTGATAACCAGCAGGGACGAATTGCCGCCTGGTAGCGGCCGGTGGCCGTGGTTCATCCTTCCGGTCAACGCCCCAGGCGTCCGAATCGTGGCGCGCCGCACGTCCGCTAGACATGCCAACCCGTTCCTCTCTCCCCTGAGCAGCCGGTTCGATGAACTTGACGCCGTACTGTTTTTGAAGGATGTTTTCATTCCCCGGGAACGGGTGTTCACCGGAGAACTCATGGACCGGACGAAGCGCCACTCTCTGGTGTCCTGGCTACTTTGGCACCATAATATTGGGTGGTTGGCCAAAGCCGAGTTGTCCCTGGGCCTGGCCCTAGCCGTAAGTGAAGTCATGGGCCTGAAAGAGAACTCAGCCACCATCGAGCAGTTGGTTGACTTGGCCGTTGACGTTCAGACCAGCCGTAGCTGTGTGACTGCGGCCGAGCTTGAACCGGAGGTGACCGCCGGCGGTTATGCGATGCCGGGACAGCTCCACCTTGCGGCTGCGGCCATCAACATCTTCAAAACCCGCCAAAGGGTGTCGGAAACATTGCGGGGCCTGCCCGGCTCGTCATTGGTGAACGCGCCCGCCGATACCGATTTCGCGGACCCCGTGATGGCGGCCGAACTGGAGGAAGCCTTTGGCGGCGGCGGCTACACCGCCCTGCAACGGTCCGCCCTTTTGCAGCTTGCCTGGGACCAAGTCTCGTCAGCCTTGGACGGCCGCGAGTCGGTCTTCGAACTCCACGCCAGCGGCGGGATGGCCGCGTGGCGTGCCCGCCTGCGGGCCTGGTTTGAGGGCTACGATGAGTTGGCCAACGGTGTGCAACACTTTCTCGGAGTGGAGTTGCCCGTCATGGACCTGACCAGCTTGCGGAACGTCCCCAATGAGCGTCCCCGTATGGTTACACCACCCTGAGCTATAAACCGGTCCTAAATCAGCCTTCAGTCGTGGGCGCTCATCGTTGATCAGTAGACACCCACCCCGACTCGAGATCTAGCGGAGAAGCGCCCCGCCAGGCGCGCTTCTGAGGACTGCCAACATTTCTTAATCAACGGTTAATCAAAACCAGGACTGCTGGAGGTCGCATGATTATTCGCTTATACACCGGTCAGGATGGCCAAGCCCACTTCGAGGACCTCAACGTTCCAGCCGGGGAGACGGAGACCATCGCCCTCAAGGCCGGCGCCGACATGACCTTCCGTAGTTTCCCGGACGGGAGCTTCAGCGACTGGCACACCGCTCCCCGGCTACAGTACGTGATCGTCCTCTCCGGTCAGATGGAGATCGGAGTCGGAGACGGGACCAAGCGGGTGTTGGACCCAGGCGACATTCTACAAGTGGAAGACCTGACCGGACAGGGACACACCACCCGCTCGGTGGGCAACCGCGTCTCAGCCAGCGTGCCCTTGCCCGGTTAACGTGCCAAGGAGGTTCCTAGTGCCCGTTGGCCTCCACTCCGGCCAGGAACTGGAGTACGCGTTCTGTGTACTTGACCGGCTCTTCGGAGTGCGGCTGGACCTCCGCCCATTGGCAGTAGGGCACCAGGCGGTGCACCCTCTCGGCCAATTGCCTGGGATGAACGTCGTTGCCGCCTGGCATGACCATCGCCGGGGTATGGATGCCTTTTAGCGCTTTCTCGGTCATACCCAGGCTCACGAACGGGGCGTCGAACAAGGCGTAAATGGTGCCACGCATCACCTGCACGAAGTCCTCGGTTTCCATGGACTCCAGGGTTTTGCGGTACTGGGGGTCGGTTTGGGCAATCTCAGGGCTGAACGGCGCAAAGCGGTCGTCGGCGTCAAATGCCTCGACCACCGACGAGATGCCGTTGTTGGTGGCCATCTCCATGCTTTTGAACAGCTTGGCCGCCAGAAACGTGTCGCAGATGACGCCGCCCGCGATGTTGGAGGGGAATATGGCGCGGACCCGCTCGGGCCGGCGGAGGGCACAACCGAACGAGATGGCGGCGCCGAATGACCCGCCCCCCAGGTAGGCCTGTTCAATCCCCAGGACATCCATCAGCCCAAAAACGTCCTCACAGACCATGTCCCAGGTCTGGACGACCATCGGACTGCGGGATTGGCCGCCAAAACGCCGGTCGTAGACCACCACCCGGTGTTCCTGAGACAGGGTCCCAATCACCGAATGGTAGCTGCTGGCGGCACCTTGAAGACCCCCGGGTGAAAGGATGATGTGAGGCCCGCTCCCAGCCTCTTCGTAATAAATCTCGGCGCCGTTTACTTTCGCGGTTGCCATTGTCCGGCCTCCCACCAATCTATTTGCGGTTTACTGCGAGGGTTCTGCCAATCGGCGGACTACTGGTCCACCGGGCGGTCCTCCATTGAAGCCAAAACCCGGACGGCTTGCCGCCGAATTGCTGCCTCGCCTGGCCAACCGCCACCATGGGTGAATGGCGGTGGGGCTAATCGTCGGCCACGTTGAGCGGCTCCTCCAATTTCCTGGGGAACTCGCCGCCGAAGAGGCCTTTGTCCTCCGGCCATTGCCATTGCGCCTTGGGCATCTCGTAGTAGACCTCGATTTCGTTGTCGTCGGGGTCCAACAGGTAGACGCCCAGAGAGATGCCGTGATTGCCGATGCGTAGAATCCTCACATCGTTCTCTTTGAGCCGGAAATACAGTTCTTGCAAGTCCTCGAAGCTCTCCATCTGCCAGGCCATGTGCGCCTGTCCAATCAGCGTGTGGTCGGGGCCGTTGGCGTCCATGCCGATGGCCCGGATGGCCAGTTCGTGGGATTTGTCCGTGTCGGCGGACATGAATACCGTGCCGCTGGGACTCCGCTCCATGATGGTCAGGCCCATCACCCTGGTGTAGAAGTCCAAAGACCGGTCCATTTCGCGCACGCGCATGACCAGGTGACCCAGGTGCATCGGAGTGTAAGACATTTCATTTCCTCCTACGTCAGATATCCGATTCCAAGAAATCCCGGACGTGCTGCCTGAACGGTTCTTTGTCGTAGCTGTTGAACAACATGGTGGCGTTCCGCACCGGGTTGCCACCGAACATCCGCTCATATAACACCTGGCGGCCGCTGAAGGCGCTGCAAGCAACGTCCCATGCCAGATGGAACAACCGGGCCCGGTCCCGGGCATTGGCGGTATCGGTGGACAGATAACGTTCGATTTCGTCGGCCAGAGGGGTGTCGAAGTCGGCTTCGGCCGGCAGGGCCATCAGACTGCTGGTCCCCAGAAGCTGAATAATCTCAACCATCCTGGGGTAGGCCGTCCGGCCGAACAACGTGCGGCCCGCTTGTATGGGCGCGGCAGCGGGAGACATGACACCCCATTGGTTGGGAGCGGCGTCCGCCTCGGCCGCCCGGAGACAGGCCCTCAAGGTGTCCCGCAGGGTAATCAACTCAGCCACTTGTTCTTGCACGTGGGGAATAGTGCCCGAACCCAGGGTTTCCACTATCAGGTCCGCCAACCCCAGGATGAATTCGGCCTTGACCACGCACCGGGTCAAAACTTGGTGCCCGGTATGGGAGTTGGAATTGGTGCCCGTGGGGTAGTTGTTGCATAGGTCTACGTCCCCCAATAAAAAGACCCGCTCCCAGGGCACCGGCACATCGTCGAAGAATACCGTGGCATCCATCTCCTCAAACCGGGAGCCCAGGGGATGGTCGAAGTGGGACCGGCCAAGGTCGAAACTCTCCCGGCAAAGGAACTTCAGGCCGGGAGTGTCGCAGGGGATGGAGAAGGAAAACGACTGGCGGGAGGCGTCTTCGCCCAAGCGGTGGCTGGCCACCGGGTAGATGGCAATCTCGTCGGAGATCGGCCCCAACGTCGCCAACAACCTGCTGCCGCGCACCACGATCCCGGCGTCGTTCTCATCAACCACCGTAAGCGCGACATTTCCACTTAGCGTGTCGGCGGCAGAGGGGGACCGGCTGCGTTGCAGGTTCACCAGCGCGTGGGTCAGGGTGACATCATTTTCGCGGATGAATTCGTAGTAATCAGTCACGTTTTTCTTGAACTCAGGGCGGTCTTGGCCGAAATAGTCCGCCGCCCCTGACCATGCGGAGAAGATGACATTCAGGAAGTCAGGCGAGCGGCCCATCATGCCGCAACTGGCCCAAGCCCAGCGCTCCATCATGTTGCGCCGCCGCGCCAAGTCCTATTTGGTCTCCGGGATCAGGAAGGAGAGGCCCACCGGTTGGCCGGTGGTGGGGGAGGGGTAGGTCATCTCTTCCAACAGCGCTGGGTCATTTTGCATGTCGTAAAGGGCCGCCACCGACTTGATGCCGTTTTGAAAGGCCGGGTGGGCGGTTACGTCCGCTACGCGCTCCCCATCGATCCATACTTCCCGTGGGCGCTCTTTAAGGCCAAGGATATATTCTTTTCCGGTCCGTGCTGGCATCTCGTTTTCTCCTTCCATAACGCTAATTGATATTGGCGTTGGAGAATAACCTTCGGTGGGCGATCTTCGTATTTTTTCCAGAGCCCCGGTCCACTCCGAGCCTCGGTCAACATTTGGGGATGGGCAGACGATAACAACCGCCCACAGGTATGTCAATTTGCAGCTCCGAGTATTCCCGGCGATTCCCTGGCGGCCACGACTGAACCGCCGACAAGACTTGGAGTGTCGTTTCCAGGTTATGCTATGTAGGAAAGCTCTGGCTTGATTGATGGGACCGGTTGAATGAAAATGAGCAACAAAGGCCAAATTCCGCTGCAACAGTATCCCGCCCCAGCGAAGTGCTGCATTCTTCCGGTTGTTGACTGCAACCCGGGGAGCACTCGTGGAAACGGAGGACTATATGACTAAGCAAAGGGCAGCCGGTCAGCCAAAAGTGGTTGATAACTCGAAGCCGGTAACCATCACCGCCAAGCCGCGGAGTTTCTTCAAGGCCCCCTTGTGCACCAACATTGACGAGTTGGACGCCGATGTAGGATTCATTGGGATGCCTTTCGACCAGGGTACGTTTGGGAGGCCGGGCGCCCGATTCGGACCGGACGCGATACGCGACGCACCTAGGGCCTATTCCTATGCCGATCCTTACGGCGACAATATAAATGCAGAAGGATATTTCGACATCGATGCCGGTGGACAGGTCCTCAGAAACGTGACGATGGCTGACTGTGGGGACATCACGGTATTGCCATCGGATGTAATGAGCAACTTCAGCCGACTCACTCAGGTGGTAGAGAAGGTAATAGACCGGGGTTCCCTTCCAGTGATAGTGGGTGGCGATCATGCCATCACCTATCCGGCAGTCCGGGGCATGAGTAGCTTCGCGCCCCTCGACATCGTCCACTTCGATGCCCACATGGACTACGCTCACGACTATCTGGGTGAGCTTTATACTCATGGCAGCCCCATTCACCGGTGCCGCGAACTGCCCTTTGTCAACCGCATCACCTCGATAGGAGTACGCTCGGCCCGCAGAAAGTATTACGAGACTGCGCTGAGTGACGGTAACTTGATTGTTACAGCTAATAAATTTCGAGAGCTTGGACCTGAGAACGTCGCAGACTTGGTCCCGAAATCAGAGAATCTATACATTACATTGGATATCGACGTTCTCGACCCGGTACAAGCCCCAGGTACCGGCACTCCAGAGGTCGGCGGTCTCTATTACTTGGAGCTAAAGGAGTGCCTGGTAGCGCTGGTCAAGAAGAGCAACCTGGTGGGGTTCGACCTGGTGGAGGTTGCGCCATCATATGACTCTTCTGAAATCACGGGCCAAGTTGCGGCACAGCTCATCATCGACGTTCTCGCCGCGAAATTTTCAGCTGTTGTCTAATGAAAATTTCGGGTTCCATCCTTCAACCGCCGGCTAAGCCGGCGTGACGCCTAGCCGGGTTAGGCGGAACGGACCTTGGCCCAACCCGAGTCGAAGGGCGTGCTGAAGACGCCGGTGGACTTCTTACTCTGGAACATCCACTGGCCGCTCACCCGGACGTACTCTTCGTCGTCAATTCCCGCCCGCCACATGGCCCGGTCGCCGTCGCCCACGGTGCAAGGCATGAACAAATACCACCGTGCCCGTGCGGTGTCGCCGGTGACCTCAATCTGGGGATTGAGGCTGTAGTGAATGGCGAAGGTGAATATCTTGGACGCGCCGCGGAAAAAATCGCGGATCGCCTCTCTTCCCTCGAACCTGCCCAAAGGCCCGCTCTCCCACACCGCGTCCTCCACGAACAAGGCCGCTATCCCATCTGGGTTGTAATTGTCATCGCACAGCTCGGCGTATCTGGCCTTCAGGTTCCTAATGGCGTCGGCGTCTTCCAAGGTCTGGACCCTGCTTTCCAACACTTCTAGCCTGGTCGTGAGGTCTGCATTGGTTTGAGCGGTCATTGTTGTTCTCCATTATATTAGAGAGTGGATGAATCGCCGTGGCAGCTTAAACATATCCAGGTGTCGGGATGTCCAGCGGGAAGCGATAAAGGGGGCCGTCTACGCCTACTCCGCCCACAGGCCGCTGAACTGGGACGCCGCAACTTGATTGTACGGCACAGCCTCCGTGAGAAGGCCGATGCTCCTGGCAAATTGGTTCATGCCGGTGACTGTGTCTTCGCTGATGCCGGGTTCGCAAAACGGCAGGTCCCGCTCAATCAAGCCAGCTATGAGGCCCGCTTCCATGGGAGGGAACAGGCGCTCTCCTACTTCGGCCGCGCGGGAAGGGTCCGCCCGGAGCGCTCTTTGGACATTTACGATGGCCCGGACCGCGGCTCGCACGCTTTCCGGGTCCCGTGCGATTCTATCGTCGGTTGTGACCAGCGCCGGGAAGGTATAGTGTGCGGCGGCCGGAGGGCCGATACCGCGCCTTACGTCGAGGACCACCGTGCCGGCGCCGTTTCTCACCGCAATCTCGCTGCCGATGGCATTGGCCCAAAAACCGTCAATGGCCCCTTCCTCCAGAGCGCGGGCGGCGTTAACGCCGAACGAAACGCCAGCCCCGGTTGAACCGGGAACGGGGCCGACATCGACGCGGTCATTCTCAAGGTCGATCCCCGCTTCAGCCAATAGTTGGCGGAGAGTCGAGTCGGGACCGGGCGCGGCACCGATTCGAAGCCCTTTTACAGCTTCGACGTTGCCCAACTCGGCACCCAAGTCCGAGCGGAGGACCAGCAGCCAGTAGGTGTTTTGGGCTAGGGCGGCGAGCAGTTTGGCGCCCTTCCAGTTTGGGAATGCGTGCAGTGTGGCATGGGCGGCCCCGGCCACGAAGTCCAGTGCGTTGTCCCGCAGCGCTTCCATGGTTTTGGGCACGGGAAAGAGGAGCTGCATCTCCGCATCCAAGCCCTCATCCTTGAAAAATCCCAACTCTACTGCCGCGATCGCGGGAAAGTACGAGTTCGATATCAAGTCCGGCACTGCTATCCGCATGGATGGGTCTCCTTGGCCGTCGAATTCGGTATCACCAAATCCTGAGGACGGCTACCCTAGACCAGGCCGGCGAGGGTCTCCGTCTGCTGATCTACCGTAGCCAGGTCGGAAAGCAGCTTCAGAATCGAACCCTCTTCATCGATGATTACCGCTGGGCGCCGCCCTCCGTCAGAGTTGGCCAGATACCGTTCGTCCCCTATTTTCGACATGCCATAGGCTATGGCGATGGACCTCTCTTCGTCGAGAATAACTGGAAAGGGGAGGCTTTCCCGCTCTACCCAAGCGCGAGCCGATTCTTGATCCCGGTCGTTGACTCCAAAGACCAGGATATTTTTCTCCCTGAAGTCTGAATAATTGTCACGGTACCCGTGACTGTGACGAGTTCAATTGCCTCCCCCCGGAGATGAAAAAAACCAGAGCCAGACTTTCTTCCCTCTTAGGTCCCCCAGTCGGATCTCATTGCCTGTGTGGTCCAAAGCCGTAAAATCCGGTGCTGGATCTCCCTCTTTTAGCATTTTCTCTTCTCCTATGGTTTACGTTGTTCGATGTCTGGACGGCGCCGATAAATGAGACGCCTCAAAAATAGTCTGGATAAACTACCGGCGCCCTTCCCATGCTTTTTCGATTATAGCGGGGACAGATGGTTTAATCTGCGGAACATCTTGTCCCCAGGAACGGTAAAAATCGGCCACCAAGGGGAACGCCACTATTCAATCGATCGGCTCGCGACCTGCGGGCGACTTGCCGCTTTACTCGAAGAATTGGTAAACTCTATCAATCCAAAAGGAAACTTTGCTCGTGGCGGTGATGCAATGGTAACTACGATCCCGGACGACATGTTTACCCCAGAAGTCATGAACGATCCGTACACCTATTACGGGATGCTGAGAGACGAGGATCCCATTCATTGGAATGAGCTATACGAACTGTGGGTGATTACCCGGCACGACGATCTGGTGTGGCTCACCCGGAACCATGAGCTCTTCTCCAGCGCCACCTTCCTCAATGACCCCCGGCCGGCGTATCCGGCGATCTACGAATCGGATGAGGAAATCTACCGGGCAGCCTGCAATTACCAAGGCCAGATGTTTATCCAAAAAGACCGGCCGGACCATTTGGACATGCGCAAAGTCGTCCACCGGTATTTCACGCCCAAGTCGATGGAGGAATGGCGGCCGCTGGTGGTTTCGGCCACCAACCGGTTGCTTGATGACGCCGAGTCCATGGCTGAAGTCGACCTGATGCGCGACTTGGCGGTTCCCCTCCCTCTTCTGGTAATCGCCGAAATGATGGGTGTGCCGGAAGAAGACCGGCCCTATATCCGGTCTCTGGCCGAAAAACTGCTGTTCACTAACCGGGGCGAGCCGGACCGCTACCGTACGCTGATGGAAGGCGTGACCGGGATGTTCGACTACGTGGCTCCGCTACTTGATGAGAGACAGGTAAACCCAGGGGACGACTTCATATCCGTTCTGGCGAGCGGCGAGAAGGAAGGAATTCTCACGCGGGAGCAGTCGCTGTCGAACACGGCGTTGCTGTTGATCGCGGGTCATGAGACCACCATAAATCTCATCTGCAACGGCACCAAATCTCTCGTGGAAAACCGGGACCAATGGGACCTGTTCAGGACCGATACCGAGGGAATGATGGTCCGGACCACAGAGGAATGCCTACGGTACGATTCCCCGGTGAAAACCCTGCCCCGCATCGCCAAAGAAGAGGTTGAGCTTCGCGGAAAGACCATCAAAGAGGACGACCGGGTACGGTGGATCATCCCGTCGGCTAACCGCGATCCCAACAAGTTCGACCATGCGGACGAAATGGACATTACCCGCTGGCCCAATCCTCACGTCGCCTTCGGCGCGGGCGTCCATCACTGTCTGGGTTCAACCATCGCCAGGGTGGAAGGCCAAGAGGTTTTCCGGGCGTTGGCTGACCGGTTCCCCAACATGGAAGTCAAACCCCATGAGGTGGAATACCAACCGACCATGGCCCTGCGGTCGATGAAGCAATTGCCGGTAAGCCTTAACTAAAAGGGGCCGGTAAACGGCACCGGCGCACTCCCTCCCCAGCAAATTAGCAGCCACCCGGCGATTGGGTGGTTGCTCTATATTTAGCGGAGACCGCGGATCGAATCCCGGTTTCCTTCCTTTTCTCGAATATTGTTGTTCGAGACGCCGATACCCGTTCGCCGAAACCTGAGACCCGATAATCTGCTATCATCTTACGCTTAAGCGGTCCTCGGTCAGCCCCGGTAATCCAGCGGATACGTGGAGGCTCTGGCAATGGCGAAAGACGGCTTCAAAGTCTTTGACTCGGACATGCACGTCGTAGAGCCGGCGGACCTTTGGGACCGGTACATCGATTCAGCTTTCAAGGACCGCGCACCCAAGGGCTTGAGCCGCCATCCCCGGGACTTGGCCATCTGGTTCGGAGGGCGCATCTACCCTCCGGAGAACCGCAGCTATGTCAACGCTATCACGCCCATCATGACCGGGCAGATGGACGTGTATACCGAATCGGAGGCGCGCGATTGGAACGGCGGCTCCCAAGTGACGGCCATGGACAATGAGGGAATCGACTTGGCGGTCATGTTTCCCAGCCGCGGTCTCTTCAGCCTGGGTTCGGACGACATCGAACCAACCCTGGCCACCGCCATATCCCGGGCTTACAATGATTGGTTGTCCGAGTTTTGCTCCGGTTCGGACCGTATGTTCGGAGCGGGCATGATTCCGCCCCACGACATCCCAGGGGCCATTCAAGAGGCGAGGCGCGCGGTGAACGAACTTGGCTTCAAGACGGTTTTCATGCGTCCCAATCCGGTGAATGGGCACAACTGGCACGACCCGTATTACGATCCCCTATGGGCGGAAATCGAACAACTGGGCGTTCCCCTCAGCTTCCACGAAGGCGGACGCGTGGACCTGCCCCAGCCCGGAGACAATTTCGAAACACACATGCTCTATCACACCTGCACCCACCCCATGGCCATGATGCTAGCGGCGGTGGACGTGGCGGGCGGCGGTGTTCTGGAGCGCTTTCCCAACCTGACCGTGGCGTTTTTGGAGGGCAACTGCTCTTGGGCGCCCTGGCTTCTGTGGCGTTTGGACGAGCACTATGAAATGTCAGCCGCCTACGACCACCCGGACCTCAGGATGGCGCCCAGCGAGTATTTCCGGCGTCAATGTTATCTGTCAGTGGAATGCGACGAGGAGCCGGCGGAGATAGTCTCCAAGTACGGTTTGGAAGACAACATAGTATTCTCAACCGATTATCCCCACGCTGATTCTAAGTACCCCAAGTCGGTGGAGCGGTTCTTGCAGATGCCCCTTTCGGACCAAGCCAAACGGAAGTTTTTGTGGGACAACTGCGCCCGGCTTTTCGGGCTTGAGGGCTAGCGCCCTTCGCGGATGAAGTCGGCGGCCCGTTCCGCAATCATCATCGTGGTCACATTGGTGTTGGCGCGCACCACATCCGGCATTACGGAAGCGTCAGCCACCCGCAACCCCTCGACATCCCGGACGTTCAGGTATTGGTCGACCACAGCCATGGGGTCGCTCGCCACCCCCATCTTGCAGGTGCCGGAGATATGAAAGGACGTGCTCACGTTGCGCAGCATCCATGTGTCCAATGATTCGTCGCTTGCTAGGTCGGCGTCTGTTGGGGCGGCCCGCCGGTTGAATATTCCATCGTACGGGGTGTTCTCCAAGAGGTTGACGCACTTCCTGACCGCCTCCCGCAAACGCTCGCGGTCCCAGGGTTCCTCCAAGTAATGGTAGTCCATGCTGGGTTGTACGTTAGGGTCGGTGGACACCAGGCGAAGTTCGCCCTTGCCCACGGCAAGGTACAACCCGCAGTTGATGCTATGTGTCGGGTCGTCACCCTCTTTGACCACGGTGTTAAGGGAGGACGGTGACAGAATCATATCGTTGGGAGTTGACGACGCGGTTGCGGTGTAGCGCAGGCGGAGGGCGCGCCGGGCGAACGTCTCGTCGGGCCGGTCTTCGTGCACCGTGAACCGGACCACGACATTCGGATGGTCGCGCATGTTCTGTCCTACTCCTGGAGATTCGGCCAACAAGGGAATGCCCAAAGGTTCCAACTGGTCCATTGGGCCGATTCCGGATAGCATCAGCAGTTGGGGCGATCCCACGGCGCCGGCGCAGAGAGTAATCTGCTCTCCCTGCAGCAGGAACTTTTCTCCTCCGCTCTCAACCTCCAGTCCCGTGGCCCGTTTGCCGGAGAACACGATGCGCATCACCTGAACGTTGGCCCTGATGGTCAGATTAAGGCGGTTGCGGTTGGGCTCAATGTGCGTCAGGGCCATGCTCATGCGGACGCCCTCAACGTTGTTCTCGGCCCGCAGGCTCACCCCGGTGGCGTCTGGGTCGTGTACGTCGGGATTGTCGGGGTAACCGGCGGAGACGCAGGCCTGGTAGAAAGCCTCTTGCAGTGGCGGCCAGACCTCCCGTTTATGACGGCGCACTGGGACAGGACCATCGGTGCCATGGAAATCGTCCCGGAAGTCCTCGTCGTTCTCGATCCGGCGGAAGTAAGGCAGGACATTCACATACGACCATTCGTCGTTTCCCCAAGAAGCCCAAGTGTCGAAATCCTCGGGTGCTCCACGGATGAAGGTCTGCCCGTTAATGGCGCTGGACCCGCCCAACACCTTTCCTCGGGGTACCGGCATCGGATTTGGCTGCTGGGGCGTGGCCGTGCCGGTAAACGACCAGTTGTAGGGTGACCCGGCCGCCCGGGCCTCTAGGTTGATTAGTCCCCAGCCGTATTTCAGAGTGTCGGGCAGGTGTTCAAAGTCGGGAAATTCCGGTCCGGCCTCCAACAAGAGCACTGAGCGGGCTGGGTCTTCGGAGAGCTTGGCCGCCAAAATGCAACCGGCGGTCCCGCCTCCGACAACGATATGGTCGTATTTCATGGCCTGATTCTCCCATCGGTGGTTCGGCTACGATTCGAATACACGGTTGACACCCATGCCGGGACCATAATCGGCTAACACTATAGCAGGAACGTTAAATCATGTACGGTCAGAGGACGGAGGGTTCGGGTTCCGCCGCGGCCGCCAAAACCTGGGTGCGAAATAGGCCTCCGGAGTTTCTTGATGAAAACGCCGTTGATTTAGTGAGGCAATCAGAGACCGTAGGGGCAGGCCTTAAACCTGCTCATTTCTCCGCCACGATGGTTTTCCAAACGACAGAGTCTCGAATGAGAGGGGTCTTGCCCGTTAACTGCCCGGATGTAACGGACGTGATTTACCAGTGCCAGGGCGGGTTGGAAACCCGCGCCTACGGGGCGCTCCATTTTTCCGCCTTCCGACGGAATGACGAAGGAGACTCCGCCGATATCCGATGGCGGAGTCTCCTGGCGCGTATTCTCTTTGTGATTACCGGCCATACCCAGTCACTGGAACTCCCCGCTAAATTCGGGATGGCTCATGTTTATCTTCCAAGCGGGCTTGGGCTTCGACAGACGCCTAAACGGGCCATTTTTTCTCTGGCGCCGGAGGAGAGCCAGGCGGCGCCGGTTCCAACCAGTCTTCGGAGATTATCTCGGTGACCCCGTTGTCGGTGGTCACGTAGTACTCGGGCGGGACATCCGGCTCCCGCTCCAGAAAGGTGCCCGGCCATTCTTGAAAAAGTTGGGGCGCAATGACTCCCAGCGCCCCCTTGGTCCCTTCGGTGGGGGGTCTGTGGCTGCCGCCGTCTTGGCTCTTTATCAATACCCGTTGGTCAACTTTGTAGATATGCGCTCTTGCCACGTGTTTCCATTCCCGTCTTTACATTACATCAGGCTTCCGCGATGTCCGCGGAGGGGATTCTGGAGCAGGGAGGCCTGCTTTGGCGGGCACTCTAAAAGCGCTCCTTGCCCGCCCGTAGCTTAATTCGGCGGGTTGGCGGTGGGCCGGTCAGTGCATTGGCGAGAACCTGGCCGGAATCATGATTTTGTTCTCTTGGCGGACACGGCCCGGCGCGCCTGAAGGCCAGTTGGGCAGCTTTTGCGACTCGGCGCGTACCTCGGCCCGGTGGTTCAGGTCCTTGTAGGGCCAGATGTGCATCCACCGGTTAAGTCCGCCGAACTCGGTGAACATGCCGGCCGCCAAGGGCGACAACTCTTCCCGGGAGGGCAGGGAGTCGGCCCAGCGCTTGAGTAACTCGGGGATGGAGCCGGGCTCGTAGGTGTAGGTCCGCATCTCGTAGACGTTGCCCAGGGCTTGGTCGCCGCCCATGGGCTTCATGAAGGGAGCTGGGTTCCAGATCTCCGAGTTCATGTTCAGGATGTTGCCGGGGGTGATTTTCGGCGGCCAGTTGGGGTCCTTCGAGGCTTCCCCGCGGATGCGCTCGCGCTCTTCCAGGCTGTCGTATCCCCAGACGTGGATAATCTGGTTCAGGGGGCCGATGTCGGTGTGCCAGAAGGCGGCGATGGGCCCATACTTCTCGCGGTGAGGCAACGCCTCGGCAAAGGCTTCCTCGGCCTGTTGGATAGCCCCGGGCTTCAAATCATAGGTGCGTACTTCGTAGATCATCTCGCTCTCCCTAATCTGTTATATCCGTCGGTTGAGACGGTATCATATCCCACCCCGCAGCCCAGCCGACAGTGTACCAAATCCGGCCAGGAAATCTACCTGGGTAAGGCGCGGGCGACACGATTCCCGAAACAGTAAATCTATGATTATATATCGGTCCTGCATCGGCGCCTGACAGGATCAATAATCTTCGGAAGATTTGGACTAACGTTGCTGGGAGGACTTGATGGCCAACGTAATCATCGGAATTCATGGACTTGCCAACAAGCCTCAACCAGAGGTCCTGTCCGGTTGGTGGGAGGCAGCAATCAGGGAGGGGTTGAAGAAGAATTGCGGGGTGGAGGGCGCGCCATTCAATTTCCTAATGGTCCACTGGGCGGGCTTTCTCTACAAGAATCTTCAGCACCAAGACACCGATTTCGATTTTGATCCCTTGTATATCGATCAGCCCTATATCGAAGCGGCCCCGAATGCCCTGAAGAAATACGAAGCAGGTCTGATCGACCGTGCTCGGAAGTGGGGCACGGGTATCGCGGGGACCATCATGGACAAAATCAGGGGACCACTGAGGTTGGAGAAGATTGAAGACCGGTTGTTGGAGCAGAAAGTCAGGGACCTGAATTTTTACTACGACAAGGACAAGGAACTGACCGGCCGCAATGGGCAGCGGCGTCCGGCCAGGGAGGTCCTGATGGGAGAGCTTACCGAAGCGATCAAGCCGCTCAAGGACGATAGGTTGATGCTTATCGCTCATTCTATGGGCACGATTATCGCCTACGACGTGCTCCGGGACCTGGGACAAGACATCCCCGACTTCAACGTTGAACAATTTGTGACGATCGGGTCGCCCCTGGGATTGACGGCGGTTAAGAATCGGGTCTACAGCGAACGCGGATATGCGGATGTACCGGTGCGCACGCCGACCGTGGTCTAAGGAGAGATGGGTGAATCATGCGGACCCGGCGGACACCGTGGCGGTGGACGCCCACCTCCGAGACGACTTTGGCCCAAATACTTCCGGTATTCGGGTTGAAGATGACCTGGTCCACACCGATTACGTCGCCCCGAGCGGCCAGCGCCGGCCTCACAAATCCTTCGGATATCTGAGGACGCCGGAGCTCTCGGAAAAGGTACGGGACTTTCTCAACGCCTGATGTCAGGTGGCTGTGGGTCGCCACTGGGGGCTTAACCGGCAGTCGTCAGTGGTGGACTATCCTGGTCCGTCCCACGAGGGTCGCCCCCCGTCAGTCCCGGACGCGGACTCCTTCGCGGCGTTGGCGCTTTCGGTCCAGGGCGGAGAGGTCCATCTTGCGGAGGCGGAAGTTTTGGGGGGTAACCTCCACCAGTTCGTCGTCCGAGATGAACTCCAGGGCCTCTTCCAGGCTCATCTTCACCGTAGCGTTCAGGCGTTTGGCCACGTCGGCCGTTGACGAGCGCATGTTGGTCAGCTTCTTTTCCTTGCACACGTTGATCTCGATGTCGCCCTCACGGCGGTGGGAGCCGACAATCATTCCCTCATAAACCATGACTCCGGGGTCGATGAAGGTTTCGCCGCGGCCCTGGGCGTTTAGCAGCCCATAGGTGACGGCCACGCCGCCCTCCGACGCCACCAGCACACCGCCGGGTTGGGACTTTATCTCTCCTTCCATGGGCTCGTACGATGTGAATCTGCTGCTTTTCACGCCGTCGCCCCGGGTTGTGCGGAGGAAGAAAGAGTTGAACCCAATCAGCCCGCGGGTGGCTATCTTGTACTCCAGGTGCACGTAACCGTTCTCGCCGTACCGCATGTCTCGAAGCTGGGCTAGGTGGCCGGACAGATACTCGGTCAATGCGCCCATGTACTCTTCATTGGTGCTGATGTTCAGTATCTCGTAGGGCTCGTAGATCCTGCCGTCAATCACCTTGGTGACGGGCTCGGGTCGGGACACCTGGAATTCGAACTGTTCCCGCCGCATGGTCTCGACCAAGATGGACAGGTGCAACTCTCCCCGGCCGGCGACCACGAAAACGTCGGAACTGGAGGTGGTCTCAACCTGCAAGCTGACGTTGGTACGCAGCTCTTTGAATAATCGTTCGTGAAGGTTGCGGGAAGTGCAGTGGAGGCCCTCTCTGCCCATGAAAGGGGAATTGCTGACGCCAAAGGTCATCCGGACAGTTGGCTCGTCGATGTTGATGGGCGGTAAAGCCTCCGGATTCTCGCGAGAGGCCAGGGTGTTGCCGATGGAGACGCCTTCGGGGCCGGTCACGGCCACGATGTCGCCAGCATGGGCCTCGGGGACTTCCACCCGCTCCATCCCGCGGAACACGAAGATGCGCTCCAGGTTGTGTATGGTGGGCTCGGCCCCGCGGGCCAACAGGGCCACGTCGTCGCGCAGCCTAAGGGTGCCTCTGGTTATCCGGCCCACGGCCACCTGCCCCAGATAGTTGTCGTAGTCCAGCGCGGCCACCAGCATCTGCAATGGGGCGCTGGGGTCCCCGGTGGGCGGCGGCACCGAATCCAAGATGGCCTCAAAGAGGGGCTGCATGTCTGTTCCCGGCGTGTCCGGGTCGGCCGTGGCGTAACCCTGCCGGGCCGAGGTGTAAAGAACCGGAAACTCCAACTGCTCGGCATTGGTGGCCAGTTCCAAGAACAGGTCCTGGACCATCTCAACCACCTCGGCCACCCGGGCCTCGGGGCGGTCAATCTTGTTGATGACCACCATGGGGGTGACGTTCTGCTGCAGCGCTTGGCGCAGTACGTAGGTCGTCTGGGGCATGGGGCCGTCCACGGCGTCCACCAACAGCAGGCAGCCGTCGGTCATGTTCATAATCCGCTCCACCTCGCCGCTGAAGTCGGCGTGGCCGGGCGTGTCGATGATGTTGATTCTAACGCCTTTGTAGGAGACGGATGCGTTCTTGGCCAGGATGGTGATGCCGCGCTCTCGCTCCAGAGGATTGGTGTCCATGATTAACTCGCCAACCTGCTGGTGGGCGCGGAAGACCTGGCCCTGTTTCAATAGCGCGTCAACCAGGGTGGTTTTTCCGTGGTCAACGTGGGCGATGATGGCCAGGTTGCGGATGTCGTTGTTCTGGTGGACGTTCAAATCAAATTACCCCACGTCCCATGATAGCATTAGGGCGGGATTATTGCCGGACATTACATATTCGGTTACCGGCGCTCCAGGCACGATTCTTCGCTAGATCCGTAGGGGGACGCGGACATCCACGGCGGTGCAACGAAATAGCGGGCATCATGGTGGATTGTCCTTTGGAGTTGGATGATTTGACATGGATTGTTATGTCATGTATTGGTGTGAATCTAAACATGATGCGTGGCACATAGGTTTGCGATTAGGCTATAAACGGGGTCATAATTTATTAAAGGCGTAACCTGTGCCGGATTCGGACGCCTAAATCTCACACTTGGACCTGAACCGATGGAAGCTGCTGATATTGTCGGGGTCGTCGTCGGCGCATCTACCATTGGCCTACTTATCTTGGTAATCGTCCTCTTCCGGTCGGTCTATATCGTGCTGACCAGGAAGGAACTGACAGAGAAATACACCCTCAAAGACGCCCTGGTGGAGCCCGAGAGGGTCGAAGAAAAAGAGGCGGCGCTGGTTTAAGACCACTAGATAGGCCGCTAGGCAAATCGTCGTCTAGCTAGAATCAAAGAGGGCCCACATAGGGCCCTCTTTTTTGTTGTCCGGAAGCAGCCCGGCCCGTTGCGGTAAAATTACTACTCTGGGAACTGGAACCAAGTCTCACCGGCGGGAGAAGCAAACATGGCAACTGCCCCACCACCGTCCGATTTCAACCCCACCGGCATCTGGCTGGACCATTTCCTGGGCTTGGACGAGCTGCCCATGGAGCTGTTCGGCGAGTTTGTTCGCAGTGGCGGCAGGGGCATTATCCTCAACGGCAGCAATGGTGGCCCTGACCTGACCAGTAGAGTCCCAGGAAGTGGTGTAAGAGGGAGAGGGTCTGGAGAAAGAGAGACCACCGCGTCATCCTTAGCGGGCAAAGAAGAAAGCTCGAGAAAGGAGGACAACAGTGGTCAAGGAAAGGATGGACCTGCTGGAGCTATTGCGCGACGTGGACTTCCTACGGGAGGCACTGAGAGTGCTGGTAGAGGGGATCATGGATGCGGAGGTGTCATCGAGGATCGGTGCTGAGTATGGAGAACGCAGCCCTGAGCGGGTGACCCAGCACAACGGGTATCGGTCCCGGGCGTGGGATACCCGTGTAGGGACGATGGATCTGCACATCCCGAAGCTCAGAGAAGGGAGCTACTTCCCGAGCCTGCTGGAGCCACGGCGTCGCAGCGAGCGAGCTCTGCTGGCTGTGATCCAGCAGGCCTACGTGGAAGGGGTATCCACAAGGCGGGTGGACGATCTGGTCAAGGCCCTGGGGTGTGAGGGTATCTCCAAGAGCCAGGTGTCGCGCATCTGTCAGGAACTGGACGTGGTGGTGGATGGCTTCATGGGCCGTCCGCTGGGCGGTGGACCCTACCCCTACCTGTGGCTGGACGCACTGACCCAGAAGGTCAGGGAGGCCGGCAGGATCGTCAACGTCAGCGTGGTGGTGGCAACGGCGGTCAATGGCGAGGGCAAGCGGGAGATCATCGGGATGGACGTGGGTACGAGTGAAGACGGCGCCTTCTGGCTGGCCTTCCTACGCTCGCTGTCCGCCAGGGGCCTCGGCGGGGTGGAGCTGGTGGTATCGGACGCTCATCAAGGACTCCGAGGCGCCATCGCCGCAGTCTTCGGCGGAGCCAGCTGGCAACGGTGCCGCACCCACTTCATGACCAACCTGCTCACTCGGGTCCCCAGGCGCGCCCAGCCATGGGTAGTCACCATGGTGCGCACCATCTACCAGCAACCCTCCCCCGATGAGGTACACGCCCAGCTCGACAGGGTGACCGATCAACTCCAGGACCGGTTCCCTCAGGTCGCCTCTCTACTGGACGAGGCCGGACCCGACTTCCTGGCCTTCTCCAACTTCCCACTCGCCCACTGGAAGAAGGTCTGGTCCAACAACCCACAGGAGCGTCTCAACAAGGAGATCCGGCGACGCACCGATGTGGTGGGCATCTTCCCTAACCGGCCGGCCGTGCGCCGCCTCGTTGGCGCCGTCCTGGCTGAGCAGCACGACGAATGGGCCGTCGGCCGTCGAGATATCACACCTGTCGTGCTGAGCTTCAACGAAGCTCTTCCAGAGGCCGATCTCGCGGAGGCGACACCCACCTAAACAACATCAACAGGATGCCGCACTCTTACACCACTTGACGGGACGTGACCACCTGACCGTCAAAGCAGTGGAGATGGTACGGGAACTGGGCCTGCAGACCATGGTGACCGTCTACTACTCCGACCTGCGGAACGCCGCCTTGTCCAAGGCGGGTCTCGAGCCGATCGGGTTCATGGTCAGCCACGCAGATGCTGTCTTGGTCACATTTGGGGTGGCCATGTTCCCAGACGTGCCCTCGGAACAGCAGATAGTAATTAACAACCAGGCGGAGATCGACCCGGACTTTGTTCCAGACTACGGGGGTCAGCTTCCTGAAAAAACTTGGCTGTTGGCCGTACAACCGGACACCGAGCTCCACAGAATCTCGCCGGATCTCTACCCCGGCCCGCTGTTGGGGTTCATGCTGGATCGCACCGCGAATCTCCCTGACTCTTTCCCCACACCTGAAGAGGCAAAAGACTCAGTGGACACCTGGGAGAAAAACTTGGGGGGAGTGAAACCGGTGGTCTACATGGTGCCTGACATTGATCTTCAAAATCCCGGCGATAGCGTGGACACTGTCACCAAGATTGCTCGAAGTTTGCGGGACTCTGGCGTCCGCGCGCTAGCCATCAACTCCCGCCAGTATGCAGACCTGCCCGAGCTTAGAGATGTTGTTACCGGCTTGGCAGGGTTCCCGGATGACGGTACAGAAGACGAGGTTGAGCTGCTGAACATGCGTCCGGGGGCGACGGACGACGGAGCGAGCCCAGTGGATCTCCTGGGCATGGCGCCGCTGGTCAACGGCCTGGATGCTCTGCTCAACCACCCGACAACGGGCCTGCCGTTGGCCATTGCCGTGACAGCGCCCTGGGGGGCGGGCAAGTCGTCGGTCATGCTCCAGCTCCGAAACCGCCTCCGTCGACCTCGAGATAAATCAGACACAGGATTTCGCCGCAGCTGGCACACTGTGGATTTTCCGGCCTGGAAGTACGAGAAGAGCGAACGCTTTTGGGCGGCGCTGGCCAAGCAGATCTACGACCAACCCCAAGAGCAGATGAAGAGCATCGTGCACCGGATGTGGTTCAGACTACGGCTAGAGGTTTCCCGGTTAGGGCTCACAAAATACGTGGCAAAAGTTCTGGGAATCCCCGTTGCCTCGGTGGCTCTCGCGGCATTTGGGTTTTTCTTGGCCGATAAGCCACCAGGGGTTGAAGCCGCGGCCGGGGGTGGCGCGTTGGCTTTGATATTGACTCCGGTAGCCGCATGGGTCTCCGGGGTTGCTGGGAATCCCTTTAAGCACAGCCTTCAATGTCACGCCAACCGGCCCAGATATGAACAGCAGCTTGGCTTCACGGCGGAGGCCGAGCGGGATGTCCGCCAGTTGATGGCACGGCTGGCCCCGGTTAGTTCTGCGTCAGGGTTGGGTATCCTCAAGCGCGTCTGGCGGTCGGCCATGAGGAGGCGGGACAACGAATCATCGGACGAACGTGCGATTGCCGTATTCGTTGACGACTTGGACCGGTGCACCAGCAACCACGTTGTTGAGGTAATCGAGGCGATCAATCAGGTCTTCAATTCTGTGAACAACAGATGCGTCTTTATCTTGGGTATGGACCGGGAGGTGGTCGCGGGCAGCATCGACGTAGCTTATAAGGAAATGGTCGACTATCTAGCCGAAAAGAAAAGCCCGTTGGCCGAGGACTATGGTTACAGGTTCCTCTCCAAGATAGTCCAGATGTCGGTGGCCGTTCCCGCCCCCGAGGAACAGGGTATGGAGCGTCTCCTAGCCCACGTGACGGGCTCGGAACCTCCCAAGCGGGCATCGGACGCCCCGTTGCCGGCCACGGCCGTGTCGCCGCCGCCTCAGGAGATGGTGACCCAATATCAGGTGTCCATGGGCACGGCGGCTATGAACAATCCGGTGGATGCCCGCCGGAGAAGGAGGGAGATAGAAGCGTCCGCGGACTTAACGGAGGTCCAACGGCAAGCGTTGGAGATTGCGGAGCGGCAGGTACGTGCGGGACTGTTTGACGCTGATTCCGACCACGTGAAGGAGGCGCAATTCGCGGCCTTAAAGTTCTTGGACCGGAACCCTCGTCAGGTTAAACGCTTTGATAATGCTTTTCGTCTCCAACTGCACGTGGCCAGCACCACCAGCAGCCTCGACTTCCGGCCTGAGGAGTTGACATCCTTGGCCAAATGGGTGGCTATTCGCCTTCGTTGGCCCCAACTTGCCGAAGACCTAGACCGCGAATCCGGCTTATTGGAGGCGCTTGAGGGATTTGCTTACGAGATTAACGGCAACTCGCCGCCACAGGACCTGCTGGACAGGTATGAAACTTGGTTCGAGAGCCGTGACCTGATGTATGTTTTGGCAAATCAAGATAAGCAATCGGGCCACCCGGCCCGATTGCCCTTCGGCTCCTTCTTGAGGGTCGCGTAGAAGTCAGGACACTTGTGGCAAAAAGAAGAGGGCCCAAACAGCCCTCTTTTCTTTGCACCGTTTAAAGGCAGGTCTCTAGTTGGCCGTGAGGTCCAGGATGTCCGCCCCGCCTTGCTTCCAGGTGGCGCTCCGCCGGACGTCTTTTCCTCCGACGGTGAACGTCACGGTCTTGCCGGCGAAGCTCTGCCCTGAAGGCTGAGCAGCGTTCAGGACGTACTCGCCGTCTTTTACCTTGGCCTCGCCCGCGTTGATGGAACCCGAAACCAGAAGCGAAAGTGACGCACTGCCTGTCACGCCCGAATTGGCGGTGGCGGTGACTTTGATGCTCAGGGTGGTGGCGTCGGAACCTGAGATCCAGGCGATTACCACGGTCTCATCCGGGGCGGGCGCTCCGTCCAACGTTGCTTTGCCGACGAACACGTTTGGTGGGAGGCTGGAAACGGCGGCGGCGGAGGTTGCCCGGACCGGCACTGTATGGGTGTGGGTGAAGGGCGCCGCCGTGGTCACGGTTTCTTTCCCATCTACGGAGAAGGTGACAAAAGCAATGTTAGAGTCGTCGCCCGTTTCGGCCCTGATGACAATCGTATCGCCGCCTTTGACCTTGGTACTTGCCAGCGGGTTGGTAATCTTGACGTTCGGTACAGTGGTTTTACGCGTTATGGTGACGCTCACCGAGTGGCTAGCCGTATTGCCGGACCCGTCGGTGGCGGTGATGTTCAGGGGCAGCGGGGCCTCGGCCACCGGAGTAAGGGGCACGAAATAGGTCATGGAATACGGAGGCGCGGAGATGGGCGTTCGGTCCAGCCCATTCACGGTGAAGACAACGGTGATGGTGCCCGTGCCTGATACTTCGGCACGAATGTTTATCGTGTCGCCCTCGGCTATGGCCTCGTCGCAGCCGGATATGGTGGAACGGCGGGAGTTTGTTCCCACTGCCGCGGTGGTGCTGGTACCCGCCACGGGGCTGGTGATCTTGACCCCCACGTCGGCGGCCCGGGCCACCAGCAGGGTGATGGCGTCGGAGCCCTCCTTGCCGTCGGCGTCTACAGCCGTGGCCTTGATTCGCACCGACGAAACACCCGTCGGGATTGTGACGTCCACGGTGTACGGAGCCCCGGTCAAGGCGGCCAGGTCGGAACCAGCGACGTTGAATGTCACCGTGGCCACTCCCAGGTCGTCTTTGGCTTCCGCCGTGACGGTCACCACGTCGTTTGCGGATACGATTGTGCCGGAGTTCGGCGAGGTGATGCGGATAACGGGAGACTCGACCGCGACCGGTTCAGTAGAGTTCGGGCATCCGTCAGTGGCTCCGCGCTGATTGGCGTTTTGGTCGCTGCTGCTTTCGGCCCGGCTGCCCGCGATGTTCCGGGCGCATTCGGATATGGCCTGTCCGGTACCGCCATCAGTTAGCCTGGCCTCCTTGGTTTCCTTGGAGGTCCGGACGTTGTTCTGCACAAAGTCACGGAAGGCGGCCCCGGCGTTCTCGGCGGTCTTCTGGAGGCGTTTTACTCGGGCATCTTCGTGCCTGTCCCGCAGGCTGGCCAAGAGATCAGCCTTCCGAGGGTCATCCGCTGCGGCTTTGGAGAACCGGTCCAGCCGGTCGTCTACGATCCTGGCTTTGAAGAGGGCACGGACCTTCTCGGCGGCGCCATCCCGCCCCGAGGACTGGACCAGCATGATGATGGAGTCACCGATGTCAAAGCCGGCGCCGCGGCCGGGCAGGTCGGTCTTGGTGCCGTCGTTGTGCAGGATAGTCAGGCTGTCTCCCTCTTTGTCGGCGGCAAGGGTCCGCTTGTGCTTGCGGGTGGCCCTCCCGGGGATGACCGTAATCTTCTGGGCGGTTAGAAACTCTGGCCGAACGACGCCGTCGGCGTCGGTAATCGCCTTGTCGACCAATCCGGCGACCCTGAAATTCGGCTTTGTTGGCAGGTCGTCCAAGCCCACGTTCCGTTCCGGCGGATTGTTAATCACGGTGCTGTCATTCACGACTATCTGAAAAAACGCCCCTTTGGACGAGATGGTCAACAATCCAATGCTGGTGTCAACCGATATGACCGTCCGGTAGTGTCCTAATTTGAGGCTGACTCGCGTAGCAACTCCCAAATAGTCCATTGGTGGTCTGCCACACCCGCAGCCATAGCCGGAGTCATTTTGATGGTGCTATGACGGCGAACTAAGTTGTAGTGGGCGAAGTGCAAGTTAACTGCCGACCTGAGATTATCAGCCTTCTTACTGAAAGCATTGGTCAACCGGGTGAAGCGGCGCTGGGACATCCTAAGAGTTAAATTCTGTCTCTCCACATATGAAGTAGAGATTTTGTCGAAGTCAGGATTGCCAACTATGTTGGTCTTATCCACCAATGCGACATTTGGTGGTGAGTACCTACCCGGTCCGACAGGCTCCGCTTCATACGATTTGACGATTTGAGCATAGTCCACATCACCACCAAATCCGGCCTCCACCGCTTTTATGTAAAGCCTGAGCCCATCGGAACTAAGTTGCACCCTATTATTGAGCCTAGAAGCCAAATCGGTCATGAGGGCTTGGGCTGCCTCAGCATCCCTCTTGCCAACCAGGTAAGACGGAACTAGCTTGGTTTCAGCATCAATGGCAATCCACGTCCAGAAATCACCGACTTCATTCGGGTTATCTATATCCAGGACGTGCCGTTGGTTTTTTCCAACAAAGCACCAGATCTCATCTAACTCGAATCGCTTACAAGGAAGCCCCTGCATCATGTTATCCGTGAGTGCGGCGCAGTTATTCCCAACTTGAACACCCAGCCGCATGATGGTATCTCTGTGGACACCAGTCATCCGCTCCACTGATCGAATTGAACACCCTTCAACTAAGGCTGTAATTACGGTTTCTTGAAGCTCTGGCTTCAGTTTATTCATGCGATGCCTCACGAATCTGCTATAATGAGGTGGAGCGGAGGGGAATCGAACCCCTGCGAGCTGGGTGTAAAGTCCGCCCGGGAACCCATTCCCCGCCCCATGTAAACCCCTAGAGCCGTAAACTCTGGGGGTTTTCTTACTCCACAAATCTATCACTTTATCTACTATATGCCAATACCATGAAGATAAAATTATAGATTATACCTCTTGACCTTTCCAGTAGGGCGTGGTATAAATATCTAGTAAGCCTACTGCGGAGGGAATCCAGCCATGGCAAGCCAGACGAATGATGCCGCAATAGCTCCCAGTGGAAGCAAGCGGCATCGCAGCCCAGCGTATCCCGCTATCAACCTTCCCACCGCACTCCGGAAGGCGGAGATGCTCCGCAAGGAGGCTAGTAGGAATCCCATGCATATCGACACAGTTCTACAAGTGCTGGGCTTTCAAGCCAAGAGTGGCGGCGGTATGGCCATTTTGTCCGCTCTCCTAAAATTTGACCTCTTGGAGGGTGAGGGGAAAGGAGACACCAGGCAAGCTAAGTTAACCCAATTTGCTCTGGATATTCTGCTAGATGACAAGCCAGATTCGCCAGAGAAGGCCAGCAAGCTGAAAGAAGCCGCCCTAAAGCCAGTTATCCATAGAGAAATGTGGGATAAGTATCAAGGGGCAATTCCAGGGGATACAACGCTGCGGGTGTACCTCAGGCGTGACAAGGAGTTCGGTGACAAGGCTGCTGATGACTTAATCACAGAATTTCGTGAGACTATTGCCTATGCAAAGTTAGGAGAAACTGATAGTATACCTCCATCTGATACAGATAAAACAGAACAGGATGGAGAGTTCACTATGGTCCAAACGCCGACGATAACTCCCCCTAGTTCCGATCTACAGCCAGAAGGCCCAGCAGAGAAGCCGAAGGGTGGCTCTCCAACACGGGTCAATCGAACGGTTCAAATTCCATTAACTGGCGCTCCTTGGGTGCTGCTCCAGGTCCCCTATCCTATGACTGACGATAATTGGGAGGAGATGCAGGCACAATTGCTCTTGCTTAAAAAACCCCTGACCACGCCAGTGGAAGATGACTGAAGCTGAGCGAGACAACCTCCGCCAGGCCATCTTGAACTTACACGGCTGTGAGTCCGAGTGGGTAGAATCGGTTCCAGTGACCGAGACATTCCAAGGCCAGACCGTATGGTCTGGCACTGTTCAGGTTTTTGATCTTATTGATCACGCGACAGCACCCCGTTGCTACGCCTGGTCCCATGCCGTTGAAGGGTCAGAGAATCGCCGCTTTGTGGCAGTGCTCCATCAAGGGCATGTGGACTCGTCAGAGAAGGCAGTGAACGCGGCTATTGTGCAAGAGCAAAGGGACGGATAAATCTAGGGGCCTAGATTCAAATTAGGACACTACCGACCGTCCCGGTGAAGCCCCGTCCGATAACGTCGTTGCTCTGGGCCGAAGCCGTGCTGGCGAACATTGCCAGCAACAACGAGGCGAGAAGGGCGGAGATTAAGACGAGACTCAGCGGGCGAAATAGATTTCTCTTGATGGAGATGGCTCGATTCAAAACTGACACGGAGACACCTGTCCTTCGGAAATCCATTGCTGGTGTGGTTTGTTGCCGGATGCGTTTTGACCAGGGCACGTTGGTCAGGGCAACAAGTAGATGGCGACCAAGACTAGGTCCATTTGCTCTCCACCGGCCACGCTGGATACCACCTCGATGATGTTGGGGCCCTCTTCCAACGGCACGTCCAATGAGAACCCGCCATCAATGTCCGGCTCCACAATCGTGTCGTTATATAGTTACCATGGCGTCGACACGGGTCCGTCCGGCGACGGCCAAAGAACCGACATCGATGAACACCTCAGTCTCGGTGGGCTCAACAAGCTGCAAGAACAAATCGCCCTCCGTCGCCACGGGCGTGGGAATTGGGGGCCCTGTGGGCGGAGCCTGGGTCGCAGTGGGAGACGGAGCCGCGGTGGACGCCGCATCAGTCTGTTCTGAGGCTTCTTCGCCACCGAAACCGCCGCACGCAATCAGCGTGAGCAGCAATAGCCCCAGAAACGTGGGGAAAAGTGCTCGCTTACTCATATACTCGAATCTATTTCTTCTAACCGAATATTCGTCGTGAAACCGGTGTGAAATGGGGTTTTCATCGAGCTGGGTATGGCAGCTAGGTCGGTAACCTGGACTGCGCTTGTTAATATGCTCGGCCAACTTGGCCTTTACAGCAAGCCGTTGTCCCTTGACTGGTGGCGGCATTTCTGCCCGTCGATGTGGCATAATCCTCCTTTCTTGATTGCGTTGACGACGGGCAATGACGCCGGCTTTCTCAGGAGGGGTAAATGGACGCCGTTGGCTTTATCTCGGACTGTCTGGCCCAGGTACACCTGAGGCTGCTGGCCACCTGCGAAGGCCTGAGTACGGAACAGCTGCTCTGGCGACCGGCGCCCACGGCCAACAACATAGGGTTCATCCTGTGGCACCTGAGCCGGAACGAGGACACCCGCGTCACATCCTCCGGAAAGCTGGGAGAGGACCTTTGGGCGGCGGAAAGCTGGCACGATAGATTCGGCCAGCCGGCCACCGCTCCCGACCCCGGCGACCGCATGGATCTGCGGGCCTTGGCCATCCCCTCGATGGACGTGCTGGTGGGTTACGCCGAAGCGGTGCACCAGCGGACCGCCCGGTACGTTTCGGGGTTGACGCCGGAGGTCCTGGACCAACTACCCGACCCGGCCCGCCCTGAGTTCACTGTGGGCGGCTCTCTTCGTCACCTGATTACCCACAAGAACAACCATCACGGCCAGATAGACTATCTCCGGGGCCTGCAGGAGGAGGACTGGGACCTGCCCCGGGGCACTGGGATTGTCCTTCAGTAACCCGCCAGGCTGCTCTGTGTATAATTCCCGCCAATCAGTCCATTCCCGGACGTAATGCCAACTAAACGCCCCTTAGGCCCCCAGAGGATAATTAACATGACCGCCACACGTTCCGCAATCGGTCAGTCCATCACCAGGGGAGAAGGCCCGGACAAGGTTTCGGGGAAGTCGGTCTACGCGGCCGACGTCTCCGTGCCAGGGATGCTCTGGGGCAAGGTGCTCCGCAGCCCATTCCCCTACGCCCGGATTGTCAGCATCGACACGACTCAGGCCGAATCCCTGCCTGGCGTGCACGCGGTGGTGACGGGTCAGAACCTGCCCGAAACTCTGGTGGGCCGTCGCCTGGTGGACATGCCGGTGTTGGCCCAGGGCGTTGTGCGGTTCGTGGGCGAGAAGGTGGCCGCCGTGGCCGCCGCCGACGAGGCCCTGCTGTTGATTGACGTGGAGTACGAGGAACTGAATCCGGTCTTCGACGCGGAAGAGGCCATGGGACCGGACGCTCCGGCCCTTCATCCGAACATGGAGTCTTACCAAGGCTTGCCACAGCCCCCTTCCGGCATCAACAACGCCTTCGCCCACATCACCTGGGAAAAGGGAGATATTGAGCAGGGGTTTCGCGAGTCGGACTTGGTCTTCGAGCATTCCTTCCGCGCCCAATTGATGCACCAGGCATACATCGAGCCCCATGCCTGTCTGGTCAGCGCGGAAGAATCGGGCCGGGTGCAGATCTGGGTCAACAACAAGGACCCCTACATGCTGCGGGACCAACTGGCGGCTGTTTGGAGCGTCCCCGCCGAGAGCATCGTGCTCCATCCAAGCACCATCGGCGGCGACTTCGGAGGCAAGGGGTCGTTCATGGACGTGCCCCTCTGCTACTACCTGTCCAAGCGCTCGGGCCGCCCGGTCAAGATGGTCATGGACTACATCCAGGAACTGATGGCCGGCAACCCGCGCCACCCGGCGGTGATGACCATTAAGACCGGTGTGATGAAGGACGGGACCATCAAGGCCCGGCAGGCCAGGGCGGTGTTCGACAGCGGGGCATACGGGGCTTTCAAGCCCACTGTCTACTTGAGGGGCGCCGACCATATCTGTGGCGTCTACAACGTCCCCCACGCCAAAATCGACAGCTACACCGTCTACACGAACAACGTGCCCCGGGGCCACATGCGCAGCCCCGCTAAGCCCCAGGTGGTCTTCGCCGTGGAGTCCCACATGGACATGATTGCCCAAGAGCTGGGCATGGACCCTTACCAGTTCCGGCTGAAGAACGTCATGCGCGACGGCGACGCCTCCCCGGTGGGACGTTACTGGCAGAAGATTAAGGCCTCAGAGACGTTGGTGGCTGCGGCCAAGGCAGCCGGTATAGACCAGCCCGGGGACCAGCCCAAACCCGCCAACACCGGTTGGGGCATGGCTATGACCGATCTGGTGCAGGGCACGGGCCGGTTCGCGGCCAGGATTGGCCTCAGCAGCGAAGGACGGCCCCAACTGCACATGGCTTTTTGGGACACGGGCACCGGTTCCCACACGGTGCTGCGGCAGATGGTGGCGGAAGAGTTGACGGTGGATGTGGAGGACGTTCAAATCGTCCTCGAAGACACCGCCCACATGCCGTACAGTTCCGGCTCCGGCGGCAGCCGGGTCACCTACACCGCCGGACAGGCGGTGGTGGGCGCCGCCAGGGAACTGCGGGGCAGGCTTATCAAAGCGGCATCCCCTTTGCTGGACGCACCAGAGGAGCAGGTGTCTCTTGAAGGTGGACGCTTGGTGGCGGCGGGACGGGGCATGAGCATCGGCGAGGTGGTCAGCCGGACCGGCGGCGGCGCTTTAACCGGGGAGACCAGCGTAACCTCCGAGACCCCGGAGCTTACCTCATTTTGCACACAGGTCGCCGAAGTGGAGGTGGACCCGGAGACCGGCGAGGTCACGGTGAAAAAGATTGTCACCGCCCACGATATCGGCGCCATCTTGAACCCGATGAACCACCAAGGCCAGGTGGAAGGAGGACTCATTCAGGGACTGGGCTACGCCCTGATGGAAGAACTGGAGTTGGAAGAGGGCCGCATCTCTACCCTGAGCTTCGGAGACTACAAAATCCCCACCTCCGCCGACGTCCCCGAGGTGGTGACCGTGCTGGTTGAGGGCGACGCCGGCCCCGCTCCCTACGAGAGCAAGGGCATCGGCGAAAGCAGCAACATCCCCGTCGCCGGGGCCATCGCCAACGCCGTCTACGACGCCGTGGGAGTCCGCATCACGGACCTACCGATTACGGCGGACAAGGTGTTGGCGGGGCTGAGGGCAAAGGCGGTGGGCGGGTAATCACATAAATCGTGTGTCCTAAATGTGTGTATAATTAATTTGATTCGATGGTCAGGAGGTCTTGAAAAGTGCGAACCCATGTGATCTTGCCCGAGGACCTCGTCAAAGCAGTGGATAAAGAGGCGGGCAGGGGAAAACGAAGTAAGTTCATCGAAGAGGCTGTACGGGAGAAGTTGCGAATAGATGCCCTCCGTGCCGCACTTGAAGCAACGGCGGGAGCCCTGTCGGCAAAAGAACATCCTCACTGGGACACTCCGGAAAAAGTAGCATCCTAGGTTAGAGAGTCGCGGCGGCAGAGCGATAAACGCCTAGAGAGACTGCAACGTGACTAACTACCTTCTAGACACCACGGTGTTGGTCGATTTTCTGCACCGACGCCGGGAGGTGATCGATATGGTTAATTCCTTGGCCAGCCAGCGAAATCGGTTAGGAGTCTGCTGCGTCAGCGTGGAAGAGCTTTATGCGGGGACGTACCAAGAGAGCCGTGCAGCCGCGGACCGAGTGATCGGTGTTATGGATTTCTACGACGTGTCGCTGGCGGCGGCCAAAGAGGCAGGCCGGTACAGGTACGAGTTTGCCCGCAGGGAAACCACCCTCTGTACCGCCGACACCCTCATCGCCGCTACGGCCATCGCAAGTGGCGCAACCCTGATCACGGCCAACACCAGAGACTTCCCAATGGAAGACATCCAATTGTTGGAGCACGTGCAGATCGATTTTCTAGCCACGCTTAAAGTTAATGTTGACTAGATAGGCCCCCCCATGCTTGATCTGCTAATCACCAACGGCCTAATCATCGACGGCAGCGGCAGTCCCGGCTTCTTCGCCGCGGTGTTGGTTGAGGGTGACAAGGTCACCGTCCAGCGGGGCGATGCATCGCATCTGGAAGCGGCCCGGACCATCGACGCGGCGGGTCACGTGGTGTGTCCCGGTTTCGTGGACCTGCACTCCCATGCCGGGTTGACCATCTTGGGCGACCCGCACCACGACCCGAAAGTGCGCCAGGGCGTGACCACCGAGCTGGTGGGCATCGACGGCATCTCCCACGCCCCCTTCAAGTCCCGAGAGGAACTTGAGCGTTACATTTGGCTGGACTCGGGGCTGAACGGCTACCCGCCCCTGCCCGCTGACTGGCTGACCGTGGCCGATCTGCTGGATAAGTACGACAACTCAGTGGCCATCAACATGGCCTACATCCTGGGCAACTCGCCGGTCCGCATCTGGAGCGTGGGCTGGGAAGACCGGCCCGCCACCGCCGCGGAGATGGAAGACATGAAGTCGGTGGTCCGGGAGGCCATGGAAGAGGGCGCCTGGGGCCTTTCCACCGGCTTGGACTACCCGCCGGGCGCCTACGCCAGCACCTCCGAACTGGCCGAGTTGGCCGGAGTGGCGGCCAAGTTGGGCGGCCACTACCACACCCACACCCGCGCCAGCCTGCGCGCCAAGGGCCTACTCGCTCCGTGGGAGGAAGCTTTGGAGATTGGCCGGGGCGGCGACTGCCCGGTGCACCTGACCCACTACCGGCAGAGCGCCCCCGGCGTGGGTAGCCACCTAGACTACCTGGGACTGGTGGAGAACGCCCGCGACGAAGGCATGGATGTGACCTTCGACTGCTACACTTACCCCTACTCAGGCACCACCCCGACCATCGGCCTGCCCCACTGGGCCAAGGACGGTGGACCGGAGCGGTTGATGGCCGCTCTCAGGGACGCCGACGACCGGGAACGTATGAAGCGGGAACTGACCCGGGACCGGCTGGAAAACAACTGGCTGACAAATTTCACCCAGCCCCAGAACATGCAGTACGACGGCAAGTTAATCACCGACATCGCCGATATGCGGGGCCAAGACCCGGCCGACGCCCTGTTCGACCTGCTGATTGAAGAGAACCTGGGCATATCCACCGTGGGCCTGGGCACCAACGCCCAGACGCTCTATGCTTTCGTGTCCCACCCGGCGGGCATGATTGCCAGCGACTCCATCCTCTTCGGCGAGTACCCCAACCCCCGCACCTACGGCTGCTTCCCCATCGTGCTGGCCGAGTTCGTCCGGGCCGAGCGGCACCTGAAGCTGTCCGAGGCCATCCGCAAGATGACCTCTTTCCCGGCCCAAAGGCTGGGCCTGCCGGACCGGGGGCTGCTTCGGGACGGCTTGAAGGCCGACATCGTCATCTTCAACCCCGACACGGTCAAGACCCACGCTACCAAAGACGACCCCAAGCATTATCCCGTTGGGATCGATTACGTGATTGTGAATGGCCGGGTGGTCATCGACAACGGTCAAAACACCGGGGAACTGCCGGGCCGCGCTTTGCGCCGGGGGCGGGCGTCCACCTAGGAGATTCGGAGCTTCCTAATCCTTCGATGGTCCTTTGACCGGTCCGACTTCGTCGAGACACTTGATCTCCGGTCGGAGCTCAGGATGAGCGGGGCGTAAGGGTTGGCTGTCATCGCGTCGGTTGCCCAATGAGTCGTAGGGCCGGTTTTAAACCCGCGCCTACCCGCATCAACCATGCCCCAATCTCGAGCCGATTCACCCCGATTCCGCTCATGTATTGTGGCCGCCCGGCCTCGAACTTACCCGATGGAAGTTTGATGCCAAGGGGAGCCGCCAAGGCTTTCCATCAGCCCGCTCACCGCCCCGCAGTCTTTGCAGTCTCTGATCCCAGTGGGCGGGGCATCCATATCCCAGATGCTCCGCGCTTTGCGAAGAAGGGGCGGCAACAACTGAGACTGTCTAAGTTCCACTTCCACAACCCTGGCGCGGAAACCCATCACGAAGCCCCGGTTGTCGACCAAGCCCGGCTCTTGGGCGGTCTCTCTGTCCGTAACTGGCTCCATGTAGACCAGGGCCAGCTTGGAGACGGGCGAGATATCAAGACGTTCGGCGATGAACGCGTAGGCGTTGAGCTGGACCTCGTAATTCTTGAACATCCCCTGCTGGGCCGGGGTGTAACGGGAGGTCTTGTAGTCGACAATCACATAAGAGCCGTCGGCCAGTTTGAATATGCCGTCGGCCTCTCCCCTGAGGGTGAGTCCGGTCCGCTCGTCCAGGGTCTTGAAACTGGACCAATGGGGCGGGTCGATGTACTCGCCGGTCTCCCCCAATTCGGCCAGCCACGGCGGTGCGGAACCCTCCCGGTCGAAGTGGTTGTGGACAATCAGCTTGTTGTAGCGGTCGATACTGCTGAAAATTCCGGGAAAGCTCTGGTAGGGCAGGTCCTTAACGTGGAGCCGGACCCAGGCGCACCGGGGGCAGAAGCGAGAACGGGCGTAGGTCTCTAGTTCGGTGGCGGAGATTGTGGGGGCCTCATTTTGCCGGGTCATAGCGTCAAACCGTAGAGGCATCCCGATTCAATCGGGATGCCTCTACGCCCACCAACGAGAGATTTTAATCGTCGGAACCGTCGTCGCCGCCAGCAGGGACGATTTCTGGAGTCCCAGGTCCCCCGGCCGTCCGCGCATGGGGAGGCAACGCATCCTCCCAATGGGGCAGTTGGTGGTGGGAAGTGGACGGCAAGACCAGGATGCAGACGACTGCGATCAGGCTGAGACCGAAGGACAGGATGATGGACCAGTCATAGGTGTTGGTCCAGTCTTTTAAGAACCCGCCCAGGACCGGTCCGATGCCCGCTCCGGCCATCTGCCACCCGTAGGTCGTCCCCGTAGGGGCGTCTCCGTAGTACTGGCGGTTGATGATGGGGAAGGCGGTCATCTCGCCGCCCATGCCGATGCCGAAGAGCACGGCAAACACGAAGTAGGTCGACACGTCCTGGGACACCAGCAAGAGCAGCAGGGGGAAAGTCTGGGCTGAAAAACAGGCCAGCATCACCGCTTTGCTGCCGAAGCGGTCAGCCAGTACCGGGACGGCGAACCGGGTGATGGTGCTGACCACTGTGAGGGTGACGTAGACCGCCACGGCCATGCCTTTGGTCAATCCCGAATCAGTGGCCATGGCGACCAGTAGGATCAGGATGATGTTGTGCCCGGCGCAGCCCCAGAAATGTATCCCCACCAGGTTCCAGAAGGCGTTGGTCTTCTGCGCCTGCTTCAGGAAGACATCTGTGCGCACCTTGGCCACGTCGTTGTTTTGCAGCCTGCGGATGGGTTCATCGTCCGGCGCGCCCCACTGCCGCAGGCCGATGTCGGCAGGCTCGTTGTGGAAATAGCGCACCAAGAACATGAGGATTGCGCCTCCGGCCAACCCGGGAATCCAAAAGGTCCAGCGCAGTCCCAACAGGTCGAAGAGGATGAACACCATGAGGATGGCAACGGCGGTGCCCAATCCCTGGAGCGCCTGCAGTATTCCCATGGCCAAGCCCAATTGCCTCCGGAACCACAGGGTTACACCGGAGACCAGAGTGACCTGGAAAGCGGCCATGCCGGCCGCCAACAGGAAGCCGAAATACAGGTAGAACTGCCAGAGATGGGTCATCGTCCCGGTAAGGACCATCCCTGCGATGAACAGAAGGCCGCCCGGCCCACATAACCCGGCGCACTCCGTAGCGGTCACCCACCCAGCCGCAAACGGGCCCCAAAGCCCCTGACACGATCCACTGAATGGTGAACCCGGCGGTGATAGCCCCAATGCTCCAGCCGAAGTACTCGGGCTTGTTGAACTCGTCCACCAAAATGCTGGCGGCGAAGCGCATGCCGGAACTGGTCATCCACATGACCGAGGCTACGCCTACAATCACCCAAGAGAAATGGACGTTGCGCTTTCCCAGCGCAAATCCGGCGGGGGTCAGTCCGAACCTGAGCATGAGGGTCCTCCACGGTAGGTGGCCATTGTACATTCCGCGTGTGGCTCAATCAACGTAATGCGCCCAAGGTAAGGGGGTGTGTGAAGCCTGATAGCGGGTGGGAGCCGGACGTTACGGGTCAATCAACAGACCAGGATTCAGCACGCCGCCGGGGTCCAGGGTCCGCTTGACGGCCTTCAACGCCTGGGCGAAGAGGTCGGGCCGCTGCTGGTCGTACCAGGGCCGGTGGAGACGCCCCACCGCGTGGTGGGTGATGGTGCCACCTGCGGCCATGATGGCGTCGGAGGCCGCCTGCTTAATCTCGGCGTACATCTCCAGTTCGGCCCCCAGCCGGCCCATGCCTTCGAAGGTGAAGTAGGGGGCTGGCCCATCGGTATAAACGTGGGTGAACCGGCATGAGACGCTGCCACCGCCGCAGACCCGGTCCAGAGCGTCTTGGAGCGCGCCGCGGACCATCTCGTCCATGGCGGGCCACCGCTCCCAGGTGATGGCGGTCTCCATGGTCTCGGTCACCAGCCCCAGACCGGTTTGATGGTTCTTAAAATAGGGCGCGCCCAAGAAGGAGTCGCGCCACGCTCCAACCGAGCCCTGGCGGCCGGTGCCCCCCTCGGAACGTCTGCTTGAGCCGTCAGACGCCCGGATGTCTGCCTCGTCGATTGTGCCGCCCGCGTCCCGCGCTATATCCACGGCGCGACGGATGAACTCGCCCTGAGGCACCTCAGCCGACTCGAACCCCAGCACCAACAGGGCCTTGGCGCCGTCCAGCCCTGCGGCTGCGGCAGCTTCCCCGGGGTCAAGGAGGCGGCAGTTGGCGGGCCAGAGCTTGGTCTGAACGATGCGGCGGGCGGCCTCGGCCCCGGCAGCGAAGGTGGGGAAGGTCACCCCAGCGGACGCCCGGAACACGGGCCGGGCCTGGATACGCATCCAGGCTTCGGTGATAATGCCCAGGATACCCTCACTGCCGATGGCCATCCGGTCGGGGCTTGGGCCGGCGCCGCTGCCCGGCAGACGTCGCGACTCCCACAGTCCCGAAGGCGTGACCATCCGCACCGACTCCACCATATCGTCGATGTGGGTCTGGTTGGTGGCGTAATGGCCGCCTGCGGGTGGCGATCCAGCCGCCCAGGGTGGAGAACTCGAAGCTCTGAGGGAAATGGCGCAGGGTGAATCCTTGGGGCCGTAGTTGGTCTTCCAAAGCCGGTCCGTAGGTCCCGCCCTGAATCCGGGCCGAACGGGATACGTCGTCAATCTCCAGTACCTGGTCGAACCGCTCCATATCGATGGTTACGATTCCGTCGTAGCCCTCGGGCGGCTCGAACCCGGCCACGGTAGAACTGCCTCCTCCGAATGGGATGGCGGCGTAACCGGAAGAGGAGCACCACGCCAGCAAGGCATCCACCTCTTACTCGTTACGCGGACGGGCAATCACGTCCGGCGGGTTGGGGAAGTCCAGATTGAAAGCCCGGATACGGTCCCGGAAGCTGCGTCCGTAGGTATGGACGGCCCGGTCGTGGTCGTCGCTGGCGCAGATGGCGTCCAACGACGACGGAGGCGTGATGCGGGGTTTGCGCAGGGAAAGGTCCGACGGTCTGGGCGGTGTAACCGGGGTCAGGTTTACGTTGTAGCGTTTGGAAAGCACCGCCGCCACGGTCTTCATCTGCTCGGCAGTGGGCTCGTCCGGCTCCATCCCCCAAGCCCAGAAACTTCGCTTGGCCATGGCCGTCTCCTATCTGTCCTCTCAGGCAACCCAGATGGGCCTATGCGCTGGCCTGCACGAAAAAGATCGCGTCGAACTAATCGGCCATCTGGAACCGTTCTGACTCGGCCGGTTTGGCCCAGAGCTCATCGGCCCCGTGCATGGCCGCCGCCCGCTCGGGGCTGGCCCGCCAGGAATCGTAGATTTCGTTGGACTCCCAGGTGACCAGGGTGGAGATTTTCGTGGGGTCGCTCAACGAGATAAAGGTCAGACGGCTGCCGTAGCCGGAGGCCTTGCTCTGAGCCAACCCGTTGCCGTCCAATAGTTTCTTCGCCACTTCAATCTGGTCCGGTTTCGCCCAGTGGTGAGTTAGTACGCCAATCATCGGGTGAGGCTCCTAAAATTAATCTCAGGTCTGGTCCGCTGGGGCTTCGCCCCGAATGAGATTATAATGGCCCCTCGCCCCGATGCAATCGGGGCTCCATGTACGCCTCCATTTGTCACCCCAAGCCCTTCGGCTCCGCTCAGGATAAACTCCGCGAGGGGTCTCGTTGGCACTGGTTTTACCTGTTGTGGTGTAACGGGATTCTTCGTAGCTCTGCTCCTCAGAATGACAGTTTTGAGGCGAGCTCATCCCCCGGCCCGAGTATATCACTAGTCCGGGTGGTCTTTGACCCTGAGAAAACGCCCGACTGTGAAGGCGATGACGGCCGCCGAGGCGCTTAACACCGCGCCCATCTTGGCCGGGTTCTGGAAGGCCGGGTCATCGTAGGCCTTGCTGGCCACGAACAAGGCCACGGTCAGTCCCAGGCCCGCTAAGATTGCAGCTACCAACAGGTGCTTGCTGCCCATTCCATCCGGCAGGGGGAATCCGAGCCGTTCCGCCACCCAGGAGAACAGTGTGATTCCCACCGTTTTTCCGGCGATCAGCGAGATCAGGACGATAAAGGTGACCTGGGTGATGCTCGCAAAGGCGACTCCCGCGTTGAAGAAGGCGAAGAAGAACAGGCCGAAATCCACGTTCAGCTTGAGATCATGCTCGAAGGCGTCCAGGGGAGCATGGTCGTGGTGCGGATCTTCATCCTCTATGCGGTTCCCTGCCGGCGCCGTGCCGGCTGGAAGGGCCTCTGCGCCTTCGGGATGGGTGCGCTCATATTGATAGGCGTCTTCTTCAAACAGGCCGTGGGTCGTCGTCGGTCCAGGCAGGAAAGGCACTATGACCACCAGGGCCAGGGCCGGCTCAATGGACGACTTGACCAGGCCGACCCAGCTCAGACCCCCGGCGATCAGGATGTAGCCACGCCAGTTGCGCACACCGAACCGGCGCATGACGTAGGCCACGGCCATGCCGGCAACCACCAACAGCAGCCAGGAAGGGGTCACGGGATGTTCCGGGTCCGGGTAGAACACCGCGATGATTCCCAGTCCGATGGCGTCGTCGGCCACGGCCAGCAGCAACAGGAAGTTAACCGCCGGATGGGAGGCCCCGAAGATGATACGGGCCACCAGCCAGGCCAATGCGATGTCGGTAGCAGTGGGGATGCCCCAGCCGTTGGCCACCGTGCCGAAATCGTTGGACCCGCCATAGAAAACCCAGGTCAGAAGAAAGAAGAGTCCCGCCGGTCCCAGGACCCCGCCCAGGGTGCCTATCAAGGGGTTGATCGCCTTTTGGACGGGGTTCAGCGCCCCGCCGGGCAGCGCCGACTCGGTGATCTCCTTGGTGGCGACGCCGAAGAAGAACACCATGAAGATCTCGTTGACGAGGAAGTGGAGCGTAACAGATTTGCCGAATATCTTGGTGCTGTCGCCGAAGATGTGGTAGTCCACCATGTCTTCGTAGGCGTGGATGTCGATGTTGGCAAAGACCAAGCCGGCGATCACGCCGATAATCAGCGGTATGGAGAATTGCTGTAGGAGTGCTATGTGGAGGGCGCGGACCAGAGCAATACCCTATAAATCGATTTCAGAACGGAACAAGTTTGGGGCGCGTCGAGGCTGTTGCAAACGCCCATGCGGGGCGACGTTCCGGGGATTATATCACCGGGGACATCGCCGGAAACAAGGCGGTTTCCAGCCTCGTGAGGAGGGGCCGCCAGGCGTGGATCAAGTTGACAACCCATAGGGGCTTTGGTACCATCACGGGCAGCCTGGAAACATGTTTTCCAGGCTAATTTGGACTGTTGCCCCGGCCTATTAACGGCCAGGAGGGACCGACCCCGTTGGCTTTCGTAAGTGGGCTCAAATGCCGTGAGTGCGGCAGGGAATACCCGGCAGAACCCCTGAATATATGCGACTTCTGTTTCGGCCCTCTGGAAGTGGTCTACGACTATGCCACTATCTCCGAAGTAATCAGCCGGGACAGCATCGCCAAGGGCCCTCTCAGCATCTGGCGGTACAAGGACTTACTTCCGGCCGAAGGCGATGACCCCGTGGACATCATGGCGGGCTACACGCCGCTAATCAAGGCCAAGGGCCTGGGCAAGAAGCTGGGACTCAACAACCTGTACATCAAGAACGACAGTGTCAACCCGTCGTTCTCCTTCAAGGACCGGCCAGTCTCCATCGCGGCCACCAAGGCCGTAGAGTTCGGCTACGAGACCATAGCCTGCGCATCCACGGGCAACCTGGCCTGCAGCGTGGCCGCCCACGCCGCCCGAGCCGGCATCCGTGCGGTTGTCTTCATACCCTCAGACTTGGAGCGAGGCAAGATTATCGGCGCCGCAATCTACAACCCCGTACTGGTGTCGGTCGACGGGACCTACGACGAAGTAAACCGCCTCTGCAGCGAATTAGCCGACGACTACGCCTGGGCTTTCGTCAACATTAACATGCGGCCCTACTACGCGGAGGGAAGCAAAACCCTGGGTTACGAGGTAGCGGAGCAACTGGGCTGGCGGCTCCCGGACCACGTGGTGGTGCCGACGGCCTCCGGCGCAATGTTCACCAAGATTTGGAAGGGCTTCAATGAGATGGCCTGTTTGGGGCTATTGGAAGGGGTGGAGGCCAGTTCCTTCGGGATGGACCAGAACACCGTCCATCACCCTGGAGTGACCACCAGAATGCACATGACCCAGGCGGAGGGCTGTGCGCCCATCGTGACGGCGTGGGACAACAACCAGTCCCAGGTAATTCCGGTGCGGCCGAATAGCCTGGCCAAATCCTTGGCCATCGGGAACCCCGCCGACGGCATCTACTCCCTAAGAGTGATTGACAATTCCGGAGGTTCCGCCTATGCGGTCCCGGAATCGGATATAGTAGACGGTATAAAGCTGTTGGCCGAGACCGAGGGAATCTTCACCGAGACGGCCGGCGGCGTAACGGTCTCGGGGCTCAAGCACCTGGCCAAATCAGGGGCCATCAAACCCAACGAATTGACCGTCGTTTACATCACTGGCAACGGACTTAAGACCCAAGAAGCTGTGGAGGAAGTGGTGAACCCACTCTCCATCAAGCCCAGCATACGCTCCTTCGAAGAAGCGTTCGACGGCGGAAAATAGCTGGGGTAAAAAGCCGGGAGGTGTGCGGGTATGGGCAAGCAGAGGGTCAAGTTCACCTTTGAGGAAAACTTGGTGAAGCAACCGGTGATTTACGAGTTGGGCCAAAAGTTCAAGATTGTGACCAACATCCGCCGGGCCGACGTGAATGAAGACGTGGGCTGGGTGGTCCTGGAGTTGGACGGCGAAGAGCCGGAGATCCAACGTGGGCTGGAATGGGTCAGTTCCACGGGGGTGAGGGTGGACCCGCTTGGCGGAGACGTAATTGACGGGTAGGAATGGGTGCTGCCCTGGGTTCCCCAAGATGGGTCGAAAGGTTTAGGAGGGTATTCCAGATGAGCGTGATGGTCCGGATTCCGACGCCGTTGCGGCGTATGACCAACGGCCAGGCCAAAGTGGAGTTGGAGTCCGCCAATCTTGGTGAACTGGTGGATAAGCTGAACGGCGAGTTTCCCGGATTCAAAGACCGCCTAGTTGACAAGAACGGAGAACTACGCTACTACGTGAGCATCTACCTGAACGGCGAGGACGTTCGATTTCTGGATGGACTCAGCACCTCCACCAACGAGGGCGACGAAATCAGCATAATCCCGGCGGTTGCCGGCGGCTCTTATCCATTGGGGTTAGGGTGGACCCGTTTGGCGGGGACGTAATCGACGGGTAGGAGTTATAGTCCTGCCCTGTGCGCCCTGAGATAGGGCGAAAGATATAGGAGGGTTTTCCTAATGAGCGTGATGGTCCGGATCCCAACGCCGTTGCGGCGTATCACCAACGGCCAGGCCAAAGTAGAGCTGGAGTCTACCAATCTCGGTGAACTGGTGGATAAGCTGAACGGTGAGTTTCCCGGATTCAAAGACCGCTTGGTTGACGAAAACGGAGAACAGCGCTACTTCGTGAACATCTACTTGAATGGCGAGGACGTCCGATTCCTGGATGGACTGAACACTTCCACCAACGAGGGCGACGAGGTCAGCATCGTCCCAGCGGTTGCCGGCGGCTTTTAGAACTCCGCCCACCAATTCCGGAATCCCTCCAAAGCCCTACCCGCTCCGGGTTTGGAGCCATTGTTCTTTTTGTTGTTGCCGCGCGGCCTCGTCGGTCGGCTGGTAAACGTCTAGGAACTCCTTGCGGAATACATCAAACCGGTCCTCCAAGATTGCCGCCCTGATTCGCTCCATTAGCGCCAGCACGAACCGCAGGTTGTGAATGCTGGCCAACCGCAAGCCCAACAGCTCCTTGGCCCGGAACAGGTGCCGCAGATAGGCGGCTGAGTATTTCCGGCACGTGTAGCAATCACAGGTTTCATCCAACGGCCCCCGCTGCTCTGCGTAACGGGACTTGGTGATCTCCACCCGGCCCTCGGTTGTGAACAGGCTGCCGTTGCGTGCCACTCTGGTTGGCAGAGCGCAGTCGAACATATCGATCCCCCTCGCCACACCCTCGACCAGGTCCTCAGGAGAGCCAACCCCCATCAGGTATCGGGGCTTATCCTGGGGAAGAAGGCCCGTAACCTGCCCGGTGAACCGGTACATCTGCTCCTTGTTTTCGCCGACCGCCAGGCCGCCGACCGCGTAGCCGTGGAAAGAGATGGCCAAAATGGCCCTAGCCGACTCCTCCCGCAGTTCCGGGAAGGTGCCTCCTTGTACGATGCCGAATAGGGCTTGTCCCGTGGCGGCACCGTTGCCCGCGCCGTTTTGAAATGCCCGGTGCGCGTCGAAGCAGGCTTGGGCCCAGCGGTTGGTGCGCTCCATGGCTTGGCGGACCTCTTTCTCCGAGGCCCCATAGGCTATGCACTGGTCGAAGCACATGATGATGTCCGCGCCCAGACCTTCCTGGTTGGCGGTGGCCAGTTGGGGATTGAAACGGTGCTCGCTGCCGTCGATGTGGGAGCGAAACCGGATACCGTCGTCGGTTACTTTTCGCAGCGGTCCCATGCTGAACGCCTGAAACCCTCCGCTGTCGGTGAGGATCGGCCCCTCCCAACCCATAAAATCATGCAGGCCACCCAATTTTCGTACTGTTTCAACGCCGGGCCGCAGGTACAGGTGATAGGCGTTTCCCAAGACCATCTGGGCACCAACTGCCTTCAATTCTTCAGGGGTCAGCCCTTTCACGGTGGCCTGGGTGGCGACGGGCATGAAAAATGGCGTTAGAGCCTTCCCGTGGGGCGTCTCAATCTCGCCGGCCCTGGCGGCGCCGTCGGTATGTTGAAGCTGGAAGTTGAATCTGGGTTCTGGCATTGAGTCGTGGTCCCGCCTTTGACCAGTGGTATTCTGTTATCGACGACCCCGATTGTCTTGGGGTTGGCCTGGCCTATGGTATCGCCTGGGCGCGAAGCGGCGCAACATTGGAGTGGCTGATTACCCGATGCCTCGATTCCTATGAATGAATTCTTAACTGACTTCAGTTCCGGCCACACTTTGCTTTGGGCGTTGCTAATCATTGGGGTCGTGGGCGCCGCAGCCGTTGGTCTTCACCTTTTCTGGATCGTAGTGTTCCGTTCCGTGGCTGGAATGCGCGGCGGGTCAGGGAACGGACCCGAGGACCGCGGCTAAGATGTGGTTCCCCAACGCCGAAGTAGCCGTCAACCCAGCGCTCCTCCTGCTTCTGGGCGTTATGGTGGGAATCCTGAGCGGATTCTTTGGCGTGGGCGGCGGGTTTTTGATTACGGGAGGACTGTTAGTCTTCGGTGTCCCTCCGGTATTCGCGGTGGGAACGGGCCTGGCGTTGATTATGGGCTCCTCAATCATCAACACCCTCAAACACCGTCACCTGGGTAATGTGGACATTCGCTTGGGTCTGCTGATGATTGTCGGCACCATCCCCGGCGTTTTTCTGGCTGCGGAACTGAACTCGTCTCTTGATGAAGCGGGCGTCATCGGCCCCGTGATCCGCTACGTGTACGTAGTGGTTTTGGGGGTCCTTGGCGGGTTTATCGTCTATGACTACTTGCGGGTGCGCCGGAACGCGGGCCGTGGGGCAGAGGATGTATCCACCGCCTCGGTGGCCCGGCGGATGCAGGGCCTGCGGATTCCGCCGCATTCCATATGGCTGCCAGTTAAAGGGACAGTTCCGACATATATATCATTGCCTGTTTCCCGCATTGACAGTCTTTCCGTTTTCATCCCGGTGGCTGTGGGCTTCAGTGTCGGCTTTTTCGCCGGTTTGTTGGGAGCGGGAGGGGGTTTCCTGCTCATGCCCGTGTTGATTTACGGGCTGGGGGTGCCCACGACTGTAGCCATCGGCACCGACCTGTTCCAGATAATCGTCACCGGCTCCTGGGGAACGTTCATCTATGCTCTGTCTCACAACGTGGACCCGTTGATGGCGGTAATAATGTTGGGCGCGGCTTCCGTGGGCTCCCAGCTAGGGACCACCGCCACCGAATTCGTGGAGCCAGCCCGCATACGAATTCTCTACGGGGTGACAATTCTGGGCGGCTGTGTGGCGGTCGGCCTGGAGCAGGTATCGACGTTCTCAGAAAGTGTGGAATACCTGTCTACGTTAGCCTCGGTGGTGTTGCTCAGTGTGGCCGGAGCGATGTGTCTGACAATCTGGGTAATGATGCTAAGGGCCAAACGGGGTAGCCGGGAGATGGCCCCAGCCGACGACTAGCTGACCAAGTCCCTCACGGTCTTCTCCACCAACTCTTTGGGCACGTCGCTGCGGACGACGGCCCGGCCAACTTCTTCCAGCATCACCCAGCGGTTGGATCCGCCCTGGCTCTTCTTGTCCAGGGACATCCCAGTTAGGATATCGGCCACCGGCACTCCCTTGGCCGACGTGGGCAGGTCGAACCGCTCCAACAGACGGCGCTGACGGTCCACCAATTCCTGGGAGTGCAGCCCCATCTCATAGGCCATGGACGCCGCGCCCATCATCCCCACGGAAACACCTTCGCCGTGAAGGAAACGGCCGTATTCGGTGGATGACTCCAGGGCGTGCCCAATGGTGTGGCCGTAATTCAGCAGGATGCGGATGCCCAGGGTTTCCCTTTCGTCCTGGCTGACCACGTTGGCCTTGATGGCCATGCTGCGCCGGATGACTTCGGTGGAGAGCTCGGGTTCCACGTCCATCAGGGCCTCAGCGTGCTCTTCGAACACGTCCACCAGGCTTGCGTCCAGGATGAACCCGTGCTTGATGGCCTCGGCCCAACCCTCCGCCAGCTCCCGCTTGCCCAAGGTGGACAGTGCCTGTACGTCGGCGAACACGCCGCCGGGCTGGTAGAAGGCCCCCACCAGGTTCTTGGCCTGGGGCAGATTTACCGCGACCTTCCCGCCGATGGACGCGTCCACCATGGCGGCCATGCTGGTGGGCACCTGCACGAAGGGCATGCCCCGCAGGTAGGTGGCGGCGACGAACCCGCCCAAGTCTCCGGCAACACCGCCGCCGACGCTGATGATGGTGTGGCCGCGCTCGGCCTTGAGTCCGGCCAGCCAGTTGTAGATTCCCTGGGCCATGTCGAAACTCTTACTGGCCTCCCCAGCGGGGATGATGAAGCAGTGGGCGGGGATTCGCCGTTTCTGGAGCGCGCGTTGGACACTGCGACCGTAGGGGTTCATCACGTTTTCATCGGTGATGATATAGGCGGTGTCGGTCAGGCCCAGGTCCGCAAACCTGTCGCCCAAGTTGTCGATGATGCCCCAACCGGCAACCACCGGATAGGTGCCGCCGGAATGGTTTACTTCCGCCGCCAGGTCTGCGTCGGGCATATTCTGGTCTCCGTCCTTCAGGCGTTGTGTGATAGCCCCGGGCCGCAGATCTTCAAGATGGCCTCCGCCACTTGGCCCGGGGTGAGTTGGTCGGTCTCTATTGTGTGGTGGGCTTGAGAGTAGGCCGGGGCCCGTTGGGCCAGCAGTGTTTTGATGCGCTCCAATGGGTCCCCCCCGGCCAGAAGCGGCCGGGCCGGGGCGTTTGGGTTTCGCCCGGTCACCCGACGGTGGATGGTCTCGGGGCTGGTGCTGAGATAAAAGACTGTCCCGCCTTCCAACATATTTCGCCGGCTTTCATCGTCGATGAAAGACCCGCCGCCGGCGGCAATGATGTGGCCGCTTTTCTCGCACAGGTCGCCGATTACTGTCCGCTCCAATTTTCTGAAGGCGTCCTCTCCAGAGTCCCGGAATATGTCGGCGACGGGCTTTCCGGCCCGTGCCACTATCTCGTCATCGGCGTCTACCCTGGGCCAGCCACAGCGGCGGGACAGGGCCCGTCCCACGCTGCTTTTGCCCGAGGCCATGAAGCCCACCAGGATTATGTTGCGCACTTGGTTTGCCTGCATGCCTGCGTATTCGTCTGAACCGATGGGCTGGCCGTGATTCTAGTCCGGCAGCCGGGTCAGGTGCATCCGGGAACCCATGCTGGTGTCGGTTTCGAAGTACAGTACCTGTTGACCGACCGAGTTGGTGATGGGCGTGTCGGCCACGAATCTCAAGCCACGGGACTGGCATTCGCCCATACAGGACGGTATGTCGCGCACCACGTAGCCGACGTGGTCCATCACATGGTCGCCGGCCATGCTGGCGGGGTCTCCAGGCTCGATCAACTCCACCTGGACCCGGCCAAAGTTCACAAATGCGTTGCGGCCGCCGCTCCTTGAGGCGCCGCCACCTAGGTGTTCGCCATCGAACTTGTCCACGTACCACTTTATGGCCTCTTCCAGGTTCTTCACCCGGTAGCCGGCGTGGATGATGCGCTCGACCTCAAGGCCGCCGTCCACTCCGGTGGTGTCTGGTTGGGCGGGCAACTGGGTTAGGTGCACCATCACACCATTGGTGGTTGATGAGTCGAAGTAGAGTAGTTGTTGGCCCATCACGTTAGTGAAGGGTTTGTCGGCGGCGAACTTGAAACCTTGGGCGGTCAATTGGTCGATTGTCCGGAGGATGTCCGAGACTACGTAACCTACGTGGTGCATGGTGAGGACATCGCTAGAGAGGCCTGTCTTGTCTTCAGGCTCGATTATCTCGGCTTCGGCCTGACCGAACCGAACATAGGCGTTGCGCCCCCCACTGGGGACTGCGTAGCTCATGCCGAGGGGCCCACCGCCGGCGTTGGTGGCGCCGAACGACTTTTCGAACCAGGCGACGGCGGCGTCCAGGTCCGGGGTTAGGTACCCGATGTGTTGAATCTTCTCGAACACGGTGTCTCCTTAAAACCAGTAAACCAATGGTTACGCGGGTCGTGGCGGGGCCGGCGCGTAGCCGGGGCCGGTGCAGAATTCCACCCGGTTGCCGTCGGGGTCGTGGGTGAACAAGAAGGCCTGGCCGTCGAACCGGACGCCGTGGCGCATAATCTCGTAACCGTTCTCCTTCAGAATCTTCATGGTGCCCTCGAAGTCCTCAACCTCGAAGGCGTGGTGAGTGTTCTCCGGCTTCACCGGGGCGTCCGGAGTCTCAATCAGGTGCACCATGATGCCGCCCTCCAGTTGCAGCCAGGTAATCTCCGGGTTGGCAACCTGGCTCTCGATCTGCTTGATGCCCATGAGGTCGTTGTAGAATTTCATGGCCCGGGCGGTGTCTTTGACCATGGTGGTGACGTGGTTTATCTGTTTCGTCTTGATTTTTCCTGGCATGGGACTCCTTTCTCTGAAGGGAATACGCGCGCTGAATAATTTCACATCTGAATGGGACGCTGAGCGGTCTGCGGCCAATTATGCCACAAACAAGGCCCCACCGGCACCGGGCCTGGCTAGAGTGTGCTTCCCAGCACCACCAACGCCACGCCGTAAACGGTGACTATGGTACCCAACGCCAGCCACCGGGTCAGGTGCTCCAGCTTGGAGATGAACATTTGCGCCAGCAGCAGGGTTACCAGGGGGTTGATGGACACGATGGGCGAGACTACCGTCACGTCGGCCCGCCGCAGCGCGAAGTACAGGCAGATGACTCCGGTGGCGCCCGCCAACCCGGACAGCCCCGCCGATACGACGAACCCCGGGTCCCTCCGCGACGCCCGCAACGCGGAGACGGCTTCGCGTCCGGCTAATGGCCACAGGAGGATGATACCGACCAGCATGCCGAAGGCGGTCATCATTAGCGGCGACCCGTATTCCTCGGTCAGTTCCTTGGCGATGACGTTGGTTCCCCCGTAGCAGGCGGCGACTACCAAGGCCATCAGGTAGCCCAGTAGCGCCCGCCGGTCAGCCGCCATTCCCTCGCGGATGGAGTTGCCCAGGGCGGTAATTAGGCCTGTAACCACCACTGCGGTGCCAATCAGGACCACGAAATGAGGGCGCTCGCCGGCAAGGGTGATGGCAAATACCGTGGCGAATACTGCCGAAGTACCGAGAATCGCGGCGGCGGGGGAAGCACCGATGCGTCCGATCGCCTGGTAGCTCTGGGACCGGCCGCCCAGAAAGTTCATGACTCCCAGACCGATGATCCAGAAGACGGCCGTCTGCGGGATACTGCGGATATCGGAGAATGCGTACAGCAGGACCATGCCGGAGGCAAGAAGGAAGCTGACGAAGAGGGAGACCATGACGCCCGGCAAGGGGAATATGGCCTGCATGCCTTGGCGGGAGAGGATTGACGAATTGGCAAACCCTTAGGCGGCAAGTATCGATAAGCCGACGGCCGCCAGCCGGCTGGCTAGCCCCGCCTACAACTTTCAATAATTGACTCGAAGATTAGGTTGCCGTCGGTGCTGCCCAGGATGGCTTCGCAGCTACGTTCGGGATGGGGCATCATCCCCAGAACATTACCCGCTTCGTTGATGATTCCGGCGATGTTGTTGGCCGAGCCGTTGGGGTTGGCGTCCTCGGTCGCCTGGCCCGAGGCGTCGCAGTACCGGAAGAGCACCCGGCCCTCCTCTTCAAGCCGGATCAGGGTGGCGGCATCAGCGAAATAGTTGCCCTCGCCGTGGGAGAGGGGTACATCCAAGAGCTGACCCTGACCGCAGGCTCGCGTGAAGGGGGTGTCGGCCCGCTCGGTGCGCAGAAGGGTCCACTGGCAGCGGTACTCCAAGTGGTGGTTGGGGAGCAGAGCGCCGGGCAATAGGCCTGATTCGCAGAGTATCTGGAATCCGTTGCAGATGCCAATGGCCGTCCTTCCAGATTCAACAAACTTGTTCAGGGCATCCATCACCGGAGAAAACCGGGCCATGGCGCCGGGCCTGAGGTAGTCGCCGTAGGAGAAGCCACCGGGGAGAATCACCGAATCGAAGCCGTCCAAGCTGGTCTCTTGGTGCCAGACGTACTCGGCATCCTGGCCAAGGATGTCCTTCACCTGGTAATAACAGTCGGTGTCGCTCCAAGTGCCGGGGAACACCAAAATACCAAACCGCATATTAATCCATCGCCATCAGGCCAGGGACTCCAGATATTCAGAGGCCATCTGGTTGACCACGTTACCGTCGGCTTTGCCCCGCACCTGGGGCATGAGCTTGGCCATGAGTTTGCCTTTGTCGTTGGGAGAGGCCGCGCCGACCGCGAAGGCGGTGTCCTTTATCAGCTGAGTTATCTCTTCAGGGGTCATCTGTGGCGGAAGGTATTCTTCCAAGACCTTTAATTCGGCGGCCTCTTTGGCCGCCATTTCTTCCCGGCCGCCATCCCGGAAGGCTTTGATACTGTCACGGCGGTCGCTGGCTTGCTTGGTGACCACCACGACCATCGCGTCGTCGTCCAGTTCCTTCTTCTGTTCCTTCTCGACGGCCTGAACAGCGAATTTCAAGAAGCGCAGGGCATCCAGGCGTGCCTGGTCCCGGTTGCGCATGGACTCTTTGATTTCTTCTTCCAGTTTGTCTCTGAGAGCCATGGTGAATATCTGTTCCTGCCGTTCCTGTTTGATCTGGGCCGTGAGCCCGCATTTCCATTCTACCCCTTCGGCGAGGCGCGGCGATTATAGCTGGCGCCAAAATTGGGTGTCAATGTGAGGACCGGCCGGCAACCGGCGCCCCATTGGCCCGGCCTAAGAAAGATTGCCCCAAGATGGCTCCGGAACCTGAGGCTAAACCACCTTGCGTGACTCGCCTTTCCCATAGAAAATGATTTTGCTATACTCGGATGGCCCCATCCTCTTCCTGGGGACGGGTATGTTTTTTTGTAAGGCGGGCTATTAAGGATGCCGGCATACGCCGTGATTGGCGGCCAATGGGGTGACGAGGGCAAGGGGAAGGTGATTGACTACCTTGCCGGAGATGTTGACAGCGTAGTCCGCTTTGCCGGCGGAAACAACGCCGGTCACACGGTCGTCAACGAGAAGGGTACTTTCCAGTTACACCTGGTACCCTCGGGTATCTGCTGGCCGGATGTCTACGGCATCATCGGCAATGGCGTAGTTGTGGACCCGGACGCGCTGGTCAAAGAACTTACCGAGATTGCATCACGGGGCATCGACACCAGCCGGCTCTATGTCAGCGAACGCGCCCACATCATCATGCCCTACCACATCATCCTCGACCGCTTCGAAGAGGAGGCCAGAGGCGCGGCCGCCATCGGCACCACCGGCCGGGGTATTGGCCCAGCCTACATGGACAAGATCGGCCGCATAGGAATCAGGGTCTGCGACTTGTTGGACTGGGACTCGCTGGTAACCAAGGTTGAGGATACCCTGCAGATCAAGAATGCCCTGATTACCAAGGTCTACGGCGAGCAAGCCCTGTCCTTGGATGACGTGCTGGCCAAGTGCCGCACCTGGGCCGACCAACTGAAGCCCTTTGCCAAGCCTACCGAGCAAATGGTCCAAGACCTTATCACTCAGGGCAAAAGGGTATTGTTGGAGGGCGCTCAGGGCACCCTTCTGGACATCGACCACGGTTCATACCCCTACGTGACCTCTTCTTCTCCATCCATCGGCGGCGCCTGCACCGGGTTGGGGCTGAACCCCCAGGCGATAGCGGGAGTGCTGGGTGTGTTTAAGGCCTATTCCACCCGGGTGGGCGGCGGCCCGATGCCGTCGGAGATTGCCGACGAAGAGGCTGGGGAGATACGGGAAAAGGCCCAGGAGTTCGGCGTGACCACCGGCCGGGCCCGGCGCATCGGCTGGTTCGATGGCGTGGCCGGGAAGTACAGCCAGTTGGTCAACGGGTTCACCGGACTGGTGCTGACCCGCCTGGACATTCTCGATGGCTTCGAAACCGTCAAGGTATGCGTGGCCTACGAAGTGAATGGTGACCGTTTGGACCGGTTCCCGGCCAACACAGGGTTGTTGGCCCGCTGTGAGCCGGTTTACGAGGAACTGCCCGGATGGGACCAACCCACCGCCAGCGCCACTAAGCTATCCCAGCTTCCCAAGAACGCCTTGGCCTACGTGAAACGGATCGAAAAACTGGTGGGGTGCCGAGTCCAGATAATATCCACCGGTCCCAGCCGCGGCGAGACCATCCAGGTGGAGCCGGTCTTTGTTTAGCCGCAGCCGGCTGACGTTGGACAAAATTAAAGGCCCTGAGGTTGCTCAACTTCAGGGCCTTCATGTTTCTTACTGATGCCTGTTTTCTGTCATTCTGGCCCCGACGGGAGTCGGGGGAAGAATCTCGTTGTTGGGGTATGAGACGCTTCGTTGTCGCTCATGGTGACAGTGGAAAGACTCTGTTGGTGGTTAGGCGGAAACGGGCAGGTCCATTTCGTACCGTTTCAGCAATTTGTCGATGTTGGCCACGGCATTTTCACTGAGGGGTACCAAGGGCAGCCTGGGATTGCCCACGTTGAGACCGATCCGGCTGACCGCGTATTTTACCGGGATGGGGTTGGACTCGATGAACATTCCCTTGAAGATGGGGAGCAGACGGCGGTGCTCGGAGGCCGCGCCTTCAACGTCGCCTTCCAGCAGGAGGCCAATCATGTGCTTAATCTGATTCCCCACCAAGTGGGACACGACGCTGACTACGCCGTAGCCGCCGATGGACATGATTAGGAAGGTCTGGTTGTCGTCGCCGCTCCAGACCTTGAAGCCGGGATTGGCGCCGTCGATTATGCGAGCAATCTGGTCCAAGTCGCCGCTGGCTTCTTTGGTGCCGACGATGTTGTCAATCTGGCTCAGCCGGATAGTCGTCTCGTCGGTCATGTTGACGCCGGTGCGTCCCATGATGTTATAGACGATGCACGGCAGACTGGTCTTATCCGCGATGGACTTGAAGTGCTGGTACATCCCTTCTTGCGGGGGTTTGTTGTAGTAGGGCACCACCAGCAGCAGGCCATCGACGCCCTGTTTCTCAGCTTCCTGGCTGAGCTCGATGCTCTCGGCGGTGTTATATGTCCCCGTGCCGGCGATGACAACGCCTTTGTCTCCCACCGACTCTTTAATCTCGCCAAATAGCCGCATCTTCTCGCCGGTGGTCAGGGTAGGCGATTCGCCGGTGGTGCCGGATATGAGGATCCCGTCGCTGCCCGAGTCGAGGAGGGCATGGGCGAGCCGCTTGGCCTGCTCATAGTCGACCTCACCATCATCGTCAAAGGGGGTAACCATCGCTGTGAGGAGCCTTCCTATCTCTGCCATGCCTGCCTCCTGTACTTGCCGGTGTAAAAATTCCTGGCTCTTGGAAATTTGTTGCATTATACCCGCGAATTTCTAATATCGCATCCCCTGCGGTCCGCCGCGATGCGGTCTAGCCGGTCACACCGCTGGTGCGCTTGGGCTTCAAGCGGCCCCGGGAGACCAGTTCTTCGGCTATCTGGAGCGAGTTGAGCGCCGCCCCTTTGCGCAGATTGTCGGAAACGATCCACAGCACCAGGCCGTTGGGATGGGACAGGTCCTGCCGGATGCGCCCCACGAAAACGTCGTCCTCACCGGCCACGTCCCAGGGCATGGGGTATTCGCCAGCCTCCGGGTTGTCCAGCACGGTTACTCCGGGCATGGCCGCCAAAAGCTCTCTGGCCTCTGCCACGGAAATGGGCCGGGTGAATTCCAGGTGCACGGAGGCGGAATGGGAGATGTACACCGGGACCCGTACGCAGGTGGCGGAGATTTGTAGCTCCGGGGCGTGCATTATCTTCTGGGATTCCTGGCGCATCTTCTGCTCTTCGAAGGTGTAACCGGTGTCCAGGAACTGGTCGATCTGGGGGACCACGTTGTAAGCGATCTGGCCCTTGCCGGACTTGCTGGTGTTGGAGTCGGCGTCCAGCAGCCTCTCCGATTGTTCCCGCAGGTCGGCCATGGCCCCGCCGCCAGCTCCGGACACGGACTGGTAGGTGTCGGCCACGATCCGTTTGATGGGGTTCACCTGATGCAGCGGGTGGGCGGCCATCACCAACGGAGTGGTGGAACAGTTGGGGATGGAGATGATTCCCTGGTGCCACTCGACGTCGGCGCCGTTCACCTCGGGCACCACTAGGGGGACAGCATCCTCCATGCGGAAGGCAGAGCCGTCGTCAATCACCACCGCTCCAGCGGCCACGGCGGCCGGGCCGAGCCGGCGGCTGACCTCGGAGCTTGCCGAGATGAAGGCAACGTCCACCTCGTCAAAGGACTGTTCGGTGGCTTCCTCCACCACCAGTTCCTTGCCGCCCACGCTGATGCGCTTGCCAGCCGAGCGGCTGGATGCCAGCAACTTGAGGTTGGGAAGGTGGGGGTACCGCTGTTCGGCGATGCGGAGGAATTCGGAACCTACTGCTCCTGTGGCGCCTACCACGGCTATGGTGAGGTCCTGCACTGGTGTTTCTCTGCTTGCTCTGTGATTCGTGCCTAAATCTAGACCTAAATTCGAGCCTAAAGACCGATACTAAAGGCTCAGGCTAAAGACCCAGCACGTTCTCCAAGCCTATCACAAGGCCCGGACGAGCTACAACGTCGCGGATGCAACGGACCACGCCGGGCATGTAGCAGTCGCGGCCCAGGGTGTCGTGGCGCAGGGACACGGTCTGACCCGCCGCGCCGAAGATTATCTCGTGGTGGGCGCTCTTGCCGGGCATGCGGATGCTGTGGACCGAGATCCCGTTGTGGTCGCCGCCCCGGGTGTTAGCCAGGTTCTCTTTCTCAGGTTGGTTGCGGGTGAACTGCTTAATTCCGCCCAGGCTGTGCGCCAAGGCCAGGGCGAACCCGGAAGGGGAGTCGATCTTGGCCTCGTGGTGGGACTCGACGATATCCACGTACTCGAAGTACGGCGCCGCCTGTTCGGCCAGTTTCTTGAGTATGACCGCCCCCAAGGCGAAATTGGGCGCCACGATTATGCCGACCCCGTTGTCATTGGCCATGGCGTCCAGTTGCTTCAGATGGTCATCCGAGAACCCGCTGGCGCCCATGACCAGATTTATGGAACGGGCCGCGGCTTTGGCGGCGGCTTCCATGGCTACTGAAGCGTTGGTGAAGTCCACCAACACGTCGGGCCGTGTGTGGTCCAGTAAGGAATCCAAGTCGGTGGATAGGGGGACCACCGTGCTGTACGGAGTGACCAGCGTGGCCCCCCGGTCCTGCCGGCAGGTGCCTCCCACCAATTCCAGGTCAGTTTCTCTGGAGACCGCTGCGACGGTCTCAATGCCCATCTTGCCGGTTGCGCCGCTGATAACAACTTTTATTGCCGCCATGGCGACTCCTATGGGACAGAGCTTTTCTACAAGAATTTGCCTTTAGTCCTGATGATAGCACGCAGGCGAGCCCTGTAAATCCCGGTGAATAAAACAGCCCCGTCCTTCCGCGGAAGGACGGGGCTGTGGGGTCGCGAGTTTATCTGTATTCGGTTACCGGCTGCCTCCCTGGAAGCGTCCGCCGCCAGGACCTCCGGGGCCTCCCGGACCGCGGCCCGGACCGCCGGGTCCACGGACACCGCCGCCAGGACCGCCACGTCCCCCGCCGAACCCGTCGCGTCCGCCCCTTTCGCCGCCACTAGGACCGCTGCGTCCACCGCCGAATCCACCACGGTCGCCGCCCCGGTCTCGGTTGAAACCGGAATCAGGCCGTGGGGCTGGAGGACTGTCGTCACCGAATAGGGCTTTCCGGGAAAGGTTGACCCGTCCCTGCGAGTCAATCTCACGAATCATGACCGTGATTTCTTGGCCCTCGGTCAGTTCCTCGTCCATGTCGCCCAGGTCGCCATTGCGGATCAGGCCGTCCTTACCGGGCACCAGTTCCACGAAGGCGCCGAAGTTGGTGAGGCGCACCACCTTGCCGGTGAATATGTCGCCTATCTGCAACTCGCGGGTGAGGGCGTCCACCCTGGACTGGGCCAGTTCCAGCATGGCTGCATCGACGCCGCCGATGGTCACCGAACCGTCGTCTTCCACGTTGATGGAAGTGCCGGTCTCCTCGATGATGCCCCGGATTACGCGGCCGCCTGGCCCGATGAGGGCGCCAATCTTCTCGACGGCGATTTTCATGCGGACCATCTTGGGCGCGTGTTCGCTCATCTGGGCCCGGGTCTCGGAGAGGGCCTCATTCATCTTCGCCATGATGTGGATCCGGCCCTGGCGTGCCTGCTCCAAGGCTTCTTTCAGAATCTCATGGGTCAGATGGGTGGTCTTGACGTCCATCTGGAGGGCGTTCACGCCGTCGACGGTGCCCGCCACTTTGAAGTCCATGTCGCCAAGGAAGTCTTCGACCCCCTGGATGTCGCTCAGGATGGCGTATTCACCGTCCTCCCCGGTAATCAGGCCCATGGCGATACCAGCCACCGGCGCCTTGATCGGGATCCCGGCGTCCATCAGCCCCAGGGAGGTCCCACAGACGCTGCCCATGGACGTGCTGCCGTTGGAACTCAGGCATTCGGAGACCACGCGGATGGCGTAGGGGAAATCGTCCTCCGATGGCAGGACCGGTAGTATGGCCCGCTCGGCCAAGGCCCCGTGCCCAATCTCGCGGCGTCCGGGGGAACCGACCCGCCGGGCCTCTCCGGTGGAGAACGACGGGAAGTTGTAGTGGTGCATGAACCGCTTGGTGCCGTCGGGGCCAACGGTGTCCAGGGTCTGCTTCATACTCAGGGAGCCCACCGTCACGATGGACAAGACCTGAGTCTCACCGCGGGTGAACAGCCCCGTGCCGTGGGTGCGGGGTAGGATGCCGGTGTCGCAGGTGATCGGGCGAACCTGGTCCATTGCCCGTCCGTCCGACCGTACGTGCTGTTGCAGGACGCGGCCTCGCACAGCCTCCCGGAATACGGCTTTGAAACCATCTCCGATGGCGTTGCGGGAGTACTCCTCTTTAAGTTGTTCGGTCACCTTTGAAGAGAGTTCGTGCTCTCCGTCGTCCATCTCGTACATGCCGGGGTTCCGGCTGAGTAGGTCGTCGAAACCGGAACCGATAATCTCTTTTATCTTGGCGGCAAGGGCGTCGGCCCCGGCCTGGTCGTATTCGACCTCAATCTTGGGTTTGCCCACCCGGCGCTGGAGGTCTTCAATCATATCGATGGTGGTCAGGTTGGCTTCCTGGGCCCTGTTGATGGCTTCCAGGATCACCTCTTCGGAAACCTCATTGGAGCCGGCTTCGACCATCAAGATTGCGTCATGGGAGTTGCTGACCACCATGCTCAATCGGCTGTCTTTGCTCTGCTCGTAGGTCGGGTGGATGATGTATTCGCCTTCAAGATAGGCGATGCGGCAGGAAGCGATGGGGCCGTTGAAGGGAATCTGGGAGATTGAAAGGGCGGCGGAAGCGCCAATCATGCCCAGAATCTCGGGAGGGTTCTCCTGGTCGGCGGAGAGTACCGTCAGAGTAATCTGAATGTCGTTGTGCAGGCCCTTGGCGAACAGCGGCCGGATGGACCGGTCCGTCAACCTGGCGGCCAGGATGCCCTCTTGTCCGGGGCGGCCTTCCCGGCGGAAGAAACTTCCGGGAATCTTGCCGGCGGAGTAGAGACGTTCTTCGTAGTCTACGGTCAGGGGTAGGAAGTCGATGTCCTCGGCCCGGGGCCTGCTGGACATCACGGCCGTCGCCAGCACGATGGACTCGCCGAAGGTGACAGTCACACTGCCGTGGGCCTGGTTGGCCAATCTGCCTGTTTCAAGGGTAAGGGTCTTGCCGCCGATCTCGCGCTCGACCAACGTGGGAATAGATAATTCTGTAGCCATAATAAGCCTAGAGCAACCTCGCTATAAAATAGGTGCGCAATCGATGGGGTGAGAGCTAGACGTGAAACAACACCCTGGAAGGGTGTTGTTCTAAAAGGGGCTTAACGCCGTAGGCCAAGCCTGGCGATAAGTGTCTGGTAGCGGTTTACGTCTTCCGCGGTGAGGTACTTGAGGAGTCTCCGCCGCTGGGAAACCATGCCAAGGAGCCCGCGCCTTGAGTGGACGTCCTTTTTGTGTTCCCGAAGATGGTCGGTGAGCCGTTTAATGTTTTCCGTTAGCACGGCAACTTGGACTTCGGCTGAACCTGTGTCTTTGTCGTTGATCCGGTATTCCTGGATGATCCGCGCTTTGGTCTCTCCGTCTAGCATCAGATGTGTGTTCGCTTCTCTCTTTCCTCTTCTCTTACGTTGCGTGGATTATAGCATACGGCCCATCGGCGGGCAACGCAGAAAGAGGCTGGTAAGCGGAAGTTCAGGGTGCGACGTCGTAGGCTTTTACGGGCGAAAATTTTGGTCGGAAGGGGGCGATGATTAGCGCTGCGGAACCCGCGAAACGCTCTCTAGCCCAATACCGAGAACCCGTCTGGCAGGCCGTGACGTCCGGTGGCGGCCAGGGTGAGGGTGGCGGCGTGGCCCCGGTATAGGGCCAGTTGGCTCAGTATATGAAGGGTTGCTTCCATGCCGCTTTCGGGCGGCTCGGCGTCCACACCGACTGCCTTGGCCAGGTCCATGGTGTGGATGATGAGCTCGAAGGTGCGGGTGGGGAGGTAGTCGATGAGCCGAATTCCGCCCACGGGCGTGGCCATGATGTGGTCGTCACTCAACTCGTCCAGTTTGTTTTTGACGTACATGGCGAAACCACGGACCATCAACTTGGGGTCGTCGATTATCTCCAGCCCTGCGGCTCGTCCTCGCTCGGCCACCTGCTTGGGGTCGGCCAGGGTCTCAAACGCTTTTAGGAAATAGTCCACCGGCCGCTCCAATTCAACCTTGTTCCCCGGTGTTGCCGAGTAGCTGAGCACAGTGGTGAAGGAGCGGTAGGTGTGTCCGGCCAAATCGCGGGCGCACCACTCTCCCAGGGCAGGCTCATCCCAGCCGTCGATGTCCACCTGGTCGACCACGCCGCCGAAGAACTCGCCAGCTTCCAGGTAGGTTTCCATGATAGTTTGACCGCTCATATTAATCACCTGCCGGCTACGGCTGGCCTACCTCTCTTGCAACATTCAAGGACTGCATCAGTCCGCTGATTTGGGCCCAAGTCTCGTCCTCCACAAAGATGCCCTCTTTGCGGCGGGCCTGCTCGTTCTTCCATTCAATCTCGCCTGGGTAGAGCACCTCTTTGAAGCCGGCCGCAGGCGGGGAGTCCTTGATGAAGTCCACGAAGTCTCCCATGTCCTTCTTGAACTCGTCCAAGGGCCGGAAGTGTTCCAGGTTGAAAGCGGCGATGAATACGCCGTCGTTGTGCCGTCCCTCGGGGTCGATGCCGAAGCCCAGGCCGGTCAGCAGGCCAGAGAAGACCTCTACCATGAACGAAAGAGCGTAGCCCTTGTGGCCTTGGTCCGCGCCCAACGGCAGGATGGCCCCGCCGGAGTAGTAGTCGTTGGGGTCGGTGGTGGGATTGCCGTCCTTGTCCACAATCCAGCCAACGGGGATATCTTCTTTTCGGTTGCGGTGGAGGGCGATCTTGCCCAGGGCCACGGTGCTGGACGCCATGTCCATCAGAACCGGGCCGTCCAGGTTGCTGGGCATGCCGATGCAGATGGGGTTGGTGCCCAGCTTGCGGGCCCGCCCGCCGAAGGGCGCCACGTGTTTGGGCGCCGCACCGGAGTCGGCGGTGATCATGCCAATCATCCCGTCGGCGGCCATCATGGCAGGGTAGTCGCCCAACCGGCCGATGTGGCTCTGGTGGTGGACGGTGATGGCGGCTACGCCATTGGCCTTGGCTTTCTCGATGGCCATGCGGGTGGCCTTCTCGGTGACGACGAAGCCGAAGCCCCAGTTGCCGTTGATGACGGCGGTACAGGGGGCCGCCTTGACTACTTCGAAGTCCGCGCCGGGGACGATATGTCCGGCGTCGATGCGCTCGGCGTACACCGGAATCTGTATCACGCCGTGGGAGTCGTGACCGGACAGATTGGCTTTGACCAAGTGGGTGGCCACGACCTCGGCCTCCTCTTCAGGAGTGCCCTTGGCGCGGTAGATGTGATAAGCAACTTTGTGCAGGTATTGGGGCGTGAAAACGGGCATCTTCCAACCTCGGTGGGAAATTGCCCCTAGTCTAGTGCGGGGCCTGGGATTTGTCCACAGCTTATAGAATCGATACCCACGACAGCGGGGTGATCATCAGCTTTTTTGATGGACTCCATAAATTGGCATAAATTAGATTAGTATTAAGCTATCTGCCATGTTAATGCGATAAGCGATCCGATGCTCAAAGGGAGGGCTCTATGGCCAAGACGTACACCTGCGGAGACGTTGGAGTCGACTGTGACTGGAAGACTAGTGGGGAGACCGAGGACGAGGTTATGGCATCGATTGGTGAGCATGCCGCGCAGGTCCACCCCACGATTGATTTAACCCCGGAGTTAGTGGTATCGGTTCGGGCCGTAGTCAAAGACGAGTAAGATTCCACATCCGCTGCTGAATACTAACGGAGGCTATAAGCTCCTGGCCATCAACGCCAGGGGGCCTTCTTTGACCAAGGAGGTCGGCGTTAGGACGTACCCGACCTCCCCACGCCCAAACAATCCTTGTTGGCTACCGGCCAGCCATGCTATTCTTAGCCGTGTAGTGCCCCTGTAGCTCAGTGGATAGAGTGCCGGCCTCCGGAGCCGGAGACGAGAGTTCGACCCTCTCCGGGGGTACCATATTTCCCTCCTTCATGCCTCCCATGACCAACGGTTATGGATTCCGAATTCTCGAAAATTGTAAGGTGATATTGAAGCTGGGGAGGTATTCCAATCCCCCTGAAGTGGAGAGACACAGATTGGCATCTATCAGATATTTTGTCAGCGATGTCGAAGAGGCCGTAGCCTTTTACACTCAGCAACTGGGGTTTTCGCTGGAAAAGAATTTCGGACCTTTCGCTATCGTTGCCAAGGCGGACCTTCAGCTTTGGCTCAGCGACCCTAGAACTTTGGCGGCTAGACCAATGCTGGACGGGCGCATCCCGGAGCCAGGGGGCTGGAATCGCATGGTCGTTGAAGTAGATGATCTGGCGTCCTTGGTCGAGACATTGAGAGGAGCGGGAACTCACTTTCGGAACGAGATCATCAGCGGGGTTGGTGGAGAGCAGATTCTCGCAGAAGATCCGTCGGGCAATCCAATCGAGTTGTTTCAGGCCGGTGAAAACAGACCATAATCTTTGCCTCAAACCACTCCGCATCTAGCCAGAGTTGCGGCCGCAGAGAATGCGCGCGAAAGACCCGGCGTAGCCGACGGCCGCCAGTTGGTGAATGAACGCTAAAACCCCTGGCAATCGACGGCCAGGGGGTTTCTTTGCGTATCGGAGATGTTCAGCTTGTGGAATGTTCGAACCGCGCCTTCAGGCGGTAACCAACCACAACAAAAGCCGCCTTAACCTTCATGTAGGAAACGTCAATTGCTAAGTCGGCCCGGTGGTCTCCAACCGCACACACGCGTGTTAAAATCCCAAATAATCGGGGTGTAGCCCAGCGGTAGGGTGCCTGCTTTGGGAGCATTTCGTTAAATACGAACTAGTTGTTGATAGGTTTCCGTATACCTCACTATCTGGGGTTGTTGCGAATTAGATCAATTAGGCACACTTTGGAATCACGCGTGACAGTGTGGTGTTAAACACTAGACAACCTGAAAACTCACCGCTGAACATACATCCCTATGTTTGTTCAGCGGTGATAAACTGAGGTGGACCCAATTAGTTGGACAGGTTTGGTGCAAAACTAAGTGAGAGTTCCGCCGTCTTTCCAAGGTCTGAGAACGCTCCGTTCGGTGCCCGTTTCCCATTGATTGACCGTTCATCTGATGGCGCCAAGTCTCCTTTGAACACCTCAGCCGGTGTCCGGTAGCCCAAGGCCTGGTGGGGTCTTTGGTTGTTGTAGAAGCTGAAGTATGCGTCAGGCCCGGCCTTGGCTTCTCGCCCGTTGGAGTAGGCTTTCAGGTAGACCTCCTCGTACTTAACCGTGCGCCACAGCCGCTCCAACAAGATGTTGTCGGTGTAGCGTCCCTTCCCGTCCATGCTGATTCTCACTCCGTGCTGCTCTAGGAGACCGGTGAAGGCTTCGCCGGTGAACTGGCTGCCCTGGTCGGTGTTGAAGACCTCTGGCTTCCCCTTGCCAAGCGCTTCCTCCAATGTCTCGACACAGAAATCAGCATCCAAGGTGTTGGAAAGACGCCAGGCCACCACGTACCGCGTGTACCAATCCATGATGGCCACCAGGTATAAGAAACCCTTGGCCATGGGGATGTAGGTGATGTCGGCGGCCCCCACCTGATTTGGTCTGGTGACCTCCATGCCGCTCAGGAGGTAGGGATACACCTTGTGCCCTGGCCCCGGCTTGCTGGTCCGGGGCCACCGGTAGATGGCACGTAGTCCCATGGTCCGCATCAGACGCTGGACCCGCTTCCGGTTCACCCTGTGACCTTGAGTGCCCAGCCAGACCCTCATGCGCCGCGACCCGTAGAAGGGGGTACTTAGGTACTGGTGGTCCATCGCCTTCATCACCGTCAGGTTCTCCGAGCAAGTCCCCTTGCGCCGGTAGTTTAGGCTGGACCTGCTGATGCTCAGTAAGGCGCACTGTCTCACTGTGGACAAGGCTGGGTGCCGCCGGTCCACCATCTCCCGCCGCCGCTCCCGGCTCATGGACCGAGCCTCTCCGCCAAGAAATCCCGCTCAACCTTCAGTTGGCCGATCTGCTGATAGAGCCGGGCAACAAGGACCGCATCGCTCTTCTGGCGTTTGTCTTGGTTCCCACCAAAGACGCCGACCGCTCCTTCCAACAAGGACTTCTTCCAGGCCTGGATCTGCCCGGGATGGACCTCGTAGGGGGCGGCCAGTTGGGCCACCGTCTCTTCACCCTTCACCGCTTCCAGGGCCACCTTGGCCTTGAATGTTGGGCTGTGCTTCCTCCGCTCTTTTGACATGTCCCACTCCTCCCTCACAGCAACAGCTGTGGCTATTTTAGGAGCAGAACTCTCACTTAACCACCTGTCCGAATTTCCGGGTCCACCTCAAACTGCCAGCCGTTTCGTTTAGGATTCACGCTCGAAATTAATGGTTCTGCCCACGTTCTTCGAATCTCCCAATACACCATATCAATATCAATCGGTGGCCCAATTAGCGGTAGGCGTTGGTCAGTGGAAGCCCACCGGCACCATTAGAGTGAATCTGAACGCCTTCGCGGCACTTGCCGAATACAACGGGACCTCGGTGGCGTAGGACTACCTGCGGCGGCATCCGACTTAAACAAGACCGCAATCCCGTGAATCTGGGTCGGTCAATGAAACAGATAACGTTCTAAAATCTTGACCCCATACTTTCCTTCGTCAATAATCTCGGCTTGAGACGAATTGAATCTTCGAATGCCGCTTGAGGAGCATATTTATGGCAGCACAATCCTACGACATCATCACCGTTGGGGGAGGGATCGCCGGTTCGATCCTTGCCAGAGCAATGGCGGAACAAGGAGCTAAAGTGCTTGTCCTGGAATCGGCAACGACCTTCAGGGACCGGGTGCGGGGAGAGGCAATGGGTCCTTGGAGCACCAAAGAGGCCATGGAGTTGGGCGTCTACGATACCCTGATGTCTGCCGGCGCAAACCTTCTACAGTATTGGAACGAATACCACGGACCCGAGGTAATGGACCGCCAAGACCTAATGGCCATCAGCGTTCCAAAGTTGCCGATGCTGGCAATCTATCACCCGGATCTGCCGGACGCCTTAATCAACGCTGCATCAGATGCAGGCGCGGAGATCCAGCGAGGTGCTCGTGTGACCGACATAAACCTAGAAGGCGCACCTACCGTAACCGCCAACCTAGACCGCCAAAGCACGGAGTTCCAAGCGCGACTAGTGGTCAGCGCAGATGGCCGCAGCTCGACGGGCAGAGCGTCGGGTGGATTCTCCGTTCAGGTTGATCCCGACCTAAACATGGTGGCTGGAGTTTTATTAGACGGCTTGTCGTTGCAAGAGGATGGCGTCCACCATTGGATGAACCCATCAGTGGGGCACAAGTCCTTCGTTTTCTGTCAAAAAGGAGGAAGAGGACGAGCTTATGTATCTGACCCTGCCTCAACCGAATACCACTTTAGCGGCTCCTCCGGATTCTCTCAGTTCTTAGAGGGAGCCCGAATGGCGGGTGTCCCGGATGAAATTTTCGGATCAGCTACGGTTGCTGGGCCGTTGGCCACTTTCAGCGGAACAACCAATTGGGTGGAACACCCCTACCGAAACGGTCTTGCATTGATTGGCGACGCTGCCGCAGTAACCGACCCAAGCTGCTATCAGAAAATCTCATTGCCGATGAAAACTGGGAGAAAGCTGGGAATGCTTACGCGGTCCAGCACGACCGGGATTTCGGCATCATACATACCTTCGAAAATTGGATGGCCGAAGTCCTATGTAAAACTGGACCCGAAGCCGATGCGCGCGGGGGGAGGATTCTGCCGATGTGGCATCACGACCCAAGCCGAAATCCCATGACCATCGTTAACAGCCCCAGTGAGCCGCTGGACGAGAAGGTGCGCAAGAGGTTTTTCTGCGAAGATTGAGATAGCTAAGCATCAACTGGGTTAGGTCGAGACCTCGAAGCTAAATCGTCGTGTCATTTGTGTTCCCGGGACCTCGGTGCTGTATCACCGCCGGAGGACGTCACGTGGGGAGCGGGAAACCTGATGGCTAACGACAATGAGACGTTTTTTATGGTGGCCGGCCCCGGGAGACCTTGCTCCGGTGGAAAGTGCTGCTGAACCAAGGAATCGGACAGGCGACTGGTTACGGGCAGGCCGGTTGTGTAGTGGAGTTTGTATATATCAGGGTGGACCGCCGGCCCGCTCAACCCAGGGCCCGGCGTACCGTTTGCTGCCTGTACTGCCCTGGGCGTCCCTCGATATCAGCCGAAGAGGTAGCGGTTTATGAGCTCTATAACCTCGGCTTTGCTGATGGCCTCATCTCCCTCGCCAAAGAGGTAGTCGTTGATGGCCTTTATGACCTCGCCCTTCTCGATCGTGCCGTTGGCGTTGGCGTCGTACCGTGCAACCAGGGGGTCCACGGCGGTCATCGCGTAGTCCGACACCGCCCTCGCGGTCTTGCCGGAACCCAGGTGGTCGGTGTAGGTCGCGGTGGCGCGCAGGTGGTAGCCGACGTCCATGGACGTCGGAGTGTAGCTCATCGACGTTGCCCCTGAGATGTCCATCCAACTGTCCATGTCCGTGGACTTGGACCACTGCCATGTCACGTCGGTGAGGTCGCCGTCAGGATCGCCAAGGGTCGCCGCTAGGTCGTCGCCAACCGTAGGTTTCTCCGACGACAGGGTCACCGTCCCAGCTTCGTCCAGGTTGGTCACCGCAATGGTCACCGTGATCATAGCAGTGGCGCCGGATGGGTCCGTGGCCGTAACCTCGACACCGTAGGTATTCTTCTCTTCCTCGTAATCCAAATTCGTTCCGTCCCCCACCTGGATCTGTCCCGTGGCTGCGACGATGCCGAAGGATCCCGCGTCGGCGCCGCCCAGCATGTAGGTCAGGATGCCGGAGTCGGTGGCCACGACCGGAGCGCCGACGTTTTCGCCGGCAGCCGTGTTCTCGGCTATCGAGCGGTCCGTCCTGGGGCCATCCGCAAACACCGGGGGCCGGTTCGATGGCCGTGGCGGTGGTGGCGGCGGGGGTGGCGTTTCCCGAGCGGTTGCGGTCGCCTCGTCGGACCATTCGCCGTCGCCGTCGGCGTTGACGGCGCGCAACTGGTAGGTGTAGGTCGTTCCAGCGGACACCTGGCTGTCCCGGTACGTGGTCGCCGCGACACCGGGGCCGGGACTGACGAGGGCATAGCTCTCGCCGGCCTCCTTGCGTTCCAGCTCGTATCGGGTGATGGGGCTGCCATTATCTGAAGGCCTGGCCCACGACAGTTCGATGAAAGCTGCGCTGCTCCGCACGGGCGACAGATTCCTCACCTGCTCGGGCGGGGCAACGAGTTCGGTGGACTCCGTGGCCGTGTTCTCCCCCGGCCTGCGATCGAACTCGTCGCCAGTGGCTGTGGAGGTAATGGAGATGTCTGCGGACGCCGCTGACCCGACCTGCACGACAATCTCGCCCGTCCCGCTTGCGCCCGAATCCAGGTTGCCAAATGCGCAGGCGACCTCGCCGCCGGTCGCTCCTCCCGAGTGGGCGCACTTGTCAGCGGGGGTAGCCGACACGAAGCTCACGGCCCGATCGAGGGTGCTCCTCACCACTGTGTTTGTCGATGCAGCCGGACCGGAGTTCCGGACTGTGTAATCGTAGGTCAACTCCTCGCCCCGGGAGACAAGGGAGGGCGAGCCGGATACCATTGTGCTCAAGTCCACAGTAGCTGATATGTCGTCGGTGATGGTCACCGTCGCCGTGTCCCTTCCACCTAGCAGGTGCGGCAGACCGGGGTCGGGGTCGGCGTAGGCCAGGGTCACAGTGAAGGTCTCGTTGGGTTCCTGGACGGTGTCGTGAGTGACGAATACCGTGAAGGTCTTCACCGCTCGGTAACGCCGCTGGCCGCTGACGGTCTCCAGGCTGAAGTCACTCCGGTTGAAGGTCGCCGTGTCGGACAACCGCTGGTAGTCGGCGGGCTGGGTTGCGCTGCCGTCTGCGGTGGCTACGGTCACGTCGAAAGAGAAGCCGCTCTCCGGCATCTTGTCCTTGGTGGTGATGGCGACGGCGTTCAGGGAGACGGGGCGAGTGCTCCCAGGGCTCGTGGCTTCTTCGGCCGTCGCCGCCGCCTGCTCCCAACTCAGGACCACGGGCACGTGGTCGTTGTCGGCAATGGTCACCGTCGCAGTGGCGGGACCTCCCTGTAGATGGGGGAGGCTTGGGTCGGAGTAGTTCAGGATTACCGTGAAGTTCTCGTCCGGCTCGTCGTCGGTGTCATTGATGATGGAGACGCCGATGTCCCGGGTTGCCTGGAAGCGGAACTGGTCCCCCACGTCGGTGCGCGTGAAGTCGCCCTGGCCGAAGCTGAAGCTGCTGGTCAGCGGCCGATAGTCCGAGCCTTGGGTGGCGGTGTTGTCGGCCGTCGCAGCGGACAGGGCGACAGTGAAACCGTTCTCCGGCATTTTGTCCGACGTGGTGGTGGCCTGGGCCTGCAGGATGACCGTTGTCGCATGCTCGTCGACGCTCACGAACGACTGGTCCCAGCTGATGGTGACGGGTACGAAGTCGTTGTCCGTGATCTTTACGCCCATAATGGCTGGTCCGCCCTGCAGGTGAGGTGGGCCGGGGTTCGCGTACTCAATGGTTGCCGTGAAGTCCTCCTCGTCTTCGTCGGATGTGTCATCCACAATGGGTACCAGCACTTGCTTTGCGGCGCGATAGCGGCGCTCGCCGTTGACGGTTACCCGGCTGAAGTCGTTCCAGCTGAAAGTGACGGTATCGTCCACCCGCGTATAGTCGCCGGGCCGGGCCGCGCTGCCGTTAGACGTATAGATGGAGGCGTCGAAGGAGAACCCGTCTTCAGGCCGCTTGTCCACATTAGTGACGGCGTAGGCGCGCAGTGTGGCGCTTCCTGCGTTCTCACCGACCGTTATTTCCGACTGTTCCCAGCTGAGAGTAACTGGAACGTGTTCGTTGTCCTTGATTGTGACGACTGCCGTAGAGGGGCCTCCCTGGAGATGCATGAGGCCGGGAGTCAGGTAGGCCAGCCTTACGCTGAAGGCTTCCTCCGGTTCGTCCGCTGTGTCGTCTATGATGGCTACGGTGAAATCCCTGGTTGCGCGGTATCGCTGCTGGCCGTTCACGTCGGTCTGGCTGAAGTCGCTGGCGACAAAGGTCGCGGGCGAAGGCGGAGCCGTGTAGTCGTCGTCGAGGGTCGCGCTGGTATCGGTGGTGGTCAGGGTCACATCGAAGGTGAAGTCAGCCTCCGGCGGCGCGTCAAGTGTCGTTGTGAAGACTGCTCTCAAGACGACGCTGCCCGCGTCCTCCGCCACTTCAAAAGAGTTCTCTTCCCACTGCAGGGTTATGGGTATGTCGTCCGGCAGCGGTGTGCCGGTCTCTGTGTCAGACCATTCTCCATCCCCCGCGGAGTTGACGGCCCGGACCTGCACGTCGTACTCCGTCGCGTTCGTGAGATTGGAGATGACATATCGAAGGTCGCCGCTTCGCCAGGCGTTGTCCCGCACCGTCCAGTTGGAGTCCACCATCTCGTCGGCGCTGGTCTCGATGTAGCGCACGTCGTAGGCGGTGATGACCCCGCCACCCGTGTCAGCGGGGGCAGTCCAAACGACAGCCAGAGTCCTATCGCCGCGTGTGATGGAGGTTATGGCCGGCGCTGCCGGCGCGACCGTGGTGGGCTCGTCAGCTTCCGCTTGGGACCAGGGGCCGTGTCCGGAATCGTTGCTGGCCTGTAGTTGGAATTCGTACTTTACTCCACCCTCAAGTCCGGTGATGGTGTGGCTCCGGTTGGTCGGAGTCCCCACCCCCGCCTCCAAGGTCCAGTTGTCATCGCTCCTGTCAGTAGCATCGTCTCGAATGTATCGCAGGTCGTAGGAGGTGATGGCCGTCTCCCCAGTGTCGGTAGGCGCGTTCCAGTCAATTTCGAGTGTGCCTCCTCCCGGAGTAACCGTATCGATCTGCGGCGCGCCGGGAACGAAGCCATGACCGTAAAAGGTGAGCCCCCACGATTTGAGGGTCCCGCTATCTCCGTCCTGAGTGTCCTTGATCTGAAGAGTCCACTCCCCGGCCGCGTTCTCGCCCAAGTGCCGGGCCGAACCAAAGCGGAACTTGGTGGTCAACGCCCCTTCTATCGGGGCGGAAGTGGACAGCGTTGAAACGGCCCCTGAGGGCGAGACCAGATCAACGGTCAGGTCCCGGAAGTAAGGGTGGTTGAAGTGGGCGTTGACCTCCACAAACTCAACGAACTCCACAAAATGATCTACGGTCAGGCTGCTGGAAACGGTGGTAGGCGTCCCGGACGACGGCAAGTCGGGGATTCGCAGGTTGATGACGCGTGATTCAGAGGTGATTTCCCTCAAGTCGCGGACGTTGGTCCAAGTTGGGGCCAGGTCCACGGCCGCCTTGGCGTCCACCATGCCGAAGCCGTACTCGTGGTTGAAGTTATAGCGATCCGTGGTTGACCCGTATTTGAGTGCGCCCTGCTCCCAACCGGTGTTGTCCGGATCGTTCTTGCGGACGGAGGCCGCCAGAATGAGCTTGACGTCCCGCCAAGTCAATGCGTTGTTGGCCTCCCGGGTCAGCGCGACCGCGCCCGAGACTATGGGCGTGGCGGCGCTGGTGCCTCCAAAACTGCCACTGTACCGGTGCCCGTTGTCGGTGGTCGCTATTCTGGGCTGGCCCACTCTCCCGCTGCTGGACGGCCCGCATACCCACAGGTTTGCGCCGGTATCCGAGTAGCCGCTTCGTATGTCGTCGTGGCCGACGGCGCAGACGGTAGTCACGGCATAGAAGTTGCCGTACTCGCTAAGATTCGCGGAATCACCGATTAGATGTCCATTGCCGGCGCCAAATACATAGAAAACCCCTTTCCCGTCGTATCCGTTGGTGATCCCGTTTTCCACAGCGTCTTCCCACAAAGTGGACGCAAATACCGGTCGGCCAAAACCTGGGATTCTCCAGCTGTTGTTGGATATCGCGGTGGATGTCGCATTCCGGTTCATAGCGTCCGCTATGTTCATATCGGTGAGGTTTACGAGAAGGTTGTAGCCGTAGATAGTGGCCTCTGGGGCTACGCCGCGCATACCGAGGCTGTTGTCCTTCGCCGCGATGAGGCCGGCAACCGCGGTCCCGTGGCCCTCGAAGGGTTGGTAAATGTCGGTCAGGTCGGGGTCGTAGTTGTGATTTAAGGAGGTGAGGACGTTGCCGGTCAGGTCCTCGTGCTGGTGGTGCATACCGTCGTCCACAACCGCCACGTTGATGCCGTCGCCCGTGTAAGTGGGCCATACCTCCTCGACGCGTATGTCCTGTTCTGCGCTGTTGCGAAACTGGTCGTCGTTGTTGAGGTGCCACTGGCAGCCGTAGAGAGGGTCGTTGATGCCCCCGCTCCTGGAGATGTTGGAGCAGCGGTCTACAAAATAGGTGTAGCTCCCCTCCGCAATAGCCCTGACGGTGTAACGTCCCGTGTCTGAGGCGTCCTTGCCGGTCACCTTCAAGTAGTATGTACCCGCGCCCAATCGGCCCTGGAAGAAGAATGTGTCGTCAAAGTGGACCGAATTCACCGGAGCTGCGAGGTCGTTTTCATCGGTCAGAGCGGCGCTGATATTGGTAACTTTACTCACTCCACCGATGATCACGTAAGTTGTCTCTTCGAGGGTCAGGCTGAAGTAGTCCTCGTCGCCGGCCGGGTCTATGATTCCACCCGCCGTACCGCCGAGGGTCAGTGGCTGAGCGTCGGCGATGGCGCTGCCCGGCTCGGTGATGGCCGCGGCGTACACCGAATACGGCCCATCGGACCTTTCGTCGAAAGAACTGACCTTGACGTAGTACACCCCGGCGGCGAGGTTCTCCCGGATCACAAAGTTCCTCCTGTTGCCCGGTAGGTAGCCGTCGTCATTGGAGGCTATCACCGTGCCGTTACTCCTTTGCAGCTCACCGACGGTGTCAGGGAACCCGGAGGCGCGAATGGCGACTTCCGTTGTCTCGGAAAGCTCCAGCTTGAAGTAGTCATCGTCGTCTTCCGGGTCAATGGTGCCGCTCGCAGAGCCGTTGAGATTCAGAGTGGCAGCGTTGCTCCTGGACGTGGTGTCCGTGAACTCCCTGACCCTGAGGATATACGGTTCGTCAGTAGGTCCGTAGCCGGTTACCTTGATGAAGTACGTCCCGGACTGGAGCTTGCGCCACAGGAAGAAGTTGTCCGGGTTGGGCAGTGCGCCGCCTCTATCGTTGATGTCGATGGACATGCCGCCGCTGTCCAGCAGCTCGCCCACGGTATCCAGGTCGCCAAAAGCATATATCCAGTAATCGGATGTCCTTGACACGCTGAAGCTGAAGTAGTCCTCGTCGCCCGCCGGGTCAATGACTCCCCATACCCTCGCGCCCGCCGTTACGCTCTTGGCCGTGGCCAGATCGTTGCCGTGGTCCGCAGGAGTTGCGCCGGTTGTGGCCGACCAGGCGCCGTCGACATCGTCAACGTCCACCGCGCGCGCCTGCACGTCGTACTCCGTGCCGTTGGTCAGGCCGGTGACGGCGTAGGCCAGGCTGCCGTCGCCGTCTTTCCAGGCGTCCTCCTCCATAGTCCAGTTGGCGTCCACCGTCTCATCAGCGCTCGTCTCGATGAGGCGCAAGTCGTAGGCGGCAATGCCGGTGGTGATTCCGGTGGGAGGGCTCCAGGAGACCAGCACAGCCCGGTCGTCAGCGCGAACGGAGTCTATAGTGGGAGCAGGGAGCGCCGGCGTACCGGTCTTGGTGTCTGACCAGGTCTCGTCTCCGTTGGAGTTGACTGCCCGCACCTGCACGTCGTACTCCGTGCCGTTGGTCAGGCCCGTAATGGTGTACTCCAGCGCGCCGGATGTCCAGGCATCGTCTACCACAGTCCAGTTGGCGTCATCTGTCTCATCTGCGCTGGTCTCGATGTGACGCACGTCGTAAGCCGTGATGCCGGTTGCGCCGGCGGGAGCCGTCCAGGCCAGGGTGAGTGTGGTATCGCCAGAGGATACAGAGTCGATGGTAGGCGCGGCCGGAGGAGACTGTGCGCTGGCGTAGCCCAAGGCCAGCACCAGGCAGAGCAGGGCAAGTCCCGCAGCCAGCAGCAGTCTGGTGGGCCCGAACATCCTGGTCATGGGATAGATGACTCTGAAGAGCCGTTAGCCTTCACGGGCACAGTGGGTCACAACAACCCGTGGTATTCCCATCCAACTATCACTTCGGGGTGGCTTCTCTTCCCCAGTTGGGACTGGAGATTTCCACACCGTCCTGCGCTGCCAGGGCGTTGGCGAGGTCCAGCGAGGGAAACCCTGGTCCAGTTTCAACGAAGAAGCCGTTGGCGACGTAGTCCAACCCCGACACGCGGTCCATCTTGATCCCGTTGTTGGAGAAAAAGGCGTTCGTTTCCGCCTGGCCCCATTCAGAGCTGAGCACAAGTAGAACGCCGCCGGGGAGGGTCATTAGCGCGCCCGACTCCGAGCGGAAGACGGGCAGAGTATCACTCTTGGATTGTCCATCCGCACTCCTGACGACGTTAGTTCCACCCTCGTTGGCTGCAACGACGTCACGAGGCAGTCCGCCGGAGCCTTTCTCGACCCCCAGGTCTGTCTGAAGCTTCACCGTCATGGTCCTGTCGCCGTCCTGCCAGGTGTAGGCGTCACCCTGGACAGGGCCGGTGGCGCCGGGGCCGCCCTTCCGGGGGGAATCCGGTTCAACAACCCTTATGGCTTCCTCCTTCTTGGACGTTCCGGAATAGTCGACGGGCGCGAATTCAATCCCGTCGCCGGCAGACGCCTCGGGAGTCGGTGTTGACGCGGAGCCATCCACTAAAGGAGTAGATTCGGTGGCGGTGGGCTTCAGCAGCGGCGGTGTGGTCTCCGCGGGCGCTGCAACAAGGCGTCGGGCGGCTTGCGGCCCGTCTTCAACCGTCGGTGCAGGCGATCCGCATCCGGCCAGGACCGCCGTCACGCTTGATACAAGGGCAGCTATGGCCAGCAGGACAACGAGCTTTCTCAATTCACTCCACCTGTATGGCCCTGAATTATATTCGGTGTAACGACCGACAGTTTGTCACTAACAAAAATTCAATTTCAATAATGTTGAAGTTTGTTGCGATGCAACCCTTGTGAGCAATTCACGCAGGAAGGGGCTATCTCCCAAAGCCCTTAGGAATATCCCTCGGGCGCCATTTATATCCCGGTCCATGATAAAACCGGACTCGTCCCTGATGGTTCTCGACCCGCCCAACTTCTCGTCCACTCTCCCGTCCCAACTGCGGGTCCGGCTAGTGTACGCCTCGTTGACTTCTAAAACGAGAGACTCCCGCTGCCAGGCCTTCCACTGGAGACGTTTCTTGAACCTATAGTGTTGGAAGCTCAGCATCATCCGGGCGGTCTTGCTTTGAATCTGCCTTTCTCCCCGGCGGGTCATTGACTGGGTCTCAAATTTGGGCAGCAAGATGACCCGGTAGTTGCTGGTCAGCCAGCGGGCGCACTGCCAGTGGAGCTCATCGACCAGGTTGATGAGCTTCTGGCGCATCCGCGCCTGAGCTTTGCGCATGTTACGACGCTTCTTCCGGTTCTTTTCCTGGTCGGTCCGGCTGATCAACCGGTCCAGGTGCTGGCACAACCGTTGAATCCGACCAAAGGCCTGGTATCCGACCTTCCCACAGCCAGCCTCGGAGAAGAAAGTCAGAAAGGACCTGACTCCCGGATCTAACGCAACTACTCCATCACCTCTTGGGGTCTCAATGTCGCATTGCGCCGGATAAGGGATGGTCAGCCAGTACTTGTCGCGCTCTTTGACCAGCCCAGACTCTTTGTTGTCAGGGGAAACGGGTTCAGCCATATGGAGCGGGCCCAAGACCTGGCGATAAACACCAGGCTGAGTGATCGCGTCATCGGGGATATAACAAGACTGGCGGGGGTTCTTCCGGCTGCGGAAGCCCAGTTCGGCGAAGTCTTCGTCCAGTCTGCAGCCCGCTGCTTTATCTTGGGCCAGTTGGGCGTTGAAGGCTTTGACGTTTTGCATCGCCCGGCAGGCGTCCCGGACGGAAGTCCGTTTAATCTGGTAGGGAACTGAGCGCCACTCGGGCCTTTGCGAGTCCAGTTCGGACATGACGGTCTTGGCAACGGTCCGCCAGGCGGCGGGGGCTCCAGCCCGCAGCAACTCGACCGAGAGGTTATAGGTCCAGCGGCTGGCGTCCAGCCAGCTAGCTATCGCCCTCTTCTGGACCTGGTTGGGATAGACCTGAATCCGCCTCGATTGCTGTCCGGTAGCGGCGGAGTCCGTGCATCCGGCAGCTGAACGTATGGAGGACGGCGAGTAGATCTTCGGTAAGCTCGGATTGGGGGCTGGCATCCGGCTGGTGGAGAACCAGGACCTGCCCGCCGTTTTGCTGGACCAGCCACTCGATGAGTTCAAATCCGAACCGGGCGAGCCGGTCCCGGTGGGCAACCACAAGAGTGAGCTTACCCCCCCGGTGAATTCGCTCCAGTATGGAGAGGAGTCCCTTGCGCTTCCAGTTGAGTCCTCCCCCGATGTCCCTAATGATTTCGGCGTTTGGGTAGAGGCTCCGCATTTGGGCGCATTGCCGTTGCAAGTCTCCCCGCTGCTTGGCGGAGCTGACCCGGCAGTAACAGACGGTTTCTGGTTTAGAAGCCCTTCCGAGGAAGGCGTCGACGTCATATAACCTCTGTCCTGCTGAGTTGCGGTAGTAGGGGATTTTACCTTGGTCAGCATAGTTCCGGAGAGTTTGAGGGTGCAACCCTAAAATGGCTGCTGCCTTGCGGCTGGGGAGGAAGGCCATGTTAGGATTATAGAGGATTAATGAATAAATTACAACATTTAAGGGTCTAGACAGTAGCCGTCGCCGGCAACCCCGGCCACGCACAACTGGCAGCCGCCGGTCTCGTCCCGGCTGCCCAGCACGAAGAACTCGCCGTCCCGCGCCGCTCTCCAACCGGCCAGCCATTCCCCATGGCTGCCGTAGCCGTTGGCCTCAAGGTTGTACTGGCCGCGCCAGAGCTTCCTGCCGCCGAAGCACAGCCGGACCAGGCCCGCCGCCACGCCGGCCTCGACGCGCGCCAACCTGGACCGCAGGTTATCCAGCCTGCGCATCTTCTGATGGACCCCGTGCCGGTCACCCCTCTTCCGGGCGCTTGCCAACTCCCTGCCGGCCCTGCGGACCAGGCCCTTCAGGGTCTCGGCGTGCAGTAGTTGGGACTCCCGCGCCCCCGAGACCTTCCCCTCTAGGGATACCCGTACCGCGTTGAACATCCGGGCCGGTATGCCGTATTCCCTGACGCAGCCCCTCTTCATCGATGCCGCGGACCTGCCGGAAGAAACCTCTGCAAACAGGTCCCGTTGGACCCTGCCGTACAGTGCGGCATAGGCGGACAGGGCCGCGTCATCACACAACATTCGCGTCTGGTACGTGGCCTGCATCAGAGCTCCCCGGCCTCGGTGAAGCCCCAAGACGGGTGCCGGGCCATCTCCCGCAGTTGAATGCCGTGGGATATGCCGCCGATGCATCCGGCCACGAAGGCGGTGATGTCGCCGTGACTCATGGGCCGACATCGTCGCCCACAGCCACGTCCTCGCACAGGTGGGCAATAGGCCATACTTTCGGTTGTAGACCGTCAGCGATAATGGGACACATATAAGGGTAGGAAAACCCGAGAGTCGGAGGGTGGTGTGAGCTCCTGAAATGAGGGTAGAGTTACCCACAGAAAGGAGCAGATGTGTCCCAATTAGAAGTAAGCAAAGCAGAGGCCGCCGAGGAACGAAGCGAGCAGACCAGGTCTTTCGTCCGTACAGTGAAGGCGGCTGCCCGACGTAAGTACACCTCCGAAGACAAGATCCGAATTGTTCTGGAGGGCTTCCGCCGCGAGGTCACAGTCAACGACCTGTGCCGGCGGGAGGGGATCAAGCCCCACTCCTACTACTCGTGGACCAAAGAGTTCATGGAGGCGGGCAAGGAGAGGTTGACCCGTGACTCGGTTCGGGACGCCACTCAGCATGAGGTAGGGCAGCTCAAGCGAGAGAACGGGGAACTCAAGGAGCTAGTGGCCGATCTGTCGCTGGAGGCGTACCGTCTCAAAAAAACGGCCATCCCCGTGCCCCAGGACGCCACCGGTACCAGCGGATGAGCGCCCCGGAGAAGGCAGAGGTAGTTACCAAAGTATCCTCGTCTCCCCTCCCCAAGCGAAAGGTCCTCAGAGAGCTGGGCATCCCTAAGAGCACCTACTACCGGTGGCTCAGACGCCAAGACCAACAAGGACTTGAGGACCGACCAGGAGGCGATCAGGCACCATGGAACCGTCTTACTATTCAGGAAGAACGCTCAGTCCTGTTATCAGCCAGAGAGATGCCAGAGCTGAGCTGCCGTCAGCTGGCCGCGTGGATCACCGACAACCAGGGCTTCTCAGTCTCAGAGTCCAGCGTCTACCGTATCCTGGGCAGGGAGGGCCTAGTGAAGCGGCCTGAGATGCGGTTGGCCGCGGGGAAGGAGTACCACCGCAAGACCACAGGACCTCACCAGATGTGGGCCACCGATGCCTCATACTTCAGGGTGGTTGGTTGGGGCTACTACTACCTGGTCACCGTTATGGACGACTACTCCCGCTTCATCCTGGCTCACAGGCTTCAGCAAGATATGACGGCCGACTCCTTCATCGAGGTGGTCCAGGATGCTGTGGACACGACCAGCATGGACCAAGTTCCAGTCACAGACCGCACCAGGCTGCTGAGTGACAACGGTCCAGGCTATGTCTAAAGAGCATTCAGGGACTACCTGGGGATGGTTGGCATCAAGCACATCCTAGCAACTCCTTTCCACCCTCAGACCAACGGGAAGCTGGAGCGCTACCACCAGACCATCAAACGGGACGTCAACCAGGTGCCTTATGAGTTGCCCGCCGACCTTGAGGCTGCTATCGCGGCCTTCGTCAGCTACTACAACTACCGGCGCTATCACAAGGCTCTGGGCAACGTGACACCATCAGACGTGCTCAAGGGAAGACGGCAAGAGATCCTACAACGCAGGAAGGAGGTGAAGGCTCAAACCACCGAACGGCGACGACGCTACAACAGGGCCCTCAGGGAGCTCACCAGACCTCCATCCAGCCCCTGATCTCTCGGCTCCCAATGTGTCCCACTTTTGCTGGTTGCTAACACAACTCCACAATCACACCTGCTCTTTGTGCCTTGCAATCCCACAAACGCACCTGCCTTTTGTGCGTCAATCCCACAAGTCTCTGCCCCTATTGGAGGGTCGGTAGGTTTGTTGACGGTTTCGAACGGCACTTTTACACTACTAGCAGAAAATCGCGAGGTTAGAATTTACGGAGAGCGTAACCTAAATGGGAAATTCCGGCGAGGAAAGGGGTAAGTACGATGGCAACTCAGACTCCGACAATTGACTCACAAGTACATGCCTACCAGCGGAATCACTCTGACCGTCCTTGGAATGCTTTCTTAGAGGGCCCGGACGAGGTCACCGGCGGCGACATGGTGGCAGCGATGGACGCGGTCGGCGTCGACGGGGCATTGCTGATCTCGCCGTTCCGTCTGTATGGCTACGACGCCAGCTATATACTCGAGGTATACGCGAAACATCCGCGTCGGTTCGGCTTGATCAAGCCATTTGATTCGCAGTCGGAAGCGGTCGCGGAAGAAGTCGCAGAGTGGGCCGGGACAGCGGGTGTGGTCGGAGCCCGAGTCATGCTCGCCGACCAGGAATTCGAACCGGACGACCGGGGTCTCAATCGTCTATTCGCCGCTGGTGCCCAAGTTGGCATTCCGGTGAACGTTATGGCCTCGGGCAAGCTGCCTCTCTTACGTGAACTGGCCCGCCGTAATCCAGAAACCCAGGTTGTGATCGATCATGTTGGTCTGGCCCAGCCCTTCGTGCCGCCGGCGCCACCGGAACCTTTCGCCGATTTGGCCAACGTGGTTTCGCTGGCGGAGTTAGACAACGTGGCCATCAAAATATCCGGGGCCTGTACTCTGTCCCATGAGCCGTTCCCATTCCCTGACATTTGGGAACCCCTGGGCAAGGTATTCGACGCGTTCGGCTTCGACCGATGTTTGTGGGGCACTGACTGGACTCGGGCAGTGAGGCTGTTGAACTTCGAGCAGGGCGTTGAGGCGTTTCGGGTCACTGACCAACTCTCGGATTCAGAGCGTTCCGCACTAATGGGGGGGACCCTCGCGAAGATTTACAACTGGTCGCCTGACACTGGTGGGTAAAGACTTCTAAGACCGATTCCATCTACCTGGTGATTGTGGGCTCCGGCGCGGGCAACCTCGCGCACATGGTGACCGTGACCAACAACGGCCCCTAGGACGCCAGTGGCGTGACCGTGTCCGAAGTACTGGCAGTGCAGGAGATTATCGTGATCGCACGATATCTTACTTTAGAGGTCTTGGGACGAGCGGCAAGTAACGAATACCCTCGTTTTCCCTACTCGCAGCAACCCCCTCTTAATGGTAATGTTACGGTCTAAGAAATTGGAGGAGCCGAACAATGCCTTATTACGTGTTCGTCGCACTACAGGACGATAACAAAATCTCGGTATTTACCATGGATGACGGGACCGGCACGCTAACGCTCAAGGCCGAGGTGCCTGTTTCCGAAGCGCCATCGATGATGGCGATAAGTCCGGACCGGGAATTTCTTTACGTCGGGCATCGCGACCCTCCAGGGATATCCAGTTGGCGTATAGACCAGGGCACCGGAGGTCTTACACAGATCGGGAAGGTATCCACTGACGGCTGGTCCGCTTATCTGGGTACCGACCGCAAGGGCAAGTATTTGCTGTCCGCCTATTATCAAGCCGGGCATGTAGGGGTACATCCCATTGGCGATGACGGAGCGGTGGGAGACCCGCCCATCGAATGGCAGGCCACGGACATTGGCGCCCACGCTATTCAGACCGACCCATCTAACAAGTTCGCCTTCGTACCTCATATCGCGCGCCTTTTCGATAACGTAATGGAACCCCCTAAAGATACGCCTGGGCCAAATGTGATTTTTCAGTTCAGATTCGACGAAAACACCGGCCGTCTTACACCCAACACTCCTCTCAAGCTCGAAGTAGAGCAAGGCCTTGGCCCCCGCTACTATTGCTTTCATCCAACCCTAGACGTCGTCTACTTTTCCGATGAGCAGGGCTGCAGTGTAACAGGGTATCGTTTGGACACTTCGACGGGTGGCCTGACGGCATTTCAAACTATAACGACGCTGCCCGACGGCTACACCGGAAGGAACACTTGCTCCCAGATTCAAATCTCCTCTTCAGGGAAATTCCTGTATGTTCCCAACCGAGGCCACAACAGCATCGCGGGCTTCTCCATAGACCCCTCCAATGGGCGGTTGTCGGCTATTGGGCAAGTTTCCACCGAAGCAGTGCCGAACGCCTTCAGCTTGGACCCTGAGGGCAAATTCATCTTTGCCGCTGGCGCGGCGTCAGGCCACCTCGCTTCGTACCGAATTAACGGCGATACGGGTGCACTCACTCCATTGGAAACATATTCCGTGGGCCGCCGACCCGGGAGTGTGCTGGTAACAAGTCTAGGAGGTTAGCTCGCTTTGGTGGCACGATCTTAGTGCTCGCTATCACCCGCCATTTCTGCGAGATGATGGGCGACACGGGACCTGTTGGCCGCCCAGGGGCGTTCTGCCCGCCCAGCAGGTAATTTGCAATCAGTTTTTGGTTTCTGATGGCGAGGGCTTTACGCTCTTCCTCCGATGGGATTCCTGGTAACGGCCAGCCACCATTTACGTTCTACAATGGTTTCCCGACTCCCAGTCAAATCCCTCCAGGTCGGTTTCGCCCTCTCTTTTTCACCGACTGGAGCCCATCTGCGAGAACCTACGGCTAGCGGGGATGGATAATGAATCTGGAAATTTATATCGAAGGCAGGCACCATGTACGTAATAATCGCCCCCCTTCAGATTAAGGTAGGCTACAAGGAGCAATTCGTCGCTGGGATAATGGAGAACGCCAGCGGAGCCGTCCATAATGAGCCCGGGTGCCTGAGGTTTGATGTGATTCAGGACGTCAACGACGACAATAGGATTTGGGTCTACGAGGTTTACAAGGACGAGGCGGCATTTCAACCTACCCAAGCTCCACATTACCTGCAGTTCCGGAGGGCAAGCGAGGGCTGGAGAGATGAAGGAGGACTACAGGGCGCCGGTAGAGGGGCTGTTAATATCTGGCCACCAGATAATGAGTGGTCGTAACTAGATCGGAATTCGTGAGTTCTTCTAGGTTAGGTGAGGTCTTTTCGAGGCGGCGGGTGGTGGGCTTGTCATATAGTTCCCCAACGCGAGAAAAGCGCGTTTCGTTTGGGCTTCGGCCACCGGCGCAACTTCGCCGGGTATCCTACAGATTATGTCTGCCTGCGCGGTAAAGAACGGTTCCTTGCTTAATTTGGAGCTAAAGGGTACCCGCGATCACCCGACAAACAGAGTGTACGTCCCTCGGTTAATCTGACTCACTGTCTGGGGAATCAATATGCTATGAGTGGGCGCCAGGGCCCGCCTGGCGACCTCCAGGTTGATCGGTGGGACCTGCTCCAGCGCTAGTATCTCATCAAAGCTAAAATATTCGGCTCGATCCACCTCTCTCATGTCGGGAAGGGGCTCGCCAGACTGAGGACTCAACAGCATCACGACATACAAGCTGTTGCCTCCTTCTTCGTCGTATCGGTTCCTGATACCCAATACGCCTTGGACCGTGGCCTTGACTCCGGCTTCCTCCTCCACTTCACGAACCACGGCTAGCTCCATCGTTTCGTTTTGCTCGACAAACCCGCCGGGTATCTGCCAATTGCCGCGGCCTCGGCGCGACGCCCGGCGTACCAGCAATAAACGGCCCTCCTGAACCACCGCACCGCCCACGCCAACGTTGTATCCGGTGTTGTACCGCTCCGGTGGAGGCATAGACCTATTCAGCTCCCTTTTGTAATCTTTGCTCCGGATTGTCCCGAGAAAACAGGTCCGACTTTTTCGTTGGACAATCCCACCTCTCCCTTGTAGATTGATCCCCTACGATAATTGGTATTTTGGAGTAGGACCGATGTCAGCTACGGAAACTGCCATGTCTGCCCTAGAACGTAACTGGAGCATGGTGGACAAAGCTCTAGAAGATGTGGACGACGCAATGATTGGAAACCGACTCAATGACGAGTCAAACTCCATGGGGTGGCTCCTTTGGCATATGACCAGGATCGTTGACCGCTTTGTCCATACCTGGTGTCAAGACTCCCCCCAATTGTGGGTCAAAGGCGGTTGGTATGAAATATTCGGTCTCGATGATGACCTCAATAATACAGGCCAGGGTTGGACTAAGACACAGGTCGCTGATTGGCAACTCCCGGCCAAGAGATTGCTCATGGATTACTATGACGGAGTGACGGTCGCGGCTCGGGAATATATTGAATCATTGAACGCATCTGATATGGAACGCCAGCTTATTATTCCTCCCCGACCCCCGGCTTCTACAGGCTCATTTTTGGGGGTTTTAGTCTTTGACAATTGTGTTCATGGTGGGCAGATTGCGTACCTCAGAGGCTATCACGAAGGGATGGGCTGGTTCGTATAACACAGGCTGTATTTGCGTCAAGATTCACTCCTATCGGTGCCTGGACCTTCAGGAGAAGGCAAAATGCGCGTTACCCGTCTCATTGATGCCCCGATTATCACACCCGACCTTCATCCTATCATCGGGGACAACATCCAGGGCCCATCATTCATTCGCGTACCTGATTGGGTCAATTCACCGCTTGGGGAGTACTACCTTCCTAATATGATCAGCCCCTCAGATCTTGGTAGGTCGCAAGGCGCGATCACGAAGAGGGAGAATCTTACATATCCATGCCGGGAAATTGAGGGTGCCTAAGTCTGCAATATTGTGCCACAATCTGGAAACCCTATTCGGTTTTAGCCAAATCATGGAGGCCTATTGTGTCCGTTGAACAAATCATAGGACCCGCCGAGCCTGTCTTAATAGCCGTGGGAGGGGCCACCGAAGGCCCCTTGTGGCACCCGGGCGGGTATTTGACCTACGTCAGGCACCGGGAAAGCATGCTTATGCGTTGGGATCTGGGCGGAGACGCGAAGCCAATCCGGCACGAAACAGGGGAAGGGAACGGCTGCACCTTGGACCGCCAAGGCCGTTTGGTCATGTGTGAAGGGGCCAATCGGCAGATCACCCAGATGAATGCTGAAGGCTCGGTAACCACGATAGCAGACCGGTGGCAAGGGAAGCGCTTGAACCGTCCGAACGACATCGTCTGCCGTTCGGACGGGAGTATTTATTTCACCGACCCTGAAGCTAGCGTCCCTCAGGAAAACCGGGAACTGGGGTTTGCCGGCGTATTTCGCATCGCGCCCGATGGCGGGCTTACCGTGGCCACGGATGAATGTGAGTACCCCAACGGGCTGGCGTTCTCTCCAGATCAGTCGATACTCTACGTGGCTATCAGCCGGTTAGACGACCGGTGCATCGGAGAGGGTGAGCGAGGCGAGGTTTGCACCCACCGCCGCATCCGGGCGTTCGATGTCGCTATCGATGGGTCCTTAAGTATCAATAGGGTCTTCTGCGACATGTCCTCCGCGAAGCCCGGAGTCCCCGACGGAATGAAAGTGGACACGGAAGGACGAGTGTATTGCACCGGGTCTGGTGGGATCTGGGTTATAAATCCCCAGGGTGAGCAGATAGGAATTATTCACGTCCCAGAGGTGCCCAGGAATTTCACCTTTGGTGGTCCCAATCTAAGTACGATGTACATTACTGCGGGTGACTCGGTCTACAGCTTGGAAACAATGGTCCGCGGCATCGCTGCTTACTAAGAACCGCTCCGCACAACTGAAGCCCTGGATAGGGACACCAGATCAGTAAACCTATCTGTCCCGATGCCAAAATTTGGCCCTCGGCATGGGCCAGGCTTATTAAAACGGTCTGCTGGGCAGTAAAGTATCCGTTGGGCATTACTGGCACTCGTCGAGCTGGCGATTTGTACCCAATCGGTGGGGTATCTCCAGACTCCGCAAGGACACCGCTTCCGCGATGAAATCCCAAAACATGACCTCACTCCGGCACCAGTTCGGTGACTGGGAGCAGGCCCAAGAATACTATTTTGAGGCCAACTTGACCGACGGCTTGCCCATAGTGCCTCCCACCGAAGACCGGGTACGCGCTATGTTGGAATTCGTCGGGTTGCCGCCGGACAAGGTGATCGGCGTGGAAGCAATTCGGCAAAAACACATCACCGCCGAGAAGGTGGCCATCAACGCGGTCATGGCTGGCTGCCGCCCCGAATATTTCCCGGTGGTGGTGTCAGCGGTGGCGGCCTGCTGCGAACGGGATTTCAACCTGCACGCCAGCAGCACTTAAACCAACGGAATCACGGTGTTGGTGCTGGTCAGCGGCAGTTACGCCCATGAAATAGGTATGAACTCCTCCACCGGTGCTATGGGCCCCGGCAACCGGGCCAACGCGACCATTGGGCGTGCCGTTAACCTTGTCAAAACCAACTTCTACGGCTCAGTCCCCCAGGACATGGACAACAGCACTTTCGGCCACTCCGGCAAGTACAGCTTTTGCTTCGCGGAGAACCTTGACGCCGGCAACTGGCCACCATTGACCGCAGATCAGGGGTTCGATGGCGGCTCCAGCACGGTGACGGTAGTCGCGGCCAACTCACCTCTTCAGGTAAGCACCTACGGTGGCAAGGACCCCAGTTCATTTCTTACTGGCACCGCTCACGCCATGATTGGACTGGGTCTGTCCACCTCGGAGGTGCTGGTAGTTCTAAGTCCTGAGGTGATGCAACCCATATTTCCCAGTTAGGATAACAGTGTGATGCGGTATATAGGCAACGTTCTTGCTTTTGTAGTCGTCTCATGAACTTTTCACCAACATCTCGGCTATAATACATTCATTAGAATAGTAAGATTCTTCAGATAGCGTAACAACCCCGGAGGCACCTGATGGGTGACGGCGACAAAACCCCTCTCCGGCTCCAGTTCAACCCCAAAGTCCGTCTGGAGTTTCACGGTGCCACCATCACTTCCGATGCCGGACTCTTGCCCATTCGAGAGCTGGATGATGCCCTGGGCCTTACCCATATTGCTGCCGACTATCTCCAGGAAAGCCGCTCCGGTCGCAACATCCGACACCACCTCGTCCCGCTGCTCAGACAGTCCATCTACAGCCGCTTGGCCGGCTACGATGACACCAATGATGCCGAACGCCTTTCCCAAGACCCAGCCATGAGAGTCGTCGTGGGCTGGCAAGGATCAGACCGGAACGCCGCCAGCACCAACACCGTGAGCCGCTTTGAAACTGAAACTCTGACCCAACAGGACAACCTGCAGGGGCTGGCACGAATGAATCCCCAATGGGTGGAAGATGCTATGGCCCATACTCCACACCAGCGAGTGATTCTGGACATGGACAGCTCGGAGAGTCCAGTGCATGGCCATCAGGAGGGTGCCGCCTACAATGGGCACTTCGAGTGTGTCTGCTATCATCCCCTCTTTCTATTCAACCAGTTCGGCGATTGTGAAGGAGCGACGCTACGCCCCGGCAACGTCCATAGCGCCGAGGGCTGGCAGGAACTCCTTGAGCCGGTGGTGAAAAGATACCAGAGGAAGGGACGGCGGCTGTTGTTCCGGGGTGATGCCGCCTTTGGCAAGCCAGAGGTGTACGAGTACTTGGAACAAGAGATGATTGGGTACGCCATCCGGCTTTCAGCTAACGCGGTACTTCAGAGAGAAATCGCGCACCTGCTGGTACGACCTGCCGACTGGTCTTCCAGGAGGCCGATCGTCTCCTACTACGACTTCACTTACCAGGCCCAGAGCTGGAGTATTTCCCGGCGAGTAGTAGCCAAGGTGGAGTGGCATCAGGGGGAGTTATTTCCCAGGGTAGGCTTCATCGTGACCAACCTGAGCTATCCACCCAAAGGCATAGTCCGCTTTTACAATGGCCGTGGCACAGCGGAGCAGTGGATCAAGGAGGGCAAGTACGCCCTGAACTGGACCAGACTGTCCTGTCACAAGTTCGTGGCCAACCAGGCGAGGCTATGGCTGTTCGTTCTGGCGTACAATCTGGGAAACTTCATGAGAAGGTTGGCTTTGCCGGAGGATATGAAGCATTGGACTCTGACCAGTCTTCAGACTAGGCTGATCAAGACGGGTGGGCGACTGGTACGCCATGCCAGGAGGATGGTGTTTCAGCTTGCCGAGGTGCTGGTGACCAGGGAAATGCTCACCGGGATACTAGAACGGATCAGCCGGCTTCGGCTGGCACCTGGCTAGCTTGCTTTGAGAGCACCGGTATTTAGGACAGTTATGGGGTCGTCAAGAGTAAATGGGCCGCCACGAGGGAGACGCTTGGGCAAGGGCAGAGGATTTGGAATTTCTACGCTCGTTAGGACGATGGATATCCTATGAGAGTGGAGCAATTGAGTGAATCGGAGCGCAGTTGACGCGCTCAGGATACCGTACTATAGTTCCCGCCGCACAGGATGACACCGGTTCAGGGAAATCAGGTTGATCTGGGAAATTCAGGCTAAGAGGGGTTCCAGGAACGAGTATGCGACAGTCATTTCACGACTGGAGATGATGCCGCCAGGTTTCAAGATCCTCTTCACCTCGGCCAGTACAGCCTGTGTATCCAGAACGTGCATGAGAACGGCATGGCAGTGGGCTGCATCGAAGGAGTCATCTTCGAAGGGAAGGTCAGTCACACCGCCGACGTGGAATGTCGGGTTCTCGTGTCCACCTGCCCCGGCGACAGATCGGGCCAGACTAATCTGCCACTCTTCCATGAGCGGTCCTTGTACTGAACGCAACCCCACCCACCTCGGCGCAACATCCAGGTATCCCTAGAAGCGTAGCCCCCTGGGGTCTAGCTGGAGTCCTGATTCAGCTTCGTGAACAAGTCCCGCCACCACCCCTTGCCCTGGGTACCGAAGCCGGACCGTACTCGGACGACTCCGTTTCTATCTATGGCGATTTTCGTTGACTGGCTTGTTACTCGGTAGGAACGGATGGTATCCGAGGCGGTCACGGCCATTGGGAAGGTATACCCTTGCGAATCTCTATATGATCTGATCTTCTCCAACCCCTCGTTGGGGTCGGTGCCCACAGCCACAACTGCCACGTCACCGAACTGGCTTGTCAACTCATGCAGCGTCCGTAACTCGGCGCGGCAGTGGGGTCACCAGGTGGCAAAGAAATAGAGGATAAAGGTTCAGACCAAGCTCATCAAGATGGGTGGACGTCTGATGCGGCATGCCAGGAGGTTGGTGTTTCAACTTGCCGAAGTGGCAGTGTCCCGGGAGATATTCCGGCAAGTGTTGGGGCGTATCGCCGGGCTTCATCCAGCACCAGGGTAGCGAATATCCTTGAGGTCATCAGAGGTGCGTGCCTGGAGGAGTTCGAAGGGAGTGCAAACGTGGTGAAAGCCACCTCCGCTGCCCATCGAACGCCAGTTCACCACGCCGACAGATGGTTTGGTACGCTCGATGGGATGGTTGACGGCGTGTATGAGGAATACTAATGCAATACGTGGCCGAAGCCGGCTGGTCCAGGCAGCAAGTACAAGAGTTTCTCTGGGAAAAGGCCCGGCTACCTGCCAGGGAATGGATCGCCTGGCGGCGCGTGGAACATCCAGAAAACTTTACCGACCAAGAGCAGCTTGTTGGTTGCGTGGCCGACCCCGGCCGGATTACTGTCGTTGCCGCCGGGGGCTCCGCCGGGGCCTTTATCGACGTTATTCCTTCCTGGGGCAGCAGTCGGCCGGTGACTCGAAAAATCGACGTTGGGAGCTGATGCGAATATGGCAACCCCTGAGAAGATGTTGGTAACCCTGGACCCGCGAGACGAGAACGATCACGGCCCGGCGCTCTTGGCGCCCCGCCCTCCTACCTTGAACGGAAAAACCCTGGGCTTGCTTTCCAACAACAAGCCTCACTCGGAAGAGTTGTTGCGGATGATTGCCGCCACGATCAAAGAGCGCTACGACATCAAAGGCATCATGGAATACAACAAGGGCAGCCACCAGTGGCCCGCCAGTTCCGATGCCCTGAAGGAGTTCGCGGCTAAGTGCGACGCGGTGATTCACGCCACTGCCGAATGAGGGTCCTGCACCGCGTGCAGTGTGCACGACGCAATGGAGACCGAGCTGCTGGGTGTGCCCTCGGTGGTTCTGACCACTCGGCCCTTCGTTAGTCAGGCCCGGGCCATGTCCCGCATGCGGGGCAACCGCGACTACGGCTTGGCAATCATCGAGCATCCAATCGTATGCTTGACCAATGGAGAGCTATTGGAACGGGCCTGTATAGCGGCGCCCCAGGCGATCGAAAACTTGGTTGACGGTTAGTATTCGCGTTGAACTAGCGGATGAGAGTTTGAAGACTTCGGAGACCCGGAGGATCATGACGACGGGCCTGACTATGAAATTTGACGATGGCAGTTAAGGGGATTATAACTAATACTTGACAAAACAGGCGTAATCAGCTATGATTGAACTAGAGAAACAACGGGCAAGGAGAAACGATTATGGCAGGCCCTGGGAAGTCCCACAGAATCGGAATCAGCCTTGTACAACTGTTTGACATGTTCCCCGACGAGGATTCGGCCCGCAAGTGGTTCGAGCAAACCCGTTGGCCTAATGGCCGGGCCTGCGCCAAGTGTGGCAGCATCAAGACGAGCGAAGTTCCGAACGCTACTCCCATGCCCTACTGGTGCTCCGATTGTCGCTCCTACTTCAGCGTCAAGCTCGGTACGCTCATGCAGGGCTCCAACCTGCCGATGCGCAAGTGGGCCATTGCGATCTACCTCGTGACTACAAACCTCAAGGGCGTATCGAGCATGAAGCTTCACCGCGACCTGGGGATTGCTCAAAAGAACGCTTGGCACATGCTCCACCGTATCCGCAAGGCCATGCAGGGCGGTGATCCTCTGTTCAATGGGCCCGTCGAAGCCGATGAAACCTTTATCGGGGGCAAGGAAACCAACAAGCACAAGGGCAAGAAGCTCCACACTCGCGGGACGGTTGGCAAGGCGGCCGTCGTGGGGATGAAGGACCGGAAGACTAACCAGATAACCGCCATGCCGGTAGAGTCCGTGGACAGGTCTACGCTCCAAGGATTCGTGCATCAGCATACGTTAGCCGACACCATCGTCTACACGGACGAAGCATCGGCCTACGTGGGGTTGAGGCGCCCGCATAAGGCCGTCAACCACTCGGCCAAGGAGTTCGTTGACGGGATGTAGCCCGGCGGCGCTGAGTAGGCCAGAATCTTGCGCACCGTGTCCCGGTGCAACCCGAACACCCGGGAGACCTCCCGGATGCTCATCCCATCCACCATCACCGCCCGTCGGATCCGTAGATACACGTCCACCTGGTACTGAGGTGGACCCAATTAGTTGGACAGGTTTGGTGCAAAACTAAGTGAGAGTTCCGCCGTCTTTCCAAGGTCTGAGAATGCTCTGCTTGGTGTCCGTTTCCCATTGATTGACCGTTCATCTGATGGCGCCAAGTCTCCTTTGAACACCTCAGCCGGTGTCCGGTAGCCCAAGGCCTGGTGGGGTCTTTGGTTGTTGTAGAAGCTGAAGTATGCGTCAAGCCCGGCCTTGGCTTCTCGCCCGTTGGAGTAGGCCTTCAGGTAGACCTCCTCGTACTTAACCGTGCGCCACAGCCGCTCCAACAAGATGTTGTCGGTGTAGCGTCCCTTCCCGTCCATGCTGATTCTCACTCCGTGCTGCTCTAGGAGACCGGTGAAGGCTTCGCCGGTGAACTGGCTGCCCTGGTCGGTGTTGAAGACCTCTGGCTTCCCCTTGCCAAGCGCTTCCTCCAATGTCTCGACACAGAAATCAGCATCCAAGGTGTTGGAAAGACGCCAGGCCACCACGTACCGCGTGTACCAATCCATGATGGCCACCAGGTATAAGAAACCCTTGGCCATGGGGATGTAGGTGATGTCGGCGGCCCACACCTGATTTGGTCTGGTGATCTCCATGCCGCTCAGGAGGCAGGGATACACCTTGTGCCCTGGCCCCGGCTTGCTGGTCCGGGGCCACCGGTAGATGGCACGTAGTCCCATGGTCCGCATCAGACGCTGGACCCGCTTCCGGTTCACCCTGTGACCTTGAGTGCCCAGCCAGACCCTCATGCGCCGCGACCCGTAGAAGGGGGTACTTAGGTACTGGTGGTCCATCGCCTTCATCACGGTCAGGTTCTCCAAGCAAGTCCCCTTGCGCCGGTAGTTTAGGCTGGACCTGCTGATGCTCAGTAAGGCGCACTGTCTCACTGTGGACAAGGCTGGGTGCCGCCGGTCCACCATCTCCCGCCGCCGCTCCCGGCTCATGGACCGAGCCTCTCCGCCAAGAAATCCCGCTCAACCTTCAGTTGGCCGATCTGCTGATAGAGCCGGGCAACAAGGACCGCATCGCTCTTCTGGCGTTTGTCTTGGTTCCCACCAAAGACGCCGACCGCTCCTTCCAACAAGGACTTCTTCCAGGCCTGGATCTGCCCGGGATGGACCTCGTAGCGGGCGGCCAGTTGGGCCACCGTCTCTTCACCCTTCACCGCTTCCAGGGCCACCTTGGCCTTGAATGTTGGGCTGTGCTTCCTCCGCTCTTTTGACATGTCCCACTCCTCCCTCACAGCAACAGCTGTGGCTATTTTAGGAGCAGAACTCTCACTTAACCACCTGTCCGAATTTCCGGGTCCACCTCACTTTTCCTAGTCATATCGGTACATTGTGTTCTCATAGCAGTTGGGCAATTGATGTAAATTGTCAGTAATAAACGCCGGAAAAACCGCGGGTATAGGCGGATGTATTCATTGCGGGATGGTGAAAGCGAATCCAAGCCTGTCACTCTGGACCGGGAGCCTGAACTTGCCCAGGGCTGACATGGGAGCCATGGCGAAGCGGTTTTCGCCGGCGATATGGACCGAGACCAATGTTGTGCCCTATGCCGCGAGGGTTTCGGTCTGGGGTCGCTGGTTCAGCGCATTGGTCTCGGCCTTCGAGATAGCCTACCGGCCGGGCTTCTCGTACCCCGACGTCTGGTTGTACGTGCTCCTGATGGTCCCGCTGGTGGCGCTCAATGGCCTGGTCCACTTCCGGCTCCTGACGAACAGGCCGGTCACGTGGCGGTGGATGCTGCTCCTCAGCGCCCTGGACATCGCCCTGGCCACGTCCAGCATCTCCGTCGGGCCCGGGTTCGACAGCTACGTCTTCGTGGCCTACTATCCGGCTCTCGCGCTGTTTGTCGTGGCCTTCACGTCCCCCTGACGATTGGCGCCGGCCTCGACATCGCTGCGGGCGATGAGAAGGTGCTGCTGGGCAGGTTGGCGGCAGTGTTTGAACCGCCGGGTCGGCGATGAAGCGTTGCTGAGACGGGAGATCGCGGCCCTCCAACGTGAGCGCAACGAGGCCGCCGCCATCATAGCTTGGCGGTTCTCCACCCAGGACGCTCGCAGTAAGCTCAAACATGTCTATCCAATAGAATCAAATTGAAACGGTACTAGAGGGACCTCTTCTCTAGGAGCCTAATGTCTGTTACATATGTAGTGGTGCTCGTGCATGTACTGAATTAAACCATCGATAGCAACGTTCATCGTCGTCCTGATTGTCGTCGCCTGTAGAGGCCCTACCGATGTTGAGCCTCCGGCGAGCACCGGAACCACCTTCACAATTCCAGTTGATTCAGAGTGGCAGGTTCCATCCGGTTTCAGCGACGAGTTTCGCCTCGTCGGCTTTGATCTTTTTTCGCAATGAGTAGAACCCCCGCCAACCTATGTACCAGCCAGCGGAATGGGTGCGCCTCACGAAGGGGGAACAAGGGGCCTTGGATGAACTGGCGAGGGATCGAGAACAACTTGTGCCCGGCTTTCTTGGTTATAACCGGGCTGTCATGCGGCATAGGAGAAGGAGCAAATTCACAATGAGTCAAGCTTTTCCGGGGGGCGAGGCGTAATGAACAGTCCAGGTGAGAAAGCCCAGGCGCGTCTGGGGGCTCTGCTGCGCGACTTTGAATCGTTGAGTCAACATCAGGTAGGCTATCCCTGCAATCAAAACTTCGACTACTCCGAACTGCTCCCCTTTCTGCAATATTGCGCCAACAACGTCGGAGACCCTTTTCACGACAGCAATTTCCGCAGCAACACCCACGAGATAGAGCGCGAAGTCATCGGGCATTTCGCTGACATGATGCGCTTGGCCCGGGAGGAGGCATGGGGCTACGTCACCTCCGGCGGGACCGAGGGCAATATGTACGGCCTGTACCTGGGGCGGGAGCTCTTCCCCGACGGCGTGGTCTACTTTTCCCAGGACACCCACTACAGCGTTGTCAAGATATTGAGCGTGCTGAAAGCGCGCAATATTATGATAAGGAGTCAAGATCACGGCGAGATCGACTACGATGACCTCTACGAGACCATCCGAATCAATCGGGACGCGCCGGTCGTCTTCGTGGCGAACATAGGCACCACTATGAAGGGCGCCGTGGATGACGTGGCGAAGGTGCGCGCCATCCTGGACGACCTGGCGATTACCCAATCCTACCTTCACGCCGACGCCGCCCTCAGCGGTATGATCCTGCCATTCGTGGAAGAGCCGCAGCCCTTCGGGTTTGACTTCGGATTCGACAGCGTCGCCATTAGCGGGCATAAAATGATCGGCTCGCCGATGCCCTGCGGCGTCGCACTGACCCGGCGCAAGCACGTAGCGCGTATCGCGCGGTCCATCGAGTACGTGGGCGTACTGGATACTACGCTTACGGGGTCGCGCAACGCCCTGACGCCCCTCATGCTGTGGTACGCCTTCGAAAGCTGCGGGCTGGAAGGGTTCAGGAACATGGTCAGGGAATGCCTCGAGGTTGCTGACTATGCCGTCCACCGCTTCAATGACAACGGCATCCCCGCATGGCGCAATAAAAACTCGGTCACCGTAGTACTCCCGAAACCGGCGGCGGAAGTAGTCCGCAAGTGGCAACTCGCTCCCTACGGCGACATCGCCCACGTCATCACAATGCCCCACGTCACCCGCGAGACCATCGATGCGGTAGTTGACGACTGTCTCAAGCAAAATTAGCCGGAAGCAGGCCCGAGGAGGACCGCTGGATGAACCGAATCATCATCATAGCCAACAACGAAGTGGGGGTCATTGCGGATATCAGCCGCGTAATGGCTGATAACGACATCAATATCGAGACTATGACCGCTCAAGGCCCCGGGGAAAACGGCGTCGTTACCCTGACGACCGACGACAATGACGCTGCTCTACGAGCGCTAACCGACGCCGGTTTCAAGGTGGTCACCGACGACGCGCTAATCCTCCAACTCCCCGACGAGCCTGGAGCCCTTGCTAAAGTCGCGCAGAGGTTCAAGGACACCGGCGTCAACATACAAAGCCTACATATCTTGGCCCGCCACCACGGCTACACCACCGTCGCCCTATCCGCCGACGACCGCACCAGGGCCGAAACGCTGGTTGACCGGGACTCCATAGTCTAGTCCGGATGACGAAGCGGGAGACGTCGGCCGCGGACCTGTTTTCAAGAACTTTTAACAATGCCCTCCCGCTGCTCGCCCGTCCCTGGGGCGTCGCTCATTGCGAATATCGGTTAATCGGCGTGCGCCGGCATATGCAGCGCCCTACAACGCGACCACCAGTTCTAAGGTTTGTAATTTCCAAAGGAAGTCCGGAAACGACGCTCTACTGACACCCTGTGCAGATAACCCCGGTCCTCTTGGTATCCGACTAGGACCGCGAGCCGTCGTCCTTGAGTGCGAGGAGCTACGGCCGTCGTTTGCGCTGGGCGTGTTGCTCGACGTACGGCCGGTGAAGATCGGCGGATCGGTCTGGAGATCGTCTACTAGCCGTAGGCCCTTGCGTAGCTCCCCAGGTCGGGCAACATCGTGGAGTTGGCTAATTCTCTCGCCTGAAGTCATTCCAACATGGCCTCCTCCCTGCTGCGGGCGGATGCCGCTGTGAGGACCCTATCCGCGATTGGTCAGGGAACAAATCGCGTGATTCTTTCGTCTTTAGTCTTACCCCGTATTCCCCATTTGGCTCAAACAAGTGATGCGGTAAACAGGCAACTTTCTTGTTTTTCTAGTCGTTACATGAATCTCTTAGCCGTATTTCAGATATAATACATGCAATAAGTTGGCTATTTCAGATAACTTGCGTACCGACATTGGAGGCACCCGATGGGTGACCGCGAAAAGGCCTCTCTTCGGCTCCAATTCAATCCCCAAATCCGGCTGGAGTTACATGGTGCCACCATCACCTCCGGCCGGACTGCTGGCATTCCGAGAACTGGATGACGCCCTGGACCTTACCATCACCTCCGACGCCGGACTGCTGGCATTCCGAGAACTGGATGACGCCCTGGACCTTACCCCCATAGCCTCCGACTATCTCCAGGAAAGCCGTACCGGCCGCAACATCCGCCACCACCTGGTCCCTCTGCTCCGCCAGTCCATCTACAGCCGCTTGGCCGACTACGATGATACCAACGATGCAGAACGTCTTTCCCAAGACCCAGCCATGAGAGTTGTCGTGGGCTGGCAAGGCTCAGACCGCAACGCCGCCAGAACCAACACCATGAGCCGTTTTGAGACGGAGACTCTGACTCAAGAGGACAACCTAAAGGGGCTGGCCCTGATGAATCCCCAGTGGGTGGAGCTGGCCATGGCTCACACTCCACACCGGCGAGTGATTCTGGACATGGACAGTTCGGAGAGTCCAGTGCATGGTCAGCAGGAAGGAGCCGCCTACAACGGGCACTTCGAGTGTGTCTGCTATCATCCCCTCTTTCTGTTCAACCAGTTTGGGGATTGCGAAGGAGCGACGCTACGACCCGGAAACGTGCATAGTGCCGATGGCTGGCAGGAACTCCTTGAGCCGGTGGTGAAAGGATACCAGAAGAAAGGACTGCGGTTGCTGTTCCGGGGTGACGCTGCTTTTGCCAAGCCGGAGCTATACGAGTATCTGGAACAAGGAAAGATCGGGTACGCCATCCGGCTTCCCGCCAATCAGGTAATTCAGGAGCAGATCCAACCCTTGCTGGAGCGTCCTACCGAATGGCCATCCCGGGAGCCTAGCGTCTCCTACCATGACTTTGCCTATCAGGCCCAGAGTTGGCACTTGCCCAGGCGAGTGGTGGCTAAAGTAGAGTGGCATCAGGGGGAGCTATTTCCCAGGGTTGGTTTCATCGTGACCAACCTGAGCTATCCACCCAAAGGAATAGTCCGCTTTTACAATGGCCGTGGCACGGCGGAGCAGTGGATCAAGGAGGGCAAGTACGCCCTGAACTGGACCCGGCTTTCCTGCCACAAGTTCGTGGCCAACCAGGTGAGACTATGGCTGTTCGTCCTGACTTACAACCTGGGCAACTTTATGAGAAGGCTGGTGTTGCCGGAGGATATGAAGCACTGGACTCTGACCAGTCTTCAGACCAGGCTGATCAAGACGGGTGGGCGACTGGTACGCCACGCAAGGAGGCTGGTGTTTCAGCTTGCCGAGGTGCTGGCAACCAGGGAAATGCTGACCGGGATACTAGAACGGATCAGCCGGCTTCGGCTGGCACCTGGCTAGCCTGCTTTGAGAGCACAGGTATTTCGGACAGTTATGGGGTCGTCCGGGGTAAATAGACCACCCCGAGGGAGACGCTTGGGCAGGGGCAGGCAATTCTAGACTTTTACGCTCGTCAGGGGGGTGGTTACCCTATGGGAGTGGGTCAGTTGAGTGAATCGGATGCAGTTGACGCCCTCAGGCTGCCCTTTTATAGTTCGAGCCATCCCACAGGGTCACATGGTTGGAGGAATCAGTTTGATCTGGGCAATCCCGACTTAGAGATACCCGGCGAGTCCTTTGCCGACAAGTTCCGGACCATGGAGCGCTTCCAGGCGGAGGTTAGACCCCTGGTGCCCGCGTCATGATCCTCGTACGCCTTGCTACAGGTGTTTTGCCGGGGTGAGGGGATTAGGGGTCTCATATCAGGCTTCCCCTAATCCCGCCAACAAAGAGTTATCAGTCCGAGCAACGGTCAGCAATTACTGTATTTGCTGGGGAGGAAAGACGATGCCCATCATAAGTCAAGCTGATGCAACCACGGAAGTGGGATATCCCGGGGTCGAGCGGGCGGTCCTCGTCGACGCTACCCAGGGTGCCCTGTCGTTATACATCAGCCACCTGGAAATCGGACCTGGAGGTCGGGTCACCACCCACATCCACCCCGACAGCGAAGAGGCCATGGTCATCGTGGAGGGCAGTCTGGAAGCAATTCTGGGTGACCAGGTAGTTACGCTAGGAGAGGGGGACACTGTCCTGGCCCCTGCAGGTGTCAAGTACGGGTTCGAAAACCGGTCCGGCGCTACCGCAAGGTTGTTGGCCATATTCCCCAAGACCCAGTTCGAAAGAGTCCCGATGGAGTAGAATTGGCCTGTGTGAGGCCGCTCCGGGAGGAAGCACACTGGGGGCTTATCAGAACCCCCCCGCTGTGGATCGACAAGCTCACCACGAACGGAAGGAAACCGTTCGCCCTGAGCCTGTCGAAGGGCGGGCGCAAGACTAGATTAACTGAAGGAGGACTCCCATGTACCTAATTCGGCGGGTTTTCAGATGTAAACCAGGGACAGCTCGAAGGGCGGCGGAGCAGATCACGAAGATTGGCAAGGCTTATGAAAACGCCGGTCAGCGCTCTCCGATAAGGGTATATACCAGCGGTGGCACTGTACCGGGACCTGCCAATACGGTCTATATGGACTGGACGGCGCCAGTGTTAGAGTCACCCTACCGCGAAGGTAACCCAATGCCGGAGGAGATCAGGTCTGTGTCGCAGCAGATGAATGAATTCGTGGAGGAAAGCTACATCGAGTTTTATGAGATGTTCGAACCGCAATAGCAGGATGTGCCAGCATGGTTTGGCGGTGGCCGCCGACATGAAGACAATCCAGTCCCTTCGGAGGACATGCTTTAGACCGATAATTCGCGGCGGCCTACACCACTCCCGATTCCGCCAGGTAAGCCAACTCCGTCCTTTGAAGCCCCAGTTCCCCGCAGTAAATCTCCTCGTTGTGCTCCCCGATCAAGGGGGCCCGTCTTGATATTCGCCAGGGTGAGCCGTTGTATATACCGGCGGGACCGGGGTATTTGAAGCTCCGGTCCAGCTCAGGATGGGGAACCTCCACCCAAAAGCCGCGATCATTCAGGTGGCCCTCATCCACCAGTTCATCGGGCGCCCGAATCGATCCCCAGTTGAGCCCCCGCTCCTGGGCGCCATAGGCCATCTCATCCCGGGTCAAATGTGCGGCAAAGTTGCCTACCATCTCGGTGATGTGGGTCAAATTCGCCCCGATCAAGGGCTTTTAACAGGGATTCCACTTCCTTAGTGCGGTGCGCAAGATAGCCGTCCACGATGTCGCCGATCCTGGGGTTCACTTGGACGATGATTGTTTCACCGGTTCTTTCCAAAGTTCCTCTGGGCTGCCGGATCACGTTACCCTTCGTCCCGCGCAGGGCCAAGTTGTGACCGCTGGTAAGCCCCATTTATTTCATGGCTTGCATCATTTCTATAGAGTGTTCTAACCTTAATATCAACTCTAAAGGATTTTCTAGGCTTACACTATGGAACGCATCTGAAACGGTCATTGCTAGAGGGAGGTCGCTGGACCATTCTTTTGAGAATTAGCCGATTTCCAATCCCAATAATGCTCGTCGCACTGCTGGCTGTGACCGCGTGCGGTGGCTCGGACGAATCCACAGGATGGGATTTGCTTCCCAGCAGTGACGAATCTGCTGGGCATCCGGGTGTGCCGGGTGCGCCAGGTGTGCCGGGGGCGGCAGCAGCACCCGCAGCAGCAGCGGCCCCTGCCCCTAGGGAAGTAGTCGTGGAGGAGGCCATGGCGGTGCTGGCGGCCCCTGCCGCTGCACCGGCCGATATCGAGGCTTCGTCGGAGATACACGCTCAGCTGGTGAATCAGGAACGAATCATCGTCCGCACTGTCGAGGCTACGATCGTGGTGACGGACGTGCAGGGCTCCATGGACCGGATCACGGCGCTGGCCAGAGAACTGGGCGGTTGGGTCGTATCCACCAATCGATTCGAGAAGCACCGTGGGTTCATCTCCTTCCGTGTTCCGGCTGAAGCCCTGGATAAGGCGACCGCGCGTCTGAGGGAGATGGCCGTCGAGGTCAAAGCGGAGGTCTCTGACAGCCGAGACGTGACCGATGAGTACTTCGACCTGAGGGCGCGGCTGGATAATCAGGAGGCCACGGAAAAGGCGCTGCTCAAGCTATTGGGGCGCGCCGAGACCGTCGAGGCCGCTTTGAAGGTCCAGCAGACCTTGACCGGAGTCCAGGAAGAGGTTGAGCGCCTGCAGGGTAAGATCAAGCTTCTTGAGGAGACTTCGGCGTTTTCGCTGGTGAGCGTCAACTTAGAGCTTGAGCCAGTTGACATGGCGGTGGAGGAGATAGCAGACAAGACGACCGGTGTCGGCGAGAGGGTCAGGTTCCGTGCCTTTTTCAAGCCGCCCGAGGGGATCGAGGACTTCAGCTACACGTGGGACTTCGGTGACGGTGAGAGCATTCGCGGCCATCAGACGGCGCCAACGGAGAAAGAAGATACCCGGGTCGCGGCGACTGTGACCCATAGGTACAGAGACGAAGAGGACTCGCCATACATCGTTCAGTTCGAGATACAGGGCAGCGGCGAAGCGGGTGCCGCCGAAGGCGATACGACCCTGATGGTCGAGGTCACCAGGATTCCCGACATCGTTGTCTTCGCCGGCGAGAGTATCGCTGTGGACGAGGGCGAGGAGGTCGAGTTCAGTGGGTCCTTCACTCGGCCGCCGGGTCTGAACGAGGTAGAGTACAGGTGGGACTTCGGCGACGGCTCCGAGCCTGCCACGGGAATGCTGGGAGTGGGGATCACCACCGCCGTAGCGACTCATGTCTATGAGCACCACCGGCCTTTCTCGTATCAGGCGACGCTTACGATAACGGCCGAGAGTGAGGCGGGTACTGTGGAGGACTCCAGCTCGCTCGACGTAAGGGTTAGAGAGATGCCGGGCTGGGTCATCACGGGTTTGAGCTTCAGCGACCAGGGCAAGACCGCTGTGAGGACCCTGTCCGCGGTTGGTCAGGGGGCACTGATCGGAGTCATCTGGGTGGCCATACTCAGTCCTGCGTGGCTGGTCGTTGGAGGCGGAGGCTACTGGCTGATACGCAGGTACAAGGGCCGGCGGCGTAGCACGTCCGCTGGCTCCTCCGACGTTCGCGAATCGCAGGGCGAGCAGTAGGTGGCTGTAGAGATGTGGGTTAGCAAGTTCGAGGTGACCCGAGTCAGCGAGGTGTCGACATGCTTATAGTTTTGTTACTCAACGTGATCGTGTTTATTGCGATCGCCGTTGCACTCTTCTGGAAGTACCGCCTCACTCGAGACGCTGGCTTCCTCTGGTTCAGCGCCGCGATCGTCGTGTGGCCGCTCGTTAGCGCCGGGTTGAGATCGCTGGCGAAGGGGTCCACCACCAGCGGTGTCTCCTCCGGGTGGGGCGGCCCGTGCCGGTCCCAGTCCGGTTTCCAGGTACGCCGCTTTGGCCGCGTTGTCCCAGTTGGCGAAGTCGGAGAAGTCGGAGATGAACTTGAGCGAGGTCTGCCGTAGTCCTTCGCCGCCCTTGACACGTTCCACTGTGGCGCTGGCGATCTCGAGGGACCGGGTAACCTCTTCGTCCGTCAGGCCTCCGTCTTTCCGGACTTCATCGCTCAGCAACAGGATGCGTGCATGGGTCTGCTTGTACGCTGCTGCCCGTCCCTTGGAAGCCAGGGCCTTCAGTTCCTGTTGCTCTTCCGTGGTCAGTTCGATACGGTACTTCTTAGCCGGCACGACCCCTCTCCTTGGATACAATTCGCCAATGCCGGCAGAATACACCAGTTGTACCTCAATTCAATGACGTTCAACTACTGGGGGCGTGTTAGCAACCAGCAAAAGTGGGACACATTGGGAGCCGAGAGATCAGGGGCTGGATGGAGGTCTGGTGAGCTCCCTGAGGGCCCTGTTGTAGCGTCGTCGCCGTTCGGTGGTTTGAGCCTTCACCTCCTTCCTGCGTTGTAGGATCTCTTGCCGTCTTCCCTTGAGCACGTCTGATGGTGTCACGTTGCCCAGAGCCTTGTGATAGCGCCGGTAGTTGTAGTAGCTGACGAAGGCCGCGATAGCAGCCTCAAGGTCGGCGGGCAACTCATAAGGCACCTGGTTGACGTCCCGTTTGATGGTCTGGTGGTAGCGCTCCAGCTTCCCGTTGGTCTGAGGGTGGAAAGGAGTTGCTAGGATGTGCTTGATGCCAACCATCCCCAGGTAGTCCCTGAATGCTCTTTAGACATAGCCTGGACCGTTGTCACTCAGCAGCCTGGTGCGGTCTGTGACTGGAACTTGGTCCATGCTGGTCGTGTCCACTGCATCCTGGACCACCTCGATGAAGGAGTCGGCCGTCATATCTTGCTGAAGCCTGTGAGCCAGGATGAAGCGGGAGTAGTCGTCCATAACGGTGACCAGGTAGTAGTAGCCCCAACCAACCACCCTGAAGTATGAGGCATCGGTGGCCCACATCTGGTGAGGTCCTGTGGTCTTGCGGTGGTACTCCTTCCCCGCGGCCAACCGCATCTCAGGCCGCTTCACTAGGCCCTCCCTGCCCAGGATACGGTAGACGCTGGACTCTGAGACTGAGAAGCCCTGGTTGTCGGTGATCCACGCGGCCAGCTGACGGCAGCTCAGCTCTGGCATCTCTCTGGCTGATAACAGGACTGAGCGTTCTTCCTGAATAGTAAGACGGTTCCATGGTGCCTGATCGCCTCCTGGTCGGTCCTCAAGTCCTTGTTGGTCTTGGCGTCTGAGCCACCGGTAGTAGGTGCTCTTAGGGATGCCCAGCTCTCTGAGGACCTTTCGCTTGGGGAGGGGAGACGAGGATACTTTGGTAACTACCTCTGCCTTCTCCGGGGCGCTCATCCGCTGGTACCGGTGGCGTCCTGGGGCACGGGGATGGCCGTTTTTTTGAGACGGTACGCCTCCAGCGACAGATCGGCCACTAGCTCCTTGAGTTCCCCGTTCTCTCGCTTGAGCTGCCCTACCTCATGCTGAGTGGCGTCCCGAACCGAGTCACGGGTCAACCTCTCCTTGCCCGCCTCCATGAACTCTTTGGTCCACGAGTAGTAGGAGTGGGGCTTGATCCCCTCCCGCCGGCACAGGTCGTTGACTGTGACCTCGCGGCGGAAGCCCTCCAGAACAATTCGGATCTTGTCTTCGGAGGTGTACTTACGTCGGGCAGCCGCCTTCACTGTACGGACGAAAGACCTGGTCTGCTCGCTTCGTTCCTCGGCGGCCTCTGCTTTGCTTACTTCTAATTGGGACACATCTGCTCCTTTCTGTGGGTAACTCTACCCTCATTTCAGGAGCTCACACCACCCTCCCACTCTCGGGTTTTCCTACCCTTATATGTGTCCCATTATCGCTGACGGTCTACAGACCAAGGCGTCGTTGACTGGCAGCCGGGAAGTCGCCCCGGCAACCGTCCTGACAACGAGAAAGGGGAGAGCCGCCCCGCTTTCCCCTTTCCATTTGAACGATAAGCCCGATTGGGGCCGGATTGTGTAATATTGAATACACATATCAGCTATTGTCAGAGAGGTGGAATATGATCAATGCAAGGCCGCCTCGCCGCGTTGGCCCGGCCGACAGGCCAACACGGTTTCCTTCCTGCAAAGCGCTGATCGCAGTGCTGGCCGTCATGCTTATGGTTCTGGTCTCCGTGTCCTGCGCCTCTTCGGATGACAGCGAGATAATTGAGTTTGCGGTTGGGCCGGAGCTCAGGGACTGCGTTGGAGTGGCGCCCATGAGATGCATGGTGGTCAACGGCGAGCTCTTCTACGACGCAATAGAAGGTTTCGACTACGTTGAGGGATTCGACTATCTGCTCAAGGTGGAGCGGTATGACGCCTGGCCGGACCAGGAAGAGCCGCCCCAGGATGCATCGAGGTACGGCTACCGGCTCATTGAGGTCATCAGCAAGACGCGGCGGATGTGAAACAATACCGTGAGCGGGAGAGCCAGGCGTTTCCTCATGTCGTCCTCCTCCGCAATGGCTTGTCCTTCGGTCGCGTCGTTCAATCCGCCAGTCCGGCCAACTGCAACGCCCGTTAGAACGTCTCGGCGTCCGGGCCGAACCACTTCTCGATGAGGGCATTCAATGAGCCGTCCTCTTTCATGGCGTCGATGGCCCGGTCCAGCTTGTCTTTCAACGCGCCGTCGGACTCCCGGACGCCGACGCCGGTACCGGCGTCGAGCATCACCTGGGGACCGACGATTGCCAGTCCCTCTCCGCTCTTCGTCATGTACTCGTGGGCGAACCCGATATCGACCAGCGTCGCATCCGCCTCGCCTCTCAGGACGGCCGAAAAGACATCTTCGGCCAACTCGTACTCCACCAGCGTTGCGCCGGATTCCGACAGGTAGTCCGCCTGGATGGTGGACACCTGGGCGGCCACTCTACCGGCAACCGCTTCGTCACTGGCCCCTGCCAGGGCGATGTATACCGATGGACTGGGCGGGATGTACGGCTGCGTGAAGTCGATGACCTCGTCCCGCTCATCGGTGATGCTCATTCCCGCTATGATGGTGTCGTACTTGCCCTCCACCAGGTTGGGTATGATGCTGTCCCATTCGTTGGTCACCCAGACGCATTCCAGATCGGCCCGCCGGCACAGCTCGTCGCCCAGCTCACGCTCGAACCCGTCGACCTCGCCCTCGTCGTTGATGAAGTTGTAGGGGGGATAGGCTCCCTCCGTGCCCATCCTGACGACTTCGGGTCCTCCGATGCACGACAGGCACAAGGACATGAGAACGGCAATCGCAAAGACCAGTCTGACCATTTTCACGTTCACCTCCATCGCGTAGTGAAGCCGGACGCCATCCAACGTCCTCCTGTTCAGATCGGCGACGACTCCTGGGGCAGAGCCGAAGACCGGGTATCCTGTTCGCCGATTGCTCCGGGCACTGCGGTCGCTCGAAGCCGGAGTCCCAGGGCGCGCACCACCTTGAGCACGGTGGCGAACTCCGGGTTGCCGTCGGCGGACAGCGACTTGTAGAGGCTCTCCCTGCCCAGCCCGGTCTCTTCCGCCACTATCGCCATCTTGCGGGCGCGGGCGATGTCCCCCAGGGTCGCCATGATCAGGCTCAGGTCTCTCTCTTCTAGGGCGACGTTCAGGTAGGCGGCCATGTCCTCCCCGGTCTCCAGATGCTCCGCCGGGTCCCACGGCCTTGCCTGCGTCCTTGCCATATCTGCTGCCCCCTACAGTCCACTGGCCAGCTCCAGCGCCCTTCGAATGTCACGCTCCTAGGCTGTCCTTGTCGCCTCCGGCCAGAAGGACGACCAGGGCTTCCCCCCGCTGCACGAAGTACACCCGGTAGCCGGGTCCGTAGTCGATGTGAATCTCGGAAACCCCTTCGCCCACCGAACTCACGTCGCCGGGGCTGCCCAGGGACAACCGCCGGGTGCGGCTGTCGATTTGCACGCCTCACCTCCCTGTCCCGAAGACGCCTGAACCAGCGGGCGTAGACCGCAGTCTGGCGAATCTCGACCATCGCCCTATTGTAGGCCATAGGATACCTTGACGCAAGGGGTGCATGGCCGCTACGAGGGCTGAAACGGGCCAAGCAGGGCTCGCGCACAGCCCCTCCTCACGGGGCACGAGAATCGTGGGACCGTTCGGGGTGTGTTACCCGTGTACAGGAGAATGGGTGAGGCGGCAAGTTGCAGGTTGAGCGATTCCGTAGCTGAAATCGAGGTGAATGAGGCTGTCTGCTACATCGCAACGAGCAATTTGATTCCGGGGTTCCTTCCACCCCTACTGGACAATCGCAGCTTTGGAAATTGCATTTTGGCAATCAGAGGAATCGGGTGGGAGGGGACAGTGCCAGCTTTGAGAATTGCACTTTGTCAATTGGGCGTGGGGACAGGACGAACGGGAGCCGAAGGGCGGAAGTCGAGGCGGTGAGCTACTCAGTCTTCGTCCTCGGCCTCCGCAGGCGACTCCGGCGCGCAGCCCCGGACTGGGACACCTGCCTCCGCAGATGGGCGCGTACGATCATCTGGGCCAGGATGCGCAGCCCGCGCCGGAGCGTCTCCCGCTGCTCTGCGGAGTAGGGCGGCGACGTCAGCTCCGGAGTCCGCCTTCCAGTGTCAACAATCGAGAAGTCGTACGTAACCTCCCATGAGACCGCACACTCATGTGACCCCTTATAAGGTCCGACGACATGAGCGCCTTCCGGGATGCGGGGGGCGTGTACAGGGATTTGACTTTGGTTACAAATTTGCATGTCGGGCCATTTCGCAGCTGAAACAGTGGGAAACGGCCCTCTACAGGACGTGAACAGTGAACACTTTGTCGGAAGGGCACGTTCCACCAGATGGATACAAGTCCATGAGTGATCCATAGCTGATCCGGGCATTTTTGTTTGCGGCGGAGAGCGGCTCGGTGAACAAAAGGCTGTGAAATCCATAGCTGAAGCTGACAATTTTGTACGGGAGCGTGAAGGCGGAAACCGGGGTTCGAGTCGTAGATGAGAGCGAGGTTGAGGGGCATGGGCACGCCTGAAACGTCTGGCGCGTCAACCGCGTCGTGGAGTCTGAGACGGGGAATCAGAGTATCGACATGTCAATCCCAGGTTAGGTTGACCCGCTCGGTCGTTTGGTTGCGGATCATTGACGAATCCGACGCCCGGATTAGTCACTCACCTGTCGACGTGGTCCCGGGTTGCTGATCACGGGTGGTTCGACCCTGATTATTGACGCCTCGCCAGTTGCATCGCGAAGCATGTCGGCGCCGACCGTGGCGTTCACCTTCCCGTATGGCCGGGCGGGATGGTTCGCATATCCCCCATGAGGTGCATCACGTGATGCACCTTGCAAGTCCAGCCGAAATGGAGGTCGTCCGCCCTGTGCAGGGGGTGTACAGCAGTTTGAGTTTGGCAGCGAAGCGTCGGAAGGCGCGATTTCGTACTTGGCACAGCGGTAAACGCCCCGCTACAGGACGTGGACGGCCAACACTTCGAGTTAAGGCTGCATTCCGGACTGAAAGGCTGAAACCCGATTGATGGTGGGGTGCAGACAGGTCGGCAAAGCGGCGGGTCGGTTGGAAAACACGGCGCAAACGGCGATGGATGTGGGCCGGTGCAGTACGTCCGGTTACGCGGCTGGTAAGGGCGCTCCTCGCCCTCCTCGAAGACGTTGACGCATCATCCACAGTGATCGTGATGTAGTCCAACAACGGACTCCTCTTGAGCAGACTTTCGAGCTTTTGAGACTGCCCCTTGAACGTCCGGGTTGCGGACGTGTATTGTTTTGCAAGAGGTGACGCCCACACGGAACGTCACCAAATTATCCCGACGACGACCCAAGCCTGCGCATCATGGAGGCTTGCTCAAGTGAGACGGGGGTTGACCTTAGAAGGCCGGTTCGTACACGTGCTTGCTGCGCTTCTTTTGGCGGCGGCGCTCATGCCTTTGCTGGCCGCATGCGGGGGTGCGGACGCGGTGGCGATAGCCACTGTCGGCAACTACCATCCCTTCGACTTCATCAACGACGAGGGCGAAATAGACGGCCTTGAGCGTGACCTGGGGGACGAGCTGTGCCGACGCGCCGATTTGGAGTGCGAGTGGGTCCTGAACGAATGGGAGACGATGATTCCCGACCTCGTGGCGGAAGAGTTCGATGCGATCCTCGCCGGCATGAGCATCACCGCAATACGTGAGGAGCTGATCGACTTTACGGAAGCCTACTACCCGCCAACCCCCTCCGTGTACGTGGCTGGGGCTGGCGCGGGCGACGAAGCCGCCCAAGGCACGATAGGAGTTACCGCGAACACCATATACTCCGACTACTTCACGGAGTTGGGGAGGCCGTTCGTGTCGCTTGACGGATCGATAGACGCCGTAGACGCGGTGCTCAACGGCGAGGTGGATGCCGTCCTCGTGGACCACGGCTATGGCGTGGAGAAACTTGCGGAGTACGAGGGCCAACTGGCGATTGTTGGCCCATCTATACTGCTGGACCGGGGTCTCGGAATTGGCGTCCGCAAGGACAGCGACCTGAAGGGAAGCCTCAACGAGGCTTTAGAGTCGATGAAGGCTGACGGGTCACTGAATGCGCTCATTATCAAGTGGGTGGGCGAGGACGCGTCGACGTTCAAGTAGCGAAACTGATTCGAAAGAGACTCAGCGGGCAGGGGGTGAAGGCCGACAGGTCCTCCTACGTCAGCACAAGCCACCACACGAGAACGCTACCGACCAGCAGCACCAACAGCACGACGGCGGTCACGCGGACCATGTTGAGCAGCTCCTTCGTCTCCTTAGTCGCGGCGGTCTCCTTCCGGTACGCCTTCTCCAGCTCCTCGTATGGCCGTCTGCTGGCGGATGCGGACTCCCTGGCCTCGTCCCGCTGCCGCTCCAGCTCAGATGCTCTAAGCTTCAACTCGGATGCGTTTCGCTCCAACTCCCGCACGGTCCGCTCAAGCTCATCCTCCTTGGCGATGGCCCGGCGCAGCATCTCCTCGTCGCTCAGATACTCCGGCCCGTGCATCCGGACGTAGACCCGGCTGCCTTCCCTGGCAACCTCGACCTCTCCCTTCCTGATCTTCCTGTCCAGGGTGGACAGGGATATCTCCAGCTCCTGCGCCGCCTCCGCTTTCGTGACCCAGCGGACAGGCTCATCCATCGGTTTTCCTTCCCTATCGGCTGACACGTCACCCCTCCTCATGGGGTTGCAAAAGTGCAATTCTAGTGTCCCTGTACTTTAGCATAGATTCCCATTTTTCTTCCTGACACGTCAGGCGACACGTCAACCCCGTTTCGTAGCTGATTTGGCTGTGAAACGGCCTCTGGAAGTCCCCGGAAATCGGGCCGGTTGTGCCATTTTGTACCCCCCAGCCAGCAGGAAGGGCAGATGGGGACGTATCGGCCCTATCTATTCCCTCCTACAGGACGGTGACGCATCCGGTGGTAGAGCGAGTCCCATTGATAGAGGCGCAGCTCGGACAGCGCACGCCTCGGAGACTCCGGCTCCCAGAGTGGATACCAGGACCGTCCAAGGGTACCCGTGCGTGACAGCACAGAGGTGCAGGACACGAATATGGGCAGCGACATCCGGCTCATGTGGGCAGCGGTGCGCACGTAGGTTGCCTCGACCTCCTCTGTGTCCACAACGAAGAGCGTAGCGGGGAACGGCGGCTGGTCGTCCCCCGGCTCGTTCGACCAGTAGTAGCTTCTGTATGGACTCAGGCGGGCGAGGACTCCCATGGGGTGACGGGCGCGAAGCTCGTACTCGAAGTAGAACGGTATCTGAAGGCCCTCTGCGGTCATCTTCCCCACGGCGTCGGGGGCGATGGCCGACTGGACCCAGTTGTAGGCCCGGTCGGACCTCGCGGTGGGGACCGACCACAGCAGCTCGCTGTCGGGGTCTGCCCTGGCCTCGGCTTCAAGCTTCGACAGAAACCACGTGATGCCGTCGGCGTGCTTCGTCTGCCGAGCCCACGTCTCGATGCGGTGGCCCACGTGACGTCTCCGGCCCTGGCGGTCTGTGGTGAGGGCGGTGCTCCAGATGCCCTGCGTGGTCGGGAGCTGGGCGCGGTCCCTGTGGGTGACGTAGCGTATGCCCTCGGCGGACAGCGTGTAGCGGTTGTCGCCCCTTGTTCCATGACGCTCGACGAGGCCCCAGGTGTTCACGAGGCTGCGCACCATCTGGCTGACTCGCCCCTCAGAGACGCCGAGCCAGGTGGCCAGGTGCTCACGGGGAATCATCGGGTGGTCGGTGATGAGGTCGAGCGTCCGCTTCTCAGACGGGCTGATGCCGAAGGTGGGCGCAGCCTGGACCATCCGCTCGGGGCGGGGTAGCGATGCCCGCTTCCGCTCCGGCGACTCCGTGCGGGGCGCTCCGCCGGCGCTGCTGTGGGAGCTGATGGTCTCCAGACTAAAGAACCTGCTTCCGATCACCCACGAGGTGCAACACCAGAGGCGAAGGTCCCGGCCTTCGAGCGCGTCCCTGGACTCCACGGCGACGTAGCAGTCACGGAGGTTCCGTTCCTCGCAGAACCTCGTCGTCAGCCTCTCCTCCCAGATGCTGGGCGTCAGGATCAGAACGGTGTCGGGGCGGCGGGTGTAGTCGTACTCCGCTATGGCCCTCAGCCGGTCGTAGAGCGACCGACGCCGCAGGGTCAGGCTTGCCGCACCACACCGAAGCTACGGCCGTCGTGGAGCGTGATGGTGGCGTCGAAGCGGCCCCTGCGGTGGAACTCCAGGTGGGATCGGAGCCCGCCGATGCCGGGGGACATCGAGGCGGCGATTCGGTAGACGGCGACCACCGCGTCCATCCGCCGGATGAGCAAGGCCAGCCACTGCCTGGACACCGGGTAGGCTCGCACGAAGTCTGAAGGCGTCTCCAAGCCGAGAACTCCTGTGGCCTCTCTGATGCCCCTAGCCGTCAGGTAGTACCTCTGGCTAGAAGGCAGCTGGGCGGTCTCCCGTGGCTCACGCGGCCAGCTACACCGTTGGCCAGCAGGCCGGACAGGGCGCGGTGAACCGTGGCGTGCGGCTCGCCAAGAATGAGCGCCAGCTCCGCCGAGTCGACGAACGGCGTCCGGCTGAGGGCGTCGAGCAGCTGTCGGTCTGAGAGCACCATAGTACGATCGTAGTGATTGAGCGTCCGGTGGGCAATCGGCACGTGGCAGGGTCTTTGAATGCAACGTCGGTGTCGAAGCTTGAAGTCACCGCAACCGCAGGGAGGTTTCCTAACGATCTGACCGGGGCTCGTTGTTTTCATCCCCCTCGGCATAGAAAACAACTCTCGTTTGCTTGCCACCGTGAATCTGCGGCTCGCGGGCAAGCTTACGGCGGAGCAAGTCGATGGGGCCATCAGCCTCACATAGCGTTTGCGGCAGGCCGAGCACATCCTCCAGAAGGCGGCGGTCGAGTTCAGCTCGGGCCGGGTCCTCGTCAATCTGGTCGAATGGGAGAAACCGCCGCTCCTGCAAGGCTTCAAACGGGGTCATGGCGGAGGCTTTTTGCTCATCCGTCAAAGTTCTCACATCTAAGGTGGGAATCTTGGGTATGCCAGTCACTGTCGTCCGTCCTCGGCCGGACTGGGTCTTGTTCGCAACCCACCAATGCAACAGCAAACCCAACGTCGAGTTGCTCCACAAGGCAAAGGCGTACTCATGCTCCCTGTTCTCAAAAATGACCGACGGCCAAGCCTGCCCGCCAATACACGGACGATCCGTCATCGCCACAATGAGAGACTGGGAATTAAATTGCAAATCGCGGTTGTAGTGAGCCCGAGTGGCGGTACCCCATACGCTTGCAGCCTTTTCCATCAGATCATCCTGCGTCACTCTCCGCGACGCTGCCTTTATCCGACCTTCCGAATCTGGGTCGACAACGAGCCTTCTCTCGCGCTTGGCAGCGTGCGCCCAAAGCATCGGATACGTAGGTGCTGGGCTGACTGCCGGCTTTATCAGCTCAAAGGGACCGCGTGGCGTTCCGTCGGGCTGGTCCCAATAGATGTCCGTATGGTAGGGGCCTCTTCCACCAATTTGTCCTATGGGTGCGATAGCTATATCGACGCTTGCTAGATTCGGCTGCCCTAATGGGACCAATGCCCCCCGCTCAAGGTTCCAGCCCACCTGGGCAAGCTCCTCGTCACGAATTCCCACGAGGGGCCACGGACCTGATTCAGGAAGCGGAGCGTCAAGCATCACGCCGTAATCGCTCTCCCCAATGGCAACGACGCTACGGCCCTCTAAACGCTCGACGGCACGCAGTTGGCCAGACTCACGAATGCGAGATATCTCGGTAGCCAACAATTCCGCCTCGACGGTGGATTTGGGTCTTTGCCGAAGCATCACGAAAGTTGCTCGCTTCTGCGCCGACGTCTCACCGCGTCGGGCTACCAGCAAGCATTCCGCCATTCCGGTGTCGGCAGAAAAAGAGGAGTCATAGGAACCTGCCCCTGCAACGGTTACGACGATAATGTCCTGGCAGTGTTTGGCCAGGGCCTTGCGCGCATCCTCCCATTCAGTTCCGCTGGCGGCGCTAAGCGGCAGCACTAGAGCAAGCACACCGTCCTTACGAACCTTGCGTAACGCGAGGTCAAGAAAGTCCGCGGCGAGGCCAGCGTTGCCGGTACCGATTGATGCCGTCCCTCGGAGGACAGCGAGCGAGTCCTGCATACGTCGCTGGGTTGCTTTGCCGGTATCGAAGGCCGCAAACGCCGGGTTTCCCGTTCCTCGTTTCTCCGATTCCATGCCGGTTGAACGAACGAAGGGCGGGTTCATGATTACAAGGTCGAATTGGGTGTGTCCGACTCTGGACACGAGGTCACGCACCCTTTCAGGCGCTCTGCCCCCGGCTGATACCGCTGCGGCGGTATCCATCAGTGACGGTTGTACAGTCTCGGCCAGCAGATCCAGCAAGCCAATCGCAACGTTGCCGTCCTCTTGTGCCCCGTAGGGCATCGTCAACAGGCATTCGCCATCGAATGGGGTATCAGGTTGACTACCGGCCAGCATCGCCGCCGTCAGATGCACGGCGATGTTGAGCACATCGAGGCCCATCAATCCGTGCCGCATCATCGGTCCGTGCAACTTTCGCGAATCCCCGCCATGCAGTTCATGCAGTAACGACATCCGCTGGTATGCCATGGAAAGCAAGGTGCCCGTACCACAGGCGAAGTCGCCTATCTGTGCGCCGGCCAGTGTCTCGCCCTCGCCCCAGTCTGCCCCTCCCAACGGCCTGCGAGCAGAGCGGCTGCTTCTGGTCGTGTGTAGTAGGTTGCAAGGAACTTGCGGTCGGCAATCAGCCTCTGAAAGACGATGCCCATGAGATCATGTGAACGAGTCACACCTCCCGCGACGAGCTTCTGGCCCGTCTGCCAAAGCCAACTCAGCAAGGCGTTGACTGTCGCAGTCGGCATGAGACGCAGCATCTCCTTGGCAGACCAGAAGATAGGCCAGTAGTTGACAGTCAGAATTCTCTCCCATTCCAGGCAAACCTCTTCAGGAGCGAATACACTCCCAGGACGGAAAGACTCGATAGGGCGTACTCCACGTCTACTACCTGCTTCAGCGTCCGGAACATTGAACTCGACCTCGGCAAGCGATTCGTGAAAGACGAGGGCATTGACGATCACCGTCATCGCCATGCGCCGAGTCTGTCCTTCTTCATCGTCCGATTGGCCAAGGACGCTCGCGACTCTTGTCCCAAGTTCATTTCCGTAAGGATGCCTGCGTGTAAACTCCTCTGCCGCGAGCCTCACACCATCCTCAAGTTCAAAGGCGAGCGCTGCGACCCTGGGTGGGGGAACGGCGGCACGATGGACGAGCATAGCCAGGTCTCGCACGCTGCCGGTAATCCACCCCTGGGACGGCAGGCGTTCGGGCGGACTGTCGACGCGGCGGGTGTAGAGCGCGTACTCTAAGTCCTGAGTGCTGCTAATGGCATACCGTAGCGTAGAGCCGTCAAGTGAATGGAGGTTCGCCGGGTACACCAGCGCAATCGCGGTCTCTATCTGTCGGCCTGTGCTAGCTACCGTGCGGCCAAGCCGCGCTTGGGCATCAGCCTCCGCACTGGCATGATTGCTGCGTTCAGCCTCGATGGCAATAGGCCAACCGCTCGCTTCCTCTATAGAGAATGTCAGGCCGACCACCCTCCATGAGCACGTGACCAGTCTGCTCGCTTCGTGTCCGCCAGCTTAGACGCAGCCGCCCCAGTACCTCGCCGAGGGCGACGTTCAGAGTGTGTTCATGCGTTGCGCTCGTCACAATCAAATGCTCACGACGGGTTCCATCGGTGCGACCCTTGGGCGGCTACGGCAGGGCATTCGCCTGCCGATTCCTCCAGTTCGGCGGTCCGTTCGGGGCATGTACTCGGCTCCGTCTTAGGTGGCATACGTGCTCCGTCAGCCTTTGACCGGACTATGCTCGCCTCTATGGGATTGACGGATCGCCGGATATGGCCGCGAAAGCTTGGTCAAAGGTCTTTATCTCCTCGACACTGCGCCGTCGGCAACTGGCCAGGTGACAGAGGTCGCGGGCTTGTAGGGTCGGATATTGCTCGTGGAGCCGCCGGGCCAGAGCTACGTCCGCCTCCGCCAGCGGCCAGACCTCAACTGCTGCGCTGGCCATTAGCTCCAGCGCTGCATCGAAGGTTTGCAGCCTCCCAGTGGGCAGGTATACGTGGGCCAACTCCTGCATGACCTCCGCTGAAGTGCACAATGGGGTGCCATTCCGGTTGGCTTCGACGAAGAAGCGCTGGGCGGCCGTCTGGAGTAGGTGTGGCCGTCCTACCGCGTACATGAAGACGTTGGAATCAACGAAAATCACGTTCCGGCCGCTCCTATCGCACGCGACTCGCTCATGACGCGCAAGTGCTCACCCCAGTCCGGCTCCGTCTCCGGACCATCCAGAGCAGCGCATGATCTGAAGAACTCCTCGACGTCTTGCGGGGACTCGAACAGCGTCACGCTCTGGCGCGCTTCGAGACGCTCCCGGGCGGCTGCTCGCAGCCAGGCGCTGAGGGACATGCCCTCCCGCCGTGCTTGGTCAACGAAGCGCTCTCGGTCGTCGTCCGGCATTACCAACTGCACTCTGGCCATGTCGCTCTCCAGTCGGGTTAAGGTGAGTGTGTAATGATGTTACACATAGCCCTAGTGGGAGTCAAGGGACAACCGGGTACAGGAGGGTGTGGCCAGAGTGTTCTCGGAGCACTGCTGACTATCAGGCCACGTGCCTCCAACTAGAGCGTCAACCGGAATTTCAGCGAAAAGGTTCTTGATTTTGTCAAGTCTGGTGGGCCTAAGTGGATAGTAGGTGGAACAATCTTCGAGATGTGGCTGGGGGGACTGTGAGGCTCCCCAAGGCCTGGCCCACCACCCCACGATTATGACAGGACCGCATGGGCGGCGGCAATGCCGCCCATGCTCGCCCAGCCAACCTTTGGCCGACCCGTCCCGATGGCCACTACCCCCTGTAGTTCCGCCGCAGCTCGGACACGTACCGTCTCCCGAGGCCGTCCCCGTTCTCTGCCAGCCAGTCGCTCAACCTCGTCGTGCCGGTCGGCGCAGCTTCGGATGTCAGCAGGCCGGCCATGAGGCCGACAACCTCGTCATGGGTGAGCGCCATGTCGCGCATCAGGAGGCCCACCAGCCCGGTCAAGGCGAGACCCACGCGCGGATGCATGTGTAGGAACCGCCTTCGGACTCCCATTGAGGAGGCCAGCAGGCGAAGCAGGTCCTCGAAGGAGAACGTGTCCGGCCCGGCTGCATCGGCAACTGAGTTCTCGCTCTGAGAGCCCGCCTCCACCGCCTGGGCCGCAACGTCTTCGACGTAGACGGGCTGGACCGGATAGTCGCCGTTCCCGTAGACGGGGAAGACAGGAAAGCGCCGCAGCGCCCAGGCCATGTTGTTGAGCAGCAGGTCGCCGACCCCGAAGACCAGGGTAGGTCTGATGATGGCGTAAGGAATTCCCAGGCCCACCAGCATGTCCTCAACCTGGACCTTGCCTCTGAAGTAGGGCAGCCCAGACCCGGAGGAGGGGTTCGTCACTGAGAAATGGACAATCCTGCCAACGCCCGCGCTCTTGGCTGCCTCGAACAGCGTCCTGGTGTTCTCCACGGCGAGGTCGAAGGTTGTCCTTCCGTGCGCGTACCGTATCCAGTAGGTGTTGTAGAAGACGCCGGCTCCCTGCATCGAACGGCACAGCCCATCGGGGTCGGAGAAGTCCAGGGGGGCCACCTCCACCCGGCCGCCGAAGGGGTCCTCCGCATCCGGGCTGCGGGTCAGTGTCCTGACGCGGACGCCCTCGCCAAGCAGACGCCGGGTGACATACCTTCCCGTATAGCTGAAGGCGCCGGTGACGACGGCGAGGTCGGGGTGCGGCATCGTGTTCCATTCCTCACTTCCTCATTAAAGGTGGGTAAACATCGGTTCAATCAGTTGCTGGCGGCTCGCCTGATGTTTGCCCTCCCTTCGGCATCCGGTAGCCGACGCGAGGCTCAGCGAAGATATACTTCGGATTCCCGGCGTCCTCGCGCAGCTTGCGGCGGAGTCGCTTCACGTAGGTGCGGACGCTCCCCCTGTCGCCGGAACGCCCTAGGCCCCAGACCCGGTCCAACAGCGCGTCGAAGGTCAACACCCGTCCGGCATTCACCGACAGCTCAAAGAGCAGCTCGTACTCGGTGGGAGTCAGATGGACCGAACGCCCGGCCACGCTCGCCCGCCGTTCGGCGTAGTCGATTGTAGACCGTCAGCGATAATGGGACACATATAAGGGTAGGAAAACCCGAGAGTCGGAGGGTGGTGTGAGCTCCTGAAATGAGGGTAGAGTTACCCACAGAAAGGAGCAGATGTGTCCCAATTAGAAGTAAGCAAAGCAGAGGCCGCCGAGGAACGAAGCGAGCAGACCAGGTCTTTCGTCCGTACAGTGAAGGCGGCTGCCCGACGTAAGTACACCTCCGAAGACAAGATCCGAATTGTTCTGGAGGGCTTCCGCCGCGAGGTCACAGTCAACGACCTGTGCCGGCGGGAGGGGATCAAGCCCCACTCCTACTACTCGTGGACCAAAGAGTTCATGGAGGCGGGCAAGGAGAGGTTGACCCGTGACTCGGTTCGGGACGCCACTCAGCATGAGGTAGGGCAGCTCAAGCGAGAGAACGGGGAACTCAAGGAGCTAGTGGCCGATCTGTCGCTGGAGGCGTACCGTCTCAAAAAAACGGCCATCCCCGTGCCCCAGGACGCCACCGGTACCAGCGGATGAGCGCCCCGGAGAAGGCAGAGGTAGTTACCAAAGTATCCTCGTCTCCCCTCCCCAAGCGAAAGGTCCTCAGAGAGCTGGGCATCCCTAAGAGCACCTACTACCGGTGGCTCAGACGCCAAGACCAACAAGGACTTGAGGACCGACCAGGAGGCGATCAGGCACCATGGAACCGTCTTACTATTCAGGAAGAACGCTCAGTCCTGTTATCAGCCAGAGAGATGCCAGAGCTGAGCTGCCGTCAGCTGGCCGCGTGGATCACCGACAACCAGGGCTTCTCAGTCTCAGAGTCCAGCGTCTACCGTATCCTGGGCAGGGAGGGCCTAGTGAAGCGGCCTGAGATGCGGTTGGCCGCGGGGAAGGAGTACCACCGCAAGACCACAGGACCTCACCAGATGTGGGCCACCGATGCCTCATACTTCAGGGTGGTTGGTTGGGGCTACTACTACCTGGTCACCGTTATGGACGACTACTCCCGCTTCATCCTGGCTCACAGGCTTCAGCAAGATATGACGGCCGACTCCTTCATCGAGGTGGTCCAGGATGCTGTGGACACGACCAGCATGGACCAAGTTCCAGTCACAGACCGCACCAGGCTGCTGAGTGACAACGGTCCAGGCTATGTCTAAAGAGCATTCAGGGACTACCTGGGGATGGTTGGCATCAAGCACATCCTAGCAACTCCTTTCCACCCTCAGACCAACGGGAAGCTGGAGCGCTACCACCAGACCATCAAACGGGACGTCAACCAGGTGCCTTATGAGTTGCCCGCCGACCTTGAGGCTGCTATCGCGGCCTTCGTCAGCTACTACAACTACCGGCGCTATCACAAGGCTCTGGGCAACGTGACACCATCAGACGTGCTCAAGGGAAGACGGCAAGAGATCCTACAACGCAGGAAGGAGGTGAAGGCTCAAACCACCGAACGGCGACGACGCTACAACAGGGCCCTCAGGGAGCTCACCAGACCTCCATCCAGCCCCTGATCTCTCGGCTCCCAATGTGTCCCACTTTTGCTGGTTGCTAACAATACTACAACAGGAGACAAGAGTTGTGACCACCCCCAGGCGATCCAAGACCATCACCTTCTCCCTGCCCCCGGAGATGGAGGCGCAGGTGCGCCAGGTGATGAAGGAGGACGACCTCTCCGTGAGCGAGCTGCTCAGACAGGGTATACGCCTGTTCATGAAGGAGAGGGAGTGGCGAAGACGGGAGCGGCTGGAACGACTGCGCTCCCGCATCACTACCGAGCAGGAAGAGACAGGGAGGAGAGAGCGATGAACGACCGACTCGATCTGATACCGGCCGCCCTCTACGCCAGAGTATCCAGCGACCGCCAGGACGTGGACCTGTCCGTGGCCGCCCAGCTGCGGGCGCTCAGGGACTACGCCGAGAAGAACGGGTACCACGTCGCCCGCGAGTACGTGGACGAGGCCGAGAGCGGGCGCATCGCCGACCGGCCCCAGTTCCAAAAGATGCTGGACGAGGCAGCCAAGCCCGAGGCCCCCTTCAAGGAGATCCTCGTCTGGAAGTTCAGCCGCTTCACCCGCAAGCGCGAGCACGCCGTCGCCTTCAAGGCCATGCTGAGGCGGCGCGGCATCCGCGTCGTCTCCATCACCGAGCACGCCGACGATTCCCCCACCGGCAAGCTCATGGAGGCCATCATCGAGAGCGTGGACGAATTCTACTCGGAGAATCTGGCACAGGAAGTTGTCAGGGGGATGCGTGAGTCTGCTTCTAGAGGCTTCTGGGTGGCCAGTCGCGTGCCCTACGGCTACCGGAAGCTCATGGTGCAGGACGGAGCCAAGAAGCGGCCCACCCTGGAACCCGATCCCACGACCGCGCCCGTGGTGGAGCGCATCTTCGGCATGGCCGAGGCAGGCAGGGGAATCCTGGACATCACCCGCACCCTCAACGACGAGGGCATCGCCAACCCCACCGGCAGGCTCTGGTCCAAGAACGGCATCCACATCATCCTGAGGAACGAGGCGTACACCGGAACCCTGGTCTGGGGGACCAACGCCAAGGACAAGGCGGACCCGGTGCGGGTGGAGAAGGCCTTCCCCGCCATCATATCCAAGGCCCGGTTCCGCAGGGTGAACCGCAAGCTGCGCTCCCGCGCACCCAGGAAGAGCCACCCCCGCAGGGTGGGCAGCACCTATCTTCTCAGCGGGCTCGTTCGGTGCAAGGCGTGCAACCGCGCCCTTTCCGGCCAAGACGCCAAGAGCGGGAAGTTCGCCTACTACGTCTGCCAGTCCCTCCTCAAGCGCGGCAGTGGCACCTGCAACGCCCCCAGGCTCAACGCCCGCCGCTTCGAGGAGCAGGTGGTGGGCAAAATTCGGGAGAACGTGCTCACCGAGTCCAACATCCGGACGTTGGTGAAGCTGGTGGACGAGGAGATGGACGGGGTGGCAAAGGAGCAGAGGCAGAAGCTGGAAACCATCGAGGCGGAGTTGGTGGACGTGAAGCGCAGGTTGGGACGGCTCTACGACCTGGCGGAGACCACTGACCTGGACATCGACGACTTCAAACCCCGCATCAGAGAGCACAGGGAGCGGCAGGAGAAACTGGAGGCTACGGCGGAGGAGGCGAGGGCGATGCTCTCCCAACGCAGAGAGGTCCTGGACGACGTGGAGACCATCACAGCCTACGCCCTAGACATGAGCATGTTCCTCAACGAGAGCGAGCTGACGGAGCGCAGGGCCTTCATCGAGAGCTTCGTGAAGGAGATCGTCGTCATGCCCGACAATGCCGTGGTGCGCTACACGATTCCGATGCCCGAGGACAGCCCCATACCGGGGAGAGACGCCGAGGAGATGGCACTGAACGGCTCGGTTCTGTTTACCGTCAAGTTTGGTGGGCCGTGCGGGGGTCGAACCCGCGACACCCGGATTAAAAGTCCGGTGCTCTGCCAAACTGAGCTAACGGCCCATTGTTGAGGCGCGCCGAGGCTACGGCCCCGCCGGAAATATTGTATCACCAGCGCCTGGGCGAGGACGTGAATGCACGGGCAGTGTTGCCAGTCGGTACGAGGGTGGATACTGCGCTCGCGTACCTGTGGGAACCCGGCCGCGCCGGCCGGTTGCGTAACTTCCGCCGGTTGTGGTAATTTTTACGACGTAAGCCTACTCTATAATTGGAGAAGAACGATGGGTTACACACCAAGCCACTTGGGTCATGTGAACATTTATGTTCGGAACGCAGAGGCATCGCGCCAGTGGTACGAGGACGTCTTGGGTCTGCACACCTACGACTTCCTGGCTGGGCGAGCCGCATTCATGTCGGCCAACCTGGATGAGTCCCATGAGATTGCTCTGATGGAGGTGGGCGCCGACGCCGAAGGCCCCCATCAGGGACAGGTGGGCCTGAACCACATGGCCTGGCGCATGGATAACCTGGCCGACCTAGCCGACTTCTACAACAACCTGCACGAAAAGGGCGTGGAGATTAAGCGGGTCTCCAACCACGGTTTGTCCTTGGGCATTTATTTAGAGGACCCCGACGGCAACGGCATCGAGGTCTACTACGAGACGCCGCGGAGCGAATGGCAACGTCAGGAAAAGCTCTTCATGCACGGCGACCGCGTCATGGGCAATTTCCCCGGCCCTTGGGAAAATGAACTTCAGCCTGACGGCGTATCAGCCAAGAGCTAGAAACCGATCGGTTATTCCCCGGAAAGGCAAAAGGGCGTCCCGATGAATTGGGACGCCCTTTCCTATGTCCTGAATGCTGATGGCTTTCAGCTATTGCACCACCGCAATGGCCTCGATCTCGATGAGCATGTCCTCGTGGACCAGGGATTTCACCTCCACCATGGTGCTGGCCGGGTAGTCGCTCTTGAAGAACTCGCCCCGCACCTTATGGATGGCGGCGAAGTGCTGCTCCAAGTTGGTGACGAATACCGTGACTTTCACCACATCATCCATGGTGGCCCCGGACTCGGCCAACACTGCCTGCATGTTCTGCAACACCTTACGGGTCTGGGCGGTGACATCGCCCACGCCGACAACACTGCCGTCCGGGTCCCTCGCCACCTGACCCGAGACGAACACCATCTTGCCTGCCGGCACCTCAACTCCCTGGGACATTATCCCGCCTGGTGGGGCGACCTTGGCGCTCCGAAGGATGGTCTTAGTCATTGCGGCCCTCCGAAATAATTTCGTTCTTCACATCGGCACCATAAACGGGAACTGGGATAGGAACCGGCGGCTACCGCCACTCGGCGTCGGTGGGGTAAAGATTTTTGCTCCCCCTGGCGGACCCTTGGATACCCTCTACCCGCCACTTATCAGCCGCTTCCTTGAATACGGCAAAGTGTGGCGCGGCCAAGTGGGCCTGGAAGGCTGCCTCGTCCTTGTAGACCTCATAAAGCCAGATGCGGTGGTCGTCTTCGGCGTCTTGGACCGCGTCGAACCGCAGGCAGCCGGGCTCATCATTGTTGGCCCCCTTGGCGTCTACCATCAGGGCCTCCAGGAACTCTTCCCGGTGTCCTTCTTGTATCTGGATGGGCACGATTATCACGTACATATCTCCAATCTCCGATAACTGATTACCACGCTCGGGCAGGCGCATGGTACGCCCTTTGTGCGACAGTGGCAACGAAGCTGGGGCATGGTAATATCTCACCGTTCGATATTCCCAATCGCCCTGATATTGAGCAGCGCCGGCCAGCGGGCCGTAGCCCGGAACCCGTAGCACGGAGGTCAGACCATGCCAGCCAGGACCGGAGCGGAATACATCAAAGGTCTGAGGGAAAATTCCCCGGTCGTCTACCTCAACGGCAAGAAAGTCAAAGACATCACCACCCACCCCGGCCTGCGCAACGGGGTGCAGACCATGGCCAATCTGCTGGACATGCAGCACGATGCCAAGTTGCAGGACGAGATGACCTACGATTCGCCCACCACCAGTGACCGGGTGGGCCTGTCTTTCATCACCCCCCGGACCCATGAGGACCTGGAGCGCCGCCGGGTGATGATGCACCATTGGTCCCAGGCCACCTGTGGGATGATGGGCCGCAGCCCTGACTTTATGAACGTGAACATGATGGCCATGGCCGCCGCCGGCGACTACTTCGCCCAGAACCGTCCCGAGTTCAAAAAGAATATCCAAAACTACTACGAGTACGTCCGGGAGAACGACCTGGTATTGACCCACACACTGCTGAACCTGCAACGCAATCGGGCCCCCGGCGCGACTCCTCTGGAGGACCGGACGGACATCGCCCTCTCGGTGGTGAAAGAGACCGACGCCGGGATCATTGTCCACGGAGCGCGGGTGTTGGCAACTTTGGCCCCTCTATCCGAAGAGATTGCACTGTATCCAACCACTTCCCACATGCTGCCGAACAACGCGCCCAGCCCCACCTCCTTCGCCATTCCCTGCAACACTCCGGGCCTCAAGTTCCAATGCCGGGAGAGCTTCGACCTCGAGCGCACCCATTTCGACCATGCCTTGGGTTCACGTTTCGAGGAGATGGATGCAGTGGCCTTCTTCGACAATGTTCTGGTGCCCTGGGAGCGGGTGTTTCTCTTGGGCGACGTGGAGCTTTGCAACAATTTACAGCAAGCTACCAACCGGCACCTCCACTCGGGCCATCAAGTGGTGACCAAGAACCTGGCCAAATGCGAGTTCGTTTTGGGTTTGGCCAACCTGATGACCGAAACCCTGGGTTCCAGCGAACAGCCCCAGGTCCAAGGCATGATTGCCGAGATTATCGAGAACCTGGAAGTCACCAAGTCCTGCCTGCGGGCGGCGGAGGTCGACGCTAAGATTGACCAATGGGGTGTGATGTGTCCCGCGGAGTTGCCCTTGCAGGTGGCCCGCAACATGTTCATCCGAATGTACCCGCGCATGGGCGAGATACTGCACCTGTTGGGTTCCAGCAGCCTGATGGCCCTGCCCACCGAGGCCGACATGGAATGTCCGTTGGCCGAGGAAATCAACCGCTACCTGGAAACCGACAGCACATCGGCCCGGGACCGGGTGAAGCTGTTCCGACTAGCCTGGGACGTGAGCTGCAGCGCCTTCGGGGCCCGGCAAATACTCTACGAGCGGTTCTTCCAGGCCGACTCGGTCCGCAATTCCATAATTCTGTACGACATGACCGACCGGGAGCCCGCCAGTGCTGTGGTGCGGGATTTTTTGGCCAAGGAATAAAGGAGTTCAAGATGGCTGAACCACGGGTGATCAAAAGAGAAGAAGTCAGCAGCCTGGAACGCGCTCCGGGAGTCACCGTCGCCAGCAGCGTTACCAAAGAGGTAGGCGCCACCGAGATTTCCAGCGGCATCACCACCTTCGAGGCGGGCACATCCAACACCACCCACTACCACAACGCCGAAGAGTCGGTGATTGTGATCGAGGGTGAGGGCATCTTGATGATTAACGGACAAGAGAACCAAGTGCGCCAGTACGACGCCGCCTTCATCACGCCGGGCGCCCAACACCGGCTGATCAACACCGGCACAACACCCTTCAAGATTGCCTGGTCCTACGCCACCGTGGACGTCACCCGGACTTTGGTGGAGGACTGAGCCTTGTATCTTAAAATAGGGACCTGACCGCGGTTCGTACCGGTTTTTGAAATAGCCTCTAGTTCCTAATCCATCTGACAAAACAGGTTCGAGGAACATGAAACTACTGCACGTGGAAAAGCCTTTTGTAGGCCTGCTCAGCGGACTGCTGCCACTTCCTTGGTGATGAGTGGTCCCGGGCCTGCTCGGTGTTTTCGGCGGGACATCAACCGGGCTGGCCTTGGCGCCTGCGTTGCAGGCGCTCACCTGGCCGTTCTTGGTCATCACCCTGCTCATGTTGGCGCGGGGTTGGTGGCTGGCGCCATCCCATGGCAGTTGGCGGGGACCCGCGTGGAAGAACCGGGCCACGGTTACGTTGATTGCATCCACCGTAATAGCGGCCGTGCTGTGGAGTCTCCGGTTCGCCGGTCTGCTGGGCGGCAGTCCGCTGTAGTCGGCTAGACCTCGGCTTGGGACTCTTCCAAGTCCCTTACATCCGCTGGATCCGGAGACGCGGCGCGGCCTCCTTGGAGGACCGATATTGTCATCGCCGAGAGTACCATTCCCATCATGACCAAGAAGGAGTAGCGGAGTCCCACGGTAAAGGCGTGGCCCACCCCCGCCGTGTCGCCGCGCACTGCTTCCAAGCTGGGCTCGAATCCAAGAGAGCCCATGGTGGTGGTCACGATGATGGTTGCGATGGCGATGCTGGAGACATTGGCCGCATTCCGCACCAAGTTCAAGAACCCAGACACCACACCGTACTTGGCTTGGCTTACGGCGTGCATCATCGAACTGGTGTTGGGCGAATAGAAGGTCCCCATGCCGCTGGTCATCAGCATCATCGCCGGCACCACCATCCATAAGGACGAAGTTTCGGTTAGCCGCGACAAGATGAGCAGTCCCGTAGCCGAGGCCGCCAGGCCGCCAACGGTAAAGGGACGCCAACCGAACCGGTCTGAGAGCACCCCGCTGACTGACCCCAACACCGCCATGCACAGAGCGCCTGGCACCACGACAAAACCGGCCGTCTTGGCGCTATAGCCAAGAACGTTCTGTAGATAAAACGGCATGAGAAACAAGACCGCCGACGACCCCAAGAAGGTCAGAAAAGCCGCCGATACCCCGAAGGAAAATGTCCTTCCTTTGAACAGTCTCAGGTCCAGCATCGGTGCGCTGGTGCGCAGTTCCCACCAGATAAAGGCGCCCAGCATCATGGCGGCACCGGCGAAGGCGCCCAAGATGGGGAGCGATAACCAACCGGCCTTGTTGCCGGTGGTCATGGCCACCAGCAACACCACCAGGATCCCGGCGGATAACGCCGCTCCCAACCAGTCGAAACGGGTGTCCCCGGTCTCCCGGACCTCCGGCCAGCCCCGCAACACCCACAGCGTCGCCGCCGCGCCGATGAGGTCTAGGGGCAGCGTCAGGAAGAACACCGCGCGCCAGCCGAAGGCATCGACCACCACGCCTCCGACGGCCGGACCGGCAACCGCGCCCACCCCCACCATGGTCATGATAAGCCCGATGGCCCGTCCCTTTTCGTTGGCGGGGAAAGCCGCCGTGATGATGGCCATGCCGGTGCCCTGGGTCATGGCGGCCCCGATACCCTGCAGGAAACGGGAGGGAAACAGCAGCTCCAATGTGGGTGACAGCCCAGACATCGCGGCCCCAAGAGCCAGCACCAACGTCCCTGCGATGTAGACCTTCTTGCGTCCGATGAGGTCCGAGAGCCGTCCCATGGGCAACAGCAGGGCGCTGATGGTCAGGGCATAGGTGATGACCACCCACTGGATGGTGGGCAGGTCGGTCTGGAAATGGCGGGCGATGGTGGGCAACGCCACGTTGGCGCTGCCATGGTCGACCACCGAGGCGAATGTGCCGATGGCCAGGGCCCCAAATACCCAGTACTTGTAGTTGCCGCTGCGGGTTAGAGACGTCCCGCTGCCTGCGTTGGACCCGGAGTTAATCGAAGACATGTTGGTCAAGATTACTTTAGTTTGGGATGGCTTGCCACACCTGCCGCCAGCGGCTGTTGTATCATGTGATGCCCGCCAGGCTTTGGCGAACACACCAACTGAGATTAACGGGAGGCAAAAGTGGCACGAATCCCCACAGCCAGCAGAGAGAGCGTACCCCAAGACCAACTGGCCGCCTTTGACGAATTGGTCAGCCAGCGCGGCAGCGTGCCGGACATCGGACCCATCGCCGTAATGATCAACGTCCCCGAACTCACCAAGCGGGGCGAGCACTTGAGGGCCTACATCCGGGGCGACGAGTCCAGTCTGCCAGCCAACGTGCGGGAGTTGGCCATGATATTGACCGCCCGGGAGCTGGACTGCCAGTTCATCTGGAACGCCCACGCCGCCTTTGGCCGCCAATCGGGGCTAAGCGACGAATTGGTTGACAACCTGCGCGACAAGAAGGACCTGCCCAATCTGTCGGCCCAAGAATCGGCGGTGGTCGACTACGGGCGGGAGTTTTTCCGCACCCACAAGGTCAACCAGTCCACTTTCGATGCCGCCCAGACCCAGTTCGGCGTCCGGGGTCTAGTGGAACTGACCAACCTGATGGGGTATTACTCGTCCTTGGCCTTTAACATAAACGCCTTCGATGTTGGCCTGCCAGCCGACATCACCGAGCCACCGTTGCCGGTTTAGGTGCGGGCGGAAATCCCCCCAGCCCCCTTTACGAAAGGGGGGATGTTCAGGCTGTTGCGTAAGAGGCCTCGGTCTTGTGGCGGGTGCCGGTCTTATCGGGCTCACATCGGCGCTGGCCCCTAACTGATTGCCGCGCCGCAGTTAACGCCCTGGCGGTGGAACTTAATCCTCTCGCCGCCGACGATGGGCGGTACATTTCGACGCCTGTATAGACTTTGATAAGGCCCTTGTATTATTATCAGAGGACAGTGGTAGCTAAGGATAAGGTAGCTTCAGAAGGCGCAAAGACCCTTATCGAGAGGGTCGGCACCTATCTGCCCGAGGAAAGCACCAAATTGGTGGGGCAGGCCTACCACTTTGCCGACCAGTGTCATGAAGGCCAAATGCGCGAATCGGGCGGTCCCTATATCGCCCACCCTCTGGAAACCGCCCTCTTCCTCGCCGACCTCCACCTGGACTCCCACACCATTGTCGCCGCCCTGCTCCATGACGTAGTCGAAGACTGCGATGTTTCTCTGGAGGAGATTGACCAGCGGTTTGGGCCCGAAGTGACCAAACTGGTTGACGGGGTCACCAAGCTGACTCGCATGGACGACAAGCTCCATCTCCCCAAGGAAGATGTCGAAAACCTTATCGACGATGCGGAGCACCTCCACGCCGAAAGCCTGCGCAAGATGCTCGTCTCCATGGCGGAGGACATCCGGGTGGTGCTGATAAAGCTGGCCGACCGTTTGCACAACATGCAGACCCTGGACGCCCTGCCCCCGGAGAAGCGGAAACGCATCGCCCAAGAGACCCTGGACATCTATTCCCCCTTGGCCCACCGTCTGGGCATCTGGGAGATTAAATGGCGGCTGGATGACCTGGCGTTTCGGCACCTGAACGAGGAGAAGTACCGGGAGATTTCCAAGACTCTGGCTTCCAAGCGCACCGAGCGCGAGGAATACATCGAGAATGTTTCTACCGCGCTGCGGGAAGAGTTGGCCGGGTATGGCGTCACCGCCGAAGTGATCGGCCGGCCCAAGGGCATCTACAGCACCTACCTCAAGATGCGGAAGTACCAAGACCAGGGAAAGGACTTCGGGGACATCTACGACCTCTTTGCATTGCGGGTGCTGGTCAACGAGACCGAGGACTGTTACAAGTCCCTGGGTGTGGTCCACCAGATGTGGCACCCCATCCCCGGTCAGTTCGATGACTACATCGGCAATCCCAAGGAAAACATGTACCAGGCGCTGCACACCACCGTCATCTGCGACGGCGGGATGCCTCTGGAAGTGCAAATCAAAACCTACGAGCTGCACCAGATCGCCGAGTACGGCGTCGCGGCCCACTGGGCCTATAAAGAAGGCAATTCCCGCGACCAACAGTTCGAAGAGAAGATGACCTGGCTGCGGCAGTTACTGGAGTGGCAGCGGGAAGTTGCCGGGACCGCCGAGTTCATCGAGTCGGTTAAGCAGGACTTCTTTCAGGACCAAGTCTTCGTCTACACGCCCAAAGGCCGGATCGTTGAACTGACCGCAGGCTCCACTCCGGTGGACTTCGCCTACAAAATCCACACCGAACTGGGCCACCGCTGCATCGGCGGCAAGGTCAACGGCAAACTCGTCTCTTTGGACACTTCCTTGGAGAACGGAGACACGGTTGAGATTTTCACCTCCAAGGCGGACCGGGGCCCCAGCCTGGACTGGCTAAATCCCAACCGCGGCTACGTCCGCTCAGCAGGCGCCCGGCAGAGCGTTCGGCAATGGTTCCGGAGACAGGAGCGCGGCACAAACATCCAGCGGGGGAAGGAAGTCATGCGCCGGGAGCTGCGTCGGCTGAACCAAAAGGTCGATGATGAAACAGTGATGGGCCTGTTCAAAGTAGACACGATGGACGACCTGCTGGCTAATCTGGGCTCCGGCACCATCGCTGAGAGTCTGCTGTCCCACCGTCTGGCCCAGATCGGCCAAGAGACCGAACCGCCGCTGACCCAACGACGCAACGACCTACCGCTTTCCAGCCCCAGTTCCGGGATCACCGTCCTGGGCGTTGGCGACCTGCTCATGCGTATGGGCCGGTGCTGCAACCCCATTCCCGGCGACCCGATAATCGGCTTCATCACCCGGGCTCGCGGAGTCACCGTCCACAAGCAGGACTGCTCCAGCGTTCAACATGAGGACGAGCCGGAGCGCCTGGTGGACGTCCAGTGGGGCCAAGAGCAACAACTCTACCCGGTGCGGGTCACCATGAAGGCTTACGACCGGGTTGGACTACTGCGAGACATGACCTCCGTGGTCTCCAACGAGGGGGTGAACATCGCCTCGGTGGTCACCGAAGAGTGGGCCGACGGCACGGTCACCATGGCCCTAACCTGCCATACCACCGGTTTGGACCAGCTGAACAAGCTCTTCTCCAAGCTGGACGGCGTGCGCGGTTGCATCTCCGTCACCCGTGACCGCTCCAGCATGCCCGCCCCCTCCCGCGGCTAGCCGGCCCATCCCCGCTCCCATCTTCCCATTGCACACCAGATTTTCCCTGCCAGATTTTCCCTGGCCGTATTTTCCCTAGTATGTATAATGTGGGCTCGCGCCGCCGGTGCGCTGTACTGATTCGATACTGTTCTGGAGGTGATGCAATGCCAGAGAGAAAGCCTGTGATTCCCCCGGGAGCCGCCCCCAACCCGGCCCTGTCGCCCGGAGTTGTGGTCGGAGATTTCCTGTTCGTATCGGGTCACGTAGCCGTGGACCAAAGCGGCACCGTGGTCGGCGAGGGTGACGCCGAGGCGCAGTCCCGCCAGGTGATGGCCAACATCCGGAGCGTGGTCACTGCCGCCGGAGGCAAGATGGAGGACGTGGCCAAGATTACGTGCTTCATCACCGACATCGCGTACTACAGTGGCTATGCCAAGGTCCGGGCCGAAACTTGGCCCAAGGACCCGCCCGCCAGTTCTACCGTTGTGGTGGCCGGACTGGTGCGGCCGGAATTCCTGGTGGAGGTGGAAGCCATAGTCCGCCTACCAGGTTAAGGGCCGACGGCCCGCTTTTATTTGTTGCTCTGAAAAGTATCAGCGTCCTTCCGGATGAAATGAGCCGGAAGGACGCTTTTTTTTGGCCCGGCCGAGCCGGCGACCCTTAGCGTGCGCCTTTGGCTTGGTCGGGGAGCCAGGTGGCAATCTCCGGGAAGGCAATCACCAGGCCGATGACAACTAACATACATACCATAGAAAGGCAGGACACCCACGAGGACATCGTTGATGGTACCTGTCTTGGCCAGCACGCTTTCTTAGGGAATTATAACTCATCCTTAACAACATAGGCGTAGTCAGCTATGATTGAACTAGAGAGACAACGGGCAAGGAGAGACGATTATGGCAGGCCCTGGGAAGTCCCACAGAATTGGAATCAGCCTTGTACAACTGTTTGACATGTTCCCCGACGAGGATTCGGCCCGCAAGTGGTTCGAGGAAACCCGTTGGCCTAATGGCCGGGCCTGCGCCAAGTGTGGCAGCGTCAAGACGAGCGAAGTTCCGAACGCTACTCCCATGCCCTACTGGTGCTCCGATTGCCGCTCCTACTTCAGCGTCAAGCTCGGTACGCTCATGCAGGGCTCCAACCTGCCGATGCGCAAATGGGCCATTGCGATCTACCTCGTGACGACAAACCTCAAGGGCATATCGAGCATGAAGCTTCACCGCGACCTCGAGTGTTAGCAACCAGCAAAAGTGGGACACATTGGGAGCCGAGAGATCAGGGGCTGGATGGAGGTCTGGTGAGCTCCCTGAGGGCCCTGTTGTAGCGTCGTCGCCGTTCGGTGGTTTGAGCCTTCACCTCCTTCCTGCGTTGTAGGATCTCTTGCCGTCTTCCCTTGAGCACGTCTGATGGTGTCACGTTGCCCAGAGCCTTGTGATAGCGCCGGTAGTTGTAGTAGCTGACGAAGGCCGCGATAGCAGCCTCAAGGTCGGCGGGCAACTCATAAGGCACCTGGTTGACGTCCCGTTTGATGGTCTGGTGGTAGCGCTCCAGCTTCCCGTTGGTCTGAGGGTGGAAAGGAGTTGCTAGGATGTGCTTGATGCCAACCATCCCCAGGTAGTCCCTGAATGCTCTTTAGACATAGCCTGGACCGTTGTCACTCAGCAGCCTGGTGCGGTCTGTGACTGGAACTTGGTCCATGCTGGTCGTGTCCACAGCATCCTGGACCACCTCGATGAAGGAGTCGGCCGTCATATCTTGCTGAAGCCTGTGAGCCAGGATGAAGCGGGAGTAGTCGTCCATAACGGTGACCAGGTAGTAGTAGCCCCAACCAACCACCCTGAAGTATGAGGCATCGGTGGCCCACATCTGGTGAGGTCCTGTGGTCTTGCGGTGGTACTCCTTCCCCGCGGCCAACCGCATCTCAGGCCGCTTCACTAGGCCCTCCCTGCCCAGGATACGGTAGACGCTGGACTCTGAGACTGAGAAGCCCTGGTTGTCGGTGATCCACGCGGCCAGCTGACGGCAGCTCAGCTCTGGCATCTCTCTGGCTGATAACAGGACTGAGCGTTCTTCCTGAATAGTAAGACGGTTCCATGGTGCCTGATCGCCTCCTGGTCGGTCCTCAAGTCCTTGTTGGTCTTGGCGTCTGAGCCACCGGTAGTAGGTGCTCTTAGGGATGCCCAGCTCTCTGAGGACCTTTCGCTTGGGGAGGGGAGACGAGGATACTTTGGTAACTACCTCTGCCTTCTCCGGGGCGCTCATCCGCTGGTACCGGTGGCGTCCTGGGGCACGGGGATGGCCGTTTTTTTGAGACGGTACGCCTCCAGCGACAGATCGGCCACTAGCTCCTTGAGTTCCCCGTTCTCTCGCTTGAGCTGCCCTACCTCATGCTGAGTGGCGTCCCGAACCGAGTCACGGGTCAACCTCTCCTTGCCCGCCTCCATGAACTCTTTGGTCCACGAGTAGTAGGAGTGGGGCTTGATCCCCTCCCGCCGGCACAGGTCGTTGACTGTGACCTCGCGGCGGAAGCCCTCCAGAACAATTCGGATCTTGTCTTCGGAGGTGTACTTACGTCGGGCAGCCGCCTTCACTGTACGGACGAAAGACCTGGTCTGCTCGCTTCGTTCCTCGGCGGCCTCTGCTTTGCTTACTTCTAATTGGGACACATCTGCTCCTTTCTGTGGGTAACTCTACCCTCATTTCAGGAGCTCACACCACCCTCCGACTCTCGGGTTTTCCTACCCTTATATGTGTCCCATTATCGCTGACGGTCTACACATGAGGCCCATAAACCCGGTGCGTACGGCAGTTTGATTACGGCACAAATATGCCGTACAATGGTTTGCACGGAGGTTTCCCATGGCCATCGAACGTTTAGAGGTGCGTCTCAACCAAGAGCGCCGGCGCAAGCTGCGGGAAATGGCGGCGGAGCAGGGCACCCCTGTATCCGAGACCGTGCGCCGGCTCATTGACCGGGCCTACGAGGATAGTGTCGTAGCCCGCCGTAGGCGCGCGGCTCAGGAGTTGGGCCGGTTGGAGATAGAAGACGTTCCCGACCCGGCAATTCTGATCCGCCAGTTGGAGGCCGCCCATGAGCCCGGCGACCTTCATTGATGCCAACATCCCAATTTACGCCGCCGGCCGGACGCACCAGCTGAAAGAGCCCTGTGTCGAAATCCTGCTGCTGGCGGCGGAGCATCCCCAGTCGTTTGTGACGGACGCCGAGGTTCTCCAAGAGTTGCTCCACCGTTACCTCTCGCTTCGGTTATGGCCGCTGGGGCGGGAGGCCTTTCGCCGATTCAGCGAGCTGATGCAGGACCGAATCGAAGTAGTCCAGGCGGTGGACGTGCAGCATGCAGCCGTATTGGCTGACGCCAATCAGGAGCTGGGCGGTCGCGACCTCTTGCATGCGGCAGTAATGCAGCGCCTGGGCTTGCGACGCATCATCTCCGCCGATACCGATTTCGACCGGCTGCCAGAAATCGAAAGGCTAGACCCCGCGCATTTGGCGGCGTGGCAGCATTCGGTTGTTCACGGGAATGAGTTGGACCCGACCCCCTAATGAGGGTGAACGTGAACTCGGTCACCCCAATCGGGAGAGACGGCCAGAATAATTTGATGTACCCATCCTGGGAACAGATTAAAGAGAGACGAAGCCGAACTGGGTGCTAGGTGCCACCCGGCAATAAACCTGTTGAGTGGCTAAGGGGCAAATAGGGCGAGATGGAATCGGACCCAGCGTTGACCCTTCTCTCGATCATCGGCCTCAGTACTATTGGACTGGTAATCGTCTTGATAATATTAAGCTTCGTTTTCCTGGGGTTACAGAATGTGGTCGAGGGGAATGAGAAGAACAAATTCGTGACCATCTTATCGGAGTCCCGGCAGTAATCATACTCGGTAGTTTCCTAATCGCCATTGTTGTCGGAACATGTTTTAATGGCGATTCGACTGGGGACCCGTACGAAGACATCTAACGAGAGTGTCCGCATCGGGCGATTGGTTGCTAACAACCTCGTTCACAATAGATGAACTAATAAACGAAGTTCTGAGCGTTGATCTTGATCCGCCTGGGCGCCAACCAGTCAGAAGAGTAGGTTTGAATCTCCCGTCTGACCCAATCCTACTTCACTAGGGGGTAACCCCATGCCAACAGGTGTAAGAGAATGCGACCGATAAACTCCAAAAATATTTCCGGCGTTCACATCAGCCTGCCTGGCGTCCGTCAAGCCCTGTCGGGGGGTAGATCGGGCCCCAAACGTCGGTCCATTTTGCCGACAGAATCGCCGACATCCACTCGAGGATAGGCGAGGGCAACAAGGGTCGTCAGACACGAACCGGAGTTCAGACTCTATACATCCAGGTACGTCGCCAGGCACGAAAACATATCAGACGACACCTTGCCTCGAACTCTTGATCCGGGTGCCGGGGGTTCGACCCCCGCGCGGCCCGCCGTTGCTGTGGTGATGCCGGGGCACCCCCGGTTAGGGAATTTGCCCGGACAACATATAAACTTTGGCTCCGGATGAGGCGGCAACCCTACTGGTGGTTGAGCCCGCTGACACGCTGGTGATGGAGCCACCTAAAAACACTTCCCACAACATTATGCCCTGGCTGTCGAAGTAAAATACACGCCCGTCGGCAGACCCGGCGGCCAATCGGGTACCGTCGGAATTGAGAGCAACTGCGAGAATAGAGGTTTCCGGATTTGACACCTGGCGGATAGCGGCTCCCTGGCTGTTAAAGAGATACACACTGCCGCTCGCGGTGCCTGCCGCCACTCGGGAACCCTCGCTGGCGATTGCAACGTCGTTAACCGGGCCGTCGGTATCAACGGTCCAGATCTTGGCACCGTCGGTATTTAGCAGGTAAACCTGGCTTGCCTGGGACCCTGCTACGGAACGAGAGCCATCGGGCGAGACTGCGGCGCCGTTTACTGGCTGGCCAGCGTCGACCGGTGTCTCGTAAATCCAACGGGTGGTGCCTTCATCGGTCAGCGAGTAAAGATTGCTGTCGGCCGACCCGGCACCTATTCTGCTGCCATTATCGGAGATGCTGACATCGCTTACCGGGCCGCCAATGGTGACCGACCACAGTTTAATCGGTTGGTCGTCGAGCAAGTACAAAACGCCGGCGGCTGTCTCGGTCCCTTCGTCGTCGGTAAATCCTGCCAGGATGCGGTTGCCGTCCAGGTCCATAGCCAGGCCGGTCACCCTACGTTGAGTAACCCCGTCGGGAGCGTCTGCCGCACCGTCGAAGGTCCACCGCAGGGCACCCTGCTCGTTTAATAGATGGATATCGCCGGATGAAGTTCCCGCCGCAAGGGTCAAGCCGTCAGCCCTGAGGGCCACGTGATCGACACTGGCGCCTTCTTCGCTAATCTCATAGGTCCACAACAGTTGATTGGGGGTCGGCGTCGGGCCTGGTACGGGCGTGGGCGTTGGCGCTGGCGTCGGCGTTGGTGTCGGCGGCGGGGGCGTGTTGGTCGGAGTAGGCTCGGGTGTCTCGGTGGGCGCCGCCTCGGGGGTGTCGGTTGGCACCGGCACGGGCGTATTCGTCGGCGTTGGCGCAGAGGTGTTGGTGGGCGTAGGTCGCGGGAGGTCGGTGGGTGTCGGTTCGGGGGTCGGTGTGGGCGCTGGGGGCTGAGTTACTCTCTCACCGCCCGGAGTCGGCTGCGGGGTGGAGGTAGCCGGGACGGAAGTAGGTTCGGGCAGCTTGAGGTGGACCCGGAAATTCGGACAGGTGGTTAAGTGAGAGTTCTGCTCCTAAAATAGCCACAGCTGTTGCTGTGAGGGAGGAGTGGGACATGTCAAAAGAGCGGAGGAAGCACAGCCCAACATTCAAGGCCAAGGTGGCCCTGGAAGCGGTGAAGGGTGAAGAGACGGTGGCCCAACTGGCCGCCCGCTACGAGGTCCATCCCGGGCAGATCCAGGCCTGGAAGAAGTCCTTGTTGGAAGGAGCGGTCGGCGTCTTTGGTGGGAACCAAGACAAACGCCAGAAGAGCGATGCGGTCCTTGTTGCCCGGCTCTATCAGCAGATCGGCCAACTGAAGGTTGAGCGGGATTTCTTGGCGGAGAGGCTCGGTCCATGAGCCGGGAGCGGCGGCGGGAGATGGTGGACCGGCGGCACCCAGCCTTGTCCACAGTGAGACAGTGCGCCTTACTGAGCATCAGCAGGTCCAGCCTAAACTACCGGCGCAAGGGGACTTGCTCGGAGAACCTGACGGTGATGAAGGCGATGGACCACCAGTACCTAAGTACCCCCTTCTACGGGTCGCGGCGCATGAGGGTCTGGCTGGGCACTCAAGGTCACAGGGTGAACCGGAAGCGGGTCCAGCGTCTGATGCGGACCATGGGACTACGTGCCATCTACCGGTGGCCCCGGACCAGCAAGCCGGGGCCAGGGCACAAGGTGTATCCCTACCTCCTGAGCGGCATGGAGATCACCAGACCAAATCAGGTGTGGGCCGCCGACATCACCTACATCCCCATGGCCAAGGGTTTCTTATACCTGGTGGCCATCATGGATTGGTACACGCGGTACGTGGTGGCCTGGCGTCTTTCCAACACCTTGGATGCTGATTTCTGTGTCGAGACATTGGAGGAAGCGCTTGGCAAGGGGAAGCCAGAGGTCTTCAACACCGACCAGGGCAGCCAGTTCACCGGCGAAGCCTTCACCGGTCTCCTAGAGCAGCACGGAGTGAGAATCAGCATGGACGGGAAGGGACGCTACACCGACAACATCTTGTTGGAGCGGCTGTGGCGCACGGTTAAGTACGAGGAGGTCTACCTGAAAGCCTACTCCAACGGGCGAGAAGCCAAGGCCGGGCCTGACGCATACTTCAGCTTCTACAACAACCAAAGACCCCACCAGGCCTTGGGCTACCGGACACCGGCTGAGGTGCTCAAAGGAGACTTGGCGCCATCAGATGAACGGTCAATCAATGGGAAACGGGCACCGAACGGAGCGTTCTCAGACCTTGGAAAGACGGCGGAACTCCCACTTAGTTTTGCACCAAACCTGTCCAACTAATTGGGTCCACCTCAGCTGAGTAGGAGTGGCTTCCCCCTCGCCACAAGCTACGGCGGCAAGTGCCAGGAGAAGAACAAAGAGGCTAAATACAAGAAATCTTCCCCGCTTAGGGATAATCAACATCGCCCCTCGCGAGTGCTGCATTCCGTTCATCGACGACATGTCGAACGATTATAGCAACCACGGTTGTCTCGCAGGCTAGCCGCTGATGGCATTTTCATTGTGATTCGGGCAGAAAACGTCGCGGCGACCCGGCGGATTCGATTGGCACGCGGAATGGCCGGACTCAGGCCGGGGCCATCGTCAGCGCCGTAATTCTCCGATTGGTAGGTGAAGGGGCCGCTTTGGGGGCCGGCGCGGACATTGATTCGCCGAGCTCGTGCCAGGTTCAGCTCGATTTATGGGGCGGGGACTGAGATTGACGGGTCGAATGGCTGGCCTCTAGACCCTGGGCACGACCATATTGGCGAAGTCCTCCAAATCCCTAAGCATGTCGTCACGACTGGCCGCTAACCTAGCCACGCTGTGGAAACCGGGCACCAGGTTGGCGACGCCCAATTCCTGAAACCGGCGTATGTCCGAAGCAATCTCGTCCGACGTTCCGGCAAAGGACGGCCGCTAAGGTTTGAGGACCCACCGTTTTTCTTCAAGTCATAGCCCAGCATCCGGCTGGTCACCGCCGCAGAACCGGCAGGCCGGCCCACCCGTTCCAGATCGGCGTCCAGTCTCCGGATGCCGGTGGCAAGCCCCTCCTCAGTGACTGTGGAAAACCGGTTGTTGTTGCCTAGGAGCCTGTCTGGGTAATTGCTAATGGGAGTTGGGGCGTTAGGGGTAAGTCTTTGCTGCCGTCGGGGCTCCTGATCAGCGGGCGTCAAACATAGACTCTTACGCCACTACTCGACTCCCTGGCTTAGTGTGGCTTGTTTTCAGGGCAGAGAAGAGCTTGAGCAGGTTGTGTCCGGCGCATATTAGCTTCCACTCCAACTTCACCTTCTCTAATCCTCGGAGCAGAAACTGCCGGAAGCCCCGGCCCTGTTTGATCTGCCCGAAGACCGGCTCCACCGTCCCCATTCTCAGGGCGTAGCGTTGCCGACCCCGCTGGGTTCTCAGCTTTCGACGCATCCGGTCCGCCGTCGACAGATGCCTGGGAATCCGACCTCGGGGTGCCGACGGTATCACCGTTCCATGCCGGGTCTTATCTGGTGGGATGAAGGGGTCTACCCCCAGGGCGTATAGCTCTTCTACAGCTTGGGCCGAGTAGTAACCAGCATCGGCTGATGCCTCTCTGGGCAGAGTGCCGGTATTGTCTTCGATCTCCTTCACCAGGGGTAGGGCCCAGCCGTGGTCCGAGGGTTGCTTGGTAACATCGGCCGCCACGATGACCTGATAAGCGCTGTCCACCGCCGCCTGACAGTTGTAAGATTGGCTGAACTCCTTGCCCCCGGGCCCTGGCATTATTCGGGAGTCCGGGTCGGTGAAGTTCCGCTGGGCCTTATCCTCCGGGACTTCCTTTCCGTGGATTTGGGCCTCCGCTTCCAGGGCCTCCTGAGCCTCTCTAATCCTTTTCAGTCGGCTTTCTCGAAAGGCCAACTCCACGGGTAACTCATCCCCGCGACGGTCCTTCCCGTAGCACCGGTCCTCCGCTTCGTCCGCCTCCTGAGCCCTCCGAAATAGCTCCTCAACCTCAGCCTCCAGTCGTGCCCTTTTCTCCTTCATCTTGCCGTAGCTCATGGCCTTATGCTTGGAAGCGTTGGCCTTCACCTTAGTCCCATCCAGGGAAACGTGCCCCAGCTTGGCCAGCCCGGCCTGCCGGCATAGTTCCAACACCTTTAGGAAGAGACCACCTAGAGCTACCAGGTGCTCCTTGCGGAAGTCGGAGATGGTGCGGAAGTCGGGAGTGTTATTGGCCGCCAGCACTCGGAAGGCGATATCCTCATGGAGACGCTTCTCGATGCGCCGGGAGGAGGGCACCCCAGCACAGTAGGCGTATACCAGCACCTTCACCATCATCACCGGATGGTAGGGAGGATAGCCTCGCTCCTCACCCTCATACGTGCTCAGGATTTCCTTCAGGTCCAAATGGTCCACCACATCGGAGATGAAATAGGCCATATGATCTGCTGGTAGCCACTCCTGAAGGGCCACCGGCATCAGCAGCATCTGATCCGGCTCATAGCGGCGAAAGGTCTTGCTCATCCCTGCCTCCTCAACCCAGCTTGGCCTCTATTTTACCCCTAATTGCCCCGTATTACTCGGACAGGCTGCTAGGAGCTGCCAACCGTCGCCGAACCGGGCGGCCCGGCGAATGGCCCGCCGGCTTTCACCACCAACCCAGATGGGCGGATGGGGATTCTGTACGGGCTTGGGTAGAAAATCTATGTTGGAGAAGTGGCAATAAGTCCCATCGAACTGGTGAGCGTCGGTATGTCCGCGAATCCGGATTGCAACTAGGAAATGAACTGCTGTTCATTGCAAGCTTCGCTGGTCCAAAGCTCTTTGAAAACCTGGATATATTCGTCGGTGACCGCGCCCCGTTCGGCGAATGGCGGGGTCTCCAACGCCTGAAACTCCTCTTCCAACCAACCGACTCCCACTCCCACCGTCAGCCTTCCCTGGGAAAGTATATCCAGAGTCGACAGGGCTTTGGCGGTAAAGACGGGGCTGCGGTGGGGGACAATCATTACGCTGGTGACCAGCCTGATGGAGCTGGTCTGACCGGCCAGAAATGCCAGGGTGGTCAGTTGCTCCATGGTCTCGCCGCTGTCGGTGCCCGGAAATACTCCGGATCGGATTAAGGGTACTGGAACGAAACGTCCCGAGGCATCACGATGTGGTCGGGGAACGTCATGAAACTGTAGCCTAGTTCCTCGCCGCGTGTGGCGATGACCAAAAGATTTTCCGGCCGGGCCAGAGGGCCCCGAGAAGGCAACATGAACCCAAACTTCATCGTCGGCCCTCTACAACTCGGTAATCAGCACCCACATGGGGCCCTTGCCCAAATCGTAGACCTCCATGGGTTCCAATTCCCCAGTGTCCTGGTTGATGCGGTAGGAGGCCAGCTTCCCGGTCTCCAACCCGGCGGCATAAAGGAAACTACCCTGGGGATCGATGCTGAAGGCTCGTGGGACCGCCTCGGTGGGCGCCTGGCCGTTGGGCGTCAGATTGCCGTTGTCCGGGTTTACCTTGAATGAGGCGATGCTGTTGTGGCCCCGGTTGGGTGCGTACAGGAATTTTCCGTCCGGCGTGATTTGGATCTGGGAGCAGGAATTCTTACCCTCGAACCCGCTGGGCAATGTGGTCACGGTCTGTATGGGGTACAGGTTGCCTTTGTCAGAGTCGAATGAGTAGACGGTCACGCTGTTGCCCTGCTCGTTGGACGAATAGACGATGTCCTTGGTTGGGTGGAAACAGATATGGCGGGGGCCATCCGGCTCTCTGGGGTTGGTCCGGCTTGGAGAGAGGGGTGTGAGATTTCCCGTCTCGGCGTCGAAACGAAACTGTAAGATTGCATTGGCTCCCGTCATCGCTCCTTCTGCGATATGGGGGACGTAGGCAAACCGGTTGGCGGGGTCTGTCTGGATGTAGTGGGCCCCGATTGCGGTCTCCCGCCAAACCACTGGCGGATCGGCCAGCACGCCGTCTTCGCCGATGCTGTGGACCGCAGCGGTTTTCTGGTAGTAGTAGGCCGACAACAGAAATTTGCCGGTCTTGTCGGTGGAGATGTGCACCGGGTCGCCCTTGAGCGGAATAGACCCTATGGGCGTAAGACCACCGCCTTTTCGGTCGATCTTGAAACTGGAAAGCCCGTATTCATCGGCTTTGCGGCGGCCGGCAAAAAGGTAATTCCGGTCCGGGTCCACGGCCATGGGCGCGGGACGTCCCTTCAGCTCCGCATCCCCGTGATGCTTCAACTTCCCGGTCTTCGGGGTCATGGTGAAGATGGCGATTCGGTCTTCTTCCTGAATGGAAACGTACATGTAGTAAGCCAATGCCTTGCCTCCGCCGGAGTGGTGTTGCCGGGAATGATATTAACACTCAAACGGCCCCTTGGGGCGTGCCGCACCGGGGCAATTTCCAAAACGGAGCCTCACCTCGCCGCTCGGCCGCCAGCCCTAGGCCCGGCGGCGGCTCCTCTTGTGATGATTCGCGGTGGCGAGCTGTACCTTCACTCAGACCCACGTTTGAAACATGAACGACGGCAACGCCAAGACGACGAAGAAAGCCTGCAGCAATAAGGGTATGGGCCCGGCCAGAAATACGGTGGGTAGGAGGGTCAACAGCAGATTGCCCCGGCCGGGGGTATACCGGGCCAAGACACACCACACCGCCCATTGAACGCCGTTGCTTGATCGATTCGGTAGCCCTTGCTGACCAGTGCCACGGAGGAGCCCGTTAGTGTGCTCTACTTCTTGTGGAACTGAGGCAGCAGCTCTTTACCCAGGATGTCTAGTTGCTCCATGGTCTCTTCAGCGGCGCACATGGGCCGCATCACGAACTTGGATCCACCGGCCTCGATGTAGCTCTGGACGTATTCCGCCACTTTGTCCACCGGGCCCACGGCGGTGAACTCGGTGAAATGGGCGTCGGGGCGCTGGCGGGTAACGAACCGTTCGGCCTTCTCGGTGGCCTCCGCCACGTTGTCGGAGACGTAGTAACCCATCAGGATTCCAACGTGGTCGTCCTCAATCTCCCGGTTGTACTCGTTGGCCGTCTCAAAAAGGATGCCACAGCCCTCTCTCACTTCCTCGGGCGTGGCGCTGGACACCAGCCAACCGTCGCCCACCCGCCCAACGCGGCGGGCTGCGGCTGCGGACCGCCCCCCGATCCAGACCGGGGTCGAAGGCTGCAGATAGGGCTTGGGCGTGACCGTAACGTTGTGGCAACTGAAGAACTCGCCTTCGTGGGTGACATCGTCCTCCTGCCACAAGCGGCGCATCAATTGGATCGCTTCATCGGTCCGGGGGCCGCGCCGCTCCTTGCTGACGCCACAGGCCTCGTATTCCTCCGGTTCCTCTTGGCCCAGTCCCACCGCCGGGAAGAACCGCCCCTGGGACAGGTAGTCCAGAGTGGCTATCTGTTTGGCCAGCACCACCGGGTTGCGGAGGGGCATGGCCAGCACGCTGGTGCCAAACTTGAGGCGATCAGAATAGGCCGCCACCATGGAGCAGGCCATCATGGGTTCCAGGCTGAATTTCTCGCCGACGATGCGGTCGCTGAGCCAGAGGGAGTCGTAGCCGTGCTTATCTCCGACTTCGACCAACTTACGGAGATAACCGGGGTCTTCCCCCTCCTCTCCGTAGGCTCCTGGCATGTAACCGATGGCGATACTCATCTCATCTCTCTGGGGCGGCTGAAGCTAAACGCAATTATAACCCAACTCGACGGTAGCACACGTAGGGGCACGGTCCCGATGGCATCGGGACCGTGCCCCTACGTTGGTGGAGCCCCATGCTACCCGCTCAGAGGGTCCATGCTCGCCTCGGCGCGGGCGTCGTTGATATGTTCCAGGATCCGCTGCCGCAGGGGCGCAATCTCGTAGCCGATGTCGGCCAGCATCCGGCTATTGTCCACGTTGTACACATGGGGCACCAACTGCTCTCCGGTGCTTATCTGGGCGTCGGGAATGATGCTGCGCACGATGTCGGCCATCTCCTTGATGGTGCACAAGGCGCCCCCGCTGATGTAGACCCGGTGGTCCAGTTTCTCGGCGAGGGCCGCCCTGACGAATATCTCAGCGGCGTCTTCGGCGTGGATCATGGGCGACGGCTCATCTTCGTGAAAGGGCATGTTCACCGGCTTGCCGATGGCCGGCAGGGACATCAACAGCCCGCCGATCATGCCCGTCATTCCCGTGACCCTGCCGTGGCCGAACACGGTGCAGATACGCACCCCTCGCAGGTCCAAGCCGTAGCGGTCGATGTAGCGCTTGGCCGAAAAGTCGTTCACCGACTTGGTCATGCCGTAGACGTTGATTGGGTCGTTGAGATCGTCCTCGTTGATGGGCCGGTCGCCGAAGGTGTCTTGGACCCCGTAGACAGCGATGGAACTGGCGTAGACCACCCGCTGGATCCCGGTCCATCGGGCCGCTTCAAAAACGTTGTTGGTGCCGCCGATGTTGACCTGCATGCTGTAGTGGGGCCGGTCCTCAGTGTCTGGGGGCAACAGCGCGGCCATGTGAATAATCTTGTGTACTTGGTGGGTGTTGATGGCCTCCAACAGATGGGGCAACTGGGTCACGTCGCCCCGGTACATCTTGATACGGTCCAGATAGGGTTCAAGGTTGGCCCGGGGCGGGGCCAGGTCAAAGCAGACCACCTCTTCACCCCGGTCCAGGAGCTTGCGGACGATTCTGTTGCCGATGAACCCGGTGCCACCGGTAACCATCACGGACATAGAACACCCCTCCGGAATTACCTTTAGAATCAGGCATGCCCGCTGAGGCGGGCCCCGTAAATCATATAGGCGCGGGCAAGCCCCTGCAATCCCGCTGTGGGTTACATAACATTATGCAGTGAACTTGACCGAATACGGCCACTTCAACGGTAATGGCCTAGCGTTTGCGACTAATGCCCGTCGTAAACCAGGTTCTCACCACTCACGGAGGGCCTCCCGGTACAGTAGCCTAGACGATCTGAGAAATTCAGTCTTGCTCGCATATTTGGGGGTATCAAGATGAAAAAGATTCGACTTCCTATTGCATTCATAGTATTGGTCATAATGGCCCTCGCCTTGCCTATGGTGGCAAGCGCGGACCATTCTTGGCGGAATTACCACTGGTAACGCACGGCCAATCCATTGACCCTTTCTCTCGGTGATAACGTGTCAGGAGACTGGGACACGCACCTGGCAGATGCCAAAAACGATTGGAACGAACAGGGCCAATCGCTCGTGCTCGCCAATGTGATTGCCCAAAGGGGCATCGATCCTACGACATGCAGCCCGGCTGTTGGCAATGTCGAAATCTGCAACTCCACGTACGGCAGCACCGGTTGGCTAGGAATCGCAGGGATTTGGGTGGCTAAAGGTAAACATATCACCAGGGGCTACGTGAAGGTGAACGATACGTACCTCACCAACGGTAACTACACCACCTCGGCGTGGCGGCAGATGGTGTTGTGTCAAGAGATTGGTCACGTATTTGGGCTCGGACACCAAGACGAGAACTTTGGCAACCAGAATTTAAATACCTGCATGGACTACACAAGCAATCCGGAATCGAACCAGCATCCAAACCAACATGACTACGACTTGTTGGCCACCAAATACGAGCATCTAGACGGCTCTGGCGGTGGCGGTGGAAAGAACAACGGAAAGGGAGGTAATAACGGCAAGAGAGGCGAGGCGCCTGGACAGGACGTCAGGCAGTGGGGCAAGGCCATTAGCACCGACGGCAAAGGCCGCCCCGACCTGTTCGAGCTAGAGTTGGGCAATGGCAACAAGGTGTTTACCCACGTCTTATGGGCTGATTAAGTTTCCCAAAAACGCCCAGTAAATCATTAAAGAGGCCTCCGAGAGTTCGGAGGCCTCTTTTTTGCGTGTCGGTGGTGCCCCTACGGTTTAGGGATGACGTCTTCACAACGGCCGCTTGGCCGGTATCCCCACCCGCCTGGGATAACGATCAGGGGTCGGCCCGGTCTTCTCCACGGCGATGACCACCCGGTCGTCGGTCAGCCCCTCCAACTCCACTGGGACCACTTTTTCGATTCGCCCACCCAACTCCGCCAAGGCGTTGGCCGCAGCGCCCAGTTCCCGCCCATCGCCCCCGTGCTTCAGTGCAACCACCCTGCCTCCGGTCTTGCAGAAAGGCAGGCAGTACTCCAGCAGCAGCGGCAGCTTGGCCACCCCTCTGACCACTGCCAGGTCAAAGGCATCCCTCAGACCCACCTCGCGGGCCAAGACCTCCGCGCGGCCGGTGTGGACCGAAACTCCTTCCAGACCGAGCTTGGCCGATAAATGCTCCAGGAATGCGGTCTTCTTCCCCATCGATCCCAACAAGGAAAGTTGTATCTCCGGAAAGACTAATTTCAACGCCAAGCCCGGCAATCCCGCCCCGGCGCCCGCATCGATTACCAGCGCCAGTCCGGCCAGTACCTCTTCCGCTACCAGGCACACTGTCAGCGAGTCCAAGAAGTGCTTGACCTGGACGTCTTCGTACTCCGTGATGGCAGTCAGGTTGGCCCGTTGGTTCCAGTCGATCAGCTCTTGAAAGTAGGTCTCGAACTGGTCCAGTTGGGCGTCGGACAGGGCGATTCCCAACCGAGAGGCGCCTGCCTTTAGGAGTTCCATTCTCTGAGGCATAGGGGCCCATTATAGCCGGGGCCGGGCGGCCGCCGCCCACGTTCGCGCCAAATTGACACCGCCAGAAGCCGGGCCGTAGAATGACCTCCTACACGCAGCGAGACTGGGGAGGGGCGATCATGGCAACCAAAGCATATCTGTTGATCGAAACTGCGGTCGGGAAAACGCGCGAGGTGGCCACCACCTTGACCGGTCTGCAGGGCATATCCACGGTGGACGTGGTCACGGGTCCCTACGATATCATCGCATTGGTAACCGGCGAAGACATGGCCGTAGTGGGTAACCTGGTCACAGGTCATATCCACACCGTCCCAGGAGTGGTGCGCACAGTCACTTGCGTGGCTGTGGGCGGTTAACCACCCCCTTTACGCTTCATAGGAGATACGCCGTGGAGTTCAAGTTCACTGCCGAGGACGAAGAGTTCCGGAGAGAACTACGGGCATTCATGAAGGCCGAGCTTCCTGAAACATGGGAAGGCGGCGGCCGTTACCCCGAAGATGACGACTGGGACCTCAACCGGGACGTCCGCCAGAAGATGGCGGAAAAGGGCTGGCTCACCATGCACTGGCCGGAGGAATACGGCGGCCAGAAAGCCTCCCCGGTAAAGTCGGCCATCTTCAACGAGGAAATAACCTACATGAGGGCCCCGGGACGGGATATCTTTGGCGTCCGTATGCTTGGACCCACCCTGATGATTCACGGTTCGGAGGGGCAGAAGAGGACCCACCTGCCTCCTGTGGCCAGGGGCGAGGTCCAGTGGTGTCAGGGCTACAGCGAGCCGGAATCGGGCTCCGACCTGGCCTCCCTCAGCACCCGAGCGGTTCGCGACGGGGACGACCTGGTGATTAACGGCGCCAAGGTGTGGACCACCCTGGCCCACCGCGCCGACTGGATCATGCTCCTCACCCGCACCGACCCCGACGCCCCCAAGCACCGTGGCATCAGTTTCGTGCTGGTGGACATGAAGAGCCCTGGAGTGTCGGTCCGCCCCATCATCAACATGGCCGACGGACACGAGTTCAACCAAGTGACCTTCGACAATGTCCGGGTGCCCAGGGCCAACGTGGTCGGCGAAGAGGACCGGGGTTGGTACGTGGCCGTAACCTTGCTGGACTTCGAGCGATCAGGCATCGACTACTCCGCCTCAGCCCGGCGGCTGCTGGACGACACCCGGGAGTTCGCCACCGAGACCAAGCGCAACGGGCAGCCCCTCATGGAGATTCCCTGGGTGCGCAACCTCATGGCCGACCGGTACATCGACTGTGAAGTGGCCCGCTTGATGGCCTACAACGTGGCCTACATGCAGTCACAGGACATCATTCCCACTAAAGAAGCGTCCATGAGTAAGGTCTTCGGAAGCGAGACCGTGCAGCGGGTGGCCGAGGCTTCCTTGGACATCCTGGGCATGTACGGCACCCTGGGCCGGGAAGAAAAGTGGGCGCCCCTCAAGGGTCGGGTGCAAGAACACTGGATGAACGCCTTCGCCGGCACCATCGCCGCCGGGACCTCGGAGGTCCAACGCAACATCATCGCCGGCCGAGGACTGGGATTGCCCCGCGGCTAAAACTTCCGAATCACACTAGAACAAGCAGAGGGTCCGCCTGAGGCGGACCCTTTTCATTTGCGGAGCTTGGTTGTGGCGGGGGCGTGGTTCAACAGTCCGCCCTCCGTCTGTCCGGCTAAAGAGGTTATGATTTTATCGCGAAATTACCGAATTTGAGTCTCAATATAGCTTTGAAATTAGTCGCAATAAGGCCACCCTGGGGAATAAAATCACAACCTCGTTCGGCGGAAGGTTAGGTCCGACGAACTCGGGACTCACGACCGAGTCGGAGATGGGGGCGTCGGCCAGAGCATCAGATTCGTCCGAACGTGGCCCCAGCCTTTCCCGGCGGCGTGCTAGCCTCCGGCATTTACTTCGACCTTGGACAGGTCCTCTATGAACTTCAGGATGGCCGAGTGATTGGCTTCCGACTCGCCTTCGTTGACCAGGGCGCCCAGCATCTGCTGCAACAATGAGGTCACCGGAAGCGGGATGTTCAGTTCCTGCTCGGCTGCCCAGGTGTCACTGTAGGCGTTATCGTCGCCCGGCTCCTCCTTCCGCTGAAGGATTGTGGTTCGAGGGACCGGCAAGCATCTGGCCCAATTGGCGACCCCTCCCGCCGGGTGAGGAGGATTGTGACCCGGCCGTAAGCCGTTCTGAGTGAACCCACAGGCCGACCCAGTAAGGTCGTGGGCAAACCTGATCGGATTGCCCCGGTGGCGATCTGGCGGTACGCCAGGATGAAAGGCCGTAACGAACTGTTGCTCCACTGGTTGGTTCATGCTCTTATGAGTAGGACGTGTCAGAAGAACGGCGTCGAATCGCACACCGACCTGGAGTTTCCTTTCGGCGGCACGATTGCCTTAGACCACATTCGCACGGGACCCAACGCCGCGGCCTATGAGGGGCGCCACCAGCATTGTGGACTTTGCGGTACAATAGGGCGTCGCACCCTGTCGGAGGCCCTTGAGGAGTGGCACCAGAAGGCGGAGGGAAGAGCCGCCATCGACTCCAGGGGTATGCGGACGCCGGAGCGTCCTACCCTGTGCTCTGCCCCTGGCTCCTAACACAGTGGACATCATCGGCGCCTTTGCCCCGGCATGAGGGCGGAGGTTATGGGTCGGCAGAGGAAATTGGACTGCAAGCCGCAGTGGAAGAGTAAAGTCGAATTCTCAGAGGAGTCCCTGCCAAAACGGTCCGAAGCAACCGGGACAAAAACATCGAACCTGATGGGCCGCCGAGAAGGAAACATGCCTAGAAAGTACGGGCGGGGCTGATCCAGGCTGGCGTTGACGCCAGCCCGAACGAAAGACCCCGGCAGTTTATCCCCAATGAGGGAATAGCGTTAGCTAAGGAGGAGTAATAATGTACCTACACCCCCGTCTCCTTGCGTTGACCGAGGGAGTGCGGCTCAGAATCCTGGCCGCCGCCCTGGTAGGTCTATTAGGCGTGGTCGCTGGCATCGCGAGACTGGTCATCGCGGCCGTCGTCATATTTCAAGTAATCCACGGAGACGCGGAATTCTCAACGTTGCTGTGGCCCATAATCGCTATAGTTGGGCTAATTGCGTTGAGAGGTGTTTTGGAGTACCAGCAAGATGTCATCAGCCACCACACGGCCAGCATTGTCAAGGTCCAACTCAGGAAGCGGCTTTACGAGCATGCGCTGGCTTTGGGCCCGGGATACTTCGACCAGAGCCGCACCGGCGACGTGACGGTGTCTCTGGCCGAAGGAGTGGAGACGCTTGAGGCGTTTTTTGGAAAGTTCCTACCGCAGCTCATCGTGGCTGCCCTGACTCCCATCCTAATTTTCGTTTTTATGGCGTATATCGACCTCCAAATTGCGTTCATATTCTTGGGGTTCGCGCTATTTACGCTGGTGGCGCCGAACCTCTTCAACTTGTGGAAGCGGTCCGGCAACTTGGCACGCCGGGTGGCTTACGGAGCCTTAGGCGCCGACTTCCTGGACGCTGTCCAAGGTCTGGGGACTTTGAAGGCCTTCGGGCAAAGCCGGATACGGGGCCAGTTGCTTGCTGCCCGGTCCGAGCGTTTGTACCGCACCAGCATGAATGTTTTGGTCGCCAATCAGGGCACCACGGCTATAACCATCCTAGGCATCTCGGCTGGCGCCGCCGTGGCCCTGGCCTTCGGAGCGCTACGGGTCGCCGACGGCAGCCTGGATTTTCGTCCGTTGATGATCGTCCTAATGCTGGGCGTGGAGATATTCCGCCCTTTACGGGAGTTGGTGGGCCTTTACCACCAGGGCATGATGGCCATGTCTACCGCTGACGGAATCTTCGCCATCATGGACGAGCCGCCAACTATCAACGAGCCTGCGGGGGTGCGGCGTAATGGCGGCGGGAGCAGTTCTGCCGAGGGCGAAGCAGCTTTTCTTTCGCCGGAAATAACATTTGAGAACGTCTCCTTCGCTTACGACCGCGGCCGCAGGCCCGCCTTGGAGCAGGTGTCTTTTACCCTGAAGGCAGGCGAGACCCTGGGACTGGTAGGCTCCAGCGGCGCTGGGAAGTCCACGGTGGTATGGCTCATTCTCCGGTTTTACGACCCGCAACAGGGACGGGTGCTTCTTGGCGGCCAAGACCTACGTGAGTTGCCCCTGGATTATTTGCGCCGGCACGTTGCGGTGGTGACCCAAGATACCTACTTGTTCCACGGCACCGTGGCGGAGAATTTGCGCTTCGGCAACCCCGAAGCGAGCCAAGAAGAGTTGGAGGCCGCAGCCCGCGCCGCCAACGCGCACGAGTTCATCAAAGACCTGCCCCAGGGCTACGATACGGTGGTGGGAGAGCGGGCGGTTCGTTTGTCCGGCGGCCAGAAACAGCGCGTCGCCATTGCCCGTGCTCTATTAAAAGACGCTCCGGTGTTGGTGCTGGACGAGGCGCTATCCAGCGTAGACGCGGAAAACGAGGCGGTAATCCAGGAAGCCTTGGACCGGCTGATGCACGGCAGGACTACCCTGGTTATCGCTCACCGTTTGTCCAGCGTGGTTAACGCCGACCGGATTCTGGTTCTGGAGGACGGGGAACTGGTCGAGATAGGTAGTCACGGCGAGATGGTGGCTGCCGGAGGGGCCTACGCTCGCCTAATGGCCCAACAGCAGTCGGGACCGGAATATAACACCCTGGTCGCCACCCTCAGCCGAGAAGACGGGCAGGGGTCATCAGGGACAGACCACCCCCACCACGAGCCCGGTGCCTCAGACCATCACCAGGCATCCCAACATCAACAACACGACCATGGGCATGACCACTCGCCTGTGTTCTCGCTGGAGAGTGTCACTGGGGAGAGCGAAGAACGGGACCACCATGATCGAGTGGCCGGGAACCCCATCGGTGTTCTTGCCGTCTGGACCAGGTTGCTCAGCCTTGTGCGGCCCTGGTGGGGCCAGCTCACTCTTACCTTTTTCCTGGGATTGGCCCAGCACGCATCGATCATCGGCCTGGGAGTCATCGGCGCCCTGTTGGTGGGGGAGGTGATTACCGGCTTGAGGGGGCCAGAGGGGCTCAACTCCGGCGACCTGACGCTCTGGATCATTCTATTGGGCGTGTTCGTGCCCGTGGCCGGATTTCTTACCTTCGCCGAGTCATGGTCCTCTCACGACTTGGCCTACCGGTTGCTGTCTGAGATGCGGCACGACATGTACAACAAGCTGGACCCGCTAGCGCCGGCCTATCTGGAGCGACGGCGCTCGGGCGACCTGATCAGCATCATGGGCGGCGACGTCGAGTTGGTTGAGTTCTTCTTCGCCCACACGATAACGCCGGCGTTCGTCGCGATTCTGGTGCCCATAGCCGTGCTGGTGACCCTGGCGATAATCGCTTGGCCTCTTGCTTTGATTTTGGCTCCGTTCCTGGTTGCCGTGGCCGTCAGCCCGTTCTACGCCCAAAAGAGAGCGGAGCGGTTGGGCGCAGAGGTCCGCGAGGAGATCGGCGAAGTCCACGCCCACATGGTGGACAGCATCCAGGGGCTACGGGAAGTGTCGGCGTTTGGGCGTGGGCCCGAACGGACCGCAGAAATGGTGCGCAACGGCTGGCGGTTCGCTCATTTCCAGTCACGATTATTGAAGGAGCAGGCTTCCCAGATTGGTTTCATCGAAGTCATGACCGCGCTGGGCGGCCTGGCGGTCATGACGCTGGGCTTGTGGTTCAAGACCCAAGGGGAAATGTCTCGTCCTGAGGTTATTTTGGCGGTGATTCTGTCCGTCGCCGCTTTTGCCCCGGTGTCCGACATCGCCAGAACGATGAAGCAGTTGCTGGAGACACTGGCGGCGGCCCGGCGGTTGTTCGAAATCCACGATGAGCCGGTGCCGGTTACCGACGGCCCGGGCGTCGTGGTGGAGGCGGGCTCCGGCGCTCCTTCCATCCGGTTCCAAGACGTGGGCTTTTCCTACGGGCCGGAAGAGCCTCAAGCGCTTCACGACGTGAACTTCGCTGCCGAGCCCGGCCAGACCGTGGCGCTGGTGGGTCGATCCGGGGCCGGGAAGACCACTTGCGCCAACCTGCTCATGCGGTTCTGGGACCCTGGCCTCGGTAGCATTTCGTTCGATGGGCATGACCTGCGAGACTTTGGCCTCGACCAATTGAGAGGACAAATTGCTCTGGTAACCCAGGACACCTATTTGTTTAATACCAGCATTCGGGAGAACCTGCGTTTGGGCCGTCAAGATGCCGATGACGCCGATGTTGAGGAAGCGGCCGGGCTGGCCAACGCGCACGAGTTCATAACCTCCTTCCCCGACGGCTACGACACGTTGGTAGGAGAGCGAGGCATGCAGCTTTCCGGAGGGCAGCGTCAGCGGGTGGCCATCGCCCGCGCCGTGCTCAAAAACTCCCCCGTGTTGGTGCTGGATGAAGCCACCTCGCACCTTGACGCAGTGAACGAGCAGCAGGTGCGGAACGCGTTGGAACGGTTAATGGAGGGCCGGACCACCCTGGTTATTGCCCACCGCCTCTCTACCATTCGGGAAGCGGATAGAATTGTGGTGCTGGACGACGGACACGTGGTCGAGCAGGGCAACCACGACGAGTTGCTTGAGGCCCACGGCCTGTATGCTCAGCTAGTTTCCACCCAGTTGGTGGGCGCACAAGCGGGACCGCAGTTAGAGGATGGGCGTTCAAGGTAACTCAACAGCTCAACCGTTAAGAGCACTCTGAGGCATCAGAGGCATCAATCGAGGGGCCACCACAAAGCAGTCCTTTTAGTGGCCCTTATTTTACACACGTCCTGGTTAGGACGCACTGGATTCCAATTTTAGAGCGCCTTGACTCGGCCGGACGCCTGACTGCGCTGTGGACGGGACACGTCTCACGGGCACGCCGTCCTTTGCCGTGCAAGCCCGTGATTACCCCTGAGGACAGAAGAACCCCAGGTGCACGACCGCCGTGAAGAACAGCGGTTAGAGCAAGCTCTGAAGAACCTGAGGAAGCAACACCTGTGGGGTGACCTGTCAGACGAGAAATACCAATGCGAAAGAAATGCCCCGGAGCGCCAACAAAAGCTGACGGTCCGTCCAGCCCAAGCTCCGCTGTTGCCTAACCTGGAAAGGGCTGCTCAACTCCTAAAGGAACTGCTGGCATTATGGCTTCACCCTAGAGTAACTGACGAACGGCGAGAAGGCCTGTTGCAAGCAGGGTTTAGCAACATCACTATCGACGGTAAAGACTTCATTTGCATCGAACCCAAACCTGCCTACACTCCACTGTTTGCGACCATTGTCGCGGATCAAGAATATGGGTATCGAGGGTTCGACTCTCCCCAGTCTCCACTAGAGATAGGATCATGCGGTGTTCGATAGCCGATCAATTTAATTACCGATCTCTAGAACAACGACGCCCGAAGCCAAAATGTAGGTCGGTGGCGATTGCTCAACCCAGGATGAGCGGATTTGTTCTCCCTAACCATTCCTCATCCGCTCATGGTGAGCCGGTCGAACCACCGGGTGAGTAATGTTTTGTGCTGAGTGGGGAGGGTTTGAAACCCGCCCCCTACGGTCGTAGGACTTTCCTCACGCTACGGTCTCGTTTAGATGACATCTAGTTGCCTTAGGCGGACGAAGTCCTCGCGGCTGTATTCCAGGCCGTCCACGTAAATTTCTGAATTGTGCTGACCCAGGGTCGGGGCCGGGCGGGTGTATTGGTACGGCGTGAGGCCCAGGTTGAACAACACCGCCGGCACCTTAACCTTGCCAATCACTGGGTGGTCAACTTCTCGGTAGAAGTTCCGAGACTCCAACTGGGGGCACTCGGCCAGTTCCGATGGAGTCTGCACCAAGCCGAAGAGCATCCGGGCCTCGGCCGCCTTGGTGAACAGGTCCCACTTGCCCCGGTCTTTGATGGAGTCCAACACCACCTTGTCCAGTTCTTCACTGTTCCTGAGCCGCTGGGCCGGCTCGGCGAACTCGGGTTCCAGCAGCTGCGGGTCGCCGAAGAACTCAGCGATAGTGTCCCAAGTGGCCCCGCCACCGGTCTGAACGATGATCCAGCCGTCCTTGCAGGGCATGGGGTGGCCGAAGCTGCTCCCCGAAAGCCGCCGGGGCAGTGTGCCGCCCATGAAGGGATATATCGTCTGGGTCGCCAAGGCGGTGGATGCCACACACTCGGTCACCGATATGTCGATGTGCTGGCCCTCGCCGGTGTTGCCCTGCATGAACAGGGCTATGGAAGTCGATGCCGCTCCGTTAATTCCGCCCTCGTACTGGGCCTGGAACCCGCCGTGCTTCAGCGGTTCTTCGCCCTGCACGCCGCTGATGCTCATAATCAGGCCCATGGCGTAGTTGACCACTTCCTCGCCCTGGTATTGGCTGTATGGACCCGTCTGGCCGAAGGAGGTGATGGAGGTCATCACCAGTGAGGGATTCTCGGCCTGTAGGTCGTCATAGCCTACGCCCAGGCCGGCCAGATAGCCTGGGCGGTATGACTCAATGACCACGTCTACATGGTGGACCAAGCGCTTGAGAATGTTCCGTCCCGTTACGGTTTCCAGGTTTAGGGTCGCGCCTTTCTTGTTCAGGTTGAGGAGCAGGTAGAACAGGCTCTTTTCCGGGTGTGGGTCGTCGCCAAAGAAGGGGCCCATTCGGCGCAGGGCGACCCCGGGGGGCGGCTCCAACTTGAGAACGTCGGCCCCGTAATCGGCCAGCAGACGGCCACAGAAAGACCCGGCTATGTCCTCGCTCAGGTCCAACACCTTCACACCATCTAAGGGGCCTTGGGCCAAGGGAGCGTCGGAAAAGTGTGCCTGGGGCGATTGCGTGGAAGTCAAGGTTACGCTCGGTCTCCCCTAGATTTGGTCAAAGAAGGTTGGGTAGAGGTTGGTCAAATGAAGCCGGTCGGACCGGGAGAATTGTAGCCGACGCCAGCAAGCAAGGCAATCCCGGTCTGCTATCTACGAGCCGAAGTGCTGCTCCAATTTGGAGTTGAACTCGTCCATGGTGAAGCTGTACTGCTGGGTGCCGTATTTCCGTACGGCATAACAACCAGCCACGTTGCCCATCTGCACGGCCCGCTCCATGCTCAGGCCAGCAACCATCCCCTTAATCAGACCACCCCGGAAGGCATCTCCAGCGCCGGTGGGGTCCACGGCGTCATCCGCGGGCACCACCGGTATCTCCAACCTGCCGGAGGAAGTCACTAGGTTGCAGCCTTCTGACCCCTTGGTCACCACTATGGTCTCCACGGTCTTCGCCACCTGGTCGCGGGACATGCCGGTGCTGTTGCAGATCATCTCCATCTCATAATCGTTGCAGACCAGCATCCGCGACTGGTTGATGCACTTGGCCAACGCCGCTGGCTCCCAGGCAGGCAGAGATTGGCCGGGGTCGAAGATGGAGAAGATGCCCCGCTTCTGGTGTTCTGCGGTGTATTCGGCCATGTCTTGCAGGTTGCCTGGGGCCACGATGGCCAGGCAGTCCTTGGGGTCAACCGCGTCAAACGCAAAGCCCGACTGCTGCTTCATGGCGCCTGGATTGAACCCGGTTATCTGGTTGTTCTGGGTGTCGGTGGTGATGTAGGCACCGGCGGTCAACTCGTCTGCCACGACGCGTATGTCGACCGTCGGGACGCCAATCTGATGCAGCCATTCGAAGTAGCGGTGGTAGTCCTGGCCGATGGTGGCCAATATCCGCGGCTTCTCTCCCAACAACGACAGAGAGTAGGCGATGTTCCCCGCCGTGCCGCCGAAATTCTCGGTAAGGCTATTGACCGTGAAGCTCACGTTAATCATGTGCAACTGGTCCGGCAAGATGTGGTCGGAGAACTTGCCGTCGAAGTCCATGATGCGGTCGTAGGCCATCGACCCGGAAACCAGGATCTCCATCTGTATGGTCCCTCGCTGTGTTCCTTAGCAAAGCTTCTTGGTTACTGTTCTTAATCTAGGTTGGGCCGGGCTAGCAGCCGTACATGCCGGCCAACTCGTTCAGAAACTCCACCGGGTCGCCTGCTCCCAGGCCCCGCGCCGCCGACTCTCCGCCGTTGATCTCGAGAACATACCTGGCCGGCGCATCGGGGGAGTACCTGGGCAGGGCATCCAGCGGAGTCCCTGGGTCTGGGGCCGGCACGTTTTCTGAAATGTCCACCACCCGGCACTCTGCGTCGATCCAGATTATGTCCAGGGAGAACTCCATCTCCCTCATCCAGAACCGGAGGCGGTCTTCTTCCTCGAAGACGAACAACATGCCTGTGCCGCTGTCCAGAAAAGCCCGCCCAGAGAGACCTTGGAATCGGTCTTCGGGTTCTACCGCCAGCTCCACCGGAAAAACTACCTCGGCCACCCGGACCATTGGCCCGTATACGGGTTCTTCGGTAACAACCGTGGTCGGTGCAGGCACCGGAGTAGCGGTGGACGTAGGAATTGGGGTGGCGGTGTCGCCGCAGGCGGCGGCCGTGGCCAGCAGACCGGCTGTCATTCCCAAGAGCAGATAACAAGTCCATGCTTTAGGTCTGGCTGGGCGGTCGACGCTCAAGCTTCTTCCCCAGATTTTCTTCCCCAGGTCCGGCGAATAAACGGGTACGTCAGTCCGACAGCCATGTTATCCCAGGGCCATCGAATCCACAAGCAGATGGCCTTTTCGTGAGCCCGTTCTTGGCCTTGTTGACGAATCTGGGAGCCTGGAGTAGGCTGAGGGCGTCATTCCACCGGAGGGTATCAGCTATGACTCAGGAGGCCCAAAAAGACACTAAGTCGGTCCTCACGCCAGAGGTTAAAGCCATGATTGGCGTTGAGGGCGAGGTGATCGGATCCTGGGGGACTGTGGACACTGAGTATCTGCGGCGTTTCACCCAGGCCGTTATGGACCCCGACCCCAGGTACTGGGACGAAGAATTCGCCAAGACCACCCACTACGGCGGGATTATCGTGCCGCCCATTATGGTCAGCTACATGACCGGGCGCATCCGCCCCGACCAAGAAGACCCCATCACCAAGGCCTTTGAAGAGAATCCCATGTCCGACGGCATCGGCTCGGTGGAGCGGCCCGGCTCCCTGCCCGACATCCCCACCCACTTGGTGCGGACGCTGAACGCTGGGAACGAGATAGAGGTGTACCAATATCCTAACATCGGAGACCAGATTTTCTTCCAGAACCGATATTCCGACATCAGGGAAAGGGTGGGAAGAGACGGCAACCCCTTCCTGATTATCACCCGTGAAACCACCTACACCAACCAGAAAAAGGCCCTGCTCTGCATCACCCGTCAGTCTTCGATTCGACGGTAGCCGGGGCCGCCAAAACCCAGCCGCCAGTCTTCGATTCGACGGTAGCCGGGGCCGCCAAAACCCAGCCGCCAGTCTTCGATTCGACGGTAGCCGGGGCCGCCAAAACCCAGCCGCCAGTCAACCAACCGCCTGAGGTTATCAGCATGACCACTCCGCTGGAAAAACTGCTAAAGATGAAGCCGGAAGAGATTCTGGCCCGCAACGAAAGGCCCACCGCCGACCAGTTGCGGAACAAGACCCAGACCTACTACGAGGATGTGGACGAGGGATTCGAACTGCCCAAGTACATCTATGCGCCCACGCCGACCCACCTGTTCCGCTGGAGCGCGGCCATCGAGAATTTCCACCGGATCCATTACGATCTGGACTTCGGCCTGAACCACGACAAGAATCCCAGCATCCTGATCCACGGCTCTTGGAAACAGAGCGTGGTGCCCCAGTATCTCAAGGACTGGACCCTTCCCAAGGGCTGGCCCTGGAAGGCGCAGTTCGAACACCGGGCCATGCTGGTTCCCGGCGACGTGCTCATAGTTTGGGCTACGGTGACCGGCAAGCACGAGAAGGGCGGCATGGGTTTCATCGACTTAGACCTGGGAATGAAGACCCATGACGGGATAGAAAGCATGCCCGGCACCGCCACCGTGGTGTTGCCCCTGAAAGACGGCCCGGACATCCCGTACCCCTTCGTGCCGCCCAAGGACTAAAAGCCACCTTTCAACTCGACACCCCTTAAGAGGTGAACGACCGACATGGCCCGATTTCTAGCGATACACAACGTTTCCGGACTTACGGAAGAAGAGTTCCGGGAGAAGTTGAGCGCCGTCAGCAAATGGCGCCCGGACCGCCGGACCACCATCCTGAAGGTGTACGGTGACCTGAAGCGCGGCAAACTGGTCACCGAGTGCGAAGCAGCGGAGCAGGAGCACTTCGAGGACTGGATCAAGATGACCGGCTGGCCCGCCGAGACTATCTTCGATGTGGACCTGGTGATGCAGGTGGGCAATATCTGGAAGCTCTAATCCCGGCCTATCGGCCGCCAGCCGGAAGGCGGCCAACACCGGAACCAAGCCCTCCCCTTGATCAACTCTTCAGGCACCGGCCCAAAGGCCCGGCTGTCGTCGCTGTCAGCTCGGTTGTCTCCCAGTAAAAAGTATTCGCCAGGCCCGCTGAACCACTCGTTGCCCTCAGCTGCCTCGCCGCCCGCACCGGCGATATAGTCCTCCTTCAATATGTCGCCGTCCAAGTACACCCGTCCGCCAGCAACCCTTAAGTCTTCATTCGGCAGTCCTACGACCCGCTTGATGTAGTCCCTTCCTCCGCCCCCAGGACGCTCAAATACCACCACATCCCCCCTGCGCAGCTTGTTCCACCTGAACCGGGTCCGTACCAAGAGTACCGACTCCCCGTGGGCCAAGGAAGGCAACATGCTATCTCCCTCGACCCGGTACCGGGCCGAGAGGAAGATGTTTACCAGCCCCTGTAGGCAGGCCACCACCGGCTTCATCAACACCTCCGGTCAAACACGACTGCCCAACCTATCTTAGTCCGAATCTCGCCGCTGGGCAGCCCACCGCTCCAGCCTATGGACTAAATCCGGCCTCTAGCCTAGAATTAGTCGGATTTCACGCCAGACCGTCAACAAAATGCGCTGGCAGTGCCGTTTGGGAGGGCAACCATGGAGAACGGAATCATCCGCGTTGGGTTAATCGGCGCCGGAGCAAACACCAAGCTAAGACACATACCCGGCCTTCGTGAACAAGAGGGCGTCGAGATAGTTGCCGTGGCCAACCGCAGCCGCGCGTCCGGCGAGGCAGTGGCCAGCGAGTACGAGATTCCCACCGTCTACGACAACTGGATGGAGCTCATGGAGGCCGACGATATCGACGCGGTCTGCGTCGGCACCTGGCCCTACATGCACCGCACGCTGACCCTGGCCGCGCTGGAGAACGACAAACACGTACTCACCGAGGCCCGTATGGCCATGGACGCCCAAGAAGCCCACGACATGCTGGATGCCTCCCGCCAATTTCCCCACCTGGTGACCCAGATTGTCCCCGCGCCCCAGACGCTGCAGGTTGACCGCACCGTTCAGGACCTGATCGCCGACGGCTACCTGGGCCAGCCTTTGGCCCTGCGCCTGCGGGTCAGCGACGGCCACGGCCGGGCCGACCGGGCCGACACCTTCATGAACACCGACGCTCCGCTCCATTGGCGGCAGGACCGGCAGCTCAGCGGCTACAACATCATGGGTATGGGCATCTGGTACGAAACACTGATGCGCTACGTGGGCCCCGCAACCCAGGTGATGGCCATGACCCGTGTCTTCACCAACCAGCGGAAAGACGAGAGCGGCATCCTGCGCGGCGTCACCGTTCCCGACCACGTTAACGTGCTCTGCGAGTTCGCATCCGGGGTCCAGGCCGATCTTAGCTGGAGCACGGTGACCGGCCTACAGACCGGGTCGGAACTGTGGATCTTCGGCAGCGACGGCACAATCAAGCTCGAAGGCCCGCCCTTCGACCAAGTGTTTGTCGGCAAGTCGGGCGACGAAAAATTGAAGGAGTTTCCAATTCCCGACGATAAACGGGGCAAATGGCAGGTGGAAGAACATTTCATCAATTCCATCCGCGACAATGCTCCGGTGACCCACACACCCTTCGACGTGGGCGTCCAGTACATGGAGTTCACCGAGGCAGTGACGCGCAGCGCCCATACCGGGCAGGCGGTTTACCTACCCCTTTAACCTCCATCTCCGGCAGATAACGGTTCTTCAAAGATAGGGAGGGCAACCATGGCTTCAGACGGAATAAGGGTCGGCCTAATCGGCGCCGGAAAAAACACCCGGGACCGCCACATCCCAGGATTCCAGAAGGTGGATGCCCTGGAGATCTCGGCGGTGGCCAACCGCAGCCGCGAGTCGGGACGGGTGGTGGCGGACCAGTTCAACATCCCCACCGTATACGACAACTGGCAGGACCTGCTGGAAGACCCGGGCATCGACGCCATCTGCATCGGCACCTGGCCCTACATGCACCGCACGCTGACCCTGGCCGCTCTTGAGTCCGGGAAGCATGTGCTCTGCGAGGCCCGGATGGCCACCAGCGCCCAGGAAGCCCAGGACATGCTGGACGCTTCCCGAGAGAGGCCCAACCTAACCACCCAGATTGTGCCCTCGCCCCTGACCTTCAAGATTGACAACCTGCTCCAACAGAAAATCGCCGAGGGCTATGTCGGCGACATCATCGGGGTGTCGGTCCAGTCCTTGGGAGACAATTTCATGGAACAGGGCGGCCCCATGCATTGGCGCAATGACCGGGACCTCAGCGGGTTCAACATCCTGAACATGGGCATCTGGTACGAGGCCATGATCCGCTGGGTGGGCCGGGCCACGAAAGTGACCGCAATGACCAAAGTCAACGTGTCCAGCCGCAAAGACGAAAGCGGCGACATGATTTCGATTACCATCCCCGACCACGTGGACATAATCGCCGAAATGGCCAACGGGGCCCAGGCCAACATGCATTTCAGCGCCGTAACCGGCCTGTCTTCGGGCAATGGTGTCTGGATCTATGGCAGTGAGGGGACGATTCATGTGGACGGCAGCCTGAACGTCTACGGCGGCCGCCGCGGCGAAGATAAACTCTCCGAGATTCCCAACCCCGAGGAGGGCCGGGCCTACTGGCGCGTGGAAGAAGAATTCTGCAACGCCATCCGCGGGACGGAGAAAATCACCCGCACTCCCTTCGACGTCGGCCTGCACTACATGGAGTTCACCGAGGCCGTAACCCGCAGCGCCCAGACCGGCCAGGCGATAGCCCTGCCGCTTTAGTCTCTCGATGGGACAGCCAGGTCCCAAGTTAGGAATACATAAAAAGCGGCCCCTTAAATCGGGACCGCTTTTTGCTGGAACTCTGGAAACCGGTTGTACCGGTTACTCGTCGCGCACCAGCGATTTGACCTTCTCGACCATCTCGGGGGTAATCTCGCTAATGCCGTGCACTTCCTTTCCGTGCTCGGCGCCCACCGCCAACACCTCTTCCAAGGTCTCCCCCCGGGCCACGAAGGTGCAATCGGATCCCATATCGTTGCAGTGAATAACCTTTGCCATGGTATCTCCTCCTGTGAATTGGGAATTTTCCCTGTGATTCCGGCGCTAAGTCTAGTTCGTGCCTAGCTGCCGGAAGCAAACAGCCTGTTGAGGCCTTCCAGGCAACCGCCCCAGCCTTGTTGGTGCTCGTCCCGCATGTGCTCGTCGGGGAACTGCTCGTGGGTTATCACTACCTCTGTGGCATCACCTTTATCGATGAACTCCACGGTGACCAATGTTTCGGCGGGCACGAAGTCCGGGTCATCGCCCGGCATCTTTTCGAAGGCCCAAGTGAAGACCAACTTGTCCGGCGCGTTCACCTCCCGGTAGACGCCGTAGGAGACGTAAGGCGTGTCTTTCCCAGGCTCCAGCATCCCCAAGCGGTACTTGCCGCCCACTCTCAGGTCAACCTCGGCTATGGGCCCGCTAAAGCTCTCATGGGCACCCCACCACTTATGCAGCAACTCGGGCTGGGTCCAGGCGGCGAATACCCGGTCGCGGGATGCGTTGATGGTCTTGCTCATGTTCAAACTGATGCCGGTCTGCGGCGCTGATTGGGTCATGGTTTCCTCCCCTCCAAATTTTCTTGTTCTAAGTCATCTTTTTCTGAATTGCCTTCCCCGGGGGCCAAATCTTCCAAATAGCTGGCCAACGACTCCAGTTTGTCCTCCCAGAACCGCCGGTACTGCGCTATCCAATCGACAGCTTCCTTCATAGGCTCGGCCTCCAGTCGGCAGCGGCGGACGCGGCCATCTTTCTCCTGCCGCAGTAATCCGGCGCGCTCAAGCACCCTAAGCTGCTTGGAGATGGCGGGGAGCGAAACGTCGAAGGGTTCGGCCAGGGCCGTGACTGACGAATCACCGGTGGACAAACGCGCCAGGATGGCGCGCCGTGTGGGGTCCGCCAGGGCCGCGAAGGTAGAGTCCAGTGTTTCCCTTTGATACTTAACCATTTGGTTAAATATTAACAGCGGAAATGTGTTTGTCAAGGGGCGGCGGAAATCCCCCCAACCCCCCTTTACCAAAGGGGGAGATAGAGCCCCCCTTTTGTAAAGGGGACTAAGGTGGATTTTGGCCGGTGCTCAACCACGTAGTTTCGCCAAAACCCAACGGTCAGCGTGGAAACGGGTACGAATTCGAACGTAGCCTCAAAATCGTAGGGGCACGGCAATGCCGTGCCCCTACGTCGCATCAACCTTATTCCAAACCAAACCGCCCGCTAGCCGCTCCTCCTACGCTGGTCGCGGTAGTTGGGTGCGGTAATCGGCTGCCAGTCCACCACCATACCGTCGACCAGCCGCGAGGCGATGCGGGACTTGGTGTCCTCCAGTTCGTCGATGGTGGAGGCAGTAGTGATGACGGTGGGCAGGCGGGCCTCATGGCGGTGGACGACTATCTGGTACAGCTTCTCTTCGGCCCAGGCGGTGCTGCTCTCGGCGCCCAAGTCGTCCAGGACCAGCAACGGGACCGAGTTTATCTGCTCGAACAACTCGTCGTAGCCCACCAGGCTGTCGGGGCTGAAGGTGGCCCTTAAGTGGTCCAGCAGTGTGGGCACGAAGGCGAAGAACACCTGGCTACCCTGCTTGAGCCGCTCCCCGGCGATGGCCACCGCCAGATGGGTTTTTCCGCAACCCCGGGGGCCGTTGAGCAGCAGCCAGCCTTCCGGGTCCGCCGCGAAGGTCTCCGCAGTGTGCATCGCCCGGTCCAGGGACTCTTGGTCCTGGTGAGAGGCGTTGGCCCCGCCCATCGTGTCGAAGTTCTCGAAGGTCATCCGCTTCAGCATCTCGGGCCGTACTTCGCCGATACCCAGCACCAACCGGCTGTTGAAGTTGCCCAGCTGGACCACCGTAGCGGCCCCGTCCGCGTTTTCAAGGCGGGTGCGCAGGGAATCCTCCAGGCGCTGCAGCGGGCCGCGCACCGTGACCACTGTGGGCAGCGAGTTGTTGTATCGGTGATTAATCACCTGGAACAGCTTCTCCTGAGCCCAGGGCGTGGCGCTGGTCATGCCCAGGTCGTCCAGGACCAACACAGGGACGTTGCGCACCTGCTCGAACAGCTCGTCGTAGGAAATTGGGTTATCGGGCGAATAGGTCGCTCTCAGATGGTCCAGCAGGTCGGCGGCGACGATGAAGAAGGTGGTCTGGTTCCTTTCGATGCAGCGGTTGGCGATGGCCACGGCCAGGTGGGTCTTGCCGCTGCCGCTGGGGCCGGTGAGCACCAGCCAGCCCTGGGGGTCCTCGGCAAATTGGGCGGCGGCCGCGACTCCCTGGGCGAACATCTGCTGGTTGGGAGTGTCCGGCAGGGGTCCTTCCAGATTAGTGGCGGCAAAGGAGATTCGGGAAAGGGCGCCCAGGTTGCTGTACCGGCGTAACGCAGCCACGCGGCTGGTCGAGTCCTGGGTCTTCTGGCAGGAGCAGGGGATGGCCTGGCCGAATTCCGGATGCCCGATATGCACGCGGCGGGTGACCCAGCCACTGCCGTTGCACTGGGGGCAAAGCTCAGCGGCCGGCTCGTTGCCGGGGAGAGCTACCCCACCGCCGTTGGTAGTCCTCGAGATATTTCTGGCGCTGATCCTTCTCAGTATGTCGCCCAGGCTTTCCATCTTCCCCCCCTCTAGCATCCCCCCTGGTTTCTTTGCCCTCGGCGGTCCAGCGCCTCAGGATACCGGCTACGTAGCGCCAACTGCGTTTGTTCTCCGCCACCGCTATGCTGAATGCCTCCCGAAGCCAGGGCTCTGGGTAGCGTGCTTCAGCCTCTTTTAGCTCCTCGGCCAACAGCGGCGAAAGAGAACCGATGCTGTCTTCGTAGAGAGCGAATATGTTGGGCCTGTCCAGCTCCGGTGCATCCCCTGCCGGCTCATCGCAACTTTCTAAGGTCGCCCCGGATCCCGAAGTGTCCAGACGGGCTAGGGCCCGCTGGTCTGCCTCGGTGTTCAGCAGAAAGACCGTTCCTGTACCTTCCAACTGGTGGGTCAAGAATGTCCCGCGGGTCACGGCCAATCGCAGTCCCCGGCGTATCTCTTGCCTCGCATCCTTGCCATCGAGACTCAGTCCCTTGAGTAGCGACCGGTCCGCCAAAAACTCGTCCAAGGTAACGGCCCTGAGGGCACCGCGCTTACGGTGGAACAGCCACAGACCGCGCAGCGTTACCTTGAGTTCGGCCATGTCCTGAATCTGCTCCAGGATAGGTCCGAAAATCGGGTTGGGCACCGGAGTGTAGCGTGTGTTTCTCGTAAATCCCGAGAAAGCCCCGGATGTTGCCATCTTTAGAAGTCGTCCACTCTGGTGAATGAATCGAACCGCACCAGGTTGTCCCGGAAGTACAGCTGCACGGTGCCTGTGGGTCCGTTCCGGTGCTTGGCGATTATCAAGTCGGCAACGTTTCTGGGGTAGGGGCGGCCGGGGAATTGCTGGTCCCACTCGTCCTCGGTGAAGTAAATATCGTCCCGGTGGAGGAACATCACCACGTCGGCGTCCTGCTCGATGCTCCCGCTGTCCCGCAGGTCGGAGAGCATGGGCCGGTGTCCTGGGCGCTGCTCCACCACGCGGCTGAGTTGGGAGCAAGTTATTAGGGCGACGTTCAGGTCCCGGGCCATGCCCTTGAGGGACCGGGATATCTCACTAATCTCTTGGACCCGGTTATCGCCCCGGCCCCGGCCCTGGATCAACTGCAGGTAGTCCACCACCAACAGGTCCAGCCCGTGCTCCAACATCAGGCGGCGGGACTTGCTGCGCATCTCAATCATGCTCTGAAAGGGCGCGTCGTCGATGTAGACCGGCAGGTCGGAGAGTTGACCGATGGCGTCGATAATCCGCTGCTCTTCAGCCTCGGTGTACAGGCCGAGACGCAGCCGGTGAGAGTCTATCTCGGCCTCGGATGAGAGGATTCGAAGGGCCAATTGCTCCCGGCTCATCTCCAGGCTGAACACCCCAACCGTGGATCCATTCTTCGCGGCGTTCAACGAGATGTTCAGGGCCAGGGTGCTCTTGCCCAACGAGGGGCGGGCGCCAAGGATGACCATATCCGAGCGCTGGATGCCGCCCAGCAGTTCGTCCAGGTCGGTGTATCCCGCCATTACCGGTCCGGTGTTCTCGGTTATGGGGTCGGCGATGGCGGCGCGGTCTTCCAGGTACTGGTCGTAGATCTGACGGAGAGGAATAAAGCCCCGATGGGTGTCGGTGCCCCGAACGGTGAACAGCACGTCCTCCGCTTGGCGAAGAGTGGCGTCCACGTCGTCGGTGTCTTGGTAGCCCATGGCCGAGATGCGGGAAGCGGCATCGATGAGCTTCCGCATGGTCGCGGCGCGGACGACCACGGTGGCGTAGTGTTCAGAGTGGGCCGAGGTGGGGGTAACGGAGATTAGGTGGCTGAGGTAGGCCATGCCGCCCACGGTCTCCAACTGGCTGGAGCGGCCTAGTTCCCGGGCCAGGGTGACTTGGTCAATTGCCTCATCCCGTTGAAAGAGGGCCTCACAGGCGGCAAAGCACAACTGATTTCTCTCGCGGTAGAAATCATCCGCCTTGAGGTAAGATGCGACGCGGGAGAAACAGTCCCCATCGATTAAGACCGACCCAACAACCGCTTCCTCCGCCTCCAAGTCATGGGGCAACAGCTTCTCAGCGTACATCGACCTATTCTTCCACCTCTGCGTTCACATGAATCATGGCCGTAACGTCGGTCGAGAACCGGAGCAGCACTTCGTACTCCCCGGGCTCACGGATTGGTTCCACAATCTCCACCCAGCGGCGTTCCACCTCGCGGTTCAGCTTCTCGCCCAACTCCATGGCGATGTGGGTGCTGGTAATGGCCCCGTAGTAGCGGCCGGTGGGGGTGATTCTGGCTGAGAGAGTGATGGTAACGTCGTCCAACCCTGCCGCCAGTTCCTCCATGACGGCCGTCTCGCGGACGCGGACCTCGTCTCCGGTGGCGGTAATCTTATGGAGCCGCTTCAACACCTCGGGGGTGGCAATCTCGGCCAGCCCCTGGGGTAATAGATAGTTCCGGGCGTAGCCATCGGGCACGCGGCGTACCTCTCCGGCCCGGGCTTTATTGGGAACGTCCTGGGTGAAAACTACTTCCATTGTTGGTCACTTCCGTTGGGTTCTCCGATGGGCATGGTAAATCGGAATAGGGATCTGGGCTCAATCAAAAAGCTGGGTTAATTATACGGCATGCCCGCTCTGAGGGGAAAGCGGTAACGGTCTGCGGCCGGTACCTGTTCACTCCGCCGAGAATTGACTGCCCGCTGCGCCCCTCCTAAAATCATTGTCACACGGACAATTCCCGGTTGGCGGAGGAATGGGGCGAGCTCCGACGCGTCGGGGCGACCGAAGAAATATATCCCCCTTTGCACAACAATTCCAGGCAGTATGGACCAATTTTAGGTGGATATTTGGGAACCGGAATGGGATTCATAGCGGACATTGAACAACGGAGCCTCCCCATGAGGCAGGCCATCCTGGCCCATCCCTTCGTCAAGGGCGTGGGCGACGGCACCCTGCCGGTGGAGAAGTTCAAGTACTACGTGGCCCAGGACTACGCCTACCTGATTGACTACAGCCGAGTGCTGGCCCTGGCATCGGCGCGGGCACCGAGGTTGGAGGATATGTCCTGGTTCGCCGGACTGCTGGACGAGACTCTGAACGTAGAGATGGCGCTCCACCGGAGCTATTGCGAAGAGTTCGGAATCAGCGCCCAAAAACTGGATGCCACTGTTCCGTCCCCCACCACCGTGGCCTACACCGGCTTCCTGCTCAAGACCGCCCACCAAGGCAGTTTCGGAGAGCTGGTGGCATCGTTGCTACCCTGCCAATGGGGTTACTGGGAGATTGGCGACCACCTGGCCAAGCAGGGGCTGCCCGAACAGGCGCCCCTCTACGCCAAGTGGATCGAGACGTATACCTCCGGGGAATTCGCCGCCCTCGCCCACCACATCCGGGACATGACCGGCCGAATCGGCGGCGAAGCCGGCCCCGCCGAACAGGCCGCCATGGGCCAGTCCTACCTAACCAGCGTCCGCCTGGAGCACCAGTTCTGGGACATGGCATATGGCCTGGAGGAGTGGGGGGTTTAGGGGGGAGTCCGGCGGCCAGCAAGAAAAACCTGTTTGGAGATGCCATCTTGAATGATCTAACGGGCGTGAATTTCATCCAGACCCCCGTGCTGAACGTTGGGTACGGAGACCACGGAGATCCCTCTGGCTTTCCCATCATACTTCTGCACGGATTTCCCTACGATGTTCGCTCATGGGACGGTGTTGTGCCTTCGCTAACCGAGGCCGGATACCGGGTTTTGGCGCCCTACCTCCGGGGATACGGGCCCACCAGCTTCCGCGACCCGGCGTCCCCTCGGATGGCCCAACAGGCCGCGATCGGCCAAGACGTTGTCGACTTTGCCCAGGCCTTGGACATCGACCGGTTCGCCCTCGCGGGTTTCGATTGGGGCCTTCGCGCCGCCTGCATAACGTCAATCCTGCATCCAGAGATGGTCACGGCTTTCGTTGCCATCGGTGGGTATTCGGTACAGAACACCGTAAGCAGGGAGCAGCCTGCTTCCGCTCTATCCGAAGCCAGGCGCTGGTATCAGTGGTATTTCAATACCGACCAGGGACGCGTGGGTCTGGAAAAGAACCGGACGGACATCATCCGCCATCTTTGGGAAACGTGGGCGCCCAAGTGGAATTACACCGACGAAGTATTCGACCGTTCGGCCCAGTCTTTCGACAATCCCGATTTCGTGGACATCACCCTGCATTCATACCGGCACCGGCACATGAATGCTCCGGGGGAGGAACGGTTCGTTGGAGTGGAACGTGAATTGGCAAAGGGCCCCCTAATTACGGTGCCGTCAATCGTCTTGCGGGCAGCGGACAGCGGATTTGGTTCTCCCTCACAAGACCCGTCGGAAGACCAAAAAAACTTCACGAACCTTGTCGCGCGCAGAATCGTCGCGGGGGCAGGGCATGACCTCCCAGTCCAACGTCCTGACGAGGTCTCGGAAGCCCTGATTCAGCTATTGCGGAATTAGATCCTTTAAACCCCACCGGTGGTTCGACAAGCCTGTCCTGAGGTACCGAAGGGCTCACCATGAGCGGATTCATAGATGCCCCGGCCCCCCGCTCGTCCTGACTCTGTCGAAGGGCCCGCATCAGTCAAGTCGCTGGTTGCAGGCACCCCGACTCAACCCCACCGGTGGTTCGACAAGCTCACCATGAGCGGGAGTGATTACCCCCTGACGGCCCTAAACGCCCAGCAGGGCCAGGAGAAGGCGATATCGCCGTGGACCGGGGCTACTTGGAAGGCTTCACGGGTGGCGGCAGGGGCCTCCAAGAAGTCTCTACGCAGGGCTTCCGTTTCCTCTGCCGAGACCTTGGTGCGGGCGGTCCACTCGTTGAAGCGCAGGTAGATGCGGGGGTAATCGTTCTCGACGACTGTAAACCTTCGGTCAGCCAACATCTCTTGAATCTTGGAGATTTGACGGTTCTCCACGTGGCTGAAGTCACGGCGCAATTCGATGTCGTTCATCCACTGGGTGATGGCGTCGTCCTCCGGGGCCACACTGTCGGCCATGAGCAGTGAGCCGCCCTTTTTCAACACACGCTGGGCCTCATCCAGGGCCTTTTCGAAGTCGCGGAAGTGGTGGGCGGCGACCCGGGACGTAATCAAGTCCACGGATTCATCGGCGAAGGGCAACTCTTCGGCGGCGTTCTGGCTCAGGCCTAGGTTGGTGATGCCCCGCTCCCGTCCCAAGCGTTGGGCCTGCCGCAGCATGGGCTCGGTCACGTCGCTGGCCACCACCCGGTCCGACACCCCGGCCAAGGCGAAGGCAGTGAAACCGGCGCCGGTGCCCAGGTCAACGGTCCAGCCGTAACGGTTGGTACCGCCTCCCGCATCTACCATGCGCTCAACTGATTCCAGGCTGTCGTCCCGGATGTGGACCTTGCTGGTGGCGTAGACGGCCGCTTGGGGGCCGAAAACCTGCTGGGCCGCCACGCCCTGCCTGTTATCTTGGCTGCGCTGGATCATGTCTCCTCTAGAAATCTTATTCCTCCCCTCGTGCCCAACATGAAAACTGGCGCTTGGGCGGATTATTTGAAAATCGGCCCAAGCGCCAGAGCGTATCCAGATTGTCCCCTATAGGGCGCGCGGATAACGGGTCAGACGAGTACCGGCTCGCTGTTCTTCTGGTAGACCTGGAACCGGTGCCGGGTGGTGTCCGCAATCAGAACGCGGCCCCGGTTGTCGACGCGCACCGCGCAGGGAGCCCAGAGCACCTTTTCAGGGGTGAAGTCCCGCACGCCGTTGCGCTGGCGGACCATGTCCGGGTTGGACTTGATTTTGTCGACGCCCAGGCTGGAGAGTCCAGCGTCTCCGTTGAACTCAGTGATGAACCGACCCTCAGCCGTCAAAACCTGGACCCGGTTATTCAGCCAGTCGGCGATGTAGATGTCGCCATCGTCGTCGACACAGACGCCGGTCGGGCGGTTGAACTGGCCCACGGGCACGTTGGCGTAAACCATGCCGCCCTGCTCCTTGGCGATACTGCAGTCGCCGCCGGTGCCGGGTTTTCCGCCAATGCCAGGTTTTCCAAATGTAGCCAGCCACTTGCCGTCGCTGGTGAAGGACTGGATACGGTCGTTGCGCCAGTCGGCGACGAACACGTTACCGTCTTTGTCCAGGCAGATGCCCCAAGGCAGGTTGAACTCGCCATCGCCGGTGCCGGCGCTGCCGCACTTGCCCAGGAACTTACCGTCCAGTGTGAACTTCTGTACCCGGTTGTTGCGGCTGTCTACCACGAAGACCGTGCCGTCACCGCTGATGGTGATGCCGGCCGGGCGGTCCAACTCGCCGTCGCCCGACCCGTGGGCGCCCCAGTGGCTCTGGTACTCCCCGTCTTTGTTGAAGATGGTGATGCGGTGCGTCCACTCGTCGGTCACATAAACGTTGGTGTCCTTATCCAAGGCGATGGCCATAGGCCAGATGAACTGGCCTGGTTCCCCGCCGTAGGAGCCGAATTCAGTGATGTATTCTTCAGCGCCTTCTCCAATGCGGAAGAGGTTGATGCGGGTGCCGTCGGCCCGCGACTCATAGGACCGGTTCACCACATAGACCAAGTCGTTGGGGCCCAGGGCAAAATCCATGGGGGTGCGGAAACCGGTGCCCTGAAACTCGGAGCGGCCAGCGGTAAAGCTATAGGTGAATGTCCGGTCGTTTATTCCCAGGAATACACTAGCCATTGCTATTCTCCTCAGAGATGTCGGGACCTCCGCGCCGGAGTAACCGCTGCGGCGCAGAGGGTCAGATTCTGTATTTGGTTCGGAAGGCCGATTTTCTACCGGCGGTTTAGTTCTAGATGAAGTCCAGAGCCTCGAAATTGCCGCCAACGATGGACTTGGCATCCAGGCCCATCCAGCGGTCAAGCAGAGTGGTGTAGGCGGACCGGAAATCCACGTTATGTTGCAGATTGCCGCCGTCTTCCAACTCATTTGGCACCAACGACGGGTACTCGCCGTAGAGGCCGCCCTTGACATGATCGCCGAGGACGAAGGCCACACCGCCGGTGCCGTGGTCGGTCCCGGAGCCGTTATCCATGGCCCGCCGCCCGAACTCCGAGTAGAAGAACAACGTTACGTTGTCGCTCTTGCCCAGTTGCCGGAGGTCGGTTATGAACGAATCGATGCTGCTGGCCACGTCCTGCAGCAGGTTGGCGTGTCCAACCGCCTGGTTGGCGTGAGTGTCGAAGATGTTGTAGGGAGCCGTGGTGAACAGCACCCGGGTCCCGAAGTCGGCGTTGTGGACCTGGGCCATGTCGCGGAGGTAACCGCCCATGGTGGTACTGGGGTACTCAACCTCGGACCTGTACTTGCCGGGAGCAGTGCCCAAGATGTCGGCGCCCTTCAACGCTTCGATACCGGTGCGGCGGATGTAGTCGTCCACCGCGCCCTGACCGATGGCCGGCGCGTACATGCGCCCGAACAGGTCCAGGGCTTCGGTCCGCTGGGATTCCGCGTCCATCTCGGTAAGCAGGCCGTAGGAACTCAGGTCGCCCACCGAGGCGACGGCCACTCCCTCTTTGGCCAGGGAGCGGGGCAGGCCGCGGCCGAAGTTGACGCCGGTGAGCACATTCTCGCCCTTGGGATCAACGTCCTGAATGACGCTGCCCAGCCAGCCGGTGAGACCCAGTTCTTCGGGCTCACAGGTGGCCCAAATGTCCATGGACCTGAAGTGGGACAGGCTGCCGTTGGGGTAGCCGATCCCCTGGATGATGGCCAAACGGCCTTCGTCCCAGTACTTCTTCAGGGGGGCCATGGCTGGGTGGAAGCCCAATTCGCCGTTGATGGGGATAATCTGGTCTTCAGGAATCCCCAGCGTCGGCCGGTAGTCCCGGTAGCGGGGATTGTTGTAAGGAATAACCGTGTTCATGCCATCGTTTCCACCGGACAATGACCATACGGCCAGAACCGGGTCTTTTACCGTTGATACCATCCCTATTCCTCCCTTGGCTATCTCAGTAAATAACTCAGAAATTTCTAATGAACCGGATTCGAGGAGTCCCTAACCGAACTGGAACTCCGAGGTGGTGGCAATCATCTGGAGGGTTTCGCCCGCGCGGCGGGCGAATTCACCCTGCTCGGTCTCGGTGCCATGCTTCAATGCTCCCCCGGAGTCTAGGTGGGCCACCAACTGGCCCCGAGTCTCATCGGCCAGTTCCATGGGGCCCAGCAGGTCCAGGCACCCGTCAAGGAACTGCTGGGAGCTGGGGCTATCGCCCAAGTCCATCAGCCGGCTGATTATGAACTTAACGCCGGGCAGTTCAGTGTTGCCCAGCATGGAAGATGCGAAGTTGATGCGGTCGATGAGGCTGCCGCTGTTAATCCACTCGCGGCCCATGTGCCAGCCCTCCACCGTCGGCGGGTTCATCAGGTCCAAGCCCATGTATTTGGGCTCCATGGCCACGAAGAACAAGCCCGGCTTGGGCTCAAGGTGGTCGCCCACCATCCGCATGGTGCCGATAACCACATCTGCGGGGCTCTTGACCTTGGCGAACCGTACCGCCTCGTCCTTGAAAAAGTCGGAGGCGAACAGCACCCGCAACATGGCGGTAATCTCGTACCCAGAGTCGAAGTAGGCCTTCTCCAGTTTCTTGATGGCATCCATGTCTCGGGGCTCGCTCAACCGCCAGGCAGGCACGGGCGGCTCGTCGGCGACAAAGAAGTCGTAGAGTTTCCGGGCGACAAACCGGGCGGTGGCGGGCTGCTTGCAGATGATGTCGACGATGTCCCCGCCGTCCCAGTTGCCGGTCTCGCCCAGGAAGGTCTTTTCGCCGTAGTCGTGGTCCGCCGGGTCGAAACGGAATTCGAAGGGGGTCCGGCCGTAGGGGAAGACCGGGATGGTGGGGGCCAGGTTCCAGCCGGTGAAGGCGCGGGCGCAGGCCTTTACGTCATCTTCGGTATAGTTGAACTCCCCGTCTTTGCCCACACCTATTGAGAACAACTCCAAGAGCTCCCGGCCGTAGTTCTCGTTGACGGCCGTCTTGTGGCTCTCGATGTTGTCCAGGTAATAGAGCATGGCCGGATCGGTGGAGAGCATCATGAGCAGATCCTTGAAGTTGCCCATGCCCATGTCCCGGAACTTGTCAATCTGAATCGCCGTGGTCCGGGCGTTGTCCACTTTATTGTCGCCAGCGCAGAGGATGGTGTGCCAGAAGAGGGCCATCTTCTCCTTGAGCTGGTATTTATTGTTAATCATGCGGTAGACCCATTCGGTCTGACCGGTCTCGATCGCCGCCTTGTCGAAGTAGGAGGGATAGGCGCGATACATCAGGTCTTCGTCGATCCCAGGGTCGTCTCCGGGGGTTAAGAGCTCTTGGACCACGCTGTCGTATCCCTGGGCGACTCTGGCCTCAATCTCATCCCGGCCAGCTCCGTAGCCGGCGCGGCGCAGAAGGTGGGCCATCAAAGCAATTTCCTGGTCAGGCATTCAGTCCTCCTTATCCACGGTTACCAGGTTTATATCAAATTTGGGCGATTCTGATTCAATCTCCGGGCTTCAATCAGCGTCGAAACGCTTAAAACGGCCAAGAAAAACAGGTAACGGCCCGGTAGTTTCAGGCAAAAACCACGGGCCCTTGAGACATACTCACATTAAATAATCTGGAATGAACGATGTCAATGCTCAATATCATGCCCATCGAGGCTGACACCGAGATTCCGGCGATAGCTTTATCACAAAATACCGATTATTGAGAAGGATCTGGGGCCGGTTGCCTGGAGCCGGACCGGGAAAGTTAGTTGCGGACCAGCAGTCCGGGCTGGCAGTGGCGGCAATAGCTGGTGATGCGTTGGTTGGCGTTCAACTGAGTAATCTTTCCCCCGCACCTGGGGCAGTCCTGGCCGCCTTTATTGTGCACCTTCAGGAAGTCGCGCACTTTCTTGTGGATGTCGCCGCCCATGCGCCCTCTGAGTGTCTCGGTGGCCTCTTCCAGTACTCGGCGGCACTGGGTGTGGAGCGCCCGTAGTTCCTCGGTTTTCATGGCCCGGCATTTCTTGAAGGGAGATAAACCGGCGGCGAAGAGTATCTCGTCCGAATAGGCGTTGCCGATGCCGGAGATGAAGGCTCCGCGGGTCAGCACCCCCTTGATTTCGCCGTTGAACTTTTTCAGCCGGGCCTGGAACTCTTCAAAGGTGATTCCGGAGAGCACATCTGGGCCTAGGCCGGTGTATTGGGGGATCTGGTCGTCTTGAGCATCCCCGCCGGCTTCGCCGTTGTCGATATAGTAGACTTTGCCCATCTGCCGGTCATCCAGATAGCGGAGCTCCATCCCGCCACCGACTCCCAAAATCAAGCAGGTTTTCTTCTGCACCCGTTCGCCTTCCCGGCAATGCTGTAGAGCCCCGGTGAGCATGGGATTGATTACCAGGCTGCGCCCGCCGGAGAGCCGCAGCGTCAGGAACTTTCCCCGCCGCTGGACGTCCAAGAGCGACCGGCCGGGCAGATCGGCGGTGACCTCCGCCGCCAAAGACCGGACCACGGTGGGGCGCAGGACTCCGCAGGACTCGACCGGCGCGTCCTTGAGGTTTGCGTTCAGGTAATCTTTGATGACTTCCAGGTCTGGCGCTTCCGGCATGGTATTAATATACCGCTATAATTGAATAGGTTAGTGGTTTAGTATGTCCGTGAACTCGTCACTCATGCCATCCCATATCTTTCACTTCCAACCAATGGTACAGGGCCTCCCTTAGTTTTTGTCGCGCAGAACTAATGGCGTCATTCAATTCATCGAATGTTGGCCGTTTCAGTGAAGAAACGGCCTCATCGACAACGGGTGCTACAAGTTGATCTCGGCGTGTGACAGCTAACAGCTTCTCTGCCTCAGAATCCAAATTTCTCATCAGGGCTTCTAAGGCATTCGCTAGGTTGGGTTCCTCAGTCATTTCGCTCCTTTTCGTCCAACAGGCCTTCCCTTGCCTATACACCCCATTTTCCTTTCGCGCCCTTATAGTTTCGAGCTACGTTAACGCTCAACGAGATCGTATAGCTTCGTACGATCATTGACCGAATTGAGGTGGACCCGGAAATTCGGACAGGTGGTTAAGTGAGAGTTCTGCTCCTAAAATAGCCACAGCTGTTGCTGTGAGGGAGGAGTGGGACATGTCAAAAGAGCGGAGGAAGCACAGCCCAACATTCAAGGCCAAGGTGGCCCTGGAAGCGGTGAAGGGTGAAGAGACGGTGGCCCAACTGGCCGCCCGCTACGAGGTCCATCCCGGGCAGATCCAGGCCTGGAAGAAGTCCTTGTTGGAAGGAGCGGTCGGCGTCTTTGGTGGGAACCAAGACAAACGCCAGAAGAGCGATGCGGTCCTTGTTGCCCGGCTCTATCAGCAGATCGGCCAACTGAAGGTTGAGCGGGATTTCTTGGCGGAGAGGCTCGGTCCATGAGCCGGGAGCGGCGGCGGGAGATGGTGGACCGGCGGCACCCAGCCTTGTCCACAGTGAGACAGTGCGCCTTACTGAGCATCAGCAGGTCCAGCCTAAACTACCGGCGCAAGGGGACTTGCTTGGAGAACCTGACCGTGATGAAGGCGATGGACCACCAGTACCTAAGTACCCCCTTCTACGGGTGTCGCGGCGCATGAGGGTCTGGCTGGGCACTCAAGGTCACAGGGTGAACCGGAAGCGGGTCCAGCGTCTGATGCGGACCATGGGACTACGTGCCATCTACCGGTGGCCCCGGACCAGCAAGCCGGGGCCAGGGCACAAGGTGTATCCCTACCTCCTGAGCGGCATGGAGATCACCAGACCAAATCAGGTGTGGGCCGCCGACATCACCTACATCCCCATGGCCAAGGGTTTCTTATACCTGGTGGCCATCATGGATTGGTACACGCGGTACGTGGTGGCCTGGCGTCTTTCCAACACCTTGGATGCTGATTTCTGTGTCGAGACATTGGAGGAAGCGCTTGGCAAGGGGAAGCCAGAGGTCTTCAACACCGACCAGGGCAGCCAGTTCACTGAGGTAGACCCAATCAGTTGGACAGGTTTGGTGCAAAACTAAGTGGGAGTTCCGCCGTCTTTCCAAGGTCTGAGAACGCTCCGTTCGGTGCCCGTTTCCCATTGATTGACCGTTCATCTGATGGCGCCAAGTCTCCTTTGAACACCTCAGCCGGTGTCCGGTAGCCCAAGGCCTGGTGGGGTCTTTGGTTGTTGTAGAAGCTGAAGTATGCGTCAAGCCCGGCCTTGGCTTCTCGCCCGTTGGAGTAGGCTTTCAGGTAGACCTCCTCGTCCATACTTAACCGTGCGCCACAGCCGCTCCAACAAGATGTTGTCGGTGTAGCGTCCCTTCCCGTCCATGCTGATTCTCACTCCGTGCTGCTCTGGGTCCACCTCAAATCGCTAAAATTTTCGAACGCGTCCCTAAGTTGACGGGATATGTCTGTGTGCGTATTCCCTAGAATTTTCACTTCTCTGTCCGACAAGCTATTGACGTCTTCGGCTGCCCTGTAAAAATCACCCAGTCGAATCAGGACGCGTTGAATCTCCTTTAAACTATCGAACGTTACCTGATGATATTCCATCGCTCTGACGGGTGGGTCGACAGCATAAAAATCGAGCGTCTGAACCAACACATCACCAATCATTTCTCCGACTAAATAGGTTGATTCTGACAATAAGCCATCACCTTTCAATGCCGCTAGATCCAGAATAGCGGGCAACGCATCAGCGATATTTCCGATGGGAGTGGTAGTTAATATTAAATACAGCTTAAGGGCTTCAATCTCTGCTGGTTCCAGTCTCTCAGGCAACTGATTCGGGGGTGCTGTCGGTGTGCCTATCGGCTCGGAGGTGCAGGCCAAGATGGTGGCAACTAGGGTCGTGAGAATCATTGCTGATTCCATCCCGAGGCCCCCTCCTGGCAGGACTCGACCGGCGCGTCATTGAGGTTTGCGTTCAGGTAATCTTTTATAACTTCCAGGTCTGGCGCTTCCGGCATGGTATTAATATAACTCAGAAAGCCGATGTGGAATAATGGTGGTCATGATGGCGATCAATCTTAATTTCCGGCGGGTCCAGACGTGCTGATCGGCGTGGTCTCCGATACCCACGGCTTCTATGACCCCCGGGTGCCGCCCCTACTTGACGGGGTAGAGCACATCCTCCACGCGGGAGACATCGGCACGGGCCGGATCATCGAGCAGCTGTCAGAAATCGCTCCGGTGACGGCGGTGTGCGGCAACAACGACCGCGAAGGACCGGAGTCCCAGTTCCCGGAGGTGGAGTCCGTCGAATTAGGCGGTTGCCGCATTTATCTCACCCATATCGTGAAGGTGCCTAAAGAGGGAGACGACGCGGGGCTATCGACCTTTCTGGAAGCGAGAGCCGACGTGGTCGTCTTCGGCCACAGCCACATGGCAGTTCATGAGGAACGGGGGCCGCTGACCTTCTTCAATCCCGGCGCGGCGGGCAAGCGCAGGTTCAAAGTGGTGCCGTCCATCGGGCTACTGAACGTCGGCCCTGGGCGGGTGGAGGGGCGGATACTGGTTCTTTGAGGTGGGATTTACCCGAAAAGGGACGCCCCCATGCCAACCTTCACCCGCGGCGGGGCAGGGACAACATTTTTAGGGCCGGCCTCGACCATTAATAGTAAATAAGGCCAACACCCCGGAACCCACAGTCAAGGCCGCGATTAGCTGTATGGCCGGCCTGAATCCGAATATGTCGGCCATGGCGCCGGCGAGAAGGGCCCCGATGATGAACCCGCAGTCACGCCAGAAGCGGTATACCCCCAGGAAAGACGCTCGGTCAGGGGCGGGGACGGAATCGCCCACGGCGGCCAATAATGTGGGATAAACCAGCGCCGTGCCCAACCCCAGCAAGGCCATGGACCCGATCCAAACTCCGTAAGAGTCGACGCCTGCCGTCAACGAGATTGCTGCTCCTTGCAACACCATCCCGACTACAATCAGGGGCTTTCGTCCCAAGAGATCGCTGAGCCAGCCGGTTGCCAGTTGAAGAACTCCCCAGACCAGAGGAAAAACGGCGACCAGTACCGCGATACGGTCAAGGGCCAGGCCCTGACTGGCGAAGTAGAGTGGGAATATCCCCCAGGCCACCCCGTCATTTAGGTTCTTCACCAGCCCTGCCTGAGTAATCCCGAACAGGCACGGCTTGCGCCAGGTGGCGTCGGCAAAGTTGGTCTCGAAGGATGAGGGAGCTCCCCTAGCAGCCTGTCCGAGTAATACGGGGCAATTAGGGGTAAAATAGAGGCCAAGCTGGGTTGAGGAGGCAGGGATGAGCAAGACCTTTCGCCGCTATGAGCCGGATCAGATGCTGCTGATGCCGGTGGCCCTTCAGGAGTGGCTACCAGCAGATCATATGGCCTATTTCATCTCCGATGTGGTGGACCATTTGGACCTGAAGGAAATCCTGAGCACGTATGAGGGTGAGGAGCGAGGCTATCCTCCCTACCATCCGGTGATGATGGTGAAGGTGCTGGTATACGCCTACTGTGCTGGGGTGCCCTCCTCCCGGCGCATCGAGAAGCGTCTCCATGAGGATATCGCCTTCCGAGTGCTGGCGGCCAATAACACTCCCGACTTCCGCACCATCTCCGACTTCCGCAAGGAGCACCTGGTAGCTCTAGGTGGTCTCTTCCTAAAGGTGTTGGAACTATGCCGGCAGGCCGGGCTGGCCAAGCTGGGGCACGTTTCCCTGGATGGGACTAAGGTGAAGGCCAACGCTTCCAAGCATAAGGCCATGAGCTACGGCAAGATGAAGGAGAAAAGGGCACGACTGGAGGCTGAGGTTGAGGAGCTATTTCGGAGGGCTCAGGAGGCGGACGAAGCGGAGGACCGGTGCTACGGGAAGGACCGTCGCGGGGATGAGTTACCCGTGGAGTTGGCCTTTCGAGAAAGCCGACTGAAAAGGATTAGAGAGGCTCAGGAGGCCCTGGAAGCGGAGGCCCAAATCCACGGAAAGGAAGTCCCGGAGGATAAGGCCCAGCGGAACTTCACCGACCCGGACTCCCGAATAATGCCAGGGCCCGGGGGCAAGGAGTTCAGCCAATCTTACAACTGTCAGGCGGCGGTGGACAGCGCTTATCAGGTCATCGTGGCGGCCGATGTTACCAAGCAACCCTCGGACCACGGCTGGGCCCTACCCCTGGTGAAGGAGATCGAAGACAATACCGGCACTCTGCCCAGAGAGGCATCAGCCGATGCTGGTTACTACTCGGCCCAAGCTGTAGAAGAGCTATACGCCCTGGGGGTAGACCCCTTCATCCCACCAGATAAGACCCGGCATGGAACGGTGATACCGTCGGCACCCCGAGGTCGGATTCCCAGGCATCTGTCGACGGCGGACCGGATGCGTCGAAAGCTGAGAACCCAGCGGGGTCGGCAACGCTACGCCCTGAGAATGGGGACGGTGGAGCCGGTCTTCGGGCAGATCAAACAGGGCCGGGGCTTCCGGCAGTTTCTGCTCCGAGGATTAGAGAAGGTGAAGTTGGAGTGGAAGCTAATATGCGCCGGACACAACCTGCTCAAGCTCTTCTCTGCCCTGAAAACAAGCCACACTAAGCCAGGGAGTCGAGTAGTGGCGTAAGAGTCTATGTTTGACGCCCGCTGATCAGGAGCCCCGACGGCAGCAAAGACTTACCCCTAACGCCCCAACTCCCATTAGCAATTACCCAGACAGGCTCCTAGGGCCTGAAAGCCCGGCAGTCTCCTCCGCAAGTCCGGCCGTCTCCAACAACAGATGGGCTGCCGTGTCTCGCACAAACAGGACGCTGAGCGCCAGGCCCGCGGCGGCTATTCCAATCCCCAGGTAGAAGGGCTCAGGCCTAAGGCCGTAAGATTGCGCAATCATCCCCGTCAATAACGCGACTGCCGCGAGGGATAGATAACCAGCCGATTCGTTGAATCCCAGTATCAACCCTCGCCAACGGGGTCCAGCCAAGTCCATTTTCATGTTGACCGTCATGGACCAGGCAAGCCCCTGGTTGACGCCCAATAGCACGTTGGCGCCGATGACCCATCCCCAGGCAGGGGACCAAATCAGCACCAGAGGGACCGGGATGCCAATCATCCAACCGGCGATGAGAATCCGGCGACGGGTGAACCTTTGAGAAAGACTGCCGACCAAGAGGTTGGACACGGCCTTGGCAAGGCCAAAGGTCGCGATGAAAGAGACGACAGCCGTTTTGGATGTTACGCCGAATTCCTCTTCAGCCAGGCCGGGCAGGATGGAGCGCTCCATCCCAATCATCCCACCGACGAACACGTTGGTGGCCACCAACAAGGCGAGCTGACGCCAGTTGTCCGACAGGCCCAGGTTGACCGGTTCTCGAGTGGAAGCGAACCCCGGGAATTGCGTAAGCATCTGCATACCGGCCTGCCCAACCGTTGGCCGCATCCAAGAACGAGACCGATAGAGCGTGGCCGGTGGTCATTCTCTACTGGTTCAGCCGTATGGCCTGGGCGCCCAGTTGGGGCCAGGCAGCGGGGGCGGCAGCCTTTTCCAGGCGTTCTTCCAGGGGCAGTTCTTCGTCCCAGTAGTAGCCGATGAAGCGCTGGCCGTTGATGCTATCCGACGCCTCCGATGCCAGCCAGACCACGGGCTTTTGCATCACCTCGGGCTGAATCATGTTGCTGCGTTCGTGATTAGCATCATCGGGGATCAGGTCGGTGCTGGCCATCCCGCCGGGCACCAATACGTTGACCGTGACTCCAGTGCCCTCCAACTCCCTGGACGCCATGGCCACCAAGGCCTCATGGGCCGCTTTGGAGGGTCCGTAGGGCATGCCTCCTTCCCGGTACATGGTGTTCATGCTGGTGGTGACGCCGATGATCCGGCCCCAGCCCTGGGCCAGCAGGTGGGGCACCACTGTCCGGGTCATGTAGAAGGGGCCGCTGCTGTTCACCGCCACCACCCGGTCCCACTCCTCGGCCGACACCTCCCAGAAGTTGTTCTTCGTCTTGCCACCCAGGAGCATGTTTCGGGGCGCAATACCCGCGTTGTTGACTAATATATGAAGTCCGCCCAGCTCTGCGATGGTGCGTTGTACCGAACGCTCGGCGTCCTGTACCGAAGAAACATCCACCACCTGGGTCATCACACAATCGTCGCCGGCAATCTCCCGCATGTAGTTGGAGCTTTCGTCCAGCCATTGCCGGTTGATGTCCATCATGGACACTTTGGCCCCCGCTCTGACCAAGGCTTCGGTCATGGACCGGCCCAAACCACGGGGGCTGGCCGCGCCGGTGACAATCGCAATCTTGCCCTCAAGAGGTTTCTGCTGCATTGGTGTTCTCCCTGAATACCGGCTCATGGGCAATGAGCCCCATGAAAACGCGGCGGTGCCGCTGCTATTGGGCTAGGTAGCCGCCGTCAATCACCAGTTCGCTGCCGGTCACGAATGACGACTCGTCCGACGCCAGGTAGAGCACCCCATAGGCCACGTCGTCGGGGGTGCCGGTGCGGCCCAGGGGATGGAGCGCGATGGCCTGCCGCTGCGCCTCCGCGTCGGCCTGGCGGTCGGCGGTCATCGGAGTGTCGATGGAGCCGGGATGCACCGAGTTCACCCGGATGCCCTCTGATGCGTACTGGATTGCGGCCGACTTGGTGAAGATGCGTACCGCGCCCTTTGACGCGTTGTAGACCGCCTGGATGTTGCCCTGACCGACGATGCCCGAGATGGACGAGATGTTGATGATAGACCCGCCGCCGGCCTTCCGCATCTCGGGGATGGCGGCCTTTGTGCCCAGAAACACACCCTTGGCGTTGATGTCCATGACCCGGTCCCACTCCGAGACGCTGAGGTCCTCCAGCTTGCCCCTGGACACCACTCCGGCGTTGCTAACCAGGATGTTCAATTTGCCGAAGCGATTGACCGTCTCGGCGACGGCTGAGGTCCAACTCTCTTCGCTGCTCACGTCCAAATGGACGTAGAGACACTCGCCACCCAATTCGTTGATCGCAGCCTCGGTTTTGCGCCCGTCTTCGTCCAACACATCGCCGATGACCACCTTGGCGCCCTCCCGGGCGAACAGCTGCGCCTCAGCGGCACCCATACCCCGGGCCCCGCCGCTCACAAAGGCGACCTTATTCTCCAGGCGCATATACCCCCTTGCCGATTAGTTGAATCGTACCGGTGGGAGCCCAGCCGATTGAATCCGAGATTGATGGCAAGATTCTAACCGTTGGGCGAAGTTAGTCAATGGCCTGGACCGTCTGGCGACATTGTGAGGGCTGCGCTGGGCGGGCGCCCGCCATTGGACGTAGACGTTAGATTTCGGATTACATGTCGTCGTGGACGGCGTTAATCGCCCTGGCGTAGCGTTGTCTGGATTCGTGAATCTGACGGTCCACTGCAGCCAGTTCCTCGATAGCTTCCAATGTGAGGGCGGCCGGGAGCCGGACCGGGCTATCCGGGTCGCGGTCCCTGCTCACCGGCATGAACCGCTCTTGGACGCGGTTCTGCTCGGATAGAGCCCGGTAGTATTCCCGCTGGGACGCGTTAAATTCCTGCCAAACTGCCGTATGGTTAGACATACCCCTTGCAACCCCTTAAACGGCCACCAATGCAAGAGAGGCCGTAGTCCCGCATGATCCGCTGTAGTGGTTTGCATCCCTACCTTGCCCATCGTCATGGGCGGATGCGTAATAAATTTCTAGGGCTTTGGTACCGACGATACCTGCGGACGGAAGCCCTAGGAATACCGCAGTATACCAGTATCGAACCGCCCTCTGGTATTGTGCATTTATTAGAGGATTATCAGATTAAATCGCCGGTGGGCACCTGGAAACTGAGAGATGCCGCCAGACCTAACTGTCTGAACAGGTGCTTACCGGCTGATTGCCGTTGACAGTCCCGCCGCAGGCGTTGTTCATCGTACCCGCGTTGACCAGATTTCTGTTGTTAATGATTGACCCGGCATTGTTGATGGTGCTCTGTTCGAGATTGTACGCCAAACCGGAGTTTGAAAAAATGCCGTCGGCCTGGTTCTCCAGTTGTCCCAACAGGTTCTGGAACCGACCGAAGTGGAACACCTCCAGCGTCCCCGTGTTCTCGATTGTTCCACGGTTGTCGAAGAGGCTGGTAAGCATATTGATGCGGCCCGAGTTTGTGATCTTGGAACCGCTCGAGTTGGAAAAGGTTCCGATGCCGCCCTGGTTCAAGGTACCGCTATTCACCAGGGTGCCGCCCTGCCAGTTGGTGAAGTCACCACCTCTGCTGGATGTGTCGAAGGTCCCGGCGTTGGTAAAGGTGCCGCTGTTGGTCAGCGTGGCGTAATCGCCCTGCACGAAGGTCGAGTCGGCGTCGTTGACCAGGGTGCCCGAGTTGGTGAAGACGGCTCCGCTCCCGTTGGAGATTAGCCCTCCGACGTTGTTGATAATCCCGTCCGATTCGTTAACCAGGAAGTGGCCCTCGTTGTTCAGGATGCCGCCTTTGACGTTGATTGTCCCGTGGTTGGTAATCAGCTCGTTGTAATGGTTGTGCAGCGTGCCGCCGTTGAGGTTGAGGGTGCCGTTTATCCAGATGGCGCCTCCCGGCGAGTGATTGGCGATACGGAGCGTGATTCCCTCCTCGACGTTCAAGGTCTGCCCCACAGCCACGGTGAGGTTGCCCAGCGAGTTGAGGTCGAAGGATGTGTCCAGGGTGACCCCGGATACGGCGCTTGTAACGTTGCCAATCAACACCAAGTCGTCGGGCGTAGGCACGGTATTTGAGTCCCAATTGGCCGCTTCGGACCAGTTGCCCGTCTTGCCACCGCCGTCCCAGAAACAGGAGTCCTGCACTATGAAGGCGCCAGTCGCACTGCCGATGGCGGTTGTGCCACGGCAAGCTCTTCGTATCGTCCCACCGACACTGTCGATGGTGGCCAGGGGGTCTCGCTGCAGGCTCGAGTAATTGGAGACCGCCACGGTACCACGGTTGGTCAGAAGGCCGCCTGGTTGTTTGACCGCCAGGGTCACGTCTCCGGCGATGGCGCCGGACCCAATCGTTAGGGTGTCGCCAACTCCAACGGTCAGAGACCGAGACTGGAGGACTAGGGCGATATCCAAAACAACCTTGGCGGCGCCGCTGCCCTCGCCGTCGATTACCACCGGGTGTTCTTCCGGCGGCACCACGCCGTTGGCCCAGTTGGCCGGGTTAGACCAGTTGTCGTTGCCCCCGGCCCCGCTCCAGATGCAAGGCGCTGAAGAGACCGTGCCCAAATCGCCCGAATCGTTGATGGTCCCACCACAGGCGTTGGTAATCACACCAACGCTGGACCCTCCCGCGGCGTTGTTTAACACTGCTTCAAAATTATTAGTGAAACTGGCCGTCACTCCGGTAACGAAGTTCTTGGCCGCAACGAAAATCTTTGCTTCGTTGTCGTAAACGCCGTTGTTGACCGTGGTGCCGTGGTTGAGGAGGTCCCCTTTTGCGTTGATGGTCGCATTGTTGGTGAAGGTGACTCCCTCGGCCACCTTGAGCGAGGAATTGACCGGCCCGATATCAATGGTCCCGGTGGTCAATATGAAATCGACGTCAACGATCGGTATCCTGGTCTGGGACAAGCTCCCCTCGATCACAATCAGCTCATCTCCGGCGGGCACCCCGATAGGAAACCAGTTGAGTCTGTCGCTCCACCTGCCGTAGAGTTCCCCGACCTAGGTCTTGACCGACTGCGGCACCGGTTTGGGTGTCGGCGGCGGTGTTGGTGTTGGCGTGGATGGAGGAACTGGCGTAGGAGTCGGTCCAGGTGTCGGAGTTAGGACCGGGACCGGCGTGGGGGTAGGTTTGATAGTCAGAGCTTCCGCAGCGTTCTCCTTGCCCCAACTGTAGTCGACTTGGACCCTGCCCCCCTGGAATCCATATACCTTCATCACAAATTGGTTCTGGGTAGTGCCGGATATCCTAATGTACTCGTTGCCCTTATTGCCGTATGTTCCGTCCCAGCCACTCCAAATAATCCTGACACCGTTGTACAGTCCACTGACGGGGGTGTTGCGGTAAATTAGGGATTTCCGTCCGTCCACCTGCCAGCCGACCACGAAGGTCTTCTCGTCCCAGAGTTCGATATCCAAGTCGTTGGCCGAAGTGAGCTCGATCAGCAGGCCGTCGACCCCTGCCGGGATGGCGCCGATTACGGCCCGGTCGTTCTGCGGCACCATTTTGGAGAAATTGCCCGAGCCGCTGGAAGCCGGGACAATGACGCTGGTACCCACCCAGGAATAGGAGACTTCGACGTCTCCGGCCTGATAGCCAAAGACCCTCATCACAAAGGTGTTCTTGGTGGTGCCGGACAGAGTAATGGACTCGTTGCCCAAGTTACCGCCGACGCCGTTCCAACCGCTCCAGGTAATCTGAACGCCGTTGTAGTCGGCGGTAATTTCTGCTTCGCTGTAGACCAGCGCCTTGCCGCCGTCGGCCTCCCAGCCGACCACGAACACCTCGCCGTCCCAGAGTTCAACGTCCAGGTCGGCCTCGGCCGTGAGCTTGATCGACAGGTCCTTGATCCCCACGGGGATCTTGCCAATCAGTGCTCTTTCACCCGCGGGCACAAACTTCGCGAATTCACCGCTGCCGGACTTTGACCCGCCGTTCTCGCCGAAGTCCAGTTCCTGAGCGTTCACGCCCGTAGGCCACGGCACAAACAGGAACAGGCCAGCGGCCAACGCGGACACCCTCAAAAAAAGCCGCAATTCTCCCAACGTTACCATACATAAGAGGTTTTCACAGGGGCACTGCTAAGTCGAGCCTGAGGAAGAGGTAAACCAAGGAGGCGAAACGAGAACAACGCGGTCAGCAATGCGGAAAAAGGAAACCCCACTGCGTGGGTGGTCGGGGTGGGCAGAATCGAACTGCCGACCTCCTGCTCCCAAAGCAGGCGCCCTACCGCTGGGCTACACCCCGATTAATATTTTGACTGTTAGGCGTACTTATGCGAAGCTAAATTAGGTTAATTTTGGAGGTCCGCTATGGTTTCGCAATCATCTAGTTCGGATATTAGTACGCCTAACTTTAGTCGTGAACCAATCTCAGATGAAGATGTGATTCGCGGTTTCATTTTAGCCTTGGGGGCCGGGGGCCGCAAGCAGAAGACACTCACCATCTACGAAGACTCTCTTAACATGCTCTCGAATTTCGCCCGAGACTTGGGCCTGCCTGGATTGACGATTATGGACCGGACCCATATACGGCACTGGCTCATTTCCCTCCACCAGAAGGGCAACAAGCCAGCCACTATTTCAGTTCGCGGTCCTTGAACCGCTTTTTTAACTGGTGTGTTATTGAGGAAGAGCGCCGAGACAATCCTATGGACCGCGTCGATCCCCCGAAGATTCCCAGTGAAATACAACCGTATTATTCACCTCATGAAGTGGAGCGAGTGATTAAGGCTATCGGTCGGTCCACTGAGGTGGACCCGGAAATTCGGACAGGTGGTTAAGTGAGAGTTCTGCTCCTAAAATAGCCACAGCTGTTGCTGTGAGGGAGGAGTGGGACATGTCAAAAGAGCGGAGGAAGCACAGCCCAACATTCAAGGCCAAGGTGGCCCTGGAAGCGGTGAAGGGTGAAGAGACGGTGGCCCAACTGGCCGCCCGCTACGAGGTCCATCCCGGGCAGATCCAGGCCTGGAAGAAGTCCTTGTTGGAAGGAGCGGTCGGCGTCTTTGGTGGGAACCAAGACAAACGCCAGAAGAGCGATGCGGTCCTTGTTGCCCGGCTCTATCAGCAGATCGGCCAACTGAAGGTTGAGCGGGATTTCTTGGCGGAGAGGCTCGGTCCATGAGCCGGGAGCGGCGGCGGGAGATGGTGGACCGGCGGCACCCAGCCTTGTCCACAGTGAGACAGTGCGCCTTACTGAGCATCAGCAGGTCCAGCCTAAACTACCGGCGCAAGGGGACTTGCTTGGAGAACCTGACCGTGATGAAGGCGATGGACCACCAGTACCTAAGTACCCCCTTCTACGGGTCGCGGCGCATGAGGGTCTGGCTGGGCACTCAAGGTCACAGGGTGAACCGGAAGCGGGTCCAGCGTCTGATGCGGACCATGGGACTACGTGCCATCTACCGGTGGCCCCGGACCAGCAAGCCGGGGCCAGGGCACAAGGTGTATCCCTACCTCCTGAGCGGCATGGAGATCACCAGACCAAATCAGGTGTGGGCCGCCGACATCACCTACATCCCCATGGCCAAGGGTTTCTTATACCTGGTGGCCATCATAGATTGGTACACGCGGTACGTGGTGGCCTGGCGTCTTTCCAACACCTTGGATGCTGATTTCTGTGTCGAGACATTGGAGGAAGCGCTTGGCAAGGGGAAGCCAGAGGTCTTCAACACCGACCAGGGCAGCCAGTTCACCGGCGAAGCCTTCACCGGTCTCCTAGAGCAGCACGGAGTGAGAATCAGCATGGACGGGAAGGGACGCTACACCGACAACATCTTGTTGGAGCGGCTGTGGCGCACGGTTAAGTACGAGGAGGTCTACCTGAAAGCCTACTCCAACGGGCGAGAAGCCAAGGCCGGGCTTGACGCATACTTCAGCTTCTACAACAACCAAAGACCCCACCAGGCCTTGGGCTACCGGACACCGGCTGAGGTGTTCAAAGGAGACTTGGCGCCATCAGATGAACGGTCAATCAATGGGAAACGGGCACCGAACGGAGCGTTCTCAGACCTTGGAAAGACGGCGGAACTCTCACTTAGTTTTGCACCAAACCTGTCCAACTGATTGGGTCCACCTCAAAGATCACGGGCACCAAAAGTATTTGGTTTCGGCACGCTTTGCTGAAGGTGGGCCTACGCCAAGACTGAGGTACCGGGAACACAATCGGTACATCGATTTAGCTTCTACACATCGACACAATCCAAGTGATGGTGGAGACGCAGGAGGGTCGAATTACGCGAGGAACACGGGTCGGTGGGTCCCATAGGCTACCGCATTCCAACGACTCGCACTCGGTGGTTGATGCCGTCGGCAACGTACAAATTACCGTGCCGATCGATCCCGCAGCCGTGAGGCCGCTCCAGCCCAGCTTCCGTGGCAACGCCGCCATCCCCATCGCCGCCTTGATGGCCGCCTGCAATGGTGGTCACGACTCCGGTATCAACGTCGATACGCCGCACGGCGTTGTTCTCCGTGTCAACGACGATCACATTATCGTAATGGTCACACCGGATGGCTTTTGGTGCGCCCCAAGTTGCTGCCAGGGCCGGGCCGCCATCCCCGCTATAACCCATCTCACCCGTGCCGGCAAAGGTGGTCATGATTCCGTTGACATCAATCTTACGGACACCATTACCTTCCCTTTCAGCTATATACGTGTCGCCCTTGCTGCTTATGCATACCGCCCTTGGGCCCAAGATCGACGCTTCAGTAGCAGGTCTGCCATCACCTACTCTCCGCTTCTCCCCGTCTCCCGCAAAAGTAGTAATTATCCCAGTCGTTAGGTCTAAGCGGCGTATACGTTGGTCTTGGATGTCGGCAATGAGCAGTCCACCGTCGCCATCCAGAAAGCAGTCGTTCGGTTCGCGCATCTGGGCTTCAGTGCCAGGGCCGCCATCTCCTCCGTAGCCAGGTTCTCCAGTACCGGCCACCGTGGAGATTATCCCGGTAGAAGCATCAACTTTGCGGACGGCCGCGTTAAACCGATCCACTATGTAGATATCACCATTGGTATCGACGGTAAGCGAATATATATTGTTGAACGTCGCCTTTGTCGCGGGGCCGCCGTCGCCCGAGTAACCTGCTTCACCGGTCCCCGCCACCGTGGTAATCACTTGCGTGTCTCTATCAATACGCCGGACAGTGTGGGTCCGTCCGTCACAGATGTACAGGTTGTCGTCGGTGTCAAATGCGCACCCGTAGGCCTCACCGATCAGCGACTCGATGGCAGGGCCGCCATCACCGGCGTACCCTTCTTGACCGGTCCCGACGACGGTCTGGATCTTTCCAATCTCAAATTCCATGTTTCGTCCCAAACCTGAAGTGATGATTCTCTAGGCAGATATCCATCGGCATGGGGTTGGCTACCGCTTGAAACGGGGTATGACCTCTTTGCCGATGGTCGTGATGGTTTGTAGTGCCTGCTCACGTTCGTTCAGTGCGCACCGGAAGAGTACTTCGGTTACGCCTGCTGACTCCATCTCCTCTAGGTAAGCGATGCATTCAGCGGGGCCGCCGATGACCAGTGATTCCTCCAGCTCGGCGGCGCCGAACCCACGGTAGCCGTTTTCGAATAGGGTCTGGGCTTCCCGGTGGCCGGCTGTGGAAGAAGGACTTAGGTGTGCGTCACGTCTGAGAACGATGCTCATAGCGTGTTTGTCGCGCCCAAAGTTCTCTACAGCTTGTTTGTAAATCGCGATCCCTTCCCTTGCCACGTCCGGCGTGGACCCCGGTGCGATCACCCATCCATCTCCCATCTTGGCCGCCCTGCGGATAGCCGGTTCTGCGCTTCCCGCGATCCACATGGGTAAGGGCCGAGATATCGGTTTGGGATTCATGGAAATAGGGGCGTCGATGGAATAATGGCGGCCTTGGTAGGTGACGGCGTCGCCCTCCCACAACAGCTTCATGATCTCGAACGTCTCGACAAACCTGGAAACCCGGGCGTTCTGGGTTGTTTGAAATGCGGTAAACGCGGCGGGGTCGTATCCGAGAGCGTTGATCACCGTAGTCCTGCCGCCACTGATCACGTCGAGGGTGGCCAGCTGCTCCGCCAGCAGGATAGGATTGTAGAAAGGCAGGAGGAAGAGCGGCAGCAAACGCATGCTTCCACTGACGGACGAAAAACTGGACATGGAGGGCAAGACCTGCAGGTAATGGTTGTCGGTCAGGTGGTGATCTCCGAGCGAGAAGGAATCAAACCCAAGCTGGGCCATGAGCCTGACCTCCTCGACCAGATTTGCCATGATTTCCGCACTGTCCTGGCTGACAGGATAGCTTGACGTCAATGACATGCCAATCTTCACGTTGGTACTTCCTCCGGCGTCCGAAGTTCGGGCGCCTGACGACTTAATCAGCGATCTTTGCCCGTTCTTCCAAAGTCGCGATCTTGAAGATGGTCCAGTGTCGTAATTGGGCTAGTTCAGTGCCTTCGTTGTCTACCAAGAGGACATCATAATTGGCGAAATGGTGGGCCTTTCGCTCGTAGGCGTCAATCAAGTGAGCGCCGCCGATTACCGTGGTGCCGGTCGATATCTTGCGGTGGTGCTGCACACGGCTCCTGGTGTGCATGGAGCTTGGGATGGCGAAATTGTGCCGGAGGAGCTTCTCGGCCCACCCTGCAGTCCATGAAGGATGAGCAATCGGATTCTTATCGACAAACAAAGGGTTGTCGGTCCGCTGTTTTTGAGCGATGAATTCTTTTGACGCTTCCGCTGAGAAATCAAGCTCCATCGCCGACCAGTCCTTTCCAATCTCCGCGTTCTCAAGGGTTAGCGGACCTTTGCTATCCGGCTCCATCTCCGGACCCATGGTGCGCGGTTTGATTAGTTCATGGAGCCATGCCGCTTTTCCCAGGCCAGCTTTGCCGGACACGCATACTTCGCCGGATTGGTTGATCATTTCCACGGTCCAATATGCGAATGGCGCGTCCTCATACGAACGGGCCCTAACCGTCAGGGTGTCACCAGGGAAGGTGGGATGCCGAAACGAGTATTCGGCCCAGCCCTCTTCAAGCCAACCCTCACCCAATGCCGCCAAGATTGTGTCCGTCGCCCATCCCCATACGGTGACTCCGCCCACTAGGGGACCATTGAACCCGTACGATCTGGCGACTTCGGTGGAGTGAATCGGGTTGATTATATCGGGGCTGTCATCATTATCAAGATAGGCAACGACTGTATTTTCAATGATTGATCTTGCCATAGCGCAACCTTCCTATCATCTGGGGCGTCCGGGTTTTATTGTCAGGTTAGACTCGTATCCTCGTTAATCACGTAGGTATTTGTCCTGTATCTGGACGAACTCGTCCATGCGGTTCACCTGTCGTAGCAGGTCGGGACTCGCTTCCCTGGATGCCAATTCCTCTGCCGCGCCGCCTTCCTTCAGGTGCCTTAAGCAATCGTATACGGCTTGAATCGCCATGCCAAATGCTGGATTTCCGGCCATCACTATGCTCACTCCGTTGGCGGCCAAGAAGGCTTTGTCGTCCAGCATTCCGTCCGGCGGACTCAAGACCGTGAGAGGCAATGGAGTCGCCCGGTGCACCGCCTCCAATTGTTCCCTGGTGCGCAAGCCAGCCAGCCTGATGGCATCCACTCCGGTTTGGGAATAGGCTTTGATTCGGTCGAGAGCTTCATCAATCGGGAACTGGGCCAGAGCAGTGGTCCGTGCAACAATGACCGTCATCGGGTCCGTGCGGTCTCCTACGGCTGCCTCTAGCTTGCCCACTTGCTCCGCTTCGGAATAGAGCCCCAGGTCATCCTGCTTAAGCGGGTGGGAGGTATGGCGTCTTCAATCTCAATGGCCGAGACGCCCGCGGCCTCCAACTCCTTCACGGACCGGACCACGTTTACCGCCTTGCCAAACCCGTCTTCACCGTCATGCATCAAACTCACATCGGCGATGCGGGTGATGCGCCGACAAACGTCAACCAGGTCGGAGAGGTTGGTTAGCACGATGTCGGGCACCGCCAGATTAGCGACTTTGTGGACCGAGCCGGAGAGGAAGCACACTTCGTAGTCCAGTATATGGGCGATGCGGGCCTACAGCGGATCGAATGTGTTCGCGGCCAGGGTACAGTCCGGCCGGGATAACACAGTGCGAAACCGTTCGCGGGCGTTAGTCATGATCGTTTTACTCCTAGAATCTGACGATGCCTGATGCAGTTTATGTTGACACCGTTGATGAGAATACCATGGGCGCCATCCGCCCCGAACCGGCCTTCCGACCTTTATTCGAGTTTGCGACAACTTGGGCGGAAAGAGGAGTGGTCCTAATTAAGCAGACGCCCCAGACTCAATATGAGGCTGAGGCGTCTGAATCGTGTTCCTGGTGGCGACAGGGGAGGCTCCATATCCCTCAACTCCAAACGTCTCCTGTTATCATCCCCCATCGTGTACCCCGCTCCTGGGCTGCTTACACAGTAGCTTGGGCTGCTTAGCCGCTTAACACTTCGGGCGTCGCCTTCCTTATGGAAGGTGACGGACTTGCCCGCATCAGAGAAGTCACACACTAAAAGAAGTCAGGTGGGTCGGCCTTCTTCTGCCGCCACGAAAGGTGTCGGCACGATGGCTGCGTCCATCACCTACCCAGAGGCCGTCAAGTTCTTATACGCCCTAATTGAGGGCGTGCCCGACGACCAGTGTCTAGAAATCCGAACCCTGAAGCCGGGCGGGGGTGGAAAGAAGAATTTCTACAGCTTGGCAACAATCCGCCAGCAAGGCCTGGAGACAGCACTGCACGGGCACCTTGACGGCAAAGAAAACGTCTACTATGGCGTCGCTCCCCGGTTTGAGGCCCGTCAGGCTGAGTCAGAAGCTGACCGTGGCGACGCCGTCAACCTGGCCACTACCCTGTGGCTGGACGAGATTACCCGTCCCGCACCAGACCTGCCACCCTTCTCCTGGATCGTCGAAACCAGCGTTGGAAAGGTGCAGGCCGGCTACCTGCTAAAAGAACCCGCCACTGACATTGACCGGGTGGAACGGCTGAACCAGAGGCTGGGTGTTGCCGTAGGCGGCGACAACGTTTGGAACCGGGGACGGATTCTCCGGCTACCAGGATTTATCAACCTGAACCATCCCGGCGGCCAGCGTGCTCGTCTTATTGAGTTTCACCCCGACCTCCGCTACACGCTGGATGAGCTGGACCTGCTCCTGCCCCAACTGCCACAGGAGCAGGTTGATGGTCGCCGGGCTCCGGGAAATGGACAGTATCAACCGGGGACCTTCGACCCCCACGGGCCCTGCCCATTGCCCCCGGCACTACAAGACCGTCTGGCCGATTTTTTCCAAGGCCTGAACCTCAGACGGTGTGCTGATGGACGGTTCGGTGGCGCCTGCCCCCTACCTCACGGTGACAACGTGGCATGCGACTGCGAACGTGCCTTCTACGCCAGCCCGGTCTCCGGCTCCTGGTCCTGTTTTTGCAGTGACCATGTGGGCCAATCTTCGGGGACCGTCCGTGCGTTTGCCCTGCTTGGCTTTAGCGATGACCTCACTCAGGCGGAGATTGAGGCTGAAATCGGTAAGTACCAACTAGGCCCCGGGGAGGTCAGACGCCGGGAAGGTGGGTCAGAGACGGAAGACATCTCCAAGAGCAGCGGATGTCGCCGCTAGGGTAATAACCAAAAAGCCCTTATACCGTAGGAGCGACAAACCCAAGGACAGAGGGAAACGGTCTGGACTTTGGGCCGAGGCGAAAAGGCTGTTTCCCATACCAACCCATGTCAAACCCCGGGTTAAGGGCTACCTCCTGTGGTCGGAGCGGAATCTCAAAGGTCTTGCGGTTGACTTATTCTCCAATACCTGGAGAAACAATGCCAACGCCCAATACAAACGTCAAAAGCTCTATTTCAACATCCTGCCGCGCATCAACGGGCCCCAGATCTATCAGCGCCGGGTACCCATCGACGACTGGGACAGTAAGGGGCATAAGCGCATTTCTCGGGCCATCCAGCGTGCAACCATTCAATTCCAGGGCTGGCTGTGGTTCGATAACGCGCTGAAACGGGGCTACGTTCTTTACTTGACCGACGTGGCCGGATTGGCCGGTTTCGAACCCATCGAGGACGTCATACCGATCCTGATCGATGCCTTGAAATCGATTCACCCTCCTGATCGTCAGGATGATGAAGGCCGGTTCCATCCTTACGGCGGCTCGCAGAACTGGAAGAGCAAGGCCGAGGACACCGGGGAAGAAGACTCTGGACGTTGGGAGATTATCGCCGTAGCCCAAGGGCCCACCGACTTTGTGGGTGTGGAGGCCGAATGTGTGGTATCGGGCGTGAAAACGGAATTTGTACCTCCATATTGGCGTGGGCAGCCGTATCAAGGCTTGTCGATGCACCACCAAAGTAAGGAGTCCTTTGTGGCCTTTGTCCAGGGCTTTCCCGACCAGTACACGTTGACCAAGGCGGGGGTGGCGGCCCAGCCGCAGGAGGTTGCGTAGATGGAACGGATATCCCGAAAGGAGCGGAGATTGGTTCAAGGTGCCCGTGACCGCATCATGAGAGACAAGCGCTGTCCGATTGAATTCGTCTGCTGCGGCGCCTGCGACTACCTGATCAAGGTATACCTGGGAGAGGACGGGCCAACGAAAGCCTGCCCCAGATGTGCTTGGACCCGCCACGTGATGGGCGGCAGTTGAAGCTGGCGGGCTTTGGCTAACGTCGGATAACTCGCTGACCTGGTACGTCATCTCAAGGAGGCTGTCATGCCTGAATCAACGGCATTGGAGATAACCAACCTTCCCATCGGCGACCTGCGCCCCGATCCGGCTAACCCCCGGCGCATCAGCGACGAGGAGTTGGAATCGCTGACCCGGTCCATAAGAGAGTTCGGGCTCATCGACCCCATCATCGCCCGGAGGGAGGACAAGGTGGTAATAGGCGGCCACCAGCGCCTGCTTGCAGCTAGGAAGATCGGGTTGAAGCAGGTGCCGGTGGTGTTGGTGGATCTATCCGAGGAGCAAGCTCATCTGTTGAACCTGGCCCTCAACAAAATCTCCGGAAGTTGGGACCAGGAGCTCCTGGCCCGGCTCTTGGGTGAATTGAAGGACCTCCCGGATGTAGACATCACATTGACCGGCTTCTCTGAGGATGAACTCCAGAAGCATCTAAAGAGCCTGGAGTCGAGGGAGAAACGTGAGCGTTTAGAGACATTCGACCTGGATGAAGCAATGGAAGCCGCACGGACGACCCCTGTGGCTCGTACAGGCGATTTATGGCTGCTAGGCGACCACCGGCTCCTGTGTGGCGATTCAACCGACGGTGGCGACCTAGCGCGCTTGATGGACGGGCAGAAAGCTTCTCTGATGGCGACGGACCCGCCATATCTTGTGGACTACACGGGCGGCAACCATCCAGCCTCGAAGGGTAACCAGGGCAAGCCGAGCAAAGACAAGCACTGGGACGAATACGTGGACCCAGAGGCGTCGGTGGAGTTCTACCGAAAGTTCTTGACATTGAGCCTGGAACACCTTAAGCCAAACTCAGCCATCTATCAGTGGCACGCCTACCGTAGGCAGGCCTTGGTGGAGCAGGCCTGGCGGGAGAGCGGTTTGTTGGTACATCAGCAAATAATCTGGGCCAAGGCCCGTGGGGTGCTGACTCATAGCCATTATCTGTGGGCCCACGAGCCATGTTTCTACGGCTGGGTTGAAGGCCACCAACCCTCTAAGAAGCCCCCGGCTAGCGAGAGGACCATCTGGCAGCTGGACCAGCAGGGTTCCAGCATGAACATCCATCCTACCCAGAAACCGTTGGAACTCTTCTTGCGGCCGATCGAGTACCACACCGAGGTTGGAGACCTCTGCTATGAGCCCTTCTTGGGCAGCGGCACTCAGCTGATCGCGGCGGAAAAGCTTGGTCGGGTCTGCTATGCGTTGGAACGGGAGCCTCAGTACGTTGATGTGGCGGTCAAGCGGTGGGAGTCATTCACCGGAGAGCAGGCCGTGAAGGAGAACCAATGGCAACAAACCCTTTATCCTCTATTTCTTTGCCACCTGGTGACCCCACTGCCGCGCCGAGTTACGGACGCTGCATGAGTTGACAAGCCAGTTCGGTGACGTGGCAGTTGTGGCTGTGGGCACCGACCCCAACGAGGGGTTGGAGAAGATCAGATCATATAGAGATTCGCAAGGGTATACCTTCCCAATGGCCGTGACCGCCTCGGATACCATCCGTTCCTACCGAGTAACAAGCCAGTCAACGAAAATCGCCATAGATAGAAACGGAGTCGTCCGAGTACGGTCCGGCTTCGGTACCCAGGGCAAGGGGTGGTGGCGGGACTTGTTCACGAAGCTGAATCAGGACTCCAGCTAGACCCCAGGGGGCTACGCTTCTAGGGATACCTGGATGTTGCGCCGAGGTGGGTGGGGTTGCGTTCAGTACAAGGACCGCTCATGGAAGAGTGGCAGATTAGTCTGGCCCGATCTGTCGCCGGGGCAGGTGGACACGAGAACCCGACATTCCACGTCGGCGGTGTGACTGACCTTCCCTTCGAAGATGACTCCTTCGATGCAGCCCACTGCCATGCCGTTCTCATGCACGTTCTGGATACACAGGCTGTACTGGCCGAGGTGAAGAGGATCTTGAAACCTGGCGGCATCATCTCCAGTCGTGAAATGACTGTCGCATACTCGTTCCTGGAACCCCTCTTAGCCTGAATTTCCCAGATCAACCTGATTTCCCTGAACCGGTGTCATCCTGTGCGGCGGGAACTATAGTACGGTATCCTGAGCGCGTCAACTGCGCTCCGATTCACTCAATTGCTCCACTCTCATAGGATATCCATCGTCCTAACGAGCGTAGAAATTCCAAATCCTCTGCCCTTGCCCAAGCGTCTCCCTCGTGGCGGCCCATTTACTCTTGACGACCCCATAACTGTCCTAAATACCGGTGCTCTCAAAGCAAGCTAGCCAGGTGCCAGCCGAAGCCGGCTGATCCGTTCTAGTATCCCGGTGAGCATTTCCCTGGTCACCAGCACCTCGGCAAGCTGAAACACCATCCTCCTGGCATGGCGTACCAGTCGCCCACCCGTCTTGATCAGCCTAGTCTGAAGACTGGTCAGAGTCCAATGCTTCATATCCTCCGGCAAAGCCAACCTTCTCATGAAGTTTCCCAGATTGTACGCCAGAACGAACAGCCATAGCCTCGCCTGGTTGGCCACGAACTTGTGACAGGACAGTCTGGTCCAGTTCAGGGCGTACTTGCCCTCCTTGATCCACTGCTCCGCTGTGCCACGGCCATTGTAAAAGCGGACTATGCCTTTGGGTGGATAGCTCAGGTTGGTCACGATGAAGCCTACCCTGGGAAATAACTCCCCCTGATGCCACTCCACCTTGGCTACTACTCGCCGGGAAATACTCCAGCTCTGGGCCTGGTAAGTGAAGTCGTAGTAGGAGACGATCGGCCTCCTGGAAGACCAGTCGGCAGGTCGTACCAGCAGGTGCGCGATTTCTCTCTGAAGTACCGCGTTAGCTGAAAGCCGGATGGCGTACCCAATCATCTCTTGTTCCAAGTACTCGTACACCTCTGGCTTGCCAAAGGCGGCATCACCCCGGAACAACAGCCGCCGTCCCTTCCTCTGGTATCTTTTCACCACCGGCTCAAGGAGTTCCTGCCAGCCCTCGGCGCTATGGACGTTGCCGGGGCGTAGCGTCGCTCCTTCACAATCGCCGAACTGGTTGAATAGAAAGAGGGGATGATAGCAGACACACTCGAAGTGCCCATTGTAGGCGGCACCCTCCTGATGGCCATGCACTGGACTCTCCGAGCTGTCCATGTCCAGAATCACTCGCTGGTGTGGAGTATGGGCCATAGCATCTTCCACCCATTGGGGATTCATTCGTGCCAGCCCCTGCAGGTTGTCCTGTTGGGTCAGAGTTTCAGTTTCAAAGCGGCTCACGGTGTTGGTGCTGGCGGCGTTCCGGTCTGATCCTTGCCAGCCCACGACGACTCTCATGGCTGGGTCTTGGGAAAGGCGTTCGGCATCATTGGTGTCATCGTAGCCGGCCAAGCGGCTGTAGATGGACTGTCTGAGCAGCGGGACGAGGTGGTGTCGGATGTTGCGACCGGAGCGGCTTTCCTGGAGATAGTCGGCAGCAATATGGGTAAGGCCCAGGGCATCATCCAGCTCTCGAATGGGCAAGAGTCCGGCATCGGAAGTGATGGTGGCACCGTGAAACTCCAGACGGACTTTGGGGTTGAACTGGAGCCGGAGAGGGGTTTTGTCGCCGTCACCCATCAGGTGCCTCCGGGGTTGTTACGCTATCTGAAGAATCTTACTATTCTAATGAATGTATTATAGCCGAGATGTTGGTGAAAAGTTCATGAGACGACTACAAAAGCAAGAACGTTGCCTATATACCGCATCACACTGTTATCCTAACTGGGAAATATGGGCCAATGATAGCCCAAGCGGAGCGAACACTATGGCGACGTAGTGACCGTCGTCTCCAAGAGGACATTGGTCAGCTACCTCCACTTTGCCGATATCCCTTGACTTCCGGCGAAGACAGAGTGAGGTATATACCATCTTCTAAACGTGAGGAGGTGGCAAATGGCCATCGAGGACCGCAACCTGGAACCGGGTACGAAGCTAATTGCCAAATACAAGAAGGAGGAATACAAAGCCGAGGTGATAGCCGGAGAGGACGGGAAGGTCAAGTACCGGCTGGCCGACGGGAGAGAGTTCAAGAGTCCCTCATCGGCGGGTACTGCCATCACCAACAAGGCTTGCAACGGTTGGGCCTTTTGGAGCGTCGAGGCCGGCGGCGCCCCCAGCGAAGCGGAGGAGCCCGAGGGCGAGCCATCGGAAGAAACGGAGACTGGGGAGCAAACGCCCACCGCTGGGTTCCGGCGAGTGCCAAATCAAAAGGGCATCGAGGAAGGAGAAGTGAGACTCTACTGCGACGCTTGCCAGAAGAGTTTCACGGCGCCGGTGGGCGCACCTGCAGAGCAGTGTCCAGAAGGGCACACATCGAATGGGGTGCAAGAGGCAACCACAGAAGCCTGAGCGCTGGTTCGAATAATTTCATTTGCTTGAGGCAGGTTTCTCAATGGAGCCTGTCTTTTGCTCTGTTGCATCTGACTACCAACTGGTCAACTAGCAGAGGTAATCACAGGTAATGGGCCGCCAGTGCGCATTTCGGAAGGAGGATGGGCAGATGTGCCAGGCGGCTCCCGTAAAGGACGGGGATCACTGCTTCTGGCACTCCCCCGAGTATGCCGAAGATGTGGCCGAGGCACGGCGCTTGGGAGGACTGAGACGGCGACGTGAAGTGGCGGTGTCCGGGGCCTACGAGGTCAATGGGCTGGAAACAGTGGGCGACCTGCGGCGGTTGCTAGTGATTGCCTCCCTGGACACCCTGGGTCTGGAAAACTCCATCGCCCGGGCCCGCACCCTGGGCTACCTGGTCGGAGTGGCGGGTAAACTCTTGGAGACCGGGGAGTTGGAGGAACGCCTAGCTGCACTGGAAGCGGCGCATGGTCAGAAAACCCTGCCGGAGTCGGTGTTCGACGCTGAACCCGTCGACACAGGTTTCAGCGCCGAGGTTGACTCGTGAGCAAGAACATACAAAGGGTCGCGAAGCTGGAGACTGGCCTAACTCCCAAGCAGGCCATCCTGCTGTGGTTTCAAGAAGCACACGGCTTCAATACCATTTTTGAATATATCCATCACCTGAAGAGCCAGCCGGACAGCGCCGCGCCGATACCCAGGTTGACAGACCAGGTAGCCGAGGCTGTTAAGCAAACGCTTAAGGGACAGCCGCGGGAAGACATCAACCGGGCCATAAGCCAGGCCCACAGAGACGTGCTGTTCCTATTCTTCTTGCACCAACAGATCAACGGCAAGTTGGCCACCGAATGGCGGTACTACTGGACCCGGTTGCTGCTGTTGAGCAGGGAATTGAAATCCTTGCTGAAAGAACAGGCGCAGGACCGGAAAATACGGTGGAGCCAGATTAGGGTTGGAATGGATATGCCATATCCGCTGGATTCAGAAACAGCGGCAGCGATAGAGGCCGCCAAGAGTCACCACGTCCTGACCTGGGAGATTCTCGAGGAAGGCGACGAGATTAGCCAATGGTTAAGAGAGAGCTTTCTCGCCAAAGGCAGGACGGCCTTGCCTGATGGCGCTTACGGATTGATCAGTGAAATTAAATTCCTTTATTTGAAGGTGCCCACTGACACCGAGGTTTGAGCGCTATTCGAGAACGCGGAGAACGTTCAAAAGTTCCTTGATGGCGAGGACTACTCTTACGGCCTGGCGGATGTGCCGGACGCGGAGTATGACGAACACTATGAGGCAATAGTGTCAGCCATTAAGGGCGTAGCAAAGCAGGGAATCGTAGTGGACATGCCAAGCGTGCCCCACCAATTCCTGCAAGAGGCACCTCTAGTCAACGGCGAATGGATTGACGGCTACATCGTGGAACTGGCCGAGTGGGGAGCGAGATTGGTCGAGAAGGGCCTTCTGCTAGAAGAGTCCGGCGATTATCACCCGATGGCCTGGAAGCGGATCATCAACCAGGAACACGGGTCTGAAGCCTGCGCTGCAGTCTCCATGAAACTATGGCAGCAGACCAGAAAGCGCTTGGCTGCATTTCCCGGCAGTACCAGGGTAATAGACGAGCGGCAGTACCTGAACTTCGCCGACTATCTGAAATGGAGGGGTAGGCGTAACAAAGGTGATCTAAAGTCCGGGATGCGCAGGGGGCTGGTGGTGTCCTCATGGAACCAGTGGGTGGAGTCGCAAGGAGGCGAGGGGGTGGCGACCCTAGCTGGGGTCGCTGCGGGTATACTCGATTGCTACCTAGATGGCTATCGATACCGCGTCTGCCGGAATGCCGGGGAGTTGGCAGAAGAAGTGAGCCGGCGCGAGTCGCTGCTGGAATCTGTACAGGTTGGGAAACCAGACAGCAGTAATGATGAGCGATTCCGTCAGCGGGTTGAACACTGGAAGATATCGGCCCTAGGCTTTCTTCCGGAGATATACATTCTGAGCCGAGCAATTAACTCAATCAGCCAACGGTACTTTGAAGGGCAGGACCTGTTAGCAACCAGCAAAAGTGGGACACATTGGGAGCCGAGAGATCAGGGGCTGGATGGAGGTCTGGTGAGCTCCCTGAGGGCCCTGTTGTAGCGTCGTCGCCGTTCGGTGGTTTGAGCCTTCACCTCCTTCCTGCGTTGTAGGATCTCTTGCCGTCTTCCCTTGAGCACGTCTGATGGTGTCACGTTGCCCAGAGCCTTGTGATAGCGCCGGTAGTTGTAGTAGCTGACGAAGGGCGCGATAGCAGCCTCAAGGTCGGCGGGCAACTCATAAGGCACCTGGTTGACGTCCCGTTTGATGGTCTGGTGGTAGCGCTCCAGCTTCCCGTTGGTCTGAGGGTGGAAAGGAGTTGCTAGGATGTGCTTGATGCCAACCATCCCCAGGTAGTCCCTGAATGCTCTTTAGACATAGCCTGGACCGTTGTCACTCAGCAGCCTGGTGCGGTCTGTGACTGGAACTTGGTCCATGCTGGTCGTGTCCACAGCATCCTGGACCACCTCGATGAAGGAGTCGGCCGTCATATCTTGCTGAAGCCTGTGAGCCAGGATGAAGCGGGAGTAGTCGTCCATAACGGTGACCAGGTAGTAGTAGCCCCAACCAACCACCCTGAAGTATGAGGCATCGGTGGCCCACATCTGGTGAGGTCCTGTGGTCTTGCGGTGGTACTCCTTCCCCGCGGCCAACCGCATCTCAGGCCGCTTCACTAGGCCCTCCCTGCCCAGGATACGGTAGACGCTGGACTCTGAGACTGAGAAGCCCTGGTTGTCGGTGATCCACGCGGCCAGCTGACGGCAGCTCAGCTCTGGCATCTCTCTGGCTGATAACAGGACTGAGCGTTCTTCCTGAATAGTAAGACGGTTCCATGGTGCCTGATCGCCTCCTGGTCGGTCCTCAAGTCCTTGTTGGTCTTGGCGTCTGAGCCACCGGTAGTAGGTGCTCTTAGGGATGCCCAGCTCTCTGAGGACCTTTCGCTTGGGGAGGGGAGACGAGGATACTTTGGTAACTACCTCTGCCTTCTCCGGGGCGCTCATCCGCTGGTACCGGTGGCGTCCTGGGGCACGGGGATGGCCGTTTTTTTGAGACGGTACGCCTCCAGCGACAGATCGGCCACTAGCTCCTTGAGTTCCCCGTTCTCTCGCTTGAGCTGCCCTACCTCATGCTGAGTGGCGTCCCGAACCGAGTCACGGGTCAACCTCTCCTTGCCCGCCTCCATGAACTCTTTGGTCCACGAGTAGTAGGAGTGGGGCTTGATCCCCTCCCGCCGGCACAGGTCGTTGACTGTGACCTCGCGGCGGAAGCCCTCCAGAACAATTCGGATCTTGTCTTCGGAGGTGTACTTACGTCGGGCAGCCGCCTTCACTGTACGGACGAAAGACCTGGTCTGCTCGCTTCGTTCCTCGGCGGCCTCTGCTTTGCTTACTTCTAATTGGGACACATCTGCTCCTTTCTGTGGGTAACTCTACCCTCATTTCAGGAGCTCACACCACCCTCCGACTCTCGGGTTTTCCTACCCTTATATGTGTCCCATTATCGCTGACGGTCTACAGGCAGGACCCTCTGTTCTCCGAAGTGTCTGATGGGTTTGGTCAACTGTTGGCCTTGGTGGAGAAATTAGTCAATATTTACAACGAGGCCTTGGCGGGGGACATTGAACGCTCGGAAAGGCTGTTAATTGAGCCGGGAGAGGGGCAGAATCAATCTCCACTCACGATAGACCTGGCTGGATTGGTTGAGACCGTCCAAGGGTCTGCCAGAGAGCAGGTTGCCTACTTGGTGGACATGGCAAAAGCCGACGCGCTGGATCTACTTGGCGAGACCCGTCAAGCGTTCGAGTTGGTAGAGCGTCACGTTTGAACTTCAGACACTATGCGCGAATAGTGTGTGTGGCCCCTAGCTTTTTGTCGGTTGGGAAGTGGCGCCCAAGTTTCTCTTGGGATAAGGTTGTCACCACCCGACTGTATGTCGTAATCGAGTCTGCCTGGACAATGACCTCTGCCAATGTCAACTCAATGCTACGATTGTGTTGCGACGTTGAAGAACCTGGGAACTGTCGGTTCAGCTGACGCTCTGAGGGAGTTCGAGTCCCTCGCTGTGGGCGACGAGGGGCTCGAACCCTCAGCCTGCTGCGTGTAAAGCAGACGCTCTAACCAGCTGAGCTAGCCGCCCTCCCGGCGCGGCTGACGGTGGCCCTTGGCGACGTCAAAGGGAGAGGGGGTGGCGCGCTTGGCGGTGAAGATTGCGTGTGCCTCCCAATAGCCCATCTCGATTCGTCGCTCGTTGGCTATCACAGAAAAACCGGGCTTGCCCATCGTAGCAACTCCTAGTTCACGCAGCTGAGCCACAACGGTCCCGGCTATATATCCAGAGTCTTCAGGGACTACCTGGGTACTGAGGTGGACCCAATCAGTTGGACAGGTTTGGTGCAAAACTAAGTGGGAGTTTCGCCGTCTTTCCAAGGTCTGAGAACGCTCCGTTCGGTGCCCGTTTCCCATTGATTGACCGTTCATCTGATGGCGCCAAGTCTCCTTTGAACACCTCAGCCGGTGTCCGGTAGCCCAAGGCCTGGTGGGGTCTTTGGTTGTTGTAGAAGCTGAAGTATGCGTCAAGCCCGGCCTTGGCTTCTCGCCCGTTGGAGTAGGCTTTCAGGTAGACCTCCTCGTACTTAACCGTGCGCCACAGCCGCTCCAACAAGATGTTGTCGGTGTAGCGTCCCTTCCCGTCCATGCTGATTCTCACTCCGTGCTGCTCTAGGAGACCGGTGAAGGCTTCGCCGGTGAACTGGCTGCCCTGGTCGGTGTTGAAGACCTCTGGCTTCCCCTTGCCAAGCGCTTCCTCCAATGTCTCGACACAGAAATCAGCATCCAAGGTGTTGGAAAGACGCCAGGCCACCACGTACCGCGTGTACCAATCCATGATGGCCACCAGGTATAAGAAACCCTTGGCCATGGGGATGTAGGTGATGTCGGCGGCCCACACCTGATTTGGTCTGGTGATCTCCATGCCGCTCAGGAGGTAGGGATACACCTTGTGCCCTGGCCCCGGCTTGCTGGTCCGGGGCCACCGGTAGATGGCACGTAGTCCCATGGTCCGCATCAGACGCTGGACCCGCTTCCGGTTCACCCTGTGACCTTGAGTGCCCAGCCAGACCCTCATGCGCCGCGACACCCGTAGAAGGGGGTACTTAGGTACTGGTGGTCCATCGCCTTCATCACGGTCAGGTTCTCCAAGCAAGTCCCCTTGCGCCGGTAGTTTAGGCTGGACCTGCTGATGCTCAGTAAGGCGCACTGTCTCACTGTGGACAAGGCTGGGTGCCGCCGGTCCACCATCTCCCGCCGCCGCTCCCGGCTCATGGACCGAGCCTCTCCGCCAAGAAATCCCGCTCAACCTTCAGTTGGCCGATCTGCTGATAGAGCCGGGCAACAAGGACCCCATCGCTCTTCTGGCGTTTGTCTTGGTTCCCACCAAAGACGCCGACCGCTCCTTCCAACAAGGACTTCTTCCAGGCCTGGATCTGCCCGGGATGGACCTCGTAGCGGGCGGCCAGTTGGGCCACCGTCTCTTCACCCTTCACCGCTTCCAGGGCCACCTTGGCCTTGAATGTTGGGCTGTGCTTCCTCCGCTCTTTTGACATGTCCCACTCCTCCCTCACAGCAACAGCTGTGGCTATTTTAGGAGCAGAACTCTCACTTAACCACCTGTCCGAATTTCCGGGTCCACCTCACTCCCGCGCTTCGTCCATGTGCTCCCCTATCACGTTGTCGAGCTGTTGGGGATCGGATGCCAGATTGTATAGCTGGGAGATTCCTGGGTCAGGACTGTATAGCAGGCTCCAATGTCCCGCAGTGACGGTCGTGACCGGAGGGTCCTTGAGGTCGCGGAGGAGGTTGTTTACTGATTGGACCGCGTCGCCCGGATTGGCGAAAGGGATGCTGCTGACCACATAGTTGCGTCCTGATCGCGTGGCGTCGCCCATGGCAGGCGCAAGTGAGCGGCCCTGAACGAAGTCTGGGATGGCCAGACCTAGCAGATCGAGCACTGTGGGCATCACATCAATTGCGGAACTCAAGCCACTGTACACACCGGGAGATACCCCAGGGGCACGGATTAGAAGAGGCAAATGAACGAGCTCCTCAAATAGCGGAGAGTAGCTCCACTGCGAACCCGGTTCGTCATATGGGCGAAGCGTTCCGTCCGGGTACTTGTCAGAGTTCATTTTGCCGAAGAGGCCTCCATGCTCTCCGAAGTAGAATCCATGGTCTGTGGTGAAAATGACAACCGTCTTGTCCGCAAGTCCCATATTCTCAACAGACTTCAGAAGATAACCCAGCCAGGTGTCGACCATGGTGATCTCGCCGCAATAGGTGGCGTGCCCCTTGCGAAGCATCTCCTCCTCGTATCCCGGCACATCATGCCAGCTCCCATACAGGGGAAGCACCAGTTCGCCGTCGTAATCCGGCCAATAGAGTTCTGTGTAATAGGAGGGGGCGTCCCAGGGTTCGTGGGGATCCCATGTGTCCACATACAGAAAGAAATCCTCCTTGTAGTGGCGCTCCAGCCACTGCATGGCAGTCATAAATGTCTTCGGCGCATTCCTGTCCGATTCAAAGCGCCACCTATCCCTGATGTCCAATGCTTCATTGTGATAGCCAGGCTCTGGGATCAACGACCACAGGGTGTCTTGTCCGGTGTTCATGAAGAATGTCTGAAAGCCCCGGTCGTAGTTCATTCCATTCCTAAGGTAGTAGGGCGTGTCCACAGAAGCCGCCGTGTGAAGGCCATTTTTGGCCAGTATCTCCGCCAGCGTGGTTACGTGCCCTGGCAGAGGCTGCCATCCCATAAAGGACATTGTCCAGCGTCCCGTCTGGTGGTCTGCCCTGGTGGGCATGGTCGGGAATCCGGCGGAGTAGTGCCGGTCGAATCGGACCGCCCCGGCCGCCAGTCCATCCAGGGAGGGTGTTCTGATCGTAGGGTTGCCGTAAGCGCCTATGTGGTCCCTGCGAGATGACATTCATCATGCACACTCCTGCGAACAAGGGAAGATAGATGAACTTAACACAGGACTAGGCAGCCAGGAAAGTTCTTCACAGGTCAGTCAGGGCAAGGACGGCAGAGAGTCGGGTATCCAGTTCAGAGGCGCGCCACAAAGCAAAGCCCACGCCGGGCCAGCGTGGGCTTCTACGGAGTTCCATCCGCTACTGGACTGACCGGGACGCTCGTCTTCCGGCAAGTTTCACTGCCAGGTCAGGCGAGAGGCTGATTACATCGCCAGAATGTAAAAGGCGGAGCTAAAGTGGACCACCTGGACGGATTGACCGCCTGACATTGTGGCGGTTGAAAAATGTACCGTCCTGTGCCATCCATAGGTTCGAAGTCGTGCTTATGGGTGGTGGGATGGATGTATGAGGTGGACCCCAAAATTCGGACAGGTGGCTAAGAGAGAGTCCCGCTCCTAAAATAGGACGGAAACAAGGAGCAGGACATGAAGCAAACCCGTAAGAAGCACAGGCCAGTTTTCAAGGCCAAAGTGGCTTTCAAGTGGACCCCATCATCAGGACAGCGGTGAGGCTAAAATAAGAGAGTCTACCGCTGGGGTGTCTCGTAAACCTTCATCCGATGGTAAGGCTCGTGGAAGTTCCAGTAAACACCTTTGTGGGCTCACTGCATGGAACACCTGACCCGGTGACCGATAGCCCAGGGCTTGATGGGGCCGCTCTTGGTTGTAGAAGGCCAGATAAGCCCCAATCCCCTTTCTGGCCTCAGTCCCATTTTGGTATGCCTTCAGGTACACCTCCTCGTACTTGATGCTGCGCCACAGCCGTTCCACGAAGACGTTGTCCATGCACCGGCCCCTGCCGTCCATGCTCACTTGAACGCCTTGCGCCAGCAGCATGCTGGTGAAGGCCTCGCTGGTGAACTGGCTGCCCTGGTCGGTGTTGAAGATCTGTGGCCGACCCTTGCTCAAGGCCTCTTCCAGAGCCGCAACACAGAAGTCTACCTCCAGGGTGTTGGACAGCCGCCAGGCCAGCACGTAGCGGCTGTGCCAGTCCATGATGGCCACCAAGTAGAGGAAACCCCGAGCTATGGGTATGTAGGTGATGTCGGTGGCCCACACCTGGTTGACCCGGTTGATCTCCAGCCCCCTGAGCAAGTACGGATAGACCTTATGCCCTGGGTTTGGCTTGCTGGTGTTGGGACGCCGGTAGATGGCCTCCAGGCCTATCAGCTGCATCAGCCGGCGGACCCGCTTGCGGTTGACCTGGTGTCCGTGATTTCTGAGCCAGGCAGTCATCCATCTGGATCCGTAGAAAGGTGTCTTCAGGTACTGTTGGTCTATGAGGGCCATCAACTCCAAGTCCTCGGCGCCGGCCTCGGTTGGCAGGTAGTACAACGAGGAGCGGCTGATACCCAGCAAGGCGCACTGGCGCACCAGAGACTGAGGTGGACCCAATTAGTTGGACAGGTTTGGTGCAAAACTAAGTGGGAGTTCCGCCGTCTTTCCAAGGTCTGAGAATGCTCTGCTTGGTGCCCGTTTCCCATTGATTGACCGTTCATCTGATGGCGCCAAGTCTCCTTTGAACACCTCAGCCGGTGTCCGGTAGCCCAAGGCCTGGTGGGGTCTTTGGTTGTTGTAGAAGCTGAAGTATGCGTCAAGCCCGGCCTTGGCTTCTCGCCCGTTGGAGTAGGCTTTCAGGTAGACCTCCTCGTACTTAACCGTGCGCCACAGCCGCTCCAACAAGATGTTGTCGGTGTAGCGTCCCTTCCCGTCCATGCTGATTCTCACTCCGTGCTGCTCTAGGAGACCGGTAAAGGCTTCGCCGGTGAACTGGCTGCCCTGGTCGGTGTTGAAGACCTCTGGCTTCCCCTTGCCAAGCGCTTCCTCCAATGTCTCGACACAGAAATCAGCATCCAAGGTGTTGGAAAGACGCCAGGCCACCACGTACCGCGTGTACCAATCTATGATGGCCACCAGGTATAAGAAACCCTTGGCCATGGGGATGTAGGTGATGTCGGCGGCCCACACCTGATTTGGTCTGGTGATCTCCATGCCGCTCAGGAGGTAGGGATACACCTTGTGCCCTGGCCCCGGCTTGCTGGTCCGGGGCCACCGGTAGATGGCACGTAGTCCCATGGTCCGCATCAGACGCTGGACCCGCTTCCGGTTCACCCTGTGACCTTGAGTGCCCAGCCAGACCCTCATGCGCCGCGACCCGTAGAAGGGGGTACTTAGGTACTGGTGGTCCATCGCCTTCATCACGGTCAGGTTCTCCAAGCAAGTCCCCTTGCGCCGGTAGTTTAGGCTGGACCTGCTGATGCTCAGTAAGGCGCACTGTCTCACTGTGGACAAGGCTGGGTGCCGCCGGTCCACCATCTCCCGCCGCCGCTCCCGGCTCATGGACCGAGCCTCTCCGCCAAGAAATCCCGCTCAACCTTCAGTTGGCCGATCTGCTGATAGAGCCGGGCAACAAGGACCGCATCGCTCTTCTGGCGTTTGTCTTGGTTCCCACCAAAGACGCCGACCGCTCCTTCCAACAAGGACTTCTTCCAGGCCTGGATCTGCCCGGGATGGACCTCGTAGCGGGCGGCCAGTTGGGCCACCGTCTCTTCACCCTTCACCGCTTCCAGGGCCACCTTGGCCTTGAATGTTGGGCTGTGCTTCCTCCGCTCTTTTGACATGTCCCACTCCTCCCTCACAGCAACAGCTGTGGCTATTTTAGGAGCAGAACTCTCACTTAACCACCTGTCCGAATTTCCGGGTCCACCTCACTATAAGACTTGCAGCACATGTTCCAACGCTTCTGGCAAGGGTTCATGTTCCCAGATTCGAACCACAGTCCATCCTGCGGAAGTTAACGCTCGGTCGTTTCGACCATCTCTGGTCTGGTTTCTTGCAAGCTTGGCATCCCAATATTCTTGGCGGCTTTTGGGCCGACGATGATAATGTGCCGGACACCCATGCCAAAAGCACCCGTCTACCATGACCGCAACTCGCCGACCCGGAAACGCTATATCAATCCTCACTCCTTCTACTTTGTATTGTTTGCGGAATCGAAGACCCTTCTTCCACAGCGAAGAACGCAAGGCCCGCTCCGGTCGGGTGTCTGCTGACCGTATCCTGCGCATTATCTCCTGACGTTCCATGCCCTCATCTGTTCCTAGGAATTGTCTTTGAACGGATGTAAAAGCTCAAAGCCAGATCTCAGCTCGAAAGGGAGCGACGGGCCAACTACATAATCTCTAAGGACGTGTGTGACAAATCGGCATCAGGACGGGGTTAGCGTTTTAGGCATCACGTGAACCAAAGCAATATTAACCCAAGCCTCAGCGGCTTTCAGCAGCTCTTCATTGTCATTCCTCGGGCACCGGCCCAGGCAGGCCAGGGTCCTCTCCGCCGCTCATCTCCGTGGCAGCAAACACCACCACCATCGTGATATAGAACTTCATGCCGGGTGCGATGGCCGGATATCCGGTTCCGCAATGCGGGCACTTGGCCGCCACTGCCCCGCCGCACTCCTTGATTTAGTCAGTGCCATGTTCCGCCTCCCCAATGTTATTATCCACCTTGACGCCAAACTGGATGTTGATTTGCGGCACCGCCGTTCCGGTGTTCTGCCCGGTGAAGGTGTCGCTGAACATCCCGATGTGTTTCCCGATCAGTTCTTGAGCCCTGATACGTGCCGAATTGGGCACGTCCAAGTCTCCAGCAGCGGCTTCACGTTGCAACATTTTCAGCACATCAACTGCGGTGATTTCGGCACGCTCCGCCAATGCCGCCTTGCGAATCACCAACGCCTCTTGCACCTCAACATTTTTCAACAGCCTTTGGCCTTGAGAGTAAGCAGTTTTGGGAGAATAGCCAGCATCCAAAGCCGATTGAGTGGCGTTCAAGGATGCGACGTAATACCCAATAAACAGCGATTGGCGCGTATTCATGCTCGCCTCGCCCGTGCTTCTTGGACTCTCACCGCAAGCGGTACGTTCACCAATCCAAATGACGTTTTCGCGTTCGAGCTTATGGCCCGCAGTTTCGTGTTGCTGGGAACATGAGTGATGCCAAGCCGTGTAGCACTGTCTAGGAAGCGGTACCTCCCGCTCCCATCGTCCAGCCATTCACGGATGAATCCATAGGTGAGTCGCGCTTGCTCCAAACTGGCCGCACCGAGAATGTACTCTTTGCCCGGCTGGTGAAGCACGTCACCCGGAGTTAGACACCGCGTAAGGATATGCGCCGCCATGAACGTCTTACCCAGGCTACGCGGTCCAGAAAGCACTACCGTGTCATAGGCGTCATTCTCTACCGCCCGCTCGAATGCCCGCTGGAATGGTCTTAACTTCATAGCCGACCCTTAAAACCGCTTACACGGAACACGCCTTCTTGCGGTTCCTACGATTTGAACGATTTTTAGAACAGGTATCCTAATCATGCTCATGCTTGGCGCACGCGCTCACAACACAACTTATGTGGATGGCACAATTTCCATGCCCCGATAGACCCTAACCTTGTTTATGCTCTCGGCTGGCGGTATCCCTAATTCATGGATTGTTGTGCCAAAGCGCCGTTTGCTCAGTGGCTTGTCACCAACTTGTGTTGTGTACCATTCCACGTATGCGTCATAGAGTTCTGTTACTGTGACCATGCCCGACCCTCCCATGGCACATCTTTCGCTAATGAATTTCGCCACTGGTTCGCTAGCCTGTTGATATTCCTGTACGTCGGCCTCAATGATGGCCGGTGTTGTGAGTGTGCGCCCGTTGTCTATCCATTTATCCAGCCCCTTGAGTAGCCATGCCATGATGCCCGGCAGTTCAACAGTGCTAAACTTTTCCTTTAGCGTTTTGTCCACTGTCTCCGGCTTATTGTCGAAGTGAATCAACTTGATACGCCGCCATATGCCGCTTCCACCTGCGGCCCTTGGCCTTGAATTGCCGGTTGCCACAACGTGAGCCGTTGACACATATTCTGTGGTGTCTTGGCGCATACGGTTAGCGGCCACTTTGCCCCGCCCACCAGATCATTGAGTGTGTCCGTTTGCCATGTTCCCTTGTCTGGTAGTTCGGTGATGGTTACTAACCGCTTACCTTCGAGCCGCGCCAACCATTCCAGGTGAGTGTTGGTTTCCTTGGCAACCTTGCCGCCGTAGACGCTGGCCGCGTAGTCTCCAAACGCTTTGGCGATGGCGTCGGTTAGCGTTGTCTTACCGCCGCCTGGAACACCGTAGATAAACAGCATGGCCTCATCCCGGCAATCACCAGACAGCGCCGAGCCGAACCACTGTTGAATATAGTTCTTCACGGCCATGCGGTCCCGTATGTCGGTGTAATGGCACAGTGCGTCCCACACAAAGCCGTCAAACGGTGCGCTAATCTTATCGAAGTTGCCGTTGACGCCCTCCGGTAGATAGCGGTTGATGTGGTAAGCAGCGTAGATACGGTCTATGGACCCATCGTCGGTGTTCAAGGCGTAACCGTTGTTGAACGCTATCAGGTTCCTTATGCCGTTGAATTCAGCCGCCAACATGCTGCGGATTATGGTTTCAACGCCGGAATAGTTGGCCGAGTTCAACCACTTGGTCAATGCGGTGTTGTTGGCATCGGCCATTTTCAGCATGTGGCGTGTCCACTCGGCTATTTCCCTCAGAATGCCATGGCGACGATCCCAGGTGAATACGCTGAAGCGGTACCACCTTCCCTCGGTCCAGTCATAGGCGAAGGTGTCCGGGTAGAACGCCTTGAATGAGTCCGCTAGACTTTGCTGATTGATTGCGCCGTCCACCTTGTCATAGGCGGACCGCACCCGTGCTTGCAAGGCTTCAACATCGAAGATTGCCAGTCCGAATGGACTTGACAAAGTATCCTGGGAGGGTATAGACTCTAGTAGCACTGGTTACATCCTTCGGTGAATTGGCGCACTGTGTGAAGTGCGCCTTTTCTATTTTAACACTAGGTAGTCAGCCCACGATTGCATCACCGGGCAGCGTTGCTCTAGCAGGTCCGTCCGGGTGTCCAGACATACAACCTCCGTTAGAATATCGGCGGATCGAGGTAGTCGGCCCACGATTGCATAATACCGCGCCGTTCCTCTAGCAGGTCTTCGCGGTCGTAGGCTTGCGTTACTGACGTTCCTACACTGTGAGCTAGGCACAACTCGATTGCCTCAAACCGTGCGCCGTATTCAGCCTTGGCCCAGGAACGAAAGCTAGTGCGGAAGCCGTGCGGCGTCGCGCCGATGTTGTCTTTCTCGCAACGGTCAAGCAAGGCGTTTTCGCTCAAGGTCTTGCCGTTCGACATTCGGAACACCGGCCCGGTCTTGACCTCCATAAGCGGATACAAGGAATCTTCGTCGGGATCGGGAATCCAACGCACTTGCCGCAGTATCGCTATTGCCTGTTCAGACAACGGGATTCTGTGGGCGCGCTTGGCCTTCATACGTTCGGCGGGAATTTCCCAAACACCGGCGCTCAGGTCAATCTCGCTCCAGTCGGCAAACCGCACTTCACCGGAACGCGCCGCCGTCAGTACCAGAAATTCAAACGCCAAGGCAGTTACACGCATCGCGTATCCAAACTTGACCTTGGCGATTGCCGCCGCTACCTCGGAGTAGTTAAGCGCCTTGTGATTTTCCGGTACGTGCTTGACCTTGCGGAGTATGGAATTGAGCGCGCTATCTGCCGGATTGTCTACGCGGTAGCCCTTGACCTTGGCCCAATCGAAAACCATCGTCAAGGCTTGGCGTACCTTGCGCGCCGTTTCGTGATTCTCGGCGCGTAGCGGATTCAGCAACTCCGCTATATCGTTATACGTGAAGTCAGATAAGGCAGAATCGCCAAGCGTCGGGAAGGCGTGAATCTCAAGGCGGCGAATCCAGCGTTTCGCGGTGGCCGCGCCCCACTCGCCAAGGTTCAGATCGTAGACCGCGCGCGCCGCATCCGTGAACGTCGGAACGGCTGGCGTTTCCTTGACCTCTGCCGGCGCGCTGGCGGCATCAAAAGGATTCCGGCCAGACTTGATTGCCGCGAGATTGGCTATCGCTACCTTGCGCGCATCGGCAAGGGATACCTTGCCAACGCTACCCAATCCCTTATCTGTGCGCTTGCCGTCAACCCTAACGCGCTGTACCCAGGACTTTGTACCGTTCGGCGCTATGTTCAGGTATAGACCGTTGCCGTCAGAGTAGCGGCCAGGTTCGGAGATTGCCTTGATTTCCTTGACGTTCCGCCTTGCCATTTTTACCACCGCCTGCCGTATTTCCACCGGCTTTTAACCTTGTGGCACTAATTGTAAGGCGTTGGCAAAGCTACGTCAATAGATTTTGGTGGTAAAAAGTACCCCTGGAGGGATTCGAACCCCCGACGCGCGACTTAGGACGCCGCCGCTCTATCCTCTGAGCTACAGGGGCATTTTGGTGGAGATAGAGGGACTCGAACCCTCGGCCTCGGCATTGCGAACGCCGCGCTCTCCCAACTGAGCTATATCCCCATTCCCGCCCCAGGAGCGCTGCCCAGTTGGGCGCTTCCAGGGCACGTCCGGTCTTTCCCTAGCCCCAGGCGTAGGGAAGGACCAATCTGAATCGTAAGGCCCCCGTTAAAGCACTGTCAAGTCGGCCCACGGCTACCATACGTCTACCACGCCTTCGTCCACAGCCAGCTTCAGAACCGGCGCAAACCGGCCCCGTTGACGCTCAATACCGGCGCTGCTACAGTAAACCCTGATCTGGGGACCCTATCCTGGCCTACGGCGCACCGGGAGCGAGCCCATGACGTCCACCAAGAAGGACCCCCATCTTAGTGGTGGTCCAACTGACCGGCGGCAGCGATTACATGAACATGGTAGTCCCTTACGCCGACCCCCTGTATTACGACAACCGCCCAACTGTGAGCATACCGGCCGAGGACGTCCTGCCCATCGACGACCGGTTCGGGTTAAACCCGGCCTTAGGCGCGATCAAAGACCTGTACGACAAGGGCGAGGTGGCGGTAATCAACGGTGTGGGCTATCCCAATCCCAACCGCTCCCACTTCCGAGCCATGGATATCTGGCACACCTGCGAACCGGAAAAGATTGCCACGGAAGGCTGGCTGGGCCGGGTGATCCGCGACATTGACCCCCACGGCGAGAACGTGTTGACCGGCCTGAACTTCGGCCGCGGCCTGCCCAGGGCGATGGCCCTAACCGGGGTGCCGGTGGCGTCCATCGCCGTGCTGGAGAACTACGGCGTCCTGACCGGGATCCCCGACCAGGAACAGCGCGCCCGGGCACTGGACGTCTTCGCCAGGATGTACTCCCCCGCCATCGGGACCGGAGCGGCCATGGACTACCTGGGGCAGACCGGACGAGACGCTTTAAAGGGTGCTGATATCCTGAAGACCGCCGCCGAAGGCTACACCTCCACGGTGGAGTACGCCGAAACGCCCACCGCCCAGGGCCTCCGCGGAATCGCCAAGGTACTCTTGGCCGACCTCGGAACCAGAGTGTTCTACACCTCCCAAGGCGGCTACGACACCCATGCCAACCAGGTGGCGGTGCAGACTCCGCTGCTAAGCGAACTCTCCGCCGGCATCGGCGATTTCTTCGCCGACCTCAAAGAGCACGACGCGGCTGACAATGTATTGATGCTGGTATTCACCGAGTTCGGACGGCGGGTCAAGGACAACGGCTCCGGCTCCGACCACGGCTCCGGCGGCGCCTCCTATATCATCGGCCAGCCGGTGAACGGCGGGATGTACGGGCAGTACCCGTCCCTGAAAGAAGAGGACCAACTGGACGGCGACCTCCAATTCCAGGTGGACTTCCGCAGCGTCTATTCCACTATAGCCGAGAGATGGCTGGGCCTGGACGCCACCTCCGTGGTCGGCGGTAGCTACGAACACCTGGACTTCGTTTAAGACCCAACCCAGAGGGTTGTTATGAAGATTGGAATAGGGTTTCCCGCCAGCGTACCCGGCGCCGAGAGAGACGCCGTTCTGGAATGGGCGAAGAAAGCTGACGAAGGCCCCTTCTCCAGTTTGGGCATAATTGACCGGGTGGTGTACCCCAATTGGGAGCCACTCATTGCCCTGACGGCGGCGGCCGCCGTTACCCGCCGAATCCGGCTCATGACCAGCGTGCTCATCGCGCCCGTGCGCGACGCAGTGCTTCTGGCCAAACAGGCCGCCACACTTGATTCATTGTCCGGGGGACGGCTTACCTTGGGACTTGGTGTTGGCCGCCGGGAAGACGATTACCAGGCGGTGGGCGGCAACTACCACCGCCGGGGCCGACGCTTCGAAGAGCAACTGGCCGTGATGAAGCGAGTCTGGTCCGGCGATGGACCGTCAGAAGGCTTGTCGGCACCGGGTCCGGAGCCGGTCCAGCAGGGAGGCCCGGAGCTTCTCATTGGAGGATTCGCTCCCGCCGCCATCGAGCGGGCGGGAAGATGGGGCGATGGTTATCTGGGCGGGGGAGGCGATCCTGAGGCCGCCCGGTCCCTCTATCAGACAGTGGAGGATGCCTGGAAGAAAGCGGGCCGGTCCGAGCGCCCACGATTGGTCGCCACCGGCAGTTTCGCCCTAGGGCCGAACGCCGCCGAACGGGGCGCCGCCCAGGCGCGTCACTACAACTAATTTCTGGGGCCGGAGGCGGCGGAGAACGCCGCCCGTGGGGTTATGACTTCTCCAGAGCAGATACGCGCAATCATCCAGGCCATAACGGATGTCGGGGCCTACGAAATGGTTTTCTTGCCCCAGGTCCGCGACGTGGAGCAGGTGGACCGGCTGGCCGAAATCGTGGGGTAGACCCAGGGCGACCAGCCTATCGCTTGAATCAATTTACTGTTGGTGAAAAATAATATGGCGAACAACAACAAGGTCGCGGTTTTCGGTGGCGGGTGCTTCTGGTGCACCGAAGCCGTGTTTCTGGAGATCAAGGGCGTGACGTCGGTCGTTTCCGGCTACTCGGGTGGCCACACGGAGAACCCCACCTACTATGAGGTGTGCGCTGAAAAAACCGGGCATGCCGAGGTGGTGCAGGTACAGTTCGACCCTGGCCAGATCACTTTCCCAGAGCTGCTTGAGGTGTTCTTCGCCACCCATGACCCCACCACGCTGAACCGCCAGGGCGCGGACCATGGTGCCCGCTACCGCTCGGAGATCCTCTACACCAGCGACGCTCAGAAAGACCAGGCGTCAGAATTCATCAAAGCGCTGGATGCGTCCGGCACCGAAAATGGACCGGTGGTGACCGAGGTTGCCAAATTCGAGAGATTCTTCGAGGCTGAAGCCGAGCACAAACAGTTTTATCTGAGAAATGCAGGCAGCATGTATTGCCAGATCGTAATCAGCCCCAAGGTCGCCAAGGTCCGGCAGAAGCTCGCCAAGAGCCTGCGTTAACGCCCGGGCTCGGGCTCGGTGGTTTCGGTAGTCAAAAAGAGGTGAGCAGAGGTTTGAGCGTGCCCCACCAAGAAGACATCGCTTTGATGGCCCACCTGATGCGGCGGGCCGGCTTCGGCGACCCCCGCGGGGAACTGGAGGTCCGGGCGGCCATGGGCTACGAGGCCGCGGTTGAGGAGCTTCTTCATCCAGAGTTGCGGCCCGCCATCAACGACGAATTGCTGTACCGCATCTTCCCGGGCTATGAGGGGGCTTTGGGGGCGCCCATAAATCAGGCCGATTGGGTATACCGGATGATAAACACCCAGCGGCCTCTGGAAGAGAAGATGGCCCTCTTCTGGCATCAGTTGTTCGCCACCAGTAACTCCAAGGTGGACAATCCGCCGGAGCTAACCCGCCAGATCGCCATGTTCCGCCAACGTGGGTTGGGGAGATACCGTGACCTGCTGGTAGAACTGGCCAAGTCCCCAGCCATGATTTTCTGGTTGGACAACCACGGCAACCACGACGGGGCGATAAACGAAAACTGGGGCCGGGAATTGCTGGAACTGTTCTCTCTGGGAGCCGGTAATTTCTCCGAGGACGACATCAAGGATGCAGCTAGGGCCTTTACCGGATGGACCATCGCCACCAAGATACCGCGCAATCCCTTGGGCCGCTTTTACTGGAAGTTTGAGTACAAACCCGAGGACCACGACCAAGAGGAGAAGACTTTCTTGGGGCATACCGGGAACTTTGACGGCGAAGACATCGTGGACATCATTGTGGCCCAACCGGCTGCTCCCCGGTTCCTGGCCCGCCACCTTTACAGGTTCTTCGTCGCCGACGAGCCTCATGTCGCCAGTTGGAACGTCACACCGCCAAATGATCCGGAAGCAATCGAGACGTTGGTGGACGCCTACAACGAATCGCATGGTGACATCCGGTCCATCCTGCGAGTGTTATTCCACTCGGAATTCTTTAAGAACGCGCGGTTCGCCCGGGTCAAAAGCCCGGCCGAGTTGATTGTTGGCACCGTGCGCCTGGCAGGCAACTATGACGGCTTCAAGCCAGGGTTCAACAACCTGGCATTGGAGTGCGGTTGGCAGGGCCAAGAGCTTCTCAACCCGCCCAGCGTGGAGAGTTGGCACACAGGCTCCGAATGGATCGACGCCGGCGTTTTGATGCGGCGGGTGAATTTCGCCGCGCGCATCCTGGGAGACACGTCGTTGCCTGGCGTTCGGGCCATTATTGAGCGGGTGCGCGAGCGAGGCAACCGTTCGCCGCAGACGGTTGTGGCAGCTTGCCTTGATGCGGTAGGGCCATTGGAAGTCAGTGACGCGACCTACTCCGAATTGCTGACCCATGCCGAAAAGGGTGGTCAGTTAGCCTGGAGCACCAACGAGGAAGTTACCGCTTCAGAAGAGAGGGTGGGCAAGATATTGACCCTGATTGCCGCCTCCAGAGACTATCAGTTTGCCTAGCGCAGTGACCGTAAATAACCTCGGGGGATATGAAAATGGCACCGATTGATAAAGACTCCGGTAGGAAAGAACCCGTGCTGGTCGTACTGCAGCTTACCGGGGCCAACGACTACCTCAACACAATCGTCCCCTATACCAACCCTTTGTATTGGGACAACCGGCCCAAGGTTAATATCCCAGAGGACCAAGTATTGCCCATTAATGGCGAGTTGGCATTCCGGTCTGATGTAGAGCCGTTTAAAGACATCTATGACAACGGCAACATGGCTATCATTCACGGAATCGGATTCGAGAATTCGCCTCGCTCGCACTTTCGCGCGATGGATATCTGGCATACCTCCGAACCGGACACTATCGGAATCGACGGCTGGCTCGCCAAGGTCATTCGGGACTTGGACCCTGCCGGAGAGAACGTGCTGAAGGGAGTGAGCTTCGGCCAAGGGTTGCCCCGGGCGATGGCCATGCGGGGAGTGCCGGTCACCTCTGTGAATCACCTTGCTACCTACGGCGTGCTTTCATCGGTTCCAGGAGTCACGTCCGAGCAGGAGCGGGCCCAACTCTTGGACAGCTTCGCCCGCATGTACGCTCCGGCCATCGGCGCCGGACCGACCATGGACTATCTGGGGCAAACAGGCCTGGATGCGTTAAAAGGCGCCGACATTATCCGGGCTGCTCCGGAAACGTATTCTTCAACCGTTGAATACGCCAACAACGCCATCGCGAGAAGCTTGAGAGACGTGGCCCAGGTGCATCTGGCTGGGCTGGGCACTCAGATTTTTTACACTTCTCACGGGCCCTTCGACACCCACTTCGACCAGTCCGGTTCACACGCCAAGTTGTGGATGGAAGTTTCCCGGGCCGTCGACGACTTCTTCATCGACCTGCGGGAGCACGACGCTGGAGAAAACGTGGTGATGATGGTGTTCAGCGAGTTTGGACGGCGCGTCCGCGACAACGGCACCGGTACGGACCATGGGGCAGCCGGCGTAGCATTCGCCATCGGCGACCGGGTCAAGGGTGGGATGTACGGGAGCTATCCTTCCTTGAGACCGGAGGACCTCACCCAAGGAGACCTGGCTCCCAACTACGATTTCCGCGGTTTCTACGCCACATTCGCGGACAAATGGTTGGGACTAGACCCGGTGCCCATCGTCGGCGGCCAGTTCGAGCAAATGTCTTTCGTGTAGCCCTGCGATTTCAACATTGTTATTTGGAGAACCGCAATGCTAACCACCGTTGCCGCAGGCCGGGTGTATGACTACAGCTATTGCATCGGCATGTACAGTCAGTCCGGCCAGGGATTCTGGGCGCCTCAAGACTTTGTCTTGGGCAAGAACGGCCGCATCTATGTCTTGAGCCGTGGCGTGGAACAGTTGGGTCAGCGTATCAGCAAAATCAACTTTGACCATGAACTTCAGGGTCAATTTGGCTCGTTTGGCGCCGAAGACGGGCGGTTTGTGTGGCCTCGCTCCATCGATCTGGACCCGCACGGCCGCGTGTTCGTCACGGACGAATATCTGAACCGGATATCCATCTTCGATGCCGAGGGAGCATTTCGGTATCACTGGGGCAGGTCTGGATCCGGGGACGGCGAGCTAAACGGGCCGTCAGGCATAGCGTTCGACTCTCATGCCAGCGTCTGGGTAGTGGACAGCTTGAATCACCGGGTGCAAAATTTCAGCCAGATCGGCGAGTTTCAGTCGAGTTTCGGGCAACAGGGCAGTGGCAGCGGCGATCTGGAAAATCCGTGGGGCATCTGCATCGACCGCGAGGACAACATCTATGTCGCGGACTGGGGCAACAACCGGGTGCAGAAATACTCCCCGGCCGGAGAGTTGCTGGTGAACTTTGAAGGCTCCAGCAACGGCGTGGGCACACTCAAGGGGCCGTCCGGTGTGGCCGTGGACTCGGATGGGGATGTGTACGTAACCGACTGGGGCAACCACCGCGTCCAGATCTACGCGGCCAACGGGCAATTCATCACCTCGCTGGTCGGGGACGCCCAGCAGCCCTCTCCCTGGACGCAAACGTACATCGACGCCAACCCGGAGATGATTAAAGCTCGACGCCGGGCCGATATGGAGCCTGAATGGCGGTTCCGCCGTCCGGTGGCGGTGAACGTGGATGCCGACGACCGCATCATCGTCTTGGAATCCTACCGCCACCGGATTCAAATCTACAACAAACTCAAGGATTACGAAGAACATTCCCTGAACCTGTAGGGAATTCGTAGGGAATTCCCGGGTCAGTCCTGAAACTCTTCTCGCGCCAGGCTGCCAATGTACCGGACCACGGCCTTGGTGGCGCTGTTGTCTAAGGGAAGCCCTGGCCGCCCTCATTCATGCTAACGTAACGGTGCCCGCTGCCGATGATCAGGTGGTCCAGGACTTCGATGCCCAACACCACCAGGTCCTTGGTGATTGCGATGTCGTCGCCGCTGGGCGCGGGGGTTCCCTGAAGGATGGTTGTGGACCACAATCAAAGAAGGGGCGTTGTTCCGTACCGCCGGCCTGAATATCTCCGCCCGGCCGCACCACGGCGCTGTTGACGTTGCCCACGTAGACTTCGTGGGTGCTGAGCACCTCGTTCCGCGTGTTCAGCAGTATCACCCGCAGGTGCTCTTGGTCCAACGTGCCCATCTCGCCGGCCACCAGGTTGGCCGCATCCTGGGGCGTGCTGATTATCAGCCGCTCCTCGGGCGCCAAGGACACGAATCGGCGGCCCAGTTCCAGTGCGGCCAGCAACTGGCAGGCTTTCGCCTCGCTCAGGCCTTTCTCGCCGCATAACTCGGCAAGGGCCGCTTTGCCCAGCCCCGCCAGTCCTCCGAACCGGGTCAAGAGCCGGGACGATAGCGAAATCACGTTCTCCCCGGCCGAGCCGGTGCGGAGCAAGATGGCGACCAACTCGGTGTTGCTCAGGTGCTTGGAGCCGTATTCCACCAACCGCTCCCTGGGTCTTTCACCCGTGGGCATCTCGCGAACGGTGGGTTGGCGCGGGGAAGCGTTATCCGTAGCGGCGGTACTCGTCATGGCCGTCAACATCCTCAAAATTTTCGGTAAAGAAGTGCTGGCAAGAGCCGGGACAGCCGGTGCCAACGCCCAGCAGACCATGGCACCGGTCCCATAGGAGTAAACCAGTCCATTGGAGCCCAGACGCCGGATTATTTCAAGCAGCAACTGTCAACGGCGGCTCAGGCGAAGGAGCCTCAGGCAGCAACCTCAACCGGCTCTACCGGATAGAGCGCTCGCCATCCGTCGTACCCTCCTGACAATACAGAGGCGTTAAAACCCAGGTCGCCAAGGTGCCGCGCCGCACGGACGCTGGTGGCGTCGCTGGGTCAAGTGCAGTAGGCGACGTACTCCTCATCGGCCAGCCCTTCCGCAGTAGCCGTGGCGGCCCAGTCCTGAATCTGGTCGGGCAGGACACGCACGCTTCCCGGTATCCTGGTGCCGTCATGGTTGTAACTGGCCCGCGTTCTCACATCCAGCACCAGCGGCGGACCCGGTTGCGACAGCCGGGCTGACAATTCCTGGGGTGTAACCATCGGCACGTTGTCTTCATGAGCGCCGAACAAGTCCGCCACCGTTGTCTCCCGCTCTTCCTCGAAAGCCGCCTCGGCCGCAATCCGTCCGTACCAGATGCCCACCGGGGCTGCCGTGGACCGCCACAGACACCAAGACCAAGACCACCAATCCCACCGTGGCCAATAGCAACTCGGAGCCGGGGATGCCCGCCTGCACCACCAGCAGGGCCAGCAATACCGAGTTAAGACCCCTGGGCCCGAACCAACAGACGAAGGCGTGGGCCTGCCAACTCATCTACGCCTTGGCCAATACCAGTCCCAACACCACCGGCCTGATGGCGAAAATCACCAACCCCGCCAGGACTAAGGCCGGCACGAGATCGACAGCGCCCAGCATGTCGGAGAGTACCACTCCGAACAAGACGAAAGCCAGGAGCATGGCCATTTCGGAGGTGACTTCACCGTACTCCAAGAAACAATCGCAGAGCGATTGATTGAGCAGCACCACTCCCAGCCCGGCGGCGAACGCCCCCAAGAACCCGTCCCCGCCGGCCGCAGTCGCGGCCGAATAGGCCGCCAATACCAGACCCACACCGTACAAAGACTGATGTTCCCGCCGGATGGTCATCTTCTTGTCCATCCAGTTCATGAGCCACGCCCCCAGCGCCCCAACGGCCAACCCGATGGCCGGTCCCAGCAACAACAGTTTGGCCAGAAACACCAACCAACTGGCGACGCCGCTACCCTGGTCGGTGGCCACGGCGATGAGCACCAAAACCACCGGCAGCACCACCAGGTCGTTCATCCCCGCTTCTATCTTCAGGACCTGCCGGACCGGGCGAGGGATGCGCTTGTCACGCACAATCTCCCGCAGGACCACGGGGTCCGTGGAAGCCAGCACAGCCCCGCCGATGAAGGCTAATATCCAGCCAAAGTTCAGATATAGACCAAGGGGCAAGGCGCCGACGGCGATAATCAAAGCGGTGCCCGGCCCCAGTATCAAGGCGGGAACCAGCCACCGCTTGCCCATCTCGGTTATCTGGAGTTGGACCGCGTCCAAGAAGAGGACCAAGGCCAAGGTCAAGGTGGCCACGACCTCTAAGACGGGGGAATGGGCCCCCACATCCAGCACGTCAAACCCGCGGCTCCCAAGGAGGAAACCCAGGCCCAGGAACATCAGGGGAAAGGAGAGTGGGGACCGCTCAACCAGGCCGGACGCCAAGGCGGTCACTGTCAAGACGACGGCAATCACGCCGAAGACAAGAATAAAATCGGGCAACCGGCACCTCTGCCAGAAATTTTTCTTCGACCGCCAAAACCAGCTTCGGCTCCGAAGTTTCAGGACCGAAGCTCACGGGAATCAGAACTTGGAGTACTCGCCTTCGTCCTTGGTGATGTACTCCAGCATCACGGTCTTGCCGTCCTCGGTGGCCGCCACGCCCCGCTTGATGGACGGGATAATCTCCGAAGGGTCGGTAATCTTCTCGGTGTAGGCGCCCATGGCCTGGGCGACCTCCGAGAACTCCCCTGACAGGGTCTTTACGTTGTACTTTTCCAGGGCCACCGGGAACCGGCTGTCGGCGTAGATGGACATATAAGCGTTGTTGATGACGATCGTCATCGTGGGAATGTTGCACCTGACCCCGGTCTCAACGTCCATTGCGACGGTGCTGAATGCCAGGTCGCCCATGACGTTGATACACAGCTTCTCCGGTGCGGCCATCTTGGCGCCCATGATTAATCCCAGGCTGTAGCCCAGTTGAGTGGACTTTCCCCAACCGATGAAGCTACGGGGAGCGCGGGCCTCCCAGAAGGGACCCAGATACTCCCTGGCGCTGCCCGACTCGTGGGTAATGATTGTGTTGTCCAGATCGACGGTGTGCATCAGGTCCCAGACCACCCGGTATGGGTTCATGGGCACCTCGTTGGAGGTCAACTTGGGCATCCACTTGGCCAGCCAGGCTTCTTTGATTGATGCTATGTCGTCTTGGAGGACCTGGTTCTTGGTCCGGGGGCTGCCCGCCTGGCTCCTGAGTTCGTCCAGCAGTTGACGCAGCACCAACTTGGCATCGCCCAGCATCGGGTACTCGGATTTGAACTCCCTGCCGATGGCGTCTTCGTCGTTGGTCATGTGGATAATAGTCTTGCCTTGGGGGATCGGCTGGGCGAAGTTGGTCTTGGTGAAGCTGCAGCCCACGCCGAAGACCAAGTCCGACCCCTTAAGGTACTTGTCCACCATGGCGGTGGTGCTGGGCCCGGCGCAACCCAGGGCTAAGGGATGGGTCTCTGGGAACCCGCTTTTGCCCGGCAGAGTGGTCATCACCGGAGCTTGCAGAAACTCGGCAACCTCAATCAACTCCGGGGTAGCCTCGGCATATAGCACACCCTGACCGGCCTGGATGACAGGCCGGTCAGCCGCCAGCAGGGCCTTGGCCGCGCGGCTAACGTCGGAGGGGTCGGCCTGTTGCATCACGGCCCGGGGCGGTTCGTAGTTGAACAGCTCTTCGGGCAGTTCCGCCGTGGCCACATCGGCCGGTATCTCCAGCAATACCGGGCCGGGACGCCCGGTGCGCAGCTTGGTGAATGCTCGGCGCATCAGGTCGGGTATGCGCTCGACGATATTCATCTCTTCGGACCACTTGGTGATGGTCTCGTAGCTGCGAGTAGGGTAAAAGTTGGGATGGACGCCCCGCTTTTCCCTGGGCATGCCGGCGGGCAAAAGCAGAATCGGGACGGACTCGGAATAGGCTTGGGCCACGCCACCGAAGCCGTTCTCCGCTCCGGGCCCGTTCTGCATCATGAACACGCCCATGCGCTTGCCGTTGGTCACCCTGGAATAGCCGTCCACCATGTGGATGCCGGTACCCTCTTGGCGGAAGATGATGGGACGGATGCCGGCGATGGCTGCCGCTTCCAACAGCGGCTGGTAGGGGACGCAGCCAATGAATTCCACACCCTCCATACGCAGAATGTTGGCGATCGCGGTGACTCCGTCCATGTGTTAACTCCTTATTTGGGCGTGGGCAATGTGGGGCTGTGATTCGGGCCAGTGTAGATTGCGCCCCAATAGGTGTCAACCGGGACCCAAATAACCAGCAAAGATGAGAACGGCGCGGGCGCGAGAGCCCTGGTGCTTAGAACTCGGGCTGGAAACTCCAGGCGACAAATCTGGCCGGGGCTATCTTTATTACCGGGCTTTCGTCCAAGTCCATCTCTTTATACTGGGGATATTTCTCCCTGAGCATGGCGATGGCCCGGGCCCATTCCTCACCCTCCTGCAGCAAGCCGCCATCTCCCAACATCAGCACGTAACGGAGACGGGACCAGTCCTCTTCGTAATGGTCTACAACCAATGAAACCTGCGGGTTTGCCAGGATATTGCGCACCCGGCGCAGTTGGCGGAGGGGAGTGGATTTGGGTTTAGCGTCCAGCACTGAGTAGATGGACTCGCCGTCGAAGACGTAGCATACCGGAATCACGTGGGGCTGGCCTTTTGCGTCGGCGGTGGCCAGGTGACCGGAGCGCGCGGAACGCAGAAATCGGTCTTGGGCGGGAGAAAGTTTGGGCATGGAGGATCGGGCAGGACCTAGGCGTCTGCGCCGTAACCGAGAGGGTCTTCGAAGAACTCCATGTCCTCCAGCTCGATTCGAGCGGCCTCTTCCAGGGTGGCGTCGCCGTCCTTGGCGCAGGCCATCAGAACCTTCTTGGCCAACGGGCCGCCGATCTTGCCCAAGGCGCCAATCCCGGCTAGCTGGACTTGAGGGTCGTCGTCTTCCAGCAGCAGTTTCAGATGGGGTACTGCGTCTTCTTCCCCCAATTCGCCGCAGGCGTGGGCTGTTTCATAGCGGATGGACGGCTCCTCATTCTGAAGTTCCTGGAGCAAGATGGGAAGCCAGCCGGCTTCACCCGTGCGGCCCATGGCAAAGATGGAACTGGCGCGAAAATCCGGGTCCAGGCTCTCGTAGGCCAGCGTGATGTGCTGGTTGATCTCCAGGGTGTTGAACGGCGCCAAGGCCTCCATAGAGCGGCGCCGGACATCGAGGGGCTCCTCTTCGTCCTCAAGGACCTGCATCAGATTGTCGTGTATCGTTTCGCCATCTTTGGCCAGCAGCTTGCCCTCCTGGGCCAACAAGGGGAACCGGCCCAGAGCGCGGGCGGCGGCGGCGCGCACTTCGGAGCCTTTTTCCGACCTCAGCACCTCAATCAGACTGGGGATGACTGAGCGGTCTTCATGCTCCCAGAGGCCTTCCATGGCAATCTCCAAAAGCGGCTCATCTTCCCCCTTGAGACACATCTTGAAGATGGCGGAGAAGTCCAACTCGGGGTTGCCTTCAGCCAGTTCCACCATGGCAGAGGCGATGGAACGCCGCCGTTCGATGGGGATGGGGAACCAGGCCTTGGCGAAAAGCCCAAGCTCCTCCGGGGAAAGGTCGGAGACCTCGTGGTAGTCTGCAGCGGAGATTTGCTCCGTTGGGTCTGAAACGCTCTCGAGGAAGAATTCGAACGACATTGATCCTCGGTTCTCTCCTGAATTAATGGGGTCGTTTCAGGCTCTGGCCGGGGTTCTAATTACCCCTTCCAGGCACGTTTCCCAGTATATCATAGGGAAACCGGACGAAAACAAGGGGCAATTAGCCCTCTCTGAGCCGCCGCATCGCCGCCGGTATCTCGGGCAGAAGGTCAGATGCCGCAGTCCCGGTGTTTCCCAAGCGTGAGACGATTTTCTCGCCGGCTCCTCCGTGTAGGTACACCCCGCAGGACGCCGCAACGGCGGGGGGCAGTCCCTGGGCCATCAGTCCCGCGATAACTCCGCTGAGGACGTCTCCTGTGCCGCCGGTGGCCATCCCTGGATTTGCGAACGGGGCCACCCGGACCATGCCGTCCGGCTCGCTAACCACCGTGTTTGCGCCCTTGAGCACCAGGCAAACGTTCCATTTGGCGGCAAACTCTCTGGCCACCGCCACCCGGTCTTTCTGAATATCCGTCGAGGAAAGTCCGGTCAGCGTGGCCATCTCCCCTGGGTGAGGGGTGAGCACCATGGGGCCTTGGCGGCGCTCCGGCCAACCGGCAATCTGGGCCAGGTTGTTCAGCCCGTCGGCGTCCACCAGCGCCGGTAATCCGGAGATCCCGGAAGTTTCGCCGTCGAACAATAATCTTTCGACGAACTTCACCGTGCCATCGGACAACCCCAGTCCGCAACCCACCAAGATGTTGGTATATCGCCTGGGTCCGCCGTGAATCAGACCGACCGCTAGGTCGCTGATCCGTCCCTCGCCGTCTTCAGGCAGGGGCAGGTAGATCGGCTCAGTGGCCTTGGCGGCGGCGATGGGATAGACACTTTCCGGGGTGGCCAAAGTGGTCAGTCCGGCCCCGGCCCGCACCGCCGCCTGGGACGCCAGATAGGCCGCCCCGACGTAGCTCCGAGACCCGGCCACCACAAGGGCATGGCCGAAGGTCCCCTTGTGGGAGTCCAAGGGCCGCTGGGGCAGGTGTTCGGACACCCACCGCCGGTCCAACAACTCCAGCAATATCGATGTCTCTTCCGGTAGACCGGACGGCACGCCGATGTCCAACACCCGCAGTTCTCCCGCGTGTCCGGTGCCAGGAAAATTGAGCAGGCCCGCTTTGGGGTAGCCAAGGGCCAGGGTAACGTCGCAGGGCACGCCGCAGGGGTCGACCTCGCCGGTGTCAGCGTTGAGGCCGGTGGGCAGGTCCAAGGCCAGCAGCTTGAGCGGACTTGGCGTGGACCGGGCTTTGGACAGGCCAAGCATCGTCTTTTTAACCTGCCCTTCCAGCGGGCGTGCCCGGCCGGTGCCCAACACCGCGTCTATCACCAGAGCGGACCGGGCCAACATCCGCTCCATCTCGCCGGTCTCGGCGGCTTTTATGACGTTGACTCCGTATTCCAACGCACGGTCCATCTTGGGGTCGGTATCAGGGCGGCCCGCCACCACATAGCAGGTCACTTCGGCGCCCCGCCGGCGCAGATGCCTGGCGGTCACCAGGCCGTCAGCCCCGTTATTTCCAGGACCGACAAGAACTAGGACCCGCACGCCGGCCGCTCCCACCAGGTCCCGTGCCCTTTCGGCCACGGCCAGACCAGCGTTCTCCATCAGCACGTCGGTGCTGACTCCAGCCTTCTCCGACGCCTGCTCGATGGCTGCCATCTGAGCGGCGGTGACGATTTTCATTCTGTTTTCCCCGGCTGTTTTCCCGAGCATCATCAGCGCCGGTCTGGTTAGGCCCGCTCGGCAACCACGAAGGCCACTGCGTATTCGCGGGAGTGGGACATGCTGAGGGATATCTCACCCACTTGCAGCCGCTCCGCCCGCTTCTTGGCCCGCCCGTGGAGTTTCACGCTGGGAGCGCCGCTTTCGGCGCGGACGACCTCGATATCCTTCCAACCGACGCCGCGGACCCCGGTGCCCAATGCTTTCATTGTCGCCTCTTTAGCGGCAAAACGGCCAGCCAGGTTGGGCGCGCGGTCTCGGCAATAGGCAATCTCGCTGGGGGTGAAGACGCGTTTCAAGAACCGTTGGCCGTAGCGGTCCAACACTTGCTGAATACGGGGAATCTCAATTATGTCGACGCCGGTGGTAAGCATCGTCCGACCAGGCAGGTAGGTCAGTCTACCCGTTGGTGTCCGGGTATTTGAAGGTTGTTGAGGATCCGGGACACCGAGTAGCTGCGGTTCAACACGTAGAAGTGGACACCGGGCACGTCAGCATCCCAAAGCTCACGCACTTGGCCGGTGGCGTACTCCACGCCCATGTCGCGGGCGCCTTCGTCGTTTTCGGTGTACTTGTCCAAAAGCCGGTCCAAGGCGGGAGGAATTTTGGAACCTGATAGGGCGGTAAAACGGCGGACCTGAGCCGAGTTCAAGACCGGCAACACCCCGGGAATTATGGGCACGCCGATGCCTCCGGCGCGGGCCCTATCCACGAAATCAAAGTAGTCCCGATTGTCGTAGAACAACTGGGTCACCAAGAAATCGGCCCCTCTGTCTACCTTCAACTTGATGTACTCCAAGTCGGTTTCCAAGTCCGCCGACTCGGTATGGCCCTCGGGATAGCAGGCGGCAGCCACGCCGAACTTGAAGTAGGACTTTATATGCTGCAACAAATCCGTGGCGTGCTGGAACCCACCGGCCACCGGGACAAACTCGGCGGAGCCCCTTGGCGGGTCACCGCGCAGGGCAATTATATTCTCAATTCCCTCAGCTTCCAGCCGCTCCAACACCCCGTGAATCTCTTCTTTGGTCTGTCCCACACAGGTCAGGTGGGCCATCACCTCCACCCCGGCGGTCCGCTTTGCTTCGAAGGTAATCTCTTCGGTGAAAGCCCGCGTCGAGCCACCGGCCCCGTAGGTCACCGACACGAAGTCGGGGCGGTACTCGACCAACTCCTTCAGGGTCTCCAGCACTGCCGGTATGCCCTCGGCGGTCCGGGGAGGGAAGAATTCGAAGGAGACCGGGCGTGTTTTCTTCAGGATGTCGGTTATCTTCAAACTGGGTTCCCGATCGTTGTACGCAGCATTTGTGTGCCGGCAGAGAATGAGCGTTGTCTTGAGAAACTGGGGAACGCCGCCCCGCGGGGACACTAAATCATGGTATCAGCCCAAAGGGGTGTCGAACCAGCCAGGTTCAAAATGACTCCGGGGAGCCGCCTAAAACTCAGGTTGGCGCTTTTCTATGAAGGCCTGGATTCCCTGCGCCGGGTGAGGAGATGTGGTCATGTACTGCACGAAGGCGTGGCTCTCCAGAGCCGACCCGTCTTCAATGGAGAGTCCCATTCCCCGGAGGGTCACCGACTTGATCAGAGCAAGACCGGCCCGGCTCTTGGTGCGCAGCGTTTCCAACAGCTTCTCCAGTTCCTCGTCCAGCCCCTCCGCCGGCACAGAGCGAAGGGCCAGCCCCCAGTCCACAGCTTCGGCCCCAGAGAGCCACCTGCCGGTGGTGAGCAGCTCCATAGCCCGTTGCAGACCCACACGCCGGGGCAGCCGCTGGGTTGAGCCGCCGCCGGGCATCAGGCCAAAGTTCACGTGTTGGTCTCCGATGCGGGCGTCATCGGCCACCAAGGCCATATCGCAGGCCATCATCAATTCCAGGCCGCCCGCCAGGGCAAAACCATGTACCACAGCGATGACCGGGATGGGAAGTCCCTCGATCTGGCGCAGGGTGTCGTTGATCTGGGCCACGTATTCCGGCAGCAGGGCCGGGTCCTCGAAGGTGGACTGGAAGTAAGTGAGGTCGGCCCCGGCACAAAAGGCCCGGCCTTCGCCCCGGACCACCAACGCTTTGATCGACTCGTCGTTACCGGCTTCCGCCATCCCGAACGACAGTTCAGCCAGCACCTCTGGGCTCAGCGCGTTGAGAGCGTCCGGACGGTTGAGACGGATGGTGGCCACCCGGTTTTCTTTCTCAAGTTTGATGTTGGTATACTCCACGGGACACCTCCTGCCGCATGGGAACCTCGGAGTTAATATACCAGACGGTCCCCCGTAGCCAGCCTTCCAGTCACGCCGGGCAGTGCCAAGACAATGACCTCAAAACCAGAAGAAGGTTGCACCTTGAAGGTCCGGGTCCAGCCAAAGGCCTCCCGTAACCAAGTGGACGGCTATGAGGAGGACATCCTACGGCTGCGCGTCGTGGCCCCGCCCACAGAGGGCAAGGCCAACGCCGGAATCATTGCCCTGCTGGCCAAGACTCTGGGTGTCAGCAAGTCCAAGCTAGTGATAGTTCGCGGGCATGGCTCTCGGGACAAGGTGGTCTCGGTGGACACGCTAACTGAGCAGGAAGTCCGCCGGCGCATTGAGGCGGGCGGGAAAGGCTAACCCAGGGGGCTAGGGGGAAAGAGTTGCAGTTCATGAACTTTGGCTGGGTCTTGAAGGACGAACTGGCCGGCTCCCAGGGGCCAGCCAGCGTCCAAGACTTATTTTTTCTCTACAGCCAGGGTGTTCGCGCCGTGATCCGGATGGAGGAGCGGACCATCGCCGCCGACAGCGGAAACATGGTTGACCTAGTGGACATGTTCGAGCCGGTGCCCGATTTCACGCCGCCCGGACTGGAACAGACCCAGCGCATGATTGATTTCATCGACCAACAGACCGCAGAGCAGAAGCCGGTGGTGGTCAGTTGTTACGCGGGCATCGGCCGCACCGGCACGGTCTTGGCCTGCTACCTGGTGCACCGGGGCGAAGAGCCCGCCGAGGCCATCAACCGGGTGCGGCAACTCCGTCCAAGTTCGATTCAGACGCCGGAACAGGAAGCGGCAGTATATCAATACGCTGATTGGGCCCGAAACCCCGGAAGATGAGTCCGGAAGCTAAGCGGCGACGCTGACCCGGGCTGGGGCGTTGGCTTCAATCCTGCTGGCTGCATGAGTTCCAGATTCAATCAACACCGACTGCTGACCTTGGACCTCGTCGACATCAGTGTAGGTCCCGCACTGCATGCACTTCAGGAAGGCACCATAAGAGTCTTTCTCCAGGGTTAAATCTCCCCGGCATTTTCGACACGCTTTGAAATAGAACATCGTCTTTTTACATTTCCCGGGAGTGAGTTGTGTGAATCTTGGTTGGCCCCATTCCCGTACTCCCTTTGCATAGCTTTGATGCCGCTGTTCTCTCCAGGATTCCTCTGCTATATTCACACTAGGCTGCGGCGTCATATCCCTGTTGACGCAGGCCGTACGATATTTGTTCCCTGGAGTTAGCCAATTGGTCCAAATCGGACAGAAATTCGTCGACGAGATGGTGGCCCACGCCAAGGCCGACCTGCCCAACGAATGCTGCGGCATCCTGGCCGGACCGGACAGCAAGGTCGTGAAGGCCTACCCCATGTCCAACGTGGAAGCCAGCCCGTTCCGGTTCTCCATGGACCCCGGAGAGTTGGTCAAAGTCGACTCTGAGGCCGGCGACAACGGCTGGGAATTGCTGGCTATCTACCACTCCCACACCGGCAGCGAAGCCTATCCGTCAGACACCGACGTGCGCATCGCCGGAGGGACCGCTGCGCTCTGGCCCGACGTGCGCTACCTGCTGGTTTCCCTGATGGATATGGACAACCCTGTCGTGCGCATTTTCCAGATCAGCGAGGGAGCGGTCACCGAGGAACCCCTCGAGGTCGTCTGATCCATCTGCTCACCAGCCCAACCCACTGCTCATGATCCGCTGGTGATGATTCGCCGGGCGCCGTGGGCCGCCGCTATCTGGTTGCTGATCACCGCATGCAGCAGCGCGACGCCCACGCTCCCTCCCACCTCCGGCGCCGTTACCCAAAGCCGGACGCCCTCAGCCACAAGCACAGTCACGCCCACCTTTGTGTTTGCAGCCGCCACCACCGTGCTGCCCACTCCCCATCCGGACACCACCGATTGGGTCAAAGAACGCCTGGACGCGGTGGTTGACCTCTACCGGCCCACCAAAGCGGGGGAGGCACTGCTCCGCAGTCTGGACCTGCGCCAGATGCAGGGAGAGCCGGGATTCTTCGGCAGTTATGGTTTCAGCGAATGGGCCGGGGTTGGCGAGGCGAAGCCCATCGGCGTGATCCACGAACTGGGCCACTCCTATTGGGGCGGCTTTCCCGTGGTGGGCAGGCCCGACCTTAGCTGGGACAAACTAGACGGTGACTCGGTATCCCCGGCGTTGGAGCAATACCACCAAGACATCTTGGCCTTCATGGCCCAGCCTCCCGACGACTACGAGCTGCTCCGCCAGCGGCTGCGCAACCTGCCCGACATCTCCATCGACGACCCCGAGCCGGTGTTCCACGCTCTAGAGGCGGACGTGGTCTACACCACCGGCGGCAGTTTGAAACTGGTGCCGCCGATTCTACGGAAATATTGGTTCAATTTCCTTTCGGCTGGGCGGTTCGGTAGTTGGTACGGCGCCGCGGGCTGGTTCCAATCCCTATCTGAAGACGAAAGGTCGGCAGCAGGCAAGTGGCTGGGGTTCGAGCACTTGGACCTGAGACATTACCCGTCACTGGAGCCGGTACCCCTGGCCCAAGAGGTCCTACTCACCGCCGAAAGAGTGCTGGAAACCGAGGAGAAGCAACGGCTGCGCGACCTGGCCTACAATTTCGACCTCCTGATTGGCGACCCACAGATTGAAGAGAATTTCGAATTTTGGCGCCGGTATCTTCGGGACAAAGCAACCCTCCACCAGACCCATCCCGCCTATCTTGCGGTCCTTTCGCAATCCCGCGCCGGACAACTGGCCTCGGCGATGGACTTTCTGGCGGCAGTGGACACCGGCCCGCCAGCCGAACAGGCGAAACGCCTGGCAGACCGCTTGGCCCTAGAGCCGTTCTTGGTCAACTTTCTTCCCGTCGTCGACAACCGGGTCTTGGTGGAACTTTTCTCCAGCGGCGCGGCGCTACCCGAAGGCAGAACCCTGCAAGCGACCGCCAGTTTCGTGGAGCGGCTGAAGGTCTTCGGAGCCAAGGTAAACGCCGTCCTGAATGCCGGAAGGGATGACGCTTCCCTCGGCGCTTTGGAGTTGCAAGGATTCCTGGACGAAACCGGCATCGACCAAGAAGAGGACCTAAAACTGTTCTTCGATCTCTTCCGGGACAGTGACCCCGATACGGCCCGGTTGGTGACTCTTGCCTTGGCCGATGACACTGTGCGTGGCTTAATGTCTCCAGTCCCTTTCCAACTCCGGACCATCTTGGACCCTCAAGAGCTACTGTCCAAACTGGGCGTAACGTCGGGCTCGGCCAGCCTGTCAGATGTCCGGGACGGCATCGTGCTGTTGATTGAAGAGCCCTCCGGCAACTTCCGGGTCGATGATCCGTACTTGGAGGCGTTGTTCCAGGTGGTGGCTGACCGGGCCAAGGCCGCCCCCAGGGAGACGGCGCGGTTGCTCCGGGATTCTCCCTTTCCCTTGGAAGGAATGGTATTGGCCGAACCGGAGGCGGCGGCGGCGATATTGCGCAGCGACATCGATTCGGCGTTGGCCCTGGTGCGGGAGAGCGACCGCCTGCTGGCCTCGCCTTGGCGGATTATGTACCGCATGATAAAGGCGGACCCCGGCTTGGCCGCCGAGTTGTTGGCCAAATTCCACCGTCGCGGCGAGACTCCTTTGGTGGCGGAAACGTTGGCCTACCTCGCCTACGACAAAGACCGGCTGGAAAGGTCGTCTCGGTTGCCCATTTCACTGGAAGAAGACGGCCGTTTCCTAAGCGCCCTGTTCCAGAATGAAGGACCGGATTGGCTGCAGGCCAGGCTAGGCGAGTCGATGGAACTATACCGGCAGCGGGTTATGGCAGTTGAAGTGGCCCCTGATTTCCTGGAACGCTTCCGAGAGACCCTGGAAGCCGCGGCAGCAACCCTTGGTAGCCTAGACACGCGGACGGGTCTGGGAGAGGTTATTCGGCGGGCGTTCGGAACGTCGTAACCGTCGTCTGGGCTTTTGAGTTTTCTTCGTCTTTGGTGCCACCTACGGTCACCACCACTATCGCTCCGGCGATATAGGTGCTGGCCATCAAAGCCAGTGCTACCGTCGCCACCGCCGACTTAATACGATCCCGCGACAGCACCAGCACCAGCCCAGCCAGCATCAGGCCCACGGCCACGCCGCCGGCCACGAAATGCGCCGGCTCGGTCTGGTTGCCCAGGATGCCGTCCCGGTAGAACGGGTCGGCATAGAACAGGATGGTGACATTGAATGCGCAACTTCCGTAGAGCCCGGCCACGCCCAGGTCCATGGCCCCCATGCGGGCGGCGGCGATGGTGGACGACGCCTCGGGCATGGTTGTCACCAAAGAAACCAACAAGATACCGAGGGTGCTGGAGGCGATGCCGGTGATGTCGGCAATCTCGTCGGTGCTCCAGGCCAGGAAGAATCCTGCGACCACCACGCCGGCAGAAACCAGGCCGAACAAGACCCATGCTTTGCGGAGGGTCATACCGGGGTCTTCGTTGTCTCCGTCGCCATCCCCTTCCCCGGGCCGGGTCTTATAGACCCACCACATGCCAATCAAAAAGAGGACTAGAAGGATCAACGAGGCAAGTCCGATCTCGCCAGTGTTCACCCCCATCTTCAGGCCGCCAAAGAGGATGGCCGCTCCGGTCAAGACAACCGCCACCACAATCAGATAGCCCTGCTCGGGCGCCACCCGCACCAGGAAGCGCTTGCCACCGAACGCCAAGGCCACGGCGGACAGGGTGAACATGTTGAGCATGTTGGCGCCGAAGACGTTGCCCACTGCCAACTCAGGGTTGGGCGGGTCCAACCGGACCGCGGAGATGTTGGTGGACAGTTCGGGCAGAGACGTGGCCAAAGCAACCAGCAGGCTGCCCACGAACAAGCGGCCCCAACCGGTCAGCGAGGCTAGGGCGTCTCCGTAGACCGCCAGCTTGGTGCCGCAGAATATCACTACACCGGCGCTGGCCAGGAAGACCAATATGGCGATTGTCAGGTCTCCGCCCACCTGGGCATCCTCCTATTGGTTTACTGCCTAGTCGATCTGAGCCTGGCGAATAGATGAAACGCCCCCCACTGTAACTCTCCCCCTTGCGAGGGTGAGAGAAAAATCCCTTCTCCCCTCGGGATGAAGGTTAGGATGGGGGCGGTTGCCGCGGTGAATCTAGTTTCCGGTCTCGATGGCCGCCACTATCCGGTCACCCATCTCCACGGTGGAGACCCGTTCGGCGCCCTCGACCACTATGTCCGCGGTGCGGACGTTCTGCTCCAGCACTCTGTCCACCGACCTCTCGATGACTGCTCCTTCTTCCGTCAAGCCCAGTGAGTAGCGGACCATCAACGCCACGCTCAAGATAGAGCCGGTGGGGTTGGCGATGCCCTGGCCTGCGATGTCCGGCGCGGTCCCGTGGATCGGCTCGTAAAGCCCGGCGGAACGTTGACCTGCCACGGGCACTCCGGCCAGGCTGGCCGAAGGCAGCAGGCCCAGGGACGCCGCCAGCACCGACGCCTCATCGCTCAGTATGTCGCCAAAGGTGTTCTCAGACACGATGACGTCGAAGCTGGCGGGCCGCTGGATAAGCTGCATCGTGCAGGAGTCCACCAGCACGTGTTCCAGTTCAACATCGGAGTATTCTTCGCCAAGTCTGATGGCCACGGCCCGCCACAACCGGGAGCACTCCAACACGTTGGCCTTGTCCACCGAGGTCAGCTTCTTGCGTCGTCCCCTGGCTAGCTCGAAGCCCACCCGCAGGACCCGTTCGATCTCCCCCTCGGTGTAACGCATCGTGTCCTCGCCCACCATGCCGTTGGGCGTCTGCCGTCTTCCCCTGGGCAAGGCGTAATAGAGGCCGCCGGTCAACTCACGAACCACCACTAGGTCCACGCCTTCGATAACATGGGGCTTGAGCACGCTGGACTCGGCCAGCCAGGGGTAGACTTTGACCGGCCTGATGTTGGCGAACACGCCCATCTGGGCCCGCATGTCCAACAGCCCTCGCTCGGGCTGTACCTTGGCGTCGTGAGAGTCCCACTTGGGGCCGCCCACCGCGCCGAAAAGCACTGCGTCGTTGGAGCCTAGGAGTCCGATGGTCTCGTCGGTCAGAGGAACCCCGTGTTTATCGATGGATATCCCGCCGATGTCGCCGTAGCTGAGATTGAACTTGTGCCCAAAGGTCCGGCCCACGGCCTCCAAGACGCGTACGCCCTGTTCGGTCACTTCCGGCCCGATTCCGTCGCCACCCAGTACGGCGATGTTGAACTCCACGTGGTCCCTCCTGGCTCCCTATGTAACCGGATAGGTTGGCGCTTACCTGCGGCGAGGCCGAAATTTGGCCCCGGCGCGATCCCCGCCACAGTATACCCATAAACCCCAGGCCCTTCAAACGAAGCGGCCCCAGCCTGGCAATGGCCCCATTTTTGTTCTATCATCCCCATGATTCAGCCGGAAAGTCAGGCAACCAATCAGACGGGGATCTCAGGCGTGGATTTCAAGAGATTTCTGACCGGGCTACAGCGCATCGTTGGGGAGGTTAACGTGGTGTTCCACCCCGATGACCTGCTGGTCTTCGAATACGACGGTTCGGTGGACCGGGGACTGCCCCTGGCGGTGGTCTTTCCCGCCAATACTGATGAGGTGAGCCGCGTTATGGCGTTGGCCCACGGCGCGGCGGTCCCCATGGTCGGCCGCGGCACCGGCACCGGTCTCAGCGGCGGCGCCATCGCCCCGCCGGACGGCATCCAGATTGCCTTCACCCGCATGAACCACATACTGGATGTGGATATCGCGAACCGGTTGGCCCTGGTGGAACCGGGTGTTATCAACCTGGACCTGGACACCAATGTCCGCAAGTCCGGACTGCGCTACGCCCCCGACCCCTCCAGCCAACGGGCCTGCAGCCTGGGCGGCAACATCGCCGAGAACGCCGGCGGCCCCCACTGCCTGGCCTACGGCACCACCACCAACCACGTGTTGGGCCTGGAGGTTGTACTGGAAGACGGTACGGTCGTGAACCTGGGCAGCCTGGCCAGGGAGACCGTGGGCTACGACCTGAGAGGGGTGTTCACCGGTTCGGAAGGCACCTTCGGCATCGCCACCAAGATCGCGGTCCGGCTGTTGCCGGTGCCCGAATCAGTACACACATTCCTCGGCATCTTCCCCGATGTGGAGACCGCCTGCACGGCGGTGTCGGCGATAATCGAGCACGGCATCGTCCCCGCCGCATTGGAGATGATTGACGCCCTTACCATCCAGGCGGTGCAGAAGGTCAGCGACGCTGGCTATCCCGACAACGCCGGGGCCGTACTGCTCATCGAACTTGAGGGTCTGCAGGACGAGGTAGACGAGATAGGAGGCGAGGTCGAGGCCGCCCTCTGGGAGAACGGCGCAACCCAGGTGAAAGCCGCCGCGGCCGCCGAGGAACGGGAGCTGCTTTGGGCCGGCCGCAAGGGCGCTCTGGGCGCCTTGGGCAGCATCGCTCCCAACTACTTCCTGGTCGATGGCGTGGTACCCAGGACTAAGTTGGCCCAGGTGTTGGGACAGGTGGCCGAGGTCAGCCGGAAGTACGGCATTCCCATAGCCAATGTGTTCCACGCCGGAGACGGCAACCTGCACCCCTGCCTGCTCTTTGACGAACGCCAGCCCGGCGCTATCGAAAAGATTGTACAAGCCGGGGCCGAAGTGTTGCGGTATTGCGTTGATGCCGGTGGAACACTCACCGGTGAGCACGGGGTGGGCCTGGAGAAGAAGGAGCAGATGCCCTTGGTCTTCTCCGAAGAAGACATGGCGGCCATGATATCGGTGCGTGAGGCCTTTGCCCCGAACAACGGCCTGAACCCAGGCAAGATATTCCCTGACGGCCAGGAGTACACACCTTCGGCTCACCCCGCCGCCGCCGGCATGACCATCTGAGCGGGCCGATGCAGCCGGGGCAATGGGGGTCCCGCACCTTTTTCTCCGGGACGGATGCCGTCTGATTTGAGCAGGAGTACTGATTGGAGTCGTCCTTGAACGAAAGGCTTGTCGAGCTTTTAGGTGCGGTAGCCGTGCTGCCTGTTGACGGGTATGAGGTTGACGAAATGACGCCGCAGGCCGTGGTGCGCCCCGGCGACCGGCTTCAGCTCTCCGAAGTTCTGCGTTGGGCTTCCACTGAGCAGGTCAGCGTCTTGCCTAGGGGCGGCGGCACCCGGATGGGGCTGGGCAATATCCCACGACAGGCAGACCTGGTGCTGGACCTGGGAGGCCTGGACCGGTTGGTGGACTACCAGCCCGCCGACATGACGGCCACGGCCGAGGCCGGAGTGACCCTGGCGTCCCTGCAAGAAAAACTGGCTCCCGCCGGCGAATTCCTCCCCCTGGAAACGGCGTTGCCCGGTCGTTCGACAATCGGCGGCATCTTGTCCGTGGGGGCGGGAGGCCCCCTGGCCCACGCCTACGGCCTCCCCAGAGAATGGCTCATCGGCATCAGCGTACTCAGCGCCCAGGGCGTCGCCACCAAGTCCGGCGGCAAGGTGGTCAAGAATGTGACTGGTTACGACCTGAACAAACTGTACACCGGCTCGCTGGGCACCTTGGGGGTGATCGTCGAAGCCACTTTCAAGCTTTCGCCCATCGACCCCGAGGCCGCAGCGTTGATGGCGTCTTTCCCGTCCCTTTCCGCCGCCCTGTCGGCCGGCCGGAAGCTGCTCGACTCGCCCGCCGGGCCCATGGGCTACCACAGCGTCACCTCGGGGGTCTCCCGGCGGCTGCAGGACTCCCTGCACGCCGCGTCCCAAGACCTGGGACTTGGAGACCCGGAAACCGCACTTTCCTTCGCCTTCTATTCGGGCCGAGCAAAGGCCACCCGCCGGAGGTTGGAAGAGGCAGCGGCGCTGCTCTTGGCGGAAGGGGCGAACGCGGTGCAGCGCATCGAAGGGCCTGCTGCCAACGGCTTGCTGCGCTGGGTCACCGACGCCCCAACAGAGATTGATCCAGGCTCCGCGCTGGTCATGAAGCTCTCGGTCCAGTCAAAGCCGATAGCCCCGGCCTCCAATGAGTGCGGCGATGTAACCCTCTCCGGCGAAAATCCGGAGCAGATGGCCGACCCTGGCTTTGGAAGCATCCGCCTTTTTTGGCCGGGGTCCAGAGACGACCGGCAAGAGGAGCAGCCGTTCCTAGACGCAATCCAACAGACCCGGCAGATCGCCCACCGGTACGGTGGTTCGGCAGTCGTGGAACACTGCCCGATCTCGGTCAAAAGTCATATCGATGTGTGGGGAGACCCACCCGACAGCCTGGAGATTATGCGCCGCATCAAAGACAGATTCGACGCCGGAGGAATACTGAATCCCGGCCGGTTCCTGGGAGGTATCTAGATGGCCCGACCATCGACTGAATTAGCCGGCGGGTTTACCGGCCCCGACACCCCGGCCGAGGCGGATCTCTACCGCTGCGTCCACTGCGGACTCTGCCTTAGCTCCTGCCCCACCTACCTGGAGACGGCGATGGAGATGGAATCGCCCAGGGGCCGCCTCGCGCTGATGAAAGCGGTGAACGAAGGCCGGGTGGAGATTACCCCCAGGATTGTTTCCCACTGGGATATGTGCCTCCAATGCCGGGCCTGCGAGGCAGTGTGCCCCTCGGGCGTGCCCTACGGCCGCATCATGGAACGCACCCGCGCCCAGGTGCGAGCCGCTGGTCTCCAGTCCCGGGAGTTGCGCCGCATCAGCCGTTTCTTCCTGCGGGCCGCCCTGCCCCATCCCCGCCGGCTACGGTTCGGGGCCAACCTCATCCGTCTTTACCAACGGCTGGGCATGCAGAAACTGCTCCGGCTGTCCCACCTGCTCTACCTACTGCCCGGCGGAATCGCCAAGCTGGAGTCCCAATTGCCTCCCATGGGTGCGCGGTTCTTCGGGCCGTCAGCCACGGTCCACCGGGCCCGAGGGGAGAAGAAGATGACTGTCGCCCTGCTTTCCGGATGCGTCATGCCGTTGATGCAGGGTCCAACTATGGAAGCCACAGTGCGGGTGCTGACCCGCAACGGCTGCGATGTGATTGTGCCCCAAGGCCAGGGTTGCTGCGGGGCGTTGAACGCCCACGCCGGCGACCTGGACACCACCAGGGCCATGGCCCGCACCAATATCGACGCGCTGATGGCCGCTGGCGTGGAGCGAGTGGTCACCTCGTCCGCCGGCTGCGGCTCCACCATGAAAGAGTACGACGAATTGCTGAAGGACGACCCCGGCTACAACGCCAAGGCGGTCAGCTTCAGCGAGATGACCCAGGACGTGACCGAGTTTCTGGTGGGTCTGCCCTTTCAAGCACCCTCCGCAACCGTCAGCCGGAAGGTCACCTACCAAGACCCCTGCCACCTGGCCCACGCCCAGCGCATCACCGCTGCGCCACGGGACATCCTGAACTCCATTCCAGGCCTGGAGTTGTTGGAGATGGAAAACTCCAGCCTCTGCTGCGGCGGGGCCGGGATCTACTCAGCGATCCAACCCGCCCTATCCCAGCGGCTGATCAGGCGTAAATTGGACGCGATTGACGCCACGGGAGCCCAAGAAGTAATCACCGCCAATCCGGGCTGCATGTTGCAGGTGCAACAGGTGCTCAAGTCGAGGGGAATGCCAGGAAGGGTCCGCCACGTGGTGGACATACTGGACGAGGCCTATGGGCTGGAGGGTGCCTAAATAGCCGCTCGGCGCCAGTCCCGACAACCACCCGTAGGGGCACGGCAGTGCCGTGCGCCTGCGGGTTCGATTTTAGCCGGGGCTAGCTAATCCTCCCCAAACGTAGCTATGGCCCGCTGGGCCGCCGACAAGCTGGCGCCGAAGGCCACTTCGTAGCCTTCCTTGGCCAGGATCGTCTCCAGGGCTGAGAGCAGTGCAAAGACGTTCCGCTCCCGTGCCGATTCGCCCATCAAGCCGATGCGCCAGGCCTTGCCCCGGAATTCCCCCAGGCCGCCGCCGATCTCAATGTCGTAATCGTCCAGCAACGTCCTCCGCACCTTGGCGTCGTCGATGCCCTCTGGGACGGACACCGTAGTCAACGGGTTCAGCCGGTGCCCTTCCTCGGCCAGCAACTTCATTCCCAGGGCCTCCATGCCAGCGCGTAGCCCGTCGGCCACCCTGGCGTGCCGCTGGATCCGGTTTTCCAGGCCTTCCTCCATCATCATGCGCAGGGACTCCCGCAGGGCATAGGTCATATTGATGGGCGAAGTATGGTGATAGGCCCTAGTCTCGTTCCAGTAGGCCTCCAGGTCCTTGAGATTGAAGTAGAAGCTCTGGACCTTGCTCTTCCGCTTGGTGATCACGTCCATGGCCGCGTCGCTGAGGCTAATCGGGGCCAGTCCCGGAGGGGCTCCCAAGCACTTCTGGGTTGCGCTGTAACAGACGTCGATACCCCAGTCGTCCATCCTCATATCATGGCCGCCCAAGGACGTCACGGCATCGACGATGGCCAGCGCACCGTGCTCGTGAATCACTTCTACCAGCTCTTTTACCAAGCTCAGTACCCCGGTGGACGTCTCGGCATGGACCACACCCACGGCCTTTAGTCCCGAGTGTTTCTTGAGTTCGTCCCGCAGCAGCTGGGCGTCAACGGCCTTGCCCCAAGGGGTGTCCATCAGGTGCACGGTAGCCCCGCAGCGCTCGGCGATATCGCCCAGGCGGATGCCGAAGTAACCGTTTCTACAGATCAGCACCGAGTCGCCCGGCTCGATGATGTTGGTGCAGGACGTCTCCATGGCTCCCGTGCCGGTGGACGAGATTGGTAGGGTCATCGTGCTGGTGGTGTGGAAAACCTCGCGCAGCATCGCGCACACGTCATCCATCACCTGAAAGAACGCCGGGTCCAGGTGTCCCACCACCGGTGTGGCCATCGCCTGCAACACCCGTGGGTGGACGGTGCTGGGTCCGGGCCCCAGCAACACTCTCTGGGGCGGCTGCAATTCTTTCATGTAGGAGCTAGTCAAGGCTGACCTCCGGTCCAATGGACCTTGTCGATGATCGATTATCTGGGCGGACGGGTAGGGTGATACGAGTTGGGTGGGGCTTAAAGGACCGCCGAAGCGCCGCCATCCAGGTTCACTGCGATGCCGGTCAGGTAGCTGGCCCTCTCTGAAGCCAGGAAGGCGATGACGTCGCCAGCTTCTTCTGGCTCGGCCACACGGCCCAAGGGCACTGAGCGCCCCCTGGCCAGTTCGTCATAGAAGGTCTCAATGGATAGGTTGGGTTCCTTCTCGAGACGGGCGTCATAGCCGCGTTGGTGCTGGCCGCTCTTGACCAGCCCGATGCAAACGGTGGTGACCAGGATGTTGTCCTTGGCCAGGTCCTTGGACAAACCCTTGGTGATGGCGATCCCGGCCGCCCTGGAGATGGAGGTGGGCATGGAGGACGGGCCCGGGGTCCGGCCGCCCAGGGCGGTCACGTTGATAATCCGGCCGCCGCCGACCTTGCGCATCTCAATGATGGCGTCCTGCATCAACCTGACCGCAGCCCAGACCTTCAGGTCAAAATCCGATTCCCAGTCCTCGTGGCTAACCTCTTCGAAGGCTTTCGCCATGGCTGTGCCCGCGTTGTTGACCACGATGTCGACCCGGCCGAATTTGTCAAGGGCCGTCTTAATCATCATCTGGGACGCCCCATCCGAGGTTACATCCAGCGAAAGGGGCACTACCGAACCCTCAGTTGCTGTCTTGATGTCTTTGACCGCCTGATCAAGTACTTCCTGCCGGCGGGCCACAATCACAACGTTGGCCCTCTCTTTGGCCATGCTCAATGCCGCCGCTTTCCCAATCCCGTCACTTCCACCCGTGATGATTGCCACCTTGTCCTGAAGGCCCAGGTCCATAGTATTGTCTCCTGATTAATTGATGGAAATGGAACCGAAATGGAGCCAGGAGCTGTCCCGAAACCGCCCTGGCGAGTCGGCATTATAGCACAGCGATTGCCTCTGGATTACGTCTGGACGAGGGGCCGGGCGAGCCTGGGAAATGGGAACGGCAGACAAGTTTAAATCTGCAGTCCAGATGCCTGGGCAACGATGTCGATGTCTTTGTCACCCCGGCCGCTGAGGCAGACCAAAACTATCTGGTCCGGTGAAAGCGTTCCAGCCAACTCGACGGCGGCGGACACCGCATGGGCGGACTCCAGCGCCGGGATGATGCCCTCGGTGCGGCACAGAAGATGAAACGCTTCCAGGGCCTGGAGGTCGTTCACCTCACGGTACTTGGCCCTTCCCGAGTCCTTCAGGTAGCTGTGCTCCGGGCCCACACCGGGGTAGTCCAGCCCAGCGGAGACGCTGTGGGTCTCCTGCACCTGCCCGTGTTCGTCTTGGAGCAGATAAGACATTGCGCCGTGGAGCACCCCAGGCCGCCCGGCGCTGAGGGTGGCCGAGTGTCTGCCGGTATCGACCCCTTCGCCACCGGCCTCCAATCCAATCAGTTCCACGTCCTCTTCGGAAAGGAAAGGGTGGAACATGCCGATGGAGTTGCTACCGCCGCCGACGCAGGCCAGCACGTAGCCAGGGAGGCGGCCTTCAGCCTCCAACAATTGGGCCCTGGCTTCCCGCCCGATGACTGTCTGGAAGTCGCGCACCATCATTGGATAGGGATGGGGGCCGACCACGCTGCCGATGAGGTAGTGGGTTGTTTCCACGTTGGTCACCCAGTCTCGAATGGCTTCATTGATGGCGTCCTTCAAGGTCCGGGTGCCCGACTCGACGGGCACGACTTCGGCTTCCAGCAACTTCATCCGGAAGACGTTAAGCGACTGGCGTTGGATATCCTCGCTGCCCATGTAGACGATACATTCCAGTTCCATCATGGCGCAGGCGGTGGCTGCGGCGACGCCGTGTTGTCCGGCCCCGGTCTCGGCGATGATCCTCTTCTTGCCCATGTGTTGGGCCAACAGAGCCTGCCCCAATGCGTTGTTTATCTTATGGGCCCCAGTGTGGGCCAGGTCCTCCCGCTTGAGGTATATCTTGGCCCCGCCGCAGTGTCGGGTCAGATTCTCGGCGAAATAGAGGGCGGTGGGCCGCCCAGCATAGGTGTGCAGCAGATTTGAAAGCCGCTCTTGGAAACCGACGTTATCTCTGGCCTGCTGGTAAGCCTCGTCCAACTCCCCAACGGCGGCCATCAGCGTCTCTGGGATAAATTTGCCCCCAAAGTCGCCAAACCGCCCCCGGTCGTCCGGGAAGCGGGGGCGCGCCGCGTTTTCATCTGGCATAGGGTGTTCCTTCTATCCGCCCGCTAAGCTGTTTTGGAGGCGGCCGCTCTGGCGTTGTGCATGAATGCCCGGATCTTTTCATGGTCCTTGTTTCCGCCGGTCTCCACACCACTCGACACATCCACTCCCCAGGGATTCACCGCGACTATAGCCTCTGACACGTTCTCCGGGGTAAGCCCGCCAGCCAGCAAGAAGGGATGACCGGCCTGGGAAAGGGAAGCAGCCACACTCCAGTCAAACTCCTTTCCGGTGCCACCTTGTATCCCCTCGACATATCGGTCCAGTGTCACTAAGTGGCCAACACCACTGAAATCTTTCAACCGCGCACCAGTTCCCGCATCATCCGTTGCCGTGGCGGACTCAAGCACGTGCACCACTTTAATCACGTCGCAACCAACTTGACCGGCGTACTCCACAGTTTCCTTGCCGCATAATTGGGCCAGGTCCAGTCCGCAAGCCCGGATCACCTCATTAACCTCCTCCAAGGGCTGGTCGGCGAAGAGGCCCACAATCCGGGGCACGGTGCCGCCCGAGTGTCTGACTCCGTCGACGATGACTTTGGCGGCCTCCGGCGTGATGCGGCGGTGGCGTTCCGGCACAAAGACCATACCAATAAAGTCGGCCCCCGCCTCGGCGGCGACCAGCGCGTCATACAACGCACGAATGCCGCAGATCTTGACCTTCATATCTTGGGAGCCCATAGTCATACTGTCGGCGCCCTTTGTCCGGTCAACTCCCGGACCTTTTCGCCGACGTCCGGAGCGGTCACCAGGGCCTCGCCCACCAACGCGGCGTTGACCCTGGAGCTATTCAACTGGCGCAGATGCTCGCGGGTGAAAATGCCGCTTTCGCTGACTATCTGCTTGCCCTTGGGCACCAGCGGCGCCAGCCGTTCGGTTACGGCCAGGTCGGTGGTAAAGGTGCGCAGGTCCCGGTTGTTGATGCCGATAATCTCGGCTCCGGCGTCCACCGCCGTCGCAAGCTCGTCTTCGTTGTGGACCTCCACCAGGCATTGCATCCAGTGTGTCTGCGCCGCATCCAGCAATTCCTTCAACTGGGTTGGCTCCAAGATTGCCACGATGAGCAGCAGCGCGTCAGCACTCGCGGCCCGGGTCTCAATTATCTGGTAGGGGTCGAAGATGAAGTCCTTCCGCAGCACGGGCGCGCGCTGTGAGGCCCCCGTCTCTTTGATCTGCCTCAGGTGGAAAAGCTCACCCTGGAACCGGAGGTCGGTCAGGCATGATATGGCGGCGGCGCCGTTGCTTGCGTAGGTCTCGGCCAGCATCAGATGGTCAAAGTGCGGGGCGAGAAGCCCCCGTGAGGGCGAGGCCTTCTTCACTTCGGCAATTAGGCGCACGCCGCCGCCCAGCAACGCGCCCGACAGATTGAGGGGCCGGGGCTGGCCGGCAGCATGAGCCTCCAAGTCCGCCAGCGACACCTGGCCCTTGCTCTCAGCCAATTCCACGCGCTTGGCGGCGACTATTTCATCTAGGATGCTTGGCATTTTTCTTTTGCGTGGACCGAAATCTCAGTCTAGCATTATATTTCATCAAGATTTTTGGAACGCCTCAGCCGCCGGACGCCTGGCTAATCTCAATCATGGCTTCCATCCGGTCTAGGGCCGCGCCGCTGTCGATGGTCTGGGCCGCCAGTTGCACGCCGTCTCGGATGTTGGAGACCAAGGCTCCCACCAGCAGCACTCCAGCGCTGTTGAGCAACACGTAATCGCGGACGGGGCCGCCTTCGCCGCCCAACAAGGCCCGCATGGTCTTGGCGTTGGCCGCTTTGCCGCCGCCCCGCACCGCCTCGATGGGGGTGACCGGCAACCCGGTGTCAGCCACGGACAGTGCCCAGTTGCTCACATTCCCCCCAGAAACCTCCCAGACCGACGTGTCTCCTGAGAGCGACATCTCGTCCAGACCGCCGTAGCCGTGGACGATAATCGAGTGATGGGTGTCCAGCAGGCGCAACACCTCGGCCATCTTCGCACCCAGTTCCGGGAAAGCCACGCCCACCAATTCGGACTGCGCCCCCGCCGGATTGGTCAACGGCCCCAGGATGTTGAACACCGTCCGGATGCCAATCTCCCGGCGCACCGGCGCGGCGTGGCGCATGGAGGGATGGAACGCCTGGGCGAACATGAACCCGATGCCGCTTTCCCTGATGCACCGCTCTACTCCCTCGGGCGGAAGGTCGATGCGCACCCCCAACTCCTCCAACACATCGGCGCTGCCGCAGTTGCCCGAGGCGGCCCGGTTTCCGTGCTTGGCCACCTTCAACCCGGCGCCCGCCGCAACGAACGCCGCCGCCGTGGAGATGTTGAAGGTGTTCAGACCGTCGCCGCCGGTGCCCACCGAGTCGACCAACATGCCATCCACGTTGACCCGGAGGGAGAACTCGCGCATCACGGCGGCCATCCCCGCAATCTCCTCGGTGGTCTCGCCCTTGAGCCGGAGTGCCGTCAAGAACGATCCGAGCTGGGCCGGAGTGGCCTCGCCCGACATTATCTGCCGCATGACCGACGCTGCGTCGTCCATGGACAGAGAATCGCCTGACACAACAAGGTCTATGGCTTCCCGGATATCCAACAAAACCTCCCGCGCATCAACCTCAGGTCAGGACGGACCATCTCTATCCGCTGGGTCTGTCCCCTCAAGGGGCATCGCCCCGTGATGAATCAGCAGTATTTCAACGCAGTCTTGGTCCAGCATTTCGCGGTAGATGATCCGGTAACTTTGGGCTATCAACTCTCGGACATCCTCGCTGTCCCACTCGGAAACTACCCGGCCAGACCTCGGAAAATCCGCCAATCTCGTGCTGGCCTGCATACAAGCGTCGATCGACCAAACGAGCATATTCCGGTGCATCCCTTGCCATAAACAGGTAAATGGCTTGTAGATCATTCAGTGCCCGCTCGGTCCAGACTACTTCAGCCACTGTTCCATGCGCCGCCTAGCCTCCTCTTGGGACACAACCTGGCCACGGTCCGCCTGCTCGATACCCTGCTCGATTTTGTAAAGAACGTAAAGCCGTTCCATAGCTAATTCAACCGTGGCATCGTCGGGCAACTCCTGAATCGCCTTGAGAATTTGATCCTTCACGCTTTGGCTACTCATATGCCGGTCCTCCATTGGCAATTTCCCGCCATCACTTCAAGGCGTTCCTTTCTGCAATTTTAACTCTTGGCCGCGCCGTCGCCCACCCGGTCCAGGAAGTTCTGCAGCAGGTGTTTGCCGTCGGGGGTCATGATGGATTCGGGGTGGAACTGGACGCCCTCCACAGGATGTTCTTTGTGCCGGAGCCCCATGATTAGGCCGTTGTCGGTCTTGGCGGTGACCTCCAATGTGTCTGGGACCGTATCCGGATAGACCACCAACGAGTGGTAGCGGATGGCTTCAAAGGGGTCGGGCAGTCCAGCCAGAACTCCGGCCCCGTTGTGGTGGACCATGGAGGTCTTGCCGTGGCGTATCTCCCCCGCCCGGTCCACCTTGGCCCCGTAGACGTAGCCGACGCACTGATGGCCCAGGCACACTCCTAAAGTGGGCGTTTTGGGGCCGAAATGTCGTATCACGTCGTTGGAGATTCCCGCCTCCAGGGGCGTGGAAGGCCCCGGAGATATGATTATCCCGTCCGGCGATATGTCACGTATCTCTTCCAAGGATATCTTGTCGTTGCGCGCCACCTCAACCTCGGCGCCCAACTCGCACAGGTATTGGTACAGGTTGTAGGTGAAGCTATCGTAGTTGTCGATTATCAACAGCATGGTGATTACCTCGATGACGTTTGGCCGGTGCTAGAAGGTCTCCACGAACTCCAGCCAGTTGCCGTCGGGGTCTTGGGCGTAGGCGGCCTTGCGCGACAGCTTCCCATCCTCATCGAACATCGATGTCGGTGGATTGTTGTACTTGATGCCCTTCTGCGAGGTTTCCTGGTAGAACCTGTCCAGGTCTTCAACGAAGAACGCCAGGTGGGACGCACCGAGGTCATTCCGGTTGAGGTTATTCTCACCGCTGGCCGGGGACAGGTATTGGATCAGCTCAAGCTGATGCCCCTCGCCCAGGTCCACGAAGCCGCCCTTGATATGGGCCCCCGGGAAGGCCAGCACCTGCTCGACGAACTCGCCCTGCCGCTCGGTACGGCCCGCGATGCGCATGCCTAGCACATCGGCGTAAAATTTGACCGACTTGTCAATGTCCTTGACTACGAACCCTGTGTGGAAAAACGACTTCAGCATCTTCTTATCTCCTAGACCTTTTTATTCTTTACCTTCGGCTAGATCGATGGCGCGCATCAGGGCGCCGGCCTTGTGGCGGGTCTCTTGGTACTCGTCCTCGCCCACACTGTCGGCCACGATCCCGCCGCCCGCTTGAACATACATCACGCCGTCCTTGTAGACTCCGGTACGGAGCACCAAGGCGGTGTCCATGTCCCCCGAGTAGCTGAAGTAGCCCACCGCGCCGCCGTAGGGACCCCGCTTTTCTCCCTCCACCTCGGCGATTATCTCCATGGCCCGGATCTTGGGCGCGCCGGACACGGTGCCGGCGGGAAAACAGGACCGCAGGGCATCGTAGGCGGTAAATTCGGGGCGAAGGTCGCCCTCCACATGAGAGACCAGGTGCATCACGTGGGAGAACTTCTCCACCTCCATGAACTGGGTAACCGTGACGGTGCCGGGCAGGCTGACCCGCCCGATATCGTTACGACCCAGGTCGACCAGCATTATGTGCTCGGCGCGCTGTTTCTCACTGCCCTTCAACTCCGCCTCGTTGGCGTCGTCCTCGCCTGGTGTGGCGCCCCTGGGCCTGGTCCCGGCGATCGGATGGGTGGAGGCTCTGCCATCATGGACGGTGACCACCGTCTCGATGGCCGCGCCCACAATCTGGAAATCGTCCAGGTTCAGGTAATACATGTAGGGCGACGGGTTGATGCTGCGTAGAGACCGGTAGATCTGGAAAGGGTGGGCCTCGGTGCGGCGGGAGAAGCGCTGTGAGTTGACCACCTGGATTACATCACCTGCGTAGACGTACTCGATGCACTTGTTGATTATGTTGGCGTACTGTTCCGGTGTGAAGTTGGACTCGATGTTTCCGGAGACCAACTTACCGGCCCCGTCGGACTGCAGCTCCGGCGGCAGGTCCAGAGGCTGGGACAACCGGCGGACCATCTCGTCGATCTTGGCCGTGGCCTCGGCGTAGGCGCGGTCAACGTCGCCGTCCAGATGTACGTGGCTGACCACTTTGATGTCGTGGCGAAGGTGGTCAAACACCAAGAGGGTGTCGCAGAACATGAACACCGATTCAGGCACGCCCTGAGGGTCGGCGGGCATGCCCGGCACTCTGGGCTCGAAGTAGCGGATGGTGTCGTAGGCCAGATAGCCCACCGCGCCGCCGTGGAATCCGGGCAGCCTCTCCACGGGTACCAACTGGTATTGGTCCATCTCCTCTTGGACGGGCAGCAGCGGGTCAATCTCCCCCAGTTCCTCTTTGGCGCCGGTTTTGACCACCTTATAAGGGTCGGTGCCGATGAAGCTGTATCGGCCGATGCGCTCCCCGCCTTCAACGCTCTCCAGCAAGAAGGAATAGGGGCCCTCGGCCACCTTCAGATAGGCGGAAACCGGGGTTTCCAAGTCAGCGTTTATCGAGCGGAAGACCGGGACCAGGTTCCCCCGGCCGGTCATATCCTTTACTTGTTCCAGAGTCGGTTGGTACATCTTACTGCTCCTAGTCCCGATACGGCGGGACACCTCGAATTTTCTGAGGTTCGCCTAGTTGCAGCTTCGCCAGTTGCCCATGTTGTTCTCTCCGTTTGGTAGGCCAAATAAAAAAGACCCGCCCACAAGGGACGAGTCATATCGTGTTGCCACCCTATTCGCCGTCGGCGCCCCAATTTGTAGACGGGGTTCTTCCGGCATCTCAATCGGCGGAGGGGCCCTGGTCTACTTTTGCCCCTGTGCCGTGGACCTGTAACGGCGCCCAACCGTCTCAGCCTAGGCCCAATCATTTAATCGGGAATCGGCCTGCGGCTCCGGGGTCCATTCGTTCTCCTGCTCTGAGCGCCGGCTCACACCAAACCCGGCTCGCTTTGCCCCGCTGGAAGACTACTACTCCCCTTCACAGCCTTTACAAATATTCGGTTTTCGTAGAATCGAGTATAGGATTGCCCGAAAACTGTTGTCAAGTTTTCGTGGGTATTGGGCTTAGCACACCGAATTAGTTAGGTGCCAATAACTTCGTGTTTTCTAGTTCGGTTCTGGTTTTTTCAATAATGGTTTCTGAGAATTTCGGTTTCAGGCTCTGGACAATCTTGACTAGTTGCTCTTTTGACGGATTATTAGAAATTTTATTAGCAAAGTGCAAAGTTGCCATTAATTCCAAATCTGATGTCGGCTTATTACCGAAAAGATCAACTACCTTCTCTAAACCAGCCTTGTAGGGTTGACTAATCTCAGACCACGTTTCATCGGGTTGATCTTCAACGCTAACGTGGAAACCATATCCTTCCAAATCTGGCTTAATGAGGTGGACCCAATCAGTTGGACAGGTTTGGTGCAAAACTAAGTGGGAGTTCCGCCGTCTTTCCAAGGTCTGAGAACGCTCCGTTCGGTGCCCGTTTCCCATTGATTGACCGTTCATCTGATGGCGCCAAGTCTCCTTTGAACACCTCAGCCGGTGTCCGGTAGCCCAAGGCCTGGTGGGGTCTTTGGTTGTTGTAGAAGCTGAAGTATGCGTCAAGCCCGGCCTTGGCTTCTCGCCCGTTGGAGTAGGCTTTCAGGTAGACCTCCTCGTACTTAACCGTGCGCCACAGCCGCTCCAACAAGATGTTGTCGGTGTAGCGTCCCTTCCCGTCCATGCTGATTCTCACTCCGTGCTGCTCTAGGAGACCGGTGAAGGCTTCGCCGGTGAACTGGCTGCCCTGGTCGGTGTTGAAGACCTCTGGCTTCCCCTTGCCAAGCGCTTCCTCCAATGTCTCGACACAGAAATCAGCATCCAAGGTGTTGGAAAGACGCCAGGCCACCACGTACCGCGTGTACCAATCCATGATGGCCACCAGGTATAAGAAACCCTTGGCCATGGGGATGTAGGTGATGTCGGCGGCCCACACCTGATTTGGTCTGGTGATCTCCATGCCGCTCAGGAGGTAGGGATACACCTTGTGCCCTGGCCCCGGCTTGCTGGTCCGGGGCCACCGGTAGATGGCACGTAGTCCCATGGTCCGCATCAGACGCTGGACCCGCTTCCGGTTCACCCTGTGACCTTGAGTGCCCAGCCAGACCCTCATGCGCCGCGACACCCGTAGAAGGGGGTACTTAGGTACTGGTGGTCCATCGCCTTCATCACGGTCAGGTTCTCCAAGCAAGTCCCCTTGCGCCGGTAGTTTAGGCTGGACCTGCTGATGCTCAGTAAGGCGCACTGTCTCACTGTGGACAAGGCTGGGTGCCGCCGGTCCACCATCTCCCGCCGCCGCTCCCGGCTCATGGACCGAGCCTCTCCGCCAAGAAATCCCGCTCAACCTTCAGTTGGCCGATCTGCTGATAGAGCCGGGCAACAAGGACCGCATCGCTCTTCTGGCGTTTGTCTTGGTTCCCACCAAAGACGCCGACCGCTCCTTCCAACAAGGACTTCTTCCAGGCCTGGATCTGCCCGGGATGGACCTCGTAGCGGGCGGCCAGTTGGGCCACCGTCTCTTCACCCTTCACCGCTTCCAGGGCCACCTTGGCCTTGAATGTTGGGCTGTGCTTCCTCCGCTCTTTTGACATGTCCCACTCCTCCCTCACAGCAACAGCTGTGGCTATTTTAGGAGCAGAACTCTCACTTAACCACCTGTCCGAATTTCCGGGTCCACCTCAGTCCAAACCTCATCCAAAAGAGCAACTAGTGGCTTACTCCAGGGGAGTCAATCCGCAGGCCTCGGCCACCAACTCGTAGGAGCGCACCCGCTCGGCGAGACCGTGGGTGATGGTCACCACGCTCAGGTCGGGTGTCTGGTACATCTCGGCGATGTTCTCCAATCCCTCTTTGACCTGTTGCGGGTCGCCGTCGACGCAGACGTTTTGGTACTGTTTGACGAAGGCCGCTTCATCGGGCCGGTATAGGTATTTGCCCGCTTCTTCGGGAGAGGGGATCCCCTTGGCCTGTCCAGTGATGTTCTCCAGCCGGGCCAGATTTCGGCTGGCCGACAGCCTCAGTGCTTCTTGCTCCGTTTCGGCGCAGATGACATGGACCCCGACGTTCAACTTGGGCTCGGGGAAATGCTCCGACGGCTGGAAGTTCTTCCGATAGTTCTCCGCGATGTCCGGTCCCTCTTCCACGTTGATGCCGAAGAAATGGGCGTAGGCGAAGGGTAGCCCCAACTGTGCTGCCATGTAGGCGCTTTCGTAGCGGGAGCCCAAGAGCCAGACTTCGGGGACCTCGGGCTCGCCCGGTCCGGCTCGCACTTCGGAAAAGAAATGGCCTTCTTCCAGGTTGTTGTTCAGATAGCCCATCAGGTCGACCACCTGCCGGGGGAAGTGGCGCATCTCCATTGGTTGTCTGGGGAAGGACAGGGCGGCCGCGGTGACTTGGTCGCTGCCGGGGGCCCGGCCGATGCCCAGGTCTATCCGGCCGGGGTACAGCGCACCCAGCATGCGGAAGTTCTCGGAGACTTTGAGGGCGCTGTAGTGGGAGAGCATGATTCCACCGCTGCCCACCCTGATGGTATTGGTGTGGGCAGCCACCTGGCCGATAAGAATCTCCGGGCTGGTGCCGGCAAAGTTGGGCAGGCTATGGTGCTCGGCCAGCCAGTACCGCCGGTAGCCCAGCTTCTCCACCTCCACCGCCAGCGCGATGGTATCGCGCAGCGCCTGGCCCGCCGAATCTCCGGCCCGCACCGGCGATTGGTCCACGACGCTGAGTTCAAGTTTCAGGCTCAATTAAACACCTCACGACGGACCCTGGAACGGTAGGACGCGCTCTCCGAGTCCTGATTATCTTCCGGTGTGGAGCGCGGGCAGCCCGATGGCTACAAGTATACAAGCAACCATAAGGAATGGGTGTGGGAATCGCTATATAACCCTATTGCGCGGCCCTGTCCGCCGTCTTATAATCGTCGCTGGATGAAGACAAGGAAAGGGATTTTAAGCCGCTCTCCGGGCAGAAAAGCTTGGGGGGCGGATATTTTTTTTTGTGCTGCGATATTCGTCGTCTTTGCAACGGGGGCCTGCGGAGCCGGTACCACGGACATCGACGGCTCCAGTACCGTCTTTCCCATCACCGAGGCCATGGTGGAAGAATGGGGCCAGTCTATCGGTGGGTCGGCCCGGTTGGTGATTGGGATATCGGGGACCGGGGGCGGTTTCAAGAAGTTCTGCAGCGGCGAGACGGACATCAACGATGCCTCCCGGCCCATCAAGCCCAGCGAGGTGGAGAAATGCGCCGAAGGCGGCGTGGAATTCATCGAGCTTCCCGTGGCCATTGACGGGCTGACGGTGGCGGTCCACCCGGAGAACGAATTTGCCGAGTGCTTGACGGTCGACGAACTGCGAACCATGTGGGAGCCAAGAGCGGAAGGGAAAATCAATCGCTGGAACCAGGTCCGACCGGAGTGGCCCGACGATAGGCTGCGGCTCTATGGCCCCGGCGTGGATTCGGGGACCTTTGATTACTTCACGGAGATGGTGAACGGAGAGACCCAAGCCTCTCGAGGTGACTTCACCTCCAGTGAACGGGACAACGTCCTGGTGCAGGGGATAGCCGGGGACCGGAGCAGCCTGGGCTATTTTGGGTACTCATTCTTTGTTGAGAACCAAGACAAACTGAAGATGGTGGCCATTGACGGCGGCGACGGCTGCGTGTTTCCGACTGACGAGACTATCAACAACGGCGCTTACGCCCCGCTGTCCCGCCCCCTGTTCATCTACGTCAGCAAAGAGTCTTGGGGGCAGCAGGAAGTGAAGGACTTTGTCAGTTATTACGTGAGTTTTGACCGGGCCGGCCTGCTCAAGGAACTGGGCTTCGTGCCATTCCCTAAGGCGGTACACAATCTGGTGCTGGACCGGTTTGAGCGGGGACTGACCGGGACCATTTTTGGGGGAGAGGACCCGCAACCGGGTACCGTCGAAGAGATACTGGCCGCCAATCGATGACCAATCCTGTCCAGAACACCTTGTATCCTCAGGTGCTAAAAAATTATGCTGATGGGGCTGCCAGGTCTGAGTTTCGAGATTCATGAGGCCTGCCAAGAGGAGCCCGGTTAGCATTGGCTAGGAACGTGGTGGGCCCTCCCCTGGGCCAGGGAACCCGGACCAACTGGAAGAGGATGCTCCCAGAGCGAATCATCGCCGTACTTCTGTTCCTCTGCAGTTTTCTTTCCATCCTAATCACCGTCGGCATTGTGGCCGTCCTTCTTTTTGAGGCGATTACGTTCTTCGGCGATGTTTCGTTCATCGAGTTCATCACCGGCACCAGATGGACGCCCCTTTTCTCCTCAAAGCAGTTCGGCGTTCTTGCATTGGTGGCCGGCACGACCCTGACAGCGGTGCTGGCCATGATTGTGGCGCTGCCTCTGGGCCTGCTCAGCGCTATTTACCTGAGCGAATACGCTCCTGACCCAGTGCGCCGCACGGTCAAGCCCATACTGGAGGTCCTGGCTGGTATTCCCACCGTGGTCTACGGGTATTTCGCCCTGCTGTTCGTGACTCCCATCCTGCGGGGGATATCGGAGGACATCGCGGTATTCAATGCCCTGAGCGCCGCCATAGTTATGGGAGTGATGATTCTGCCCATGGTGTCCAGTCTCAGTGAAGACGCCATGCGCGCTGTGCCCAGGACCCTGCGGGAGGGTGCCTACGCCCTGGGTTCCACCAAGCTGGAAGTCTCGACGTTGGTCGTGGTCCCAGCCGCCCTCTCGGGCATCGTATCGGCCTTCATCCTGGCGGTCTCCCGGGCCATCGGCGAGACTATGATTGTCACCATCGCCGCCGGACAGAACCCCAGCTTCACCCTAAATCCCTTTGTTCCCATCGAGACCATGACCGCCTACATCGTCCAGGTCAGCCAAGGGGACGCGCCGGCCGGGTCCATCGAGTTCAAGACCATCTTCGCCGTGGCGCTGCTGCTGTTCGCCATCACCCTGGGCATGAACCTGCTGAGCCAATACGTGGTCGGCCGGTTCCGGGAGGAGTACGAGTAGTGGCAGTAATCTCCCAGACAGATTTCCAGAGGGGAAGAACCCGCCGCAAGTGGATGGGCCGGGCTTTCCACGCCCTGTGCCTGCTTTCCGTTGGTATCGCCCTGGGAATGCTGGCGGTGCTGTTGGTGTACCTGCTGATTCAGGGCGCGACCCGCATCGATTGGAGTTTCCTGACCAGCTTTGCGTCCCGCCACGCCGACCAGGCCGGGATCAAGGCCGCTATGTTGGGAAGCATATACGTGGTGATTGTGGCCGGAGTCGTGGCTTTCATCCTGGGCGTGGCCTCGGCGTTGTATCTGGAGGAGTACGCTGCCCGCAGCAAGTTCGCCCGGATTGCCAAGATTAACATCGCCAATCTGGCCGGTGTGCCCTCGATAGTATATGGAATCTTGGGGCTGGAAATCTTTGTGCGCACCTTCTCCATGGGCCAGAGCATATTGGCTGGCGGGTTCACACTGGCGCTATTGGTGCTGCCCATCGTGATCGTGGCTGCGGGTGAGGCCATACGCGCCGTGCCACAATCGCTAAGGGAAGGTGCTTACGCATTGGGCGCCACCCGATGGCAGGTCGTCTGGAACATGGTGATCCCCGAGGCCTTCGCCGGCATCATGACCGGAGTGATCCTGGCGGTTAGCCGGGCCATCGGCGAAACCGCGCCTCTCATAGCCATGGGGGCCCTAACATTTGTGCCCTTCACGCCGGACAGTCCATTCAGCCGGTTCACCGTGTTGCCCATCCAGATATTCAACTGGACCTCCCGGCCTCAGGAAGGATTCCAGGAGGCTGCGGCGGCCGGTATAATCGTGTTGCTGGTCATACTGTTGGTCATGAACGCGGGCGCGGTGATTCTCCGCAACCGCTTCCAAAAAAAGTGGGAAGGATTATAGATTGCAGGACCTGGACGCGATCCTTCAGACCCGCGGCCTGAACGTCTACTACGACACCAAAAAAGTAGTGACCGACGTGAATCTGGATGTGGCCCGCCACCGAATCACGGCAATTATCGGACCGTCGGGCTGCGGCAAAAGCACCCTGCTGCGGTGCTTCAACCGCATGAACGACCTGATTCCATCGGCCCGGGTGGAGGGACAGGTTTTGTTCGATGGTCGAGACCTCTACAAGGATGATGTTGACCCCACGGAGATCCGCTATCTCATCGGTATGGTGTTCCAGCGTCCCAATCCCTTTCCCAAGTCCATCTACGACAACGTGGCCTTTGGTCCCCGAATCAACGGGTTCAAGGGCGACATGGACGAATTGGTGGAGCGGTCGATTCGCCGCGCCGCCCTCTGGGATGAGGTTAAGGACCGGCTCAATTCCAGTGCGTTGGCCCTCTCCGGCGGCCAGCAGCAACGTCTGTGCATCGCCCGCGCCTTGGCGGTGGAGCCCAGCGTAATCTTGATGGACGAGCCCTGTTCGGCCCTGGACCCCATCGCCACATTAGCCATCGAAGACCTCATGCGTGAGCTGTCCGAAGATTATTCGATCATAATCGTGACTCACAACATGCAGCAGGCGGCACGGGTCTCCAACTACACCGCGTTCTTGATGGTTGAGGAGGCTAGGGTGGGATTCATGGTGGAGTTCGGCGAGAGCCGGCAGATATTCACCAACCCGGAGGACGAACGGACTGAGGCCTATATAACCGGCAGGTTTGGATAGGCAATGGAGGGGTTATGGTTAGGGCTGATTTCGACAGAAGTTTGGAGGAGCTTCAGGCCGAGTTGGTGCGCCTGGGCGAGATGGTGGAGAAGGCGGTAGTCAAGTCCATGGATGCCCTTGACCGGCGGGACTTGGCCGTGGCCTACGAGGTGGTGAACGAGGACGACCTGATAGACGAAAAGCGATTTGAGCTGGAAGAGAAATGCATCGACCTAATCGCCACCCAGCAACCCCTGGCCATCGACCTGAGGACCTTGTTGGCCGTGCTGCACATCGCGGTCGAACTGGAGCGAATGGGAGACTACGCCGAGGGTATCGGCAAGATATGCATGATTATCGGCGACGACATACCGGTGGAAACACCGAAGCAGCTTTCCCAGATGGCCGAGATGGGCGTCGCCATGCTGCGGCGGAGCCTGACGTCACTGGTGGAACGGGATACGGCGCTGGCCAACGAGGTCTGGGACTCGGACGACGAGGTAGACGCCCTTTACGACGGTATCTGCCGCCAGATATTTTTGGACATGGGGCAGCATCCCAACACTATTGAAGCGGCCACTCATTTTTTGTGGGTCGCCCACGACCTAGAGCGCATCGCTGACCGGGCGACCAATATCGCAGAGAGAGTAATCTTTTTGGTCACCGGCCGGTTTGGCCGTTATAGGGGCCAACGAGAGCGCGAATAACCGCAATCTGTAGGTCTGACCTTAATCGGCCTGGAATCCGTGCCTGTACAGGCTCATTGACTTCCCTTCCCGCCCAGCGTTATGTGCTGTATAATTACCGTTGACAATCGAACGTGTGCGTGGGTGGCATTTCAGTTGCGGACATCCAGAGTCAACGGTTCCCAGGGCAAAATCCTGGCTAGGAATACTTTGAAGAACGGAAATAGCGCCTGAAACCGCAGCACCCGGAATCTATGTCTGAAAAGTACCAAAAAGAGATCGAAGAGATCCTAAAGAACGCCGGGGAAGTCGCCCCCGAAGAGGTAGTGGGGGAGATGGAAAGACCCCCCGAGGACCACCCCAGAACGGCGCGCCGGTCTCCCAGGCCCGACAAGGCTCCCGTCCGTGCCCGCAGCGGGCGTTGGCCCTCCATAACGCCAGGCAAGATTCTGATGACGGGCCTGATTGTATTCATCATCACCGCCCTGCTCCAGGTCTGGTTGTTGATCTGGGTCGGATTGGCCCTGTTGGTGGTGGGTTACCTTCTGTTATTTGTCACTCCTAGAAATATCTCCATTGAAAAGAGATGGAGGGGAGAGTCGATCGAGGACGCGCCCGAGTCCCCATGGGACCGGTTCAAGCGCTGGATAAACAGTTGAATTTGCCCTTGGCATGACGGTGAGATTGAAACGGGCGGCTAAATGCCGCCCGTTTCTCATATTGGCCGTTCCCGCGGGGTTTATGCTGTTTGCACCCGGTCTGGGCTTAGGCGCTCCGCCAACGCCAAAATTAGATTTCCCATGTGTGGGTGGTCCGGCTCGACGTCCACCCGGATGCCGGCTTCGATCAAACGCTTGGTGCATACCGGCCCCACCGAGGCTACAGCCACCGGTCCTTGAGCCAGGATGTTTCGCAGCGATTCTTCTTTGCCATCCTGGGCGGCTATCGTCAGGAGATTGCCGACCTGGGGTTGGCTGGTGAAGGCGAGAGCGTCGATATTTCCCTTTTCCAGGTCGTCAATCATGTCTAATACGGGGGTAACGTCTTCTGGGAGACCCCAGGTGTAAAGAGAGACCTCGCGGACTTTGGCGCCACGCTTTTGCAAGGTCTGGGTAAGCAGGCTGTTGGGGCCGCCGTAGGCCTGCACCGCCACCGATATGCCGGCTAGGTCAATCATCTTGGTGGCGGCAATTAGGTCCGCAGAGGTGAACGGCTCCGGAGGCATGTGGTCGATGCGGACTTTCTGACGGCGCAGGACAGCGGCGGGCTTGGGGCTGCGGGCTATCACGGTGAGACCCGCCAGGGCTTCGAGCGTCTCTGACTCTCTCCCTTGGGACGCCGCGCTGTCAAAGAGCGCCTTGGTGCCCACGCCGGTTTGGAAGACCATCATCTGCACCCTGCCAGCGCAGATGTCGTCCACCAGTTCTATCACCTCTGGAGTGTCGCCAAGGTGGACTTCTTGGAGCACCGGGGCCGGGTACGGTGTCCCGCCGTGACGCTCGATCAAGGCCCCCATCTCAGAGAGCATGCGGGCCTCAACGTAAGCGATGGTTTTACCTGCCAGGGAAGCTGCCAAGTTAATTACGCCCTGAGGGTCGCCCCTGGGGACGCTCTAGACGGCGCACTCTCCCTCGCCTCGTTCCAGTATGTACTGATTGGTGCGTTCCCAGTCGACGTACAGGTCCGAGCCTGGGGCGGCGTCGGCGGCGTCTTGTTGGGCCTTGGCGGCAACATTGGTCAGTTCTTCCAGGCCGACCCGGTCCAAGAACTGGTTGAAGCCTTCGCCATCAGAGCGGTTCTCTTTGTAGTAGGAGACCACGTCTTTCAGGACGCCGGGCACAGACTTGGCTGGGATCTTGACCCTGGGGATACGGGTCCCGATGCGGGAATCCTCCACCTTGTTGTCGCCGTAATTTCCGCCCAGGAACATCTCGTAGGCGGGGATCTGCTGGCCGTCGGCTCCCTTTACGGCCGCGCCGTGGAAGCCGATGTTGGCAATGTGATGCAGGCCGCAGCCGTTGGGGCAGCCGCTCATCTTGATGCGGATGTCGTTGACGCCCTCATCTTGGAGCAGGCCGTTCCAGCTTTCGATCTCTTCCTTCAAGGCGCCGGCTAGTCCCATGGAGGAGGTGATGCCCAGTTTGCAGCTATCGGTGCCGGGGCACGAGACCACGTTGGTGATGGAGTGGGCGTTTGCTTCCGCCAGCCCGATATCTTTCAGCGCCTCCCACATGTCATGCAGCATGTGATCCGGCACGAACCGCAGGGCCATGTTCTGTTCCTGGCTGGTGCGGGCCCTACCGCCGGTGTAATCGCGCATGATGCCAGCCAAGCTGTGGAACTGGGCCGCTGTGATGTTGCCGCGTTCCGGCTTCACATGGACGACGTAATAGCCCTCTTGTTTCTGGGCTTCAACGTTGGTCTTGCGCCAGTTGGCGTATTCGCCGCTGCCGTTGTTGCCGCCCCCCTTGTGTCCATTAGTCGCGTTGGGGACCAACTCGGGAGGGGTCTCCCGCATGATCTCTTCGACCTGCATCCAGGGCTCGGGGTCAATGGGCCCGATCTTTACCAGTTCGGCCTCGACCATGGATTTGAACTCGTCCAGGCCAATCTTGTCGATCATTACCTTTAGTCTAGCCATCATGCGGTTCTTGCGAAGCATGTCGGCGTTGTTGAACACGGTCCAGATGGCCTGGGCCACCCGAAGGTAATCATTTTCGGGAAGGAACTCGTACAGAGGCTTGGCGAGCCGCGGCATGATAGAGGTGCCGCCGCCGACGAAGACCTTGAAACCCCGTTTCTCGACCCCGTTCTCCACCCGTATCTGCGACACGTAGGTTAGGTCCTGGATAGCGGCGGCGACGTGGTCGTGGTCGTCGCAGCCGGTGAAGGCGGTCTTGAACTTCCGGGGGAAGGCTTGGGTGAGGGGATGGCGGATTCCAAACCGTACGTAGGCGGCCAGATACGGGGTGGGATCGAACATTTCATGGGCGCAGACACCGGCGGTTGGTGCGCCGACCACGTTCCGCACCGTATTGCCGCAGGCTTCGCGGGTCGTCAGGCCCACCGAGCCGAGAAGGCGCAGTACGTCCGGGCACTGTGCTAGAGGGATGTGGTGGAACTGGATGTTTTCCCGGGTGGTTATGTGGCCCTTGCGCAGTGGAGTGAAGTCCTCGGCCACGGTTCCCAGGGCTTCCATGGCCTCCGAAGTGATGATGCCGCCTGGGATCTTGACACGAATCATCTGCACGTCGGCCTGGCGCTGTCCGTAGACGCCCTGCCTCAAGCGGAAAGGCGTGAATTCCGTATTGTCCCTCTCACCGGCCACGAACGCCGCCGACTCCTCCTCCAACCGCACAATCTCATCGTCCATGAAAGGAATGATGCTCTGAGAGTTCTTGGACAGTTCCAAGCTCTCTTCGTATATGGTCTCCTGGGTCTTTGCATGTTCGGTCGGGGTGTGGCTAGTCAACTCGTCCTCCTATAGATTTATGGCAAATAAAAAACCCACCAATCTCAATCACATCGGTGGGCTCAGGGGTTCCTAGTGGTGGTTTTTTCTAACGCGAAAGGTTACCCGGTCCCTATGTCACAGGTACAGGTACAACAACAGACGCTGGGGTTGCCATTCACCTTAAGCATTTCAATAGAGTCTACGCCTGCACTCAAACTCTGTCAACAGGCGTGAAGGGAAGGTCAGAATCGGGCGAAATCAAGGAGACGCTCACGAGCGGTTAACCGGTATTTTCACACTACTGCGATGGCTGTATAGTCATCAGTGCCGAGGCAGCGCATCCAGGAGACAAGCAAGCCATGAAAGCGACGGCTGACGTAGTTATTATAGGCGGCGGCGTGATTGGGACCAGCATCCTGTTCAATCTGGGCCGTCTGGGCGTGAGCGACACCCTGCTGCTGGAGAAAGACGTGCTGGGCTCGGGCTCCACCGGCCGGTCTCAAGCCATCTGCAGGATGCACTACTCCAACCCAGTAACCGCCCAGATGGCCTGGGAAAGCCTTCGCATCTTCACCCACTTCGATGAGAGGGTGGGCGGCGAGTCGGGATTTGTTGAGACCGGCTATCTGGTGGTGGTGAAAGATGAAGACCGCGGCGGGCTGGAACGCAACGTGGCCATGCAGTACGAGCTGGGCATAGACGCCATGCAGGTTACCGCCGATGACCTGCGGGACATCGCCCCCATGGTGTCGGTGAGCGAAGACGAGGTCATGGCCTGGGAGCCTCAGTCGGGCTACGCCGACCCCTACATGGTCACCACGTCATATGGAACGCGGGCCAGGGAGGTGGGGGCCGAGATTGTGCTCCGAAACCCGGCGACAGAGATTAAGGTCTCGGGCGGGCGGGTTAATGCCGTGGTCACCGCCGAAGGCCGGGTGGAAACCCCGGTGGCGGTGGTGGCGGCGGGCCCATGGTCCAAGATGGTGTTGGCCAAGATGGGTGTGGACGTGCCCTTGGTCCCGGTGCGTCATCAAGTGGCCTCCCTCACTCGTCCGGTGGACAAACTGCCCCTGCACCCCACGGTGGGAGACATTGCTCAGTCTTTCTCCTTCCGGCCCGATGGCAGTGCGCTGACCATGATGGGCTTCGGCGACGACGAGGAGGTGGACGTGGAGACGTATAACCAGGGGGTGGACATGGACGTGATGGCTGGTGCCCTGGGCCGGCTGGCCCGCAGGATGCCGGCCATGTCCGACGCTTATTTCAGGGGCGGCTGGTCCGGGCTGTTCACCACGACGCCGGATTGGCACCCAATCTTGGACGCGGTGCCGGGGATTGAAGGGCTCTACTGCGCCGTGGGGTTCAGCGGCCACGGCTTCAAGCTCTCGCCCATGATTGGGGTCACCATGTCCGAACTCATCGTCCAAGGAGCTGCCAGCAGCGTGGACATCTCGCCGCTCCGATTCAACCGCTTCCAAGAGGGCGACCTGATGGAGTCCAGCTACCGTTACCGGGTGCTGGCCTAACCGGCACCGGCACAGCCGGGTTTAAAAGAATCTGTGTTCAAGTTAGTGAAACGGCTCTTTCTGCTTTCCGTCGCCTCCTTGGTGCTGCTGGGCGCGGTCCAAGGGAGTGACAGCCCCTCCGCCAGCGAAGTTGCGGTGTCGCCCCACAAGTACGATCTGCTGCGCTGGGAAGTCGACCACTTCATGGACAAGTGGGTGAACAAGTTCCAGGACATCCTGCCCTGGAACTCGGAACCACCCCGGGAAGAACGTATCGCCCAGGCCCAGGAATTCTTCGATCTGGGAGCGAAGATCAGGAGCCTGGAAGGGGAGCTGTCAGGCGAAAGCGGTTCTGTGGTCATAAAAGACCAGATTGAGCAATTGGGGCAGCGGCGAAAGGAGATGCAGTCCGGTGTGGAAGAAACCCTGGAGTCGGAGATAAGCGCGGTTCTCTCCCAGGAGGGGTTCTCATCCAGGATAGGGCTCATCTTCCCTCCGGTTGACACGGTTTACACCAACTCTCCGGGGGCGTTGATAATCTCCCCCAGGGACCGCATCGCCCAAGTCAGTTCCACCCTGCTGAAACCCGGTATCTCCAACCTGGAAAAGGAGCGGCTGGAAGACCTGATATTCCGAGAAGACGGGATGTCAGCGTTAATAGTAAGCACGGGCGGTGTGGCCACCTATCCCAGTGTGGTATCGGCGTCGGGCAACCTCCACGACGCTCTGGTAACCCCAGCCCACGAGTGGTTGCATCATTGGTTCTTCTTCCAGCCCTTGGGCCAGCACTTCTGGGACAACGCGGAAATGACCACCCTTAACGAGACGGCGGCCACCATCGGCGGGGAAATCATCGGCGACCAGGTTTTCGCCGCCATGACCGGCCAGGCGGTTAGCCGTGGACCGTCCACTGACCCGCCGGACCCGGACAGCTTCGACTTCAACGCGGAGATGCGGGAGACGCGGCTGACCGCCGAAGGACTGTTGGCCGAGGGCAAGATCGAGGAGGCCGAGTCCTATATGAAAGAGCGCCGGCAATTCCTGGAAGACAACGGCAGCTTCATCCGCAAGATTAACCAGGCCTACTTCGCTTTCCACGGTTCCTACGCCACCGGCGCAGCCTCAATCAGCCCGATAGGGGACCAGTTGAAAGAACTCCGCGCCGGGACTGGAAGTGCGGAGGAGTTTCTCAAGACCGTGGGGACTTTCGACCGTGTCCAGGACCTGGCGGACTATTTGGGCGTGCCCACCAGGTAGGCAGGCACTAGCCCCCCAGAAATTTCTGCGGACGGTTTCTGAGTATGTCTTCCGCTTGTGAGACGATTTCCCGGAGGATGTAAGACGCCGGCTCCACGGAGCTGACGAGTCCGGATGCGGTGCCAGCCCGGACCGGAGCGGTTGTGACGTCTCCGGCGGCGATTGCGGTGGCGATATCCTCGCTCAGTTCGCTTTTGCGCGCCATCATTTCAGCTTCCCGTCCGTGCCACGTCTCTGTGAATCGATTGTTGATAACCCGGTCACCAACTTCAAGGGGAAATGGAGCGTCCGTAACCAGGTCGTACACCTTGGTAAGTATGGTGTCGTCGGCGTCGGCGATTACAACTTGGCCTTTCGCCCACTCCGGACCGGCCCATTCAACACTCGCGACGAAGCGGGTCCCGATCCAGGCGCCCTCGGCTCCCAACATCAGAGCTGCGGCGAGACCATGGCCGTCCGCGATGCCGCCGGCGGCCACCACCGGGATGTCTCCTGCGATCTTAACCACGGCGCGGACGAACGAAAGGGTTCCTAGATAGCTTGTACGCCCACCGGCCTCGCTTCCTTGAGCAATGATTATGTCGGCTCCGGCCGCGATTGCCTTTCTGGCGTCGGTCATCGTCTGCACCTGGGCGAAGACTTTGACGCCGCTACCCCTGGCTTGCTCTATGAAAGGAGTCGGGTCGGTGAACGAATGGCTTACGGCGGCCACTTTGGCATCCAATGCGGCGTCTATGGCTTTCTCTATCCCTGGGGCCGAGGAAATGAACCCTACTCCGAAAGGGAGATTGGTTTTCTCCCTGACGGCTTGGATCTGCTCCCGGACCCAGGCCGGGTCCTGGTTCACTCCTGACCCAATCATTCCGAAGGCACCGGCTTTTGAGACAGCAGTGGCCAGAGCAGCGGTGGCGGTCCTGTCCATTGGGGCGTTGATGATGGGAAAGTCGATTCCCAAGAGTGAGCAGATGCGGGTGGTCAGCATTGGGAGTCTCCTGGAGGTTGATAGATGCGGGGTGTTGCCCCCATCTCCGGCTACGTCGAGAGTCGCGACTTCGTCGGACCTAACCTTCTTCCGCATACGGGGGAAGAGAATGTTCAGCCTACGATGGCTAAGCTTATACCCAAGGCGAGCGCTTTGAGCGGTCTTTCTGCGAGGTGGCGGCGGAGAGGCCCTGGCGTTCCAGGGAGTCGGTCAGCAGGCGGCGGAAGACGCGGCGGTCCCCGGCGCTGACCACCGCCTGCTCATGGGACTCGGAGATGGCCACCGGGTACCCCTGTCCCCGCTGGCATTGGTCCCAGACCAACCCGTGGGCCAGAGAGAGCAGAGTCTCGTTCTTGGCGACCCACTTCGGGACCTCGACCCGTCCAATCTCCTCACCGGCATTCACGTAGAAGAAGTAGACCTTGTTGTCCTCATCATAGGAATCCCTGGAAACCGAGGAGTCGGTCTTATAGACCGGCGAGCGCCAGCCTGGCTCGAGCAACCTCTGGAACAGGTCCCGGTCTAGGAAGTCATTGGCCTCGGAGCAGGGCTGCTGGGTGGAGCGGCGGTTGTTACATGACTGAGCGCAGACGGTGAGGTCGTGGGGACAGAGGGAGCAACGCACGGCGTTCACCGCCTCGGTGCTCCGGGGATAGGACACGTAGGCGGCCAGGGCGACGGGGCGAGTCTCAGCCAGGGCTTCCAAGCGTTGCATGGCCGGGATAAGGCCGTCACCGACGATGGAATCGGTCACGAAAGGACGGTAGGCCTGTCCGGACAACCCCCACAACACCAGTGAGCCGTCCACCAGTCCCAGTACCGGCAGGTCCGGCGGGCACTGCTCCACCGTGTTCGCCAAGGTTTCCAGTTCCTTGACGGTGCGCACCAGGCCCAGGAGCGGTCCGCTAATCATCTCCTCTCCGGCCGAGTTCTTAGGGTCTGAGATGTAGAGTTCTTCGGGCGTGGTGGCCAGGTGGGGATGGCTGAAAAGGGCGGCGTCGGTCTGGGAGCCGTAGGTCAACACGCAACCGCCGAAGTTCAGGAGGTAGCAGGCAACGGGAAGGTGCCGGTCAACGTCGATGTGGGAGCCGTCGACTGCGGCCACCACCCAGTCACCGGGCGGATCCGGAGGCGGATAGGTCCCCAGCAGGGATTCTTCCACCTCTGCCGCCAGATAGGGGCGCTGTTTGGTATCTGAGGTCTTCCGGGCGGCGGTGCCGGGGTCGACGCCGGCAGCGGCATCGAGCAGGGCCGTGAGGCGCTTTTCCCGGGCATCGCTGGCCCCGCGCGCAGACCGGGTGAGCTGGTCAAGTTGGAGGACCGTCTGTCCCATGTCCAGTCCCAAGTCAGATTACCTCACCGGCTCGCCGGCGTTTCTAAGGGTGATCTGCTGCGGGTCTCTACGATTCAACTGAAGCCTACCTTAGAACTCTTTCGTCGCCGGTGCGGCGGGTGATTTGCTGCTGGTCCATGTGTTCCAGAAGGGGAAGGATGTATTTGCGGCTGGTGTCGAACATGGTCCTGGCTTCAGCGACTGTGATCTGGCCTTGGTCTTTCAGGTGCTGGATGATGCGTTCGGTCATCTCGCGGTAGGCCGACGCGTCGAAGACGACCGAGTCGGTTACCCGGACAACCTTGCCCTGTTCAATCAGGACGCCAAGGAGTTCCGCGTCCACCGGGCGGTCGCTGGGTGGAGAATAGGGGTCTTCTTGCAGGGATTTCAAGTAGGCGGACGCCTCTTGTTCCATCTTCGGCGTCAGGGTGATTTCATGGTCCGGCAGGCGCAGCGATTGCCGCTCATCAGCCACGACGTGCTCATCGCTTAGCCGTGCCAATGCCCGCTGGTAGACCGGCTGGGAGAGGCCCAAGCGGCTGCGGATCTCCTGGGCCGGGGCGCCCTGCCGCAACGGGTACTGGGTGTGGTAGAGCTGAAGGGCGGAGGAGACCTTGCTCTTGAGCACGTGCCAACCCTGGGCCGAATAGACGACGGCGTCGGCGTCTGTCCCGAAATCGCCCAGGCTCACCAGATGCCCATCCTGGGTCAACTGGGCCACCCTAGCCGACACTTCCCCCCGGGCCAGGTTGGTCCGCTGGGAGAGGGCGGTTAAGTCGCAGGGGCCCCACTGTTCGGCGATGCTGATGATGATGTCTTCGCCGGTACCTTGGTCCAGGGTCATCAGGCGTTCCACAACGTCATTGTCGAACCGCCGGTAGCGCCGCCGGGGACTGGGGTCCACAATCTGGCCGCCACCCAGAGTGTATTCCGAGGAGCGTATGACGAAGAAATCGCCCTTCACCACGGGCAGTGGTTCGGACAAAAGAAGCTGCACCCAGCCTTCCTCGCCGGCGGCCAGCCGATCGGCGTCCAGCAGTCTGACCCGCGCCGGCGACTCGCTGGTGAATAGGTGGAAGGTGATGCCCTCGTTGTGTTTCAACGAATGGGGGGTGTTCTTGACCATGCGCAGGCGGGCGTCCAACCGGCGGGTGGGCTTGAGCCAGCCCGGCACGGTCAATATCTCGCCGCGTTCTACCTGTTCCCGCGACAAGCCGGAGAGGTTCACGGCCAGCCGCACGCCGGGGTCGGTGGCGTCCACCTTGGTCTTGTGGCTTTGGAGGCCCCTAACCCTGGCCCGCTGTCCTGATCCGGCCAGCTCAATCTCTTGGCCCACGGTCAAAGTACCGTCAATCAGAGTGCCGGTAACCACTGTGCCGAAGCCGGAGATTGTGAAGCAGCGGTCAATGGGAAGGCGAGGCCGTCCCAGGTCCTTCCTGGCTTCGGTGTCGTCAAGGATAACGTCAATGGTGGCTTTGAGCTCGTCCAAGCCGTCGCCGGTGTAGGCGGAGACGCCGACCATGGGGCAGCCCTCGAAGGACGTGCCCTTCAAGGTATCTTCGACCTCGGCTTTGACTAATTCCACTAACTCTTCGTCAACAAGGTCGGTTTTGGTGACGACTACCAGGCCGCGGTTAATCTGAAGGATGTCCAGGATTGCCAGATGCTCCCTGGTTTGGGGCATCACGCTCTCGTCTGCGGCGACGATTAAAAGGGCCAAGTCGATGGCGCCCACGCCGGCCAGCATGTTCTTGATGAACCTTTCGTGGCCGGGAACGTCCACGACGCTGACTTCCCGTCCGCTGGGCAGCGTCATCCAGGCAAAGCCTAGGTCGATGGTCATCTCCCGGGCTTTCTCTTCGGGAAAGCGGTCGGGGTCGATGTCGGTCAGTGCCTTTACCAGGGTTGACTTGCCGTGGTCCACGTGGCCGGCAGTGCCTATAACGTACATGGCTCAGCAATCACGCAACTGTGTATTCGCGAGCATGAAGAATCTCGCCTTTGCCCATAGGGCGAATCTCATCGCCGGTGAGAGTGAGCACGGCGGCGGTATTTCCCTCTCCAGTGACGAATTCGACCTCAAAACTGTCTCCAGGATAGCAGTGCACAACTGTTCCAACGTCACCCTGCTCTAGGTTGTGCTCTTTGATGCTGTGCGTGAGCACAACTGTGTCCAGTTCTTTAATCATGCCATCCCCTTCCACCAGGGATTCAGGCCGGATAGGCCGTGACGAGTCTGGGTCGAGGGTTATTTGTTTCCACGATCCAAATCGCCGCATCGTCACGGTGGCCCCGCTGGGAGTCCGAATCATGCCATCAATGATGTATTTTGTACCGTATTCGGATGCCTGTACATGCGAGACATCCTCTTCCCCGGCAATGGATAGCAGGTCCCGCTCCAGGATATGGGGGGCCGTATCATCATACCCCAGATTTTTCAGAAACAGAGCTTTTGCTCTACCGACTGGATGAACCTCTGATAACAAATAGCCTTCTAATTTAGTTGAGGATACAATTGCGTTTTCGAAGTTGGGCAGTTTCATCCCTCGGTCTACACCCTACTCCAAGAACCGGGTAAATGCCTGGTTAGATATAAGGTAGGCCGATTCTGTCAGACGGAGGCAATCACCGTCCTGCTCCAGCAGCCCCAATTGGATGCATTCTTGGATCGGGGCTTGGAACTTCTTGGCTAGGTCAACGCCGGTCAGAGTGGAGGATTCGGTCAGGTCCAGGCCGTCCAACAGACGCAGACCCAAGAACATGGTCTCCGAGCAGGCGGTCTCAATCCCGATATGCTCCCAGGCGCCCAAGGTCGGGATTCCCTGAAGCACGGGTTCAATCAACTCATCCACCGGCTGAACGCCTTCATCAGCCCACTTTGAGGTTTTGTTGAGGTAGTCCCGGGGCGAGAGGATGGTCCAGAACCGGTAGTCTCCCAGACGGGAATGGGCGCCGGGGCCGACGCCCAAGTATGGGCCATTCTGCCAGTAGACCAAGTTATGGTCACAGGCCCTGCCCGGCAGCGACCAGTTGGAAATCTCATAGTGGTGGTAGCCCGCCGTCGCCAGGGACTCCCGGGCGTACTGGTACATGTCGGTGGCCAGGTCCGGGTCGGGTTCGGGAATCTTCCCTTCCTCCACCCAACGGTGCATGGGTGTCCCTTCTTCAAGGGTCAAGGCGTAGAGAGAGATGTGCTCCGGGGCCAGGCCGACCAGCGAATCCAGGGTCTGGCGCCATTGGTCCATCGACTGGTTGGGCAGCCCGTACATTAGGTCCAAGTTGACGTTGTCGAAACCGGCTTGGCGGGCGGTCTGGAACGCCTGGATGGCCTCGGGAGCTTGATGGCGGCGTCCCAACAGGTGCAGCAGACCATTGTCCAGGCTCTGCACTCCGATGCTCAGGCGGTTGACTCCCTGGCCGAGGATGCTGGCGCAGGCCACCGCGTCCAGGTCGCCGGGGTTGGCTTCGATGGTAATCTCGGCGGCCGGGTTCACCCGGAACGATGCTTGAACCGAAGCGAGGATCTGCTCGATGTAACCGGCGGGCAGGTATGAAGGGGTACCGCCGCCGAAGAAGACCGACTTGACGGCTGGATGGGCCAGGGTCTCGCCCCAACATTCGATCTCTGTCATCAGAGCCGGAAGAAAGGGCTCCATCAGATTTTCGATGCCTTGGTAGGTGTTGAAGTCGCAGTAGGGGCACTTGGTCTTACAAAAAGGGACGTGGACGTAGAGTCCCATTCCGGCTGCGGGAACAATCTGGGGAGCGCTACTCTTCGTCAATCAGCCTGCTCGTGCCGTCGACTACTTTGGAAGGGTCTTTATCCTCGGCCCGGTCCGGCGGCCGGATGCGGCCCATGTGTTCGTCCACAATTTCGGCCGGCGCCAACTTGGTCAGAAAGAGCAGCGCCAGGCCCGAGATGATGAGGTCGTCGAACCGGCCAACACCGTATGGGAGCCCCCAGTCCTTTATGAAGTCAAAGGGAAAGATTATGTACAAGGCGGCCAAGGGCACCAGCGCCCGCAGGAAGATAGAGACCCGCTTGTCGAAGGTTAGGCGCCAGACCAGACGGGCAAATCTGAAGGCCTTGGGCAACAACCGGGGGGCCAGGAAATAAAGGAGGGGAAATGCCAGTCTATGGAACATGGTCGTACTCGAAGCCGGTATTCTTTTCGATTAGATTATAGGTAAATTATAGACCACGGTATGTTAACTTGGAACTAACCGGTACTACGATGCCATCGGCCCGTCCGGCTCTATTGTTGTTGATGGAGGGTGAGCATGCCCAGGGCAAAACTTCCACAGACCGTCGGAGCTCTTCGCAAGAGCAACTACCAGGTTATTCCCGTCCGCGAGGAAATGCGGAAAAACCTGATTGCAAAGATTCGAGCCGAAGAGTTGGTCTTCCCCGGCATTGTCGGTTTTGAACATACGGTTATCCCCCAATTGGAAAACGCCCTCTTGGCCGGACAGGACATCATACTGCTGGGCGAGCGGGGCCAGGCGAAGTCCCGCATCATCCGAAGCATGACCAGTCTGTTGGACGAAGCGATACCCAAGATTGCCGGATGCGAGATCAACGACAACCCATATGACCCCATTTGCCGGGTCTGCCGCAACAAAGTGGATGAGATGGGCGAGAAGACGCCGCTGGAGTGGATCCCCAGAGATGAACGCTACTCCGAAAAGTTGGCTACACCCGATATCTCCATCGCAGACCTGATTGGCGAAATTGACCCCATCAAGGTCGCCGAGGGCCACTACCTGTCCGATGAGTTGGTGATTCACTACGGCCTGGTGCCCCGTACCAATCGGGGCATCTTCTGTATCAACGAGTTGCCCGATCTGGCTGAGAGGATTCAGGTGGGGTTGTTCAACCTGATGGAGGAGCGGGACGTGCAAATCAAGGGCTACCGGGTGCGGTTGCCTCTGGACGTGTTCGTGGTGTCAACGGCCAACCCCGAGGACTACACTAACCGCGGCCGCATCGTGACCCCGCTCAAAGACCGCTACGGCGCTCAGATACACACCCACTACCCCTTGGACCCCAAAGATGAGATCGCCATCATGGACCAAGAGCGCACCAAGTTCCCCGAAGAGGACAAACTGTTGATTCCGGACTACATGAAAGAGGTTTTGGCGGAGATTACCGTCCAGGCCCGCCAAAGCAGCGAGATCAACCAGCGCTCCGGGGTCAGCGTCCGGGTGTCAATCTCGAACTTCGAGACCCTGCTGGGCAACGCCGTGCGCCGGGCCATCCGGAACGGCGAGGAGTGGGCCTGCCCCAGGGTTAGCGACCTGTCTTTCATCGTGGCGTCGTTCGCCGGAAAGATTGAGCTTGAGACCTTTGAAGAGGGACGCGAATCCCGGGTGACCGACGACCTGACCCGGCGGGCGGTGCTGCGGACCTTCGGCGGCTACTTCAACGTGGATGAGTTAGACCCGGTGGTCACCGCTTTCGACCTGGGCAACAGCGCCGAGACCGGCAGCGACAAGCCGGCTGCGGAGTACCCGGCTCTGGTTAAGAAGATCGACGGGCTGGCCCAAGCGGTGAAGAAACTGACCAGCGACAAGCGGCCCGAGGTCATCGCCTCGGCGGTGGAATTCATCCTGGAAGGCCTCCACCTGAGCCGCAAGCTGAACTGCGACCGTTCCGGCACGGGAGCAGTCTACAAGCGGTAAGAAACGGCTGGGTCTGACATCTCTACCTTGCATCCCTAGGCGACGCCAGCGTATGATTAGCACTAATGTTCCACTACATTCGTATTCGTACGCTGGCAGGTTAGGGAGGGCAAATGGCAGGCGCAGACGTTCAAGAGATTCACTGCAAGACCCTGCTCAACAAGATTGACGTTCCCCGGTTCCCGTTCCGGTGGACCCTGAACCCATATAGGGGCTGCCGCCACGCCTGCACCTACTGCTACGCCCGGCCCACCCACGAGTTCTGGGGCCTGGACTCTGGACGGGACTTCGAGACCCGGGTCTTCGCCAAGGTGAACGCTCCCGAAGTCTTGCGCAAGGAACTGAAACGCCCCAGTTGGCGCCGGGAGTCCATCGCCATCGGCACAGCCTCCGATCCTTACGAACCGGCCGAGGCCGAATACGAGATCACGCGCCGTATCCTCCACGTTCTACGCGACTTCCAGAACCCGGCGTCCATCACCACCAAGGGTGTCTTGGTGCGCCGCGACGCTGACATATTGGCGGAACTCAGCCAGGTGGCCGACGTTCACGTCAACTTCAGTGTGGGGACCATCGATGAGAAGGTGTGGCAGATGATGGAGCCGGGGACCCCGCGGCCCCAAGCCCGATTGGAAGCCATGCAATACCTGGTGGAGAACGGGGTGTCAGCAGGGGTGATGATGGCCCCCTTGCTACCGGGCATCACCGACAACGAAGAGAATATCCGGGCGGTGGTGGAAGCGGCCCACGGGCACCAAGCCCAATACCTGGGGGCCAACGTGTTGTTCCTGAAGCCGGGTTCCAAAGAATGGTTCATGCCCATGCTGCGGGAGGCCTACCCCCACCTGACTCCGGGGTACAACCGACTCTACAACAAGACATACGCGCCCAAGGAGCACACCAAGAACGTTTTGGACACCGTGGACCGGGTGCGGCGGCAGTGGGGCTTGCCTGACAGGGCAACGGTGCAGGCGGACAAGTCGCCTAAGGGTCAGTTGTCGTTGGCTTTTACTGCCTAGGAACTGGCCTAGTAACGGGAGACGTTGATCTCCACCAACTTGCCTGTCACCAAGAAGATTACCCGTTCGGCGATATTGGTGGCCCGGTCGGCTATACGTTCCAGGTCGTGGGCGACCCACAGCAGGTAGGTGGCCCGCTGGATGGTCTCCGGATCCTGGATCATGAACAAAAGCAGTTCATGGTATACCTGGTCGTATAACTCGTCGACTTCGTCGTCGGCCTGACAGACCGCGTTGGCTTTCACCATGTCCCGGTTCAGGAGCGAGTCAATGCTGTCGTTCAGCATGGTGGTGGCCTTTTCGGCCATGCGGGGGATGTCGATGAGCGGCTTCAGAGGCGGTGCGTCGCCCATGGACAGGCTGATCTTGGCGATCCCCTCGGCGTAGTCGCCCATCCGCTCCAGTTCCACCACGATGTGCAGCAGCGCGATGATCGCCCGCAGGTCCCTGGCCATGGGCTGCTGGGTGGCAATCATGTCCGCGCAGCGGTCTTCGATCTCGAACCGTTTCTGATCGATGTAATCGTCGTCGTTGACGACTTCCTGAGAAGCGAGCAGGTCCCGACGTTTCAGCGCGTCGACGGCCCGGTTGATGGACTTGCCCACAATCTGGGCCAGGGTCTCCACCTCTAGCTGAAGCTGATTTAGTTGTAGGTCGAAATCTTCCCTGGGCATGACGCGCCTACTTTAAACCTGAATTTCCCAGATCAACCTGATTTCCCTGAACCGGTGTCATCCTGTGCGGCGGGAACTATAGTACGGTATCCTGAGCGCGTCAACTGCGCTCCGATTCACTCAATTGCTCCACTCTCATAGGATATCCATCGTCCTAACGAGCGTAGAAATTCCAAATCCTCTGCCCTTGCCCAAGCGTCTCCCTCGTGGCGGCCCATTTACTCTTGACGACCCCATAACTGTCCTAAATACCGGTGCTCTCAAAGCAAGCTAGCCAGGTGCCAGCCGAAGCCGGCTGATCCGTTCTAGTATCCCGGTGAGCATTTCCCTGGTCACCAGCACCTCGGCAAGCTGAAACACCATCCTCCTGGCATGGCGTACCAGTCGCCCACCCGTCTTGATCAGCCTAGTCTGAAGACTGGTCAGAGTCCAATGCTTCATATCCTCCGGCAAAGCCAACCTTCTCATGAAGTTTCCCAGATTGTACGCCAGAACGAACAGCCATAGCCTCGCCTGGTTGGCCACGAACTTGTGACAGGACAGTCTGGTCCAGTTCAGGGCGTACTTGCCCTCCTTGATCCACTGCTCCGCTGTGCCACGGCCATTGTAAAAGCGGACTATGCCTTTGGGTGGATAGCTCAGGTTGGTCACGATGAAGCCTACCCTGGGAAATAACTCCCCCTGATGCCACTCCACCTTGGCTACTACTCGCCGGGAAATACTCCAGCTCTGGGCCTGGTAAGTGAAGTCGTAGTAGGAGACGATCGGCCTCCTGGAAGACCAGTCGGCAGGTCGTACCAGCAGGTGCGCGATTTCTCTCTGAAGTACCGCGTTAGCTGAAAGCCGGATGGCGTACCCAATCATCTCTTGTTCCAAGTACTCGTACACCTCTGGCTTGCCAAAGGCGGCATCACCCCGGAACAACAGCCGCCGTCCCTTCCTCTGGTATCTTTTCACCACCGGCTCAAGGAGTTCCTGCCAGCCCTCGGCGCTATGGACGTTGCCGGGGCGTAGCGTCGCTCCTTCACAATCGCCGAACTGGTTGAATAGAAAGAGGGGATGATAGCAGACACACTCGAAGTGCCCATTGTAGGCGGCACCCTCCTGATGGCCATGCACTGGACTCTCCGAGCTGTCCATGTCCAGAATCACTCGCTGGTGTGGAGTATGGGCCATAGCATCTTCCACCCATTGGGGATTCATTCGTGCCAGCCCCTGCAGGTTGTCCTGTTGGGTCAGAGTTTCAGTTTCAAAGCGGCTCACGGTGTTGGTGCTGGCGGCGTTCCGGTCTGATCCTTGCCAGCCCACGACGACTCTCATGGCTGGGTCTTGGGAAAGGCGTTCGGCATCATTGGTGTCATCGTAGCCGGCCAAGCGGCTGTAGATGGACTGTCTGAGCAGCGGGACGAGGTGGTGTCGGATGTTGCGACCGGAGCGGCTTTCCTGGAGATAGTCGGCAGCAATATGGGTAAGGCCCAGGGCATCATCCAGCTCTCGAATGGGCAAGAGTCCGGCATCGGAAGTGATGGTGGCACCGTGAAACTCCAGACGGACTTTGGGGTTGAACTGGAGCCGGAGAGGGGTTTTGTCGCCGTCACCCATCAGGTGCCTCCGGGGTTGTTACGCTATCTGAAGAATCTTACTATTCTAATGAATGTATTATAGCCGAGATGTTGGTGAAAAGTTCATGAGACGACTACAAAAGCAAGAACGTTGCCTATATACCGCATCACACTGTTATCCTAACTGGGAAATATGGGTTAAATGGCCGATTGGAGAGGCTTCTGCGCAGTCCGGACTGCGCACTAATTTCCGATCTGGTCTTGGAGATCCTTGGTTAGGTCTTTTTCCAGAATGGTTCGCGTTTGCGCTGTTGGTCCAGCAGGGACACGTCCAGTAATTCTGGGCGTGACCCTGGCGGAGCCGGCTTTGGGATAGTATAACCGATGAGCTCGAACACCTCTGGGTTGGTGTAATAGCCGTTGTAAGTCTGGAGGACCAACTGGTCGAAGAACTCAGGCTCGGCGGCCTCGGGACCTCTAAATCGTCTTTCGCCGTATCGGCGAGGGCCTCGAACCCGCCGGCCGAGGCCCGTTCGGCGGCCACGCCGATCTTCAGACCGTCGTTGAACATGCGGGTCAGTTCCGGCTTGTTGGCAGCCACCTCCTCGATGTAGGCGGCAATTCCCAGGTTCCCCGCGCCGGGGTGCTTGTCCTTGGCGAGGATGATTCGGTTGAGCACTGCGGTCAACAGTGCCCGTTGGGCCGAGGAAAAACCCTGTTTTTTGTCGCTCATCTCTGGGCTCTTTTCGACCCAACCGGCTGTCTTGGGGGTGCCGCAAACGGGTCCGCCAGAAGTCTGATAAGGATACTCTTCCGATTTGAACCGAGTCAATTTTAATGGGCTTACGAGGATAGCTCTCACTTTCGTGTATGAGAGCTAGACTAGGATAGATACGGTTGAAGGTCCGCTTACGACGGGAGTATTATAAGGGCGCGGGCGGAGCCGCCTGGCTTCCGCACATTGGGGGCCCCAATGATTTTAACGGCTTTACCGGCATTGCGTCCGGGAACGTCTTTGATCGAATAGACAATGGTCCGATACAACCCATTCTTTTGGCTGCTTAAGGCGGTCATCTACGTCGGCGAAAGGTGGCTGCAGGTCAATGGCGGCGTAATCAAATCCGTGGCCGACGGCCGCCGCGACCAGCGGTTCTGGCTGGCGACGCGTTACTTCAGTTGGCGTAAGTTCCTGAACTTCACCGGGTGGAGCTCCAACTTCGGGTCGCCCGCCGCATCGTCTGGGGGTCACCCTACGAATGGGAGATAGACACCACCAACATCTGCCAACTGAAATGCCCTCTGTGCCACACGGGCAAGGGCACCATCCACCGGGACCAGGGTGTGATGGACTACGGCCTATTCACCAAGGTGGTCGACCAGATAAAACACTCCTGTATGTGGCTCACACTGTACAGTTGGGGCGAGCCCTTCTTGAACCGGCGCATCCATGAGTATATCGAGTACGCCCACAAGCAGAAGATTGCCACCATCATCAGCTCCAATCTGAATAAGCCCTTGACCCCAGAGATGGCGGAGCAGGTGATTAGATCTGGTTTAGACGTCATGATTATCTCTTTGGACGGCGTGACCCAGGAAGTGTATGAGGTCTACCGGGTAGGCGGTCATCTGGACCGAGTCCTGGAGAATCTGCGGCTATTGGACCAGAAGAAACGTGAGTTGGGGTCAAAGACCCCGCACATCGAATGGCAATTCATCGTCATGCGTCAGAACGAACACCAACTGGATGAGGCTCGGCGCCTGGCTGCGGAGTTGGGAGTCGACTCCCTGGTGTTCAAGAAAGTGGACTTCCCCCACGGTGAAGACGACCCGGCCGAAGCCGAACGGTGGCTGCCCCGCCAGCATCCGGAGTACCTGCGGGCCAACCCCTTCTACAAACCCTATCAGGAAGACGGCAACGTCTGCTGGCGCCTGTGGCGGAGCGCGGTGGTCAACTGGGACGGCGGTTTTGCGCCGTGTTGCTATCTCACCGACAAGACCCAGGATTTCGGTGACGTTAATCAAACGTCGGTGAAAGACATCTGGAACAACGCCAATTACACCACGGCCCGGGGTCTGTTCGAGAAGGATTTCGTGCCCGAAAAGCGGATCGGCTGTTTGGACTGCAGCGTTTACCTGGGCAGCCGCGCCGCCCGGCATCGCGGACCGGTGGACCTGCCACTGGAGCCGGTGCTGCTGCGGGTTAACGGCGCCAAGCCGGCCAACGGCAATGGGGCATGACCGGCCAGTCAGATACCCGGCTTCGAAATTACGGACCCGCCGCAGAGCCAACAAGGCAAAGAACCGGCGGAGGCGAAGTCCGAAGAGACAGTTTAAGATGTGGTTCGACAGGTCCCAGCAGCGGGTCGAACAAGATTTTGGTATAGACTCTTGAAATTCCAGAGATTCTCTGGCAAAATCCCGGATGAAATTGCGCTGGATGAGAGAACCCCATCGCTGTCGGCGCATCAAAATTAGATCGATCACTGGTGTGAGGTGATGTGGATGTTCCAACAGACCTGAATGCCGGCGGTCATCAACAGAGCCTGACAATGGCCACAATAAAAAACCCGCTCCCACCATGGCCCTTTTCCAGATTCTGGCTCTCGCACCTAAGGGAGATTGGACTACTTGCGGGCGGGTATTTCGTGTACATGTACACCAGGGCCTTGGTGTTTTCCGATTTCCAAAGCACGGCTCTGGCCAACGCCCGGAGGGTAATAGAGTTTGAAAAGAACTTGGGCTTCTTCTGGGAGCCCCACTGGCAGTCTTGGACCATCGCCAGCGCCAAATCGCTGGTCATCTTCTTCAACTGGGCCTACATCGTCAGCTTCTGGCCCATAATCCTCACCGCGGCGGTCATCCTCTACTTAACCAACCGGAACCGGTACAAATACTACCGGAACATCGTCCTGCTCAGCTTCGTGATTGCGCTATTGGGATTCATGTTGTTCCCGCTGGCCCCGCCTCGAATGATTGCCGAGCATTTTGTTGATACTATCAAGGCCTTCGGCCCGTCGGGATACGCCAGCCGAGAATTTGCTAACTACTATAACGCCTATGCGGCCATGCCCAGCCTGCACTTCGGCTGGACGGTGATGTTCGGCATACTGTTCCTGAGGACTCCCAATAAGTGGGTCAAGGTCTTGGGGGTGATATATCCCACTATGACCCTGTTTGCCATCACCATCACCGGTAACCACTACATCATGGACGCCGTTGGCGGCGGCCTCTTGATCCTGGCCTCGTTCTTGACCATGGAACTGGGATTCCGGAGGCGGTTTTTCTTGCCGGTCATAATCTCCAGAGCGCGCACCGCCTTCAGGCACGTTGAGGGGCCTGGTCCGGAACACAGAGAACTATCAGACGGACAGCCAGCAACGACCGATTGAACGGGTCCCGGATCCGACCTGCCCGGCGCTGGACCGTTACGGCTTCCCGTGAACGCCCTCTACACCAACCGGTCGGCACGATGCCACAATGATTTCCGCCATCCGGGAAAGGCGTGCCGCTCTAGGCGAAATCTCCCTCTACGTCGGCGCTTATCTGGTATATCTGTTGACCAGAGGCCTGGTCCACGGCGACACCCGGGCCGTGGGCTTGGTCAACGGCGAGAAGATAGTCTCCCTGCAGAAGGACTTGGGGGTTCTCTGGGAACCGGGTTGGCAGTCCTGGGCCGTGGACAACGCCAAAGGCCTAGTGGTGACGATGAACTGGGTGTATATCATCACCTACTGGCCCATTATTATTCTGGCCGCCGTCATCCTGTTCATCAAGAGCCGGCGAGACTACAATTTCTACCGGACGGTGGTATTCGTTGACTTGGCCGGGGCGCTGCTGACCTTCATGGTCTTTCCGGTGGCCTCACCGTTCGCCATCCCAGCCGTCGAATTGCTGGATACCATCCAGGAATACGGGCCCAAGATCTACGGCAGCGAGGGGATGGCCTCTTACTACAACATCTCTGCCGCCATGCCCAGCCTTCACTTCAGTTGGACCGTAATCCTAGGGGTGCTGTTCTGGAAAACCCTCCGCGGCCGATACCGGCTCCTGGGCCTGTTGTACCCGGTCCTCACTTTCTTCGCCATCGTGCTCACCGGCAACCACTTTATCCTGGACGCCATGGCCGGCGCCGCGTTGGCGGCCTTGGCATTCGCCGTGGTATGGCTGCTACGGTCGACGGTCTGGCCGGACCCTTCCGAGTTCGTGCAACCGGCCAATTGATGCCCACCACCACGGAGTCCGGGCCAGTTTAGCGAATCGGTTGCCAGTTGACGCCCGCAGGATATCATTTTATAGTTCGCGGTATCCCGAGGGTCGCACGTTCGGGGAATCAATTGGGTCTGGGAAATCCCGAAGGAGATAATCTACTATGGTGACGCCGCTTGATGTCATACCTTCCTTTCACCAAGCATTACGCAATGACATGAAATTGATTGACGATGCAGCCTACAAGGCCGCAGCAGGGGACGGCAATTTGGCGCCTGCTGTGGAGCGGCTTCGCTTTTTCAGCGAGATATTAATGTGGCATGCAGCTGGCGAGGACGAGCTGGCGTTCCCGGCCATGGACAAAGTAGCGCCGCTGGTGGCGCAAGGCTACCTCCACGATCACAATGAATTCGACATAATGACGGAAGGTTTGGCTAAGATTTCTGCCGCATCAGACGCGCTTGTCGCGGCCCGGGAGACGGCGGCGATGACTGCAGTCCTAAGGATTCACCTTGACAAAGAAGATCAGCAACTCTATCCGATTCTGCGCGAACGGACTTCCTTGGAAGAACAATCTGGGATAATCGGCGGCATGGCCGCACATGTGCCGCCCGAACGTAATCCCGAGTTCATACACTGGTTCTTCCCTTTGTTGGGACACGATGACCGGGAGATGTGGACCAGGGTCGTGATGGGATTAATGCCCGAGGAGGTGTTCGCGCACGTCCAACTTCTCATCCGGGAAACAATTGCCGATGATTGGGCCGAGTTGACGCGGCGGATCCCCGAGTTAAGCGTCTAGCCTTACGGGCTAGACCAACTAGGCCTGCTCTCTCAAGGCTGCAAGCCATCAGAGTGCCGTGGACTGGATACTCACCCGCATTAGCGGATAGCTGGTCCAGCGGCCCTCGAAGATAACTGGTTATTGATAAATCAGTCCGTGGTCTAGGCTTTGCCCTCCGGCGGCGGCAAGATTTCAATGTCATGGCGCGCAGCCGCTTCAAGCATGCGCTGGATGAAGGCGTTCGGATAACGGTTCAAGGGGCGGATGCCGGTCCGTGGTTTCTTTGAAGGACTCTCTAAAGAACTCCTCGATGTCTCCTGCCGGCACAAAGGTAAAGATCATCTTGCTTGTGGTCCGCGATCGATTTATGAAATTATGGGGCGTGCCTTTGGAGATATGTACAAAATCGCCGGCCTTTGCCTGGTACATCTGGTCGCCCGCCGTTATATCCATCTCCCCTTCGAGGATATAGAACGTCTCGACCTGATTATGGTGGATGTGAAGAGGTGGGCCACCATCGGGTGGCACCAACGCTTCTAAAGCGATGTAATCCCCGTCGGTCTCTGCTGCGGCCGCGAGAATAGTGTATATATCTCCGGGTCCCAGAAGAATTGTGCCTGTGTCTGTAGCTCTGAAAATGACAATTTACGTCCTCCCTATTTGATCTGATTGTTTCCAGACGAAGCGGATTCCCCGGAACATGCCTCCCCCGGACTAGGGTCTCTTTCCCCACATGGGATGCCGAAAGGTGGGCAGATTGATCCGGTCGATGGGCCGGTCTGCTGCCACAACGGGCTCCGGCTCCGGGTGCTCGGCGGCGGGTGGACGGTAAGCCCGTCCCAGCGCGCGGTTCGGGCCCAATGTGCTCAGATGCTGGGCCAGGGATTCCAGGCTGTTCAGATTGTGCACCGCCAGAAAATCGTCAACGTAAGGCAGAGCCGCCTTCATTCCCTGGGTCAACGGTTGGTAGCTGGGCGAACCTAGGAGCGGGTTCAGCCAGATGAGCCGGTGACAACTGCGCTGCAGGCGGGAAGTCTCCCGGGCCAGCAATTCGGGGTCGCCCCGGTCCCAACCGTCTGAGATGATTAACACTACGGCCTGGCCCCTCAGCACCCGCCGCAACCATTGGTAGTTGAAGGTCTTTATCGCATCGCCGATGCGGGTGCCGCCGGCCCAGTCGGGCACCGCTTTGGAGACCTCATCGATAGCCTGGTCGATGCTCCGGTATTTCAGGTTCCGGGTGACGCGGGTCAGCCGCGTGGCGAATAGGTAGGCTTCCAGTTGTTCGAAGTCCCCGGCGATGGTGTAGATGAATTGGAGGAGCATCCTGGTGTAGCGCTCCATGGAGCCGCTTACGTCGCAGATCAGCACCAAGGAGCGGAGCTTGTCCTTGGGAGACCGGGTGGCCAACTCCAGAAACTCCCCGCCGTATCTCAGGCTCCGCCGCATGGTGCGGCGCAGGTCCAGTTGGCCGGACCGGCCCGGCGCCAACCGCCGGGTGCGGCGCCGGCCTAAGTCCCAGGTCAGATTGGCCATCATACGGCGCGCTTCGGCCCTCTCCCAGGAGGTGAATTCGGAGAAATCTTTTTGGCGGAGCACCTCCACGGCGCTGTAGGTGCGGCTAAGGTCCACGTTCTGAACCGACTCATCGTCCGGCTCGCCTTCCATCGCCCCGGTCCCCTCGGGTTCATCGTCCCGGCCGGTACTTACCTGGGGCTTCCGGAAGCGCCGCTGTTCGCCCATGGAGCGCAGGTCCATGGTAGTGGTGCGGTCTGTGGGCTTGCGCCAGAACACCTGGAAAGCCTCGTCGAATATGGGCAGGTCCTGCTTGCGGTGCACCAGGATGCTGCGGGCCGCCTGAAAGAACTCGCCCCGCTTTCCGACGGACACGTGGTCGGTGGCGCGCACCAAGTCCAGCATGTTGCCCGAGCCCACCTCCAGTCCCACCCGGCGCAACATCTCGCCGAATAGCGTCAGGTTGTGGAGAAAATGGCCGTCTGGACCGGCATCGTTGGGAATGATTGGAATCGGACCGGCCATGACTACCCGCGGCGGCGGCCCCCACGTGGCCCTCTATTCTTGGAGCGTTCCAACATGGCGCGCACCGGCTCGCCTCTCACAGACTCGATGTCGTCCTGGTACTTGAGCATCAGGCCCAGTGTGTCGTCGATGACTTCAGGGTTCAGTTCCGTCTGGTTCAAGGCCAGAAGGGCGGACAGCCAGTCCAGGGTCTCGGAGACGCCGGGTATCTTATACAGTTCGGTCTCCCGCATCTCCTGGATGAACGCCGTCACCTGCTCAGACAGCTTCCGGGAGGCGTCCGGAATCTTGGCGGTGATTATCTGGAGCTCTTTCTGGTAGTCCGGGTAATCGACCCAGTAATAGAGGCAGCGGCGCTTCAAGGCGTCGTGTATCTCCCGAGTCCGGTTGGAGGTGATGATGACGATGGGTGGATGTGCCGCCTTGTAGGTGCCCAGTTCGGGGATGGTGATTTGATAGTCGCCCAGGAGCTCCAGAAGGAAGCCCTCAAATTCCTCATCGGAGCGGTCAAGTTCGTCGATCAGGAGCACCGGAGGTCTTTCTTGGGCGTCGTCGATGGCTTGGAGCAGGGGGCGTTTGATGAGGAATTTCTCGCTGAAAAGATCGGCATTGGCGGCCTTGCGGTCAACGTCGCCCGCCGCCTCCATCAGGCGAATCTCCAGCACCTGCCGGGTGTGGTTCCATTCGTAGACCGCCTGGTTCACGTCCAAGCCTTCGTAGCATTGTAGCCGGATCAATTTGGTGCCCAGTCCGGTGGCCAAGGCGCGGGCGATCTCGGTCTTGCCGACGCCGGCCTCCCCTTCCAGGAACAGGGGGCGTTGCAGCTTCATCGCCAGGAATATGGGCACCGCCAGCGCACGGTCAGTAACGTAGACCTGGTCGCGCAGCAGGTTCTGGACATCTTCGATGGACTCGGGGGCCTTGTACTCGCCTGTGGTCCCTTTGTTCTTTCCTGGGGTTGTTCCAACGGTCAATTCAGTCACCATCTCTGGGGGATTACCTTTGGGCCTGGTCAGGCACGGGCAATCATTGTATCCCAAAGGCGATGAGCGCACCACCGGGACCGGTCCAGCGCTGGGGCTAATCCAAGGGAGGAACGAAGTCGGTCTGGAAGAAGTAGCGGACCAGTTGGCCCAGACGGGTCCAATGGTCGTTGAGGGATTCCAGTTCATTGGGTGTCAGTTGGTTGTAGGTCTTGCCGTACTGAGGGAAGGTCCAAACAGTGAATGCCCAGAATTCTGGGACCGGGCCGGATTCCCGCGCCTCGGCTATCTCTCCGGCAGCCCCTTGAAGCTCCCAGGAAGCCAAGATTTGGCCTCTGTGGGCGATGGCTACCGCCTCGACCCAAGAGGCGCTTCGGTCCGCACCAATGAACGGCTCCATGAGTTCCAGCAGCCGGTCCACGCGCTGGGAGTCGTCCACCGTGGGGCCAGCAAAGCGGTGGGTATGGCGGCTCTCCCAATCTGGGCCCAATGCCGGGATAACCAGGCCGCCGTCTGAGGCGATGACCAGCATGGAACCGGCCTGCGACCATTGAACGGCTTTGTCCCGAGCGATGGCCTCGTGGCTCTCCCCGTTCTCTTGGGGTGATGCCGTGATTCCAGCCTCGGCGGGTGTGACGGGCGTTAGCGGAAGGCCGTTAAGCAATGACCGAAACGCCCGCTGTTTGTCACCATTTTCGGTGGCCAGCAGAATCGGTTTGTCCCCCGGCGTTCGCCCCGGCGTTTGCATAATTAAAGAAGGCTAAAGGATACGGGCCACGGCCCTGGTGGCGGCGCCGTCCCCTCCCTTGAGCTTTAGCGGCAGGGCCCAGAGCTCAAACTCTTTGCCCACCAGTTTGTCCAGGTTAATCAGGTTTTCGATCAGAGGGATGTTCTGCCCCAGCAGCAGCCGGTGTACCGGAAAATCCTTGATGGTGGACTGGGGAGTTTCGGGATGCTTGTCGATGGGAAAGTCCACGGCCACGGCATTGGCGCCGCACTCGGCCAGGAAGGCGGCCCCCTCGGTGCTCAGATAGGGTCCGTGACCGTAGAATCGTGGCCCGCCAGACTCGGCCTCCACCCAGCCGGTGAAGAGGACCGCTATCTTGTCCTTGACCGACTCGGGGCTGGCGCCGGCTTCCTCAAGCTCTGAGACCAATAATGGCGACTGCCCCTTGGCCACCGGGCGGAGGTCCAACAAAAGCGCCGGTCCCATGTACTTCTCCAAGGGCATGTTCTCCACGGTGGTCGCGCCGTCCACGAAGTGGAAGGGAGCGTCCACGTGTGTGCCGATATGGGTGGCCAAGCACAGCTTCTGATTGGAGCGGGCGTGGCTGGCGTGAGTCTGGATTGCCTCGGTCTCCACTCCCACCAATCCAGGCACCAAACTGATCCGGTCGCTGCCCAGAGTAAGGGTCAAGTCGATGAGTTGTGGCATGCAAGTAACCTTCGATTAGAATAGGGGAACCGGCAGAGTAGGGGTGCCTGTTAGTCTCCGGTCGCTTGTTCCAGGAGAGCGGCGCGTACCGCTTGGTTGGCCAACTCAGGCGTGGTCTTGACTTCTAGACCTTAGTGCTAGTCAACCGGCCCCAAAACATTGTGGGTCGCGGGGCTTACGCGGTAAGCCCGTGCATCATGGTCGACAAAGTACAGCCATTCTGTGGTGCCTACAACTCGCCTAGGCCTTCTTGTAACTTCTCTAGTGCGTGATACGGCAATGGGCTCGTCGGGAGGGGTTACATGTTTGACGAGGACGACTCCGAGAAATTCTCCTGGTAAGTCGCCTTTCCTCGTGGCCCCTCTTCGACAATATTCCCTCGCTTTCTGCAGCGCTCTCCCTTCACTACCAGCCGCAACGTCCAGAGTTTTGTCTCGATCTCTTAGCGATTTGGGTTGTGCAAGCGGCGGATAAGTGACGATATTTGCTCCATCAAATCTCTTAACGAGACGAATTTGATAGTGGGCGTGAGAATCAAGTCGCGGCATTAGGATACTCTCGGGATTATCACTTTCAAGTATTGGGCTGACCAGCCCCAAAATTTAGGCCCGGTGGATTTTCTTAGGTGTGCTGGCTGCTGCTGAGGTTGGGTCGGTGGTTACCGCCATTCAGTTACCTTGACTCAAGTAAATCCGGGCATCTCAAGAAAAACCGTGCGGATAATTTCTCCGCCCGGTCCTCAGTAATACGCAAATACGCATTCTAAAAACATGCCAATTGCCTAATGCAGAGGGCAGGCCCTGAGAAACGCCTGGCCCCACCAGGTGTCGCCGGCTACGTCTTCGCCGTCAAGGCGGGCCACTTGGTACGGCCCGGTGGTGTCTTCTGGAATATTCCTGCCGCTGATGCTGGGCGTGGTGCCGGGCAGGCCAAAGGCCAAAGTGCGTTGGTTGCCCACGTCGGCCGACACGGCCCACGCCCCGAAAAATATAATCAGGGCGATGACCACGGCCAGCACCACAAAGAATGTGACCGGAATTGGGATGCGCTTTGCGGCGGTCAGACTTTCACCTCTCATTTCGAAGACCCCATTCCCAGGGCCTAGGCCCGTACCTCTACCTCATAGGGGAAGACCATGTTGTTTCCGTAGCCCCGGCCGTCCCAGGGATTGGGAAACTCCATGGGCTGGGTGACGCCTTCTACGTTGGTCGCCCGGCACATGATGGTGTACTTGCCCTCGGCCGGTGGCGTCCAGAAGTGCTCCCACCTGTACCACGAGTAGGCTTCCCGGTCATGGAGCTTTTGCACCGGGTTCCAGGTCTGGCCGCCGTCGGTGCTGATATCCACCTTTTCGATGTCCTCTTCGCCGGACCAAGCCGCGCCGGCCAGGTTGTAGCCGCTGGCGGGAATGATCTCGCCGGGAACGGGGTTGGTGATTATGGACTTGACCTGCAGTTTGGTGTAAAGGCGGTAGGGCACCGGGTTTCCGGGCTCGTTCATGGTCATGTAGCGCTGGGTCATGTAGAACCCTTCGAATTCGTGGTCGAGAACGTGGATGCCCACCAGCCACTTGACCGAGTTCATCCCGTACCAGCCCGAGACCAAGAGCCGCAGGGGATAGCCGTGGTCTTTGGGTAGGGGCATTCCGTTCATCTCATAGGCCAGGATTGTGTCGGGATGGAGGGCCTTGGCGATGGGTAAGCTGCGCTCGTAGGTAACTTCGCCGGGGTCGCCCACCACTTCGTCGGGACCGTGGTCGGCGCCCTCGAACATCACCTCAACTGCCGAGTCCTTGACCCCGGCCAATTCCAGCACGTCCTTTAGGGAGACCCCGGCCCACTCGGCGTTGCCCATGATTCCGTGACCCTTGATTTGCTCCATCACCGAACTGATGCGCAGGGACTTGGTGAAATACTCGGGCACCGGGCTGTTGCCGCAGCACTCGAATGTCACTTGGAATCGCTTCTGGGGCAGCTTTTTCAGGGCTTCGAAAGACAGAGCAATGGTGCGCTCGACTTCTCCGTCCACCTTCAATTGAAAGGTATTGACGTCGATCTCGGGGCTGTCCTTCCAGTGGTTACGGATGTAGTACAGGTCGTTGGGGACGATGTTCTCCTGCAGAGCCTGCGGGGGCGCGGCCCAGGTCCGAAGACCGGCGTTGGTGGGAATTATTTGCGGTTCCGCCTTGGTGCCGATTTGTGGCAGGGCCATTCGGGGTCCTCCTCAAGACGCTCCGGTAGATTTCCGGGCTATTCCAGGTGGTCGGTCTCCAGTTCCGCTGAAGGGTAGGTAATCAACAATACCGCTGGGGTCCAGAGATGGTGTATCAGTTTGTGTGGCACGCCCGGCGGGGCCAACAGCGTGGTGCCCGCCCGTACCGTCCGGACCTCGTCGCCCAAAATCACCTGAATGGCGCCGGACAATACCTGAATGGAAACGTCCACCGGATGGGTGTGCATGCGGCCTTCCCAGCCCGGGGAAATCTCAACCTCTTTTACGGTCAATGATACCGCACCTTGGTCTTTAGATACCAGATACCGCTCCCGCACCCGCTCCATGACGGGGGCCAAGCGGACGTCTGAATGGTCGATTATCGGCATTGCTTCCTCCGCGGTTACTTAGGCGGGATGACTCTGGATGCGACGCCCACTATTCAACGGTTATTGGATATCCGACAATCGCGCTGAAGTTCTTGCGCATGTTGTTGTAACGGGGCTCGCGGGACTGGACCCGGCCCACCTCGTCGGTGGCGCGGGACATGATGTTGTACTTGCCGGTCTTGTCCGCGTCCCACCGGTAGGACCAACGGACCCACATGAACCGGTCGCGGGGCGCCTCGATGTGGGCGGAGTGCCATCTCTGCCCGCCGTCGACGCTGACGTGGACCTCGGAGATGGCGCCGGCGCCGCTCCAGGCGTAGCCGCGGACCATGTGGACGCCCTTGGTCATCTTCTCCGTGTCGTCGTTGGGCTGGGTCACGATGGACTTGACACCAAGGGTGGTAATCAACTCTTTGTTGGGGTCGTCGGGCGAGTCGCCGTAGTAGTAGAACTGGTAGTGGTACCAGCAGTCGGGCATGTGGTCCAAAATCTCCAGATCAGTAATCCATTTCACCGACCAGTTGCCGGACCAACCGGGCACCAGCATGCGGACAGGAGCGCCGTGGAGGTGCTCCAAGAGCTGTCCGTTCTGGGCCCAAGCCAGGATGGTGTCGGGATGCAGGGCTTTCTGCATGGGCAGGCCCTTGTCGTAGTAGAAGGGTTTGGTGCCTTCAGCGGCGGTTGCTGGGACCCCCTCGTCGTTGCCCACGGCCCGCACGTATAAGGACTTGTCGGTGAGGCCGGCGGCGTTCAAGACCGCAGCCAAGGGGACTCCGGTCCACTCGCTGGCGCTCAGAATCATGCACTCTTGGGTGCGGGACGGCTTGGGGCCCTCATCCTTGAAGTACTCGAAGAAGGTTGCATCGCTGCCGGAGCATTCCATAACCGTACGGACGCTCCGGCCGGGGAAGCGGCGGAGCTGGTCGAAGTTCAAGGTGATGGGGTTCTTGACCTGGCCGTGAATCTTCAGGTCCCACTTGTCCGTCTCTACCACTGGTGGGACATCGAAGTGCTGCACAGTATAGTGCAGGTCCGTGGGAGTAATCAGTCCTTCCAGATCCATCACCGGGGTACGGATGCGGACGGTCCGGCCCTGGTCGTCCATCAGGGTGACCGGATTCAGGTCCTTGGTGGGCCAGCCGTTCCAGTTACCGGTCTTATCGGCGTTGGCGGGGTCCGAGCCAATGGCTTCGTCCATTCTCAGAAAATCGGGGATCGCCCCGGATTCTTTGGTGGTCGCCATCGAGTCCCTCCTCTGATTTTTCCTTTTGCGTTACGGTTCAGCTCTGAGGTATTTATCCAGGAATTTGGGCCAGGAATTTGAGCTGGGTACTTGGAGCCGGTATTAATCGGCGGCGTATTTCTCGCCCAAGGCGGTCTCCCACCTCAGGTAATTCATCATCTCGGCGTAGCTACGGTCCACGCCTAGGTAGTTGATGTCAGAGGGAGGGCGCACAATTCCGGTCAGGCCCTGCTCCACCGGCAGGCCGGCCTGCTTCCAGGCGGCCATCCCGCCTTCGAGGACTGACACGTTGGTGTAGCCCAACTCTTGGAGCGTGGCCCCGGCCAGGGTGGAACCGCGACCGCTCCCGCAAGTTACGACGATGAACGCGCCCTTGGATGGGGCGGCTGCTTCTATCTCAATCTCAAGCCAGCTGCGGGAGATCCACTTTGCCCCCGGGGTGTGGCCCTGGGAGAAGTCTTGGCTGGTGTCGACGAACAGGACCAAGTCCGGCTGTTTGGCGTTCAGGTCTTGGGCGGAGACCATCTTAGCCGAAGCTTCGGCCTCTGCAAATCCTAGTAGGTTTGAACCCGGGATTCCAATCTCAACGGTCTGGCCTGCCGCCTGCCAGGCGGGTGCGCCGCCGTCCACGGCAAAGACGTTCTCGTGGCCCATCTGCCGGTACATGGAGGCGGTAACGGTGGCCCTGGCTTTGCCGTCGCAGCAGAACACGTAGGTGGCAATCTTGACCACGGCCACATCGTCGGACCGTTGCACTGCCTGACCGCCGGGGAACGAGCGAAAGCCGGGGATATGGACGGCGTTGTATTCTTGCTCGGTGCGTACGTCGATCAGGTAGATCGACTCTTGGTCCTGTTTGGCCAGCAGTTGCTGAAGCGCGGGAATGTCCAGATAGCGGACGCCGTCCTCTTTGCCCAGCCGTTCCGCGTATTCCTCGGCAGCAGCCTTGCCCTCGGCGGAAACTTGAGGAAGCTGCACGCGGTCACCGCCGTATTCCAGTTCGTAGCCAGCCAACAGCCAGCCGGAGGTGCCGTTCTTCAAGCACACCGCCTGGATTCCCATGCGCTGCAGGACCCGGGTGCCCATGATGCTGCGGGTGCGGCCGGCGCAGTTGATGACGACTGTGGTGTCGGCGTCCAACTCTTTGGTTATGTCGGTGATCCTCAGGGCCAGCTCACCGCCAGGCATGCTGCGCCCGCCGGGGATGCACATGCGCTGGTATTCCTCCGGGGTGCGGGTGTCCAGGATGACCAGCTTGTCTCCGTTCTCGATCCGCTGGTGTAAGTCGTCGGCGGTAATCTCGGGCACGTGGTGCACCACTTCTTGCATCTCGCCGAACTCCTTGCTGGGAACATTTACTCCCCACTCGGTGGGCAGGTCGTTGCTGGCCCAGCGATTGGTGCCTCCTTCCAAAGAGGCGACGTCGGTATAGCCCAGCTTCTCCAAGGTCGCTCCGGCCAACTCGGCACGGCGTCCGTCGTCGTCGCAGACCACCACCCGGGTGCCCTTGAAAGGAACTGAACCCTCGATGATGTACTCTATGCGGCGGCGGGGGATGAGGGCGGCGCCTGGTATGTGGGTGGCGTTGTATTCGCCCGACTCCCTCACGTCAATCAGCGTAAAGGGAGAGTTCCCATCCAGCAGCTTTTTCAGGTCCTGGGACGAAATTTTCTTGGCCATGGAATTTCTCTCCTCAATCTCGGTGACGTGACCGGCTGATTCGCCGGAATATGCCATTCAAGACGAAACGCCAAACATCCAGTCTGGCGCACGCCTCCCAACCCCGTAATCCACTGTCGCCGAATGTAGGGGCATCCCGATTCCATCGGGACCGTGCCCCTACGGGTTATTAGCAGTTGTCCCACTTGGTGGTGCGGAAGGTGGTAATCTTGCTGGTCTCCAGGTCATAGCTGCTGCGCTCCAGTCCCCGGAGGTCTGTGCCGTAGACGTGAATCTCCACGGTCGGATTGTCGGTGTGATTGTCCATCTGGTGAATCTCGTCCACATCGGGCAGCAGCAGGGTAATCTCGCCGGGCTTGAAGTTGGTGGCCCGGTCCTTCTCCAGCTTGGCGTAGCCCTCCACGTCCCGGTCATCCACGCGGCGGTACCGGGTCTCGGTGAGGGTGTTGTCCAAGATGCCAATCATGCCCCAGGTCCGGTGGTCGTGAGGGCCCAAGTGTTCGCCGGCGCCCCAGACGACCGCGGTAACTTGAAGACCGCTTTCGCCCTGATAAAGCAGGCGGGAAGCGTGGTTGGGTCGGCTGCCCACGCCAGTGGGAACGCGGAAGTCCATGGGGATGGAGTCGGGGTTGCTGACCAACCGCTCGAGCCAAGCAGACCCCTTGTCAAATATCTTCTGGTTGTCGGGCTGGTCCTTGAGAAAGGACTCCATGTCGTGGGTGAATTCTCCCAAGGAATACTTGACGGTGGTCATATTGTTCCTCCGCTCCGGGGCGAAACCAACGGCCTCAATGGTCTAACGCCGGAATGCGTTGGCGATACCGGCATCTCGATACGGTGAATTATGATTGCACGGCGAAGCGAACGTCAACCGGGTGCCTTTTATGCGCAGTATCACAAGAATGATAGTATAGAGCGGAATGAATCGGACACCAGGGGTTGGCTCGGAGATTCGGAAATTATTCGAGCGTAGCGAGGTGTCCGTTGGATATACGTGAACTGATTAGCTTCTACCATACCGCCCGTATGAGCAGCGTATCCCAGGCCCAGTCTCGGGAGCATTTCCGAATTGGCGCTAATACTGCTAAGCCAACAGAGTTATACCCGCGGATATTTCGAAAAGGCGATGAGCGAAAAGGGTTGCATCTGCAAGTCAGCTTGGAGATGGACCATAGCGAGTTGGTGCGGAGGTACGTGGAGATCGGAATGGGTGTTGCGGTCACCACCACCCAAATGTTTGCGCCCAATCAAGAAGAAAGTTCCAAGTTAGCCGTGCTGGACCTGAGCTGCCAGACGCTGATTGATTGCTCATATATTTGGGGTGATAAAATCATTGGGCGTCCTCCCGCAGCGGAAAAGCCCCACGTAGTAGAGGTCTAAGTGGAAGATCAGGAATTCGTGGAACGGATCCGGGAGAAAATTGAGCGCTTGACCGGGCGCCAGGTGGAACTGCGTATCGACGAGGAAGATTCCAGTCAGATCGGCGTGAAGCTAGACGGCGAAACGCCTCTGGTTATCCTGGGTAACAATGTCCTGGAATATTCCGGCTTCGCCCGCATGGGAATCGAATACGCGGTGGCCTGCATCCGCGAGGAGCGGGCCCTCGATGCGGTGGAGTTCCACGTGCTGCTGGCACGCAATTAGGCTTCCCTGATTTAAGCACTCGATCTTAAGTACTCGTGACTCCAGAAGAGGAACCCCAAGGTCCATCCTTCCCCAAGCCCTGGTACTACCGGCCAGAGTACATGATTCCCATGTTCATCTTCTGGCCTGCCGGGGCGCTACTGGCCCTCAGGTCCCCTTGGAACAATAATGTGCTGCTAGGAGGGGTGGCCTGGGCGTTCATGATCGTGGGGGCGTTCGCCGGGTTCAAATGGCTGCAGGCGGGGTCCTACCAGCCAATCATGACGTTCTTCGTCCCCGGAATCCTGCTCACCATAGTCACCCAGGTACAGTGGACCAGGTACCGCCACGAGATGGCCTGGGATGGCGCGGCCCCCGGTCAAGATTCGATAGAAAAACCGTCAGGGGAGAGCAGCCCGCCGGAAAGACCGCCCCGTCCGTCGGCCCGCAGGCGGAGGAGAAACCCCAGGGCGCGCCGCTCTAAAGACTGACCACCGCCCTGGCTTTGGCGACTGTCGCGCCATCGTGAGATTCCACGGTCACCTGGCACTCCACCGCCCGCTGCCCGCCCTCATCCGACTTGCCCACGACCCAGCCACAAACGCTTACCGTGTCGCCGGGCAGGAACTCGGTCAGGATTTCCACTTCAATCACCGTGTTTTCGTGGTTCACGCTGTCCGGCGGAAGGGCCTTGAGCAGCAGTTCTTTCACGTAGGCGGACAGCTTTTCCGTGTCCACCGGGTCCTCCGCGGGAGCTTTAACCCCGTCTTTGGCGGGCGGACGGAACTCGAACTTCACCAGTATGGGCAAGTCGTCGCCCACCGAGATACTGTCGTATTCTGCTGTCTGGGCCCAGAGGGTGGGCATGGGTACTCACTCCTCCGAGTTCTTTCGATTCAGGCTTCCGTTGCAGTCCCAGGCTAGCATCACTCTGCCCCGGCGGCAACGGATGGACCGGCTGCCGTAGGCGGTGAGAAAAGGCTATGATACACTTCCAATTGGGCGTGATCGAGGCTAAATCGGCTGTTGCTTTCGCATGTTTCAGACCGAGATACGATACGCCAACAAAGAGGAGGAAGATGTCCATGGTGGAGAACGAGGAGCCGTTCCGGAGAGGGATGGTAATCATGGCCCACCCGGACGATGCCGAGTGGGGCTGTTCCGGAACGGTGGCAAAGTGGTGTGCGGAGGGCTGGGAGGTAGTCTATGTACTTTGCACTGACGGCAGTAAGGGTAGTTCGGACCCGGAGATGACCAGCGAAAGGCTGGTGAAAATCAGGGAGAAAGAACAGAGGGACGCCGGCAAGGTCCTGGGGTTAAAGGACGTGGTCTTCTTGGGTTACCCCGACTCCTATCTTGAGCCAACTCTGGAACTCCGGAGGGACATCGCCCGGGAGATCCGCCGCTACAAGCCCGACGTGGTGATTGTTGGGAGCCCATCCCGGGAGCTGGGCTCCAGTAGCTACCTTGACCACCCTGACCATTCCGCTGCGGGAGAGGCCGCGCTATCAGCCATTTTCCCCAGCGCCCGCGACCGGTTGACCTTCCCGGAGCTGCTGGAGGAGGGCTTGGGGCCCCACAAAGTTCGGGAGATTTGGGTGTCCGGCGGCGGCGAGGGCTCGGACCAGTACGTCGATGTCGAAGCCTACATCGACACGGCGGTCAAAGCCCTGAAGGCGCACAAGACTCAGGTTGACCAAGAGAACGCTGGAGACTGGTTCCGCCAAGGGCTAATCAGCACCGGAAAAAGGGTGGGTATGGCCTACGCCGAGGGGTTCAAAAGAATCAGCCTGGGATAGATAATCGCAGGTTAATGGCGTCAAACGCCCGTAGGGGCAGGTTTCCAACCTGCCCTTTTCTTTGCCACGATGGTCGTCGAAACGAAAGGGTCGCCAGGGAGAAGCATGTCGGCACAAGCAAGACCCATGGCCAGAAGCCCGGCGCAGGGGTCCTGGTCCGCCCACAACGGTCCTGGCTGGTACGAACGTTGATTACGAGAGTGAGGGCGGGTCGGAAACCCGCGCCTACGAAGTCGCGCCCCCTTGGTTCGCTAAGTTCACAAACGAAGTGCAACACCAAGCTAAGGTGTTGTCATGGGAAACCGATATACGCAGATCACCATTGAAGAGCGGTGTGAGCTTGCCCGGCTACAGGCCGCGGGGAACTCGAGCTGGGAAATAGCTTGGCAAGCCGGGAGGTGGTTGATGGGGTTAGGGGCGTTGTTGACCGTGCTTAGACGTAATTAGTCCCGAAAAAGGACTTTTACCCGGTCCAATATCCGGTTGCTGACGTCGTACTTGGTCAGCAGGGGCAACTCTTCAACGGCCAGGGCCCGGTCGATTATGGTGACTTTGTTGGTGTCCGTCCCAAAGCCGCTGCCTTCGGCGGTGATGTCGTTGGCCACAATCAAGTCCAATTTCTTGCTGCCGACCTTAGCCTTCGCATTTTGGATTAGGTTTTCGCTCTCGGCGGCGAATCCCACCCGCACGAAGTCACCCTTGGCGCTCTTGAGGATGTCCTCGGTCTTGGTCAGGGAGATGTTCAATTCATCGTCTGCTTTCTTGATTTTTTGTTCTGCCTCTACCACCGGGCGGTAATCGGCCACTGCGGCGGCCATCACCAACGCATCGGCATTTTTTACGTGTTCTTGGACGGCCTCGCCCATCTGTTGGGCGGTGCGCACCCGGACCACCTTCACCAGGGCGAGGTCGGGCAGACTGGTGGGGGCGGTCACCAGCACTACGTCGGCCCCCCGGTCACGGGCAGCCTCGGCCAAAGCGTAGCCCATCTTGCCCGAAGAATGATTGGTAATCACCCGCACCGGGTCAATGGGTTCCATGGTGCCTCCGGCGCTGACTACGACCGCTCTCCCAGCAAGGTCGCCGTCTCTGCCCATGGCATAGGAGATGTGGCCCAGCAGTTCCGGGGTTTCCAGCAACCGGCCCACGCCGGTCAGCCCGGAGGCCAGCCTTCCTGTGCCGGGCCCGGCGATGACCACGCCTCGCTCTTTTAACGTGGCCAGGTTGGCCTGGGTGGCCGGGTGATCGTACATGTTGCCGTCCATGGCCGGGGCGACGACTAACGGGGCCTTGGCGGCTACGATGGTGGTGGTCAGCGGGTCGTCGGCCAAGCCAAGGGCAATCTTGGCGATGCAGTGAACGGTGGCCGGGGCCACGACCACGATGTCGGCCTGCTGGGCCAGGGCCACATGCTCAATGCTGTACGCGGAGTCGGGGTCGAAGGAGTCGGTCACAACCGTCCGGTGGGTGATGCTGCGAAAGGCCAGGGGCGTGACGAACTGGGTGGCTCCATAGCTCATGATGGTGTCCACCAAGGAGCCGGCCTGCACCAGCTTGCTGGCCAGGTCCAACGCCTTGTAGCAAGCGATGCTCCCGGTAACGCCGAGGACTACTTGTTTATCCGTCAGCGGTCCAGCCATGGGACTAGTCCAATACCTGGGGAGGCGGCCGGTTTTTGCCATAAATCAGCCGCAGCCCAATAAGGGTCAAATCAGGATTGATGATGTCAAACACATCGGCCACCTTGGAGATAATACCTGCCAGCCCTCCGGTGCCCACCACCTTGGCGTCTTCTCCCAGCTCTTTCTTGAAACGGGCTACCAAGCCGGTCACCAAACCAGCGTAGCCCAGCATCAAGCCCGACTGTAGCGCCTCGGTGGTGTTTTGGCCGATGGCCGATTCAGGGGCCACCAATTCCACTCGCCGCAGTTGGGAGGTGTTTAGAAACAAGGCCTCCGCAGCGACGTTGATTCCGGGGGAGATAGCGCCGCCCAAATAGACCCCATCCTTGGAGATAGCGTCGAACACCGTCGCGGTGCCGAAGTCCACGATGATGGTCGGCGGGCCGTATAAGTTGATGGCCGCGACCGCGTCCACTATCCGGTCGGCGCCGACGTCCCGGGGATTGTCGTAACTAATCTGCAGGCCGGTCCGCACCCCGGCGGTGACCGTCAGGGGCTTCACGTTGAAATACGTCTCGGAAAGATCCTCGAATACACCGGTCAGAGGCGGCACGACGCTGCACATGCAGACGTCAGTAATCATTGACGGGTCGATTCCGTTCAAGGCCAAAAGGTCCCGAAGCATGAGACCGTATTCGTCTGCGGACCGCCTGGCATCGGTAGAAACCCGCAGATTTGCCACCAGGCGTTCGTCATCGAAAACGCCCAAGTTAACCATGCTATTGCCAACGTCTATAGCTAGGAGCATGTCGTATAACTTACCAAACTCTCGCCAAATCTTCAGCGGTCTCCTCTGTTCGCAATTATACGGTACGCCCCCAAAATGGAGCAATGACCGGCGTCAGAACTCGCCGGTTGGGGTAGAGTTGGCACGCAATCTGATCATGACGCGCTGGCCCACCATGGAGATCGCATGCGTAACCAAGGTCGGGTAGGCGGCAATAAACCCTTGGCGGCTACAGGCCCGAAGACATCCCTCCATGGCGTTCAGCCAGGATGCGGGCATAGTCCTCTCGGCGCCAGCGGTAGGGCATGGTGCGTACCTCGCCTGGCTCCCGGGCCGAACTGAGCATGGTCAGTGCGTCTTCCAGCACGACCCGCTGTTGGTCTGGATTGCCGGGGGCCCCAAACGGGTGGCCAAAGGGGAAACGGAGCACCAACCCGCGGGGCACCGACATGGTCTCGGCCCTGGTGCGGTCCACCATGAGCACCACCGTGGGAATACCGGCCGATTCGATGGCCCGGGCGATCAGTCCGCCGGACTGATGGCAGATGGGTCAAGTGGTGCCAATGACCACTCCGTCCACCCCGTCTTCCTTAAGCCGGCCGGCCACCTCTGGCCCGCTCACCTCGATGAGCCCTGACGGATCGGGTATGTAGCCCATGAAACTGTACGTTGGCGTCTGGGCCTCGCCCACGATGCCCTCGGCCTCCAAGTCCAGCAACCGGTGCATGGCCAAGACCGAGTCCACATCTTCGGCAACGCCGGCGGTGTCGTAGTGGGTGTGGGCCACCCGTAACTGGTCCAGGGGGGTGTCCAAGGGAATCTCCCGGTAGCTCCAGTCGCCGTCGGTGTCAAAGGGCTGCTGTCCTTCCACGTAAACGCCGCCGGTGGTCATGACCGCCACCCTCGATTCGGACAAACGTTTCTTGAACGGCGACCAAGGGGCGGCGTCGAAAGCCATGGGGAGGGCGACGCGGGCGGCTATCTTGTCCTCCTGTTCCTCCAGGAATCGGTCTACTGCCAACCAGTCCCCGGATTCCCGCGCTTCCACGTTGAGATGGAATAGGCGGTTGAAGAACTCGGTCACCTCGTCTTCCGGCGTCCGCTTGAGATGCTTCAATTTGGAGAACGGCGCGGTCTCCGGGTTCTTGATCAGGTCCAACTTCCCAATCGCCATGCTTCCTCCTAGTACTCAGTCAACTTGGTTTTGAGATTTGTTTAAGAAAGGGGCCAATTGAGCTATCCTGCCTGGTGGGAAGTGTTGATGGCGGGGGTGGCAGTGATGGTCAGGGACAAATACGCGGTGCGGCTGGCACAGGAACAACGGGAAGAGCTCCAGCGACTGATCCGGGTTGGCAAAAACTCAGCCCGAGTGACCGCTAGAGCGCGGATTCTCCTAAAGAGCGACGAGGGTTGGGCGGCACCCCAAGTGGCCGGAGCTTTGGATGTGGCCCTGAGCACCGTATACCGGGTCAAGCAGCGCTTTGCCGAAGAAGGGTTGGAGAGGGTTTTGCAGGACCGTCCCCAGGCCAACCGGCCCCGGAAGTTGGACGACCGGGGCGAAGCCCACCTGATTGCTTTGGCCTGCAGCCCGCCGCCGGAAGGGCATGACCACTGGACCCTGCGTCTGCTGGCCGGGAAGGTGGTCGAGTTGGGGCTGACGCCCTCCATGTCCCACGAGGGGGTGCGCAAGCGTCTCAAAAAAACGCCCTCAAGCCGTGGCAGAAGAAGGAGTGGTGCATTCCCAAGGTGAGCGCGGAATTTGTGGCTAACATGGAGGATGTCCTGGATCTCTACGCCGAACCCTATGATCCCCAACGTCCGGTGGTTTGCTTTGACGAGACATCCACCCAGTTGTTGGCGGAGACCCAGCCCGCTCTGCCGCCCCGGCCGGGACTTCCGCTGCGGCAGGACTACGAATACCGGCGGGAGGGTACCCGCAACCTGTTCTTGGCCTGCGAGCCCTTGGCGGGTTGGCGAGGGGTGGCGGTCACGGAGCGGCGCACGATGCAAGACTTCGCCCGCCGGATGCGCTGGCTGGCGGATGAAGCCTACCCGGAAGCCGAGGTGGTAAGGGTTGTCTTGGACAATCTGAATACCCATCGCCGGGCATCGCTGTACGAGACTTTCCCGGCTGAGGAAGCCCGGAGGATTGCCAGGCGGCTGGAGTTTCATTACACGCCCAAGCACGGGAGTTGGTTGAACATGGCGGAGATCGAGTTCAGCGTCCTGTCCCGCTCCTGCCTGAAGCAGCGGCTCTCCGGCGAGGAGGCCCTCAGGAGGGAAGTCGATGCTCTGGTCAAGGAGCGCAACGCCGCCAGAGCCACCATCAACTGGCGGTTCAACACCCGGGACGCACGAACCAAACTTCACCGCCTTTACCCTTCCGATTTTACGGTTGACTGAGTACTAGTTTAAGGTCAATAGCCACTAGTGGGGGCAGTCAGCCACTGGTGGCTTTGATGCGCCAGCTAGCAGAGATGATGCGTTGCAATGCAAGCGGCGTCAAGGATACAGAATATCGACCACTCAGGTCTGCCCCGGCAATCGACTATGGAGTATAATCAGCCCGGAGCGTGCCCACGGCGTAATTTCACGCCCGAACCGCTCATACAGCATAGCTCACATCGGGCGCATCTTCCTAATCTACGGGGACTGGGTTAAATGAGTAAGTTTATTGACCGTCTGGAAGAGATTATCGAAGGAAATCCCGCCAGCATGGGCTTCGGTCCCGCCAGGTCCGAGAAGAACCCGGGGTTGGCCCTAATCGTCCAGGTTTCCAGCAATCACAAAACAGGCGCTGCCACTGCCTCCGGCGTTTCCCCAGACGGGCTAATCATCTCAGGCTTGGGCGGCCCAGCCCAGATCAGCGAGTTGAAAGATTCCCTATCTGACGTCATTTGGGGCGTGAGGACCGATTCCCTAAGCTCCGAGGACGCCAAAGCCTACCTGGAAGATGGCTGCGGACTGCTGGCCTTTCAGCTTAAGGGCACCTCCATCGGAGCTGTGTCATCCGAGGACTCCGCCAAGGTGTTGTGCATCGACCCCGGTGCCGACGTTGAAGATCTTCGGGACATAAATTCCCTGCCTGTGGACGCCGTGCTCTTTCCTCTCACGGGGGCGTCGTCATCTTGGACCTTGGACGATCTGGCCAAAGTAGCCCGAATCAGGGGACGCCTGGGCAAGTACCTCTTGGCCGAGATATCCGAACCCCCCAGCGCCGACGACTTGAAGGTCCTGCGTACCGCCGGGATCACCGGGCTGGTGCTGGACGTATCCGCCGGCAAGGAAGCCTTGGACTCGCTGAAAAAGTCGCTGATGGACATGCCCAAGCCCGGCCCCGAACGCAGCCGCAGGTCCAACGCCATTCTGCCCGGCGCGGCTTATTCTTCCCCAAGAGAGGAGCCGGCATACGAGCCCGACGAGGACGACGAGTAGCCGCCCCCCGCTCCAGTTCAGCCCATGCTTCTGGGTTCCTACCAACTGCTCCAAGACGACCCATCCGGCTTTGTCCGCTTGGCGGTGCTGATCGCCTTCGCCTTGGTGACCGCGGTCACCATCCACGAATTCAGCCACGCCTTGGTGGCCAGCGCGCTGGGCGACAACACCGCGCGGCGGCTGGGCCGCCTGAGTCTCAACCCGATGCGCCATCTGGACCCCGGCGGGACCATCATGATGTTCATCGCCGGATTTGGCTGGGGCAAGCCGGTCCCAGTGGACCCACGGCAGCTATCACGAGGCCACACCGACACTGCCTTGGTGGCCGCCGCCGGACCCCTTTCCAACTTGATGTTCGCCTTTCTCCTTGCTATCCCGTTCAAGGTGGGGTTCCTGGTCCCGGCCGGCCTTTCCCTGGACCGAGTAGCCCATGTTATGACCGGAGGCCTCAGCGATGGCATCGCCGATATCCTAGCCTTGGTCATCTTCTTCAACCTGCTGCTGGGCGTCTTTAACCTGGTGCCCCTAGCCCCGCTGGACGGCTCCCGGGTCATCGCCGGTTTCGTGCCCAAAGAGCGCGCCGCCGCCTACATCACACTGCAACGCAGCGGCCCTGGTCTCTTGGTGGCCATCATCCTGCTTGACTACGCCCTAGGCCTGGGAATCCTCTGGGGAATCATAGGTCCGGTCGTGGGGGCCCTCACGACTGCGGCCACCGGTTACTGATACTGGCCTCCCCGCCCGGCGTGTTAAACTATTTGCCGCCCCATCCCTGGCTGGGAGACCCCTACTGATGGCCACCGAACACACCCACGAACACATCCCCGAAGAAGTTTACGGCGTTCTGCCCGCAGATGGCATCGTCGAGTTGACCGATAAGCTGACCGGATACATGCACGAGATTGAGCTGGGCGGCCTGACCGACATCATGGGCCAGGTGCTGGACGACTTCCTAGACCAGTCGGGCGGCATGCCCGAAGACCTGAAGGCCAGCGACGCATTCGAGCAAATCACCCAGAACCAATTGGCCGTAACTCTCGCCTACCATCTGGGCAGGTTGGAAGGCCGGTCGCCCCAAGTGGTCCAGAGAATGATGGACGAGGCAATCGAAAAATGGGGCATCAACCCATTGGAGGAGTCGGCGGAGATTACCGACCAAGACTTGGAAAGCCCCAAGGTCCAGGTATACCCCCGCCTCAGGCGTCTTAATTACCAAGAGCCCAAAGAGACCAATGGGGAAACCGGCGACGCAGAGACCCCGGCAGGATAATCCTTCGACGCAGATTACTCAGGGGGAACAGATGACCACCGAACCCGCCTACGACCTGTTGCTCACTGGAGGAACCTTATTGGACCCGGCCCAGGGCATCAACGGCCGCCGGGACATCACCTTCAAAGAGGGCTTGGTGGCCGAGGTTGCCGAGCGCATCGACGCGGCGGCTGCGGCCAACTCGGTCGACGTAGGCGGCAAGCTCATCACTCCTGGGCTGATCGACCTTCACGGCCATTTCTACCACGGCGGCAACCCGACCGCCGTCCATCCCGACGAGATTTGCTTGTCTTCGGGCACCACCACCGGCATCGATGCTGGCAGCGCGGGCTTCCTGAACTTTGGGGCGATGCGTGATTACGTGTTCCCCGCCCACCGCACCCGCCTGCTGGCCTTTCTGCACGTGAGCGGGGTTGGATTGGCCAACAACCGGCTGCTGGGCGGCGGCCTCCACGACATGCGCATGATCGACGTGGACCAGACCTCCGATGCAATCAAAGAAAACCCGGGCTTTTGCTTTGGCGTCAAAGTTCGTATGCACGTTAACGCAGTGGCCTACTGGAACGCCCACGAAGCTATGAAAGCCGCCAGGGCGGTGGCCGACCAGGCGGGAACCCGGCTGATGGTCCACGTCAGCGGCACGCCCATACCGCTGCCCGACGTGCTGGAGTTCCTGGGCCCTGGCGACATCTGCACCCACGCGTTCAACGGACTACCGGAAAACATGCTGGACCGGAACTTCAAGATACGGCCCGAGGTCCGGGAAGCCGCCGACCGGGGCGTGGTTATGGACGTGGCCCACGCCGGCGTCCATTGCGACGTGGAGGTCGCCCAGGCTGCTTTGGAACAGGGGCTGCCGCCGACCACCATCAGCACTGACATCCACAACCCGCCGCCGGACCGCACCGTCTATCTGATGAACGACTTGGTGAGCAAGTTTCACGCCATGGGCATCACCCTGCCCGACGCCATCGCGGCCAGCACGAGCACCCCCGCCAAGGTCCTGGGACTGGAAAGCTCCATCGGCTCCTTGGCGCCTGGAATGAGCGGGGACGCAGCCGTGTTCGACATGCGGGAAGGCAGCTTCAAGTGGATCGACTCGGCCGGGCACACCCAGCCGGGCAAGGTCCGTCTGGACACTTTCCTGACCGTCCGGGCTGGCCAGATAGGCTGGCGGGAAGGCCGTCTAACGCAGATGGGACAGTGCTAGGCAGGCGGACGTCTGCTTCAAGACCGTCGCTCGGCCCAAGGCAGGGACCGTATCCTATTCGTAAGGGTGGAGTGTGATTTCCTTCAACGCGGGAATGACTTCTTTGCCCAGGAGTTCGATGGACCGCATTGAATCCTTGTGGGCCATTGGTCCTTCGTTGCCGTAAATCAACAGGTAACCAGGGTTCAGGTTTTCCATCACATAGGTCAGTTTCTCGATCACCGTGTCCGGTGTGCCAACAATGACGACCTTGGCCTCCTGCTGCTCCTCGTAGGACAAAGGTTTTCCGGCATTGCCCGCAAATGCTCCGGTAGGCCTGCTTCTCTTAACCTCTAACGCCTTCCGGGACTGGTAGCCTGGCGGGTCCACGTGCTCCCTGGGGCCCTTCTGGCGATGCCGCTCGGTCCACACGAAGTTACGCCCTATCTCATGGGCTTTTTCGTCGGTGTCCGCCACCAACACCTTGAGCAGGTAGCCGAAATGCTCGGGCCCAGCCTGGAAGCCCGCTTCGTGGGCGGTGTCGATATATATCTGCTTCAACCATTCGGTGGTCTCGATCACCGCGCCCAGGTTCATGTAGGGATGGCCGTGCTGGGCGGCCCAGACCACGCTCTCGGGGCTCCCGGTTCCGGGGAACCATATGTCCGGGCGGGGCTTCTGCATCGGCAAGGCCCAAGGGTTGACTACCCGGTGATGATAGTACTTGCCTTCATACCGAAAGGGGCCAGGTTGGGTCCAACATTTGACAATCAGGTCGTGGGCTTCCTCGAATCTTTCCCGGTTCTCTGTGGGGTCGATTCCCCCTTGAAGGCTCTCGACGGCACCCCCGCGGACGAAACCGGAAATGATTCGGCCGCCGGAGTAGCAGTCCAACATGGCAATCTCTTCGGCCATCCTGATTGGGTCGTTGATGGCAATGACGTTGCCCAATATCGCAATCTTGGCGCGCTTGGTGACTTTGGCGATGACCGTGGCGTCTAGGTTCACCGCTGGTTTCCCACACCAGTAAGCTGAGTGGTGTTCGTTGGTCATTATGCCGTCGAAACCCACCTCATCGGCAAATGCGTACTGATCGTGATACTCGTTGTACAGCACGTGGGCCTTATCGGGGTCGAAATAAGTGTTGGGGAAGCCCAGCCGCCCGGAATCGAACTGCTCTAGTCCGCTGTCGGTGACGTAGCCCTGGGCCTGCTCTGAAAACCAGTAAACTTCAACTTGGTCCTTTGGTCTGGCTAGCTGTTCAACCCTCTCGGCCTCCATCTCCCTCCATCTCATTATTGCGCACACTATACAGGATTCCTAGAATCTGCCAAGAACCAGCACCCCCGTCAAGGTTCTGGGTCTGGTCAGCTCCATCGGCTCCTTGACGCCTGGAACGAGTGTAGGCGCGGCTGTGTTCGACATGCGGAAAGGCAACTTCAAGTGGATCGACTCGGCGGGGCACACCCAGGCAGGCAAGGTCCGCCTGGGCACTTTCCTGACCGTCTGGGCGGGCAAGATAGGCTGGAGGGAAGGCCGTCTGACGCAGATGGGACAGTGCTAGACGGCGGCGGCGCGGCCGCTTTTCCATGGTTACGGGGCTTGGGCGTTGATTGACTGGCCTAGGTGCACCGTCCTTCGGCAAGCTCAAGTTGTGCGGGGCCGATACTCGAGGCTAATCCAACGTGTCGGTGACTGTGACCCGGGTTTCCCCGTCCAACCTGAATTCGAACTCCACCGGTCCTTGGTCGGGGAACACGGAGCGTTCCACGGTCACCATGGTCATGGGCGCAAATAGATAGGGATATTCCCGGCCCTGGGCATCTTCCTCAAGCTCCAACTCCACGAAAGCCCGGTTTCCATCGACCTGCAAACCCACAACCGACAGTGGGTCCCCCTGGACCGGAAGCCACATCAGATAGACCGCCAGGACCACCGAACCGGGGAACTCGGGGCGGCTTAGAGAAGTGCTGGTGCCACGGCTGCGCCTGTTGACCACGGTGCGGTTGAATTCCTCCATCTCCTCGGCGCTGGTAATCACCGCCGCCCTCAATTCTCTTGAGAATGCACCGGCGCTCTGTTCATTCAACGGCGAAACCCAGCCGCTGTTAACGTAGCGCCACAGGGGAAGATTGGCGGCCGCATCTGAGTCCGCAGGGTCCGTGGGGTCCGCCGCGTTCCCGGTGGGAGTCGCCGTGCCGCCGCCGCAAGCAGCAAGCAGGAAAGTGGCTACGATGGTGGTCAAGATTGCTGGATATATGGTCCGCATTCGGCCTTCTTTTCTGATTCTAGCTACGTATGATATCAAAATCCAGGTTTACAACACACAGCGGCATCGCTGGAGAAACTCGGCTATTGGAATTTCCCGTACCCCGACTAGCCCGCCCTTGTAAATCGAATCTACCACTGTCAAACTAAAGCCATGCGCATTGGCGATTTTGAATTTCAAGAGCCCCTGCCGGAGCTCAAAGCCCCCCACGTGCTGGCGGTCCTCCGGCCGTGGATCGACGTGGGAAACGTGGGCACCCTGGCCTTGCGGCGTCTGGAGCGTCATCTCGAGTCCAAGGAGATTGGTCGGTTGGTTAAGCCGGGGCGGTATTACGACTTCACCCGCTACCGTCCCAAGTCGGTCCTGAAACAGGGAGTGAGGGAGTACAACATCCCGTCCACCACCGTCAGCGCCTGCGTTCGTGAGCAAGGCCCCGATCTCATCACCTTGCACCTACTGGAGCCCCACCTCTACGGTGAAGACTACACCGACTCGGTGATTGAAGTGCTCAAGCATTTCGGGATCAAGCGTTACTCAATGATTGGCGCGATGTACGACATGGTGCCCCACACCCGTCCGCTGTTGGTCTCGGGAGGGACGGTGGACGCCAGCAACGAAGAGGAATACAAGCTTACGGGAGTGCGTCCCAGCGACTACGAAGGACCCACGACCATCACCTATCTGATCTCCAACACTGCTGAGGAGATGGGCATCCAGACCCGTATCTTTGTGGTCCACCTGCCCCAATACTTCCAGGTCGAAGAAGACTTCACCGGAACGGCCCGTTTGATGGAGGTCCTATGCACCATCTACGGACTGCCCAGCCGCCTGGCAGACCAAGAACGAGGACGCGAGCAGTACGCCTCATTGCAGAACATCGTTTCGGGAACCTCGGATGTCTCCAATCTCTTGAAGCGCCTGGAAGAACGCTACGACCGGGAGAATCAGGCCAGCAGTTCATCATCAACCCCACTCTCCCCCATGGTTGAGGAGTTCTTGCAGGGTCTGGACCAAAACTTGGAGTCAAGCGCAGACTTGGACCTGGACCCCGACGACGACCCCTCCGACGAATAGCCCGACGTCTCCTTTCGCCGGGATTAGATTGTCCTCCATTCCCTCTCCCGTCTCTGACCCGGCCTACGTAGATCCCGTCGTGTTGACCCAGCAGTTGGTGCGTTTCGACACCACCAATCCGCCGGGCAACGAAGGTCAGTGCATCGAGCACCTAAAGTCGCTGCTGGACGGTGCAGGCATTCAGAACCAGGTCCTCGGCAGATCACCCGACCGTCCCAACCTCATCGCCCGGCTGCCGGGCGACGGCAGCGCTCCTCCCCTACTGCTCCAAGGCCACGTGGACGTGGTGCCCGCGGACCCAGCCCATTGGCGGCAACCGCCCTTTGGCGGAGACCTGGTGGACGGCTACCTCTGGGGACGGGGCTCGCTGGACATGAAGAGCGGCATCGCCATGATGCTCTCCGCTCTGGTCCGAGCCAAGGCGGACGGGATGACTCCCGCAGGCGACATAGTGCTGGCCTTGGTCTGTGACGAGGAAGCTGGCGGGGACCAAGGCGCCAGGTACTTGGTTGAGAATCACCCGGAGCAATTTGACGGGGTCAGATACGCCATCGGTGAGTTCGGCGGGTTCAGCTTCAACCTGGGCCGCCGCCGGTTCTACCCCATCATGGTTGCGGAGAAACAGGTCTGCCACCTGCGGGCAACGTTCCGGGGCGTGGGTGGACACGCCTCGCTGACCATGCAGGACAATCCTTTGACCGGACTGGCCCAGTTCCTGCACCGGGTCCAGTCCCGGGCGCTGCCCATCCACGTGACATCTGAAGCTAGGATTATGTTTCAGGCCATCGGCAAGCATATGTCTTTGCCGGGCCGCGCCGGTATTGCGGCGCTGCTTAACCCCAATCTCACAACCCTTACCCTGAAGCTGCTGGGACCCAGGGGCCGAACCTTTAGCCCACTGTTCCGAAATACGGTTACTCCCACGGTGGTGCGTGGCGGCGAGCAGACCAACGTCGTGCCCAGCGAGGTTTCCGTGGACCTGGACGGACGGCTTCTCCCCGGCTTGGGCCCGGAATTACTGATTGCCGAACTGAGGGAGCTTGCCGGGGCTGGGGCCGAGATTGAAGTGCTGCGTCACGACCCAGGACCGGAGCGGCCCGACCTCGGCCTGTTCGACACCCTGACCAGTGTCTTGACGGATGCCGACCCCGAGGGTTTTCCGGTGCCCATGCTCATGCCCGCCGCGACAGACGGCAGGCTATTTGCCCATCTAGGTATCCGAACTTACGGATTTCTGCCAATGTTGTTGCCCGATACGCTGGATGTCGTCTCGACCATTCACGGCCCAAATGAGCGTGTACCGGTGAACGCCATCAACTTTGGTGCGGGCGCGGTCTACAGCCTGCTGCAACGGTACGGACGCAGCCCGTAGGCAGGCGTGGGGCATGCCGGATTCTGTTTGACGTTGCATAGGGGGTATGCTAGAGTGATTCGACCTATCTTTCACGTAAAAGGTGAGGATTTTATCGGAGGTACCAGAGCATAGCTAGACAATATCGGGTCAACAAGCGGATAAACAGCCCAAAGGTTAGAGTCATCGGCGACGATGGGGCCCAGCTCGGTGTGATGGACCTCGCCCGGGCGCTTCAACTGGCGCGCGATGCCGAAGTGGACTTGGTCGAGGTGGCTCCCAACTCCGATCCCCCTGTCTGCAGGCTACTGGACTATGGCAAACTCCTATACCTCACCTCAAAGAAAGAACGCGAATCCAAGAAAGGCCAGAGAAGCACGGAACAGAAAGAGGTGCGCTTCCGGCCCAACATTGGCTCTCATGACCTTGACGCCAAGACTCGCAAGATCCGCGAGTTCATCAATGACGGTTCCAAGGTCAAGCTAACGGTCCGATTCCGCGGCCGCGAGGCTGCCCACCAGCAATTGGGGCTCTCGGTCCTAAAACGGGTGGGCGACGAACTTAAAGATGAAGTGCGCTTGGAGCGTCCCCCAGCCATGGAAGGCCGGGCGCTGTCCATGGTGTTGATTCCATCTTTACAGAAGACGGAAAAGGGTTCGGAAGGCGCCGCTGAAGAAAAAAAAGAGGACCAAGTAGAACTGGCTGATGCCAAAACTTAAGACACACAAAGGGGCCAAGGCCCGCATACACATCACCGGCACCGGCAAGCTGCTCCGCCGCAAGCGCATGAGCAGTCACCTGAGACGCAAGAAGCCCACCAAAGTAACCAGGAAGTATTCCGACAAATTGGCCGTCGACGGCGCGGACTACAAGCGGCTGCATAGGATGCTTCCCTACGGGTAATCCAGAAACCCCCTTCCGGAGATCAACCCTTGTCTAGAATCAAACGTGGCGTCACTAAACACGCCCGCCACAAGAAGATACTGAAAGCCGCCAAAGGCTACAGCGGGGCTTCCTCCCGCAGCTACAAATGGGCCAAAGAGGCGGTCATCCACGCCTGGAGCTACGCCTACCGGCACCGCCGTGAGCGCAAAGGCGACTTTCGGCGCCTGTGGATCATCCGTATCGGCGCGGCCTGCCGCGAGTCCGGCACGACTTACAGTCAGTTCATGCACGGGCTGAAGCTGGCTGGGGTTGAACTGGACCGGAAGATTCTGGCCGACCTTGCAGTCCAGGACGCCGAGGCTTTCAACAAGCTGGTGGGGGTGGCCAACGAGCAACTGGCCGCCGCCTAGTCAGCCCAAAACGGGGCAATCAAAAACCGGGGAGTGAAACACACCCCGGTTTTTTTGCGTCTTGGGAATTTTGTGTTCCGCAAATGGACCCGCCAAGGGCTAGTGCCTTACTTCCTTACGAAACCGTAATATGTGTCGGTGTCCAAGATGCGCAGCAGCCGTTCCTCGGTTATGACAATGGGCCGGATGGGGGTGGCCCAACGTTCGGTCAGTTCGTAGTGCAGGTCCGACAGCGACATGGGCCGGTTGCTCCGGGCCAGCAGCGTGCGGAAGATTATCTCCTGCACCGGCATGTCCGACCGGATAAAGTCCGGGTCGTTCTTGTAATTCTGGGCTATCTCCCGGATCAGACCCTTCACGTCGCCCAGTTCATTGATGGGCTTTGACTTGGACGGGCTGGTGGATGCCAGCCGCCCCGCCACCATGTGCACCGGAGACCGCTCCAGTTTGGCCAGACGGTCAACGCTAATCAGAAACATCGGGTTCTCTTGTTCCGGTTGTTCTTCGACCATTTCTTCGGCATTCGGGTCGGGAGTAGTCATACCTGCACCTCTTCGTTCCAGTCCAACATGATAACCTGCACCAGTTCGCCGGCGTTCTTGCTTCCCAGGTCCTCGGGACATATTGCCAGGCCGTTCGCCTTGGACATGGAAGTTAGGATATTGGAGCCCTGGGGACCGGTGGGCGTGGCGTGGTATTTTCCGTTTTTCAGCTCTACCTCCACCCTGGCATAGACCCGGCGGCCGTCTTCGTTGTGGATCGGGCCGGTCAGCACACCCTCAACCACGGGCCGAGGCAGTTCCACTTTGCCAAGCATCGTGCGTAATGCGGGCCTGGCGAACATCTCAAAGGCCACCATGGCGCTTACCGGGTTACCCGGCAGGCCCAAGAGGGGGATATTCTTGCCGCCGGGACCGTTCAGGTGTCCAAACGCCAGGGGTTTGGCCGGACGCATGCGCACCGACCAGAAGTTCATCTCGCCCCTCTGGTTGAGCACGTCTTTCACGATATCATAATCGCCCTTGGAAACGCCCGCCGAAGTGACCACTAGATCAGCCCCCGCTGTGGCTTCCAACTTGGCATTCAAGTCCTCCAGGTTATCCCTGGCGATGCCCAAAATCTTGGGAACGCCGCCGTTGGCCACCACCGAAGCGGCCACGCTGGCGCTGTTGGAGTCGTAGATCTTGCCGCCGGATAGAGGAGTGCCGGCGTTCTCCAGTTCGTCCCCCGTGGCCAACACAGCCACCACTGGACGGCGGATAACTTTAACCTTGTCCAAGCCCAGTGAAGCGATAACACCAACCTCGGCAGCCCGCACCATGGTGCCCTTCTCCAGCACCAGAGCGCCAAGGCTCACGTCTTCGCCGGCGGGGCGCACATTACAGCCCAATGGCATGTCAGCAAAGATGACCACTTGGTCCAAGGGCTTGCCCTCCCGCTTGCGCTGCACCTCATCGGTCTCTTCGAAGGGCACCACCGTGTCGGCGCCGTCGGGCACAGGTGCTCCGGTCATGATTCTTATAGCGGTGCCGGGAGAGACTGGTTTATCGGGCATCTGGCCGGCCGCCACGATTCCAATGACGCTCAGGTTCCTGGGGTCCTCCTGAGACGCCCCGGCTATGTCGGTGTGGCGCAGGGCGTATCCATCCATCCCTGAGTTGGCCAGCGGAGGGAGCGCCAATGGCGAATGTATATCCTCGGCCAGCACCTGCCCGATGCAATCGAGCAGGGTTTTTTCTTCGGCCTCCAGGCTCTGAAAGCTGGCCATCACCCGCTCGTAGGCCTGCTCCACGCTGAGCATGTCCTCACCCACTTGAGAATGGCCGTGACTATGGGAGTGCGCCGATGCGTGGCCACCGCCATGATGTTGACTAGTCATATGTTCTACCGTTTCCGGTTTGAGTTTCTTGCGTTGGCTTGTCAGGTCCGTAGCGTGACGTTTAATTCTCGTTCCAACCTCTGGAGCAGCCCGTCCAGCGAGTTGGTAACCTCTTCGTTGGTTAGGGTCCGGTCCCTCGCCTGAAAGTATACGTGAAACGCCAGGGACTTGGAGCCTTCGGCGATGTTCTCCCCAGCGTAGATGTCGAACAACTCGGCGCGGTCGACGCCGCGATGGCGCAGTATCAACTGGGTCACATGCCCTGCGGTCACGTCGGCGGGCGCAACCAGCGCCAGGTCGCGGATGGCAGAGGGATATCTGGACAATGGCTCAAACTGCCGCTGGGGCCGGGGTAGGGCGGCCAGAATGGGCGTCAAATAGAGCTCGAAGACTGCTACTCGTGGCTGCTCCAATCCGATTCGCTCCCTGACAGAGGGGTGCACCTCGCCGACCATGCCCAGCACCACATCCCCAGCTTTGATGACTGCGCAGCGTCCCGGGTGAAACGCCGGATCATCGACCGGTTCGTAGGTGGCCGCCACGCCCACCCGGTCCAGCACCCATTCGACCACGCCCTTGGCGTCGTAGAAGTCCAGCAGGCTTTCGTCTTCCAGCCACGACGGTTCGTGGCGGAGCCCCGCCAGCACGCCAGCGACGGTCTCCCGTTCTTCGGGAAGGTCTCCCTTTCGTGGCCAAAAGGTTCGTCCAGCCTCGAATAGCCGGAACGGCCCGGCGCTGTGTCCCTGGTTTGAAGCCAGATTGGCCAGCAGACTGGCCCGGAGGGTGGTGCGCAGGTATTCGCGGTCAGAGCTCAAGGGGTTGGCCACCCGCATTGGTTGGCCGGTCGGGATGATTTGTTCCACCTGTTCCAATTGCTGCAGGGTTACCAGAGGGTAGTTGATTACCTCCTGGATCCCCGCAGCGGCCAACAGGTCCTTGACTCGGTCCCGCAGGTCTATGATGGGCACAGGCTGTTGGAAAGGTATGGGACTGGAGAGCATCGTGGTCGGGACGGTATCGTACCCAATGGTCCGCACCACTTCCTCGACCAAGTCCTCTTCGATGTTGACGTCGTTGCGCCAGTAGGGCACGGTGACCTTCATTGCACCGTCGCCGGAGGACTCCCAAGTGAACCCCAGGGCGTCCAGGATCTCGTGGACCTGTTTGATGTCTACATCCATGCCCAGTATCCGCTCGATGTTCTTGGTAGTCAGCGGGACCACCGGGGCATCGGCGCCTTCGTCCGACAGAATATCAACGATGCCGGGGGCGACGGTCCCGCCCGCAACCTCCTGGATCAGTCCGGTGGCCCGGCGCAGGGCGATGGGCGCCAACTCCGGGCGGAGGCCCTTCTCAAACCGGAGCGTGGCCTCGGTTCGCAGTTCCATGGACTGGGCCGTCTGGCGGTTGTTGACCCCGCTGAAGGTGGCCGATTCCAACAGCACGTTTGCCGTGCCGACGCTTATCTCGCTGTTGGCCCCGCCGATAACCCCGCCCAGCCCGATGGCGTCGTTGGCATCGGCGATGACCAAGTTCTCGGCGTTCAACTTGCGCTCCACGCCGTCCAGGGTAGTCAGCGTCTCTCCCGGTCCTGCGCGGCGCACAATTACAGTGGCATCCTTAATCAGGTCGTAGTCAAAGGCGTGCAGCGGCTGGTTATACTCCATCATCACGAAGTTGGTGACGTCCACCACGTTGTTGATCGGCCTTAGTCCTGCCCGGGCCAGCCGGTCCTGTAGCCACTGGGGCGAGGGGCCTATCTTGACCCCGTGAAGCAGGCTGGCAGTGTAACGGCGGCACAGGTCGGGGTCGGCCACGCTGATGTTGACCTGTTCGGTGATGGGCGCTCCCGCTTCTTTGTAGGTGACTTCGGGTTCTTTGACCTTCTTGCCGGTCAAGGCCGCCACCTCGTGGGCCACGCCCAAAACCGATAAACAGTCCAGCCGGTTTGGGGTGAGCTCCAGGTCTAAGACGGTGTCGCCCAGGTAGTCGTCTAGCAGGGTCCCCGTGGGAGCGTCATTGGGAAGCTCAATGATGCCCGAATGGTCGTCGCCCAGACCCAACTCAATCTCCGAGCAAATCATCCCCTGGGAGTCCACACCCCGTATCTTGGCCGCCTCCAGGGTTTCATGCCGCTGGGTGTGGGTGTTGTAGACATGGGCCCCGACCTTGGCGAAACAGACTTTCTGCCCGGCGGCCACGTTGGGCGCGCCGCAGACCACCTCCATCTCCTCGGCGCCGATGGTCACCACACAGAGTCGCAAGCGATCGGCGTTGGGATGAGGACGGACTTCGGTCACCTGCCCAACGAAAATCTCGTTCCAGCCGCCGATGACCTCCACCTCGCTCACCTCGATCCCGGCCATGGTTAGCCGGTGGGCCAACTCTTTGGCGGGCAGGTCAACGTCCACATATTGTTTGAGCCAGCTAAGGGGCACTCTCATGTATCTATCTTATGTATCTACACGTACCTGAAAAACAACTTCGAAGCCGCAGTACGCCGAAACTGGGCCGCATCAAAATTGGCTCAAGAACCGGAGATCGTTGGCGTAGAAATGCCGGATGTCGTCGATGCCGAATTTAAGCATGGCGATGCGTTCCGGGCCCAGGCCAAAGGCGAACCCGGTGTACTTCTCAGTGTCGTAGCCCACGCCCTCCAAGACCGTGGGATGAATCATTCCGGCGCCCATAATCTCGATCCATCCGCTGTCCCGGCAGATCCGGCAACCGTCACCGTCGCCCTGGCAAGCAAAACAGTCGATTGACATATCCACGCCGGGCTCCACGAAAGGAAAGTAGTCACAGCGAAAGCGTATCTTCCGTTCCTCGCCGAACATCCTGCGGGCGAATTCGTACAGGGTGCCCTTTAGGTCGGCAAAGGTGATGCCCTCGCCAACGGCCAGGCCCTCGACCTGGTAGAAATGCCATTCGTGGGTGGCGTCGGTGGCCTCGTACCGGTAGCACTTGCCCGGCACCACCACTCTTATGGGCGGCTCCCGGCCCTCCATGACCCTGGCCTGCATCGGCGAGGTATGGGTCCTCAGCAGCATGTTGTTTTCGCCCGCCGGGTCCTGATAGTCCACCCATAGGGTGTTCCACATGTCCCGGGCCGGGTGGCCCTTGGGAATGTTCAACATCTCGAAGTTGTAATGGTCCCACTCGACCTCCGGGCCTTCAACAACACCGAAGCCCATGCCCACAAAGGCGTCGCAGATCTCCCGGACAATCTTGGTGGTGGGGTGGAGCCGGCCCCCCAAGGCCGGGCGGCCGGGGAGGGTGACGTCCAGCCGGTCCCGGCTGGCGGAGAGGCTCAGGGCCGCCTCGTTGATCTGGCGGACCCGTTGCTCCAATCGCTCTTCCAGGGTGTTCTTGGCCTGGTTGGCCAGGGCGCCAATGGTCCGGCGCTCCTCAACTTCCAGGGACGAGAGGCCTCGAAGAACGGTGGTCAGACTGCCCCGGCGGCCCAGATAGGAGACGCGCCACTGGTCCACGGCTGCCAAATCTTGAAGGGTATCCAACTCCGCCGAGGCGGAGCGGGTAAGGTCATCGATGGACTGCGCTGTGGGAGGCTGGGCTGAGGGTTCGGTCAATCGGGGTCGTCCTCCAGAGGACATTATCGCTGAACGGGCACGAGCGAATCACTCACGCGACAAGCAATTATAGAAACCGCAAATTCAAGGGTCAAGGCAGCCAGGCTCAAGAGTCATCTTTCTCCCCTGCAATTTGGAGCCTCCCTGACAGAGAAACATTGTATCAGAACAATTATTCTGATACATTACTACCGTTGCTTACCGAAGCGGCCAGATGTCCGTTAGTGAGTGGACCGGGCCCCAACCCTAGCAGCCAAGCCTCGATCCTGAAACCACAAGGGCAGAGATACGGCGCAATCTTCATAGGACAGACCTTGACGGGACGAATCGTGAACTGGTTCCGGCTACAGACCTGCATAAAATGCCAGGGCGACTTAGCAGCGGACGAAGGCGACTGGATCTGCCTTCAGTGCGGCACCTACTACTATACCGGTCTGTACCAACTGCACCCGCATATCGATGACGACCAACAAGTCTCAATTCCGAATCTTTCGGAGCGGCCAGGCAAAAAGCTCTTGGGCGCTGTTACGATTCCGGTATTCCCCGCTCCCACGGGCACCGTGGCGGCCACAGCGGCGCTGTTTTGACGGACTACGTTTCTGATGGTGTGCTGCTGGCCCTAGACGCGGGGGTGAGGGAAACCGGCTGGGCGGTGTTCATGGACGGCGAGGTAGCCGCCAGCGGGGTTGCCGGCCTCAAGATCCGGCGGAAGTTGGAGCCCGAGGTCAGGGTCTCCCACCTGACCGGGTCGTTGAATGAACTGGCCGACCGCTGGAGTCCCCAGGCTGTGGCATTATGCCAGCCCAGTGGCATCAATTGGCCGGTGCCTGCGTTGGACCTGCTGGTGTCATCATTGGCCGGGTGGTCATCGGAACGCGGCCTTACCCTATTCTCCTATACTGCCCAGGAGGTCAGAACGGCCGTCGCCGGGCATCCCAACGCCTCTCGAGACCAACTGGGTTACGCCATCATGCTGCTGTTGGGGCTCATCGGCCAGGGACGCTCCACCCACGAATGGGAGGCCATCGCCGTGGGCCACTACCACCTGACCCGCGCCGCCCGAGCCGCACCCCCTTAATTAGAAAGGAGCAGGCATCCGCCTAATGGGTCTCCGCGTCGGGGAAACTCTTTTCGCCGGCCGTGATGGCCACCGGAAGCCGGTTCTCGGCCGGTGCAATGGGGCAGTTCCATTGGGAGTTGTAGACACAGTAGGGGTTATAGGCATAGTTGAAGTCCACCACCAAGCAGCCGTCTCCCGTGGCGGGTAGGTCCAGGTAGCGGCCGTCGGCGTAGGACTCCTCTCCGGTGGTGGCGTCCATGAACGGCAGGAAATACTCATCGCCGTCCGCTTCGCGGTAGACCGTCAGCGCCAGGGGCACCCCGTGAACCTGGAATTTCAGATGGCCCCACCGTAGATGGGGCGCCGTTTCTCCGGAACTGGTGGCCATCTGGACCACCTCTCTTTGGTCCTCCGGAAACTCCTCCACGGACAACACGAACTGCAATGCCGGGTCTTCCGGGAAGTACCGCAACCCTCTGAACCGCTTCCGCTGCTCCGGAGTCAGCGGCGAATCTTGGCCGCCTCCAAAAAATTGGTCCTTGGCTTTCCTGAAATCGCCGATCTCTGACATACCTTTGCCTGGCTCCCCCGGCCGTTTTGGGTCTTCATTATTTTTGATGCACCGGTAGGGATTTTGGTGCGGCCAAAGGCGGCCAGGGATTGAGGCGGCGCCAGGCGTGTATAATAAGGCCCTGCCCCAGACCTGCAGGTCTGATCCCGAAACTACAGATTGAAACTAAGGTGAAATCAAGCGGCCCTGCGCCGCGAGACCCCGGTACCTGTGGAGGTCCAATGCCCATCATTCAACGCCCCTACGTTCCCCCTGAAGACCAGGTTCCCCAGGAAGATTCATACGTGAATCCAGGCGTGAATCCCGCCGAAGGCACCGGCAAGAGTCAGACGCCTCAAGAGGGCTCCCTCGACCCCATCACCTTCTACAGCGACTCCATGCACATCTTCAGCAGCCTGTATTCTGCGGTGTTGTTCTTCGGAGAACAGATGGAGGAGCGGGAGCCGCTACTGCGGGCCCGCATCAAGGTCAGCCCCCAGATGCTCAAGGCAATCGCCCTGCTCACCACCAAGCACGTTAAGGAATACGAGGACGCGGTGGGGCCCATCACTCTGCCGGACCAAGTCTATGCCGCCTGGGAACTGGACGGCGCGGAAGAGGGAGAACATGGGCATGCCGCAGGATGACCGTCCTCTAGCCGAGGACATCACTACGCCTGTCGAGATCCAACCCGGCTTGGACCGCGCCACTCCGGAGGACTGGACCTGGCGGAATGTCTCCACCAGTCAACCCAACGCCGCCGTCTTCCACATCAGCCATTCCGAGTCCACCAGGGTGTTGGTGGACGTGCTACGCCCCTCGGACAGCGCTCCCGACGCCAACTTCGTGCTGAATAAAGAGATTCCCATCGTGGTCTTGGACAGCCTGGACAAGTACTGGGCTGCGGAATCACGCACACAGATGCCGTTGTCGGGGGTCAGGGTGCCGGTGGAAGGGGATACGGTGGCGGAAGCCAAGCGGGCCTTGGCTGCGGACCTGGCGGCCCAGCTCCGCCTGCTGCTGTTGCTGTCCAGTTCTCACAAAGGAAAGATCGCGCCCGCCCTATTGGAGAACCTGAAGTACCTGTCTTCCTGCATGGAGCCGGGCCCGGGGGCCAAAAGCTAGAAAGGAACTACTCCGCGGATGCCGGCAGGCGTTTGCGCACCTCTTCCTCCACCCCGTCCAAGGGCACACTGCCGGCCTCGGACTCTGCCCGGCCCTTGATCTCCACCACGCCGGCCTTTAGATTTCGGGGACTGACCACCAGCCGCACCGGCAGGCCCAGTAGGTCGGCGTCGTTGAACTTGACGCCCGCGGCCGCGTCCTCCCGATCGTCGTATAGGACTTCAATGCCGCCGGCCTCCAACGCCTGATACAACTTTTCTGACGCCTCGGCCACTTCCGGGTCGGACAGGTTCAGCCCCACCAGATGGGCCTGATAAGGGGCGATCGGGGGCGGGAACACGATGCCGTTCTCGTCGTTGTTCTGCTCCACCGCCGCCGCCAGCAAACGTCCCACACCGATGCCATAGCAACCCATGATGATGGGGTGCTGCTGTCCTTCGCTGTCCAGGAAGGACGCCCCCAGGGCCTCGCTGAAGAAGGTCCCTAACTTGAATATATGACCAACTTCGATACCCCGGGTGGATTCCAGGGTGTGCCCGCAGCGGGGACAGAGTTGCCCCGGCTGGGCGAGGGCGATGTCGGCCACGATGTCCGCCTGGAAATCCCGGGGGTAATTGGCACCCCGAAAGTGGGTATCGGGCTTGTTGGCCCCCACCACGAAGTTGTTGCCCTTGGTTACGGAAAGGTCGGCCACCCGCTTGATGCCGCTGATCCCGATTGCCGAAGAAGAGCCGGCCACCAGACCCGCAGCCTGGACCTCCTGGGCTTCCGCCAGGCGAAGGTCGTTGGACTGGAGGGCGTTCTTCAGCTTGACCTCATTCACGTCCAGGTCGCCCCGGATGGTGACGAACAACGGCTCGCCGTCGGACATATAAAATACGGCTTTCAGGGTCTTGGACTCGGGTACGCTAAGAAACTCGGCCAGCCCGGCGATGGTCTTCACTCCCGGAGTGCTGACCTCTTCCAGAGCTTGTTCGGGCTCGGCGGGTACCTCAGGATGGGCGAACTCGGCCTTTTCCGCGTTGGCCGAGTAAGAACAGGACGGACAGGTTATGACGGTGTCCTCTCCGGTCTCGCTGGCGAGCAGGAACTCGTGGGAGTCCTTGCCGCCGATGGCCCCGCTGTCGGCCTCAGCCATCAACACCGGCAGGGCGCAGCGCTGGAAGATGTTGCGGTAGGCCTGTGCCATGGCCTGGTAGCTTTCGTCCAGGCTGGCCTCGTCGGCGTTGAAGCTGTAGGCGTCCTTCATGTCGAATTCCCGCACCCGGACCAGGCCCGCCCGGGGACGGGGCTCGTCACGGAACTTGGTCTGGATCTGGTACAGGATGAGTGGCAGGTCGCGGTAGCTCTGGACGTTGGCCTTGACCACGTTGGTGATGACTTCTTCGTGGGTTGGCGCCAGCACCATGGGGCGGCCCCGCCGGTCTTCCAGGGAGAACAGGTTCTCGCCGAAGGCTTCTACCCGGCCCGTCTGTTCCCAGAGCTCCTGGGGTTGGAGGGCGGGCATCATCAACTCTTGCCCGCCAGCGGCGTCCATCTCTTTCCGAATGATGTTCTCAATCTTGCGCAGCGACCGGAGGGCCAGGGGAAGGTAGGTATAGATCCCGGAGGCCACTTGGTGAATCAGCCCGGCGCGGAGCATCAACCGGTGGCTAGCGGTTTCGGCCTCGGGAGGGTCTTCCCGCAGCGTCTTGGAGACCATCCGGGAGAATCTCATATCTGGGCGTAGCCCCCTTGGGAGTGTTTGAAGCGGCTTAAAGTCCGGCCATCCGGAGACAATACATTATAGCGATTTACGATAATGGGATGAGGGACGGTAAAGGAAACGGCCCTTCCAGTGAGGGAGCAGCTTAAAAGAAGGCGCCGGGCGGTTTAGTCGCCAGCGGGTACTGGCGTGTTCTCCACTTCTTCCATCAGGGCGCTTAGCATCTCGGCTTCGGGCACCACGCGCACCTTCTCTCCCTTGCGGAAGATTACTGCGCGGCCCGCACCGGCGGCGATGCCCACATCAGCGTCCTTGGCCTCACCTGGGCCGTTGACCTCGCATCCCATGACGGCCACGGTTATCTCTTTGTTGCCCTTCTTGAGCAGGGCGTCTACGTCGTTGGCCAGCTTGACCACGTCCACGTCAGCCCGGCCGCAACTGGGGCAGGCCACCAGCACGGCGCCCTTCTTGCGCATGTTGAGGGACTTCAAGATTTCGTAACCAGCCGCGACCTCTTCGGTGGAGTCGCCGCTCAGGGAAACCCGGATAGTGTCGCCGATGCCGTTGTAAAGCAACACCCCCAGGCCCACCGACGTGCGGATTGAGCCTGCCATCGGCGTGCCGGCTTCGGTGATTCCCAGATGCAGGGGATAGGGCACCATCTCGGCCAGTCGGGTGTAGGCCTCTACGGTGGTAGGAACGTCGAAGGCCTTCATGGAGATTTTGATTTGGTCGAAGTCCTGTTCTTCCAGCAGGCTGATTTCCCAAAGAGCGGTGGCCACCATGTGGTCCACGACGCTGTAGTCGCCCTCCTGGACATCGCCGGCCTTGGGCAGCCGGTTGACCAGGTCCATGTGCCGGGAGAAACCCCGGGTGCGGCCGATGCCGCCCACCGGGGGCAGACTGCCGAAATTTACGCCGATGCGGATGGGCACCTCGCGCTCTTTGGCCGCCCGGACCACCTCGCGCACTTGGTCTTCGTTCCGCAGGTTGCCGGGGTTCAGGCGGAGGCAGTCGATGCCGCCCTCAAGTGCCTTGAGGGCGAGTTGGTAATGGAAATGGATGTCGGCGATGAGGGGGATGTGGATCTTCTTCTTAATCTCTCCGATGGCTTCCGCCGCAACTGCGTCCGGCACGGCGCTGCGTATCAACTCGCAACCCGCCTCTTCGAGCTCATGAATCTGCTTGACCGTGGCTTTCACGTCCCGGGTGTCGGTCTTGGTCATGGACTGTACGGTGACATCCGCGCCACCGCCAATCTTTACGCCGCCTACATAAACGGGCTTGGTTACTCGACGTTTGCTCATTTCGCCTATCCCCAACACTCAGATCAATGAGGTGATATTCGTGGAATTCCATGCCTGAATGGGCATACCTCGCAATCCAATGCGGAGGCAGGCTAATGGTACACGAACGGGGGAAAAGGTGCCAGAGGGCGAATCGCGCGGTAGACGCAGGTTGAGGAAAGCTAACCCAGGAAACTGCGGCCTTCGATGAGGCGGCCGATGTCGTTGACACTCACCAGCACGATACCGCCAATCAGCAGTGCGAAGCCAATCAGGTGCACCATGCCCTCCTTCTCTGCCGGTATCTTCTTCCCGCGCCGCGCCCACTCCAGCACCACGAAGAAAATCCGGCCTCCGTCCAGCATGGGGATGGGCAGGACGTTCAAGATGGCCAGGTTGATGCTTAGCAGGATTCCCACACCCAGCCAACCGTACCAGCCGTTGTCGCGGGTGATTTCTCCAGTGATTTGCGCAATCCCGATGGGGCCGGAGAACTCGGGGGACGACCCCACCCCAAAGGCCCCGCCAATGGCCTGTTTGACCAGCACCAACATCTCCCAGATGTTGACGAAGCTGTTGGGGATAGCCTCCCAGATGGGATCGGACCGGCTTTCGACCGTGGTGTCAATCAACTGGGGGATGACGCCGACCAGCCAGCGTGCCGACTCGGTGTCGAACCTGGGCCGCACCAACAGCAACATTTCCTGGCCGTCCCGTTCGACCAGCATCTCCATCCGGGAGCCGCCGTTCAGGTTGATTTCACGGGTAAAATCCAACCGGTTCTCAATGTTCTTGCCGTTGGCCTGGAGAACAATGTCCCCCGCCAATACCTGGGCCTCCGACGCCGCCGTGCCCTCTCCGACCTCGGCGATGACCAAACGACCGACCAAGACATCTTGGGGAATCATCAAAAGCACAGTGAAGATGAACAGGGGCAGTATGGCGTTCATCAGCGGCCCGGCAATCAGAACCAAGAACCTGGTGCCTGTGCCCTTGCTGGCCAGGCTACGTGGGATGTTGGGGTTGGCCTCTCCAGCCAGACGGACGAACCCGCCGATGGGCGCCCAGTTCACCGAGTAGAGCATGTCGGCCAGGATGAATGACCCGTTGCCCACGGAGCGTACTTTGCCCTCGTGTCTCAGGAGGTCTTCCTCACCGGGCCTTTCTTCATTGGAGTCTTCTGTTGGGGAGCCCTCCGCCAGTTCCCCATTTGCGGGCTTCTTGCTCAGTTCGATGACCCGGGCCACCAAGTTGCCTTGGGCGTCCTCGGTGGAGCTGACTTTCACTCGCTGGCCACGGCCCAAATCCGATGCGCCGGACAAGCCGATGAACCGGGTGGCGCCGTCCACTAAAACGGGAGTGTTGCCGGTGTAGAAGCCGAAGGCCCGGGGAGGGAACCCGACGCCGAACTCCAGGACCTTTACTCCCATGACACGGGCAGTGGCGAAATGGCCAAGCTCGTGGATGACCACCAGGATTATGAGCAGTGGCACTAGGGAGCCGATGGCTATGAGGAAGGTTTCCATGAATAGTTACTGTGGAAGGGTACTATGAGAATCTACTATAGGAGTTTGCGGTCCGCCGGCCTTAAGGGATCTTTAACTGTTGGTGAGTTCGACCGTCCGCCCCGTGGCCCAGCGGTCTGCTTCGATGAAGTCTTCCACCTTTTCGCCGGGCAAAGATTCGTGTTCCGACAGCACCCTGTCGATGACTTTGGGTATTTCGGTGAAGCCAATCTTCAAGTCCAAGAAAGCTTTGACCGCCACTTCGTCGGCCGCGCTCAGCACCGCAGGATAGGTGCCGCCTTTTTTGGCCGCTGAGACGGCCAGATCGAAGCATGGGTAACGCGCCGGCTCCAAGGGGTCGAAGGTCAGGGAATGGGATTTCTTCGTGTCCAGCCTGGGAATCATGGCGTTGGGCAGCCGTTTCGGATAGAACAGAGCGTACTGGATCGGCAAACGCATGTCCGGCGGTCCCATCTGGGCCTTTACCGAGCCGTCTTCAAACTCGACCATGGAATGTATCGTGCTTTGTGGGTGGACCACTACTTCAATTCTATCCCAAGGCACGCGGAACAGCCAATGCGTCTCAATAACCTCGAACGCTTTGTTCATTAGCGTAGCAGAGTCTATCGTTATTTTCCTGCCCATCTTCCAAGTTGGATGCTGCAGGGCCCGTTCTGGTGTGACGCTGTCCATCTCCTCAATGGGCGTGGTGCGGAACGGCCCACCCGAGGCGGTAATCAGCAACCGGAGTATCTCGTTGTCCTCACCGCGCAGGCACTGCCAGATGGCGCTGGGCTCGCTGTCCACGGGCAGCACCTCTCCGCCGTAGCGCGAGGCATACTCCTGTATCAGACCGCCAGCCATGACTATGGGCTCTTTGTTGGAGAGGGCAACGGACTTTCCGGACCTGAGCGCGTTCAGGGTCGGCACCAGTCCCACGCTGCCCATGAGGGCCACCATCACTTGGTCCACGTTGTCCAGGCACACCATGTCTCCCATGGGCGTGAACTCGGGGGTGAATCCCATCCCGGAAAACGCCTGGGCGGGCGGGTTGATACAGCAGACATGCTTGGGTCTGAACTCTTTGACCTGCTCCGCCAGCAGTTCGATGTTGTTGCCGGCGGCCAAACCGATCACTTCGAACTCATCTGGGAACGCCCGAACGATATCCAGGGTTTGTCGGCCGATGGACCCGGTAGACCCAAGTACGACGATTCTTTTCATGGGACAAACACCGTAGCAATCAGATAGTAAACAGCCGGCAGGACCAACAACATGCTATCCAAACGGTCCAACAGCCCTCCGTGTCCAGGGATTATACTACCAGCGTCCTTCACGTCCGCAATCCGCTTCAGCTTGGACTCTATCAAGTCTCCCCATTGGGCAACAACGCCCACAACGCCACCAATGACCGCCTGCTGCCATGGGGCAATCCCCAGGTCGAACACCAGGCCAAATACCAGCGCGGCGGCTACGGCAGAGGCAAACCCGCCCAGGGTCCCTTCCCAAGTCTTGTTGGGACTAATGCCGGGGGCCATGGGACGGCTTCCCATAGTCCGTCCGACCAGGTAGGCCCCGGTATCGGTGGCGAAGGTGACCAGAAGGGCGAATAAGAGCCAGCTACGCCCCAAGTCGGACGCACTGTCCGTCCCAGCGCCGGTTATTTCTCGGAGCATCAGGGCGTGGGCCAAGAGAAAGCCCACGTAGAGCGGCCCGCCCATCAGGTAACAAAATCCGGCGGGAAAGCTGTTGGCCCACAGATTGCCGTTGCTTCTGTCGGCTCGATAAAAGGCGATGAACCAGAGCAGCGACACGAATGACCCGGCAGGCACCACGCCTCCGGAGATAATCAGGAAGTTTTCGCGTCCGGTGGCGGCCTGGGCCCCCGAAAGGATTGCCACCACCCAGGAGACTCCCAAGATTACAGGAAGGGGGCCAACGTTGGCCGGTGTCATCCGGTAGAGTTCCCAGATGCCCACCACCCCAACCACCAAGACCAACGCCGTCAGCCACGGGGCCCCAAGCCAGACGGCGCCTACCAGAACGGGGATCCCGACCAACGCCGTGAGCGACCGTTGGAGCAAGAACTCTTTCCTTGTTCCTATTTTTGAGGGGTCGGGGCTTCGGGCGCCTGGTCTTCGGGGTCGAGACCGCCGTAGCGGCGGCGGCGGTTGCTGAAGGACTCCAGCACCTGCTCCAATTCGGACGCCTCAAGGTCGGGCCACAGAGTGGAAGTATGGTAATACTCGCTGTAGGCCGACTGCCACAGGAGGAAATTGCTGATGCGCTGTTCGCCCCCGGTGCGGATAATCAGGTCGGGGTCAGGGCTGTGGGCGGTGAACAGATACCGGCTAAACACCTCTTCGTCTATCGCGTCGGGACTGAGCCCTTCCCGAATTATGCGCCGGACCGCCTCCAGGATCTCGGCCCGGCCGCCGTAGTCGAAAGCCACGTTCAGGGTGATTCCGGTGTTTTGGCTGGTCAGACGCTGGGCTTCGGCCACGGATTCTCGAAGGTCAGGACCCAGGTTCTCGGTCTTGCCGACGTGGACGATGCGCACGTTCTTCTCGTGGAGAGCCTGAGTCTGGTTGGCCACGGCCTCGGAGAAGATTTCCATGATGCCGTCCACCTCTTCCTGGGGGCGGCCCCAGTTCTCCGTGGAGAAGGCATAGATGGTGACGAACTTCACTCCCTTTGGCCCCAGGGCCTCCAATACACCCTGGATGCACTGCACGCCGACCTCGTGACCGGCGATGCGCGGAAGGCTCTGTTTTTGGGCCCACCGGCCGTTGCCGTCCATGATAAAGGCGACATGGACCGGCACGTTGGTGCCGTCCCCGGGCGGAGGCTGGGGTGGGGGAGCCTCAACCGGCACAGGCTTAAACCTGCATTATATCCGCCTCTTTGGCGGACCCGGTTTCGTCGATTAGTTTGGTGTGGCCGTCGGTTGTCTTCTGCAGTTGGTCCTGGGCGCGCCGGTTTTCGTCCCGAGAGACCAATTTGTCCTTCTCCAGCTTTCTCAGCGTCTCCAGCCCGTCCCGCCTTACGTTCCTGACCGAGACCTTGCCGTCTTCTATCTTGCGCTTAAGGAGCTTAACCATCTCCTGGCGGCGCTCCTGGGTTAGCTGGGGGATGGGCACCGTGATGGTGGTGCCGTCGTTGGACGGGTTGAACCCCATGTCGGACTTCATCAGGCTCTTTTCAATCTCCCGTAACGACCCGTTGTCCCAGGGCTGGATCATGATGGCCCGGGCGTCGGGCGTGGAGATGGAAGCGATCTGCTTGAGCGGCGTCATGGCGCCGTAGTAGTCGACCACCACGTTCTCCACCAGCGCCGGAGTGGCCCGGCCGGTTCGGAGCTCGTTCAGGTCCCGCCTGAAGGCATCCACGGCGCGGTCCATCTTGGTGGAAACCTCAGACAGCACAGCTTCGGGGGTTAAGTCAGTATCGCTACCTTTCGGAGGCATAATCAGTCCCTCCCAGTAATAAGAGTGCCCACGGTTTCTCCGGTGAGGATGTTGCCCATGGTCCCCGGGTTAAAAATGTTGAAGACCACGATGGGCAGCTTGTTGTCCATGCAGAGGGAAACGGCCGTGGAATCCATCACCGCCAAACGCATGTTCAGGGCGTCCATATAGTCCAGGTTGCCGAACCTGACGGCGTCGGGATTTTCGTTGGGGTCGGAGTCGTAGACCCCGTCCACGTTATTCTTGGCCATGAGCAGCACGTCAGCGCTAATCTCCAGAGCCCGTAACGCGGATGCGGTGTCGGTGGTCATATAGGGATTACCGGTCCCAGCGGCGAAGAGGACAACCCTGCCCTTCTCCAAGTGGCGGATGGCCCGCCGGCGGATGTACGGCTCGGCCACTGCCTGCACCTGAATCGCGCTCTGGGTCCGGACGTTGATCCCCTGTTGCTCCAGACCGTCTTGAAGGGCCAGTGCGTTGATGATGGTGGCCAGCATGCCTGCGTAGTCCGCGGTTGCCCGGTCCATGCCCCTGGACTCGGCGGCTTCGCCCCTCCAGATGTTGCCTCCGCCCATGACAACAGCGATCTCCACACCAAGCTTGGCGGCTTCGCCAATCTGCTCACAGAGGTAGTTTACTGGTGCCGGGTCAATACCGTACTGAGTCTCTCCCTTGAGAGACTCGCCGCTGATTTTCAGCATTACGCGACGATATCGAAGTTGTGCCATACCTTCGGTTTGAACTATTCGCCCACTGCTAATCGGGTAAACCGGACCACCCGGACATTCTCTCCGACCTTGGCGGCTAACTCCTTGACCATCTCGCCGACGGAGGAGGAGTTGTTTTTGATGAAGGGCTGTTGCATGAGACTGATCTGGGCCGGGGGACGGGCGTCCCCTTCTTCAATCTCGTCTTGGTCGACGTAGATTGGGCCCATGGCCGCGACCTGCATGGCAATGTCGTGGGCCAACTTTTGGAATTCCTCGGTCCGGGCGACGAAGTCGGTCTCGCAGCCGAGTTCAACCATGGCCCCGACCCGCCCTCCGGTGTGTAAGTAGGTCTCGATGACGCCTTCATTGGTGTCCCGGCCCACCCGTTTAGCCACGCTGGCTACCCCTTTCTCACGAAGTGCCTGAACGGCCTTTTCCAGGTCGCCACCGGATTTTTCCAGGGCATCTTTGCAATCCATGATCCCCGCTCCGGTCTGGTCGCGCAGGGTCCGGACTAATTCAACGCTGACCGCCAATTAACTGCTCCTAGTGGCCAGCCGATTCCTGGCCGGTATCTCGCGAGAGAGGAAGGTTATTCCTCCGGCTCTCCATCGCTCTCTTCTTCTGGTTGCGTTTCAGGTTCTGGTTCGGGCTCCGGCTCGGTTTCTGGCTCAACTGCAGCTTCAGGAGCAGCCGCTTCGGCGACTGACTCTTCCACTGCTGCCTCGGCCACCGGCGATATGGCGGCCGCGGCTGAAGGCGCCACTTCGGCGACGGTGGCGGTGTCCAAGCCCTCCATCTCAGGAAGGCCTTCTTCCTCGTCGTCGGGTGACACATACGCGCTGATAAACGCCGATTCGTCCACTTCCGCCATCTCTTCAAGCTGTGCCTGCAGCATGGCTTCACGCTGCGCAAGGCCTTCCAGGACGGCGGTGGCCATCCGGTTGGTAATCAACCGAATGGAGCGGACGGCGTCGTCGTTGCCAGGGATGATATGGTCCACCTTATTGGGGTCGCAATCGGAGTCGACGATGGCGAAGATCTCGACCCCCATGCGCCGGGCTTCGGCGATACAGATGTCTTCCCGACCGATGTCGATGATGAAGATGGCCTTGGGGACTTCGGTCATATCCCGCACGCCGGTGAAATACTTCTCGAGGCGGTTTAGGGTGTCGCGGAGCTTAACTCCCTCTTTCTTGGGCAGGACCCGGAAGTAGCCTTGGTCCCGCTTCTGCTGAAGTTCCAGCATGTAGTTGATGCGGGTCCGTATCGTCTGAAAGTTGGTCAGTGTGCCGCCCAGCCAGCGCTGGTTGACGTACAGCATGCCGCAGCGTTCGGCTTCGCTCTGTATCACCTCTTGGGCTTGGCGCTTGGTTCCTACGAACAGGACTTTGCCGCCCTCTGCGACCAAATCCACCATCTCTTGATAGGTGGTGTTAATCATGCCCAGGGTCTGCTGGAGGTCGATGATGTGTATGCCGTTTCTCTGGGTGAAGATGTATTTCTTCATGGTGGGGTTCCACCGCCGGGTCTGATGCCCGAAATGGACTCCCGCCTCGAGAAGGGCCTTCATGGTGAGTGGTTCCCTTGTGGGGGCTGGCCTTGGTACTGCCGTGATTGGTTCTTCAGTGATCGGCTCTGCCGTTCGCTCTAGCGACTCTACCATAAAACCTACCTTTTAGAATCTCACCGGCCAATCGGGCCGGCTGCGTCCGAGAGTCCGCTGCACGGGGGCGGCGAAACCCACAAAATCCCCGCAACCCATTCCTGATTCGACGCCTGGGCCGAAGCTGGAACAGGGGCAGGTTGATGCTTGTCGGAGTATACCATAGGGTGTTTTGCCGGGCAATATAGCCAGGCTCGGCTCCGCCAACCAAAAATCAGCAGGGTGTTTTGCCGGGCAATGTAGCCAGGCTCGGCTCCACCAACCAAAAATCAGCAGCGGGTTTTGCCGGGCAATGTAGCCAGGCGCAAGCCAGCACCCTAGAAAAAGAGCCGGTAGACCACGTTTAGCCCTATGGCCCCGACTGCCCCAGCCGCCAAGTCGTCGGCCATGATGCCCAGACCGCCCGGTAGCCGCTCGAATCGGCGGATGGGCCACGGTTTTAGGATGTCCAGTACCCGGAACACGACAAACGCAGCCGCCAGCCAGGGCAGGGTCTTGGGCAGAAACAAACAGGTGACCCACATGCCGGCAAACTCATCCATGACCGCTCGGCCGGGGTCATGGTCCTCATCGGTTATCAGGGTCTGGCAGGCCCATATCCCGGCCAAGAACCCCACTCCGCAGAGCAGAAAAAATCCGGCGGAATCTTCGGCCAGGGGAGAGAAGCCGTAGACTAGCACCGCCGCGAGACTGGCCACGGTAGCCGGAGCAATGGGCGCCAGTCCAACGCCTAAACCAGTGCCCAGGGCCCAACCGGCGCGGCTCAGAACGACTGCCACTAGCCGTATCCCAGCCGGTGCAAGTCGTCCTCACTCATGCCCAGGTAGTGGCCAATCTCGTGCCACAGGGTGACCTTAATCTCGCGTTCGGCCTCGGTGCGGCTGGAGCAACTGCGCAAGATGGGCTGGCGGTAGATGACAATCCGGTCGGGCAACAGGTTGCCGCCGCCCTCGCGCTCGGTCAAGGGCACGCCGCTAAAGAGCCCAAACAGCGTGCTCTCGTCGTCGATCAAATCCTCTTCATCGGGTCCGGGCCATTCCTCGACCGCAACATCAACGTTATCCAGCGACCGGAGCACCTGCTCGGGCATCTCCCGGTAGGCTCGGCGCACCAGGCGGACGAACTCCCGGTTGGTCATGTTGATCAAGAGGAGAGCCCGACCTGCTGCCTAATCTTCTTTAGGATGTCTATGTTCCGCTGGTCTGGGCCGTTGCCCTCGAAGCCCGGCACCTCCAACAGAAAGGGCACGTCGGCGAAGGCCGGGTTGCCCATGATGGCGGCGAAGCCCTCCTCGCCGATGAACCCGTCGCCGATGTTGTCGTGCCGGTCCACACCCGATCCGCAGACCCGCTTGGAGTCGTTTGCGTGCACCGCCGCGACGTTGGCGCTGCCGGGGCCGGCGTCCAACATCGCTTGTATCCCCTCGGGGTTGGTCAGGTCGTAACCGGCGGCAAAGGAATGCTGGGTGTCCAGGCATATCTTCAGGCGGGTGCTGTCCACGGCCTGTAGGATGCCGCCCAGCTCGTCGAATCTGGCCCCGATGTGCTGTCCCATGCCGGCCATGTTTTCCACCGCCAAGCAGGGTCCGTCGGGTGAGGCGTCCAGCACCGTTTTGATGGCGTCGACCGTCTGGGGCAGCACCGCTTCGAAGCCTCTACCGCCGTGGCTGCCCGGATGGAATATTACGCCGGCCGCGCCGATACTGGCCGCTAGCTCCATGTAGTTGACCAGGGAGTCGATACCTTTCTCCAGATTCTCCTTGTTGGGGGTACCCAGGTTTATCAGATAGATGGCGTGTAGGAATACCGGGCCAATGCCGGCGTCAGCCAGGCCCTCCTTGAAGAGCTCAATCTGCTCGCCGGGCACCGGTTTAAAGGCCCAAGTCTGGGGCGAAGAACCGAAGATCTGGATTGCTTCGCAACCAATCTCTTGGCCCGGGCGACCGCATTACTCATGCCGCCGGCCGTGGATACGTGGGCCCCGATCTTCATTGCATACCCCTATTGTCAGCCTCTAGGTCGAGCCTGCGTGGGCTGAAATCGCCCCCGCAATTCACACGGGCAATTATACGGTAGCGCCGCCTTGGCGGTATACGGCCCAGGGAATATAATCCGCCGGTATGAGAGCCCTGTCGTTGAAACAACCGGGAAATCAAGCGGGCGATCCTCCACTCCTGGAGGTGATTGATGTCCCCACGCCCAGCCCCGGACCCCGCCAGGCCTTGGTCCAGGTTACCGCCGCGGGTTCTGCCACCATGACCGTTCCGTGATGGCCGGGGTGCTCCGCCGCGGCGTTCGGTCCGGAGTGATTCTGGGCCACGAGATTTCCGGCTTGGTGGTGGAGACCGGCAACGATGTCACCGGACTGCGGGAGGGTGACCGGGTGGTCAGTATCCTCACCGAGGCCTGCGGCCATTGCGACCGGTGCTCCACCGGACGGGAGCACCGGTGCCGGGATGGCGAGGGCATCGGCCACGGCCGCGACGGCGGGTTCGCCGAGTATGCGGCGCTATCCGAACATAGTCTGGTCAAGACGCCCGAGGGTGTGGACCCGGTGGGCGCGGCGCTTCTGGCCTGCCCAATGGGAGTGGCCCTCCAGGCGGTACAGGAGACAGCCCATGTGGTCCCAGGAGAAACGGTGGTGGTCACCGGCGCTGGGGGCGGCTTGGGCTCCCACGCGGTTCAGGCGGCGGCAGCCTTGGGAGCGCGGGTGCTGGCCGTAACGTCGTCCTCGGAGAAGGAGAATGCACTGCGCGATCTGGGCGCTGCTGAGGTCCTGGGGGACGGTGGATTGGACTTCGCAGAGTTGGTGATGGCCATGACCGGGGATGAGGGCTCCCAGGTGGTGATTGATACCGTGGGTTCCGCCCTATTCCCCTCGACCCTCGGCAGTCTGGCCCAGTTCGGGCGGTTGGTGTTGCTGGGAGAAATCCAGGGGCAGAGCGTAAGCTTGAATCCGGCGGAGGTCATCTTCCGTGACGCCCGGGTCCTGGGAGCATCGGGAGTGTCCACGAGCAATCGTCGATCAAGCGGGCCGGATGGTGCTGGAGGGCAAACTGCGGCCCGTGGTGGCCCTGGAACTGCCCTTGGAGCAAGCGGGGAGGCCTACCGGTTGGTGTCGGAGCGGAAACCCACCGGACGGATTGTCCTGCTGCCTGACGCCGGTGGATTTCAGTAGAGCTCAGGGGTTGCCCGCCACTGTAGCGGCCCACGTCAACGGCCGATTATGTGCAGCAACGTTGAGGCTGCGGCCGCCGGGCCTCGCCGGAAGATACGGCCGACCTCGCCCCGGTCCCACATAACCAGGAACTGACTGGCGATGAATATGGAACTGTAGGTTCCGACCACCGCGCCGATGGCCAGCACCAGCAGCAATTCGCGGATGCTGGCCCCCCCGATGAACAGCATGGCCAGCAGCACCACCAAGGTCGTGATAGTGGTGTTCAGTGACCGGCCCATGCTCTCCATGATGCTCAGGTTGACCATGGGGGCAAGGTCCCGGTCGGGATGGCGCGACACGTTCTCACGGATGCGGTCGAAGACCACTATGGTGTCGTTTACGCTGTAACCGGCGACAATCAGCAACCCCACGATGAACATGGAGTTCACTTCCAGGTTGATGGCCTTGCCAAGGATTGAGAATATGCCAAGGATAATCAACAGGTCGTGGACCAATGCCAGTATGGCGCTGACCCCATACCGGTGCGCCTTGGGCACCCGGCGGAAGGCGTACCACACGAAGAACAAGATGAACACCGAGGCGGCGGCCAGGGCGAAGAAAGCGGTCCTGACCGTTTCCTGGGCAACGATGGGGGAGACGGTGTCAAATTCAACCCGGTCCAACTCCATGCCCAGGAATTTCTCCAGGTCGCGCTCGATGACCTCGCGCTCCGATAGACCGTCGCCGACGGCTTCTTTCAGCACCTCCGTGCGGATGAAGAATTTAGTGCCGCCGATCCGCTGAATCAGCGCTTCGGTATGGCCCAGTTCGTTCATGCGCTCACGGATGTGGTCCTCCTCCACGGGCTGTCGGAAGGTAACGTTCATCACCGAACCGCTGCTGAAGTCGATGCCTGCCTTCAATCCCGATTCTAAGGACAGCCAGCCCGGTGGGGCCAACATGGACACCAGACCCGGCAGGATGATCAACGCCGAGATCAGGAAATACCAGCCCCGTTTGCCGACCACATCCAGCACTAGCGTCCCCCTCCTGGGGCTGGGGCCTGGGCCTGGACTGCCGCCTGACTGTTGCGCTGCACCGGCTCTGGGGTGAAAAGGTTAATTCGTCCGCCCAGCCCGATCCAGGCCATTAACTGCAACAGGTTCCGGCTGACCACCACGGCGGTGAACATGCTGACCGCCACGCCGATGAACAAGCTGATGGCCACACCAGTGACCAAGCCACCGCCCAACCGGTCGCCGAACCACAAGAGCACCAGACAGGTAATCATGGTGGAGATGTTGCTATCCCGGATGGCTGGCCAGGCACGGCTGAACCCCACCTCCATGGATGAAGCCAACGTGCGGCCGATGCGCACCTCTTCTTTCATGCGCTCAAAGATGAGTATGTTGGCGTCAACGGCCATGCCGATGGAGAGGATGAACCCACCGATGTGGGCCAACTCCAAGGTGATGGGAATCAACTTGAATACCGCCAACACGGTGATGGCGTAGAACACCAGGGCAAAAGACGCCACCACTCCGGCCATGCGGTAGTAGATAATCATGAACACCAGCACCAGACCCAAACCGACCAGGCCGGCAATAAGACTGTTGCGCAGTGACTCGGACCCCAACAGCGCATCAACATCGCTCTCCTGAATCAACTTGAGGGGCACAGGCAGGCGGCCCGACTCCAGTTGGATGGCCAGAGTGCGGGCCTCTTCTCTCGTGAAGTTGCCGCTGATCTGGGTGCGCCCGTCGCGGATGTGAGCCCGGGCCACTGGGGCAAGCAACTCCCGGTCATCCATGATGATTGCTATTCGTTTGGTGGCTTGGGCATCCGCAGTGGAGATACGGCGGGTCAAGTCGGAGAAGATGTCCGAGCCCTGGCCATCGAATTGGAGGTTCACCACCCACCCAATGCCAATGGTGTTGGTGGAGGCCTCGGCCCGGGTCAGGTTGTCACCGGTCAACCCCAGCTCTGAATCGGTGAAATTGACGCACGCCGGGGTCGCACAGGTCCGTTCTCTGAATTCGAGCCGGGCCGTCTGGCCGATCAACGATTTGGCGTCGTCGATGCCGCTGTTGACGCGGAACTGGGAGAACGCGCTTATCTCGTTGTTGACCGCCAGCGCCGCCGCGGACTGGGTCTCGGTATTCACATTGTTCGACCGCACGGTGAAGGTGCTGTCGTCCTTGCGGTCGACCTCAAAATCCTCGTACCCAGCCTCGGCCAGCAATGTCCGCAGGGTTCCTTCTACCTCCAGGTCCGGAGCAGGTTCGGCAAGGACAATCTCGGTGACTGAGCCACCGGCGCCGGGGAGTTGGACTATGATCCGGTCGTCGCCGAATATCTGGATGATTGGCTCTTCGGTCCCGAACTGGTTGACGCGGCGGGTGATGTTGTCCAATACCCCTTGCATCTGGTCCGGCGTCGGTTCGTCGATGTCGCTGGTCCCGAAGAACGATACCGGTCCCAGGGCTTCCGCCAGGGCTTCATTGAGGCCGGTCCTCCTGGGGTCGTCCTCGGCCAAGATACTGGTGCGAATCTGGAATCGGTTCTCCTCGAGAGGGATAGCCTGGAAATCTTCCAATGCAGTGTCATTGTCCCCGAACCGCAGTTCGTCCAATGCGATGTTTAGTTCGGGCAAAGTGACGGTGTCGACGAATGTCACGTCGAACCTGGTGCCGGTGTCGGCCTGGTAGACCAAGTGACCGCCACCCCGCAGGTCGAGACCCAGTTTAAGGCCCACAGGTCCGGTGCCTTGGCGTTCCAGTGCGGGGAAGCCGGGGAGGTCTATGTTGATTTCTTTAAATCCCAGGGCGGCGATGGCGATGCCCAGGATCAGGAGGATTGTGATGGTGATCCGTATACTGCGGGCGCGCATCGGCTAGTCCGACCCGTTCCGGCGATTTTCCGGCGCCCCTTCTGCGGCCAGATATTTCAGTACATCGGCGGCCATTTCCAGGGCCTGCTCCTTGGTCTCAATCTCTCCGGCGGCCCGGGCCTCTTCGACGCGTTCCAATGCGGCGCCAATCTCTGGCCCCGGTTGAAGGTTGAAATGGGTCATGAGGTCGTGTCCGGTGATGAGGCGAGTGGTCGTGGGGGAAACCGGCTCATTTGTGCCTACATGGAGGATATGTCCGACCATTCTAGCATGGTTGAGCCAGTCTTCATGTAGCAACCCGGGGCCTTTTGCACCCAAATAATCGGCCAAGCACAGATACAGGGTGTCGATGGCCACGTCGCCAACGTCCCGAAAGTAGCGGTGGATCGCCCGGTTGGTGGGCCAATCATCGCCGTCTTTCATGTTGGTGGGACGCAGGTGCTGCTGCACCATCTTAGCCACCATCTCGATGCCCCGGGAGCTGACGCGAAGCTGCCCCAACCGCTTGGTGACAATCTCCGCGCCCTGTTCCGAATGACCAAAGAACCTGGTGCGTCCAGTAGGGTCCAGAGACTTGGTCTGGGGCTTGGCAACGTCATGGAAAAGCGCGGCCAGTTTCAGCAACGTGCGCCGGGTGTGGCCGTCGGTGGCTTGTTGGTTGAAGTGGGCCTCGCTTTCCGAGGTCCAGGGCACACAGGTATAGATTGGCGAGTTCTGGTGCCCCTTGGTCACCAGTTCCGCTGCTTCAACGGTGTGCATGGTATGGCCCCACACGTCCCAGTAGTGCATGTTGGGCTGGTCGACACCCTTGGCGGACTGTAGCTCGGGTATCACCAACTCAAAGAGGCCGAAGTGGTCCATTACCTCGAGCTGCCCCTTGGCGCCGTCCAAGGACAGGATATTCAGGAATTCCTCCCTGACCCGTTCCGGAGAGACACCGGCCAGCAGTGGGGCGTTGGCGGCAATCAGCTTGGAGGTGCCGGGCTCCACCCGGAATTTCAACTGGGCAGCCAGCCGGATGGCCCGCAGCAGCCTCCCTGGATCGTCTTGAAACACCGTCGCGCCCAAGGCGCGCACGGTTTTGTGGGCCAGGTCAGCGCGGCCTCCTAACGGGTCGATGATTGAATCGGGCGACGGCCAGTCGGCCAGGGGGACGGCCATGGCGTTGATGGAAAAATCGCGCCGGTTCAAGTCGTCTTCAATAGACCCGGAGAACCCGTCCACGTCGATGGTCCACGGGGCATCATTAGGCGAAACATCAGGGGATTCACCGGGCGAGCAAGCGCCGTCATTGGGCACCACCACCCGCACAACGCCTTGGGCGAGGCCCAAGGGAACAACCTTGCCGCCGAACTTACGGGCGATTCCTTGAGCGATGGTTCCCGGGTTTCCGGAGACGGCTATATCGATGTCGCGGCCGGGCATGGCGGAAATCAGCCAGTCACGGACGAATCCGCCCACCAGGTAGGCGTCGGTCCCGAGGAATGTGCAGTGGGCGGCGAGTTTGTCTATCATCGGCTGGCATAGGCTGGGCGTCGCAACGCCGTGTTCCAATCGGTTGGTCGAACCGGACCCAACCCTTAGAAGCTGGTCAAGGAAGGCAAGGGTTGGCGGCGCTTAGTCCTCGCTGCCCAAGGAAGAGGTCTCTGCGGCAACGGGCGCGGCCGATGCTTCGGCCTCATCGCCGTCCTCTTCAATCTCTTCTTCGTCGTCGGGACGGTCGGTAATCTTGTAAAGACTCTCGTGGTCGACCAGGTGGTCGATGTACAAGATACCGTTCAGGTGGTCTATCTCGTGCTCCAGGGCCTGGGCCAGCAGCTCATCGGCGTTGACCCGGAATATCTTCCCGTCCAGCCCCATGGCCTTGGCCCTGACCTTCTCGGACCGGTTGACCAGTCCCCGGTACCCGGGAACGCTCAAGCAACCCTCCTCAATCTGGCGTTCACCCTGTGCCTTCATAATCTCAGGGTTGATGAGCACCATGGGCTCTTCCATGTCGGGAGTCTGAATCACCGCCACCTTCTGAAGGGAGCCAACCTGGTTGGCGGCCAAGCCCACGCCCCTCTGGTCGTACATGGTCTCCACCATGTTTTCGACGAGCTTCTTGAGCTGCGGCGTAACTTTGGCCACTTTCTTCGCCTGCCTCCGCAGAATGGGGTCAGGCAAGATTCGCATGTTCAGGATTGCCACTGGGACCACCTCACAGGTGTGGGATTAGCGGTTACAACAGGCTTAATACCCCGATGAAGTCGGGGCGACCCTGTTGGATTAAATCACGGGGTCTCAACCATTTGGTTTTGGGTTGCTAACTATTATATTCAACCCCTCTCTCGAGTGTAAAGCGGGCTAGAGGACGTGCACAGGGTCGACATCGACGGTACAGCCGGGTGGAAATTCGACGCCTTCCATGAAGCGCGGTAAGCCCCGGCCTCTAAGGGTCAGGTGCCAGCGGTATCGGCCCCGGATGCGTGAAGGGATACCGGGGGCCGGGCCCACGACATCAACATCGGTCAGTCCTTGGGCCTGGGCGCATTGCGTGAGTGTTTTTCCGGTCTCCGTGGCCTGGCGCATTGCCTGGCTCTCGTTTCGGTCTTGGAATACCAGGTGCACCAGTTGGTTGAACGGCGGGCTCCCCAACTCCCTCCTGGCATCAATCTCATGCTGGTACAGGGCCCGGTAGTCCTGCGCGGCGGCAGCCCGGATGGCATAGTGGTCCGGGTTATAGGTCTGGACAATCACCTCGCCGCTTGCCTCACCGCGGCCCGCTCGCCCGGCCACCTGACACAGCAGGCCAAAGGCTCGCTCGCCGGACCTAAAGTCGGGCAGATAGAGGCCGATGTCCGCCAGCACCACTCCCACCAGGGTCACGTTGGGAATATCCAGGCCTTTGGTCACCATCTGGGTGCCGACCAGCACCTGGGTGTCGCCGCTGGAAAGGCGGGCCATGGTCTCTTCGATGTCCTGGCCGGACCGGGTGGCGTCGGCGTCCAGCCGGTCGACCGTGGCCTGGGGCAGCAGCTTCTTGACCTCTTCCACCACCCGCTGGGTGCCCACTCCCAGTTGGCGGATATGGGCGCCGCCGCAGGCGGGACACGTGGCTGGCATCCTGGTGCGGCGGTTGCACCGGTGGCACAGCAACCGTGATTGGGTGGAATGGTAGGTCAGCGAGATGGAGCAGCTACGGCAGGTGACGACGTGTCCACAGTCCCGGCACTGAACAATCGACGACGCGCCGCGGCGGTTCAAGAACAATATCGCTTGATGCCCTCCGGCGAGACAGTCATCCAGTCCCCGGGCCAATGCCCGGCTGAATATGCTGCGGTTGCCTTCCCGCAGCTCGCGTCGCATATCGCAGATTTGCACTTCCGCCAGCCGGGATACCCGGTCGGGCCCGGCGCTCACCCGTTCGGGCAGTTCCAGCAGGGTATGCCTGCCCTTGGCGGCGGCATAGTAGGTCTCGACGTCGGGAGTGGCGCTGCCCATCAGGACCGGCGCTCCGGATATGCGGCCCATCTCCAGAGCGGTGGCGCGGGCATGGTACAGCGGATGGGTCTCGATCTGCTTGTAGGTCCACTCGTGCTCCTCGTCAATCACAATCAAGCCAAGACCGGCCACAGGAGCGAACAGCGAGCTGCGCGGGCCCACGACCACGTCGTATCTGCCCTCGCGGATGTCCCACCATTGGTCGAACTGCTGGCGTGGCGTCAGCCTGCTGTGCATCACCGCCACCCGGCCGGGGAACCAGGCGTTAACCCGCTCCAATGTCTGTGGAGTCAGAGAAATCTCCGGCACTAGGAAGATGGCCTGGCGGCCCTGGCGCACCACCTGGTCTATGGCCCGCAGGTAGACCTCGGTCTTGCCGCTGCCCGTGACGCCGTGGAGTAAGAAACTGCGGGGTTGGAGTTCCGGGTCGTCCAAGACGTTTTGTATCCCGGACAATGCTTCGGACTGGTGGAGGGTCAGAGTATGTTGCACCCGTTGGGTGGCCGGCTCGGGCCTGGCGGTGGTCTCGGGGTCGGCCCGGACCCACTCCATGGCCATCAGTCCTTTGCCGAATAGGGCCTGACCAACCCCGTTGCCGAACTCCTTATTGGCCAGGGCCGCAGGATAGGGTGCCCTCTGCTCCCGGACTGCGGCCAACAGCCCTTCCTGACGGGCAGGAAGGCTGGGAACCTGGGCCTCACCAGCATAATTCGACGTTGGCGGCATCGGCGATGGCAACAGGAACGTTTCGTACTTGGGGGCCACCCTGGGCCGGGGCATGGTCAACCGGCGCCGGACCAACCCCCTGTCCACCAGCCGGGCCAGTTCCCGGCTGCCGTTCCCGCCCAGAAGCTTGATGATGTCGGATTCCTCCAGTCCGGTGGTCTTGGCGGTCAGTACCGCCAGGGCGTCGACCGACTCCGGCCTCAGGTTGCCCTTTGCAGGGTCTGCGCCCGGGACGGCGGTGATCCGGGAGCGGACATGGGCCTCGAATCCCGGTGGCAACAGAGGGGCGATAGCGGTAAACAGGGAGCAGCGGTAGCGGGCGCTGATCCATCGGCCCAACTGGAGATGCTGGGGACCGATGAGGGGCGAAGGCTCCACCGGCTGGAGGATGTCCCTGGTCTCGGGGACATTGGGTAGGGCGACCAGTTCCACGACCAAACCCTGGAGCACCCGCCGTCCAAAGGGCACCCAAACGAGTTGCCCGGGTTCCACGGTGAAACGCGGCGGTACGGAGTAGGAGAAGGTCCGCGAATGGCCCACCGCCGCGTCCACCGCCACTTCTGCGTATCTCATGCTAACCATAGCTGGCCATAACCGAGCCGCCCCATCCCTGAGACTTTCCGGCCTGATACTTTCCGGGAACCTGCTGTGGTACCGGCCTAAAATTAGCACGGCCCGCTGGGTGCGGGCCGCGATCTGGCTCTATTTTTCGTCTTCCGATTCTTCCGCCGGTGGGTCGCCAGGCTCTTCCGCTGGTTCGCCTTCAGCTTCTTCAGTTGGTTCTTGTTCGGGCTCTTCTACAGGTTCCTCAGCTTCATCTGCCGGTTCTTCGGCTGATTCTTCAGTCGGCCTCGTCAACCGGCGCTTCTTCCAGCTCTTCCGTGGGCTGCTCGTCCAGTTCTTCGGCTCCTTCTTCCAGTTCTTCGGCCGCCTCTTCCAGCTCTTCGGCTTCTTGCGCCGCCTGAGCGGTCTGTTCGGCCAACTCAGCTTCAGCAGCGGCGGCCTCGTCCATGACGCGCCTGCGTTGGGCGGGGTTCAGTTCTTTGATCCTGGCCGCCCGGCCCTGCAGCCCGCGCAGGTAGTAGAGCTTGGCGCGCCGCACCGAGCCGTATCTGGTCACTTCCACAGACTCGACCAAGGGCGAATACAGCGGAAAAACGCGCTCGATGCCGATGCCGGCGGTGATATGCCGTACGGTGAAGTTGGCGGCTGGGCCCCTGCCGTTCTGGAGCCGGATAACCACGCCCTGGAAGACCTGGATCCGTTCTCTTTCCCCCTCCCGGATCCGGAAATTGACCCGGACGGTGTCGCCGGGGCCGAATTTGGGGATCCTGGGATTAGTTGTCTTGTTGACTAACTGGGCGGCTTCCATCTCGTTTCACTAACTCGCAATCTCAATAACGGGCAAGCTCCAGTGATTCAAGCCACAGGTCGCCGCCAGTGTATCTTTAAGGGGTTGGATTAAAGTCTGCCTGGATGTCCGTGTGCGGTTACGCAGTTGCCATGTGCGGATGCACAGTTAATGGTGGGCGGTACTGGACTCGAACCAGTGACCTCTTGCGTGTCGAGCAAGTACTCTAACCAACTGAGCTAACCGCCCGCACGTCCAGAGTGTAACAAGGGCCCCTTTGGCCAGTCAAGGCAGAGCGGGCCGGAGACTGTGGCCGCATACTATCCGCCCACTCAAGCTGTCCGACGCTCCGGACACACAACGGCTGGCTGAAAGCGCTCAAGAACCTGAAAGACGAACTATGTCTTCCCGAAGCTGATTTCGCTTGGCCACTACAGTGTATCCAGAGCTTACAAGGGGCGACGGCTTGAGGTCCCAGATTGCCTCTTGGCCGTATAGGTAATAGATGTCATAGGCGATCGAGCCAAATTTGAAGCCCTCCTGTTCTGCGAAAAAACGGCCGGCTAATTTATCGTCATCCCATAGCTGCGTTACTCTGGGGTCTGTCATCAGGCTGGCGTCCCATTTCTGGCGGGCATCCCCAGGCAAGGTGTTGAACCATACCGCATACACCCGGATATCGGACGTAGGGTTCTTCTCCAGAATTTCCCGTTGGACCCAACGGGCACCTGCTTTTCAAACCGGTCAAGTTGGGGATAACAGAAGAACTAGGAGCCTGTCTGGGTAATTGCTAATGGGAGTTGGGGCGTTAGGGGTAAGTCTTTGCTGCCGTCGGGGCTCCTGATCAGCGGGCGTCAAACATAGACTCTTACGCCACTACTCGACTCCCTGGCTTAGTGTGGCTTGTTTTCAGGGCAGAGAAGAGCTTGAGCAGGTTGTGTCCGGCGCATATTAGCTTCCACTCCAACTTCACCTTCTCTAATCCTCGGAGCAGAAACTGCCGGAAGCCCCGGCCCTGTTTGATCTGCCCGAAGACCGGCTCCACCGTCCCCATTCTCAGGGCGTAGCGTTGCCGACCCCGCTGGGTTCTCAGCTTTCGACGCATCCGGTCCGCCGTCGACAGATGCCTGGGAATCCGACCTCGGGGTGCCGACGGTATCACCGTTCCATGCCGGGTCTTATCTGGTGGGATGAAGGGGTCTACCCCCAGGGCGTATAGCTCTTCTACAGCTTGGGCCGAGTAGTAACCAGCATCGGCTGATGCCTCTCTGGGCAGAGTGCCGGTATTGTCTTCGATCTCCTTCACCAGGGGTAGGGCCCAGCCGTGGTCCGAGGGTTGCTTGGTAACATCGGCCGCCACGATGACCTGATAAGCGCTGTCCACCGCCGCCTGACAGTTGTAAGATTGGCTGAACTCCTTGCCCCCGGGCCCTGGCATTATTCGGGAGTCCGGGTCGGTGAAGTTCCGCTGGGCCTTATCCTCCGGGACTTCCTTTCCGTGGATTTGGGCCTCCGCTTCCAGGGCCTCCTGAGCCTCTCTAATCCTTTTCAGTCGGCTTTCTCGAAAGGCCAACTCCACGGGTAACTCATCCCCGCGACGGTCCTTCCCGTAGCACCGGTCCTCCGCTTCGTCCGCCTCCTGAGCCCTCCGAAATAGCTCCTCAACCTCAGCCTCCAGTCGTGCCCTTTTCTCCTTCATCTTGCCGTAGCTCATGGCCTTATGCTTGGAAGCGTTGGCCTTCACCTTAGTCCCATCCAGGGAAACGTGCCCCAGCTTGGCCAGCCCGGCCTGCCGGCATAGTTCCAACACCTTTAGGAAGAGACCACCTAGAGCTACCAGGTGCTCCTTGCGGAAGTCGGAGATGGTGCGGAAGTCGGGAGTGTTATTGGCCGCCAGCACTCGGAAGGCGATATCCTCATGGAGACGCTTCTCGATGCGCCGGGAGGAGGGCACCCCAGCACAGTAGGCGTATACCAGCACCTTCACCATCATCACCGGATGGTAGGGAGGATAGCCTCGCTCCTCACCCTCATACGTGCTCAGGATTTCCTTCAGGTCCAAATGGTCCACCACATCGGAGATGAAATAGGCCATATGATCTGCTGGTAGCCACTCCTGAAGGGCCACCGGCATCAGCAGCATCTGATCCGGCTCATAGCGGCGAAAGGTCTTGCTCATCCCTGCCTCCTCAACCCAGCTTGGCCTCTATTTTACCCCTAATTGCCCCGTATTACTCGGACAGGCTGCTAGGCGGATTTCACCGTCATCCTGGCCGAACAACGTGCGGAGTTGTTCCACATCTTGGAGATCGCTGATAGACCCGCTAGCCGACTCCTCAGCAACCGATGTCCCACACGCCAGCAACAGCAATGTCATTAAAGCTGCGGTGACTACAAATGATTTCTTCATCGCCCACCCATCAAGAATATCTCCGTATATTGATCCGCCTGCGTGCCGCACCCGGTTCTTCCGCATCACTACGAAAACGGCGTGGCCGAAGCATCGATCAGACCATTTCAGGAAACCGTCGGCATCACACCGGATCTGCCTCACCGGCTCTGAGTCAATTAATCCGCCCGCCGGCGGCGGTCGGCGCCGACCGCACCTGGCTCCGTCCGCTGGCCAAGAACACCAACGCTGAGAGCAGGCCGATGGACGAGCCGATCAAGAAAACCTCTTTGAACGCCTTGATGAAGGCTACTCCTTCCCCGTCTACGCCCGCCGCCAGTCCCGCCAGGTGGTGGTCGCTGCGCCAACCGAAGATCCCGCCCATCACCGCCACGGCCAGCACCGTTCCGCAGGCTTGAGCCAGGGAGAGGGCCGCCCCGGCGGTGCCGAACCTCTCGGAAGGCACGCTGCCCATCATCAGCGAGTAGGCGGCGGCCTGGAACAGCCCCAACCCGGTCCCAACTATCCCGATCCGCAAAGCTACCTCGCCCAGGCTCGATCCGCTGTCCCAAAAGCCCATGTAGAGCAGCCCGGAAGCCATCACCAGCAGCCCGGCGAACCCCACAGGCAGGGTGCCCGCCCGGTCGCAGAGCCAGCCTCCGGCCCCGGAAAACCCCGTGTTCAAAAATGCCATGGTGGCCAGAACCAGCCCCAAGGTAAGCGGCCCGCGGCCCAAAGAGTCGACCACGTAAAAGGGGAAGATGAACCAGATGACGAAAACGCCGAAGTGGGCCAGGAACATGCTTAGGCTGGAGACGGTGAACCCCCGCAGCCGGAGCAGATGGCCGGGCAATACCGGCCACTGGGCCGTCCGCTCGAGCCGCCAGAAGGCGCCCAGAAACACGGGAGCCAGTGGTAGCAAGACTAGCACCGCCGGGTAGTCCCACCCGATGGACCGCCCCAATCTCAGGCCGATAATCAGGCACAAAACCCCGGCAGCCAGCGTCCCCGCCCCGGCGATATCAAAAGCCGGACCGGGGGACGGGCCTTGGGCCGATCCGGTCTGGCGACGCTTCAAGAACCAGACCCCCAGAACGATGGCAATCACGGCAAAGGGCGTCCGGCCCAGGAAGACCCACTCCCAACCGAGCCACCGCACCAACAATCCCGCCCCTATGGTGCCCGCCAACATGCCGAGGGCCTGGCTCCCTGCGGTGAACCCCATGCTCAAGCCGCGCCGGTGTCTTGGGAATATGCTGGCGGCGATGGCCGGCGATACGGCGTAGAGACAACCTGTGCCCAGCGCCTGCAACACCCGGAACCCCACCACCGGCTCCAAACTGGGGGAGAAGGCGATGCAGAACATGGCCGCCAGATACGTCGACGCGCCAACGATGTACACCGTCCTTAGGCCGAACCGGTCAGCGAAACTACCGGCTCCCAGGACCAATGCGGCACGGGTAGCGATGAAGACGACAATCACCCACTGGATACTCTGTAGGTCGGCGTCCAGGTCCTCGGTCATCGCCGGCAAGGCCACGTTTACGGCGATGTCCAAAGTGGCCAAGAACATGCCCAGGCCCGCAGCGGTGGCCACCAGGGTTCTAGCCCAGGGAGTGAGCGCGGATTCAGCGGCTGTTTGTGAGGGTTGTTCCGGGGGGGAACTCATAAGTACCGAATTCTAAGCCATCTTGTTTGAAAGTCGATACGCTTGATCGCCGTTTCCGATTGCAATGACCTGCAGCTTGTGTTAAAAATCCGGTGATGTATTAGCCTGCAAACCGGTGGGCAGACGGGCCCTTTTCCCAGTCATCGAATACGCCCACGAACGCGTTCAAACCGCCCAGGAGGCCCCCAAGTGGTTGAAGATTCCGGAAGATTCGATGCCCTGCTCCAAGAGGACCGGACTTTTCCTCCTCCCGAGGCGTTCAAAGCACAAGCCAACATCGCCGACCCCAACGTTTACGAAGAAGCCAAACGCGACCCGGAAGCCTTCTGGGCGAAGTTCGCTGAAGAACTGGACTGGTCCAAGAAATGGGACACAGTGTTGGAGTGGAATCCGCCCCATGCCAAGTGGTTCGTCGGTGGCAAGCTCAATGTTTCCTACAATTGCCTGGACCGGCACCTGACCACCAGCCGCCGCAACAAGGCGGCCATCGTCTGGGAGGGTGAACCGGGAGACCGCCGGGTCTATACCTATTGGGACTTATACCGCGAGGTCTGCCAATTCGCCAACGGTCTCAAGAGCTTGGGAGTGAAGAAGGGCGACCGGGTGACCATCTACCTCCCCATGGTCCCGGAGCTGCCCATCGCCATGCTGGCCTGCGCCCGCATCGGAGCCGCCCACAGCGTAGTGTTCGGCGGGTTCAGCGCCGAGTCCCTGCGCGACCGTATGAACGACTCCGAGACCAAGGTATTAATCACCGCTGACGGCGGCTACCGGCGCGGCGGCATCGTGCCCCTGAAACAGAACGCCGACGACTCATTAAAAAAAGCGAACGGCGAAGAGGGCGGCGCGCCCAGCGTTGAGAAAGTGGTGGTGCTGCGGCGCACCGAGAGCGCCGACGACAAGATGGTGGATGGCCGGGATATCTGGTGGCACGACTTGATGGAGGGCCAGCCCCTCACCTGTGAGCCGGAACAGATGGACAGCGAGGACATGCTCTACCTGTTGTACACCAGCGGCACCACCGGCAAGCCCAAGGGCATCGTCCACACCACGGCCGGATACCTGCTGGGCACCTACGCCACCTTCAAATGGATTTTCGACATCAAAGAGAACGACACCTACTGGTGCACCGCAGACATCGGTTGGGTGACCGGCCACAGCTATATCGTCTACGGCCCGTTGGCCAACGGCGCCACATCGGTGATGTACGAAGGCTCACCAGACCACCCTGACCGGGACCGGTTCTGGGCCATCGTCGCCAAGTACGGTGTGACCATCCTCTACACCGCGCCCACGGCGATCCGCACCTTCATGCGCTGGGGTGAAGGCTATCCCCAGAAACACGACCTCACGACCCTCCGGCTTCTGGGCACCGTGGGCGAACCCATCAATCCGGAGGCCTGGGTCTGGTACCACCAGAACATCGGCGGCGGCAGATGTCCCGTGGTGGACACTTGGTGGCAGACCGAGACCGGCAGCATCCTGATTTCCCCCCTGCCGGGAATAACAACCCTGAAACCCGGCTCAGCCACCCGCGCCTTCCCAGGCATCGACGCGGAGGTACTGGACGAACAAGGCAACCCGGTGGGCCCCGGAGGCGGCGGCTACCTGACCATCAAGAAGCCTTGGCCGTCCATGCTACGCACCATCTACGGCGACCCGGAACGGTACGTTGAGCAGTACTGGTCGCGCTATCCGGACATCTATTTCACCGCCGACGGCGCCAAGCTGGACGAAGACGGATTCTTCTGGCTGCTGGGCCGGGTGGACGATGTAATCAACGTCTCCGGCCACCGCATCGGCACCATGGAGGTGGAGAGCGCCTTGGTGGACAACGCCAAGGTCGCCGAGGCAGCCTGCATCGGCAAGGCCCACAAGATTAAGGGCCAGGCGGTGGTCGCCTTCGTCACCCTGAAGGACAGTGTGGCCATGTCCGATGAGGTAATCACCGAGTTGAAGGCCCACGTCGCTACCAAGATTGGCGCAATGGCGCGGCCCGACGACATCTATTTCGCCGCCGAGTTGCCCAAGACCCGCAGCGGCAAGATTATGCGCCGGCTCCTCCGGGACGTGGCGGAAGGCCGGGCGCTGGGCGACACCACCACACTCGCCGACCCGGCGGTGGTAGACTCCCTCAAGGAACAATACGGCGACGAAGAATAGCAGCTCGAGAGACTCCGGGGCGGCAGGACTGCCGCCCTTTCACCGCAGTAGACAATCTGATTATTCTCTGATGGAGGGCGGACGTGATGACTGGCTACAAGAAACATGAGGCCCAAGATTGGGCTTGGGAGACGCTCAAGGGACATTGGACCACTTTGGTCACGCCCTTCACACCGGATAACCGCATCGACACGGAAGGCATGAAGCGGAACATCCGCCACATACGCAGTCTCGGCACAACCGGCGCCGGCTGCACCTGGAACATTGGCGAGTTTTGGAGCCTGACCCACGAAGAGCGGATCGAGGTGATGGACGCCGTTGCCGAGGAGGCTGCAGGCAGTTGGCCCATCGGCGCCCACGTCACCCACACTTCGGCCGCCGAGATGATTTCGTTGGCCCAGCACGCCGAGGATAAGGATTTCGACCTTTTGATTGTCGCACCCCCCTACATGGTCACCAAGACGGAGGACCAAGTGGTGGAGTACGTGCGGCTGCTGGCCGACAACACCAACCTGGCCATAATGTTCTACAACTCGCCCCAATTCGGCATCATCATGAGCCCCTACGGACTGGGACAACTGTGCAACATCCCAAACGTGGTCGGGGTGAAAGAGGCCAGCTTCAACCAGCAGATATCCATAGAGACCCACTTCTCGCTGGGGAAGGACTATGTCATCAGCACCCCCGACGAGTGGATCTATTTCAAGGGCGAGGAGTTGGGCATTCACCAGCAGGTCATGTTCGCCAGCACCTCGGACTGGCGTTTCGACGTGCCCGGCGCCAACAACTACGTCCAGTGGATCGACCGGGCCTGTAAGGGCAACCTCGACGAGGCGTTCTACGAAACCCGCCTGCGCCGGCTGAAGGAACTCTCAGACACTTGGTGGACCAAGACCCAGACCAAGTTCAATGGCGCTCTGCCCGTATCGATGGTCAAGCACTGGGCCGAGCTCATGGGACTGTCGGCCGGGTCGGTGCGGCCCCCACTTTTCGACCTATCGCCCGTGGAAAAGTCGCAACTGAGAGAAGAACTTGAGCCCCTGAAGCCCAAGCCCGCCCCTGCTGTCCCCGCCCAGTCCCGGGGCTCATGGCTGGACGGCAACAACAACTTCGCCTCCGGAATGCTGCTCATGGTCAGCGTCCAGAATATGGAAGAGGCGATGGAGGCCGAGCAGGGCGGCGCCGACGTGGTCGACGTTAAAAACCTGCAGGAGGCCTTGGTCGGCTCCGGGCATCCCAACATCGTACGCGCGGTGCGCGGCATCATGCCGGTGGAGAAACACGTCAGCGTGACCCTGGGAGTGGTCCCCAACCAGCCCGGCACCGTGGCCATGGCCGTTTATGCCGCGGCTCTAATGGACGCCACTTCCGTGAAGGTCGGCTTTCAAGAGGCGCAGTACGGCCAGGCCGTGGAGGTCCTCCGCCAGTCCCGGATGGCCCTGGAAGGCTTCAACACCAAATTGGTCGGCTCGGTTTTCGCCGACAACGAGCTCTTCGAAAACGGCCTTGACCCCATGTGTATGGTCGACTTGGCCAAAGACGGCCAGTGCGACGGGTTCCTTATCGACACGCTGACCAAGGACGGGCGCAACCTCTTCGACTTCATGTCGGAGAGCGTATTGAAGGACATCGTGCTCAAGGGCAAGCAGTTGGGCATGAGCACGGCGCTGTCCGGGCACCTGAAGATTGCCGACCTGGACGAACTGGCCCGGATCAATCCGGACATCGTGGGAGTCAGGGGCGCGGTCTGCGGCAACGGAGAACGAAACCGGGCCGTGGCCTGGGAGGCGGTGGCCGAGTTCAAACGTCAACTTGATCTCAGAAAGAGCGGCGAGGTGGATGTTTACCACAGCGAGGACGTGCCGGTGACCGGCAACGGCGCCGGCGGCTGGGTGGTCATCGACGGCCGGGGCAAGAGTTGCGCCGGTGTCATCGCCGCCCTGACTAGGCAGGTGGACATGGACAAAGAGTCCTTCGTCGAAGCCATCTTGGCCGACGCCCTGAACATCTACGACGTCACCCTGTGGGCCGAGCAGGCTGGGCACGAAGTCCTCACCAAGCGCTCCGACCCGGACGGCACCACCCGCGTGCTAATCCGGCCGTAACCGGTTACTGGGACCGGACGGAATATCCTCGTGAAAGACGTAGGGGCACGGCATTGCCGTGCCCCTACGTCTTTCGCACAAGCCGCCCGCTTCAGAGCATGACGACCGGGTCGGCGTCGCGGTTTACTCGTTTTTCGTTCTTGAGGCCCTCCCGGAGGAACCGGGGGAGAGCGCACATGTTGCTGTGGCTTTCGCCGTCATAGTACTTCAGCAGCTTGGACAACCGCCGGGCCACCGCGGCGTCGATACCCTCCTCCGAAACCCGAGGAAAAGGCGTGTCCGAAGCGATGGTGAAACCCCACAGGGTCTCGAAGGCCGGGATATGCGCCTGGGCGGCCTTGGTGTGGTCGAAAAGAGTGCTCAGGGTGTTGAAGATGGTGGTGAAACACTCGGTGAAGCTTAGTAACCCGGCCGGGCCGGACTGTGTCACCAGCACACCACCGGGATTGAGCCGGGCTTTGGCGATGGAATAGAACTCCTGGGTGTAGAGCAGGGCGGCGGTGCCGCCTTCCAAGGGGTCAACCAAGTCTAGGATGATTGCGTCGTAGGAATCGGAAGTTTTTGCCAGGTAGCCCCGGGCGTCTTCATGAATCAGCACGGTCCTGGGGTCATCGAAGCTGCCCTGGTGGTGATTGGGTAGGTATTTGCGGCAGAGCTCCACCACCTCCGGGTCCAGATCGACCATGGTGGCCCTTGCCACGGATTTATGGGCCAATACCTCGCGGAGAGTGCCCCCTTCTCCACCACCGCCGATGAAGACGTGCTTGGGTTCTGGATGGCAGAGCATAGCTGGGTGCACCAGTGTCTCGTGGTAGATGTGCTCATCCCGTTCCGTAGACTGGGTCTTACCGTCTAGGACCAGGCTGCGGCCGAAGAGTTCCGAGTCCAAGACTTCGACCCTTTGGTAGGCCGTCTGGCCGGTGTAGTAGACCTTACGCACCTTGAGCATCACGGACAAGTCCGGGTGGACACTCTCGATAAACCAGTGGCCGGCCATGTCCATCTTGAACTGCGGACCCGTTTAGAGTCCCACGGCCTCCCGGACCGTCAGGCCTCTCTGAATCTCTTGAATCTCCGGGTCACGGCATTCCAGTGCCTCAGCCAGCTTGGTGGCCGCCTCCCTGGGCCGGAACGACGTTCCGCAAGAGAAAATATCCGCAGCCGCATAGCCGTACTCGGGCCAGGTGTGGATGGATATATGGGACTCGGCAATAGCCAAGATTCCGGTGACGCCCTGTGGTGAGAAGTGGTGGAAAGATTCGCCGACGACGGTGGCGCCTACGTTCTGGGCCGTCTCTAACATCGCCCGGCGAACATAAGAGAGGTCGTTGAGTAGTCCGGAGTTACAGTCCCTCAGTTCCAACAAGAGATGACAACCTAGTACATCCAATCACCTGTCCTCCTAATTGTATCGGTTGGTTAGCACGCAACAATTCATCATTCTATAGGCCTAATCGTGGCTAGGCAATACCCCGCCAAAAAAGGGTCTCTCAGTCGTGCGATTTCGCAGCGCCGCCACCCTTCGCCCAGAATGTAGAGCGGCTCTCTTTTAAGGCAGGCCCATGCTAGCATCGAATCTAACCCATTATCTTGGAGGCATTCTGCGGCATGGCGACGGACAGCACCGAAGCGGTTGGTGTACGAGGCCCAGACGGCAACATGATTCTCGTCGTCGAGGACGATGAGCGAACATCACGCCTAGAACGCTTTGTTTTGGAAGAAGAGGGATTCTTGGTAGCCTGCGCCGGCAGCGGCGAAGAGGCCCTGAAAATGTTGCCCGACACCTCCCCGTCGCTGGTTCTGCTGGACATCATGCTTCCGAATATGGATGGGTTCATCACCTGCCAGAAGATTCGGGAAACTTCTCAGGTGCCAATAATTATGGTCACCGGCGAGGGCCGCGACGAGGATAAGGTCCGCGGACTTGAGATGGGCGCGGATGACTATATCACCAAACCGTTCTCCACCAACGAGCTCGCCGCCAGGGTGAAGGCAGTGCTGCGGCGCATAAACCGAAGCCAGTCCAATTCCGTTGCGGCCCGCCCAAGGCCCTCTGAGCCGGACATGTCCTTCCTTGACGAACCGTCAGAGACGGGCGAACGGGAAGAGACGGTTGGGAAATCCAACGGAGAATTCACCCAAGAAACATCCGCCGATGCCGGAAAGAAATCCAAGGCTGGACCCAAGAAACCTTCTGGCATAGACCAAGACCCGGCAATCGGCGAAGGCGCGGCTGATGCTGAGAATTACGAAGGCGCCGTGAAACTGGTCGTCGAGACAACGGGCGCAATCAAGAACCTGGTCGATTTCGTCGACGCCCTGCGGGAAACCCCCAGTTCCATCTGCTCCGCATGGTCGCCAACGCCCGGAGAGACGGCATGGATGTCTGGCTTCGCCTCCGCGAGCCCAACCCGCTGCGAACAACCCTGTTGGCGACCGATGGGGTGTTAAAGGTCGAGGCCGTGGAGCGCGCTGAGCTCGACCCGGAGACGGGTGTTGAGACCCGCGTCCTGAAGGTATCGCTGGACTGACCTCCCGGCCGGGTGCTCCGCCAGCGGCAACCCGGTGGACCCACCAAGTAAATCGAGCCGGGCATTACCCTGCTGATGATAAAAAACACCGAAACTGCAATTTCCCAAGAGGCGCTCTCCGCCGATAACCCGTCGGAGTCGGTTAGCCCGGACTCGGGCGAAAAGCCGGCTAGCCGCTCCCGCGCGGCGTCCCTTGGGCAGATGTTGAACGACGCCGGCATCCTGACGTTGGAAGAGTTTTCCAATGCCCAAGAAACTGCTTGGAAAGAGCGGCTGCCCCTTGGCCGCCTCCTGGTCAAAGAGGGCATGGTGCTCTCCAAGGACCTGGCTACCCTTATTGCTCTCCACCTTGGCCTGGCCTTGGTCGACCTGCGCAGCGAGAAGATTGACCATGCGTCGGTGGCCCTGATACCCGAAGACGTGGCCCAGCGCTATCTGGTTCTGCCTATCTACCGCACCAAAGACCGCCTGACGGTGGCGATGACCGACCCCACCGACCTGCAAGTTCTGCAGGACTTTGCTTCCCGTACCGGCTACACCATCGACCCGGTAATCACCACCGAAGAAGACCTGCAAGAGCACGTCGACCGGGCCTACCGGATCACGGCACAACCATTATCCGGCGTCCACGCCGATGAGGCCGATCTCTCCGCGGGGCGACTCACCGCCCAGACCATTCGGGAATCGGGACCAGCTCAGGTCATCAATCTTCTATTGCAGCAGGCTTTGCAAGACCGGGCGTCGGACATCCACATTGAGCCCACCGACTCCCGCTTGCGGTTCCGGTTCAGAATCGACGGGATTCTCCACGAGGTCATGAACCTGCCGCTGGAGATGAGCCCCACCATAATTAGCCGCCTGAAGATCATGTGCGGACTGAACATCGCGGAGCGCCGCCGTCCCCAGGACGGTCAATTGAACTTTGAGGTCATGGACCGAACGGTAGATGTCCGTGTCGCCATCAGCGGCACCGTGGCCGGCGAGATGGCGGTCCTGCGTTTGTTGGACAACAAGAAATTCACCCTGCTTACCCTGGACCAACTTGGCTTCCTGCCCGAGTCGGAAGAAGCCTTCCGGAAGCTGCTGCGTCTCCCCTACGGAATGGTGATTGTTTGCGGGCCCACAGGGTCCGGCAAGAGTACTACACTTTATGCTTCGGTGCTCCAGATGAACCGGTCCGAGAACAGGGTCATTTCCATCGAGGACCCTGTGGAGTACCACATGGCCGACGTCAATCAGATGCAGGTGAACGCCGAGGCCGGCATCACATTCGCCACCCAACTCCGCAGCATCCTGCGTCTGGATCCCGACGTGATTCTGGTGGGTGAGATCCGCGATCAAGAAACGGCCACAATCGCCACCCAAGCGGCATTGACCGGTCACCTGGTCCTAACGACGCTGCACGCCAACGACACTGTATCCGCCCTGATCCGGCTAAGGGAACTGGGCGTCCCGTCTTACTTTGTGGCGTCTTCAGTTGCGGGCATCATCGCCCAGCGGATGGTCAGGGCAGTGTGCAAGAGCTGCATGACTCTCACCGACCGGCCTGTGGCCGAGCAGCAAGCCTACGCCGCAGAGATGGGCGAACAACCAGAGCGGTTCCAATCCGGGTCAGGGTGCAACGCCTGCACCCAGACCGGCTACGTGGGCCGCGTTGGCGTTTTCGAGATTCTCACCATCTCTGACGAAATCAGGCAGTTGTTCCTCGGCGACGCGCCCCGGCACGAACTGTTCGCCCAAGCCATGAGCGAGGGCATAATCTTGCTGCGGAAGGACGGCATGATAAAGGTGCAAAAACACATGACCACTCCATACGAAGTGATGCGAGTGCTGTTCAGCCTGGAATAAACCGCCATGCTTTATAGCTACGTCGCTTATACGCTGGAAAACGGGCTGGTCAAAGGAAAGATTGAGGCGGACTCTGAAGGAGAAGCCCGGGGCGAGGTGGTCCTCCAGGGATACAAGATTCTTCGCATCGCCCCCGCTCGTTCCATCCCTGGACTGGAGCAGTTGTTCCCCTCCATCTTTAAGGTGGGGACCGGGGAATTGGTCCGGTTCTCACGCCAGCTGGCCACGATGGTGCGCGGCGGCAGCAGCCTACAGCGTGCTCTGCAGATGTTGGAAGGCTAGACGCGAAACCGGGTTATGAGGAGAGTGCTGGGAGACGTGCGCAAGACCATTGACCAAGGTGGGAGTCTCTCCATCGCATTTGCCAAATATCCCAACGTGTTCAACTCACGGTACACCTCCGTTGTCGAGGTGGGCGAGCATACCGGAAGCCTGGCCAATTCCCTGGAACAACTGGCCGACGCCCTTTCAAGGGAGCACGAAGCGGTGCAGAGATTCAAGCGCACCATGATGATGCCGGTCTTTACCATGGGAGCGTCGGTTGCGATGCTGGTCCTGATGATGACTGTGATGCTGCCTCCGCTTCTGGAAGCTTTTGAGGACCAGGGCACGGACGTGCCGTTAATCACCCAGATTGCCATGGCAGTCGTCGGCACCCTGCAGGACAACCTGATTTACATCGGTGGGGCAATCTTGGTCTTCGGCGTGGCCATCGCCGTAGTGCGCCGCATACCCAGCACCAAATATGTCCTGCACCTGGGGATGACCCATCTTCCAGTCGTCGGCGAACTGTTAGTGACCAGGGTGATGGCCCAGTTCTCCCGCACCAACGCAATGCTACTTGAGGCAGGAGTGCCCCTGGCCAAGTCTCTTCCGTTGGGCATCGGCGGATGCAAGAACCTGGCCCTGCTGCGGGCCTTCAACGCCGGCGAAGCGAGCCTGATGAGCGGCCATGGGTTCTCGTCGGCGCTGGGACATTATCCGGTGGTTCCCAGATTGTGGGTGGAGTTGGTCGCGGTCGGTGAGGAGAACAACGTGATTGGGACAACCCTTTCCGACCTAGCCACCGCCTATGAGAAAGACGTGGAGAACAAGTTGGGCTCGCTGATGGCCCTGTTGGAACCTGCGTCCACCTTTGTGGTCGGGGGGGTGGTGTTGTTCATGGCCCTCTCCATGTTCTTGCCCATCTACTCCGGCATGGAAAATCTAGGATAGCCTGCTAGTCCAGCATCCTGTGCTGGCAGGGCCCGCAATACGAAATCATGGAAAAAGCGATTCAACATCTTCGGCAGACAATAACCGCGGCCCGGCCTTGGGTTGTCGTCTCCACTATCTTGGCGGCGGGTCTATTTCTGTACTTCGCCGCCCAGGGAGTTCGGTATTGGAAAGCGGCCGGGGAAAACTCGGCCGCGCGCGACGAGATCGCCCGATTGGAACGGGACACAGGCTCCCAGCCAGCGGGCACAACCGGCCAGGACGCACGGTTGTCGGCCAAACAAATCCGATTGGAAAACCTGCACCGGTTGTATGGTTACTCAGCCACCGACACTCTGATGTCCATAGTGTCGGACACCGCCGGGGAGGCCGGCCTCGCCTTGGTATCAATGACGGCGGAAGAAGTGACCATCGAGCCCCGGGGAACCCTCCAATACCACGTCCGGCCCATCTCCGTAATCATCGACGGCCCCCCCATAAACGTTCAGGATTTCCTGGCCACGCTCTACGACCGGGTGCCCGTGGTGGTGGCGTCCAATGCAAGAATAGTGAACCTGGACACCGATCCATCCACCCAACTTCGTCTCCGGTTCTACCTCTCGCCAGAACCCATACCCGACGAGGAGCCTGTACCCGGGGATGCGGAAGAAGGGGAGGCCGCCGGGTGATTGGTCCTAGCCGAAGACAATCGGACAGACGTTGAACGCCGTTATCCGCAAGACCTACCTGGGAGTTACTTTCCAGATTCATGCCACCGGCCGGACGGTATACCGGAGCGCTCGTGGAATCGTGCTGACGCTTAGGCGGGTTTGCGCTGGTATCGGGAACAGGGTCGTGGGCGGTGTTCGAGTCATAGCACGCGGTATCCAAAGCACAATCCATTAGACCGGCGCCGCCTTCACCCCGGCCTTTAGGTCGTTGATTAACGGGATAGTCCAGGTATCGCACACCATCGCGGTTGGAATCTTGTCCGTGGGTCAGGCTATCCTGGGATTAATGCGCCGGACCCAACGATTGATTGCCACCTTATCCATTGTCGCCGCAAAAGTAGCAGCTATGCCCTTCACCGCCATCTACCGCGCCGCAAAGCGCTTTGCCGGGACCATTGGCCGGTTCATCGGATTGAGATACCGGGCCTTCGTCTTCAATCTGGCGTCCACCACAATGACTCTCAGCTTGGAAGAAGGCCAAGCCCGCCTACTGGTGTTGAAGGGAGACCGGATCATCGCCTGGCGTTCGGGCCAGATCGCCCAACCCCCGGATGAGCCGGCCGAAGACCCGAACGGGGACCCGGCGGATGCCAATGCGGATGAAGAAGAGGTCGAGGCGCCCGCCTTCAATCCCCTAGGATCGCTCCTTGAAGGTCTGCCCGCCCGCAGCAAACGGGTGATTACCGACCTGCCGTTGTATATCCCTCTGTTGCGGCATGTGCCCCTACCCGATGTCAAAGGCCGGTATCTGAAGAAGATTGTCAACGCCGAGATATTGGACTCCGTGCCCTTTGCGGCCGATGAAGTAGACATACGTTGGCGGATCGAACAGGGGGAGGATATCAGGGAAGCCTCGGTTGTCGCGGTTCCCAGAGACCGAATGGATGGGCAGGTCGGAATCGTCCGCAACTCCAAACTCGCCCCTTTCGCCGTCTATCCCAAAGCCGCCGCCCTGGCCGCCGCCGTGGCTCTGCCAGACGTTTTTATCCTACACATGACTCAGGCTCAAACTGCAGTGGTCCTGGTGCGCGGCGGCGTACCTAGAATCGTACACCGGCTAGATATGCCGCAAGACATGACTGAACAGGCCGAAGCAATCGCCATGGGCGTTGAGCAGGTTGCCGGATACCACCGGTCGCAACGGCCTGAAGATGATGTCTCCGGTGTGCCGGTTGTGGTCACCGGGGAGGTCAAAGAGGCGCAAGACCTAGTGGGTCTGCTTGCCGCGACCCTGGACCGGCCGGTCCAAGCTTTCGAACCGGTCCTGGAATGTCCTGACGGGTTCGATCCTGCCGAATACGCCTCCAACATCGGTCTATTCCTAGCCTCGCGCTCCAAGGAGTCGGCCAACCAAATCGCGGCGCAGAACGTCCTGCCCGAGCGGCATAGACCCAGACCGTTGCCGGTTGTGCCGGCGGCCGTGTTCGCCGCATTGTTGGGCCTGGGCTTTCTGGCGTCCAGCGCCACTGGGTGGGTCTCAGGCATAGCTGGTGAGATAGACGCTCTGAACATCAGACTGGAACTCCGGGAGGACCAAGCCCGGGCGTACCGCCTGGCGGTGGCAACGCAGAACGTAGTCGACCAAGAAATAGACGCAGCGGAACAGGAGGCCCTGGAACTGGAGGACAACTTGGCGTTGCTTGAACTGGAGATGGACACTTTGATGTCCCGGCTCAATGACATCACCAGCAATGCCGATTCCTCCAATGTGGACCTATCGCAGGTAGTGCCCATGCCTGATGGGTTCTCGGTGGGGGGCAGCGCGGAAAGCTACTCAGACGTGCTCGAATATGCGGCGTCCATGCGTTCCTCGCCGAACTTCGAGGACGCCACGGTCCTTCAAGTCGCGGAATACAACGGAGAACGGTTGGAATTCACGGTTGCGGTCACTGTTCCCGTGCCCCAAACCGAGGAGGACGAAGAATCGGAGCCGCAGGCCCAGAGTCCTTGATTCCAGCCTGAGACCCGTTCTCTGTCCCGCCGTAAATGTTGCCCCGGAAGCACGCCCAGCCTCAGCCGCTTCATGCCCTCAAGAATTTCGGCTTGAACTTAAATAATCGCTGTTTTAACGTTGAATTAATCAACCGGTAGCGTAGGCGTGAACACCACCAGATTAGGAATCATCCATCAATGATTTTTAACGGTTCGAACGTGACAACAATCACGCCGAATGATTGTGGTACATCACATACCTGAACAATCACGCCGCCGGATAATCGGGTCAACGTCAAAAAATCTGACGCGATACCATGAGGACCTCTAGGAGAAGAAGAGAAATGCGAAATATCCTGAAGAAAACCCTGGGAAGAGGATCGGGAGACCAAAAGGGATTTACCCTGATTGAGTTGCTGGTCGTTGTGGGCATCATCGTGGCTTTGGCTGCGGTCATCGTGCCCCTGGTGATTCAGTTCAACACCAAGGGCGACGAAGGCGCCAAGGCCTCCGAGAAAAACACCATCCAAGCCTCAATCGACGCCATGATGGCCGACAAAAAGTTGGTAACCGTAACCGCCAGTGTGGGCGCCGCAGCGAAAATCACTGATTCTACGGACTTCGGCAGCAGCCAGACTTTGGCCGCCTATTTGCGCGACACGACCACCGCCTACTGTTACACCTGGGCCAACACGGGCAAAGTCACGCAAGCGTCCTGCTAGTAATCCAATCGGCCACAAGCCAATAACCTAAGACGCCAGGGGCGTGCGCTGGACCGAGTCCGGCCAGCCCCTGGCACAGTAGTCTCAGGCCCTCCGCCCATCACCGGCGCAAGACATGCCCCATGTCTGGCCACTCTGCCTCGATCGAAACCGGCAACAGCCCGGATAACGCTCATGAGCAGACACTCTTTCCACATCACCCTACGGGCAAGGACGGTGGCGAGCCGTGTGCGGTCCGCCGCGTTCAATTCCCTGGGCATCACATTGATGGAAACCATCATTGCCCTGGCTATGTTTTCATCGGCAGGGACAGCGGTGCTGATGGGCGTAGGCGCGGCCCACACCTCTGGCGCCGTCACAAACGCCAGCGCCGTTGCCGAGAACCTGGCCCGGAACCAGATGGAGTACGTATCGGCCCAGTCATATGTGGCGCCGCCGGGCAGCTACACCTCCCTCGCCAATCACCCCAGCCTAAGCATCGCGATACCAACCGGTTTTGCGATGAGCGCCGCCGCCCAGACCTATGTGGCCGATGACGGATTCAGCGGTTCCATCGAGAAAGTGGTGGTGACGGTCACCAGAGACGGACAGAGCATTCTCACTCTGGAGTCCCTTCGTTCAGGGCCGTAACCGAATGAAACCAATCATGAAGCCGGTCCGCCACATCTCAAGTTCCTCAAGAGGATTCACCCTCATTGAGTTGCTGGTTTCAATCAGCATCCTGAGTGTGGTGACTGGGATTTTTGGGGCTGCGATGTTCCAACTGCTGTCGGTCCAGCGGTTCTGGACGGATGATATTCAGGCGACCAGAGAAATACGCCATGCCGGCAGTTGGTTCGCGGGCGATGCTCTGAACGCCACCGACGTGCTGGATGCCGGCGGAGTGGACCGTCTCACCTGTACTCCCAGCCCCTCAGTACAGCAGGTAACGCTGGCCTGGATCGATTCCTCTGGTAGCCCCCACAACGTGGTCTATAGCGTCTCCGGAGACGAACTGCGCCGGGACCTCGACAGCAATGGAGCACCGTTGACTATGGCCGACCGTGTGGTGGCGAATTCAATCAGCTTCACCCTCTGCGGGAGCACACTCCGGGCAACGATGGACGTCCTAGCGGACCGCGGCACCACCGAAACGCTGGACCTGCTGACCTACGTGAGGAAACTCAAATGATTGGGGCTATCTTGAAAGGACAACGGGGCGGTATTGCCATATTGACCGCGTTGGCGTTTCTGCTTTTCTCCATTCCCCTCATCACTGCGTCGCTGGACCTGGCCCAAGTCTCCAGCATTGACGCCGGCGTAAAAAACCGCATCATTCAGCGGCATTATTGCGGCCTGGCGGTGGAGGAATACCTCAGTTATTTGACCTCGGACAACACCCGTTGGACCACTTGGCTGGCGAACAACGTGGACCCCAATGACCCTTCGGGCGACACGTCCACCGAGACTGTGAACCCCTGCGGGAAGAACATCACCGTCACAGTCATCCAGCAACCGGTCTTACCTCCTGATTCGACCACCGACCCATTGGGAAACCCTTTGATCACCATCCCGCCCATTTCGTCGTACAGCAACAGGGACTTCCAGACCTCAAAGACCGTATCGAACGCCAATCCCAACGGCGGCGATTCAGTCACCTATACCATCACGGTGTTCAACCGTGACAGCACCAACACCACTTTGAATCAGATCGAAGATACCCTGCCCCTGGGGTTCTCTTACGATTGCAACGCGACGGCGGACCAGTTGACCCTGCCGGGAATGGCTCCTCAGAATATCGTGCCTGACGGTGGACCGTGTCCCGGAGGCAGTCAGATAGAATGGGACATGGCGCCGAATACATCTATCCAGCCGGGCGAGGTGGTCACCCTAACCTTCACCGCCGTAACCAGCATGAGCGACGGCACCTACTGCAATGAAGTCCAGGTAGTGCCCGGTGGCGACAAGACCCGGAGCGGCAAAACTGCAATCGTGCAGATAGGGATTTACCCCGGTCTGTGCTCCGGTGAAGGGGTGGCGGTGAGCAAGAGTGTGGATTCCGCGACCCTGGTGTCGACCGACTCCAGCACCAATCCCTATACCTACACCTTCGACATCGACTTCACGATAACGGTGGACAATATTGGGAGTGACGACCTCACCATCGCCGAATTCATCGACCTGTTGCCCGCGGGGTTTTCCTATGTTTCGATGGGCCTTGTCCGGTGACATCACCGATGCCCCATTCAAACTGCACCACGTAAGCCAGGTTGACCGCCAGCGGGTAACCTGGAAGTTCAACCCAGACGTGCAAGAAGCTTCCGGCACGGCCAAAACCCTCACATTCTCCACCACCGCGATTGTCACCAATGGGAATTACTGGAGCGACCTTCTGGTGGACTTTGGCGGCGGGTCCTTCTCCGAGGACCGGTACAGCTGGCCGACAGCATTGGTTTCGGTCAAGGACGTCTACGACGTCACAGCTACCGACGACGAGGGCAATGCCCAGGTGATTGCGCTACAGGTGTGGATCGGGGACCTGAATGGCGTGATAAATACCTGGAATTTGCCGTAGACCAGGAGCGCCGGGGATTGATAAGACCGGTCGACGGTGGGGCGGGATTACTCGTTTTCAGACCAGCCGGTGTCCATCTCATCTTCGACGATGATGTTCTCTTCTTCGTCATCTTCGTCCACGTCCTCTTTCCGCAGGAACCGGGCCACTGTTTCGTTCAGGTACACCCGGTCTTCTTCTTTGACCCTGGATGGGAAGGAGCAGATGTTCCGAAGGCTGCGGTGTTTGAAGGTCTCCCTAATGATGACGGAGACTCGATCTTCGTTTACCGCCACCACGGCGGCGGTGTATTTGTTCCCACCCTCCATCAAGCGGGTCAGCCTCTTGCCTAACTTGGGCTCCACCTGACCGAGTATCTGCCCGTCCAATGTCCGCACAGTTACCGTATTCTTGTCCGAAGACAAGACAAGCTCATCGCTGGGCGAAACGTGAACCACGGCCCTGTTTCCCGCCGTGTTCCGCAGGACGGTAGTGCCGGATTTGCCGCTCTCTTCGATGAATATCTGCGGCGCCCCGGCGGATTTCTTGGTCTGTTTAGCGAGGTTGGGATTGGCGACCAACTGTTCCAGCCGGGCCCGGCATCCACGTAGCTGCCCAACTCGATTAGCGCCTTTACCAGGCGGTTCATGGCCTCAACGTCGTCAGGAAACAACTCCAAGATGGCTTTGTTAACCTCGGTCGCGCGCTCCCACTCCCCTTGAAGGGCGAGGTTCACCGCATCTCGGCCCAGGTCTCGCTTCAACCTGATGCTGCCGGGTGTCCGTATAGCTTCCGAATCCATCCCGTCTCCTGTCCGGACCCGCTTGGAGGGACCACGTCACGGTCCGCCAAGCATTTGATTATAACTAGATGTTAAGGACCGCTGGACTCATTTTTCGAGCCGCCGGCCCATGCCTCACTCAGACTCGCGTTATGCCTATAGTCTACCTAGTAGCTACACTATCGGGTTGCCAAAGGTCAAGCCTTAAAACACCGAAAATACGAAAATTCCAACCGGCTTCAACCCGAAGGTCTTGAAGCGAGGAGAGCACCAGGGGGTTCGCAGACGGCTCTTCGACATAAATTCAAAGGTAGAACTATGACTGATTACGGTGCCGCCAGCGAATCTTGAGCAGGTCAAGGGTCATGGTCAACGAATCGCTGACGGGCCGCACTTTGCTCTGGGACCGGTAATACCAGTCCACACCAATCTCGGAGAACGTCAGCCCCCGCTTGCGGGCCAGAAACAGTACTTCAACGTCAAAAGAGAACCCATCCATGGTCTGCCGCTGGAATAGGTCCTTGGCTGCCTCTCCTCGGAAACACTTGAACCCGCACTGAGTGTCGGCCACGCCAGGCACTGCCAGGCGGCTCACCAGAAGGTTGAAGACCCGGCCCATGAGATGGCGCCGGGCCGGTTCACCGATCCGGGCGGCGCCGGGAGCCTCCCGCGAGCCCAAAACGATATCGGTGCCCGATCCCAGAGGAGGCAAAAGGCGCTCCACCTGGGCAATGGGGACCGATAGGTCGGCATCGCAGAGTAAGCGGTATTCACCCTGGGCCGCCAGCATGCCGTTTTTCACCGCCCAACCCTTGCCCCGATGGGGCAGACGCAGGATACGAACGTTGGGTTGTTCCACGATGACCCGGCCCGCGAATTGAGCGGTGCGGTCCTGACTGCCGTCGTCAGCCACTACAATCTCCCATTCGTAGTCCTGGGACGCAAGGTACTCGACCACCAGGGAAAGGGTACCGGAGATTCGCGATTCTTCGTTGAAGGTGGGAATCACGACTGATAGAAATGGCTGAGGCAAGGGGCCTACTCCCTATCGGTTTAGGGCGGAGGACGGAAAGAATGACGGGCCGGGCTATTCGGGTTCGTCCAACTGGAACCCCCGGTGCAGAAGCCTCACCGCTTCTTGGGCCTGCTCTTCCCTGATGATGCAGGAGATGCGGATCTCCGAGGTGGTAATCATGTCTATGTTGACATTCCCGTCGGCCAGCACCCGGAACATTCTCGAGGCATAACCCGGCGTGTTTTGCATCCCTGACCCTACCACGCTCACCGCCGCCAGGTTGGTCTCGCCGACCAGGCCGGCGGCGCCGATCTCCTTGGTTAGTTCCTCGACCTTGGCCAGGGCGATCTTCAAATCGGTCCCGCTGACCGTGAAGCTGATGTCTGTGGTGCGGTCCACGCTGGTGTTCTGGACGATGGTGTCCACGCTGATTCCCGCCTGGGCCAATGGTTCAAATAATGCAGCGGCTACACCGGGCCGGTCCGGAACACTTCGCACGGTAATCTTGGCCACGTTGGTGGTGCAGGCTATACCCGTTACTTTGATTCTGTCTTCCATCTGTCGCTTGTCCGCCTTGCCGTGTATCAGGGTTCCTGGAGTGTGATTGAAGCTGGAAGCCACGTATATCGGAACTTGGTAAACCACGCCCAGTTCGACGGACCGCAGGTGCATCTTGGCCCCGTAGCTGGCCAGCTCCAGCATCTCTTCGTAGCCGATCTCATCCAGCTTGCGAGCCTCTGGGACAACCTTAGGGTCGGCGGTGTAGATGCCGTCAACGTCGGTGTATATCTCGCACCGGTCGGCTTCCAGTGCCGCAGCCAGGGCCACCGCCGTGGTGTCGGAGCCGCCCCGGCCCAGTGTGGTGATATCTTCATCTTCTGTTATCCCTTGAAATCCCGCCACCACGACGATGCGGCCCTCTTCCAACTCTTTTTGCATCCGGGCTGTGTCCACCCGGTGTATCCGGGCCCGGCCGTGGCTGGTGTCGGTGTGGATCCCCGCCTGGAAACCGGTGAGGCTCACCGCTTCCTGTCCCAGGTCTCCAAGGGCCATAGTCAACAGTGTGCACGACACCAACTCGCCGGTAGAGAGCAGCAGGTCCAACTCCCTGGGATGGGGCTGGCTGGAGACAGAATGGGCCAGGTCAATCAGATTGTCGGTGGTGTCGCCCATGGCAGAAACCACCGCCACCACACCCGTACCGTTCTTCCTCACTTCGGCGATGCGGCGGGCCACGTTCTGAATCTTCCCGGCGTCGGCCATCGATGACCCGCCGTATTTGTGGACTAAGAGTGGCATGGCGTCTGGTTTATTCTTGGGCGATGAGGTGGGTGCCGCGCACCGTGGGCTGAGTGACGCGGACATTGCCCTCGACGCTGGCCTGGCGGGCCGCCTCAGCCATCTCATAGGCCACAGTCATCTCCCGGCCCTGGGTCAAGGCCAACACAGCGGAACCGCTGCCGGATAGAAAAACCCCCAATGCGCCAGCGTCCAAGGCGGCCTTGAAGATTACTTTCATCGCCGGAAACAGCGATTGACGGTAGGGTTGGTGCAGCCGGTCCTGGGTGGCCATGGTCAGATACTCAGGGTGGTTGGTGGCCATACTGGCTACCAGAAGCCCGACACGGCCCATGTTATGGACCGCGTCGGCCACCAATATCTTTTCTGGAAGAACGGCTCGTGCGTCCTCCGTAGCGATTCTAACGTCGGGTACGAAGACCACCGCGTGCAACTCTGGCGGAACACTAACCGGGACGGTGTAGATCCGCCGGCCATCATCGGCGCTGTCCGAGATGACCAATTGCATTCCGCCCATGACTGCGGCGGCAACGTTATCGGGGTGCCCTTCGATGGTTGCAGCCATCTCCAGCAGGTCGTTAGCCGTGAAATCCTGGGAGGAGATGGCGTTGGCCGCCACCAGTCCCCCGGCGATGGCCGCGGCACTGCTGCCCATGCCTCGGGCCAAGGGAATGTCGTTCTCGCATCGGATACGGACAACAGGCATGTCCTGACCGGCTTCGTTGAACAAGAATTCCATAGACCGGTGGACCAGGTTATCTCGCCCCGTTCCAAGCTCACCGGCGCCCTCGCCGATGACTTCAACCACCGGCTCTCCGCCGTTTAGAGTCTCTACCTCAAGGGTATTCCAAACGTCGAGAGCCAGGCCCAGACAATCATATCCAGGGCCCATGTTGGCGGCGGTGGCGGGGGCTTTGACGCGGACTAGACTCATCCCAAAACTTACTTGCCGAACGGGCTTCCGAGATTATGGCCGTCCAAGCCGCGCGAATTCAACGCAGGCAGGGACCGCAGATTAGACTCTACTCTAACATCAAATCAGCAGCAACTCAGGTCAGCGGCAACCCAAGTGGGCACGTAAGGGCGCAGGGGCTTAGATCGCTGCAAGGGGAATGGGAGAATGACCGGCCGGACGAGTCTGGCGGCAGGGAGCGGAGGCCTAGTCGCCGCTCGAGGCCGGTATGCGGCCGTTCACACTGGCCCTGGCGGTGCGCAGGTAGTCCAATGCCAGCCGGGGCATCAGGAACCGTTGGCGCACGCTCTCTTTGGCTGCTTCTCCCATACGGGTCCTGAGAGCCTCGTCGTGGAGCAACTCCACCAATCTCTGGGCGCATTGCTCTGGGGAAGACACCAGGAAACCGCTGACCCCGTCGTTTATCTGGGCCCGCATGCCGCCGGCGTCCCCGCCGATGACCGGTTTGCCCTTCCACATGCCTTCCGTGACGGTGAGGCCAAATCCTTCCCTGGTGGATTTCTGAATCAGGACCTGAGAGACCACTTGGATGGCGTTGACCACCTCATCCACCGAGGCCGGTAACTTGCTGGTCTCGATGTACATGTGGATGTCCGGGTCTCCGCCAGCATGTTCGGCTACCGTCTTTAAGACTTCCACAGCCTCAGGGTCGTCAGTCGCTTGGCTCAGGCCCAATAAGGCCAGTTGCAGGCCCGGCACCGACTCCCTGGCGATGCGGTAGGCGTCGACCACGCCCAAAGGGTCTTTCCACAGGTCGAAGCGCGAGACCTGAGCTATCAGCGGGCGGGCGGTGTCGATGCCCATGGAGCGAACCAATTTTTGGGCTTGGGGCAAGTCCATGGCGATGTTCTTAAGCGTAAGCGGGTCGATGGCCGGAGGTGCTATGACCACCGGGACCCTGTCTCCCAGGCTTTCGGGCACATAGGCCGTCTGCGAAAAGATTAATTGGTCGTAGTCCTGAGTCAAGGGCATCAGGGTGTTCACCACCGACCTGTTGGGCGTGGTGAGGTCGATGTGGCAGATCCAGATCCAGGTCTCACCGTCTTTCCTTGGCAGCAGTCTGGCCAGGGGAAGCAATTGAGGGTCGTGCACGAACCACACGTCGGCCGATAGGCCCTTTTTTCGCATGTCGTCGGCCACTCTCTGGATGCAGCCAAAGTAGACGTCCAACTCCTCTGGGGAGAGTACACCCTGAGCACCCTGGAGCATGTTGTGGATCTTCTTGGTGACCTTGAAGAATTCCTGCGAATTGGGGTTAATGACGATTCGTTGGGTTTCTATGCCCAGAGAATTGCTGAGGGGCACCATAGACTGCAAGATCTCGGCGACCCCGCCGCCCGTGGCGGTACTGTTTAGATGCAACACCCGCAGTTGGCCCATCTCGTCCGCAAGGGTAGCCAGGTCCTCGGCCAGCTTGGGGTTAAGCCATGGGCGGTAGTCCTCGTAGGAGACTGCCGGGTGATCAAGCTTGGAAAACATCTACCGGTAGTCCTTATCCGGGCATTCTAAGGATGAAATAAGACGGGAAAATTGCATGCCTGCGATAATTAATATGATTACACCCCGGCGTCATAACTGCAATCCCTTAACCAGCAGATGCTGCTTGATTTCGGACATGACATAACGCCAACGTGGTAGAAGCGCTCAAATTACGGCGAAATCGGTGGGTATGGTTTCGAAATTGAGATAGTGGATGGTCCCGGTAGATGCCCGTTGAAGAAGGGAAACAGGGGGAAGCGGCGGCCCTACTCGACGGTGACGGACTTGGCCAGGTTCCGGGGCTGGTCCACGTCTCGGTCCCGCAGCAGGGCGATGTGGTAGGCCAGCAGTTGCATCGGCACCGTGGTGAGGAGGGGAATCAGGTGCTCGGGGGCATCCGGGATGTACAGCGCATGGTCCACGTCGGCCGCCAACTCAGTGTCTCCCTCAGTCAGCACGGCAAGGACGTGGCCGTCCCGGGCTTTGACCTCTTTCACATTGCTCACGACCTTGCTGTAAAGCGAGTCCTTGGGCGCCAACGCGACGGTGACCATGGCATTGTCGATTAGGGCGATGGGCCCGTGCTTCATCTCCCCTGCCGGATAACCCTCCGCGTGGATGTAACTGATTTCTTTAAGCTTCAATGCACCCTCGGAGGCGATGGCAGCGTTCATCCCCCGGCCCAAGAACAAGAAATTATCGTAGCCCTGGTATTCCTGGGCCAGGTGCCGGTATACGGCAGCGTCGGCCAGCAAGTCACCCATCAATCTTGGGGCCTGGGTCAGGCCGTCCACCAGTTCTTGGGTCCTGGCGATGTCCAAAACGCCCCTGGATTGGCCCAAGAAGATGGCCAAGAGGTTCAAGATGGTCAACGAAGCCGCGAAGGTCTTGGTGCTGGCGACGCCAATCTCGATGCCGGCCCGCATGTAGAGGGTGCCTTCGGCGATGCGAGACGCCTGGCTTCCCTCAGCGTTGCAGATTGTAACCAGCCTTGCCCCTTTGTCTTTGACCATCTGCATGGCGGCGACGGTGTCAGCCGTCTCGCCAGACTGACCGATGGACACCACAAGTGTGCGGGGGCCGATGTAGGGGTCGCGGTAGCGGAACTCTGAAGCGCTCTCCGCCTCGGCAGGCAGCCCGCTGTAGCGCTCCACCAGGTGACGGCCCACCTGGGCGGAGTGGAGGCTGGTGCCGCAACCGATTAGCACCACCCGGTCCAGTTCGGCTATCTCTTGGGCTGACAGGGGAAAGTCGGGCAGGTCCACCCGCCGGGTCTCAAAATCGACCCGTTCTCGCATGGCGCTGGCCACCGCCTGGGGCTGCTCCATGATCTCTTTCATCATGAAATGCTGGTATCCCGCTTTGTCCACCAGCACTTCTTCCTGGGAGACCATGCGAGGCTGCTTGTCGATGTGGTTCCCTTCCAGGTCTTGGTACTCGACCCCGTCACGGGTAACCACTACCATCTCTCCGGTCTCCAAGAACCCGACCTGGCCCGTATTGGACTTGGTGTGAAGGAGGGGTAACAGCGCGGGTAGGTCGCTGCCGATAATCGCCTGGCCATCGTGGTGGGCCACCACGATGCCGCCGGCGTGGCCCAGGCGGAGAGCGCAAATCTCGGCCGAATCCCCCCGCAGGGTGGCGGATATGGCTTGTGATCCCTTGACCATGCCGCCCATGCGCCTGAACGCTTCCTGGAAGCTCAGGCCGTGGTCCATACCCTCTTCAACCAGATGGGTGAGCACTTCGGTGTCGGTCTCCGATTCAAAAACATGGCCGCCGTCCACCAACTGACGCTTCAAATCGAGATAGTTCTCGACGATGCCGTTGTGGACCACGGCGATACGCTGCTTACAGTCGGTATGGGGGTGGGCGTTCTCGTGAGAGGCACGGCCGTGGGTGGCCCAGCGGGTGTGACCCAGGCCCACGGTGCCGGTGGGGTGGGGTTTGCCGCTACGTCCGTGCAGGCCGTTGACCTTGCCAACGGTCTTTCGCAGGTGAATGTCGCCGTGGGGGTCGACGATGGCGATACCGGCGCTGTCATAGCCCCGGTACTCAAGCCGCCTCAGCCCCTCATATATGATGGGCCAGGCTTCTTGTCCCCCAACATATCCGACTATGCCGCACACAGGCCCTCCCGGCCCCGCTGAATGCGCTGAGCCCCAGGATTGAGATGGTTCGCGCCACGAAACCCCATTGAAAATCGAAAAGCGTTATCAGCTAGTATAGGAACCATTGAATTTCAGTGTCAACGGAACCGGACCCCCGGCGCGGCCACTGCGTGGCTAGCCGGACTGCGATTCCAGCAATTTGCTCAGGTTCCGGGAGAACTCTTCCAAGGTGTTGCGGGCCTTCCTGCGGATGATGGGCTGCCCCAATTCGCCAAGGCGGCCCAAGAAGGTGGTGTCGCTCACAATCTCCAGTTCGGTTTCGTTGGGCGACTGTGCGGCAACTTTCATGGTCAAGTTGGTCTTGACCCCGCCGCCGACTCGCCGGTCGTTGGCCTCGACCAAGAACGAGGCCTCCCCGGTTTCGGCGTCTTGGGACAGAACGGTGATGGTCCCACTCAAGTTCATGCCCATGGGCCCGACCCTGGCCTGGAGGACGGCCTGGTAGCGGCCCGCGCCATCTGGGGTGACCTCTTTGATCCCGGGGATACAGGAGGCGGCCTTGGGGATGTCCATAACGAGTGCCCAGGTAGCATCACGGCTTGCGGGCACGACGGAGCGAATCTCCAGCTTCAATGGGCTATCTTCCCGCCGGGCCAGATGGGATTGACACTATGGCCTGCTCCACGGCGCGGCGGGCGAAGACCTCGGCCATCTCGGTCTTGTATTCAGCGGAACCCCGGAAATCCTCCAGGGGGTCAACCTCGTCTTTCACCAATGCGGCGGCCGCCCGGATGTTCTCATCGGTCAGCGGCTTCCCCCGCAGAGCGTCTTCGGCCTGCTTGGCCCTTATCGGCGTGACACCCACCGATCCCAGGACTATGCGGGCGTCTTTGCAGGAGCCGTCTTGTTCTCTGGAGACCACCGCCGCAACGGAAACGGTGGCGTAGTCGTCGGCGGTGCGCGGTAGGAACTTCAGGTACACGGAGCCGGAGGCGGCGGGGGCCAGGGGGACCAATACGCTGGTCAGCACCTCGCCGGGCTGCACGTCGGTCTCGTAGTAGTCGATGAACAGGTCTTCCACGGGCACGACCCGGTCTCCCTTTTTGGAGGTTATCACTGCGGACGCTCCCAGGGCAATCAGGGTTGGAGGCGGGTCCTGACTAGGGTCACCGTTAACCAGCCCGCCGCCGATGGTGGCCATGTTCCGGATCCTGGGTGTCGCCACCCTGCGGAAGGTGTCGGCCAGGAGGGGCACCTCCCCGCCGACAACGGGGCTATTCTCTATCTGACGCTGGGTGCATAGGGCGCCGATCCTCACGCCCTCGGAGGTGGATTCGATGGTGTTGAGACTGGCGACCCGCCGCAGCCCGACGACGTGGGAGGGCTGGGCCAAGCGCTGCTTCATCTGCAGCACCAGGGCGGTGCCGCCGGCCATAACTCTGGCGTCCTCGCCGTATTGGTCCAAAAGCCCAAACACTTGGTCCAGGCTGGTGGGATGGTGGTATTCGAAGTCGATCATGTGCCGCCCCCCGACATTTGGTTGGCGGCGGCGGCCACCGAGTTGAGGATGCCGTAGTAACCGGTGCAGCGGCACAGGTTGCCCATCATCCAATCTTTGATTTCGTCTTCAGTGGGGTTGGGGTTTTGGTCCAGCAGAGACTTGGCGGCAATGACCTGGCCGGGGGTGCAGATGCCGCACTGGAACCCGCCATTGTCAATGAAAGCCTGCTGCACGGGGTGGAGCTTGCCGTTCTCGGCGATTCCTTCGATGGTAGTAATCTCGGAGCCGTCCACCGCTGCCGCCAAGGTGATGCATGAGGCGAACATCTCGCCGTCGACCAACACGGCGCAGGCCCCGCAGACCCCAACGCTGCAACCCTCTTTGGTGCCGGTGAGGCCGATGTCATAGCGGATGCAATCGACCAGCAGCCGCCGGGCCGGGATGTCCAATTCGTGGTCTGTGCCGTTGACTTTGAGGCGGACCTTTTGGTTCATTCCATCCCCTTGTCAGTCTCGTTGGATACTGCTTTAACGCACGGAAAAACCACGCCCAATGTTATACTACCCTCCACCCGCCCGCAACCGGCGCGCCGGGTTTTCATGCGCCAGGTTCCATTTGCGAAATGGCTTCCATTTCTCAAAAGATCTCAAGATAAAGGTGATACAAAATGGCTCAGAAGAATGGCAACGCTCCCTCACAGCACATCGGCAACACCGTGTTGATGGTAACCATAGAGGTGGACGAGGCGGACCACGAGGAATTCAACAAGTGGTACAACGAGCAGCACCTGCCAGAGCGCATGGCCATCCCCGGCTACGTCAGCGCCCGCCGCTTCAAGCTGGAGGACGGTAACAACGCCCTGAAATACCTGTGTATCTGGGAGATGGAAGACGGCAGCCCGCTACAGAGTGAGATGTACAAGGACCAGAACGCCCTCCCCACGGAGCTCTACCTTCGGGTGAACAGGACCATCAAAGCCAGGACCCGGGGCCTCTACCACCAGATCTTCCCCGAGCCCGGAACGTCCTTCGAAGACCGCTCCGGCTTCCACGGCGAGCGCCTGCCCGCTCATCCGTAGCCGCTACCGCAGTTCAAAGGTGAAATCTAAACATGCGAATTACGCAAGGCAAAGTCGTTGGCGGGCACGTGATCGTCGAAGGGGAACCGCTCGAGGAGAGCTCTACGGTCACGGTACTAATCACCGATGAACAGTCCTTTAGGCTTTCGGAGGACGACCAAAGCGCTCTTCTCCAGGCCATTGCCGAAGCGGACCGGGACGACCTCGTTGACGGCGATGACGTAATCCAGAACATCTCGTAGCCGACCGGATGTTGCCAATCAGAGTCACTCGGAGCGCTTCGCTGCAGACTGGTCGTTGGCTCACCGGACCTCCGCTCCCCTGGCATTCCGCGATGAACTGCGACGTAGCTCTCTCAGTTCGGAAAACGACCGTTTTCTTTACTCCTCCTGATGGTAACCATTGCATACCTTGCTCACATGCTGGATGATCTCCTCCAAAAGGGTTCGATCGAACCCTAGAATTAGTGCTTGCCGGACATCTCTCTGCGCAAGTTCATCTCTGCCCAGAATTGTGTAAGCAACCGCGCGATTTGCGTAGCCGTCGGCATCCGGAGGAATGAGGTTGAGACTCTGTTCTCGCAGGTTGATGATGCGACCTTTGTATAAGAAAGGCATGAGAAAATATAATCCGGAGCCATTGATCTTTATGAACTTACCAAGGCGAAACAAAATCATTCTTTGGTGCTGTTGTACGAGGACGAGACCAAATGCCATTTCTGAACCTTTTTAGAGCCTAATGTTAGGCGGGATTTTGGCTCTATGGCACTCCAACCGCGGCGAAGGTCCGCGGTTGGAGTGCCGGCAGCCTGACCGGCAAGCCTACTTGAACGCGGGCATCACCTCTTTAGCGAAGAGCCGCATGGACTTGGTCACTTTGTCTTGGGGCATGCCGCCAAAGGAGAAGTTGCAGCCGAAGTATTCGATGCCTTGGTCTTGTAGCGCCTTGATCTTGGTGATGACCTGTTCAGGGGACCCGATAAAGGCCCGGTTCTCGTACAGGGAGTCGTAGCTGGACGGCATTTCGGTCCGGGCCTTCCGGAATTCTTCCATCTTCTCCCATACTTCGCTGCCGAAGTCGAATGTCCGCCGCCACTGGATCATGTCTATGGTCCAGTCCAGCGCCGGCTTGGAGTCGGCCTTGGCCTGTTCCTCGGTCTCCGCAACGTAGAAGTACCTGAAGAACGGGATCTGGCCCATGCTCATGTTATTGCCCTTCTGCTTGGCCAGGTCGACCATCGTATGGCATAGCGCTAGGGCGTCCACCGTGTCCAGCACCACGCCGACAATCAGCGGGTGGCCTGTTCCGGCGACGAATTCCTGGGTGGCCCGGGTCCGGGTGGCCGCGATATACATGGGCGGGTGAGGCTTTTGCAACGGCGGCGGCACCAGGTTGGCGTTGTGCACTTTGTAGTGCTGGCCTTTGAAAGAATAATCCTTGGTGGTCCAGAGGCCCTCCACGATGGTGATGGCCTCTTGAAACCGAGTCTGGCTCTCATCGCCGGGGACGTTGGCGATGTTGTACTCGGACCCGGCGGCCCCGCGGCCGAAACCGGCGTCGAAGCGTCCTCCGCTTAGCAGGTCAAGGGTGGCGGTTTCCTCGGCCAATTTTGTGGGGAGATGCAGGGGCGGGATTAGCACGGCCGTTCCCAGTCTCAGAGTCGTGGTCTTGGCGGCAATGTTGCTGGCCAACACCAGGGATGCGGAGCCCAGTCCATACCGGGTAAAGTGGTGCTCCGCCATCCAGGCGCTTTTGAACCCCAACTCTTCGCCCAACACAAATTCTTCCGTGATATTGTCGATGATTTGCTTGGGCTCGGTCCCTTCGGGCCAGGGAACGTGGGAGAAAAGGGCAAAATCCATATCTATAGGCTCTCCCCATCAGGTATTTTGACGCTGCTTTTCAGAGCAGGCACCATTAAACCATACAACTGGAACCGCCGCCACCGGATTCCAGTCCGGCAACGATTACTGGCAATCCCCCCTTCAAATGCCGGGCGTAGGCCAAGGGGGCCGGTGGTATAATCCGCCCGCTAGACCTACCCTGCCTTAAACCTGCCTTGCCCAGGCGGAGCCTCCATTGCCGGTACACCTGCTTCACGGCGACAGTTTCCTGGTGCCACGACGACTGGACGAGTTGATCTCCGAATCCGGGGCCTCGGACGTGCTGGATGCCAACCGGCACCGCCTCGTTGGATCACAGACCAAGCCGAGCGAACTGCTGAGCATGTGCTACGCCCTTCCTTTCATGGACGACTACCGTCTGGTAATCGTGGATGGGCTACTGGGCACCGCCGAGTCCCAAGGCCGGGGCCGTCGGCGCGGTTCCTCCGGGGGCTCGGGAGGCACCGGCGAGTGGCAAACCCTGGGAGATTCTATTCCCCAGATGCCCGACACCACCATCCTAGTGTTCACCGACGGGCCCTTGGGCGCCAACAACCCGCTGCTGCGCCTGCTGCGGCCCGTGGCTGAGGTGGAAGAACTGGCCGCTCCCAACGGCGAGGCGCTGGCCCGGTGGGTGAAGTCTGCCGCTGAGGCGAAAGCCTCGTCCATCAGCCCATCGGCCATCCGCTCCATAACAGACTTGGTGGGCAACGACCTCTGGACCCTGGACCAAGAACTGGAGAAGCTGGCCCTCTACTGCTCTGGGCGAGAGATTCAAGAAGCCGACGTGGGTGAGTTGGTCTCCCAGGTGCGGGAGGCCAGTATCTTCGCCGCAGTGGACGCCATGATTGACGGCCGTCCTGCCGTGGCCCTGCGGCTGCTGCACCGGTTGAAAGAAGACGGCCGAGAAGCCCCTTATATCATCGGCATGGTCGAGCGCCAATTGCGCCTGCTGGCCTTGGCGCGGGATTCCATGGACCAAGGAGTGCCGCAGAGCGAGTTGCGGGGACGGCTGGGGGTGTCGTCCGACTTCGTGGTGCGGAAAACCGCAGAGCAAGCCCGGCGTCACTCCATGCCGGAGATTATCTGGCGGTACAACCGGCTGTTGGAGACCGACCTGGCCATCAAGCGGGGGAAACTGGAACCAGACCTGGCCTTGGAATTACTGGTGGGCGACGACGTAGCCTGCCAGTAATCCGTTCGATGGCTAGTCTTCGGGCACCACCGGGTTGTAGCAGGACACGTAGTGTCCTTCTTCGGTCTCGCTGAGCTCGGGGTTCGGCTCCACCCGGCACCGGCTCTGCGCTTTGAAGCAGCGGGGCACGAAGGGGCATTCGTCCGGCAGGTTAATCATGTCGGGAGGGGTTCCGGGCAGAGGCTTGATCCTCCGGCCTGGGTCATCCAGGCGGGGCAATGCCTGCAATAGCGACCAGGTGTACGGGTGTTGTGCACGGTGGAACAACGGGACAACTTCGGCGCTCTCCACCACGCTGCCCGCGTAGATCACACTCACTTTGTTGGCCATGGATGCGACCACGCCCATGTCGTGGGTGATGAGCAGAATCGAAGAGTTCTGGTCCTTAACCAGGTCCTTGAGCCGCTGCAGCATCTCAGCCTGAAGGGTAACGTCCAGTCCCGAGGTGGGTTCGTCGGCAATCAACAACTTGGGCCGCAGGACAAGAGCAATGGCCATCATCACCCGCTGGCACATGCCGCCGCTCAGGGCAAAGGGGTACTGGCCCATAACCCGCTTGGGGTCGGGCATTCCCATCTCGTGAAGCATTTCCTGGGCCATGCGGTTGGCGTTGCGGAGCGAGATGTCGCTGTGCACCAGGATCACCTCTTCCAACTGAGGTCCGATGGCCTCAATGGGGTTGAGCGCGGCCTTGGCGTCTTGGAACACCAAGGATATCTCCCGCCCTCTCAGGTCCCGCATCTGTTCCGGCGCGGCCCGCAAAAGGTCAATGCTGCGGTACATTATTCGGCCGTCGGAAATCTCGGTGTTGTGCGGCAAGAGCCCCATCACGGATAGGGCCAGCGTACTCTTTCCGGCGCCGCTCTCCCCGACTATGCAATAGACCTCTCCCTCGTCCAAGGTGAGGCTCACGCCGTTCAGCGCCTTTACCCGTCCCGCAGTGGTGCCGAAACTCACCGTCAGGTCTTCTATCTTGAGCAGTTCAGTCATGTGCGCCAAGGGGTCCTGTCTGGCTATTTTTTCCGGCCTATTCCCTCAGGTCGACGGGGCGGAAACGGCCATCCCGCAGCTCCCGAATCAGGTCTTCCAGGCAGGAGACCGGCCGGTTGAATTCGGTGGCCGCAGTTCCGATCTGTTCCACTTTGTGGGCGTCGCTGCCTGCCGTCATGTTTGCGCCCAGGCGTCCGCCCAACTCCAGGGAGAACTGGTTCTGCACCACCGACCCGCGGCCGTTCAGCGCCTCGATTCCCTGGCACATCTGGAAAAATCCGTCGCCGCAAGCCCGCTCCAGCATCTCGTCCCTGATTCCGGGCCGTTGCGCCGGTTCCTCCAGAAAGCGCCTCCGGTAGGGATGGGCCGCGATTATTACGCCACCCGCCTGTTCCACGGACGTTTTTAAGAATTCGGGTTTATGCAGGCCAAATTCGTACTGGGTTAGGCCAAACACCAATACGTGGCCGTCCTCGGTGTTAATCTCACTGCCCGGTATCACCAGAAATTCGTGCTTGCTGGAAAGCTTCCGGACCTGCTCGCCGGTCCAGAAATTGTCGTGGTCGGTGAGACAGATTCCGTCCAATCCCCGCGACTTAGAGCCCTCGATCAATTCGTCCACACTCATGAAACTGTCGTCGGACTGAGGGTAGGTATGGGTATGAAGGTCAATCAGCAAAGGCTAATTCATGAACGATGGTGCACTAACTAGGCCCATGATAGCAAACCACCGCTTGGATTAAAAACGATGGGCCGCATGCCTTTGGCCATACGCTATTGAATGACCGGACCCTTCTAACTAAAGGGGCGTGGCATAGGTCCATGCCTCCGACCGACGCAACCCATTTCGTGCGGCCGGTCAGCGCAGGTCGAAGAACCCCTCTTCTTCCAGGGTGTCCATAACTTCTTCGGCTTTGCGGCCGCCAATCTTCAGACGCCGCTCCAGATAGGAATTGGTCAGTTGGGGATTTCTAGCGGCCAGCTCCCTGGCCGCTTCCATGATGCGGACGTCCACTTCTTCCCAGTTCTCTTCTGCCTCGGGCTCGCCCACATTTATCGCCGGCAACGGTGGACCCTGCTGGCCCAACCAGAACTCGACCATGTGGTCAATCTCCTGGTCGTAGACCAAGGCGCCTTGAACCCGGCTGGGTTTGGGAGACTCATTGTGCAGTAGCAACATATCGCCCTTGCCCAGCAGCTTCTCCGCCCCAACGGAGTCCAGGATGACCCTGGAGTCGACCTGGGAAGCTACGGCGAAGGCGACCCGGGCGGGTATGTTGGCCTTGAGCAGGCCGGTCACCACATTGACCGATGGCCTCTGCGTTGCCAGCACCAAGTGGATCCCAGTAGCGCGCCCAAGTTGCGCGAGCCGCACGAGGTTCTGCTCCACCTCGAACCCGCCGACCATCATCAGGTCGGCCAACTCATCAACTATCAACACCAAGAAGGGCATCTTTTCTTTGGCCCGTTTGTTGTACCCCTCAATATTCCTGGCGCCGGTCTCTTCCATCAGCTTGTAGCGGTTCAGCATCTCCCGTATCAAGCCGCTGAGAGCAGTGTTGACCTCTTCGACGTCGACAATCACCGGGCCTATCAGGTGGGGAATTCCGTTGAACGGAGTCAACTCGACCCGCTTGGGGTCCACCATGAGGATGCGTAACTGCTCGGGTGTCTTGGTCAGCAGGAATGACCCAATTATGGAGTTGATGCAGACGCTCTTGCCGCTGCCGGTGGCCCCGGCAATCAGCATGTGGGGCAATGCGGCCAGGTTCAAGGCAACGGCGCCTCCTCCAGTGTCCTGACCCAAGGCGATGGGCAGACCGCCTTTGGCCGCCAGCCTGCCGAAGGCCGGGTTTTCCATGACCTCACGCAGATGCACCTTGCTGGGCGAAGGGCTGGGCACTTCCAGGCCCACCAGCGCCTCGCCGGGCACTGGTGCCTCTATTCTCAAGTATGGTGTCTTCAGGGCCAGGGCCATGTCCTTCTCCCGGGTCAATATGCTCTGGACCTTGACCCGGCTGCGTTCGAGGGCCGACGGGTCGGCGTTGTCTTTGTCGAGGCCAATGACACCCCGGCCTCCTTCTCCCCTCTTGGGCACCCAGCCGGGAACCAGTCCGAAACGCACAATCCTGGGACCGGCTTTGATGTCGGTCACCTCGACTCTCACACCGTGGTCGCCCAGGGTGCTCTCCACCAGCCGCGCCATCTCTTGAAGGGCAGCTTCCGGGGCATGGTGGGCGTCGGGCGACGAAAGCAGTTCCACCGAGGGTAATTGCCAGCCTCCCTTGCTCCCTCTTCCAGAGCTGTTAGAGCGGGACAGCGTGGGCGCATTTCTCGGGTCGGGATCTTTGGAGTCCCAGGTGGGAATCAGCCCAGAGTCCGGCATCACCCATTCGTCTGCCCGCGCGCGACCCAAACCCGGCTCGCTGTCGAGACCTGAGATTGCTTGCAGCTCCAAATCCCCTTCCAATCCAGGGTGAAAACCAAATTCCGGGTCAGGCTCAGGTTTCCCTTGGTAGGCCGGGGTGCGCACCGGGGTCCTGGAAGGGCCAAGAACCAACATCTTAAGCAGCTTGCCACCCGAAGACTGCCGGCGAATACCGTAACGCAAGATTCGGAGTCTCCGGTCCAGGAACCGGGCGGTTTGGTGGGCGCCTATGTAGAGATAGACAAGGCCTAGCTGAAGGCCGAAGAGCCCCCTTTTGGCGTACCGGAAATAGAGCTTGCCAGCCTTCTTGGGCTTGATGACGAGGGGCACAACCAGCGCGATTCCCGCAATCTTGATGGCGGCCAGTATTGCTGGAGTGCCGCCGAGGACACTGCCCCACTTGCCGCCGAGACTCACATCTTCCAGGGCGCCGTCTGAAGGGAATATGGTTGATAGAACGCCAATGGACATGGCGGCCAGGGCAGCGGCCACGGTCCAGCGGCGCCAATGGACGAATAGGATGTGCCGGTTGTAGCGGAGTGTGCCGAGGGTTAATGCAACCCAAAGACCTGCGGGAACCCAGCCGTATCCCAGGGCTTCAACGACTGATTCCCGGGCTTCCGTGGAATATCCGAGGTACAGGCCGGCCGAGAGACCAATAGCCAATATGACCAGGGCGTCTATCAGCGACCCAGGGGCTCCGTGGATGAGTTCCTTGATCGATGGCGAAGCGGTATTACGCCGCTTCCTCCCAATTGAACTAGCCACTTAATCCCTCCAGTGGCAGTTACTATCGGCCGGTTTCCGGCGAGTGGTTGAGGTAAACCTCCAGAACCACTGGGATTATCATAGGGGAACGGCGCGCGGCGCCAGCTATGAAACTACGGGCAGTTTCTCTGACTTTTCCCTTTAGATCTTCGATTTCCTCGTGGCGGATGTCGCCGTTGGTCAATTCCTGGGCTACAGCAACGGTCAACTCCTCGAATAGGGTGCCCGTTTCCGATTCGTCCAGGAACCCGCTGGCGACGACTACAGGCTCGCCCAGAAGGTTGCCCTTCTTCTTGTCTATGGTTACCACCAGAACCACCACTCCGTCCTTGGAGAGGCTGCGACGCTGGCTTAGCACCGGGCTCTGGTTGTCTCTGGTGGCCAGACCGTCCACGAAGATGGGGCCGGCGGAAACTCGGTCTTCCATCCTGGCGCCGCTTTCCGACAGTTCCAACACGTCGCCGTCTTCCATGACGAAGATCCCGTCTTCCGCCACGTCTAGGTCCCAGGCCAGTTGGGCGTGAGCCGTCAAGTGGCGGTATTCACCGTGCACCGGAACGAAGTAGCGCGGCCGAACCAGGCGAAGCACCAACTTGAGTTCCTCCTGGCTGGCGTGACCGTGGACGTGGACCGTAGCTATCCGGTCGTAGAGAACCTTGGCGCCCTGGCGGAGCAGGTTGTCTATGGTGTGGCTGACGGGCAACTCGTTGCCGGGTATGGGGGTGGCGGAGATGATTACCGTGTCCCCGGCCATAATGTGAACGTCGCGGTGTTCCTGTTTGGCGATGCGCACCAGGGCCGAGGTAGGCTCTCCCTGACTGCCGGTGGTCAACAGAATCACCTGTTCCGGGGGCAACCTCCGGGTCTCGCCCAGGGGTACCAGTATTCCAGGCGGCAGAATCAGATAGCCCAGTTCCGTGGCCACGTTCACGGTGTCCACCATACTCCGGCCCACGATGCTGACTTTACGGCCGTGCTTCTCGGCGGCGTCCACCACCTGCTGGACCCTGGAGACCAACGAGGCAAAGGTGGCGACCATCACCCGGCCTTCTGCTTCACCAATCGCCCGGTCAAGGGCCTCACCGACCACGCGCTCCGAGGTGGTGTATCCAGGCACCTCTGCGTAGGTGGAGTCGGAGAACAGCAGCAGCACACCGTCGTCGCCGTAGTGGGCCAGGGAGGGCAGGTCAAAGATGCGGCCGTCCACCGGGGTGTGGTCAATCTTGAAGTCGCCGGTGTGAATCACCATGCCCATTGGGGTCTTGATGGCGATGCCCATGGCGTCGGGAATGCTGTGACATACGCGGAACCAAGACGCCTCGAAGCTTTCGCCGAAATTGTAGGTCACGCCGGGTTCGATGGGCTCTACGACGCTGTCGCGGGCCGCCCGGCGCTCCTTCAATTTGGCGGTGATCAGCCCGTGGGCCAGGCGCGGCGCGTATACCGGGACCTGCAACTGCGGCAGGATGAAGGGCAATGCTCCGATGTGGTCTTCGTGGCCATGGGTAATTAGGATGGCACGGATTTTGTTGGCCCGCTCTACCAGGTAGGAAACGTCGGGGATAATCAAATCAACCCCAAACATCCCTTCCTCGGGGAATTGGACCCCGCAATCGACGACTACGATGTCGTTCTCGTACTCCAGGGCCATCATGTTTTTGCCAATCTCCCCAAGGCCCCCCAGGGGAATGGCGCGTAGCTGAGATGTCACCGTGTTGGTTATTCCTAGGTTTGGTTTACCCCGGTCTATCGTCAGTACAGGGGTTTGGTTTACCCGGACAGTCCCTAGAACAGGGTCAGTTGTTCGGGCCGGGATGTTTCTCCTACGTTGACGGTGGATGTCTCAGCCGGCGCCACATAAACGGCTGGCCGGCCTGAATCTTTAGCAAAGGACAACTGGGTTGACTGAGGGGCCTCAGCCGCTATACCGGCCGGCGCCTCTACCACGGTCTCTGATCTGCCTTCCAATATCTCCGCAATCGTTTTGAAGTCTTCTACCATTGTGGGCCTAAGCTCTTCCCGGCGCAACACCGCAGCCGGGTGGAGTACCGGAAAGATTTTGCGGCCGTCTTTCTCTCTCACTTTTCCGCGGGACTTGGTAATGCCCTCACCGGGGAAATACCGCCCAAATGCGAACCGGCCCAGCGTCACAATCAGTTTTGGGTTGACCAGTTCAATCTGCCGGTCCAGGTACTTGGTGCAGGCGGCCATCTCGGCCGGCGCCGGGTCCCGGTTATCGGGAGGACGGCATTTGACCACGTTGGCGATGAAAACCTCTTCGCGGTTGGTACCGATCGACGCCAAGAGACCATCCAGAAGTTTGCCTGCGGGACCGACAAATGGGCGACCCTGCCGGTCTTCTTGAAAGCCGGGACCTTCGCCGATGAACATAACCTCGGCATGGGGGTTCCCTTCCCCCGGCACCGCGTTGGTGCGGCCCCCTGACAGGGGACAATCAGTGCAATTCCTGACAAGGTCCGCGATTTGCTCCAGGGATTCCATCGGGCTTACGCCCTCAGTTGGGCCGGTGGCATCTAGTCTTTCAGGCCCGCCGTCCATGCCCATCCCATCACTAGTCCCATCAATCGTAGCCATGGTTCCCAACCTCCCGGTTAGACTAGGTTATCCAACTGGGGTAAGCGGCCCACAACCGGGCCGCCGGTGGCGCCGCGCGACCATTCTATTTGGAAAGTACACGCCGTTAGGGTTACTTTTTTACTAACTAATTACGCCTACGGTAATTAGATGCAGGCGTAAAATAATCCATTTTTACTTGTTATGTCACCTAAAACACGCCAACGAGGGGTTGAGGCGTCGAGCAAAACAAGAGATGGTGCCGGCGGGGTCGAGACGGAAGAAGCTTTGCGTCCTTAAGTGGTGGTCTTCAATGATTGGCTCCCATCACCGCCACACCGCGGCCCACAGCCAGGTTCAGCCCAACAAGACCTCAGTCTTTGGCGCCGTGTTCCTTCAGATACTTTACGGCATCGTTGATTGTCGCGATATTGCCGGCATCTTCGTCGGAAATCTCCAATTGAGCATCGTTGGTGGAGAATTCCTCTTCAAACGCCATAATCAGTTCCACCAGGTCGAGGGAGTCAGCATTTAGGTTTTCCACGAAAGACGCGGACTCGGTCACTTCGTCCTCGTCAACTCCCAACTTATCGACCACAATTGTTTTTACTCTTTCATATACAGTGGTCAACGAATCATCTCCCTTCAGGCACCGGTTCGATGGGGGCGATCTCTCCCGACTCCAGTCCGGACATAGCGGAGCCTAAAACTCCGTTGACGAACCGAGCCGAACTCTCGCTACCAAAGACTTTTGCCAACTCCACGGCCTCGTTGATGGCCGTCTTTCGGGGAGTCCCAGGGGTGTATATCAGTTCAAATAACGCTATTCGAAGGATATTACGGTCTACAACCGACAATTGATTCACCGGCCACGCTGGCGCATAACGGGTAATTACGTTGTCCAAAGCGGAGCGGCTTTTAGACACGCCGGTCAGCAGTTTCTGGGCAAACTCTATAACGCTGGCTGGGAGGTCTTCGTCCTCGTCCAACCATTCGAATGGCGGGTTATCCCAGATGCCCCGCACATCCGCCGCGAACAGGGACTGCAACGCCGCTGTTCTCGCTTGTCGCCTTCGGTCCGTAGACTTAACCCTAACCATGGGGGGTCACCAATGGAAACTGAGCGGTCTAGGCTTCACTCTCGGCCAATTTCCGCATGGAGGCGGTATCTGACACGGTGGATGCCTTGACCCCTCGGTCGATTCTCTTGATTAGACTTGCCAGCACGCCGCCGGAGCCGAATTCTACAAACTGGGTCACCCCAGAATCGACCATGTGGCGGACCGAGTTCTTCCACTGAACGCACTGGCATAGGCCGTTTACCAACTCTGTGCGAATTTCGTCTGCTGTGGACAACGGCCGGGGATCACAATTGCCGACAACTGGCATCGTGGGCTCTTTGAAATTGAGGGCCCGGAGCGCGTCGGCCAGACCTGCTTCCGCTTCAATCATCAGCGAGGAGTGGAACGCTCCGCTGACAGGGAGAGGGATTGTCTTCCTGGCGCCGCGGGCGGAGGCCAAGTCCATGGCCCGGGCCACTGCGATCTTGTCGCCGCTGATTACAATCTGATCGTCGGTGTTGATATTCGCCAGTTCCACGCCGGTTTCGTCGCAGATCTGCGCAAAGGCTAACTCATTGAGCCCAAGTATGGCCGCCATGGCCCCGGGACGGTCAACTGCAGCCTTGTTCATCAGTTCACCACGCTTGCGGACCAACTGCACGGCATCGGAGAATTCGATAACGCCAGCCGCTACAAGAGAGGTGTACTCGCCCAGACTGTGCCCGGCGACCGACTTGGCGTCCGCCGCCCGTGGGCCCTGCATCTCCTGCCAGGTCCGCCAAGCAGCAACGCTCACGGTCATGATTGCCGGTTGGGAATTCGCCGTGTTCTGAAGGTCCTGAGCCGGCCCTTCAAATATTAGTCGGGACAGTGGGAAACCCAGGCTATCGTCCGCTTCTTCAAAGGTCTCTCGCGCGGCCTGAGATGACTCACAGAACTCAGCCCCCATACCCACGCTTTGCGACCCCTGCCCGGGGAACACATACGCCCGATTATTCGCTTCTTCGGTGCTCGTAGCTACCTCCACCAATTTAGGCCGGATTTGGACACCCTGGATTTTAGGACAGAGTGCCAAATTAAGTATAACTTGAAATCCACTCCTCTATTACCCTCTTTTAGTCCTTACCGCACATAACGCCTAATCTGTGCCTCACAGGGTTGGCCGCGAGCTGTTACGCTCGATGCCTCCAGACCTAGCTAGGCAGTCTCCTCTATCACTTGGCGTCCCCGGTAAAATCCGCACTGAGGACATACAACGTGCGGAAGCTTGGCGCTGCGGCAACGAGGGCAGATGGCCGGATGCACCGGACTTAGCCTATAAGAGGCCAGCCGCCGGCCCTTTCTGGCCCGGGTCAATTTTTTTCTGGGTACCGCACCCATGGTTGGTCACGTCCTTTTTGATTGTTCGGTGCGCCATCGAACGCCGACAGCCATTCTAACAAGCAAACATCAATGTGTACACTTCTGCCATAGAGGGAGATTGAGAGGAAGAATCGGTGAGAACGTACTGGCGCACCACCTCTCTCATGTCCAGAACATGATGGGCATCCAGATTGATCACGCCTTCCGCCTCTTCCGGGGGATCTGTCTTTCTATCCGTTACCGGGTCTACAGTCGGGAAGGACTCTTCCTCCATTATTAACACTGACCGGTGTTTGAAATCCCCGATGGACCGGCTGCAAGTCAAATTGACCAGGGTTTCCAGCTTGGCTCGCACCAGCACACCGTGGTGTGTCCGAATCACCCGGATCCATCCCTGAGCCCTGTCCACGCCACCGTCGGGGCCGGTAAACGAATCGTCTACTTCGTAGTCTCTCGTCGATCCGGTAGGCTCCCTCAACAACTGAAGCCAGGTTGTAATGCATCGAGCCTATCCATACCCTGTTGATGGCCGATGGTAATTATAATTACCTACCATGACTAGATGTCAAGGGTAACCGCGTTCAATTGACAACGGATGGTCACAAGGCATATCTGGACGCCGTTGAGAGCGCTTTTGGCTCCGATATCGATTACGCTATGCTGGTGAAGATGTACGGGCCTGAACCAAACGAGGGTCAGCGCCGGTATAGCTCCAATGAGTGTATCGGGACTAAAACCCAGGTTGTCCAAGGCAACCCAGACGAAACGACAATTTCCACCAGCTACGTCGAGCGCCAAAACCTTACTATGCGCATGTCTATGAGGAGATTCACAAGGCTGACCAACGCCTTCAGCAAGAAGCTAGAGAACCATACGTACGCGATAGCTCTCCATTTCATGTACTACAATTTCGCTTCGGCCTCATAAGAGCTTGAAAAACCCCTATAATCGGACTCCAGCGATGGCCGCTGGCCTTACTGACCATATTTGGTCGACCGAAGAATTACTGGCATTGCTTGAGCGTTCAAATTGATACACTACCCGGTTTTTCAGGCGTGGCCATGCCTTTTATGTCGATCACCGGGGCACCCGTGGTTATGTCGATGAAAATGGGGCATACCGCGGCGCTTGCTACGCTCCAGCCCGGTTTTTGACGCTCTTTTGGATGAATTCAACAATCGCCCCGGTGGACGTGCCGGGGCCAAAGACCTCGGAGATGCCCAGGTCTTTCAGCGGTTGGCGGTCAACCTCAGGGATGATTCCTCCCACGACCACAATCACATCGCCCATCTCCTGCTCCCGCAACAGGACCATAATCTCCGGTAGTATCTCCAAGTGGGCGCCGGACAGGATACTCATCCCAATCACGTCCACGTCTTCTTGGGCCGCGGCTTGGGCAATCATCTGGGGACTCTGCCTGATGCCGGTGTAAATCACTTCCATGCCCGAGTCCCGGAGGGCCCTGGCGATAACCTTGGCGCCCCGGTCATGGCCGTCCAGTCCCGGCTTTGCCACCAACACCCTGATGGGAGGGTTGCTATCCTGCATGTTGCCCTGTGTGTGTTTTAGTTTCAAACATAATTAGCGATTGCTCTCCACCAGTTCGGTCAAGATCCCGAACACCGACCTGGGATGGACGAAAGCTATGGTGCCGGACAAACCCTCTCTGGGGGTCTGGTCGATGAGGTCAACGCCCAGGGTCTTCAACGTCTGCAGCTTCTCGGAGATATCGGTGACGTTGAAGGCCAGATGGTGCAGGCCCTCACCCCGGCGCTCGATAAAACGGCCGACGCTCGTGTCCTGACCGGTGGGCTCCAGCAACTCCAGCCGCGTCTGCCCCACATCAATCAGGGTGGCCCGTACTCCTTGGTCTTCCAACAGCTCAATCTGGGCATCGGGTACATCGAAGACCCTCTTGAAGAACGCCAACGACGCCTCGATGTCTTTCACGGCCACGCCCACGTGGTCGATGTAATTAACGGTGCAAACCTCGGTCACGTTGAGATTGTCTCCTTATATGATCGGTCCCCTCCCCTAAACCTGGGGGAGGGTTAGGGTGGGGTGCGTGTTCTTCGCCAGCCCGTTATACCGGGTACTGGGCCAACAGCTGCCGGGCGATGAGCAGGCGCTGCACCTCCGACGTTCCTTCGTAGATGGTGGTTACCCGGGCGTCCCGGAAGATTCGCTCCACCCCGGCCTCCCGAAAGTAGCCGGCCCCGCCGTGGATCTGGATGGCTTTATTGGCCACGTCGATGCACATCTCGGACGCCATCAGCTTGGCGATGGACGCTTCCTGCAGGAAGGGCAGTCCCTGGTCCATCAGGCTTGCAGAGTTCATGGTCGCCACCCGTGACGCGTGGACGCCCACGGCCATGTCGGCCAGCATGAACTGGACCGCCTGGTGTTCAGCGATGGGCTTGCCAAAGGTCTCCCGCTGCTGGGCGAAGCGCACTGCGGCCTCCAAAGCCGACTGGCCGATGCCAACGCTCTGGGCGGCGATGATGATGCGGCTTTGGGTCAGTATCTCCATGGCGTGGTTGAAGCCGCGGCCCCGCTCGCCCAGCAGGTTTTCGGGGTTGACCGGCGTGTCCTGGAAGACAATCTCGTCGGTGGTGGAACTCCGCATGCCTAGTTTGCCGTGCATGGGGTTGATGGTCAGTCCCGGCGAGTCCTTCTGGACCAAGAAGGCGCTGATGCCCTTATACCCCTTGGAACGTTCCTCATTGGCGAAGACCACAATGGTCGAGGCCACCGAGGCGTTGGTGATGAACATCTTGCTTCCATTGAGGAAGTAGGTCCCGTCCCGTTCGGTGGCCGTGGTCTGGAGCGCCGCCGCGTCGGAACCGCCGCTGGGCTCGGTCAGGGCAAAGGCGGCCACCCCCTCTCCGGAAGCCAGGGGAGTAAGCAACCGTTCCTTCTGGTCGTCGGTGCCGAACCGGGCGATGCAGGCTGCTCCCAGGGCCAAATGGGCCAGCCAACTTACGCTGGTGGAGGCGTCGCCCCGGGCCACTTCCTCAGCGGCGATGGCCACCTGACGGTACCCGGCCGGACCGCTGCCCCCGTATTTGGTGTCGATGCCCAGACCGGTAAGCCCCAACTCGGATAGGCCGCGCCAGTGGTCCCATTGGAACTCACCCTTCTCATCCGACTCTTTAGCCTTGGGGGCTATCTCCCGGTCAACAAAGTCCCTGACCGTTGTTTGGAGCATCTGCTCTTCCTCAGTCAGTATCAAATCAGGCATGACATTTCTCCATTTATACCCGGTTATGTCCACTTGGCCCTGTTACGCCCATTTGGCACCATCGACCCCTGGGTCCGCCGGACGGTACAAGACCCGGCATTGCCGGCCGGCGGCTAGAAGGTGAAGGCCTCTTCCTGCTCGCCGAAGACGCCTCGGAACACCTCGCAAATCTCGCCCAAGGTGCAATAACTCTCCACACATTCCAAGATAACCGGCACGGTGTTCTCATCCGTCTGGGCTACCTGCTCCAGCCGCTCCAAAGCGGTCTCCACCATGCCGTTGTCCCGCTTCCGCCGGAGCTGCTCCAGCCGTTCAACCTGGGTCCGGGCGGCCTCTTCGTCCACCCGCATCAGGCCTTCGATGGGAGGCTCTTCGGTGGCGAACCGGTTCACACCAACGATGGTCCGGTCGCCGGACTCCACTTCCCGCCGGTGCTGGTAGGCGGCGTCTCCAATCTCCCTAACTTGAAACCCCTGCTCGATGGCTTCCACCGAGCCGCCCATATCGTCGATACGCTTGATGTATTCGAGGGCCTTGGCTTCCAACTCGTTGGTCAAGCTCTCAACGTAATATGAGCCACCCAGAGGGTCGACCACGTCGGCAGCCCCGCTCTCGAAGGCCAGTATTTGCTGGGTCCTGAGCGACAGTTGGACCGAATCCTCGGACGGCAGGGCCAGGGCCTCATCCCGGGAGTTCACGTGGATCGACTGGGACCCGCCCAGGATGGCCGACAGCGCCTGTATGGTGCAGCGGATCAGGTTGTTGTCGGGCTGCTGGGCGGTGAGGCTCACGCCGGAAGTCTGGGTGTGGAACCGCAGCATCATGGAGCGCGGGTCCTTGGCCCCAAACCGGTCTTTCATTATCCGGGCCCACATCCGGCGGGCCGCCCGGAACTTGGCTACCTCTTCAAATAGGTTGTTCTGGGCCACGAAGAAGAAGGACAACCGGGGGCCGAAGTCGTCCACCTTTAGGCCGGCGTCCAAGGCCGCCTGAACGTAGGCGATGGCGTTGGAGAAGGTGAAGGCCAGTTCCTGGACCGCTGTGGCCCCGGCCTCACTCATGTGGTAGCCGGAGATACTGATGGTGTTCCACTTGGGCACGTTCTCGGCGCAGTACTTGAAGACGTCCACCACCAGGCGCATCGAGGGCCGGGGCGGGTAAGCGTAGGTGCCCCGGGCGATGTATTCCTTGAGGATGTCGTTCTGCAGGGTGCCGCTGATTTGGTCCTGGGAGACTCCCTGCTTCTTGGCCGCCCCGATGTAGAAACACAAAAGCAACGACGCGGTGGCGTTGATGGTCATGGAGGTGCTGACCCGGTCCATGGGGATGCCGTCGAAAAGGGTCTCCATGTCCTCCAGGCTACAGATGGGCACTCCCACCTTGCCCACCTCGCCCTTGGCCAGGCGGTGGTCCGAGTCGTAGCCGATCTGGGTGGGGAGGTCGAAGGCGATGGACAGGCCGGTCTGGCCTTGGTCCAAGAGATAGCGGAAACGCTGGTTGGTGTCGGCGGCGGTGCCGTAGCCCGAGTACTGGCGCATGGTCCAGACCCGGCCCCGGTAGGTGTTGGGCTGGACGCCCCTGGTGTAGGGAAACTCTCCCGGATAGCCCAAGTCCTTGTCGTAGTCCAAGCCTTTGGCCTTCAGGTCCTCGGGGCTGTAGAGCGGGTCAATGGTAAGGCCGCTGTCGGTCTGGAACTTCTCACGCCGTTCCGGGAATTTCTTAACAGTGGGCTCTAAAGTTTCCCGTTGCCACTGCTTTTTGTTCTTGCTAGGCATGCCAAACTCCAAAAAGTCGCTGAGCCGCCGATTAAGGGGGTCGAATGACATAACCCAGTACTAGGTGGGCTCGGCCCCCCAATCGTACCCTAATAAATGGGGCCGCTCAAGGATGGCGGGGGATGGTAACCTATGCGAAACCTTTGCTTCTTGTCCGTCCCGGTTCTCAATTCCAAGAACACCACCAAGGAAGATTCCTTGAACCTTCAACAAGGAAACCATGATGCAACCCCAAGACCTCAACATGACAACCACCGTCACCGGCCACCAGCTATTCCTCTTTGTGACATTTAGTGACAAAAGGGCCGACGGAGAAGTGGCCGAAGCCCTCGATCTGCTGGGCCGGGACATGGAGAACATGCATGACGTCGACGGGCCACCGTCGGAGGAGGCATTTGGGCGGGGCCGGTTCCAGATGCTGCGGGCGGAGGCCGGCATGACCTCTGAGCAGCAAATCATCCATCCGGCGTTGTCCGAGTCGGACGGGCTGATACGGTTGGAATGCGCTGCTCTAGAACCTATTAAAGAGTACGAGACCGGACTGCGGCGATTGATAGATAGCATGGGATGCTCGGTGGAGACTCTGGCCGGGGTGCAGAGGCCACGCAGCTACACCAGCCACGCCATGACTGAGTTCGCCTACGCCCACGCGCTGCCGCCCGGGCCTGGAGACAAATTCCCATTGGCGGCGGTGACCCCCATGAACAAGACCGACGCCTGGTGGCAGATGGACTTCCTGCACCGGGAGAGCTTCTTCCTGCCCCGCTACGACGAGAACGAGAACATGGCGGTCAAGGGACACGCATTGGCGTCGGCGGCCGGTGTCCCCGGCATCAACCGCCGGCTCGTCCATGCCCCAGAGGGCTACGGCTTGGAGGGGAACTACGACTTTGTCGGATACTTCGAATTCGCCGAAGCGGACGCGCCGGTCTTTCGCCAAGTCATGGAAGCGCTCCGGGACACCGAGCAGAATCCAGAATGGAAGTACGTAGTTGAAGGCCCAGAATGGTGGGGCCGCCGGGTCAGCGGTGCAGCCGAGTTTTTGGCCCGGACGTAGAACCTACCCCACCGCCGCCGCGTAAAGCTCCGTCTGCGGATGGAAGTCGCTCCAAGCGAACCAGAATGAGTAGTGGGAAGGCAGCCGCTCCAACCTTCGACCGAAGAATTGCCCTTCGATGGCCTGGCCGGTCAGCACCTGCCAAAGACTGCCCGTTTCCAAGTCCCGCATCAGCGCGACTCCCTCCCGCCCCTCGGCGGGCTCAAAGGTCAAGGTTGTGCCGTCCAACTGCCGCTGAAATGCCGCTCCGCTCTCGGATAGGGGCTCGAAGGTAACCACCACCTCCTCTCCGGCAAAGTCGTCATTGATTACGGTCTGTTCGGAGATGACGCTGAAGGGATATGCCTTGGCCAGACCGGAAACAGTCATTCCAAGGACCAACTCCTTGCGGGGCAGGCGGTGGTCCTTGTTGGACTCGCCCAGGATCCCCGCCGACTCTCCACTGTAGTAGCCCTCATAGGAGTCGCCCTGGTAACGTCCCCGTTTGTCCAGGACCAAGGTGTCGGGGTGTAGGTTCAGCCATTGCGACCAAGTGGTCTGGACCGCCGGAACAATCTCCATGGCCTTGTTGACCAGCGGGCCCTTGACTCCCCGGCTCAGAAACTGGCTCCACAAAGTTTCGGACTGGTGGTCGTACATGACCAAGGCGTTCATGATGAGCTTGCCCGACACTCCGAAGGTGTGAACTGTTCCCTGTATCTCTCGGGCATATACAATGCCCGTGAAGCAGAGGGGTCACCAAGTGACGGCAATCGGCTTGCCGCCAACGGTGTCGTTAACTATCTCGTGGCGCGAGAGCAAGTTCAGGGGATAGGCCCGGTGCTCGCCGTTGATGGACACTCCCATCACTCTCTCGGACGGGTCCATCTGGGCCACGGCTTCCGCCTGGGTGGCGAACACCGGATCCAGGATCGCCGGGATGCCGTCCCGGCCCAGGATGGTGATAATCTTGAGGTCTCGGGTGCCGCCGGAGCCAGGCGTGCGCCGGGCCGACGTGTCAACGATGGTGACCGTTTCGGCCCGAAGATTCAGAAAGAGTTGGCGTACCTGCGGCATGAATAGTGCGGCAAACAGTAGGATCCCCAGAAGCAGGACAACGATTACGCTGGACTTGCCGAAAATGCTTCCCATAAATCTGTAGGCATGCCGCGCCCCACCTATTCACGGCGGCGGTCGCCCTTTTATTCCTTTGGTATAACTTTTGATGCAGCGAAATGAAGCGGGGTGCACCGTCACGCAACCGCATCGGACTTGGGGAATCTAATCTGATAGGGCCGCACACGCCGAGCTTGCCAGCCCGGCACTCACCAAATAGCCAAGGAACGCCTCTTGATTGCTCGCGCCTACCGAAAAGCTCTAATCACCGTGGGCGGGAACGCCACCATGCTTCAGGCCATGGCGTTTTTATGGAAGGCGATTCCCTTTCCGGCACGCCGGTGGGTGACCTTCTTTTTCATTAAGACCGTACTGCTCGAAAAACGCCTGCAGAAGATCGAACAGCAGACCGAGATCACGCCCGTCAAGGACCTGGGCAGCCTGGCATACTGGGGCATCCCTGACGTTGACCTCAACAATTTCCGCCTGACCGTGGACGGGGCGGTTGACCGCCCCTTGTCTCTGTCATGGCAAGAGTTGCTGGCTTTGCCCCAGGTCGACCAGCAGGTGCGCATGGACTGCGTCGGCGGCTTTCGCAACAACTCGGTCATGGCCGGCGTGCCGGTTTACCATCTGCTGGACTTGGCCGGCATCAATCCGCAGGCCCGCCGGGTGGTCTTCCACTGCCTTGATGGATACTACGTTTCTCTGGAGCTAGAGGATTTGCGGGAGAGGGAGGCATTCCTGTCCCACACCACTAACGGACAAGAGCTGCCCAGGTTCGGGTTTCCCCTGCGCCTCGCCATGCCGGGCAAGTACGGATACCAGTGGGCCAAATGGGTCCAGCGGCTGGAGGTGATAACCGATGACCGGAAGGGTTATTGGGCGGAGTTGGGCCTCCCTGACCGGGGTGACGTGGGAGACGCCTGGTAGGTCTTTTTCCCGTGTGAAGATACGACGGAGGTCCTAGTCCAGCATCACTATCGCTTCCATCTCCACGTCCAGTCCCGGTTCAGCCAGCGCGCTAATCTCGATGAGTGAGTTGGCCGGATACTGCTCCTGGAAGTGTTTTGCGAATAGCCCTCTCTGCCCCTCGGAGTTGAGCTGATAGTCGGCGATGCTGGTCACGAAACAGGTCAGCTTGGCAAAGTTTCCGGGGCCGGCGCCTTCCGCTGCCGCCACGCCCAACAGACGCCCCAGGGTCACGTCCAGTTGCTCCATCATGGATTTGCCTTGCGCGTCCGTCCCCCGGGCAGTGCACCCGGAGATGAAGAGCATGTTGCCCGCCTTCACCGCCCGGCTGTAAGTTGGGCCTGCGGGCGCGATGTCGGGATACTCCTTTCGTTCCACCGGCATCTTTGGCCTCCTTTAGTGTCGTAAAATTGGTAATTCTTCGATCAAGAGGATTCTAATCAATCATCGGGACTCAGTCACCATGCGGTCTGGCACGGCGCACCGGCAGCCACTATAATTCGAGAGGCCCGATTCAAAAATACCATAGGGCGGGTGTAGCTCAATGGTAGAGCTCCAGCCTTCCAAGCTGGTCACGTGGGTTCGATCCCCATCACCCGCTCCACCCCGCAAAAGAGGAGAGGTCCGTCCCAATGAATCGGGACGGACCTCTTTACTGTTCCCAGTGTCTGGCCTTTAGTCCGCCAGCAGGCTCCTGGCGGCCTCCCTGACCGCTTCCCCGTCCAGCGCCACCTCGTACTTGCCGTCGTCCATCTTTCTGAACGCCGACTCGTTATTGAAGCTCTTCAGCAGTTCCGCCACGGCTCTTTCACGCCTTTCTTCAGGGATCTCCACCGGCCGGTCGGTCTCGCTCAGGTGGCGGTTGATTTCATGGGTGATGAGTTCCTGTTCGATGTACTTCTGTTGAATCAGATTAATCTCGCCAAGGTGCTTACCCAGATAACACCCGCCGAACTGCATGGACTCGCTTTTACGCCCTTCGAAGTCGCCCTCGCTCCGGTACTTGGGCTCCAACTCTTGGGCATCCAAGTAGTCCCGTATCTCTTGGTCCTCCGGGTCCGGATTCTCCAGGTTCGCAATCATGATGACCCGGTACATGAAGAATTCGGCCGGTTCTACTCTGATAATCACCTAGTCACCCTCCGAGACCGCGGAGCTGCCCCCCACTAGCGGCCGACCGATTTTAGGATCTGGTCCACATGGGACTCGCCTTGCGCCAGTGTACCATCGTCGATGCCGTGCATAGCCTCTATCACGGCGTCGTTGTAGGGAGTCGGGATGGACACCTCCCGGCCCTTCTGGGTGACCAGTCCGTTCATGAAGTCGATTTCCGAGCGGCGTCCCTTGTGCACGTCTTGGGCCATGGACGCCAGCCAGTTGACCCGGCCTCCGTGGGAGGACATATGGGCATCCAGTTCCTCGAACACGTCTCCCTTGTCGGCGTCGGCCCAAGTTTGGGCGGGCCTGCTTAGAATATCCACCACGTTCAGGCCCATGGCCAGCCCCACCTGTGCGCCTTCCTTGGCCAGGTTGATGCGAATCGTGCGGCAGCGGGAGTCCTCGGCCATCTGCTGAGAGCCCAGTCCGGTCGAGGCGGATAGCCCGTTGCCCATGGAGTTCTGACACAGCTTGGCCCAACGCTCGCCCCATAGGTTATCCGAAGCGTAGGCGCCGTCGATGTTGTCCAACAGCGCGGCTACCTTCTCGGCACGGGGCGTGATGCGTCCGTCCTGCTCGCCAACACGGAACACGTGGTGACCCGAGTCCCGGCCCACCGCGCTGCCGCGGGTGACGTGTCCCGGTTCCCATAAGGCAACCTCGATGTGGGAAGCGATGCAGCCCAGCTGCCGTGTGGGTCCGACAATCTCGCCCATGGGGACGTCGTTCCAACAGTTCTGCAAGGAGATGAAGAACCCGTCTTCCCGCACGTAGCGCCTGATGAAGTGGGTGGCCCACTCGGTGTCGTAGGACTTGAGAGCAATGAAAACGAAATTGAAGGGCTCTGAGATACTCTGGGCGTCGGTCAGGTGCATGGCCTTCACCGGCACGGTGAACGGTCCCTGGCTACCAGTCACGTGGAGTCCGTCTTTCCGCATCTTCTCGACGTGCTCCGGCCACATGTCCACGAAGGTCACGTCTTCACCCACCTTGGATAGAAAGGCGCCCACGTAGCTGCCCAGCGCTCCGGCTCCCATGATTCCAATCTTGTCGGCCATGTTGGTCCTCTCCTGCGTCTGCCGCGGCGGCGGTTGCGCCTAACGCCTGCCTGGACGTATGTCTGGCCCCTTAGTGCGGCCCTAGATGGGCCAGCCTTACGTTGTAGATATGGCTCAAGCTCTGTATCTCTTCCATTACGTCGGGGGGCACGGGGTCATCCAGCCCGATGACCATCATGGCCCGGCCTCGCAGGCTCAAGCGCCCCACTTCCATGAAGCTGATGTTGATGTTGTGGTGGCCGGCGATGGTGCCCACGGCGCCGATGGATCCCGGCTGGTCCTGGTTGTCCACGAACAGCAAGTAGGGCGTGTTGGGCACGATGTCCAGCCAGTAATCGTCAATCTTCACGATGTGGGGCTCGTTCCGCATGGACGTCCCGGCCAGAGTGAGCTTGCCATCACTGGTCTCAACCGTGGCGCTGATGATGCTGGAGTACTCTTGGGCCAAGGTATTGTGCTGCTCGGTTATGTTGAGGCCCCGTTCCCTGGCCAACACCGGCGCGTTGATCAGGTTCACCTGGCCCGTGCTGACTGACTCCAATAGCCCGGCCAAGACCGCCGCCTGCAGGGAGCGGGTGTCGTGTTCGGCAATCTCGCCTTCGTAACTGATGGTGATGCCCAAGAACTGGCCCTCGGCCAGGTGGGTCAGCAGCTTTCCCACCACAGTGGCAACCGGCATATAGGGGGCCAAAACCGCATGCACCTCAGGATCGATGAACGGGGCATTGACCGTGTTCCGGGCCGGTTCGCCGTTCAACACCGCCAACACCTGCTCGGCGGCCTCGATTGCCACCTCGCGCTGGGCCTCTTCCGTGGAGGCCCCCAAGTGGGGCGTCACCACAACCTTCGGGTGCCCTACCAACGCGGAGTTCTCCGGCGGTTCCTGGGCGAAAACGTCCAGCGCGACGCCGCTCAACTGGCCCGATTCCAGCCCATCCAGGATTGCCTTCTCGTCCACCAACTCGCCCCGCGCCACGTTTATGAGCCGCGCGCCGGGCTTGAGCATGGCCACTTCTTTGCTGCCAATCATGTAGCGGGTGCCGTCGGTCAGCGGCGTGTGCAGAGTGATGAAGTCGGACTCGGCCAACAGTTCTTCCAACGAGAGCAGGTCGATGCCCATCCGCTTGGCGTAGTCAGGGGACACAAAGGGGTCGTACCCCATCAGTCTCATGTCGAAACTCTGGGCACGGCGGGCCACTTCCGAGCCCACTCGGCCCAGTCCGCAGATTCCCAAGGTTTTGTTGCGGACCTCGATGCCCATGAAGGCGCTTCGTTTCCACTCTCCGGCTTTCAGGGACTGGTGGGCCGTGGGCACGTTCCTAGACAGCGCCAGCATCAACGCCATGGTATGTTCCGCTGCGGCCACGGTGTTGCCCGTGGGGGCGTTAACCACGGCGATGCCGGCGCTGGTGGCCGCGTCCAAGTCTATATTGTCGACGCCGATGCCGGCGCGGCCGACCACCTTCAGCTTCTTGGCGGTCTGGATGACCTCTTTGGTCACCTTGGTCTCGCTGCGGACCACCAAGCCGTCGTAGTCGCCCACTACGGCCAGCAGTTCCGGGGGTTTCATTCCCGTCTTAACGTCCACCTCGGCGCGGGACCGGAGTAGCTCTATTCCCTCGTCGCCGATGGGGTCCGCTACCAGAATTTTGGGCATGGAGCGTCTTCCTGATGATGGTTGGGATTTAACGCCGCCAGGCTCAAGATCCGCCGCGTTTCAAGCCTCCAAAGACGGCCCATAAACTATAGCATAACCGCGGTAAGAGGGCGTCCAGAAACTTGTAAGCGGCAGTACGTCAACCCAGCATGACATACCTTACCCGTCCATGATTGACACGGTTATAACCAGGTGTGTAATGTTGCTTGATTTGATTACTTGGGGGGGTTGCGGTTGTCCGTGAGGTTTCCGTGAGGTTCTCCATCAATAATGTTATTCAAGATAACGAAAACCGGCCCTCGGGGCCGACGCGAATGGAGAGTGGTGTGTTGAACCCCGCTGGAATTCTCAAGATTCTATTTGTAGACGACAAAGCCAACGTGAGGTCATTTGTTGGACCGGCCATCACGGCCGCCGGATACCAATATCTAGAGGCCGCAGACGGGCCCACTGCACTGTTTCTCGTCGAGGAGGAGCAGCCAGACCTAGTCATCCTGGACATCATGCTGGAAGACCCCGATTTCGGCGGACTAGATATCTGCAAGGAGATACGAAGCCGGGGTAACCAGATACCGGTCATCTTTCTGACCGTGAAGGACCGGGCCGAAGACCCCAGATATCTCCAGAGGGCATTCAGTCTGGGCGGGGACGACTACATCACGAAAAGGGAAGAATTGTTACAGATTGAAAACAGCATGGGAATTCAGCCAACGGAATATCTGGAGAGCAAATCAGACGTAGAAGAATTGCTTGCCCGGATCCAAGCCCGGCTTCCCTCGGCCCGCCTGATTGCGGCGGAGTCTGGGGAGCAAATCTTTGGCGACTCGCTCCACGTAGATTTTGATACGGGACTGGTCCGGGTCAGGAGGGCTTCCGGTTGGGAAGAGGAAACCCTCACCTTGACCGAACTGGAGATACTCAAGCTCCTCGCGGACCGCCGCAACCGGCCGGTCGGGAGAATCCAGATCGTTGACACCGTGGACCGCGAAGGTACCATGACTGAACGCAGCCTGGAAAGCCATATCCACCGGCTCAGGCAGAAGGTGGCAACCAGACCCGCGCAACCCGGCCTACATCATTACCGTTCAGCGCATCGGTTACCGATTGCGGATTCCCGGATAGGGGGCCAAGTTGCTAATCGCCATCGTTAGAACCGAGGCCTGGTTCTTGATTGTCCTTCTAGGGGCCGCCTTCCTGTTGGGAATGTTTCTCGTTACGGTATTCAACCACATGCGCCGAAAGGGCCCTCTCACTACCGGCGCCAGCGCCAACGAAGCCCTATATCTGACCGTTAGCAGGCTTAGTCACCGGCTGAAGACCGTGGGCGAAGTTATAAGGGGGCACCTTCACGGCTTCACCGACCAACTGCCCCAGGACGAGGAGCGCTGGACGATCGCCCGCCGGGCCATCGGTGACGAGGCCTTGGAGGTGGGCCTCCTTACCCAACGCTTGGACCTCATGGTGCGTTTGGGGATGTCAGGCCAACCGTTGGTCATGGAGCCGGTGAACGTCCCAATCTTACTTGAAGACTTGATGATCAACCTAGCGCCAGCTGCCGAGGCCAAGGGAGTGGTGCTGGGCGGTGTGGTCCGAGGTGAGAACGATGAGGTCCCTCACATATCTGGAGATGAAGCGGCCCTGAGGGAAATCTTTTCCAACTTATTGGAAAACGCCGTGAAACATAACGGCGCCGGCGTGGAGATAACGGGCGAAGTACGCCACAACGCCAACCTACTCACCGTCACCATCTCCGACACCGGCGCGGGCATTCCCCAAGAATTGGTGTCTACCATGTTCGGCAGGGGAAACCGCCGCTACGTGCCAGGGCAGAACCGGGGCACCGGAATGGGCCTTTATCTCTGTCAACTCCTCACCGAACTACACGGCGGGACCATCTCGGTATCTTCATCGGAGGACCGCGGTACCTCTTTCGAGATTACTTTGCCGCTACGCCGTTCCAGATAATCCGTCTGCTCTGCTTCCCGGGATGTGGGACCGGGGAGCGATGGCGCGTGAGGTTTCCGTGAGGCGGCCTCACTACCATCGAGCCATCAAGCATTTTAGGGAGGTACCCATGCACACTATCACTCGCAGACCCACATTCGTCCTGATATTCATTCCTCTGTTTTTCCTGATGGCTCTGGCGTCCGCCTGTGGCGTAATCGATGTTGAAGACCAAGCCGCCACGACTCCGCTCCCGCCGGCGGCAACAACAACCACCTCGACCACGGATACAACAGCCCCCGTGCCCACGAATACGCTTTTGCCGGCAGCAACATCGGCCACGGCTGAAACAGCTTCCGCGCCCACAGTTGCACCAACAGCCAACGCTCCGCTTGCTGTGGTCCCCGCAGGGACCGTGGAGCTCAGCGTGCTAGTGGACCCTTTGGACGTGGGGTACGTGGAGGTCGTCGGTTCCCTCAGGCTGTCCAACGGCCAAGCCACCGAAGTCCACAAGAACGACCAGATCAATCTCATCGCCCGGCCCGTGGACCCTGAACAATGGCGGTTCGACCGCTGGGGAGGCGACCTTCAAGGCGCCTTCGCATCCGATGCCCTGGTGATGGACAGCTCCAAGAAGATTCGGGCCATCTTCGTCCGTGTCGATGACCGGACCCAAGCCCCCCTGTCTTTCTATCAGGTCACGGTAAACGGACAGTCCGTACGCAACCTGATTATCGGGGTCGACAACGGCTCCGTCGAGGTTTCACCAGCCCCGGGGTCCGGGCAGAACCCGTTCCGCGAGGGGACCATCGTCTCTCTCACCCCCCGTCCCGACGACGGCTACGAACTGGCTGACTGGGACGGGGATTGCGGTGGGAGCGGCTCTTGTGTCTTGACCATCAATGACCACAAGGAGGTGACCATTTCATTCCAGATTAAGCGGTACTCTCTCACCGTCATGGCACAACCGGCGGAGGGCGGGAAGGTAAACCCCGCCGGATCCACGGAACACGATTACGGTGACCGGGTTTCCATCACCACCCAGGATTCGCCGGGCTACGAGTTCGCTGGCTTCTCCGGAGATTGCTCCGGGACAGGTAGCTGCTCGCTGTTGATGGATTCCGTCCGGAATGTCACCGCCAACTTCAAAAAGATCATCATCAAAAACTTCTCTCTGCATACCGCTGTTAGCCCCGTGGGCAGTGGCAGCGTCTCACCTACTGGTATCCATGAATATCCCGACGGCAAGCAGGTTAGTGTGACCGCAATCCCCGCCGCTGGCTACACCTTTACCGGCTGGTCCGGCGACTGCTCGGGTGACGGTTCTTGCTCGGTCACGATGAACGCCGACATGGGCGTCACCGCCTTCTTCATCGCGATTGCGGTCGCGCCGGACCACACGCCCGAGGCACCAACGCCGGGTGGCTCGGACTCGCCAACGCCAACGCCGACACCTGCCCATACCCCTACCCCAACTCCCGGGCTGGCCCTGCCGCCCTTGCCGGAAGGTCTAGGTGCCACCACTCCCGCTGTCGGCAGCGTGCAACTCGTCTGGAACGACAACTCAGCATTGGAAACGAGGTTCGAAATAGACCACTTCGGCAATATCACCACCGAGAGCGCAAATGCTAACTCCCATCTCTTCACAGGGCTGGCCTCAGGGGTGAGTCAACATTTCAAGATTCGTGCCTGTAACGCATCCAGCTGCAGCGCTTTTTCCGGGGTCGTCGGGATGACCCCGGATGGCTCCGACGCCCCAACGCCGACGCCAACCCCTACTCCAACTCCGGCGCCGACCCTGCCGCCTGTCCCGGAAGGCCTCGGTGGCACCACTCCCGCGGTCGGCAGCGTTCAAGTCGTCTGGACCGACAACTCAGCCCTGGAAACGAGGATCGAGATAGACAACTTCGGCAATATCACCACCGAGAGCGCAAATGCAACCTCCCATCTGTTCACCGGGTTGGCCTCAGGGGTGAGTCAACACTTTAAGACCAGAGCTTGTAACGACTCCGGCTGCAGCGCTTTCACCGGCATCATCGGGGTGACCCCAGATGGCTCTGACGGGTAGTGACAGCGAGATTCGACCGCCGGTTGCCGCCATGATTGGTGGCGACCATCGCCACATCCGAACGACCTGCTGGGCATAGGAAGGGAGTTCCACCGTCCGCTAAACCTTACCATTTGTTCTCCCCGGCCCAAATCTCAGAGGCAGGATTGGGCGTTCGCAGTCTGCTTGACCCCGCTGCCGTCGCAGGCTAGGATAGGCGCTGATTCGAGGCCATCCGTCCGCGCCCGCAAAAACCGTTTGGGCTGCGACCGACTGTAGATGCAACAAACCCAACCCACCGCCTCCACCACCGTCGGTATCATCCGGCGCTACAACGATTCCTTTAACAAAGAGCCGTTGACTTAACGAGGGAGGTTGCACCGCAGTGGCGTATTCTGCCGTATTGCAGTAATTATGGTAGAATTCGGGGGAATTCCAAGAACTAGGCGGTCTCAAGATGCCCACTCCCAAAAAGCGCTTTACGTTGGACCTTGAACCCGAAATGCAGGTCAAGCTTAAGGTCGCGGCAGCCCTCAAGGGCGTTAGCATGCGGCAGTATTGCGTGGCGGCAATCGAAAAACAACTGGCTTCAGAAGAGTCCACTTTGGAGTCGAAGGATGAATCCCGGTCTCTGCTACGGATGACCAAACTCCGGGATGAGATTTTTGGTGACGTTCCACTGGAAGGCGACTCTACCAACCTTATCAGGGAATCCAGGGAAGAGAGGTCGGGAAGTCGGTGACTGAGACGGTTGTCGTTGACGCCAGCATCGCGGTCAAATGGCTATTGAAAGAGCAATTTTCCCGCGAAGCTGACGAGATGTTAGTCTCTTGGGAACACGATAACACCCGAGTCACCGGCCCCCACCTCCTGCCGGTAGAGGTTTCAAACGCCCTGTACAAAAGGTCCAGACGCGGTGACATAACTCTGGCAACAGCAGTGCAATTAGAGGCAGAGTTCTTGGAAAGCGCTATCGAGTTGATTCAATCGGCACGTCTACATCTGCGGGCGATTCGTCTAGCAGCGCAACTCCAGCAAAACGCAACCTATCATGCGCACTACTTGGCCTTGGCCGAATCGCTTGACTGCGATCTTTGGACCGCCGACCAGCGATTCTTTCAGGCGGCGGCTAGCGAATTCCCCCGGGTCAATTGCATCGGACTAACGTAACTCACGCGAAACGCAACCAAAGGAGACCACCACATGTTCTTGATGCGGTTCACGGAGCGGGCCTACACCAACTACACCGAAGAGGCCGTGAGAAACAGTCCCAATGAAGCGGTGCGGCTGACCTTCTCCAACAGCAATTTCGACCCCAAGGTCGGCGCCCGCCAGTACAACGAGTACCTGGACGAGTACGAGTATTGCGAAGAGGCGGGCTTCGACGGTCTGATGCTAAACGAGCACCACAATACGCCGACGTGCCTGGGCGCCACCATGAACCTGGAAGCGGCCATCCTGGCCCGCAACACCACCAAACCCAAGATTGTGCTCCTGGGCAATCCCCTGCCCACCTTCGAGAATCCCCTGCGGCTGGCCGAGGAACTGGCGGAGATTGACATGATCTCCAACGGACGGCTGGTGTCGGGCTTCGTCCGCGGCACCGGCGTGGAGAGCCTGGCCGCCAACGTGAACCCCCTCTTCAACCGCGAAAGGTTCGAAGAGGCCCACGACCTGATAATGAAAATCTGGACCACCCCGGGCCCCTTCCGCTGGGAGGGCAAACATTACCACTTCCGGGTGGTGAATCCCTTTGAGACGCCCCTGCAGAAACCCCACCCGCCGGTGTGGATCCCCGGCCTGGGCAGCCCCGAGACCCTGGTCTGGTCCGCCGAGCGCGGCTACCCCTACATCTACCTGGAGACCGACCCCCAGGGCACCCAAGATATGATGGACATCTACACCGAGACCGCCCGGGAGAACGGCTACGAGCCCGGCCCTGAGAATTTCGGCTACCTGTGCCGCATCCATGTGCAGGACACCGATGAAAAGGCCTATGAATCGGGCAAGGGATTCCTAACCGGAAACGTGGGCGTGGGCCGGGTCCCCGTGCCCAAGGACTACATGCTGCCTGTTGGCTACGGCGGAAGCCGGAAAGACCCCAGGGTGGTCAAATATCAAGGCCGCGTCCGCAAGGACCCCTTCCTGGGACTGGGCCTGGAAACCGCATCGTACGACGAGATCCTGGCCTCCAACCGCTGGATCGTGGGCAGCCCGGAGACCGTGGTCCGGAAGCTGCGGGAGACCCTGGCCGTCATTCGCCCGGGGATTCTGGGCGTCTGGACCAACGACGGGGACACCTCCCACGCAGACACCATGCGCTGCCTGGAACTCATGGGACAGGAAGTGCTGCCCGCCCTCCGAGAGATCGGCGAGGAACTGGAACTAACCGACCCGTTCCAGAAGGCCGCCGCGACGGCTTAAGCTGACAGCTATCAGCCAACAGCGGTCAACTCTCGGGTTGGCTGCCGATAGAACATTCACAACACGAAATCCACGAAAAAGAAGAGCCGGGCGAACCCCGGCAAAAGGCTGAACGCTGACGACTGAGAGCTGACAGCTACCGGCCTCCGAAGGAGAAAAAATGGTTGCCTTTACCGAAGAAATGGTGGACGTCGGCGGAACCAAGGTCCACACCCTGAAGGGCGGCTCAGGGGAGCCCCTGCTGCTGCTCCACGGCGCCGGCGGGAACAACGGCTGGCTGCGTTTCGCCGACGCACTGGCGGAGAATTACACGGTCTACTATCCCTCCCATCCCGGCTACGGGAAGTCGGACCGGCCCGACTGGCTGGAGTCCATCCCCGACATGGCCTGTTTCTACAGTTGGTACCTGGAATCCCTGGGTCTGGAGGGCATCCGTACCATCGGACACTCTATGGGCGGGTGGATCGCCGCCGAAATTGCCGCCATGTGCAACCACTCCTTCAGCAAGCTGATGCTGGTGGACGCCGTGGGCATCAAGCCCAACGAGAGCGAGATTGCCGACCTGTTCATCATCAGCCCCGCCCAAGTGCTGGAGCTGATTTTCCACGACCCCGGCCAGGCTCCTGAATACCAGGCGGTCTACGGCAGAGAGTTCACGGACGAAGAAAAAATGACTGCGGAATCCAACCGCGAGATGGCCGTGCGCCTCTGCTGGAAGCCCTACATGCACGACCCCCGCCTAACCGGCCTCCTGGGCCGCGTTAATATCCCAACGCGCATGGTCTGGGGACGCAACGACTCCATAGTGCCGTTGGAGTGCGGTGAGCTCTACAAGAAGACCATCAAGGGCTCCGATTTGGTGGTTATCGACAACTGCGGCCACTCACCTCAGATAGAGAAACCCGAAGAGTTCATCAAGACCGCCCTGGATTTTTTGGCGTAGCCAAGCTGACCGCTGACAGCTTTCTCCAAAGGAGAACTACATTGAGTCTGGACGTTTATTACTTCACCGAGATGCCCTACCACTACATCACCGATGAATTGGCGGAGCAGTGGCCATCGCTGCGGCTCACCTTTCCCAATAGCTACTTCGACCCCAACAAGGCCACCGAATTGTTCAAGCGGTATCTGGACGAGTTCCAGTACGCCGAGGAAGTTGGCTTCCATGGGCTGATGATCAACGAGCACCACAACACCCCGTCATGCATGGACGTGGAGGTCAATATCACCGGCGGCATCCTGGCGCGCCTGACCTCCAAGGCCAAGATATTGATGTTGGGCAACATGCTGCCCACCTCGGACAACCCACCTCGGCTGGCCGAGGAGATAGCCATGCTGGACGTTATATCCGGCGGCCGGATTGTCTCCGGTTTCGTGCGGGGTATCGGCGTGGAGAGTTGGGCCAACAACACCAACCCGGTGCACAACCGGGAGCGGTTCGAGGAGTGCCACGACCTGATAATCAAAACTTGGACCACGGCCGGCCCCTTCCGCTGGGAGGGCAAGCACTACCAGTACCGGGCGGTGAACCCCTGGATGGTGCCGGTGCAGAAGCCCCACCCCCCAGTCTGGGTGCCGGGGACCGGCAGCCCGGAGACGGTGGAATGGGCGGCCAAGTACGGCTACACCTATGCTGCATTCCTGACCGAGATTAACCGGGCCAAGCAGTTGTTCGGGAACTACCGAGAACACGCCGCCCAGAACAGCTGGGAGGCGGGGCCGGATAAGTTTGCCTTCATGATCTGCGCCCACGTCAATGAGACCGACGAAAAGGCCCAGGAATCGGGCAAGGCATTCATGTGGCGCATGGGCCATCCCCTCAAGGGCCCCCGGGAATATTGGGCGCCGCCGGGCTATTTCTCCAGGGCGGGCGCCACCGCCGCGTCCCAACGGCGGCAGCGGCCCATGAACGAGATGTCCTACCAAGAGCTACAGGACAACTACCACCTCGTCGTCGGCAGCCCCGGCACGGTCATCAAAAAGCTGCGCCACATCAAAGAAGAACTGGGCATCGGCTCACTGCTCCTTGAGGCCCAGGGAGGACCGTTGTCCCATGAGGACACCATACGGTCGCTGAAACTAATGGGCGAGGAAGTGATTCCGGCGTTACAGGACTGACGAATCGCCGAGCATTCTGGAACACCTCAGAATCCGGGAAAATCGAATACCACCGGAGGACTCGCTGTGCAATTTATCACCTACTTTGAACTGAACGAGAACATGCCCGAGAGCGAAAGGCAGGCCATCGCCGGGAAGGTCATGGGAAGCGGACTATTCCCTCCCGAAGGTGTGAACATCCTAAGCTGGGACGCCACTCCCGACCTCTGGGGCACCATTCGGGTCGAAGCCGATACGGTGGAGCAGGTGGTTCAGGCCATCGGTCTTTGGCGAGCCGCTGGAGGCGGGTTGTTCAAGACTGTTAGCAACCAGCAAAAGTGGGACACATTGGGAGCCGAGAGATCAGGGGCTGGATGGAGGTCTGGTGAGCTCCCTGAGGGCCCTGTTGTAGCGTCGTCGCCGTTCGGTGGTTTGAGCCTTCACCTCCTTCCTGCGTTGTAGGATCTCTTGCCGTCTTCCCTTGAGCACGTCTGATGGTGTCACGTTGCCCAGAGCCTTGTGATAGCGCCGGTAGTTGTAGTAGCTGACGAAGGCCGCGATAGCAGCCTCAAGGTCGGCGGGCAACTCATAAGGCACCTGGTTGACGTCCCGTTTGATGGTCTGGTGGTAGCGCTCCAGCTTCCCGTTGGTCTGAGGGTGGAAAGGAGTTGCTAGGATGTGCTTGATGCCAACCATCCCCAGGTAGTCCCTGAATGCTCTTTAGACATAGCCTGGACCGTTGTCACTCAGCAGCCTGGTGCGGTCTGTGACTGGAACTTGGTCCATGCTGGTCGTGTCCACAGCATCCTGGACCACCTCGATGAAGGAGTCGGCCGTCATATCTTGCTGAAGCCTGTGAGCCAGGATGAAGCGGGAGTAGTCGTCCATAACGGTGACCAGGTAGTAGTAGCCCCAACCAACCACCCTGAAGTATGAGGCATCGGTGGCCCACATCTGGTGAGGTCCTGTGGTCTTGCGGTGGTACTCCTTCCCCGCGGCCAACCGCATCTCAGGCCGCTTCACTAGGCCCTCCCTGCCCAGGATACGGTAGACGCTGGACTCTGAGACTGAGAAGCCCTGGTTGTCGGTGATCCACGCGGCCAGCTGACGGCAGCTCAGCTCTGGCATCTCTCTGGCTGATAACAGGACTGAGCGTTCTTCCTGAATAGTAAGACGGTTCCATGGTGGCTGATCGCCTCCTGGTCGGTCCTCAAGTCCTTGTTGGTCTTGGCGTCTGAGCCACCGGTAGTAGGTGCTCTTAGGGATGCCCAGCTCTCTGAGGACCTTTCGCTTGGGGAGGGGAGACGAGGATACTTTGGTAACTACCTCTGCCTTCTCCGGGGCGCTCATCCGCTGGTACCGGTGGCGTCCTGGGGCACGGGGATGGCCGTTTTTTTGAGACGGTACGCCTCCAGCGACAGATCGGCCACTAGCTCCTTGAGTTCCCCGTTCTCTCGCTTGAGCTGCCCTACCTCATGCTGAGTGGCGTCCCGAACCGAGTCACGGGTCAACCTCTCCTTGCCCGCCTCCATGAACTCTTTGGTCCACGAGTAGTAGGAGTGGGGCTTGATCCCCTCCCGCCGGCACAGGTCGTTGACTGTGACCTCGCGGCGGAAGCCCTCCAGAACAATTCGGATCTTGTCTTCGGAGGTGTACTTACGTCGGGCAGCCGCCTTCACTGTACGGACGAAAGACCTGGTCTGCTCGCTTCGTTCCTCGGCGGCCTCTGCTTTGCTTACTTCTAATTGGGACACATCTGCTCCTTTCTGTGGGTAACTCTACCCTCATTTCAGGAGCTCACACCACCCTCCCACTCTCGGGTTTTCCTACCCTTATATGTGTCCCATTATCGCTGACGGTCTACACACCGTTTCAACAACGTGACCTCGCTACCGAGACCAACCCAGCGGCCACGGCCACCATTCTGGGTAGCGGCCCTGGGCACCCCGGAGTCGATGCAAGCCGCCGGCGAGAAGGGATACAACCTGATGTTGGTACCCTTTGCCGGACCCCAGATTCGGGAGGCCATCGGGACCTACCGGAAGGTCTGGCAGCAGGCTGGGCACCCAGGAACGGGCCAGATTGCCCTGGGCTTCCACATGTACTGCCAGCAAGACCGGGAAGAAGCCCACCGAATGGCGAAACTCAATATCAGCGCCTACCTCAAGTCGCTGGTTGCCGCCGCCGAGCAGGACTCAGGCTAGGGCGCTGGAACTTCCTCTCGAGACTATCCCGGCTACGATAGGCACTTGGACAAACTGCGGGCGACCAACTTCGACTCGCTGTTCAACAGCGGCACCATCTGGGTGGGCACTCCGGAAGATGTGCGGCAACAGATTTCCGGCTACGCGGAAAAGGTGGGCGGGTTCGACACCGCTTCCCTCCAAGTCAACTTCCACCTCGTCTCGGCATCGGACGCCGCGGCGTCCATGGGCCTCTTCGCCCAAGAAGTTATCCCCGCGTTCTGATTACCCGTATTCTATCACCAATTGTTACGTAATCAGTAATCATTATCCACTTATCGCACTATATTAACGGATGTTTGTTAATGTCAATCCCATTTTGACGTAATATGTACCATCAATAAATCCGATGAAGATAGGCACGTATTATACGTTGACACTATAAAGGGCCGGGTGTATCATTAATTTAGATTAAGTAACGATATTAGTATCGTGACATTACATACTTAACCGGACGTGAAGTCCGAAGGCTAGGAAAACGGGAAATGGCGGAGATCAATAGGCACAAGAATGAGCACCCGAACTTTTTGCACCTGGGCGAAGTGCTGCATCACATGGAACACGGCATTGTGGCTGCCTACGACTGGCTGTGCGGCCCTGCCATGAGCGAGAAAGAGCGGAACCAGCATAAGATGCAAGAGGACGTGGCCATGCGGTACACCATCGGCTTCTAACAGAGTCTCCCTTCCTCTCATCGTGGAGGGATTACTACCTCTCATTGGCGGCAGTGAATTAAACTGCCGCCAATTCTTTGGTCCAACTTCCACTTGGTTTCCGCTAGAAGGGCAGTTCCTGTCCTATGCCCCGCTCTTTGGCCTTGTTATACACCAACTGGGCCGCTGCAATGTCCTCAAGGGCCAGGCCCATGGACTCAAACAACGTAATTGAGGCGCCGGAGGGACGGCCCTCGATCCGCCCGGCCACCACGTCCTGAAGTTCCTCGGCCATGTCCCAGCGGAACGTACCCCTAGGCTCCAACCACAGCAGGTCGCCGCACTCGATCTTGGCCTGGTCTAGGTCGTCCACCACAATCACCTCGGATCGCAGCACCGTCTCTTCGTCAATCTCCCGCCGCATCCAGTGGTTCCCGCCGGCGGCATTTATGTGGGTGCCGGGCGACAGCCATTCGCCCAGCAAGACCGGCTCCCGGGCCGAGGTTATGACGATGACCACGTCGGCCCCTTCCACGCATTCCTGGGCGCTTCCAACCGCCTTCACCTCCACCTTTAGGTTCTCGCTGCTCCCCCTGGCGAATTCCTCGCGGCGCTCTTCCCGGCGGCTGAACACCCGGACCCCCTTGACGTCGCGCACCGAGCACACCGCCTCCAACTGGGTGCGGGCCTGGAAACCGGACCCAATCACCGCCACGGTAGCCGAGTCTTCTTTGGCCATGTACTTGGTGGCCACTCCGCTGGCGGCCCCGGTGCGGATCTGCCCCAAACGGCCCGCCTCCATACAGGACAGCAGCCCGCCGGTCTCATAGTCGTAGAGCATGACTATCATCTTGGCCGAACCTTGCCCGCCGAAAGTGGGGTAGGCCTTGTAACCGAAGACCCCGTGACCTCCGTCGGCCGCCGCCATGAAGTGGAAGAACCCGCCCGGCATGCGGATCCGGTCCCGGGGACGGTTGTCCACCTTGCCTTCTCCGGCGTGGACGAAGGCCTGTTCGAGCACTTCGATGCACTCGTTCATGGGCAACAGTTGGGCCACTTCTTGGTCGTTCAAAAACAGGGCCATCATCTCCTCCTGGCTTGGTGCCCGTGCCCAGGCACGGACGAGAGCCCAGTATAGCACCGGGGATTTACTGGGAATAGGCGTCAAAATCACTGGTCTCTTTGCTACAATTACGGGGCAACTGCGGAAGCTTTTTTTGGGGGCAGAAATTCACCGATGTACAAACCTCGGGCTTACGTCACCCGGCAGATTTTTCCCGACGCCCTGGACATCATCGAAAAGGCCGCCGCGTTGGAGGTGTGGCCCGACGACGAACCGCCCACGCCGGAACAACTTAGGGAGGTTCTGGCGGACGTCGACGGGGTGCTGATTAACGTCATGGACCGGATCGATGTCGCCCTGCTAAACGCCGCCCCCAACCTGAAAGTGCTGAGTCAGGTGGCGGTTGGACTGGACAACATCGACATTCCCGAGGCTACCAGGCGCGGGATACTACTGGGCTATACCCCCGGTGTTTTGGCCAAGGCGACCGCCGACCTGGCCTTTGCCCTGTTATTGGCCACCGCCCGGCGCGTGGTGGAAAGCGATAAGTGGGTCCGCGGCGGAAACTGGAAGATTGCCCATCACCCCATGTTCTGGCTGGGCTCGGAAGTCAACGGCAGCACTCTGGGCATCATGGGCCTGGGGGGAATAGGGACGGAAACGGCCAAACGGGGCCTGGGCTTCGACATGAAGGTTATCTACTATTCCCGCACCAGAAAGCCCGACCTGGAAGCAGAGTACGGCTTTGAGTACGCCGAGCCGGACCAAGTGCTGGCCGACTCCGACTTCCTTTCTCTACACGTGCCGTTGACGCCGGAGACCCACCATTTCATGGGCGAGAAACAGTTCAAGATGATGAAGCCCACGGCCATCTTGGTGAACCTGTCCCGCGGCCCGGTGGTGGACACCGACGCTCTATACAGAGCCCTTACCAAGGGCTGGATCGCCGGGGCGGGATTGGACGTTTTCGACCCGGAGCCGATCCCGGCAGACCACCCGATGTTGGGCCTCGACAACGTGGTGGTACTGCCCCACATCGGCAGCGCATCCAACCGGTCCCGGCGGGAGATGTGTCTCGTGGCGGCCAGGAACCTGGTGGCCGGGCTCAAGGGCGAGCGGTTGGAACAATGCGTTAACCCGGAGTTGTATGAGTCCTTGGGCATTTGACCCACGGCCTAACCCTTTGGTCCGGGCGCACCGTGCGTCCCAGTCAAATATCTATCTCAATGTAGGAACGTGCCTGAGGCGTCTTGGATGATTGGATATTGCGGCGCATCAGAACAAGGTGGGCTGAGGGGATACGGAGGGAATGGGCTACAGAGGGCGACGGCGGAGAGGGCGGGATTCGAACCCGCGAGAAGCTTGCGCCCCTACGCGATTTCCAGTCGCGCCCGTTCGTCCACTCCGGCACCTCTCCAGCTTGGCGGGAAAGTCCCGCCCAGAGGACCCGGTTACGCCGCGGTTACGGTCATTTAGACCCACGGCCGGGCACCCTGAGACATCAGCCATTATAGTTAACGGCCCGCTCGGCTGTCCACAGACGCACCAGCCGTTTGCCCCTTGGTGCCCTTCAAATTGGCCCGGTTTCTCCACTATAATATTCCCAGCCCCATACAGCACAGGAGTAAAGAGAATCATGGCCGATCCAGGCTTCGTAAAAGTTGCGCAGGTAAGTGAGATTAAACCCGGCGAGATGATCGCAGTGGAAGTGGACAACGAACAGGTGCTCTTGGCCAACGTCAATGGCAGCATCCACGCCGTGGATGACGTCTGCTCCCACGCCTATGCGTCATTGTCCGAGGGTGATCTGAACGGGGAAGAGGTAGAGTGCCCTCTCCATGGCGGAACCTTCAACGTAACCACCGGACAGGTGCTGGGTCCGCCGGCCGACGAACCGGTCCGCGTTTACAAGATTCAGATCGAGGGTAACGACATCCTGGTCGGGCCGGCCAACGATTAGGCCGGTCATCTATCTGCCCGCTATCTACCTGATGAAGGGCTCTTCGAACGCCCCGGACAACTAGCCGAAGCCGGGTATCCGGTCCAGTACGTTCAGGAAATGGATCCCCGGCACCGGCCAGTACACCATCCACACCTTGCCCCGCAGATTGGCCTCTGGGACCGGTCCCCAGTTACGTGAATCGTTGCTGTGGCTGCGGTTGTCCCCTAGAACGTAATACTCGCCCTCTTCCAATTGCACCGGGCTTTGATTGGAATTGTCTTTGGCGGTCAGGTACGGTTCTTCTAAAACAATGCCGTCCACAATCACCCTGCCGTCTTTTATTTCAATCAATTCCTCGGGCAACCCCACAACCCTTTTAACAAAGTCCTTACTAGGGTCCCGGGGAAACTGAAACACGATAATTTCACCCCGTTTTGGGGCGTGGATCGCGTACCGGAGGGAGTCCTCCTCATCCTGCCAGAAGGGGACAATCTTGGAGAGCCGCTGGAGATCAACCCGCAAGTAGACCAGGCGGTTGACCAACAGGTACTGGCCGCCCTCCAAGGTGGGGTCCATGCTGGATCCTTCAACCTTGAAGTTCCGGACGGTGGTCTGCAGCAGCATGAACACCACCACCGCCAAGACCACAGCCTCGATTATTTCTCTAAAGACGCGTGGCAAAGGCTCCTGGTTCCTTTAGATATATGTGGGATTTACGAGTGAACGCCTTAAAAAGTATAGCACCGGCACCGGGCTAAGATTACGGCGTTTGTGCCTAACACTGCCGTCTGCTACAATCTGCGCCTAGATTGACAGCTCCTGCATTACGCACGAATTACGGAGGGACCCGCCCATGAGTTGGCGTTTCCAACTGCTAAATAAGCCCTACGGCAGCGTTACCGAAGGTCCCATCTGGGACGGAGAGAACCTGCTCTTCACCCACATCGCCGCCAGCCGCATCATGCGCTACGACGTCAAGTCCGACGAGATAACCGTTTGGCGTGAGGGCACCAACCGCACCAACGGCCTGGCCCACGATACAGAGGGGCAGCTCTTCGGTTGCTGCTCCGGAGGCCGCGCTATCCTGCGCTTCGACCCCGACGGAAAAAACGTAGTCGTCGCCGACCAAGTCGAAGGGAAGAAACTGAACACCCCCAACGACCTGGCCGTCGACGGCCAGGGCCGCATCTGGTTCACCAACCCGTGGAACGCCACCAACATCGACGCCACCGAGGTCCAGGAACTGGACCACCGCGCCGTACTCTGCGCCACTCCCCAGGCCGGCGGAAGTTACTCGGTGGCCAGGGTGGAGACCGACAGCACCATGCCCAACGGCATCCTGGTGTCCATCGACGGCAAGACCCTCTATGTGGCCGAAAGCAATAGCGAAGACGCCAGTATCTACCGGGAACTGCGGGCCTATCCCATCCGGGACGACGGCTCCCTGGGCCCCTACGACACCCTCCATGCCTTTGGCACCAACAAAAGGCAGGCCCAGCGGGGCATCGACGGCATGTGCCTGGACCGGGAGGGCAACATCGTGGCCACCGCCGGTTGGCCCCAGTCCGGCCCCGGCCCGCTGATTTACGTCTTCGACCCCAAGGGCCGGGTCATCGAGACCCACCCGGTGCCCTGCATCCGGCCCACCAACTGCTGCTTCGGCGGTCCGGACCGCTCCACCTTGTTCGTAACCAGTGCCGAGGGGCACTTCTTCAAAGCCGAGACCGACATGGAAGGCTGGGCCCTCTTCCCCTAACCGCAGCCGGGTTTCCATGCGACAGTTACAGCGATAAACATTACTTTCAGTCGGCGGAGAAGTTTTAACGACAGCAGCCGGGTTTTCATACACTAGAGAGTTACGAAAATGACTTTGAGCGGACGAGGCAGTCTGGGTGACCACGGTTTCAACCGGCGGCAATTGCGCCAAGGCGGAGGCCGCGGCAATGGCAACGACCACTTCGACGAGTTGATCGGCGCCACCGAGCTTTTCGTCTACCAGACGCCCAACAAAAAACCCAAGGGCTTCGAATCGCTGAAGCTGTTCCTGGAAGCATCCGAGTGCGAGTTGATCTTCACCGTGGATGTCCCGCCGGAACTGCGGAGCTACGAAGCCCTTCGTATCACTCACAGATCTGGAGAGCCCATCCCCGACCCGGTGCTGCGCCGCTGCCACGCCTGGGCCCACGGCCGCAACTTCCTCCACAGCTTCTTCAAGCCCATGTACGGAGGGCGGTAGGGAGGACCTTCACCCGGACGAACGAATAGAAGAGGCCCCGACTTTAACCGGGGCCTCTTCTATGGGTACGATAGCGGAATCGCCCAGAGAAATATCATTACGGCACCGGGGCTGCCTGCGATGACACCCCAGTGATTCTCACCTACGAGCGTTCCACCGCCTCCGGTTGTTCTACATCATTATCGGCTGCCTAGCATCTCCAGATGCCGGACGAATGCAGAGTTCACGTCTGCTGCGTGATGACAATTCCTATAGCCTTTGCCGCGGCCGCAATGGCAAGGGCCGTCTAATCTCGCCTCATTCATAATTTCCGTTGGTTGCTAACACATACACACAGACGCCCGGAACTGCGGAGCTACGAAGCCCTTCGCATCACTCACAGATGTGGAGAGCCCATCCCCGACCCGGTGCTGCGCCGCTGCCACGCCTGGGCCCACGGCCGCAACTTCCTCCACAGCTTCTTCAAGCCCATGTACGGAGGGCGGTAGGGGTTAACCTGCTCCCTGAGATTCAAAACACTCTGGCGTATTGCGCCGGGGTTTTTCTATTTCGTGGAATTCCCGTTTTCCCGAAGACTAGTGATTTCGGTTCAGGCCCGGTAAAGCGAAGTACTTCAGCAGTCCCGGCACCGAGAACAACCGCGCACTCGGTGGGTCGACCGCTATGTTAAATAGCTGGAGAGTGGTCGCTCCCAAGAGAGGTTCAGCACTGTCCGGGCCGAAGATAACAAATGTGGTCCGCTCACGGCCATCCAGCCTTATCCGAGCCTCTCCCACATCGTACTCGCCCGTACGCTCGTCAGCCAATTCGAAGGCGGTCTGCTCTATGACACCGACTCCTAAAGTGGTCAACAAGTTCCTAGGAAGCATCGTGTGGGAAGCCCCCGTATGGACGAGCGCGTCAACCGGTCGAAATTCGCCGCCAGAAGGCCCGCCGACCTGGATCGGCACTTTGAATGTACCCATTTTCCCTCTGGAAGAGCACGGATTAAGTGGTGGGCCCGGTTGGTATCGAACCAACTACCAGTCGGTTATGAGCCGACTGCTCTACCAATGAGCTACGGGCCCTCGACATATGTATAGTCTTGAGTAGCTTAGCTCTGGGCTTTTGAGGGTGTCAAGAAGTCTTAGACGGGGCTGGCCGAGCCTAGGCGAGGCCCAGATTCTTCAGGTAATCCGGGTCCCAATCGGCCAATAGCCCCCGCTCCAGGGCCTCGGTTTCTGGCACTCTGGGCGACGCCTCGCCCGTAAGCGGCACAGTGGCCACCACCGTGTCATTGACCAGGCTTTGGTAGGTCTCGCCGTCCACACCCAGTAGACCCCGGATCACGTCCTCGTTGTGCTGGCCGAAGGTGGGCGTAGGCCCCTGGATGGCCAAGGGGCTGTTGGAAAACTTGTAGGGACGGCCCATGAACAGCCTGGAGCCCATGTTCCGTTCCTTGGGGTAGTCCACCCGCTCCAGGAACCCGCGGCTCTTGTACTGGGGGTCGAAGTGGATGTCCTTACTGTTCAGCACCGGGCCCGCCGGGATGCCAGCACTCTGGAGAGCGTGCATGAGTTCATACTTGTCGACGCCCGAGGTCCAAGCCCGGATTGTCTCATCTATCTGATCGTGGTTGCGTTGCCTGGAAAGCAGGTCGGCGTGATCCGGGTCCGTGGCCAGTTCCGGCTGGCCCATCAGCCCGCACAGGGCGGCCCACTCCGCGTCATCTCCCACGGAGAGAGTGATCCACTGATCGTCGCCCAAGGCCCGATAGCAGCCCTGGGGCGCGCGGTACGGATGGCGGTTGCCGATGCGGCCTCCCTCCCGGCCGTTTACCTGGGCGTCCATGATGTACTCCGACATGAACATCACACCGGCTTGATACATGCCGATGTCGGCCCACTGCCCCTGGCCCGTCTTGTTGCGGTAGCGCAGCGCAGCGCCGATGGCGAAGAGCGCCGTCCAAGTGGAGAGAAAGTCCACGAAGGACGCCCCCGCCTTGGCCGGTCCCTGGTCTTTGTAGCCCGTAATCCAGCAGTGCCCGTGGGTGGCTTCCTGGGTGGTGGCCTGGGCGGGATAGCTCGAATATGGGCCGTCGCCGTGGCCGTAACCGGTGTTGGACACCATGATGATATCGGGCTTCAGCTTCTTCATGTTGGGATAGTCCAGGTCCCAACCGCGCATCACCCTGGGGGTGAAATTCTCCATCACCACGTCGCTGACCTTGATTAGCTCCCGGAACAGGTCCCGTCCCCGCTCGTCGGTCATGTCCAGGGTTATGGACCTTTTGCCCCGGTGAATCAGGTTATAGGTGGAAGGGCGGTTCCACCAGTCGTCGCCCCGGTCGTTCTCGGGGAAGACTCCGGCGAAGCCGCCGGTGCGGGTGACGTCGGGACGGCCCGGCCCTTCCACCTTGATTACCTCAGCGCCCATATCGGCCAGCAGGCCGCCGGCGTAGGGCAGGGCGAACACGTAGGTGGAGTCTATTATTCGGATGCCTTCCAGGGGTAACCGGGCCATTTTTTATCCTTTTGTTTGGCTGACGGCTTGGCTGTGCGCAGGTCCTTCGACAGGCTCAGGATGAGCGCTCGTTACCGACATTATGGTCTTCTTGCCAAAGACTGAAAACGAGTCGGGGAACGGGTGGAGGACAGTCTACACCGGTGGCGTCCTGATTCAAACTAGACTCGGGTTCGGATTCTGCTGGAGAATCCGCCTCCCATTCGAGGGCAGACCTGAGCATCTCTGCCAAGATTCCAACCCTCGTCTCGTATTACTACTTCGCTTTTCAGGCCAAGAGTTGGAATGTTTCCCGAAGAATAGTGGCAAAGGTAGAGTGGCATCAGGAGGAACTGTTTCCCTGAGCCGGTTTCATTGTCACCAACCTCGTCACCAACCTCAGCTATCCAACCATCGGGATAGTCCGCTTCTACAACGGTAGAGCTACCGCGGAGTGATGGATAATAGACGGTAAATACGCCCTGGAAGTGTCGGGATTGGTGACAGTTATGGGGTCGTCCAGGGCAAATGGGTCTCCCCCAAGGGAGACGCTCGGGCAGGTGTGATTCTTGGCTTTTACGCTTGTTGGGATGGTGGTCGCTCTATGCGGGTAGGGCGTTTGAGCGAATCGGAGGGCCGTTGACGCGCTCAGGATGCCGGTTTATAGTCCACTGCATCCTAGAAGGTCCCAAGTTCAAGGAAATCAGCTTGATCTGGGCGATCCAGGCTAACGCCGGCCGAACGCCCTTTCCATGTGGTGGGAACTGAAACGGACCATGGTCATCAATGACAAGTTTGATACGCCTGGACCAAAATCAACAACAGGAGTTAAGTCATGCCCGTAAGAGTGGTAACTTTCCAAAGTCAACCCGGCAAATTGCAGGACATAATTGATCTCTACAACAGATGGGTGGTCCCAATGTTGAAGGCTCAGAAAGGATTTCAAAGAGCCTACCTGGTGACTGATGCCGCTAGCAACAAAGGCCGATCTATCAACTTTTGGGAGACGGAAGCGAATTTGCTGGCAACTGAAACCAGTGAAGTTTACCATTATGAGAATGCCATGACTGGTGGTTATTTAGTCGGGGAGATAAACTCGGAACATTTTGAATTGAGCGGCGAGGCTTCTGCTTAACCAGTAAAAACAGTTTGTCACCCAAGCCCTTCCATTTGGGATGGGGCTTAGCTCCACCCGTATTTCCGTGGGGTAGCCAAGGCCTCACTTGGGACCCCCATCCCGAAATCCCCGACAACCCCTTCGGCCTAAACCACCGGTCCTAGGAAGGCCTTAGGGCTGGCGAAAGGGTGATGGCCCGCATGGGCTTGTCTTTCGAGGCTTGGAAGTACTTCCCCAGTTGCCAGTACTGGTGGTTTTCACCCAGGCGATTTCCGATTTGGCAATTATCCTCAACCGTATCGGCATCGGCGGGCTGCTGCGCATCGGTCCATACGCCAACCGGGACGAAGAAGTCCTGTTCACTTGGAGAGAGGGAATCACGGCCGTGGCCCAATGCCCCAACGTCTACGTCGAACTGGGGTATTGGCCAGCCCCGCACCCGCTACGACTGGTATGCCAGAGACCGGCCCAAATATTGGGCTCTCTGGTACGCATCGAAACTGAAACATTACCCTGAGCATGTGAACTGCCTCCGGTTCGTTCAACCGCCCTTCGAGCCACGGAATCGGCCAGACTGGTTAGCAGGTCACGCTGCTCCGTCGGTCGCCGTCCTTGAGCCTCCCAACTTAAGCCAGCTTTAACGTTATAGTTGAGCCAAAAATGTCTCTAGCGCCTACCGCACGAAGATTGACAGCGATTGACAGCGTGTGTTACTTTCAGGGGGAATGTTGTTAATTAGCATTCCTACGTTTACGGAAGGGGGAAATTATGCCTACAACCAAGATTTATACCACATGCGCTTGATTCCACTCCAACATGACGAAAGAGTTTCTTTCGGAACGAGGAGTCGAGTTTGAGACCCGTGACACTTTGGTAGACCCAACAGCCAAAGCGGAGCTCCACGAGTTGATAGGCGCATCTACCAACGAAGAGCTGCTGAAGTTGGGGTACATTACTCCGATCACGCTCATCGACGATAAGATGATCGTCGGATACAAAATCCCAGAGTTGGCGGAGGCCCTGGGTCTGCCCGGCCCAGAAAGAATGAGTTTCGAGCCACAGTGGATGCTCGGCAAGGTAAATGTGCTGTTGCCGGCTCTTATCAAAGGCGCCAGGCAGATTCCGGATGACCAACTTGACTGGCTTGCCCCGTATGAAAAAACCACCATTCGCAAACTGATGTCCCACATGCTGGTCCGGCTCATGATGTGCCCGGATGCCGAGACGACCGGGCAGCAGAGCACTGAAGGGAGCAGCGGCAACCCCAGCGATATCAGCTTCCAAACTAGCGAAGACATGGCTATCTATGCCGAAAAGGTGCTAGAAAGGATGCGCTGGTGGCTGGGCGAAGGAAACAGTCACCTGGATATGGAAATCGATACCTTTAAAGACGGGCGCACGACCTCGGGTCACATGCTCGGCTTGGTTATGGGCCACTTGGTCCATCACGTAAGGCAACTGTACCTCTACATGGATATGATGGGGATACCCCCGGAGGATCCCGTAGGCGAAGCGGAGTTCGACGGTATCCTTTACCCCGCGGAAATTTAGCAGAAAAGGGCGAACGCCGCTTGCGTCGTCGCCCTGCAGACCAGCAGTACGATGGTGATAGTCTTGGTTGAGTCGTAGCTCCCGCGAACCTCGGAGACGGTGAAGCGCGGACCCCTCACTTAAATGACGGGGAGGCGCCAGGCCAATCTCATCTGTTCGCGGGGGCTACACATATTTAGTCGGTCTGGCTAAACAGCACTAACGTGGAACTCCAAGGACCTCTCGCTACGCTTGACCGACCGAACGGGATTCTCGGCTATTGACCGCCAACGGCTGCTCTCTGGCTTGATCGGGTGCTATGACCCATCTAGAGAGGGCGTTGACCATCCGATAATCAAAATGGGGTTCCAGGTTGAGGATAAAGCTGGTAGGGTGTAAAAATACACTGCACATTCCGCCGAGCGGGTAGCGGTGTTCAATCGTCGCCTCCACGGCCGGGCCTGGAGCCACGGTGTCGGGAGCAGTCTTAAAGTGATCTGAGGTAAAGAGGAAAAGGAATGCAAGAGACAGACATCTCATTGATGGCGCACCTAATGCGACGCGCCGGATTCGGCGATTATAAACAACTGGAGCAGCGAGTGGCCGTGGGATACGAGGCCACAGTGGAGGAGTTGCTTCATCCCGAAGAGCAACCCGATCTGCCCATGGACTTGATGCTGCGGTACCACGTGGATTGGAAGGAATCGGTCGGCCTCGATGGGAATCAGTCCTACTGGACCTATCGGATGGTCAACTCCCTAGGCCCGTTGGAGGAAAAGATAGCCCTGTTCTGGCACGGTCTCCTCTGCGTCGGCAACTCCAAGTTGGACAACGCCAAGCCGATAAAGAGCCAGTTGGACATGTTCCGTGACCTAGGTTTGGGCCGGTTCCCCGACTTGCTCATGGCGTTCGCCAGCCACCCGGCCATTATCTACTATCTGGATAACCAGTTGAGTCACAAGACCGCCATCAATGAGAACTGGGGCCGGGAATTGCTGGAGTTATTTACCATGGGCGTGGGTATGGACGGGCATCCCAACTACACCGAAGACGACGTGCAAGAATGCGCCCGCGCTTTTACCGGCTGGACCGTAGGCAACGCCGTGCCCCGGTACCCCTACGGCCACCACCATCCCATGTTCCTGTACAACCCCGCTGACCATGACGACGAGGAGAAGACTTTCCTTGGTGAGACGGGGAGGTGGAACGGCCAGGATGTGATTGACATCGTCGCCAAACAGCCTGCCACCGCCCGGTTCATCTCCAGGCACCTGTACAACTTCTTCGTTGCCGATGAGCCTGCGGTGCCGGCTTGGCAGGACGAACCGCCACGGGACCCAGCAGCCATCAAGATGTTGGAGGAGGAATATTTCCGCTCCAATTACAATATACGGGATATGCTCCGGGTATTGTTTAACTCCGACTTCTTCAAGGATGCCCGGTTTGCCCGGGTGAAGAGCCCCGCTGAGGTAGTAGCAGGCACGATGCTCCTGGTGGGGGGTTACACCGACCACAGCCCAGACCAGCATGAGATCGCAAGAGAAATCCGCTATATGGGCCAGGACCTGCTGAACCCGCCCACGGTGGAGGGCTGGCACACCGGTAGAGATTGGATGGACAGCGGCACCCTGTTGGAGCGCATCAACTTCACCGCCGAACAGGTGGGGGATATCAACCAGCCCGGTATCCGAGCCATCATTAACCAGTTGGCGTCGGAGGGTGCCATAATATCCCCGGAGCGCTTGGTGGATGGCTGCCTGGAGTTGCTAGGCGACTACCAGTTGGCGGAGGAGACCCGCAGCCTGCTGGTGGACCAGGCCGGAAAAGGCGGCACGCTGCACACCGAAGCAGAGGAGTTCGCCCAGCAGGTTGGTCAGACTCTGCAGCTAATCGTCTCCACTCAGGAGTACCAATTCGCCTAGGCCGCGCCTCCAGCATTCAGCCCTCAGCCGCGTCCTAGCCCTTCGATTCCGCCCACTTTGGGCAGGCCAGGGGAGGGGAAGAAGCCGAGGGCTAACCGGTGAACACTGTTGGCTATCTTGGCTGATGGCTAAATTAGAGGAGGAAATATGACCAGCACCAAGAAAGACCCCGTCCTGGTAGTGCTTCAGCTATCGGGTGGCAACGACCCCTTAAATACCGTTATCCCTTACACCGATCCTCATTACTACGACTACCGGCCGGTGGTCCGGATCGATGAGAGCCAGGTTCTGCCAATCAATGACGATTTGGCATTTAACCCCAACATGGCCCCTCTCAAGAAGATGTACGATGAGGGGAAGATGGCCATCATCCAGGGTGTCGGCTATCCCACGCCCAGCCGCTCCCACTTCCGCTCCATGGACATTTGGCACACCTGCGAGCCGGAAAGGCTGACCAGCGAGGGCTGGCTGGGCAACACTATCAAGGCCCTGGACCCTCAGGCCGAGAACGTGCTTACCGGGGTGAACTTCGGCCGGGGCCTCCAAAAGGTTCTGGTTAAGCCCGGCGTTCCGGTAGCTTCGGTGGGCGACCTGGAGACCTACGGGCTGCTGAACAGCATCGAAGCAGAGGAGCAGAAGTTGGAAGCCCTGGACATCTTCGCTCGCATGTACTCCCCTTCCATGGGCCGTGGCGCCGTTGTTGATTACCTCTCCCAGACGGGGATGGACGCACTGAAAGGGGCCGATATCCTAAAAATCGCCCCGGCCAAGTACTCCTCCACTGTGGAGTACGCCTCCCATTCGATGGCCCAGTACATGCGGAATATCGCCCAAGTGCATACCGCGGACCTGGGATGCCGGGTCCTGTACACCACAGCGCCTTACAACGGCTTTGATACCCACGGGACACAGCTGGTGTCCCACGCCAAGCTGTGGACCGAGGTGTCCGAGGCAGTGACCGACTTCTATGAGGACTTGAAGGAGCACGACGCTAGCGACAACGTGGTGATCCTCCTGTTCACCGAGTTCGGCCGACGGGTCCACGACAACGGCTCGGGTACGGACCACGGCTCGGGTGGCATCGCCTTGGCGATTGGCGACCCGGTGAAGGGTGGGCTGTACGGTGAGTATCCTTCCTTGGAGCCGGACAAGCTGTTGGATGGAGACCTCCAGTTCAACAACGACTTCCGGGGCCTGTACGCCACCCTCCTGGAGGACTGGCTGGGCCTGGACTCCAAACCGATTGTCAATGGCGGCTTCGAGAAGCTGGACTTCATTAATAAGTAGATAGAACAGAGCGCCTATGGAGGCGGGTGCCCCGGAACTATCCGAAAACACCAGACATTCTCCCGACCGGTCACATGGGAGACAGAATATTTCGTAAGGTGAATTATGACTACTAAGACTGAGGATGTATCGTTTCGTTATAGCCATACCATCGGGCGTAACCAGGGTGCCGGAGTGGGATTCCGCCTACCGGTGGCCATGGCGCGGGGCGAAGAAGACCTGATTTACGTGGCGAGCCGCGGCTACGACTACAATCCCAGCAACAAGCGGCTTACCGTATGCACGGTGGGCGAAGAGTATATTGGCGCGTTTTGCAACGGAGATCCAATGGCCGGGGGGGAGTTCTGGGATGCTTTTGTATGGCCCACTTCTCTCGCCGTGGACAAAGAAGGTATTGTGTACCTGGCCGATGAGTGGTTGAACCGGGTGGCCAAATTTTCCAAGGATGGGGAGCCGATCGGCGGGTGGGGGACCCCTGGAGATGGCGATGGTGAAATGAACGGCCCCTCCGGCATAAAATTTGACTCTGAGGACAACCTCTACTTCGTGGATAGCAAGAACAACCGAATCCAGACCTTCACCAAGGATGGCAAATTCCTGGGCAAGTGGGGCCGGGCGGGCAGTGGCGACGGCGAGTTTGACATGCCTTGGGGCATCGATATCGACAGCAACGGCGATGTCTACGTGGCTGACTGGCGCAACGACCGCATTCAGAAATTCAGCTCTGAGGGCCAATTTATAATGAAGTTGGGTACCTCGGGAGCGGGAGACGGAGAGTTGAACCGTCCCACCGGTGTGGCCGTGGATAAAGCAGGTATTATCTACGTGGCTGACTGGGGCAATGACCGGCTCCAGGTATTCGACGGGGACGGCAGGTTCATCACTAAGATGAGTGGGGAGGCCACCCTCTCCAAGTGGGGCGAGGCGAAGCTGGATGCCAACCCCGATATGTGGAAGGAGCGGGAGGTAGCCCAAGGCATGGAGCGAGAGAAGCAATTCTTGGGGGCGATAGCTGTGGCGGTCGACGACGAGGACCGGATCTTCGTGGTGGAATCCGCCCGTCACCGCATCCAGGTTTACAACAAGTTGGCTCCTTACTTCCTGGGGTTGTACGACGGAGGCCGATTGTAATCCGCCTGGCCGTTGGCGGTTCGCGGTAGTCATTTTGGGACCATTTCTCTATCAGGATAGCCCGTAAGAGTGCGTCCGGAAAGCTTTTCTTATAATGGCAGGTTGTTGAATTTCGTACTTCCTGCGTAAATCCAAATTAAAATAACGGACGTACTCTTGGTTATGTCGGTGGCGCAGCATTTGGTAATTGGCGCGACAACCCGGCTTTTCAGCCCATACGCGCATGGGCCGTGGTTCTATTTACAAAGTTTGAATACGACTCGGGGATAATCCATGCAACGATTCATTCTTGTACGATCCGTCCAAGCCGCATTCACTCTGCTGGCTCTCAGCTTCATAGTATTTGTGAGTGTACATCTGACGGGAAACCCGGCCCTTTACATGTTGGGTCCTGATGATACCCAGGAAGCCTATGAACAGATGAAGATAAACATGGGCCTTGACAAGCCTATCATAGTACAGTATCGGAACTTCCTGGGCGACTTTGTCCAGGGCGACTTTGGCAAGTCTCCCGTTACAAAGCGATCAACACGGGATATGCTCATTGAACGGCTTCCCGCCACCTTGAAGTTGGCCGGCGCCGCCTTGGCGTTGATAGTGTTGGTGGGGGTACCCCTAGGCATTCTGTCCGCGGTGAAACCGGGCACTTTCCTGGACTTTTTCGGCAAGATGTTTGCCGTGTTGGGCATTGCCACTCCCAATTTCTGGATAGCCATCATGTTGATCCTGTTGTTCGGGGCTATATTGGGGTGGCTCCCTACTTTTGGCGACGGAGGTCCAAAACACTATATTCTACCCGCCTTTGTGTTGGGGTGGAGCGGCATGGCCGGCATGGTCCGTCTAGTGCGCTCCGGTATGCTGGAGGTCCTGGACAGCGAGTATGTCAAGTTCGCCCGGATTAAAGGCCTTTCTGAGCGGATGGTGATCTACAAACATGCTCTGAAAAACGCACTGATTCCCGTCCTTACGTTTGGGGGCTTGACCGTTGCGGGGCTGCTTAACGGCTCAGTGGCGGTGGAGGTAGTCTTTGCCTGGCCCGGTGTCGGCCGACTGGCGTTGCAGGGCATCGCCCAGCGGGATTTCCCCCTTATCCAGGCCACGGTGCTGGCCGCGGGGTTCTTCTACGTTGCGATGTCCCTGCTGGTGGATATCCTCTATGCCTACGTGAATCCCAGAATCAGGTTCGAGTAACGAGGAGTAGCTGTGGCAACAACATTGGATGATGCCAGAAGTGGAGTAGCCTGGTTACGGGACGTGCAACAGCGGACCAAGGCTGCTGGGCTGCCCTGGGTCGCCGTTTTCATCGTCGTTGTCTTGCTGGTGTGCGCCGTTTTCGCCCCTTTGCTGGCGCCCCACGACCCCACTAGCATTAATATGCTGGAGAGCAAGTTGGCGCCTCTCGAGAACCTGAGGTATCCCTTGGGCACTGATATCATGGGGCGGGACATGCTGAGCCGGCTGATCTTTGGTGCCCGCACCAGCGTGATGATAAGCGCTGTCGCCCTGGGTGCTGGGGCGCTGGTCGGCACCACCTTAGGACTTGTATCCGGCTATCGAGGAGGTTGGCTCGACGCCGGGATCATGCGGTTAGTTGACGCCACCCTGGGCTTTCCCAGCATCCTCGCAGCGATGATAATTGTGGTCTTGTTGGGCGCGGGCCTCACAAACATCATTCTGGCGGTGGTTATAACATACTGGGCCCGGTTTGCTCGCATGATCCGGGGCGAGGTGTTGAGCGTGAAGGAGGCGGACTTTGTCACCCTGGCTAAAGTAGCCGGGGTGAGCTCGCCAGTCATTATATGGCGCCACATCTTTCCCAACACCATCAACGTCCTGATGGTCATGACTAGCCTGTTGGTGGGGCAGGTCATCTTGCTGGAGGCCTCCCTCAGCTTCTTGGGTCTGGGTCTGCCGCCGGGCCATCCCGCCTGGGGCATCATGGTGGCCGAAGGCCGGAACGTGATACTGGAAGTCTGGTGGCTGGCACTTTTGCCCGGGCTGGGAATCACCGCGGTGGTGGTGGCCTTCAATTTCTTCGGCGATTGGCTCCGTGATGCCCTGGATCCCAAGTTGCGCCGCATTTAATCCCCATTCTATTTGCGGATACCGGCGTATATGACCGCAGAACAACTGGCCGTGGCCGTGGTAGCTAATTCAGCCAGATCATGGTGCCATGTGCCTCTGGCCAACGAATTCGTATTTCGGCAGCTGACCCTTGGTCGGGAGCCAATATTGTGATTCAGAAAGAGGCGCCTGTACTAGAGCTGATAGACTTAAAGACCCACTTTTTCACACGCACCGGCGTGGTCAAGGCGGTGGACGGAGTAAGCTTTTCCCTCCATCCTGGGGAAACCATGGGCATTGTGGGGGAATCCGGCTCGGGCAAAAGTATGACCGCCCTCTCCATCATGGGCCTGGTGCCCAGCCCAGCGGGCCGGATTGTCGGGGGGCAAGTGCTCTTCGAAGGGGAAGACCTAGTGGAGAAGTCCCAGGCTGAGATGCAGCAGATCCGGGGACACAAAATTTGCATGATCCTTCAGGACCCCATGACCTCCTTAAACCCGGTATTCACGACGGGCAACCAAATCATGGAGACCCTGCGGATCAGGATGCCGGGTCAAAATTCTGCCTTTAAATCCCGGGCCATCGAATTGTTGGAAATGGTGAAAATCGCTTCGCCGGAAATGCAGCTTGGAAACTATCCCCACCAGATGAGCGGAGGAATGAGGCAGCGGGTGGTAGGCGCTATTGCCATGGCCGGGTCCCCCAAGGTACTCATTGCCGACGAGGCCACCACCTCTCTTGACGCCACCGTCCAGGTCCAGTATCTTAACCTGCTCAAGGAGTTGCAGGCCGAAACCGGGATGGCCATGGTGTTTATCACCCATGATTTTGGCATTGTGGCCAAGATGTGCGACCAAGTAGTGGTAATGTACGCTGGTAAATTAGTGGAGCAGGCCAGTGTACGAGACCTGTTTAACCACCCCGCTCATCCCTACACCGAGGCGCTGTTGAAATCGGTGCCAAATGTGGACGAAGAGGTGGACTATCTATACTCCATCGAGGGACAACCGCCAGCCCTCGACCAGTTGCCCCCTGGATGCAGCTTTGCCCCCCGGTGCCCTTACGTCTTTGATCGGTGCCTGGAGGAATATCCGGAGGCGTTCGGCATCGCGGAGAGACACACCGCCAAATGCTGGAAACTGGAAACTTAAGGGCCTTTAACAGTCCGGTGGCTCCTTGTGGTCTTGCGGATTTTGGGGTTTACACAATCGGGCCCAGGCCGGCCGAGTGGATGTGTTGTTCGGGGGAACCGGGGATGCTTCGAATGCTGGGCCCTTAATCCGGCAAAGGTATCCTTCCCTTGAGTGTCCTGGATGATGCGGGGCCAAGACGGCTTGCGATTTACGGTGCACGGGATCTGGAGGAACAATTGACACAGGCTACCCAGACGGCAATCACCACGGAAACGGAATCTGAAGTAGTACTTGAGGCGGAAAACTGCCGCAAGTACTTTCCAGTGACCCAGGGGATTGTGCTGAGGCGTACGGTGGGGCAGGTCAAGGCAGTAGACGGTGTCTCCTTCCAGATCCGGCAGGGGGAGACCTACAGTCTAGTCGGGGAGTCCGGTTGTGGCAAAACCACCACGGCGCGCATGATCCTGGACATCGAAAATCCCACCGAGGGTTCCATCAAATTCCAAGGGAAGGACTTGGCCTACCTCAATAAGGAGGATCGGCAGGAATACCGGGCCTCGGTGCAGGCGGTATTCCAAGATCCCTGGAGTTCATTGAATCCAAGAATGCGGGTGGGCTCCATCATTCTGGAGCCTTTGTTGACCAACCGGCGCCTCTCCGAGGGCGAGGCCAAAGAGGAGTTGGAGCAACTACTGGAGGACGTAGGTCTACACCGCTTCCAAGCAGGCTACTATCCCCACGAGTTCAGCGGGGGGCAGCGGCAGCGGATTGCCATAGCCCGGGCCTTGTCTTTGCGGCCCAAGGTGATTGTGCTAGACGAGCCGGTGTCGGCGTTGGATGTGTCCATTCGGGCCCAGATCATGAACCTGCTCCGGGGTTTGCAGGAGAGCTATGGGATAAGCTATCTATTGATCGCCCACAACCTGGCGACCGTGCGGTATATGAGCCACCATGTGGGAGTGATGTACCTAGGGAAAATAGTGGAGGCCGCGCCGACTCGGGAATTGTTTACCAATCCTTTGCATCCCTATACCCAGGGTTTAATAGCGGCGTCTTTGCCTTCACATCCGGACATCCAACGGGAGGAGATAGTGCTGAGCGGAGAGGTGGCATCAGCGATGAACCCGCCACCAGGGTGTGCCTTCCATACCCGCTGTCCCTTCGTGATGGACCAATGCTCGGTAGACGTTCCCCGTTTTCACGAAGTCAACCCTGACCATATGGTGTCCTGCCATCTGTTTACCGATGGACGCATCGCAAGCTCGTCCAGGGCGACCGCATGAGTTCGGGCAACGGTACCCCCATCTACCGCATGGTTATTACCAGATTTTCCCTCTCAATCAGGTTCAGCACCAATTTCCTCTGCGGCCCTCTTTCGTGCCCCGTGTCACAAACTCGCTCTACCGGCAGGCTCTTTAGGTTATGCGGTGCGCGCTCCCAACAATTCACTCCCATCCGGTTAGTAAGCCCAACCAGATCATTCTGCTCAATCCCTTCATTAACTACCTCACATGTTAGTAATAGTAAAGCGTGTGCTGTGGGACGCCTACCACACGTCTGGCTCGGGCGGCGGAAAGACCGTGAGCGCGCCCAAGCCACACCGATGAGTTTTATGAGCTCTGGAGACGGCAACCTGGAGATCGCTCCCCGTAATGAGGCCCTACTGGCCTGGGAGGAGGTCTACAACACCATAATGCCACATCAATCTCTTGGGCGGACGAACCTCGGCCGAGTATCTTGAACGGTGCCATCTCGGTCTAGTTCGCTTCTAAACGCCTCATAACTAGTGAACATCTGCAAATTCTTGACAGAAGCTACAGGACATGTCAGACTGACGGGCGCCGAAAGCTGAAAACGATGTCTTCGGCATAACGACAGCCGAGCCAACCATAGTAATGGACCAACAATGTAATCGGAAGCTTTGTCCGACCTACGGTAGTCTATAGTTGCTGCGCGAAGGAGAAACCGAAATGAATGATTGGGTTAGATCGAAGCCAAAAATTTCCTACATCTTGGGTGGATTGTCTATCCTGTTACTAGTCTTTGGGTTAGCCTGCGGGTCTTCCGCAACGGCTACTCCCAGACCCGCAGCCACGACGGCTGCTCCTGTGGCCACGACGGCTGCTCCTGTGGCCACCATCATGGCTCCCGGGGTTACGGCTGCTGTACCAACGGCGATGCCTCAAGCAACGGCGATGCCTCAAGCAACCTCGGCTCCTGCCATGGCAATCAATCCGGGTACGTTGACCTGGCTGGTAGGCAGCTTTAACGCCGAGGTGTTTGACTACACCTACGGCGGGGCGGGCCACGATTACGCCCGGATAAACCACGCCTTCCTCATCTCCTCCGATGTCGACGCGTCAGGGACCCAGAGGATAGAGGTCCCCGGCGTCGCCGAAAGTTGGGAAATTTCCAGTGACGGCCTGCAATGGGTCTTTCAAATGAGGGACGGGGTCAAGTTCCACGATGGGACGGACGCAACCGCGGCGGATATGTTGTGGACCCTGGACCATGTCTTGGGTCCCGCGGCATTTGAATATGGCGGTGCGGGCTCCGTTTCCCTTAGCAAAGTAACGGCCTCGGTAGATCAAACGGGACCCAACGAGATCACCATAACAAACAATGAAATCGCCACCTATATCCCTGAGCGCCTGGGCGAATCGTCAGGGGGTTGGTATGGCGCTCTCCTCCCCAAACGGCCCCAATTACACAGTGATGCAGCCTATGAGGCTTACAACGAGAACCCCATCGGCGCTGGCCCTGGGAGACTCATTGAGCACGTCCTGGCGACGCAAATGCTCTTCGAGCGCTTCGACGACTTCTACCAACAGACCGACTTGGGTTATCCCAAGGATAATCGGTGGAATTTCAGCCAGCTGGATCTGTTGCTGGTCCCCGAGGAAGCTACCCGGGTGGCCGCTATTAGGGCAGGACAGGCCGATATTGGCGCTGTCAGCCTGGGGTCGAAAGGACAGATAGAGGCTGGGGGCGGCCGCATAATATTCGGTCCGGAGGGGACACTCTTCGATGTCGCCCTACAGGGGTGCTGGCAAACTCCTACAACTACCCCGGCGGCTCCGGTGCCCTCATGCTCTGACAAGCGGGTCCGCCAGGCCCTCAACTACGCCATCGACAAGGAGCTCATCCGGGACCAACTCTACGGCGGACCCGAGGTGATGACCGTAGGAGGGTGGCTCCACATTACCCCCAGCACCCTCGGGTACAGCTCGGCAATGACGCCCTATCCCTTTGACCCGGACAAGGCTCGGTCTCTGATGGCCGACGCTGGCTTCCCGGACGGGGACGGCTTCGGCGAAATGATCATCAACACCTTCATATCCCCGGCGCTCCCTCTGATGCCGGAAGCAGCACTGCTGATCGCCGATATGTGGAACAAGGAGTTGGGAATAGACGCACGTACGGCGGTTGGCGATCAAGGAGCCCTGTCGGCCTCCAACCGGGCTGGGCAACACCCCGGTGAAGTCTATATGCGGGATAACGAGACGAGACTGGATGGCTCCGGGAATCTTCGGAATCGTTATACTAATAACGCTGACAAGCCGGGCCGGTTAAGTGCCGACACCGTGGTAAATGATATAATGCAGGCAGCCGCGAGCAATTTCGACGACCGGCAAAGTGTATTGAATGAAGCGTACATCGCGCTTCGGGATGACGCTGTTTTCATTGTTCTTGGGTATCTCAATATTCCTTGGGGTGTGGGCCCCAATGTCGTGGAATGGCAGCCGTTCCCGTTAGCAAACTATCCCTCGGGCCTTCACAGCCTTGTCCTGAAGTAATCAGGTTCTAATCCGGCTCTGGCTTCCGCTAGCTCTCTCTAGTGCGCCAGAGCTGACTGCCATGTACTCCACTCTGAGCTCCGCGCAACCCTGCCCACGGCGGAGCTCAGAGCCTCACCCTTCTCCCCAACTGAAACTGAGATGAGGAGCAACTTCTCATCGGATCCGCTTAACTAGACCTCTTCACCAAACGCGATTACCCTGGGCAACTTCCTCATTGGTGTACAGATGGCAAGAGACATCATGTCTGGAATCAATCTCCAGATACTCTGGGACCTCAGTGGGGCAGTGGATCAGCACATAGGGACAGCGGGGACGGAAAGTGCAACCGGAGGGAAATTCGGGTATCGGATTTCTGCCTGCATTCCGTCTGAGCCCGTCCCTTTTTGCATGTCCAGAGCGGCAGACGCTGGGACATCGACCTGATTACCAGTCGGAAAGCTCAGGAGCTCTTCTTCCGGGTCAGGAAGCCATGAGGCTCTGGCCAGGGAGTAGACCGAGTCGGACGTCATGTGGCCGCTGGTCGGCTGGGCCCTGGTCCACTTGTCCTTGCTGGGCCTCAATCTCCTGACTGGTAACGTCACGCGCCTGGCCTGCTGATCGACCAGCCGACCCTCCACCCCGATGAAAGCCGGGTTCCATTTCTCGCTGACCTGTTGGAGTTGGGAGGCGATGTCTGGAGTCTTGACCTACACCCTTACGATCTCCAACATAAAAAGGTCGGCATCCGGGGTCACGGCCCAGGTCGCAATCAGCGTGTAGCCCGATCTCCTCGCGCGGCATGGTGTCAGCTTCTACAATACGGCCCTGCCTGTGTTGATCTAGGCATACTGAGGTGGACCCCAAAATTCGGACAGGTGGCTAAGAGAGAGTCCCGCTCCTAAAATAGGACGGAAACAAGGAGCAGGACATGAAGCAAACACGTAAGAAGCACAGGCCAGTCTTCAAGGCCAAAGTGGCTTTGGCCGCGCTCCAGGGGGAGCACACCATTGCAGAGCTGGCCAGCCGGTTTTAAGTCCACCCGAGCCAGATCCATGCCAGGAAGAAGGCCTTGACTCAGGGGGCGCCGCACCTCTTTGAAAATGGTGCTGGACGCCAGGAGAAGGACCAAGAGGTCCTCACTGCCCAGCTCTACCAACGGATTGGGCAGCTCAAGGTGGAACGGGATTTTTTGTCACGGAGCTTCGGGTTGTGAGCCGGTCCCAACGCCGGGCCATGATTGACCGAGAAGAACCGAAGCTGTCTCTGGTGCGCCAGTGCGCCTTGCTGGGTATCAGCCGCTCCTCGTTGTACTACCTGCCAACGGAGGCCGGCGCCGAGGACTTGGAGTTGATGGCCCTCATAGACCAACAGTACCTGAAGACACCTTTCTACGGATCCAGAAGGATGACTGCCTGGCTCAGCAATCACGGACACCAGGTCAACCGCAAGCGGGTCCGCCGGCTGATGCAGCTGATAGGCCTGGAGGCCATCTACCGGCGTCCCAACACCAGCAAGCCAAACCCAGGGCATAAGGTCTATCCGTACTTGCTCAGGGGGCTGGAGATCAACCGGGTCAACCAGGTGTGGGCCACCGACATCACCTACATACCCATGGCTCGGGGTTTCCTCTACTTGGTGGCCATCATGGATTGGCACAGCCGCTACGTGCTGGCCTGGCGGCTGTCCAACACCCTGGAGGTAGACTTCTGTGTTGCGGCTCTGGAAGAGGCCTTGAGCAAGGGTCGGCCACAGATCTTCAACACCGACCAGGGCAGCCAGTTCACCAGCGAGGCCTTCACCAGCATGCTGCTGGCGCAAGGCGTTCAAGTGAGCATGGACGGCAGGGGCCGGTGCATGGACAACGTCTTCGTGGAACGGCTGTGGCGCAGCATCAAGTACGAGGAGGTGTACCTGAAGGCATACCAAAATGGGACTGAGGCCAGAAAGGGGATTGGGGCTTATCTGGCCTTCTACAACCAAGAGCGGCCCCATCAAGCCCTGGGCTATCGGTCACCGGGTCAGGTGTTCCATGCAGTGAGCCCACAAAGGTGTTTACTGGAACATCCACGAGCCTTACCATCGGATGAAGGTTTACGAGACACCCCAGCGGTAGACTCTCTTATTTTAGCCTCACCGCTGTCCTGATGATGGGGTCCACTTGATACTTTGACTCGGACTCCCATTCGGTTGCACCCAGATACAGGCTCGAGTTGAGAAATAGCGATTTATGTATCTCCGGAATTCCGCCAGGAAACATGACGCCGGAGTAACGTAAGCGTTACTCCGGCGGATACCATTCGTTGGCTTAATTATTCCACCGGGGCGAACTTATTCCTACGGCTTAAACCCCACTTCGGGAAGCACTTTGCTCAACGCCACCATAACCTCGTCTATGTCATTCTTGGTGACGTGGCCCAAGTGGCCGATGCGGAAGATGTTATTGCTTATCTTGTCCTGTCCGCCCGCCAGCACCACGTTCTGATCGGTGCGCATCAGGGACAGAAATTTCTTGCCGTCGACGCTCCCGGGCATCTTGACCAAGGCTGGTGTTCCAGCTTGCCGAGGTGCTGGTAATCAGGGAAATGTTAAGCAGGATACTGGAACGGATCAGCCAGGCTCGGCTGGCGCCTGGCTAGCCTGCTTTGAGAGCACCCGGTGTATTGTTGCCCGCCGGTGTTCCACTAAATTCAGGCGATGGCCACACTGCGGCTGGGCCTGGCGGAAATGCGCAACAAAGAAGAACAACTGGACGCCCAGATTAGCCAGTTCCAGACTTAGAGCAAGGCCGGCCTTTCGTGGTTGGGGACCCCCGAACAATCTATCTTTCGAATCCGCCGGGCCGATTTTGCGTCATTGGTCCAAGGCCGTGGATTGATTGAGGGTCCGTAGCGAACCGAGGACTCAGGCGGACTATACCGACGTTTCTCATACAAACTGATGCGGCTCTTCCGGTGGCACAAAGACGACCTGTCGCAAGGTGGCTTGATTCCGGCGAAGGCCGGAATCAAGCAGGCGGCCCTGCCGATGCTCAATAGCAGAACCGCCTCCCACGTGCTCTCAATGTCCCATGGTTTGCCATCTCCTTTCACCGACTCATCCGGCAAAAATCGAGATGGTTTTTGTTTTATTACCGATGTAGGAACCGCTTATTTACCGGCGGCCGGAGGGACTCCCTCGTTCAGGAAGCGTTCCATGGCCGACTTGAAGACGTCGTAGGGATGGGCGCCGGTGAAGAGCAGGTTTCCCACCAAGAAAGTTGGAATGCCGCTGATCCCGTACTTGAGGGCCTCCTGGTACTGGGCCATGACCGCCGCGGCGTAGGTTTTGTCCTCCAGGTGCTTCACCATTTCGTCGCCGTCCAAGTCCACGCCGTTGGCCACGTCGTGGAGCACCTCAAGCGCACCCAAGTCTTGCCGACCCTCCCAGTATGCCTTGTAAGCTGCGTGGTGGAACTCAAGGAACTTTCCATGCTGCTGGGCGTATTCGGTTGCCTCCAGAGCGTACAAGGTATTGGGGGTTCGGCTTTGCGGCTTCATGATCAGGCCCGCGTCTTTGGCTTGGCTCCGTATCGGCTCGGACAGCTCGTCGGCGGTCTCGCCGGGACGCTGAGGGCGGTCGGCGCCTTCTTTGGGAGTGTCGGGCCGCAGCAGATATGCACGCCCTTCAATGGCTATGTCGTATTCGTTGGCCAATTTGTCGACCCGCTCCAGGCCGACGTAGCACCAGGCTCAAACATAGTCGTACCAAACCGCGACTCGGACCGGTTGGTTGCTCTTGCTGGTGGTCTGCGCTTCTTCTGCCACTTGGCCCCTCCTTTCGGGCACGCCCGAAAGCCGCCCATGGAATGACTGCTCAACTGAGTATCATCAACTAGGGGCGGCTACCAAAACTTCAAATTAGCGTAGCATGTCCTCCCAAACTCGGCCAATAGCCGAAAATGGGAGGACACACAGTAGACATGTCGACCTAAGCCACTCTAACGCGCCGCGTTAGTCGCAATGTAGCAGTGAATCTGGTTCTGGCTGCTACTAGTGAGCGTGACCGTGCTCTTCGGGGGAAGCAGAATGGGCCGAGCCGGAACCGACGCCCATGGATTCTCCCGACAGCGCTTCATTTATCTTCTGCATTATTTCCAGATAGTCGGGGAAAAGTTGCGTGTGCGACCCTTGTGCGTCCGTCCCGTGTGTGTGCTCACCCACCAGTTCCCCATTAATGCGAATGTCGAACGTGCCGTGACCTGCGGGAATCAATTTAAGCTCAGATATGCTATCGCCCATCCGAGTCAATATTTCGCCAGTCATCCAGACGGCGCGAAGTGCGTGCCGTCAATTCTGGCAATACGCAATACTGACTTCTACGGCCTTCGGACTCTGGGTTGGATTGAGCGGAGTCGGCAATGTGTCAACCATGATAAGCCTCCGGATATAAAATGTGATTTTGGAACTAGACACCGGATCGAGATGGATGGTGTCTATCCTGCCGCCTTGGTTCTGGTATTTCCCCTAGACATGGAATGAGTTGGCAATTAACCCCAAGGGGTTGTGCCACACAGGCCCGAAGTTTAACTCCCAATCAGGAGCGATGTCAAGAGCCTGATGGGAGCTTCTCATACATTGTTTCTTCCCACATCTCCCGCATACATTCGGGGTGGTAGGCTAGGAGGAGTTGTGGATTATAAAGCTCCGACCAGACGACAGAGCGGGAGCCGTAACTGGGCTTCCGCCCGGCAAACACCCCCAAAACCGCACCACTTGCTGGTAATTCCTTTTTGCAACCATAACATGTATCGGCCATCGCGTCACCCTAAATTTAGATCGACATTATGAAACTAGGTTCAGTATTGAGTTAGGCGCGGTCCACCTTGCCGTGATGGTTCTGGCATACCCCTCTAAGCCTGGCGAAGTGCCAGCAATTACCCCCCAGGAGTCGTTGGATCGGCTCGTAGTTTAACTCTCTACTAGTTGCTATGGGATGAGCCCGATGGGAGGTTTTCATACATTGTTTCCTCCCACATCTTCCGCATACATTCGGGGTGGTAGGCTAGAAGGAGTTGTGGATCATAAAGCTCCGACCAGACGACTTTACGGGAGCCATAACTGGGCTTTCGTCCGGCAAACACCCCCAAAACCGCACCACTTGCTGGTAACTCCTCTTGGCAACCATGACATATATCGGCCATATCGTCATCCTGATGTAAAAAGTGAATTTTAACCCTAGGCGACCCTAATCTCTTATGAAAAGAAGGCATCCCGCGCGAGATGGTACATAGAATTTCAAGTCCTGTCAAATCAGAGGGATCTGTTCCTTCTCTGCTAGGTTCGATACATCGGACTGCCTTCAGCCTCATTCTGATTGTTGCGGGACGCCGCCACATTTAGTGGGGTTGCTTCTCATGAGGTAATGGCGAGTCATGGGAATGCGTGACCGGGAGCATCTCCTCGGTCTTTTGCAGCCACATCTTTTCCATACACTCGACGTGGAATAGTAAGACGATCTCTGCTCCAGCAAGCTCCGACCAGACGAGTTTGGCTGACTTATAACTGGGTGTTTGCCCGGCAACCACCCCCATAACCCTTTCTCTTACCGTTACATCTTCCCCACATTCATGACATGTATCTAACATTACGCCCTCCTTAGCAAATATGCTTGATTCGCCACAGCTCCATTGGCGCCTCCGAATCTGGGGCACCTGAGGCTGTGATTGTAGATTCGAATGGGACCCGTGTCAAATAAGAACGTATTCATGCTTCATTCTTTCGATAATCGGCAGCAGATTGCTCATATACAAGGTTACAGCTTCGCCTTCATTACATAACTTCAACACATAACTTCAACCGATTTCAGTTTTTTTCTACGGAAAAAAGCGGATTGCCTTGACAGTACTCCCCCTCCATGCTAGTCTGCCGCCACCTAACAGCCTTTCTACAGATACGAGACGACCGGTTGCCGGTAGACGGTTGCCGGTTGATTGAAAGGTTTACGGCCAGGCTTTACCTAGATGAGACTAAGGTCAATCGACTGAGATAGCAGTTAATTGAGATGAGGACTGAACCACATGGCTATATATAAGAAAGTTAACCCCAAATCGTTGTTTCTCGGATCGATAATAATCGCACTCTTCTTCGTGCTTGCCTGCGGCTCTTCCGCAATCGCCACTCCTGCACCCGCAGCCACCACTGCACCTGCAGCCACGGCTGTGCCCACAGCGAGACCGGCGGCTACGGTTGCGCCCGTTGCGCCTCCAACTTCAGTCAATCCGGGTAAGGTCATCTTGATGCTGCCGGGCTGGGGTAACGAGCGATTCGATAACATTCACGTGATCAGTGCGAACGCCAATTATATGCTGTTGATGCACGCCAAGCAGATAGCAGCCAGCCGCGACGGGCAGATGCTCCCCGGCATAGCCACAAAGTGGGAGGTTTCTTCTGACGGCCTCACCTGGACCTTCGACCACGATTTCGATGGAGTCAAGTTCCACGACGGAACCGACATGACCATTGAAGATGTCCTTTGGACTTACCAGCATAACTGGGGTAAAGGCTGCCTGGAGTTTTGCACCAATACCGGCAACCAGTCCACTGTGGAAATTGTCGATTCTATAGACCAGACGGGACCTAACCAGATATCTGTTGAGCTTAATCTGATCTTTTCTGGCTTTGCGTACGACCGCTCTGAGTTGCCAACTGGGCCCAGCGGCATCCATCCCAAGCGGCCCCTCCTGTACGACACGGCTCAGGAAGAGGCGTACGACAAAAACCCAATCATGGCCGGGATAATGAAGTTCGTAGAGCAAGTCCCCGCCACCAGGTTGTCCCTGGAGCGTTTCGACGACTATTATTACCAGCCTGCCAACGGCTTCCCCGAAGATAGAAGGGCCAATTTCCAATTCTTGGACATGCTCCTAGTCCCTGAGGAGGCTACCCGGGCGGCGGCCATACAGGCCGGGCAGGCCGATATTGCTCCCCTAAGCTTGGAAACGAGGGATCAGGTGGAGTCCGGGGGGGGACGGCTAGTATTCGGCCGGGAGGCTGCGTATTGGAGGGTCGTGTTCCCCCACATGTATGACGACCCTTCTCTTCCCTACAACGATAAGCGGGTCCGTAGAGCCCTCGCCCACGCCATCGACAAGGAACTGCTGATGAACAAGCTCTACGGAGGGTCTGAAGTAGCGGAGGTAAGGGGTTTCGGACCAATTACCCCCGGCACCGTCGGCTACAGCGACGACTTGGACCCCCTGGCCTTCGACCCCGACCTGGCCCGAGAGTTGCTGGCCGATGCCGGCTATCCCGATGGAGAGGGGTTCGGGAAGGTGATTATAAACACCTATGCGTCCGCCGGCGGCGGGATACCCTTTCTGGCCGAGTCGGCGCTAGTGGCTGCCGACTTCTGGAAGCGCGAGTTGAACCTTGACGTGGAGGTCAGGGTGGGCGACGATACCACGCTGAATAAGGCCTGGAGGAATAGAGAGCTTACGGGGACAATCTTTTGGCGGGACAACGAAACCCGGCGTGATGCCGTGGGCACTGCCAGGGCCTACTACGGCCGGCCGGATTTTAACCGGGCACTACATAACGACCAAGCCCTGTTCGACATGGTGCTAGAGGCGATAGAAGTCTTCGACCTGAACACGCGAACGCAGGCCCTAAACGACCTGTATAAAGTTTTTGCGGAGGAGCAATATCAGATCTCCATCGGGTATACGAATCTCCCCTGGGGCGCCGGGCCTCGCATTGCAAATTGGGAGCCTTTCCCCTCGAACCCCTACCCAAGCGCCATCTGGACGATGATCCTAAAGTAGCCCCACAGCCGGTTGTACTGTTTTACCTATCTGGCCGGCGTGCTCGTAGAGCACGCCGGCCAGATTATTGTGCCCTGGGCAGCCTGATTGGAGAACTACCCACAGACCCTGTTCCTGCATACCAGTCAATGGCTGTTTCAGGCCCTTGGGTGCAATTCAACGATAAATCGGGGACCGGCATAATCCTACGGCTAGCCTCATCCATTGGACTTCAGGTTCCAGTCTAGGTCTCGAGACTTCGAAAGGCGTGTGGTGCGCACCTGGCCAATCAAGCCCAGAGCGGTGGACATGATTATCCCGCCGGCAGCGCCGCCGAGATGGATCGTATTATCGATAGCAAACTGCTCCCGGTAGTCACTAGGGTCGACGCCAGGCCCGTAGACATGGCCGATGTAGGTTCCGCCTATGCTGCTCAGCAGCACCAGCAGCAAAAAACCCAGTCCCAAGAGAGGGCGGAGACTGGGGTTCATCCATGTAATGTAAGCCCCGGCTCCGGCACTCAGGCCAATTCCCACCAGTACGATATGCTTATGCACTGCCAAGTCCCAGGGGAATCCGCTCATAGCGTTGAAAAACGCCGCAAGCAGGCCGCCCAAGATGGCCAGCAGTAACCCCAAGATGAAGCCCAATAACACCCTTCCCATTCCCATGGGGACCGCCCTAGTGGAGAAAATGCCTTCGAGCATTTCATGCCTCGTCTGATCAGCTTACCGGACTGGCGATTTACAACCGTGAAGGAACGGCATTGGCCAATTCGGCACAGGCTTGTGCTGGATTCGGAGAAACCTGGTCAAAATTTGGTCCATTCGATCGGAAATTTTGTGCCTGCATGGGTGTTAGGCCAGATCCTTCTGATTTTCTGCATTTCGATGGCTCCGTACTCCAGACAATTGACCAATGGGTTTGATAACGGTCATGCAGTGTCTTACACCGGAAGGACGGAGCATCTCAGACGTTCGGCAAAGAGACCCTCCGTCCCTTGGAATTAATATACTAGGGTGACAACCGAAAGGCTCTGGTAATAGGCCAATCCGTATTGACAGCGGTAGTCCACCGTGCTAGCCTTTGTTCCTCCATCGACCAAGGTGATCGATCGGTTTTCTATTGTACCCCACTAAACCCCGAAATTAAGCCACACCGAGTAGGACCTCTCTGATGGACCTGGTCTGGTAGCAGCGGAATACTTTAGCTGGGGCCCCAACGCTGGCGGTTCTTGGAAAGGCGGAGGCGCAGCCACTGGCGATTGCATTTGGGCTGGGAGCAGTCCAGTTTTAGCTCGCTGCCGTAATAACATTAAAAGCAGTAATGATGAGAGGGGGCCTCGACCCTAATCATCCTCAGGCAGTGGATCTGGTATTGGGATAGTCCATGCACCGCTACATCATCATCCGGTCGTTGCAGGCGGTTTTCACTCTATGGATTTTGAGCGTGATAGTCTTCGCCAGTGTCCACTTGAGCGGCAATGCCGCCGACTTCCTCCTAGGCCCAGAAACGACTGACGCGATGTACGAACAGATGAAGAAGAACTTGGGCTTGGACAAGCCCTTACCGGTCCAGTACTGGAACTTCGTGAAGGATATCCTCCACGCCGACTTTGGTACCTCTACCTTCTATGGAAAGTCCGCACGGGACATATTTATTCAACGGTTTCCGGCCACCGTTCAGCTTGCCGGGGCCGCATTTGTTGTAAGCCTGGTAATAGGTATACCGCTGGGCATCTTATCCGCGGTTAAACGGGACACCGTCTTCGACAGTGCTGGCAAGTTCTTCGCCGTCCTGGGTTTGGCGGCACCCTCCTTCTGGGTTGCAATCATGATGATCATGGTGTTTGGCGCTATCTTAGGATGGCTCCCCACCTATGGTTCGGGCGGCATTAAGCACTTTATTTTGCCCGTTCTTGTCCTGTCGTGGGCGGGCATGGCAGGCTACGTGCGGCTAGCCCGCTCCAGCATGCTGGAGGTCTTGGACAGTGATTATATCAAGTTCGCCAGGGTCAAGGGCCTGACGGAGTGGCGGGTCGTTTGGAAGCATGCGATGCGAAACGCCGCGATTCCGTTGCTCACCTTCGCCGGCCTGACCCTGGCGGGCCTGCTTAATGGTTCCATAGCGATAGAGGTAATATTTGCCTGGCCCGGGGTAGGCCGGCTGATGCTTCAGGGCATTACGGCGCGGGATTTTCCCATAATACAGGCGACCGTGCTTGCCGCCGGGCTCTTCTACATCACTACGTCTCTAGTTGTGGATATTCTTTACGCCTACGTAAATCCAAGGATCCGCTACAACTAGTCAGAGACTGGGGAGGCTCCTTTGTCGATAGTCCTAAAACCCGTTGCCACCGGCGGCGGGCGCCTATGGCAAATGCAGAGGCAGGCAAGGGAATACCGCTTGCCCTGGATCCCCATGTTTATCATGGGGGTTATGCTAATCTGCGCTATTTTCGCCCCTCTGCTGGCGCCCCACAACCCCACCGAGATCAACTTGCTGGACTCCCGCATAGCGCCAGGAGAAGACTGGACCTATCCGCTGGGCACCGACGTCATGGGGCGAGACATGCTGAGCCGCCTGATCTTTGGCGCTCAAACCGCCGCCAAAATCAGCCTGTTGGCGCTGGTTCTGGGGGCGGCGGTGGGAACCTTTTTGGGTCTTGTGTCCGGGTACAAAATGGGCATCCTGGACGCAATAATTATGCGGGCCGCCGACGTCGCCTTGGGATTCCCCACGGTCATGGCTGCACTGATAGTCGTGGTCATCCTAGGAGCGGGAATAGAAGCCATCGTAATAGCCATGGTCACAACCGTGTGGGCCAGGTTCGCCCGTATGATCCGGGGCGACGTGCTAGCCATAAAGGACCAGGACTTCGTTACCCTAGCCAAGATTACGGGGGTGAGTGCGCCGGTAATCATAATGAGACACATATTCCCTAACACGGTGAACACGCTGATGGTTTTAACCAGCATCCTGGTAGGACAGGTCATCTTGCTGGAGGCCTCGCTCAGCTTCCTCGGATTGGGCCTAGCACCGGGAGCGGCAGCCTGGGGAATTATGGTAGCCGAGGGACGGAGTGTGATTCTCAGCTTGTGGTGGTTATCCCTCTTCCCTGGTCTGGCTATTACCGTCGTAGTATTGGCCTTTAACTTCGCTGGAGACTGGCTGCGGGACACACTGGACCCCAAGCTGCGCCGGTCCCAGTAGTCACCGTCGAAAGGGAGAGTCTTGGCAACAGATGAGCCAATCCTCAAGGTTGAGGGACTGCAGACCCACTTTTTCACCCGGACCGGGGTTGTCAAAGCGGTGGATGGTATTAGCTTTGAGGTTGGACCCGGCGAGACTTTGGGTATAGTGGGAGAGTCGGGCTCGGGCAAGAGCGTGACCGCTTGGTCGATTTTGGGGCTGGTGGCCCAACCCGCCGGCCGCATCGTCGGAGGTCGCATTATTTTTCACGGAGAAGACCTTCTGACAAAAAATGCTTCCGAGATGAGGGAGATTCGAGGGAGACGCATCTGCATGGTGATGCAGGACCCACTGACCTCCCTCGACCCGGTGTTCCCGGTGGGCGAGCAGATCCTGGAAAGCCTGCGTATGGAAACGGGGCGGTTCATAGGTGGCCTCCGCAGGAAGGCGACGGAGCTGCTGGCCAGCGTTAATATTCCGGCTCCAGAGAGCCGCATGGCGTCCTATCCTCACCAAATGAGCGGGGGGATGCGCCAAAGGGTGGTGGGCGCCATCGCCATGGCTCTCTCCCCCAGCCTTTTGATCGCCGACGAACCAACGACTTCTTTGGATGCTACCATCCAACTGCAATACCTGAAGCTGCTTAAGGATCTGCAAGCCGAAACCGGTGCCGCTATTATCTTTATTACCCATGACTTTGGCATCGTTGCCCGGATGTGCGACCGCGTGGCGGTAATGTACGCTGGTAGGATTGTTGAGCAAGCGCCAGTTCTCCAGCTTTTCGACTCCCCGACTCACCCTTACACCGAGGCCCTGTTGCAGTCGGTTCCCGACCTGGACCTGGACGTAGACCTCTTGCCGTCCATTGAGGGACAACCACCGTCACTGGACGCGTTGCCACCGGGTTGCGCCTTCGCAGCCCGCTGCGCCTACGTTTTCGATAAATGTGAAGAGTATCCGCCTGAGTTCACGGTGGAGCCGGATCACGCCGTTCGATGTTGGAGAAATGAGATTACAAGCTGACACGATGTTTAATGATGGCTCCCTCATCAGTGTCACTGATATGGAGAAACACTACCCAGTTACTTCAGGGTTGATATTGCAAAGGACCACTGGAGTAGTCAAGGCGGTAGACGGCGTATCCTTCAGCATCTCGGAAGGGCAGACCTACAGCCTGGTTGGAGAATCGGGTTGCGGTAAAACCACCACCGCCCGGATGATTCTGATGGTGGAGCCACCGACTGCAGGGGAGATCTACTTTCAGGGCAGGGCGATTGGGCAGTTTAACGGGGCGGAGAAGCGTGAATTTCGTGCGTCGATACAGAGTGTCTTTCAAGACCCATGGAGCTCCCTAAATCCCAGGATGAGGGTGGATTCCATCGTAGCGGAGCCGCTCACCACCCACCAGCGATTGACCAAACAGGAGGTTAGGGACCAGGTAATTGAAACGCTGGAAGCGGTTGGCCTGAACGCCCTCCACGCCGAGAGGTATCCGCACGAATTTAGCGGCGGACAGCGACAACGCATCGCAATCGCCCGAGCGTTGTCCATGCGCCCAAAGCTCATGGTCTTGGACGAGCCGGTATCCGCTCTCGATGTATCCATTCGAGCCCAAATTCTTAACTTACTGAAGGAGCTGCAAGAGAGATATCATTTAAGCTACCTTCTCATTGCTCATAACCTGGCGACGGTCCGGTACATGAGCGACCGAGTAGGAGTGATGTACCTGGGTAAAATCGTGGAGGAGGCGGCCCCCACCGAGCTTTTCACCAACCCATTGCATCCTTACACCAAAGCCCTAATTTCGGCCTCTTTGCCAGCTCATCCCCGGCGGCAACGTGAGGAGATTATCCTGACCGGTGAGGTGCCCTCTCCTTTAAATCCTCCCTCCGGTTGCACTTTCCATCCCCGCTGTCCCTATGTGCTGAACCACTGCTCCACTGAGGTCCCAGAGTACCTGGCGATTGATTCCGGACATGATGTCTCTTGCCATCTGTACACAAATGGGGAAGTTGCCCAGGGTAATCGCGTTTCGTGAAGAGGTCTAATCAAGCGGTTCTGATGAGAAGCAACTTCTCATCGGTTTCAGAGTGAATGGACCGTTTACGTGATCTTGAGGATCTCCCAGCTAATTAGCTCAGCCCCCTGCCTTGGGTAGTTACTTCGGGGAGTTTCTTTTTCATCTTTTATTTGCAGAGCTCCTGCATACATACATGGCAGTCCAGAGCCGGGTCCCTCGACTTACTCCAGGACAATAGTGTGAAGGCCCGATGGGTAGGTAGCCAGTGGGAAAGTCTCCCAATCCAGGATGCGGGGCCCCACAGCCCAAGGAATATTGAGATCCCCAAGACCAAACGGGTGACTTTCTTCCAAAAGCAGACGGTGGGTGCTATTCAAGCCTGCCTCCCGCTTCCCGTGATCTAATTTGGACAAGGCGCTGGCGACAGCGTCAAGTATTACGGGGTCGTCAGTAATACAAATTGCTCGGTCGTTTGCCCCCAAATACCGCGACATTCCCCGCAGCATCCAGTCTGGTTTCGTTGTCCCGCCACCAAATCTCGCCGGAGTGCTCACCCCCCTGCATAGCCTTAGGCTGGGCTCCTTGGTCGGTGACTTTTAATACCCCGTCTATCCCCAATTCCTTTTTCCACATATCGGCGCCCAGTAGCGCTGACTCTGGCATCAAAAGGAGCGCCGGGGATATATAGGTATTTATGATCAGCTTGCCGAATCCTTTTCCGCCGGGGTACCAGCATCGGCTTCCAGGACGTCACCCACCGCAGCGGCCTGACCCTCCGGCCGGTGGGCTTGGCCCAGAAAAGGTAGCGCCTAACAGAAAGACCCCAATGATGATAGACTCCCTAGAGTTGGCAGAAATTCTGCCCGACTGGAAGTATTACGATGTAGCCCTTTAAACCGGGAAAGTCCCTTGGTGACGAGGTACTTAATACCATGAACCAGACGGTTGAAAAATTCGCCTGGAAATCATGGAAGCCAGGACGAACGACCGCCTTACTTGAAAAGTCATAGGTTAAGCGGTTGACGAATGAACAATTTGCTCAGGCACCGCCCATGCCGATAAGCGGTAATGCCTGATGGCAGAGGAAAAACCCTAGATGGATTCAGCTGACACCCTTAGGAAGATAACCGAGGCCGCCCGCGACGTAACCTCGGAATTGGACCTGTCAGGTCAGGGTTATCAACGTGACATAAATAAGCCGTTTGTGAAGTTTTCGGGTATTGAGTCACTACCGCCCGAGATAGGTGATCTTACTAACCTGACTTTTCTGCATCTTGGGTATAACCAGATCACCGAACTGCCGCCGGAAATTGGCAACCTCACTAACCTGACCACCCTGGTCCTGAACGGTAACCCGCTCAAAGCGCTACCGACGGAGATAGGTAAGCTGACCCAGCTGACGAGTCTGCACCTAACCAGTAACCAGCTCACGGAACTGCCGTCGGAGATAGGTAAGCTGACCAAGCTGAAGAGTCTTTATCTGACCGGTAACCAGCTCACAAAGTTGCCGTCGGAGATAGGTAACCTAATCAACCTGACGTATCTGAACCTGGGGGGAAACCGGCTCACAGCGCTGCCACCCGAGATAGCCAACCTCACCAATCTGACGCATCTGCACCTGCACTCACAATATAATCCATTTTTTACGCGTGAGGGTCGCCAGCTTCTCACAAAACTGCCACCAGAGATAGGCAACCTCATCAACCTGACTAGCCTGGACCTGCACTATGTCGGGCTCACGGCGCTGCCTCCGGAGATAGGCAACCTCGCCAATTTGACGCATCTACACCTGCAGGGTAACGACCTCACCGAACTGCCTCCGGAGATCGGCAACCTCACCAACCTGATGCATTTCGAACTCTGGTGCAACCCGATCACGGCGCTACCGGCGGAGATCGGCAACCTCACCAACCTGAAGAGCCTGTACCTGAACAGTAACCCTCTAGCGGCGGTGCCGCCGGAGATAGGCAACCTCATCGGCCTGATCGACCTGAGCCTAGACAATATTGGGTTAACCGCATTACCGACGGAGATAGGCAACCTCACAAACCTGACCAGCCTGCACCTGAGCCGTAACCAGCTCACGGAATTACCGCCAGAGATAGGCAACCTCGCCAAACTGAAATACCTGGATCTCAGCAGAAACAAACTAACGGCACTACCTCCAGGGATAGGCAACCTGACCAACCTGGAGAAACCGCTAATGGAAGGTAACCGGTTCACCGAACCGCTGCCGGAGATAGACGAGCCACCATCTGATGGGCGTGTGCCGGACCATACCCATTGAGATGGCCGTTGTCGAGGTGAATGTCTGATGCCCAGAAAGCCAAGTGTGTTCAGCGATTTCGGCGGCATGATGATCGTTCAGTACTCCAGGGTGCCGCTCGTCAGTAGAGACGTTACGGCAGATTCACCCACGCCGGGTCCGGGCAACTAAAGGAGACTCCTTTGTCCTTTGAGAACATAATCTACGAGCGGAAAGGGCAGATTGCCTATCTGACCCTGGACCGCCCGGAAAAGCTCAACGCCCTGAACGCCGAGTTGATGGCCGAGTTTCAGGAAGCAATGGGAGTAGTGGAGGCGGACACAGAGGTACGGGCGTTGATAATCACCGGAGCGGGGCGGGCGTTTTCCAGCGGTTTCGACATCCAGCGGAACGACGACTCCTTGGACCCGTTGACGGGCACGGTGGACGCCTGGCGCACCCGGTTGCAGGGCTTGGTCGAGACCTTCATGACGGTCTGGAATTGCAGCAAGCCTGTGATTGCCGCGGTGAACGGGTACGCCTTGGGCGGGGCATGCGAGTTGGTCCAGGTCTGCGACATCAAGATCGCCTCGGACCGGGCCATCATTGGCGAACCGGAGATCAGAGCCGGTTATGGGCCACCCCTGTTAATCACGCCCTACAGTGTGAACCTGGCCAATGCCAAGGAACTGCTGCTGACCGGCGACACCGTCGACGCCCATGAGGCGGCCCGCATCGGCCTGGTCAACCGCGTGGTGCCCCACGAAAACCTGATGGCCGAATGCGAAAAGGTGGCCAAGAAGATCTGCCTGCTGCCCCAGCTTGGCGTGAAGCTGACCAAGGACTCGATGAACCGCGCCATGGAAGAGATGGGTTTCTTGAAGGCGGTCAAGCATAACCTGGAACTGATGACCCTGTTCGACACCAGCACCAGCCCCGAACAGGAAGAGTTCAACGCCATCAGCGAAGAGAAGGGCCTTCGGGCGGCCCTTGACTGGCGGGACGCCCGGTTCAAAGACTTGGACTAGTTTCCGTCCTGGTCACTGGTTCCGTGTCTGAGTGAGACTGACGACTTGTATTTCACTCCCACTCTAACTCTCACCTTTCAGGGAGAGGAACATGAGTCATCCCGGATTTGTGGATGGATGCCAGTGACGAAAGATAGAGACAAAAATACTGAAAGCACGTGGGCGGCGGTCTGCCATTGAACATGGGCAGCGCCGCCTTCGTCTTTCCGGCGAAATCCGGAATCCAGTTATCCTCACATCCCATACACATCCCACTGTCTCACGCCCGCACATCCCCTAGTCCGCGGCGAATACCGCCAGCTCTTCTTGGTCAATCACGGCGGCGTCGCGGCAGCGGCGAATAATCCGGAAGATGGTGCGCACGGTGACTGAGAACCGGTCCGCAGCCTCTTCAACCGTCAGGCTCTCCTGCTGCATGACCGACCAGACCTTGAAGTCCCGGGCCAAACGCCGGTTGTGCTGGAACCAGGCCGGGTCGTCGTATTTGCACTGGGGCAGCGGACAGTTGAGGCAGGAAGCGGAGACCTCACAACCCGTATCTTCGTAATGGTAGAATTCGAGCACGGAGTCGAGAACGGGGCTAGAGGTGATTGGCCAGTCAACGGTAGTCATTTTCATCCTCCAAATCAGATGTTCTAATATTGCCCGCTTAGTGTAGAACGCCCGTTCTCAACATGTCAATACTGTTTGAAACAAAATTTCTACTTGCTTGATTTTCACTCTCAGATTCACTGGAATATCAGAAGGCCACACGCACGACCCGGAGGTGGCCCCAGTGCCCGAAACACAGAACAAGCCCCGGAACAAGCCAAAGAACAAAGCACGGGCCGAAGAGTCCCAGACCCCCAAGATAATCACTGAATACGAGACCATGATGTACAAGCGAAGGGGGAAGACCGCCTACATCATGTTCAACCGGCCCCAGGCGCTGAACGCGGTCAACGACCAGTTCGAAGAGGACCTGCACGCGGCGCTACTGGAGTTCGACCTGGACGATGACGCCTGGGTGGCCATCATCCACGGCGCTGGGCGGAGTTTCTGCGCCGGGGCCGACATTAAACAACGCTTCGTGGCCATGACGCCGCAGCAGAGCGCCCAAAGAGAGCGGGGGCCCAATCCCGAGGGCTATATGGGCCGTTCCATCAACTGGAAGCCAATCATCGCCGCAGTCCACGGGTACGCCTTGGGCGCGGGCATAGTCATCGCCGCCGAGTCCGACCTGATTGTGGCCTCAGAGGAAGCCAAGTTCGGCATCACCGAGACCCGCCGGGGACTGCCCGGCGGCAGGATCTGGGCCAAGGTCAACGCCTTCATGCCCTCCAAGATAGCCAGCGAAATGGTAATCACGGGAGAGCACATCGAGGCCGCCGAGTTGTACCGGCTGGGGCTCATCAACCGCTTGGTGCCCACGGGAGAGCACCTGAGCGCGGCCGAGGAACTGGCCGAGAAGGTGCTGAAGTCGCCGCCACTGGCGACCCGGGCAGCAGTGAAGCTAACGCGCCGTCAGTGGGTCCATCCGGGGGCCGAGGCCGACATGCAGATGCTGCCCCTGAAGCTGCACTTAACCGAGGATTTCAAAGAGGCCAGCCAATCGTTCGTGGAGAAAAGGCCGCCACAGTACCACGCCCGCTGAGCGGCACAGGCGCGTTTTCATATCGCATCGGCCAAGTCGGTGAGGTGCGCTGTGCGCTGGCTGGGACTATTTATCCTAGGAACATTAAGCGAACTCCGGTATAACCTTCTCGGCGAAGAGGCGGAGCGACTTGGTGGTGACGTCAGACGCCCTTATTTGCGATTGGGCCAGAGGTCCCTTCCAAAATGATCCAAATGGCCCTGTGATTGTTATCACAAACTTTTATGATAGAGATGGATTCCGAAGACAGTAAAAAAGGAATCAAGCCCGACATAGGAGGTGCGGCAATGGCGATAGCAGAACGGATTACGGAACTTAGCAGGACGATGGTAACCCCGAAGATATCCATCCTGGTCGTTCGGCTGGCCATGGGAGTCCTCTTCTTGAAAGCCGGCCTCGACAAGATAATCGAAGGCGACTGGACGGCCAGCGGCTTCCTGCTCCACGCAACGGAAGGGCCTTTCACCGGGTTCATGGAGTTCTTCGCCAACAGCGCGACGGTGGACAACGTGGTGATGTGGGGCCAAGTGGCCATCGGTTTGGCCTTGATCTTGGGCGCGGCCACCCGTTGGACCGCCCTGGTCGGCGCGGTGATGATTGGCCTGTTCTACATCGCGCAACTCCCGCCTGAGCACGGCTGGATCAGCGACAAGGTCATATACATCCTGGCGCTGAACGTTTTGTGGGTAGTCCGGGCCGGAACCTACTTCGGGGTCGACGGCTGGCTCGTGAACACCGAAACCAAGCACCGTCCTCTCCGCTACGTGCTCGGCTAACGCCAGCAGCGCCGGAGGCAGAAAAGAGCCCCGGAGGAACAATCCTCCGGGGCCTTAATTTATTCACCGTCTATCCCTGGCCGATCACCGGGGCCACCATGGCCAGGGTTGTTCGGGCACTGATTGCAGGGACGGAGGCACCTTTCCTCCAAGGGTGTGGCCATCGCTGAGCTGGGCTTCGGCCTTCAGGCAACAGAACCACAGGAATTTGAAGGAGCGGATATGCAGGCTATGCAGATACGGGGCGAGGGTTCCTTCAACCAAAACTTGGGCGCCAACTGCGGGGACCTGGCGGAACCGGTACGCCTTGCGATCCCATAAGTACGTGCCGACCGAGACCTCGGCCGCAGAACCGGCTCAATGTCCAAGCAGACCAGGTCGATGACGGCCAGGCCGCCCCGTTTCTGGATGTGCTCCAGGGCCTCGGGAGTGAGTGAGACCCTATCTCGGCCGGCCCTCCGTTGTCATTTCGCGGTCCCCTGACCGGCTGACCGAACCGGAGGCGCTGGACGTTAAGCCCAGGAGGCCCGACGCCCCAACACCAGGCCATTTTCCAGTTCCAGTTCCGTCTTGAGGTTGCGGAAGAACAGGAACTTCTTGCTGTTGATGTTCATGGTAGTGGTGTGCTGGGCCAGGTTGGGCAGGATGAATAATTCCACGCCGTCCTGCTTTATCATGCGGTACGGGGAAGTGTCGCGGCGGGAGATCCGGGTATCGACCGATACCTCTGTGGCGCTACCGCCTCAAGAGGAGAAGCAGACCAGGTCGACGGCCGCCTGGCCGCCCTTGCTCTGGATATGCTCAACGGCTTCTGATGTCAGATTAATCTGCATCAGGTTACCTCTCTCGCCAGTTGCCCCCGCCGGCTTCTCTGAACCTCGGGCTTGGCTCATTAGACGATTTGTCAAAAACCTATGATGCGCCGTGTCCCGTTGGGGTTCAAATCCGCAGGCGTTAGTCCCGAAGTTTCAAGATCAAGCTGTTGCGCGCCTCCACGCTTGCCGGATGGACTGTTTCTCCCCGTTCAAGGCGGGCCGCCATTTCCCGGGATAGGAACTCCAGCAGCGCCAGATCCAGACTCTCCAGCGCCATATCGCGCAGCTTGGCCTGGTAAGGATAGACCGCCGCCTTCTGCGGGTCCAATTTGTCGGCCAGAAATATCAGTTTGCCCAATGGGTCCAGAGAGGCGTGGGCCGTGGAATGCCAGCGCACCGCTTCGTAGAGGCCGTGGTCGGTCAGGTCTTCTTCCCGGCGGAGCAATTCCGCGCCCACTGGCCCGTGAAGCAGAAGGGGAAAGTCCTGTTCCAACTCGCTGACATTCAAGCCCAGGTCGGCGGACATCTTAAGAAGTTCATCGCCGGGGACCGCCCGGCAAACGTCGTGGGCCAAAGCGCCAAGCTCAGCACGCTCAGGGTCGATGCCGTGGCGGCCGGCCAATTCCAGGGCCAGATCGAGCACCCGGTAGATGTGGGCTTGCAGGCCGTCCGGCAGGGAATCCAGGCGGCTCTGGAGGCGTTGTAGCAACTCGGGCACTTAAGAAACTCGGGGCTTAGCCCATGGCTCCCAATTTCTTGCCGCCCAGGAGGTGCATGTGGGGGTGGGCTATCTCCTGGCCCGAGTCCTCACCTTGGTTCAGCACCAACCGGTAGCCGCTGAGGGTGACGCCCTCGCGACGGGCAATCTCCTCGGCCACGACGAACATGTGACCCATGATTGGCACCTGTCCGGGGCCCACGTAGGCCAGCGACGCGATATGCATGTTGGGGATAATCAACATGTGCACCGGGGCTTTGGGGTTGATGTCCTTAATGGCAAAGACCCGCTCATCCCGGTAGACCGGGGCGGTATGGGTCGGGTCTTGAGCCATGTTGCAGAATATACATTCACTGGTGGTGGTCATGCCGCGCTTGCCTCCGGGGCGTGATTGGCTAAGGGATTAGTAAAGGCTATTCGTCATCTACGTGCTGCAGAGCAATCTCTTTGTGAAGATTGGCGTCGCCGTAGGTCAACTCGTGGACCTTGGCCCGGCGGGTGTATAACTGCAGGTCGTGCTCTTTGGTGAAACCGATGGCGCCGTGGCACTGGTGGGCCGTGCCGCAAACACGGCGGTAGGCGGGGCCGATCCAGGCCTTGGCCATCGATACCTCGCGATGAGCGGGCAGGCCCTCGGACAAACGCCAGACGGCCTGGTAGGCGATATTCTTGGAACCTTCGACATCGGTGGCCATGCGCGCGCAGTGGTGCTGCACGGCCTGGAAGGTGCCGATGGGGCGGCCAAATTGAGTGCGGGCCTTGGCGTATTCAACGGTCATATCCAACACAGCCTGCGCGCCGCCCAGCATCTGGACACATTGTGCCGCCGTGGCCCTCATGATCATTCGCTCGACAATCGGCCAGCCCTCGCCGACCTTACCAATCACCGCGTCCTCGGGCACGCTGACCTTGTCCATATTGACTTCAAATACCCGTTCGTGGCCGATGGACCTCATGGGCGTGATTTGCAGCCCCTCGGTCCCGGAGGGCACCGAGAACAGGGTGATGCCCTTGGCCGGGTCCCGGTCCCCCCGGTCCGATGATGTCTTGGCGGCCACGATAATCACGTGGGCGGCATGAGCGTCGGGTACGAACAGCTTGGTCCCGGTAATCTCGTAGTTGCCGCCCTGTTTACGGGCGCCGGACTCGATGCCCCAAGGCTCGTAGGTCGCGCTGGCCTCGTTGACCGCCATGGTCATGGTCATTGTTCCGGCACAGATGCGGCCAATCAGGTCTTCTTTCTGGGCCTCGGAGCCGCCGTCCATGATGGTGATTCCGCCAAGCACCACCGTGGAGATGAAGGGACTTGGCGCCAGGGAACGGCCTATCTCTTCCAGCAGCACGCCCAGGTCGGCGAAGGTGCCGCCGGTGCCGCCGTATTGCTCGGGAAAGGCCACTCCGGTCCAACCAAGGCTGACCATCTGACGCCACAGTTCATCGGTGTATCCCCGAGGGTCCTCCTCCATCTCCCTGACCAGGGTGAGGGGGCACTCCCGGGACAAGAAATCCTGGGCGCTGGTCTTCAGCATCTGCTCTATCTCGGTTAGACCCAGGTCCATCTCATTCCTCCGGTGTAATTCGACATTTTTTCCGCTGCGGCTAAAGCGCCGCTAGTATAGCCCATCACCTATTGCAAGGGTAGAGGGCGGAACGCGCCTCAATTTGAATGCATTTGCGACACGTAGGGGCACGGCACTGCCGTGCCCCTACGTGTCTTGCACGCCTCATTTAAACCCGCAAACTACGCCTTGGATGGCTCCACTTCGACCACTATCTCCACCGGGGTGTTGCGGGCGACGATTATCTCCATGTCCTCTGAATCGTCGTTGATGGGTTGATGGACGGCTTCGGCGGGGACGTATATGAAGTCGCCCGGGCCGATGGAGAGTTCGGTCTCCAAGTTGTCGCCTACTACGAACCGGCCGTGGCCCTTGACCACGTAGATAGCCGACTCGCAATTGACGTGGTAGTGAGGGCTGGAGGCGCAGTGGGCAGGGATGGTAGCCACCGCCAAATGGATGCCGGTGGAGCCGGTCAGCTTCTCGGACACCCCAGCCAACCGGGTCATGGCCCCAGACTGAATCTCCACTTCCAGGCCGTCTGGGTGGACCACTTTGATTTCTGGCATTTTGCCCTCCATTTTGGAGGTGACTAGAGGCTGCGGACAAATTTGTCCAACTGGCTGATGGCCTTTTGGATGTTCTCCTGGGAGTTGGCGTAGGACAGGCGGACGTACCCCTCGCCATACTCGCCGAAGGCGCTGCCGGACAACAGAGCGACACCGGCCTCGGACATTGCCCGCTCCTCGAATTCGCTGCTGGTAAGCCCGGTCCCCTTGATGCTGGGGAAGGCGTAGAACGCGCCCTCGGGCTCCGGGCAGTTAATCCCCGGGATGCTGCGAAGCCCATCGGTGATGAGCCTGCGGCGGACGCCAAACTCGGCGACCATGGCCTCAATTTCGTCCCTGGGCCCTTCCAGCGCCGCCACGGCCGCCTTCTGAGTGAAGGAGGCGGCGCATGAAACACTGTTCACGGCCAGCTTCACAATATGGGGCACCAACTCCTCGGGAATAATCCCGTAGCCCAGACGCCAGCCGGTCATTGCGTAGCTCTTAGACATGCCGTCCAGGATTATGGTGCGCTCCTGCATACCGGGTATCGACGATATGCTGTAGTGCTCTCCGGAGTAGAGGATATCCTTGTAGATTTCATCGGCCAGTACGTACAAACCTGGGTGCTGCTCAACGACGCCTGCGATGGTATCCAATCCCTGCTTGCTGAGGGCCGACCCACAGGGGTTCTCCGGCGAGTTAAGTATTATCAGCCGGGTCTTGTTCGTGATCATGCCGGGCAATGTTTCCAGGTCGGGGTGGTAGTCTTTCTCTTCCAGAAGCCGCATGGGCACCGGCGTGGCGCCGGAGAACTTGATCATGGACTCGTAGATGGGGAAACCGGGATTAGGGTAGATGACCTCGACACCGGGTTCGGCCAAGGCTAAGAGCACGTAGAACATTATTGGTTTGGCGCCGGGCGTCACCACCACGTTGGAGGGGTCGGTGTCGGTCTCCCGCACTTCCCGGCTGTTCCGGGCGATCGCCTCCCGCAACTCTGGCAGGCCCGCCGTGGGACCGTAATGTGTGTACCCGTCGCTGATGGCCTGCATGCCGGCTTCGACGATGTGTCTGGGGGTGTCGAAGTCGGGCTCGCCAATCTCCAGGTGGATGATCTCCTTACCCTGGGCTTCCAATGCTCGGGCTTTGGCCAGCACCTCAAATGCCGACTCGGTACCCAGGTCATTCATGCGTGCAGCTACTGTCATCGGTCCTCCTGGGCTATCCTTTCAAAAGGTAAGTCACTTTAGCGGCCGTTCGTGGTGAGCCTGTCGAACCATTGCTTAAGCTAAGATCGTTTTCCACCTGGAGCACGGCTTGTGGGCGTCCTTCGACGGGGCTCAGGACGAATGTATGGCCGTACCGGCTGATTCCAAAACCAGGCCTGGTGGAATCAGCCGGACTGGACCTGGTTCTCGGTGCGCACGGAAAGCCCGTAAATCTTGATGAAGCCCTCGGCCGAATCGTGGTCGAACTCGTCCGCCCGGTCATAGGTAGCCAGACTGTAGTTGTACAACGCTTTGGGCGCTTGCCGTCCCACCACGGTGCAAGCCCCTTTAAGCAGCCGCACCCGGACGTCGCCGGTGACGAACCGCTGGGTGCTCTGCACGTAGGCGTTTAGGTCGGCCCGGTGGGCGGTGAACCAAAGCCCGTTGTAGACCACTTCGGCGTATTCTTGGGCGATGCGGTCCTTGGTGCGCGCTTGGTCCTTGGTCAGGGTCATGGCCTCCAACGAGGCATGGGCTGCGTGCAGCACCGTGGCCGCCGGGCATTCGTAAATCTCCCGGGACTTGATGCCCACCAGCCGGTTCTCCACGTGGTCGATGCGCCCCACGCCGTGTCTACCGGCCAGGGCGTTCAGGTGACTTATCAGGTCGGTCCCGGCCATGGTCTCGCCGTCAACCGCCGTGGGCACCCCACACTCGAAATGAATCTCAACGTAGGCCGGTTCGTCGGGGGCGCCAGCCACCGGACTGGTCCAGGCGTAGGCATCTTCGGGAGGTTCCAGCCAGGGGTCTTCCAGTTCCCCTGCCTCCACGCTCCGGCCCCACAGGTTCTCGTCGGTGGAGAACCGGCTCCGGTTGGCGTTGATGGGCAGGTTGCGCTTTTGACCGTATTCAATCTCGTCCTCGCGGCTCATGCCCCAATCGCGGATGGGAGCAATGACCTTGATGTCCGGCCCCAGCGCCGCGATGCCGACCTCCAACCGGACTTGGTCGTTACCCTTGCCGGTGCACCCGTGGGCGATGGCGTAAGCACCGTGTTTCCGGGCCGCCTCGACCAGATAGCGGGCAATCAGCGGGCGTCCCAAGGCCGTGGCCAACGGGTACTGTCCCTCGTAAATCGCCCCTGCCTGCAGAGAGGGGAACAGGAACTCGTTGACCAGGGTATCCTTGCCGTCAACGGTCAGAGCTTCCACGGCGCCGATGCTGAGCGCCCTCTGACGGATGGATTCCAGGTCAACCATGCCCAAGTCGACGGTCAAGGTGATTATGTCGGCGTCGTACTTCTCCTGCAGCCAAGGGACCGCCACGGTGGTGTCCAGTCCCCCGCTGTAGGCCAGCACAATTTTTGGCTTTGCCATGGTTTGGTTAGGTTACTCCCGTTAATCCGATTAATTCGTAGATCGGGTTAGCTATTCAAAACTTCCAAGAACTCCACAGTCGTTACCTGAGCGTCCCTCAGAATCTTTCGAACCAATCCTCGGCCAATATCCCGGCCACGATGTACGGGCACAGTTACCACTCTAGCATCTGAGTGCCGGAGCCGCGCATGGCTCCCCCGTTGGCGGACCATCTGGAAACCGAGGGATCAAGCGCTCTGATTACATCTTGAGCCTGCAAGGCCGGAAATCGAGCCATGATGTCCTAGATTTGTATTTTATGGAGGCCGACGAATTCTGGCAGGTCAGCATCACCCTGTTCTTCTAGGCACATCTCTATGACCTCTTTAATGTTGACCATTAGTTCATCGAGGGTCTTCCCTTGCGTGTAGCAACCTCTCAGTTGGGGCACTTCCCCGACAAAGAATCCGTCTTCGTCCTTTTCTATAACTACGTAAAACTCGCGGTTTACCACAGCAGTCTCCCTTCTCCGGCCCCTTGCTAAATCGTAGCCAGGGCGTTGCCCAGTCGCTCCACCCCCTGGTCAATCTCCTCTTTGGTGATGGTCAGGGGCGGCATGAAACGGATGGTGGTGGGCCTGGGCGCGTTTAGCAGGATGCCAGCCTCGTTGGCTGCGGTCAGCACCTGGCCCGAGATCTCGCTCTCGAAGTCCATGGCGGCCAGCAGGCCCTTGCCCCGTACCTCGGAGACGAAAGAGAAACGGGCCTTCAGGTCGTTCAACCGCCCCAGCAGATAGGGCTCCATCTCCTTGGTCTTGGCGGGGATGTCGTTGTCGATGAGGAACTTGGTCCCGGCATAGGCGGCGGCGGTGGTGAGCATGTTGCCGCCGAAGGTCGAGCCGTGGTCGCCGGGCACCAGGGCCATGCAGTGCTCTTTGGACAAGAACGCGCCGATGGGCACGCCGTAGCCCAACCCCTTGGCCAGGGTCATGACGTCGGGCTCAACGCCGTATTCCTGGTAACCGAACAGACTGCCCAACCGGCCCATCCCAGTCTGAACCTCGTCCAGTATCAAAAGGATTCCCTGCTGGTCGCACCATTCTCTGACCCGCTTCAGGTAATCGTCGTCGGGAATGACCACGCCAGCCTCGCCCTGCACCGGCTCAATCATGACCGCCGCCGTGTTGTCGGTGGTGGCGTTCATGATGGCCTCGACATCGTTGTAGTCGACATGGACGAACCCAGGCTGCAGGGGCGTGAAATTCTCCTGATAGTGGGGCTGGCCGGTGGCAGCCAGCGTTCCCATGGTGCGGCCATGGAAGGAGTTCAAGGCCGTGATAATCTCGTAGGCGCCATCGCGGTTGAGCTTGCCGTAGCGCCGGGCAAGTTTCATGGCCCCCTCGTTGGCCTCGGCCCCGCTGTTGCCGAAGAAGACCAAGTCAAGGGCGCTGTTCTCAATTAGCGTCTCCGCCAGTTGCAGTTGGGGCACGCTGTAGAACTGGTTGGACACCTGCATTAGGGTGGCAGCCTGCTCGGCGATGGCTTTGGTCACCGCCGGGTGGCAATGGCCCAATTGGTTTACGGCCCATCCGGCCACGAAGTCCAGATACTCCTTGCCGTCGGCGTTCCAGGCCCGGGTGCCTTCGCCTTTGACCAGCACCACCGGTTGGCGGCGCACCGTCTGGGCGTAATACTTCTTCTCGACGTCGATCCACTCGCTGCTTTTGGTCATTGCGCGTTTCCTCCCGATGATTCTCCCAACGCTTCTCTTAAATGTTCCACAGCCTCTTGAAGCTCCTTGAGCGCCTCGTCCAGCCCGGAGACCGCATCCTCGATAAGCTGCGGGTCAACCGGACCCGGCGTTGCCTGGCCGTCCCCACCTACTTCCATCACACCATTAGCCACCCCGTTAGGCGTAACACCGGAAGGCGGCGCACCCTCCAGCAGCATGGCCAACCCTTCGCCGACGCTGTCCGCCATTACCACATCGCCACCGTCGGCTAGAATCACCTTCTTGAGCTCCGGAAATGCCAACACTTCCGACTGGAGATACAAAGGCTCTACATAGATTATCGCATCGCCCACCGGTATGACCAGTAACTGGCCCCGGATGATCTGAGACCCGGCCCCCTCCCACAAGGTGAATTGTTGGGAGATGTCCTGATCGTTCTCGATCCGCGCCTCCACCTGACTGGGCCCGTCCACCTGTGGGTCGCTGGGCACCGTGAAGGCGGTAAGCTGACCGTAATGGGCGCCGTCGTTCCGGGCCGTTAGCCAGCCCACCAAGTTCTTCTTCTCCCCGGCCGGGGAGAAGGGCAACATTAACACGAACTCTTCGCTGTCGCCGCCGGGCATCTGCAATATCAGGTATGAGGGATGGACCTCGATTCCCCGTTTGCCGAAACGGGTCTCCAGGGGAATGCCCCACTGCTCCGCCTGGTTGAAGAACACCTGGGGATCGGTGATGTGAAACCGCAGGTACATGTCGGCTTGGGCTGAGAACAGTCCGTTGGGGTAGCGGATGTGGGCCTGCAGACCGGCAGGCATCTGGGAGAATTCCTTGAACAAGCCGGGGAAGGCCCGCAGGTACATCTTCAACAACGGGTCGTTGGGGTCCATGACGTACATGGAAACCACGCCGCTATAAGCGTCCACCACCGCCTTGACGCTGTTCCGAATGTAGTTGAAGCCGTTGTCCGAGAGGGTGGAGTAGGGATACCGGTCGGTGGTTGTGAAGGCGTCTTGCAGCCACCACAGCTTGCCCGATTCATCTACCACCGGGTACGGGTCGGCGTCCATGGTCAAGAAAGGCGCCAACGTGTGGACGCGTTGGCTAATCTGGCGCCGGTACTGGATGCGGGACTCGGATGAGATTTGGTCGCTGAGCAATATATTTATATCGGCGAACTGCCAGGCATAGGCCAACCGCCGGAACGTTGAACCCAGCGGCACGCCGCCAGCGCCGTCGTAGTGAACGTCGCTGCCTGATGGGTCAATCTCGGGAGCGGAGCTGTTCACGATGGCGAAGGGCGCTGGAGATTCTCCGTAATACAACTCAGGCCGCCGGATGGGAAATTCGCCACGGATGGGGATGTCTTGGATGAGGAACTCGGGGCGTCCCTCTTCGGGGGTAAAGGCGATGGCCGGGCTCATGGCGACACCGTACCCGTGGGTGTACTGTAACCTGCGGTTCACCCAGTTGCGGGCGTCGGGGGGCAGGTTTTCGGGGTCCAGCTCACGGGCTGCAAGGAGCACCTGCCGCAGCCGGCCGTCTACCATGTAGCGGTCCGAGTCCATGTTTAAGAAGTTGTAATAAAGCTCCATGAACTGGAGTTGGTTGTAGGCGTCTTGCAGCGGCTCAACGTCCCAGAGCCGGATGTTTTCGATGACCGGCAGATTGTCGGCCACCACTCCGGCGTCCAAATTCCTCACCGCCGGGAGCCTGACCTGTGTCACTTGGTCCAGTTGGTAGGCGGCCCGGGTGGCCTCGATGTTCCGCGCGATATAAGCCTTCTCCCGTTCAAACTCGTTTGGGTCCACCTGGAAGCGCTGGAACAGCGCCGGAAAGGCGATGTTGGCCAGCAGCACCATGATGACCCAGAGGCTGAAGGAGCCAACAATCAGCCTGAGACCGCCGAAATAGTTACTGGCGAAAAAGGCGCCGGCGCCCAAGGTTGCGATGCCGGTCATCAGCCAGAGCACCGGGATACGGGCATGGATGTCGGCGTATCCGGCCCCAGCCACCAAGCCTCCCGGTGACAGGACCAACTCGTAGACAGCCAGGACGTGCCCGGTCGCTATGCTCAACATCAAAAGACCGCCCAAGACGGCAATGTGCTTGAGCATCCGCGGTGCCAGGAAGAAGTTCAGTCCTCTTAGCCCGTAGATGGCGGCATAAAGGAACAGCGACATCACCACACAGGTGATTAGGACGCCCATGACCCAGCCCTGGATGAACTGGAGCATCCGCAGAGTCACGACGAAGAATGAGAGGTCCTGTCCAAATTCGGGGTCGGTGACACCGAAGGACTCTTTATTGAAAAAGAGCAGAAATGTCTCCCACCGGCCTTCGGCATTCGAGCCGAATATTGGCGCGGCGGCCAAGACAGTGATGGCCACTGCCACTACCAAAAGCGCCTGCAAAAGGCGCATCGAATCCTCGGATACGGCAAGGGTGGACGGCCCTCGGGAGAACCGGAAGGTAAGGTAGAAGTTGACCAACAGGGCGGCGGCCGCCGCCGCCGTCCCGCCGACGAAGAGCCAGGTCCTAATCACCAGGATTTTGGTAAACACATCCCGGTAGCCCATCTCTCCGAACCACAGCCAATCGGTGTAGACTGTCCGAAGCCACCACAGTATCAAGAATGCGAACAGCAGACCTACGGCGATTATGCTGCCATTACGGACACGCCGCAGGATAACGGCCGAGATTCCCGGTAGATTGGGGCCTTCCGGCTGATTGGCGTCATTTGTCAGGTCAAAGCTCATATTCTATGCAACGCCCCGGGGACAGCGGGTGGGGCCGAAAATCACGGTCTGCTCGCTCTGCCGAAGTCGTCGACACCGGAGCCCCTAACAATAGTGGTCCCAGACGACCTGCCCCGCACACAGTCCAGCAGCGCATTGGGCTGCCGCCCATCAATGATATTGGCTAAGGGCGAGCGTTCCAAGGCCCTCAGGCAGGCGGACAGTTTCGGAATCATGCCACCCTGGATCACGCCGGAGTTGAAGAGGATGTTAGCCCGCCGCCGGTCCAGCCGCCGTATGACGCGGCCTCCGCCGTCCATAACGCCGGTAACGTCGGTCAGGAAGATAAGCTGCTCGGCCTCCAGCGCATGGGCCAGTTCCCCCGCGACCGTGTCGCCGTTGATGTTCAGGGGACTACCGGCATGCTCAGAGCCGTCGCGCACGTGGATGCCAAGGGGGGCGATTATGGGTATAAACCCGCTGTCCAGCAGGGCCCTGAGCAGCTCGCCGTTCACGTTGGTCACCTCGCCGACAAACCCCAGTTCCGGGTTGCCGATTTTGGCTTCGACCATGCAGCCGTCGATGCCGCTGAGGCCCACCGACCGGCCGCCAAATTCGTTCATCAGCGAGACCAGTTCCTTGTTAATCAAACCGGTGAGTACGGCCACCACTATTTCCAAGCTAGGCGCGTCGGTAACCCGCAAGCCGCCCACGAACTGAGGCGCCAGACCTTGGCGCTGCATCCACTGTGAGATCACATTCCCGCCGCCATGGACCACAACCACTTCCTGCCCTTCCTCCTGCAACTGGACCAGGTCCCTAAGGCTGGTGTCGTGACTTCCCAGGGTGCTGCCACCGATTTTCACAACTATCGGATGGCCCGGCACTCCTTCCTCCATATAAAAAACTCAAATCAAGATAGGGGTCAAAGGGTGTGGAAGAGGCTGCGGGTGAGGGACCCAGAAAAGGGGCCATAGAAGCTGCCTGAAAAAACGATCGGACTGCCGTTGGCATTGCAATTGGGTACGCCCGTCCCACGCCCGAATATTTACTCCGAAATTGGACGTAGCCTACGGTAACGCGAACCGGTGTTTGAGCCGGCGCTTGGGATAGACGCAAGGTTAAGTGGTGTAGGCACTGTTGATAACCACGTATTCTTCGGTGAGGTCGCAGCCCCATGCCGTAGCCTGACCGTCCGAAAGGTTCAAATTAACCCCGAATGTAACCTCGTCGCCACGCATCAGCGCGACCACGGCATCCCGGTGGAAGGGCACTGGTCTGCCGCCTTCCATGATGCAAACACCGTTGATGTACAAATCAATCTTTGGCTCTACGGTCTCGGCCCCGCTGCGGCCCAGCGCCATAATCAACCGGCCCCAGTTGGGGTCTGCCCCATACACTGCCGATTTGACCAACAGCGATGAGGTAATGGTCTTGGCCGCCATCCGGGCGTCCGCAATGTTCCGGGCGCCCCGGACCTCGGCCACCACCAAGCGAGTCGCTCCTTCCCCGTCCTGGGCCAACTGACGGGTCAACTGGACCAAGACCTCAGTCAGGGCATCTTTGAACGCGTCGGCGTCGGCGGTTCCGGCGGTGATGGGAGTGTTGCCTGCGGCCCCATTTGCCAGGACCACCAGGCTGTCGTTGGTGCTGGTGTCGCCGTCGATGTCCAGCATGTTCAGAGTGGTATCGGCGGCGGCGGGCAGTATGGAGCGCAGGAAGTCCTGCTCCACTGCGGCGTCGGTGGCCACGAAGCAGAGCATGGTCGCCATATTTGGGTGAATCATCCCCGAGCCCTTGGCCACGCCGCAGATATTGATCTCGGCGCCGCCCAGGTTGACCGAAACGCCGGCTTCCTTGGTGTGGGTGTCGGTGGTCATCATGGCCCGGGCCAGTGCGTTGCCGCCGTCTTCCGCGAGTTGAATCTCGTCGACACCTTTCTTGATCAATGTCATGGGCAGTTCAACACCGATAACGCCGGTGCTGAAGACCATTACCTCTTCGGGCTTCACGCCCAATCCAGCGGCGGCCACGGCGGCCATCTCCTTGGCGTCGATATAGCCCTGCTCACCCACACCCGCATTCGCGATGCCCGAATTGACCACCAGTCCCCTAACCGGCGCCCCTGCCGCGATGGTCTCCCGGTTCACGGTCACCGATGGAGACACCAGGGTGCTCTTGGTGAACACTCCTGCCGCGGAACATGGGGTATCTGATAAGAGCATCCCCATGTCCATCTTGTCTTCGGAGTAGGTCTTGATGCCCACGTAGGTGCCCCCGGCGCGGAAGCCTCGGGCGGTCGTTATTGTGCCGCCGTCTATGTGGGTGATTGGGCCGGACATAGGCTACTTTCCTCTCTGGTTATGTCTGGTCTATATCCGTGCCTGAGCAATGACCGAGTATATCACAAGACCAAGGAGACCCAACACGGGCCTCGCCACCCCAGCCCAGGCCTGTGGACTGGCCGTGGTGGCGCGCCTATAATCGGGCCTGGTAATTCTGGCTTGATAATCGGGCATAATTTTCGCAAGCAAGCGGGCAGAATGGCAGTGGTACGCCCCTTCATTGACAGTAGGTGGTAAGAATGGCAACGGTGAGACCTTTTAGGGGATGGCGGTACAACCCGAACGCAGTGGGCGACCTGGCCTCGGTATTGTGCCCTCCCTACGACATGATTACCCCAGAGACCCAGGAGGCCCTCAAGCGCCGGAGCCAGTACAACGTGATCCACCTGGAGGCCGGTGAGGGTCTGGACTGGAATGCCTCGGTCAAAGAACAATACGCCGAGACCTCCGGGCTGTTCGACACCTGGATGCGGGACGGGGTGCTGCGGCAGGATCCTGAACCCTGCTACTACCTGATGCGACACAGCTTCCCCCTGGCTGGCAAGGACATGGTGCGCTTGGGACTCATCGCCTCGGTGGGCTTGGAGGACTACCAGGCGCGGCAGGTGCTGCCCCACGAGTACACCGAAGCCCCGGCCATCCGCGACCGGGTGTTGCTGATGGAGTCCCTATCCGCCAACATCAGCCCCATCATGTCGCTCTACCGCGACGCGGGAGGCGAGCTGGACCGGGTGTTCAAGCAGGTGATGAGCGGCCCGCCGGAGGTGGACGCCAAAGACGAGTCGGGCAGCGCCACCGCCCTGTGGCGCATCTCCGGTCCGGGCGTGCAGGGCCAGATAAAAGAGTTTTTCGCGGGCCGCCCCATCTACCTGGCCGACGGCCATCACCGCTACGAGGCGGCCAGGCAGTACCAGTTGGACCGCCACGCCGAAAACGACGGGGCCAAGGCGAGCAACTTGGCCCACAATTTCGTGATGATGACCCTGATTGGCTTCGACGACCCAGGACTGGTGGTGTTGGGCTACCACCGCACACTGGACGGCGTCCCCGAGGGAAAGCTGGGCAACATCAAAGCCAGACTGGACGAGCTGTTCGATTCGGAGCCGGTCTCGGGCGACGCTGAAGCCCTGGTGGAACAGGTGACCCGGCTGGGCGCGGACCGGAGACTGTTGGCATCGGTTGACGAGAAAGGCGCCAAGCTGCTTACGCTGAAGGACTCGGCCGTTGGCCCGGACTGGGGCGCTCTTTCCGGTTCAGAGGCTTGGGTGCTGGAGGAGCAGGTGCTGCGGCCGGAACTGGGTGACGCCACCCTGGACCACCTGGGGTTCATCCACGACCACCAAGAGGCCGTTGACCGCGCCAAGAATGGCGGATTGCAGATGGCCTTCTTGCTGAAGCCCTTCCCGCTGGACGCCTTCGAGAGCATCGTGGGCGGCGGACAGCGGCTGCCCCGCAAGTCGACCTTCTTCTTCCCCAAGTTGCCCACCGGCCTGGTAATCAACCGGCTGGAAGGAGAGTTTTAGACTGCGATTATCTGGTCCCGACCCAACTGTTTCGTATATAGCGAACGAGTATATTAGCTTGACTTTCAAAATCCATTCCGCTATAAATTGGGGCGGATTCCTGGTCGTCCATTGTTGAAATTCCGGCCAAGTGATTCAAGCCCGACGAGGGAAAAGTGAAAAGTATGCGAATCAAATTTATCTTGCTTATCCCGAGCTTGTTGTTGCTGCTATTAATGCTGGCAGTCGCCTGTGGGGACGACGATGATGACGCCAGCCAGGCAGCCGCTGGGCAGGTAACCGGCGACAGGCTCCAAGAAGTTAAGGACCGGGGCAAACTCATCTGCGCCAGTCGCAACGATGTTCCGGGTTACGGTTCCCTGGACGCGTCCGGCAACAATGTGGGCTTTGACATTGACCTCTGCCGCGCGGTGGCCACTGCGGTGTTGGGCGACTCTAACGCCATCGAGATTCGCTTTATCACGGCACCTGAGCGCGGGCCGACCATCCAGTCGGGCGAGGTGGACCTGCTGGTCCGCACCGTTACATGGACGACGTCTCGCGACGCTCAGTGGGGAAATTACGTCCAGACCATGTTCTATGATGGCCAGGGGTTCATGGTCAACAAATCTTTGGGCATATCCAGTGCGCTGGACCTTAAAGACGCAACAGTCTGTGTCACTCAAGGCACCACCACGGAGTTGAACCTGCAGGACTTCTCCAACCAGAACAACCTCAACATCTCGGCGCTGACATTCGAAGACACAGATGCGGTGGTTGCCTCTTACACCAGCGGGCAGTGTGACGCCTTCACCAACGACCGCTCTCAACTCGCCGCGCTGGGCAGTGCCTTTAGCAACAGGGAAAATCACGTCATTCTGCCGGAAACCATCTCTGAAGAGCCTCTGGGTCCAGTCGTCCCCCACGGGGACGATCAATGGTTCGACGTCGTGAAAACGGTGATGGCCATCCTCATCTACGGTGAGGCCTTTGGCGTTACCTCCGGCAGCGTACCCTCCTCCGCAACGGGCGACACCAAGGTTGACCGCCTACTGGGGTTTGAGGGTTCCTATGGCCAGGAGAGCTTGGGCATCAGCCAGACCGCGGCGCAAGACGTACTTCGCGCCGTTGGCAACTACGGCGAGATTTACGACCGCAACCTGGGCCCCGGCGGCATCAACCTGCCCAGGGAAAACGGACGCAACGCCCTGTGGGCCGACGCAACCTGCACCGACTGCCCCAAGGGTGGTCAGATTTATGCCGCGCCCCTGAGGTAGCTATCGTCGGATAGTCAGGCGCGATACAACTTAGAGCATCAAAAGGGGCGGCTGGCACATCGTCGACCCCTCCTTTTATTGATACGGGATACACCCGAGGCAATCCTTCGGCAATCCGCTAGAATCAACCGACGACTCAGGCGCCTCCGGGGAGCTTCGCTAGGCCACCATGGCAATGATACCGCGATATCTATCCTACCAAGGCGTTCCGATCTGGCGGAATGTCTACATCATCCAATGGGCTTCGCAGATTGCGTCCGGCGTCCTAGTTGTGGTCTTGGTCAGCTGGTTCTTCGTCAATATCGGCAACGCGATACAGGACCGGGACATACCCTACGGATTCAATTTTCTTTCCCGGGAATATCAGACCCCCATCGGGCAGCATTTTCTGGACTACGAGTCCTCCGATACCTTCCTCTACGCCTTCATAGTCGCAGCCACCAACACCATAATCGTTTCCGTCGTCGGGGTAATCCTAGCGACCGTGCTTGGAATCATCGTGGGTGTCTCCCGCATGTCGGGCAACTGGCTCATTGCCAAGGCGGCGTTGGTGTACATCGAGGTCTTCCGGAACGTGCCCTTGTTGGTCCACCTGTTCTTCTGGTTCTATATCGTGCTTGTGCTGCCGCCGGTACGGGAAGGATACGTAATCTCCCAACGGCTCTACATCAACAACGCCGGCATATCGTTGCCCTGGCCGTCCGCCAACAGCCCCGGTCTCGCGACAACGTGGGTGTTGACGGTGGTGGTAGCGGTTATCATCGGTTGGGCCGTCCGGCGCTGGTTGACACGGCGGGAAATGGATACTGGAGTGGCGTCCTATCCTCTAGCGATGGGATTCGCCGCCGTCGTAGTCATCGGCGCCGTTTCATGGCTGGTCTTGAGCATTGCCGGCGATGGAGCCCCCTTCTTCATGTCGCAACCGGAGCCGCAGGGCACTTTCGGCCGGATCTCCGGGGGCTTTACGGCCCCGGGCGGGATGATTGCGCTGCTGGTCGGACTGGTGACGTATACGGCGTCTTTCATCGCCGAAATCGTTCGGGCCGGTGTCCAGTCGGTCGGCCGGGGGCAGACGGAAGCATCCCGGGCGGTGGGCATGTCGGCAATGGGGACTCTGCGCAACGTCACCTTCCCCCAGGCCCTGCGGGTCATCGTGCCCCCGCTGATCAGCCAATACTTGAATCTCACCAAAAACAGCAGTCTGGCGGGCGCCATTGGATATTCAGACCTGACCAATGTGGCCAAGACGATGACTCAGACCGCTCCGGCTGTGTCCATATTCATCATGATTATGGCGGCTTATCTCGCAATGAGCCTGACTTTCTCTCTGATTGGAAATCTGTACAACCGGCACATACGTTTCACCGGGACCTAAGGTATGTCGACCGATTCTAACCTCATGGCCGCACCGATATTGCCGCCGCCTCGCTTCGAGACGGGCGTGGTGGGCTGGATGCGCCTTAACCTGTTCAGCGCCTGGCACAACAGCGCGTTGACGGTCATGGCGGTTATCGTTCTGGGGTTGGCCCTATGGTTCGGGCTGGGCTGGGTACTTCTCAAGGCCGACTGGTCAGTCATTTCTACCCTCGGTGGCCGGATCATGATCGGCCAGTACAACATCGAAGCCGCGTGTCCGGGACAGAACTGCTTCTGGAGGCCCCAGGCGGCCCTGCTGCTGGTGACCATCCTGCTGGGGATGGCGTGGCAGATTGCCGGTGGCGGCCTCACGAAGCGCATCGCCTTGACCCTAGGTGGGGTAGCGGCGGCATTCGCCTTTCTGCCATATGGCCTGAGCCAGATGGGTCTGGACGTGCGCCTGTTACTGCTGGCAAACCTGCCTGCGCTGGCGGTGGGGTGGTCGCTTGCCCGCTACACCCGGTTTGGCACCGGTTACTGGATTGCCATCCTGAGCGTAACTGCTTTTTTGTTGACCCTGGTGTTGCTGCGGGGGATACCTGGTGTGCCGTTATTGCAACCGGTGTTGGTGATCTTCTGGGGCGGGATGATGCTCAACCTGCTTTTAGCGATCGCCGGCATCGGGCTCAGTTTTCCCATTGGAATCGCATTGGCGTTGGGACGCCGCAGCGAACTGCAGGTCTTGAAGCTGCTTTGCATTGTGTTCATTGAGACATTCCGTGGAGTGCCTCTAATCACCCTGCTATTCATGTCCCAAGTGCTGGTGCCGCTGGCGTTTCCGGAAGACTTCCCCCAAAACTCGCTAATGCGCGCCGCCATCGTGATTACCCTATTCAGCTCGGCCTACATGGCGGAAAACATCCGTGGCGGGCTTCAATCGTTGCGCCCTGGTCAGGCTGAGGCGGCCCGGGCGCTGGGACTGCCTGGCTGGCAGACCATGTTATATATTTCGTTGCCCCAGGCCATCCGCAACGTCATTTCCCCCATCGTGGGTCAATTCATATCGCTGTTCAAAGACACCAGTTTGGTGTACATCATCGGCATGCTCGACGTGGTGGAGATCAGCCGGGCGTTCATTCAGGGCAACCCCGAATATCTAGCCAGCGCGAAGGAGTTGTTCATCTTCCTGGCGCTGATATTCTGGGTCTTCACCTACACCATGTCCACCGTGAGTAGACGGGTCGAGCAGCACCTGGGCGTGGGTGAACGGTAATCACGATGCAACATTGGACGATCTGACGGGGTAGTTCTGCAGGTTTTACAGAGGTTATTATGGTTGCGAACGAACAATCAATCAACGCCGAGGACATCATTATCTGCCGAGACGTGCATAAGTGGTACGGCAATTTTCACGTTCTGCGCGGCATTACCACCAACATTAAAAGGGGCGAAGTGGTGGTCGTCTTCGGACCGTCCGGCTCGGGCAAGTCCACATTCATCCGTACAATCAATCGCCTCGAGGAGCATCAGCGGGGCGACATCATCGTTGACGGCACCGAACTCACCAACGATACGCGCAACATAGACGCTATCCGCCGTGATGTTGGCATCGTCTTTCAGTCCTTCAACCTCTTTCCCCATCTGAAAGTGATGAGCAACATCACGCTGGCCCCAATCAAAGTTCGCAAGTTGCCGACCAAACAGGCTGAGACCCTGGCTATGGAACTGCTGGAGCGGGTGGGTATAGCAGAGCAGGCGGACAAGTATCCCGCCGAGCTTTCCGGCGGTCAACAGCAGCGAGTGGCCATCGCCCGCGCGCTCGCCATGGAGCCGAAGATTATGCTATTCGACGAGCCGACCTCTGCTTTGGACCCAGAGATGATTAAAGAAGTGCTGGACGTGATGGGGGAGATGGCCACATCGGGCATTACAATGATTGTAATCACTCATGAAATGGGCTTCGCCAGAGAGGTCGCCGACCGGATGATGATGTTCGATGAGGGTGTGATTGTGGAAGAAGGGTCCCCTGACCAGATATTCGGAAACCCTCAGCACGAGCGCACCAAGCTGTTTCTGTCTCAGATCCTCTGACCGGCCGAATTAACCGGCCGGCTGGTCCGCGTTGGTCCGTTCCCGGAAACGCTCGGTGATGGCCTGTTCGGCCTGACGGCTGTTGGCGGCGATGAACGCTTCCAATCGCCTCATCTCCGGCTGGGCGTCCTTCCCATCGGAGCTGCCGCTTTTCTTCAGATCGGCCAATTGTGACCGGGCCTCGTCCACCCGTTTCAGCAACTCCAGGGCTTCAAGTTCCTGGGTAGCTGTCTTCTTGATTTCCAACAACCTCCGGCGGTTCGCCACGGCGTCTTCCAGCCGCTCCTCGATCTCACCCATGGCAGCCAATGACGCGTCCAGCGATGTCTGGCCGTAAACGACCTGGCGGGGCAGGCGGCGCAGTTGTGTCTGGAACTGGCCGATCTGGGCGTCCAGTTGTTCTTCCTTGTTGCGCATCTCGGCCAGGCCCAGCCTCAGTGTGCCCATCGCTTGTTCGAGCTGAGAAATAGCCATTTGTAGCACCTCCGGATTAATGACCGGAAATATTACGCCGGAGCAACGAGAACGCTACCCCGGCGGATACCATTCAATGATCTAATTATCCCATTGGGGTGTGCTTATTCCTACGGAGTGAACCCCACTTCAGGCAGCACGGTCTTCAGCGCCACCATGACCTCGGTGATGTCCTCTTTGGTAACGTGGCCCAAGTGGCCGATACGGAAGATGTCGTCGCTCATCTTACCCTGTCCGCCCGCCAGCACCACATTCTCCTCGGTACGCATCATGGATATAAACTTCTTGCCGTCGACGCTCTCGGGCATCTTAACGGCGGTCACCGTATTCGACGCGTAGGACTCGTCGGCCACCAACAGATCTAGACCCAACTCACGCACGCCGTCGCGGGTGAACTGGCCGATACTGGCGTGACGACCGTAGACGTTCTCCAGACCCTCCTCCAGCAGCTTGTCCAGGGCCAGGCTCAGGCCGTACATCGCCGCCAGGTTGGGGGTGAAGGGGGTCTGGCCCTGCGCCAGGGATCGCTTGGCCGATGAAAGGTCGAAGTAGAACCGGGGCATCTTGGCGGTCTGCTGGGCTTCCCAACCCCGCTCGCTGATGCTGATGAAGGCCAGGCCCGGCGGAATCATAAACCCCTTCTGGGAGGCCGTGCCCACCAGGTCGCAGTCCCAGGCGTCCACCGGCAGAGGGATGCAGCCCAGGCTGGACACCGCGTCCACCAAAAGCAGCTTGTCGAACTCGCCCTTGGCGATCTTGGCAATCTCTTCCACCGGATGGGTCACGCCCGTGGACGTTTCGTTGTGGGTGACCATCACCGCTTTGATCCCGGGTTCGTCCTGCAGGCCCTTACGGATGGCGTCGGGATCGATGGGGCCGCCCCACTCGAAATCCATGCGCGTAACATCGGCGCCGTAGGCTTCAGCCAGGTCGACGAACCGGTTGCCAAAGGACCCCGCCGTGGCCGCCAGTACCTTGTCGCCGGGGGACAAGGTGTTGACCAGCGACGCCTCCAACGCGCCGGTGCCCGAGGCGGTCAGAATCAGCAGGTCGTTCTTGGTCATGAACACCTGCTTGAGTTGCTCGGTGGTCTTGGTAATCAGGTCATTGAACTCCGGTCCCCGGTGGTTAATCATCGGGTTGGTCATGGCCTCGACGATGTCGTCGGGGATGGGCGTGGGGCCGGGGGTCCTCAAGTTCTGCGGCGTCATTCTCTGCATTGGATTTTCGTCCTATCTGCTGGCCGCCTCACAGTGACGGTCACCAAAGGCGGCGATGGGGTGCAAAAAGATAGTGGTTGATTGAAAGGGACCTCGAGGGTAATCCGAGGCAGCAACTCAGGAATAAATCAAGATGAAATAATAACGGCCGAACAGGCACGCCGAGACTCCTACCTCCCAAGCGGAGAGCATTATATCACCACCGTTGGCGTCCGGCTATTTGGACTGGAATCAACCTCTGCCACGGCTGATAAATCGGCCCCCGATGATATAATTTACCTTACAATTTCCCGATCCAGCGTGGGCTGGAGAGCCGGTTCCTCCAGCGTAGGCGGCAGGCTGGATATGACCACACCCGAATTCCTGGGCAACGTCCCCATTTTCGAGCACCTCACCTCCGAGCAGCTTTTGCCGCTGGGTGAGAAGATGCGCACCAGGAAATACCAACGGGGCGAGGTGGTGTTCCATCAGGACGACCCCGGCGACCGCATGCACATCATCGTCAAGGGCCGCGCCCGCATCTCCATCGACTCGGATGATGGCCGGGAGAAGGACGTAGCGCTGTTGAACCCCGGCGACTGCTTCGGCGAGATGGCTCTTTATGGACGGCTCAAACCGCTCCGCCACCGCGATTGTCGATATCGAGACCCTGGTCCTGCTGTGGGACGACTTCAACGAATTCCTCGGGCAGTACCCCCGAGTGGCCGCCCAGACCACCGCCCTCCTGACCAACCGCCTGCGCAACGCCAACCAGATGATGGGAGACCTGGCTTTTCTGGACGTGCCCACCCGCGTGGCCAAGCAGTTGCTTGAACTCGCCGAGAGCCAGATGGGCGGCGACGCTTCTGATGGCCCCACTGGCGGACCCCAAGACGGTGTCATAGAGATCCCCATCGGCCAGGACGAGTTGGCCCGCCTGGTGGGCTCCACCCGCGAGACCGTGAGCCGCGCCCTGACCAGCTACCGCCGCATGGGCCTGCTCACCACCTCCCACCGCCGCATCTCCATCACCGACCTAGACGCCCTGGAGCGCATGGCTTCTTACTAGGCCCAGGATTTCTCCCGTGTGGGTTATAATCGCACTGCATGGCGTAGGGGCACGGCATTGCCGTGCCCCTACGTCGAATCAGGGATGTGACGCACCATAAAGGCCGTATCGAACAATCTTAGGAGGGCATCATGGCTTTGGAGATAGACACGCGGCACACAGCACTTTTGGCCATGGACTTTGAGAACGACATCGTCCATCCTGAGGGCGCTTTCAAGGACTTCGGTTTCGCGCAGATGGTGGCCGACAACAACGTATTGGACAAGGCAGCACAGCTATTAACCGCGGCCCGCAGCGCCGGTCTAACGGTGATCTACGTTTCGGTGAAGTTTCGCCCCGGCTACCCCGAGCGGCCGGCCAACTCCGGGCTTTTTCAAGGATTGCAGGCGGCCACCGCCTTAGTGGAGGGCACCTGGGGCGCCGAGATCCACGATAAAGTAGCCCCCCAGGCTGGCGAGGCCGTGGTGACCAAGCGTGGCGTCTCGGCCTTCAACGCCTCAGACCTGGAGCAGATACTCCGCACCAAGCGCATCGGCACGCTGCTGCTGGCCGGTGTGGCTACCAATTTCGTGGTCGAGGGCACTGCCCGGCAGGCCTGCGACCTTGGCTACGACACCGTCGTAGTGGGCGACTGCTGCGCCTCGGTGAGCCAGGAGGCCCACGACGCGTCCCTGACCGTGGCGTTGCCCTTTCTCTGTACAATCTCCAACCTGGAAGAGGTCACGGCTGCTTTGAAATAACTGGATTTTGAGGCTAAATCAGCCTTGGGCCATGCTATAATTGGCCCATGACCACAGGCGCGGGACTACTAGAAGGACTGAACCCGGCCCAGAAGGAGGCCGTCGAGACTGTCGACGGCCCCTTACTCATTGTGGCCGGGCCCGGCAGCGGCAAGACCCGGGTCATCACCCACCGCATCGCCTACCTGGTCCGTGAGTACGGCATCAGCCCCTACAGCATCCTGGCCATGACCTTCACCAACAAGGCCGCCAGGGAGATGCGCGAGCGGCTGGACCGGCTGGTGGGCTCTCGCAGCGACTCCCTGACCGTGGGCACCTTCCACGCTTTCTGCGCCAGGCTGCTGCGTTGGGACGGCCACCACATCGGACTGGCCTCCAACTACTCGATCTACGACGCCGACGACCAGGCTGGCCTGATCAAGCAGTCCATGGAACTGGCGGAGATGGACCCCAAGCGGAACCCGCCCAATGCGGTGCGCAGCTTGATCTCCAAGGCCAAGAGCCTGCTCTGGGACTCGCAGACCTTCGCCAAGAACGCCGACAATTACTTCGAGGAGACCTGCGCCCGGGTCTACCACCACTACGAGGAGCTCCTGACCCGCAACAACGCCTTGGACTTCGACGACCTGCTGATGAAGGCGGTGCAGCTCTTGCGGGAGTTCCCCGAGGTCCAGAAGAAGTATCAAGACCGCTACCAGTACATCATGGTGGACGAGTTCCAAGACACCAACATCGCCCAGTACCGTCTGGCCCGGCTGCTGGCCGAGGGACACCAGAACATCTGCGTGGTGGGCGACCCCGACCAGTCCATCTACTCTTGGCGCAGCGCCGACATCCGCAACATCCTCAGCTTCCAGCAGGATTATCCCAAGACCAAGACCATCGCCTTGGACCAGAACTACCGCTCCACGGCCACCATCCTGGACGCCGCCAAGAACCTAATCTCGATCAATGGCCAGCGCATCCAGAAGGATCTGTTCACCGACAACTCCAAGGGGGACCTGGTCGAGGTGCGCGAGGCCTACGACGAGGGTGAGGAGGCGGCCTTTGTGATTGCCGAGGCCGAACGTCTGGTGCGGGAAGACGGGTTCAGGCCCGGCGATTGCGCCGTCATGTACCGGGTCAACGCCCAGTCCCGCGCCTTGGAGGAGGCCTGCCTGCACCGGGGAACCAAGTACCGGTTGGTGGGCGGCGTGCGCTTTTACCAGCGGCGCGAGGTCAAGGACCTGATGGCCTACCTGCACATGGTCTACAACCCCCAAGACAACGTGAACCTGGTCCGGGTGATTAACGTGCCTCCCCGGGGCATTGGGGCCAAGTCCATGCAGCAATTGGCCGACTGGGCCCAACGCCAGAGCCTTGGGCTGTTCGCCGCCATGCAGGAGATTGCCGCCGCCCGGCTGGCTGGCGAGCCGTGCCCCGTCTCCATCACCGCCCGGGCTGCCACCTCCATCGCCGACTTCGCCGTGATGATGGAGAAGCTGATTGAACTGGGCCGTAAGGCCCCGGTGGTTGACCTGGTCGACCACGTCGTCGAGGACACCGGCTTCCGCAGCCACATCCAAGGCAGCGACGACCGCCCCCAAGAGCGCTGGGAGAACATCCTGGAATTGCGCAACACCGCCCAAGAGTTCAACGCCGAGACGCCGCCTGACGGTCTGGCTACTTTGCTGGAACGTTTGTCACTAGTCGCCGACGTGGACAACTACGAGGAGGCCGAGGACTCCATCACGTTAATCACCCTGCACCAAGCCAAGGGGCTGGAGTTCCCGGTGGTGTTCATCGTGGGCATGGAGGAGGGTCTGCTGCCCCACAGCCGTTCGTTGGAGACCGAGGACCAGCTTGAGGAAGAACGGAGGCTCTGCTACGTGGGCATGACCCGCGCCGAGAAGCGTCTCTACCTGACCCGCGCCTTCCACCGCTCCCTCATGGGCGGCAACCGCGCCGGCCCCGCCTCCCGCTTCCTCCGCGACATCCCCGCCGGGCTAATCGCCTCGGCCAGCGGCTCCATTGAACGGGGGCTCGGTGACCGTTCATCGGGAGACTTCCCACCCAAGCGCCACTCATGGAGCGACTGGCAGGCCCCCACGCCCATCATCAACCAGAACAAGCCCGCTACCGCCCGCCCCACCCTACAAGTAGGCGACTCCGTCCGCCACGCCTCCTTCGGCGAGGGCGTAGTCACCCAACTGGAAGGCTCGGTGGCCGACACCGAAGTAACGATTGAGTTCGAGGGTGATGTGGGGGTTAAGCGTCTGTTGCTGAGTTTTGCGCCGCTGGAGAAGGTGGGGTAGGGGTCAAACCGTCTCCGACACTCTGGTTCCCATCGTCAGCGCCGAGTCGCAGCCTGGATGTTCGGCTGGGTGACGGGGGTTTGTACTGAGTAGGTTTTGGGCGGGGTAAGAGGGTAGTGATGGGACGAAGGTGCCATTCTCGGGCTTTTTAGACATTTGTTTGAGTCGCCTTGTTCAGCGCATTATTTAGGGCGCTGTTACCCAATCGCAATCATATTTCGATAGTGAAGCACATAAGGGCACTTATGGTCACCGACCCATAGACGCCGCGATATCCAATCTGGATAATATAATAACGCTCCTCGGGTGGAATCGTCGGTTGAGCATACACATTCGAGTACGGCGGAGGAACAGATATCATGAGCACGACAGAATCGTATTGGAGCAATTCTTCTGTCCTGGACTTGGCGGGAGACGCAGATCCAGTCCAAGTCATAACCGAAATGGCTAGGCGAGTAGTTCTCGATGCTGTTGAGCGTGGTTGGCATGGTCCGCCTTACGATCTCTCCAGCTTGCAGAGTTACTTGGGATATCGGTCAAGGCAACGTCCGATATACCCGACGCAAGATTGGTTCCTATGGGTTCTAGACGCAGCAGCATCGAATTCAATCCCAATCGAGCCCCTGGTCGGATGCGATTCTCGATCGCGCATGAAATCGCTCATACCTTTTTCCCGGACCATCCGGCGAGCGTCCGGAACAGAAGTCACCTAAGCGAAAGTACAAGCGACGAATGGCAAATCGAGTTGCTCTGTAATGTTGCTGCCGCAGAAATCTTGATGCCCATCGGAACAGCATTTGAGCTAGAAAACGCAGATATAGACATTGAAAATCTTATGAAACTAAGAAAAGAGTTTGACGTATCTATAGAGGCGCTGCTTCTCCGAGTTGTCAAACTTACTAGCCAACAATGCGCCGTTTTCGCAGCGAATCGTCGTAATCATGGCACGACTGCCCGAATGCGGCTCGATTACACGGTGCCTTCTCGAGGCTGGAATCTCGACATTGCCCGGGGACTGGAGATCGAAGGTTCGTCCGCTCTCGCTGAATGTACAGCCGTCGGTTTCACAGCTAAAAGGATTGAAAGGTGGCTTCCTCAGTTCCCGGAGTTCCAAGTGGAATGCGTGGGAAGTCCGCCTTATCCAGGCCACAAATATCCTCGAGTATTGGGATTCCTTCGTCCCCAGAGCGGCAATATGGGAGGCCAATTGGAACTTTTGTCGGTATTCGGAGACGCGACAGAGCCCCGGGGATCAGGGCGGCGCATCATCGCACACATAGTTAATGATAAGACCTCGAATTGGGGTGGAGCATTTGCTCGCCAGGTGCGGGTCAGATGGCCGTCTTCTCAGGAAGATTTCCGAAACTGGGTCATCGCTGATGATACCAGACTTGCTTTAGGCAATATTCATGTTGGTGCCGTCTCTAACGAGTTGAGTGTGGTCAGTATGGTCGCCCAACACGGCTACGGCGCATCGACAAAACCTCGATTGCGTTACGAAGCGCTTGAAGATTGTTTAGGCCAATTGGCCGCAATATCAGAATCTCAGAACGCCACCGTGCATATGCCAAAAATCGGGACCGGCCAAGCCAGAGGCCATTGGGGGATTATCAGCGAACTCTTACACGAAAAATTAATCAAACGCGGCATTGATGTGACCGTTTACAACGTACCTACCGACCAACCAACTAAGGAAACGCAAGGCCTCTTGCCACTTGATTCTGCTTAAGCATCTGGGACACCTATGTTACTAATCCTGATTTCGGGTCCCGTTTCATCTGGAAAGTCCCGTCTATCGGATGGCTTAGAGTCCCACTTCGGAGCTATTTCGTTTAAGACCCGCTCATGGCTGATGAAGCGGCTCAGTCATATCGAAGATCCAAACCGCACAATCCTACAAGTAGAAGGTGAGAAATTAGACAGGCAAACTAGGGGCAAGTGGGTTCTTGATGAGTTGCTTCAAGAACTAAATGGCTGGCATCAAAATCAACTCATCGTAGTTGACTCGGTACGCACTCTCGATCAGATTCAATATATTCGGGAGGCATTCGGGACAGTTGTTACCCATATACACATAACTGCTCCGCCAGACGAGTTGAGACGTAGGTATCTCCAAAGATATAGAGGTCAAGACGACGGAATCCCGACATACGAGCAAGTACGAGCTAACCCGACCGAAACATCGGTGGATTCGCTGCAAGACGCCGCTGATGTCGTTATCGACTCGGACTGTTGCACGATTGATGATGTGCTCGTAAGAGCAACCAGTCGTCTGCGCCTACAAAGTCGTAACTCACCTGGTTATCTCGACGTGATTGTAGGAGGCCAATATGGTAGCGAAGGCAAGGGCCAAATCGTTGCCTTTATTGCACCAGAGTACGACCTCCTGGTTCGGGTTGGTGGGCCTAACGCCGGTCACACAGTTTTCGAATTACCTAAACCATATACCTATCACCATTTGCCATCTGGAACCGTAAGAAGTTCGGCACAGTTGTTGATTGGTCCTGGTGCCGTTCTGAACGTCTACGGGAGCGAAGAGTTCAACATTAAGGGATTGTTGAGAGAGATTTCCGAGCGTGAGGTTGATGCTGACCGCTTGAAAATCGACGGGAAAGCCATGATTGTTAGCAACCAGCAAAAGTGGGACACATTGGGAGCCGAGAGATCAGGGGCTGGATGGAGGTCTGGTGAGCTCCCTGAGGGCCCTGTTGTAGCGTCGTCGCCGTTCGGTGGTTTGAGCCTTCACCTCCTTCCTGCGTTGTAGGATCTCTTGCCGTCTTCCCTTGAGCACGTCTGATGGTGTCACGTTGCCCAGAGCCTTGTGATAGCGCCGGTAGTTGTAGTAGCTGACGAAGGCCGCGATAGCAGCCTCAAGGTCGGCGGGCAACTCATAAGGCACCTGGTTGACGTCCCGTTTGATGGTCTGGTGGTAGCGCTCCAGCTTCCCGTTGGTCTGAGGGTGGAAAGGAGTTGCTAGGATGTGCTTGATGCCAACCATCCCCAGGTAGTCCCTGAATGCTCTTTAGACATAGCCTGGACCGTTGTCACTCAGCAGCCTGGTGCGGTCTGTGACTGGAACTTGGTCCATGCTGGTCGTGTCCACAGCATCCTGGACCACCTCGATGAAGGAGTCGGCCGTCATATCTTGCTGAAGCCTGTGAGCCAGGATGAAGCGGGAGTAGTCGTCCATAACGGTGACCAGGTAGTAGTAGCCCCAACCAACCACCCTGAAGTATGAGGCATCGGTGGCCCACATCTGGTGAGGTCCTGTGGTCTTGCGGTGGTACTCCTTCCCCGCGGCCAACCGCATCTCAGGCCGCTTCACTAGGCCCTCCCTGCCCAGGATACGGTAGACGCTGGACTCTGAGACTGAGAAGCCCTGGTTGTCGGTGATCCACGCGGCCAGCTGACGGCAGCTCAGCTCTGGCATCTCTCTGGCTGATAACAGGACTGAGCGTTCTTCCTGAATAGTAAGACGGTTCCATGGTGGCTGATCGCCTCCTGGTCGGTCCTCAAGTCCTTGTTGGTCTTGGCGTCTGAGCCACCGGTAGTAGGTGCTCTTAGGGATGCCCAGCTCTCTGAGGACCTTTCGCTTGGGGAGGGGAGACGAGGATACTTTGGTAACTACCTCTGCCTTCTCCGGGGCGCTCATCCGCTGGTACCGGTGGCGTCCTGGGGCACGGGGATGGCCGTTTTTTTGAGACGGTACGCCTCCAGCGACAGATCGGCCACTAGCTCCTTGAGTTCCCCGTTCTCTCGCTTGAGCTGCCCTACCTCATGCTGAGTGGCGTCCCGAACCGAGTCACGGGTCAACCTCTCCTTGCCCGCCTCCATGAACTCTTTGGTCCACGAGTAGTAGGAGTGGGGCTTGATCCCCTCCCGCCGGCACAGGTCGTTGACTGTGACCTCGCGGCGGAAGCCCTCCAGAACAATTCGGATCTTGTCTTCGGAGGTGTACTTACGTCGGGCAGCCGCCTTCACTGTACGGACGAAAGACCTGGTCTGCTCGCTTCGTTCCTCGGCGGCCTCTGCTTTGCTTACTTCTAATTGGGACACATCTGCTCCTTTCTGTGGGTAACTCTACCCTCATTTCAGGAGCTCACACCACCCTCCGACTCTCGGGTTTTCCTACCCTTATATGTGTCCCATTATCGCTGACGGTCTACAATTAGCTGGCCATTCGTTATTGATCTACCAACATATACCCCCCAAACCGAGGCGACAATTCATCGATCAATTGGTAGGAAAGTTTCGCAAAGTAAGGGAAATTGGTGGTTTGTACCTTTTCGCACGCCAAGAGTTGTATTCCTCCTAGTGCCTCATCCTTCCAATCTCGATTTCTGAGGTGGACCCAATTAGTTGGACAGGTTTGGTGCAAAACTAAGTGAGAGTTCCGCCGTCTTTCCAAGGTCTGAGAACGCTCCGTTCGGTGCCCGTTTCCCATTGATTGACCGTTCATCTGATGGCGCCAAGTCTCCTTTGAACACCTCAGCCGGTGTCCGGTAGCCCAAGGCCTGGTGGGGTCTTTGGTTGTTGTAGAAGCTGAAGTATGCGTCAAGCCCGGCCTTGGCTTCTCGCCCGTTGGAGTAGGCTTTCAGGTAGACCTCCTCGTACTTAACCGTGCGCCACAGCCGCTCCAACAAGATGTTGTCGGTGTAGCGTCCCTTCCCGTCCATGCTGATTCTCACTCCGTGCTGCTCTAGGAGACCGGTGAAGGCTTCGCCGGTGAACTGGCTGCCCTGGTCGGTGTTGAAGACCTCTGGCTTCCCCTTGCCAAGCGCTTCCTCCAATGTCTCGACACAGAAATCAGCATCCAAGGTGTTGGAAAGACGCCAGGCCACCACGTACCGCGTGTACCAATCCATGATGGCCACCAGGTATAAGAAACCCTTGGCCATGGGGATGTAGGTGATGTCGGCGGCCCACACCTGATTTGGTCTGGTGATCTCCATGCCGCTCAGGAGGTAGGGATACACCTTGTGCCCTGGCCCCGGCTTGCTGGTCCGGGGCCACCGGTAGATGGCACGTAGTCCCATGGTCCGCATCAGACGCTGGACCCGCTTCCGGTTCACCCTGTGACCTTGAGTGCCCAGCCAGACCCTCATGCGCCGCGACCCGTAGAAGGGGGTACTTAGGTACTGGTGGTCCATCGCCTTCATCACGGTCAGGTTCTCCAAGCAAGTCCCCTTGCGCCGGTAGTTTAGGCTGGACCTGCTGATGCTCAGTAAGGCGCACTGTCTCACTGTGGACAAGGCTGGGTGCCGCCGGTCCACCATCTCCCGCCGCCGCTCCCGGCTCATGGACCGAGCCTCTCCGCCAAGAAATCCCGCTCAACCTTCAGTTGGCCGATCTGCTGATAGAGCCGGGCAACAAGGACCCCATCGCTCTTCTGGCGTTTGTCTTGGTTCCCACCAAAGACGCCGACCGCTCCTTCCAACAAGGACTTCTTCCAGGCCTGGATCTGCCCGGGATGGACCTCGTAGCGGGCGGCCAGTTGGGCCACCGTCTCTTCACCCTTCACCGCTTCCAGGGCCACCTTGGCCTTGAATGTTGGGCTGTGCTTCCTCCGCTCTTTTGACATGTCCCACTCCTCCCTCACAGCAACAGCTGTGGCTATTTTAGGAGCAGAACTCTCACTTAACCACCTGTCCGAATTTCCGGGTCCACCTCATTCTTCCAAGAAAAGGTTGCCAATATCAAATTGATTTGGAGCGGATTCTTAGAAACGGAAGAACATCGTCTTGATCTTGCTTGATTCCTAAGCCGGGAGGCGGAGATTCACCCCACCCCCAGCGATTTGACACCACCCCCGCCTCCGCGCGATGATACCCCGTGCTTTCCAACTGAAGAATCAAGACGCTGAGGAGGCGCCATACCATGGTTAAGGCTGCCGTTCTGTATGAGACGAAGACCCCGTTGGTGGTGGAGGAACTGGAGTTGGACGACCCCCAGGCGGGGGAGGTGCTGGTGAAGATTGGCGCGGCGGGGATCTGCCGCAGCGACCGGCACTTCATGCACGGCGACGCGCCCATCGCCCTGCCCGTGGTGCTGGGCCACGAGGGCGCGGGCACCGTCGAGAAGGTGGGCCCCGGCGTCACGTCGGTCAGGCCCGGACAGCAGGTGATTCTGTCCTTTGTTCCCGCCTGCGGGCGGTGCAAATCCTGCATCACCGGCAAGTCCCACCTGTGCGACAACCACGGCGCCACCGGCCCCAACATGTACGACGGCACCACCCGCCTGCACAAGGGAGACCAGCGCATTCACCACATGGGCAAGACCGCTTGCTTCGCCGAGTACTCGGTGGTCCCCGAGACCGGTTGCGTGCCCATCGACGCGCCGGTGCCCATGGACAAGGCCGCCCTCATTGGCTGCTGCGTGCCCACCGGCGTGGGGGCAGTGACCTCCAGCGCCAAAGTCACGCCCGGCAGCACCGTGGCCGTGGTCGGCTGCGGCGGCGTGGGCCTGAACGTAATCATGGGCGCGGCCTTGGTCAACGCCAGCAAGATTATCGCCGTGGACATCCGCGAGAGCCAGCTTGAGTTCGCCATGAAGTTCGGCGCCACCCACACGGTGAACGCCTCGGACCAAGACCCGGTGGCCCGAGTCAAAGAATTAACCGACGGCAAGGGCGCGGACTACACCTTCGAGGTCTTCGGCTCGGCCGACACGGTGAAGGCCGCCTACGACATGGCCGGCAAGAGCGCCACGGTGACCATCGTTGGCATCGCCCCCTTCGGCGCGGAGGCCGCCATCAACGCCGTGGACATTGTCCGGAACGAGAAGACCATGCGCGGCACCTACTACGGCTCAACCCACTCCAGCGTGGAGATGCCCAAGTTGGTGGACATGTACCTGGCCGGCAAGTTGAACTTGGACGACTTAGTGGTCCGACACTACTCCCTGGACCAGATCAACCACGCCTACGACGACATGGACAAGGGCGAGGTAGGCCGCGGCGTAATAGTCTACTAAGCTTTCAGCGGTCAGCGGCCAGCTATCGGGCCGTCATCACATCGGTCTTAATCTCGCATCCTTTCCGTGCGCACTGGTAATTGGAATCGGCGACCAATGCCTGACTATAGAAGCGACCCGTACGAATATTCTGATGGGGAGTGTCTTTTCTGTGGGAGCGAGGATGACATCGTTGAGATGCACATCCGAAACTGGGGTAGACGTGGTCAGGAATGGGTCTTCGGGTGCCGGAGTTGCAATTCATCCAATCGCAACAAGACTCGGAAGACCTGGCTGCGGTCTCTTCGAGACGGGAAGCGTCCGAAATGGATCAACATCGTTGAATGGCAGAAGTGGAAGAGGACCGGAATCGCCATTTTGGTTCGGCAGGTCAGGCACGAGTAAGACTGTGAATCCCTTTCTTGTTATTAAAGCTGAATAATGATTGCTGATGGCTGACAGCTTGCAAATAAAATTGGTGGAGACCGAGGCGGAACTGGAGGCGGCCATGGGGGTGCGTTTCCGGGTGTTCGTGGGCGAGCAGCAGGTGCCCGCTGAAGAGGAGTTGGACGAGTTCGACGCCACCGCCACCCACGCCATCGCCATAGTCAACCACCAGGGGCAGGATCAGGTGGTGGCCACCGGCAGAGTGGTCTACGGCAACGAGGACACTGCGGCCCGCATCGGCCGTATGGCCGTGGACGTTCAGTGGCGGCGCAAAGGCATCGGAGGCCGCATCCTAAAGTTCCTGGAAGAAGAAGCGTCCGCCCAAGGCGTAGATACCTACGTCCTGAACGCCCAGGAATACGTCAAAGACTTCTACGCCGCCCACGGCTATGAGGAGCGCGGGGAACCATTCCTCGAAGTAGACATCCCCCACGTCCTTATGCGGAAGCAGGCTTAAAGCTGTCAACTCCCAGCCCTCAGCGGTCAGCCTTGATGCCTTATAGCTGAAAGCTGACGGCTGTTGGCTACTAGGCCGCCTTCGTGGAGAAGTCCCCTTGCTCCAAGTTCTGGACGTCCATCTTGGCGATGTGTTCGCCGGGCTGGCTGCCCAAGGATTTGAAGCCCGCCGATTCCCGGAACTCAGCCTCTTTCGCCGGGACGTCGTCGCCGTCGGCGAACCGGCGGACCCAGATGAACTGGGTGCGGTCGGCGTTGATCCAGGTGGCCACGACGGGGATTCCCATGGCTTCGTGGGCTGGCTTGATACCGGTCTCGAACAATTTCTCCCAGGAGTCCATCATTCCCTTGTTGATGGTGTAGCTGCGCATCTGGTCGACCATGACGTTCACTCTCCTGTTATTTTCCGTAGGGGCACGGCACTGCCGTGCCCCTACGCTTTGGTTATCGATCAGTTGGTTACGCCACTTTCGCGCCCCTCAGCACTTCTTCAATCAATTTCACATCCATCCTGGCGATGTGGCTGTTGGGCTTGTCGCCCAGGGCTTTTCGCCCCGGCGAGGCGAAGTAAGCGGCCTCTTTCTCCGGTATTTCCTCGACAGTGTCAAAGGTCCGCACCCAGATGAAGTCGGTGCGGTCGGCGTCGACCCAGATGGCCACGATGGGGATTCCCAAACTCTCATGGACCGGCCGAATCTCGTTGTCGAAAAGCTCCAGCCAGGATTCCATCATCCCTTTGTTGATGGTGTACGTGCGCAGTTGTGCAACCATGTTTCCCTCCTTCGGAGGCTATTGCTGATTCCCGTAGGGGCACGGCACTGCCGTGCCCCTACGCCTAAATGGTTTCTACTTTTTAGACCGCGTATTGCTTGAGCGCGTCTTCCCTAAAATTCAGCCCCAGGCCCGGCTTGTCCGGCACCTCCAGGCAGCCGTCGGCGAACTTGGGAGTCTCCTCGAACAACTTCAGGGTCCAGGGCATGTACTCCACGGTCAGGCCGTTGGGGATGGCGCCCATGAGCTGGATGTGTATCTCGGGTACCAGATGGCTCACGACCGGCAGGTTGAAAGCCTCGGCCATGCCCGCCACCTTCCGCCACTCGGTGATGCCGCCCACCCGCAGCAGATCAATCATCACAATGTCTATCGACCGGTTCTCGATGAGTTGCCGGTGTGGGTTGATGCCGTAAACGTACTCTCCCGCCGCGATGGGCGTGGTCAGGGCGTCGGCCACCCGGGCCATGCCCTGATAGTCGTCGTGGGCCACCACGTCCTCCAGCCAGAACAGGTGGTACTCCTCCACCCTTTTACCGATGGTTATGGCCTGGTTCACGTCCCAAAGCTGGTTGATGTCGCACATGATGTCGATGTCTTCGCCCACAGCTTCCCGCAGTGTACGCATGCGCATGACCTCTTTGGCCGGGGTGTCCTCGGCGCCCATCTGGGATTTCATCTGCCGAAATCCTTTCTCCACCAAAGCCGGACCAATCTCGGCCAATTGCTCCAGGTTCATCGGACGCATCAGCGCGCCGCTGGCGTAGGTGGGCACCTGCTTGCGGTAGCCGCCCAAGAGCGAGCACACCGACTGATCGAGGGCCTTGCCTTTGATGTCCCAGAGGGCCATATCAACCGCGGCCAAGGCCAGGGTTACGATCCCGCCGGGCCCGGAGCCGCTGGTCTTCTCCCGCAGACCCTTTATCACCGCCTCGGCTTCCATGGGGTTTTGACCTTCAGCCAGCCCGCACACAGCGTCCACCGCCGACTTTAACGCCGGGGCCATGGGGCTGAGCCCCAGGGCGGGCACGAAGGTCAGGCCGATACCCTCGATGCCCTCGTCGGTCATCATTTTGAGGGTCACGAAGGCGCGAAGGCCGCCGGCCTCGGGCTGGACGTCCACCAACTGCTCGTCGGCTGGCGCGTGCAGCACCTGTACCTGTGATTTGGTTATCTTCATGGCAGACTTTCCTGTTCCCCGAGCGGCCTGATTCTATCACAATTTAGCCTCAAATTTGCCCCGCGCCGAAGGAAGTGTTGACAAGGGGAGCAGATTGGCCTAGCATACTCAACATGCTTAAGTATTAAACCAGGATTAGTATCCCTGATTTAGTTTATTTGCCGCCGGCAGAATCTCGAGAAACCAACTAGAGGCAAAACTTCAATACAATGACCACCATCAAACTGGAAACCAAGTCCACGGCGATGCAGACCGAGGCCTACTGGGAGAACCTGGTCAAGCGCAGCTTGTGCCGGTTCCTGCTCTTGGCCCAACTGGCCAAGGGCCCGGTCCACGGCTACGGCATCAACCAGGCAATCAAGGAAGCCTGTCAGGGCTGTTGCGAACCCACCGAGGCCATGGTCTACTCCACCATGAAGGAGCTGCAGGACGGCGGCTATGTGGACTGCCGCATGGAGGAACACCAAGGGCGCCAGCGTCGCGTTTGCTGGCTGACTGACTCAGGCGAAGAGGCTTTCCGCGCCGCCGCCCGCGTCTGGCAGCAGATGCTCCCCAAGGTTGAGGACTGCATCGACCTGGCGCTTACAAAAAAGCTGCCTAAAAGCAAATAGATATCCGGTAAACCGAACACATTAGAGGAGGACAAGGAGATGTCCATAGACCAAGATAAAATCAAAGACCTAGTCAAGGAGCGCTACGGCGCCAGGGCGGAGCGGGTGATTAGCCTGACCCCGGCCGAACTTGACCATAACGACGATGGCGGCTGCGGTTGCTCAACCGACGGCGCCTGCTGCGGCGTTGAAGATCTGGACCACGCCATGCTCCTATACAACGAGGGCCAACTGGCGGGCCTGCCAACCGAGTCCATCGCAGCCTCCGCCGGTTGCGGCAACCCCACGGCCTTGGCTGGCCTGAAGGCGGGCGAACGGGTGCTGGACCTGGGTTCGGGCGGCGGCATCGACTGCTTCTTGGCCTCCCAGCAGGTTGGCGAGACCGGGTACGTCACCGGACTGGACATGACCCCGGCCATGCTGGAACTGGCCCGCGGCAATAAGGCCAAGCTGGGCATCGAAAACGTGGAATTCGTCCAGGGCGAGATGGAGAAGATGCCTGTCCCCGACGCCGGTGTGGACGTAATCATCTCCAACTGCGTGGTGTGTTTGTCCCCGGACAAGGACGCGGTGTTCAGCGAGAGCTTCCGGGTCCTGTCGCCCGGCGGCCGGGTCCACCTGTCCGACGTGATGGCGCTGACGCCCCAGGGACCCAGTGTCTCCTCGCCCGAGGACTGGGTCTCCTGCACAGCGGGGGCGGAGCACGTCGATGTGTACCGCGACCGGTTGGTCCGCGCCGGGTTCGTGGATATAGAGTTCACCAGCGAGGCCGTGAACTACACGGAGAACCACCCCGAGCGGCCGCCCACCAACACGGCCGGGTACAAAGTCGTAGCCCACAAACCGTCCTAGGGACCCTCCGGCCGGGCGGGCCCCTACGGCCAGCCGGAAATAGGGCGGGGTTTTGTTCTGGAACCCCGCCTTTTCTTATTCGCAGCGTTTTCCGGTTCCTCAGTCGTGGAACATCGTAGGCGCGGGTTTCCAACCCGCCCTCACTCTCGTAATCAACGTTCGTACCAGCCAGGACCGTTGTGGGCGGACCAGAACCTCTGCGCCGGGCTTCTGGCCATGGGTCATGCTTGCGCCGACATGCTTCTCCCTGGCGACCCTTTCGTTTCGACGACCATAGTGGCAAAGAAACATGTGTCATCCCGGATTTTGTGGATGGATGCCAGAGACGAAAGATAGAGACAAAAATACTGAAAAGCACGCGGGCGGCGATTTGCCGTTGAACATCGGCAGCGCCGCCCACGTGCTTTCAGGCGAAAGCCGCAATCCAGTTACCCCGCGCCAAGCCGCCTTTGGGCCGCCGTACGCGCTGCCTCTGATCGGGGCGGGGTGCCTTTTCGCCTCTCATCAGGCGGGGAGCTCTGGGGCAGCTCTGGGTTCCGGCCTGCGCCGGAGCGTCGGCGTTGGCGCCCAAATGCGTAGTTTCTAGTAAATTCCGGGATGACTCATGTTCGCTAAATTGTCGTATGTTCCTGGCCTACCCCGAAACCGTCTCTTTAAACCTCTTGATGGCCTCGATGTGCTGGTCCGGGCCCTTCAGGCCGGCCCGCATGGTGTTGACGGACAGGTGGGTGGCGCCCACCTCATCCCAGGCTGCGGCCTTTTTCTCCCAGTCCTCTCGTTTGTCGTTGGCGATGCCGATGCGGCCTTCGATGCCGACGGCCTTGGGATCGCGTCCCGCTGTGACGGCGTGTTCCCTCATCTCGTGAATCTTCTCCTGACCGGCGCTGTCGGGCTGGAACTGGGGGAACCAGCCGTCGGCCATCTTGCCTATGCGGCGGATTACCCGTTCCTCACCTCCGCCCAGCCAGATGGGGATGGGCCGTTGCACGGGCAGGGGATTGATGCCCGCATTGGTGATCTTGTGGTACTTGCCCTTGAAGTCCACCGTTTCCTGGGTCCACAGCAGTCGCAGCAGTTCAATCTGCTCTTCGCTGCGGCGGCCCCGGTTGGTGAAACTCTGGCCTAAAGCCTCGTACTCGACCTCGTTCCAGCCGATGCCGATGCCCAGTCGCAGCCGGCCTCCGGTCAGCACGTCGACCTCCGCGGCCTGCTTGGCCACCAGGCTGGTCTGGCGCTGTCCGAGGATCAGGACTCCGGTGGTGAATTCCAACTTCTCAGTGATGGCGCCCAAGTAGCCGAACATGACGAAGGGCTCGTGGAACATGTCATCTTTGCTGTAGGGGCGGTCCCAACTCTCACGTTTGCTGGCGTCGGCGCCCAAAACGTGATCGAAGACCAGCAGGTGTTCGTAACCCAGGTCTTCGGCGGCCTGGGCGAAGTCCTTAACGGCGGCGGGGTCCGCGCCAATCTCTGTCTGAGGGAAGATTGCTCCTAGTCGCATTTTGGCCTCCCGATGGCATCAAGTGTTCGAGTCAATAGCCTCGAATCACGGCCAGTATCCAGGGTTGATCGGCTGCCGTCAACTGCGGAGGGGCTTCGCCCATTCTGGTCTATAATGCGTGGACTCTCCATAAACTCGATTCGCAGGTCCGGACAGGAGGAGGCTGATGAAAAGCATTGAGCTGGACTACTCCAAACGGTGCGGCCAGGAGCCTGAAAAAGGACACAACCGTTGGCATCCGGATATTCCGCCCGTCGTTGAGGCTGACCCGGGCGAGGAAGTGGTGATGCAGACCAGGCATGCCTTCGACGGCCAAATCACCCCAACTACTGCGGCGGTCGACCTGTTGGGCACCGACCTTGGTCTGGTCCATCCGCTCACCGGGCCAGTCTACGTGAAGGGGGCCGAACCGGGAGACCTTCTGGAGGTGACGATTCAGCACATCGAGCCGGCTTCTTGGGGATTCACCAGCATACTGCCCGGATTTGGGTTCTTGAGGGACGTGTACACCGAACCTTATCTGGTCCATTGGGAGATGAAAGATGGGTTTGCCCGTTCCCAGCAGTTGCCCGGAGTACGCATACCCGAGGCGTCTTTCATGGGGACCATCGGAGTGGCCCCATCCCGGGCGCTGCGGCAGGAGATACTCCTGAGAGAGGATGAACTGCTGCGCCGGGGAGGTATGGTGGTGGGGCCAACACCCGAGGGCGCGGTACCAGCTCAGGAGCCCTTTGCCAGCGAAGGTCTCCGCACCATCCCGCCTCGGGAGCACGGTGGGAACATGGACATCAAACAACTCACGGTGGGAACGAGGCTGATGCTGCCGGTATTCACCGAGGGAGCCCTGTTCTCGGCTGGCGATGCCCATTACGCCCAAGGGGACTCCGAATGCTGCGGCACCGCCGTGGAGATGGACTGTACTCTTCACGTGAGTTTCCGCTCCCTAAAAGGGGAGGCCGCCCGCCGTAACATCCGTTTCCCAATCTTCGAAAGGGACGATTATTTCACGAGCCCCGAAATGGCTGCGCCCAGGCGGTTCATCGCCGCCACCGGAATGTGCATTGCTGACGGTGTCAATCAGTCCGAGGACGGCACCCTAGCTTCCCGGAACGCGCTATTGAACATGATTCAACTGTTGATGGAAAGGGGTTGGTCTAGGGAGCAGGCTTACTGCATCTGCAGCGTGGCTGTGGACCTGAAAGTAAGCGAGGTGGTGGACGTGCCCAACTTCGTCGTCTCGGCCTTTTTGCCGTTGGACATATTTGAAGACTGAAGCCCCTAATGAGGCCGCAAAACACCGGCCATCCCACGATGCTATATACTCTCCGAATCCGGCCATATTCCGGCGAACGCTACTGGATAGAAGATCGAAAGGAGCAATGACATGAAATTCGGACTCCTGTACGAAATGCAACGGCCCTTCGAAGGAAACGACGTGGACTGGAACGCCCTGTACCGTGAGACCCTGGACCAGTGCGAACTGGCCGATAAGGTGGGCTTTGACAACCTCTGGTTCGTGGAGCACCACTTCCTGATGGGGTTCTCCGGTTCGCCTTGTCCCGAGGTCATGTTCGGCGCTCTAAGCCAGCGCACCAAGAATATACGGATCGGCTTCGGAGTATCCATCCTGCCCAACCACCATCCCGTCCGGGTGGCGGAGCGGGTGGCCATGGTCGACCAACTGACCAACGGCCGCGTGGAGGTGGGCACCGGACGCTCCAACGCCTACGAGCAGACCGGCCAGGGAATCGATCCCCGGGAGACCAGGGAGCGGTGGGATGAGGCGCTGTCCATGCTGCCCCAGATCTGGCAGTCCGACGAATTTTCCTGGGAAGGCAAGTTCTGGAACGTCCCGGCGCGGCGGGTGCTGCCCAAGCCCTTCCAGAAACCCCATCCCCGTATGTACCTGGCCTGCACCCAGACCGAGAGCTTCCGATTGGCGGCGCAGAAGGGCATCGGCGTGCTGTCGTCGGCCTCGTACGCCGTGGACATCCTCAAAGAGCACGTCAAAGTCTATCGGGACGCCATCACGGACGCCGACCCGGTTGGCGCGGAGATCAACGATTACTGGGCCAACAACGTCCACTCCTTCTGCGGCAAGGACGACCAAGAAGCCAAAGAACTGTGCGCTGAATCCATGAAGACCTTCTTCGGGCCGGACAAACCCTACATCCAAGGCCGCATCAACGCGTATGAAGAGCTGCTGGAGTCTTGGGGCGGCGTACCGGACAACCTGAAGGCGGACTTCGGCCGCTGGCTCCGCCAGTCCGACGAGGAGCACAAGACCCAGGCGGAGGAGGCGGGAATCTCCCTGGACTCAGGTCCTGGCGCGGCCCGGGCGGCCGTCGCCGAGCTGGACGCCAACACCTTGTCCGACCGTGGCGTCATCATCGCCGGCAACCCCGAAAGCTGCATCAAGACCATCAAGACCTATGAAGATGTCGGTGTCGACCAGGTAATGCTCATCATGCAGACGGAGACCATCCCCCACGAACGGGTGATGGAGTCCATCGAACTTTACGGCAAAGAGGTGATCCCAGCGTTCGCCGGCGTCAAAACCGCCTAAACCCAGAACGCGTTACCGGATCTTGAAATCTCCCTCCCTGGTGTCGGAAAAGTGAGATCAGGTGGATTCTATGCTGTGAGGCCTAAGAAAAACCCGGTCTATCGCTTTGTGAGGCCGTTAGCCAGCCCATTCCCAATTTGGCGTGTGGCTGTCACCCCGTCCGATCCGGCCCGTTTACGGTGCTCTGGAGGGCCGCTGAGCATTGATTCAAAGCTGGGCTAGGCTAGCCGGCTAGTGCCGTGTTTTGAGCTCGGCATGCAGGGTTTCGGCTACGCGCTCACCCTCAGCGACGGAAGCCACTTTGTAGCCGGGCACGCCGCATTTAAGACTGGCCTGGGCGGTGGCGAATCGGGCGCACCCCTCCAAGGTCCATCCCCGTATTCTCCCGTAAATGAACCCTCCGGAGAAGCAGGAACCGGCCCCGTTCCCGTCCACTACTTTCACCTGCGGGGCGCCCACCCGGACGGTCTGGCTGGCGTCTGCGGCCAGACAGCCGCGGCTCCCTCCCGTGATTACAACCGTGTCGATACCGGCATCCAGCAAACCGTTGGCAATCGATGCCATGTCGTCTCCCGCGTCGGGCTCGTCGGCGGAATCCGGTCCGTCGCCGGAACCCGGTCCGTCGGCCGATACTTGGCAGACGGTGGTGTAGGGGGCAAGCTTGGCCACCAGTTCCCGGTCTCCGTGCTGGGACTCGATGTTTACGAAGACTGGGACTCCCAACTGGGAGCCCGCCTTCATGGGCCGCAGGATGTGGTCGCCGTCGTACCAGTCCACGTACAGGTAGGCGGCGCTCTCCAATGGAGTCAGGTCCGCCTCGTCCAGAGTGGCCAGCAACTCAGGGGTGCGCTGGTAGAAATAGGTGCGCGCGCCGCTGGGGTCAACTATGGAAAGCTCGGTCACCGTGGCCACTCCCGGTTTGACGGTTACGCGAACTGGAACGCCCAAGCGGTCCACTGTGGCGGCCACCTTGTTGCCCAGTTCGTCGTCGCCCAAGGCCGACGGGATGAACCTGGACTTCTGGCCCCACTGGTGGAGCATGCCGGCCACGATGGCCGCGTCATCGCCGTAGGAATCGGCCAGGTGCTCAATCTGCGTTCCGCCGTTGTGAACGGGGACCCGGTCCACGACCATCAACTGGAGGTAGCTAAGCACGCCGAAGCACACCACTTCTGTACCGGGAAGCAGGCCCGTTTCATGATTGCGGTTCAAATTTTGCATGGTTGGCGGTCCGGCTGCGGCTAATCCGATTCTGAGTTCACCTCGTATCCTCAGGGTAATTAGTATAGCCAACTCAAGGGCAGGCCAGGCAAAAAGCGAAAATCCCGCAGATTCAAGTAGGCGGAGGCCCGCTCCGGATTCCCGAATCTGGGAACAGGCAGAGTCCATTGACATTAGCCAGGGGCCTTATTACAGTGAGTTTTGAAGGGCAGACAATTGGCTTTGGCAGGGCTAATTTGTATCAACTGGCGTGTTTACAGACTGCATGCAGGACGCTAGGTTCCAAATGACGGCCCGGTTTGACGAGGTCTAGGATGAAACTGATTTTCGCATTACTATCTTTGATTCTCTTGGTAGCAGTCGCGTGCTCATCTGGCTCCCCTGCACCCTCCCCGACCCCGGACCTGCGCCCTGTAGGCGGAGTTCTTCTTCGGCTGGGCCCGGAGCCTCCGACCTTGGACCCGCACCTGACCACCGACACGGACTCTGCTGTATACGCCGTGGAGATTTTCGGCGGTCTGATGACCATTGATCGCAACCTGACCATAGTGGGCGACCTAGCCGAAGGCTGGGACGTCAGCCCCGACGGGACCACGACCACCTTTCGCCTACGGCCTGAGGCCAAATTTCACGACGGAAGGAGCGTGACGGCCGGCGACATCAAGTGGTCTCTGGAGAGGGCGGCCGACCCGGCTACCGAGGCCTTCAACGCCAGCGTATTTCTGAGCGACATAGTGGGTGTGCAACAGAGACTGGAAGGGGCGGCTACCCAGATATCCGGCGTCCAAGTCATCGACAACCGGACCTTGACTATCACCACCGATGCCCCCAAAGCCTATTTCCTCTCCAAACTCACCTACCCGGTGACCTTCGTCCTCGACCAGCAGAATGTTGAATCAGGCCGCAGTTGGATTTTGGAGCCCAACGGCACCGGGCCGTTCCGCCTGGCCGAGTACACTCCTGGTGAGGTGCTGCGGCTGGCTAGGTTCGAGGACTATCACCTAGGGCCGGCCAAGTTGGATGAGGTGGAATTCCTGCTTAGCGGCGGCAACAGCATGCTGATGTACGAGAACGACGAGATACACGTCACCGGGATCCCGCTGTCACTGTTGCCCGGAGTGGAGGACCCGTCCAATCCTCTGAGAAACGAGATAGTGGCGGCCCCACCGGCGTTTGACGTGGATTACTTTGGGTTCAACACTTCCACGCCTCCGTTCGACGATATCAAAGTCAGGCAGGCCTTGAACTACGCCATAGACCGGCAGACTTTGGCTACCACCCTGTTGCAGGACCTGGTGGTGCCGGCGGCGGGTATCCTGCCGCCCGGCTTCCCCGGCTTCAATCCGGACCTAAAGGGGTACGAGTACGACCCGGACAAGGCCCGTCGGTTGATCCAGGAATCCAAATACGGGTCCGCCAGCGCGATGCCCCGGATCACCCTGACCGTGCCGGGCTCCTTCGGCGCCCCGGCAAGCCCGTCCATCGAAGCCATATTGGCCATGTGGGAAGTAAACCTGGGTCTGGAAATGGAGATACTCCAAACGGAATGGGCCATATTCCTGGGGGACCTGCACAAAAATAGGTTCCAGATGTTCGGCGGTCTTGGCTGGATCGCCGATTACCCGGACCCGGAAAATTTCTTGGATGTTTTGTTCCACAGTAAGAGCACCAACAATCAGTCCGAATACTCCAGCGGCCAGGTTGACCTTCTGTTGGAGCGTGCCCGGGTCGAGCTGGACGAAAGTGCCAGGTTCGACCTGTATAACCAGGCCGAAGAGCTAATCGTCGAAGATGCGCCGTGGGTGCCGTTATGGCACTCCAACGGGGGGTCCGTCCTCATCAAGCCCTTTGTGAACGATTACTTCCTGTTCCCTATGGTTATCCCCAGGTTCCGTTACGTGTATTTCACCGAATAGAGCAATCGGGCGGACCGGAGGATCGCGGTGACATGAAGGTCTATCTGGTGGACGGCACCTACGAACTGTTCCGGTCTTATTTTGCCCTGCCTCCGATAACGGCTCCCGATGGGCGTCCTGTGGGAGCGGTCCGCGGCATATTCCAGAGTCTTCTCTATCTGCTCAGGGAAGACGGAGTGAGCCACATCGGTTGCGCCTTCGACCATGTTGTGGAGTCGTTCCGGAACGACATGTTCGCCGGCTATAAGACCGGAGAAGGCACTCCCGAAGACCTAATGGCTCAATTTGAACTGGCCGAGCGGGCTGTGGACTCCCTCGGGATCCTGGTCTGGCCCATGGTGGAGTACGAGGCCGACGACGCCCTGGCCACGGCCGCAATCACCTGCCGCGAGCTTCCCGAGGTTGAACAGGTGGTTATCTGCTCTCCGGACAAGGACCTAGCCCAAGTGGTCCGGGGTAATTCGGTGGTCTGCTACGACCGGCGGAGGGAGCGGGTGATTGACGAAGCCGGCGTGGTAGAGAAATTCGGGGTCTCTCCCGGTTCCATACCAGACCTTTTGGCCCTGACCGGAGACACTGCCGACGGTATCCCTGGGGTCCCCAGATGGGGGGCAAAGACAGCGGCCCAATTGCTGGCCCGATACGGGCACATCGAGGACATCCCCCGCGACGCCGCTGACTGGGATGTCCACGTCAGGGGTGCGGCCGGCGCAGCTGATAGCCTCAGTGCCAACACTAGCGAGGCCCGTTTGTACAAGGACTTGGCAACCCTCCGGACTGACGTCCCCATCGATGCGTCTCTAGATAACCTGGAATGGAGAGGGGTTGACCGGGACAAGTACCAATCCCTGTGTGATGAACTGGGGTTCGGCAGGCTGATTGAGCTTCCCCACAAATGGGCCTGAGCATTTAAGACCCATCCGACAACAAACATGAGTCATTCCGGAGTTTGACTCGTGAGAACATTCTGTGGCACTCACCCCGACGAAGGCGGCGCTGCCCATGTTCAATGGCCGACCGCCGCCCACGTGCTTTCAGTATTTTTGTCTATATCTTTCGTCTCTGGCATCCATCCACAAATCCGGGATGACTCATGTTCTTTTGGTCCTTCCGTTGCACAACCGGTTACTGGGAGATTAGTCCCTCATTCGCTTCAATCTCGGTCTCAGGACGCTGGCAAGATTCTTCCCCGTCCTCGAATAAAGGCCTAACCGTATCCTGGGCCTCCTTGGCCCTTGGACGAGCGTTGAGCTTGGCGGAGTCTCGTCCGCCCTCGCTATTCGACCAGCTCCACATCGTCAATCATCAGCTTGGACTTCTTGGCGGCGGCGTTGGTCCGGAAGGCAATCTGGAAATTTGACGTCATCGACAAACCGCTCAGGTCTACGTCGTAAGACCGGTAGACGGCGTCAGAGTCAGATGTGGTGAACGTCTGCACCGTGCTGAAAGTGATACCTCCGTCGGTGCTCACCTCGACCGTGGCTGTATCGGAGCCGCCGAACCCGTCGACCTTGGCCCAGAACTTCAAGTGCACTCCGCTGTGCCCTGTCAGGTCAACCTGAAGGACGGCGCTTCCGCTGTCTTTTAACAGCCTGACGTGGAATGCGCCAGTGTACGGGCCGTCCTGGCTGGTAACACGGGTCACCTTCATCCCCGCTGTCACCCAGTCGGCGGCCCAGCCGGTCCCTCCGTCAAACCCGCCAATCTCCAAGCCGTCGCTGGCGATGGTGGTCTCAATCGGCGCCGGAGTAGGCATGGGAGTTGGCGTGGCCGTAGGTGTCGGAGTAGGCGCAGGTGTCGGCGTGGCCGGCGGCACTGGGGTTGGCGTGGGCGTCGATGTGGGCATGCCCGTCGGCACAGGAGTAGGCGTCGCCGTGGCGGGGGCTGGAGTGGCGGTCGAAACCGGAGTTACAATCGGAGTCGGCACGGCGGTTGGTGACGCAGTGGGCGTCGGCGTCGCGGTAGCCGGCACTCCGGGAGTTGGTGTAGGCGCGGCCAAAGCAACGCCTTTTTCCACGGCGACTTCGGCTCCTTCGGCCAAGGTGTAGTTGATCTGAGCTTTGTTCGTGATCTTTACGTCTTTGGGGCCCTTCTTCTTCAGGGTCCTTACGGTGAATTTGCTGCTGGTTACCTTCTCCACCTTTGTAGACGCTTTGCTTGGAACCTCCACCAACAGACCGTCGAATAGCGGGACTTCCACCGGTCCCTGAATAACGTCCAGGATCAGGGACCCGCAGGTTACTTTCACCGAGTCTCCGTTGGTGACGAACAGCGCGGTATCGCAGACGTTCAATTCAGCTCGATTGTCGCCTCGGCCCGTAACCGAGATTAGCACACCTTCAGCAGGGTTATTCAGGTCTTGTACGTTTACGGTCAGTCCGGCGCTGTTGACGATTAGGCCGTAGGTCGTGCCGCCCCGGTGCTGGTCGGTGAACCGCTTTGATTTCACGCTGCTCTCATCGATTAAGGCGCCGTTGACCCATCCGCCGTCGACCGTGTCAAAGATGAAGTCGTTGTCCTTATCGACCAAAACGTCGGCCAAGCCAAGGGGTTCCCGGAAAGACTCGATGTAGACCAGGTTCTTGACCCAGGAAATCGACTCGGGCGACCATGGCAAGGGCGAGGGTTCCAAGGCGCCGGGCACCTGACGCACCACGGCCTTGAGTCCAATCTCGCCCAGGTTAGACCGAACCTGATAGTCGCGGTAGGCTGGCGCCTAGATCCAGGTGTCGGTAATGATTCCCGATGCGGCGAACGGGTTGGTCAAAGTGGGTGAATTCTATCCCACTTCATCATTGTCCCCTTCGTTGGAGAAGACGATGGTGTACATCCCCTCGTCTACCTCGATGAACCCGGTGCGCAGATACGTCTCGCCGTGGTGCGGGTGGATGTGTGCCCGGCCCACCAAGTCGTTCTTGAGGCCCTCCGGGTTTTCACCAGCCCTTCCGGGCGGAATCAGGTTATTGTTTGCGTCGGTCACCAGCCCGCGGTAGACGCGGATGGCCAGTTCATCGTCGCCGTCGTCTGGGTTGTGGGTGGAGTCGGTCAGAGCGCCAAATGCCCAGTTCACGTTCAACAACCCGGGATGGACGTTGTAGATCCTGAGCACGTAGCTGGTGTTCGGGGGCAGGGCGGTCAGGTCGGGGTCACCGGCCAAGGAACTCCCCAACTCGGCTACGCCAGGGCTGATGTATTGGTGGGTAGCCGCCCTTGGACTGACCGTCGAGACATCGGTGGTCGTACCAAGGAAGACCAGCTTGTCCAGTTTGACTTGAAGCTGGCCTCTGGTCTCGGTCTTGATCTTGAGCTTGATTACTCGCGGCGTCGAGCCGTTTACAAAGGCGACATCCTCCCTGGAGACTTGCAGGGCCATGGAACGGTCGATGTCCTTGCCGTTGATGACCTGGGTGAGGTCGGGCGACGGCCCATACCCGTCCGAGCCGTGGTCCGGGTCGGTTGGGTTGTACACGGAAACCTTGACCGTGACGTCCTTGACGCTATCGGTGCGCAGAACTATGGGGACCGTGATCTCGTCCAGGCGTGACAGGCCGAACGGGTCGCTGGTAATCTCGAAATCCGGGTTGCCGCCTTTGCTGTCCATGGTGTAGTAGAGCGTGTCATCCAGCGCCAAGTTATTTATCGTGTCGCTCAACGCCTGATTAATCAGGGTGTCGTCCACGGCCCGGCCGTGCTTGAACGTGGGCTGGGTGGTAGCCAGAACGCGTTCCACCTCGGCGTCCCCGGTCATGGTGAACTTCACCAAGTCCGTCCAGAGTTCAAAGTCCGGTCGGTTGATGTGATGCCAGTGATGATGGTGGTCGTGGACCCAGTTGTTATTTCCGTCTGTGTCGCCGTCGTCACCGTTGCCATGAACATGGTGATGGTGGAGCGGATCGGCAACCACGGTGGCCACAATCTTCAAGGTCAAAACGACCGGAGCACCTGAGTCCCGCAACTCCATCAGGTAGGCCAGGTCCTCGCCGTCCAGTTCCAAGGTAACCGTGGCTTCGCCGTTGTGGAAGTCGTCGGCTTCGTGGTTGTGGCTGACGTGATTATGGCCGTGGGGGTGTACGCCATCATGCACATGCAGATGGTTGTCGCCTATGTGCTGATGGCTTGCAGCGGAGACGCCGACCTCGTGGTCGTCATCGTGATGGTCGCCGTCGGTGTCGTTGTGGTTGTGTCCGTGCCGGTGCAGCTTGGCGGGATCGTTGTGGTGGTCATGGGCAGGAACAGCCGCGTCGGCATCGGTGTGATGGTCAGCCCCTATATGGTGAGTATGGGGAGCTTGTTTTTTGTCGTTGTGATGGTCGTGGTCCTTGAACTGGCCGCCGCCCGTGTCGTGGTTGTGTTTGGAATGATTGTTCAGATGGTCGTGGTCGAGCAGAACAGACTTGTCGGGATTACCGTTGTCGAACCCGTCCGCGTTCTTCACGAAGATGTCCAACCTGGCGCTTTCCTCCCAAGCCTGCACATTCAGCGTAACGCTGCCGCTGGAGAGGGCGGAGAAACCGATTGCCTCACTGGTCATTTCGTAGCTGATTTTCTGAGCGCCGTCCGGCGAAACTCCGCTTTCCGTGGCGTTTTCGTCAGGCAGTACTCCGACACCGGCGATCTTGTAGACCTGGCTGTCCACCGCGTTGAAGTCCAGAACGGTGCCGATTGGATTGGCCCCAAAGACGCCGGCAGTGATGCCGTTGGTCAGGTAATCGACGGACTTAAGGGTGGAAATCTTCGGCGGGTCCAGGGTCCCGACCGTGGTAAATGGCACCACGCCGTCAAAATTCACCACCGGCGGTACGTAGTCAAAGGGGACGCGAGGGTCGGCGTCGGCGCCGCGAACCAAGTCCGCTATGATGGCCTGGAGGCTGGAGTCGGTAATATATAAGTCCTGGGTGATGTCGTCAAGGTTGGCTTGGCTGCGGGCGGTGGTGGCGACAGTGACGGCCACAGGAACAATAATGTTAGCAACCAGCAAAAGTGGGACACATTGGGAGCCGAGAGATCAGGGGCTGGATGGAGGTCTGGTGAGCTCCCTGAGGGCCCTGTTGTAGCGTCGTCGCCGTTTGGTGGTTTGAGCCTTCACCTCCTTCCTGCGTTGTAGGATCTCTTGCCGTCTTCCCTTGAGCACGTCTGATGGTGTCACGTTGCCCAGAGCCTTGTGATAGCGCCGGTAGTTGTAGTAGCTGACGAAGGCCGCGATAGCAGCCTCAAGGTCGGCGGGCAACTCATAAGGCACCTGGTTGACGTCCCGTTTGATGGTCTGGTGGTAGCGCTCCAGCTTCCCGTTGGTCTGAGGGTGGAAAGGAGTTGCTAGGATGTGCTTGATGCCAACCATCCCCAGGTAGTCCCTGAATGCTCTTTAGACATAGCCTGGACCGTTGTCACTCAGCAGCCTGGTGCGGTCTGTGACTGGAACTTGGTCCATGCTGGTCGTGTCCACAGCATCCTGGACCACCTCGATGAAGGAGTCGGCCGTCATATCTTGCTGAAGCCTGTGAGCCAGGATGAAGCGGGAGTAGTCGTCCATAACGGTGACCAGGTAGTAGTAGCCCCAACCAACCACCCTGAAGTATGAGGCATCGGTGGCCCACATCTGGTGAGGTCCTGTGGTCTTGCGGTGGTACTCCTTCCCCGCGGCCAACCGCATCTCAGGCCGCTTCACTAGGCCCTCCCTGCCCAGGATACGGTAGACGCTGGACTCTGAGACTGAGAAGCCCTGGTTGTCGGTGATCCACGCGGCCAGCTGACGGCAGCTCAGCTCTGGCATCTCTCTGGCTGATAACAGGACTGAGCGTTCTTCCTGAATAGTAAGACGGTTCCATGGTGGCTGATCGCCTTCTGGTCGGTCCTCAAGTCCTTGTTGGTCTTGGCGTCTGAGCCACCGGTAGTAGGTGCTCTTAGGGATGCCCAGCTCTCTGAGGACCTTTCGCTTGGGGAGGGGAGACGAGGATACTTTGGTAACTACCTCTGCCTTCTCCGGGGCGCTCATCCGCTGGTACCGGTGGCGTCCTGGGGCACGGGGATGGCCGTTTTTTTGAGACGGTACGCCTCCAGCGACAGATCGGCCACTAGCTCCTTGAGTTCCCCGTTCTCTCGCTTGAGCTGCCCTACCTCATGCTGAGTGGCGTCCCGAACCGAGTCACGGGTCAACCTCTCCTTGCCCGCCTCCATGAACTCTTTGGTCCACGAGTAGTAGGAGTGGGGCTTGATCCCCTCCCGCCGGCACAGGTCGTTGACTGTGACCTCGCGGCGGAAGCCCTCCAGAACAATTCGGATCTTGTCTTCGGAGGTGTACTTACGTCGGGCAGCCGCCTTCACTGTACGGACGAAAGACCTGGTCTGCTCGCTTCGTTCCTCGGCGGCCTCTGCTTTGCTTACTTCTAATTGGGACACATCTGCTCCTTTCTGTGGGTAACTCTACCCTCATTTCAGGAGCTCACTGAGGTGGACCCAATCAGTTGGACAGGTTTGGTGCAAAACTAAGTGGGAGTTCTGCCGTCTTTCCAAGGTCTGAGAACGCTCCGTTCGGTGCCCGTTTCCCATTGATTGACCGTTCATCTGATGGCGCCAAGTCTCCTTTGAACACCTCAGCCGGTGTCCGGTAGCCCAAGGCCTGGTGGGGTCTTTGGTTGTTGTAGAAGCTGAAGTATGCGTCAAGCCCGGCCTTGGCTTCTCGCCCGTTGGAGTAGGCTTTCAGGTAGACCTCCTCGTACTTAACCGTGCGCCACAGCCGCTCCAACAAGATGTTGTCGGTGTAGCGTCCCTTCCCGTCCATGCTGATTCTCACTCCGTGCTGCTCTAGGAGACCGGTGAAGGCTTCGCCGGTGAACTGGCTGCCCTGGTCGGTGTTGAAGACCTCTGGCTTCCCCTTGCCAAGCGCTTCCTCCAATGTCTCGACACAGAAATCAGCATCCAAGGTGTTGGAAAGACGCCAGGCCACCACGTACCGCGTGTACCAATCCATGATGGCCACCAGGTATAAGAAACCCTTGGCCATGGGGATGTAGGTGATGTCGGCGGCCCACACCTGATTTGGTCTGGTGATCTCCATGCCGCTCAGGAGGTAGGGATACACCTTGTGCCCTGGCCCCGGCTTGCTGGTCCGGGGCCACCGGTAGATGGCACGTAGTCCCATGGTCCGCATCAGACGCTGGACCCGCTTCCGGTTCACCCTGTGACCTTGAGTGCCCAGCCAGACCCTCATGCGCCGCGACCCGTAGAAGGGGGTACTTAGGTACTGGTGGTCCATCGCCTTCATCACGGTCAGGTTCTCCGAGCAAGTCCCCTTGCGCCGGTAGTTTAGGCTGGACCTGCTGATGCTCAGTAAGGCGCACTGTCTCACTGTGGACAAGGCTGGGTGCCGCCGGTCCACCATCTCCCGCCGCCGCTCCCGGCTCATGGACCGAGCCTCTCCGCCAAGAAATCCCGCTCAACCTTCAGTTGGCCGATCTGCTGATAGAGCCGGGCAACAAGGACCGCATCGCTCTTCTGGCGTTAGTCTTGGTTCCCACCAAAGACGCCGACCGCTCCTTCCAACAAGGACTTCTTCCAGGCCTGGATCTGCCCGGGATGGACCTCGTAGCGGGCGGCCAGTTGGGCCACCGTCTCTTCACCCTTCACCGCTTCCAGGGCCACCTTGGCCTTGAATGTTGGGCTGTGCTTCCTCCGCTCTTTTGACATGTCCCACTCCTCCCTCACAGCAACAGCTGCGGCTATTTTAGGAGCAGAACTCTCACTTAACCACCTGTCCGAATTTCCGGGTCCACCTCACACACCACCCTCCGACTCTCGGGTTTTCCTACCCTTATATGTGTCCCATTATCGCTGACGGTCTACAGAACAATAACTAGTATCCCGATGAGGGACGCTAGGATGGCCATTGGCAAGACGGCCCCGCCTTGCCCGAATAGTATGTTCTGTAAAAGTGATTTCAAATTGGCGCCAGCTGGGCTAGCCGGTGTTCGTTGGGCCTCTGCTCTGTAGAGGGTGGAATCAGACCGGCCGACCGGGCTATTCGTTGTCAGTCAAAGGTTCGATTTGTGACGGGGGCGGCTGCGTCACCGGGCGCTCCAATTGGGGGCGGAAGTCCCCCACCAGGTTCCCAGTGCTGACCAATTCTTCAAATTTGTTCGTGCCTTGCTCCAGTGGTATTTAAGGCGACCAGGAGCCTTCCTTCGGAGTATGACCAGGCCCTGGTTGTCTCGTCGTACGTCCATTCGGGAGGGTTATAGGTAAACTCCAAGTCGCTATATTCACGGACGTCGTCAATGATCAAGAACGGCGGTAGAGTGCTGCCCCGTGTCTGTTCACGGAAAACTTTTGCTCTTGCCAGTAATACCGGGCCTTGATGGCTAGCGGCGGGTCAAATGCGTATTCCGTCCAGGTGAATGTGCCGTAATCAGGCTCGGTCCCGGCGGTAAATGCCTGAGCAGTGCTGGCGTCGTCCACCAAAAAGAGAGTTGATGACTGAATCTGTGTGGCCGTGGCGATGTTGTTGGCGATTCGGAGAGGCACGCGCAACTGGGTGCCCACGATGCCGGCCAAGGGAACGGAGATAATCCCCCCAATGGCCAGGGCCAGGGTCACTTCAACCAGAGAATTGCCTAGTTGTCTCTTCAAGAACCTTATGGAGAGCTAACCTTGTAAAAGGTCATCGTGGATTCGCCGTCGTCCTCCTTGGCCGTTACCTCTATCTTCTGGACCACCTGGGTCAGCGTCGCACCGCTTGGGGCAGGGAAGGTGTAAGAAGTTCCAGGGTCAGTAGCCGTGAACGTCACGGTCACATTGGGCGGTATATTGTCCGCCAATGGGTACTGGGTGGGGTCTTCCATGAAGGGTGACTGCTGAATCGTTTCTACCTGGGCCCGGACTATCTGTATCAGGCCGAGATCACCTGCGGTCTCAGAAGAGGTCCGGACCGTGGCGTTTAGCAGGATCACGCTCCCTACGACCGAAATGCCTATGACACCGACCGCGGCTATCGATTCGATAAGAGAAAACCCCCGCTGGAGGCGCAAAGAGTGTATTAAGCCGGTTAGCCTGGCGCACAAACCAGTGAAAGCCGTAGTCCAAAGACCACAGCTGAGCAATTCCGGTGCAACCGGAGGGTCAACCCGCTCCTTGATTCTCTTCCGCAGTTGGAGCATTCTCAGTCCTTTGGTGATTTACGGAATGGGTTCAATGGATCGATTCGCTCAGGCTCGTTAGGGATAGGTGACTCCGAGGCGAGCCTACCTCCCGGTGGACGCCGGGAGGTAGGCCTTGGAGGCATACTGATGGATACCAATGTTGCTTCCAGCCAGAAGAGACTAGGGGTAGATGCCGTCCTGGAATCCCCGCAGATCGCTGGCAGCTACGTTGTCGATGACGATGGCGGTGCCGTCGAAGTTCAAGCCGTTGTACGGGAATACGGACAGGATCGAAGTGACGGACCCAGTGGCGTTAACGAACCAGCCGTAGGAACCGCCGGATCCTGCCGCCACTCCGCCGTTGTCGTTGGAGGCGGACTCAGGGGCAGATTTGAGGAGGCCGGCTGAGACCAGCTTGGTGAAATCGATGAAGTAGCCGTGGACTCCCGCGGCGTATTCCACGCCCTGAAGGTCAACCCTGCCCACGTACCAGCCACCCAGGCCGGTATCGGCTTCGGATACGGTTTCACCAAACAGAATCTCTTCCGTGCTCTCACGCACACCATCGCCGTCATCCCTCCAGTAGGGCTCGCTGCCCTGGGTGCCCAGCAAAGGGTTGGCCAGAGGCTCGAATATGCTGGCTGCTCCGTCCCATACCTTGCTGGTGCCGGTGGCGCCTTGGGCGTTGATGGGGTACTGGCGTAATCCGAGGTGACGTAGGTTGTCGGCAGCGGTGAAATAGCTATCAACCGCCGTCTGAATCATGGCCAAGTCCTGGGCATAGGCGCGCTCTTTGGACTTGCCGAGGTTGCTCGTCACTACGGGGACGGCGACCATTGCCATCACGCCCATGATGGCGATGACTACGACCATCTCCACCGGTGTGAAGCCCCTCTGGCCTTTTAGTATCTGCTTTAGTAGGCTCATCGTGTGCCTCCCATGCAATTTCGTGTCGGTCTCATCTCGACTCATTTCGCCCGGTCTCTGAAACGGCGGCTACGACCGGGAAGGGAAGAATCGCTCCCATTCCCTCATTAATAAAGTTGGCAGAACATTTAAGTGATCCTCTGATAGACCAAGGACACCTGGTCGGAGTCGGCAGACAACTTCTGCACCACGATTAGCTTGAAGAGCGCCACGTTACGGGAGATTTTCTCTCCGGCGCTACCAGCTGAGTCGGCCGTTTCAAATAACCACAGGTAGCTGGCGTACAGGCCGCTCTTCTGACTAGCACTGTTGGGCTCTGAGCTCATGTAGTTTTGGGGTCGACCAGGATAGCGAAATCAACGGCCGTGAATCCGGTCAGAATGTCCTCGACGGCAAAGTCTATGGCTTGGTTGGTCTCTTCCACCACGGTAGTCAAGATTGCGCCGTCCGCATCCAAGAAAGTGATTTCGGTCACCGTGGTCGCGGAGTCTGGAGGGAAGACATCCGGATAGACGCTGGTGACGAAGTCTTCAGGCCACCGGCTGCTGATCTCCTGGACCGGGCTGGGGAAGATATCCAAAACCGTTACTGCCTGAGGGATGATGATCTCCGCGCCCTCTTGGTCGGAGAAAAAATCGGCTGAGGCGCTCCCAACGGTTGTGGAGTCTTGTATCGCCTGGGCGTCCCGGCTTTGTTCACTTGTTCCGCTGACGGAGGTCGTGACGATGCCAGCCAGAACGGCGACGATGGCCATGACTGCCAATAATTCGAGAAGTGTGAACCCTCTCTGGTTATTGAGGACCGCCTTTTTTATTCTTTTGATCATCTTGGTATTTGCTCCCCATTCCTAGTCAAGGCCAGCGCGCTGCTGCTGACGAAATTTATTCTGCGCTTACCCCAGGTAATCCGAATCCCTAATTCGGGTGAATGCGAGGGTGATTAACGGGCTAGCCCTTTTTACCCGTCGGCTTCAAAATGGGGCAACCGGGCGGAAAGGACTCTCTGGGGTGGAGTAACGGCTTTGTTTGGAATAGCGCGATGGGGTACAGTAATTTGAGGGGGGAAAGTACCGGAGACAAAGGAAACCAGTGACTAAAATCTTTCTTCTGTTATTGATTCTTCTTACCGTTGGCGTTGCTTGCGGGTTAACGGGCCGCGGGCCCACTCCCAGGCCCACCAGGACCCCTAGGCCGACCTTGAGGCCCACCGTGACTCTTACTCCCATACCCGCACTCATGGCCACGGCACGGCCGGTCCTGCCGTCCTTTTCGGGAGGAGGCACCCCTGTCCGACAACTCGGTCCGTGCAGGTGGGGAACGACGCCCGCAATCTGATGTGGGCCCATCTGAGCCGCTGCGCCAGCTTTGACCCCAAGGACCTGGTTTCATATCAGGTGCAAGACGACTGGTTCGTAATGGCCATCAGCGACGCCAACCAGCAATACGGCATCTGGAGGATAGATTCATTTTCCGGAAGACTTTATGCACACGACCAGTTGGCGGAAGAGTGGGAGAGGTTCGTAGAATCGAGCTGCGACCCGGCGGCCCGGGCCATTCTGGTGCTGCCAACGGCCACGCCTAGGCCATTTCTCCCTACGCCAATATTGCGCACGTCCAGCGAAGCAATCAATACAATCTGGGCCTATCTGGTCAAGTGCTACCCTAACCTGAGGGCCACCGACCTGGAAGCTGCATTGGACCCGGCCCCAGGGGAATATCTGGTGAAAGACCGGGGTAACGCAACGTTATACGGTGTCTGGAGGGTAGATCGGGTCTACGGCAAAATCACTCCGGATAATGACCGTGCTAAAGTCCGTGATCTGGTGGTCAAGACCGGATCCTGTTGACGACAGGCTGGATTTGGGTGAGGGACGCTGGGTTGACCGGTATTAAGCCTCTTGAGGGCTATCGGGTTGGGTGATGCCCAGTCGGTTGGCGTAGTTGGCGGCCTCACTCCGGTTCTTCATATGAAGTTTGCCCAGGATGTTTTTGATGTGGGTCTTCACTGTGTTCTCGGAGACCATCAACTCCTCGGCGATACCGGCATTGGACAGGCCCCGGGCAACCAGCCGCAGTATCTCTTGCTCCCGGATGGTCAAAACAACATCGTCGATATCGGCCCTGCCCTGTCCCCTTCCCCCATTAGTGGCCGGCTGGGACAGATCTGACAGGAATCAGGGCGCCATGGCGGGAGAAACCACCACCCAACCTTGGTGGACTTGGCGCAGGGCATCAAGTATCTCCTCAGGGCTGGATATCTTTAAGACATAGCCACGGGCGCCGACGCGCAGCGCCTGGTAGAGGTCGCCTGCTTCCTCGGACACGGTCAGAACCAGGATCTTCATGTCGGGCCATTTCTGGGTGATGTATGCGGTGGCCTCGATGCCGTTCTGGCCAGGCATGTTGAGGTCCATAAAAACCAGGTCGGGGTTCAATTTCCCGGCCATCTCAATTGCTTCTTTGCCGTTGCGGGCCTCCCCGATCACGTCCATATCCGGCTCTTCGTCCAGTACTTCCATAAGACCGCGCCGGAATAGATCGTGATCGTCGACCACCAAGACTCTGATGTCGCTCATGAGCTAACCTGCTCCGTGCCGCTGGTGTATTCTAGGGTGACCTTAGTGCCGGTCCCAGGTGAACTTTCGATGTTCAGGTCAGCTCCGGCCATATTGGCTCTTTCGCTCATTATCCCCATGCCATCTCCTTTAACCTCGGTGCTGACGAACCCCCGGCCGTCGTCCTTTACCCGTATCTTGACGTGCCCATCGGCGAAATCGAGGGACACCCAAACGTTATTCGGATAGGCGTGTTTGGCCACGTTGGCCAGGGCTTCCCGGATGACCTGAAGGAGCTGGAATTTCACCGCCAGTTCCAGGTCTCCTTCTTCTCCAACCACATCTAGCTTCACGGAAATTCCGGTGTCACGGCTCCACAGGCTGGTAAACTCCGCCAACTGTTGGCGCAAAGGATCCGGGTTTTCCTCTTGGTTCCCGTCCAGGTAATCTCTGACAGTCAGATAGGTCCGTTCCACAATCCTGCCGATATCAGCCACGTCCTGCTCGGTGATTGGGCTTAGTCCCCGTAATGAGCGTTGATTAGCGAGCTTCATTTTCAGAGAAAGGAAGGCCAAGGTCTGGGCGACGTTGTCATGTACGTCTCTCCTCAGCCTCTGCCTTTCGATGACCAGGGACTCGGAACGGACCCGATTTTGCAGGTTCAGGTTGGATAGAAAGGGCAGGCTCACCACCAGCAAGCACACGGCTGAATAGAGCAAGGACAAGACCAGATAGTTGCGGCTGAGCAGCCAGGGAAGTTCGTTGATGTCCAATCCCGCTGCTAAGTGGGCCCCGGAAACAGACAAGGCTAATACACAGGCGATGGCCACGGCGCCTCGCATGGTCAATGAGGTGGACCCAATCAGTTGGACAGGTTTGGTGCAAAACTAAGTGAGAGTTCCGCCGTCTTTCCAAGGTCTGAGAACGCTCCGTTCGGTGCCCGTTTCCCATTGATTGACCGTTCATCTGATGGCGCCAAGTCTCCTTTGAACACCTCAGCCGGTGTCCGGTAGCCCAAGGCCTGGTGGGGTCTTTGGTTGTTGTAGAAGCTGAAGTATGCGTCAAGCCCGGCCTTGGCTTCTCGCCCGTTGGAGTAGGCTTTCAGGTAGACCTCCTCGTACTTAACCGTGCGCCACAGCCGCTCCAACAAGATGTTGTCGGTGTAGCGTCCCTTCCCGTCCATGCTGATTCTCACTCCGTGCTGCTCTAGGAGACCGGTGAAGGCTTCGCCGGTGAACTGGCTGCCCTGGTCGGTGTTGAAGACCTCTGGCTTCCCCTTGCCAAGCGCTTCCTCCAATGTCTCGACACAGAAATCAGCATCCAAGGTGTTGGAAAGACGCCAGGCCACCACGTACCGCGTGTACCAATCCATGATGGCCACCAGGTATAAGAAACCCTTGGCCATGGGGATGTAGGTGATGTCGGCGGCCCACACCTGATTTGGTCTGGTGATCTCCATGGCGCTCAGGAGGTAGGGATACACCTTGTGCCCTGGCCCCGGCTTGCTGGTCCGGGGCCACCGGTAGATGGCACGTAGTCCCATGGTCCGCATCAGACGCTGGACCCGCTTCCGGTTCACCCTGTGACCTTGAGTGCCCAGCCAGACCCTCATGCGCCGCGACCCGTAGAAGGGGGTACTTAGGTACTGGTGGTCCATCGCCTTCATCACGGTCAGGTTCTCCAAGCAAGTCCCCTTGCGCCGGTAGTTTAGGCTGGACCTGCTGATGCTCAGTAAGGCGCACTGTCTCACTGTGGACAAGGCTGGGTGCCGCCGGTCCACCATCTCCCGCCGCCGCTCCCGGCTCATGGACCGAGCCTCTCCGCCAAGAAATCCCGCTCAACCTTCAGTTGGCCGATCTGCTGATAGAGCCGGGCAACAAGGACCGCATCGCTCTTCTGGCGTTTGTCTTGGTTCCCACCAAAGACGCCGACCGCTCCTTCCAACAAGGACTTCTTCCAGGCCTGGATCTGCCCGGGATGGACCTCGTAGGGGGCGGCCAGTTGGGCCACCGTCTCTTCACCCTTCACCGCTTCCAGGGCCACCTTGGCCTTGAATGTTGGGCTGTGCTTCCTCCGCTCTTTTGACATGTCCCACTCCTCCCTCACAGCAACAGCTGTGGCTATTTTAGGAGCAGAACTCTCACTTAACCACCTGTCCGAATTTCCGGGTCCACCTCACAATAGCAGGCTGGCGGTGAGAACGGGTGAAAGGGAGTAGATCAGGAACGGGCTATCGAGACCGCCTGATACCAGTATCAAGGTGACGCTGAGAACCACATCGGTGCAGAGGCTCCCCCACTCTATGATCAACTTGGGATGGGAAGGGTCGAACCGCCAAAGGATTCGGTACACGTTGAACATGCCAACGCCCAGTATCACGGAGCCCAGCACCAAAGAGTCCAGTTCACCCGGATTAAGGAAGAACAATGCTGAGCCCAGTGCGAAGGAGACCAAGCGGAAAACCGCCAGCGATTGGAGCACGGCCACAACGTACCGTTCTCCAGTCCCCTCCTGGCTGCCTTCTGCGCTAAACCGCTGAGGCCATAGTGACCTTTCGGCGACAATGATGCCGGAAGCTAAGCGCTTTAGCCCCTTGCCTGCACCTTGTAGTGGCCAGGTTGTTGATCTCGCATTCATGTGACTGAAACCGCCGCCGCCAATTCCTGATACCAGTTTACGATGTCCGGTCCGCCAATGAGAGCCGCCGCCGCGCCGATGGCCATCAAAGGTCCAAACGGCATGGTGTCCTTGCGGCTTTTCTTCCCCGCCAGAATCAGACCAATGGCAATGAGCCCTCCTCCAATCACGGAGATCCACAAGGCCATCAAGATGCCTGGGAATCCCACCATCAATCCCAAGACGGCAGAGAATTTAATGTCCCCCCCTCCCATACCCGCGGGATTAATCATGGCAACAACGAAAAAGGCCAGGAAGGCCTCCAACCCCGATAGTGATGAATTGGCCAAAGAAGCGATCAGGGTCTCGTTGCCCAGGAATGTCCTGGGAATCCCGATCTCCGACCAGAACGGGGCCAAAAGCAGTAGGAGCACTATGCTTGGGAAGACCATCGCATCCAGGATCAGCCCGTGTTCCAGGTCGATCATAGAAACCACAAGGAGCAGTGAAAGGGCAGCGCAGAGGACTACGAAGTCAATTCCAAAACCATAGAGCAGGAAAACGGCCAAGAATACAGCCCCGGTAACTGCCTCCACCAAAACGACTCTAAAGGGGATTCCGGCCTTGCAGTAGCGGCATTTCCCCCTCAACCATACGTAGCTGAGCACTGGAACCATGTCGATGGACGCCAACGGGCGCTGGCAAGACTCGCAATAAGACCTAGGGCGGATCAAGGAACGGCCGTTTGGCACCCGGTCGGCCGCTACGTTCAGGAAACTACCGACGGATGCGCCAATGAAGAAGGCGAAGAAGCCCAACATGATGACGGTGACCGGCTAAACGCCGCGGAGGGCAAGGCCGGCGTTAACGATAAAATCGTTCAAGGGAAATTCCGGCCCGCCGTCCATGGGTATGTCAACCTCGCCTCTGGGCAAACGCAGGTTCTGGCAGATCTGCTGGGTTATGGCGAATCCCCGTTGATCATCTTGTTGTATCGGTTGGCGGCTGATGGGCGACCCGCAGACGTAGAGTGGAGTATCGTCAGGCATGGGCCCTTCGAGAGAGGTCTCGTCGAAGGTGTTCAAGGTCCGAGACGTCACCTCCGTTAGCCGGTCGATGAGGACCGAGTCCTCAACCAGGTCTGCGCCCCAGTAAAGGCTCTGGTGGTCGACGGGAACCGAGTCCTTAACGATGACCAGGTCGCAACCGTCCGGCGCCGCCCAGGTAATGATGGCCTCCGATTGGTTAATTGCCCTGGCCAGGGCGAAGGGGCGGAGTTCCAGGGCGGATATTCGCAGATTCGCCTTCCGGGCGGTGTCCATGAGCGACGCAATGGCCCGGCGCAGCGCAGCCAGCACCAGCCACCGAGACCGGTCAAAATTGTCGGGCAGGCGGTGCCAGGTGATGTAATAGTTCTCCGGTGTAACGTGCATTGTTCGAGACGCTTCTTGGGCAATCACTTTGCAGGGGTTGAACCCCGTTCCCTTGGGAAATTCCAGGATGCCCAAGCGGTTCTGGAAGCCCGGCACCACCGCGTTGGCGAATTTGAACTTGGCGTTCAACTGGGGCAGAGCGTCTTCAAGAAGGCCGGCGACCCTGGAGGGATTACTCACGTGACCCTCTCTAAAGAACCGGGGGTTGGCCAGCAACACGCGGTAGTCGTCGATGATCTGGCCTTTGGAGACCATCAATTTCACTAAGCCGTGTTCATATGGAGATGGAGGCGGTCCTTTTGCCTTTGGAGGTATAGGTGTCCGGCACTCTCCTAGGCCTCCTCAGACCGGTGAATAACGTCTAGAGTGAGGCTAAGTCCTCAGATGTTAGGCTCTTGCTCCGCGCGGAAGAATTCCATGCTCTGGACCGACGAAGTCGGGAAGAAATCAAAGAACCGCAATGACCCCACCAACGAATTTAGGTCTCCACTAAGGACGATTGAATAACGTACAGCCGGGTACTGGGAATCGCCCAATTCACGGGTGATATCCAAGACCTCCAGAGAACTGAGGGGCAGTTTTTGCTCCGAAGCGTAGGCCATCAGGCTGCTTCGAAACCCCAATGCCTCCTGTTGAGTTGGCAGATCGGGCGGTCTGGGGGCGGATATTAAGGCCGCCAATTCCTCTTGGAGAGCCAACTGATCGATACTGTTGGTCCAAAACCTGAGGTCTTCTTGATCGGCGGCGAGGGTGTTTTCCACGGCCAGCAGCTCCGCATCGGCGCCGGTTGCCTTCTCGTCGTAGTAGTACCAAGCAACAAATGCCACCAGCAGGATTAGCACCAACAAGGTCTCGGGCCTCCGCAGGGACTGCAATTGGTCCAATGAGAATCGAAGATTCATCGGTTCACCTGAAAATCGGCGGTGAAGTAGGGCGGTGAAACCGCTGCGTCCCACTGTATTCCCTGTAGATTGATGGTGCCGGCCAGCTGGCTAAGTTGGGTGGGCAGGGACGCGATCGCATCCGGGCTAGTGGCGACACCGACCAGCGCTATCCCACCGTCGGAATTAACAATGGCCGAGAGGAAATCTACCCCAATCACAGAGATGCCGAACAAGCCGCTCATCGCAGTGAACCAATCGGCTTGTCCTGCAGTAGCGAGTTCATAGGTTGTCTCCGCCGACTCCAGTTCCAAGCTCAGAAGGTTGATCTGAGTCTGTAGGGGCTCAATCTCACTTCGACGGGCCGATAATTGGCGCTCGACCAATTGAGACAGAGTTTGCGTCGTCTCCGCACGGTTCTCGAAGTCGTTCAAGTCCAGATATCTAGCGGCGGTGAGCACCACCAGCAGCTCAATGGCAGCGACCAGCCCGCTCCGCAGCAGAAAATTTGCGGGGAGCTGCCTCTTTTCGCCGGGAAGAACGCTAACAGAAGGGACGCAGCGCCAATAACGGGATTGCGAACGGAGAGCATTCCTGCCCCTCCGTGATCGGTCACCGTCTTCCTCGTCCTCGTAGATCTGGTAGGTTCCTGTCGGGCTTGTGGAACCCTCGCTGGGTCGATTTTCTGCCACGGGTTTGACCTTTATTATGATTCAGTCCGGAGGCCCCAGCAGGAACTCTAGACCGTCAAACTAGCACGATGGTTAAATTAGGCTGAGTAAGCCGCCAAGCTCCAAAAAAAGGCGATTACATATTGTTATCGACTTGGTTTATTAACCTGGGTTATTCGATCGACGGTTATTCGATGGAGTCTAGGGCCGAGTAGACTCCCGATACCACGGCGGTAGCCACAAAACCGACCAATCCGGCCACCAACAGGATGACGAATGGCTGAATCAACTCGGTTGCTGAGCTAACCGTCCTAGTCGCTTCCTGCTCGTAGTATTCCGCCAGGTTGTGGAGGGCCTCTGGCAAGTCACCGGTCGCCTCGCCGGTAATCATTCCCTGGGAAAGAAGCGGCGGTTTGGGCCAATGCTCTCGAAACGCGGATCCCAGGCGCGCGCCACCTTCCACGTCATCAATGATTACGTCCAGCCGTTCCCGCAAGATGACATTCCCCAGGCTATCTCTAACCAGCTTCAGGGACTCCATCGACGGGATACCGGAACGAAGCAAAGTCCCGAAAGTAGACGTCAGGCTGAAGATGTTGCTCTGCATCAACACGCCGACGACGACTGGCAGTTTCAGGGATAATCGGTCCAGCAGACGGCGGCCGCCCTGGGCCCGGGAAATCAGCCACGAGCCCACAATTAGAGATGGCAACATGATGAAAATAATCGCTTTGTACGCCTGAACGAAGTCAGACAATTCGACTAGCAGCCGGGTGGACAGCGGTAAATCGCCGCCGAATTCCGCTAGAAGGTCGATGATGGCCGGCAAGGCATAGACCAGCAGAATGATCGCCACCATGATGGCGACAACCATGCTGATGGCTGGGTAGACCAACGCCGCCTTAACCTTATCGCGCATGGCCTTTCGCTTTATTAGGGCGTCAGCAAGCTGCTGCAACGAATCAGGCATTCTTCCGGTGGCTTCCCCTACCCGCAAAAGCCGCACGTAGAAGCCGGTAAACACGCGCGGGTGATTGGCGCAGGCTTCGGACAGCCGGCTGCCGTTCTCGATGGACACAACCAGCCGCCGGACAATCTCCTTCATCCCCAGTCTGGTGCCTTCGCCCTGCAGAATAATCAGCCCTTCTCTGATTGGAATACCGGAACGGATCAGCGCCGCCAGACCTCGTGTGGATTCAATGATTTCTTGGGGCTTGGGATTAAATAGGATAGGGGCAAGACTGGAAAGAGACGGCGCCGGACTCACCCGTACCAATTCGTACGGGATCAAGTCGTCTTTTTGAAGCATCTCCCGGGCTTCTTCTTCCCGGTCGACATCTAAAACGCCCTCAACCTTCTCACCCTGCCACGTGTATGCAACGTATCGAACTACCATCGCCTTGTCTTAATGGTCGTCCCAATCCCCATGGCGGTCAAGCCAGGCCAACAGTTGCTCTGCTGGGTGCATGAAGCCGGAGCACCTAACTTTGGTCAGTTGATGAAGAAGACGTTGCGGAATACTTCGGAAAGAGTGGTCGTTCCGTTCTGGGCCATCTGCATTCCCGTCCGGCGCATGGTAACCATTCCGTTTTTAACTGCCGTGTCTCGGATCTCCGGCCGCTGGCGCCCTGGGATATCTGTCTCCGAAGCGCCTCGTCTATGGAGAGGACTTCAAATACACCGCTCCGTCCGACAAAACCAGACCCGTTACAGAAGTTGCACCCCGGTCCAGACATGAAATTGGGCGCCGTCTCTTGCATCTCTTGTTCGTAGGCAATGGCCTCAGTCGCCGAGGCCTCAGTGGGCACACCGCATTGGGGACATACCTGACGCACCAGGGGCTGGGCCAAGCAGCCAATCACGCCGGTGGCAGCCAGGAAGGGCTCAACTCCCAAGTCCAACAGCCGGACGATGGAGGATGCGGCGTCGTTGCTGTGAATCGAAGCCAAAACCAAGTGACCGGTCAAAGCGGCGTTCACGGCTGTGGTGGCCGTTTCCGCGTCCCTGATCTCACCAACCAGGATAATGTCGGGATCGAGCCGCATGATCGACCGCAGACCCGACGGGAAATCTACCCCAGCTGCGCGGTTGACCTGTATCTGGTTGACCCCGTCCATGCGGTACTCGATGGGGTCCTCGACAGACATGATATTGCCGCGGGTGGCGATGAGTTCGGCCACGGAGGCGTAGAGGGTGGTGGTCTTTCCTGAGCCGGTGGGACCGGACACCATCAACATACCGTAGGGCAACTCTAAAAGGGAGCACCACACCTGGAGGATCTGGGCCTCCATGCCCAATGCTTCGAGGGTCAATAGGCCGCCAGACTGGTCCAGAACGCGAATGACCATCATCTCGCCCCAGGTCGTGCCGATGGAGGCAACACGAAATTCCACCCGCCGCTCTCCAAAGTTCAAGCTGAATCCCCCGTCCTGAGGGCGCCGGTCTTCGGAGATGTCCATCCCGGCTTCAACTTTGATTCTGGAGACCATACTTTCATGAAGGGTCAGCGGCAGGACGACCATCTGCCGCAACTCGCCGTCCATCCGAAACAGCACCTTGGCCGAGTCAGAACTGGGGACCATGTGGATATCGGAAGCGTTGGCTTTGACCGCCTGCAAGGTAACCATGTCCACCGCCTGCATGGCGGGCAATTGACTAATGTCCTGGCCCAGGAAGGTGGCCTCTCCGCCGGGCGCGGCGCGAGTGATGGTCCGAGTGCCGTCTCCGCTCTTTTGATCGGAAGGGGCACCGTCTGCCGCTTGGGCCGGAGCGGAGGTGTAGACCCGATTGATCAGGTCCTCCAGCTTTCCGCCAATGGCTAAAACGAATTTGGTCTGGCGGCCCGTAACGGATGAAAGCTCGGAGGAGAGTTGGAAGTCGTTGGGCATCCGGGTTGCGATGCGGAGGGACCCGTCAGTGTCAAAACCGGTGGGCATCACGGTGTGTTGGCGGGCGTATTCCTCCGGAACAAGGGCCACGGCTTCGGGGTCAACCTGGACGTGTCTCAGGTCAATCACCGGGATGCGGAGTTGGAAACTGAGGACGGTTACCAAGGTCTCCTGGGCAAGCATGCCGTGGGAAACCATGGTGTCTAAGAGGCTGGCCGATTCAGCCTCGCTGGCAGTTCTAGCCTCTTCTAACTGCTCTTGGGTGACGAACCCGCCCTCTAATAGGACTTGGCCCACCCGTTCTTCGAATGAAGGGGTCGTCCGACTTACCATGGGTCCTCTTGTCGATCTACGTAACCCGCAGGTAACGGGCGAGTCCGGTTAACGGAGTCTAGAACTCGCTTTCTAAGGAATTGGGCACCGAATTCATGACCCGCCGCGGTCCAAGGACCACCATTGGAACAATGCTAGTGCGACGGATTAGTCGCGCGGCTATCTCGAATACTCGGACCCAATCTTCAATTATGAGCGTGACATGCACGTTAATGTAGCGCCGGGCGCCATAATCAGGCGTGGAATTCATACACAATTCACACAAATGTCACACGGGGGGTTAGGCATGGTCAGTTGTCTACGGAAATTTCCTGTCGGGCCAACAGGTCCTGGAGGTCCAAGACCACCTGACGGCGCAGAGTCTCGGCGAATGATTTCTCCCCTGTGTAACGGCCAAAGGCGCTGGTGTCCAGGGAGCGCCAGGATTCGCGCAGAGACAGTGCGGCCGCCTGTTCCCGTTCCGCTGCCTGGAGCAGAAGTTCGCCCATGCCGCGGACTAACGGAGCGGAGGGCAGGTCCTCTATATCCCGAACTGTCTGATTGAAACCGGCGGCCAGGTCCCCCAGCGCTTCCAGGGCCTGCCCTTGGTCGCATCCCCCGTTGGTGCGCCGCCATTCGTCGTAACTGGCGTGGAAATCGTCCCATTCCTGTTCCAACGCCCTGGTTTGCCCTAGGAAGATACCTACGTTCGCTTGGCCGGATTCGGTCAAGGAGGCACGGGCGTCGCCAAGCTCTTTACGGAGCGCTCTCCGCAGGCGGTTTCCTGCGGCGATCTGAGTGTCGAACACATCGAATACGGTGGCGCCGTCCAGGGTCAGCGCCGAAGGATTGATTTCGCTAGCTCCGTCCGATGGGTCTTCACTGTTGGCCGTCTCGGTTATCACCAGTTCGTCTGGTAGTACTGAGACCGTCTCTATTAGTGAGCCTCCGCCGCCAATGGAGCCCAAGAGTCTGCGGAGCAAGAGTTGCTCTCCATCCGCGGCATCCGCCAATCGGTTGGCAATCTCTTGGGTCAGCAGGGTGTCAGGAAGGCTCTGCACCTGGTCCACTATGGACCCAAATTGAGTCAGTAACCCTCCAAGGCGGCTGGCCGCTGCTTCGTCGCCCAGTTCGACCTGTTCCACCCTGAAGGCGTCATAGTCGCGATGGAACTGGTCCCAGTCCGAGTCCAAGATCTCCACGCTCGAGGCGAACCAGTCGACGGCGGCCAGGCTTGCCCCATCCAGGCTGGTCTGCCGGGCCAACAGGGACTGGGACACCTTGCCACGCTCGATGCCGACTTCAGACCGAACCGATGCAACCTGCTGGAAAAGTTGAGACGGAGTGTCACCGGAAAACCCGCTGTCGGGTTTCCAATTGTTGCTGAGAAACTCGAAGGCAGCCTCTTCCTGTGCGGCTGCGGCGGTAAGCCGGGCAGCAAAGCTTTCAAGCGACGGAAGACGGTCCAGCGAACGAGCGGTCTGGGTGACCCCTATTGCGCGTCCGGCAAAGGCGGTCAGAGCCGATTCAACCGATGCGGGCACACAGGCAACCACGTCCTCGCGCCATTGGTCCATCCCTTGATGGAACCGGTCCCAATCAGCCGACGCAGACTTGTGACCGGCCGCAAAGGCCACCAATCCCTGACGCACTGGTTCTGGGACCGGTGTGGGAGTCAACGCCTGCGCCTGGGACAAAGCCAGCGCTGTTACTGTCGCCTGGATGTCGGGTGTGTTTCGGCCCGCGGGACCACCGCTGGTGGAATCCTCGCCACAAGCCACCACAGCCACGAAAAATACCGCTGTCAACACCGGAGCGGTCAGGCGCATCTTAAATCTCATATTGTCTTACTCGAGTCGTCATCTATTTATTCGTCGTTGAAATTCGTGAATTCGGCGTTGGAATTCGTGACAATCCCCAACAAATCAGACACGATGACATCACGGAATTCTCCCGACTCTAAACGGGCCATTGTGTCTGCCAACGTGTCCAAAGAATCTGCCAACACAATCAGTATGTGGCGGTCGTCCTGGGCTTGTAACGAAATGAGGGCGGTCCCTTGGGGGTTAAGGTCAGGAGTAAAAGGGGTATGAAGAGTTTCACCCACTTGGATTCCCGCAAGGTTAAGATATCTTTGCGCTTGAATCGCGTCGCCATAAAGGCCTAAAAATATCAGGTCATTCCCTGGCGCTTCAATGTTCTTGACCTGGGCATCGATCTGAAAACTAGATAGTGTGCGGCGTAGGCCGGCGCCCAAATCCAACAGGGAAGGCCTTCCCAGTACGATATCCGCCGAACCATCAAAGAAATAAGGGAAATCAGCCAGCTCAAATCCCCGGTCGCTGGAGGCCAAGAACTCGGCGATATTGGCAATCAACCGGTTGTTGTCCAAGATTGAGTTCTGGGGTGGCGCCATAAACGTCAGGTCGCCCACGGCCAGAACGTTACCTTGGGCGGCCTTGGCCACGGGATAAAATGGCTCCACTCCTTCAGCTACGGTGGAAAAGGTGTTTCCGTCGGTATAAGCCAGGGCCGGACCTCCCGACCGGATGGCCCCGGCGGTGTACAAGGCCACCTCTGCCAGACCGTCGGTCACGGGATCAGGAAAAAAATCCCGGACAAAGATATTGCGGTGGTTCAAGTCATAGTCCACTTGGTTGTAAAGAAAACCCGGTTGGAAGGTGAGGCCGAACTCCTCCGCCAATGTGTTTATCAGTTGGCTGTGGGTTGGGTCGCCAATCAATAGTAAGCGGCCGCCCTTATCCACGAACCGCCGGACCAACCCCGTCTCCTCCTCGGTGTAAGTCGCGTCGGGGGCGATTACTGCCAGGCTGCCCGCCTTACGCAGTTTGCTTTCCAGCAATTCGAACCGGTCTTCCGAATCGACTCGCCTGAAACCGCCGAAATTGCTGGGTTCTCCCATGAAGTCCACGGTAATCCCCCGGTCGGCCAGGCCGGACAACAAAGAAACAATCTCGTTTTGAGAGAAGTCGTTGTTGTGGGCGCCGTCAATCACCACCAGTCCAGACCGGATCTCGGGCTGCTCGGTAAAAATGGTGTGGGCTGAAAGGGCGGTAGTGATTTCCTCGAACCGGATTTCCGGGGATTCAGGTGGGTCATAAGTGCCGCGGTAGTAGGTGAACAGCGCCACCAGAAAATAGGCGGCGGCGAACAACAAAGGGATGGCCAGCACCCGTCCGTAGCTGCTGCCGAAGGCAAACCGCACAAAGGAGAGCAGGTAGTTACTCAGATGGGCCAACATACAGGTAGTAGGCGTTGGGCCCGGTGATGGTCAGTGGAAAGTCGGGTAGTGCTTCTGTGGGGTCCGCTCCGATGCCGCCTGGAGGCGGGAGGGTCATCAGGGAGTCGGATCTGGCGGCGAGTAAGTCTTTCAAGAGGGTCGCCCGGTCGTCCGTACCATAAATCCCCGGGCCATTAATCAATGCAAAAATCGCCGCCGTATCGAGCCCGCCAGACGGGTCAGTGCTGAATCGCAGCCGGCCATTTATCCGGTCCAATTTCTGGTTGAATATACGCGAGACCTCGGTGTTAACGTCCACTAGGTCATAATTGGCGACCCCGGCCAACGAGGCCGCTTTTTCAATTGCATCGGTATGGCCGCCAAGTCCGTCAATCAGTCCGACCTGCATGGCCTCCACACCGGAATAGATGTTGCCTTCCAGGACCTCGTTTCCGGTTATTCTTAGTTTGGCGCCCCTTTGGGCGAGCACCATGGCGCCAAAGGACTGCTGCAACTGGTCAGTCAGGGTTATGTAATGACGCCGCGTTCCGCCGTCCAACTTGAATGGCCCCGTAACCCCGTCCCGGTCTGATGGCTGACGCGGAATGATTGGTGGCAGGGGTGAGAGGATAACCCCGACGCCGCCCACAAAGGTCGAAGGGTTGGCCAGGGTGTAGTTGGCTCCCAGCGACAACATGTACCCGCCGCTGGCCACCAACTCGTCCATAACCATGACGACGGGCTTCTTCTCCCGGAGTTTCACCAACTCAAAGAAAAGATGTTCACTGGGCGCCGCGCTTCCGCCGGGGCTGTTCAGCGAAATTACCACCCCTTTGATGGAACCATCATCGCGCACATAGTCGAGCATCGCGCCAATCTCAAAGGCAGAGCGGGAATCGATGACCGTAAAGGGGATGTTGATGACCCCAATCTTCGGTTTGCCTGGGTAGGCGAAGAAGAAGACGGTGGATCCCAAGATTAACCCAACCACCGCCAGGAGTGCGGCGGAGACATACCAGGTGGCTAAGAGATTGCCGAGAGCGGCTAGTTTATTCATCGAAAGGGGGAACCATTGGATGGGAATTTGGACTGGTAGGGAGTGAATCGGCGTTATCGCCAGATTCAGAAGGACCAGCGCAGACGCGACAATAGCTGGCTATAGACCCTAGACTTGACTGGATGATACCCAGGTAGCTATGGGGTGTCAAACGTGCAGAGGCGAACCCAAAAAGACTGGGAAGTGATTTGAGGGTGCACATAGAGAGGCAGTGATAGAGGAGCGCCACCGAGGAATGGCGTACAGCCGGCCGCCTGGGGTATCGCGGAAAGGCCTTTATCAATGGCTGGGGATGGAGGGTTCGAACCTCCGCTTCCTGATCCAGAGTCAGGCGTCCTACCACTGGACTAATCCCCAACGGAGCGGGTGAATCGCAGCCAAAGTACCTGGACCATCAGTGGCGCCGGCGCTCACAGGTAAATCGTGTGGTAAGACTATGGTATTGACGGGCCAGAACGGTGTCAAGACGCACGTTCACAGCCAGCTTGACAACCCTGCTGGTTTGTAACAGAATCGGTGTGCCGCGCGCCAGCCTTCGATAATAACCTCCCAATCATATACGACATCCCGATACAGATTCCCAGCGGCAAATCTGGCTAAGGACGAGGGACAAATCATGACTCTAGCGAAAGCCGCCAACCAGTCCACGGTCACCGTTTCCGGAAACCAAGTTGAGATGCATAAAGGTGGCTCCGGGCCACCCCTTCTTTTTCTCCACGGCGGAGAAGGGTTCGGCACTTATGACCCCACCAGCGGTCCATTGGCAGAGCGCTTCACCGTGTACGCACCGTCCCTTCCCGGCTTCTTTGGCACTCCCCGGCCTGAATGGCTGTATACCATCACCGACGTAGCCCACTTCACCCAGGACTTGGTCTCGGAATTGGGCCTGGACCGCTATGTCCTGGCCGGGCATTCCGTTGGCGGTTGGATAGCTGCTGAGATGGCAGCCATGGACCATCACAACATCAAGGGCTTGGTGTTGGTCGACCCAGCCGGAGTACGGCCCGAGAAGGGCGAGATTACCGAGATATTCATGGTTTCGGGGGAGATCCGTCTAAAGCTCGCGTTCCACGATCCCTCCCAAGTGCCCGACTACGAATTCTTCACGGCCGAGCGGACTACCGACGAGGCAGCGCTCCTTCACGGCAACATGGAGATGCTATCCAGGCTCTGTTGGAGGCCCTATCTCCACAATCCCAGTCTGCCCCATTATCTGGGCGGAGTGAAAATCCCAACGCTGGTTGTCTGGGGCAAGCAGGACGCCATCATTCCCTTGGAGTGCGGCGAGATGTACGCCAAGCTGTTGCCCAACGCCACGCTGAAGTCGATAGACAACTGCGGTCACACCCCCCAGATGGAAAAACCTCAAGAGTTCAACGACACGGTTGCCGCATTCTTGGATGGGCTCAAATAGATTAGTCTGTACTTTTGGGACCGAACACCGAACAAAACGTAAGGGCACGGCATTGCCGTGCCCTTAAATTAGTTTCTGAGGCAATCTGCTAGCTGATTACTCCGTCATTGCGCCAAGCATCGACCTCTCGTTGAGTGAAGCCCAGCCACTCCAGAATCTCGCTGGCATGCTGTCCGAGGGCCGGGGATGCCTTGGGAGGGGATGGGGTGGTGCCCCGGAAATGGGCCATTGGGCCCACCATCTTGACCTTGCCCTCTTGAACGTGTTCCACCTCAGTGACCAGGCCGTTGGCGACCACTTGGGGGTCGTCAAATAGCTCCTCGATGAACCGAACAGGGCCGGCCGGGATGCCCCGCTCCTCGAATATCTGCAGCCATTCGGCGCTGGACTTCTCAGCCAGCAGTTCCGCGGCGCGCTGCTCCAATGCACGGGTGTAGGCTTGGGACTCGGGCTTGGTGTGGTCCCAGCCGGGCTCCAGGCCGTCGTCGGTCAATCCCAGGGTTTCCAGCAGACGGTGGCGCAGCGTATCGCTGAGGCAGCCCACTCCGATTGGTGCGTCCTTGGTGTAGTAGACCCGGTAGTAGAGGTTGCCGTGGTGCTCGCGGCGGCGGCTTCCCGGAGAAACGGCGACCATCTCTTCGTAGGTGGCGCCGGCCGCACGTTTGGCGTCCAATTCTTTGATGGCCTTTTCCCTGCTCTCCCGGTCCAGGGATTCCACGTGCAGGAATCTGGCCCCCATCAAAGACAGGGCCGAGGCCAAGAGGCTGGTTTCGATCTTCTGGCCAACGCCGGTGCGCTCTCTGGCATACAAAGCGGCGCAGACTGACCAGGCCATGCAAATGCCGGCCGACGTGTCGATCAGAGGGCTGGACCAGACCCACGATGGAACGCCGTCCAGGGTCTTGGTTTCAGAAGCGACTATCCCCGTCATGGCCTGGACAATCATGTCGTAACCGGGTCGTTGGGCGTCGGGCCCCTCCCTTCCGTAGGCGGTCAATTCGCAGTAAATCAGCCGGGGATTTATGGCGGACAATGTTTGGAAGTCCACCCCCAGTTTGGCCGCCACATCGGGCCGGAAGTTGACCAAGGCGATGTCCATCTCGGGAATGAGCCGCGCCAGTATCTTGCCGGCCCCGTCTTTGGTCAGGTCAAGGGGCAGGCTGCGCTTGCCCCGGTTATAGGTCATGAAAGTGCGGCTTTCGGTGGGGGTAAAACGCTGGGTGAGCCGCCAGGGCTCGCCCCAGGGAGGCTCCACCTTGATTACATCGGCACCCAAGTCGGCCAGCAGCCGGCCAGCCAAAGGTCCAGCGATAATCTCGGTGAAGTCCAACACTTTTACGCCGTCCAAGGGTCCGGGCATGGGGTGTTCCTCCAGGCTGTCAGCCCCGATTCCATCGGGGCCGTCTGCTGTCAGCCATTATGCCCAAGGGGGCAAAACGCCGCAACAGGCCAGAGATTTGGTCCCTTCTCTTTGCCGGGGAAAATACGAACTTTCGGGTCCGGGCTGTTAGTTTACGATGAAGTCGCCGAACATGGTGAAGTTGTGGCCGGGGAAGGTGCAGACGAACTGGTAGGTTCCCGGGGCAGGTGCGGTGAAGGTGGCCTGAGCGCTTTCGCCGGGGCCGATGAGGACGGTCGATCCCAGCACCCGGGAGTCGTTCACCGGTATCCAGTTGTTATCGGGGCCGGCGGCGATGCCGTCGGTGGCAACGGCGTCTTTGGTGCCCGCCGGTACCAACACCCAGTTATGGGAGTTGACGGTGGATGAGTTATTGAAGTTCACCACGACCTCTGTCCCCGCCGAAGCAGACATGCTGTTTACGTTGAACTCCAGGGCTTCGCCGTTCACGTCGATCTCAAATCGGACCGGTCCGCTCGACAGTGCTGGAGGGCTAGTGGGAGGAAGCGTCGGAGGCGCGGTCGGCGGCTCGGTGGCTCGGTCTCCTGCGGGCACCGTGTTAGGCGGAACTGGAGTGGAGGTTGCCCTTGGAGAGGCGACGACTGCCGTTTCCCCTCCATCCATTGGTTTCCCGCCGTTTGTAGCTAATGTAACGCCCAAATAAGCCATGCCCCCCGCGATGACGAGGACCACCGATGCTACGAGGGCATTGCGGGCCCCGAGTGCTGCAAAAGGCCTTGATCGCGAGGCATCAGACCAAGGCCCACCCAACCAGAAAACGGCACGTAGGCGCTGTCTCCACCCAGGGCGCCGCTGCTCTCCAAGACGCGGCGATAAGTTGTCCCAGAGCCCCTGTGGAGATTCCAAGTCCTGGTCCTCGGCACGGAAGTAATCCCGCAGCCTACCGTCCAGGTTGTTGTCGTTACTCTCCTCTTCCCGCATGGCTCAGGCCGTATCACATTCTGACAAAGTTTGGACGTCTTCATCCCGCAGCAGTGGCCGCAACTGGGCCAGGGCGCGATGTAGACGGGATCTGACCGTGCCCTCGCGCCACCCCCGAGCGTTTTCGCTATCTCTGGACCCGTTAGGTCAGCATAGTACCGCAGCACCACGACTTGCCTCTGTTCAAGTGGTAGCGTCCCCAGACCACGTCTAATTCGCTCTCTTTCCTCTTCCCGAAGTACCAGTTTCTCTCCGGGGTCGGGATCAGGCACCGTCGCCGCCCCCTCATCCAATTCTATTTGCGTCACTCGTTTCTTACGCTGTTCGCTGATTGTGCGATTCACAAGAAAACGCAATAGCCAGGCCCGAAGGTTAGTTCCGGGTCGAAAAGACAAGATATTCCTCCAGGCGAGAAGGAAGGCCTCCTGCACCAAGTCTTCAGCCAGAGGCCGGTCCCGGGTCATCATGTACGCCGTGCCGTAGAGCACTCTGCCGTACCACTCCACTACGGAGCGGAAGGCTTCGCGGTCCCCATCCTGGCAGCGGCGGATAACTTCCGCTTCGTCCAAACAACGTGCTCCCGCGTTGGCTTAACTAGCGGCAGTCTACACCGCACACGAACCTAGCCGCTACCGAGCTTCCGTGGGAACGATTCGGGGAAAACCTGCATTATGTATTAGTGAACGGGTAGGCAAGAAAATTGCCAAATCAGCTTGGAATCCAATCCCGAGGAAATTCCTCAAACGGAGGCTCCCATGTTCACCGTCTGGACTGACTTGATCTATCTAGGTATCTGCGTGACTATCGCCTTGTGGGTCGGCAGGACGCTCTATTAAGAACGGGCGCGTCTTCCTGGTGGAAGTATTTGCGGGCAGGGAAGACTTGGCCGACTCGGTAAATCACCTGCTCATGGTGGGATTTTATCTGGTCGCCATCGGGTTCGTGACGATCGCAGTTCGGGTCGGCGCCGGACCAGACGAAATGGCCCAGGCGGTCGAGTATGTGAGCTCTAAGGTAGGCGTGGTGCTGCTAGTGCTGGGTGGCTTGCACTTCCTGAATCTTTTCGCGTTTTCCAGGTTGCGTTGGCGCATCAGGCTGGCGGGAACCCAGGAACGCCCAACCATCGGTGACCGGCCAGGTCCATTTTCCAGAATGGGATCCCACCCCATGCCTGGAGAGACCGAGGAGCATGTGCCCGGCTTTGGTGGGCCCGACCCGCGGGAGCCGTAGATTTTGTGACCGCAGCAGCGCCATCCGCTGCAAGGAGGTATATCCAGATGAAACAACAAATGATTATAGGCGTGTTTGCGTTACTGGCGATTGTGGGATTAGCTTGCGGTGGGACGGCTCCCACGCCAACGCCCGCGCAGCAGGAATCTTGGTGGGCCCGACCCGCGGGAGCCGTAGATTTTGTGACCGCAGCAGCGCCATCCGCTGCAAGGAGGTATATCCAGATGAAACAACAAATGATTATAGGCGTGTTTGCGTTACTGGCGATTGTGGGATTAGCTTGCGGTGGGACGGCTCCCACGCCAACGCCAACTCCAACACTGACACCCACCCCAACGCCAACACCGTCAGTCCCGAAACCGGCTTGCCAAGAGCCTACCCTGGAAATCAGCGTGAAAGGCGACGCGCTCGGATTCGACAAGGACAGGCTTGAAGCGGCCGCTGGCGCCGAAGTCGTGCTGTGCTTCAACAATGTTTCAAGTGTCAACCAGCACAACTGGGTACTGGTAAATGAAGGGACCAAGGACGAGGTTGCTCAGCGAGGACTTGAGGCAGGCCCTGAAAATGGCTGGCTCCAACCGGGAGACCCCGATGTGATTGCTAATGTGAAGCTCCTCGACCCAGGGGAGTCAGGTGAGGTGCGTTTTGCCGCTCCCTCGGCCGGCAACTACGAGTTTGTCTGCACCTTTCCAGGCCATAACTTCACCATGTTCGGGGATTTTGTGGTTGCTCTGGCGGAACCAGGTGCAGGTACAGGTACAGAGGACGAGGGTGTACTGCTCATAAAACACACTCCGGAATACAAATCTCTTGTAGACAAGCATGGTTCTGACCACGTGTCGATACAGGCGGTTAACCTGGAGGACAAAGACGAAGCAGAATTTTTGAGAAAAATCAGCGATGGATTTCTTGTTGAACCGGGTTGCATCATCGTTCTGAAGGCGGACCAAGGAGAGGGGTATGTTTATCAACTCGACGAGGAAATCCAAATCGTTTCCCGGATGACCCTATCTCAATTTGAGCAAGGTGCCCACAATGTTGACGCTCGTACGATGGAGATTTTCTACGGTTCTCTGAAGTAAAAAAGTGGTGGCCACTTCGTAGAGTTTTTGTTGGGGGGATCAGCCTAATGTCCGAGAGCCACAGCTACCACTCGGATGCCGCCAGCAATTTTTCCGAAGGACTCCGGCTGCTCCGCACTGGTGATTATCAAGCGGCCGTCCAGGCGTTTTCGGCAGCAATAACCCTTGATCCAGATCACTGGACCGCCTATTTCCGCCGGGCGGAGGCCTACCGCAACCTTGGGATGGTAAAGGAAGCCAGGGGCGATTTAGCAAGGGCGGAATTCCTGATGGCAGCGGTCCGGCAGGAAGGTGAGGAAAGTAGGACCTCTTCGGATTGCGGCGGGGCTGACACCCCCGGGGGCGCGGGATACGGTTGCATCGTCGGCGCCGTCGTGGGTATCGCGGCAGGTTTGTTGTGCTTCTACGTCGCGATAATCTGGATGCCCCTATTTGGCATCGTTGGAGCAATCTTCGGCAGCATCTTTGGCGGTTTCTTAGGCAGGAAGGTCAGGTGGTTCTCCAACGGCTGCGCGGCTGGCTGCGTAGGGGGCTGCTTGGGTGGCGCCTTCGGCGTCATAATCGTCGTGGGCGTCGTAGCGCTTTGGGCATGGTCGAGCGGATACATCTAGCCACGGTTCTGGCCCTCGAACCAGGTGGGAACCGATGTATCCGTGTCGGGGCGCCTGGCCCTTGTATCTAGCGCCGAGCTTAGCACAGGGGAGAGCGCTCCAAAGGAGCCAAACTGCCCTTCGAAAAGCGGCTCACTCCTTGTCCAACTCTCAACTTCGAAGGGGGGAGGATTTTCTGAATTAATTTCCTACATTGGCAACGGGAACCTTGCACTACAATTGGTGTGCCCCCGCGCCTGGCTCGTGGGTGTTATAATTGCGGCGCGTCGGGGCGTGGCCCAGTCCGGCAGGGCACCTGCATGGGGTGTAGGGGGTCGTCGGTTCGAATCCGACCGCCCCGACCAGAAAGAACAAAAGAGGCCGCCCCGATCGCTTCGGGGGGGCCTCTTTTTTGTGTCCGCTGCACCGGAGAACTACTGGACCACACCCCGCCACACCAGTATCGCGCCGACCGCCAAGAGCACGTAGCCCATCGCGTTAACGAGGGTGGCCAGGTCTACCTTGCCGGTGAGTTTTGCGCCGTAGTAGCTGCCTACGGCGGCCCCGGCGCCCATCAAAAGGAGCAGTTGATAGTCGACCTGACCGTGCAGGGCGTGGCCCACCCAGCCGAGCGATCCCATGATGAAGCCGATGACCAGGTTGGTGCCCGCCGCAATCCGGGGGTCCACTTTCAGCACCCTGATTAATGCCGGTAGGCGGATGCTGCCAAGAATGAGTCCCACCGCGCCGCCTAGGAGGCCCACTCCCAGTCCGATTCCACCGCCTAGGAGCAGACGCCTGCCGGTTAGCGTCGCTTCACCTCCATCCGCACCGGCGTCGCGGCCTCCCTTGCCCCTGACCCGGAGCTCTACCCCCTGCCAGAACACCAGCAGGCCGGCCGCGGAAAGGAGGATGGACTCGGAGACCCGGCCTCCCAGGAAACCGCCGACGAACGCCCCGGCGAAGGCTGGGCCGCCGATAATCAACACCAGACGGAAGTTGACCCTTCCTTCGCGGACGTGCCGGATGGCGCCAAAGATGGAGCTGATGCTGCTGACCAAGATGTTGGTGCCGCCGGCGGTGGGGGCGGCCAGTCCCATCAGAAGCATTGCGGGAAGTCGCATGGTTCCCAGGGCCAGACCTAAGAACCCTCCCAGCAGGCCCACCGCCAGCGAGACTACCGTCAGCACCAGAGCATTCCAGACCAGAACGTCTGAGCCCCAGCCTAATGTTGCGTCCATCCAATTCCTTTGCCGGCTGGTTTTTGGGGTCCAGCGGCGGACAAAGACAGAGCGCCGGAAGGGATCGGATCTCCATTTCGGCGCTCATGCGTCGACCCGGCGGCCTAAAGACAGGGAATCGGCTGCTAGGCAGGTCTCGCCACGTTGAACTTGGGCATGACGTCTTTGCCGAAGCGTTCAAGCTGCTCAATCATCACGTCCAAGGGCACGCCCATGCGGTTGGAGCCCACGTGCATGTACTCCAGTCCGGGGTACTTGTCCTGGATCTCCATGATGCGCTCGGTAATCTGATCGGCGGTGCCGCACAGCCATGAGCCTGCGGCCACTGTTTCCTCCATCGTGGGCAGTCCGGCGGTTGGGGCCCGCTTGGGGTCGCCAAGGGCCTCAATCATCTCCGGAGTGAAGGCGCGGAAGAAGCCAAGAGGGGCAAACATCTTCATGTCCTCTTCCAGGTACTTCCTGGCCTGGTTGATGGCCTCTTTCTCACTGTCGGCGATGAAAGTGGGCAGACCAAGCACCAGCCTGCTGCCCATCTGGGCGTCGGTATGACCGTGGTTGGCCAGGGTCTCGGTCCAGCGTTTGATGACATCGTCAGAGGGACCGCCGGTGACGGCCCCGCCGCCGATGATGGCCTGGATGTCGTGTTCGGCCATAAAGTCCATGGCCCGCTGACTGGCGCTGACCATCGGCTGCCAGGTCTCCACCGGCAGGTGTTTGGGCCGCGGCACCAAGGTGATCTCCTTCAGGGTGTAGCCCCGGTAGGGGACCGCTGGTGGGAGGGTGTAATGCTTGCCCTGGTGGGAGAAGGACTCCTCGTTGAAGGCCTTCATAATGATTTCGACTTGTTCCTCGAACATCTCGCGGTTGGCGTCGTTGTCCGAGTTGGTGCTGGGAACACCGAAGGTGTCCACTTCCCGGGAATGGTAGCCCCGGCCCACGCCGAAGATAACCCGTCCATCGGTCAGGATGTCGGCGGTGGCGTAGTCCTCGGCCAACCGCAGCGGGTGCCACATGGGGTTGATGTTGAACCCGCAGCCGAATTTGAGGTTCTTTGTCAGGTGGGCTAGGTGCACGTAGAGCAGAAGTAGATTCGGGATGACCTCATTCCCTTCGTGTTGGAAGTGGTGCTCGGCGACCCAGAAGCTATGGTAGCCCAGTTCGTCCATCACTTTGACCATCTTCTCCACCCGGTCGAAGATGGTAATCAGGTGTTCGTTGTCGAAGCGGCGGTCGTTCAGGGCCGTGGCGTCCAGGCCGATGTCCCCCAGGTCGACGTGCCCGGCGTACAAACTGCCGAAATTTTTTATCATAGGTACAGTCCTCGGTTTGGGTCGGTTTTGATTGGCTTCTGCCATTTTAATGGCGCGTCCTCGGTTGTCAATTGGCGGTCAATTGGCGGTATATCAGGTGTCAATTAGTTGCCGAGACGGCTAAGACCTGCCCCGGCGTGTCACGGTTGACGCTGGATGAGGCCGCCATTATCATCCAGGCCTGCGCTAATAGAAGCATAAAAGGGAGAGCGAAAATGAAGTACGACACGATTGTCGTCGGGGCCGGCTCGGCCGGTTCGATCATGGCTTCCCGGCTCAGCGAGGACCCGGACCGCTCCGTCTTGCTGTTGGAGGCGGGACCCGACTACCCGGAGTTCGAACACCTGCCCGACGAGGTGAAGTTCGGCTACGCCACCGCCACCGACATCATGACCAGTGAACACAACTGGCAGTTTTGGGGCAAGGCCACCGAGACGTCCCCGCCCATGATGGTCCCCCGTGGCAGGGTGACCGGCGGCTCCAGCGCCATTAACGGCCAGGTTTTCCTTAGGGGAGTGCCCGAGGACTATGACTCCTGGGCGGCCATGGGCAATGACGAATGGAGCTTTCCCCAGTTGCTCCAATATTTCCGGAAGATAGAAACAGACACCGATTTTCCCGACGACGATTTTCATAGCTCGGAGGGCCCCATCATCGCCCGCCGGTTCAAACCCGATGAGCTTTTGGCCGACCAAGCGGCCTTCCAGGCCTCCTGCCGGGCGGCAGGCTTCCCCGAAAGCCCGGACCACAACCATCCGGAGGCTTCCGGAATTGGCCCAGTCCCATTCAACAACCCCAACGGCATCCGGTTCAGTACTGCCTTGGGCTATTTGAACCCGGCGCGGCACCGCCTGAACCTGACTATCCGCCCCAATTGCGTCTCCCATCGGATAATCTTCGAGGGCAAGAGGGCCGTGGGCGTTGAGGTTGAAAGCGGCGGCGAGACCTTCGTTGCCGAGGCCGACCAGATTGTCCTCAGCTCCGGCGCCATCGGGTCGCCCCATATCCTGCTGCTGTCGGGAGTCGGCCCCTCGGCGCACCTACAGGAGATGGGACTGCCGGTGGTCCACGACCTGCCAGGGGTGGGTCAGAACCTGCGTGACCACCCCATGATCTACGTAACCTTCAAGACCAAACCCGACTATACCCTGGACGGCTTTGCTCCCAGGGTGCAGATGGGCCTGCGGTGGACGGCCGATGGGTCGGACCTGCGCAACGATTTGATGATTCTGATGCAGTCCTACGCCACCGAGCGGGTCGACCGGGGCGGCGAACGCATGGAGCCCCTGGGCATCCGCATGCTGGGGGTACTGGACCTGGCCATGAGCGCCGGTGAACTCCGGTTGACCTCCACCGACCCCAAGGAGCAGCCCTCCTTGGAATACCGGTACCTGTTGGACCCGTTCGACCGGCAGCGGATGCGGGAGTTGGTGCGCACCTGTGTCAGCCTGGGTGAAGACGGGACATTCAAGGACATCGTCGAGTACCGGATCGAGCCCACCGACGAGGAGCTGGCCTCGGACGATTCCTTGGATGCCTTCTGCGCCCGGGACGTCACCACCGGGCAGCACATCTCAGGCACCTGCAAGATGGGTCCCGCCTCCGACAACATGGCCGTAGTCGATCAGCACGGCCGCGTCCACGGACTAGAGGGTCTGCGGATAGCCGACGCCTCGGTGATGCCCAACTGCATCCGCGCCAACACCAACGTTACCACCATGATGATTGGCGAGCGCATAGCCGACTTCGTGCGCAACGGGGGTTAGGGGCACTGGTGGTATATAGCTTGTCATTGGGCAATCAAAATCTCCCCAACCCCCTTTATAAAGGGGGGACCAAGGGGGGACCAAGGGGGGATTTTCGTCGCCCCGCGTTAGGTTGATCGGATGTCTGGATAGCTTACAACCCCACCAACTCCCGGAAATTCTCGCCTAGGATCCGTTCCTTGGCGGCGTCGGGGACGGGCAGGCCCTCGATGAACTGAGAGTCCTTGGCCATGTCGGCCAGGGGGAAGTCGGTGCCGAAGCAGACCTTGTCCGGGCCGTGCTTGTTGATGATGGCGGTCAGGGTCTCCGTGCCCACCTCTTTCAACTCCGGCGGCCAGGTGGTGTCGATGAGGATGTTTTCTTCGCCAATCAGTTCCCGCTCCGACTCCTCCAGCATGTAGAACCCTCCCAGGTGGAGGGCAATCACCTTCAGCTTGGGGAACTGGCGCACCATGTTCATCACCCGGCCGGGCGGTGAGTAGACCGTGTCTCCCGGCTTGGTATGGGCCCAGCGTCCCGAGTGGATCTCCACCACCATGTCGCCGCCCAGTTCTTCGTAAAGGGGGAACATCTTGGGGTCGTCGGGGAAGAACCGGTTCACCATGGGGTGCAGCTTCACCCCCTTGATGCCGGCCTCCCGCAGGCGGCGTACCTCGCCGGGCATGTCCTCCATGTCCGGGTGGACCGCGCCGAAGGGCACCAGCATGTCGTCTTGGATGCTAATCAGCCAGTCGTTGGCTGGCTTCAGGTGCTCCAATCGTTCCACCACCCCCAGCACCACCGACTTGTCCACGCCGGAAGCGCGCATGTGGGCCTTGATGCCGTCGATGGTGTTGACCCCCACCGCCGGGTAGCCGAAGGTGCTGGTCATGTTCTCCAGCACCGGCGCGGCGATGCGGTCAGGAGAGATGTGGGTGTGGATGTCGATGCGCATGGGGCTACCCCAGCATCTCCTCGGCCAGTTTCTCCAGGCCGGGCAGCGCCTCGCCGGGCTCGGTGGAGGGCAGGCGGACGGTGGCCATGGTGGCCCCGGCCTCTTCCATCTGTTTGATCTCGTCGCGGCTGGAGGCGCCGTAAGTCAGGACCTGGATGGTCTTGGGGTCGCGGCCGGCGGCTTCGGCCAGTTCGTCCAATGAGGCCCGGCCTGCCTTGATACTCTCGGGCGTGGCGCGGACCGGCATCCAGCCGTCACCGTAGGAGACAACACGCTTGAACACGTTCTTGGCCGCTCCGCCAAGAAACACCGGAGGGTGGGGCTTCTGGACCGGTTTGGGAAACACCCTGACCGGCGGGAAGTCGTAGTAACGGCCGTGGTACTCGGCCTCATCCTTGGTCCACAACTCCTTCATGGCCTCGATGGATTCCCGGGCCTGGGTCCAGCGGTGGTCGAAGTCGCCGCCCATAATCTCGGTCTCCTCCCGGAGCCAACCGGTGCCGATGCCGAAGATGAACCGGCCGCCCGAGTGGAAATCAAGGGCTGCTATTTGCTTGGCTTGGACCAGCGGGTTGTGCTCGGGCACAAGGCAGATGCTGGTGCCCAGCATAATCTTGCTCGTGGTGGCGGAGGCGATGGCCAGGCAGATGAAGGGGTCGGCCATGTCGTTCATGGAGTCTGGGATGCTGCCGTCGGGGGTGCCGCCATACTTGGACGTGGTTTGTACCGGAATTATGGGAGATGGACTCGAAGCCCAGTTCCTCAGCCTTCTTGGCGATGGCGCCGATGGGACTGTTTACGCCAACGTTAACCCCGACTTTCATCGCATCTCCCGATTTGTCGAAAAGTGCCCCGAGTTACCTTCTTGGCGATGGCGCCGATGTCCATGGAATTGCTGTTTACGCCAACGTTAACCCCGACTTTCATCGCATCTCCTCCGATTTGTCGAAAAGTGCCCCGATGTTACCATGCCTGGCGCGGTTTTGCTCTAGGGGAAGATTGGGACGGTTACCTGCGTGGAAGCAACTCTCATCTGATCTGGTCAATACAAAGCTGAACCTTAAATAATTTCATGGATAATTTGCCGATTAATCTCTAGAATACCTTCAAGCCAACCGATTCAGGAATGAAACTGCAAGATGAACTTTGGACAATCGATATCTTCAGTCTTCAAGCAATACTTCGTATTCAGTGGACGGGCCTGTAGGTCTGAATTCTGGTGGTTTTTCTTGTTCCAATTTATCATTGCAATCGTTTTGGCATTCATCATCCCGGGTCTTTACTTGCTCTATTTCTTGGGGACGATAATACCGTACCTTGCGGTGTTGGTCAGGCGGCTGCACGACACGGACCGGGTGGTGGGTGCTGATTCTGTTCATCCCCATTATCGGTTTCATAGCTTGGTTGGTCTTTACTATAAGCGCGGGTGATCGAGGCGAAAACCGATATGGTCCTGACCCGCTTCGGCCACCAATGGTCATGGGTATTGATCGGGTTGAGGGAAACCGGAGCTCTCAGGATGAGGGCAGATTTTGTACCAACTGCGGGTCAGCATTAGAATCGTCCGGCAATTTTTGCCGGGCGTGCGGCACAGCGGTCTGAACCAAATACCGCCCGTGGCGAAGGTTCCCATGCTTAGGTTGTGTGTTAAAATATCGCCGTATGCAGCAATCACAAGAACAACCCCTTCACTGGGACAGCCACCGGACCAATCTGAATCTGACGTTTATCTTCGCGTTGGTCGTCGCGGTGCTCGGCGTAATCACCGGCAATATTGCTCTTTTTGTCATCGGTGTAGGCGTGGCCACCTACAGCTGGCTGACCAACCCCAAGCAATACCTGATTTACCGGGACGCTTTGGTGATTGTCTACGGCCGGCCCAGGGTTAAGGCTTTTCCGTTCCAAGATATCTCCCATCTGGAGATTATTTCATTGCCCATCGGCGAGCGCCTGCGGGTGCGCATGACGAACCGCCGCTCGATTATGCTGATGACCAAGGACTCGGAAACATTCAGAGTAAAGCTGGATGAGGCGCTGGATGCTTTCCATGGTGGACAACGCGGACCGGACTATACGCCGGAGACGCAGCCGGAGCCTCTTCAGGAGAACCCGCCCCAGGAGAACCGGCTGGGAGAGAGTTCCAGCGAAGACGACGACGTACCCTACTAGACCACCCGCGTATACGGTTCGGGGAATTCGTCCCGGCCCTCTTGGAGGCGCCGGGATTTTTGGTTTTTTGGGACCCTTGCTCCCAGGGTTTTTCTCCCCGGCCTTTTCTACGGCAATTGGACTTCCTTGGTAACTGCGGTGGTATCGCCAAAGTTGCCGCAGTAGAGGACGTGATAGGGTTCAGGACCCCCGGAAACCACGACAATGATGTCGTTGGGCGATCGGCAGGGGCAGACCCGGTCACCGTCCATGGCAAAGCCGTCTTCATAGGTGATGACTGAGGTCTCCTTGGGGAACCGGTCGATGGGCACCTTGCAGCGTTCAAACAGCGATTCCTTGACCATCTGCTTGGTATAGCCTTGGTCCGAGAAGATCTGAGCGTGGCCCGGCGTGAGTATGACGAGGGGGTTGCCAGCGGCCAAGAGATAGTTGTTGTCGCTGATATCGGCCATGGCGCTGGCGATCATGGTCAGAAAGCTTTCGGGCTTTTTGTAGTAAGGTGAGACAGTTGCTGAGACCCTGCGCTCCCACCACGGTGACCGCGCTCTGGTCCGATGAAAATCCGCGCTCCACATGGAGCGGCTCCCAGACGCTGTCCTCCTCGTTTTCGCCCATGCAGGAGATGTACTTGGCCGGGCTGCCATGGACCGACATGTCGGTGGACCAAGGCTTGGCACCACCCACGTTCAACAACAGTAGCCGCACCGCCCGCCCGATGGTGGCGTTGGCCCTGTAGCCTGGCCCCAGGGTGCCCCCGTCCGCTGTTCAGCCCAATCTTTCCCCGCACCGGCCCGTTGATGATCAGCAGCGGCGACACTGGGTTGGTGGTGGTCTGCAGGCCGTGGATGTTGAAGGCGGGCTCCGTGATGGCCTGGACGGCGGCAATCAAGACGGGCATGTATTCGGGGAGACAACCGGCCGTGACGGCGTTGACGGCGATCTTCTCCACCGTGGCCGAACCGGCGTCGGGGTTGATGTAGCCCACCACCTCTGAAGCGTCCCACTGGGCGTATTCCAGCATACCGCATACCCGGTCAGCGGTGGGCGGGACCACCGGCAGCCCGTCGGACCAGCTCTGGTCCAGCATGAACTGAAAAACGGCTTCGGGGGAGTCGTCTATGTCGAATTTTGTGGAGTTCATGTCTGTCGATCATCTTCCGGTCCCTGATGGGACGACGACTAAGGGATGTCTAATTCCGTTACGTTGCCAGGCTCGGAGGAATCAATGGCATGTACTACTGCGTCTGACGCGATAAGAATCCTGGGCCAACTAGTAGTCGAAAGTACGACGATCGCGAACGGCAATTCAAGCATATTCTGTTGGTGAACCATGTTCTTGTCGGTGGTGACGAGTACATCGAAGCCTTCCCGTCCGGCAGAGGCAAGCAAATCGCCGTTGGTCAGTCGGCCCCAACCGAGCTCGTAGGCGGTTGTTATCTGATGTTGGCCAAGAAAGTTTCGTAGAGAGACGGGTGTTCCTTGATCAAACAGAACACACAATCAGGCAACCTGAGACTCGCCGAGGCTTTTTGCGGCGTGTTCTAGGACAGCGCGAACCTGTTGGTCGGTCACACCAGGGAACCACTCCAGGAACTGGGTGGTCTGGGCGCCGTCCTCCAGGTTCTCGAACAACGCGGCGACCGGCACCCGGGTACCTCGGAATACCCATTCGCCACTAACCCGGCCTGGTTCACGTTCAACCGCGGTGCATGAAGACCAATCCAACATAGTCCTATCCTAACATCAGCGATTGGCGCGGGCTCATTCCGCTCCGTGAAGTTGGGCTATTATCAGGTCGACGGCCTCCTTGGCCACTGACCTTACCACGTCGGGCTCGACGTACTCGGTGAGTTCGGTCTTGGGAAGGACCACCATGGGTGCATCGGGCACGCCATTGCCCCGCATGGACGCCTTGGCCAGGGTGGTGAACCGTTCGGTTACCAGCACCACCGAGGGCATGCCGTTCTTGACCAGTTTCACGCTGTCGTGGACACTCCACGCTGTGCAGGACCCTCAATTCGCCAGGCCCACGATGGCCACTTGGGCCCTCTCCTCCACCTCGTCGAAGGTCTCCTGGGGTGCGGCGGAGGCCAGCGGAATCAGCTTTTCAAAGACCTCCGCCACGCCGTACTGTTCCTTGAGGATGATGCCGATCTGCTCAGCGATGATGTTCATGCTGGTCCAGCGGTTGTTCAGGATGGCCACCGTGGTCCCCTGAAGGTCGGAGATATGCGGGATGTCGCCGTCCATGGGACGCCACGCTTCCGCCGCCGGACTGAGTATGGACAATTTGGGTGCCATGGTATCGCTCCTATTCCTGCCCCGCCAGCCGGGATCAGATAATTAATTCCTGTCGAACGACGGTCCAGCCGGAGTTACCGGTAGGCAGACAGGCTTTTTTCCGGGTCGTAGACCGGGCGGACCATCTCGAACCGGTCGCTGGTGTGGCAGTACATATTTCCGGCCATACGGCCGGTGGCCATGAGTTTTTCCTGGTTGATGCGGTGGCCCTCGATGACATCGTCGCGGACGTGCATCAACAGGATGGTGCCGATGACCAGCCCGTGGGCATGGTCGCCGGTGCCGATGGGCACCACCTGTTCCAACTTGCATTCCATATTTACCGGTGACTCGGCGACCCTAGGGGCCTTGACCAGCTCGGAGGGCGCCTGGTTGAGCCCAGCAATCTCGAACTCGTCCACGTCCTCGGGAAACTCAGCGGAGGTTTTGTTCATGGCTTCGGCGATGGGGTCGACCACGATGTTAACCACGAATTCTCCGGTTTCTTCGATGTTTCGCAGGGTGTCCTTGCTCTTGTAGCCGGCGCTGCGGGACGAGGAGAAAACGATGGTGGGTGGGTCGTAGGAGACAGCGTTGAAGAAGGAGTAGGGCGCCAGATTGACCACGCCGTCGGTGGACACAGTGGAAACGAATGCGATGGACCGCAGCACCACCACGCCAGTCAGCACGCGGTTGAAACCTTCAAAATTCAGTGGGTCGATTCTCAAGTAAATACCTCCGGCGGGGATCTGATGCGGTTGCTTGCGGGATTATATCCCCCGGCAGCAGGACAGCCAAGTTTTGACATTCCAAAGTCCCACTGTTATGTTGGTAGCCGCTCGCGCCTGGGGCCTTCCCTAGTACTCAGTCAACTTGGTTTTGGGATTTGTTTAAGAAAGGGGCCAATTGAGCTATCCTGCCTGGTGGGAAGTGTTGATGGCGGGAGTGGCTAATGATGGTCAGGGACAAATACGCGGTGCGGCTGGCACAGGAACAACGGGAAGAGCTCCAGCGACTGATCCGGGTTGGCAAAAACTCAGCCCGAGTGACCGCTAGAGCGCGGATTCTCCTAAAGAGCGACGAGGGTTGGGCGGCACCCCAAGTGGCCGAAGCTTTGGATGTGGCCCTGAGCACCGTATACCGGGTCAAGCAGCGCTTTGCCGAAGAAGGGTTGGAGAGGGTTTTGCAGGACCGTCCCCAGGCCAACCGGCCCCGGAAGTTGGACGACCGGGGCGAAGCCCACCTGATTGCTTTGGCCTGCAGCCCGCCGCCGGAAGGGCATGACCACTGGACCCTGCGTCTGCTGGCCGGGAAGGTGGTCGAGTTGGGGCTGACGCCCTCCATGTCCCACGAGGGGGTGCGCAAGCGTCTCAAAAAAACGCCCTCAAGCCGTGGCAGAAGAAGGAGTGGTGCATTCCCAAGGTGAGCGCGGAATTTGTGGCTAACATGGAGGATGTCCTGGATCTCTACGCCGAACCCTATGATCCCCAACGTCCGGTGGTTTGCTTTGACGAGACATCCACCCAGTTGTTGGCGGAGACCCAGCCCGCTCTGCCGCCCCGGCCGGGACTTCCGCTGCGGCAGGACTACGAATACCGGCGGGAGGGTACCCGCAACCTGTTCTTGGCCTGCGAGCCCTTGGCGGGTTGGCGAGGGGTGGCGGTCACGGAGCGGCGCACGATGCAAGACTTCGCCCGCCGGATGCGCTGGCTGGCGGATGAAGCCTACCCGGAAGCCGAGGTGGTAAGGGTTGTCTTGGACAATCTGAATACCCATCGCCGGGCATCGCTGTACGAGACTTTCCCGGCTGAGGAAGCCCGGAGGATTGCCAGGCGGCTGGAGTTTCATTACACGCCCAAGCACGGGAGTTGGTTGAACATGGCGGAGATCGAGTTCAGCGTCCTGTCCCGCTCCTGCCTGAAGCAGCGGCTCTCCGGCGAGGAGGCCCTCAGGAGGGAAGTCGATGCTCTGGTCAAGGAGCGCAACGCCGCCAGAGCCACCATCAACTGGCGGTTCAACACCCGGGACGCACGAACCAAACTTCACCGCCTTTACCCTTCCGATTTTACGGTTGACTGAGTACTAGGCATGCCTATCCGACGGGCAAAATGGGAAATTAGATGAACTGGGCGGAATCCATCATCAAGGCGCTCAAGGACTGGGACACGTCCCTGATTGTCAACGTGCCCGACATTTCCATCCACCAAGTGACCAGTCTCATCGATCAGGACCCCTACTTCAGACTGGTCTCGGCCACCAGAGAGGAGGAGGCCATCGGCATCGCCGTCGGCTCCTACGCAGCGGGCCGCAACGCCGCCGTGTTCATGCAATCCAGCGGGTTCGGTAACTCTGTCAACGCCCTGGCCAGCCTGTGCATCCCCGCCCGGACTCCCATCCCCATGTTCATCAACCTGCGCGGCGGGCCCGGCGAATTCAACCTCGCCCAAGTGGCCATGGGACGCGCGGTCAGGCCCATCTTGGACCAGTTGGGGATGGTGCATTTCACCCTGGACGACGACCGCAACATGGACAAGATATTGGATGGCGCGATGAAGCTCTGCCACGCCAACCGGCAGCCTTTGGCCGTGTGCCTGACTCAACTGCTGCACGGAGGCAAGCTTGCGTAGGTTCGAGGCCACCCAGTTAGTATCGCGCCTAGCGGGGGACGCGCCCATTGTCAGCAACTTGGGCCCAAGTTCCGACGAGCTCTGGCACGCCGGGCACCGGGACCGCAATTTCTACACCTACGGCAGCATGGGCCTGTGTTCGTCCATCGCGCTGGGGATGGCCCTGGCCACCGACGAAGAGGTCATATCCTTGGACGGCGATGGCTCGTTGTTGATGAACCTGGGACCATCGCTTCCATCGGCCGGGACAAACCCAAGAACCTGACCGTCGTAGTCTGGGACAACGAACAATGGGGTCAGACCGGGGGACAGACCAGCCACACAGGCACGGGCACCGACCTGGAGCAAGTGGCCCGGAGTTGCGGCATCAACCGCACCAAGACGGTGTCGGACTTGGAGGACCTTGAAGCCGCCGTCTCTGAGGCCCTAAAGACCGATGGGCCCAACTTCATCGTGGCCAAGTATAGAAGAGGCCGAGTACCTGCCGGTGGCCCCGGTGGAGCCGGAGTTCACCCTCTACCGCTTCCGGAACACTTTCGTGGAACCGCGGCAGCCCGGCCATTAACCTGCCAAGTGGCGTCTCCTCCGTCATTCCGGCTTTAGTCGGGATCCAACACGGTGCTGTTAGCAATGATTCATTGGGGAAAGGAATCCGCCACCTAACTTTGGGTAACTCCAACTTAATTGTTGCGGGCTATTTCTGGTTTTCGGCTTTTGCCGGAACGAAGATTGTGGCGCACTGGTAACGCGGGAATTCGCATTTAAAAAAGAAAAAGGCCCGCCATTTTTGCGGGCCTTATCCGATTCAAGAGGGTTATCAGGCTTTGATCTTAGCCTCCAGCACCAACCCGTCGTTCCCTGGCAAGCTGCGTGAGCGCTAGCTGGCTTTGACTGTGACCTCTAATTTCTGAAGGGCCTCTTCCAACTCGTCTAGGTCAAAGAAGTGGGGGCCCGCACCACCGTGGTAGACGACCCTGCCGTCCTTGCCAATCAGATACAGCCGTTCCGGGGCTGCTCCGTAGGCCTCGTCGATGGCGTTGTCCATCTCTTCCACCAGGGTCGGGATGGAGATGTGCAGGCCGATGGTGCACGACTGGGCAACCTCTTCCCGCTCTTCGTAGCTCTGGTGCTGGCGAAAGTAGACGCTGTCGTTGACATTGGCCTCGACCTGCCAGCCGTCGGTGGGGTGGGCTTCCTGAACGTAGACCACGAAGAACTCGGCCCGGTCTTTGTACTCGCTATAGAGCTGCTCCATGCGCTCGACCTGAGCGCGGAAGGGAGGTCAAGTGTAGCTGCCAAAAATCAGGGCGACGGGCCGCTGGCCTTTGAAGCTGGACAGCCGGACCCGCTCTTCGGAACCCGTGCGTTTTAGGTTGAATTCCGGAGGGGAATCGCCTACATGGGGGCCCATCTCGTCCCTGACCACCACCGCTTCCATAGCATGGCGCAGCATGTCCGTCAGGTCCGCGCCAACTGCGTCCAGCATCTCCCGCGCTGGCATCTTCCCGCCGGAAACCGCTTTACGCTTGGTCCGGTAATCGGTGATGAACCGCCGGAACTGTTTCCGGTCGTCATCTTGCATGTTCGCCATTATCTGGTCCCGGTCTGCTTTCAGCATCCTAGCCTTCCCCTGGAATCTGGTCTGCCCGGCCCAGGCAGGACGTGGTTGGGTTACGGGGCATTGTATTCGCCGCGCCTGATGATAACAACTCTTAATGCACCAATAGGTGAAAGAAAAGACCCGGACGGTGCCCGTCGCTTTGTCCGGGTCTAATGCAGTCGGGGTACAGCTTTTGGGTTATTTCTTGACGTATTTGTCGAACCAGCCCAGAGTGCGGGTAAAGGCGTCGTTGGCCGCGGCCTCTTGATAGCTGCCACGCTCGTCACAGTTGAAGCCGTGACCAGCGCCGGGGTACGACTTAAAGTCGTGGTTCACTCCCGCCGCCGTCAACTTCTCATCGATGGTAACGACATCGGCTGGTGACGGGTTCTCATCCGTTTCGCCGAAGTTGCCCATCACCGGAATCTTGATGTTGCCGGTGAGGTCGATGGGGGCGGGGCCGTCGCCGAAGGGCACCAAGATGCGTCCACCGTAGTAGACCGAGGCGGCGCTGAGGCCCGGGCAACTGGTGGCTGCCAAGTAGGTGATGCGTCCGCCCACGCAGTAGCCCACGATGCCAATATTCTGGCCGGCGGTCCGCTGGTAGCGGTGCTGCAGGTAATCTATGGCGACGTTGATGTCTTCGACGAGCTCGTCATCCCGCAGCGCTCCCATATATTGCTGCACCGCGGGCATCTCGTCGTATCCCAGCTTGGGATTGGGATGCTGGCGGTGGTACAGAGCGGGGGCGACGGCCACGTAACCGTTGGCGGCGTACTGGTCACAGACCTTCTCGATGTGTCCGGTAACCCCAAATGCTTCCATGATCACGATGACCGCCGGGAAGCTGTTGCCTGCCGAAGGCGAGGGATGGCTGACGTAGGTCGCCATATCCATTCCCTGAGCCCCTTGCAAGTCGTCCATTTCCCGCTCGCCGGCAAATCGTAGATTCTCCCAAAACGATGGCATAAAGGTACCTCCTGAACAGTTCTGAAGTCACCCTCTTCTGATTCGTGGGCACATGGAGCTACAGCCCTGCGGCGGCCGCGCCTGAAGCGCCCCTAATCGTCGAACCAGCGAGGTTCGACAAAATTCTAGCAGAGGGTATAGTGCCGCACAAGCGTCGATTTCCCGGCGGATTCTTGCAGGCGTCTTGACCCCCAGCCGCCCTCCGGTGCTATATTGCACCGTCCCATGGCGGAGATACGGCGAATGGGAGAAGGTCTGGGTCCAAAACGGAGGAGATATGTTTGGATGGCGGGCGCAAATCGGAGAGCCGGCCAGGCACGCCTGATGACAGTCTCAAGACTCCACCAGTCCGGTAATGTTTGCAGTTATATTCGAGTCATTATATCGTGCTAGATATGGACAAAAACGTTGTTGTGACCAGGCACAGTGTCAAAGCAACGGCAGACGTGGAAACACAGGAGGATTTCTTGGACGCAAAGCAGATTACCCTGGTGCAAAGCTCTTGGAGCAAGGTGCTCCCCATCTCAGAGAAGGCGGCCGAGCTGTTTTACAATCGGCTGTTTGAGATTGATCCCTCGACTAAAGCACTTTTCAAAGGGGACATGAAGACCCAGGGACAGAAGTTGATGGAAATGATTACCGCCGCCGTCAACGGCCTGAACGACCTGGACGGCTTGGTTCCTACGGTACAGGAGAGGCACTACGGCTTGGTGGCTTCGGCCCTGCTCTGGACGTTGGAGCAGGGTTTGGGCGACGCCTTCACCCCCGAGGTCAAGAGCGCTTGGACCGAGACCTACATGCTGTTGGCCGGAGTGATGAGAGACGCCAGCGCCAAGGTGGCCTAAGCAGCCACACCAAACCACTTGGCGATGATCATAGAAAAGGGCCCGTCGTTCTTACGACGGGCCCTTTTTGTGTCATTTGAAGTTGGTTGCTTCGCCGGTAAGCCCATCGACGGGCAGTTAGTCCATCAGCAGGCTTAAATCACGTGGAACAGAATCAAGTGGTCCCGGAGCACGTCCGACGCGAAGTCATTCTCAACGTCGCGCCAGACCGAGTGGATGTGGTTCGCGCCGTCCTGGCGGTTGTCAAACTCGACCACGAAGTCCCCACCGTGGATGCGGTAGTAATGGGGCGAGTCCTTGGAAACGGGCCCGGCCCAAGCAAGGTGCAGGTGGTCCAGTCCCCGGTTCTTCAGGTCGGCCAGTTTCTGCTCGGCCAGGTCGGTGCGCACTTGGTTCACGTACTCCGCGACCAGAGCCATCAACAACTCTTTCTGAGTGCCGTTCATCTTGGACGCAGGCAATCCCTCGTAGGTCATTAAAGAAGCCTTGGAGGAGTTGAAGGTGACGATGTCGGCCGGTGCCGCGTCGCAGATCACCGATTCCTTTACCTGCCCTTCGTCCAGAGAATTCATCAGGTCAAAGGCCAGGTCTTCGCGGGCGCCCAGGATTCGCAGGCCGTTCTTGGGGCCATTTCGGACCTCGGCGGGGTTGGCACCGAAGAAGAAGGGCGTGGTGCTGATGACCTTGTCATCCATGATGCTGAAATGGATGGAGATATGGTGGCCTTCAACCCTCCAGCCCCAAGGGTCCTTCCCGCCGGGCTCGCCGAAGATGGTGAAATTGTAGAGCGTGGTGTCGCGGACGAAGGTGATTAGGCCCTTTTCTTTCTCCAAGGGGCCGAGGACGTCTTCGTGCTCAATGATCAACTTGGCTTGTTCGTAAGACTCGGGAGTGAGGCCGCTGGCCATGACTGCCATGGCCAACTCTCGCCGGGATGGTTCCATATCTCTCAAAGCCAGCCCGTGGCGGTTCATCGGCGGGTAGTACCAGAAAATTCGCTCGCCGTCCATGTATTCGAAAGTGGCCTTGGCTTTCTGTTCGGCGTTCAGGCTACCAAGAAATGCTTTGGCGGCGTCGGTCATCTGACCGACTGCCTGCGGAGTTGCTGCCTGCTGTGTGGCCATATTGGGCCCTCCTTCCGTTTGCATCCCGCCTTGGTCGGGACGGTGGGATAAGTCGTATTTTCTGGGAGTGTAGAGAGGGGTAGGTTACCTGTCAACCCAAGGGAAGCGTGGCTTAGTTGGGTGCGATGTGGGCCGAGGGAGGAGGCTCTGCCGATGGTTAATTGCCGAGCCGCCTTCGTCTTTCCGGCGAAGGCCCCAATTCAGCGGAGTCGCGGCAGCTCACCGTTGGGCCCGCGCCTACGCTGAGAATGATTGGGGGCAGACCACCGTTTTGCCTGTCGACAAGGAAATAGCCACAGGGCGGTCGCTCTGGGTCCCGACTTCAGTCGGGACGGCGGTGTTGGTGCCCAGGCGTGCTCTTTTGAAGTAGCAGCCTAACTTTGAGGAAGTACCCGCAGCAGGGCGGCTTCCAGTTCGTCCAGCGTGGCAAAGCCTTCGAAGCGGTCGTCGATCTGCCCGTTGGCGTCCAGAATAAAGGTCCAACTCTCGTTGAAGTAGTCCTCGATGGACGTGAGGCCCCAGTCATCCACCACACTGAAGATCTCGGCCCGGTCCAAGTCTCCCTGGATCTCATCGGGATTGTCGTAGATCTCTACGTGGATAAAATTTGCCTGCCCCGGGTGTTCGTCCTTCAGTTCGCTAACCGTGTCCACCTGAGGCCCGCAGGTGGGGCTGGTGCAGAAGGCCGGACTGGCGAACACGACCACCGACGGCAGAGGGCTCTCCACAGCCTCTTTGATGGACAACCGGTAAAGGTCTGGGTCCGGGGTGTAGTCCGTGGTTATCTGCTCAATGCTTGCCTGGTCGGCCAAAGTTTTGGAGAGACTCAACGGGGCTATGCTCCCCAGCGCCGGGACCGGTGACCTCTCCAATACTTCCACTTCGGTCTGGGTCTGGTCTGAGCCGTGGGGGTTGTCAACCTGGATGTCCAGACGCCACCGCCCGGCACGGTCGAAGTTGGCGTAGGCGCTGTACGACCCACGGACGCCGTAGGGCCACAGGTTGAAGCCGGCTTCCAGGGTCTTGCCGGGTGTGCCGTCGCCGTCCAAGTACACCGGAGTGACCAATGCGGTGGGAGCTTTAATCAGACCCTTCGACGTGGTCAGAAGGAATGCCAGCCGCTGCTCTCCCACCTCCAAAACGGTGGTGGCCAGTATGGGGATTATGGCCGTGGGGTCGACGGGCGTGGAGGTGGGCCGGGGCGCCGGTGTGGCGCCTGCCGAGGAACCACAGGCCACGGCCAAGGCGATGCCGATGGTGGCCAAAGCCGGGACCACCAAAGCGGGAATCAGCAAAGGTGAGATTAATCGAAGTTTTAGAATTCTCTTTGTGATGCTATTCATGGTCCTGACTGGTACACGCCAAATGTGAATGCGAAGATACCGAAATCATCTGAATTAGAGCTCATGGTCAGGGCGTTGTTAATGGCGTAGGCCGGGGCCTCCACTACGTTGTACATCCTGGGCTCATCTACGGTCAAAAAGCTCTCGCCACCTTCGACGATGGTTATGTCCTGGCCCTTGTTCTCCGCAGTTAGAAATTCTCCGTTTAATCTTACCTGGACGGTGTAGGGCTGACCGGACTCAGAGGTCAATACCGCATTCAAGCTGCGGGCTGAATAGACCAAGGAGAGGACATCCTGGTATCCGGTGGTTTTCCGTCCGTGTCGCGTGTGCTCCGGGCCGACCACCCACGTGCCGTCGAAGTAGATACTTCCGGGTTCGAGCTCTTCGGGCGCCTCCAACTCCACAGTTGAGCCGGTATTCTTGAAGAACTCGGGCTGGCGGACGTATTGTCCCAATTCCGCCAGCACGTACCCGGCGTATAACTCGCGGGTTACGGTCGCGTTGCGGGTCTCGATGTAGGTCCGGTCCACCAGCTGGTCCTTGGGAGGATCGAAGGGGCTATCCAACAGGCTGGCTCCGGCGTCCTCAAGCAGATTTCGAATTTGCTTCTCGGTCTCTTCGTATGCCCCCTCCCCAAGGTGGGCGTAGCGGATCACTCCGTCTTTGTCTATCAGGTATTTGGCTGGCCAAACCCGGTTGGAGAAATTGGACCAAGTCTCGAAATCGTTGTCCTGGGCCACGGGCCAGGTGATGCCATTCGTCCGGGTGGCTTGGAGCACGTTGGAATAATCCTTCTCGAATTCGAATTCGGGGGAGTGGATCCCAATGATTACCAGGCCGTTGTCGGCGTATTTGGCGTGCCATTGTTTCAGGTAGGGAATGTCCTGATGCAATTAACACATGTGTAGGTCCAGAAATCGATCAACACCACCTTGCCGCGAAGCTCTTCAATGGTCAGGGGCCCGCCGTTGATCCAGGCCCTGATCCCGGTAATCTCAGGCGCCTTGAAACTAACGCAGGCGGTGGCAATCATTATGGCTGCCATCGCTGTCAACGCCAGCCTGGCCGGGATAGCCGACCCTATGGTCACTTACTTCCCGTATCGTAGACGCCGAAGGTGTATGCGAAGAGCCCAAAATCGGGGGAATTTGAGGACAATTTTAAGGTCTCCCGCCGGACATATGTGGGATTGTTAATCACATTGTAGAGGGTCGGAGAGGTGACCCAGAGATAGCTTTCGCCATCGTTGCCGATGATGACGTCGCGGCCCTTATTCGCTTCGGTGAGGTATTCATCGTTAACTGTGATTCGCACCTTGTACGGTTCGCCGGAGTCCGAGGTCAACACGGCGTTCACCGAGGTAGCCGAATAGACCAACGCCTGATAGTCCTCGAAGGACTCGGTCATTCTGCCGTGGGTCGAGCTCTCCGGGCCCACACGCCAAGGCCCTTGAAAGTAGATGTTGTGGGGCACCAATTCATCAGGGGTGGTGAAGTCAAATACCCGGTCCTTGTTGTCATAATACTCCACTTGGCGGACGTAACCGCCGCGGCCGTAAAGCAGGTCTCCTTCCCCCCTTTGGTAGCCGCCGTAAAGCTCCCTGGTGACCTCGGCATTCCGGGCTGCCAGGTAGCCCGGGTCCAGGGTTTGGTCTTCAGGCAGGGGCAAGTTTTCGTCCAGAAACGCTGGGTTGGCTTCGGCCAGCAGCTCCCGGATCACCTCTTCGGTCTCGGCGTAAGCGCCCTCGCCGAAATGGGTGTAACGGACCACGCCGTCCTTGTCGATGAGGTATTTGGCGGGCCAGAACCGGTTTGAATACCGGCGCCAGGTGACATAATCGTTGTCTTGGGCCATCGGCCATACCAGGGCGTCGTTCGTCGTGGCCTCGACCACGTTATCGTAGTCCTTCTCGAATTCGAATTCGGGCGTGTGAACGCCCACGATTACCAGCCCGTCGTCCGCGTACTTGGAGTGCCACTGCTTTAGAAAGGGAAAGGTGCGGATGCAGTTGATGCAGGTGTAGGTCCAGAAATCAATCAAGACCACCTTGCCCCGGAGTTCGTCGATCGTTAGTGGTTGGCCGTTGATCCAGGCTTCGATGCCGCCGAACTCAGGCGCAAGGTCGCCGACCGCGCCGCCGACCTTCCGGTCGGCGTCGGCGGTGGAGGATTTGGTCGCCAATTTAGAAGTGGGGCTGGACGGTTGTACCGTGGTGGCGGACGGCCCAGTGGTTCCCACCGCTTCAGAGCCTCCGCAAGCTGCCACCAAGAAGACCAAAGCCAAGGCTGCCGTGGCCAGGACTGGCAGTCGTTTATGGGAATTGAGAAACCGGCCCTTGGTAAACGTCGTTAACATTATCACCATCGCACTCATTGCTGTGGGGCTTTTGGGACGTAGTGCCTAAGGCCCCACCGATTTCTGTATCGGTAAAAATTACGGGCGGAATCAAGATACGGATTTATAGTGAACCAGGCCCCATTCTGATCCGTATCCAGTAACCATACATCACGGTTGAAGTCAGAGGATAGGTCAAGCCCTCGGACCGGGGATTAAATTGCTGTGATAAACTCTGGCTATCAGCGATAAGTCCAGTCTTGGTTAAGTCTGCAGACAGACATCGGAGAAGCAGGTGAAAGAGACCCAGTCTGCCGCTGTCGTAGCGCGGGGAATCGTCGAAAACATATCCAAGGTGATTGTGGGGAAGAAGCCGGTGATCGAGCAGGCCCTGGCGGCAGTGATTGCCCAGGGCCATATCCTGATTGAGGATGTGCCCGGGGTGGGCAAGACCATGTTGGCCAAGAGTATCTCAACGTCCATCGGTTGCTCGTTCAAGCGCATCCAGTTCACCCCCGACCTCCTGCCCAGCGATATCGTGGGCGTTTCCATCTACAACCAGAGCAGCGGCGAATTTCAGTTCCGGCCGGGACCGGTGATTTCTCAGGTGGTCTTGGCCGACGAGATTAACCGGGCCACTCCCAAGACCCAGTCTGCCTTGCTGGAAGCCATGGAAGAGTTGCAGGTCTCGGTGGACGGAGTGACCCGCCCTTTGGAACGGCCCTTTGTGGTTATGGCCACTCAGAACCCCATTGAATACGAGGGAACCTTTCCCCTTCCCGAAGCCCAGCTAGACCGCTTCTTGATGCGCATCAGCCTGGGTTACCCCAGCTTCGCCGAAGAGATTTCGGTCATCGAGCAGCAGGAGCAGTCCCATCCCATCGACCAACTGCAGGCCGTCGCCACCCCCGAAGATGTAATCAGCCTACAGAACGCCGCCAAGGGCGTATATGTGGATGGTGCGGTGCGCGAATATATCGTTGGTCTAGTTGAGGCGACCCGGAACCACGAGGATGTTTATTTGGGTGCCTCACCGCGGGCGTCTTTGGGCATGTTCCGGGCCATCCGGGCCATGGCGCTCTTGCAAGACCGGGACTACGTGATTCCGGATGACGTCAAGGACCTGGCCTACGCCGTGCTTGGTCACCGGTTGATTCTGGCCCCTTCCGCCCGTATGCGGGGACTCCAGACCGGGCAGGTTATCGACGGGCTTCTCGATTCGGTGGCAGTCCCCGGGACAAGCCGCTAATCAGTTCCACTCAATAGCACATCCACCAGCTCTTTTTATCGTGATAGGTCGAATCCCGGCTAACTCCCCACCACAAGATGCACCATGACGCTCATCGCAAGCCAGGAGGCCAAGAATGAATAGGCGCACCATTGGCATGCTGGCATTGATGGTGGTGGTGGCATTCTATGCTCTGGGCACGGGCTTTGATTTCTTCTTTCGGTTTCTATACGTGCTGCTTTTACTCGCTGCCATTGGGTTCTCCTGGGCCTGGCTCAATCTCCGTGGCATCGAGTTGAGTGTCACCAGGGATGCCAACAGAGGGCAGGTGGGCGGTTATTTGATGGGGCACGTGTCAATCATCAACCGCACCAGGCTGCCCAAGTCTTGGCTGGAGGTGGTGGAAGCCACCGGTCCGTCAGCCGACGTCAGCGGGCGGGGCCTGGCTCTGGTCCGGGAGCAAGTGCGGAGTTGGCGTATCCAGACCTATCTGGCCAAGAGAGGCGTTTACCGGTCGGGTCAGGTCCATTTAGTCAGCCAAGACCCCTTTGGACTGTTCCGCCTGCGCCGCCAATTCCTGGACCCTCAACCTTATATCGTATTCCCTGCCGTTGAGCCGCTGCCCGATCTGGACGCCCGGTTCGCCGGCCTGCCCAGCGACAGCCTAGTTAGCCGTCATTGGGAACAGATCACCACCGACGTGGCCTCGATCCGGCCCTATGCGGAGGGTGACAGCATGCGCCGCATACATTGGCCCTATACGGCCCGCATGAACGAGTTGATGGTCAAGGAATTTGACATGGGGCTGTCCGCGGAGGCTTGGGTGCTGCTGGATATGCACCAGGACTCCCATTTTGGGGCAGACCTGGACGACGTGAACAATACCGAGGAGTTGTCGGTAACGGTGGCCGCGTCCATCATCGACCGGCTCATGGAACAGTCGATGCCGGTGGGGCTGGCAACCAACGGCGACCGCGACCACATCTACCGGCCAGACAGCAGCCCGGAGCAGCGCGGGCGGCTCATGGAAACCCTCTCTGAGGTGCGGGCCCACGGCCAACGTCCCCTTCATGAGTTCATCTACGACATCCGTTCCTACCTAGACCAGTTCAATGCGCTGACGGTGGTGACTTCTTCTGTCGACACCCGTTGGGTCGAAGCGCTTAACGGCTTGCGCCGCCAGGGCGTGGAGGTTGCAGCTGTGTTGGTCGACCGGTCAAGTTACGGTTCACTGGAGAACATGGACGGCCCGGTGGAGGCCCTGAACGCCAACTTGATTCCGGCCTACACGGTACGCCGCGGCGACACCCTGAACGACGCTCTGCAGTTGCCGGTCCGAGAAATACCCCGAAGCTGGACCTCAGGCGTGGCCGGGGGTGTTGGATGACCTCTGAAGCGCTGACCAGCCGAACGGCCATACGTGAGCGGTTAAACGGCGATGCCATTGGCGATGGTCTCATTTCTTTGGAGCGCACCTTGCGGCCCAATGACGGCTGGATTGCCGCAATGCTATTGGTGCTCAACCTGGTGGTGGTGGTCTTATCGGTGGAGCAGGCCAATTGGGTGCCTTCCCCAAATCTGGTCCTGGTGCTGTTCCTGGCGATGTTGACCGCGCTGGTCCTGTACCGGGTGCCCATCTGGTCGGTCGCCCTCCTGCCGGTGGGGCTTGCGGTGGGAATTGCCGTTATCCTGTGGCAACTTTCTTCCTTCAGCATTGAAGGCGCCAGCATTGGCGGGTCCGGACAGGTCTTGGAACGTCTGAATCTGTGGTTGGAGGCGGCGCGCTCCGGTTCCATTAACATTGACCGGCTCCCATTTTCCTTCGGGTTGATGACCGCCACCTGGCTCACCGGTTTTCTGGGTGCCTGGTTGTTCTTGCGTTACAGAAATTTCTGGGGGGTTTTCGTGCTGGGCGGCATCGGACTGTTGTCCAATCTCACGTTCCTGCCTCCAAACGCCGCATTCCACCTTGGTTTTTACTTGTTTACCGCCCTGCTGCTGGTCTCGCGGGTCCAGTCGATCAGGCGGAAACACGAATGGGAACGGCGCTCGGTCAAAGTGGACGACCACCTTAGCGCCCTGTCGCTTTCGGACAGTTTTTCGTTGGCGTTACTGGTGATTCTGGTGGCGTTCCTGCTTCCGGTGGCGCCCAAATGGGGTGTTGCCAACGACGCTTACGAGTCTATGAGGAACCCGTTGGAGTCAATGGAAGATGATTTCAACCGGCTGTTCGCTGGCCTGCCGGCGCGCCGGCCCATGAGCTTCCGCATCTGGGATGACGTGATGGCCCTGCAAGGGAGCATCTACCCCACCACGAACCAGGTACTATGGGTAGAATCACCGGCGGAACTATATTGGAAGGCGCGGACCTACAGCACCTATAACGGCAAGGGCTGGCTTTCAGAGAACACCGTGACCAAACCCTTGGGATATACTCCCGAATTTTCCCTGGGAATCGCCGACCGCCTGCGGTCGGATGTCACCTACACTGTGACTCCGCTCTACGCCTCTAAGAATCTTTTTTCCGGAGATCAGGTGTTGGACGTCGACCGCGATGTCATGATCGAGACCCAGGCTCAACCAGTCTTCACCATCGACGTGGCTGGACTACAGCGCGGTGAAGTCCTTCCCCATTATCTGAGGGATGTGGGCGAGGCCCTTCTTCAGACGGTTGAGAACGGCGGTATCGCGGTTAGCGACCAAGACTTGGTCCAATCATTGCCGTCTCAATTCCGGTTGGATGAGGTGGGCCGGGGAGGGGGCCGGGTGTTGCAGGTGCGGATCACGGAGGCGCTGCCACCCGTAGCCGAGGTCTTGTCCGTCAGTAAGCCCAAGGGCAGGTTCAAGATAGGGGAGCCCTACCAAGTGACTTCGGCGATCTCACTGGCTACTCCGGGCCAGCTACGACTTGCAGGCTCAGATTACCCGGCTTGGGTGTTGGACCGGTACACTCAGTTGCCTTCGGACCTACCCCAGCGGGTACGCGACTTAGCCTCCAACGTGACCAGCGGACAAGCCACAGCCTACGACAAAGCCAAGGCCTTGGAGCAGTACCTGAAGGCCAACTTCCCCTACAACCTCAGGGTGAACCCTCCGCCCTTCGACGCCGACGGTGTGGACCATTTCCTGTTCACCCTGGGGGAGGGCTACAGTGAGTATTTCGGCACCACCATGGCCGTCATGTCGCGCTCTGTGGGCGTTCCGGCCAGGTTGGCGGCGGGTTACACCGCTGGAGACCGAGTTGGCGAGGAAGAGATTTATTCGGTGACCGACAGCCACAATCATGCTTGGGTGGAGGTCTATTTTCCCGGATTTGGCTGGATCCCCTTCGAGCCGACGCCCGGAAAAGCATTGCCAGATCCCTACCAGCCGGGCGCCGATAGCCGGTTGGCGCCGGCCGAAATCCTGGCCGACATAGGTCCTCTCGGAGACGAATGCTTAGACGATATTACGGTCTGTGACGAGGACGAACTGCCGCCGCCCGGCGTCGCGGGCCGCTCCAACAACGGTTGGGGCAGTTCTCTCATTGGTCTGTGGCCCTGGCTGCTTGGCGTGGTAGGAGTATTCGTCGTAGTGGGTGGGAATATCCGGTGGTTTTGGCGAAGGTTCATGGTGGTGCCAAGCAGCCCAACAGTGGCGTTCCAACGTATGACCACGCTGGCTTCCCTGGCCGCAGCGGGCCCGGCAGATTTCCAGACCCCCTACCAGTTTGGGCGCCAGCTTCAACGGGTGCTGCCGGCCCACGAGAAGCCGGTTTCGATCGTAGTGGCCGCCTACGTGCGCAGCCGGTACGGCAACAAAACGCCGACGGCCGGCGAGCGACGACGGTTGGCCGTGGCGTGGCGAATAATGCGGTTGCCCATACTGTGGGCGGTGGTCAGAAGGAGGGTGCTGTGAACGGCGACAAATACCATTTGGTCGAGTTGCCGATAGGCTGGATGGCTCTCCTGGCCGGAGAAGAAGGCTTGAAGCGGGCGTCGTTAGAACCGTTGCCCCAGGAGGCCTTGGAAGAATTGGGGACGGACTTGGATGGCGCGGACGACGATCCGGATGCCGTGTACCAAGTGGTGAAGTGTCTGCACCGTTATGCGGCAGGGGATATGACGGCGCTGGACCAGATAGAGCTGGACCTTTCAGGCGTGACGCCCTTCTTCAGCGCGGCCTGGAACGCTTGCCGGAGCATACCGCCTGGAGAAACCAGGAGCTACGCTTGGTTGGCCGCCGAGGCGGGGAGCCCGCTGGCGGTACGGGCCGCCGGGCAGGCCATGGCCCGAAACCGGTTCTCGCTAATCATTCCCTGTCACCGGGTAATCGCCAGCGACGGCGGGCTCGGCGGGTACGGAGGGGGTGGCCTAGGAGTTAAAGCGCGGCTGCTTCAGATGGAGTTGGGTGGACTGAAGTAAGGAAAAACGGCCGCTCCGGATTTGGAGAGGCCGTTTACGATGCCCGGTTAATCGGATTATGCCGCAGCTATGGCGAGATTTACTCCGGACGGGAGCCAGCTGGATCTTCTGGTTCTGGACGGTAGAAGGTTGGCCAGCACGGCCAGCAGTTGAACCATCTGGCCGTTTCTTGGTTGCCCCTGAAGACGACAGACAGAAGGGCCGACACACCAATGGCAATCAAAACGCATGGCCAGATGGATACGTCCATCAGTGCTCCTACTCCGATAGCTATCAGAATCAACGCCCATGCAATCATTTGCCGCACCCCGGTCGATTATTTTTGGAACCTATTTTACCAAATTTAAGCCGAAGTGTTTGCCATGCCGGAGATGTGGCTACTTTCGGGGCCGCGCAGGCATTGATATACTAGCCCGCAGCCAGCGACGACCAGAATGGAGGAAGGAGATTGGTGGACAGCCGCACAGACGGATTTACACCCAGCGAACATTGGGCCGATATCGGAGAACTGAAGGTCCGTTATCTGGACTGGGGCGGCGACGGCCCGCCGTTATTGGCCCTCCACGGGTTGGCATCTTCGGCCCATTGGTACGACATCGTCGCGCCCCTGCTCCGGGACCGCCACCGCCTCATTGCGCCCGACCAGCGCGGTCACGGCCAGACCACCAACGCTCCCAACGGCTATGACTGGAAGACTCTGTCCGATGACTTGGCCGGGCTCTTGGACCACATTGGATTGTACGAAGTGGCGGTGATGGGCCATTCCTGGGGCGGCAACGTGGCCACTAATTTTGCCGCCAATTTCCCCGACCGGGTCAAACGGTTGATTATGATTGAAGGCGGTTTCCTCGATGGCAGGCTCTTTCCCGGAGCAACATGGGAGTCGTTCTCCCAGCGTGTGCGTCCCAGAGACGTGACCGGGAACCGGCAGGAGTTCTTGGAACGGCTCCGCAACCAAATGGGAGAGATTTGGAGCGATGAGTTAGAGCGCATTGTCCAGACCATGGTCTACGAGGATGAGAACGGGCAGATACAGGACATTTTGCGTCCGGAGAATCACGCCCAGACGATCCGGGCCATGTGGGACGAACCGGCGTCCGTGACGTTACCCAGGATCGAATGCCCCACCCTAATGGTGCCCGCTGGGCCCACTCCCGAACGTGCTGGCACCGAATTCGCCGAGACCCGCCGACGCATGGTCGAAGCAGCCGGACAAAACCTCAAGAATGGGCGGGTGCACTGGGTCCCGGAAACCATTCACGACATCGGCTATCACAAGCCCCAAGAATTGGCGCAGGTGATTGGCGACTTCTTGGCGGAAGGGTAGATAGCGGCGGAAGTGCCCCAGGGCAACAGCCCAAGGCGTGGGATTAGGTCAGTTGACGCGGTAGGCCCAGATCCGGTGCCAGACCTCGGGCTCGCCTTTGGGCAGGGGCTGGAACTGGTCGGTCATCTCGGTAAGCTGCCACACTCCGGATTCTTCCATTCCCGTTTGCTGCTCTTTGAACCCGTTGGTTTCATATACGTCGGTCCGTAAGCAGAAGACGATGTGGCCACCGGGCTTGGTGATTCGGACCAATTCGACGAACGAATTGGCGCGAGCGTGGCCCTGGGTGAAGACTCCAACGCTAATCACGGCGTCGAATTCGCCGGTGGCGAAATCCAGGCTCCCGCCCAGCGTCATCCGGTGGAACTCGTTGTAGAGGTTCTTGCTCTTAGCCTCATCCAACATTCCCTGGGACATGTCCATGGCCACCAGGTTTTTGAACCCGGCCTTGACCAGACATTCGCCCACCAGCCCGGTGCCAGCCCCAGCGTCCAATATCCGGGCAGATATGTCTACATGATTGGCGAATACATCGGTGGCGTTCTGGGGAGCGTTCCAAGCGAATTCTTCGGCTAAGTCCTTGTCATAATCGGCGGCCCATTGGTCGTAGCGGTCTTCCAGCTCTTTGTCGCTGGTTAACTCATAGACCCACTGGACTCTTCTATGACTTTCTTGCATGGGGAGGCACTCCTAAGAGGGCTGGCAATGAGGGGACTTATATCAAATGGCCCGGCCAGACCGGGCCATTATTCGGGCAATTTGCGCGGCGCTACTTTTGGCAGATGAATAAGCCCCATCCAACTTCCCGGTTGTCCACTGCCCGGGCGGTCTCCCGGTAAGCCGTGGTCAACTCGGCATAGTGCTCGGCGTGCTCGCCGCCGAACTTGGGTGTACGGTCGGCCAGCTGCAGATAACTATTCTTCAGGTGGGGCGATAGATCGTGGGCTTCAATGACCTTGAATCCTTGGTCTTGGAGGGCGCCCTGGTAGGTGTCGAAGCTGAAAGGCGTGTCGTAAAGCAGCCGGTCATAGACAAACTGCTGGCCGGCGGCGCTAATCTCCGGTTGGGGCTTGGTCAGGTCGTCGAAGACCATGATGCCTCCGTCTTCCAATACCCGGTAGGCCTCTTTGACTACAGTTTCTTTGTCGGGGACGTGGTAGATGACCGCCTGACTCCATATATGGGTGAAAGTGGCGTCGTCAAAGGGTAGATCGGTGGCCGAGGCTTTCTCGAAGGCCAATTGTTCTTGGGCGGCCTGGTCCAGGCTGGCCCGGGCTTTCCGGGCGTTCTGCACGCGGACGCCGCTGAGATCGACGCCGGTGACATGACAATCCTGGTTGTTGCTGAGCCAGATTGCAGTGGTGCCGTTGCCGCAGCCCAAGTCCAAGACCCTGGCCGAGGCATCGATGCGGCCCTTGTCCACCATCATGCCGTTCAGGTTGGCGCAGGCCTTCAGGAAGTCGGTGCCCGTGCTCTCATCGAATACGCCCCAGTGGACGCTGCCATCCTCGTCCCAGAAGGACCGGTAGATGGCGTCCTGTGAGTCGTAATAACTTTCCGTTTCTTGTTCAGTGTACCTGAGGTGGACCCAATCAGTTGGACAGGTTTGGTGCAAAACTAAGTGAGAGTTCCGCCGTCTTTCCAAGGTCTGAGAACGCTCCGTTCGGTGCCCGTTTCCCATTGATTGACCGTTCATCTGATGGCGCCAAGTCTCCTTTGAACACCTCAGCCGGTGTCCGGTAGCCCAAGGCCTGGTGGGGTCTTTGGTTGTTGTAGAAGCTGAAGTATGCGTCAAGCCCGGCCTTGGCTTCTCGCCCGTTGGAGTAGGCTTTCAGGTAGACCTCCTCGTACTTAACCGTGCGCCACAGCCGCTCCAACAAGATGTTGTCGGTGTAGCGTCCCTTCCCGTCCATGCTGATTCTCACTCCGTGCTGCTCTAGGAGACCGGTGAAGGCTTCGCCGGTGAACTGGCTGCCCTGGTCGGTGTTGAAGACCTCTGGCTTCCCCTTGCCAAGCGCTTCCTCCAATGTCTCGACACAGAAATCAGCATCCAAGGTGTTGGAAAGACGCCAGGCCACCACGTACCGCGTGTACCAATCCATGATGGCCACCAGGTATAAGAAACCCTTGGCCATGGGGATGTAGGTGATGTCGGCGGCCCACACCTGATTTGGTCTGGTGATCTCCATGCCGCTCAGGAGGTAGGGATACACCTTGTGCCCTGGCCCCGGCTTGCTGGTCCGGGGCCACCGGTAGATGGCACGTAGTCCCATGGTCCGCATCAGACGCTGGACCCGCTTCCGGTTCACCCTGTGACCTTGAGTGCCCAGCCAGACCCTCATGCGCCGCGACCCGTAGAAGGGGGTACTTAGGTACTGGTGGTCCATCGCCTTCATCACGGTCAGGTTCTCCGAGCAAGTCCCCTTGCGCCGGTAGTTTAGGCTGGACCTGCTGATGCTCAGTAAGGCGCACTGTCTCACTGTGGACAAGGCTGGGTGCCGCCGGTCCACCATCTCCCGCCGCCGCTCCCGGCTCATGGACCGAGCCTCTCCGCCAAGAAATCCCGCTCAACCTTCAGTTGGCCGATCTGCTGTTAGAGCCGGGCAACAAGGACCGCATCGCTCTTCTGGCGTTTGTCTTGGTTCCCACCAAAGACGCCGACCGCTCCTTCCAACAAGGACTTCTTCCAGGCCTGGATCTGCCCGGGATGGACCTCGTAGGGGGCGGCCAGTTGGGCCACCGTCTCTTCACCCTTCACCGCTTCCAGGGCCACCTTGGCCTTGAATGTTGGGCTGTGCTTCCTCCGCTCTTTTGACATGTCCCACTCCTCCCTCACAGCAACAGCTGTGGCTATTTTAGGAGCAGAACTCTCACTTAACCACCTGTCCGAATTTCCGGGTCCACCTCAACCTGCTGGACATGTTTGGCACCCTCCAGATATTCGACGAACCGGTTTTCCTCGTCGACAAGTATCATCTTTGGGTCGATGGGTTCATCGGAAACCTCGAAGGACATGATGATTAGGCAGTTGCTCTTGGCGCTCAGCCGGGCAGCGGCCCCTTGGACCGAACACACGCCAGACCCGCGCTCGCCGGCAATGGCATAGGTCTCGAACCGGTTGCCGTTGGTCACGTCACAGACCAACACCTTTTCGAAGTTCCACAGGTCAATCTTGTCCATCAAATCTTCGTCAATCAGGATACTTCCCACGTAGTCGGGGTTGGCGTCGGTCACCCAGGCCCGGTGAATCTTAGCTCTCAGGACAATCCTCATATCTGGCTCCATGTTGATGTTAATCGGTTCAAGATAATTGCTGGCATTGATTCGAGTGTGTTCCGGGTTTTTGCCCTAATTTTGACCGCAAGTCTCCGTATCGTTACTGGTGGTAATCAACAGCCAGGTCGCCAAGACAAGGCAGGGTTTAAGTGAACGGGAAACGCGGAGGTTATGCGGTTGGTGGTGGGAGTCAGGGCTCGCAGGGGACGGTGTTCTTCTGGCGGGAACGGATTTCAGGGGAGGTAGAGAGGTGAGAGATGTTGGGACCTGTTTGGAGGAACCCTATCGGGAGACGGCTCCTTCGAAGGGCCGTAATAGTACTTCAACATTCTCTCGACCGGCTTGGTTGACGTTTGGGACAGCACCTGAGCGCTGCTCCCCAGGACCGTTGGTGGACCGTGGAAAGCATTGCTAGGGAGTTCACCAGCCAGTCAAGAACCGGTCAAGTTTTCAATTATCACTAAAATGTGGGGTTGCGTGCTTGGTTTTCCGTGGGGCAGAACTGACCGGCAACGGTCGATAAAAATATGCAAAGGATTCGTAGAAAACCAGACAGAATACGTGAGATTTCCGAAACGGCATGTCAACAGGGTTGCTCCTCAGGCGTGAATCGGCCAGTGAGACGGACAATTCATGGCGGATTTTTGGAGCAGCAAGGCAGTCGATTCGAAGGACAGCTAGAAGGGCGGTTCGTCTCCCGCAGCGTCCGCCCCGTCGGGTTGGGACACATCGGCAACGGCCGCAACCGGAGGCTCAGCGACTGCGGCTGGAGTGGATTCGGAAGCCGCCCGAGTTGTTTTTGGGGGCGTTTCCGAGGTCGGATCAGGAGAGGCCTGCTGCTCGGCCTCAAGGGACAGAATCACGGGCGCTTCGGCCGGGGATTCAATGCCCAAGCCCAGCTCCTGGTGGACCGCCACGGTATTCGGCCCCAACAATTCTTCCAGGCGAGTGTGCATTGCTTCGCAATAGCCGGTGCTAACCACCGGGAGGTCCATTCGAACGCGCTTCTCGCCGGTACGGATGTCCAGGTTCACCCGGTCCCGGCCGGGATATTCCAGTAGGACGCCGATGACCTCCCGAAGTAGATGGGCGTCGTGATTCGGATCGTCCGACTCGGTTACTGCCAGGCGGACCACCTTCTGTGGTTCCGCCGGTGGTTCCGCCCGGTTGTTATCGCCTGTGGTCATTTGCGCCTTCTTTTCCCTGATCTCGGGGTCAACTGTTTTGCGGCCATTGCCGTTGCCGTTTTTGTATCCGTCATAGGCCTTGGCCGGCGGCGGGGCTGCCGGCGGGTTCTCCGGGTCGTATACCACCGCGCCGTCGCAGGCAAGGGACAGCTGGTCCCCGCGCAGACGCAGCCTGCCGGTAACCAACACCAAGCGGCCGTCCTGCCACACCTCCGCCGTTCGCTGCAGGGTGTCGGGCCAGACCATTACTTCCAAGAATCCGCCCAGGACTTCGAGATTCACAATGAAGAACCGCTTCCCTTCCCGTGTGCTGCGCTCGGTGACGGAGGAGATGTAGCCCAGCAAATTAACGGACTGGCCGGACATCTCCTCGTCCAATTGGTCCAGGGAATTGTAGGCCCCTCCTGTATCCATGGCGCCCAGGGTGCGGAGCGGATTGTGGGACAGAGCCAGGCCCAACAATTCCCGTTCCCAAGCGGCCTTTTCCTGGTCTGAAACGTCGGGAGCGGTGAGGGGGATGCCGCTCATCCCCGCAGCGCTGGAAGCTCCGTTGTTTCCGTCGAAGTCTCCGTCGAAGAAACTGCTCTGGCCCGAGTTACGGGTGCGGGCTTCCCTCTGAGCGGTGGCGACGATCTGGTCGAGAGCGCCCATCACCGCGCCTCGAGGGGCCAGGCTGTCAAAGGTCCCAGCCCTGGCCAGACTTTCCAGTGTGCGGCGGTTCAAGCCGGAAGCCCCCGCCCGGCGGCAGAAATCGTCGATGGACTGGTAGGGCCCGCTCTCTTGGCGTTCTGCCACGATGGGGCGGACCGCGCCCTCTCCCACTGTTTTGATGGCGGCCAGCCCGATTCTGAGCCCCGGGCCTCTGGGAGAGTCTTCTCCTTTGCTGCCTGTGTCATGCCCGCTGGTGTCATGGTCGCCCGCGTCGTGGTCGATAGAGAAGAATTCCTCCGACCGGTTAATGTCTGGCAACAGGATGGGGATCTGCAGCCGGAAACATTCGTTCATGGAGCTCAGAGTCTTCTCCGGGTTGTCCAGCCGGGAGTTGAGCACTGCGGCCATGTATTCCACTGGGTAATGGGTTTTGAAATAAGCCGTCCAATAGGAGATTAGGGCGTAGCTCACGCTATGGGCCTTGTTGAACGCATAGCCGGCGAAGGGCTCGATGAGGTCGAAAATCTCGACGGCCAGGTTCTCGTCGTAACCCTTAGCCTGGGCGCCGGCGACGAAGTTCACCCGCTCTTCGGCCATGAGAGAGGCAATCTTCTTGCCCATTGCCTTGCGCACGATGTCGGCCGCACCAAGGGAGTAACCGGCGAATTGCTGCAGTATCAACAGCACTTGGTCCTGGTAAACGATGACGCCGTAGGTCTCGTCCAGCAGGTCCTTGAAGCTGGGGTGGGGGTAGGAGATGGGCGTGCGGCCGTGTTTGGCCTCAATAAAAATCTCGATGTTCTCCATGGGACCGGGGCGGTAGAGGGCAATCATCGCCGAAATGTCGCCCAGATTGGAGGGCTTTAGGTCTTTGATGTACCGCTGCATCCCCGCACTTTCAAGCTGGAACAGGTCGGTGGTGTTGCCCGATGAGAGAAGCTCAAAGGTGGCGGTATCGTCCAGGGACAGAGTCTGAAGGTCTATCTCCACTCCCTGGCTCTCGCGCACCAGATTGACGGCCCGGTCGAGAATGGTTAGGTTGGTTAACCCCAGAAAGTCCATCTTCAGGAGACCCAAGTGGGCTACCGGGTCCATGGAGAACTGGGTCATTAGTACGGGGCTGCTTTCGTCGCCCCGTACCGGACGCTGCAATGGCACGGTCTCGGTGAGGGGCTCGTCGGCAATCAGCACCCCGGCGGCGTGGGTGCTCACATGGTGGACGATACCTTCCAGTCCTCGGGCATTGTCCACCAGCTTGGTGACGTTGGGCTCCTGCTGGTAGGCGGTCTTAAACTCGGTGCTAACGCGCAGGGCGTCCTCAAGGGTGCGGGCCTTCAGGGGGACCATCCGGGCGATTCGGTCCACGTCTCCGTAGCCCATGCCCAGGGCCCGGCCCACGTCCCGCAGGGCCGCCTTGGCGCCCATGGTCCCAAAGGTGATAATCTGGGCCACCCGGTCGTTGCCGTAGCGCTCTATGACGTAGTGCAGAACTTCGTCCCGGCGATCATCCTGGAAGTCCAGGTCGATGTCCGGCATCTCTTTGCGTTCCAGGTTGAGGAACCGTTCGAAGACCAGACGGTACTCCAGCGGGTCGAATTCAGTGATGCCCAGGCAAAATAGGGCCACGCTGGCCGCGGCGCTGCCACGGACTCCATAAAGTATGTTGCTCCGCCGAACGAAGTCGATGATGTCCCAGACCACCAAGAAGTAGTTGGCGAACCGGGTGTGGCGGATGACGTCCAACTCGTAGTGGAGCCGGTCTTCGGCCTCGGGCGTTGGGTTTGGGTAGCGGCGGCGGAACCCCTCTTGGCACAATTGAGTCAGGTATTCGTCAGCGTCCATGTCATTGGGCGTGGGGTATTTGGGCAGGTGGCTCTGGCCGAAGCCCAGTTCCACGTTGCACATATCGGCTATCAGATTGGTATTCTCCAAGGCCGGGAGAAAGTCCGGGAACAATTGGGCCATCTCTTGGGGGCTCTTCATGAAGTAGGAATCGTCCTCCATCCGGAGGCGCTTTTCGTCCTGAATGGTGGTGCTGGTCTGGATGCAGATGTAGATGTCTTGCAGGGGAGAGTCCGTTTGGTCGACATAGTGGGTGTCGTTGGTGACCACCAGCGGGATAACCAGTTTCTGTCCCAGGGCGACCAGTCCCTCGTTGATGCGGGGCAATTGGGGGACGTGTTCGTGGCGCTGGATCTCCAAGAAGTAGCCGTCGCCGAACAGGTCCTTGTACCAGCTGGCGGCCCGGACAGCTTCGTCTTCGTTGCCGTCGGCAATCAGGCGCGGAATCTCCGCGGAAGGGCAGGCGGAAAGGGCGACCAGACCTTGGCCGTATTCCTCGAGGATGCCTTTATCGATGCGGGGACGGTAGTGGAAGCCGTCCACGTGGGCCTTGGTGACCAATTGCATCAGGTTGCGGTAGCCGGTGTTGTTCCGGGCCAGCAGGACCAGATGGTTGGGGCTGCGTTCGGAGGGGTCTTTGTCGAGGCGGCTGTTATGGGCTACGTATACCTCACAGCCGATGATAGGTTTTATGCCAACTTCTTTGCACGCCGAGTAGAAGTCGACCACCCCGTAGAAGGTGCCGTGATCGGTGATGGCCAGGGCATCCATCCCCAGTTCCTTGGTGCGGGCCACCAGGTTGGGAATGCGGCTGATGCCGTCCAACATGCTGTATTCGGTGTGAACGTGCAGGTGCGTGAACACTAAACCCAACCGCCTCCCCGCATCATGCGGGCGTGTGGCCCACATGATGCCAAGGCCCGGCTACCATGTTCAGGCCCTCCCGTTCCCTGGCAGTGGCTATTATAAACCCTGCCATCCGCCGGGATTCAAGTGATTCGCCAATCAATTCGGATTGTCGAATGACCTTGCTGGCGCGGGTGCTGGGTCCCGGTTTTGGGCAAAAAAAAGCCCGGTCATGTCGCCACCGGGTTACGGTGATATGTGATCGGCCGTTGAAAGCCACCCAGCTTGCGTCAAGAAGTTGCTAGGACGGGTTCTTAATCCTCGATTTCCACATCGGGGTCGTCTCCGGGGCCGATCTCGGCCTGCGATTCGTCATCGGCCATGTCCTGGCCGGAAATTTCTTCATCGTCTGAAGTAGATTCAGTGTTGGCTGTAGCCGAAGACCCTTTGCTGGCAATTCGGCTGTCCCCCCAAGTGGCCGACTCGACATAGTTCTTAAACTCGCGGTCTTCCCCACAGAGCTGGCATAAGCCATTGCTGATTGGGCCGTCAGCGGGCTGGATGACCCAATGGTGGCGGCATCCAGCGGTGGTCGCAGCGGCGGTGTTTTCTACCTCGGGAGCGGGTGCGTTTGTGGTGCGTTGTGCCATGATTCGTTAGCCTCGGATTAATTAATTTATGATAGCAATGGATGATTGAATCCGTCAAGAATATTTGGTAATAGGCCTGTATTAGTTCTAATGGAAAGGCGTACTACTTAATAATCAGAGATGAATTTGAACGGTTTCGTTACATCGTGGTAAAAAATACTCCAGGGAAGGTGACTATTCCTCGCGACAATTTTTACGTTGAAGAAAGGGTATTGGACTTATGGAAAGGGCCGCATTTCGTCACTTGGCCCTTTGGTTAACTTGGTCAATTTTGTGCAACTTTGCGGTGTGGTGCTGGCTATTTATTGAGATGCCGGCAGCCTCCTTAGGGTGCGATGGGATGCCGCTGTCAAAACAATTTCATCAACATGAATTTTTTGGCAGGGAGTATTAAGGGTCAAGCCGACGCTGTCAGGCTGCCAACCGGATGAGAACAGGAAACATAACGAAGCTTCCAGTAGAAAGACCAGCGGGAAATGGCCGATTCAAGAATGACGGGGTGGTGAAAAAGGAGCCCGCATCAGGCCCTGAGACAATCAGGCGAGTTTGACAATCTCTTCCGTCGACATCCGGGTCACGCCCCAGCCGGCCAGCCAAGCGGAATGGCGGCCGTCGCCCCCGGCAACGATGACCACGATGTCCTCGGCGGCACGGACGATGGGCACCAGGGTATCGGGGTTGGTCTGGTCCACCCAGCTTGGCCAGTTGCGGTTGCCGTAGTGGGCCCGGTTCAGCAACAGGTGCAGCGGCATCCGGGCGTTCTGGTAGATGTACTCTTGGACGTCGGACTTGGACAGTCCAGATGCGGCAATCTCCTCAGCGTGCTCCGGGCAGATCACCATGATAATCTGGGCGCCGGTGCCAATCTGGTAGTAGTTGGAAATCCCAACTGCCTTCATGTTTCCGACAATCGTCTGGAGGACCTCAAGTCCGGTTGCAACCGTCGTCTCCATGATTCCGTAGACGCCCCTGATCCCGGCGACGGTCACGGTGCTGGTTCCCTTGGCGTACCCCAACTGGATGTTTCTCGGTTCCCATGGGCTGCGTTCTTCATTCTCGGAGAAGCAGAAGCTGTATCGTCCCGGTGTGGCCAGGGTTGCCTTGTCCATCTCCCCGGGTATCAGACCGCCGACGTTACGGATAACCAACCGCAATGCCCGGCCGATGGCCGCGTTGGCCCTGGACCCGGGCCCGAAACAGGCGGCGTCACCGTTGATGCCAAGTTCTTTGGCGGTGGGGCCGTTAACAATAACCACCTGGGCTGCCCCTCCGGTGGTCGACGCGTTCCCGCCCAGGTTGAAGTCCTTATCGAGGGCCGCTTTGACTGCTGCCACCACCACCGGGAAGTACTCCGGCTGGCAGCCGGCCATGACGGCGTTGATGGCAACTTTCTCCAGGGTTCCCTGGGAGTTTCTGGGTTGAAGGGTTCCCAGGGAATAGGAGGGGTCTCCGCCGTAGGAGGCCAGCATCTCGCGGACCAGGGGTTCCGTTGGCGGCACCACCGGCAGCCCGTCGGTCCAACCCTGTTCCCAGCAATAGTCCTGGATGGCCTGGAAGGAATCGGGAACCTCTACCCGCCTGGCATTTAGGGGAGCGGAACTCACGGCGTTTGACCTCATAAGTGAAGGCTCGGGGCTGAAGACTCAGGTGACGATTTTCCGGCGGGATGGCCGCGAAGTCAATAAAAAGTCAATACAGGCAAAGAGAATGAAAAGAGGGGCCGTTGTGGCCCCTCTAGGTTTTCCATGGTTCTCCAACTTGAGGAAGGTTTATTTCCCGGTCAGCAGTCCAACAATCTCCGGCGCGAAGTCACGGGCCATCTGTTGGACCTCGGGCACGCTGCGGGGAGCCAATGGGCTGGGCAGCACCACTATGCGGGCACCAGGCATTCCGAGGGCGGTGACCCTGGCATGAGCGGCCCTGGTGAAGGTGCTGGTTATCACACTTACCGATGGCACGCCCTTGGACTCTGTTACTACCGTGTCGTGGAGACCCCACGCCGTGCAGGAGCCTCAATCGGCAATCGCATGTATCACCGCGTCGCAATCAACAGTTAAGGATCGTAAAGTGTCTTCGGCGCAGGGGGCGCTGTAGGAGAACTTGGTGGCGTAGACCACTTTCGCGGCGCCGTAATCCTCGAGCAGGACCTCTTTTAGCTCGCCCAAGAAGGCGTCGGCGTGGTACTTGCCGTTCTCCAGTAACCCGACCACCTTCCCCTTGAGTTCGGGCAGAGTTTCGCTGAGACCCAGTTCCTCGGGAACATCCTCGGCGCTGGGGTCGAGAATCTCAATCATGCCGGTTGCCTTAACCCCTGTAGCTTTAGCCATTAATATTCCCCTTCTGATTGAACCGGGACTGGTTAGCCGCCCATTTGGAAGAACTTTCCTTCCGTCTTGATGGAGGGAGCAATGACCATCTCGGCCTTATGCAGGTCCCGGATGGTGTAGGCCCCGCACATACCCATGGCAACTCTCAGCGCTCCGACGAAATTCTGGGTTCCGTCGGTCCTGGAAGTCGGGCCGTAGAGGATCTGTTTCAAGGTGCCCTTGATCCCGACGGAAATGCGGGTGCCCCTGGGCAGTTCGGGGTGGGGGTTGGCCATGCCCCAGTTGTAGCCGTGGCCGGGTGCTTCCTCCGACTGAGCGAAGGGGGTCCCCAGCATCACGGCGTCTGCTCCGCTGACCATGGCCTTGCAGACGTCGCCGCCGGTCCGGAATCCGCCGTCGGTAATCACGGTGACGTAGCGGCCGGTGCGGCGGAAGTGATCTTCGCGGGCCGCCGCGCACTGGAGGGTTGCGGTGACTTGGGGCACGCCCACTCCCACAACTTCACGGGTGGTGCAGGCGGCGCCGGGGCCGACGCCGACCAATATGCCGTCGATGCCGCTCTCCATCAGTTCCATGGCCACTTCGTAGGTAACGCAGTTGCCGACAATCACGGGGACTTTCAGAGCGTCGATGAGTTCGGAGAACACCAGCCCCCGGTAACTGTTGGACATGTGCCGGGCGGTGGTGACGGTGGACTGGACCACGATAATGTCAGCCCCGGCCTCAACGGCAATGGGGGACATGCGTTTGGTATTCTGGGGGGTGAAGGAAACGGCGCAGATGGCGCCCGAGTTCTTTATCTCCCGGACCCGCTCGCCGATCAGCTCTTCGCGTATGGGCTCAGAGTAGACTTTCTGGAGGAATTCGGTTACTTCGTCTTGGGGGGTCGAGATAATCTCTTCGAGCACTGAATAGGGGTCATCGTATCTGCTATACAGTCCCTCGGCGTTGAGGACTCCCAGCCCGCCCATCTCGTGCATGTACGAAGCGAAGCTTGGAGAAACTGCCCCGTCCATTGCGGAAGCCATGATGGGAATCTCGAAGTCCAGGTCACCGATGGTCATCTTCGTGGAGGTCAACTCGGGGTTGATTGTGACCTGGCCGGGAACAATCGCCACCTCGTCGAAACCGTATGAGCGCTCTAGTTCTTTAAAGAGCCTTCTCCCCATCCCTACTACCTCATCCAAAACCGATTCTTTATGAGATTTAATCAGTATTTTCCGCTAAAAGTCAACCAATATCCAAAGGTGGGACATCCCAGCCCGATAGGGGCAAACTTGTTGGCCAACTTTGACAGAAATGCCCTTGCGAGGTTGTGAAAAATGGTGCATACTACCGAGGCTGATATATCTCCTGGTGGTTCCAGCGAGGCGGCCCCACCCGTTCCCATCCCGAACACGGAAGTTAAACGCCTCAGCGCCGACGATACTGCTCTGGCGACGGAGTGGGAAAATAGGTCACTGCCGGGGGGTATATCCTAAAATGAGCCCCCACACATGCTGCACTTTCCCAGTCTACGGCCGCCGGTGAATCCAGCCAGAGGGATAATTTTTAACCGGGCCGGTCCGCCCTCGATTTTCCGCTCCGGTTGGGTACGCGCATCCAGCAGATAAAATGAATTGGTGCGCCTTTACACTGAGGTAGGCCTCCAATATAATTGGTTGCACGAAGGCCACGAGGGTAAAATCCTGCCTGGTCCCCGTCCCCAACACTAACGGAACCGGCACGCAGGTTACTCCCACCGCTACTGGGTTTACCAGTTACGTGGTGGCAAACATCTCACAATCGGCAATGCTCTCTAAGGAAGGAACCCAACTGAAAACAGGTTCCTCAACTTACTCCCATCAGGAGCGATAAAATGGGCAGTAGATTCGAGAAGTTCTCCGAACGCGCACGGCGGGTGCTATCGTTGGCCCAGGAAGAGGCGCAGCGATTTAACCATAACTATATTGGGACCGAGCATATCCTGCTGGGCTTGGTCCGCGAGACCGAGGGCGTTGCCGCCCGGGTGCTCTCCAGTTTATCCGTCGACCTGAGCAAGGTCCGGTCGGCTGTGGAGTTTATCATTGGGCGCGGCGAAAAGCCGGCCCAGGGAGAGATTGGACTTACCCCCCGTGCAAAGAAGGTCGTGGAGTTGGCCGTCGACGAAGCTCGCCGGATGAACCACACCTATATCGGGACGGAGCACTTGCTCATCGGTCTACTGCGTGAGGGCGAAGGCGTGGCCGCGGGCGTCCTGGAGAGCCTGGGAGTCACCCTGGACAAGGTCCGGGCCGAGACCCACCGCATACTGAGCCATACCTCCGGCACCGGAGCCCAAGGAAGCCGATCCAGTTCCAAGACTCCAACCCTGGACCAGTTGGGCATCGACCTAACCGTGGCGGCGAGAGCAGACAAACTGGACCCCGTGATAGGCCGGGAACAAGAGATTCAGCGGGTGGTGCAGATCCTCAGCCGCCGTACCAAGAACAATCCAGTTCTGGTTGGTGAGCCGGGCGTTGGCAAGACAGCCATCGTAGAGGCCTTGGCCCAGCGGATTGGCAAGGGCGAGGTCCCCGACACCCTTCAGGGCAAGCGCCTGGTCACCCTGGACATGGGCGCCTTGGTTGCGGGCACCAAATACCGCGGCGAATTTGAAGAGCGGTTGAAAAAAGTCATTGAAGAAATCAAGGCCTCCGGCAACTGCGTGCTTTTCATCGACGAGATTCACACGATAGTTGGCGCCGGCGCTGCGGAAGGAGCGGTCGACGCCTCCAACATCCTGAAACCCTCGCTGGCCCGTGGCGAACTCCAATGCATCGGGGCCACCACCCTGGATGACTACCGGAAGTACGTCGAGCGGGACCCGGCCTTGGAGCGCCGCCTTCAGCCCGTGCGGGTTGAAGAGCCAACTAACGATGACACCGTGGCGATTTTGATGGGCGTAAGGAGCAAGTACGAGGACCACCACAAGGTACGCATCACCGACGATGCCATCCGTAGCGCAGCCACCCTGGCCCAACGCTACATCCCAGACCGGTTCCTGCCGGACAAGGCCATCGACCTCATCGATGAGGCAGGCTCCCGGGTAAGGCTGCGCGGCAGCGTTACCCCGGCGTCGGTGAAAGATGCCATGGAGGTCTTGGAGAAGGTACGCAAAGAGAAGGATGAAGCCATCGCCTCTCAGCAATACGAAGCGGCGGCAGAACTGCGGGACCAGGAACTGCAACAGAACGAGGACCTGGACACCCTGGAGAAGGAATGGCAGGAGGGCCAGGACAAAGAGCGCCAGGTCGTCACTGAAGAAGACATCGCAGAAGTTGTCAGCATGTGGACCGGGATCCCCGTGACCCGGCTGGCTGAAGAGGAAACCGAGCGGCTCCTCCAGATGGAAGGGGAACTGCACAAGCGGATCATCGGACAGGACGAGGCTATCATAAACATATCCAAGTCAGTGCGCCGGGCCAGGGCGGGTCTGAAGGACGCCCGCCGCCCCATCGGCGTGTTCATGTTCCTTGGGCCCACCGGTGTGGGCAAGACCGAACTCGTTCGTGCTCTGGCCGAATTCATGTTCGGCGATGAAGACAACATGATTCGCCTCGACATGTCCGAGTTCCAAGAGCGGCACACCGTCGCCCGTTTGATTGGTGCTCCTCCCGGATACGTGGGTTACGACGAGGGCGGGCAGTTGACCGAGGGCGTCCGGCGCAAAAACTACTGTGCCGTGCTTCTCGACGAGATTGAAAAGGCCCACCCCGAGGTTTTCAACATCCTCCTGCAGATCTTCGACGCTGGCACCTTGACCGACGCCCGGGGAAGAAAGGTGGATTTCCGGAACTCCATTCTGGTTATGACCAGCAACTTGGGATCCGACTTGATCAAGCGGGAGACCTCTCTTGGTTTCTCGGTCAAGACCAGCGATGCCCAGACCGACGAGAGCGCCTACGAGCGGATGAAGGAAAAGGTGATGGAGGAAGTGAAGAGGTTCTTCCGTCCCGAATTCTTGAACCGAATTGATTCCACCGTGGTGTTCCGCCAGCTCACTAGGGACGAGATCTTGGAGATTGTCGACCTGATGATGGACCAGGTCCGAGGCGAACTGTCGGAAAAGGAGATTGAGCTGGAGATGAGCCAATCGGCCAAAGAATACCTGGGAGAAAAAGGCTTCGACCCTGTCCTGGGCGCACGGCCACTGCGGAGACTGATTCAGAACGAGATTGAAGACAGCCTGTCTGATGAGGTGCTCAGCCGACGCCTGGTGGCTGGCGATGTTGCGCTGGTCGACATGGACGACGGCGCCATCAAGATTACTTCCAAGAAGGCCAAGGCCAAACCTAAAGCGAAGGGCAAACCGGAAGCAGAAGCCGAACCGGCTGCCACCGCCGACTAACTTCGGCAAATTCGCGGTACAACTGACAGAAGGCCCCACAACCGTGGGGCCTTCTGTTGTTATAATTGCCGCGATTCCAGGTGAGGTGATGCGGTGTGGCTAAGGTAAAAGAACGGCGGCGGACGGTCTTCATGTGCCCGTCTTGCGGGAACGAAAGCTCCAGATGGATGGGTTTTTGCCCCGCCCAAGGATGCGGCTCACAAAGTCCCTTGGTGGAGACCGCCGTGGCCCCAGAAGCCAAAGGGCGCCCAGGGTGGCTTACCGCCCAGGCATCTGATGTGGTCGAGCTGTCCGCCATCTCCCCCGACCCCAAGTACCGGGACCCCCTGCCCTCTCCAGAGCTTAATCGGGTGTTGGGCGGCGGGGTGGTCCCCGGATCGGTGGTCCTGCTCGCCGGAGAGCCCGGGGTTGGCAAGTCGACGCTTCTCCTTCAACTGGCCCAATACGTGGCCGCCAAGTGCAAAATCGTCCTATATGTCAGCGGGGAAGAGTCTCCCCAACAGATAAAGCTGCGTTCCGAGCGACTGGGATTTGCTGGCGACGGCGTGCTGATGCTGCCGGAGACGGACCTTGCGGCAATCTTCGAGAAGTTGGACTCAATACGGCCCAGCCTGGCTATCATCGACTCCATACAGACGTTATACAGCGATGATGAAGCGTCCGATCCCGGCAGCGTGGGACAGGTACGGGAGGCTGGGCTGCGGCTGCTACGGTGGGCCAAAGCCAGCGATACCCCGGTTTTCGTCTCCGGCCACATGACCAAGGACGGCTCTCTGGCTGGTCCCAGGGTCTTGGAGCACATGGTGGACGTGGTCATGTACTTGGAGTCCCAGGAGGACGGAGGCTACCGGGTGCTGCGCGCCGGCAAGAACCGGTTCGGCGCCACCACCGAGGTTGGCGTGTTCGAGATGACCGAACGGGGCCTGGTTGACGTGTCCGACCCGTCCAAAGCCCTGCTATCGCAGAGGGCAGAGGGCTCCATCGGAGCGGCCTTGGCGCCGGTGGTGGAGGGGAGCCGGGCACTGCTTTTGGAGGTCCAGGCCCTCACCTCGCCTTCCCAAATCCCCGCGCCGCGCCGAATCGCCAACGGCGTGGATTATAACCGGCTCCTCATGCTGGCGGCTGTGGCTTCCCGCCGCTCCGGGCTGGAGTTGTCCAGTCAGGACATTATCGTAAATGTGGCCGGTGGATTTAAGATTGGTGAGCCGGCGGCGGACCTGGCCCTGGTGCTGGCCATGGCTTCCAGTCTCTACAACTGCCCGCTGGACCCCCAGTTGTTCGCCTTTGGCGAGATTGGCTTGAGCGCGGAGATACGGGCCGTTTCCCAAGCGCAGCGGAGGATTACGGAGGCCGCGCGGTTGGGGCTGAAAAAATGCATCCTGCCCGAATCGTGTCTGAATGGACTGACGGTGCCTCAGGGCATAAAGGCCATCGGCGTGAGTACGCTGCGGCAGGCGGTAAACGCGGTCCTGTCCAAAGACCGGAGGGGGAAACCCGAGGCTGCGCTGGAACCGGGCTAGAAACCGCTAGTGAGCGTGGCTTTCGGCCGACGACTGCTTCCCGTGTGAGAACTCGTGGTCTTCGCAGGCCACCCAGCGCGAGCCGTCCCGGTAGACCTCTTTCTTCCAGATGGGGACCACTTCTTTTATGCGGTCAACGGCCTTGTGGCAGGCGTAGAAGGCCTCTTTCCGGTGGGGTGAGCCGATGGCCACCACCAAGCTAATCTCCCCGATGCCGACCGTCCCGATGCGGTGGCTGATGGCCACCTGTTCCAGGCCGAACTCGGCCATTATTTCTTGGCGCACCTCTTCCAGCTTTTTGACCGCCATCTCATCGAATGCCTCGTACTCCAAGGTCAGCACATTTTTGCCCTCGAAGTTATCCCTGGTGGTCCCCAGAAAGGCCACCACGGCGCCGTTGGTGTCGCGGCGCACCTTGGCGGTAATCGTCTCCGGGTCAAGGGTGTTCGAAGTCAGTTCTATCATTGGGTCAGCCTTCGGGGTCAGCCCCCGCTCACGGGTGGAATGAGGCAGACATCGTCTCCGGGCCGGAGGACGACGTCAGGTTCTGCGTAGTCGGCGTTCACCGCCACCACGATTTTAACCTCGGGCGGCGCCAGGTTCGGGAGTTGCCGTCGCACCTCAGCAGTCAGGTCCGCCACCGTCGCTCCGTCCTGGACGGCCACGGGGATGCTGCGGCAACCGGCCCTTTCCCGGTACAAGGCGAATAGCCTGACGTTGAGTTCCATGTATGGAGCACCTATTCTGGCGGTCACGCCGCTTAACATAGAAGCCCGGGGCACGGCTAACCGGACTCTGTTTGCGCTTGAGATTACATTATCCCATAGCGGTTCATGCCGCGCTAGTCTGAGTCCCGGGTCACCAAGCCACCAGATTCCAGCCCTCAACTAAGAACACTGCTTTGCCGTTGAGCGGCGCCGCTTGGATCCTGTTGAGCCTAAGCCAGTAAACGCGTCCCGTGACCATGGTTTTGATGGTGTTGGCGAATGCCGGGCGGGGGTCAAAGTATGTCCATCGCTTGGTGCTGTCGTCGAAGTTCCACAAAATAATCAGATTGTCGCCCCGGGTCAGTGTTTCCATGGCTTGGGCAGCCCCGATCGAATGTTGAGGCGTGGGTGTTGGCTGCGTGACCGCCGGGCCCTCGGTCACGGTAAAACTGCTGACCGCGGTGATTCCCCCCGCAGTGGCCGTTATGGTCTGAACTCCTGGGAAAAATAAAGGCACCACAAAGAATGAAGTGAATTTCCCGTCGTCGCCCGTGACCGGCGCCGGGGAATTCAACACCGAGATGTTGCCCGCTCTGGTGCCCGAGACGATGGCGGAAGCCGGGAAGTTTTTGCCGAATATGGTTATCACGCTGCCGGGCCGTCCACCAGTGGGCGAAACTGTGATGGTGGCGTCGGGAACCGAGTGAATGGCGGAGGCGTTTTGGCTGAAACCCACGATGGTCGCCTGGACTATATTGCTTGAAGGTATCGCCGCCGTCTCAGGGACCTGCACGGTGGCATCAATCTCGCCGCTGGCATTCGGCGAAACCACGCCCAATCGGCTCCCGGCGTAGGAGATGGAGACCTGGACGTTAGCCGAGGTGGCTGAATTGGCGGCCGGGAAACCCTCGCCGGTTATGGACACAACAGAATTACGGCTGCCGGACGCCGGTTCCAGGCTGATCCTGGGAGTCCCGATGCCCACCTGAGTCGTCAGTGCTAGCCCTTGGTCGTCGACCACTGTGATTGAGACTGGTCCTCCAGCCACTATCTCTGGGGTGACGGGGATGGTGATGGGAGTAGCCCAATTACCCACGGTGTCGAAGTTGATGGGATAGATGAGGTAGGGCCACTTGAGCAAAGTGCCGGCGACGGTAATCACGCTGCCGCCCAGTCCGGTGATTTGGTGGGCGCCCGAAGCCGCGGCCCCGCGCTCGGTCGTTGCCGGGGTGAACCCGGTGCCCAGCAGGACCACCGTTTGATTGGGGACTGCGGTGTTCGGAGAGACAGTGAGCAGCGGGGAAAGATTGGCGGATGCGACCCAGGTGGCCGAATTGGCGCCTGCTGCCGCGAGCAGGACCACCGAAGCCAAGAGGAAGACGAGTTTTGGCCGCAGGTCCATCGCCTCCCCTCCCAACACTGGGTGAGTATATTTTAACAGGCAGCAGCCAGTGGGCTCAGCTTCAAGGCTTGCGGTTTGGCGTCAAACGGACGCTTAATGCATCACCAAGCCACGGTCGACATTGAACGCCTGGCCCGTGATGTTCCGGGCTCCCGGTCCCGCCAAGAAGACCGCCATGGCCGCGATGTCTTCTGGTTCGTTGGGGCGTCCGATGGGGATTCTGGCGTCCCGGGCATCCTCCAGTTCCTGGATCGATTGGCCGGAGTTTTCGGCCCGTCCGACCATGGTCTCGGCGGCCATGGCCGTCAGGGTAGATCCGGGACAGATGGCATTCACGTTGATGTCGTACCGGCCCAGTTGCAGCGCGGCTATGTGGGTCATGGAGATTACCGCCCCCTTGCTGGCCGCATAGGCCGCGTTGGAGGTTCCGGCGTAGCCCTTACGGCGATGGAAGCTATGTTGATAATCCGGCCGCCTTGGCCCTGCTCGATGAGCTCTTGGGCCGCCCGCTGCATGCAGAAGAAGACGCCCTTGGCGTTCACCCGGTGGATACGGTCCCAGTCTTCTTCCCGCACGTCCATAATGTCCAAATATTTGGTAACCCCGGCGTTGTTCACCACGATGTCGATGCGGCCGAACGTGTCTTTAGCCTGCCTGAACATTCGGTCGATATCGTGCAAGTCGCCCATGTCGGCGGGCACGGCGATGCTCTCCCGACCCAGCTGTTTCACGGCGACGGCGGTGTCTTCCGCGGTGGATGCATCGATATCCGACGCGGCGATGTTGGCGCCCGCTTCGGCCAAATGTAGGGAGATTGCCCGGCCCATGCCCCTGCCGGCGCCGGTGACCAGGGCGATTTTGTCTTCCAATTGCATGACCAACCTCTAAGCAACAAATAGTCTGGGAAATGACTGGGGCGAGTGTAGCCGCGCCCATCCAGCCCAGATTACACTCGCGGCAAATTCGGACCAGGCTTTAATCGCCGGGGGAGGCACGATATGGCGGAAGCGAGGGTCGACACTCGGGTAGATACAATCGTGCGAGGCGGACGGGTCGTTACGTCGTCCCAGGTATTCGAAGCTGCAGTGGCGATCAAAGGAGAGAAGATTGCGGCGGTCGGGCCAGAACATCTGCTCCCCCAAGCCGACCGGTACATCGACGCGGAAGGCAAGTTCGTCCTGCCGGGACTGATTGATTTCCACGTACATCTGGACGGCCACGACGACTACGCCCTGGGGGCGCTGGCGGCGGCCCACGCCGGGTTGACCACCCTGGTCCCCTTCGGCAATTACGCCCTGGAGGGCGACGAAACCCTGGTGCAGGCTGTCCGCCGGATTCAAGAAGAAGTGGAAGCGGCGGCGCTGGTGGATTTTGGGTTCCACTTCATCCTGCAGAACCGACCCGGTATCCTGGCTTCTCTGCCCCAGGCAATGGAACTGGGGGTGAAGTCCTTCAAGCCCATATTTCCCAGTTAGGATAACAGTGTGATGCGGTATATAGGCAACGTTCTTGCTTTTGTAGTCGTCTCATGAACTTTTCACCAACATCTCGGCTATAATACATTCATTAGAATAGTAAGATTCTTCAGATAGCGTAACAACCCCGGAGGCACCTGATGGGTGACGGCGACAAAACCCCTCTCCGGCTCCAGTTCAACCCCAAAGTCCGTCTGGAGTTTCACGGTGCCACCATCACTTCCGATGCCGGACTCTTGCCCATTCGAGAGCTGGATGATGCCCTGGGCGTTACCCATATTGCTGCCGACTATCTCCAGGAAAGCCGCTCCGGTCGCAACATCCGACACCACCTCGTCCCGCTGCTCAGACAGTCCATCTACAGCCGCTTGGCCGGCTACGATGACACCAATGATGCCGAACGCCTTTCCCAAGACCCAGCCATGAGAGTCGTCGTGGGCTGGCAAGGATCAGACCGGAACGCCGCCAGCACCAACACCGTGAGCCGCTTTGAAACTGAAACTCTGACCCAACAGGACAACCTGCAGGGGCTGGCACGAATGAATCCCCAATGGGTGGAAGATGCTATGGCCCATACTCCACACCAGCGAGTGATTCTGGACATGGACAGCTCGGAGAGTCCAGTGCATGGCCATCAGGAGGGTGCCGCCTACAATGGGCACTTCGAGTGTGTCTGCTATCATCCCTCTTTCTATTCAACCAGTTCGGCGATTGTGAAGGAGCGACGCTACGCCCCGGCAACGTCCATAGCGCCGAGGGCTGGCAGGAACTCCTTGAGCCGGTGGTGAAAAGATACCAGAGGAAGGGACGGCGGCTGTTGATTCCGGGGTGATGCCGCCTTTGGCAAGCCAGAGGTGTACGAGTACTTGGAACAAGAGATGATTGGGTACGCCATCCGACTTTCAGCTAACGCGGTACTTCAGAGAGAAATCGCGCACCTGCTGGTACGACCTGCCGACTGGTCTTCCAGGAGGCCGATCGTCTCCTACTACGACTTCACTTACCAGGCCCAGAGCTGGAGTATTTCCCGGCGAGTAGTAGCCAAGGTGGAGTGGCATCAGGGGGAGTTATTTCCCAGGGTAGGCTTCATCGTGACCAACCTGAGCTATCCACCCAAAGGCATAGTCCGCTTTTACAATGGCCGTGGCACAGCGGAGCAGTGGATCAAGGGCGTACGCCCTGAACTGGACCAGACTGTAATGTCACCAAGCGTGGCCAACCAGGCGAAATTGAACGCCTGGCCCGTGATCGTTCCGGCGCTCCAATCTGGGAAACTTCATGAGAAGAAGACCGCCATGGACGCTGACCAGTCTTCAGACTAGGCTGATCAAGACGGGTGGGCGACTGGTACGCCATGCCAGGAGGATGGTGTTTCAGCTTGCCGAGGTGCTGGTGACCAGGGAAATGCTCACCGGGATACTAGAACGGATCAGCCGGCTTCGGCTGGCACCTGGCTAGCTTGCTTTGAGAGCACCGGTATTTAGGACAGTTATGGGGTCGTCAAGAGTAAATGGGCCGCCACGAGGGAGACGCTTGGGCAAGGGCAGAGGATTTGGAATTTCTACGCTCGTTAGGACGATGGATATCCTATGAGAGTGGAGCAATTGAGTGAATCGGAGCGCAGTTGACGCGCTCAGGATACCGTACTATAGTTCCCGCCGCACAGGATGACACCGGTTCAGGGAAATCAGGTTGATCTGGGAAATTCAGGTCAAGATGTTCATGACCTACAAGAAGCGGCCGGGGCGGATGTGCGACGACGATTACCCCATATTTCCCAGTTAGGATAACAGTGTGATGCGGTATATAGGCAACGTTCTTGCTTTTGTAGTCGTCTCATGAACTTTTCACCAACATCTCGGCTATAATACATTCATTAGAATAGTAAGATTCTTCAGATAGCGTAACAACCCGGAGGCACCTGATGGGTGACGGCGACAAAACCCCTCTCCGGCTCCAGTTCAACCCCAAAGTCCGTCTGGAGTTTCACGGTGCCACCATCACTTCCGATGCCGGACTCTTGCCCATTCGAGAGCTGGATGATGCCCTGGGCCTTACCCATATTGCTGCCGACTATCTCCAGGAAAGCCGCTCCGGTCGCAACATCCGACACCACCTCGTCCCGCTGCTCAGACAGTCCATCTACAGCCGCCCATGGCCGGCTACGATGACACCAATGATGCCGAACGCCTTTCCCAAGACCCAGCCATGAGAGTCGTCGTGGGCTGGCAAGGATCAGACCGGAACGCCGCCAGCACCAACACCGTGAGCCGCTTTGAAACTGAAACTCTGACCCAACAGGACAACCTGCAGGGGCTGGCACGAATGAATCCCCAATGGGTGGAAGATGCTATGGCCCATACTCCACACCAGCGAGTGATTCTGGACATGGACAGCTCGGAGAGTCCAGTGCATGGCCATCAGGAGGGTGCCGCCTACAATGGGCACTTCGAGTGTGTCTGCTATCATCCCCTCTTTTCTATTCAACCAGTTCGGCGATTGTGAAGGAGCGAGTGCTACGCCCCGGCAACGTCCATAGCGCCGAGGGCTGGCAGGAACTCCTTGAGCCGGTGGTGAAAAGATACCAGAGGAAGGGACGGCGGCTGTTGTTCCGGGGTGATGCCGCCTTTGGCAAGCCAGAGGTGTACGAGTACTTGGAACAAGAGATGATTGGGTACGCCATCCGGCTTTCAGCTAACGCGGTACTTCAGAGAGAAATCGCGCACCTGCTGGTACGACCTGCCGACTGGTCTTCCAGGAGGCCGATCGTCTCCTACTACGACTTCACTTACCAGGCCCAGAGCTGGAGTATTTCCCGGCGAGTAGTAGCCAAGGTGGAGTGGCATCAGGGGGAGTTATTTCCCAGGGTAGGCTTCATCGTGACCAACCTGAGCTATCCACCCAAAGGCATAGTCCGCTTTTACAATGGCCGTGGCACAGCGGAGCAGTGGATCAAGGAGGGCAAGTACGCCCTGAACTGGACCAGACTGTCCTGTCACAAGTTCGTGGCCAACCAGGCGAGGCTATGGCTGTTCGTTCTGGCGTACAATCTGGGAAACTTCATGAGAAGGTTGGCTTTGCCGGAGGATATGAAGCATTGGACTCTGACCAGTCTTCAGACTAGGCTGATCAAGACGGGTGGGCGACTGGTACGCCATGCCAGGAGGATGGTGTTTCAGCTTGCCGAGGTGCTGGTGACCAGGGAAATGCTCACCGGGATACTAGAACGGATCAGCCGGCTTCGGCTGGCACCTGGCTAGCTTGCTTTGAGAGCACCGGTATTTAGGACAGTTATGGGGTCGTCAAGAGTAAATGGGCCGCCACGAGGGAGACGCTTGGGCAAGGGCAGAGGATTTGGAATTTCTACGCTCGTTAGGACGATGGATATCCTATGAGAGTGGAGCAATTGAGTGAATCGGAGCGCAGTTGACGCGCTCAGGATACCGTACTATAGTTCCCGCCGCACAGGATGACACCGGTTCAGGGAAATCAGGTTGATCTGGGAAATTCAGGATTACATCTGCAACGCCATGGAGATGGTGGCCAAGGGTGGGGGTGTGCTACAGCTCCACTGCGAGAGAGGCAACATCATCGAGTACCTGGAGAACAAACTCATCGCAGAGGGCCACACCCATCCGGAGGACTTTCCCACAGCTTGTCCCGACTGGGCGGAGGAAGAGGCGGTCAACCGGGCCATCAAGATGGGCGCCGCCACCGGCTGTCCCACCTATGTGGTGCACTTGAGCACTCAATTGGGCCTGGAGCGGATCAAGCTGGCCCGAGACCTGTCCCCAATACCTGTTGTTGTCGGACGCCGAGATGGCGAAATCCGGGCCGATGGCCAAGATCGGGCCTCCCCTCCGGCCCGAAGACGGGCCCGATAGGGACGCCCTGTGGAACGGCTTGAGGCAGGGCCAGATCTCCCTGGTGGGCAGCGACCATTCGCCCCACCCTGAGGAACTGAAAAAGCCGGGCTGGGACAACATATTCGTAAACCCCGACGGGGCTTCGGTGCCCTTTGGTTCCCCCGGCATCGAGACCGTGGCCCCACTGATGTACAGCGAAGGCGTGGTGAAGCGGGGCTTCCCCATCTGGTGGCTGGCCAGGGTGATGTCGGAGAACCTGGCGCGGATCTTCGGCCTGTATCCCCGGAAGGGCGTGATTCAAGCGGGGTCCGACGCCGATCTGCTGATACTGGACCCTGCGGGGGACCGGGTGGTCACCGCCAAGGACCACCACAGCAAAGCCGGATATACCCTGTTTGAAGGCTGGCGGGTGAGCGGCGGGCCGTGGATGACCCTGCTGCGGGGACAGGTGCTGCTGAACCAAGGACGGTTGGAGCAGCAACCGGGCTACGGCAGATTCCTGACCTGCGAGGGCCCCACCACACCCCTGGGTGGGCCGGTGGACTAGCAGTCCCTCCCTCCGACGCTCCGGCGAAAGCTAGTTGACAATCGTAGGTGTGGGTTTCCAATCCGCCCTGTTGGATGGCAAGCGATTTCCGGGAGCCGAAACGTGGTCTGGGCGGAACACGGCAGGTAACAAACTTGTGCCTACGCCCGTTGCATGGCTTCAAACATGAGTCATCCCGGATTTTGTGGCCGGATTTTGTGGATGGATGCCAGAGACGAAGGATAGAGACAAAAATACTGAAAGCACGTGGGCGGCGGTCTGCCATTGAACATGGGCAGCGCCGCCTTCGACGTGGTGAGTGCCACAGAATGTTCTCACGAGTCAAACTCCGGGATGACTCATATTAAATTTTTGTTCGTAGAGTAGGGATTCGTTAGGCTACCGGCACTTCACGGAAGTGGGGCATCACTTCTTTGGCGAAGAGTTCGATGGACCGCAACACTTTCTCGTGGGGCAAGCCGGGGAACCCGAAGTTGCCAAACACGTGGTTGATGCCGGCCTCCTGAGTCGCTGTCAGCCGCTCGGCCACCACCTCAGGCGTTCCCACGAGTGGCGGCAGGCCGGCGTGGCCCGGGTCGTCGCGACGGTCCCGGTCGTTCTGCCGGTTGGCCCAGTGCTCGTAACCCGGAGGTATGTTCCCATCCTTGTCGATGGGCAACCCGATCAGGCCGTTATTGCCCTCGGACCGCAGGATGCGCGAAGAGAAATTCTGCAATTCCGCGGCGTCGCGCTCGGCTTCTTCCATGGTCGGCGCCACGTAGATGCCCTTGGACATGGGCGGGTCGAGATGTTCGTGGGGGTGTCCGTACTCCTCCATCTTCTCCCGCCAGGACCGCACCACCTGAGGCGCCTGCCCCAGGATGTCGGTGGGACCGCCAGCGATGACCTGGATCTGGTTCTTGGCGGCGAAGTCGATGCTGGCCGGGGAGGTGCTCACGGCCTGGAACAGGGGCGGATGCGGTTGCTGCAAAGGCTTGGGCAGGACCCATAGGTCGTCCACGTTGGTGAACTTGCCGTGGTAGGTGAGGGTCTCTTCGGTCCAAGCTTTGCGGATGACATCGACTGCCTCATAGAACCGTTCGCGGCTTTCGTTGATGTCCACACCGATGCCGTCGAACTCCTGGCGCTGGTACCCGGCCCCGATGCCCAGGTTGAGGCGCCCTCCGCTGATGACGTCAATCATCGCGGCTTCTTCAGCCACCAAGATTGGGTTGTGCAAGGGCAGCACCACGACCGCGGTGCCGATGCGGATTTGCTTGGTCCTGCCGGTAACCAAGCCAGCGAAGGACCAGATGCCCGATAGCAGCCCATGCCGGGAGAAACGGTGCTCTCCCAGCCAGACCTCGTCGATACCAAGCTGGTCGGCCAGTTCGATTTGTTCTAGGGCTTCGTCGAGAGACTGCTGTTGCCCTTTGCTCTCGTGCCAAGGAACGATGGTGAAGATTCCAAACTTCATCTGTTGGTCTCCTGTAGTGGCGTGATGTTGCTCCGGGTCAGACTGAGTGGCGTGAACCCTTGCGGTTGGAGCAAGGATACACCGGCGTCGGCAAGTGGTACAAGAATCTTGCCCGGCTCACTCGCCTTTATCAATTGCCTTTAGAGGAAAGGAACAGGACCGAAACGACAATTCTGGAGTCAGTCTGGGGAGACTGGGACGTCCCCGTTAACGGGAACCTGGGCGTCGGAGGACCAGCCGAGCAGGCCGGCGGCGAAGTGGAATACGGCATAGGTCTCCAGACCGAAGGGCAGGTATCCGCCGTACCCCAGCAGAGGCATCTGGAAGATTCGGGCAAAATCGAGATACCCGATGTTGTACTCCCAACTGACCGACGCCTCGTTGTTCCACATCTCCCAGAAGAACCCGCAGACCAAGGCGCCGAGGGCAAAAGCGATGACCAGCCGCCAATCGCCATTCCTCACTTGAGAAACTATGCTGGGCCTGCCTGTGAGATGGTTGATGGGGTCGAAGATGAAGAACAGACACAACCAGGTGATGGGGAACAGGTACGCCGGCCAAATCAGCAGAGCGGCCAGAGACAACAGGCCAAGGAACGCTATGAACATGACCTGACTCCGGGTTAAGACCAGGGCCGTCAGACCAGTGAAGCGCTTGATGAAACCAAAGGAACCGATGAGTTCGGAAACCTCGAATACCGCGGGTATGACCACCGAAAATGCCAGTGATGATTCCAGGTAGTCGAACAGGTTAATGTTTTCTTCCGATCCGATGTAGACCCAGTTCTGAGTTACCTGGTTGATGCTTTCGAACGCCCACCAATAGGGCATGGCGACAATGAACATCGCCGCCATGATCTTGGGGCTGCGGACAATCAGCGAAGTCCCAGTGCGCCGCAGAACCAGACCGTCGACGCAGAGGATGAAGCCCAGCCACAGAGGGAAGAAGGTGTACTGGAGGCCGGACCCATCCTGCGTCCAAGACAATGGCCAAGCGATGCAAATCAAAACCAGGCCCAACAGGCCCCGGTAGGGAAGCACGTAACGCTGCAGCGGCTTCTCCCGCAGGGGGATCCGCCGCACCGGTAGCCGGTCGTCGCGTATGACCACCAGGCCTTCCAGCGATGCTATTACGTCGAGCTTGCTAGGCACCCGTCAAATCTCTCACAATGCCAGGAAAAGGGCAATCCGATAGGTCGGCGAACTTTGAACTGTAATGGAGTCCATTTAAATGTTGGGTGGCCTACGGGAATGCCAGTCGGTATTTTGCTCATAAGCATGGCCGGCCCGCAATACCGTGCTCTCGTCAAAGGGCCGCCCCGCGATCTGGAGGGCGATGGGCAGACCCGTGGCGGTGAAGCCGCAGGGCACGCTCAAGGCCGGGACGTTTGCCAAGCTAAAGGTGGTGGTCAGCAGCCAGGGGATCCGGTTGCCCTTACCCTTACCGTCGATAACCGGGTCCGGTTCCAGCAGTTGGGCGGCCACCCCGGTGGTCGGAGACAATAATATATCCACGCTGCCAAGGGCTTCCAATACTTGGTCACGAATCAGGGACCTGAGGCGCAGGCCCTTGTAGTAGTAAGACGCTGGCATAATGCTGCCCACCATGTAGCCGATGCGGTTGTCGTGGGCGATGTCCCTGGGGCGGTCGCGGACCAAATCCCGATAGGTTACCGGGGCCTCCACCCTGATGGCGCCGGAGATGGTCCCGGCGTTGGCCGCCAGCGGCACCGATAATTCCTCCACCTGAGCCCCCATTTCCGCCAGAGTGCTGGCGGCGGCCAGGACTGAATGCCGGACCTCTTCTTCCACCAGATCGGTGTAGAGGAGCTCCCGGACGATACCCAATCTGAGGCCTTTGACATCGCCGGTGAGACCGCCCCGGTAGTCGGGGACCGGCTCTTTACTGGTCAGCCTGTCCTTGGGGTCGTGACCCGCAATCGCCGCCAGGGTTATGGCGCAGTCCTCTACGGTTCTTCCCAGGGGGCCGATGGTGTCCATGGACCGGACGCCGGGCATGACCCCGTAGCGGCTGACCCGTCCCCAGGTTGGCCGGATCCCAGCCAGGCCGCACCAGGCGGCCGGAAAGCGCACCGAACCTCCCGTGTCTTCCCCCAGGGCAGACCCGCATAAAAAGGCGGCCGTGGCGCCCCCCGAGCCGCTGCTGGAGCCTCCCGTCGACCGTTCCAGGTCCCAGGGGTTCCGCGGCGGGTCGAACTGGTGGGACAGGCCGGTGGTGGCGAACTCGGTCATGTTGAGTTTACCCAGCAGCACGGCCCCGGCCGCTTTCAGGTTGGCTATGACTGTGGCGTCTTCAGTGGGAACAAAGTCGTTGAACACCGGAGAACCGCCGGTGGTCCGGATTCCTTTGGTGTAGATCTGGTCCTTAACGGCAACGGGGACGCCGTGCATGGGGCCCCGGTGGTTGCCTTGGGCGATTTCTTGTTCCGCCCTTTTGGCGGCCTCAAGGGCTGCTTCGGCGGTCACAGTTACGTAGGCGCGGAGTGTGCCGTCCAGCGATTCGATGCGCTCCAGGTAGGCTTCCGCCGCTTCCACGGGGGAGACTTCCTTGCCGGCAATCAGCCTGGACAGCTCCGATGCGCTGAGGAAAGGTATGTCGGATTTATTCATGTTGCTCTACAGGGTGCGCCGAAATGTCTCCAGCATGATATGCGGGCGGGGCGGGGCGGTCAACAGACGGCCCGCCCCAGTCCGGCGCGGTATAATACTCCATCCTTCCGGGCCGGTCTTACCAAAGGACACTTGATATGCCGGACGCCACGGTGAAAATAGAAGGCGCCCGTTTCATCATCACCATGGACCCTCAGCGCCGCATGATTCGCGACGGGACGTTGGTCGTCCAAGGCCAGCGCATAGTGCAAGTCGGCAAGGCCGCAGAGTTGGCAGAGGTCCCGGCGGACCGGGTGATTGACGCCCGGCACATGGTGGTGACCCCGGGATTCTGCAACGGGCACATGCACATCAGTTACGCCCACGCCACCAGGGGCATCTTCCCCGATGACCTGGGTTCTGCTTATCTGCCCAACGTGTTCAAGCTCCAGTCTGTGATGACCGAAGACGAGGAATACCACACCAGCCTTCTGGGCATCACCGAATTGCTGAAGTACGGCACCACCACCTTCATGGACCCCGGCAGCACCAAGCACCTTGAGCGGTGCCTGGATGCTTACCAGCAAGCCGGATGCCGGATTATCGTGGGCACCCACGTAACCGACCAGCCCAATCCCCTGAACCTGCCCGTCTCGTCCACCGCCGCCGCCATCAAGTCAGTGGAAGCAACCATACGGGACTTCGACGGGCAGTTGGAGGGCAGGGTGCGGGCCTGGGCCATGCCTTTCTCCCCCAACTTTGCCACCGATGAGTTGCTGACTGGGTGCAAACGCCTGGCAGACCGGTACGCCACCGGACTTACCCTGCACTACAACAACGGCCAGCATTACGTGGAAACCAGCCTCAAAGAATCCGGCATGCGGCCTACGCAATACCTGGAGAAGCTGGGAATCCTGGGCGCCAACGTGACACTGTCCCACATGTTGGGCCTGGACCAAAGCGAGGTTGAGGTGTTGGCCAGCACGGGGACTAGGGCGGTAGTGGTCCCCACGGCGGCGGTCAAGGGCGGCGCTGGCATGACCCAGTCTGGGCTGCTGCCCGAGATGCTGGACGCCGGCGTGATCGTGGGTCTGGGCACCGACGCCGGCAACAACTCCAATCTGTTGGAGACCAACCGGGCCATGTACCTGATTGCCGTGCTGTACAAAGATGCACGGCAGGATTCCCGGACCATCCCCGCCGAGACGGCCTTGGAGATGGCGACCATCCAAGGGGCAAAGGCCCTGGGACTGGACGGCGAAATCGGCTCTTTGGAGTCTGGCAAGAAGGCCGATCTGGTGCTGTTCGACACCCGGAGCGTGGAATGGCAGACCCTGTTCAACCCGGTGAACAACCTGGTCTACAATGCCGACGGCCGGAGCGTCCACACCGTGATGGTGGACGGCAGGATTGTGGTTGAGGACCACCAGCCGCTGTTCGTTGACGAATGGGAGCTGATTCAGAAGGTCCAGGGAATCGGCGAAGACATGTTGGCCCGGACCGGCTTGTCCTTCCCGCCTCGCTGGCCGGTGGTTTGATACAGAAACCGAACTAGGAGACAAGAATGTCCCAATTAGTTTTCATACACGGACCCGGAGCCGGCGGTTGTGCCGAGGGGTATCACCATCAGTTGAAACACTTTCCCGGCAGCGTGGCCCCAGACCTGCCGGGGCACCCGGAGGGCGAGTCGCTGTCCAGCGTAGGAGACTACACACAATGGCTGCGGGACTGGCTACACAAGGGCGGGCAGACCAAGGACCTAGTGCTTGTCGGGTTCACGTTGGGCGCCTGCGTGGCGCTGCAATACGCCCTGGATTATCCCGACGAGGTGGCCGGGCTGTTGCTGATGACCATCGCCATGCGGCCCAAGGAACGGGCCCCGGGCAGTCTGGAGTTCCGTCTCAACGCCGCCAAGGATGAGAAGGTCCACCGGGAGTGGCTGGACGCCATGCGCCACGTGATGATGTTCATCGAGCCGGACCTGCGGGAACGGCTGATTGAATGTCACATGAAAGTGGGCCCCATGTCCCAATACTACGACCTAGTGACCATCGACAAATTCGATGTGCGAGACCGTATCGGCGAACTGAAGGCCCCGTTGGTGCTGGTCCGGGGTGTGGACGACCCCGGCAAGCCAGCGGAATACGAGCTGGAGATACACCAAGCAGTGCCCGGCTCCAAGTACATCAAGCTGGAGCAGGCCGGGCATTTCCCCATGGCCGAACGCCCCGAAGACGTGAACCGGGCCATCGAAGAATTGATGGCATAAGTTGCTGCGACATTTGCGGGCACTAATTTTAATGAAGGCAAAGCGAATCTGATGTCAACCGACACACCAGAATTTTGGGACGACATGTGGGCAGACATGGAAGACTGCGGTTCAGGCTCAGATTTGGTTCTGGCGGACCAGATCGAGCACCTGACACCGGGCCGCGCTCTGGACATAGGCTGTGGCACAGGCGTCAACGCAGTTTGGCTGGCTAAGCAGGGCTGGCAAGTTACGGCGGTGGATTACTCCGAAGTGGCACTTGAAAAAGGCAAGAGACTGGCCGCCAAACAACAGGTTGACGTCAGGTTTGTTTTGGCCGCTGCCTCGGAATTCCAACCCCAGGGCGATTACGACCTGATAACGAGCTTCTACATTCAGATGTTTCCTCAGCAGCGGGCCAACGTGCTGGCGACCGTGTCAAAGGCGTTGGCTCCGGGTGGCACGTTCCTATTCGTCAGCCATGACAAGTCCGGTCCGCCTGCTGGCTGGTCAGAGGAAGACCTGTCTAGCCTCACAACTCCAGACGAGATTATCGCTGAACTCGAGGAACTGGAGATTGAGCAAGCCTTTGTTCTTAGGGACGATGCCACAAGTGGTCATGCATCCCGCATGCTCCGCGACGACAACGCCTTACACGGTAAACACGAGGCTCACAATTCTTACGGCGCCAGCAGCACGGTCGTCAGGGCGATTCGGCCCTAGTCGCGATTAGGAAATTGGCGGTGGTGATTGCCAGCCTTTGGGCAACGCCCCATCCTAACCTTCCACCCCAAGCATGCTCCGCGACGACAACGCCTTACACGGTAAACACGAGGCTCACAATTCTTACGGCGCCAGCAGCACGGTCGTCAGGGCGATTCGGCCCTAGTCGCGATTAGGAAATTGGCGGTGGTGATTGCCAGCCTTTGGGCAACGCCCCATCCTAACCTTCCCTTCCTTCCACGGAAGGACGGAGGAAGGGCCTTTTGGGTTCAGGACCTGATTATCGACCGGTGGTTGCACGAAGAATGGGAGAGATTTGAGCGATGAAAGTTGTAGTTTTGGGAGCAGGTGCCCTTGGTTCGATAGTGGCCAGCCATTTGGCTCGGGCCGGAGAAGACGTAACTCTTATAGCGCGCGGGGAAAGGGCCGCATATCTGAGGCAAAACGGAATCACGGTCACGGGATTGTCTGAGTTCAACGTATCATGCCCGATCGTGACCGAACCATCGCAGATTTCCGAGGCCGAAGTACTCATTGTGGCCGTGAAAACCCATCAATTGAGCTCGGCAATATCAGGTCTTTCCCACGTCAAATTTTTCAGCGTATTCTCCGTACAAAACGGGGTTCAGGCGAATGAGCAATTAGCCGCGGTTTTTGGGACAGCCAACACATTGGGCGCTGTGGCTTCATTCAGCGGCGGGGCCTTGCCAACAGGCCAAGTTAACTTCACTTTGAACCGTGGGTTTCATATAGGAGAGTTGCCGGAAGGGATATCAGACCGAGTCAAAGACCTGTCGGCGATGCTCCAAGGCGCCGGAGTAAATTCCGATGCGGTAGCCAACGTCCAATCTGCGCAATGGTCGAAATTCGTAGGCTGGGCAGGGGCGACGGCGGTGGCAATTCTCACCAGATTAGTCACCTATAGATTCTTATCCGACCCCAACTGTGCCTTAATATGCGCCCGGGTGATGCGCGAGGTTGCGGCTGTCGCCAATGAACAGAGAATACCCTTGGAAGATAGCGATCCTCTGCCGGTCTTAGCGGTGGTCAACGGTACCGAAGAAGATGCTGTCGTGGCGTTGAACGACCTAGGCGCGATGCTAGAAGCAAATGCGCCCGACCACCGGATGTCTTCTCTCCAAGACCTAGAACAAGGGCGCAAGCTGGAGATTGACGAGACGCTGGGACACGCGGTCGCAGAGGCGCAACGCCTGGGAGTCCCAACTCCGACGTTGGAGATGTGCTATAGCCTTCTCAGCGGGATAAACCGGAACCTGTGAAGGGCCTGGGCTCCCATGCTAACCATTCTCCGGTGCGGGGGCTTGGGTTAAAACTGTCGTTCTGAGGAGCGCCGTAGGCCGACGAAGCATCTCGTTTCAACTGGGAATGATGGCCCAGGGAGAACGAGACTCCTCGCTTCGCTTGGAGTGACAGAGTGAGGCGTACATGGAGCCCCGATGACATCGGGGCGACGGGCCATCAGTATTATTTTTGAGGCAACGCCCCGGAGCGGAGGAAGGGATATTTATGGTTTGGCGGGCAGGTATTTCTGGTACCAGGCCACGGTCTCATTCATGACCTGGGAGAAGGCCGGTTCCGCGTAGACCTCGTAGTGGCCGACGCCCTTCAACACGACCAGTTTTTTGGGGTCACCCGCGTGGGCGTATAGCTGCTCCGACTCTTCGGGCGGCACTAAGCGGTCGTCGTCGCTGGTTATGAACAGGATGGGCCGAGGGGATATCTTGTCCACGATCCATTCCGGGTTGAAGCCGATGGTGTCATCAACGTACTCCACCGGGATGGTCCCCACGGCGGCGGGGTTGTTCTTTCGGGCGGCGGCGGCCAGTTCCGCCGACTGGCGGTCCGGCAACAGAATATCCGAGCGCTCCACCATCTCCGATTTCCCGGTTAAGGCGCGTTGCTCCCGGTCGGCCTTGGAGCGCTCCAATAAGTCGAACCACTCGTCCATGCGCCGCACCCGGCTCATCCACCGCGCGCCGTGGCCAATGCCCACCACGCTAACGATACACTTGGCCCGCTGGTCGATGGCCCCCACCCAGGAAACGGTGGCTCCGCCGTAACTGGTGCCGTAGATGCCAATGCTGTCCTCGTTAACTTCGGGTTGGACGCCCAGGAAGGTCATGGCGGCCTGAACGTCGGCCACTCGGCTGTAGGGGGCCAAGCGGCTGCGGCTGCCCTCGCTGTCGCCCCAGCCCTTGTAGTCGAAGTTCATGACCACGTATCCGGCCTCGTTGAGCACCCGGGCGTTATCGGGGAGGTACAGGTCTTTAACCCCCGTGTAGCCGTGGCACAGGAGCACCGCGGAGCGCTTCTCGCCGGCGGCCAGGCCGTCGGGAAGGTAAACATTGCCGCAAAGTTTGGAACCTTCGCTGTAAAACTCAACCGAGCGTCTCATCTGTCGTGCTCCTCCGATACGTTCTGATCACGGGTTATTCTTCAACGTTAAGACCGGCGGTCTGGAAGTCGGCTTGGGCCATATCCGCGAACCGGGAAGGCAAAAAGGTCTCGATGGAGGTTGGGACCTTCATGCATCCCCCCTGGATATATTCGGTGATGGCTTTGGCGGTGATGGGGCCCAGGTGGATGCCCTTGGTGGTGTGGCCGGTGGCCAGGACCACCCCTTCTTTGCCGGGCACCGGGCCGATGATGGGCCGGCGGTCGGGGCTCAGGGGCCGGGAGCCAGCCAGTTGTTGCACCAGGGAAGCTCTCTCCAAGTCGGGGAAAACGTCGATGGCCCGCTGCATGAGCTCCACGCGGGCCGTTTCAGTGGGCTGCCGGTCGATCCCTTCACCCTGGTAAAGCTGGCCTCTGTCGTAGTCCCGGCCTCCGGTGCTGCCGACGCTCAACATGCCGTCCAGCCGGCTAATCATATGGCCCCGTTTGGGGGAGCTAATCAACACCTGTAGCGGGTCGCCGCCGTATTGGAGCAACAGGCGCTCCCCCTTCAGCGCCCCCACCGGTATGGGGAAGCCTAGGTCCTTTTGGAAGGGAGGGCTCCAGATCCCGACCGCCAGCACCACCGTGCCGCAGGAGATATCGTCTCCTTGGGTGAATACACCCGTGATCCGATCGCCTTTTGACTTCAGGCCGGTGACCTGGCGCAGGATAGTCTGGGCGCCTTTACGCTCGGCTCCGGCGGCCAGGGCCAGGTTCAGCCGATAGCTGTCCAACTGGGCCGATTCGTCTTCGTAGACTGCGCCCCTCAGCGACGGAGTCAACCGCGGTTCCAGTTCGTGGACGTCTTCGGCGGTGATCCAGCGCATGGCGACGTGGTCTTTCTGCCAGGACATGAGGTCCTTGATTAGCTTCTCTTCGCCCTCTTCCAGGGCCAGTCTCAGAGAGGGACGGCGCTGGTACAGCAGGTCAATGCCCGTTGCTTCTTCCAGCTCTTCGACCAGCGAGGGAAATTCACGGTAGCTGTCCAGACCGAATTGGAAGGTTGGGCCGGGGTAGAACTCTGTGCCCAAGAGACTTATGAAGCCCGTGGCGTGCGCGGAGGACCCGCTACCGATGGCCTCCCGTTCGAGCAGGGCGACCTTGATGCCCTCTCTCGCCAAGTAGTAGGCCACCGAGCAGCCTACGACTCCGGCGCCGACTACGGCAACATCAACCTTTTCCGCCATATGAAATGAGTCTCCGGAGAGGGGATGGCAGGAATTATGGGAGGGTTGCCCGTAGCTGTCAACAAAGCCCGGAAGCCGGGCGGGCTAACTGGTGGTCCCTAACTGGTGGTCAAGGTCGGGATGAGCGCTTCCGAAGAGATTCCGGTCAGGTTGGCGCTGAGTTCCCAAGGGGCGGCGGCCTTGGACTCTTCGTAGCTGCGTTTGGAGGAACGGACGGGCTGTTTCTTGACCAGGTATTTACCCGAGACCCCGTCCATCTCCGGGGAAGATGCGGCGTGTACCGGCGTCATTGCGCCGGCTTCCACGCTGATACCTCTGAGCCCAAGCAGGAGGTTCAGGAAACGGCCAAATGGCCCGTTGTTGGTCAGGAAATTGGTCGCCACCAGTCCAGGGTGCAGGGCGTTGGCTGTTACGCCGGTGCCCTCAAGCCGCCGGGCCAGTTCGTAGGTGAAAAGTACGTTGCACAACTTGGACCAGGAATAAGCCCGGAAGCCGAAATAACGGTGGGGGTCATGGATATCGCCCAAATCTACGCGTACATCCTGATGGGCGCTGGAGGCTACGTTGACAACCCGGGCCGGGGCTGAAGCGACTAGGACGTCCAGCAACAGGTTGGTAAGCAGGAAATAGGAGAGGTGGTTGAGAGCGAAGGTCATCTCGATGCCGTCGATGCTGAATTGCCGGCCCATAAAAAGCGCCCCGGCATTGTTGACCAGAACGTCCAGGCGTTGGTGGCGTTCCTTGAACTCTTCGGCCATGCGGCGGACCTGCTCCTGGGACGACAGGTCGGCTACCAAATACTCCACAGAGGGGTTCCGGGTCTCTTCGCGAATGTCGATGGCGGTGACGGCGCACCTGGCCGGATTCCGTCCGGCGATTACGACGTTGGCGCCCATGCGGGCCAACTCGAGCGCGGTTACCCGCCCAATGCCTGTGGTCGCTCCGGTCACCAGGCATGTTTTGCCGGTCATCAGACCTGTTTCGGTGGATTTTTCGATTGCCATTCGGGCCTCCAGATCCCCCCTGGACAGCCACTCACTCCACCCATACCCTGAAATCGTATACTAACCTATTCTAATTACCTAGTGGCCAAAGGGACCAACTTGATGGCCTACATGGACCTAGCGGGACCTCGGGCGGCCATTTGAGTCTCCGGTGCGGCCAAAAATTGATTCCCGGAGGCCCAGGGAGTAATCTGGTGCCCGGTAATTAATCGCTGAAGTTGGCCGCCCAGCCCCTGCCAAAACATGGCAATTCAGGAGGAGCAATGCCCGGTCCCAAGATTACCTTTGGCGTCAATCTTTCGGTGGACGATTATTGGGACGTCCCTGAGTTCGCCCGCCGGGCCGAGGACATGGGCTACAGCCGGGTGACCATGGGCGAGCACATCATGGACGGCAACCCGCCCCGCCCCACCCTGCTCAACCTGCCGGCCATGGCCGCCGCTGCCGGGGCAACCAGGCGCCTCCGGGTGATGACCGGGATCGTGATTGCGCCCCTGTACCATCCGGTGGCACTGGCCAAGATGGTGGCCAGCGTGGACCAAGTTTCGGGAGGCCGCCTGGACTTCGGCATCGGCATCAGTGGGCAGCGCGGCACCAAGGTGGAGTTTGACGCCGTGGGCGTGAACGTGCACACCAGGGGCAAACGCACCGACGAGATGCTCCAGGTGATGAGACGCCTCTGGACCGAGGAACACGTCTCCCATCACGGCGATTTTTTTGACTTCGACGATGTCACGCTGCTGCCTTTCCCAGCGCAAAAACCGTACCCGCCAATCTGGGTCTCAGGCCGCAGCGAGGCGGCCATGCGTCGGGCGGCGGTGATGGGCGACGGCTGGTACCCCTACCTGTTCACTGTGCGCCGGATCAAGGCCAGCAACGAGATGGTGCGCCAGTTCGCCGCCGAGGCCGGGCGCGACCTTAGCGGCTTCCACTGGGGGCTGAACCAGCCCACGGGCATCTCGGTCGATGCCGCCGGGGCCATGGCATTGGCGGTGTCCAACGTTGGCGAGCGCTACGTGACCCCGGAGCGGAGCGCCGAGGACATCGCCCAAGCCCTGTGTATCGCCGGGACCCCCGAAGACTGCATCAAAGCCGTGGATGACCGGATTGCCGCTGGGGTGGAACACATCAATCTGGGCTTCCTGGCTTCTGAGCCGGATGCTTTTTTCCGCCAGATGGAGATGTTCGCCTCCCACGTTATACCCCATTTCCAGGAATAGGATTTCCCCAATTGAGGCCCAATAGGGAAGGAGCAGAATCATGCCGGACCCAATCTCGCTCAAGATGGAGACCAACATCGCTGTAGTCATGAGGGATGGCATCACCCTATACGCCGACGTCTACCGGCCCGACGGCCACGGGCCCTTCCCCACCATCCTACAGCGCACGCCCTACGACAAGTCCGCTAGTCTGACCAGCACCATGCTGGACCCAATCAGGGCGGCCCAGGCTGGGTTCGCGGTGGTAATCCAGGACACCCGGGGCCGGCACGCGTCGGAGGGCGAGTTCTACGCCTTCCGGGATGACATAGAAGACGGTTACGATACCGTGGAGTGGGCCGCCGCCCAGCCTTGGTCCAACGGCAAGGTCGGCATGTACGGCGCCTCCTACGTGGGGGCCACCCAATGGCTGGCGGCCACCGCCCGGCCACCCCATCTGGTAACCATCGCTCCCACGGTCACCGCCTCCAACTATCACGATGGCTGGACCTACCAGGGCGGCGCCTTCGAGTTGGGGTTCAACATGTCTTGGACGCTGCTACAGCTGACCTTGGCCAACTTCAAGAACGTCTCCGGCGCGCAGGACGTGCCCCTGGAACGGCGGATGGAATTGGTCAAAGCCGTCGACGGGATGACCGAAGGGTTCCGTTCCCTGCCCACCAAAGACTATCCCCACTTGGACTCAGGGCTGGCCAAGTACTACTACGACTGGCTGGCCCACCCCGACTACGACGATTACTGGAAGGAGTTATGCATCGAAGAGCGCCATTCGGAGATTGATGTCCCCGCCCTGCACGTCGGTGGCTGGTACGACATCTTCCTCGGCGGCACCATCCGCAACTACCTGGGCATGAAGGATTCGGGTGCCACCGAGAACGCCCGCGGCGGCCAGAAGTTGATTATCGGCCCATGGCAGCACGGGGCCCGCGGCACAAGTATGGCGGGCCGCCATTACTTTGGGGTATTGGCCGACGCGATGGCCATCGACCTGGACGGCATTCACCTTCTTTGGTTCGACCACTGGTTGAACGGTGACAAGAACGGCATCACGGACGAATCGCCCGTGAAGATCTTTGTCATGGGCGACGACGTCTGGCGGGACGAACAGGAATGGCCCCTCGCCAGGGCCAAAGATACCAAGTACTACCTGCACAGCGGCGGAACGGCCAATTCCAAGCACGGCGACGGAAGCCTGAGGACAGAAGCTCCAGACGGAGAACCGCCGGACGTTTTCCTGTACAACCCGGCCGACCCGGTCCCAACCACGGGCGGCGCGCTGTGCTGCAACCCGTACTTCGCAGCCAACGGGGCCTACGACCAGAACGATGTGGAGGAACGGGCGGATGTTTTGGTCTACTCCACGCCGCCATTGGAGCACGACCTAGAAGTCACCGGCCCGGTGACGGTGACGCTGTGGGCGGCTACCTCGGCCACCGATACCGACTTCACCGCCAAGTTGGTTGACGTTTGCGAGGACGGATGCGCCCGGAACCTGACCGACGGGATAATCCGTGCGCGCTACCGCGACTCCATGTCCAACCCCAGTCTCCTCGTACCGGGCCGGGCCTACTGTTACGAGATCGACCTGTGGGCCACCAGCAACGTGTTCAAGGCCGGTCACCGGATACGCCTGGAGATCTCAAGCAGCAATTTTCCCCGGTTCGACCGCAACACCAATACTGGGAACATAATTGCCGAGGACACGGAACTGAGGCCTGCGCTCCAGACCGTGTTCCACGACGGCCAAAAGGCGTCTTATGTCAGCCTGCCCATCGTGCCCCGGTAACGCTGATAAAAACAGAGATAAAAGCGGGGATATACGGATGCCGGAAGAAACAACGGAGGAATGGGAGGCCACGGAAGGAGTTTCGGGCGACCTGCTCCGGGAGTGGTACTCCAATGAAATTTGGGGCAAACGGGCTGCCGATGACAACGCCCTGTTCGAGGTGATGAGCCTGCAGGTGTTCCAGGCGGGCCTCACCTGGCGGATGGTGCTCTCCCGGCGGGACGGTTTTCGAGCCGCATTCGCCGGTTGGGAGATCGATGCCGTGGCGGCCATGGGGCCGTCTGATGTGGAGAGACTACGAGAGAACCCGGGTATAATCCGCAACCGGCAGAAGATTCAGGCCGTTATAAACAACGCGGGAATCGTCCAGAAGATTCGAAAAGAGCACGGCGGGTTCCGTAGATGGTTCTACGACGTGCTGCTTGGCACCGATTACCCATCCCTTCAGAAGGAATTGCGCTCCACCTTCAAGTTCATGGGCCCGGAAATCTCCCGCATGTGGCTCATGGCCTCGGGCCGCATCACCCGCGAGGAAGGGGACAAGTACGACCCCAGCGGCGGCTAGCCGGGATTTCTCGCTGCCGCCGGCGAACGGTTCACCAACGATCGGAGTAATTGACGGGACACTTTCGAGATTTCATCCACGGCTGTCTCGAATGCGGCGGTGTTGGCCTGGGATGGGTGGCGGTAGCCACTGATTTTCCGCACGAACTGCAGCGCGGCCTCGCGTACCTCCGTATCCGATGCGTTCTGATCAAAGTTCCGCAGTATCTTGATGCTCCGGCACATCTTAAAGCCCCCGCCCGATGACGTATGTCAGGTTATTGTATCTAATCCGGCGCACAGGACGGAAGAGATGCTTGCAAGGCCTGCTCCGGAAGGTTTTCAACTGGGCTCGGCGCAGGTCCGGTCCGAGAATCAAAAAGCCTCTCTGGAACAAAAGAGGCTTTTTTTCACGTCTTAGATATTACAAGGGTTGGGATTCGGACCAACCAGGGTCTGAAAGGAGGCTGGCAATAATGAGCTGTTCTCCGTACGATTTATCTGACTTTAGATTCAAGAGGGACTGCTTCGGTATTCGCTTAGATTTGGATCGCGGACCAGTTAAACGAAAATGGTAGCCAGATACTTTGAAAACGCGAGACACGCCCGAAAACCGGCCCGTCTGGGGGCGGTCTTTGCTCTCATGGTCATCGTGGCCCTGTTCGCGGCGCTCCCCTCCACCGTTTCAGCCCAAGAGGGTCCGGGCGCTTTGTTCACCGGCATGGGGTTCATTGATGACCACTCCGTTGAGGATGGCACCATCGTGGAGGCATGGATCCGCGGCGTACCGGTTGCGGCCACTGAAATCTTCAATCAGGGATTCATACTTCACGTCGCGGAACCTGCAGGGGAGTCCTTTGAAGGAGAAGTTGTCAGGTTCAAGTTCCGCGGCCTGGAAACAGACGCTTCGGCCGTCTGGGTCGAGGGCACGGAAAGTTGGATTCTTCTGTACGCCTACACAGGGCTGGAAGGTGAAGGCGGCAAGACGACCGCAGACCCCGAACCTGGCGAAATAATCGCAATCTTGGAATTGCAAAATAGGTTGCAGGAGTTGGAAAGGGAGCGCTTGGAAATGGGCGCTGAATTCGAGCGCCAAGCGGGGCGGGATATCCGCGCTATGACCAACCGGTGGCAGCTAGCCATCGCGGAACTTCGGGCCGAGGTGGAACGGGAAATCGAGCAGGTGAAACGCAAGGTCGAGTTGGAGCTGCGGCAAATTACACTCGGCCCCGGAAGAGAAGCCGTCATCCGCAAACTGAATGCGGAACTTGATGCGTTCATCAAGGATAAACGGGCCAGGCTCGAGCTCGAATCCAGGTTGAAGGAGGGGTATCGAGATAAAGAGATTTTAGAGATGGCGCAGGCAAGAGGCTTTGATTTGATTAGTCTCAACCGTCTCATCTCCCAGCTCGAATTTGAATTGGAAAGACGTAAGGAAATGCTCGGGATACCTCTCGAGAATCTTGTGGAGTTCCCTGAGGAGCCTATTGAGCCGCCGATCGAGAAAAAGAAACTACCAACTCCCCCCGAGACACCAACCCCCAAGGAGTCCGGGCGGAACCGTGGGTTCTTTACCAACTCGATCTTGGCTGATCCCAATGGACTAAACAATGGGCTGGACCCAACGGCACTGGAGGTGATCGGAATTCTAATCACCTTGGCTGCCACGGGAGTCCAGCTCGTGAAAGGGAACTAATATGGCCGTTTCGACGAAGCAGCAACCGCGTCCCCAGGTTCGGTCAGGACTAATCAAGAAGACCGCCGCGAGCCTGATAATATCGGGGCCGTTCTTTGTGGCCGGAGGATACGGCATCACGGCATCGGACCTCCCTGGTTGGGCAGCCGGTGTGTTCCTCCTCGTCGGTCTCTTCCTGGCCGCCGTGGCCCTGATCAGCGTCGGCCGGGTGTTCCCCCCGTTGGCCCTGGTTCAGGATGAGCAGCTTATGGTGAGCCGGCACCCGACCATGAAGCCGGCCTTCGCGAGGATGGCTCTGAGTGTTCCATTCTTCGCTGGGGCGTGGTGGTTGTTTGAGTTCACATTGGTGCCCTACGTCTTCCCGTTTGCGGTATTCGTGGTGGCCATGTTCATATTCTTCAAGGGCGCCATGCGGTACCCGCGCAACCTGCACATCACCTACACGGTCACCGACCGGCGGGTGGTGCAGCAGTACCGGTTCTTGTGGCTGAACACGAAGGAGATTCCGACCGACAGGATAATCTCCATCTCTGAGGCCAGGGGCTTCTCTGAGATGATTACCGGACGAGGCAGCGTCATAGTGTCCAGCGGCCCAGGAGAACGGCAGACGGTTCGGATAGAGGACATCTCAGATCCGGGACCGGTTGCCGAGTCTATGCGGAAGTTCTTCGATTAAGCTCGCTGCAGATTTAGTCCGAGAATCAAAAAGCCTCTCTGAAATAAGAGAGGCTTTTTCGATTCCAGAACAGCGTGGATCTAGGGATGTCTCGACGTCTAATAGGGTCGCCCTACTCCGCTGGCACGAACTTCATGGATATGGAATTGATGCAGTGGCGGGCGTTGGTGGCGGTGAACCCCTCTCCCATGAAGACGTGGCCCAAATGGCCGCCGCAGTTGGCGCACTCCACCTCGGTCCGCACCCCACCCGGCGCCCGCGGCAGCGTCATGTCCACTGGCCGGAGCACAAGCCGGACGAGACATATGGAAACGCCGGGACGTATGGCCCTCTGTGGCGCATACGTCCCGGCGCGGTACTTGGCCGAGCGGGCGGCTGAGGACGTGACGTGTCTATGGTGTAAAAAGCAGGCCCGTCGCCGAGGGATTACGACCCTGTAGAGACCTTGTAGTAGGCTATCCGCTCCGTATTAGACATCCGGCGAGCGAACCGCTCTTCACCACGTGGAAAGGCCTTCCACCCCCTACATCTGATCTCATGGGTGTCGCTCCGCACCATATCCCCATCCTGGGTGATGGCACTCCGGTACATGAAGTTGGTCAGGTGAATCATCCGGCCACAGACCTTGCACTCGCGGGGTCAGACCCTACAACGGTTGTCTCCCATAATAACCTCATCACTATCCTATGCGTTTGCTAGCCGAAACCACGTCCCAGCCAGCACGAGTGACCACGATGTTGCGGCAACCATGACGGTTTCCCGACGCCACGTACCGGGCCAGCAGGCCATTCTGCACCAGGGCCTTGACGTAGTAGCTGGTGATGCTAGTGGAGTTCGTCCGGAGAGCGGACACGGCCAGCTTCATCCAGTGCCACGTCAACGCCTTTGAAGACTTTGGCGGCGTGCCCAGGCAGTGCCTGTATGATAACGCCAAGGTGGTGACCCTGGGCAGGGATGAGGAGGGCCGTACCGAGTGGAACCGGCGGATGCTGGACTTCGCCCTGCGGTTGGGCTTTGAGTTGCGCCTGTGCCAGCCCTACCGGGCCCAGACCAAGGGCAAGGTGGAGAGCGGGGTGAAGTATGTCCGGGGCAACCTGTGGCCCAGCGTACGCTTCACCGATGATGCCGATCTGAACCGGCAGGCCCTTCAGTGGTGCGACGGCATAGCCAACCGGCGGACCCACGGTACAACCCACCAGGTGCCCAGGGACATGCTGGCTGAGGAGCAGCCTCACCTGGGGAAGTGCGGCGAGACACGCCCAGTGCGACTTCGGCGAGTCCCGGGTGGTCATCGGCGGAGTGGAGCGGAAGGCCCACTATTTCGTCCTGGACCTGCCCCATAGCGACGGCTGTTTCGTCAAGGCCTATCCGGCAGAGGCCACCGAAGCCTCCCTGGACGGCCACGTCTCGGCGTTCGCCTTCCTGGGCGGAGTGCCCCGGAGCATACTGTACGACAACACCAAGCTGGCGATGGCTAAGATACTGGGGGACGGCCGGCGAAAGCGCACCCGGGCCTTCACCGAGCTTCAGTCCCACCACCTGTTCGAGGACCGCTTCGACCGTCCGGGCAAGGGTAACGACAAGAGAAAGGTGGAGGGCATGGTGGGCTGTGCGGTGCAACTTCCTGGTGCCGGTGCCGTCCTTCGAGAGCTTCCACACGCTGAACGCCCACCTGGAGCGCCGCTGCCTGGAGCGGATGGACGCCCGGCTCCGGGGGGCCACCAGGAGACCATCGGCCAGCGCATGGAGCGGGACCTGGAGGCCCTGCTGCCCCTGCCGGCCGTACCCTACGATGCCTGCGAGAAGCAGGCGGGCCGGGTGAGTTCACTGTCCCTGGTCCGGTACCGGACAACGACTACTCTGCGCCGGTGGCCTACGGACACCGGGACGTGCTGGTAAGGGGCTACGTTGCCCAGGTGGTCATCAGCTGCGGGTCCGAGGTCATCGCGCGTCACTCCCTCCCCTACCAACGAGACGACTTCGTGTATGACCCCATCCACCAAGCAGTGGCTGGAAGCCAAACAGGCCGGGCGGGGCCTCACGCTGTATGAGCTTACGGCCCACGAAGAGGGTCGGCAACGGCCCGGTGATGGCCGATAGGGCGCGCATGGACGCGCTGCCGGCAGAGATGGGATATATCCGGTAGGGAAGACAGAATACGACCATGGTCGTGACTATGGTATGATTGAGCCAACTCAGGTTTGGAGGAAGAGCGCAATGGGTACAGGCAACGACACATCAGGCGACAGGCGGACCATGAAGGCGTCGGAGTTCAAGGCCAAGTGCCTTCAACTCATGGACGAGGTGGCCGACAGCGGAGGCGAGATCGTCATCACCAAGAACGGAAAGCCGGTCTCCCGCCTGGTACCCTACCGGGAACGCCCCAAGTCTCTCTTCGGCGTAGACCGTGGCAGGATGAAGATCGTCGGCGACATCATCAGTCCCATCGACGTCGAATGGGAAGCGGAGACCAATCCGGACAGGGTGCTGAATCCATGATCCTCGCGGACACCCATGCGCTTCTTTGGCTGCGGACCGGTGAAGCCCGCCTGGGAGCAGGCGCAAGAGGGACGCTTGACGAGGCTCTTCGCGGCCAGGAGCTCGCCGTGTCCGCCATGACCTTCTGGGAAGTCGCCATGCTCAAGAGCAAGGGCCGATTGGACTTTCCCGAGGATGTCGGGCTGTGGCGTCGAGAAGTGCTTGGCCAAGGAGTCGCGGAGATCCCTATCGACGGCGAGATCGGAATCCGCGCCAACGCCTTGCCAGGCTTTCACGCCGACCCTGCCGACCGGATCATCGTAGCCACCGCCCTGGGAGGGCACCAGTTGTTGACTGCGGACGACCGCATCCTCGGATGGAGCGGGGACCTCAACCGGTTGGATGCGAGGGAGTGATGGAGACTGGGACCCGCCACGCTGCAGGGAAGAGCCTCGTACCCGACGGCTGGCGGCTGGTGCGCCTGGGGGACGTGCTCAAGCTGGAGTATGGCTATTCCTTGCCTGAGCAAAAACGATCTCCTGGGCCAGTGCCAGTCATAGGTTCAACTGGCGTAGTTGGCTACAACATGCAAGCCACGAACGATGGGCCGGGCATCGTCATTGGACGCAAAGGTAGTATCGGCTCGGCTACTTGAGTAGTTTGCGACTTCACTCCCATTGACACGACTTACTTCGTAGTCCCGATAGATGGCAAGGTGAATCTTAGGTGGGCATATCATTTGCTTGCTCACGAAGACCTCTCTAGGCTGAACCGAGCTACGGGTGTACCTGGTCTCAATCGAGACGATGTCTATTCACTGAACCGTTCCCTCCCACCCCTGGCGGAGCAGCGGGCCATCGCCGCCGTGCTCGACGCCATCGACGAGGCCATCGAGCGCAGGGAGGCCGTCGTCGCCGCCACGGAGCGCCTCCGCGATGCGCTGCTCCACCAACTGCTCACACGCGGCATCTCCGGCTGGCACACGGCGTGGAAGGACGTGCCGGGCCTCGGGACCATCCCCGCGTGCTAGAAGGTGGTGCGCTTGGGGGAGGTGTGCGACCCACCCCAATACGGCGCTTCTGCATCGGCCCGTCCCTTTGACTTAGGGTTGCCCAGGTATGTCAGGATTACAGACATTACCGATGATGGACACCTCCGCTCAGACGAACTGGCCTCCGCAGAGGCTTCCCAAGTCTTCGGTTATGAATTGACGCAGCGTGACCTGCTCTTCGCCCGGAGTGGAGCCACCGTGGGAAAGACCTACCTCTATAAGGACGACGATGGGCCATGCGTATACGCTGGCTACCTAATACGGTTTAGGCCTCTACGAAACCTTGTATATCCAGAGGTTCTTGGAGCTCTTCACGCGTTCGCTGTCCTACCATCGGTGGGTACAGTCAATGTTGCGCGCCGGTGCTCAGCCGAACATCAATGCCGCGGAGTATTCGTCCCTCCCCATCCTTCTCCCGCCCCTGCCCGAGCAGCGGGTCATTGCAGGGTTGCTAGATAGAGTGGATGAGAGCATTGAGAGGGTGAGGGATGAACGGGAGGCACTTCAATCGCTGAAAGCGTCCACCGCCGATGCGCTGCTGACGGGGCAGGTGCGGGTGGCTGACTATCAGAGCTATGCTTATCTTACTGAAAGGGTTTGAGTTGCCATGACGTATTGCCACGTACGCATGACGTCAAAGTCCGAGCCAGCTCAGCCTGAGGTCGAGCTCGATATCAGCCTCGAAGAGCTAATGGAACGCTTTGTGCGCCCGTACGAGAGGGGACAACCAATAGTCATCGCAGGAAGAACTGTGTCTTCCGAAGACATCGGACGCATCCAATTGAACGAGACTGAGCAAGACTCAACAAGCCTCAACGCAAAAATACTGTCGCAACAGGAAGCGCGGCGCACTTATAGCTTCGTTGACCAGCACGGTCGATTGCGTCCAGAGATGCTTGCCGATAATGGCCGGGACGTTACACCCCGATTCATCACAGGCAAGCCTGGACATGCGGCAGAAACAGCCACTTACCCTGTCCTAGAGCACAGGCCCTCAACCACTGCCCGCGAGGTTTTTGTTGTTTCTGGCCGGAATCGTATGGCCCACGACGCTCTCTTTGAGTTCCTGAGGTCAATAGACCTGCATCCGTTGGAATGGCCCGAAGCTGTAAGCGCCACTGGCAAGGCATCACCGTATATCGGAGAAATCTTGGATGCTGCCTTCTCACGCGCACACGTGATTGTAGTTCTCTTTACACCGGATGACGAGCAGGATTTGGAAGAATTTGTGGATAAGCGTGATATCTTGCTCCAACAAATACTTGAAGAACTGGACACGCACAGCAGAGCTGCGCTTGCTTTTGTCTATTATGAGGAACGGCCAGCTAGTACTCAGTCAACTTGGTTTTGGGATTTGTTTAAGAAAGGGGCCAATTGAGCTATCCTGCCTGGTGGGAAGTGTTTATGGCGGGGGTGGCAATGATGGTCAGGGACAAATACGCGGTGCGGCTGGCACAGGAACAACGGGAAGAGCTCCAGCGACTGATCCGGGTTGGCAAAAACTCAGCCCGAGTGACCGCTAGAGCGCGGATTCTCCTAAAGAGCGACGAGGGTTGGGCGGCACCCCAAGTGGCCGAAGCTTTGGATGTGGCCCTGAGCACCGTATACCGGGTCAAGCAGCGCTTTGCCGAAGAAGGGTTGGAGAGGGTTTTGCAGGACCGTCCCCAGGCCAACCGGCCCCGGAAGTTGGACGACCGGGGCGAAGCCCACCTGATTGCTTTGGCCTGCAGCCCGCCGCCGGAAGGGCATGACCACTGGACCCTGCGTCTGCTGGCCGGGAAGGTGGTCGAGTTGGGGCTGACGCCCTCCATGTCCCACGAGGGGGTGCGCAAGCGTCTCAAAAAAACGCCCTCAAGCCGTGGCAGAAGAAGGAGTGGTGCATTCCCAAGGTGAGCGCGGAATTTGTGGCTAACATGGAGGATGTCCTGGATCTCTACGCCGAACCCTATGATCCCCAACGTCCGGTGGTTTGCTTTGACGAGACATCCACCCAGTTGTTGGCGGAGACCCAGCCCGCTCTGCCGCCCCGGCCGGGACTTCCGCTGCGGCAGGACTACGAATACCGGCGGGAGGGTACCCGCAACCTGTTCTTGGCCTGCGAGCCCTTGGCGGGTTGGCGAGGGGTGGCGGTCACGGAGCGGCGCACGATGCAAGACTTCGCCCGCCGGATGCGCTGGCTGGCGGATGAAGCCTACCCGGAAGCCGAGGTGGTAAGGGTTGTCTTGGACAATCTGAATACCCATCGCCGGGCATCGCTGTACGAGACTTTCCCGGCTGAGGAAGCCCGGAGGATTGCCAGGCGGCTGGAGTTTCATTACACGCCCAAGCACGGGAGTTGGTTGAACATGGCGGAGATCGAGTTCAGCGTCCTGTCCCGCTCCTGCCTGAAGCAGCGGCTCTCCGGCGAGGAGGCCCTCAGGAGGGAAGTCGATGCTCTGGTCAAGGAGCGCAACGCCGCCAGAGCCACCATCAACTGGCGGTTCAACACCCGGGACGCACGAACCAAACTTCACCGCCTTTACCCTTCCGATTTTACGGTTGACTGAGTACTAGAGAGCCCAATCGAAGCCAAGCCCTCAGAATTGGATGCTCTTGGTCGCCTAGGCAGCGACCTAGGACAAAGTAGGATTGCCCTCGAAGCCCTTGAAGGAAGTTTCGTGCTGCACTTGCAGGCCAACGATGAGTCGGTCTGGCAGATCAGGCACCCAACCATCAGCGACTCATACGCGGCGATTCTAGCAGAGAGCCCTGACTTGGTTGATATCTTTGTCCAAGGGAGTGAACCGGAACGGTTGCTGAGGCAAGTAACCTGCGGCGACGTGAGTCTCGAAAAAGCTGTAGTGATCCCGAGGGTACTGTTTCCTCAGATGCTGCTTAAGTTAGAGGAGATGCAGTCTGGTCAAGCCCGAGAGACATCTGAACTCTCGGACTTCTGGATCAATTGGAACATAACAACGTTTCTCTCGAGTCGCTGCTCTGCCGGATTTCTGGAATTGTATTTGGAGCGCAATCCCACCTTTTCGGACGAACTTTATGAGCCCGGAAGTTTCCACATCCCCTCCGCCGAAGTGGGTCTAGCCGCTCGTCTGCATCAATTCGGTCTCCTTCCGAACCAGCACAGAGAGACGTTAGCGGGAAAAGCCAGCAAAGAGGTTTTGCTAGGGGAAGGCTGTGACGCTCTCAACGACAGGGATACACAGTGCCTTTTCACCGAGGAGGAATTAGGGGAACTGCTTCGTTAGGGTGAGAGAGGAACTTGTACCCGACCTTGAGGATATTTGCGACGGTTGGGAGTCCAATTACTTTGACGGAGAAGATCCTGACGAATTTTTCCAACCGCTTGTTGAACTCTTCGGTGCTTTGCAAGACCATTTCGCAGAGGACCAAAAAATATTAGACATTATCGAGCATGAGGAGAGCCAACTCTCCCAGTGGATCGCTGATAACTGTCGAGTATGGGAACCAGACTTCGATCGACGGGATTTTGACAGAGTGAGCGTTTCCGGCGGACCGGAAGGTGACAGGAGCATTTTCGACGTTGTTGATGAATAATGGGCGTGGCCAGTCAAAAGTTGAGACGCTAACGATTCTATGCGGAGGGTCGGAAATATAGTCGGTTTACGCCAAGCTACCCGAACATAGAACGGTACTACGAAGACAAGCAGCGGCTGATTGACTTCGGCGGTTCAAACAACGGGCTGAGCACCCGCACGGCATTTCAGAACTGCTTAGCGGCCTATTGCGCCGCCCGCAGGGACAAGCTGGTGCCGGAGTTGGCGTCGTCCAACGGAACGAGGCCCGACGGCGCAGTGCGGGACGCGCTGTGTATGGCGCGCGGATGCTAGGGGCAGCCGGGGCTCACAGCAGTGGTGGACGGCGATAAAGGCAGAATGGCGCCATAGAGTTGATGATATGCACCTCATGATTAACGACAATTAACTATGCCGGCGTATTGCCTCACCAGAGAATGTTACCGAAATTCTAGCCCTTATTTCCAACCCCAACCAGGACTAAATCCACCTTCTCGCTCGGTTCCGATGCAGGTTCATCAGATGCGGAGTAGACCAGCCCCTTGGCCATGATGCCACGCCAGTCCTTCACCCTGCGCTGCAGCGTTCGCAGTTGAGCATCTCCGAACCGGCCCGGATAGGTTTCGCAGAATTTTGCCAGCAGGTCATTGGCGTTGGTGTCGGGGGCTTTTTGAAGCCAAAACAGCAAGTGGCGCCACACGCCTTCGAAAGGGTCCTTCCGGGTACGCCAGTGGCGAGGCGAGCGCACTTGGGCCCTGTGGGTGGGTCGGGCTTCCCCCTGTTGCCACAGGTTGGGCAGGGAGGCAAGAAACCGGTCAATGCTCAGTTCCCCGGGGCTGAGGTGAGGACATCGCTGCTATCGCTGACTGTGCCTCCCGTGTGGGCCGCAACAGCGCCATCGGATCCAGTCCAGCCCGGTATTCACGCAGATCGTTCTTCACTACGACGCTGTTCTCATCATGCTGCATGAGCCGGTCGCAGGGCGTGGCTGCCTCCCGAGTTTTCGGTAGCATTTTAGTTGAGGCAACCGCTTTCGTAGAGTAACGGTTTGGGTGAGGCAATGCGCCTCGCTAATTAGCCAGCGGAAATGTCACAGCATGGAGAATGTGACATTGACGCAAATAGAGCAGGGAAGGCTACAGGTTCTGAACAGCTTGCTAGCGGAGCACATGACACTGGAACAGGCCGCCGCTCTGATGGGTGTCAGCCCACGCTACACCAGGCGCATCCTGGCTGCTTACCGGGAGGAGGGAGCTGCCATGGCAGCCTAACCGAGTGACATTTATGACGGTCTACAGGCCACTTAAACGGACATTTTCCCTGAACAGCGACAGCTGGAGAAGGCCCGATGTACCAGACAACCGACCTTCGCAGCCTGAGACTTGTACTCCGCCGTAGCTGGCGCTGTACCAGCCGCCCGGAACGCGCCCTTTCGACAAAGTGTTCACTGTTTCCGTCCTGTAGGGGGGTGAGGTACCACCGATTGAACGGGGAAATGACCGAAAGAACCCCTCCGTACAACACCCAATCTCCTGTACACCCCCGGCACTGCGTGGACGTTCTCCGTTTCGGCGGAGCTTGTAGAGGAGCGCACGTCTGCGGGGTCTCATGGGGGCTGGGTGCCGCGACGCCGCGCCAATCGTACGTACTTGTGACATTAGTAACTGGTAGCATTACTATTGCCATTCATTGAACCGATTTAGAAATGACGACGCTGAACGCCTCTTCGCCGGACGAACGGTTCGGCGATTGCCTGCCGACATCCAGCGACGGGCGCAGATGAGAATACAGCGAGTGGCGGCGGCGGCGGCACTCACAGACCTTCGGGTACCGCAGTCCCACCGACTCCAAGCCCTACGGGGAGACCGGGAGGGCCAGTACAGCATCCGCGTCAACGACCCGTGGCGCGTATGCTTTGTCTGGACGGATCGGGGGGCTATGGGGATTGAAGTCACCGACTACCACTGAGGAGGAAGCTAATGACCGTCCTCGAACCTATACACCCAGGAGAACATCTGGCGGAGATTATGGAGGAGTTGGGCATCACCCAGTATCGCTTGGCCAAGACCATAGGAGTGCCCCAGATACGCATCCACGATATCGTCCACTGCCGAAGGTCCATCACTGCGGACACGGCACTGCGAATCGGACAGGCTCTGGGAATCACTCCCGACTTCTGGCTGAACCTTCAGCGGATGTACGATCTGGAAGTGGCCCGCGCCAAGACCGACGTGAGCGCCATCGAGCCCCTAGTAAAGGTCTCCTAGACAATCAACCAATGACCGCCCATCGGAGAGAATATTCGCGACATACCCAGAGGCTTGAAGAGGGAGAGTCTTGATGCGAACAGGAACACAGGCCATCCATGAAGAGCTCCTTAGAGTTGCTAGGAGCCAGCAAGTTGTTAACTACTCCGACGTAGGCTCTCTCGCTGGCTTGAACATGGATTCTCCTGAGGATAGAAATAGAATCGCCGACATTCTCGACGGAATAAGTCGGGCTGAACACCGCGCCGGAAAACCTTTATTGTCCGCGGTCGTAATCCGAAGAGATAGGAACATGCCTGGAGCTGGGTTATTCAATCTAGCCAAAGGGCTGGGGTTACACGAAGCTGGCGACGACTTTCAGTATTGGTTGCAAGAGTTGCGGCGCGTTCACGATTATTGGTCTAGAACGTCCTGAGCGGGACTTGGGCGATTCATGTGTAATAGTCCGTGTCCGCCCAGCTCAGGGCGCTCAAGGACTATGCCAGGGCCAACGGCTATTCCGTAGCCCGCGAGTACGTGGACGAGGCCGAGAGCGGCCGCGTAGCCGCCAGGCTCCAGTTCAGGGAGATGATCGAGGAGGGAAGCAAACCCAACGCTCCCTTCGAGATAATCCTCGTCTGGAAGTTCAGCCGCTTCACCCGCAAGCGGGAGCACGCAGTCGCCTTCAAGTCGATGCTCCGGCGCAAGGGCGTCAGGGTGGTGTCCATCACCGAGCACGCCGACGACTCTCCCACGGGCAAGCTGCTTGAGGCCATCATCGAGAGCGTGGACGAATTCTACAGCGAAAATTTGGCGCAGGACGTCGTCCGGGGAATGAGGGAGGCCGCATCACGGGGCTTCTTCCTCGCCTCGAACGCCCCCTTCGGCTACAGGAGGGTCAAGGTCAGCGACGGGGTGAAGGAGCGCTCCACCCTTGAGGTTGACCCGGCCACCGCCCCGGTGGTGAAGGAGATATTCGAAAGCTCGCTCAGGGGAACGGCCTCAAGGAGATATGTAAGGCCCTGAACGACCGGGGCATCACCAGCAGGGGCAAACGCTGGAACAAAGGCGGACTCCACTATCTGCTGACCAACGAAGCCTACACCGGAACCGCAGTGTGGGGCAGAACCAGCTAGGGAGAGAAGACCCAAGACCCGGTAAGGGTTGAGGAAGCGTGGCCCGCCCTGGTGTCGAGGGAGCTGTTCGACGCCGTGCAGGAGGCGATGCGGGACCGTGCGCCGAAGGTGCGGAGGCCCGCGAGAGTGGGCAGCAGGTTCCTGCTGAGCGGGCTGCTCAAGTGCGGCGTGTGCGGCAGGCCCTATTCCGGCCAGGGAGCCAAGAGCGGCCAGTTCGCCTACTACATCTGCGGCACCCTGTTCAGGGAAGGCGCAGGAACGTGCAGCGCCCGCTACCTGAACGCTCCCAGGCTGGAGGACTTCGTGGTCGAGAAGATGGATGAGAGGCAATCGATACGAAAAATTGGGGTACTCGTGGGCGGTGGACTTAAACCACTCCGGATAAGCGACAAGGCCGAAGCCCCGCAAGGTCCACTGCCCCGTCACGAATCGATTCGGAACCGATTGCCAGGGCCTTGCGGGGTTTGCCGGTCGCTGTCTAGTCGGCTACCAGCAGTCAGGTCTTCATTTGTTGAACTTGGGGCGCTACACGGCAATTGCAGAGCGGACATTTGCGGACGAGAAGACGTTCGTCTTCTGAGAGGACCAGCGCTGGGCGGTCTCCACGCTGGCCGGAAAGCTCAAGGGCTGGAAGCGCACCCTGTCAGGCCCGTTGTACTGGCTGTACGAGAGGGAGACCCTGCATGAGCGCCAGGACGGGAACGGTTTGATCAAAGAATAATGTGTCCGACGTGCCATCCAACTATCGGAGATGGGGACGATTTCACAGTCTCGAATGGGTGAACCACTGTCAAACACGCCAGAAATTCAGAATTGATTACCCTGGAATTCGCAGCCTTATCCTTGACATTGAGGCTTGTTTGCATGTTACAATCGGCGTCGCCAACTATTAAAGGGTAGCCCGTTTGTGACTCGATGACCTCTTTTTGGAGGTCGTTTCATGTGGCCCTAATGGGTACCCTTGGTGTGACATCTGTCAACTCAGAGGCTTGAAAATTCGATGACAAATAGTAAGGTAGGTGGCCAGCCGTGATGAATGATTCATTCAATCCAAACCACATAGGAGATGAGTCTGTCCCTTCAACGCCTATGACTAAGCAATCATCTCCCCCCAGTTTAGCGCCTAAGACAGCGCAACGAACATCGCTAGGGTGCCGCCTCCAACGCGCCCTGACGGGTGGTCCCAACCGCAGGTTCCCTGGTCTTCACTCCCCTGTTGGTGGCACCGGATCCACTTCTCTCCTGGCAAACAGACGCCTCGCCTTCCCTATTTTAGCGCTTCTCGCGGCTCTAGCTGTGGGCCTGCTGTTCCTGCTGCCCGGTGGACCCCTCCACGCGCAGGACGCCGACGGCCCCAGGGAATACGTCGAGAACGGGACTGGTGCTGTAGCGACGTACACGGCGGTGGACCCGGAGGGGAAGAGCGTAACGTGGTCGGTGGAGACCGAGTCTGTCAGCGATGATTTAGAGGCCGCAGACGTTGAAGACTCGGCGCTGTTCGAGATAAGCAAGGCTGGCGAGCTCACCTTCAAGAGTAAGCCCGACTACGAGACGCCGCTGGGCGGACCGAGTGGCAACTCGAACACCTATCGGTTGGTGGTTGCAGCCTCTGACGGTGTGGAGACGGCATACAAGAAGGTGGAGGTGGAGGTCACCAACGTGGATGAGGATGCGACGACGGGGATAGAGATGTCGTCGCTTCAGCCGCAGGTTTCGACTGATATAACGGTCGCGTACGTAGATGGCGTGGGGAACCCGTTTGTTGACGAACAAGGCGTCGCTAACACGGGGATAGAAGACCCTGACAACGTAGGTACCGATACTGACAACCTAACTAGCGCTGCTGTCGCCGAGGGTGACGTGGAGTGGCAGTGGTCCAAGTCGTCCAGACGGACTGGGACGTACGCGGACATCACCGGGGACGACGCCGCTAAGACGATCACATACACCCCGGCCTCCCAGGATAGGGGCATGTACCTGCGGGTCACGGCGACCTATGAAGACGGTGAAGGCGAGGGGAAGCCCGTTGAGGCGACCTCCGCCTATCCGGTCAGGGCGTTCCCCAGCGGGAACAGCGATCCTGCGTTCCCCGCGGACTTTGATCCGGACCCGGACGTCGATCAGGCGACGCCGATGGCAGAAGCGGATGACGGGGCCACGGAGGGGGACAACGTCGGCGACCCCGTGACCGCCAACGATGCGAACAATGACCGCCTGACCTACTCCCTGGAGGGCGAAGCGGACGCTGACGTGTTCCAGATCGACCGGATGACCGGCCAGGTGACGGTTGGCCTGGGCAAGACTGTGAATCCTAACAGCGACGCTGAAAATGAATCAGATACCGAGACACGTACTGGTGATAATTTCATGGTCACCATCAAGGCCACCGACCCGTCCGGTCAGTCTGCCACGGTTCTTATGACGATCACAGTGGATGAGGCAGACGAGGCGCCGGTGTTCACCGATGGCAAGATGTCCCACTCCCGTGCGGAGAACGAGGACGCCACTGAGGTGGTGTACACCTTTGGTGCATACGATCCTGAGGGTGACACGGTAGCCTACACCGTGTCCGGGGATGATGATGGCAAGTTCTCAATTGGCTCCTCCGGCGGGCTCACCTTCGATGCTTCGCCGAACTTTGAGGCGCGCGGGTCTGCGGACGGGGACAACGTCTACGAGGTGACGGTGAAGGCGGCTTCGACCGGCGGGGATGGTGCGACGGAGAAGAGCACGACGGTGGACGTGATGGTGACAGTCACCAACGTTGACGAGCCGGGAACGGTGACCCTGAGTGCGTCGCAGCCGAGGATTGGGGTTGAGATAATGGCGAACACGCCCGTGGACCCTGACGGCGGCGTCACCGACGTCACTTGGCAGTGGTCGAGAGCTGACGCTGATGCGTTCAGCGATGTTGACAATGTCACGAAGATCAAAGATGCCACCAATGCCGGTTACACGCCGGTGGATGCCGACGATGAGAAGTTCCTGAGGGTAACGGCGAGCTACACCGACGCCGAAGGATCGGGGAAGACCGCTGTTGGAACGCCAAACTTGGCGGCGGTCTCGAAGGTCCGGAACCTGGCGCCGGCGTTTACCGACGAGGACGATGACGCCGACGGCATCCAGATCGACCCGAGGGAGGTGGCAGAGGACGCCGCTGAGGATGACGCCGTGGGACCTGTTGTGGCTGCCACTGACACGGCGGACGCTGACAACTCCGACAATGAGTTCATCCTCTACCTCCTGAGCGGGGCTGATGCGACCTCGTTCGACATAGTCTCCGGTACGGGACAGATAATGGTCGGGGCCAACGCCATGCTGGACCACGAGACCAATCCCGCCTACGAGGTGACGGTCACGGCCAGGGACCCGGAGGGCCTCAGTTCCTCCGTCGACGTGACTATCAAGGTCACCGACGTGGACGATGCGCCGGACGTGACCGGGCCAGCCAGCGATAAGTACGTCGAGAACGGGACTGGTGCTGTAGCGACGTACACGGCGGTGGACCCGGAGGGGAAGAGCGTAACGTGGTCGGTGGAGACCGAGTCTGTCAGCGATGATTTAGAGGCCGCAGACGTTGAAGACTCGGCGCTGTTCGAGATAAGCAAGGCTGGCGAGCTCACCTTCAAGAGTAAGCCCGACTACGAGACGCCGCTGGGCGGACCGAGTGGCAACTCGAACACCTATCGGTTGGTGGTTGCAGCCTCTGACGGTGTGGAGACGGCATACAAGAAGGTGGAGGTGGAGGTCACCAACGTGGATGAGGATGCGACGACGGGGATAGAGATGTCGTCGCTTCAGCCGCAGGTTTCGACTGATATAACGGTCGCGTACGTAGATGGCGTGGGGAACCCGTTTGTTGACGAACAAGGCGTCGCTAACACGGGGATAGAAGACCCTGACAACGTAGGTACCGATACTGACAACCTAACTAGCGCTGCTGTCGCCGAGGGTGACGTGGAGTGGCAGTGGTCCAAGTCGTCCAGACGGACTGGGACGTACGCGGACATCACCGGGGACGACGCCGCTAAGACGATCACATACACCCCGGCCTCCCAGGATAGGGGCATGTACCTGCGGGTCACGGCGACCTATGAAGACGGTGAAGGCGAGGGGAAGCCCGTTGAGGCGACCTCCGCCTATCCGGTCAGGGCGTTCCCCAGCGGGAACAGCGATCCTGCGTTCCCCGCGGACTTTGATCCGGACCCGGACGTCGATCAGGCGACGCCGATGGCAGAAGCGGATGACGGGGCCACGGAGGGGGACAACGTCGGCGACCCCGTGACCGCCAACGATGCGAACAATGACCGCCTGACCTACTCCCTGGAGGGCGAAGCGGACGCTGACGTGTTCCAGATCGACCGGATGACCGGCCAGGTGACGGTTGGCCTGGGCAAGACTGTGAATCCTAACAGCGACGCTGAAAATGAATCAGATACCGAGACACGTACTGGTGATAATTTCATGGTCACCATCAAGGCCACCGACCCGTCCGGTCAGTCTGCCACGGTTCTTATGACGATCACAGTGGATGAGGCAGACGAGGCGCCGGTGTTCACCGATGGCAAGATGTCCCACTCCCGTGCGGAGAACGAGGACGCCACTGAGGTGGTGTACACCTTTGGTGCATACGATCCTGAGGGTGACACGGTAGCCTACACCGTGTCCGGGGATGATGATGGCAAGTTCTCAATTGGCTCCTCCGGCGGGCTCACCTTCGATGCTTCGCCGAACTTTGAGGCGCGCGGGTCTGCGGACGGGGACAACGTCTACGAGGTGACGGTGAAGGCGGCTTCGACCGGCGGGGATGGTGCGACGGAGAAGAGCACGACGGTGGACGTGATGGTGACAGTCACCAACGTTGACGAGCCGGGAACGGTGACCCTGAGTGCGTCGCAGCCGAGGATTGGGGTTGAGATAATGGCGAACACGCCCGTGGACCCTGACGGCGGCGTCACCGACGTCACTTGGCAGTGGTCGAGAGCTGACGCTGATGCGTTCAGCGATGTTGACAATGTCACGAAGATCAAAGATGCCACCAATGCCGGTTACACGCCGGTGGATGCCGACGATGAGAAGTTCCTGAGGGTAACGGCGAGCTACACCGACGCCGAAGGATCGGGGAAGACCGCTGTTGGAACGCCAAACTTGGCGGCGGTCTCGAAGGTCCGGAACCTGGCGCCGGCGTTTACCGACGAGGACGATGACGCCGACGGCATCCAGATCGACCCGAGGGAGGTGGCAGAGGACGCCGCTGAGGATGACGCCGTGGGACCTGTTGTGGCTGCCACTGACACGGCGGACGCTGACAACTCCGACAATGAGTTCATCCTCTACCTCCTGAGCGGGGCTGATGCGACCTCGTTCGACATAGTCTCCGGTACGGGACAGATAATGGTCGGGGCCAACGCCATGCTGGACCACGAGACCAATCCCGCCTACGAGGTGACGGTCACGGCCAGGGACCCGGAGGGCCTCAGTTCCTCCGTCGACGTGACTATCAAGGTCACCGACGTGGACGAGCCTCCGGTGATCACCAGGGCCCCCGACGCAAACGTTGCCCCCGAATTCGCTTCCGCCACGACCAGCAGAACGGTGGCGGAGAACACGGCTGCAGGCCAAGACATCGGCACCCCAGTCGCGGCCACCGACAATAACGGCGACGCCCTGACCTACGCCCTGGGCGGGACCGATGCCGCGTCCTTCGACATAAACACGGGATCGGGCCAGCTGATGACCCAGGCGGCCCTGGACTACGAGACCATGGCCACCTACTCCGTCACGGTGACTGCCAGCGACTCAGGCGGTCTCAGGGACTCCATCGACGTGACCATCACCGTGACCAACGTGGACGAGGACGGCGGGGTAACCCTGTCGGCGGCACAGCCCGTGGTCGACACGGAGCTAAGGGCTACCCTGGCCGACCCCGACGGCGGCGTCACCGGCGAAACGTGGCAGTGGGCCCAGGAAGACGGCCAAGGGGGCTACACCGACATCATCGGGGCCACGTCCGCCACGTACACACCGGTCAGTGGGGACGACGGCAAGCGCCTTCAGGTGACGGCGAGCTACAGCGACGCCGAGGGTGCCAGCAAAACTGCGAGCGCAATGACCGACGCGACGACGTCCACAGCACCACCCGACGAGGGTGGCTATGACGCCAACAACGATGGCCAGATTGACAAGAGCGAGCTGATAACGGCCATCAACGACTACCTCTTTGAGGAGACGATCACCAAGGCAGAACTCATCGAGGTCATAAACGAATATCTGTTTTGATAGCTAGTTCGAAGACCGATATAGAGCAGCACGGGTAAAGAAAGTTCCGTTTGCTTCAGTAATTGTCGATGTGGAGATCACCCTTCGCCAAGCCGCTGAAGCAAACGGTACCAAGGGGAGATGATAGCTTTGTTCAAAAGAGGCTTGGCGGTAATAATGGTTGCAATGGTGGCGGGGTTGGTGGGGCTGTCAAGTCTCAGCCCTGTAGTTGCGCAGCAGACCCCCAATGCCACCAGGTCGTTCGATTCCGCAACAGTGACGCCTGGCGGGGAGTTGGTAGTAACGATCACTGCTGTCGATTACGGGCAGGCAGGGGGCGTTACCGAAACGTTGCCCTCCGGGTTCAGCTATGAGTCCAGCACTCTCCCGGCCAATCAGGTCTTGGCCTCTGGCCAGGAAGTCAGATTCACTGTATTCGGGCCCGAGGACAGCCCCTTCAGGTACACCGTCACAGCGTCCAGTGTGCCGGGTACTTATGCGTTTTCCGGCATGCTGAGGGACTCGGATAGAGTCGACCACACGGTTGGCGGGGGACTCAAGCGTCACCGTGGAGGCTGCCACCACCGCCCCAACCCCCACCGCGAGCAGAGCCTTGTCCGCTTCATCAGTGGCGCCTGGCGGGGAGTTGGTAGTAACGATCACTGCTGCCGATTACGGGCAGGCAGGGGGCGTCACCGAAACGCTGCCCTCCGGGTTCAGCTATGAGTCCAGCACTCTCCCGGCCTATCAGGTCTTGGCCTCTGGCCAGGAAGTCAGATTCACTGTGTCCGGGCCCGAGGACAGCCCCTTCAGGTACACCGTCACAGTCTCCAGTGTGCCGGGTACTTATGCGTTTTCCGGCATGCTGAGGGACTCGGATAGAGTCGACCACACGGTTGGCGGGGACTCAAGCGTCACCGTGGAGGCTGCCACCACCGCCCCAACCCCCACCGCGAGCAGAGCCTTGTCCGCTTCATCAGTGGCGCCTGGCGGGGAGTTGGTAGTAACGATCACTGCTGCCGATTACGGGCAGGCAGGGGGCGTCACCGAAACGCTGCCCTCCGGGTTCAGCTATGAGTCCAGCACTCTCCCGGCCTATCAGGTCTTGGCCTCTGGCCAGGAAGTCAGATTCACTGTGTCCGGGCCCGAGGACAGCCCCTTCAGGTACACCGTCACAGTCTCCAGTGTGCCGGGTGCTTATGCGTTTTCCGGCATGCTGAGGGACTCGGATAGAGTCGACCACACGGTTGGCGGCCCTTCCAGCGTAACGGTTAGGGCCCCCCAGCCCGTGCCGCCTCCCCGCCCGCCCGCACCCACAAACAGGCCTCCCGTGTTCAGCAGCGCGGCGGCGGCGGTCAGCGTGGCGGAGAACACCACCACGGTGGTGAGGGTGAGGGCGACGGACAGCGACAGCCGGGACACCGTCACAGGCTATGCCATCAGAGGCGGTGCGGACTCGGGCAAGTTCTCCATCGTCGCCGCCACGGGCGAGCTGTCTTTCACAACCGCGCCGGACTTCGAGAACCCGGCCGACGCGGGCGCCAACAATGAGTACGCGGTGACGGTCCGGGCCACCAGCGGCGCGGGCGGCCGTGCTAGGACCGCCACCCAGACCATCCTGGTGACGGTGACCGACGTGAGCCTGAGCACGGATGATGCCGTCAATGCGTACGACGCGGACGAGAACGAGGTGATCGACGGTGATGAGGTGCTCAATGCCGTAGATGCTTACTTTGATGACCCTCCCCAACTTACCGGGGATCAGATCCTAGACATTGTCGACCTCTACTTCGACCAGTTTTAGGTCAATCGGTTGGCGATGTTGCTAACGGAAGGCTCCGTGTCTGCTTGGATGGCTAGCGAGGGGGGTCACCTCCCCCCCGAAAGCCGTCCAAGCAGACGAAACCAATAAGGAGAAAAGCTTGATCAAGAGATCGTCATGGCAGTTGGTGTTTGTCATGGTTGCGGGACTGATAGCCCTGTTGAGTCTGGGTCTCGTGGTCGCGCAGACGGCCAGCGCCACCAGGTCCTTCTCCCCAGAACCAGTGTCCGCCGGGACTGAGTTGACGGTAACGATCACGGGTACAGGATACGGCGACCAAATAGGGCGGGTCATGGAAACACTGCCCGCTGCTGAGTTCACCTATGTAGAGGGGTCTGCGACCAGAGTCAGTGGCCATACCAATGGGGTTGTTAGAGGTAAAGTCGACCCGGACAACGACAAAATGGTCACTTTCACGGTGGTGTCGGTAGAGTCCTTCACGTACAGGGTTATGGTCGGCTCCGGCGTGCAGGGTGGTCAGTATAGGTTCTCCGGTGATGCGGGCGATTCCAGTGTAACGGTTGGGCCGTCCGATACGGCGCCACCCACCCAGACGCCCACGACGCCCTCACCTGAGCCGGGCGGTGCCACCAGGTCCTTCTCCCCAGAACCAGTGTCCGCCGGGACTGAGTTGACGGTAACGATCACGGGTACAGGATACGGCGACCAAATAGGGCGGGTCATGGAAACACTGCCCGCTGCTGAGTTCACCTATGTAGAGGGGTCTGCGACCAGAGTCAGTGGCGGTCCCAATGGGGTTATTAGAGGTAAAGTCGACCCGGACAACGACAGAATGGTCACTTTCACGGTGGTGTCGGTAGAGTCCTTCACGTACAGGGTTATGGTCGGCTCCGGCGTGCAGGGTGGTCAGTATAGGTTCTCCGGTGATGCGGGCGATTCCAGTGTAACGGTTGGGCCGTCCGATACGGCGCCACCCACCCAGACGCCCACGACGCCCTCACCTGAGCCGGGCGGTGCCACCAGGTCCTTCTCCCCAGAACCAGTGTCCGCCGGGACTGAGTTGACGGTAACGATCACGGGTACAGGATACGGCGACCAAATAGGGCGGGTCATGGAAACACTGCCCGCTGCTGAGTTCACCTATGTAGAGGGGTCTGCGACCAGAGTCAGTGGCGATCCCAATGGGGTTATTAGAGGTAAAGTCGACCCGGACAACGACAGAATGGTCACTTTCACGGTGGTGTCGGTAGAGTCCTTCACGTACAGGGTTATGGTCGGCTCCGGCGTGCAGGGTGGTCAGTATATATTCTCTGGTGATGCGGGCGATTCCAGTGTAACGGTTGGGGCTGGCGACGACACGATCACGCCGCCCGTTACAACGACACCGCCAACGGATGAGGAGCGCGACAGCGGAGCTACGACTACACCCTCCACTGCCACGCCGGTGCCTACCCTGACGCCAACACCGACACCTGCGCCAACGGCCGCACCGGTGACACCAACACCTGTTCCAACGGCCGTACCGTCAACACCAACACCTGTGCCGACAGAGCCGCCGGCCGCGGGGGCACCCGGCGATACTGGAGAGCGCGGTCCCACGGGTGACACCGGTCCCACCGGTGTCACGGGTGACACCGGTCCCACGGGTGACACGGGTCCCACGGGTGACACGGGTCCCACGGGTGACACCGGTCCTGCCGGCGAATCCGGACTAGATGGCGATAGTCCGGTCTTGGAGATCGTGAGCTTGATACTGGCCATCGTAGCGGTCGCAGCCGTCCTTAGCGTAGGAGTCTTCTTGAGGGGACGGCGCAGGTAAGCTACCCTGAGGTCCTACGGGAAAAGCGGGGGCGTCCGGCGTGGGGTTGGGCGCCCTTTTTTAATTCCACCTGGTCGGTGTCAGGAGCCGACGCCGGAAAGGTCGACATCGGCACCACTGGTGCGCTCACCTTCAAGGCCAAGCCCGACTTCGAGGCTCCGACGGACGTGAACAAGAACAACGTATACGAGGTGACGGTGCGGGCCGGCGACGGCAACCGGGGCGAGATGGCCGTAAAGGTCACGGTCGAGAATGAGACCGGAACGGTAAGCCTGTCCAGGACGCAGATTCGGGTTGGAGTCCCGGTAACGGCCAGTCTCAGCGACCCTGACGGCAGCGTATCCGGCCTCACCTGGCAGTGGTACGACGGGAACTTCAACGCGAACGACCTCACCCAGAACGCCATCGGAGACGCCAATTCGGACACCTATACGCAGGTTGCGGACGACGATGGCGATACCCTGACAGCGGTGGCGAGCTACACTGACGGACACGGTTCCGGCAAGAGCGAGGAGGGAGCAGCGTCCAGTGTGGTGGCGGTGGACACCCGGAACAGGGCGCCGGTGTTCGAAGACCAGGACGCCGAGACCGACGGCGTGCAGAACGAATCGACAACAAGAAAGGTGGGGGAGAACACAGAAGCGGTGGCGGCTGATGACGCCTTAGCTAACGCTTCTGAGGATGTTGCGGACAACGTGGGCGGCGTGATCACGGCCACCGACCCCGACCCCAACACGGAGGCGCTGATCTACACGCTGGGCGGCGCTAACGCGGACAAGTTCAGGGTCAGGAGCAACGGTCAGATCGAGGTGGGGGCTGGGACGGAGTTGGACTACGAGACCCAGGACACCTACATGGTGACGGTCATGGCCGAGGACTCCTTCGGCGAGAGCGCCTCCATCGCCGTCACCATAATGGTCACCGATGTCGACGAAGAGCCGGAGATCAGGAAGGTCACCACAGTCGGGAACGTTGCCCCCGAGTTCCCCTCCGCGACGGCCGCCAGAATGGTGGCGGAGAACAGGGCAGCGGGGGAGAACATAGGCACGCCCGTGCGGGCAACCGACGCTAACGGAGACTCGCTGACCTACAGGTTGAGCGGGACCGACGCCGCTTCCTTCGATATAGACGCGGCCACGGGTCAGCTGATGACCCTGGCGGCCCTGGACTACGAGACCAAGTCCACCTACTCCGTCACGGTGACCGCCAGGGACTCAGGAGGTCTCAGCGACTCCATAGGCGTGACGGTCACCGTCACTGACGTGGACGAAACTCCGGTGATTACCGGGGACGCCGCACCAAACTATGCTGAGAACGGGACGGGCCCGGTGGCCACCTACTCGGCGACGGACCCTGAGAGTGCGACTATCACCTGGTCCCTAGAGGGTGACGACGCTGCCGACTTCGAGATCAGCTCGGGTGGGGAACTCACCTTTAAGAGCTCGCCCGACTACGAAGCCGAAGCGGACGCCGATACGGACAACGCGTACGAGGTCACGGTAGTGGCCTCCGATCCCGCCGGCAACGAGGCCAGGATGGAGGTCACCATCACCGTCACTGACGTGGACGAGATGCAGCCGGCGTTTGACCCGCTTGCCCAGTACGACGCCGACGACAGCGGCGCGATCGAGAAGGACGAGGTCATCCAGGCCATCAACGACTACCTATTCGGTGTGGGAGCCGACGCCATCAGCAAAGACCACGTGATAGAGACCATAAACCTCTACCTCTTCGGCTGATTCAGGGGGGACACCCGACAAAAAGGGAGGGGGTTCCGCATGAACGGAGCCCCCTCCGCCGCGACCTGACCGAGAAGAGGGAGAGGAGCCTTGTTGAATAGAGAAGCCTTGTGCAGAAGAGCGTTGATAGCAATCATGGTCGTTGCGACAGCGGGTGCGGTGGCCTTGATAGGCATCCTCCCTGCATCCGCACAGGCACAAGCCAGCGCCACCCGGAGCTTCAACCCGGCGACGGTGGCCCCCGGCGGGACGGTGACGGTGACCATCGCCGCCGCGAACTACGGGCAGGCCGGCGGGGTCACGGAGACGCTGCCCGCCGGCTTCGCATACGTCTCCAGCCCCCTCGCCGCCAGCCAGGTCTACGAAAGCGGCCAGGATGTCAGGTTCACCCTCCAGGGGGACACCTCCTTCACCTACACCGTTACGGCCTCCAGCACACCGGGCCCCTATGACTTCTCCGGTACGCTGAGGGACTTCGAGCGGGACGACCACACCGTCGGCGGCGCTACGAGGGTCACGGTTAGGGCCCCCCGGCCCGTGCCGCCTCCCCGCCCGCCCGCAAACAGGCCTCCCGTGTTCAGCAGCGCGGCGGCGGTCAGCGTTGCGGAGAACACCACCACGGTGGTGAGGGTGAGGGCGACGGACAAAGACAGCCAGGACACCGTCACAGGCTATGCCATCAGAGGCGGTGCGGACTCGGGCAAGTTCTCCATCGCCGCCGCCACGGGCGAGCTGTCTTTCACAACCGCGCCGGATTTCGAGAACCCGGCCGACGCGGGCGCCAACAATGAGTACGCGGTGACGGTCCGGGCCACCAGCGGCGCGGGCGGCCGTGCTACGACCGCCACCCAGACCATCCTGGTGACGGTGACCGACGTGAGCCTGAGCACGGATGATGCCGTCAATGCGTACGACGCGGACGAGAACGAGGTGATCGACGGTGATGAGGTGCTCAATGCCGTAGATGATTACTTTGATGACCCTCCCCAACTTACCGGGGATCAGATCCTAGACATTGTCGACCTCTACTTCGACCAGTTTACGGCAATCGCGCCTAGGTGCCGCCATGGATGACCTCCTGCCACCACGCATAGAGAGGGTCACGGTATCCGGGGACATAGCTCGCTCCCGTCCGCATACTTGTCATTGCTGCCTGCAGTTCAACGTTTGAGACGGATTCCTCCTGAGCCCACTGATTGAGAAGTTCCAGAGTGGAAACTAGGGGAACCGCAGGAAACCGCTCGCCAAGGACTCGGCGGGCCTTTCGATCATCCGTTGCCACCGAGCAACCGCGGTGGAAGGCGAGTGCGCCTGTCATCGCCTCACCGTCGTCAATGGACACTGCAAGATCCACAAAGGTGACTTCCTCGTCCAAGTGTTCCAAGCACATCACATGGATCAGGCCCTCACTCACGAGCGGTTCGACGATGTCACGCTGCTGCCTTTCCCAGCGCAAAAACCGTACCCGCCAATCTGGGTCTCAGGCCGCAGCGAGGCGGCCATGCGTCGGGCGGCGGTGATGGGCGACGGCTGGTACCCCTACCTGTTCACTGTGCGCCGGATCAAGGCCAGCAACGAGATGGTGCGCCAGTTCGCCGCCGAGGCCGGGCGCGACCTTAGCGGCTTCCACTGGGGGCTGAACCAGCCCACGGCCATCTCGGTCGATGCCGCCGGGGCCATGGCATTGGCGGTGTCCAACGTTGGCGAGCGCTACGTGACCCCGGAGCGGAGCGCCGAGGACATCGCCCAAGCCCTGTGTATCGCCGGGACCCCCGAAGACTGCATCAAAGCCGTGGATGACCGGATTGCCGCTGGGGTGGAACACATCAATCTGGGCTTCCTGGCTTCTGAGCCGGATGCTTTTTTCCGCCAGATGGAGATGTTCGCCTCCCACGTTATACCCCATTTCCAGGAATAGGATTTCCCCAATTGAGGCCCAATAGGGAAGGAGCAGAATCATGCCGGACCCAATCTCGCTCAAGATGGAGACCAACATCGCTGTAGTCATGAGGGATGGCATCACCCTATACGCCGACGTCTACCGGCCCGACGGCCACGGGCCCTTCCCCACCATCCTACAGCGCACGCCCTACGACAAGTCCGCTAGTCTGACCAGCACCATGCTGGACCCAATCAGGGCGGCCCAGGCTGGGTTCGCGGTGGTAATCCAGGACACCCGGGGCCGGCACGCGTCGGAGGGCGAGTTCTACGCCTTCCGGGATGACATAGAAGACGGTTACGATACCGTGGAGTGGGCCGCCGCCCAGCCTTGGTCCAACGGCAAGGTCGGCATGTACGGCGCCTCCTACGTGGGGGCCACCCAATGGCTGGCGGCCACCGCCCGGCCACCCCATCTGGTAACCATCGCTCCCACGGTCACCGCCTCCAACTATCACGATGGCTGGACCTACCAGGGCGGCGCCTTCGAGTTGGGGTTCAACATGTCTTGGACGCTGCTACAGCTGACCTTGGCCAACTTCAAGAACGTCTCCGGCGCGCAGGACGTGCCCCTGGAACGGCGGATGGAATTGGTCAAAGCCGTCGACGGGATGACCGAAGGGTTCCGTTCCCTGCCCACCAAAGACTATCCCCACTTGGACTCAGGGCTGGCCAAGTACTACTACGACTGGAAACTGAATGCGGAACTTGATGCGTTCATCAAGGATAAACGGGCCAGGCTCGAGCTCGAATCCAGGTTGAAGGGGGGGTATCGAGATAAAGAGATTTTAGAGATGGCGCAGGCAAGAGGCTTTGATTTGATTAGTCTCAACCGTCTCATCTCCCAGCTCGAATTTGAATTGGAAAGACGTAAGGAAATGCTCGGGATACCTCTCGAGAATCTTGTGGAGTTCCCTGAGGAGCCTATTGAGCCGCCGATCGAGAAAAAGAAACTACCAACTCCCCCCGAGACACCAACCCCCAAGGAGTCCGGGCGGAACCGTGGGTTCTTTACCAACTCGATCTTGGCTGATCCCAATGGACTAAACAATGGGCTGGACCCAACGGCACTGGAGGTGATCGGAATTCTAATCACCTTGGCTGCCACGGGAGTCCAGCTCGTGAAAGGGAACTAATATGGCCGTTTCGACGAAGCAGCAACCGCGTCCCCAGGTTCGGTCAGGACTAATCAAGAAGACCGCCGCGAGCCTGATAATATCGGGGCCGTTCTTTGTGGCCGGAGGATACGGCATCACGGCATCGGACCTCCCTGGTTGGGCAGCCGGTGTGTTCCTCCTCGTCGGTCTCTTCCTGGCCGCCGTGGCCCTGATCAGCGTCGGCCGGGTGTTCCCCCCGTTGGCCCTGGTTCAGGATGAGCAGCTTATGGTGAGCCGGCACCCGACCATGAAGCCGGCCTTCGCGAGGATGGCTCTGAGTGTTCCATTCTTCGCTGGGGCGTGGTGGTTGTTTGAGTTCACATTGGTGCCCTACGTCTTCCCGTTTGCGGTATTCGTGGTGGCCATGTTCATATTCTTCAAGGGCGCCATGCGGTACCCGCGCAACCTGCACATCACCTACACGGTCACCGACCGGCGGGTGGTGCAGCAGTACCGGTTCTTGTGGCTGAACACGAAGGAGATTCCGACCGACAGGATAATCTCCATCTCTGAGGCCAGGGGCTTCTCTGAGATGATTACCGGACGAGGCAGCGTCATAGTGTCCAGCGGCCCAGGAGAACGGCAGACGGTTCGGATAGAGGACATCTCAGATCCGGGACCGGTTGCCGAGTCTATGCGGAAGTTCTTCGATTAAGCTCGCTGCAGATTTAGTCCGAGAATCGAAAAAGCCTCTCTTATTTCAGAGAGGCTTTTTCGATTCCAGAACAGCGTGGATCTAGGGATGTCTCGACGTCTAATAGGGTCGCCCTACTCCGCTGGCACGAACTTCATGGATATGGAATTGATGCAGTGGCGGGCGTTGGTGGCGGTGAACCCCTCTCCCATGAAGACGTGGCCCAAATGGCCGCCGCAGTTGGCGCACTCCACCTCGGTCCGCATGCCGTCGGGATCGGGCAGATGGTTCACAGCCCCCGGTACCTCTTTATCAAAGGCCGGCCAGCCGCAATGGGCGTCGAACTTGTCGATGGACCGGTAGAGTTCAGCGTTGCACTTGCGGCAGATATAAGAGCCGTCTTCGTAGAAGTTGTCGTATTCTCCCGTAAATGGGCGTTCGGTCCCCTTGGATTCAATCACGTGCCGCTCTTCGGCCGTTAGGGGATTGTAGCTTGGGGTGGTCATATTAGTTCGTTACCATCTGGGCGTAAGATTCTGAAGCCGTGCCTGCTCCGCGACGCGTTGGGGCTATGATAATTCGATGGGCTACCACTGTAAAGAGAGACAGGCATCTTTGGTCTGGTGTCGTCTCGGGGAGGGAAGCTATGTTTTCACACGGAACAAATAGCGGCGGGACAAGCTAAGGGCTTGGGCGCGGATGGCAAGGTAATGAGCTTGATCCCCGGGGAGGAGCCGGACCGAATCTCGCCATCGGGTGATGGCGGCATCACGCGCCCTTGCCAATGTTCGCTACACCCACAAGCGATGGGTTAGTACGAAGGTCGCCAGCCAGCGGTAGCAATCGGCTGTTCGACGCTAAACTGGTTGACATTTTGATACTGGGCGGCGGAAGGCCTGGCCCAACCTGAGCCTCCGACTTCTCGGAGGGCGACCTTGATCACCGACTGGAGGGCGTTTTTCCCCCAGGGCTTGCTCAGGTAGTGGTTAACGCCCAACTCTACAGCGGTTTGCTCTCCTTTCGCAGGAGAAACGGCAGTAAGCATTATTACGGGCAGGTTCTTCGTCGTTGGTTCGTCTCTGAGCTCTCGGAGAACCTCGTAGCCGTTCGCCTCTGGAATATTCAAATCAAGCAGGACGACGTCCGGTCGCTCCTGGTAGACCTGTGTCAGAGCCGAGGCCCCGTTGTTAGCCGATATAACATCGAATCCATGTTCAGTAAGGCAGTCATCCAAAAGGTCCAAGATGCCCTCTTCATCATCAACAACTAAGATTTTAGTCATAATCAACCTCCTGGTTCCGCGAATTCACTGGGCGTCCGTTACCACAATCGTCCACAGAGATTACGCGCTTACTAATCCGTTGTTGTCCTAATTAATGATTGTCTCGGATGCCAACGCCCCTTACATACAATTCTTTTGTTATTCATCGCTGTAATACATTCAACGATAAATAGTTTCAACCCGAATTTAACCGTACGCGGAGAGGCAAGTCGTGTGGGCGAGGTGTGCAATCCATTAGTACCATCAAGGAGCTTCCTCCACGATTAGCGTGCCGGTAAACCCATGGATTTTTGAGGTGGACCCGGAAATTCGGACAGGTGGTTAAGTGAGAGTTCTGCTCCTAAAGTAGCCACAGCTGTTGCTGTGAGGGAGGAGTGGGACATGTCAAAAGAGCGGAGGAAGCACAGCCCAACATTCAAGGCCAAGGTGGCCCTGGAAGCGGTGAAGGGTGAAGAGACGGTGGCCCAACTGGCCGCCCGCTACGAGGTCCATCCCGGGCAGATCCAGGCCTGGAAGAAGTCCTTGTTGGAAGGAGCGGTCGGCGTCTTTGGTGGGAACCAAGACAAACGCCAGAAGAGCGATGGGGTCCTTGTTGCCCGGCTCTATCAGCAGATCGGCCAACTGAAGGTTGAGCGGGATTTCTTGGCGGAGAGGCTCGGTCCATGAGCCGGGAGCGGCGGCGGGAGATGGTGGACCGGCGGCACCCAGCCTTGTCCACAGTGAGACAGTGCGCCTTACTGAGCATCAGCAGGTCCAGCCTAAACTACCGGCGCAAGGGGACTTGCTCGGAGAACCTGACCGTGATGAAGGCGATGGACCACCAGTACCTAAGTACCCCCTTCTACGGGTCGCGGCGCATGAGGGTCTGGCTGGGCACTCAAGGTCACAGGGTGAACCGGAAGCGGGTCCAGCGTCTGATGCGGACCATGGGACTACGTGCCATCTACCGGTGGCCCCGGACCAGCAAGCCGGGGCTATATCCCTACCTCCTGAGCGGCATGGAGATCACCAGACCAAATCAGGTGTGGGCCGCCGACATCACCTACATCCCCATGGCCAAGGGTTTCTTATACCTGGTGGCCATCATGGATTGGTACACGCGGTACGTGGTGGCCTGGCGTCTTTCCAACACCTTGGATGCTGATTTCTGTGTCGAGACATTGGAGGAAGCGCTTGGCAAGGGGAAGCCAGAGGTCTTCAACACCGACCAGGGCAGCCAGTTCACCGGCGAAGCCTTCACCGGTCTCCTAGAGCAGCACGGAGTGAGAATCAGCATGGACGGGAAGGGACGCTACACCGACAACATCTTGTTGGAGCGGCTGTGGCGCACGGTTAAGTACGAGGAGGTCTACCTGAAAGCCTACTCCAACGGGCGAGAAGCCAAGGCCGGGCTTGACGCATACTTCAGCTTCTACAACAACCAAAGACCCCACCAGGCCTTGGGCTACCGGACACCGGCTGAGGTGTTCAAAGGAGACTTGGCGCCATCAGATGAACGGTCAATCAATGGGAAACGGGCACCGAACGGAGCGTTCTCAGACCTTGGAAAGACGGCGGAACTCCCACTTAGTTTTGCACCAAACCTGTCCAACTAATTGGGTCCACCTCATATTGGTGTGGGATCCCGTTCCGGCGTCGATGTATCCTTTGATTCCGCCGAGCATCCCAGAATCGCCAGCGCCAACAAAATCGGCGAGCAGAATAATGTTAATCGTCCCATTGGACCTCTCATTTATCTATTGCGTTTTCCCCCTGTTAATCGGGCGAGACTTGGACGGGTCGCAGTATACATCGGTTTGGATGTGCCGGGGAGCATGCTAAGAGAGAAAATAGCCGGGCAACCATGGGAAATCGCCAGGCGCCGAAGGGCCGGGTGTCATATCCCATATTGGCCGCTGCCAGTTCGCGGGTACCAGGGCGGATAACTAAAGCCCGACCGTTTTTATGTGGTGGGGCTTTTTGTGCCTGGGATGCCAGGGCCGGAAAAAGATAGTGGGCGTTAGGCGGATATGTAATGCCCCAGGATTAGCACCATGGGCATAATTCATGTCTGATCTGGCGGAGGGAGTGGGAGTCTAATCCCCTCGCGTGTTGAAGCTATAATCCGCGGGTATCGGCACCATAGCTCTGATGTTCCCACATATAATCCCACACACACGATTGGATACTACGGGCTTACTTGGGACTATCCTGCCTTGAGGTCTTAGAGCCCTATTTCCGGGCCAGATACGCGAGTTCCGCCTGAGCGCCCTGGTGGACTCAATGTGTTAGCCGTTGGGGACTGGCAACGGCAGGACAGCTTGAGGCCCTACAAGGTCAGCTGCTATGGGACGCTCAATTACTTCCGCATCGATCTTGACCAAACACCTCGCGTCACCCATTGGGAGAGGGCATTGTCAAGTCACCCGGAGCCTTCTATACGACATACCCTTTCATCATTTTTTGAACCATCGCCACCATCGCTTTCTCCTGGCCTCTGCGGCTTTTCTGTCATTATAGGACCGGACGGCGTCGGCAATGCTCTTGGCGGTTCGCAATCCCGCAAACACTATGATGATCGGAATGGGAGCTGGTGGCATAGGGAACCCCCTTGTGGCAGAGGATGCAGGCACTTGCTACGGTTACCCTATCCCACCATCGAACCGACAAGGGGGCACGAAGCCCCATCCATGGCCAAGGTTCGATGGATGCCGAAGGCATGGAAGGATAACCGTAGCGGGGAGAGTCTACCATATTAGCGATAAAAGGGCGCCGTGGTGAAAGGCAGAGGCAAGGAGCCAAGAGCCGCGACGTCAACTACTCCAGGCGGATGCCGATATCGCCTGCCGAAGCCGGTTTCTACTGGGGAATAGCGTGATGGGCAGGCTGGGTCTTTTCCACGCTACTTTACCGGTGCTAGCGCGACGAGGGACTGCCTATCTTGAACTAATGATCGCTGGAGGTGGCCAGAGCGGTCGGGACCGTAGGATTCAGGCGGCCCAGTCCCGGGGCTCAACCGGCGCACCGCCTTCAGCACGTTCTTGTCGGTTAGCCAATTGCGACGAGACTCTGCGGTACTCTTGGGCGGTGGATTTGGATGGAACCGAGGTTCGATAGCCTTAACCCACTCTGAGGGATCCGTAACCCCCTGTCTCAACAGGCGGGTGCAAAGAACAACAGGTTTGCCCCACGGTCGGTTCGAACCCTATCAGGTGGGCGTGAAACGGAACATACGACCGCCGTTCCACGGCCCCGGACCTTTGGGCAGTCCAGCGAGTTGAAAGGACTACGGAGTAGGAGCGGGTCCCAGCACGCGGTAGCCCAGATTCCCCTCGGTCCGCTCGGCGGTGGGAAGGACCTCGATAACGACGTTGGACAGTCCGACCACGTCGCCGTTTTCGTCGAAGCTGTAGTTGTCGCCGATGGCCCCGCTCCGGGTAAGGCTATACAAACAGTCGCGGAAGCCGTCGGCGTCCTGGTCTTCGTTGGTCTGCCTCAGACACTCGGCGGCGATGTATACGTCGTCGTAAGCAGAACCCTGGAACCAGGACAATGAGGCCACGACTCCGTACCGGGCTTTGAAGTTGGCGAGGAACTCCTCGCCTAAGGCGCTGGTCAGGTCGGGGTTGGGGACAATTGCCTTCAGGCCGGTGGCGGCGTCCCCGGCGATGCTGAGGGCCTCCGGGGCCGTGGGGACGCTTTCAGAGTAGACTGGCCCGTCGTACCCCAGCTCTCGGGCCTGCTTGATGATGGTGCCGCCGGAGGCTTCCCCTTGGGCTGCCAGGAGCAGTGCATCGGGGTTCTTGTCGAACAGTTTGGTCAGCTGGCTGCGGAAGTCGATAACGTCAGAGGAGTAGCTTTCCGCGGTTACCACGGAGCCGCCCAGCTTCTCGAACTGCTCTACGGTGGTGCGGCGGGCACCCTCAGCGTAGTCGGTGGCCTCAGCGATGGTGGCGATATTCCGTACACCGTCGACCCAGAGAGTGTTGCCGGTGTCGATACCCAGCCGGAGGTCGTTGATGGCTGTACGGAATATGTAGTCGCCAGCGAAGGCGATGTCAGGGCTGGTGGCGGATGCGGAAAGAAGGACCACACCGTCTTTTTCGGCCAGGGGCGCCGCGCCGAGCATCGAACCGCTGCAGGTGGTGCCCAAGATAATCTTAACACCGTCCACGTCGGTCAGCTTGTTGTAGGCGGTTATGGCGTCCCGAGCGGCGCATTTGGAGTCCTCTACGATGAGCTTCAGTTGCCGGCCGTTGATGCCGCCGGCAGCGTTGATCTCTTCCACAGCCAGGAGCTTGGCCTGATGCAGGAGGTTGCCGTATGATTCGGCGACACCAGTGAGAGCGTCCATCGCGCCAATTACGAAAGGCTCCTTCGATGGTGTCGGAGTGGTCTCAGCAGTGGCCGTCGCAGTGGTGTCCGTAGGCGCTGCCACAGGGGTTGACGATGGGTCTGTGCCGCAAGCTAGAACCAGAAACAGCGGCAGACAAAGCAAAGAGATAGTTGTCCCGGATATAGCTCGCAACCTACTATCCTTAAGTGGACGACATTTAGCTCGGGACTTCCCCACAGTTACGCGTATTCAGGTTCAGTGGGACAGCGTAAAAAAACTGAGTGTATCTTAAAAGTCCCCCGATGCCGGTCAACCTTTGCTATCTCCAACAGGTGATGCGAGACGCTGGAAGCCGCGGCCGGGAGTCTCGGCGAAATGGGAGTCAGCTGCAGCAACATCGTGGGAGCCCCGGCGATCTTATACGGCCGGGTCAATCCACAGTCCGTCCGCATAGAGAGCGGGCTGCTGCACATGTCCCGCACAAAAATAGGCTGCAACCGAAACCTTGCGGGGCGATTACGGAGCCGCCTGTCAGTCCCAGACGACAAGGTTCGCCTGGCAGGCCATCTCAGATGGAGGCGGTACTGTAGCTGCAGAAATGCTGAGAAGAGCCAGGGAACCACAGAAGCCAAGTTGCCAGCGGGAAGGGAAAGCAGGTAAACTCCTGCAAGGATATTAGTGATTCACTAAAATAGTGGCAGCGGAAGAGATGAAGAACGTCAGCGTCAGCATGGACGACGAGACCCACCGGCGACTGCGGATCATGGCGGCCGAGCAGGGGACCTCCGTCTCGGCAATGATCAGGGACCACATGCTAGGCGTCATAAACGGCGGGGCTCAAGGGAACACGGGGGAAACGGAGCCCGAAAGACGCCGCCGCAGGCTGGCCGAGATAACGGAAGAATTCCACCACAAGGGGGTCGGGATCTCCATGACCGACAACCTGACCAGAGAGGAGATGTACCAGCAGAGTGCGCCTCGCTGACTCCAACATCCTCCTCTACGCCGTCAGCGCCGACCCGGCGGAGGCAGGCAAGCGCGCCAGGGCCATCGAGGTCCTGGGAGAGAACTCGCTGGCCCTATCGGTCCAGGTCCTGCAGGAGTTCTACTACCAGGCCACCCGGCGGTCCCGGCCCAACAGGCTGAGCCACGATGAAGCCATGAGGTTCATAGAAGGGCTGGCGGAAGTGCCCGTGCAACCGGTCACAACCGAGGTCTTCCGGAGGGCGACGGAACTCAGCGACCGCTTCGGCATATCCTACTGGGACGCCGCGATACTCGCGGCAGCAGGCGTCATCAGGTGCGAGGCGGTCTACTCCGAGGACATGAACGACCAGCAGGACTACGGGGGACTGAGAGTCATCAACCCCTTCAGCCAACAACAGCACGGCTGATGTCCCCCGCCGGCACCTGCCGGCACTGTCAACAGAAAGCCAACATCGAGAAAATTGCGAAACTCGCCGTGCGTTTGAGCGGCGGCTGAATGTGATCAATGTTGAGACGAAATTCGTTCCGGAATTTTGGCCGTTTTAGCGGGGCCCCACGTACTCCTGAGTAGCATACCGCGGAAGCACGCCGGGTTACTTCCTGGAGCAAGCCGCGCATGACGCCGGCCCGAGGTAACTTGTCTTGGTGTAATGACAACGCCAAGCAAGCAATCGCGTGGAACGCAGTCGCATCTGCAAGCCAAATCGCAAGGAATGACGATGACTACTGACAAAGAGCAGGAAGCGTTCGGCCTCGTCCTGGAGCGCCACAAGAGCAGCGCGTCTGAGAACGACATCCGAGCCGCGTTCCAGCGTTTCATGGAAACAGCCAGCATAGCCGCCCTGGCGGAGACAACCACCGAAGGGCCGCCGGGGATCGGCAACCCCGGCCGGATGGACCTCTACGTCCACAACACCTGTATCGAGTTCAAGAAGGACATCGTGCGGAACGGACTACCGGTTCGCGGCTACATCGACCAGCTGGGTGGATACCTAGAGAGCCTGCTCAAAGCCGGTACGGGCGTTCGGAACGGCATCCTCACCGACGGCGTCCACTACTTCCTGCGTCGGGTAGGCGAAGAGAAACTGCCCCTGCAACATCAGACAGCAATGAGCATCTTCGACCACGCTGAACAAGCACCTCGCCTGCGGGAGTACCTGCACGGGATCATATCAGCCCCGGCCAAAGACGCCAGCCCAACAGCAGAGAACTTGGAACGCCTCTTCGGGAGTGAATCCGACGCATTCCACGCCAGCAACCTGCTCTTGCAGGGAGCTTACGAGGCACACAGGGACGATCCGACAGTGGCGGTGAAACGCCGGCTCTGGCAGGACCTGCTGCAGGTGGCCCTGGGCAAGGACGCTGCCACGGCAGGTGACGAAAGCGACTGGATGTTCATCAGGCACACCTACATCACCAGCCTGATCGCTGTCATCATGCAGCAGCAACTGCTGGGCGATGTAGCCCTCCACGCCTCCGAGAGGCCGGACGCTTTGCTCAAGGGCCATATCCTGGCTGAGCAGTCCGATCTGCACGGCGTCATCGACGCCGACCTGTTCACCTGGCCCACGGAGGTTGAGGAAACCGCATACCTACGCGAAATCGCCCGCGTAGCGGAACAGTTTGACTGGACCCAGAACGCGAAAGAGGTAGCACCCACCCTCTACCAAAATGTGATCACGCAGGACGAACGCAAAAGGCTGGGCGAGTACTACACCCCCCGGTGGTTAGCGAGAGAAATCACGGAGACGGTGGTTGACGACCCCCTGAACCAGCGGGTGCTTGACCCTTCCTGCGGCAGCGGGACATTCATCGAAACGGTAGTCGAGCGGATTCTCAGCCATGTCGGTGAGTTGTCACCAACGGAGACGTTGCGGAAGCTCCAGGAGAACGTGGTCGGGATCGACATCCACCCAGTGGCGGTCCAGTTGGCCAAGGCCACCTGGGTGATGGCCGCCGCCGATACCATCCGCGCCGCCCGCGCCGAGGGAACGGGCACCGGCGCCGTGAGCGCCCCCATCTACCTAGGCGACTCAATGCAGCTCCGCTACGATACCGGCACCCTCTCCGCCAGCCAGTCCATCGAGCTGGAAACCCGTGAAACCCTGCCAGGACACACGGGGGAGATCATCTTCAGCATCCCCAGGGAACTCGCCCGCCAGCAGGCAGATATGGACCGGCTCATCTCCGAAATCGCCACAGCCATCGACCAAGGGCGGGACGCCGAGCACATCGCTGACATCTACCCCATCAGCGACGGATGCCGCCAGGGCATCAGGGCCGTCGCCACCCTGATGAGGGACCTGCATGCCGCCGACCGCAACCACGTGTGGGCGTACTACATACGCAACATGATCCGTCCGGCGGTGATCGCCGAGGAGAAGGTTGACCGCATCATCGGCAACCCGCCCTGGCTCACCTATGGCCAGAGCGCGGACATCATTCGAACCGAACTGCGGGAGATGAGCGAAAAGCGCTACCAGATATGGGCAGGAGGAAAACTAGCTCCCTACCAGGATATCGCCACGCTGTTCTACACACGGTGCGCTGAGCTGTACGCCAAGTCGAAAGCCACCATCGGCATGGTGATGCCCCACAGCACCCTACGCACCGGACAGCATCTGAAGTGGAGAGGTGGAAACTACAAGCGCAAGGGCGGACGCAACGCACCCAGCATCGGGCTGAACTTTCAGGTCCACGAATCGTGGGACCTGGATAATGTGGAGCCGGACTTCTTCCCAATGCCAGCCAGCGTGGTGTTCGCGGAGTACACAGGCATGGATAAGGGAGCACCACTGGCGCCCGGAACAGTACAGATGTGGAGAGGCGACTGGGAGGAAGACTACGAAGGTATCACACGGAAGAGCGAAGCTCTCCGCCACGACGACGGCAAGTTCAAGTCACCCTACGCCGAACTCTCCAACCAGGGTCCAACAATCGTTGACCGCCGGCTTTTCTTCGTTGAAACGGTGCCTCACACAGCGATGCTTCCAGCAGCCAACATAACTAACATCCGGCCCCGCCTGGGTAGCCAGGACAACATGCTGTACGAAGGACAGTTGAATCTGCTGGAAGGGGTCGTGAGCAACGACCATCTCTTTGACGTGTACTTGGGCGAGTGTATTGCGCCCTACGTGGCGCTGGACCCGGTCAAGGAAGTCCTACCGGTGCACCGCTCCACAATGACAATGCCGCTAAACCACGACGATTGCGAAGACGACAAGCACGACGCCTGTAGCCTGGAAATATCGGCCTTGCACTCCACAATGCAACAACGCTGGAATAACGCCGCTACCATGTTCGGAGAGGCCCACAAAAATCGAACCATCAAAGACCTGTACAACAACTTAAACCACCTGGGCAAGCTGACCAACCAGCTGGAATACCTGCGTGGCGCAATCGCCGGAAACGGAGCCATCAGGACAGCCTACCGCGGCTGTAATCCGAGATAACAACGCGATCTTAGACCGCAAACTGTACCAGACAAAATGCCAATCAGAAGACGAAGCCTACTACCTTCTTGCCGTAATCAACAGCGACGAACTGGCGATGTCCGCAGCAACATTCATGACAAAAGGACTATACGGTGCAAGGGACTTCGAGAAACACGGTTGGAAGCTACCCATTCCACGTTACGATGCCAGCGACCCACTTCACGTTTGCCTGAGCCAACTCGGGAGAGCCGCCGAGCAAGAGTGTGCAACCATCATCGCCGATAGCGACATCCAGACCAAGCCCGCCGGCGCCGCCCAGTCCCGCGCCGCCCGCAGCCTGCTTCGCCATCAGTGGCAAACAAACAGCGCAACCGCCAAAGCCATCGAGGTCGCCGTCGCCAAGCTACTGAGTGATCCTGCCCAGGCCAAGCTAGCCGAGCACCAGATGACCAACAAATAGATTGACGAGCCAAACAAAGGCGAGATGCCGGACGGAGCTTTACAAGACCTGCACGGAGGGCGGGGAGTTCCGGAGGTGGCTGAACGGCGAGATGTTCCGGGTCACGTACGAACCCCAAAACCAGATTGACAGCCGAACTGCAATGCCAGGCTAACTGCCAAACCCTTATGAAGATAGGTCAAATTGATTTCCCAAACTGCATGCTGAATGCCCTGAGAAGCAACCAACTGTCCTCAGCGAAGAAAGGAAACACCAAGTGCTGAAACTGTTCCTCTCGGCAACCGTCACTCTCCTGGTCACCCTGGCGACCCTGACAGCCTGCTCCGACACAACACCTGCCCCGGAAGAAGTCCCGACTCCGACCCAGGTATCGTCCAGGGTCGCAGCACCGGCGTCCACTGACGCCCCCGTTTCCACCCATGCCCCGACGGAGAGACCCACCGCCGCGCCCAAGGCGACGCCAGCCAGTACTCCGACTCCCGAACCAACAGCAACTCCAGTGTCCCTGGGAGTACTCGCTCCCCTCAGGTTCCAGGACTCCGGGGCAATGCTCTCCGAACTATCTGATACCGAACTGGCCTGTATCGGCGATGACCCCGAGAAACTGGCCCGAGCGCTTACAGGACCGGGGCCTGGGTCCCCGGAAGAACAGGCCAAGCTCCTTGGGTGCATGGAAGACGAGACCCTGGCAAGGATTTTTCTCGCCGGGTTCGTGCCTGCTCCAAGACCCCTCAGCCCGGAAACTTCCGACTGCGTCCGGGCCGCGTTCAAAGTCATCGACCCCAGGGCCGTCATGACCGCAGGCATAGAGGGCGACCCGGGGAGGGCCATGGCCGGGAGCATGACGGGGCTCTTTGTAACGGTAGCGTGCCTGAACGATGAGGAGTGGGACGCGGCTGCGTCAATGATGGGAATGCGACCGGAGGAACGGGAGCGGATGCAGTGCCTCCTGGACCAACTGGGCGGACCGGGCGAGATGGCAGAGGCAACTAAGGCGGCGGGAGAGGGGGACTTCACCGACCTCGCCAGGTCGGGAGCGGACTGCGGACTGGACACGGGGCTGGACATGGGGCCGGCACCCGGCCAGGCGCCCGTAACCCCTCTTGCGGCGCCCACGGCGATCGGGGAAGCGCCCACTGTTGTCTCCACGCCCGTGCCGGTAACTGCCACGTCCACACCGGTCCCGACAGGGGCGGCGCCCACGACCACGACCACGACCACCCTGGTGATCACCGTCGCCCCCATCCCGGCGGACATCCCCGCATATGACCGGGACGACTGGAAGCACTGGGTCGATGAGGACGGGGACTGCCAGGACGCCCGGCAGGAGGTCTTGGTCGAAGAGAGCTTAGTCTCTGTGACCTTCGAGACTGACAGAGGGTGCCGGGTGGCAACGGGCCAGTGGTACGGAGCCTTTACCGGCGTCTACGTGGAAGACCCGTCCGACCTGGACATCGACCACCTGGTGCCGCTGAAGAACGCCCACCTGTCGGGCGGGTGGAGCTGGGACGCCGACAAGAGGGAGGAGTACGCCAACTACCTTCAGGGGGAAGACCACCTCATCGCCGTAACCCAGGGGGCCAACCGGAGCAAGGGAGCCAAGGGACCGGAGGAGTGGGGACCGCCGAACCTGGACTACTGGTGTCAGTACGCCACGGACTGGACGGAAGTGAAGGCCCGGTGGGGACTGACCATGACCAAGCGTGAGTCGGCGATCGTGATGGATATGCTGGGGACCTGCGAACACCCGCCGGATTTGGAGCTCTGGGAAGCCCTGGGGACGGCGACGGGGGAGCATAAGCCCGAGCCTACGGTGGAGCCGGAGGGTTCCGTGTACGGGTCGTGCGAGGAGGCGGAGTCCCCGGGGGAGCAGCGAGTGCAGGGCAGCCGGGGCGGAGGAAGGGGATTTCCGAAGGCGATGGTCCCCAGCGCACGGGACGGAGACGGGGATGGGGTGGTGTGCGAACGATAGCTATACGGAGGGAGTCTCATGGGAAGAGAGGAAAATACACCTGAAAGCAGAAGAACTACCAGAGGGTTTGCGAAGCGAACTCGACGAAACCTTGAGTTGGCAACGGAGTCCTACGCTATCAGGAAAGACTTCCACGTAATAACGCAACTGGTGAACTCCCTCCTAGGGATAGTCGTCGTTCCATGGCAACGCCATACGAACGAAGGCGAAAAGGACTTTGGATCAACAACCCTTCAGGACATTGACGGGAAGGGGTGGCCGAAATGGGAGTTCACCGGAAATGAAGGTTCGGAGAGTGAATTTCTGAATGACTTCGTTCATCACTTGCGGAACGCGGCATCCCACGGACACTATGAGTTCTCAGTAGATCCAGATTCCCGCCGCCTGGAGGAGGTGACAATAGAAGTCAGCGATGGACCACTCGGTACCGCCCCATGGAGTTACAAGATCCGAGGAGACGAACTCTACAACTTCTGCATCGAGCTTTCGAAACGCTAAGCCCGAATCCACCGAAGGAGGGCGTCGGGTTAGCGTCCTGAAGCGGCAAGAAGGTGCTCCTGTGCTTCTGGGATAATGGTTTTGGAAAGACAAACCCGACCCCAAACCAGGAGCACCCAATAGATGCTACCACGCAACCACCCCGACCGGATCCGAATCGCCTTCGACGACCACCGCCTGGTGGCCAATGCCGGACTGATCCTTCCAGCCGTCCTGGCCAGCGGCGACTGCATCGACACCGTCGACGTGTTGCGCACCGGCGGGACGGCCTGTTCTCTCGGCTGCGTGCCCAAGGCGCCATCCACCCTGGGGGCCTTCCTGCCCAGCTTCCGGCAGACCGGCCCCTTTTCGCATGGTCGGCCTCTGCTGATGGCCGTGCGGGAGGTTGAGTCCAACATCGGTAATCTCCCGGCCGGAGGAGCGCAAACAGCCAGTGTTTAAGGCGGCTTCTTCATCAGCGTCCGGCGTGGTGTCCCATCCGGCGGCGCGATGTCACGAAATGTTGAACAAATCTAAAATTGTGGATAGCCGTACAGCCCTGTTTCCCTGCCGCGCCGATACGAATTCCCACCGCGAGGAGCTTGAGCGCCAGTGCTGCCAGCCCGGTGGCCAACATGGGGTGAGTTTATCCTTTCGCGAATAGCTTACCTAGTACTCAGTCAACTTGGTTTTGGGATTTGTTTAAGAAAGGGGCCAATTGAGCTATCCTGCCTGGTGGGAAGTGTTGATGGCGGGGGTGGCAATGATGGTCAGGGACAAATACGCGGTGCGGCTGGCACAGGAACAACGGGAAGAGCTCCAGCGACTGATCCGGGTTGGCAAAAACTCAGCCCGAGTGACCGCTAGAGCGCGGATTCTCCTAAAGAGCGACGACGGTTGGGCGGCACCCCAAGTGGCCGAAGCTTTGGATGTGGCCCTGAGCACCGTATACCGGGTCAAGCAGCGCTTTGCCGAAGAAGGGTTGGAGAGGGTTTTGCAGGACCGTCCCCAGGCCAACCGGCCCCGGAAGTTGGACGACCGGGGCGAAGCCCACCTGATTGCTTTGGCCTGCAGCCCGCCGCCGGAAGGGCATGACCACTGGACCCTGCGTCTGCTGGCCGGGAAGGTGGTCGAGTTGGGGCTGACGCCCTCCATGTCCCACGAGGGGGTGCGCCAGCGTCTCAAAAAAACGCCCTCAAGCCGTGGCAGAAGAAGGAGTGGTGCATTCCCAAGGTGAGCGCGGAATTTGTGGCTAACATGGAGGATGTCCTGGATCTCTACGCCGAACCCTATGATCCCCAACGTCCGGTGGTTTGCTTTGACGAGACATCCACCCAGTTGTTGGCGGAGACCCAGCCCGCTCTGCCGCCCCGGCCGGGACTTCCGCTGCGGCAGGACTACGAATACCGGCGGGAGGGTACCCGCAACCTGTTCTTGGCCTGCGAGCCCTTGGCGGGTTGGCGAGGGGTGGCGGTCACGGAGCGGCGCACGATGCAAGACTTCGCCCGCCGGATGCGCTGGCTGGCGGATGAAGCCTACCCGGAAGCCGAGGTGGTAAGGGTTGTCTTGGACAATCTGAATACCCATCGCCGGGCATCGCTGTACGAGACTTTCCCGGCTGAGGAAGCCCGGAGGATTGCCAGGCGGCTGGAGTTTCATTACACGCCCAAGCACGGGAGTTGGTTGAACATGGCGGAGATCGAGTTCAGCGTCCTGTCCCGCTCCTGCCTGAAGCAGCGGCTCTCCGGCGAGGAGGCCCTCAGGAGGGAAGTCGATGCTCTGGTCAAGGAGCGCAACGCCGCCAGAGCCACCATCAACTGGCGGTTCAACACCCGGGACGCACGAACCAAACTTCACCGCCTTTACCCTTCCGATTTTACGGTTGACTGAGTACTAGACGTGTCAGGTTGACATCCTCGCCGGACCGGTAGTTAATCCAGCGCCCCAGGGTCTACTCCACTTCGGAACTGCTGTAGGGGAAGTGATTCCGTTTGCTTTTAGTGGCAGTCACATCTAGGCCTAGGCGTGGCAAACCCTAAAAGCAAACGGAACCATCCTGGCTTAATCGCAGCGAGGTCCTTGTGGGACGGGGCACGTGAGGTCACCAGGTATCATGCTCATGCTTCGGCTGATGAGTCAAAGGGAGCCAGCCGTCAACTGGAACCCCATTTGCTTCTCCTGATCTTCACACCGACTTTCGGAAAGCCGCCTCCCGTTGCCTGGCGGACGCTAATTCACGGCACCGAGAGATGGTTTTGTGATCCCGATAGGATACTTGACGGCTTTCGTGGATGCCGCTACTATCACCGCCGTGAAGGATGACGGGTTCTTTGGACACCCGCAGTCTGATATGGGGAATGTCGGTGAAAGTTGCCTTCTGGCTATACCTGCTGATCCTTCTCGCTGGAACGGCAGCTTGCGGAGACGGCCACGCAGGAACTCCGACAGAGTTGTCTGCAACTGAAACACCGGAGCGACCCACAACCACACCCACAGAGCAGCCTCACCCCGAAACCCCTCAGACGCCAATCTCCGAAATCCCCCTGGACCATCCGGCCGCGCCTCTTGCCCTGCTGCCCGTCGACGCCTCGTCGTTCACGTTTGTTGACATCGAAAGTGTGGGACAGAGGCCTGCCTTTCAGGACGATGTGGAGTTTCAGCTCAGCCATTTTGTCAGCGGTGACGAGATTCCGTTTGCCGAGGAGTTGCTTCGATCGATCGGCGCTCGCTCCCTGGCCCTATCGAGTCCGTACGACCGGTTTGAATGGGCTTGTGTGCTACGAGGCGATTTTGCCCAGGTTCAGTCTGCCCTGCGACAGGCCGCCGAATCCGGGGTTGGTCTGTCCGTCAGCATCATTGAGACCCACCGACAGGTCGAAATCTTTGCCCTTGTCAGGGAGCGGGCTAGTTCTGAATCCGAGGTCTACCTGACCGTTCTGGACGAGCAAACTCTAGCAGTAAGCCCGGATCTGGACGCGATGCGGGAGATTATCAACCGGCTGCAGGACAGCCTCAGCCTACTGGAGACCTTGGCCATGATGCTTCAGGACTGGGGACTCCCAAACTACCTTCAAGTTTTCAAAGCAGAAATCGGTACCGGCGGTATCCAGTCGAGTCCCATAGAAGCTGTAAAACTCTACGGTGTGCACGCCACTCTGGGAGAAGAGGCGGCCACTGTGCTGCGCTTCCTGTTCCAGTTCGACGACGAGGAACAGGCCTCAGCAGCAGCAGCTTGGCTGGGGGAGCAGGAAGAACCGCACTATCGGAATGCCGGCTATGGAAGCGGTGTACAGGTTGACCGCTGGAGAGCCAGCGGACCGACAGTGTACGCCGAGGTCATCGTACCTGATGAAGATGTGCTAGAGCTCATAACGCCGAACTAAGCGGAGCCGGCTTGATCGCGTGCGGTTCCGTCAGGGGTTCCGTCCTCTTCGCTCCGGCCTACCGCCTGGTGCAGGAACTCCTCGCCGCCAAGCGCGACCTGGACCTGCCCCGCCGGCTGCGCAAGCTGGACAACTTCGGCTTCCTGCTCCTCGATGACCTGGGCCACCTGCCCCAGGGCGCCGAGGAGTCGGAGGTCCTCTTCACCCTCATCGCCGAACGCTACGAGCGCAGATCGCTGGGCGTCACGTCAAACCTGGTCTTCTCGGAGTGGGAGCACATCTTTGCCAACCCCATGGCCACCGCCGCGGCCATCGACCGGATGATCCATCACTCTGTCATCCTGGAATTTGACGTCCCCAGCTACCGCACCGATGCAGCCCAGCAACGGGGCCAGGCCGAGCAGGTGAACCGGCAAAACTGATTGACGCTAAACCGGCAAATATGGTTGACGCGGGACACAACAGGCTGAACCTCAAGATGAAGGTACTTGATTCGTCCAGTTTGGTGGGCTATGGCTTAAGCCTTTGCCGACACACTTGCGACTACCAGGCAAGAAATAATTCAAAAATGGTACTGTCTACCGTCAAGTCAGGCCCACCAACGTATACGGTAGACAGAACCATCTTCGAGATCCGGCTCGGTGGACTATGAGCCGAAACTCGTAATTCGGTACGCTCCGACCCACCACCGCTTACGGTAGATACCACCATCTTCGAGATGTGGCTCGGCAGGCTTTCTACGCACCAAGGTCTCTCGATTCCCGTAGTGTGAGGCGTATGGTGCGTAGGTATGGAAGGAGCAACATGTTGGGCTAAAGCCTATGACCCGGGACTGCTTGATCGATGCACCTCAACCCATTGCCTTTGATATGTCAGGGGATTATTCTCATCAGCCGCAACCGAGGGTATGTGCTCGCCATTTGAGCATGCCTCAACGAGCCACTCACGAGTGGTCGGCATGACGATACCCAAGTGTTCATTAGTGTCAAAGCGAACAAGTCTCCAGATAGCTTCCTCATCACCAAAGTCAATATAAACGGGTGTAGTCGCTATTGCCCAATTGTGCAATAGTCTGCTCTTGCCCCACCACTTCAGGTAGTAGGCAAGAGGAACAAAACTGGCAGGCTCTACAGCTAAAAGCCCAACGCTGAAATACCCTGGATCCGCCGATCCCCGGTCCCCGTCCACAACCCATATCATGTTCCCATAAAAGGCCTCACGACTGTCCATTTCCATCTGTTCAATGGGAGAATGCTGGAATTCAATCACCAGACCGAAGGGGGTTTTGACATCCGCTATATGTCTCTCGCCACTCGCTTGGTCGGTATGCACAACTTCCTGCCATTCCGCCGGAAATCGATTCTTCCAACTTCTATGCCACTCAGTCTCTGATTCCCACCAAGGATCACAACTAGCTCTACTCTTATGTGCCCAGTGCCATATCTTTACTCGGCCACACTTAGCGATCATCTCACTACCGCAGTTGGCGCATTTTGCCCTGAGACGCGGAGATGGCGCTGATTTCTCCCCATAGACCAGTGCGAATTTCATGTAGCCCTCAACCAGATCGGCGGCTGTGTTATTGTCTTTCTCAGTTGCTGCTTGCTGTCTACGCAGGGGTGGCCTGAAGCCGGAGTCCCAGGGCGCGCACCACGTCCAGCACGGCGGCGAATGCCGGGTTCCCGTCGGCAAACAGCGACTTGTGGAGGCTCCTCCTGCCCAGCCCAGTCTGCTGTGCCACCACCGCCATTCTCCGGAACCCGGCGATATCCCCCAGTATGGCCATTATCAGGCTCAGGTCCCCCGGTTCCAGAGCAACGTTCAGGTACGCCGCCATGTCTTCCGCGTTCTCTAGGTGCTCAGCCAGGCACCACCGACGGGTCTGCGGGGCTCGTGCGCTAGGCCCAGGACATGAATTGGGCCTTCCGAGTGTTCACGCCGCCACCGGTATAGAGCCCGCGCTTTAAGGTCACTAATTGGAGGGTGCCTCTAGCCGTGAACTATTGGCCATGTAATTGGTGAGACATTGGCAAAAGTTGTAGAGTTCATCCGCCCTTATGCTTGCGCGCCAGTTAATGGGCTTTCCTATAGGTTTATCCTTCACCGTAATGGTTACTTCACGCGGCTCCCGACCGTTTGATGAGAAATGATAGCGACCGTGCGATGCTGCGTTTCTCAAGTGCCAGGCCAGCTTACCCAAAGTCTGAGGCTCATTTGGGGGGAACTCGGTTATGTTCCATTTTGGCCACCCGTCACAGTAAAGTTGCTTCAACGGCTCTTCGTCGTTAAAAAGTGCGTAGCGTCTCTCGTATGGGAGGATCAGCAAGCCCAGAAGAGAATTTACTATTTGGGTAACTATATGAACTGGCGCTTTGGCTTTGACAGGCGAACTGTCAAAGGCCTCCCTAACGAATTCCAGATTGATCATCGTTCGTTCTTCTATGCCCATCGGCTTGTTTCTAGATTCGGGCATACCGATCCTCCCTGCTTCCCTTTTCTTGAGGGTGGAAACTCGACCTCAGCATGGCTGGGTCATCCCCAAGCCCCGTTCATCGACTCCACGGCCAGGTGAGCCCGGTCGGGAGATGTTCCTTCCTAGAACTCCTTCGTCTGCTCGCACGAAAGAACGAATGTATCCAGGTCAGTGAATCCCCGAAAAGGCCGTATAGACAACTCTCTTATTTGCACGTTTCGTACCTACTGCCCCGTCTCCACTTGACCCGCCCGCGGCCGTCCCGCATTAGTCGTCGAGTCCGCCTGCCACTCTCTTGCCCTGCGGCTGTTCTGGTTCCAACTCCGACAGCACCACGATGACCTCAAATCAAAAGAGGCCACACATCCACTCGGATGAGTACCAGGCCTCCCGCTCTTCCAGCGCCTCGGTTCCGACTTGGGAATATGCTCCGCTGCCCGATGAAGCAGTACTCAGGAGAGTGCGAGGCATCTTGCGTACTCCAGATTTCTTCCTCTTCTTCGACTTGCCTGTCCTAGCCATGTTCTCTAGTCCGAAAGTGATTCAATAGATATCATCAGACTGAGGATGCCGCGTTGTCTGAGTCCGCCTAGCATACCTCATCTTGCCATATGCGGAACCGAAAATGACTGTTAGGTTCCAAAATGTCCAAATAGACACCCGGTTGGGTCGCTGAAAGCACGAATGAGATAGGTTCTTTGAAGTGATAGCCCAGTTGTCCGGCATTTTCATATACTTGCGGGTAGTTATTGATGATCCATCCTTCAATCCGTTTCGTTAAGTGCAGTATATTGTCGGAGAACCTAATGTCATTGACATTAGAGCCATCGCCTGTCACTAGACCGAGTGTGGTCCCAACTCCCGGTGGCATGTATATGGTGCCGTCTGACATTTCGAGGAAGAGAGCTAGGTTTGAGGTGGACCCGGAAATTCGGACAGGTGGTTAAGTGAGAGTTCTGCTCCTAAAATAGCCACAGCTGTTGCTGTGAGGGAGGAGTGGGACATGTCAAAAGAGCGGAGGAAGCACAGCCCAACATTCAAGGCCAAGGTGGCCCTGGAAGCGGTGAAGGGTGAAGAGACGGTGGCCCAACTGGCCGCCCGCTACGAGGTCCATCCCGGGCAGATCCAGGCCTGGAAGAAGTCCTTGTTGGAAGGAGCGGTCGGCGTCTTTGGTGGGAACCAAGACAAACGCCAGAAGAGCGATGGGGTCCTTGTTGCCCGGCTCTATCAGCAGATCGGCCAACTGAAGGTTGAGCGGGATTTCTTGGCGGAGAGGCTCGGTCCATGAGCCGGGAGCGGCGGCGGGAGATGGTGGACCGGCGGCACCCAGCCTTGTCCACAGTGAGACAGTGCGCCTTACTGAGCATCAGCAGGTCCAGCCTAAACTACCGGCGCAAGGGGACTTGCTTGGAGAACCTGACCGTGATGAAGGCGATGGACCACCAGTACCTAAGTACCCCCTTCTACGGGTCGCGGCGCATGAGGGTCTGGCTGTGATCAGCGACAATTACTTTTGCCGGTCCTGTTGCCTCACCGGAGAATGTTACCGAACTCTTCGCGGCTTCTAATTGACGCCCACAGGCCCGATGTCAATCGGTCGCTCCTCACTATTGGCCCCACTGCTTTCGGCTGAAGCATACACCAGTTGTTTGGCCATCACACCGCGCCACTGGCTGACTCTGCGCTGCAACGTCCGAAGCTGACGCCTACTGTAACGCTCAGGGTAGTGCCATATCAGCCGGTCCATCAGCTCCGCCGCAGGGGCGTCCGGCTGTTGCTGCAGCCAGCTCAGGACCTCGCACCACACCCCTTCGAACGGGTCCGGTCGTGTTCGCCACCCGCGAGCAGCCTGCGCTCTCCGTGCGTGCGTCGGTCGAACCTCCCCCTGTCTCCACAGATCAGGCAGCTGCGACAGGAAGCTATCCAGGCTCTCCCCATCGGGTGTGCTTCCTGACTCTAGAGAGCCGACTGCTGCCAGCGCGGACTGGGATGCACGTATGGTGTGCAGCAACGACACCGGATCCAACTCGGATCGGCTCTTGCGCAGCCCGAGCTTCGTCTCCTCGCTCACGTCGTCACGATCGAGCAGACGGTCGCAGGGTGTGGCCGGCTTGCTGTAGCGTTTGGTCACGCTGCCTCCATTTCGGCTCTTTGTCAGCAGCTGGAAGGACGGTTGGAAGTAGTTCACGTACAGACGCACAGCACCGTAGAGGTGGGCCATCGTCTGGCCGGCGACCGCTCCCGAGTGGCGCTCGTGTCCAACGAAGCGCCGGATCACCGAGCCGTTCTTCTGCTCTATCCACGCCTGGTCGTTCTTGCGGTACGCCCGAGACCGGGTGAACTCGATCTCATTCTCCTCACAGTACCCTACCAGGGTCTCGTTGATGAACACGCTGTCGTTGTCGGAGTCTATGCCGCGGACCGGGACAGGGAAGACATTGGAGATGGCTTCCAGCCCCTCGACGACCAGTGACTGCTCACGAGCCAGCAGTGGAACCGCCTCGGTCCATCCTGAGCAGACGTCGGTGGCCACCAGGCTGTGGATGAAGGCTCCGGACACGCCGCCGCCACCGTGGGCCACGAGGTCAATCTCGAGATAGCCCGGGCTCGGTTCGTTCCAGTCCATAAAGGTGCGGACTGGAACCCGGCTACCCATCTTCCTCCTCCGCTTGAGCCTCCTGCGACTACCGGCCTGCTCTCTCACCGGTCTGAGCAGCCGGTCCATGGTACTGGCGCTCGCCGAGAACAGCCGCTCTCGCACACCTGTGTCCAAGTCGAGATGACCGTGTCTCTCCAGGGACTCCACCATGCTGGGCAGTGCTGCCTTCAGCCTCTTGCCGCAGATCCTGTCCGAAGCCTCCCACACCACGATCAGCGCCTGTCTCACCGCCTCGTCGTAGATGCGACGGCCCCTGGGAATCTTACGTTCCACGGGTTCATCACTCTGACCCAGCAGCCTGACGGCGTGCTTCCTGTGGCAGCCTACCATGGCCACGAACTCGTTGAGCATCCTGGTCTTGTCTCTCTTCGACGCCTCCCTGTACCGGCCGCGGATCGCTTCGAGAACCTCCGTCCTCGTGGCTGTGCTGATCTCTGCGACCATATCCATGCCTCCATGATTTGGGTAACACAATCATGAGGCAACGACCTGATTTCGGTAACATCTGCGTGAGGCAATAGCTCCGCTTCGGTAACATATTCCTTGAGGCAACGCGACCGGCAAAAGTAATTGTCGCTGATCACACCTCTGCCGTCTTTATCCGGTGCGGGCCGCCCTGAGAGGTAGGCTATCATCACCGCCGCCTTGATCCGGCTCTCGCCGTCGGCGGTGGAAGTGGTCACTATTCCTCCCAGCTGGTGTATCAGATTCCTGGTGATTGCGTCGCTCTGCGCGTTTGTAGTCATTGTTCTCTCTCCTCAAAAGCCTTTTTGTGCCCCTCGATTACGTCCGCTCGACGTAAAGGGGTGTTGTGCGAACCACGACGCTTGTTTCCACGCCGTCCAGGACGCCTTTCAGGTCCGTCTACGGGCTTTTCTAGTTGGGGGTGAAGGTCAACTTCTGGCGCAGTTCGGCCAGCACACCTTCGCGGATCGGGATGTAGGCCGTCGCTGCCATTTGGTTAAAGTCCGCGCCCTCATGCTGTGGCTGCCATGATTATCGGCGTTGCCGTGGGGTATCGGCAGGTGAACCGTTTTGACCGGCCAACCGACGAGGATGGCCCGGGTTACGACCTAATCTAACTTCAAATTAGCAGTGTTGCTAATTTACCCCCCTCTACCTAGATACTATTTATCATTTTTTATCCCCTTATTCCTTGATATTGTTTATCATAATAGCTAGATATTCCCCGTTTCCCATGGTGTAATTAAAGAGTGGCGATTACCTGGACAGGGTTGGCGTATACGTTGGCGGGAGCTACGCCGGCAGATATTGGACCGTGATGGTTGGCGGTGTCGTAAGTGCGGCAAGGCTGGGCGGCAGAAGTTGCAGATGGAACAAAGCGAGAACCGGTAAAAGTTGCTGGCCTTTGCACGGCAGACCGACTTGTCCGCGGATGACCGCACTGAGATGGGAACGCGCACCAAGCGGGCCGAAAGCATTGAGTTGGAGATCCGCACGGCGATGGTCACCGAGTCGGAGAGTCCTTGGAGGTCCGGCATGGGGAGCCCATGGACAAGGAGACTCGGGAGCTGACCGGCTTGCTGAAGCGGTCCAGCATAGGGGCGTTCCTTCGGGAAGCGGCCACTGAGCGGGCCCTGGACGGTGTGGAGCGTGAACTGCGCGACGGCTTGCTGGGTGAGGGCGCGGCTCCGAACCTTCTACCCCTGGAGATGTTGATACCTGTCCAAGCCATGGAGCGCAGGGCGGATGCGGTTTCGACGGTGTCGGATGATGCTACCGCTGATGGTAGTCAGGCTCCCGTCCTCAGGCGGGCTGGACACAGTAAACAGCCTCCAATCCCTGGTCACCATCGCAATGGGAGAGCCAGCCTCCATCGAGAAAATCCTTTTAACTGTCGTCAAAGAAGCCACAGAGCACAAGGTGCTCTTCCACTACAGCCCCATCCTCTGGCCCGTCAACCCCGCAAATAAGGAAAGCGAACTGTTCACATTCAGTCAGATAAGAGGCGTCAAGGGAGTCGCCAGCTGGCTGGATTCTCTGCGAGACCAACCCCACGTCATAAATGGCCTCCTTATCGACAGATTCCACCAACCAGCCTTTGTTACCGACACAACCCTGCACCGCCTCCTTGCGTGCGAAGCCTACCAACGGAAATTGGATAACAGGACCAGGGGCTCCATTAAGCTGTACGACACACTTCCCCGCCTGAACGCAGCCGAACCCGAGTTTCTCGGCTGGATCGGCAACTGGAAGACCTGGAGAGACACAATCGCCAAAATCCGCAGCGATTTGGTCGCCCACCTTCAGAGCTACGGGAAGCCCTATAACGACATCCTAACCGTCGCCACGGTGAACAGGCAGCTTTATGCCTACCTCGTCGCCCGCATATTGGCCCAATGTAACTTCCCAGACGACCTCATCAAAGACGTCATAGCCAGAGCCAGTTCGGAAGCCGTCATGCACCTAGCCCTAAAGACCGACTCACCAAGAACGACTAGCAATAATGTCAACTGTCAAACCCGCCGATCGAAGCAGAGGACGCATACCCACATGCTCATCACACAGGTGCGGATCATGAATAAGAACCACCCAGCGCCTGACAGACAGTAAACACCGACGCCGCCGGCTCATCCCCATATCTCTCCCCAGGACACCACCCCATGCAACAAGCCGCCATCTACGTCAGAGACCCCCAGGAGACAGCCTGCCGCGCCTACTGCCTGGCCAAAGACCTCACAGTCTCAGCCACCTTCACTGACGAAGCCGGAGACAGCGACCAGTTCGACACAGACGCCCCCTTCGACGCCATAGTGGTCTGGAAGCTTCACCGCTTCTCCACCTCCCTCGAGGAGACCATCGAGTACCGGGACATACTCCGGCAGACCCGCACCAAGTTGCTCTCGACCACAGAGCGAGGCATCGACGACTAGCCGCTTTCCCGAACTACGACCCAGGCTCCATATCCCGCGACCCCCCCCCCAACCCAGGGCAGAACCCACCCGGTCGAGGTGGCTGGAAACAGCCCTGTTTACAGCCCCGGCTGGGAATTCCCCCTTGTCGTAGCTCAGGGGGTGGCTGGAAAACCCGGTTTATTTCTCCCTGGCAGGACGGTATACTTTTGCCCATTCCAGCCAGGGGTGCAGCAGGATGACGCTCTACGGTTACGCCAGGGTCTCGGTGAGAGAGCCGGAGGACAAGAATCTGGACCTGCAGGTCGAGCGGCTGGTCCGCGCCGGCTGCTCCCTGGGCAATATCCGAGCCGAAGAAGCCAGCGGGGCCAGGAACGACCGCGGCGGCCTCCTGGAACTGCTGGACCTGGTGGTCGAGGGGGACACCCTGGTGGTCACCCACATCGACCGGCTCTCCAGAGGCCTGACCTACGGGCTGCAGGTGATCGAGGGCCTGCACCGGGCGGGAGTTGAGTTCCGGTCCCTGTCGGAGGACTTCGACACCTCGACGGCCACCGGCAAGCTCCAGCTCCAGATGGTGCTCGCCTTCAGCGAGTGGTGGCGGAACTCGATCAGGGAGCGCTCGGTCGCCGGCCAGGCGAAGGCGCGGGCCGAGGGGCGGTTCCCGTCTAAGGGCGAACATCTCGCGGGCAAGCATGCTTGTGAAGGTGAAGTGCTCCCAGGCGAACCGGTGGAGAGCCCCGCGTCCCGAACCGCGCGGATCACCAGGCATGGATAGCAGCCGCACAGGGCGACGTAGTGTCTGTCCTGGGCAAGCAAGTGGGGTGGCCTTCCAGTGCTCTCGCTCCCGTGTGTGGGCGGCAGAATGGTCCGCCGGTGTAAATCACTGATACCTATCTGCTATTGTTCGAGGAACAGCTCCCTTTCACTTACTCCCAGCACCAACCCCTACTCTGGATCCAAGATAGACTAACCCTGTTCCTCCACAAATTTACCCTGCGTCTCTGCGCATTTCACCTTGGGTTCGGTTTATTCTGACTACAACCTGTCAGCATTTCCAGAGTCCATGAAACACGAGAGCCGGTGAGGCCCCAACCTCAGGAGCCCCGACGTAGAACTGGTTGCTATCAACCGTCAGTCTGATGCGCCTGGGAAGTCCTGCCTGACCATGCGCATGGCTGCCTCGACATGCTGTATTCCGTGGACGTCAATATACACGCCACATTCACGATGCACCACGTTGGGTAGGAACTGCCAAGCAGTGACGTCTCCTGCCAATCCTTCGGGATCATCCACTTCGTCGAATGCGACGGGAATGAGAAGCCTAATGTAGCCGGACATGGGCAATAATTCCGCAAAGAATGCCCCGTGCCCATCGTAGTAGCAAACTGACTTATTCTCTATGACTGGGATCGTGTCGCCCAACGTACCAATTGATGCCTGTAGAGCCTCCAGCACCTCACGGGTCGCGACTCCCATCGATAGACTGCTGGCATCTTTCTCCGAGGACCGTGCCTTCAATTCAGCAATTTCTTTATCGCGAACCAAGCTCATGTCAGCCTGAGGATATGGCCATATCTCAAGGGCTAACCGGGCCAGTGTATTGCCCCGCTCCTCCATCTGGTGAGCCGTCCAGCGCTCCTGACCTCGGACGTAGAGGTTCAACCTCACGGCAGTCTCATTGAAACCGCCGGGGATGCTTTTCTTCTCGTCAAAGGGTCGGTTCGAATAGCTTATGTTTTTCTCCCAACCGACCAGTGTGAGGTTGCCCAACCGGTGCAACCAGGTACTGTGAACCTCCTCCCAGTCATCCCCCAACATAGTTTGCCATTCCTCTACCCCCTCGATGCTCTGAGGCATTATGTGTTCAATCGTGTAGCTTCCAACATGACTCTGCTCAGACTGTCCCGAGTTCTCCAGGGTATCCAGAATGTGGCGGCAGCAGCGAAGTGCGGAGAGATCCCTCTCCCGGAGCCCGGAGAAGAAACTGCCGTCAGAGGGGAATTGGTACCTACCCCTTTCCCTAGCCAGAGCCACTTTGAAAGTCTCGAAGGGAGCATCCTCATCTATCGAGTGAGCCATCCGGACAAAAACTCCCCAATAAGAGCGGGTCTGAAGGCCCAACACAGCGCGGCGGAGAAGATAACTTTTGATGAGGGTCATGGCATCGGAAAATTCGCCTACGGAGAGCAGTCCCCTGCCGAAAAGATCATGGAGACGAACCACCAGGATGGCATGGGCGGTGCCGAAACCCCCTTCCCTTACATTCGACAAAGGACGAACCAGTTCTTTATCTCGGGTCAACGCCGGCCGGAGGAACGAGGCGTAATACTGTCCAAATTCGACCATTTCCTCCAGGCGTTCGGCAGTTGTAACAACTTCCGATTGGGGCCAGAAGGACTTGAAGTGGGCATAGATTTTTTCGGCGAGAGGCTGGGTCGTTAACTCCTGCTTCAGGGCGATGTAGTCGCGCAGGAAATAATCGAGGCCTCCGCCGGCATGGCGAAAGGTTGCCTCCATCCTGCTCCAGTAATCGTTGTACAAGCGAGTCTGATCTTCCTCCGGCAACCCCATGAGCAGATAATTCCGGATTAGGTCGCTCTGAGTCAGGTCTATCCCCGTGGAGTTCAAGCTCTCAAAAATAAGTTGGGGATTGTCGACCGCGAGTTGCAACTTGACGTCAACTACAACGAGGCGGTGAACACCTTCATAAATCTGGGCAGGATCAACCCCAGGACCACCCAGCAACTCGCGAAAATAGGTGTAGCCATCCAAGATCAGCTCGGAACTGTCGGCGATCTCTGAAACGTCCTTTCCATCGATCAAGGCTCGGAGGGTCTCATTGTCACGCCGCCTGAGAGCCAGCCTGTATCCCCGTTCACCTGACTCCTCGCGGTTCTTGAGAAAGTAAGCGTCAATCCTTCCAACCGTTGGCTCTTCCCCGTTCCACTGAGTTTCCAAAACGTGATCGCGCAGGGCGACCATGAGAAGAGTCAAGGTCGTTATCCTTTGCTGGCCGTCAATAACCAGCCAGCTGGAGAAAGCGGCGCCCGCATTCCCCTCCACATAGACGAAGGACCCGAGGAAATGATTGTTGTCACCTTCGCCCCTGGAGTTGCGAATGTCGGACCACATTTGGAGACACTGCTCCCGCCCCCAACTGTAATCTCGCTGGAAGACCGGGATCACAAATTGCTTTGCCCCGTTGATGATTTGCGAGAATGGCCGGCTGACTGCATCCATAATTCCTCCTGCGAATTCCAAGGACAAAGCGTCGAAGGACTTCCCCAAGCAGGGGTCCAAATTGGGGACAATAGCGTCAGGGTAAGCTGGATCAAGGCCGCCGCAATGCTAACGTCAGCGGACCTCGTGGTCAACATAACGGCGCAGATAGAGCTACTGCCTTGGAAGTGAATGATTTGGCGGCAATCTGTTCATGCTGTTCGCTCCGTTGGAAGGGTGGCGCCGGGTGGAAGTGACGGACCGGCGCATCAAAGCCGATTGGGCCCGAGTGGTCAAGCAACTGGTGGACGAGGACTACCCGCACAAGGACCGTATTGTGCTGGTGCTGGACAACTTGAACACCCACCACCCGTCCTCGCTGTACGAGGAATTTGAACCTGCCGAAGCGCGGCGCATCGCCGAACGGTTGGAGATTCACTACACTCCCAAACATGGGAGTTGGCTGGATATGGCCGAGATTGAAATCGGGGTGATGGCCCGACAATGCCTGGACCGGCGCATACCGGACCAAAGCGCTCTGCGGCGGGAGGTGGCAGCAACAGCGCAACCGGGACGCAATACGGGTGGACTGGCGCTTCACCACCTCGGATGCGCGCATCAAACTGAAGTCCCTCTACCCATCAATACAACACTGACGGACTAGTAGGCCCCTTCCGAGAATGTTATGACTCGACTGCCCTGGTTAAACCCATCGCAGATTGCAAAAATCTAGGGATCGTCACGTATATAATTCCCATTACTTTTGGAACATAGTAGAAGTTCTGTATAGCCGTTCTACACTGTCAAGAAATACTTCGAAGCTGGGGGACTGGTTGTCTTCCCGTGTCAGGTAGTCAGCAATCCTGCGGGCACTGTTAATCTTCTGAAACCCTTTGCAGAGTTTTTCGACGTCTTGGTAGGGTTTGTTCCGAGTGTCAGGATTGCGAAAGCGTGGCATTTTACCGATGTCACGCAATTTTTCGTCTTCAAAAGCATTGGCCATCGCATCCGGTTGTCCAAGATACCATGCCTCAAGTTCTTGGCAGACGATGCGTATTATGGCATCGTCGTGTCCGGTTTGTTGGCACCGGTCCCGCAGGCGCTGTTTTAGGGCGATGCAGTCCCCGCCATCGTTGTCCTGCACTATGATGAAACTATCGCCTGGAACGCGCCAACTGCTGAGCTTGGACCGCAGATGGCTGTCTAGGTCCGCCTTGCCTTCGTGCGGGATACAAAGAAATCTCAGGCTGGGAAAGATGCGAGGCAACATCTGGTCAAGCAGTTCCTTCATGGATTGTTCCTCCAGGAGGAATATCACTCGACCCATTACTCTAATACCGTTTCGAACAACCCCTGCCTCCAAAGACGTCCTGGCGGCTCACCTCCATTTACTAGAGCTCGTAGAGTATCGCTGTCACTCGGCCGGACAACTTTACTGAAACCGTCTCCTTTGACCAGACAAAATATTTCGCTCAGTTCCACCCCATTCAAAAATTCGGGGGAATGAGTGGAGACAAAGACTTGCCCTCCCCTTTTTGCATATGTTCTGAACTCTTCAGCTAGTTCCCACAGCAAATGGGGGTAGAGTTGATTTTCGGGTTCCTCTACAGCTAGGAGTGGATGTGGTTTTGGGTCGTAAAGCAATACTAGATACGCAAACATTTTGATGGTTCCGTCGGACACGTAACGAGAAATGAATGGGTCCTTGAAGGTGCCGTCTTGGAAACGCAGCACCAAGCGTCCGTCGTCGGTGGGCTTGGCTTCAACTCCCCTTATGCCTGGAACCCGCCTACTCATTGCATTCAACACTTGGTCGAAAAGTTCCGGATAGCTTTGGTAGAGGTATTGTGCCACCAAGGCGACGTTATCACCTCGGGTGGAGAGGTGCTCGGCATATCCGTCATCAATGCTCGGGCGGGCGTCTGCTACGTGGAAGTCCGAGATATACCAGTTTTCTATCAGGCTGCGAAACTCGGAAACTACTCGGAATTCTCTGAATTGTCCGAGGCCTTTTATAGCGAGGATGCTGGCGTCACCTAGGGCATAATCCCTGCGCTCCTCTACTGCGCCTTCCTCGCCGTAAGCTGACTCGTTGGTGATGGCTTTTCCTTCACCCCTGATGAAGTCCACGAACCGCCAAGGTTGCCCGCGTTGACCTCGACGATAACTCAGGACCTCACGTAAGACGACTATCCGACCATCTTCGAAACCAATCTTTACTAGGTAAGTGACCAGTCGACCACCGCTCTCCCGAAACTTGACAGTAATTTCAATAGGTCCTTCAGCATCTCGGCTTACCAGTTCACGAAAACCTCCGCGCCGGGATACCGCCGCGACAACGTTCTCGGCTAGTGCGTCCTTTAGAAAAGTGAACACGTCGAAGAGTGTGGACTTTCCCGATCCATTGGCTCCGACAACCACGGTCATTGGGAGCAGGTTATTCAGCTCGACTTTTCGGAAAAGTCGGTAGTTTTTGATTTCAATGCCTTCAATCTGCAGCGGGCGTTCATCTGTCATTCGTTATTCTCTTTCAACAACTTACTAAGGTTAAGAGTTGGGCAGCTTTTCGACAAATTCCTGCATAGCCTGACATGCATCAACCGGGGGTGTGGCCGCCCTGCTGTCAATCAAGTCTCGGCATGCCCTATTGACGGACTCTTCCACTGTGTTTGTGTGCCACCACCACCCTCCCTTGACTGTAGAAACCTTGTACGTGCTGGGGCCGCCGGTGTTCAGTGTTATCAATAAAGCGTTTTTGCCGTCAGACACTTTCATTTCACATTCGTCCGTGTCAGGGTGCCCTGGTCCAGTTGGGATAGCCGTTGGACATCATCGGCAGCCACATCGGCCGGGACATTCAGGAGTTGCCAATCTCCGGTGGAGGCGAGGTGGTCCAGGTCCCATTGCCGGGTGTTCATCCCCCTCTGCTTCGAGACATGCGTTGCAACGGTCAGGGACCTGGCCTGGGAGATTGATGCTGTCTTGAGGCCCAGGCCGTAACGTCCGAGGTCGGACGGCTCCCGCACCTCGCGCGGGCTCCGGGAACCAATCCTCATTGCGTCGATCAGGCCCGACTCCGACATACCACGGCCATCGTCGAGAATCGACACCCAGGAATCCGCTCCCGCCCATTGGAAGTTCATCCAGATATTCCGGCCCCCGGCGGTGATGCTGTTATCGATGATGTCCGATACCGCGTCGGAAAGGGAATATCCGGTGGCCCTCAGGGACTCCATGAGGGCGTCGGCGCGGGGTGCAACCAGGTCAAATGAGGTGGGCAATTCGCCCCCTTGACAGCCATCTTTGGGAATCACGGGTTGTTGCATGGCGGAAACCGTCCTCGTGGGTTGTATAGCTCGATCGTCCGGGGGAGCAGAAGAACGAGTGAGGCCCTACCCCCTGGATGTCTCGATGAATAATCGAACTCCGTAGCTGCCATCTAGGATTGCCTGGCCTCCTCCAAAGCGGGCTCTCGCTTCATAATCCCCTCCACCGAACCACCGGCACCCTCTACCGCATCGCCGACAATCCGGATTACCTGGTCCAAAAACCCCTGTGTCGCTGCGTCCATCACCGAGGAGATAGAGGGTGCCGCTGCGTCATAGATCCGGCCCATCTCCTTAGCCCTGTCGAAGCTCGACCCTGGTCCGCTGAACCCAAACGCGGTTCTCCAGCCGCGGCGATGGTCAGCCAAAAGACGCTGCTCCGCCAGTATGTGGATGTCGGCATACACCTTCTGGCGTATTTGATTGATGACGGCCTGTCCTTCGTCCTCGTCCGCAGGATGTCTGGTCCAGCCAGCCGGATGGTCCAACCATAGGGAGATACTGTTTTGCAACTCGCGAACGAGGTCAGCAACCGGCCGCAGTCCGTTGTACTCCTTATCCCACAGATTGGCTATGCGCCGGCACAAAGCCTTGACCCGGCCCCAGTGTTCCTTGCGAATGCCTTCGTAGTAGCTGAGACCCAGCCGACCTTCCCAGGGGTTTTTGAATCCATCCGTGGCGTCCCGCAGAGCCAGCTCCAGACGGGCGATGTTGTAGACCGGCGCGGCATCAATCGGTTCGGCGTGTTTGACAGATTGCTGCATTCGGTCCATCAAACTCCGCATAATATTGATGAACCCAGGCGGTATCGTCCCTGTGGGCTGATTCAAGCCGCCCAGGTAGAAGTCGTTGCCCTTCAGTTGCCGTTCCAGTATCTCCGTCACCGGTGCGCCCAACGATTCCCGCAGGCTGACGATGGCATTCCCGATCGAGGCGCGAACGTGATTCACCTTCTGGGAATGGCTGCCGAGGTTGTCCCCCCGCACCTGGTCGAAGTGGGTGAAGACAACGGCGAGTTTGTCCCCGTGTCCGCTGCTGCCGACCGACCTCATCAGTTCCAGGGGGGCCGCCTGCATCGGTGACTGGGCGTTGTCCACCAGCAGAATCATATCGGTTTCAGGAAATCTTTCCGTAACCTTGGTGGATACACTGGTGGCTTCCCTGGCCGAGTGGCCCAGTCCTTCGCCGTCCAGCAGCACCAGCCGCCGGTTATCGTCCTGCAGTTCAACGTGATCCGGCTGGAAAGAGCCCAGCACCCTGATCCCATTGACTAGCGGGGTCAACAGCCGGCCAAACTGCCGGCCGTGGTTGCCGGTGAACCACCGGACCTCCTGCAAAAATGCATCCCGGTCCTTTTCTTCGTAGTACCAGAGTATGGGCCAACCAGTGGAGTTCAGTTCAAAATCCCCCGACTGGACCAACTCGAACCGTTCTCCAATGCCGTCCATGATGTCCAGGGAGAGCCGGGAGAAATCTTGGTTTTCGTATAACCCATCGGTGAAGTCTTCCAGCCAGACCTGCCTCTGGTTGGCATTGGCCAGATCTCCGAAGGCGCCCCGTTCTGCCGCCTTCTGCTCCTGTACCGCCATCGCGATTTCCCTGATACGAGCGACGTAATCACCCAGGCGCTCATTGTTGACGGTCAGTTCTGAGCCGGCCACGATTTCATCATCGGATAAAGTGTCCGTTTCCGACGCCTCGTCTCCGTACTCATATTGCATCTCATACTGGTCGTTCATCTCCCGGCTCGGCTGTTCCTGCTGCCAGTTGCCGAGGATGTAGGAGAGCCGAAAGCGCTGCTCCCGGTGTTCCAGCAGGGCCGCGGCGACTCCTGTATCATCGGCCCCTCGAACTACGTCGGCGCAGGCCTCTTCCAAGCATTCGTCGACAGCACAGCGAACCTCGTGCTCAGTCATGAACGTAACCACTGCTTCAAATGGCCCGGTTCCTGTGATTATCTCGATGTCAGCCGTCGTCGTCTTTGCCGTCGACGTCGAGGGGAACCGGTCCCTGGTGTGGTCAGACCCGATGAACTGGCGGAGCAGCGTGGTCTTGCCGGCTCCGGTGGACCCAACCAGCATCACCTTAGCGTAGCCTTCATCCGCAGGAGGCAGCGGGATGATTCTCTCCCGCAAGTCTCTCGGCTGTGAACTGCCCGATTCGATCCCGTCAAAGAATGCCGAGACAGCGATACGATCAAACCGTTGCTCGGCCTCCGCCCGCCGGTCAATGCTCCACCAGGTCTCGTCATTCAGCAGCATGTTGATCTGCTCCACCAGCCGGTCAGCCTCTGCATCATCCGCGGTACCGAGCCCTCGGCGCACCTTCAGACCGAACTTGCCGCGCGCGTCGCTGCGGCGGGGGTGGCTGAACGTCACACTCCAGCCCGGCCGATTGGAGCGGGTCCTGCTCGCTCTGTGGATTTGGGTGGTCATCAGCACTCTCCTGAGTTGTTCTGTGTTGTTCACAGGCGGAAGCTTACACCACGTCACCGGATGTGTCAAGGGTTGGCGGTATAACAAAGAACAACGGAGAGGATGGCTCCTTTGTTGAACAGGAAGTAATGTCGAACAGGTTTATTCAGCACGAGTGCAAGCGCGGGGAGGGAGTCCCGCGGAGCTGGTTCCAAGCGTTCTGCAAACGGGGAGTATGGAACACCCTTCTTTGCGGAACACTTCCCCGTTGCGGGAGCTGTTCCATAAAGGCCAACTCCGGTCCTACCCCAGATTGACGTCTACGTCAGGACCAGCCGCCGGCTCCAGTAGGGCGTCCCAGACGTAGAACCCGTCTTTCAGGAACTCCAGTTGCGGCGGGCAGGCGTTCCCCCGAAAAAATATGCACCGCGGTGTCGGGGTTTCCGACACCACTTGCAGCTCTGTCCGCGATTCCGGGCTAGGGCTATGAGGCGGATTTGCCCCGCAGGCCCTGGGGATGGAAAATGATTCCCATGAATCCGATCAACGCAAACCTGGCACGGAAGGGGCCGGCGGCGGTCTTGGTCCTGGAACGAGGCTCCCAGACGACCAGTAGTAAGGATATTCGGCGGGATCGGTGAGGCATCGGACTCAGTCCGCGCCTACGCTTACCACCATGGAGTCGTGCTTATCGAGCGAAGACGATGGCCCGTGCCAGTGCTGGTTTCGAACAAGGTATTCAGCCAACACCCTGATTCTCCATGCCCGGGGGCTGCGGACCGAAAGCACTTGGCGTGGACTGTCCGGCCGATGCAGCACGTGCTGATCGGTCAGGATGACGGGGCATTTGTGTTCCCCAAACCTCCAGAGAGGGCGAGGATTGAAGCCCTGCTCTCATTGCATGATTACTGGTCTGATGTTCTTTGGGAGGAGTGGGACTCTGCGCCAGGACGCTTCGAAGACATCCTGGCAAAGATGGAACACAGGTCACCCCGATAAGTTTCGTTATTGAGAGAACGACGAGGACGGTTTCCATCATGCAACGATCCGCTACTTCCGGAGAGAACCTTGACCAGGCGTTCGCAGAAGAGCAGCGCAAACTTGACGACGTTGTCCGGTTCATCACGGAGAACCACGCCAGGATCCAAAAGGGTATGCCGGCGAGATCGGCATACCAGGAAGCTGCAAACGAGATCCAACGGGTTCTTCAGGAGAGGCAGGACTCCCTGGATTCCGCGCTGCAACAGCCCTACTTCGGACGGCTGGACTTCTTCGTGACCGCCGGCCCATCGGTAGTGGAGCTGGTTGAATACACTGGGAGTCCTGCAATCCCGGAACAATGCTGCTGCAGAGCGTCAGAGGTCCCTGACGAACATGGCAACTCACATCAACTTGGACGATCCCCAGTATCGAGATGCCGCGGCGCAGATACTGTCCCGGCACGACGCCCTCCAGCCCGAGGCCAACATCACCAGTGCGGTGCGGCAATTTCTTGTCCTGACCGGCTTGGTCCGGAACGAGGAGATCGTCGAGGAGAACCCGCCCTCAGACTCCTCTCGGAGAGCCGTGGACCTGACTGCCCTGGACACCTTTTCAAGGGCCCCAATGACTTGACCATAATTCGAGCCTGGCAGGTGAAGCCGTGGGGATATGCTTCTGTAGCGAGCTATGTCAGTAGAGTTTTTCAGAAATCCAAATTCCCCGCTGGCCTCGAGGACGCTTACCACTACCCTTTGATGGCTGCGCTGTTGGTCCACTAATTCCTCGTCGGTCAATGGCTGAAACCCAGCTTCGCGCAGGACTATTTTGGTTGCTCCGCCGTCAGCATGGGGCAGGTGGTAATCGTCCGGGCCCACACCTACACTGGGCCGACCCCGAGGCCATCGGCAGCCTTCGCATCGGCGATTTCGCCTGCGGTACCGGTGCGCTCCTCTCCGCCCTCCACATCACCAGTGCCACCCTCTCCGGCGTCCAGCCCGACGTGACCTTCCGCCAGTCCCGCATCTACATTTCTGAGATGATGAGAGCAGATCAGCGCTGCCAAAAGAAGCTCTCCCGCCCCTTAGTTTACTGCATTATTATTATCCTATTCATCTGCATTTGCAGAATAGTAGCACGTCGTCGCCCATTCCCGCACGGCAATCCTGCACTGCGGCGATCTTCGGACGCTGATGCAATTCCACCGGCAGCGCCACGTCAAACTGCCGGGTACCTTCCCTCAACACGTCTGCTTTAACCGCGGTGGCCGCGGTACTGCGCCGGGGCTCTGCAGTAATCCCTCTGGTTGAACCGTTGCAGCAGCTGGACCAGCCGCTTCAGGGTACGCATCCGCCTGGAACCCGAGCGCTTGGTGTTGGCGCAAAGAGAGGAATTCGGATATCCCGAAGAGTACGGGCTGCCGGATGTTCTGGCGATGGTCTTGGCCACTCAGGCCCGCCGGGCGTTTTTCAGCGGCCTGTTGCACGGGTATCAGCCCGAGGAGCAGGCCTGCTGACCGTGCGGGGCCGTCTCAACCCTATTGAAGATTACACGACAGGACAGCCACTGTCGTCTGCCAACTGTCAAATATTCTGCCCCATGCGGGGCGGCTAACAGTTCACATGGTCTGGACTGTTAACAGCGGAAGTACATTGGTGCCCGGAACGCTGTGGCCGGCTGACTTAGTTTACTGCATGGCTATAAACCTATGCACCTGCATTTGCAAAGTAGTAGAGCACAGCCCGGGCGGTCCATTCCCGCACCGAAATCCCCTCCTGCACCGCAGCAACCTTCAGTCGCTGGTGCAGTTCCACCGGCAGTGCCACGTTCAGTTGCCGGGTCTCCTCCCGCAGAACATCCTCTTGGACCGCGGGCGCCGCGCTGCCGCGCCCGGACCGCTGCCGTTCAGGCCTTCGATTCAGCACCATGAATTAGCTCCTTGATCTCATCTCGGACCGCCTCCATCTCCCGGCGGGCAACGGTGCGGCGTCCATCGAACACGGTCATCCCCTGAGCCGCGGTGGTGGCGTAGGCCACCCGCTGCGTGGTGCCGGCCTTTAGCACCGGCAGTCCATAGCCCTCCAGGGCCGCTCCAATGGACCGCTGCAGGGAGGTGTTGCTGATGGCCCTGGATATTGCGTAGGCTGCCAGGGGAGCACCCCCGGTCGCCTCCTGCCGGGTTTTTATCAGTCCCGCCACGGCGTCGGAGGCCCACACGTCAAAGGGGCTGGGTTGCACCGGCACCAGAACGAAGTCGGCAACGCGGATCGCGGCGGAACTGCTGTCGGCGAACTTGGCCGGGCAGTCGATGACGATCACGTCGTACTCCCTTCTCAGGGCACGGGCCTGACGCAGCAGCTGCGGCCGGTCGATCTCCGCCACCTCGACCTGGGGCATAGTGTCCGGATTTATTGACCCCCAATCCAGGGCGCTGCCCTGGGGGTACAGGTCCAGCAGCAGCACGCGCTTGTCCTCGGCCGCGAATGCGCCGGCCAGGTTAATGGCCATGGTGGTCTTGCCGGACCCACCCTTCTGGTTGCAAACAGTGATGACGGTCATGCCGGACGTCCCTGCCTTGGCCGTTAGGATAATGCAAACCTGCAATGGCAGTAATATAGCACCGGCGGCTGAGGGCTTCTATGATAATGCAAAGATATTATTGCAGGAATACAGTTCCGGCAGGATGAGCCGTTTTCAGGCGCATATTACCCCCGACCGTAGAAAAGGGAAGACGGAAAACGCCGTATAACCGGCTCTCCGGGGTCCGCAGCGCCGCCGGTATCTGACCCGCCGCCAACTCCTCTGCGTCCATCCCCTGGATGCGCTCAGCGACCTTGGCCGCTGGAAACCTCCGGCCATCCCACAAGGTGAACCGGGGGCGGGAACCGCGGTAGGGATGTTACGGATGGACGCCAGCAACGAGGATTTGAGGAATGCCGGCCCCAATTTCGACTTCGAGCTGTGGCAACCGGCGAATAAAATCCATCGGGAAATGCCCGATGACTCCCGGGGGAATTGAAACTGGAATTGGGGCTTTATCCTGGCAAATCCGGACCGCGCTGTTTTACCTGGACATGGTGCCGGACCCCGTCGGGCAGTCTGGCGTCGGTGTCGTGACACGGCGCGGCCTATGTGCCGTTCATCGGCGACGGAGATATTGCTGCGGCCTGCTATCCTGACCGCGCCATCTATGGCATCGACCTGGACTCAGCGCGGGTGGCCGCTGCCCGGGCTACGCTAGCATCGGCTACGATCATCGTTGGGGACTGTGACGAGGGCTAGCCGTTCCCCGGCGTTGACGACACCTTTGCGCTTTGCGACGCTGATGCCTTATCCTTACGGCGCGATTCGAGCCTTCTGGAAGCACGCTCGCAAGGCGGAAGCTGTGGGGTTACTGGGCACGGATGTGCAGATGCGGCAGCATGGCCTCAATGCGCACTTTCGCCACCCTGACCGATGGACGCTCCTATTTAGCTACGAAATCGGCCTTTCTTGCAGCTGGTTACCACATCACTTACCACTTTGCTTGTACCTGTATTAGTCCTGTATCAGTTATTGTTGTGCTGAATCAGTCCATACTCTCCTCATAGCACCATTTTTTTTTGTAGACTTTGGCGGAAGCGGATCCCTCACGGCACGACGAAAAAGGCGGCGATGGAATGTCCATCGCCGCCTTTTCTGTGACCCTGGCTGCGTGGTCCAGCTCATCGGTGAAATCGGACGCCGGGGGCTCGGGAAGCGGGTGTTCGGCGTTCGGACTACCAGTTGGGAGTACCGCGTCAGAGTGGACCGAGCGATGGACAAGACGCCGGTGACCGCTCGAGATTCCCCTGGAAGGGGCATTTCAGCCCTTCCGGGTAGAGTTGGGTTGCCCTGATGGGTGTTTGGGCCGGGATTGCACCGATCTGGGGCTGTGGCTGCGGGTCGGTGGGTCGGGTCCAGTACTTCCACGACCTCCGCGCCCGGAGGGGATGGTCTGCTTTGCTCATCCTCCACCAGTGTCCGGGGTTTTTCCGCGCCGGCACACATTGACGCCGGCGCGGAGTCCATTGTCATGGAGTGACTGTCCATGATATTTCGGCGAGTTTCTTCCCTTGTTGCTCGGGGAATGGGGCGACTGGATTGGAAGGGTCGGCCTTGCGTCGCGAACAGCCTCCATGTGGATGAAGCTAGCCGGCATGGACCTAACGGCCGAGGATGTGATTGACCGGGGCGGCATTGTTCAAACTCTCCGGGGCGGCGCTCCCAAATCGGCAACGGTTACCGATTTGCCCAACCTGGGCCGTGAGCTGGCCGATGCCGAAGCCGCGATTGCAGACACCAAGCGGGCATACTATGACGCGCTCAGCCGGCGTCACCGGGCTCTAGCAGCGCTGGCCAAGGGGGGACGGTAAGCGGTACACGCCCAGGCGCACAGGAAACGAATCAGTAAGTGTGTCTGCTATCATCCCCTCTTTCTGTTCAACCAGTTTGGGGATTGCGAAGGAGCGACGCTACGACCCGGAAACGTGCATAGTGCCGATGGCTGGCAGGAACTTCGGTCTGGTGGAACAATAAGGAGGCGCGCTATGGAACTCGTCCTTAGGATTCTGCGCGGTGTCAATACATCCAAAGGCGACTTGGGTGCCGGGTTCACGTATGTAGTCGCCCCTGAACACGAGCGCATCATAAAGCAACCCAATGTAGTGCTGCTCCCTGCGGATGTGTGCCCCGACGCTGAAACATTGTATTACCACTTCGCCATTATGGAACAGGCAGATCTGATCGAGACGACTCGTGGTGGGTACGTCGGCTACCCCGTTTGTCGGCTGACATGGAACGGAAACGATTTCCTCCACAACATCGAGCAAGAAGGCGTTATAGAGCATATCGAAGCCAAGCACGGTAGTCGTTGGCGGGATTGGTCACTGGACGTGATGAAGACAGTATCTGTCGAGGTCGCAAAACAGTTGGCACTAAAGCCATTTCTTTAACGGGCAATCTTTCGATAATTGTGGTCCCGGAGCGAGCAAAGACAAGCCAAGCTTGACGCAGGGGAGCTGAGCGAGTGACAACGCCGAGGTATCGCACCGACGCCCGGGCCTGTAGCTGCCCTGGCTACTGGTGGCGCCGGGATTGCAAGCACGTCCGCGCATACCGTGAGGCCGTGGCCCTGGTGCTGGCTCAGGATGCGGTCAACACGGCCTTGGGACACGGGAAGGGGCGGGAACGCGGCTGTACGTGGCTCTCAGGGTGATAACCATACTGGACGGCTGGTCCACCATGGTTAGCGTGATAGTAAGTATAGGGCTCACCGGCACCCGCCAACATGACGGGTACCGGTGAAAACCGATTTACCCATACCGGCGAACTTCGCCGGTATGGGTAAGCGTTATAGAGAGTATCGGACAACTTGTCCACCCTGGGCGCGTGACACCAGCGCCGCTATCAGCGTGTCGGTGTACGAGTCGTCCCGAGTCTCTAGCTTGTTGCCAAAAGGCCAGAATTTCATTCGTAGCGTCCTGAAAGGTCTATCCACCTTCGGCCTTTTCCAGGACCTCCAACACCTGCTCCACACTGTTGATGGGAACCAGGCCGGTAACTGCGGGCCGGTAACCAGGATTAGGCCTTTATCACAAGGCCTTCACTGTCCTTAAAATGTTGGACGGCAATAACGATCAGGTCAATCAGCGTCCATATCCCCAGACCTCCCAAAGTGAGAAGCATGAGGATGCCCGTTCCAGTCTTCCCCACATAGAATCTGTGTACACCCAAGCCCCCAAGCAATACGCATAGGATTAATGTTGTAACAAAGCTCTTTTGGCTAGTCCCAGCTGCCATCGCCATATTAGCTCCTCCTGCTGAACCTTAGCATTGGGCACGTCGAGTTCAAATTTGCGAAACCTACCAGCTAATCACGGACTAGGTGAGTCGCCCACTCTAGGGACATGTGTCACCAATCCCGATGATAGCCTCCCTTGAGCTGAAGGTAAAATGGAGAATATCCGCCTACCAGGCCTTTTCCAGGACCTCCAACACCTGCTCCACACTGTTGATGGGCATGGGGTTGTTGCGACCGGCGCCGTCCTCCATGGTTTGCTCGGCAATATCCCGCAGGTCTTCCCTTGGGATTTCCAGCTCGCGCAGCCGGTGGGGCATCCTCGTTGCCAACCCAGACGTGCACGTGGGGAGGTTCGAATCCGCACCACGGCATACGCGAGGACCTGATTGTCACCGACGTGACCAGCGGCCGCACCATGAATCGCCCGGGCTGGCGGGAGCTGATGGGCCCTGTCCAACCCGGCGGCACCATCGTCGTCGCGTTCCTGGACCGGTTCAGCCGCAACTTTGAGGAAGGGGTCCGGATCCAGGCGGAGCTGACCGCGCGTGACATCGGCATCGTCGCCCTCCGGGAGAACATCGACGGCACCGCGGCGAAGTTCTTACGGCGTTCATTCCGCCCCTGGCTCCGTCCAGCATGCCTCTCAGGATTCTCGTCATGCCGCTGGGCGGGCGTCATCCGCCCCGGGTCGTCCCGACCACCTCCGCCACCACCTCTTGATATTTCCATGCATGCACCTGGTTAATACGCTTCAAAGAACCTTGAAAGATGACCATTGTCGAAGGAAGGACTCCACATTAACCCGGTCAATACCGGGGTTATATGATGGGCCGTGCGGCCTGACGCCTCGTAACACTTGTTGTCAGGAGAATATTTACCAGGTTAATATCTGGGCGACAGGGTCAGCCGGATTTGGCGCTACCCAGTTTTGGTGCGGAGCCGGCCTCCACGATGTGCCCTAAGAGAGGCGAGGAAGGTTCCTCCCACTGCGGTTGTCGCCAGAATTGCCACCACGGCTTAGGCTTCAACTGGGGCGGCTCCCAGGAAAGGACTCCCTCGGCCTTCAGGACCAGTACCTCCAGGAAAGCCGCCCGGGTCATGCTGTTTCTTGCGGCCAGAGCGCCGATGCGGCCGTTGATCTGAGGGTCCCATGACAGGACTGTTTCGGCCTGGCGCACGAGCATTTCCAGGAGCTGTCCCCGGGTCTTGCCGGCCTTGTTGGCCATTACGCCGAGGAGGTCCTGGACCTGTGAGTCGATGGAGAAATCATCGGCGGTCAGGATGAGGGTCTCGATGTAGGCGCTCATGGTGACGCCGTTTCGGTCAGCGAGCGCTCCGAGGAGCGCGTGGACCTCATCGGACATGGTGAAGGCCCTAGCCTTGGTTAGGGACATGTACATCGCCCTCCCCAGGAGAGACGGCAAGCGAGGCCCGTCAGGATGGCAGTTCCCACTGATGATCTCGGAGCTGGAAGGTTTCGGTCTGAACGACCAAATGACACTGGTCATGCGGATCCCGCAGGGAAACGCCGTCGGGCCGCAAGTCGACCGGGAGCTCCTGAAGAAACTGGGGCTAATCTCAGGACCTGCGTACCGGATGTACCTGCACCTCTGCTGCGAATGGGACAGATACGGCGCGCGCGGCGGCAGGCTGATAAAACCGACCAGGCCGGAGGTCCTGCGAGCGCCCGGAGGCCAAGTCACGGACTCTCAAGGCAGGGTCCTCACGAATGCCGATCACACACCGGTTTTCACCCACAACGACCGGAGAGCTGTCAGAACCGGGAACCGGGAGCCGAACCCGGCAAGGCAACGGTACCCGGAAAAGAACCGACAGGACCTGTTACTCATGGCCTACGGCCCCGAATATGTGGCGAGGCACATCAATCGTAAGAACCGCCCGGTATACGTCAACCGGGCCGTCAAGGCCCTGCGACACATCGAAGGCCTGCAGGGATGCACCATCGAAGAGCTGGGAAATCATTCACCGGAAGGAATGGCATGGAGAATAATGCCCTATGACCGTGAGGTCGCCTAGTAGGGTGACGTAGGGGTGTAGGGGGAACTAATTCCGTAGCTGAAAAACCGAATTTGCCAACAACCTAGAGCCAACAACCTATCCCGTCAGCGTCCTGTTGACGAGGAACGGCAGCAGGACTGAACAAAAGCACACCGCGAAGTGCTTTACGGACAACGGAAACCGCGGTGGACACAGCCACAGACAGGGCTGGGACGGGATAAGTTGTTGACGCAAGAAACTCAGCCGGAGGGAAAGTTAGTTTGATAATGAACACCGGCACGAATCTGAACGCTATCTCTCCAAGCGGGGAACTACCCGTCGAATACAAGGGCCGGAACTTTGACGATAGGCTCCCCATGGCGACCGGCGGCAAGCACCACCGGCAGAAGCGCCAAGTCGGGGGATCGTCCACTACGGCCCGGGCTCCCGGCCGCTGTGTGGGGAAGACGACGAGCTGGCGCTCCACACGCAGGACCCACACCAGGTCGCCGGCTGCGAAGAGTGCATTGAGCTGGTCGCAGAGGACCTGGCAGACGACAATGAATACCGCGGCCGTTGCCTCCACTACCGGCGCGAGATCACCGCCCAAGGCGGCGTCGCCTGGAGGCGGATAGTCCGGAGCCCCTGCCCGCACTGTGGTCGGCCAGGGTGGTGATCCCATACGGCCTGAAGCTCCAGGAACCAAGTGAACGCCCACCCGGCCCTCGTCAAATGAATACCAGGGAGGCGGCGGACGATGAACCCGGAGTATGACTACAAAGGCTGGAAAAGCCGGCTGGACAAGTTCCAAAACTGGTGGGGGCCAAAATTCGAGCAGCAACTCGAAGGCATCTTCCAGCTGGAAGGGGAACTTCTACAAAGACACCCCGAACTCGAAAACGGCACTAGGCCTGACTTCCTGGTTGAGGACGAGGAGGGCAACCGCTGCTACGTGGAAGCCAAGGTTCGCCACAACTCGTCCGAAGAGGACAGTTATTTCGACGACTGGATAGTCGGCACACTGATGGACCACAAAAGCGTCGACGGAAAGGGGGTAGGGATACACGGTGTCTCAGGAATACCCGAGAGCAAGCCGGAAGTCGGCCGACTATTCCGCGACATCCACAACTGGCTGGCAACCTTCAGCTTGAAGGACTTGGAGGAACTGGAGGACCGAGAACTTAGAACCAAGGCATTCTCACTCCCAGGCGCGGAGATCAAGCTTGTAGCAACCCGAGCCCACAACAGCGAGAGACTGTTCACCTACCTAAGCCGCAGCAACAGCGGAACAATCAAAGGCCATGAATCTACTTGGCTAAGCGAAAAAGCGGGCGAGGTAACCAAGAAATACACGCCGGAACTGCTTGGTGGCACACCACTGGTGCTAGCGGTACTGAACCTGTCACATACCTCGATGGGCGACTCAGACATATACGGAAGCCAATACCTCCGAATCGACGAAAACACGGACAAGGTCGTAGAGAATGGATTCACCGGCGAAGGAATCTGGCATGGAAATGAGCGAAAGGAGAAACTGGGTTCCCTCCACGGGGTATGGCTCTGGGATCACCCTGGCGCATCACCGTCGGGACGGCCGACATTGTACGCAAACCCGGAGATCGAAGGCCTGATCCTGCCCGGAACGCTGTACAAATTCAAGCACAACACACGAGGAAAAAGAGAAGGACAACACGTCCAGATCATCCGTGGCGACGGCAATGCCACATACGCCCCCACCGTCTTAGGCAAAGGCTGGAAGGAATACCGCGGCAAGCGGCCAGACGAATTCATCTGAAGAACCTGAAAACCCGGATAGGCGGCTTCAAGTATAGGGACAATGGAGCCTTGAAGCCGTTCAACCCATAACGCCGACGGCATGCTCAAACCTCGAGTCGGTGACATTTGCCAATTGCCGCACGAGGACCGGCGGCGATACGACGGAGATAACTCCACCCGCGCCAGACGTCGGAGGAATGCCGAATGGCCGAAAAGCGCACCGGAGGTCCCGAGTAGGGAAAGCCATGTCCAGAGTGAACGCCACCGCCGGACTTGCAGGCCCGACAGCGCTGACTATGAGTGGATGAATGTCCACACGCCTTAAAACAGCCGCTATTAGGCATCCAAAAGCGGGTTCCGGAGGTGTCGCATCAGCTATCCTCACGGTGTCGCCACAAGTCGAGTCACGTGAGGCAACACGCAGCTATGCGCCTGTCGAAACAGCAAGCCGCAGCCAGGCTGGAAGTTTCAACAGCCACCATCGAACGGAAGATCCAGAGGGGCGAGCTCAAGGCCGAGAAGGAACCCCACGGGTCCCGGTATCGGGTCTGGGTGATCTTCGACGACGACGAAACGCCCGAAGCAGCTGTCGCAACTCCCGTGCAAGCACCTGTTGAAACACCTGTCGCATCAGTGTTGCGACGTGATGAAACTCCTGTCGAAACAGGTGTCGCAACACCCCTACCCCCTGAGCTGGCGCCTGCTGTAGAAATGGCCAGGCTACAGGAACGGAACAAGACCCTTGAGGAGCTAGCCGGCTACCACCGCCAGCTGCTGAGCGACTCCGAGTGGCGGTTCCAAGAGATGGTCCACCAGCTCAGGCAGAGCAACGACACGATCGCGACCCTGAGCAGGGCCCTTCCCGAACCGAAAGATGAATCGGATGACACCGCCTCACCGGCCGCAGCAGCGCCGGCTGAGAAAGAGCGACGTCGCCCCCGCTGGTGGCCATTCGGCCGGAAATAGCGGCGCGGGTGCACAAGCCCGCCGACAGGTGTGTAGAGAGCAAGTCGAGAATCGTCAAATCAACAGGCTGATGAAGGTGCAGAAAGGCAGACCCTAGCAGTAGAATCGCCGCCGGACATCTGTACGAACGGAGATACCCCGGCATGGTGAAGCTACTGCTACCAGCGATTCTCACTGTCTTGTTCACCCTGGCCGCCTGCGTAAACCCGGCACCGACATCTGTCGTAGAGCCAACACCAGTGCATGCACAGACGCCCACGAGCCCACCGGGGCCTACGGCGGCTTCAAAGCCCGAGCCTACAGCAACCGAGACGCCGACACCGACGGCCACGCCAACCCCGGTCCCGGCCCAAATCGAAACGCCGACACCCACACCCGAGCCCACGGCGATGGTTACCCCTGCGCCAGGGCCTACAGCGACCCCAACGGCAGCACCGACGCCCGAGCCCACGGCGACGAGCAGCCCTACGCCAGAATCAACAACGACGGCAACACCTACGCCGACACCAATCCAGAGGGCAGCCATGTGGCGGGGACTCGCTGTAGCGCCCGAGGACCGGTGCTCGGAATATGCCTCCAGTGACTACAGCTACTCGCCGTCAGTCGAACCCAGGATCGTCGACATCCAAGGCGGGATATATGGTCCTACACGGGGACCTGGTTTGACAGCATCCGTGAAACTGACATCGAGCACAATCGTGGCTAGGTCGGAGGCCCACGACAGCGGCTTGTGCGCGGCGAGCGACGTGGCCAGGTCAGAATTCGCATCCGACCTGCTGAACCTCACGCTGGCGTCGCCCAGCGTCAACCGCCACCAGAAGAGCGACAACGACGCGGCCGAGTGGCTCCCCGAGCTGAACCAGTGCTGGTACGTTGATAGGGTGGTGCAGGTGCGCCGGAAATACCAGCTGACCATCGACCAGGCCGAGGTTGAGGCCATCGACAGGGTCCTGGCTGGCTGTGAGTCAACCGAGATGGTCTTCCTAGCGCAGGAAGCGTCGACAACCACGGCAGCCACTCCGACCCCGACCGAGGCACCAGAGGTGGACGCCCTAGCCATGTACGACGGCAACGGCAACGGCCGGATCACGTGCGCGGAAGCCCGGGCTCACGGGATCGCGCCAGTACACCGCGGGCACCCCGCCTACCAGTACATGCGCGACGCGGACGGCGACGGCGTGGTGTGTGAATAGTCTTGAGAACACCCTTGCAGGAGAGCAGGAACACCGGAACAGCCGACTGCCGAACTGGTGGATGAGAGGCCTGCAAGGACCGACCGATACCGCGAGTACTGCAGATAGACGAAGGCAAAGGCGGTCCAGCAGAGAGACCGAGTAACCCGAAGCAGAGCACCCTCGTCCCAACCCAGAACCAGGGTAGATAGGGACGGATGTGAGCGTAGCTAAAACTCGGCCAGCCGTAGGATCACGTCGCCATGCCAGAACCGGGGGCCAGCGACGCTGACGTAAACAATCTGGAGACCCAGCGCCGGGCGTTGACCGACAGCTAGCAGGTCTTTGAGGATGTGGTCAGCGAGGCCTCTGGGAACCGGTCTATCAAGAGAGACCGCGTAAACGGCTCGGCTGCGGAGCCTGGCTCGGCATAGGGAATGAGGATTGACGAGCCGAAGCCTGTGAGTCGACACTTAAATGTCGGCAATTTGACCACACGGCGTTCTGGCTCAGGCGCCCAATCAACTCAGAGGTGCAAGACATGGAGAACCCGTTCTACGACCGGCCGATACTGAACTCCCCGTACGAATACCCCTACAAACACTGGGAGCTGGACGAGACTGGGCAGCCGACCCAGCAGATCATTGACAGCCGCCGTGGGGCTGAGTTCATTACGCCCATTCCCAAGCCGAGGCAGAGGGGCAGGGCCCGCGGAGGGCGCCAACAGCAACTGGTCTTCGACGAGGGGCAGGGTCTTTCCACGGCAGAGCAGCAGTACGACGTTACTGCCGCTGTCAACGAGACTCGCCGGTACGTCGACCAGTGGAGAACCATCCCAGATCCCCACAACTGGGGCGTTACGCCGGAGACGGCCCTGCTGCTCCAGCACTGGCGGCACAACAGGTTCAACCATTACCGTCCCTTCTTCTGCCAGGTCGAAGCCGTAGAGACGCTGATCTGGCTCACAGAGGTTGCGCCGCGGCTCGGGCAGGGGGAGAGGCTGGCACTACAGCGGCTGGAAATCGCCAGCCTGGAGGCGAACCCCGAACTGTTGCGGGTCGCGCTGAAGCTGGCCACCGGTGCGGGCAAGACCACGGTGATGGCCATGATCATCGCGTGGCAGACCATCAACGCCGTGCGGCATCCCAACAGCCGGAGGTTCACGCGGGGCTTCCTGGTGGTCACGCCCGGATTGACCATCCGGGACCGGCTGCGGGTGCTGCAGCCGAATGATCCCGACAGCTACTACGCCAGCAGGGAGTTGGTGCCCACCGATATGCTGGGCGACCTGCAGCGGGCCAAGATAGTCATCACCAACTATCATGGCCTCCACCCCAGGGGGCGACTGTCGATATCCAGCGGCGGGCGGGACCTGCTGCAAGGTCCGGGCGAACCCATAGAGACCGTTGAGTCCGAAGGCCAGATGATGCAGCGGGTGATGCCCGAGCTGATGGGCCTGAAGAACATCATGGTCCTCAACGACGAGGGCCACCACTGCTATCGCCAAAAGCCCGGAGAAGATGACGAGGGCCCTCTTACTGGCGAGGACAAGCGGGAAGCAGACCAGAACACCGAGGAAGCCCGAGTGTGGCTCTCCGGGCTGGAAATGACCAAGAGGAAACTTGGTGTACGTCAAGTGGTGGACCTGTCGGCCACGCCCTTCTTCCTGCGTGGCTCCGGGTACGCCGAGGGAACCCTGTTCCCTTGGACCGCCAGCGACTTCTCGCTGATGGACGCCATCGAATGCGGCATCGTCAAGCTTCCGAGGGTTCCTGTTGCGGACAACATCCCGGGAGCCGACGTGCCGGTGTTTCGCAACCTGTGGGAACATATCCGCAGGGACATGCCTCGCGCGGGAAGGGGCCGATCGGGTGACCTGAACCCATTGGACCTTCCCACGCCGTTGCAGACTGCCCTCGAGGCCCTTTACGGCCACTACGAGAAGACTTTCAAGGAGTGGGAGGCAGACGGCGCTCCGTGTCCACCCTGTTTCATCGTCGTCTGCAATAACACCGCCACGTCCAAGCTGGTCTACGACTATATATCCGGGTTCGAGCGCCCCAACGAGGATGGTACGACCTCGGTTGTTAACGGGAGACTCGCGCTGTTCCGAAACTACGATGAATACGACAACCGCTACTCTGTTCCGCGCACCCTGCTGATCGACAGCCATCAGTTGGAGTCCGGGGAGAAGCTCAGCGATGATTTCCGCCGCGCCGCCGCCGACCTGATTGAACGTTTTCGCAGGGAACGCCAAGAGCGCACGGGAAACCGCGAGGAAGCCGACAAGATCTCGGAGCAGGAACTCCTGCGCGAGGCAATGAACACGGTCGGCAAGGAGGGGCGGTTGGGACAGAACATCCGCTGCGTGGTCTCGGTGTCCATGCTCACCGAGGGGTGGGATGCCAGTACCGTTACTCACGTCCTGGGTGTGCGGGCCTTCGGAACGCAGCTCTTGTGCGAGCAAGTGGTGGGCCGGGCCTTGCGGCGCCAGTCCTACGAACTGAACGAGGATAATAAGTTCGACGTCGAGTACGCCGACGTGCTGGGTATTCCCTTCGACTTCACCGCCCGTCCGGTGGTTGTCGGCCCGGGCAAGCCAAAGCAGACGGTGCAGGTGAAGGCGGTGCGGCCCGAGCGGGACCACCTGGAGATCACTTTCCCGCGCGTGGCAGGTTACCGGGAGGATCCACCCAAAGAGGACCTGGTCGCCAACTTCACCGCGGACTCCCGGCTGGACCTGACCCCGGAGCTGGTGGGTCCGACACAGACGAGGAACGAGGGGATCATCGGCGAAGGAGTGGATCTGGACTTGGTGCATACGGGCGACCTGCGCATGTCGACGCTGGTGCTGCACCTGACAAAGAGGTTGCTGGAAACCAAGTGGCGGGACCCCAACGAGGACATGAAGCTGCACCTGTTTGGCAAGCTGCGGAACGTGGTCAAGGAGTGGCTGGACAACTATCTGGACTGCCGGGGCGGGACCTATCCGGCGCAGCTGATGTACCAGTCGCTGGCCGACACGGCCTGCAACCGGATCACCACCGCAATCACCAGCCGGCAGGGCGAACGGTCCGTCAAGGCGCTGCTGGACTCCTTCAACCCCGTTGGCTCGACGCGGAACGTGAATTTCACCACCTCAAGGTCCGGTCTGTGGACCACCGACGCCCGGAAGTGCCACGTAAACCTGCTGGTGCTGGACAGCGACTGGGAGGCTGAGTTCTGCCGGGTGGTGGAATCTCACCCTTCGGTTGCGGCCTACGTGAAGAACCACAACCTGGGCCTGGAGGCGCCGTACCTGTACGGCTCCACGCCCCGACGCTACTTCCCCGACTTCATCCTACTGGTGGACGATGGGAATGAAGACCCGCTCAACCTCATCGTGGAGATCAAGGGATACCGGGGAGAGGACGCAAAGGAAAAGAAAAACACCATGGAGGCCTACTGGCTTCCGGGGGTGAACGCCCTGGGCCACTACGGCCGCTGGGCTTTTGCCGAGTTCACGGACGTCTTCGACATCGAGCCCAACCTGCGGCAGGTGATTGATTCGTACTCCTTGACGGCTGTACACTAGATTAGTGTACGCGATGATAGTGAATAGGAGTTCCATACTGCCATGAAGAACATTACACTCAGTGCCGACGAGGGGCTGATCGAGGAGGCGCGCCGCATAGCCGCTGCCCGGAGCACTACGCTGAACGCTGAGTTCCGGCAGTGGCTGGCGGACTATGTCGGTCGAAAGCGGCGGGCCGAGAGGGCGCTTGAGACGCTCAGGGAACTGAGCGCAACCATTGACACGGGCGGACGCAAGTTCACCAGGGAAGAGATGAATGAGCGCCGATGAGTTCCTGGACACCAACATTCTTGTTTACTCGGTCGATGCAAGAGCTCCAGAAAAAATGGAGCGTGCCCATGAATTGGTAGGCAGGAGCTTGACCAATGGCTCCGGTTGCATCAGCTATCAGGTCGTGCAAGAAACTCTCAATGTGCTGACAGGGAAATTGGGGATGTCCGCCGACAGTATCCGTCGGCTTCTGGACGAAATCCTGGTCCCCCTCTGGCAGGTGAACCCCACGGCTGCCCTCTACCAGAGCGCCACCTCGCTCCAGAGCCGTTACGGATTCTCCTTCTATGACTCTCTCATCGTTGCCGCGGCCCTCGAAGCTGGATGCACCAGGCTCTACAGCGAGGACTTGCAGCACGGCCAGCAGGTACAGCGGCTGACGATACTGAACCCGTTCGTGAACGAGTAACAGGGAGCTACAAAGCCATGCCCCGACCAAGAAGCAACCGCAGCGCCGCCGGCAAGTCCGTGGAAACGCTGCGGCACGAAGAGGACACCCGCACCAACATCCCCACAGCGGAATACCAGTCAATGGTGGAGGAGGAGACAGAGTCGCCCCTGCGCGTGGCCTACCAGCGGCGCAACCGCGACCTGGACCCCCAGTTGGTCTGGCGGGGCAAGGACGAGCAGGACCTGGGCGACCTGGTGGTCAACGTCCCACCCCTCTACATCCAGGAGAAGGTGCACCCCAAGGCGCTCATCGCCGACCTGCTGCGCCAGTCCAAGGAGAACCGGGAAGCGGAGGAACACCAGATCGACATGTTCGCCGACTTCAACGGGTTGCCCGAGGGCGCCGACCGCACCGAGTTCTATCAGCACGACGGCTACTGGCAGAACCGCATGGTCCTGGGCGACAGCCTGCAGGTGATGGCTTCTCTCTCCGAGCGGGAGGGCTTGCAGGGCAAAGTGCAGTGTATCTACATCGACCCTCCCTACGGCATCCGGTTCAACTCCAACTTCCAGTGGTCCACCACCAGCCGCGATGTGCGCGACGGCAACCGCCTGCACATCACGCGGGAGCCGGAGCAGGTCAAGGCCTTCCGGGACACCTGGCGCGACGGCATCCACTCCTACCTTACCTACCTGCGCGACCGACTCACCGTGGCCCGCGACCTGTTGACCGAGTCTGGTTCCATCTTCGTGCAGATTGGCGATGAGAACGTTCACCGGGTTCGGGCGCTGATGGATGAGGTGTTTGGGGATGAGAATCACATAGCGAGCGTCATCTTTAGAAAAACCACTGGTAAAGCAGGAGTGTCCCTAGACAACACCTATGATGCAGTAATTTGGTTTGCCAAGAACAAGGACGGCGCGAAGCACCGAAAACTATTTTTCAGGAGAAGGGTAGAGACCGACCAGAATTTCCGCTACGACTTTTCTAATGCCGGCCAATTTTTGCCTGCAAATGATAACCCGCATAGAGTCGCGCGGATGAATCCGATTACGTCCCAGTCAGCGAGTGCTACGACCGTCTTTAACTACAACTACAGTGGGCGTAATTTCATCCCCGGGAAAGGGGGATGGAAAACGAACATCAACGGTATGGAACGGCTCCGCAAGGCCAATAGGTTGACCTTCTCCGGACAGACATTAGGATTCATACGGCCGTTCGACGACTACCCTTATCAGACATTCAACGACATTTGGGACGACACGCGTCAATCCGGCTTTGGAGACGAGAAACTATATGTAGTTCAGACCGGAAGTCGCGTAATCGAACGGTGCATTCTTATGGCCACAGATCCCGGAGACCTCGTGCTTGACCCCACCTGCGGCTCTGGGACCACTGCCTACATGGCTGAGCAGTGGGGGCGGCGATGGATCACCATCGACACCTCCCGCGTCGCGCTGGCCCTGGCCCGCGCCCGCATCATGGGTGCCCGCTATCCTTACTACATCCTCGCCGACAGCCGCGACGGGCAACTGAAGGAGGCCGAAATCTCCCTCCGCGCCCCGTCGGAGATGCCCACCTACGGCAATGTGCGGCAGGGGTTCGTCTACGACCGGGTGCCGCACATCACCCTGCGGGACATCGCCAACAACGCCGAGATCGACGTCATCTACGAGGAGTACCAGGAGAAGCTAGAGCCGGTCAGGCGTCAGTTGTCAGAAGCCAGTGGCCAGTGGTCAACCGAGGGAGGCCCCCTGGAGGAATGGGAAATCCCCCGGGAAAGGCCGGATGCTTGGCCGCTGGACACTGACCACTGGCTCACCGACTACTGGAAGCTGCGCATCGCCCGCCAGAAGGAGATAGACGCCTCAATCGCGGCACGGGCCGAGTACGAGTACCTGTACGACAAACCCTACGAGGACCGCAGCAAGGTGCGCGTCGCTGGCCCCTTCACCGTGGAGAGTATCTCGCCCCACCGGGTGTTGGGCGTGGACGAGAACGGCGACGTGATCGACGGCATCGCCGAGGCCCGCAACGGCTACGGCACGGGCTACGACTTCGGCCAGATCATCCTGGATAACCTGAAACGCTCCGGCGTTCAGCAGCGCCCACCGGGAGGACCGCATCACCTTCACGTCGCTGACGCCCTGGCCGGGGCGGTTCGTCTGCGCCGAGGGCCGCTACGTCGAGGGCGGCAGTGGGGACAACGATGACGCGCAGACGGGGCTGGAGCGGAGGGCCGCTGTCTTCATCGGGCCGGAGTTCGGCACGGTGTCGCGTCCCGACCTGGTGGAGGCGGCGCGGGAGGCCGCCGACGGCGGGTTCGACGTGCTGGTCGCCTGCGCCTTCAACTACGACGCCCACACCACCGAGTTCGAGAGCCTGGGCCGCATCCCGGTTCTGAAGGCCCGCATGAACGCCGACCTGCACATGGCCGGGGAGCTGAAGAACACCGGCAACGGCAACCTGTTCGTCATCTTCGGCGAGCCGGACATCGATGTGCTGGACGCCGAGGACGGGCAGGTCCAGGTGCGGGTGAACGGCGTGGATGTTTTCCACCCCAACACCGGCGAGGTGCGCAGCGACGGGCCGGAGGGCATCGCCTGCTGGTTCATCGACACCGACTACAACCAGGAGAGCTTCTTCGTCCGCCAAGCCTACTTCCTGGGCGCCGGCGACCCCTACAAGTCGCTGAAGACCACCCTCCGCGCCGAAATCGACGAGGACGCTTGGGCCACCTTGCACAGCGCCACATCGCGGCCATTCCCGCGCCCGGAGTCGGGGAGGATAGCGGTCAAGGTGATCAACCACTTGGGCGATGAGGTCATGAAGGTGTTCCGGCTGGGGTAGCCCGCGACTGAGGCCGACCAATACGAAAGGATTAGGAAACTGAGCGATGTACGCTAAACGGGTGCAAATCACAAATTACGGACCAATCTCTGAACTCGATATCGAGTTCCCGTTCGTTGGGGATGTACCTGAACCTGTCCTCCTAGTTGGAGGGAATGGTTCGGGCAAAAGCATTTTCTTATCTCATATCGTAAATGGATTGGCTTCTGTGAGGTGGACCCAATCAGTTGGACAGGTTTGGTGCAAAACTAAGTGGGAGTTCCGCCGTCTTTCCAAGGTCTGAGAACGCTCCGTTCGGTGCCCGTTTCCCATTGATTGACCGTTCATCTGATGGCGCCAAGTCTCCTTTGAACACCTCAGCCGGTGTCCGGTAGCCCAAGGCCTGGTGGGGTCTTTGGTTGTTGTAGAAGCTGAAGTATGCGTCAAGCCCGGCCTTGGCTTCTCGCCCGTTGGAGTAGGCTTTCAGGTAGACCTCCTCGTACTTAACCGTGCGCCACAGCCGCTCCAACAAGATGTTGTCGGTGTAGCGTCCCTTCCCGTCCATGCTGATTCTCACTCCGTGCTGCTCTAGGAGACCGGTGAAGGCTTCGCCGGTGAACTGGCTGCCCTGGTCGGTGTTGAAGACCTCTGGCTTCCCCTTGCCAAGCGCTTCCTCCAATGTCTCGACACAGAAATCAGCATCCAAGGTGTTGGAAAGACGCCAGGCCACCACGTACCGCGTGTACCAATCCATGATGGCCACCAGGTATAAGAAACCCTTGGCCATGGGGATGTAGGTGATGTCGGCGGCCCACACCTGATTTGGTCTGGTGATCTCCATGCCGCTCAGGAGGTAGGGATACACCTTGTGCCCTGGCCCCGGCTTGCTGGTCCGGGGCCACCGGTAGATGGCACGTAGTCCCATGGTCCGCATCAGACGCTGGACCCGCTTCCGGTTCACCCTGTGACCTTGAGTGCCCAGCCAGACCCTCATGCGCCGCGACCCGTAGAAGGGGGTACTTAGGTACTGGTGGTCCATCGCCTTCATCACGGTCAGGTTCTCCAAGCAAGTCCCCTTGCGCCGGTAGTTTAGGCTGGACCTGCTGATGCTCAGTAAGGCGCACTGTCTCACTGTGGACAAGGCTGGGTGCCGCCGGTCCACCATCTCCCGCCGCCGCTCCCGGCTCATGGACCGAGCCTCTCCGCCAAGAAATCCCGCTCAACCTTCAGTTGGCCGATCTGCTGATAGAGCCGGGCAACAAGGACCGCATCGCTCTTCTGGCGTTTGTCTTGGTTCCCACCAAAGACGCCGACCGCTCCTTCCAACAAGGACTTCTTCCAGGCCTGGATCTGCCCGGGATGGACCTCGTAGCGGGCGGCCAGTTGGGCCACCGTCTCTTCACCCTTCACCGCTTCCAGGGCCACCTTGGCCTTGAATGTTGGGCTGTGCTTCCTCCGCTCTTTTGACATGTCCCACTCCTCCCTCACAGCAACAGCTGTGGCTATTTTAGGAGCAGAACTCTCACTTAACCACCTGTCCGAATTTCCGGGTCCACCTCACTGCTCAGAGTCATGCTTACCCGGAAACGCCCGAAGTCGAAACGGGCAAGGTATTCAAACTCCGAAGCGGCAATTACATAAGGCAGGGAAGCCAATACTCGTTTGGAAGAGTAGATTTTGAAGATGAAGTGTTTGTAAGTGAATTAGTGCTAACACGGCAAAAGAAAGACTATGAAACTACACCCACAGATCTTGCTGGGGATAATGCCAAGACCGCATGGGATCAAATGGAGGCGGAAAGCTACAACCAATTGTTCTCTACTATCTCCAAGAAAGGTCAACATGAACTCAGCGACATTTTCTTTAGGAACTGTGTGCTCTATTTCCCTCCTAACCGCTTTGAAGAACCTGCATGGTTAAATGAGGACAACCTGAAATTCCGTGCGCAATATATGAATCTGACTCACATGCAAGGTTACACTGATCGCCGGATTATTAACTATTCCTCCCTTCGGGATAATCAGAACTGGCTGTTCGACTTGGCTTATGACCAGTTTGTTCTGGAGGGGCTGCGAACTACAGTGCAATTGCCAATTGGAAATAGCGGCCGAACCTCGGTTCGGCCAGCCTTGGTGGATGTATCAGGGAAGTCAACATTGTTAAACGACATCGCACTAAAAGTGGTTCAAGGGGTAGTCAGAAACAATCAAGGAGCGAGGTTCAACATTGGACCACGCCACAGTAGAGGAGTTTCTCTTCAGGGAACGTCTGGAATTATAGTGCCGAATATCTTCCAGTTGTCGAGTGGAGAAACTTCTCTATTGAGCCTGTCTCAGAAGTCTGAACTGGCCATGGGTATGTCGTTGGGTGTATTTTCGAGGCGACATAAATTGGGGAGATGTTGAGATGCCGTTTCGAGAGATGGGCCGAGAGCAGATATGGATGTTGCCGCCGACGCTTGACGAACTGTTGCCGTTGGACCATCCAGCGCGATTCGTGGCCGAGTTCGTTGACGCTTTGGACCGGGAGGACTGGGCGGAGCTTGGGGTAAAGATAGACGGGGAGGTGCTGGGAGCGCCAGCCTACCATCCACGTGCGCTGTTGAGCGTGTGGCTGTACGGCTTCATGACCGGGGTGCGCTCGTGCCGGAAGCTGGAGGCGGCCTGCCGGGACCAGATACCATACCTGTGGCTGACCGGGTGGCAGCATCCTGACCACAACACCCTGTGGAGGTTCTACAAAGGGCATCGGCAGGCCATGAGGAAGCTGTTCGAGCGGACGGTGCGTATGGCAGTGACGATGAAGTTGGTGGACCTGGCGGTTCAGGCGGTGGATGGTACGAAGGTGGTCGCCAACGCGTCGCTGAACAGGAGCTACGACGCCGAGGGACTGCGTGGTCTGTTGGAGCGGCTGGAGCGTGCGATAGCCGACCTTGAGGCTCAGAACGAAGCGGGAGAAGACACTGCTGTTGCCCATCTGCCTGAGGAGTTGGCTGACAAGGAGGTCTTGAGAGAGCAGGTGAGGCAGGCGATGGACGATCTCACGAGTCAGAAGCGCCACAAGCGCATCAACCTGACCGACCCAGACGCCAGGCTGATGAAGGGTAGGCAAGGCATCGTGGCTGGCTACAACGCTCAGGCTATGGTCTCACCCACAGAGACGGATGGGGGAGCGACCGGCATGTTGGTCACCGCCGTGGACGTGGTGGATGCAGCCAATGACAATGCCCTGCTGGTGCCGATGGTCGAGCAGGCCGAGGAGACTATGGGGACGAAGTCGCAGATGACGTTGGCCGATGCCGGATACTTCGCCGCGAGTCACTTGGAAGAATGCGCCCGTCGAGATCAGCAGGTGGTAGTGTCGGAGTCGCGGCAACGGTTCCTCAAAGACCCATATCACAAGGACCGATTCACCTACGACGAGCAGAGCGACAGCTTTACGTGTCCGCAGGGACAGACGCTCAAGTTCGTTCGTATCCAACATACGCATGGAGTCCCGTTGCGTCTGTACCGGGCCTCCGGGGTCGTCTGCCAAGTGTGCCCAGCCTTCGGAGTCTGCACGAAGGCCAAAGAGATTGGGCGGAGCCTGGCGATAGGTCCGCATGACGCAGTGCTGCGCCGTCATCGTGCCTGGATGTCCACCTCAGCAGCTAGAGAGGCGTACAAGCTGAGAAAGCAACTGGTCGAGCCTGTCTTCGGAATCATCAAGGAACAACAGGGGGCACGGAGATTCCTGCTGCGCGGCCTCGTTAACGTGGCGGCCGAGTGGACAATGCTGGCCACAGCCTTCAACCTGCGCACTCTCTGGCGGGTGTGGCGCTCAGCCCCTTCATCGGTCTATTTAATGGCCCGGAGCCTTGTCCCGTCTCCTGACCTGCAGTGATGACAGCAGCTGACCCATCGCTCCGTCGCCTGTCCTACCCGCTCAGGCCAGGGCCTTTCAGCGAACCCTTTGACCTCTATCTGCTCCCCCTATCCGCAATTTCCACTTCTGGGACAGGCTCTATTGAGTATCTTCCTTTCAATATTGCGCGATTTTGACTTAAGCGGCGCCTCTTTTTCCCAGGCTGATGAGATACGTGGAATAGTGGTGGTAGATGAGATTGATTTACATCTGCATGCAGTCCATCAACACGAAATCCTGCCCAGCTTGATGCGGATGTTTCCGAAGGTCCAATTCATTGTCACTACGCATTCCCCGTTGTTCGTTTTGGGCATGGCTCAAACCTTCGGGGTAGACGGTTTTGCCCTCTACCGGCTGCCTCAAGGGCAACAAATCAGCCCCGACGAATTCACCGAATTCGGCGATGCGTACCGAGCGTTCACGGCAACAAGCAAATTTTCCGACGATATACGGACTGCGGTCAGAGACGCACAGTTACCAATCTTGTACATGGAAGGTAAAACCGACGTCCAATACCTTGTCCGTGCTGCTAATTTACTCGGCCAAAACCCGACACTCAACGCCATTGAAGTTGACGAAAGGGAAGGCGGAGGTAACTTAAAGAAGATTTGGGAGGCGGTCAAGAATTTACCGGTTTCAATAGTGTCCAGGAAAGTTGTGCTTCTGCATGATTGCGATTATGAGGGTCCAGACCAAACCGAGGAAACCGTGTTTAGGCGGACGATCCCGCACCAAAGTGAGCATCCGATCGAAAGAGGCATCGAAAACCTGTTTAGCAAAGCAACCTTGGAAAAAGCTCTGAGCTACAAGCCGGAGTTCATCGACATTTCTGAGGCGCACCAAGAGAAGGTACGCGGTAATGTTCAATCTATACCTGAAAAATGGGTCGTCAACGAAGACGAGAAAACCAATCTATCCAACTGGCTTTGTGAGAATGGCACCACCGAAGATTTCCAGCACTTTCAATCAATATTTGATTTGCTGGAGGAAGCACTTGGCAATCCTAAGAATGAACTATGCAATTCCGCATAGCTGACACCTTCACCGCCAGCCTCGCCCGACTCCCCAACGAACAACAGAGGGCGGCTAAGACCACTGCATTTGACCTGCAGACCAACATCGCCCATCCGAGCCTCAGCCTTCACCGTGTGACCGGCGCCAAGGACCCCAGCTTCTGGTCAGCGAGGGTGAACCTCGACCTGCGCATTATCCTGCACCGAGCCGGGGAGAACGTCGTCCTCTGCTATGTGGACAGCCACGATGACGCCTATCGGTGGGCCGAGCGCCGCCGGCTGGAAACGCATTCCACCACTGGTGCAGCTCAGCTGGTGGAGTTGCGGGAGGTGGTGCAAGAGGTAGTCGTTCCGGTCTACGTGGAGGCCGAGCAGGCACCCGCAAAGCCGTTGCCATTCGCCCGGATTCTCGACGAGCAACTGTTGGGGTACGGGGTGCCAGAGGAATGGCTCGACGACGTCAGGTCTGCCACAGAGGACAGCGTGCTTGGCCTGGCCGACCATCTGCCGGCAGAGGCGGCCGAGGCGCTGCTTGAACTGGCCGTGGGCGGGACTCCGCAACCGTCCCTACCTGTCCCGGCGGGCGGCGACCCCTTCAGCCACCCCGACGCCCTGCGACGGTTCCGCGTTATGAACAACATCGAGGAACTGGCAGCCGCCCTCGAGTACCCGTGGGAACGATGGACCGTCTTCCTGCACCCGGACCAGTCGGGGATTGTAGAAAGAAACTACAACGGTCCGGCCAGGGTGTCCGGCTCTGCGGGCACCGGCAAGACCGTTGTCGCCCTCCACCGGACGGCGCACCTGGCCATCAGGTCCAACCCGGATGCGCGGGTACTGCTGACCACTTTTTCCGACACACTGGCCAACCAGTTGCGAACGAAAGTCGGGCTCTTGATGAACAATGAACCCGAGGCGTTCGACAGCCTCAAGGTGCAGTCGCTGGATGCCGTGGGCCTGAGCTTGTATCAAGCCAAGTTTGGCGCGCCGGAATTGGCGGAACGAGAGACGGTCGAGAAACTACTTAAAGAGGCGGCCGTCGCTGAGGGAACCAACTTTGCCCTCACGTTTTTGATGTCGGAATGGGAGCGAGTGATCGACGCCTGGCAGTTGGAAGCTTGGGATGACTACCGGGACGTTCGTCGCATCGGCCGGTATAGACGGCTGTCTGAGGCCCAGAGAGAGGCTCTGTGGCCGGTGTTCGAGCAGGTCAGGGCAGGGCTTCTGGATCGAGGGTTGATAACCTGGGCGGAAATGTTCGGGCGGCTGACCAGGGAACTCGCTCTAAGGGAATCCTTGCCGTTTCGGTACGTTGTCGTCGACGAGGCCCAGGACATCAGTGTTCCCCAGCTGAGGTTTCTCGCAGCTTTGACAGGTGGCAGACCGAACAGCCTCTTTTTCGCTGGGGACCTTGGGCAACGCATATTCCAACAACCATTCTCTTGGCGGTGGCTTGGAGTAGACGTGCGAGGCCGCTCACAGTCCCTGCGGATCAATTACCGCACGTCGCACCAGATCAGGACCCAGGCTGATCGCTTATTGGACCCCGAGTTGTCCGACGTCGACGGGAACACTGAGGAGCGGAAGGGAACCGTATCGGTCTTTAACGGGCCGAGCCCGACCGTGTGGGCGCTGGATGGCGAGGAGGCGGAATCCCTCGCAGTTGGCGAATGGCTAAAGGCGAGAGTCGACGACGGCTTGGAACCCGAGGAGATCAGCGTGTTCGTTCGGTCCCATGAGCAACTCGACCGGGCCGTGGCCGCTGTGAAACACGCCGGGCTGCAGAACGCTGTACTTGACGGCGGTATGGGGGCCATGGACGGTGCCATTACCGTCGGCACGATGCACCTGGCCAAGGGACTGGCGTTCCGGGCAGTTGCGGTGATGGCCTGCGACAGTGAGGTCATCCCTTTGCAATCCAGGGTCGAGTCAATCGTTGATGAGGCGGACTTGGAGGAGGTTTACAACACCGAGCGGAACCTGCTCTACGTCGCCTGCACCCGAGCCCGGGACCACCTGCTCGTAACCGGAGTCAAGCCCGTTTCCGAGTTTCTGGATGACCTTGTGATCAACGACAATTAGCGCATTGCCTCACCACGCGCTCTGAGCGCGAACCGCAGCCTCCCGCTGCGGCACTGGTTAGTCAAATTGCAGGTGGCATGTGCAATAACGGGTCATGGGGAATTGGGGTGGTGGAGACAGGCAGCCTATGCAGCGTATGAGATCAGCCGCGCCTTTTATTCTGGCGGATTGCCTGCCGACGATCTGGAGCGCAAGACCGAGGTGGTCGTCCCCCGCCCACGCGGGGATAGACCGACTACACTCCTAATGGCTTTTAGCAAGAAGCAGGTTCCCCCGCCCACACGGGGATAGACCCTGAAAAAGAACATCATGCCGTTGGCGTCACCCTTGATCCCCTCGCGGCTATGGTATCTGTAATACGGTTCAAGAACCCACTGTTACATCGATAATCGTCGCTAAGAAAACGACGACTTGGGGAGAATCGGGGTTTCTGCGGATTGGTTCAAAGAGCACCTCCCGGGCGTATTCTGCTCCGGCCTTCTTGGAGACCAATTGCCAACATGTGATGCAAAAGGCTGAACCTTTCCCGTCCTTGAGGTCAGAACCACCTCCGCCCTCATACCTGCAAATCCTTGAGCTGGACTTCTCGGGCTGCGGCGAACCCCAGTCCCCGGCAATCCCTTTGCGCCTTCTGGCTAGGGTCTTCTGTGGTGAAGGGTTGGCCGTCGATGGTGAAAGGGATTGAATGCCCGAATGTATCGGGGGCTTGTGATCCGGTCACTGCTTGTCCTCCTGTGTCTTTGTCCATCCGTTCCGCGTGGGTCATAACTGAACCTCCCGGCTCCTGGGCCGATTCTTGTATGTTGGGGCGGGTTGCCGTCAACAGCCCCTTGTTAAGATGATTACAGTGGATTCCCGAAACCTGCACGGACTTCCAGGTAATTCCCGCGTGCATGTTTCGGCTTTGCGTCGTCATTGCAGGCAACAGGTGGAGGATGCGGTTGCAGCCTTTTTCGACAGCGACTACTGGGGGCTGGTCAACGCCGTAAGGGGTGAATTCGGGTTGCCGTCCTCATCCCTCGAAGGGCAGGTTCCCGCGCCTTAACCCTTCCCATGTCACCCCAGGCGCACAGAACCGCCAAAAGCGGCCAAAATCCCTCGCCGTCCCTCAGCGTCCACGCTATAGGTCCCGATTTGTGGCTCTCGGGACCTATAGCGTGGACGCTGAGGGACGGCGAGGGGCTCGATTCCCGCCAGGGTTTCTGTGTCTAGAGTCTTAGCGAAGTCGGCGATCAGCGCTGGCGCCGCCGAGTCGAAGCCCACCACGTCCAGCATCCCGGCGTCCTCGGGGTCCGCGATGGTGAACCCGTTGGAGACCATTGCGACCACCACCAGCTTGGCGTTGATGCCGGTAGCCTGCCGGTACTGGCGCAGGACCTCGGTCGGGTGGATAGGGCCAGTCCACGTTTCGGAGTCCGTCAGAATCACGAACACGTCCACGGAGATCTTCTTTCCGAGGGCGTCCAGCATCGGGAGGGCGCAGTCGGTGGCCCCGAAGTCGAGGCCCTGGGTCTTGCGTACGGCGTCGGCTAGGCTATCGTCCGCCGTGATGGACAGTGGGGCCATGGCGGCCTCTCCCCTCGATGGAGCGCATCCGGAAACCATCGCTAGGGGAGCCATAGTCGCCAGCGGCGAAGCCCGCGATGTAGTAGTTGGGCTCCCTGCGGGCGATGGCCATGGCCATGGCGGCCGCCATCCGGGGCGTGAGGCCCGGCACACCCGCGACCTCACCGGAGCCCATGGACCCCGACACGTCGATGCCCAGGTAGAACCGATGGTTGGTCTGGGGCGCCGTGTCGAAGGACCGCTCGAAGGCTTGGTCCAGCGCGTCGACGACCTGCGGCACCGGGGTCCAGGTGTGGTGGCCCCTAGCGCCTTTGCCGCTCCGGTAGGTCAGGAGGGCGGACAGAACCGCGATGGGATGGATACGAGTGAAGTCCTCAGTGCGGGGGTTGCCAATGGCGTTCAGCCGCTCGCAGACCCATGTGGATTTCATCGGGGCGATAACCCCTAGCCGCGTCAGGGTTGCGAGGTTACGGACCAGGGCTGTGAGGGGCATACGCACAGCCAGGGCTTCCCATACTTCCGGCTTGTCCAGCTGCTCGGAGGGCATCATCTCCCAGGTCATGTCGTGTTCCCTGATGAGTGATGCCAGAGCCGTGGGGTCGGCCGTCTTAGCCTGCTCGTAGGCGTGGATGAGCGAGAAATAGTCGTTGTCCTCGTCAGGCATTGTCCCTTGGGTAATCCAAGCAAAGAGGTCGTTAAGTGCCCCGCTTCCTGCCTTGGGGTGGGCTTTCCTGAGCAAGTCCCGGTGGGTCCAGTTGTACCGCTGCCGGTACTTGACCGTCTGGTAGACAGCGTCCTTGATGTCCTTGTCGGTGTACCATTTGCCCACGGCCCGCCGCAGGCTACGTCCCCAGCCGCGCATGGTTCCAATGTAGTCAATGAACATCTGGAGCTGGCTGCCGGTCCGGGCCATCTGCGACAGGTATCCGAAAGCCAGTGCCCGGGTTCCCAGGTGTCCGTAGGTTGCGGCCATCGCTAGGGCGAAGAGCGGGGGGCCTACCTTGGGAGCCCGTCCGTGCCGGCTGATGTAAGCGATCTCATAGACGGCTTTGGGCCCGTCGTTCTCAATGCACCGCTTGACGGCCGCGGCGTTCTCCAGGGTCAGCTTGCGTTCGTTGGCGTAGTAGCTGCCGCCCTCGGAGCCCAGGATGAGGAACCGCCGGAGCCGGGTCATGTCATCCACAGGGTAGGAGTGGCCGCCGGCGCTGTTGGCGACCTGCCGCTCGTCCAGCGGCTCGGACTGCGGGGCGGGGTTAGCCGGGCATAACGGTGGTTGCCCCACCACCCTGCTGACACAGCAACGTCTTCGCCATCCGCCGGGAGTGCGCTTAGGGGGATACGCAAGAACGCGTTCGGAAACTACGCCTGGAGTAGGACCTTCCTGATCTCACTCTCTGTGGATGGCGATTGACCATAGTTTCGTGCTTGCGGCGATACAGCGGTTTTCTCGGAAACGGTTGTCGGGGGGATCAGGCGGTTTGCCAGCACGCTGTGCGATGGGGTGACGGTAATCTGGGGGTAGGCGGGGTGTCTCAAATCAACCCGCCAACCCCCCACCCCTCCCTCTGGTAGAGGTAGGTGTAGGCTAGATAGGAGCCCGTATCTGGATTGCACGGTCTAACGCCCCTCTCTGCACGGTCTAACGCCCCTTCCTGCACGGTCTAACGCCCCTCATCCCGCGAGGCAAGGGGGTGGATTTAGTGGCGGCAGGACCTTGTCCTCGATGATCCTCAGTTCGCCGGCTCTCTCCAGGTTCTTGAGCACCTGGCGGGCCTCGCCCACGAGATTGCTGACCCTGGCGCGGCCCGAGGTGGGAAAGACGATGTCCACCAGCTCGTCGTCGGACATCATCGAGTAGTGAGTGGCCGCGGCGGCCTGCTGCCAATGGCGGCCTTGCCCGTCGGCCCGCCGGCCCATGGGACGCACGGTTTGACCGGGATTGTGCCACCAAAAAGCCAGGTTCAACAGTGCCCGGTACTCCCTCCGGTGCTTCAGTCCCCACCGGCCGAGGTTGTCCGACACCTGAGGCCCGTTCCGGGAGCCGGGCGGCAGATCCACCACGATACGCACCAGGTCGTCCAACGCCCCCGGCCCGCGCGGGATGTCTACGAGTGACACCACACGCCTCAGTCCGCCGCGCCCTATATCCGGGTCGTACCATGGAATGCGCGCTTCCGTACTGTCCAAGGTCTCGCTGGCTTTCATCAGTCGCGGCCAGTATTCCCTGGGCTTCGGCCTACGGGGCCCAGGATAGAGTCTGTTCAAGAGGTCGCGTAGGGTCATGGATATCACCACCGGGCCATCCCCTCGCCGGTCCTGTCGGCTGACTGCCAGGATGCTCTCTACGAAGATCCGCAGGGCCAGCGGCGCGGCGGTGGTTTTCTCGGCATGGACCGCGCCAAGGCCCAGGTCATAGAGTTGCAAGGGCAGCGCCGGCGCAGTCCTGTCGGTCTGGAAGCCCGGAAGGACGAGTTGCCCCTCTCCCACATGAGCGGCGTGGCTGAACAGGTTCCCCGCGCGCCTGTCTGTCCGCGGGGCCATCGCCAGCTTGGCCGGGATGATGCGCCCGGTCGTACGCGTGCTTAACGTCGCGGGGCGCGGTCTGCTGTGCCAGGCTTGCACCAGTAGAGTCAGTGGAAACTCGGGTTGCTGGTCAGGATCCAGGGTTATCCACCGGTCTGCTATGTCCTGAACCGGCCACTCAACCCTAATCACCGTCCCTGGGCCCGCGATACTTCGCTTGCCATTTTCCCGAAGGGCTATGGTTGACGCCTCCAATTCCACGTGCAGCAGGCCGCTTTCCAGGCGAAGGGTCTTCGGGTTGATGGAGCCGTAGGCGATCGCCGGGGTTCCCTCGCTGTTGCAGCAGATGACTCCCATTGCTCCGAGACTCCGGGCTGCATCTTCCAGCGCCTCAGCTGGGCAGTTGCCCCCACCAATCCACTCTCCCAGCTCCCTCGACGTGGGCGGGGCGGCCGGCTGTTCGTCAATCTCGGCAATTATCGCGTCAGCTTCGCTCTCTGCCCTTGGCGCTTCCATACCTGCCCTTCCCCTTAGTTGCCGTTGGAGTCTGCTGCGACGCACCTTCCGACCATTCCCCAATCACCTTCCACCTTAGTCCCCCGCCGCTGGTATCCCAGTTCAACTGAAGCGGCTTAACCGTCGGCCCGTAGTTGGCTTTGGGGCGGGCGAGCTGCCAGCCCTCGGGCTGGCTATCTGGCACGCTTTTCCCCTTCCCCTTAGGCGCTGGCCCGCCCCCCTCCTTCCGGAGGGTCCACATGGACCGGACGCTGGCCTCCCAGTCGGTCGAGCCGGAGTAGTCGGCGGCCCACTTCGGCGGGTGAGAAAGTATCAGGACGGCGCAGTTGTTGTCTCTGGCCCAGGCGTCAAAGTCCGACACGAATGCCCGTACCAACGCCCGGCTGTTCTCGTTGCTCCCGTAGGCTGCGGCCGACGGGTCCACAATCAACAACCTGGCCCCCACCTCCTCGCAAAGTCGGCGCAGCTCATGCCCGGCCGCCGTGGTCTCACCCAAGGTGTCCGTGTGCCTGCCCCCGTCGGCCCTGGGCCCCCATAGCGGGCCGTGTCCAGCCATGTCCGGCGATGTGCAGGTGGCTCAACCGTTCCGGCGTCACCCAGGGCGCTGCGCTCCCGGACAGCTCCGAGAGCCGCCTCCAGAACTCCTCCAGTTCGTCTTCCCAGCTTGCGAAGACTGTCGGAGACCCCCCTGGCTCGGTGGCGTTGCCCAGCTTCAGCGTGTCGGGCGAAGGCGTCTCGATCCAGCTGCAGCCCTCGCTGGCGTGGTCGGTCCCGTCAAGCCTCCCGGCCCCCGCTGGCGATGCCCGCCGCGAGCTGTAGGGCCAGGCGCGACTTGCCGACGCCCCCCTGTCCCGCCAGCAGGGTGACCCGGCCCGCAGGCAGCCAGTCCTCCACCAGCCACCGGCGGGGGGGCGGGGGGCCAGTCGTTATCCCAGGTTTCAAGCCCAATGGGTCTTCTTTGGACCGCGCCGTCTATCTCCCTCGCACCAGCCGGCGGATACCCTCCCGAGCCTGCTGGTCGTTGGGGTAAGCGGCTAGACAGCTCCTGAGGACCGTCCAGCAACTCCAGGGCGTCGCGTTCGTCAGTCATGAGTGCCTCCATCATGTGCGGTGGCTATGGCTGGCAATTCTGGCGACCTCGGCGCGTGGCCAATTGGGGTGCAACCCGGCCAGCGTCCGGGCGTAGCCTACCCACTCCTCCGGCAACAGGGGGAGGGCCGCCCCAGCCGCCGCCTCGTCCGCAACGTCCCTGAAACCCACCCCCGGAGAGACGATCTCGGCCGTGCCGCCGGCATCCCGAATCGCCATCCAAAGCGTCGCTGCGGCCCGGCGGACCTCTGGGGGCGGAGTCCATCCTTCGGAGGGTCGCGGTCGCTGTGGACTAGGACGCGGCGGGGTGCGCCGGCAAGCCACCGGGCCAACGTCAGGGACCTCAGGCCGGATGTTCCGAACGCGCAGATTACGGGACCCTCGTGCCGACTGGCCAAGGCCAGGGTATCGGCCAGTCCCTCGGCGACCCGTGCTGGGGTGAGTGCCTCTTCCAGAAGTGGGTTGCCGATGATAAGGGCGGCACCCCACACGAGGCCATAAGTTCGCTTCTGGAGGCCCCCGCTTTCAAGGGGTCTGTCCAAGGCTGGCTGACCACCGGCGTCCAGGTGTACCAACTGCACCCCCACGGGGAGGGGGAGTTGGGGCCAAACGTCAGCCCAGGCTGAAGGTGGCGCGGCTAATACGATGATGCTCCCGGCCCCCGTGTGTGTTCCTCTGGCGTCCAACCACCGGACCGACGGGGGTAGGGGCAGGGAGGGCCACCAGAGTTTGCGCCGGGCGAGCCACCTGCGGGCGGGGTGGTCGGGGCTGGTCGGAATCGGCTTCGAGGAAGCCCACTGGGACCGCGCTAGGTCGAAGCGGTGCCGGGCGTCCGTATCCGGTCGAGTGGGGTGACTGGTGCGGCGTCTGGGCAGGAGTGCCGGTCTGCCAGGTAGCCAAGCGAGAGCTTGAGCACGATCAAGGCCCGCGAATTGCTCCAAGAAGTCCAGGACGCCACCACCGGCACCGCTTTCAAAATCCCACCACCTCCCGGCTCTTGGCCCTCCGATGTGGACGACGAGGCTGCCGTGGGAGCGATAGCGCCATTCGCCGCGGTGACACTTGGCGGGTTCGCCCAACACGGACAGTACAGCCTCTCGCATGAGTCGAGGCCAGTCCGCGTCCGGAGTCAGGGGAGAGGCTTGGCTGGGGATCTCCGGGAGGGACCGATTTGACTCGTCCATCGAGCGTACACCTCGTTAGGTGAAAGTCCGGCGCCCTAACACGTCGCCTAGTCGCGTTGATGCGTAGACAGGTAGCCGGCAGCCCTGGGCCTGGAGGCCAGCCAGTCCTCGATCTCTGACTCACGCCAGCGTACGGCGCGGACCCCGACCTTCAGTGGCCGGGGGAACGCCCCTTCGCCCATTTGCCGGTACACCGTGCTCCGGGAAAGACCGGAACGGACCAACACGTCGCCGAGGCGGAGAAGGCGGCTGTCTGAGGTGATGACCGTCATGTTGGTACCCCATTAGTGGTTTGTTTCACCAGAGGGTACCGTCGCGCCCCAGGCAATATCAGATGAATTAATCATCGTATTTGTTCACCCCATGGGCCTGTTAGCACAAGGTTTAAATTGACCCACCCCAAGAGGGCCGGGCAATTTGCCTTAGAGCAAAAGCTCGATAAGTCCGAGGGTAGATGCGTTGGAAGAATTGCTTAGAGATGGAAGAGTGGTGCGACGTGAAGGGACCGTGGACCTAAACTAAAGCCAAGGTGAAATGTACATATCGCTAGACCGCACTATCGGTACCCACCCAGTTGGGGCCTAAAGGTGATATGAGGTGCCGTGGAGTCCTTTCGGTCATCGTCAATCTCCCCGAAATGCACATCCCACCTTGGTATTGGTTTAGAACCGAGGACGGCCAGAGGCCTGGGTAGTGACCGGAATTAGGTGCGCAAGTACCTGCGGCACCCCTTATCGCCGCAGGTCAAGCACGGGGGGAGGTGGGGGTCGAAGCTGGCTCCCCTGGCTCTGGTGCGTGGGCCACCCGCTATCCGAGGGGGTGGACAGTGGCTTTGGCTCTCAAATCCATCGAGAAGGGTCGATGGGCCCACCTCATCCTTGGCTAAGACCCGGTGGATGAACTGCGCCAGGCCCGGTCCAAGCACAGCTACGAACCTGCCGGCACTATCTTCACTTCCAACAGGGGATTCGGGCGGTTAGGAGACTTGCCAGGTGACGCCGTGATCCCCTCGGCGTTCTTGAACCGGCTGTTGCACCACGGCCACGTGTTCAACATGGGGGCGAAAGCTACTGGCTCAAGGACAGGGTAGGCTGGTCCCTTCCGGGCAACTGCTAGCAGCATCCCGTGAGGCCCAGGGCGGCAACCACAACGAGTGACATTCCTGGGGGCGGCGCCGAGGTACACGTCTGCCAGACTTGATGGTGGGCGAATGCTGACTTGGCGCTACTGCGTCTAATTCAAACTGGCATTGACTGGCGGGAGAGCGCCTTTTTGACGGTCTCCAAGGGACTGGGCCTGACGTGGACCCGGTTTTTTGGACAACTGGTTAAGCGAGAGTCCTGCTCCTAAAATCAATCAAGCTGTACAGGAGGAGCGGTACGTGAAACAGGGACGAAGGAAGCACAGCCCATCATTCAAAGCCAGGGTAGCCCTGGAGGCGCTGAAGGGAGAGGAGACGGTGGCCCAGCTGGCCGCCCGGTTCGAGGTCCACCCAAGCCAGATTCAGGCCTGGAAAGGGGCCTTGCTGGAAGGGGCATCCGGCGTGTTCGGGGAGAATCACGAGCAACACCATAAGGCCGACGAAGCCCTAGTCGCTAGGCTCTACCAGCATATCGGCCAGCTTAAGGTGGAAAGGGATTTCTTAGCGGACAGGTCCGGTCCATGAGCCGGGAACGGCGGCGGGAGATGGTGGACCGTCAGCACCCAACCCTGTCCACCCTTCGGCAATGCGCCTTGCTGGGCATCAGCAGGTCCAGCCTGTACTACCGGCCCAAGGGAACATCCTGCGAGGACTTGGCCCTGATGAAGCTGATAGACCAACGATACCTGGCCACGCCCTTCTACGGGTCACGGCGAATGGCGGTCTGGTTTAACCGGCAGGGTCACCAGGTGAGCCGGAAGAGGGTCCAGCGTCTGATGCGGACCATGGGGCTGGCAGCCATCTACCGGAGGCCAAGGACCAGCCAGCCGGCCCCAGGGCACAAAGTTTATCCCTACCTGCTGGGCGGCATGGAGATCACCAGGCCCAACCACGTGTGGGCGGCCGACATCACCTACATCCCGATGGCCAAGGGTTTCCTTTATCTGGTGGCCATCATGGACTGGTATAGTCGATACGTGCTGGCCTGGAACCTGTCCAACACCTTGGACGCTGAGTTTTGCTTCCAGGCATTGGAGGAAGCGCTGAGCGAGGGAAAGCCGGAGATCTTCAACACTGACCAGGGCAGCCAGTTCACCAGCGAGGCCTTCACCGGGCTGCTGGAGCAGCATGAGGTTAAAATCAGCATGGACGGGAAAGGGCGGTACGCCGACAACATATTTGTGGAGCGGCTCTGGCGCACGGTGAAGTACGAGGAAGTCTACTTGAAAGCCTACTCCAACGGACGGGAGGCCAAAGCTGGGATAGGTGCCTACTTCCACTTCTACAACACCCAAAGGCCTCATCAGGCCTTGGACTACCGTACCCCAGCCGAGGTTTTTAACGGCGTATCGGTACAATCAACCCAACAGACAAAAGAGAGGAGGTGGTCCCCAAGCAGAGCGTTGGTATCCTATGCAGGAGCGACGGGACCCTCGCTTAATTTAGCATCAATCCTGTCCAACTGATGGGGTCCGCCTAAGCCTAACTGAATCCCTCTCCTTCTTGAGAATGCTCTTCACCGCCTCAATGGTAAGATCGGCGCTTTCCGCAGCCAACTCGATTGCAGCCTCGTAGGTATAACCCTGATATTGACGCAACCAAGCTATCAAGCGAGCGACAACTCTGTCCCGGACGAGATTCTTGTCCAGGTCACGGCCTCTAGGCCGCTTGGGGCGCTCAACAGCCCCTGACGAAACCCAGAGGGCCCAAGTATGCATTTGAGTTGGAATGGCGGACGGATTATTGTTGGTGTTGTATTGGGCGGCAGCCACCTGCAAGGTATCGAATGCCCATACCCGGACATTCCAGGGCACTTCTGGTGACCTCGCCCAGTTACCCAGCTGCATGATACAAATCCCCTGACCCTCCAAGTCGTCGGGCCAATGTACCCGGAACCTTTTCTCCGGCTTTTCCCAAACCTCTTGCAGAAGCTCTAAACCCAGCCGCACCATTTCAGGAATAGTTGGCTCAGCCATCGTACCTCTCCCCTTCCCCCCCTATGACGTAAGCCGCCCAAGCGTCCATCAGCGCGCGGCGCTGGTCGAACAGGTCGGAGCGCATGTAGGCCGCCTCCGTAGAGTTGCCCACGTTGTGGGCCAGGGCAGCCTCGGCCACCGCCCACGGCGTTGACGTCTGCTCGATCACCCAGTCACGAAAGCTGGAGCGGAACCCGTGTGGTACGGCGGGAATGCCCAGCCTCCGGAGCAGCGCGATGAACGTCGTGGGGGACTCCGCCCTGCCGCTGCGGGTGGCGGGGAAGACCATGTCCTGCTCGCCGCCGAAGCGTGACGCCTCCCTCAGTATCTCCAGAGCCCTGCCGGACAGCGGCACCCGGTGGGGACGTCTGGCCTTCATCCGGACGGCTGGAATCTCCCAGGTGGCCGCTTCCCAGTCGATCTCGCCCCACTCGGCCGCCCGAACCTCCCCGGAGCGGCCGGCGGTCAGGACCAGGAACTCAAAGGCCAGCTTGGTCGGGGCCTCGGCGGTGGACTCCCTGACCCGGGTCACCGCGCCCGGCACCTTGACGTAGGGCAAGGCCCGGTGGTGTTCTTTTGGCCCCTTGACCGGTGGCAGCACTTTCAACAGGGAGCGCCCCGCCGGGTTGTCCAGCCGGTAGCCCTGGGTGACCGCCCAGTCCATGACCGTCTCCATCCGCTGTCGGACCCGGCTGGCGGTCTCCGGCTTGGTGGTCCAGATGGGAGTGAGCACCGCCATGGCGTCGGCCGGGGTGACGGCGTCGACCGTCTTACCCCCGATCACGGGATGGACGTAGGTGGCCAGCGTGCTCTCCCACTGGGCGGCGTGCTTGGCGTTGCTCCAGGTGGGGCGGCGCAGCTCGATCACCCGGGCGGCGGCCTCGGCGAAGGTGGGGATGGACGGGGCAGGCCTGCGGGCCGCCTCCCGCACCTGCCGCTTCTCGGCTACCGGGTCCCGGCCTTCGGCAACGGCGGAGCGATTGGTTTGGGCAATGGACCGGGCTTTGGCAAGGCTGACAGCAGGATAAGACCCCAGCCCCAGGTCCCGGCGGCGTCCGTCGACTACGATCCGCTGGACCCACGATTTGCTGCCGGCAGGGGCGACGTGGAGGTAGAGACCGTCGCCGTCGCCGTGCCTGCCTGGTCTGCTGAGGGCCCGTGCCGCGAGGGCGGTGAGCCTGCCCATGCTCCCCTCCGTCCCACATTATTTCCCACACAATGTGTGGGATACAGTGGTATTTTACGGGAGTTCGCGGGAGTATTCAAGGCCTCGGTGTCCTTAGTTCAGCTATGAACTAAGAGGTTTGGGGACGTTTTGGGACGGTAAGGAGCATTAATATGGCGGAGGGAGTGGGATTCGAACCCACGATAGAGTTGCCCCTATAACGGTTTTCAAGACCGTCGCTTTCGTCCACTCAGCCATCCCTCCGTTGCGTGGGTGCCTGCCGGTGTGGACGCCAGCGGCCTGCCCCTATATTGTAACCACTGCCAGTCCGCCGTCCAAGGTGCTTGGTCTACATGGCCGGAGAGACCCTAAGAGCGCCGGATCCGGGGTACCGGCGTAGGCTCCCGCCACGCTTGTTTCAGCTTGACACCCCCATAGGGCGATGCTAGAATCAGGCACGGATTGAGTGTAGGGTTTTATGTAGATTCGCGCCTCGTTTTCAACTATTTTCTCCCCGAAAAACTCTGTCAAAACCCGTTTTTGCGGAGACCGCTTCGCCGGACTCGGCCGCATGCCTCGAAGGAAGGTGGACCATGCCCCCAGAGATTATCAAAGGACTCAAAGATGTCTACTTCGACACGACCGAGTCCAGTTTCATCGACGGCATAGAAGGTAAGCTGCTGTACCGCGGCTACAACATCCACGACTTGGCCGAAAAGTCGACCTTCGAGGAAGTGGTCTACCTCCTTCTCTACGCCGAGCTCCCCAACAAAAAGGAGCTGGCCGAATTCGACGCCCTACTGCGGGCCAACCGGATCATCCCTGACGAGGTTATCCAGGTGCTGGACCTGGTCAAGAACAGCCATCCCATGGACGCGCTCCGGACCGCTATCTCAGCCCTCAGCGCATTCGATTCCGAAGTGACTGACAACTCGGTGGAGGCCACCATCCGCAAGGGCATCCGCCTTACGGCCATGGGGCCGACCATTGTCGCGGCCCACCACCGCCTGAGGCAGGGACTGGAGCCGGTGGCGCCCAACCCGGACCTGAAACACGCCGGGAACTTCCTCTACATGCTCTTCGACCAACTTCCCGACCAGGAAACCACCAACCTGCTGGATGTGGACTTCATCCTGCACGCGGAGCACGGCCCCAACGCATCTGCATTTGCTGCCAGGGTGACCGCCTCCACAATCTCAGACCTCCACTCATGCGTCGTCACCGGCGTGGGAACCTTGAAGGGCCCCGCCCACGGCGGGGCTGCCGAAGAGGTCATGAAGATGGCCCTGGACATCGCCAACCCGGAGAACGCCGCCGAGTACGCCAAGAACCTTCTGGACAAAGGCGACCGCATCATGGGATTCGGCCACCGGGTCTACAAGGCGGAAGACCCCCGTGCCAGGCATTTGCGGGAGCGGTCGCGGGTACTTGGCGAAAAGAAGGGCCACCCGGAGTGGTTCCGGATTCTCCAGCACCTGGAAGAGGACACCATGGTCCCCTACCGGTCCAAGGGTATCTGCGTAAACGTGGATTTCTTCGCTGGGTCGATCTACTACCTGTTGGACATTCCCGACGACCTGTTCATTTCTATCTTCGCACTGGGACGCATCCCCGGTTGGACGTTGCAATGCGTGGAGCAGTACAAAGACAACATCTTGCTCCGGCCGCTCACGGAATACATCGGAGAGATGGACCTGGAATACACGCCCATCGAACAGCGGTCCTAGACCGGCTGTACCTGGCAAGAATCCAGCGAAAGGGGCCACTTAGGCCCCTTTTGTTTTGGGCCGGTAAACGTGCGGTGTGTATATCGGCCAAGTGCCCATGAGTGCGGAATCAGAAGTTAGACGGCGCATCCAAGAACGCGGGGAAAGAGGCAAGATAACCTTTGCCGAGTTCATGGAAGTAGCCCTCTATTGGCCCAGGGGTGGCTATTACACGGGGCAAGAGCGAGTCGGGGCCGGTGGGGACTACTACACCAGCCCGGCGGTTCATCCGGCCTTCGGCGCTTTGTTGGCCGTCCAGCTCTACCAGATGTGGCGAGAGATGGGCCGTCCCTCTCCCTTTACGGTTCTGGAACTCGGCGCGGGAAACGGGCTGCTGTGCCGGGATATCAGCGCTTACGCCACCGGACTTCCGAATGGGTTCGCGGAGTCGTTGCACTACATCTGCCTGGACCGCCGGCCAGACATCTCCGTTGAGTCTGGGACCCTGAGGACGAGCAAGGTCTTGTCGGACGGTGCGCCCTTCCGGGGTCTGCAGGGTTGCGTCCTGTCCAACGAGTATATGGACGCCTTTCCGGTGCACCAAGTGGTAATGGCAGGCGACGGCCTGAAAGAGGTCTATGTGGGCTTGGAGGGTTCAGAACTGGTGGAACTGACCGGCAACCCGTCAGACACGGGCTTGGCCGGCCGGTTGATTGACCTCGGAATTGTACTGGCCCAGGGCCAAACCGCGGAGATCAATCTGGCGCTGGACCGGTGGGCCCATAACGTTGCGGCGGCACTGGAACGTGGATTCGTGCTCACCATCGACTACGGCCGTCCTGCCCATGACCTGTACGACGGAGAACAACGGTTCAGGGGGACCCTGGTCACCTACCGCCAGCACGTCCAGACCGATGCTCCTTTCGCCCGGATTGGCAGTCAGGATATTACGGCCCAGGTGGATTTCACATCGGCGGCACGCGCGGGCGAAGAGGCAGGTCTGGAGACTTTCGGACTGGTCACCCAGCGGGACTTCCTGTCCAATCTGAACCTGGACCGCTTTCAACAACGTCTGAGAGACAAAGACCTGGCCCCACGCCAGATGCAGGCCAACCGCGCTGGGATATCGAACCTGATCCGCCCAGGAGGCCTGGGCGACTTCAAGGTGCTGGTCCAGGGGAAGAATGTGGGAAGGCCAGCGTTGTGGGGACTGGAGCAGTCGCCCGAATCCACGGTATTCGTTGAGAATCTACCGGTACCAGTCTTGACCGGCCGCCACCTTTCTTTGACAGACGGCAGATACCCGGAAGGCGAGACACAATTTGAAGCTTTTTGGCCGACCTAAGTGCTTACTACGCAAAAACGCTGTTAATGTCGTCCGCTCACCCTGCGCTGTCGATGGGCCGGGTAGTAGGTGGTTAGACAAGCTTCCAATGAACAGCTTCGAATTTCGTAGCAGTTCCTTCCCGTGGTATCGCCCCCGCGGGCGTATCGGCCCTCACCATGAACGATATTAGTAACGATGGGAATTCGGCCAGAAACTAAGTGCGGCCTGGCCCTACGTGCTTGCCGAAGCCGCCAGATCAAGATGCTCGGATACCGGCTTCATGCTCTCCACGATGAACATGATGTGCTCATCCAGGTCTATGCCTAGTTCGTCGGCCCCTTTTTGAATGTCCTCCCGGCTGACATCCTTGGCGAAGGCCTTGTCCTTCATCTTCCGGCGCACCGACCGGTGCGCGACATCGTCCAGGCTCTTTGAAGGACGTACCAAGGCCACAGCCCGGATGAAGCCCGACAATTCATCGACAGCGAACAGGGTATGCTCCATTTGGGACTCCCGGGGGATACCGGTGTGCTCCCCATGAGTGAGCACCGCGCGGACGATGTCTTCAGGGTAACCGTGGTCCCGGAGTATCTGTGCCCCGTAGGTCGGGTGGTCTTCGGGGGTGGGGCAAATCTCCCAGTCAAAGTCGTGGAGCAGCCCGGCGATGGCCCATCGCTCCTCGTCGCCGCCAAATTTTCGAGCATAGCCCCGCATGGAGGCCTCCACGGCGTATAGGTGCTTCATCAGCATCTCGGTTTTCACATGGGTCTTCAGAAATTCCAGGGTTTGCTCCCTACTCATCATGTCCATCGATGCCGGCCTCCTCTGGCGCGTCAGCCAAATCGTCATTTAGTGGTTCGCTTGGGGACTCGCCATTCGATTTGACGCGCCCTCCGGGCCGAGGCTCACAGCGGACCGCCGTGGTCAGGAAGCCGCTGTGGGCCACCATTCGGTGGTCCGGGCGGACGCTTCGTTCCGTGACGTGCCAGGTCCGGAGCAGAGTCTCCATCGACTGAATCATCTGGAACCGGCCGTCTTGCTCCAAGGCCAACACCAACCGCTGCACCTGCAGGATGGTGGGGACGAAGCTAAGTAGTATCCCGCCCATGACCAGGGCGTCGCCGATCCCGGGAATTGCCTGCCACGGTTCTGGAACGTCCAGAACCACCCGGTCAATGTCCCGCTCAGCGATGCCTTCGTAGATGTCGCCGATCTTGATCTCAAGGTTGGAGGCGTCAGGGATAACCCGGTCGATGTTCCGCGTCGCTTTGGGCAACACCGATTCGTCGATTTCGTAGTTGATCACCCTGCCGGTGTTTCCCACCGCCCGGAGCAAGGCGGCCGTCAACGCACCGGAGCCCAGACCGCCCTCAACCACCGCGGCGCCGGGGAAGATATCGGCGAAATTGACTATGTTGCCCAGGTCTTTGGGGTAGATGATCTGGGGCCCGCGGGGCATCTCCCGCACGAAGTCGCCCAGGGTGGGCCGTACCGCCAGCAGGGTGTGACTTTTGTCCGTCTGGTACCAACCGCCGACACTATTCCCAATCAATTGGTCGTGGTGCAACCGCCCCAAGTGGCAATGGTATGTCTCCCCTTCGGCCAGGGTGACCATATACCGCCGGGACTTGCGGTCGATGAGCAGGGCCAGATCTCCGGCTTGGAAACGGTTCTTGTCAGTCTGAGTCTGGTTCAATTCTAGGGTCTGCCTTGGTTGGGGATTATTCCGAGGCCGTGGCCGAGGCTGGACGGCTGCCCTCCAGGTAGGTAGTGTTCTCCGATGAGTAGGGGTCCATGTGGGGGAAGACCACAATCAACTCGGCAGTCTTGTCGCCCACCACCTTGAACCCATGCTCGGCTCCGGGCGGGATGACCAAGGTGTGGTCTCTCTCCACCGTGTGTGTCTCGCCGTTGATGCGCACCTCCAAGGTGCCCTCCATGATTATGATTAGCTCGTCAATCTGATGGGTGTGGAGGGGTGCGCCGGTGCCCGGTTCGGCGGTGTTTAAGCTGAGGTAGGTGGAGACGCCGTGTTCTTCAAGGGTGATGTCCCATTTGCGGTGACCGGGCCGCCAGGGGACCTCCGGAAGGCGTTTGTGGTCGATGATGGGCATATCCGCTCTCGATTCAATCAAGTATCCTAAGGGGAGAATTCTACCGCCATTTTCTACCGGGATTATTCTATCGGGCAATGCCGCCCGTGGCAGACATTGTACGCCATTTGCCAGCCTTGGTGGACGCCCCCTGAACAATGGCCCAACCCGGCGGGCGGCGGCTATTATTTGGCCGCATTCGATTGGGCTAAAGGGTCGCTCGGAGATGAGACACCAGCAATTCACGTTAGAGGAAGCAAACGCTTTGGTGCCGTGGCTGGAGGAGACTTTCCAGCGGTTGGCGCCGGGACGCCAGGAACATCTGGCTCTACAGGAACGGCTCGCCGAATTGTTGCGGCGCCGGAGTGGTAACGGTTCTTCCAGCAGCAACGAAGAACTGGGCCGGGTCCAAGAGAGCGTGGCCCGGCTGGCCCGGCAAATAGAGGAAGGGGTCCAAGAGGTATTGGACCGGGGAATCATCGTCCGGGACATTGAGCGGGGTCTGGTGGATTTCCCGTCGCAGCGAGAGGGCCGGGAGGTCTTTCTGTGCTGGATAAGCGGTGAAGACCAGATCGGGTTCTGGCACGAGACCGATCGGGGTTTCGCCCACCGGCAGCCTTTGTAGGGGGAGATGGGACACTTGGCGGCAGAATAACCGGATTTAATCTTAATTATACTTTTGCCCATGACAGTATAATTAAATATCCCTTACGTTAGTTAAGTATAATTACAGCCCGCATTCTTCTTCGTTATTATACTGTTCACTATATAAGTATAACCATAATTGCGCATTAAATTCTTTTATTATACAATGAAGCCTAAAAGTATAATTGCTGAGCGCGCATTAATACCTACGTCGCATATGGAAGCAAACATTTATGAATGCATCGGATTTCACGGAGGCTTCGCCTGGCAAACTGGTGCAGACGCCCGAAGCTTACTGGGCTTTTGTACCTGATCCGCTGCCTCCGGCAACTGCCTACGGCTCGGGTATTTGGAAGAGACTTTCGGAAGCTGACCTGGCGGTGGGACAACTTTCGGGAATGGGGAGAATGCTGGCCGATCCTCATCTGTTGGTTGGTCCGTTTCTTAGAAGGGAAGCTGTACTCTCAAGCCGAATGGAAGGAACGGTCACAAATCTGGAACAGCTTCTGTTGTTCGAAGCAGCACCGGCAGCACAACCCCAACCGGCGGATATAACAGAGGTTTCCAACTACATTGTCGCAATGGGCTACGGTCTGGAACGGCTCAATGACCTGCCGTTCTCTCTCCGGCTGATACGAGAATTGCATGAACACTTGCTTCGCGATGTAAGAGGACAAGACAAGAGGCCCGGCGAATTCCGCGTCAGCCAAAACTACATCAGCAGTTATGAGAGAGGAGTTTCCGAGGATCGTTATGTTCCCCCTCCTGTAGAGCAGATGACCCAGGCGCTAAACGAATTTGAGAGATTCATACACGAGCCCACGGACCTACCGTTCCTGATCCAATTGGCGTTGATCCATTACCAATTTGAGGCCATACATCCGTTTGCCGATGGAAACGGAAGGATCGGTAGACTGATGCTGAGTCTGCTGATGTGTGATCGGGGTTATCTGCCGCAGCCTTCGCTATATCTGAGCGCCTTCTTCGAAAGGCATATAGATGAATATATCGATCATCTCTTGAAGGTCAGCCAGACGGGCGCCTGGGAGGAATGGATAGGATTTTTCCTTGAAGCCGTTGCCGAGGAAGCTAACGAGGCCATCAGGCGGTCACGAGACCTGCTGGACCTCCAACAAGCATTTCGAGGAAAGCTACAAACCCCCAGAGGCTCGGCCCTGAGTTTAGAGCTCATCGACTGCCTATTCGAAGCCCCGGTAGTCACCATGGGAACCGTTCGAAATCGCCTTGGAGTTACTCCCAGGACCGCCCAGTTGCACATCGACCGGTTGGTAGCCGCCGCCATCCTGGTTGAAACCACAGGTCGATCACGAAACAGAGTGTACTTTGCACCTGCCATCATGGAGATATTCCAAACGGACAACGCCCTGGCATAACGCAGATGCAGTTATGAGCAATGTGAAGTGGTCCAGGGTACTTTGAAACTTGTCCGCCCGCCAGTTCGATTTCCTGCCCATAGATGAACCGGGCCCGCTCTCATGCCTCGGCGGCGTGGTCGATGTAGACGGTGATGACCTCGCTGAAGAAATCCACCGCCGCCGTGCCCTGCTCCCGCTGGCCCACTCCGGAGGCGTTCAGCCCGCCGAAGGGGAGGTGCACCTCGCCGCCCAGGGTGGAGGCGTTGACGTGGACCATGCCGGTCTCCACCGTGTTGATGTATTCGTAGGCCTTGGTGATGTCTTTGGTGTAGACCGAGGACGACAGACCGAACTCCACAGAGTTGGATATCTTGATGGCCTCTTTCAGGTCCTTGACCTTGAACACCGTCAGCACCGGGCCGAATATCTCCTCTTTGGCGATGCGCATGCTGGGGGACACACCGGTGAAGATGGTGGGTTCCACATAATACCCCTGGTCGTAGTCGCCGCCGCTAAGCTCGCGGCCGCCGTAGGCTAGGTCGGCGCCCTCTTCCGCGCCGATGCCGATGTATTCCAACACCTTGTCCTTTTGGCTCTGGCTGGAAAGGGGCGAAACGTCGCTCTCCGGATTGATGCCATCCCCAATCTTTAGTTTGCTGGTTCGGTCGATGAGCTCCGCCATGAACTGGTCGTAGACGTCTTCTTCCACGATGACGCGGCTGGTGGCGGTGCAGCGTTGGCCGGTGGAGCCGAAGGCGCCCTGCACTATGCCACTCAGGGCCTTGTCCATGTCGGCGTCCGATAGGACGATTACCGCGTTTTTGCCGCCCATCTCGGCCTGGACCTTTTTCAGCCGCTTGGCGCTCTCGCCGTATAGCTTGGTACCGACCTCGGTGGAGCCGGTGAAAGAGATGCCCTTGACGTCGGGGCTCTCCACCAAGGCATTGCCCACCTGGGCGCCCGGCCCGGTGACCAGGTTCAGAACGCCGGCTGGGAGACCGGCCTCTTCGAAAATCTCAGTCAGCTTCACCGCGCTTAAGGGCGTGCCCGAGGCAGGCTTGAATACCAGGGCATTGCCGCAGATGAGGGCCGGGGCTATCTTCCAAGCCGGGATGGCGATGGGGAAGTTCCAGGGGGTGATGATTCCCACAACACCCAGGGGCCGCCGGATGGTGTAAGCCACGGTGTTGGGCAGTTCTGAGGGCGTGGTATAGCCGAACATGCGGCGTCCCTCGCCGGCGGCATACTCCATGATGTTCATGGCCCGCTTGACCTCGCCCTGAGCGTCGCCGATGGGTTTGCCCTCTTCGGTGGTGATGGTCTGCGCAATCTCGTCAGCCCGGCGACCCATAATCTCCAGGGCTTTGAATATGACTCCAGCGCGGGCCGGGGCTGGTGTACCGGCCCAAACGGCCAAGCCCTCTTTGGCGGCGGCAACGGCACGCAGGGCGTCGTCGGCGCCGGAGGTCTGGAAGGCGCCCACAATCTCGTCTTTCCGGGCGGGGTTGTGGACCTGATAGGTCCTGCCGGAAATCGACTCAACCCATTGGCCTCCGATGTAGTTCTTGTGCGTGGTTATCTGCGTCGCTGCCATTGTTTCTCTCTCCGGCTGAGCGTGGGATGCGTTGGCCATGGGCCCCAATTAGTCGGCTATTCCTCGCCCGAATACTCCAAGCCGACACTGATCACCTCGATCTGCATCGACCGGACATCGGGCGCGTCGTCGTCGAAACGAACGCCCAGGGTGACGTTGATTCCCTTTTTGATTTCTGGATTGCCCGGCACGTCGAACCTGGCGTCCAGGTGGTCTCCCCGCAGGTCCAGGTCCATGTGCTCGGCGATGCGGGACTCGCCGTCGTAAACGATGACTTCGTGGACCGAGGCATGGTCCCGGGTGCGGAAGCTGACGTAGGCTCCGTCGATCTGCATCCTGACACCGTCCACAACCGCGGGCGTGGGCAGGGGAAAGTGGAGCCAGGTGTTTTGCGCCCGCGTGCCTTCGATGCGGACGAAGGGGCCGGAGATACGGACCGAGTTCAGCCGGCCGGGGTATTCAACCTGCATATTTGCGCCGTGCATCCACAGAGTGCGTTGCGGCATGGGTTCGCCCCCTAAGCTTTCGATATGAAGCCGCTGGCCGCCGCTTATGAGTGCGGCACGCCTGTCCAGGCCAAGGCTGGCAGAGATTATAGCCGTTAACCGCGTGCCGGTACAGCACCAGTCTTCGCTCTGGGCGAAGCCCGGTCCGCCGATTGCCGCGCGAGACCGGCTCTTGTAGAATGGCGGCCATCCGTCACAGGTGGAGAAGAGACCATGGGGAGACTGGACGGCAAGGTCGCCATCGTCACCGGAGGAGCACGGGGTCAAGGGGCCTTGGAGGCTGAACTGTTCGCAAAGGAGGGGGCCAAAGTGATTATCTGCGACGTCTTGGACCAAGAGGGTATGGACGTCGAGTCCAAGGTCCAGGCTTCGGGAGGTGACGCTGTGTATCGCCATCTGGACGTAACCCGGGACGACGATTGGCTGCGGGCCGTCGACCTGGCCGAGTCCCGCTACGGCAAACTTGACGTTTTGGTCAACAACGCGGGTATTGCCCGCGGCGGGTCTATCGAAGAGACCTCAGAGGAGTTGTGGGATGAGGTCCTGGCGGTGAACACCAAAGGGGTCTTCTTGGGCACCCGCCGGGCCATCCCGGCCATGCGTCGGGCCGGCGGCGGCTCAATCATCAACGTCTCATCAATCGCTGGGATTCTGGGCCGCAAACTGGCCCCGGCGGTCTACAGCGCGTCCAAGGGCGCCGTCCGCGTCTTCACTAAGAGCACGGCCATCCAGCATGCGGCGGATAAGATACGCTGCAATTCCATCCATCCGGGCCCCATCGACACGCCCATGCTGGCGGGAATCACCAGCAATCCCGCCATGCTTCAGGAGCGGACCGATGAAGTGCCCCTGGGCCGGTTGGGCAGCTCAGAAGACGTCGCCTATGGCGTCCTTTACTTGGCCTCAGACGAGGCCTCATGGATTACGGGGATAGAACTGGTCATCGACGGCGGCATCACCGCCATGTAGGCGCACGGTCCCGATGGAATCGGGATGCCCCCAGGCCATCAAATGGGTCAGTGAATTATCGGAAGAGGTAGGGGCGGGTTAATGACATTGAGGCCCGCAAGCCTACCCGGCCACCAACATCTCGTCGGTGTCGATCAACGTCGATAAAAGCCGTGGCGCCCCATCGGTGACCAATACCATGTCCTGTAGGTGCCAGTGGCCGATGTGGGGCTCCAGGGCCACCACCATGCCCTTCTCCAGAGTGTGCTTGCCCGAGGGCACCATGTAGGGCTCTTGCTGGTGCCACCAAGCACCGACACCGTGGCCCGCCAAGGCGACTTTCCCCTCGATCCCGGCGTCTTTGAAGGCGTTGTTGGCGAAGTGGTAGATGTCCGACGCCTTGGCCCCCGGACGGCATTGGTCGATGGTCGCCCGGTAGATGTCCCGGTTGACCTTGTAAGCCTCCTGGAGTTCCTGACTGGGCTCGCCCACCACCACCGTCCTTGACTGGTGGCCGGGGTAGCCGTTGTAGTAGGAAACGTAGTCGTTTCTGATGAGGTCGCCGGCCTCAAACGCCATATCCCCCTCGCCGCCGTAGGCCACGTTGTTGCGGCTGGTGTTGAGAATGCCGTGGGCCCAGTTGGCCCCGCGTCTGATGCAGCCCTCTATGATCCGGGAATGTACCTGGCGTTCGGTGTCGCCGGGGCGGACTGTCTGGAACACCTCTAGATAGGCTTCATCCAGCAGGTTTGCGCCCTTCACTAACAGTTCCACTTCCTCGGGAGTCTTGATCCAGCGCACTCGGTCCATCATGTCGGTGCAGTCCATGAGGTCGGCGTTGGGCAATAGGGAGGTCAGCTCTTCCCACTGGAGGGCGCTCAGATAGTCTTTCTCAAGGCCGATCTTTTCCCTTGCCAGGCCCATCTCCTTGAGGATGTCCGCGGTCCTGGAGTAGGGTGACTCGGCGTAGCCGTCGTAAACCTGGACGTCCTCGACCCAGGAGTCGCGGCGGGCCAAGGGCGCCGCAATCTCATTCACGACCAGAACCGGGTTGCCGGGGCGCGGCCAGACCAGCAGCACCCCCCTGGGCGAGTCCGGAAAGTCCAAGTGCCGTGCCAGCGTCCCCGGGTAGGCGAAGCCCGCCAGGTAGGTGAAGTTCTTCCCTGACCGGGCAACCACGGCCGAGCAGCCGTTTTCGTCCATCAGCCGGTCCAAGCGGTCGACGTTGGCGACGATCTTGCCGTGAATGTTTGCCATGACGGGCCTCCCGGCTCTGGATTGCCCGGTCTGAGTTGGATGGAGTCTAGACCAAACATCTCTCGGCGGCAACGGTGCTAATTTCGTCGCCCATCTTCTTTTTTTATGCTGAACAGCCTGTTCAGCATCGAGCGGATAGAACCGCTGAACGACTCCTTGGAGCGGAACACCCTGGCGCTGAGGGTGGCGGCGGTGGGCATCATCGTGGGCGGAATCACCGCGCTGTCGCAGGTCTAACAGTGCCGGAAGGTACGGCAGCCCTTGCTCTTTCGCCAGAGACGATGCCGGAGTGTTACTTAACCTTGCTCGTGATGTCGACGCCCGTATTTTCGGCTCTGTTGAGATCGGCCAGGTCAGCGGCTATCTCACGCTTCATGTTGGCGTGCCACTTGGAGTCTGTCTGGGCTTTGCCGTCGAAAGAGGTTCGCTGATGCCTGGTGGTGCGGGTTTCCGCCTCATCCTTGGTCTCATCGACCTCCACGGGGTTCCCGCTCTCATCCAGAACAAGTTCCCCGTCTTCGTCCCTTTGGTGGACAGTCCGAGTGTAGGTGTGGGTGCGGGCGTAGGTGATATTGGCTAGGTCGTCAACGGCCATCGCACCACCCTCAGCTTGGAGGGCCCACGGAGTGCTACTTGCCAGAGTCCAGTCGGTCAACATATGTTCTCCTCCCTGTCCTGAGCTTGTCGAAGGGGCCTGTCCTGAGCTTGTCGAAGGGGCCTGTCCTGAGCCCCGATGTATCGGGGTGACTAACTGTGGGGTGTTGTGGTTACGGCGAAGGTGAAGTCTCCGGTTGAACCGCCCGCTGCAAAGACCCATTTGACCCGCATGGAATCGCCCAGGTTCATTACGCGGATGGTGGCCACGCCGAGGGCGGCGTCTTGCTCCGCGAAGAACCGGTCGAAGGTCATTGCGGCACCTTCGGCCCCAATGCCGGAGATGTTTCCATCCCCGGGGCCCCAGTCCACTATCTCGGCGGTGACGCCGGTGGCTTGGGTGAAGTGGGCGATGTCTTGCCAGTCGCCAGAGGCCAGCTGGGTCTGCGGGTAGAGGTCCAGGGTGGGGCTGCCGCCGGAGGGGGCGGCGGTGACATCTTAGGTGGCAATTGAAGCCTTTTACCCAGCCCAGGTTGTCGACGGCGGTTGACGTGCCGCTGGCTTCACCGGCCACGGCAGAGGCCCGGAGTACGATGTCGCCGCCTATGGGGGCGATGTTCAGTGTGCCTTGTCCTGGGCCTGAATCCTTTTTGCTCTATCCGGGCCTGCGTCCGGGGCTGCCGGAATCCCCAGCACTTTTTGCTCTATCCGGGCCTGCCATAATATAAGGGGCCGACGCGGCCATGCCCGGTATGTCGTCCTCGGCTATTGCATAGACAACATTTGAGGTTAGACCATCCCCAGTTACCCGGCTGCCTTGGGCGGCGAAGGCAGCCCCTTTGAGAGTTCCTGTCTGACGTACCAGGTCGCCTACGGCCACGTCGGTTGGGCTGGTCGTATCTGATTGGGCGTTTAGCCCCATGCCCAGGGGGTTGCCAGCGTAGACGGCATCGTGGGCGACGGCACCGGCGATTAACAGGCGGCCGGCGGAGTCCACCAGGAAATAGACGTTATCGCCGTCGGCAACGCTGGGGGCTGATGACTGGTATTTGGTCCCGACTCGGAGTAGCCGGTCTTTTGTGTCGGCGGGTGAGTCGTGCGCTCCTTCGGTGTATGGCATAGGCCTCTATGGTGTTCTCAGAGTGTTGGGCGTCTTAGACCTTCCTGAATCTTGAGGTGGCCTATTCCGCTGGGATGCACTGCTGCTACAATCGCCAGCCGGGGCTACCCCTGCGGCCACCACGATCTCAGAAGTAATCTTGAACCCATTCTCCCGATGTGAAATCCAGCCCGTCAACGGCATTTTGTCGCTCTCGCAGCAGGAAATAAAAAAGGCCCCTTAGTTGGGGCCTTTGAGTTCGTCATCGGAGCGGAAGACGGGATTTGAACCCGCGACCCCCTCCTTGGCAAGGAGGTGCTCTACCACTGAGCCACTTCCGCTCGAATTGCGCCTGTGGGGGAAGGTGGTGCCGAGGGACAGACTCGAACTGTCGACACCGGCATTTTCAGTGCCGTGCTCTACCACCTGAGCTACCTCGGCAGTAGTGCCTATTATCAAATCCGCGCCCTTGGGCTGTCAAGAAGAAAATAAACGTCCGAACTCTCTCCCCCAATCCCTGTCACGCCTAGCCTCAGGTAGGACCGGCCCCGACGAGAGCAATTGATAATCAACATGCCGGGAGCGTATAATATAGCCGCAATTGAGGCTAATTCCCCCAAGGGATTTCGCTTTTTGCCACCAACCAATAAGCAGACACCCGGAGGACGGCAGAGATGGTCGAGGTACTAACAGGGACGTTTACGGTCAAGGCTGGTCACGCTCAAATGCTCAAGGGCGGCGTTATCATGGACGTGGTGAACGCCGAGCAGGCCAAAATAGCCGCGGAAGCTGGTGCAGTGGCCGTGATGGCCTTGGAGCGGGTGCCTGCGGACATCCGCGCCGACGGCGGCGTGGCCCGCATGACCGACCCAGCTATCATCTGCTCGATCATGGACACGGTGAGCATCCCGGTCATGGCCAAGGTCCGTATCGGCCATTTCGTTGAGGCCCAAGTGCTGGAGGCCATCGGCGTCGACTACATAGACGAGTCCGAAGTCCTGACTCCTGCCGACGAAATGCACCACATCTGGAAGCAAGACTTCAAAGTGCCCTTCGTCTGCGGCTGCCGCAACCTCGGCGAGGCCCTGCGACGCATCTCCGAAGGCGCCGCAATGATTCGCACCAAGGGTGAGGCCGGCACCGGCGACGTCGTTGAGGCCGTCCGTCACATGCGCGCCGTCCAAGACGCTATCCGCAAGCTCCAGACCATGCCCGATGACGAAATGGTGGTCGAGGCCAGGGACATGCAGGTGAGCCTGGAACTGCTGACCAAGACCAAGGAAATGGGGCGCATGCCCGTGGTCAATTTCGCCGCTGGCGGCGTGGCCACTCCGGCCGATGCCGCTCTGATGATGCAACTGGGCGCCGACGGCGTCTTCGTAGGGTCTGGAATATTCAAGTCCGGCGACCCGGCCAGCCGGGCCTACGCCATCGTCCAGTCTGTGACCCACTACAGCGACCCGAAGATCCTGGCCGAGGTCTCCAAGGACCTGGGCGAACCCATGGTCGGTATCAGCGCCAAGTCGATCCCCGAGGAGGACCTGCTGGCCTCCCGGAGCCTGTAAGGGCCTGACCGGGTTGGTGGAGATTGCGCCGGTCCACCTTGGGGAACGGACGAGACGATTATCCTGAGAGAAAGAATCAGCAGGCCCAGTTGGAAGTAGGCGTATTAGCGATTCAGGGCGACTTCGCCGAACATATAGCCGTCCTGGGCAAGCTGGGTGTTAAGGCACGTGAGGTTAGGCTGCCGGAACAGTTGGATTCGGTGGACGGGCTCATCATCCCAGGGGGCGAAAGCACGACGTTAAGCCGCCTGATGACCATCTATAACCTGAGGGAGCCCTTGGAGCACATGGCCGCGGAAGGCCGGGCAATTTGGGGCACGTGCGCCGGGATGATTATGCTCTCCCGGGAGATTACCGAACAAGACCCCATTCCCCTGGGTATCATGGACATTGGCGTGCAGCGCAACGCCTTTGGACGCCAAGTGGACAGCTTCGAACAGGCGCTGGACGTCAGCGCCCTGGGACCCGACCCCTTCCACGCCATCTTCATCCGCGCCCCGGTCATCATTCGGGTTGGCGAAGGCGTGGAAGTACTTTCGGCCCTGGATGCTGACCGTCCCGTGGCGGTGCAGCAGGGAAACCTGATTGCCACCGCCTTTCACCCCGAGCTGACCAACGACTACCGGTTCCACAGCTATTTCCTGGAGTTGGCCGGCGGCAATGGTAATCCTGCCAGGTCCCGGAACGGCGCCCCTCAGGATGGCGCACTATGATTGTGGCCTTCCGAATCGGCGATGCCCTGCGTTGCATGCTGGTCAACGCCCCGGGAGGGGCCAATCTGGCGGCGCCAACGGAGTCGGTTGTGCGCTGCCGTCCGCTCCGCAACTCCACATTCTGGAGGCAGTCGCTGGCCCGCAAACCAATCCGGGTGACAGTCGGTGACTGGAACGGGATGGACCTGTCCAGTCTTGCGTCGGCCCGGATACGTCGCGGAGTCCGGGCGTGGGAAGTGGACCGATTACACCTCCAAGACACAGACCAGGCGTTGGACGTGTTGGAGCAGGTGGTCACGGCCGCCGGGACCCGCGGCGCGGAAAAGGTGTTTCTTCGAGTCCCTTGCGACAGTGAGATTCTGGACACGGCGCGGCGCGCCGGGTTCTTTCCCTACTACGAGGAGATTCACCTAGCCGGGCACGAATGCGTGGGAGGCCCCGGAGAAGTCATCGGCCATCAATTAAAAATACCGGAGAGATATACGGCGGAGGACCGGGCCACGGCGGATAGTTACGGTTTGTTCCAGCTATACTGCGCGGCAACGCCCCAGCAGGTGCGGGAGGGGATCGGTCTGACATTCGACCAGTGGTGGGATTCTCAAGAGCAGCCCCAGCCCCGCAGAAACGAGACGGTATTGAATCTCGACGGGAAAATCGTTGGCTGGCGGATGCGTGAACCCTTCGGTAAGGCGGCGGCTGGGCAGGTTTTGGCCCATCCCAATCACCCGGATGTGATGCCCGGCCTGATCGAGATGTCCTATAACACAACGAATTGGCTGGTTCCGAGCTATCAGGGAAATGCAACTGACCTGCTGACCCGGCAGGGCCTACAAGAGGCCGGGCGTTATACTATGTTGATCAAGACGGTGACGGTACCGGTTATGAATCGCGAACTTTCCTATGTGGAGGCGTGATATTGGCAACGGTGCAAGAGCAGCTTCAGGAAACAGGGCGAGAAAAGGAACAGGAAGAGCTGGACCTGGTCCTAGATGTGCTACCCGACAACGTCGCGGAGGCTCTGCGGTGCCGGAATGACCTGGAGCGATTGCTTGAGATTGTGCTGGACCTGGGGCGCTTGCCCGAGGCCCGGTTCGTGTCTGAGGAAGCCGAACTGGACCAGCGTCCCGTTACCGCCGAAGACTTGGAGAGCGTGATTAGCCGGATCGGCGAGTTCGGGGACGACAACCGGGCCGGCATCGAACGCACCCTCCACCGGATATCCGCCATCCGCAACCGGAAGGGACAGGTCATCGGCATCACCTGCCGGGTGGGCCGGGCGGTCTTTGGCACCATCAAGATAATCGAGGACCTAGCCTTCTCCGGGAAGAATATCTTGCTTCTGGGCCGCCCCGGCGTGGGCAAGACCACGATGCTGCGGGAGATGGCCAGGGTGCTCTCCCATGAAGCCAAGAAGCGGGTGATTATCGTCGACACTTCCAACGAGATTGCCGGTGACGGCGACGTGCCCCACCCGGCTATCGGGCGCTCCAGGCGCATGCAGGTGCGGACCCCCTCGCAACAGCACAGCGTGATGATTGAGGCCGTGGAAAACCATATGCCCGAGACCATCATCATCGATGAAATGGGCACGGAGCAGGAAGCGGCCGCCGCCCGGACCATCGCCGAGCGCGGCGTGCAACTGATTGCAACCGCCCACGGCAACACCCTGGACAACCTGATAATGAACCCCACCCTTTCGGATTTGGTGGGCGGTATACAAACCGTGACCCTGGGAGACCAAGAAGCCCGGTACCGGGGCACCCAGAAGAGCGTGCTGGAACGCAAAGCGCCGGCAACCTTCGACGTTGTAGTCGAGATTCAGGGCTGGGACCGCCTGGCGGTCCACGACAACGTGGACCGGGTAGTGGACCAGTGGCTGCGGGGCTTCCCCATCGCGCCCGAGGTCCGTTGGCTGGGCGAGGACGGCGATGTTAAGCGCAGCCAGGAACAGGTGAGGAACAGCGAGGCCAAACCGGGAGCTTGGCAGCCGGAAAGCGCACGCCCGAGCCGGTCTGGGAGCCGGATATCCCAGGATCAGACGGCGGTGCCGTCGTTGCCCTCAGTGCCGGAGTCCGCAGCCAAAGAGACGGAGGTGCGTGTGTTTCTTTTCGGCGTAGGACGGGACAAACTGGAAGCCGCCGTTGCGGAATCGGGGACCGTGGTGCATATCGTCAATGAGTTGAGGCGGGCCGACCTAGTGTTGACCACCAAGACCCATTACCGTCGGGGTTCCCAGTTGGTCCGTATCGCCGAGTCCAGCGGGACGCCGGTTTGCGTGCTCCGGAAGAACACCATGCCCCAGTTGCAGGAGTTCCTGGAGACGGTGATTAAGGACTGGCACGGCGGCGGTAACGGCCGGGGCAAGATGCCCGATCTGGGCAACGACGACGACGGCCCACCCTTCACCGGTGGAGACGGCTCGCCCACCATGGAAAAAGCTATGGACGAAGCGGAGGAGGCTGCCAACCAGGTTTTGGCCGGTGAGCAGACCGTGCGGCTGACCCCGCAACGCTCCTATATCCGGAGATTGCAGCACCTGCTGGGTCAACGCTACAACGTGGCCTCGGTCAGCCAAGGCCGCGAGCCGGAACGGGCCGTCATGTTCTACAGGGTCTAACGCCGGAGGGTCTCACGCCACGATTGGGCGTCGAATAAGATGGCCTGCTTTATCGTATTGGAAGGCGGCGACGGGTCGGGCAAGAGCACCCAAGCCCGCTCCCTGTTCCGTCGGCTGCGCCGCCGCGGCGTCAAGGTCATGCGCACCCACGAGCCCGGCGGCACTCCCCTCGGTCAGTCCCTGCGGCGACTGCTGAAGTCTGGCGATTCCATGACTCCAATAAGCGAGCTGCTGCTCTTCCAGGCTGCCCGCGCCCAGTTGGTCCAACAGGTGATTCGGCCCTTCTTGGACCAGGGCGGGGTGGTGATCGCCGACCGGTTCACCAGCTCCACGGTGGCCTACCAGGGCTACGGACGCGGGTTGGACCGGGAGTTGATTGAGCGGCTGAACCGCGAAGCAACCGGTGGGCTGGAGCCGGACTTGACGGTTTTATTGGACCTGCCCGTGGAGACGGCCCTGGCCCGGAAAGGCAGCGGACCGGCCGGCGGGAACGGAGACACCTTCGACGAAGCACCGGTGGACTTTCACCGCAAGATACGCCGGGGCTATAGCGCCCTGGCCGCCTCGGATCCTGGGGGGTGGCTGGTGCTGGACGGCCAACGTCCTCCCGAGGAGCTGAGCCGGGAGATATGGAGCAAGGTACAGACGATTCTGTAGAGCCGGCCGACCCCAAAAATCCGATGGGTTGCGGTGTGCCCCGAAGAATGCTCAGCGCCACCTTCGTCTTTCCGGCGAATGCCGGAATCCAGAGACCAGACACAAAAGCCATTTCCCATTACGCCAACGGTGATGGGCAGCCTACTTTTTGGCTCATCCTGACCTTGACGATCGGCCAGTGGTGACGCTCGGACACGGCGTTGGCGATGGTTGATTTCCTCGGGGTCAGCGCCTTCGATGATGAGAATCACTCGTCCCCCATTGGACTTTCACCCTAGGAGTCCCCAGCAGTCCGAACTATCAAAAAGGCTAATAGAAAAAGCTGTCAGCATTCATCATACTGGCGGCTTTCCGCTTGGGCAAATGTGTCGCTCAGGCCCCTTCAGGAGTAGTCAGGATTTTTGGTTTTCATGCCACCTTCGGAACCGCCTGGCGGTGGACAATCATTACTTAACTCACTGTACTACGGGATTTCCTGTGATTGTAGAGCCATCCCGATTCTTGATTGGCGGTGAGTACAAGCCCCGGTTCTCCATTCATTCTGCCGGTGACACTATTCGCGCATAGTGTCAGTTCCGGCCGGCTCGCGCAGCATGACATGGGTGCTCAGGTCCGCCAAATCGTGCAATCGGTCAATCAACAGGTGGTGCTTAGATTCCCCCAGATAATAGAATGGTCAACGGACTTTACCGTACCGAATAGAAAAAGTGGGTGTGATTTCATAGGTCGGTTGTCTAGGGGGCTCCATGAAGCTAGGGCTCTGCGTCATAGGCTGCGGTGGATTCGCCCGAACTTTCGCCGAATCGCTGATAGCTGCCCGGGACCGGGTGGAGCTTTACTTCGCCAGCCGCGATTACGCCCGCGCCAAGGCCTACTCCGACGAATTTGGCGGTGCAGGAGCCTTCGGTTCGTATGAGGACGCTGCTGCTGATGTCAGGATAAAAACGCTCTACATCTGCACGCCGCATCACCTTCACCTGGAGCACGCCCGGCTCGCGGCAAGGGCGAAGAAACACATCCTACTGGAAAAGCCCATTGCCCGGACCATCGATGAAGCCCGCGCCATCATTACAGCTGCCAATTGCGCCGGAGTAAAATTGATGGTCGCCGAGAACTACCGCTTTCTGGCGCCGGTGCAAGAAGCAAAGAGAATCATCGAATCGGGAGTTGTGGGCCGGGTCCGCCTCATCCAGTTGCAGGAAGAATACCCTTTCCAGCCCGGCTCCTGGCGCAATGACAAGTACCAAAACGGTGGTGGGGTGTTGATAGACGGAGGAATCCACAAGGCCAGCGTCCTGGCATACCTGACCGGGCGGCCTAATCAGATATACGCCGTCCAAGTCCCGCCGGGTATCTCCGGACTAGATGCCGAGGACGGAATTGTCGTTACCACCCGCTCTCCCAACGGAGTCGTGGGCATCATCAACCACACGTGGAGCATCGGCAAGCCAACCGAGCGTCCGTGGGTTAGCGTGACCGGCGGACGGGCGAACCTCCACTTCGAGTTGGGTCGTCCCTGGCTGAAGATCGACTACGGCGATTCCCAGGAGACCCGGCAACTCGATCACGACCACTGCGGTCTGACGCCCATGGTGCTGGAGTTCAGGCGGAGCATCATGGAGGCGTCGGAACCGGCAATTACCGGCGAAGAAGGGCTGAAGGACTTGGACTTGGTGTTGAAGGCCTACGAATCGGCCCGGACCGGCCTGCCAGTGGAACTAGACGACAACCCATCATGACCGTCCATCGAGCAGCGGTTTCGCTATCCAGGAGCGGTAATTGCGGTGCGGTTGATTTCGACGGCCTGTCCTTTCTCCCTGAGATTGGGGCCGTCGTCCATCAGACGCCGGGATGGCGGTCCACCTTCGACGGCTCCTTGGTGGTGGACTCGCTGGAAGATGGCGAGGATACCGACCACCTTGGCAAATATAGGTCGTTGTCGCAGACTCTACGCGACGAATCGGGCCCTGTGCTCCGCCAGACTTTCCGAGCTTATGACAGCGGGTTGGCCGAATCGGCGGTCATCGTGGAGACCACCGCAATCAGGGACATGTCTGGGACGTCCGTCGCGGACAGCTACTTCCACACGACCTTCAATTCACCGGTATTTAGGTTGGCCGAGGGATTCAGTTATCTTACCTTTACTTGGGGACTCACGGGACGGGAAGGATCTGGGGTCAGCGGGCATTTCCCTGATGCTGTCATTGCCCCAAGTTTAGAAGACCTTCCCGAGCAGCTCCGGCAAGCCGACTTCTCTCCTGATACGGACCTGCACCTATGCACGGAAAAGCCGTTTGCGCCTCTCATCGCCTTCGACCGGGAAGAGCGGACCATGGTGGCCTCTCCCATGGACCATTTGCTGATCAGCCCCATGCGGTTGATTGAGACTCCAGTGGGGTTGGCGGTCGGACGGGGTCTGCACGGAGCGGTGGACCATATCCCCGCCGGCACCACGACCAATACCTTGTTAGTATTCGGGATTGGGCTGGTTGACACCGTACTTCGTTGGGGCCGGCTATTATCAAGAATCCACCGTGGCGGCGGACCAAAAGCACCGCACGGGCCCGAAATCGGGTCTCTAGGATTCTGGAACTGCTACGGCGGGTACTACGCCCAGCTTTTCCGGCCCACTGCTGCCGAAACCCTAACGGACTTGGCCGACTATTTTACGGAGGCGGACATCCCGGTTCGATACTTCGGCCTCGACCTTTGGTACCCTCACGAGACGGTCGGGTTCTCGCGGAGCTACCGGCCGGACCCCGACAAATACCCGGACGGCCTGGAACCCGTGGCCCGGGAAACCGGTCTACCGATGCTGCTTCACATGTCTGCATTCGACCGGAGCAACGACTACTTGGAGCCCTATGGCCTCACCGTTGAACAAGGCGCTGCTTATCCCACAGACTCCAAGATCTACCAGGACCTGGCCAGGGACTTTCGGTCCTGGGGCGCCTGCGGGATCTGGCATGATTTCCTCCGTACCCAACTTCAGAACTGCCATTCCTTGCGGGCGAACATTGGTGAGGCTGACCGGTTTTTCGATGGTATGGTGCGGGCCATGGGCGACGAAGACCTTGACGTGATGTTGTGCATGCCTACCATCGGCCACTACCTGGCGTCCACGGCCTACGACAACGTGGTGGCGGTTCGCACCTCCACCGATTACGTGAACCACCAGACGCGCCAGGTCGAAATGCTATCGCACCTGGCTGAATACCGCTCGGTCTTCCCGGCTGGGCGCAACCTGCGGCAGAATCTTCTGCTGTCTTTTCTTGCGGGTGCACTTGGCCTGGCCCCTTCCTATGATTTGTTCATCACCAATAAGGACCATCCCGAGGGTTTCGCCGACCCCAATGCCGGCCAGGAGGCTTTGGCCAGGGCCCTTAGCGCGGGCGTTGTTGGTTTAGGCGACAAGATTGGCCATGTTGACAAAGATATCGTAGACAGGCTCGCATTCCCGGATGGCCGGCTGGCCCCGCCCGACCACCCGCCGTACCCGCTAGCAGCGACGATCCAGACCGCCGTGCCAGCCTTCTATGCCACTGCCACCATCGGCGGGTTCACCTGGACTTACGTCTCTGTGTGGAACCTGTCTGAAGAGCCGCAGGAATACTCGGTGGACCTAGAACCTCTACTGAAAAATGGGGACTTGGTGTACGACTTCATCAATGAAGCCTTAATACTGGAGCGAGTTTTGTCTGGTCGTGCCGAGCCCGGACTCACCCGGTATGTCGTGCTGATACCGCGCGTGGGTGCGGTGCACCCGTTGGGCTTTGCGGGGAAGTACGTGCCGGTCTCCCGGGCGCAGGTAAAAGGAGTCGAAGTCCGAGGGAGAACCATCACCATCCAGTTCGATCTACCTGGAGGGCCGCAGGACTACAGCTTTGCCGCCATCGGCGCCCCGCCGCCGGAGGCAACGGGATCAGGTTTGGAAATCCTGGGAATCCGAAGGAACGGCGAAATCACTTTCGTGGATTTTCGGGTGACCGCTCCTAGCTGTAGGTTGGAGTTAGAGATTTGATGAGCCGACCTCCCTTATAGCCTAACCTCGGCAACCGAGTCGCCGGTCCGCCGAATTAGTCAAATTAATATAGGGCCATCTCCACCGAGTTGGTCATACGGCCCCTGGATGGAGCGGGCGCTGTCCAGGCATGAGAAACTTGGGCGTTGACCACTCAAGATTACGTAGGGTTTCGAGACACTATGAATCAATAGTGTGCGTGCTTGGCTGTTCCGTGCCAAAAACTACCAAGTGGTGGGCGACCGCAACCCCCACCGCTCGTAACGACGGTTGTGCGAAGTTACCTCCGACCCTCTTTTTTGAATCCAGTGGTGCTCCTAGACTTGAGAGTGGCTACCCCGCCCACTTCAACTGCTTTTCAGCTCGTCGCGCCAGGCGATGGCTTCGAGTTCGACCCGGGCTGCGTCTTCGACAGCAATCACGGGTCGCGCCTGGAATTCGAAGGCTGGGAACGTCGAGCAGGCCTTGTGAACGGCCAACGGATCGTCGCAGTCCACTAACATGTGCCCACCCCACTCGCCCACTCGCACTACGAACAACTAGATGCTGAATTCGGCGGGCGCCTCCCATTGACCAAACACCTCAAGTATCCGCTTCTGGGCATTCTCGTACTCCCCAGGCGAACCATGCGGGCGTTCGAACCAGCTGATCATGTACTTCATCGCCATCCTCCTAACTGAATTGTCCCAGATCAACCTGTTTCGCCTGAGTACAGGACACTCTGGGCGGTCTCGAACTGTACGACTCTACACTGAGGGTGTCAATTGCCCTCCAATTCGGTCGATGCCCCACTCTCATGAGGTAGCTCTACTGCAATGAGCCAGTCGGGAGGACTCGATGGGCGCGGGTCAGCAAGGCAGGTCCTACCAGTAATCTTGCATAGTGTCATATGCTTCGCCGACGCGACGAGCCTCGAGAAGGGAATCGAACATCTGATTTGTCGAACCGATTGCACTCCTCCCTGATGCCCGCCATTGCCGAAAATGCCAAGACTAACCGCCGGAGAAAATCCGAGGTCTACCTCAGGATGCATAATTGGAGCCTCCCTTTCACGTAAAGTTATCGATAAATGATGTTTTGAATCGTAATTACTATGTTTGATTATATCCAATTGGGCGATAGTAATTGACCAATAAGCTACCATACCGTAGAGTGCACGAATCTTAACTAAAATCAACGCCGCCGGGACATTGAGCGATGAGCCCCAAGGTCTAAATTTAGCTCAGTCCTACCAGAGCGGAAGGGAAGGTGCGTGATGGCTTATGATCTACTCATCAAGAATGGGCGTGTAATAGACGGTTCGGGCGCCCCGGAATTTCGCGCCGACGTCGCGGTGACCAAAGGAAAGATCGTGGGGGTCGGCAGGTTCAACGAGTCCGCTACCCGCACGATTAACGCCGATGGCCGGGTGGTCGCGCCGGGGTTCATCGACCATCATACCCACTTCGACTCCCAATGCATGTGGGACCCCATCGTCAATTCAACTTCGCTCAATGGGAACACTTCGATCATAGTGGGCCAGTGCGGGATTGTAATCGCGCCGGTCCGGCCGGGGGACGGGGACTGGTACCTGCAAATGTTCGATAAGATGGAAGGCATCCCGCTGGGCGCCCAGCGGAAAGGGGTGGACTTCTCTTGGGAATCCATTCCCCAGTACCTCGACGCCATCGGTCGGAACCGGGGCATTAACGTAGGCGCCTTCGTCGGCCACTCGGGGGTCCGGCGCTACGTCATGGGTGAGGCCTGCCAGGAACGGGAGGCCACCGCCGACGAGATCCGGGCTATGAAGGAAGAGGTCCGGAAAGGCATCATGGCTGGCGCACTGGGATTTAGCGTTGGGAACTTCGCCGACCAAGGTGGAGAGATCTTCGGCGTAAAGGTGCCGTCCTCTGTCGCCTCCGATGAAGAGCGGTACGCCCTGGGCAGCGTCCTTGGCGAGTTGGGCACCGGCGTGTTCCAGGTGAGCGGCGGCGCCGCTGGCGGGTACACCGAACCGGCCAAAATCGCCCAAGAGCTGTCCCGCCGGACCGGCCGCCCGGCTATCTACAACCTGCTGGCTCAAGAGCTAAGCAAGCCCGACGAGTGGAAGGAACACCTTCAGATGGTGGAAGAGGCGTTCAAGTCAGGCGCCCGGGCCTACGCGTCATGTCTATCCGCCACTGCCGGGCCGATATTCGACCTGCGAGCCGGACTTGGGGGTCTGGAAGATGAGGACATGATCAGCCCAACGACGGTATTCCAGGGTATGTCGACCTGGGACTCGGTCATGGCCCAACCGGTTGAAGAGCGGATACGCTCATTCCGAGACCCGGAAATCCGCAAGGCCCTGAGCCTGGAAGCGGTGGAAACCGAAGGCACTCACTCCTACCAGGCGGAACGGGGCACCAGGACAATGAGCTTCAATCGGCGTTGGGACCTGGTCCAAGTGTACATGGCCCACGAAGAGCGAAACCGGCAGCACAGCGGGAAGAGCATCGAACAACTGGCCCAAGAACAGGGCAAGGGAATAATGGACGCCTTCTTAGACCTGGTCTTGGACGACGATATGCGGACCAGCTTCCAGGTCGTTGACCGGAATAGTGACGCCGATTCGCAGAGGCGCATACTGGGCTCTCCTTACACCGTAATTGGGACAACCGACGGTGGAGCGCGGCCCGACAAGGGCGACCGTACCACCTACAGTACCCATCTGCTGGCCCACTGGGTCCGGGAAGAACAAGTGCTGTCTCTGGAAGACGCTGTCTACCGGATGACCGGCAAGACCGCGTTGATGCACGACCTCCACGACCGGGGCTTCATCGCTGCCGGCAAGGCCGCGGATATAACCATATTCGATCCGGACACCATCGACTCCAAGCCGCGCGAGCCGATGTACGAATTCCCCGGCGGGGAAATGCACGTAAAGCAGGGCGCCGTTGGCATAGATTACGTGGTCGTCAATGGCGAAGTGTTATTGAAGGGAGGGCAGCACACCGGAGCCCTGCCAGGCCAAGTCCTCCGCGGGCCCCTATACCAAGGCAGCCGCTAGTCGGGATGGACCGGGAGCTGTCGTTAGAAATGACACTCAGAGCTCGCGGCGCGTCAGGTCATGGCAATACGAGCGATTAATACAAAATCACAATAAGGAGGTAACAATGGTTGAGCAATTAGCCCGTCCCAAGGATAAGGTGGAAGTCTACTGGTTCTCGGAGCAACCGAACGGTTATATCACAAATGAACTCCTTGATCAGTACGATTCGGGGCGTCTCGGGTTCCCCAATACCCATTTCGACCCGGAAAAGGCCCACGTACTCTACAACGAATACCATGATCAGTACTCCCTGGCCGACGAGGTGGGCTTCGACGGCATCATGAGCAACGAGCATCACGCCGCCTATTGGTGCATGAAGCCTGCGGTGAACCTGGATGCCGCCGTCATCGCTAAAGTCACCAAAAACGTGAAGATAGCCATCCTGGGTAACGTCATCGCCATCAACGACCCGATTAGGATGGCCGAAGAGATTGCCATGCTGGACTGCTACTCTGGTGGCAGAATAATCTCCGGTTTCGTGCGAGGCGGCGCCGTGGAGAGCCTGCAGGGCGGCATCGACCCCACGACGAACCGAAGCCGATTCGAGGAGGCGCACGACCTCATCATCAAATGCTGGACCGAGCCTGGGCCTTTCCGCTACGAGGGACATCATTACCAATACCGGGTGGTCAATCCCTGGGTGTTGCCTATGCAGAAGCCCCACCCTGACATCTGGTTCCCCGGCACGGGCAGCCCAGAGAGTGTGGTGTGGGCCGCCAGCCACGGTCACCCCTACATGAACCTTGGGGCGGCATTGGACGTCACGATGTGGTTAAAAGACATTTATATCGACACAGCCAAGGAACACGGCTACAAGCCTGCGCCGGAGCATTTCGGTTACCTGCTCAAGGCCTTTGTGGCCGACACCGATGAGAAAGCCCAGGAGATTGGACGCCAATATATGTGGACTGAACAAAACCGCATGAAGGGTCCTGCCGAGCACAACGACCCGCCTGGATACCAGTCCCGGGAGGCGCTCAGGGTGAAGCGGCAGCGGCCAGTAGGGCAATTCGGAGGCGTTACCAATCGTATGACCTATGAGCAGCAGCAAGACATTAACATCGTCATCGTGGGTAGCCCAGAGACCGTGACCAGGAAGCTGACCCAGACCATAGAGGCGCTCAACCCCGGATACCTGCACATCTACGGTAATGAGGGCGCCATGCCCCATGCCGACGTGATGCGCTCCATCGAGTTGATGGGCAAAGAGGTGATCCCTGCCCTGCACGAGATCAAGCTGAAACCCTACGAATAAGTCCCTGGCGAATGGCCGCCTATATAACCATCTTCGACCAGCACACGATCAGGCCGACCAAAGAGGAGGTCGTTCATGACTTCCCCAAGGGCGCCTGGCGTATTCGGACGCTGGCAGAGGGTGTCAACGGCGACGTGCTGCTCGAAGATGGTGAGCAGTTTGCAGGAGATTTTCGTTGGTGCCCTTGTGCTCGAAGCGTGCCATTGGCATTAAAACTCCTTGGTGAGGAGCAGTCATGATTTACGAGATGCGTACCTATACTCTAAAGCCCGGCACGGTGGCTGAGTTCGAAGCCCGCTTTGCTGAGAGGCACCCGTACCGGGAGAAGCATTCTAAGTTAGGGGCTTTTTGGCACACCGAGTTCGGACCATTAAATCAGGTCATACACGTCTGGATTTACGACGACCTGAACCAACGGTTAGAAGCGCGAGAGGCCGCAAACAAAGACCCTGACCTGCAACGGCTGCCCGGTGGCCGGGAGTTTGTAGTCCAGCAGGAATCGGACATTTTTATGCCAGCTCCCTTCATGCGGCCCATGGGTGGCGACCAAGCCTTGGGAGAAATCTACGAGATGCGGATATATACCTACGAACCGGGGGCTATCCCCAAGGTCATCGATAGTTGGAAGGCAGCAATCCCTCACAGGGAGAAGTATTCCCCTTTGGCCGCCGGAATGTACAGCGAGCTGGGCGGGCTGAACAAGTGGGTACACATCTGGCCCTACAGGGACATGAACGAACGGAGCCGTATCCGTGCCGAGGCCACCAACGACCCCAACTGGCCGCCGACTCCATCTACGCGGGAGTACCTGATCAAACAGGAAAACAAACTACTAGTGCCCGCCGCCTTTTCTCCCATGCACTAGGCGCCTGCTGGTCATTCACCTAAACGACCCGGGTAGGGCATCCCCTAGGGAGCTACTCATGCGGTGTAGTCAACTTGCTCCAAGTGATGTGACAACGCTACCCATCAAGTCCGGGTCGATTCCAGGGCAGCTTAACGATCAGCGTGGTTCTCGAGTCCCCCGAAGGCCGGCCAGCGTTCCTTATTTGCGCCTTGGCCGGTGGGCGTCGCTGATGGCCGGGATTCTTACACCCAGCGCGAGGTCAGGCCGGAAAATTGAGGTTAGGAAATTCTCAATGAGGGCACGAGTTTTGACCAAAACCGAGAGTCAAGGTCAAGGATTTTGCCGATTAGGAGGTCACCATGGCCAGGATACCTATCCCGACCAGGGAAAGCGTACCGGAACAATACCGTAGTGTATTTGACGAGGTAGTTCAGTCTCGGGGTGGTCCACCGACTAGCGGACCGGGAACTGTGACACTAAATAGTCCAGAGGCAGCCAAGCGAGCCAATCACTTATCAGAGTACCTGCGCGGCGGGTCGGGTCTCCCGGCCAAGGTCCAAGAGTTGGCAATGCTGACAGTGGCCAGGGAGTTGGACTGCCAGTACATTTGGAACGCCCACGCAGCGGCGGGACGAAGGGAAGGGCTGAGCGACGCCTTGGTCGATGCCATGCGCGACAAGAGGGACCTTCCCAGCATGGCAGCCGACGAAGCCGCGGTGGTGAACTACGGGCGCGAGTTCTTCCGAACCCACAATGTCAGCGATGCTGCTTTCCAAGCGGCCCAGCAACAATTTGGCGTTCACGGACTGACCAACTTAACCAATCTTATGGGCTATTACGCCCTGCTGGCTTTCAACGCCAACGCCTTCCAAATAGACTTGCCGGCGGAACGCACCGAGGCCACCCTCCCTGTGTAGGAATGTCGCCAGGCGACAGGTACGATGGCCGCATCCAGCCGATATTACCTGCAGTCGATGAATTTCCCCAGCGAAAAGGACAAGGAATGGATCTCAGACAAGACTACCGCCGGTCATTGGAAGTTCACGCTGACGTCACAAGTAACATTGCCCTGAGCATCTCATCGCCCTCAAGTTCTCGCCGCGTGCAATAACCGCGACAAATGCTGCCAGCGCCGAATATGGCGATACTCATAGCACTATCTCCTACCGACTAAAACAGATGAATGTGGTGTCGCGGCGACCGGGTGATGATAACCATCGGCGAGCCCGCTGGCAGCCAAGGAGCCGTAGAAATCGTGGACAACCCGACGAGTGGGCCAAGGACTGCCAAATCATGCTGGATTCGGAGTAGATGGAGACTGTGCGGTGCGACCAGGTGAATTGGCAGGGTAAAGTTACAGATTGCCTGTGCGTCCACCTCCCACATTCAAATTGACCAGCTTCTCAAACAATGTGGAAAGCGCTGGTGGGAGGATAGCTGCGATTTGTAGATTTGCTTTAGGTACGCCCTGAAAGAGTCAACGGGACCGACTCACACTATTCTTGCATAGTGTCACCTGTCATCCACCAATCAGGATCCGGCGCAAGCAGTCGTAAACCATGTCGTTGACGGCACAGGTGCGCGCCACCGCCCACCGCGAAATAGGCCAGTGTCCGGTATGGTGTAATGCGGCGACCGAAAGGTTAGTTAAATTAAACTAGGATTGGCGATAAGGGAGAGCCAACTGCACCATTATCTTGTATTATGCCGCGTTACCAAGCCCGATAAGCCGGTGGCTGACTTCTAGAACGATAATTCCAGAGGCTGATATGTAGGTTGGTGGCGATTGCTCAACCCCCCACGAGCGGCAAACGGCCTTCTTCACATCGACTCCAGATGAAAGGGAGACATTCTGGATTCCGGTGTTCGCCACCTTCGTCGGTATGGGGTGACGGTGTGTTCCTCTGCGCCGGATGCGGGATTACTCCAAGCAATAAAAGGCCCTCCTGAAAAGGGAGGGCCTTTTTGTGACCGCTATTGTAGGAATGAACTGTTAGTCGTCGGCCGGGGCAGGTTCGAGAGCCTCCAGCTTGGCGTCGATGAACTGGCGCATCTCCCGGACGCGTTTCAAGTCGGGATAGATGTTGCCCTCACCCTTCTTGTCGAATATCCGCTCACCGTTGAAGAATACTTCCATGATGCCCTGTCCGCGGGGGGAAATGGCAATGGCAACGTCCTTGCCGTAGTGCCGGAAAAATTCGTTCGCCATCCACGTGGCGACAGCGTGGTGCTGTCAACTTACGCAATAAGTAATCTCAAGCTGAAACTTTCCTTCCATCTGGCTCCTCCGAGTCACACTGAATCTTAATTATCCCTAGTGTAGCTGATAGCTTGGCCAAGTCAACCCAATACCGCCGCTGGCCTTACGGAATTCACCGGTCTCAAGAATGCCGACCGGACAGGAAACAGGCCGGCTGGTACTAAACCGCGCTCATCAGGCGGGGTTGAACAGGTTTAGAGGCCGGCGATCACCTCTTCCCCAAAGCGGCGGATGATGACGTCCGGTTGGGGGCCGATGGCGGTGATTAAGAGGGTGTCCACGCCTGCGCCGCGGATGACGCACACCTTCGCCAGATATTTATTCACGCGCTCTCCTTGGCTAAAGGACGGTTGATGGTGGTGGGCTGGGTGCGGTCAACTGGAAACCTGGTCGGGGCTGAGCTCCTGGCTCGGCGGCTCAGATACCGCGCCTGCTTTAGATTCGAGAAAGTGTAAATGACGATGCACAGGCCCAGCAATGCCTCAGGCACCTCTGAACCCCGGGGGCCAGAGTTGAAGTAATCCATGAACAGCCTGGGAATGTTGGCGGTTTGCCAAAGGTCGCCCGTGCGCCAGACCATAATCAAAAGCAGCGCTGGGGCCAACATCAGAGACGGTAATACCAGTCTCATTCGGTCGCTCAGTCCCCGGAGATTAGCAGCCAAGCGCCACAGTCCTCCAATCAGCCCAAGGGCACTGCCCCAGAAAAGGGCCTCGAATATGACGTTATTGGCGAAGGTGACGTTGTGGATAGTCGTCTCCCCTTGGAAATTTATCCCCTCCAGCGCAGGAGGGGTGCCCCAGCCCACCAACCGCTGGCCCCAACTAACCTCTTCCAATGCGCCCAAGAACAGCCCCACGGCCAAAACCAGATAGAGATAGCTCACCGCCGAGTGACCGGTGGCCCTCAGCGACCACGCCGCCGCCCCGGCGGCCAACGCACCGGCCAGGTAGGTGCCCACCGACCACCACTCGCTGAGGCCGTCCTCGCTCTCCAACCAACCGACCTCAACGTAGGTACGCAGCGACCAATGGGCCAGCACGGCGAAGACAAGCACCCCAAACAAGGCTAGGAAGAAGCCTCGTCCGTGGCGGTCAGGGGGTAGCAAATCATCATCTCGCCTTGTGGCAATGGGGCGGAGTGCCAGCGTCAGCTTTGATCGCAGTTTCCCGCTGCCCAAGGGTAGTGTGATGGCGGATACCGCGAGCCCGGCCCAACCCCAGGTATGGATACCGTCCCTGACGATTTCCGCTGTCTGTGCCGAAAGGTCGTTGGGCCCGGAGTGGGAGATCTCCACCAGCCATTCCACAGCCGAGAACACCGCTCCGCCGAAGGTCAGCAGAAATAAACCCAGGACCAGTCCGACCAGTCCCATGGCCGTCCACAGGGCGGACGCATTGAAGATGGATGGGGGCTGGTGTTGGAGGTGGATGACGGCCACGGTTAACCAGGCGGCGGGGTTATCGGTATTGCTTGCGAGGGCCCACCGTTTTGACGTAGCCCTCGAAGTTGCGCCGGGTTTCCGGGATGGAATCGCCGCCGAACTTCTCCATGAAGGCATCGGCCAGGACCAAGGCCACCATGGCTTCGCCGACCACGCAGGCTGGGGGCGCCTGGCAGACATCGGAGCGCTCGAAGTGGGCCAGGACCTCTTCGCCGGTGTCCAGGTCAACGGAAGGGAGGGGCGTGACCATGGTGGCGATGGGCTTGATGGCGAACCGGGCAACCAAAGGCATGCCGTTGGTCATCCCTCCCTCGGTGCCGCCCAGATTGTTGGTCTTTCGTTGCCAGGGATGGTCTGGGTCGGTCACCGGCTGAATCACGTCATGCACCTGGGAGCCGCGCTGGCCGGCAATCTCCCATCCGAGGCCGATGGACACGGCCTTGACGGCGTTGATGGACATAAGCGCCTGGGCCACCAGGGCGTCGATCTTCTTGTCCCAGCTCACGTGGGAACCCAGGCCGATGGGAACATTCTCGGCGATAATCTCAACGGTGCCGCCGACCGTGTCTCCAGCCTCTTTTGTTGCGTCAATCTCCGCGGTCATCATCTTGGCGGCCTCTAGGTCGGAGCAGCGCACCGGAGACTCCTCAACGGCCTCCCAGTCGATGTTCTCCGGCGGCTCGGCATGCACCGACCCGATGGAGATAACGTGACTGTGTATCTGGATGCCGAACTCTTCCAGCAGCTTGATGGCGATGGCCCCAGCGGCCACCCTGGCTGCGGTTTCCCGGGCGCTGGCCCGCTCCAAGACGTTTCGGACGTCATCGAAACCGTACTTCATTGCCCCGGGCAGGTCGGCGTGGCCGGGGCGGAGTCGGGTGATGCGCTCGGTGCGCCGGCTCTGGGGCGGGCCCTCCAGCGGGTCCACGGCCATCGCCTCTTCCCAGTTGGCCCAGTCCTTGTTTTCCAGCGTCATGCCGATGGGGCTGCCCAGGGTGAGGCCGTGACGCACTCCGGAGATAATCTTGGCCCGGTCCTGTTCAATGAGCATGCGGCCGCCCCGGCCGTAGCCCTTCTGACGGCGGGCCAGATGGACGCCAATATAGTCTTCGTTGATGGGCAGTCCAGCGGGGACACCCTCGATTATTATTACCAGTCCCTGTCCGTGGGACTCGCCTGCGGTGAAAAATCTGACCATGGAAGTCCTGGGTAAAAGTCCTGGGTGAATCGATTAGCGTGAAAGACGGAGCGCTGGAGGCTTATTCTCGGCTAGTATTTCCCATGGATAATCCGCGTTACCAACCGTTCGTGGTGAGCTCCGTCGAACCATGATCGCACCGAAGCTGGGGCCCTTCGACGGGGCTCAGGACGAACGGATGACCGTAACGGCTATTTCCAAATCTAGATACTAAGCGCCTCGGGAGGCCATTTCAATGGTGGCGGCCTCCAGCATCACCTCCACCGGAGCGTCCCGGCCCGTCCACATCTGGAAAGACAAAACTCCCTGGTACACCAGCATGTGGAGTCCGCCCAGCGTGGTGGCCCCGGCGGCGGCGGCCTCTCGGAGGAAGGGAGTTTTCAACGGATTATACACCAGGTCGTTGACTATGGCTGAGGCTGGAATCTGGGCTGCCGACAACGGAGAGCCGTGCTCGTCAGGCCCGTGGGACAGGCCCAAGGTGGTGCAGTTCACGATGAGGTCGGCCCATGCGGCGGCTTTGGTCAGGGCATCTGGAGAAAGCGGTATGGCTTCCGACTTAACGCCGTTTTCTGACGCCAGTTTGGCCAGCGTTTCCGCGCGCTCCAAGGTCCGGTTGGCAATCACCATTGAGTCCACCCCGCCTCTGGCGAGGGCCAGCAGGATGCCCCGGGCCGCGCCCCCCGCGCCCAATATCAATGCGCGGGTGCCGTTGGGAGAGTAGCCGGTTTCCACCAAGAGGGCGCGCAAAAATCCGGGTCCGTCGGTATTGTGACCGGTCAGGCGTCCGTCCCGGTTCACGATGGTGTTCACCGCCCCGGCGGCGGTGGCCCATTCGTCCACTTCATCCAAGTATGGAATCACCGCTTCTTTGTGGGGCACGGTGATGTTGATGCCTAGCGAGCCGGGGGCGCGCAGTCCCGCCACGAACTCGCCCACACCCTCGGGCGGCACCTCCCATTTCTCGTAGGTGGCGTCGATTCCCAAGTGGTCCAGGCCCGCCTGTTGGAAAATGGGCGAGATGGAATGCCCGATGGGGTAGCCGATTATGCCCAGGCGCTGTGTCATCGGAAGGTGTGAGTAGCCCTAACCCGCCAGTTGCTCCAGTATCTCGTTCAGGTGCTGTTGGCGCTCTTTCAGGTCTTGTAGGCGGGCCTGCTCTGTCTCCACTACTTCCGGCTTGGCCTTCTGGCGGAAGTTGGGGTTGGACACCAGCTTTTCCACCCGGTCCATGTTCTTGATGCAATCGGCCAGTTCGGCGCGTAAGCGTTCTTGCTCGGCGGCGAGGTCGACCACGCCCTCGAGCGGCAGGTGCACGATTAGCGCGTTGACGACCAAGGTTACGCCTTTGGGCAGGTCCTTGCCGGAAGAGCCGTCGGCCACTATGTGCAGGGGGTCGATCCGGGATAAGGCTCGGATGACCTCCGCCTCTTCCTCGATGGGGCCCTCCATCCCGTTGGCCTCCAACAGGGCTTCCAGGCGTTGCCCGGCCGGTATCCGGAGTTGGGCACGGGTGTTCCGTACGGCGCGGATGGCCTGCATCACCAATCCGATCTCCTCTTCGGCCTGGGCGTCGTCCCGGGGATTGTCGGCGGTGGGGTAGTCGGCCACCATGATGGAATCGGGCAGTCCGCCCTCTGTGGGCAGGCTGCTGATCAGATTTTGCCATATCTCTTCGGTGATGAAGGGCATGAAGGGGTGCAATAGACGCAGGGTGCGTTCCAACACGTGGGCCAAGGCGGGTAAAGGCGAGGGCCCTTGCCCAGAGCGCAGCCGGAGCTTGGCCATCTCGATGTACCAGTCGCAGTAATCGCTCCAGAAGAAGTCGTAGAGCTTCTGCTGGGCGTCGCCAAGCTCGAAGTTACGCAAGGACTCGTTGACCTCGGCGGTTACCCGGTCCAAGCGGCTGACAATCCAGCGGTCTTCTCGGTGCTCAAGGGTGGGCAGGTCGTACCAACCCCCTTGGCCCGACTTGCCCTCCAGTCCGGATATCACGAACCGGGAGGCGTTCCAGACCTTGTTGGCGAAGTTGCGGGCCGCTTCCAGCCGGTTCTCGCCGAAGCGGAGGTCGTTGCCCGGGGCGGTGCCGGTGGTGAGGGCGAAGCGGAGGGCGTCGGTGCCATACTTCTTAATCAGTTCCAGGGGGTCCAGCGTGTTGCCCCGGGTCTTACTCATCTTGGCGCCCGAGGAGTCGCGGATCAGACCGTGGAGGAACACGGTTCGGAAGGGTATCTGGCCGGTGTTCTCGATGCCCAGCATAATCATGCGGGCCACCCAGAAGAACAGGATGTCGTAGCCGGTCTCCAGAACGGCGGTCGGGTAGAAATAGTCCAGGTCCTCGGTCTGCTCGGGCCAGCCCAAGGTGGAATGGGGCCACAGGCCGGAGCTAAACCAGGTGTCCAGCACGTCGGCATCCTGTTGCAGGCCAGTCCCGCCACAGCTTTCGCACCCTTCTGGGTCTTCGACGGTCACCGTCATGTGTTGGCACGAGGAACAGTACCAGACCGGGATGCGGTGCCCCCACCACAACTGGCGGCTGATGCACCAATCGCGGATGTTTTCCAGCCAGTTCAGGTAGACTCTCTTGAAACGCTCGGGCACCACCTTGATGTCGCCCTTGTCGACGGCTGTGTAGGCCTTACCCGCGATGCTTTCCGGGTGGTCCGGGCCTCCCAGATTGACGAACCATTGGAGGCTGACCAGGGGCTCCACCAAGGAGTTGCAACGCTGGCAGTGTCCAACTGAGTGCCGGTGGTCCTCCACCTTTTCCAGCAAGCCCAGTTGGTCCAGTTCGTCGACCACTTTCCGGCGGGCCTCGGCACTCTCGGTACCCTCGTACTTCCCGGCCGCGGCCGTCAGGTTCCCGTCCAGGCCGATGACATTGAATACTTCCAGGCCGTGGCGCTCGCCAATCTCGAAGTCCACCTGGTCGTGGGCTGGGGTGACTTTCAGTGCGCCGGTGCCGAACTCGCGGTCGATGGCATCATCGCCCACCACCGGGATGGGCCGGTCCATGATCGGCAGGACCGCGTTCTTCCCGACGATTTCGCTGTACCTTTCGTCCTCAGGGTGTACGGCCACGCCGGTGTCACCCAACATGGTCTCCGGCCGGGTGGTGGCAACGGTGATGAATGACTTGGGGTCGTCTTCCAGCGGATAACGGATGTGGTAGAGCTTGCCGTCGACATCCTGGTAGTCAACTTCCAGGTCGCTCAGGGCCGTGGCGCAGCGGGTGCACCAGTTGATGATCCGCTCGTGGCGGTAAATCAACCCCTTTTTGTAGAGGTTGACGAAGGTGGTGCGTACCGCCGTGGAAGGGCCGGGGTCCAGGGTGAAACGATGTCGGTCCCAGTCCGCGGAGATGCCCAAACGCCGGGACTGCTCGTGGATGATGCCGCCGAACTTCCGGACGTGCTCCCAGACCATTTCGACGAACTGGTCGCGGCCCAAGTCGTGGCGGCTGCGTCCCTCTGCGGCCAGCCTCTGCTCCACCGCCCATTGGGTGGCGATGCCGGCGTGATCGGTGCCGGGCAGCCAGAGGGTTGGGACCCCGGTCATCCGCCGCCAGCGGACCAGAGCGTCCTCAATGGCTTTTTCCAGGGCGTGGCCCAGGTGGAGCTCCCCGGTAACGTTGGGCGGGGGCATGATGATGACGTAGGGCTCTTTGCCTTTTTCGCCTTTGCCGCCGGTGGGGATAACGGCGTTGAAATAGCCTTTGGACTGCCAGTCCTGGTAGATGCGCTGTTCAACGTCGACGGCGTTGTAAGCGCTGGGCATCTGGGCGGAAGTCATTGCCAGATTTATTCTCCGTTCTTGGAAGTGGCCGGGGTTAAAATTCGTTCAAGCGGCCATCAGCAAATATAACATTCGCCGTTGGTGAGCGTCCATCAGAGTTTCGCTGTCCAGTGATCTGGAAAATGAGAAATAGCGGTTGATCCACGCTCAAAAAAGCCGTTTTCGTTTCCTAAGGCGATTTAATGGGGTTACTGGGAAAAAGATGACCCTGAGGCGGTCGGGGCGGGTTACCAGGCTGTGATTTGGTGGAAATCCGGGCCTAAACTCCGGCGGAGGTCTGCCCGGCCGGACGGTGTCCGTTGTGGTGTTGTTCTAATAGTTCCAACCGCCGGATGGCCTTTCGGGTGTCGCTGGCCACTCGGGCTGGGTCCCACAACTTGACGCGGCGTTTGTGAAGCCAGTAGATGAACTCTTTCAGATCGGAAAGGGTTTGGCGGCGGCGGCGGTCCTTCTTGGTCTCTTTCTGAAAAATCTTGAGCAACTCGGATCTGGGCTTGCCGTACAAACGATCAAAGGCTTCTTCGGTCAACTCCTCCGTGTCCGGATAGCTGCGGGCGAGGTGCCGCTTGCGGACCTCTTCCTCCGACGCTAACTGCAGTGCCTCTTCCAGGATTACTCCGTAGCGGAAGTTCATGTAAGCCCGGTACTTGCTTGGGCCCAGATAATCCCGGAACTGGTCCTCATCGATAGTGTCGGGGATCTGCCCGTCGAACAGCAACTGTTCCTTCTCTTCCGCGGGGATGACGCCGTCAATATCGGCGCAGAGCCGTTCCGCCAAGAGCAGCCAATCGAAGGCTTCGCCTTGAAGCAGATAGCGGTACCTCCGGCCGCCGAAAGTCTCTTCGGGCGCAGTCCAGAGGCCCACCGCCTCAAGGAGGGCACGGTGCCAGGGCGCTCCGGCCGCCAATGCAGTTCGCAGATGGAATATGGCCTCAGGGACCCGGTGGGTGAGCGCAGTCTCATCGGCCGGTTCAACAACCTGTGTCCAATCGTTCGGCTGGGCCATACGGGGGGGCTGGCTCATGCCGAGACCGTTCCAGGTCGAACCCCACGGGCGCGCCGCTTGTCGAACACGCTGAGACGCCGGGATTTGGGCGACCGGATGAACTCCAGGAACTGCTTTCGGGGCAGGGTGTTGAGGATGTCCTCTGGCCGGCACCATGCCCGGCGGGCCACTGCCACGCCGAACCGGCGTTTGTCCAAGTGAGAGTGGTGGTGGGAATCGGTGTTGATGACCAAGGGCACGCCCAACTCTCTGGCCCGGTAGGCGAGGGTGTCCCTCAGGTCCAGCCGTTCGGGAGAGGCGTTGATCTCCAGGGCCGTGCCTGTGTCGCGGGCGGCCTGCAGCACAGCTTCGACGTCGAACTCCACCGGTTCCCGTTGACCCAACAAACGGGTGGATAGGTGCCCGATGATGGTCACCGAGGGATGCTCCATAGCTTTGATCATGCGGGCGGACATGGTGACCCGGTCTTGGCCCATGGCAGAGTGGACCGAGGCTACAACCACGTCCAACTGGGCCAAAATCTCATCGGGATAGTCCATTTCTCCACTGGCCCGGATATCGACCTCCGATCCACAGAGTATGGTGATGTCGTATCTCTTTTGCATCGAGCGAAGCAACCCGATTTGGGACACCAACCGCTCATTGGAGAGGCCATTGGCGACGCCCAAGCCCGCCGAGTGGTCGGTGAGGGCCATGTATTCATAGCCCTGGGCGGCGGCGGCTTCGACCATCATCTCGATGGGGTCGCTCCCGTCGCTCCACTCGCTGTGCAGGTGCAGGTCGCCTTTGAGATCGGATTCTTGCACCAGGGAGGGCAGAATGTCTTCCAGGGCTGCATCAATCTCATACATTCCCGTGCGCAGTTCGGGCGGCATCCAGGGCAGACCCAGCCGGGAATAGAAGCTCTCCTCGTCAGCAAACTCTTCCACCTTTCCGGTTTCGGTGTTGGTGATGCCATATTCATTGAGGGAGAGCCCCTGGCGGTTGGCGTAGTCGCGGAGGCGGATGTTGTGTTGCTGACTGCCGGTGAAATACTGGAGTAGGGCGCCGAATGAACCCGGTTCGCCGATTCTGAGGTCAATCTGCATGCCGGACTCCACGACCACGCTGGTCTTCTTGGGGCCGTGGGCCAATACGTCTTTGACCATGGGCAGGGAAACCAGCGCGTCTCCCACCGACCCGGGGTCGGGCGCGGTGCCGACCAGGTCGATGTCGCCGATGGTTTCTTCCCAACGCCGCAGGCTTCCAGCGGGGAACAGGGGCCCGATGTCCGGGCACTGTTCCCGCAGGGCGGCAATCACCTCTTCGGCCACCGGCAACGCCTGTCCGATGGGTGTTCTGCTGCCCATGGACTGGACCGCCTGGATGTGACGCAGGATGTTCTCAGCGGCCCGTTCGCCCATCCGCGGAAGCATTGCCAGCCGTCCGTCAGCGGCAGCTTCGGCCACCCCTTCAACGGTGTTTATGCCCAACTCTTGGCTGATGGCCATGGCGGTCTTTGGGCCGATGCCGGGGATGTCCTTCAGTTTCAGGACGCCTGGGGGGAGTTCGTCGAGAAGTTTCTGGTAGGCGGCTACCTGGCCGGTCTCGATGAACTCGGCAATCTTCCCGCTAATGGCTTTGCCTATGCCCGGAATCTTCGTGAGGTCTTCACCGTTCTCCACGGATTGGGCAAGGGGTGAGGACAGTTGTTCGATGGTGCGGGCGGCCCTTTGGTAGGCGCGTATCTTGAAGACTGTGTCGCCCTTCATCTCCAGAAGGGCGCCCATGTTCTCGAAGAGCTCGGCTATCTGTTCGTTGGTAAGGTCCATAGCCGGCTATTCAGCAGCGCTGCCCTGGATCCCCTGGACCATCTGGCTCATGAAACCAGAGAGGTGCCGGACACCTCCGATGGCCGCCACGTACCCCATGCGCTTGGGGCCAATGACGCAGATGGTACCGCTGACGCCATGGGGGATTCCATATTGACACAGGATGACGCCGAACCGGTTCAAGACCTTATCTCGGTTCTCAGCCCCGATGTACACGACCAGTTCTTCGGTCTCCGGCGTGGCGCTGAGTATCCGCTCCAGCAGGACCCGTTCTTCCACCAACTGGACCAATTCGCGGGCCAGTTCCCCATTGGAAACTCGGGTTGGCTCAACAGCAGGCGTAGTCCATCAGTATAGTGTTCCTGGGTACCGGCCGTTTCCGCCTCGCACATGAGGCTAAGAGAGCCATCTTTGACCTGTTCCTCCACGGAACTGAGTTCAAGCCGGTTTGACTGCATCTGAGACCGGTTGAGGCCGCCAAGGGATTCATTTAAGCGACTTGCGGCCAGGTCCAACTGTATTTGGTCTACCCGTTGATCGAAAGGCAAGAGCCTTCTAAGCAGCCGTGCCTCCTCAAGCACGACGACGAGGAGCACGGTGGACGCTTGAAGGAAGACCAATTGGATTCGCTTGAGTCGGGGAGATTCGGCTCTGGGAGCGGAGACGATGGCCAGATTGTCGGTAAGCCCGGACAGGATTCCCGCGCATCGTTGACTCCAAGCACCGATGTCCGGCTCCGTTCGGGCTAGGTCACGGTCCACGCTCTCCCGAAGCTCGGTGGGGAGTTGGGGGATGTCCGGCAGCGACTCCACGTAGTATCTGTAGCCCAGGTCTGAAGGCACTCCGCCGGAGGATACGTGGGGCCGGGAGATGTAGCCATCCTCGGTTAGCTGAGACATGGTGTTGCGGATGGTAGCAGGGCTGATTCTGTGGTCGAGGCTCCGGGCGATGTCGTCCGACGCTACCGGAGTAGCGGATTGAAGGTATTCGCTAACTAGAACGTTCAGTACTGTCGAAGCGCGCTCGGTGAGCATTTGTCTCCCGCCGGTGCCACTTCAAGTCCCATAGTTCTGAGGCTGAAGGGGCTATTGTTGACGTTAACATAGCTTTCTGAGGAGTGTCAAACGTTGACCCGTTGGACCGATCCAATTATACTCATCCAGAGTTTTAACCCCAGGTTTTAATCGAAGTACAGGTGGGTTGGGATAGGCGTGGTCTCTCAAGCTAGAACTCTTTCCCTCATTGACATTCTAATCCCCGTAGATCGTTTTGGCGCCCGCATCGCCCGGGATGTGGGCCTCATAATCCTTTTCAGTCTGATAACCGCCGGGTTCGCCCGGATCTCAGTCGATCTTCCCTTTACCCCTGTGCCCCTCACCGGGCAGACGTTGGCCGTGCTCCTGACCGGGGCGGCGTTGGGCAGTCGGCGGGGCGCCGCGGCGATGGTGTTGTACGCTGGGGGGGGCAGCCAGTTCTCGATGTTTAACGGCGGCACCGAGGCCGTCTTCCATTGGCAGGTCGGTTTGGGCGGCTATATCTTCGGTATCACAACCGGGTTTTCGGGACTGGTCTGGGACATGGCATCTGGCGGATATATAATCGGCTTCATACCGGCCGCTTTCGTGGTCGGCTACCTTTGTGAGCGTGGCTGGGACCGGAAGTCTTGGATCATGATAGCCATGCTGGCCGGAAGCGCAGTTCTTTACCTTCCCGGTCTGCTCCAGCTTTCCTTCTTCGTACCCGATGACAAAGTATTGGAATACGGGCTCTACCCGTTCATCGCCGGGGACCTGATTAAGCTGTACATCGCAGCCATCTCCGTCCCTATTGCCTGGAGCCTTCTAAATCTAAAACAACGTCGGGATGGACCATGGACATAACCTGGTTAGGACATTCTTGCTTCCGTCTCCACGACGCTGACATGGTGGTGGTGACAGACCCGTATCCTGGGTCGATCGGCCTGAGAGTCGATAACCGCCCGGCATCGGTGGTAACCGTGAGCAACACCCACCCCAATCACAGCAGCGCTGAAGAAATTGAAGGTGAACCAAAGGTATTTCACGCCCCCGGAGAATACGAATATAACGGCGTGACGGTTCGGGGGGTGATGACGCCGCTGGCGGAGGGACAACCCCAGCAGGAGCGGAGCGTCGCCTTTACTATCGAGATCGGCAACATTAACATCTGCCATCTGGGCGATATCTCGGTGCCTCTCACCACCCGCCTGATTGATGAATTGAAACCCGTGGACGTGGTGCTGATACCCACGGGCGGAAATTGCACGTTGGACATGGACCAGGTTTACCAAACTCTCCAGGACCTGGATGCCAAGGTCGTGATTCCCATGCACTACAAAACGCCTGGCGTTAACGTGGAATTGGACCCCATTGACAACTTTGTTCGGCGCATGGGGCTGGACGCAGTTCAACCACAGCCGCGGTTGGTGGTCACCACGACCAATCTGGGCACAGACATGCGTGTTGTGGTAATGACCAACCAGGGAAGGCCTCGGTAAAAACCCGGTCTTCCCGCCCCTTTCTACTGCCCCAATAACCCGTTCTATGTGCTGCTAGCCAACCCCTAATCGGATAGGTGATTCACTCCCGCTCGTCCTTGTATCTTAAACCAGGACGTGGCAGGCCGAATCGTCCTAGGCTTTTTAGGCCGAGGCTCAGCGAGGCCGCCACGTCCTCCCCGCCCAGAGCCCGAACAGTTGACTGGGCGGCAGCCCGTATCAAGCAAGGCTGGGCCGGTGCCGGGGGACCAATGAGGGGAACCAGTGATGGGAGGTAGATGGATGGAAGATTCGCAGGTGTTCATAGGTATCGATGTTTCCAAGAGCTGCTTGGATGTGGCTTCCAGGCCCACGGGTGAAGTGTGGCAGGTCACGAACGATGCGAACGGCATCGGTGCTCTGGCCCAGCGGCTGATGGGGATGAGCCCTTCCTTGGTTGTGCTCGAGGCCACGGGAGGTCTGGAATGGGAGCTCACCGCTGAGCTGGCGGCGGTCGGTCTTCCAGTGGCGGTGGTCAACCCCAGACACGTAAGGGACTTCGCCCGGGCTGCTGGCGCCCTGGCTAAGACCGACGCCTTGGACGCCCAGGTGTTGGCCCACTTTGGGCAGGCGATGGAGCCTAAGCCCAGGCTTCTTCCTGACCCAGACGCCCAAGACCTGCAGGCCATGGTTGGCCGCCGGCGGCAGTTGGTGGAGATGATTACCGCGGAGAAGAACCGCCGGAGGACCGTGATTGCTCGGATCCGTCCTCAGGTGGAAGAACATATCCGCTGGCTGGAAAAAAGCTTGGAGGACCTGGACCAAGACCTGGACAGCTTCATCCGCTCCAGTCCCATGTGGCGGACCAAAGAAAGGGTCATAAGGAGCGCTCCTGGCGTTGGCCCGGTATTCACGGCAACCGTTTTGGCCAATCTGCCAGAATTGGGCACGATGAACCGGGGTCAAGTCGCCGCGCTGGTGGGCGTAGCACCGTTCAATAGGGACAGTGGAACGCTCCGAGGCAAGCGCACTGTTTGGGGAGGACGCCGTCACGTGAGGGCGGCCCTTTACATGGCGGCCTTGGTGGCGACCCGGTACAATCCGGTGATCAAAGAGTTTTATCAACGGCTATGCTCCATGGGCAAACCCAAGAAAGTGGCCTTGACGGCCTGTATGCGCAAGCTCTTGGTCATTCTAAATTCCATGGTGAAACATGGCAGAGAGTGGCAGCCAAACCTTCAAACGCCTTGACATCCAAGACAGTTGCTGAGCCCGTTGAAGGGCGCGCATCGGTCATTTTCCAGGCCCAAGAAAGTATGTCCTACCAGCGACGGTGGTTCGACGGCGCTCACCACGAACGCCTGGCATCGCTGGTTATCGATCGGAAGGTCTAGGCTACTCTACGCCTGGCGACCAACAAAAGGCCCACTCCGGCTACCACAGCCGCTCCGCCGGCCATCAACGCCACTTTGGGTAACTAGAGGCCACGGCTGGGTCTCCCGCTATCGGCAATGAGGCGGTGGGGGTCAATTTAGGGGTTGGCTCTGGGACGGGTAGAGGGTCCACGAAAGTTAGGTCTTGGACGTAGAAATCGAATACGCCGATGTACGGCCTTGACTCTTCTGCACGGATCCGGCCGTCGTCATTGACCAGATAAAAGTAGATGGTATGGCCGATCAACTCTTCCCCTGAGGGATTAACCTCCAGTTGGTCAAACCTCCCGTCGGCTTTGAGGTTGTAAGGTGCGCTTTGAAACACGGTCTTGCAGTCGTCGATGCAGGCGACGAGTTGGGTGCCTTCGGGCGGCTGTGAGTCCTGCAACAGTACCGTGCCAGAACAAGAAGTCCTGGAAAAGGGGCTGAGGGGGCCGCTCGCCCTGATTGGGCACAGCCCCCATTATGGCGAAGGCAAAAAGGAGAAGAACCGGGATCAATAAGATAGCTGTAGAAAACCGCCTCACCGCACATACCCCTCGCGAATGGTCCAATGTCCTTCTGTTGTCAGATACGGGCAAGGATATTCGTTGACTGCCCACGCCAGTCGGTGATTTAGGCACCGGTATGACCTGACCGGACCATGAACCCCATGTATATCGTGGCTTATGGAGTGGACCTTTGCAACACGATTCGTTGTCCGGTTGTCCTGTTTTTGGACATAAACTTCATAAGATCGAGGGCGTCCCGATTCATCGGGACGCCCTCGATTAGGTACGACCTAATTGGGTTGGAAGGTGGACTAGGCTCGCCGCCCCATCATGTAGGCTCCACCAGCGCCCAAGAGCGCAACGATGGCGACGATGAGAGCGATGATTCCGATGATTCCACCTCCGTCGTCGCCGTCCGCACCGGCAGAACCGGCAGAACCGGCAGAACCGGCAGAACCGGCAGAACCGGCAGAACCAGCGGGGCCGGTAGCACCGGTAGCACCGGTAGCACCGGCGGAACCAGCAGGACCGGCGGGACCGGGGTTACCTGTGTCACCTTTGGGACCCGTCGCGCCAACCCCGCCAGCGGGTGGAGGGACAGTGATGGTGTTTCCGCTGGAAGCAGTGAGGTTCAGCTCGTCAACGCCTCCCTGCATCCATTTAGCGGTTTGGTCCGCGGTTGCGGCGCCGACTCGGAACACTATGGTCTTGCCGGCGTAGGAGGCGTCTGCCTGGTCAACCAGCAGAGTGTAAGAACCGCCGACTACGTTGGTGGCGGCGGCTTGTTCTCCGGCGACCCACGCCGTGACGGCTGTGCCGTCTACAGCCATGGCGCCGTCCAGGGTGGCCTCCCCTACGAATGCGTGGGGCGGGACAGGCTGGGCGAACACGGCTGTGGGGATAGTCAGTAATAGTGCCAAGGCCGTTACTAGGCCCAGGAATCTAGTTTTGGTCATTCGGTCCTCCTTGTCTCAATGGTGGTTGGTATTGCGAGGCCGCCCCCTTGCGGCGGACGGCCTCGCATTGACCTCATCCTATCCTGTGCTTACTTAAGGGAGATCTGGTTCCAACCTGGGAACAAGGTCTGTTCTTGGAATTCCTGCTCGGTGTTTACGTTGACCCAGACGATGTCGCCGGCCCCGATCTTCACCAGGGTGTTGGCAACGGCGAACGCATCCCGCGGGTCGTAGAAGGCCCACGACTGGTCGGCGTTGCTGAACCGCCATACCCGTACCAGGTTGTCATCATTGCTGATGACATCGGCGAAGATGTCTTCCGTATTACCCGTTGACGCCGCTGCGGGCGCCTTGGTCGTGATCAAGGAGATCGACGTGGACACCTCTGTGGACCCGATCTTGACCGTCACGATCTGTGATCCGAAAAGGCCCGGTACGGTGAACGATGTAGTCAATTCGCCGCGGCTGTTGGAGGTTACCACGCCTGACCTAACATCCGCACCACCAATCTCGAGTCTCGAGAGGCCGGAACTAGGCGTGAAGCCCGTTGCTTCGACGATAACGGTATCTCCAACCACCGCCTCGGCGTGCGATAGCGTTATCTCCGGCTTCGGTACGGATATATACCGCGCCGCTGCCGAGTTGCCGAAGGTAGCGGCATCCGCTGCTTCGAATGTTATGGTTTGAGGTCCGACGCCAACTGATCTTGGGAGCGTCACGAGGGTATCGATAGCACCCAACGCGTCGGCTACCGTTACCTCGATCGCAACCGCAACCGAAGGCGATCCAGACTTCACCGAGATGGTAACTGAGCTAGAGGGAACCCAGCCCCCACCCGTGACTTGGACATCCTCGCCCATGTGCGCTGTAGTTGACCCCAGCGATATGGTCGGCACGGTGACGGTGAATTTGGTGGATCCCTTAAGCTTGTTGGTCCCTGAGACCCCAGTATCTTCCAATGATACCGTCACTGAACCTAGTCCAGAGGCGGAAGGGACCTTGAGGCTGATACCCGCCACATCTCCCGCGGACGTCAGATTCGCCAACGAGTGGGTCGTAGCCTTACCATCGACCGTGATGCTGTTTGGCGGCACGGTGCTACTAGAAGTGAATTTGGTGCCGGTGACGAGGATCGTAGTCCCCTTTGGTCCACTGGTTGGTACTACGGTCAGCTCCCGTGATGTCACGGTGAAAGTGGCCGAGCCCTTTGCGACCAAGGCGTCACCGCCCTTGATCTCCACTTCCACCTTGATGTCCGTAGTCTTTGCGCCGACGGGTATGGTGATCCTGTCTGAACCCGACAGCAAGCCAGCGCCCTCAGTGAACAGACCGGTCACAGTGGACGTTCCGGGGGTAATATCGCCGCTCGAGTTGAAGTCAGGAGTGAGCGTGATCTTGTTGTCGGCATCGGTCGTGTCATTCTTGGGGAATCCCGAGCCGGTAATGATAACCACGGTTCCTGGAGGACCGCTGCTGGGCGATAAGGTTATCTTCTGTGATAGCACATCGACCGTTACCGTGGCGGACTTGCCGGAAGCATCGGTCACCTTGATCTGAGTAACGCCGCTGCCGGCATTACTGGGGATGGTGAATTTTACCGAGAAATCGTCCTTTTTACCGTCCAGATCCCTATCCGTGTGATCGGCTGGGGTCAGATCGTCGGATCCAAAGGATCCGGTGTTGGCGCCGGTTATTACCTTGCCGCCGAAAGTGATCTTGCTGGGCGAGGCAATGTTGGAGCCTTCGCTGAAGTTCCGACCCTTCAGGCTAATCTCCTCTCCCACTTGACCGCTGGTGCTGGCGGTGAGAGTGGGCTTCAGCGTAATGTTCTTTCTGTCAGCGGGATCGATTTTGATATTAGGAAATGCGCCGTCCGAGGCGCCAACAGGTTCACTGTCATCGCCCTTCATCTTACCGTTAATCGTGGCCTTTCTATCGCTACCCACGATGGCGGAACCGCTAACCGCACCGTTTAGGCTCACCCTGAGGCCAGGCGTGAACCCTCCCAGGGTCACGACCACCTCGTCTCCCTCTGCGGCCGAGGTTTTGCTAAGGGAGATTGTGGTCTTAAACACTAGTTCATTGCTGATACCCGTCGGGGTTGTTTGCGCACTGGTACTTATGCTGGCGGTTTTACCAGCAGGACCACTCTTCGCCGGGTTCACGATGCCGGCTAGCTGGCTAAAGAACACCGTAACTTTATTGCTTCCTCCGTCTATCGGGACTATTCCGGTGTAACCGCTACCGAAGGGGCTCGAGGCCGGTACCGTTAAGATCACGGTCTGGCCGGATACGGTCGGGTCCGAGGTGAGCGGATATACATTGGTGCCCAAACCGGCGGAGACCCTTGCTTTTTCCATGGTAGTGGGAAGGACAACGCCATTGGGGAACCGGACATGTATTGTCCCTGTCCCTGCGACCAACGCCCTAGAGACATCGAATGTTACAATCCATGATCCTTCGGCATTCACCTTGGTACTCGAGGGCGTGAACTCCACAACGTGGACGTTGGCCGAGCTGGTATTGTGATCTGCCTTCAATTCCGGGGCTGAAAACATGCCCAAGGCAAACATCGTCGCGATGACGCCGATGGCCATGAGCAGTGCGAGCCCAAAAGTCGTTCCGATTTTAGTGTTCATCTACTCCTATCTCCTTGTTCTGTGTGCCTGAAGCGAAGAGTACCTCGGTGATCCCTTCCTTGTGGACTTCGCTTGCGTTTCAGTTAGGTTATTGATCTCCGAGTCCTCCGGGCGAATCGAGCCTCTACTCACATATACAACCCCCGCGGAGGCTTGGGTATGTTAGAGGGATCGACATAAGGGCAAACAAAAATAAGGCCACAAAAAGACATGGATAACCCCCGCCTCCTAATTCAATAGATAGACTGAGCCAGAGTCACTCAAGTATTTAGCACCATCAAGATTAGCTTGTCAAGGCTTGTAAATCGGCTCTAATCAGCAAAAATCGCCCCGTGGTTTTGCCAATAGGGCGGTCAACTGGGTGAGCTTTTTAAGCGGCGATTCCGGTTGATTTATTCGCGCGCCCATGCGCTTCTACAGCCATTCAGGCCTAACGGGGTCAAGGATCCTAACTAAGGAAGAGGGGGTCTGCATATGGAGGTGGGCACCCCGCCCCTGTAAGAAACCGACACATCGGTGGAGTTTCTCGAACCCAACCCTCTGCCCGTGCAGTGTTTATTGTGAGTTGGATAGAGCGATAACGCAAGCCGTCTACAGGGGGAATTACCATCAACCTGGGCCGTGGTTGAAGGATGGAGAATATTTGAGACCGAGGGTGGCGAATTAGTTAAACGTCTTTGTTCAAGTTAGCCAGGAATTCTTCGTTGTTGTCCGACTTGGCCAGACGCTCCAATACCCGCTCAGTGGCGTTTACCGAACCGTCGTTGGAGATGAGGCTTATCATGCGGCGGAGCAGCACTATCTGCTTTAGCGTGTCGTCGCTGAACAGCAGCTCCTCCCGGCGGGTGCCGCTCTTGATGATATCGATGGCCGGGAAATAACGGCGCTCAGCCAGTCGCCGGTCCAAGTGCAACTCCATGTTCCCGGTGCCTTTGAACTCTTCATAGATAACTTCGTCCATCCGGCTGCCCGTGTCAATCAAGCAGGTGGCGATGATGGTCAGGCTGCCGCCCTCCTCTATATTGCGGGCGCCGCCGAAGAACTTCTTGGGCGGGTAGAGGGCCGCCGGGTCTATGCCGCCGGAGAGGGTTCGTCCACTGGTGGGCACGGCCAAGTTGTAAGCCCGGGTGAGTCGGGTGATGCTGTCCAGCAGGATGATAACGTCTTGCCCCATCTCCACCAGCCGCTTGGCCCGTTCCAAGGCTAGCTCCGCGACCCGGCATTGCTCTTCCACCGACTCGTCAAAGGTGGAAGCGAAGACATCGCCCTGAACCGCCCGGCGCATATCGGTCACCTCTTCAGGACGTTCGCCGATGAGGGCCACCATCAATGTCGCCTCGGGGCAATTCTGCTGAACCCCGTGGGCGATCTGCTTCAGCATGGTGGTCTTGCCGGCTTTGGGTGGCGAGACGATTAGGCCGCGCTGACCCAGACCGATGGGTGCGAACAGGTCCACCATCCTGGTGGACAGCTCAGAGGCGGAAGTCTCCAGGACCACCTTCTTCTCGGGAAAGATGGGGGTCATGTGCTCGAAGGTCGGGCGGTAGCGGCTCTGTACCTGATCGGTTTGCATTCCGTTGATCAGTTCGACTCGGACCAGTCCGAAGTAGCGCTCTCCCTCTTTCGGTGGCCGGACCTGTCCGGTGACGGTGTCGCCGTTCCGGAGATTGAACCGCCTGATCTGTGACTGGGAGATGTAGACGTCTCCCGATGACCGGTAGGAGGCGATCTGGCGAAGGAAGCCGTAGCCTTCGTCCATTATCTCCAGAATGCCGGTGGAGACCAGGGCCTGTTGGGCTGAGACCACTTGAAACAGCCGGCTAAGCAGGTCTTCTTTGTGCAGGTTTGCCAGAGCGGTTGTGTCGTTTAATCCGACATCGCTGGCCAGGCCCAAAAGTTCTTCTTTGGACTTGGCCCCCAGCTCCGACACATCCAGCATTTGTTGAGTGGTCGCCATGTTCACCTCTTACGGGGGTCTCTAATCATGCACCGGCCTATTGGACCAACGGGGCCCAACAAAGACCGGTTTCCGGATGGTGCGGAAGAGAAGCTTTGCCCCGATGCATCGGGGGGCCGCGGTTGTGCGGTGGATTGTCATATAGTGTGCCGGCTGATCTCCCGGCTGCGGTCTCCGGCCGTGGGCTACGAGTTGCCCGGTTTCTCCCAGTCTGCCTTGAACCGCGCGACGCCTGAGTCGGTCAAAGGGTGCTGGGTCATCTGGACCAGCGTTTTATAGGGAACGGTGGCGATGTTCGCCCCGGCCTGCGCCGCCAAGGTGCAGTGCAGCGGGTGGCGGATACTGGCCGCCAACACCTTGGTTTCAATCTCATGTTGCCGGAACACAGAAGCGATGTCGGCAATCAACTCAATTCCCTCCATGCCGATGTCGTCCAAGCGGCCGATGAATGGGCTAACCGCAGTGGACCCGGCCTGTGCACCCAAGAGGGCCTGGTTAACCGAGAAGCACAGGGTCTGGTTTATCTTGATTCCTTCACTAGATAGAATGGAGATTGCTTCAAATCCATCGATGGTGCTGGGAATCTTAACCCAGGGGTTGGGGATCCAGCTGGCGATGTCTCGGCCTTCGGCCACCATTCCTTGGGCATCCAGGGACACCACCTCTACTGAAATGGGTCCGTCTACGATGTCGGAGATCTCCCGCACCGCTGCTTTGTAACTCTCCGTGCTGCCGATTCCTTCAGCGGACGCCAGTGAGGGGTTGGTGGTTACACCGCTAATCACCCCCAGCCGGGCCCCGTCTCGGATCTCCTGAATGTTTGCTGTATCCAAAAAGAGCTTCATGTCCTCACCGCCATTGGGAGATTTCTGTCTGGGCTCCCGCCTCTATTAGAACAGAGGTGACTGGGAACAGGGACAATCAGATCGGGTGTTTGGAGCTTCTTCATTGAATGTGTGTGGATATCAGATGCATCGAGTTGGCTGGGCTAATTGGTGCTGAGGTCCAGGGGCAGGGGCCTTTGGACGCCCTCCCGAATGGTCTCTTTGGCGGCCCCGATGAACTGGCTAAACAATGGGTGAGGCCGGTTGGGCCGGGACTTGAACTCGGGGTGAAATTGGGTGCCGACCATGAACGGATGGTCTCTCACTTCCCCTGTCTCGACCAAGTTGCCGTCGGGGGACAGCCCGCCGACAATCAGTCCGGAACTTTCCAGTGATTCCCGGTAGGCGTTGTTAAGCTCGAACCGGTGACGGTGCCGCTCCATTATCGTGTCGGAGCCGTAGGCCGCGTGGGTTTGGGTATGGGTCTGCGGATGGCAGGGATAATCTCCCAACCGCATGGTGCCGCCCTTGCTTGAAATGCCCTGTTGGTCGGGCATTATGTGGACCACTGGGTTATCGGTATCCGGGACCAGTTCCGAAGAGTTGGCGTCCTTCATTCCCAAGATGTTTCTCGCCCACTCAATAACCATCACCTGCAAACCCAGGCAAAGACCCAGGTATGGCACCTGATGTTCTCTGGCGTACCGGACAGTTTCAATCATGCCCTCAACGCCCCGGGGGCCGAAGCCGCCCGGCACCACGATGCCGCCGGCGCTGGAAAGGAGGGCGTCCGGACCATAGCGCTCGATATCCTCTGAATGGACCAACTGGAGATCAATGTCCCTGGTATGGCCCAGCCCGGCATGCCGTAGGGCCTCGCGGACCGAGATGTATGAATCAGGGTATTCGACGTACTTCCCGACCAGAGCAATGGGCAGGCTGTCTTTGGGTTCGTTCATCCGGTCGACCATTGCGGACCAATCGGCCATGTCCCGGGGATGGCCGGAAAGACCGAGGGAGTCCAGTACGATATCGCCCAAGCCTGCGTCCTCAAGCATCAACGGCACTTCGTATACATTATCAACGGTAACCACGGGAATCACGGCATTGATGGGCACGTCACAGAAAGCCGCAATCTTTTCGCAGATAGACTCGGATACCGGATGGTCGCTTCTGCAGAGAATTGCGTCGGGCTGGATTCCTATGGAGCGTAGTTCTTTCACACTATGTTGGGTCGGTTTGGTCTTCAGTTCCTGTGCTGCGGTTATATAAGGAAGCAGAGTGAGGTGGATGTAGTAGACATTGTCCCGCCCCACATCGTTCCTCATCTGCCGAATGGCCTCTAAGAAGGGCAGGCCCTCAATGTCGCCGACCGTCCCACCGACCTCGGCGATAATTACATCGGCCCCTGATTCGGCGGCCAGAGCGAGCACCCTGTCTTTGATGGCGTTGGTAACGTGGGGCACGGTCTGAATGGTGCCGCCAAGGAAGTCGCCACGGCGCTCTTTGGCTATAAGGTTTAGATAGACTTCTCCGGCGGTAAGGTTGGAGGTCCGGGTTAGTTCTACGTCGATGAATCTTTCGTAGTGGCCCAAGTCTAGGTCGGTCTCGCCGCCGTCTTGGGTCACAAAGACTTCACCATGCTGATAGGGGGACATGGTACCCGGGTCGACGTTGAGGTAAGGGTCCAGTTTGAGAACAGAGACGGTGAGCCCGCGGCTCTTCAGGATGCGTCCGATGGATGCGACGCCGATCCCTTTGCCTAATGAGCTGACAACTCCCCCGGTAACGAAGATAAACTTTGTCGGCATTTGCCTACGCTAAAAAGGTGTTGGGGAGGGTACCTGCCTGATGGTCAAATGGCCAAGCCACTGCCCTAACGGGCATGCCACTGCATACAATGGTAAAAGGGCCTTGAAGCGAGACTAAAGGAAAAACGCGGACATCGCGGGGAATCCAACCTTAATTATAGAAGCCGGTTTTCCAAAGTGTCAAGCTTCGACGGGCTTTGCTGAATAACCCCTATATGGCGAGTGGTTGTGCATCAAGGGCCGTTTCTGATGCAATAGCTTCCTGAGCGTCCCCGCGGTCGAGCACCGGCGTGATTCCCAGGACGTGCATGGCTCGAATCAGGACGCAGACATTGTGACATAGGACCTTCATCAGTACCTCGTTCACCTGAGCGGTGTCAGTCTTGGCCCGGACCTTATCGCTGAACTTGGACTTGATCATGTGGAAGGTGGTCTCGACGTTGCTGCGCTTATGATAGTGGCGTTTGAACTCGGCGGTGTTCAGGGTGAACATGTGATACATCTGAGCCCACAGCTCGTCAGGCTTACTCCCCTTCGCTCTGGCCTTCGCCACCTTCTTGAAGTCGATGTAAGGCACCCCGCCAGCGTCCACGACCGCGTGAAGGTTCTGCCTGCTGGAATAGGCGGCATCCGCCGAGACCTCGCGGATGTGGAAGTGCTCCGCCGTCGCCCTCACAAAGCCCGGGAGATAGGGCGAGTCCGCCGACTGCGAAGGGGTGGCGTCGGCGACGGTCACGATGTTGCTCTGGACGCCGACCATGATGTGTAGCTTCGTCCACCGGACTTCCTTCTTGGCTGTTCCCCACTTGTGGTCGAACCAGCGATTGTAGGCCGTGGACGCGAAGCCGCTGGAGTCCTGGGCGAAGTCTACCTCAAGGTCCCTGAGCGGCAGGGCGCTCTGCTGGATCAACTGGCGCAGGACCGGCGTCACTTCGGGTCGCTCAAAGTAGCGGATCGGGGTTGAGAACGATGGCTCCTTGCACATTCTCCCCGCCGATACAGCGTTCCGAATCCCCGACATGGCCCTGCGGGTGGACAGGGTTGAGTAGACCTTCAGGCCCATACCGTAGAGCATATCCGAGAGGGGGAACCGGGGACGCCCGTTGGTCTGCGGAGGCTGCGGAACCGTATTGCAGAGTTCCCCCAACAGGGTCTCAAAGAGCTCTCCCTCGTGGACCTGGGAAGTGTTGTACGCCTGCCAAGGCTGAGTCGTTCGGACGCCTACCGGCTTCACCTCAGCGTCGTCTAGGCCCTCCGAGTATTCCTCGCGCCGGAGGAACACTTCCGTCGCGTAGATATGCTTGCAGGGCTTCTGGCGCTCCTCGAAGTCCAAGCAGTCACAGTAGGGGCCGTGGTCAAAGTTCACCAGGTAGGAGCCGCTGCGGGATTGAGCCGGGACCCTGTATCCCCAGGGGTCCTTCGTGATGTTCGCCGTGGCTGCTATCATCAAGCCGCGCTGCTGCCGTCCATAGTCGCCGTCATCGGGGTCTCCGGGTTTCAGTGCCGTTACGGGTTGCTGTATCATGCCACCGCCTCTGGTTACAGTAAATCTATATTAAGAGTATACTCTTGTGTTGTTGACAAGTCAATAGTTTACATATAGTGTATAACTACACAACCAACTGGAGGCAGCAGATGGAACAGGAAGATCAGGCGACACCGATTGGGGAAATCCAGGTCACAGGCTACCGGTGCAGGTGTGGGCACGAGTGGGCGCCGAAGAACCTGCTAGAGGGGGAGAGGCCGCGGGTGTGTCCGAAGTGCAAGAGTGCTAATTGGGATCGTCCGTACAAGTTCAGGCGCAAGGCGGAATAAGGCGGGAATAAGAAGGAGCCGGTCTCTCAAGGGGGACCGGCTCTTGGTTTTTGCTGATGTGCTAGGTCAGAATTCGGATTGGCAACGTTCTGCTTTCGCGGATAAACCGTTAAAAGTCGGGGGTGCCTTTTGATTTTGCGTGACAAGTACCCGAAAACCCGTGGGGGCAGTCTGTGATATAATGGCAGAAGCGGCGTTCTTGGCAGGAGAGGGGCGGCGCACAAAGGCGGAATAAGGACACCCCCCGGTAGACTCCCTGTCCCCAATATGATGAGAGGTCTATTTTCTGCAAGTGATGAGTTCTGATATGAGCGGTGTGCGGAAGGTCTACAGTGCTCTTGGGTTCCGGAATTACATGGATGCTGCCTCTGGTATTGTCACCCTAGCGGTACTCACCTTTACCCTAGTGTGTTTGGGGATTATGACTGTCAAAGCCTTATAGTAACAGCCTACCATTTAGTTCTTAGTTCTCTCTCGCTCTGTATGAAGCCCAACCCGCGTACAACGTTAGAACGAGTGCTGCGATTGCGACTGGATGGATCCAGTCGCTGAGTGCTGCGGCTAATTCCGTGTTTGGGCCATCTGATTTAGCCAACAACCACGTCCCGAAGTATGCTCCCCCAACGCTCGTAAGCAGCGGCCCGGAACGTAGCAGAGCACTGTTAGGTGACGGAATCAAGGCAACGCAGCCAGACGCCGCTGCAACCATGAGATACGCCGGTGAAGCCTGTGCCGCCTGCGCAACTTGTGTAGCCTGTACAGGGCCAACAACTTCCCAGATGTGCTGATGCACGCCAATTCCAGTATAGATAACTGCGACTACCACAAACAGGGCGAACTTGATTACTTCTATGCTCTGTAGACGTAGCGGAACCATTGTAAGTGCCGTTCTCCCCTAAATCACCGGAGCTTGGTTGCAAACCCGTCAGTACTTCTGTGCGTGGATTATCTCAAAAACACCTGTCTAATTGTCAAGCACTATCTGCTGCTGCTAGTATCCCGTCCGTCACAACCACTTAGGACACTTAGAGGGATTGAGAATCATGAGTGGGTCTCTCGAATTCTTTATGTACAGCCAACTGGAGGCAATGGGTTGGCCAAGACGGAAGGGGGTCTTCCGCAAGCAATACGTATACCCAATGGTTGCTGACGCGGCAATAACGCAAGGATTGCGAAGCATTGTAGGTTTAGGTGCAGGAAGGCCCGAAGTTGCTGTTGCGATGATTGCCTACACATTCGCTCGAAACCCTTGGACCGAAGAATCCACGGCCCGGCTGATAGGAACGCTACGGGAGGCAGAAGAAATTGTAGCCAAGCACAGCGACATCCTTCCGTGGCAGGCTTTATGGCACGACCGGCGATTGGCCTCTTATTCTGGAGGATTGGATTGGAAAGACTTGTTGGACAACAGGTTGGAAGCCACGCGCGTATGGGCCGCCAGCCAAGCCGCATATTGGGGGCTAACGCACTATCAGGAAATGCAAACGTTGTTGGATAGAGAAAGGTGCGGTTACGAGAAGTCGGCTATCGAAGGAAGGACGTATGGCTTAGAGGTACCCGACAAGTACCCCTTTGAATCACTTGAACGATTCTACGAATGGTGTGACACACTCATCCTTCATTTTGAAGAGGTTCTGTGGCCTCTGCCGTCGTCCACTGAAATTCCCGCAAACCTTAAAGCCGTGCCGGAAATTGCAAAACGAATAGCAGGGGGTTTATGAAGGGAAGACCATTTTGGGTGCCGCTTCTTAATATGCCCCCGGTGCGCGATCCTGATTGCAAGCTGCGAGTGCGAACCGGCTAGCCAAGCCCGGCCTGAAGATCAACCGCCACAGCCGCTCCGAATCAGCAGATTGAAGAAATCAGGATGCTTGTCTATGACTGCTCGGGCAGCACTTTTCACGGCCACAAGGGACTCGCCAGACACCTTGTCTATGTCCCCTTTCGCTGACCTCCATTCCTGGTAGAAGGAACGCACGGTAGAGTGATAGACCTCTAAACCCGGTGGTGGGACCAGGTTCTGCCATTCCGTAAGTAGGTGCGTGAACATCGCAGATTGACCACCCATAATCGGCGAAGCAAACTTGATGTCCGCACATACCTGCACATATTCTTCAATGGTCTGCGCCCGGTATACCGTGGCCGCCGCCAACCGAGCCCTTGCCGCTACTTGGCGATTGTATATCAACACATCGGTCTCCGTCAGGCACCGTTCGTCAACCAGGATTTGCCGTAGCTCCGGCATCATTGCCACTACAATCTCCGCTTCCTGCCAGGCGGCTTGTTGCGTCTTAGCGTTGGGTCCAACATTGCTTTGCCCCGCAATTTGCCCCGCAAATTGTGTTGTCCACGACTCGTGAAAGTCCTGCAGTTCGGGCGGTGGGATTAATGCGGTGATGGCATCCACCCAGGCATAAAAGTCCTGGTAGTCTTCCTTTCCAGTCCCAAAGTCGCCGCCCGAATCCAAAAGCTGGCGACAAGATATTGCATACTCTGTGGCCGCAACGAGATCGAAGGATATCGACCCTTGCGTTGGAGGCACGAAAGGCGCCGTGCTCGGTAGTATCGGCGTGGGAGCCAGCGTCCGCGTCGGTTCCAGCCTTGGCTCTGAGTCCTTGGTACAGGACAGTGCAGAGAGCAACAACAGGATGGTGAAGGCGAATATTCCTAGCGTCGGGGTGGTCGTAGTGCTCAAAGTGGGAACCCCCTTGCAGCGTCGGATGTGTGGCACTCGCTGAAGCGACCAACGCCCTACGTATGCTGCAAAGGGGCACGAGAACGTGCCCTTACACCCAAAGCAATACGTAGGGATTCACACAGGGGGATCAGGGAGGTTAGGTCACTTCAGCGGGGCGAGTATACCACAGAGGAAACGCAGGGGAGTGGTACAATGTTGTGGGGAACTTCGGCGAAGAGAAGGATGCCCGTCCATGCCGACGATGGTTCGACAGACTCACCATAGTTCGGTTGGGAAAGACTTCGCAATCGTCCTGGCTAGGCCATTTACAGCACAACCAACAAAATCAGTTACAATACCGACACTTCTCTGACAGTTGGCGATTCGGGCTCGCCTTATGGCATTAACGACGCTCATCTGAGTTGGGTCTGACAAAATGGTTGGTTTCCGGCATACGCAAGTGAACAACGGGGAGCTACACGTATGGGAAGGAGACCCGGATGATGACGCTGCTCACCTTGCCGTTCTCGGATGGTTGCAGAGAGCTGTGACCACGGGATTCCTCCAAGCTCCGACTCCTCTGTCAAATCGGGTTAAAGGGAACTTGGGTGAGTTTGTCGCTTACAAGGTAGGCGAGACCTACGCCTTTGTGAATGGGGTTCTCGCCTTTGATGCCAACGCTTGGGCTCCACTATCCGAAATTTCTAGGCCTGACCTCGACATAGTCTGGCTGTATTTTGGTCCTTCGCCAGCAGATGATTGGGCGGCTCTCCAGGAAGTGAAGACCACCGGACAATCGAGTTTGGCACTCGCTGATGATCTCATTACGGACTATGACAAGCTCTTCGCCGAGGACCCTCGATTCACTTTGAGGACTAGGTTAGACGGTCTGAAGAATAGGCTAGAACATTTGCAGATGGCGAATCTGGCTCCTCGACTCACCGACCTCGGTGGCATCGGTCCCAGCCAGTCGCGGGGCATAAACCTTATTCCAACCTTGATTCATGATGCAGGCCATGATTCCTCGACTAAGATGGCTGTTGTTCGTCAAGCATTGATAGTGAGAGGGTGGTCAGCTCCTAGCGTGTACTGCTGGGCCATAAAGTTAGGGGATATCGATGCTCGTCTTACCCGTCTGTCTCGAGGTCAACCGTAATGGCCCTGCCGGGTTGGGTAAATTACGGCGAGGCCGAGCGATCCGCGGCGGTGATGGCCCGCGAGATGTCTGGCGCCTCAGCGTCTTGGGCAGAGCTTCTTGCCCATGCTCAGGCGGTGTTAGCGAACCGTACAGATACTCGGGACTCCGAGTACCTGAGCACATACGACTTCGACCAGTGGCGTGATCTTATTTCTGCCGCCCGTATATTGGATCTCGCCAGTACTGAAAAAGGGTTCCGGGATCCTCAAGCTCGGCGGGCATCGGCCATTCTGTCGGCATGTGCTTTTGGAATGTCTGGAACCTCCGTATCAGGAAAGGCCGTAATCGATTCTCACGGTCTGCTGGGTACTGACCTTAGCGACGGCGAACTGACCGCCTTGGCTTTAAGTTGTCCAGCCATCAGTCGCGAAACGTTCGATAGATTGAGGTACGGTACTCCGCATCGATCCTGTGTGGAGTCGGTTGTTGCTTATCTTGCCACTGGCTCCCGAGAGCATTTGGTAGCAGCTCAGGAGTCGTTGGAACAAGCTGTCGCGGAGGAGTATTCCTCATGGGAATCAATTCTACTGCGGTTCAGCCGCCTCTGTCTGGCGCATTTGGGACGACTTGCTACGGCCCACGTATTGGGGCAGTTTAACCACCAGTTGCCTGGTGGTTACATCAGTCGCCTAGTGGCAGATTCTCCCATGTTGTTGCCCTCTCAATACGAATCTATTATTCGACACGAAGTTCTCAATCCGGAGCGAAATCTTCTAGTAGCATTGCCTACAGGTACCGGGAAGACGCTTCTCGGCGAACTTGCCTTGATCAGTTCTCTTGGAACAAGTCCAGGGATAGTTTGCTATGTCGCTCCTTATGTGGCCCTGGGCCAACAGGTTGCAAACAGGATTTCTCGTCACATTCCTGATAATGTTGTGGTTCGGCGGCTGATCGGTGGCTATCGAGAGCCCGAACTTTTCGAAGTTGAAGATCGCAGTGTCGTCGTTATAGCGACCCCGGAACGGTTCGATGCAATGCTACGGCTTCATAGGGAGATGGTGCCACTCATCCGCTGTGTGGTGTTCGATGAGGCCCACATCATTGAGAATGGTCAACGTGGTCTGCGTACTGAGGGAATCGTGGCGCGACTACGGCTTTCAGGACTTGGTCAGTCTTTATCGCCTAGGCTCGTGTTGCTTTCTGCTGTGCTTTCTAATATGGAGGCCCTTGCGAGGTGGCTGGGCATTGAAGATTCAGGTGTTATTCGTGGCACTTGGCGGCCAAGCGCGAAACGCACCCTTAGGTGGACCGAGGACGGCATGCTCCGGATGCACGCTGGCGATGACCCTATGCACACGGAATCCTCTGAGATTTTGGGCGAAAGGGCCTTGCCGTGGCCTCAGAGAGGCTTTTATCCGGCTAGTCATATCGGACAAATTAACCAGCAGGAGCCATTGGCTCTGGGGAATATCGCTTATCTCGCTGAGTATGAACTGGGCCAATACAATCAGCCAGTCCTGTGCATTTGTACTTCTCGTCCTAGAACCCGTCGACTAGCGGCGGAGATCGCTTCTAGACTAAACCCTGTTGAACCTCTACCGCCTGTGATTAGAGAAATCACGGATCTGATTGATGACAGGTTTCAGTATCTTCATCCTCTCAAGGATGCTTTGCAACGCGGTGTGGCTTACCACAATGCAAGCCTCCCGCATCCCGTTAGGGCTGGCATCGAGCGAGCCGTTGAGGCTCGCGCACTGAAAGTTGTAGCTGCCACGACGACCCTGGCTGAAGGAGTTGATCTGCCGTTCCGCGTAACCATTCTTGTTGATTGGCTTACATTCGACGGCGAACGAAGCAGCCCGATGCAAAGCTTGCTTTTCAAGAATATTGCTGGGCGTTGCGGTAGGGCAGGTCAATTCACTGAAGGCGATACGGTGATCTTTGACAACCCCGTTGGCGACGCTCAATTGACCTCGCCTGCACGACGACCCGATCTGCAACGCGAAATCTTCTTTTCAAGGACCCAGCCTGAACTGGAGAGTGCAATGACCCGATTAAGGGAGCAAGAGGCCTTGTCCATAGTGGGGTCTCAGTTGCTAGCATCTATTCCGGAAAATCCAGATTTAGACGACCTCGCGGGTTCTTTTTTCGCTAATAGCTTCGCCTATCAGACCCGCGGACGGCAGGAGGCCGCGGAAATCATCTCGCGAGCTTTTGGGGAGCTCCTTGACGATAGTGCTGATTCCCCTCTTGCGGTTGCAGCCAGTCCGGCTCAATTGACACCTTTTGGAGAAGCTGCAAATGCAACCGGCCTCTCTCCACGTACTGCTAGACAGCTTCGCTCCGTACTTTCCGATCTTAGCGAGGCGGGTGCGTCCCGCGTCGATTTGTTGGATATAGGTGTCTCACTACTCACATCCTTGTCCAATGCCCCAGAGCAAAGGAATGTAGAGCTTCGCAAGGCAGTTGCAAAACCAACAAGCCGGCCTATCGTTAAGTTGGACGACCTTCTACTAGTTCTCGACGGCTGGTTACAGGGGAAATCGGTTGAGGTCCTCTTTTCCGAAATCCCGTCACATCGCCGTTCTACTCGCCAGCCTAGCCTCCAGGCGTGGTTGCGTGGCGTGTCCACTGATAGTTCCTGGAACGATCAATTTACTAAATTTAATGACTATCTTAGCGATTGCTTCGAATTTTTCTTGTCTTGGCTCCTTAATGCTGCTCACCGGATAGCCGAGTTAGATGGCCATCCGGAGCGGCCATGGCTTGATTGGGCCCGGTATGTCGAACTTGGAGTTGACAACAATTGGGCCGTCAGACTCTTGGACGACGAAATAATCCTGGAACGGGAAGTCGCTAGCGAGATGGGAAATCGGCTCGAGGAAATAGGCGATCCTGTAAGTGTTTCCATCGAGCAGGTAGTTCAGGCAGGCTCTGACGTAGCTGGACTTAGCGAAGCTGGCCTTTCCCGGGTTGCAACCTGGTACCGACAACGCTCTCTAATTGCCTCAGATTCGAGTCCTAGCTAGCAGTCCGTCTGAGGATTACACGACTGGTTTGCGGGCGATGCGGAATTAGCTGGAGACAGCCAGCCGGGGGCGGTGTGGATTGGTGAATCCTGTAATATCCAAGAGAAGCCTACCGGCTGCAAGCCGGGGCGACCTCCGGCTGGTCCGGGCGGAGCCCTTGTCTCTCGCCTTGGCGGGGCGCCCGGCCCCGAATCGGAACAGCTTGAGCAGGTTGTGGCCCGCGGCAGATCAGCTGCCATCCCCGGTTGACCTTCTCCAGGCCTCGTAGCAGGAACTGCCGGAAGCCTCGCCCCTGCTTCATCTTCCGAATATCGGCTCCACCGTCTTCATCCGCAGCGCATAGCTCTCCCGCCCCAGTTTGGTCCACAGCTTGCGGCGTGACTTGGGCTTTCGGCGCGAAGATGGTCTTGTCTCTGAAGTTGGGCGAGGCCACGGCTGCCCCCGACTTTTTCATCGGCCGAGCGACTTTTGCGGGCCTATCGGCCCCTGCCCCCTAGCTTTTGCATCAGCTCAGATGGATTTGCATCAGGTAGGGGGTTATTCATCAAAGCCAGCTTCGACGTGTAAAAATCTAATATATCTGCAACTCTTGGACCATCCAGATATTAGTGGCTACGTCCGTCAGCCCGGCCGTTTTGGTTCCAGGTAATCGATGTCGTATCCGGCGATCCACCCAAGTTCCACCTGTTCATCCAACGGGACCGAACCCGGCGCTCGCCCGCCATCCGGTCTGTTGCCGATGGTCCAGTCTTCGGCAAGTGCCTTCACCCTGTCGGAATCGATTCCCAGTAACTCTCCTAAGATGTAATCGTTGGCCTCGCCCAGCCGGGGAGCCGGGCCCCTTATCTCCACCTCACTCTTAGAGAACTTCCAGCCTCGTCCGACGTATCCTTTGGGCCTTAGGCCTACCTCGGGAGGGTTGTGAACGGTTTCGAAGGACCCGCGGGCAAGGAACTGGGGATCGCTCAACGCTTGTTTGGCGGTTAGCACGGCCCCCGCCGGCACTCCCGCCCCTTGCAGCGAGTGCATGACCTGGTAGGAGGTGCGCTTCGATGTCCAAGAAGCGATAACCTCGTCCAGGTCATCTTGGTGGCGATGGCGGTCGATGGGATCCGCGAACCGGGAGTCCGCGGCAATCTCGGGCTCGCCGATGGCTTGGCATAGCGCCAGCCAGTCAACTTGATTGCGCACCGCAACGGCCACCCATTGGTCGTGGTCCTGGCACGGGTAGACGCCCTGGGGCGACCAAACGGGATGGCGGTTGCCGATCCGCTGCGTCCGCCGCCCGTTAAAGGCGAAGTCCAGCATGCCCGCGCCGATAACCGTGGTACCGGTTTGGTACATCGCTAGGTCGATCCACTGGCCATCGCCGGTGCGGGCCCGCCGCAGCAATGCCGCCATCAGAGCGCCCAAGGCCGTCCAAGTGGCAAGAAAATCGGAGTAGGAGTTGCCCATCTTGTTGGGGACTTCTCCTTCGGCCAGGCGGCCGTTCGGTCCCTCTTCCATATAACCCATGAAGGCCCCAGTGCCGTGGGTCGGTTCCAGGGCCGACGCCATGGCCCCGAAGCTACTCCAAGGCCCGCTGTGCCCGTAGCCGGTGTTGGACACCATGATTAGGTCCGGCTTCCCGGCCCGGAGGCTCTCATAGTCCAAGCCGAACCGGGCCATCACCCGGGGAGTAAAGTTCTCCAAAACCACGTCGCAGACCCGGACTAGGTCTTTGATGATCGCCTGAGACTCTGCAGAGCGGAGGTCCAGCGTTAAGCTCCGTTTCCCCCGATTGAGGTTTTGGAAAGTGCCGCCCTGCTCCCACCAAAGCTCACCAGGCTGGTTGTCGGGAAACGGTCCGGTTATGGTCCGTGTGGTGTCCATGAATTGGGCTTGGCAGGTGTCAATCTTGATGACCTCGGCGCCCAAGTCCGCCAGATTGGCCCCGGCGAAGGGCATGGCGAAGACCCGGCTTAGGTCCAGTACTCGGATACTTTTCAATGGCGCTGGGGGCATGGGACTGACTGCTCTCTAAACGATATGGGGACGGGCGATCGACTAAATGATGCCGTGTTGGCGGAGAGACACCAGGTCTTCCGGCGAGTAACCCAATTCTTGGCCAAAGATTTCTGAGTTGTGCTGGCCCATGAGTGGGGCTGGTTGAGAACCGGTAATGGTCTCTCCAGGCAACAGGACGGCCATGCCCGGGTATTGGGCCCGGCCAACAATTGGATGGTCGACGTCGACGAAAAAGTCCCGGGCTTGGAGGTGAGGACAGTTGGCCAGGTCCCCGGCGTCTTGGGCCATGCCAAACACCAGCCGCTGCTCACCGGATGCCAAGAAAAGGGACATCCGGTCCCATTGGGCCAACCCTTTGATCAACAATTCTTTCAGCTCTTCCCCGTGGGCGATCCGGCCGGCGCCGGTTGCGAATTTCTCGTCCTGCAACTCCTCCACTCCAATCAGACTGGCAACCGTGGCCCAGGGCTGTGAGCCCTGCACCGACGGCGCGACATATCCGTCGCGGGCGGGCATGAGTTCTTCGAAGCCGGCGCCACGGACGGGACGCCGCCCCTTCACTGCCCCCATGTAGTTGTAGTAGGGCAGGGGTTGCACCAGGTGTGCGCCAAGACATTCGGCGGCCGAGACGTCCACGTGCTGACCTTCGCCGGAAGTAAGCCGGGCAAACAATGCCACCTGGGTCGCGGCGGCGGCATTGACCCCGGCCACGTAGAAGGACTGGTCGAGGACGTTGCGCAGGGGCTCCTTGTCCGAATCCCCGGTGTGGTACATGAGACCGCTCAGGGCATAGGTCACGATGTCGGTAGCCTGAAAATCCCGGTAGGGCCCGGTCTGGCCGAAGGGTGTAATGGACGTGAGTACCAACCGGGGGCTGATGGCGGAGAGGGACTGGTAGTCCAGGCCCAACTCTCTGGCTTGGGCCGGTGGGTTGTTTTCCACCAGGACATCGGCGTCCGCCAATAATCGCTCCAGAAGTTTGCGGCCGGTGGCGCTGGAATGGTCCAGGGTGACACTCTTCTTGTTGGTGTTCAGGTAGAGAAAGGTCAGGCTCTTTTCCGGGTTGGGATCGTCGCCCGCAAAGGGGCCCATGCTGCGGGCGGCGTCGCCTGAACCGGGAGGTTCAACCTTGATTACCTCCGCCCCGTAGTCAGCCAGAATCTTGGCACACCAAGGCCCGGAGATCCCGGAGCCAAGGTCCAATACGCGGATTCCGGACAAGAGCCCAGCGGGCATCAGCCGTCCAGATCCCAGAACAGGGGCAGGCTCTGGCCTTTCTTGGGCAGCACCACCGTGCCTCTACCCGAAGCGGTCTGCTCCCCACGGCTGTTGGTCAGCTTGACGTCGCAGTCCACGTGGCCGTAGCCGCCGACCTCGCGTACCGCAGTGACGGTTCCCGAGGCGGTAATCACGTCTCCTGGGTAATCCATACCCCGGTGTTCCACATAGAACCGTTTGAACCATCCTTCCTGGCCGGCGAACTTAATCATCAACTGGCCAAGGTACTGGTTCTTCAACGACCCGTTAACCACCACGTTGGCCAGGCCCTGATGGACTTGGGCGAAGGGCAGGTCCCAGTGTATGCGGGCGTAATTTCCGTTGGCGGCCGCCCACCGCACCAGATGGGTGGTGGTCAGCGGTCCTTTGACCACCGGCTCCAACTCCATGCCTGCTGAAACATCCTCGAAATGCATCTGGGCACCGGTCGCATGGACGGAGCGGGGAACGGTCTGGCCGGCCGCCGGCGGGGAGATCACCACGGTTTCCAGTCCTTTTCCGGCGTCGGCGGCCGCTTTGACCTCGTCGCCGGGCGGCAGGCCCCGGTGGATGCTCACCCGATCCGCCACGCTGATGGCAACTCCATGTTGGTTGGTCTGGGTTTCCCGGCGGACCACGAAAATCAGCGGGCCGGACCGCCCCTGCTTCTCGTAGATGTCCATGATGCGGAATTGGCGTGTGACCCAATCACCAACGTACGCCGGGCGCAGAAATTGCCAGTCGCTTCCCCCGTTCAGCCCGTAGCTGTTGAAAGGGAGCGGCACTTCAAAGTGGGACTCTTGACCCGCGCCAAAATAGCCGATGGAGGGTGCGATGTCTTTCCAAGTGGCCAGGGGTGGGCAGAGCAGTCCCTTGAACCTGCTGGCTTCGGCCTGGGCTTTGTCGATGTAAAAGGGGTTGGGGTCTTCGGTGGCATCCGCCAGGTCGTAGGCCATCTCTTCGCTGATGGGGAAACGGTTCTTCTCAGGCAGGGTCTCATCGCCAATCAGGGCGCGGACCTCCGGAGTTATCAATGTGTCTGCCATGCAACGTGCTCCCCGCATGGTTGTTAAATGGATGGTCGTTAAATGGCATGAACGCCAATAGGGACAGGCGTAAGCCGAGTGCAGTTTAGCATACCCCGCATGCGGCGGCGGGGTGTATCATGTGGGCCTGCCAGAACACCCCCGGGCCCCAATTCTGGTCTCCCGAAATCCCCGGTCCGGATGCCCCCGGTTTATGAATAGGAGAGGATACGATGACTCTGAACGAGTTTATCGAAGACGCCTTTAACACCGAGCATGAATATCTGATGGACGCCCTTGGCGACCTGACCCAAGAAGAATTGATGTGGCGGGCCGGCCCGGATGCCAACCCCATCGGCTGGATCCTGTGGCACATGACCAGGGTGGAAGACATGTGGTTCCAGTTCTTCATCCAACGTCAGACCGAGATATGGGAAAGGGACGGTTGGAACGAGAAATTTGGACTACCCACCAGGGACAACGGCTTTGATCACACACCTGAGCAGGTGGCCAACTTCCCGCCCTATGATTTGTCCGAGATGCTGAAGTATGGGGAAGCGGTGCGGGCTGCTACGTTGAGTTATCTGAAGACGGTCACCCAGGACCAGATGGTCGAGGTCCCTCGGGAGGCCCGGCCGGAGATGTCGATTGGTAGAATCTTTAGACAGGTTATCGGCGAGGTCTACCAACACCAGGGCCACATCGCCTATCTGAAGGGACTGGCCCGGGCCCGAAAACAGTAGAGGTTTTCCAACCCGAGGGCTGGCTGAAGTTCCTTGACATAGGAAACCTCTGGGCGTAGCTTGATATTCAGGCTACGTGGAGCCTGAAACGGCCCTTTGGCCGATCGCTTGACCCTGCTGGCAAGCGGGGCTAACTCTCCCAACAACCCACCTGGCGCTTAAACAGAAATTTGAATACAACGGCCGGCATCTTCCAACGTTTCTTGCTCCAGCCAAAGCTCAGAATGGTTCTGGGCTTGACAGTTGGCGGGGCCATCGGTGTCGCTATGGTCCGGGACGTCGAATGGAGTTCCCTCTCGGGAGCCTTCCGCGATTTCCCCATTGGTTACGGACTGCTTTCCCTGGCGGTGTTCTCGGCGGCTACCGCTCTCCGCGCCTACCGGTGGCAGGTGTTGTTCATCGGCGACAAAGTCCCGTTGCACCGGCTTTTGTTGGTGCAGAACGCCGGCATCGGCCTGAACAGCATCTCGCCCATTCGCATCGTCAGCGAAGCCACCCAATTCTTCCTGCTTACCTTCCGTTACCGGGTGCGCAGTGAAGAGGTGGCGGCAACCTTGGGCATGCAGCGGGTTTTGGATTTCGTGATTGGCGCCATCCTGCTGGGCGTGGGCCTGATGGTACTGCCCAGCCTGAAGGGATTTGCCCCCTACGTTATGGGCGCCGCCGTGCTGGCTGTGGTCAGCGTCTTGGCGGTCCCCGTGGTCATATGGTTCGGGTCCAGGCCCGGCCTGACCCACTTGCAATTGCTGGCTTCGACTTCTTCGTCGCTCAAGGGGCTGATCCGGGCGCGGGTGAGGCTTACTTGGTCGTTCCTCTTGACCCTGGGATATTGGATATTACTAGGGCTTTCGGCCTGGTTCTTGGCCTACGGGATGAAGATTGACATATCCCTGCTGGTGGCCACGTTGCTGGTGATTGGCACCCTCACCTTCGTGGCCTTGGTCCCGTCCCTGCCGGCCTCCGTGGGCACTTTCGAGTTTGCGGTCTTCTACCTGCTTACCTCCATCGGTGTGGGGGACGGGGAAGCGCTGGGGTTCGCACTGGTGATTCACGTGATTCTCTTCATGCCGCCAATCTTGATTGCCATCATGGTATTCGCCACTTGGGCCATTACCGGCCGCAGAAACTCACCCACCGTTAAGACCGACCCTCTGCCCGCCGACCCTCTGCCCGCACAGTCCACGCTGAACTGAACCCTCTTCGCCCATTCCGTTTTCAACGTACCGCGTATTCGTTATCCTCGTGGAGCTTTCACGAATCCCGCTTATAATCGGGTGTTAGTACCGTTGAATCAAGGCGGGAATACAGCAAACTTTCCGGGCCCCCATGGGCCAGAGCGGATGTGTCGGACGGGGACGGTGGGACCGTGGAACTATTCTCAGCAAAGCGCCTGTTGATTATCGTAGCGGCTCTATTTGCCCTGGGCTGCTCCTCTTCCAGTGCCACTCTGGCTCCCGACGCCAGCGAGACCGATGGTGTGCCGGTGCCGACCCCCACCGCCGTGGTTTCCCCTCCTCCATCGGGGTCTTCCGGAGGCACCCTCACGGTTGCAGCCACGGCAGTCATTCCCCACCGCGACGTCCATCAGGAGGTCCAAGAAACTTTGACGGCCCTGGGGCCTGGATTGGCCTACAGCAGGCTGTTGCGGCTCCGATCCGGTCAGGGATTCGACCAGCCTAACCTGCGGTTGGAGTGCGACCTATGTCAGAGTTGGGAACTGACCGACGACTTGGCCTATGAGTTCAAGCTGCGCCCCGGTGTTCTCTGGCAGAACGTAGCGCCGGTGAACGGCAGGGCACTTACGGCCCAGGACATAGTGTTCAGCTTTGACCGTCTCATGACCCCCGGTTGGCCCAACGCCCCACTGCTGGCCTCCATCGGGGATTCCGTAGCACTCGACGATTTGACGCTCCGGGTTGAACTGCCCCTGCAGGACGCCGACGCCATCCTTGCCCTGGCCGACGGACACGCCAAGATAGTGGCCCCGGAAGTGGTTGCTAACTACGGGGACCTGAAAGACAGTCCGGTCATCGGCACCGGGCCCTGGATTTGGCAGGAGACCGGGGCGCAAATCTCCGGTTCGAATCAAGGTATGGAATTCTTACGAAACCCTGATTACTTCGAAGACGGCCTGCCCTTTCTCGACCAGTTAAACGTAGCCGTCATGCGTTCCGGCCCTTTAAGCGGACAAGCTGAGATGGACAAAGTGGCGGCATTCCAGGCGGGGCTGATTGACGTTCTTTCCGTTGGCCCCGATGAATGGGATTTCGTCCGGCGGGGCGACGCGGGATTCAAGTCGGTCGTCTCGCGTAGGTCCGGCGCTGGCGTCGTGCTCGCCATGAACTCCCAAACCCCGGCCCTGAGCGAGACCGCTATGCGGCAGGCGGTTTTTCAGGCCATCGACCCTTGGGACTACCTGGCCACTGTCTGGTCAGGTCAGGGGTTCGCCAGTGTGGGCATCCCCGTACAGGAGTCCGGTTGGCTGCTGGACCGTGCGGAGATGCGGCAGAACTACTTCGCCGACCCTGAGAAAGCGCGTGAGTTGTTGGCCAACTCTGGCCAGAGGCTGCCCGTCGAGATCGAAGTGACGGTGCGCATAGAACGGACCGGCGGCGAGAACCTGGCCTTGGAAGAAAAGCTCGTGGCCGACCTGACCGCAGTGGGATTCAGTCCGGAATTGCGGCGTATGAATCCGGTGCAGTTCAACGACCTAGTCATGCGGCCGGCCCGGGAATTTCAGTTGGCGGTGGGCGCGGTACCGCCGACCTCAACCACCAACAGTTTCCTGTTCGGGCTGTTGCATAGCCAAGGCCAATGGAACTTGGCCGGGCATGAAGATGCTCGATTGGACTCGATGATTGAAGTACAGGCCGCCGAATTCGATGACCGCAAGCGGAGGGAGCAGTTGGTGGGGATTCAACGCCGGGTGTTGGACCAGGCTTATCTCTTTAGCCCGGTGACCGCCGCCTCCCGTTGGGTGTTTAACAGCGCCCTGATGGGGTTCGAACCCAACACGGCCCTCTCCGAGTACAACTTCTGGTCGAGGACCTGGCTGGAACGTTAACGTGTCTTGGCTAGCGAGTTCAGCTAGGGGATTTTGGCCCGGTAGGCTTTGATGCCCTCTTCCAGGGCGGTCAGCGGCAGCAGCGCGCACTTGATACGTACCGGGTATTGGCGCACCACCTGAAGGGCCTGCAGGTCGCCAAGGCCATCTGTATCTTCGCCGGCGCCGCTCCGCATCAACGTCCGGAACCTCTCCCCCAACTCTTCCACTTCACCCAGCGACTTGCCCAGCAACAGGTCGGATAGTATGGAAGTGGCGGCCTGGATTATGGAGCACCCCTCGGAGCGGGCGCTTACCCTGCAGACCTTGCCTTGGTGTTCCAACTTCAGTTGCAGGGTGGCCCGGTCGCCGCAAAAGGGGTTGAACTCCTCGGCCTCCACATCCGCATCATCGAGAGGCGAGCGGTTATGGGGGCTGCGGTAGTGGCTCATAATCAGTTCGCCGTAGAGACCGTGCAGGGGAACGTCGGGCAGTGGAGGCATTAACTAACTGGCCAAGAAAAAGAATTGATTCCAGGTTATCACAGCACCAAGAAACCGGAACAACGTTCTAGATAATAAGTCCACCACGGCCCTAAACAAGCCCATGAAAACGCGGCTGCGCCGCTATTCGGTGGTTATTTGGTTGGTTTCGCCGTTTAGGGCGGCTTTCATGGTGTGCCAGGCCAAGACGGCGCACTTGATGCGGGTGGGGTACTCGTTGATGCCGGAGAGCGTTTCCAGGTCGCCCAGGGTATCATAGTCCAACTCGCCGCCGGGCTCGGTAACCATGTGGTGGAAGGCATCGAAAATCTCCTGGGCCCGCTCAACGCTCTGCCCCTTGATGCTCTGGGTCATCATCGAAGCCGATGCCCGGGAGATGGCGCAACCGGAGCCCTGGAAGCCGACGTCGTCGATGACACCGTCCACCACTTTGAGATAGAGGGTGATTTGGTCGCCGCACAAAGGGTTGAATCCCTCGGAGGTCTGGTTCGCCTCCTCGACCTCACGGAAATTCTGGGGCTTGCTATTGTGCTCGAGGAGAATCTCCTGGTAGAGCTCGCTAAGACCGGACATTAGAGAGTCTCCCGGTAAAACTCGCTAATTCGAGACATTAACTGAAGACCTCAAGGACGCGGTCGATGCCTTTGACCAGGGCGTCGATATCCTCCTTGGTGTTGTAGAAGGCCAGAGAAGCCCGGGCGGTGGCGGGTATCTGGAACCGCCGCATCACCGGTTGGGCGCAGTGGTGCCCCGTGCGGATCGCGATGCCGTCTTCGTCCAGGATGGTCCCGATGTCGTGGGGGTGGGCGTTGTCCATGATGAACGACAGGATGCCGGACTTGTGAGGGGCCGTGCCGATCAGCTTTAACCCGGCGATGGAGGACAAGGCACCCGTGCCGTACCGGAGTAGTTCTTCCTCGTGGGCGGTGATCTGATCGAAGCCCAGATTATTCACGTAATCAATGGCCGCGCCCAGCCCGATCGCCCCGGCGATGTCGGGGGTGCCGCCCTCGAATTTATATGGCAAGTCGTTATAGATAGTCTTTTCAAAAGTGACCGACTTGATCATTTCGCCGCCACCAAGGAAGGGCGGCATGGCCTCCAGGAACTCCGTTTTTCCATAGAGTATCCCGATGCCGGTCGGTCCGAGCAATTTGTGTCCGGAGAACACATAGAAGTCACAGTCCAGTTCTTTCATGTCAACGGGCATGTGGAGGACGGCCTGGGCGCCGTCCAGCAACACCGGAGCGCGGTGGGCATGGGCCATCTGAACGATCTGCGCTACCGGCAGGATGGTGCCCAGGGCATTGGATACATGGGTGATGGAGACCAGCTTAGTGCGAGGACTGAGCATCGTTTCGTACTCGTCCATCAGCAGTTCGCCGCTGTCGTCGATGGGCACAACGCGCAGGTTGGCCCCCGTCTCTTCGCACAGCATCTGCCACGGCACGATGTTGGAGTGATGCTCCATGTTGGAGACGATGATGTCGTCGCCGGGCCCAATGTTTTGCCGGCCGTAGGAGTGGGCCACCAGGTTGATGCCCTCGGTGGTATTCCTGGTGAAGATTATCTCCCGGTCGTCGCCGGCGTTGATGAACTGCCGGACCTTGGCCCGCGCGCCCTCGTAGCCGTCAGTGGCCTGTTGGCTCAGGGTGTGGACCCCGCGATGCACATTTGAGTTCGTCGTGGTGTAGTAGCGTACTATGGCGTCAATCACCGACTGGGGTTTCTGAGACGTGGCCCCGTTGTCCAAGTAGACCAGCGGTTTGCCGTTTACCAGTTGCTTCAATATCGGGAAGTCGTCCCGGACCTTCCTCACGTCGAATGGGACCATTGTGGGTCGGTCTCCCGTGGTCATTCGGTCCTCCCGCCCGGAAGGTTTTTAATGGGAAGGCTCTTGTTGGGGATGGCTGCGGTGAAAAGGGTGTCCAGGTATTCGCGCAGTGGCTCAGGCTTCACGGTGTCGATAATCTCGCTGGCGAAGGCGTGAATCAGCATCCTGCTTGCAGTGTCCAGGTCGAGGCCCCGGCTGCGCAGGTAGAAAAGAGTGTCGGCGTCTATGTGGCCGGCAGTGGCGCCGTGACTGCACTGCACATCGTCGGCGTATATGAGCAGGCTGGGCTTGCTGTCCACCTCGGCTGACTGAGACAGAATTAGGTTCTTGTCGGTCTGCTGCGCATCGCTCTTCTGGGCGTCGGGCCGCACCATCACCGTGCCGCCAAACACCGCCCGAGACTTGCCGTCCAGGATTCCCTTGTAGTTCAAACGGCTGGTGCAGTGCGGCTCGGCGTGGTCGATGCTGATTAGGTTGTCGATGTGCTGGTTGTCGGTGGTGAGATACAGGCCGTTCAAAGAGCAGTAAGCGCCAGGGGCGACCAACAGCACTTCCAGGTCGTTCCGGGCCAGGGCCGAGCCCAAGGCGAAGGACGCCGAACTAAAACTGCTGTCTTTTTCTTGCCTGACCCGGTTGGTGCCAACGTGGAACGCCCTTGCACCCTCCAAGAGCAGCCGGTAATGGTCAATCCGTGCCCCCTCTCCGACCGAAATTTCAGTGACGGCATTTGTGAAGTAGACACTCTCTCTAGGACCGGCGTAACTTTCCACAACCGTGACGTCGGTGTTGCGTCCGGCGACCAGCAGCGTGCGGGGATGGGTCACCTTGGGTCCGGCGTCTTGGGGAGTGGAATCGGTTGTGATATAGGAGAGGCGGACGACCACCTTCTCCGAATGTCCGTCGGCCACGTGTATGTAGACCCCGTCGTGCAGGAACGCGGTGTTCAGTGCGGCGAATCCATCGTCATCCAGAGGTGCATAGCGCCCAACGTGGCTTTCCAGATCGATGCTGTTATCAGTTGCGGCTGCGGCCAAGCTGGCGGTGGTGACTCCGCTGGACCCGGATGCGGGCGAAGAAAGATCCGAGGAATATCGGCCGTTGACATAGACCAGGTCGTAAACCGCCGATCCGCCTATTTGGTACGAAGGCGCTAGGGCCTTTGACCCGTTGGCGGGAGCCGGACTGAGTGAAAAACCGAAGTCGGTCTTGGTGATGGGGGCGACGTTGGTGTATTTCCAGCGCTCGTTGCCCCGCCGGGTAGTTGGGAAGCCGGTGGCGGCAAATCTGGACCAGGCGTTATCGCGGATGTTTCGAAGCCAAGACGGCGCTCCGGCCCCTGGTCCCTGGGTAAGGGACAGGAAATCAGCAAGGTAGTGGGCGTATTTGGATGGTGCGCGTGTCATGCGGTCTCGTACGCGCCGGGGCCGCTACACACCCACATCGACGGCGTCTTTGATCCAGTCGTAGCCCTTTTCCTCCAGCTCGTGGGCCAGTTCGGGGCCGCCGGACCGTACAATCCGTCCGTCGATCAACACGTGAACGTGATCCGGGATGATGTAGTTTAGGATGCGCTGGTAGTGGGTCACCAATACGGTGGCGTTTTCGGGGGAGCGTAGCCTGTTGACGCCGTCGGCAACGATGCGTAGCGCATCGATGTCCAGACCGGAGTCGGTCTCGTCCAGCAGGGCCAGTTTGGGCTCCAGCACGGCCATCTGCAGAATCTCGTTCCGCTTTTTCTCGCCGCCGGAGAACCCCTCGTTCACCGCCCGCTTTACCAGTTCGGGGTCAATATCAACCTCGTGGACCTTGGCCTTGAGCATCTGGTCGAACTCCCGGGCGCTCATCTCTTCTTCGCCGCGGTGCAGCCGGCGGGCATCCACTCCGGCCTTGAGGAATTGCCAGGCGCGGACGCCGGGGAGTTCCAAGGGGTATTGGAAAGCGAGGAATAGGCCCATTCGGGCCCTAATCTCCGGTTCCAGCTTCAATAAATCTTGTCCTTCGTACCGGACCTCGCCGCCGGTGACGATGTAGTCGGTCCGGCCAGCCAGTACGTTGGCCAGAGTGCTCTTGCCGGAGCCATTGGGACCCATGATGGCGTGGACCTCGCCGGCGAACACCTCTAAGTCGACGCCCTTGAGAATCTCCAAGTCGCCGGCCGAGGCGGTCAAGCCCCTGACGGCCAACAAGGGCGTGGAGCTTTTCGCGGCAGGTGCCATCTAACCCACTGCTCCTTCCAGGCTGACCTTCAATAGTTGGGAGGCTTCCATGGCGAACTCAAAGGGAAGTTCCTGGAAGATACCCCGGCAAAAGCCGTTGATAATCATGAAGTGGGCGTCCTCGACGGATATGCCCCGCTGCTGGCAGTAGAAGAGTTGGTCGTCGCTGACCTTGGACGTGGAGGCTTCATGCTCAATCTGGGCGGTGGGGTTCTTCACCTCGATGTAGGGCACTGTGTGGGCCCCGCACTTGTCTCCGACCAGCAGAGAGTCGCATTGGGTGAAATTCTTCGCCCCGTCGGCAGAGGCCAGTATCTTGACCAGGCCGCGGTAAGTGGCGCTGCCCTTCCCGGCGGAAATCCCCTTGGCGACTATGGTGCTCCGGGTGTTCTTGCCCCTGTGAATCATCTTGGTGCCGGTGTCGGCCTGCTGGAAGTTATTGACCAAGGCCACCGAGTAGAACTCGCCCACAGAATTGTCGCCGTCCAAGATTACGCTGGGGTACTTCCAAGTGATGGCCGAGCCGGTCTCCACTTGCGTCCAGGAAATCTTGGCGTTCTTGGCGGCAATGCCGCGTTTGGTCACGAAATTGTAGACACCACCATTGCCATCTTTGTCGCCAGGGAACCAGTTCTGCAGGGTGGAGTACTTGATTTCAGAGTCGTCCAAAGCCACCAGCTCGACCACTGCGGCGTGGAGTTGGTGAGTTTTCCTGGCCGGGGCGGTACAACCTTCCAGGTAGCTGACGTAAGAACCCTCTTCGGCGATAATCAGGGTCCGCTCGAATTGGCCGGAGTCGGCCTGATTGATACGGAAATAGGTCATCAGTTCAATGGGGCAGCGCACGCCCTTGGGGATGTATACGAAGGAGCCGTCACTGAAAACGGCCGAGTTCAACGTGGCGTAGAAGTTGTCGGAGTAGGGAACCACGGAACCCAGGTACTTCTTGACCAAGTCAGGATGGTCCCGAACGGCTTCACTGATGGGGCAGAAGATGATGCCCTGCTTCTCCAGCGTTTCCTTGTAGGTGGTGGCCACCGACACGCTGTCCAACACCGCGTCCACTGCCACACCGGCAAGGCGCTCCCGTTCTTGGAGGGGGATGCCCAGCTTATCGAAGGCCGCCAATATTTCTGGATCGACCTCATCCAGGCTCTTGGGCGCGTCAGTCTTGGGAGCCGCGTAGTAATAGATGTCCTGGTAGTCGATGGGCGGATATTCAACGTTGGCCCATTTGGGCGCTTGGAACTTGAGCTTTTCCCAGTGGCGGAATGCCTTGAGCCGCCATTCCAGGAGCCACTCCGGCTCCTCTTTCTTTGCGGAGATTAGCCGGACAATGTCCTCGTTCAGCCCCTTGGGGGCGAGGTCGGAATCGATATCAATCGTGAAACCCCACTTGTAGTCAGAGTCCAGCTCACTGGAAGTGGCGTCCCGCGAAATGACCTTGGGTGTGGTCATTGATTGCTCCTAATCTGGGCCCGGGCAGTGGGCCCGTTTTAAGGGTAAATCGACCGATAATTTAACATTGTCGACCAAGTTGGTCAACAATTATGCTACCACCCGGATTTGAGGCTGTCAACGAGTTTCGTAACAGGCTGTGGGATTGCTTCCCAAAGGCCGAAATGGGTGGGGGGGACAATGCCCATCAGAGGAGGCTTAGTGGACGTTTTGCGGTTGATCAGCCATCACTGGTAGATGAAAAATCGGAACGAAGCGGCAGAAATCTCGCATAATGCGGAATATATTGACCTTGATGCGCCCACATAGTATATGATTCCTATCGGGAAGAAGGGTTGGTGGTGTGTGACCCATTCAGAATCACCTGATCCATGGGGTAATACATAATGCCTAGCTATAATCTGCTGGGAGATTGCCATACTCACCTTGATAAATATCCCGCTGCGGAGATGCCCGAGATATTGGACCGTGCCCGTGAAGCGGGTGTAGCGTTCGCCGTATGCGCCGGTACCACATTGCAGTCAACCCAGGACTGCATTGACATGGCCGAGAAGTACGAACCCCTCTATGCCGGCGTTGGGATCCACCCCATGGAGGCCCACGAACAGGTCACTGGCGAGGTCTACGCCGAACTCGCGAGGATGGCCAAATCGTCACCAAAAGTGGTCTGCATCAGCGAAGTAGGTTTGGACTTCCTACCCACCTCCCCCGACCACGACACTCAGTACCAGGTCTTCCGGGAACACATCCGCCTGGCCCGTAGCTTGAAGTTGCCCATCATCTTTCACTCGCGGGAGTCCCACCCAGAGGTAATGCGGGTGCTGCGGGAGGAGAACGCCGGCGAGGTTGGCGGGGCGATGCACTACTTCCAGGCAGACGAGGCCACGGCCCGGGAAGCTATCGACTGCGGTTTCTACATCTCCTTGGCCCGCCCCCTGACCCGGTTGCCCGAATTGCAAGAAGTGGCCAAGGTTATTCCTTTGGATAACATTGTCTTGGAGACGGACGCAGCGCCACAGCCCTTTAAGAAATACCGCACCAACTGGACAGAGCCGAGACACGTCCAGTCGGTGGCCCAGACCCTGGCCGAAATCAAAGGCGTCCCGGTTGAAGAGGTGGCACGGGTGACCACGGGTAATCTGGCGCGGCTGCTCGGGCTTGAGCGCCTAACAGGCGTGGCTTAACAGTCATGTTCAATCAGTCCAAACGCCTTTCCGGTCGCTCCGGCGGTGGCTTCTCCGGAGGCCAGTTGAACTTCCACCAGCTATATATCTTCCAGATGGTGGCCAACCACCTGAGTTTCTCTCGGGCCGCCGAGGCGCTGGAGATTACCCAACCCGCGGTATCAATCCAGGTCCAAGAGCTGGAGAAATTTCTGGGCATCACCCTGTTCCACCGCCGGCCTCGCGGGCTGAAGATCACCGAGGCCGGGGAGGCGGTGCTAGCTCACTCGCAACAGATATTCTCTCTTTCCAACAGCCTGATCGAAACCGTCCAGGGGATGGAAGACCTCCAGTCCGGTCATCTGGTACTGGGCGCCAGCACCACGCCCGGCGAGTACGTGCTGCCTCTGGTGGTGGGGCGGTTCCGCCAGATTTATCCGGGGATACACGTTGAGTTGATTATCGGCAACACGAGGACAATCATCCAGCGGATACTGGACCGGGACATGGACTTGGGCATGGTGGGCGACCACGTGGAGGACTACTCCAGTGAGCTTGAAATGGTGGACTTCCAGGACGACGAGATTGTCCTGGTGGCCGCGCCCAGCCACCCGGCGGCCACTACGGGCCGGCTGACCCCAGAGCAGGTCGTGGACTTGGGACTGGTGGCGAGAGAGGATGGGTCGGCAACGCGCGAGGCGGCCGAGCGCCAATTCCAGGAACTTGGCGTTGCGCCCAGGATCGCCATCGAGTTGGGCAGCAATCAGGCGGTAAAGCAGGCGGCTACGGCTGGTGGCGGCATCGGGATCATCTCCCGGCTGGGCATCACCGCCGAACTGCGAGCAGGCATGCTAACGGTGTTGGATGTGGTGGGCTGGGACTGTCGGCGGCCCTTGACCCTGATTCAACCCAGAGACCGCTATCTCTCCCCGTCACAAAGGGCTTTCCGCGAGTTCCTGATGGTTGAAAAGTCGTCCCTCTCCGATCCAGCCCCGGCGTCCTGACGCCGGACCCCATTTCCACTCGGGGATTGAGCGTAACTTGGACCGGTGATAAAATTGACCTGGTACACTCTGGTCTAGTACTTTCTGCCTAGCACCTGGGGATTTGGTCGGTTTGTCGCTAACCCCCAACCTTATCAATTGGAACGGAGACAAATCAGATGTTGCCAGATAGATGTCAGATGGCCCTGAAAGAGTGGGCTGTTACCGTTGAAGCCATGGGCCAGGGAGACCAAGTGCTCCTGTTGCGCAAGGGCGGGATACACGAAGACGGCAAGGACTTCCGTGTTATTCACCGGGAATTCTTGTTCTACCCCACCTACCTCCACCAGAAGGAAGATTTGTTGCAGCCGGCCCACCAGCCCGTCCTGCGCGAGCTTCTGGAACGGCCCCATGATGATGACCACATCACCTTCAACCACTGGGCGAAGGTCGAAGAAGTGCTGGAGATCTCCGATCAGGAGAAGGTGGACGACTTGGCGCCCCATTACATTTGGACGGCTGCCTACGCCCAGTCCAGGCTTCATTGGAAGCCCATGCTCCCATTGTCGGTGATGCTGTTGCGCGTCTACAGTCTGGAGCAGCCCGTGACCGTGCCCTATCTGCCTGAATACGGCGGTTGCACGTCGTGGGTGGAGGTTTTGTCGGATGTTAACCTGGGAAAGATGGAGCCGGTATTGGAAGACGCCGAGTTCCAACGGCGGGTAGACGACATAAAAGGCAGCTTAGGTCTTACGGTAGCGGTGGGTTAACCGCCAAAACACCCGGGCTTTTAGTAAGGGCCGATGGGTTAGTTGCTCTCCATGCTGAAAGCGGAGAATGGCCGATTGGCTGAGCACGTTCACCTCTTAGATTTAAGGACGTAATCATCATGAAGTTTCGCAAGTTGCCCCGCACCGACCTGGTTCTGTCCGAGGTCGGGTTTGGGGTTTGGACCGTGGCCACCAACTGGTGGGGTAAGATTGAAGACTCAGACAAAGCTGCGCTTTTGGAAAACGCCGTTGAGGAGGGCATCAACTTCTTCGACACCGCCGACACCTACGGCGACGGCTATGGCGAAGAGATTCTGGCCGAGGTCCTCGGGCACAAGCGAAATGAAATCATAATAGCCACCAAGTTCGGCTATGACATCTACGACCCCACCCCCAGGGACGGCCACAAAGAACGCCCGCAGAAGTTTGACCGGGAGTTCGTGAAGTACGCCTGTGAGCAGAGCCTTCGCCGCCTGGGCACCGACTATATCGACCTCTACCAAGCCCACAATATCAAACTGGAAGCGCTGGAGCGCGACGAGCTTTTCGAGACCCTGGAACAGCTACAGTTCGAAGGCAAGATTCGCTACTACGGTGTAGCCCTGGGACCTGACATCGGTTGGTTCGAAGAGGGCGAGTACTCTATGCGCGACCGCCACGTGGATAGCGTGCAAATCATCTATAGTCTCATGGAGCAAGACCCGGCCAAGGACCTGATACGGCTGGCCGAAGAACACGAAGTTGGCCTGCTGTCCCGGGTGCCCCACGCGTCCAACACCCTTACCGGGGAGTTCGACCACGGATTGCCCACCTTCGACGCCGACGACCACCGCGCCCACCGCAAGAACGAGTGGTTGGAGGAGGCGATGCAAAAGGTCGCCCGGGTACGGTTCCTAGTGCAGGAAGACACTAGGACCATGGCCCAATCGGCCATCCAATTCGTCTTGAAGCAGCCGGCCATCATCTCGGTGCTGCCAAACTTCACCAAACTGGCCGAACTCACGGAGTACACCTGTGCGTTGGAGACTCCGGAACTGACTGACGAAGAACAGGCGAAGTTGGACGAGTTGTGGGACAACGGGTTCGATATTGCGGAGCCGGAGCCCCAATTCCGCGAGATATAGAAGGCTATAGAATCTGCCGTATTCGCCGGGTGGGCTTGGACAAATTCCGGCGATTTACAGGATATGTGCCCGGATATTTACGGAATCCGAAATGTACAGGCGTGATTTCCGGCCGTAGTTATTTCCCCTTCAAGTTGATTTGTCCTCTCGGTCCGTTATATAGTCCGGTGGCTGGTGCCGGGGCTACCGCCTTCGGCACGGGGGCCTTCCAGCCCCCAGGGCACAGGCGAATGGGAGGACGGTGCCCATGACTATACAGGCGACACAGACCGTGAAGCTTGTTTACCGGTTCGACGAGGGGAACGCCTCCATGGCGGACCTCCTCGGGGGCAAGGGAAGCAACCTATGTGAGATGGCCCGGTTGGGACTGCCAGTCCCTCCGGGTTTTGTTATTTCCACCCAGGCGTGCCGGGATTACCTATCCAAGAACCAGACTCTTCCTGAAGGACTGGAAGAGTCAATCAAAGAGAATATACGGGAACTGGAAAATTCCATCGGCCGCAACTTTGGCTCAATCTCAAGTCCGTTGTTGGTGTCGGTGCGTTCCGGCGCCAGAATTTCCATGCCGGGGATGATGGACACCATCCTCAACCTGGGGATTAACGACCAGATAGCCGAAGGGTTGGCCTCCATGATGGGAGACCCGCGCCCGGCCTACGACGCCTACCGCCGCTTCCTACAAATCTACTCTGGAGTAGTCATGGGTGTGGAAGCCGAGGCATTCGAGACGGTCCTGGCGGAGCACAAGCAGAAGGCCGGTGTGAACCAGGACTACCAATTGACCGCGGAGCAACTCAAGGACGTGGTGGCCGACTTCAAGAAGGTCGCCAGAGACGCTGCCGGGTTAGAGCCACCTTCCGACACGTGGGAACAGTTGATGGCCGCCGTGGCAGCTGTGTTCCGCAGTTGGAACACCCCTCGGGCCATCTTCTACCGTGACCATAACAAGATAGACCACAGCATGGGCACCGCCGTGACCATCATGGCCATGGTCTTTGGCAATCTTGGCCCCACCAGCGGCACCGGCGTACTGTTCACCCGAAACCCTTCCACCGGCAAGAACTTGGTATACGGCGAATTCCTATCCAGCGCCCAGGGCGAAGACGTGGTGGCCGGGGTGCGTACCCCGGAGCCCATCGCCAGCCTCCGTGATGTTCTGCCTGAGAATTACGGCCAGTTAATGGACTTGTCCAAGAACCTGGAAGACCATTACGCCGACGTGCAGGACGTGGAGTTCACAATTGAGAACGCCCGCCTTTTCCTGCTGCAGACCCGTTCCGCCAAGCGCACGGCCCTGTCGGCGGTCAAGACGGCGGTGGATATGGCCAACGAGGGACTGATTAGCCAATCCCAAGCCCTGCGCAGGGTGGACGCCGAAGAAATCTCCCACCTTTTGGTCCCCCAATTCTCAGCGGACCTGTCGGAAGAAGAGTTGAAAGACAGGTTCCTGGCCCGAGGCGCTCCCGCGTCCCCAGGGGCCGCCTCGGGGGCCGTCTGTTTCGATGCCACTAATGCCGCCGAGTTGGCTGCCGCCGGCGAGGCGGTGATACTCGTTCGGCCGGAGACCAAGCCTGACGATATCCACGGGATAACTGCGGCTGTGGGCGTTGTCACCAGCCGGGGAGGCGTGACCAGTCACGCAGCGGTGGTGACCAGGGGTCTGGGCAAGCCCTGCATCGTTGGCTGTGAGGGGATACAGGTCGACTTGGAGGCCGGTTCGTTTACGGCCGACGGGAAGACGGTCCACGAGGGCGAGCGGATCAGCATGGATGGGGCTTTAGGTTCGGTCTATCTGGGCGAATTGGAGACGGTCCACCCCAGCCTAGACGACCTGCCGGAAGCCAAAGAGCTTCTGCGTTGGGCCGACCAGACGCGCAGACTGGGAGTCATGGCCAACGCCGACACGCCGACTGACGCCACCCAAGCCATCATTATGGGCGCGGAGGGCATCGGCCTTTGCCGCACCGAGCACATGTTCTTGGACCCTAAGCGGTTGCCTGCAGTCCGGCAGATGTTGCTGAACGCGGAGGCCGCCGAGGTCTGGCGGCGGGAGAACAACGACCGGGTATTCCGGGCGGAGAATGAAAGGGACGCCCCCCAAACTGTGCGGAACTTTTATGAAGCCTTGGACCAAGTCCGGGAGCTTCAGACGGTCGATTTCGCTGGCATCTTACGTGTGATGGGCGCCCGGCCGGTGATTATCCGGCTGTTGGACGCCCCGCTCCACGAATTTCTGCCGCCCTATGAGACCCTGCTGACTGAGTCGATGGAGCTTCGCCACGTCAGCGCTCCCCTGGCCGAACTGGAGGAGAAAGAGGCCTTCTTGCTCCTGGTGGACTCGCTGCGCGAATCGAATCCCATGCTGGGACACCGGGGCTGCCGGTTGGGCCTGAGCTTCCCGGCCATCTACCGGATGCAGGTTGAGGCCATAATCACGGCGGGCGCCCTCCTGGCCAAAGACGGCTTGGACGTTAACCCGGAGATTATGGTCCCACTGACCGTTGATGTTGAGGAGATGCACCGGCTGCGTCAGGACCTGAGCTTAGTCGCGGCCCAGGTTCAGGAGCGTTTGGGAGTCAAGGTCCACTACAAATTCGGCACCATGATTGAGACGCCCCGGGCTGCGCTCACCGCCGGCGAGATTGCCAAGGAGTCGGATTTCTTCAGCTTCGGCACCAACGACCTGACCCAGATGGTGTTTGGGTTCAGCCGGGACGACGCTGAGGGCAAGTTCCTAAGGGCCTATATCGACGAGGGGGTGCTGCCCAATGACCCCTTTGCTTCGATAGACCCCCTTGGAGTTGGGGCGTTGGTCAAGATGGGGGTGGATGCGGGACGCCGGGAAAAGCCAAATTTAGAAATAGGCATCTGCGGCGAGCACGGCGGAGACCCGGCCAGTGTGGCGTTCTGTCATGAAGCCGGGCTCGATTACGTAAGCTGCTCCCCGTTCCGCGTGCCGGTGGCCCGGCTGGCTGCGGCCCAGGCGGCGCTGGCAGGAAGCTAAGCTTCACCCCAAGTTCCTGTGGGCGTCCTTTTCGTATTCTTGACCCTGCCTAGACCCAGGGATAGACTGCCAACCACCCGAAGGCCCTGCTTCAGGCCCATTTTCTCGAGAGAAAAGGAGAATCCGTTGACGACTACACCTCCCGAGGCCCGAGCCCAAATTGTGAATATGGTCCGCGACTTTGTGCGGCGGGAAGTGGAGCCGGTGGCCAGCCAACATGACCGCGACGACACCGTGCCCCACGACCTTATCGACCGCATGAAGGAGTTGGGCCTTTTTGGTATCACGGTGCCCGAGGAGTACGGTGGCATGGGGTTGGACTACACCACCTTCGCCTCCATCTTCGAAGAACTGAGCAAGGGTTTCATGACTCTGAGCGGGGCCATTGGCACACACCACATCTTGACTTACGTGTTGACCCACTACGGAACCGAAGAGCAGAAGCAGAGATTCCTGCCCGACTTGGCCACCGGACGCAAGCGGGGCGGACTGGCCCTCACCGAGCCCAGCGGCGGCACCGACATGGCCAACCTACAGACCACGGCCACCAAGGACGGCGAAGAGTACCTCATCAACGGCACCAAGATGTTCATCACCAACGGACGGTACGGCGACATGTTCTGTCTCTTGGCCCGCACCGACCCGGACATGGAGCCCAGGCACCGGGGGATAAGCTGCTTCGTGGTGGAGAAGGGCGGCCCTGGCTTTGAGGTTGGCCGGGACCTGGACAAGCTGGGCTATAGAGGGCTGGATACCTGCGAGCTGATCTTCAACAACTACCCGGTACCAGCGGACAACTTGATTGGCGGCAAAGAGGGAGCCGGGTTCGGGATGGTGATGAGCGGGCTGGAGACCGGCCGCATAAACATCGCGGCCCGGGCGGTGGGCGTCGCTCAAGCCGCATTTGAAGCCGCCATTAAATATTCCCAGCAGCGGGAGACCTTCGGCAAGCCCATCGCCGAACATCAGGCCATCCAGATCAAGCTGGCCGACATGGCCACTAAGATCCATGCTGCCCGCCTGTTGGTCTACGACGCGGCGGCCAAGAAAGACACCGGTCACAGGGTAGACTTGGAATCGGGCATGGCCAAGTTATTCGCCAGTGAGGTGTGTCTGGAGGTGGCCATGGAGTCCATGCGCATCCACGGCGGTTACGGGTACATCAAGGAATCGCCGGTTGAGCGGTACTACCGGGACGCCCCGCTGATGATTATCGGAGAGGGCACCAACGAGGTGATGCGGCTGGTGATAGCCAAGCAATTGCTCCGCCTACCGGAATATCAGATTTCTTGATGATGTGCCACGGAGAAGACAATGAGGCTACATGGAGTGGTATCAGCATTCGAGAACTCGGAATTTGATGTTCGAATTCAGCCATCAATTGGCGAGGCGCGAAATCCTGACTTACTTTTATTTTCTCGAGACGGTCAGAGGGTGATTCTGATAGAAGTCAAGGATAACGTGTTCACCGCCGATGTCGCATCAGTCAATTTGATGGTAAAAGACGCAAAGAAAAAACACCCCTCCGCGGAAGGAATGATTATCTACTCTGCACATGCTCCCAGCGGTGTCGAAGAAATGGCAGCAGAACAAGGAATCAAGGTCATTCGGGGTGTCGGGAATGCGAAGGCGGAATTGCTAAACGCATAGGTTGTTTTCCCGTCGATTGGCTGGAAAAAAACCCTCTCAATTATTGAGAGGGTTTTTCAATGTCACTTAATGTCACTTGATGAGGATTAATTTGAGTAAGATGCCTACCGCCCCTTCCACTGGGGTTTGCGCTTCTCGGCGAAGGCCATGGGGCCCTCTTTGGAGTCCTCGGTGAGGAGCAGGGCGTCGTACATCTGGTAGGTCAGGGCTGAGATGTCCTGGTTGGACATGCTCAAGCCCCGGTAGGCCAACTCTTTAAAAGTTTGCACGGCCAAGGGTGCGTTTTCCGCAATCTGCTGGGCCAAGGCCATGGCCTCTTCCATCAGGTCTCCGGCGGGAACCACCTTATTCAGGAACCCCATGTCGTAGGCCCGTTGGGCGGTTACCGGCTGGGCGGTTAGCACCAACTCTAGCACTGCGGACAGGGACATCTGCTTGGGCAAGATCGTGCCAAAGGGAGGCAACAGGCTCCACTTGGTCTCGGATATGCCCAGCTTGGCCTCCTCGGAAGCGATGCGCAGGTCGCACATCTGGGCGATGGACCAACCGCCGGCCAGGGCGAACCCGTTCACTGCGGCAATCAACGGCTTCCAGGTCTGGGGCCACATGAACGGCCGGTCCTTGGTCATGCTGTGGGATGCGTTGGCCTGTATGCCTTGGGCGTTGTCTTCAGCCCGTTCTTTCAGGTCCCGTCCCGAACAGAAGGCCCGGCCGGACCCGGTGATGATGGCGACGAAGGCCTCTGGGTCGCTGTCGAATCGTACGATGGCGTCGGTGAATTCCTGGCGCAGTTGACGGTTGATGGCGTTCAATGAATCCGGCCGGTTGAGCGTCATGGTGACGACGTTGCCCTGTTTCTCGTAAAGAATCGTCTCAGCCAAAGTTAGTAGCTCCTACATTATTAAAGTTCTAAAACTAGCCTCAGTCAACCGTAAAATCGGAAGGGTATGGCGGTGAAGTTTGGTTCTGCGTCCCGGGTGTTGAACCGCCAGTTGATGGTGGCTCTGGCGGCGTTGCGCTCCTTGACCAGAGCATCGACTTCCCTCCTGAGGGCCTCCTCGCCGGAGAGCCGCTGCTTCAGGCAGGAGCGGGACAGGACGCTGAACTCGATCTCCGCCATGTTCAACCAACTCCCGTGCTTGGGCGTGTAATGAAACTCCAGCCGCCTGGCAATCCTCCGGGCTTCCTCAGCCGGGAAAGTCTCGTACAGCGATGCCCGGCGATGGGTATTCAGATTGTCCAAGACAACCCTTACCACCTCGGCTTCCGGGTAGGCTTCATCCGCCAGCCAGCGCATCCGGCGGGCGAAGTCTTGCATCGTGCGCCGCTCCGTGACCGCCACCCCTCGCCAACCCGCCAAGGGCTCGCAGGCCAAGAACAGGTTGCGGGTACCCTCCCGCCGGTATTCGTAGTCCTGCCGCAGCGGAAGTCCCGGCCGGGGCGGCAGAGCGGGCTGGGTCTCCGCCAACAACTGGGTGGATGTCTCGTCAAAGCAAACCACCGGACGTTGGGGATCATAGGGTTCGGCGTAGAGATCCAGGACATCCTCCATGTTAGCCACAAATTCCGCGCTCACCTTGGGAATGCACCACTCCTTCTTCTGCCACGGCTTGAGGGCGTTTTTTTGAGACGCTTGCGCACCCCCTCGTGGGACATGGAGGGCGTCAGCCCCAACTCGACCACCTTCCCGGCCAGCAGACGCAGGGTCCAGTGGTCATGCCCTTCCGGCGGCGGGCTGCAGGCCAAAGCAATCAGGTGGGCTTCGCCCCGGTCGTCCAACTTCCGGGGCCGGTTGGCCTGGGGACGGTCCTGCAAAACCCTCTCCAACCCTTCTTCGGCAAAGCGCTGCTTGACCCGGTATACGGTGCTCAGGGCCACATCCAAAGCTTCGGCCACTTGGGGTGCCGCCCAACCCTCGTCGCTCTTTAGGAGAATCCGCGCTCTAGCGGTCACTCGGGCTGAGTTTTTGCCAACCCGGATCAGTCGCTGGAGCTCTTCCCGTTGTTCCTGTGCCAGCCGCACCGCGTATTTGTCCCTGACCATCATTGCCACTCCCGCCATCAACACTTCCCACCAGGCAGGATAGCTCAATTGGCCCCTTTCTTAAACAAATCCCAAAACCAAGTTTACTGAGTACTAGCCTAAGTATCGTTCTGGCGATGATCATGGGATTCTAGTAGGAAAACCGCGAGCGCCGTCGCAGCGCCAACGACCAAACGGGCGTGTGCCAAACTCAGCTCACGGTTGTATCTCGAAATCCCATGACCAGTCCCAAATGAATTGCGAAGCTCTGCAATTCCTTGTATTACCGAACCTAAGCCGCCAATCATACGTCGAAGTGACTCGTTAGCCTTTCCACTATCATCAATTTCCGTTGGAGTAAAGTCAATTGCTTTAATGGTTCTTCGAGTTAGCCTGCCGATATCTTCGTTTCCAGAAACCTCTTCACCAAGTTCGAATAAAATATGCTTACAGCAGGTTTCAATAACTTCTTTGGCGGTGCCAATCGCCAATCCGGGATCGTTTGTTTGAGGTGGACCCAATTAGTTGGACAGGTTTGGTGCAAAACTAAGTGGGAGTTCCGCCGTCTTTCCAAGGTCTGAGAACGCTCCGTTCGGTGCCCGTTTCCCATTGATTGACCGTTCATCTGATGGCGCCAAGTCTCCTTTGAACACCTCAGCCGGTGTCCGGTAGCCCAAGGCCTGGTGGGGTCTTTGGTTGTTGTAGAAGCTGAAGTATGCGTCAAGCCCGGCCTTGGCTTCTCGCCCGTTGGAGTAGGCTTTCAGGTAGACCTCCTCGTACTTAACCGTGCGCCACAGCCGCTCCAACAAGATGTTGTCGGTGTAGCGTCCCTTCCCGTCCATGCTGATTCTCACTCCGTGCTGCTCTAGGAGACCGGTGAAGGCTTCGCCGGTGAACTGGCTGCCCTGGTCGGTGTTGAAGACCTCTGGCTTCCCCTTGCCAAGCGCTTCCTCCAATGTCTCGACACAGAAATCAGCATCCAAGGTGTTGGAAAGACGCCAGGCCACCACGTACCGCGTGTACCAATCCATGATGGCCACCAGGTATAAGAAACCCTTGGCCATGGGGATGTAGGTGATGTCGGCGGCCCACACCTGATTTGGTCTGGTGATCTCCATGCCGCTCAGGAGGTAGGGATACACCTTGTGCCCTGGCCCCGGCTTGCTGGTCCGGGGCCACCGGTAGATGGCACGTAGTCCCATGGTCCGCATCAGACGCTGGACCCGCTTCCGGTTCACCCTGTGACCTTGAGTGCCCAGCCAGACCCTCATGCGCCGCGACCCGTAGAAGGGGGTACTTAGGTACTGGTGGTCCATCGCCTTCATCACGGTCAGGTTCTCCAAGCAAGTCCCCTTGCGCCGGTAGTTTAGGCTGGACCTGCTGATGCTCAGTAAGGCGCACTGTCTCACTGTGGACAAGGCTGGGTGCCGCCGGTCCACCATCTCCCGCCGCCGCTCCCGGCTCATGGACCGAGCCTCTCCGCCAAGAAATCCCGCTCAACCTTCAGTTGGCCGATCTGCTGATAGAGCCGGGCAACAAGGACCCCATCGCTCTTCTGGCGTTTGTCTTGGTTCCCACCAAAGACGCCGACCGCTCCTTCCAACAAGGACTTCTTCCAGGCCTGGATCTGCCCGGGATGGACCTCGTAGGGGGCGGCCAGTTGGGCCACCGTCTCTTCACCCTTCACCGCTTCCAGGGCCACCTTGGCCTTGAATGTTGGGCTGTGCTTCCTCCGCTCTTTTGACATGTCCCACTCCTCCCTCACAGCAACAGCTGTGGCTATTTTAGGAGCAGAACTCTCACTTAACCACCTGTCCGAATTTCCGGGTCCACCTCATACTTCAGCTTCTACAACAACCAAAGACCCCACCAGGCCTTGGGCTACCGGACACCGGCTGAGGTGTTCAAAGGAGACTTGGCGCCATCAGATGAACGGTCAATCAATGGGAAACGGGCACCGAACGGAGCGTTCTCAGACCTTGGAAAGACGGCGGAACTCTCACTTAGTTTTGCACCAAACCTGTCCAACTGATTGGGTCCACCTCAGAATCATCTATCGGGTAAAACCGAATTAGCTGTAACAAAGCATACACTTCTTAGGCATACGGCCCCAGGTTTGTCCCGCCGATGACGTGTAGATGGCCATGACTCTGGCTCTGCAGGCCGTCGCGTCCGAAATTTGACAGGATCCGGAAGCCGTTTGGGGCGTACATCGCGCCCATGTCCACCGCCAAATTGCCCATGCGGACTAACAGATCGCTGCCCCAGATTTGTATCTGACTCATGTGTTGACGGGGCATGACGAGCAGCATTAAGGGCACCCAGGTTAGCTTATTTACGATGACCATCAGGTCTTCGTCCAGATAACGGTACTTGGCCGGTTCTTGGCCTGCGGATATGCGGCAGAAGACGCAGTTGGGGTCTGAGCTCAAGGGCGTCGGTCCTCCGGGTGTGGCGGTGCGCGTTGTGACTATAGTAGGCCCCCTTTTCCCTGTCAACGAGACCAGGCTGGGTCAACGACACTATCTAGGTCGTGCCTGAGCGCCGCCTATGGTATCATTTCCGGCGGAGGACGCCATGTTCGGATTAGCCGTGCTGACCGTCAGCACGTCCGGGTCTCAGGGAAAACGCGATGACAACAGTGGTCAGGCCATCAAGGAGCTCCTGGAAGGCGAGGATTTCCAGGTGGTCCGGTACGAGATTGTGGCCGACGATAAGGACACCATCTCAGGGAAGTTGGCCGCATGGGCCGATGCTGACGACGTGGACCTGATTGTGACCACCGGCGGCACCGGACTGGGACGTCATGACGTTACCCCCGAGGCTTGTTTGGCGGTGCTGGACAAAGAGGTGCCCGGGATTGCGGAAGCGATGCGGACTAAGACTTTGGAGTTTACACCGATGGCCATGATTAGCCGTTCGGTGGCCGGTATACGAGGAAATACTCTGATTATCACGCTGCCGGGCAGCACCAAGGGAGTCCGGGAGTGCCTGGACGTGGTGATGCCCGTCATACCCCATGCGTTGGAACTTCTCCACCGCGATACGGTAAGCGAACACCCCCGTTAGACCGGAGGTCCCGGCTCCGTCCTCAGGAGAGTTGTGACCGTGAGAGAAGAGACCGCCCCGTTATGCTGGCGGCCCTGATCTCAATATTAGAAGAGCTGTGAGAATGAGCGAAGAGACCACGGAAATACAGGTTGTTTACTGGCCGAGAGTGAAGGAGATTCTGGACGGGATAATGGCCCGTTGGATCGACCGCCATGGACGGCAACCGTTGCCCGGTATCCACGCCTTTTATTGGGAGACCCCTGAAGCGATTCAGGCTGCGGTCTTGTCCGGTCTGCGGGCCATTGAGCCCGGCCTGCCGGCCAGAGAGACCAATCTGGTGAAGTCTTTGGCCCGGAGCGTGGGCACTTCCGGGAAAATGCCCCTGCGTGGGCCCTTTCTGCCCCCGGAAGAGGTCGACGAGATAGTGGCTTGGATCGATGGAGGCATGCCCGAAAGGCCATAACAGCGGCCTGGGGGTCACCCGAATGGATGTAACAAAAAAGAGCCGGAGCATTGCCCCGGCTCTTTTATTTTGCTCGGTGGTGTGGGTTAGACCAGGGCCGGCTCAGCTTCCTTGACGTAAACCTGGATGCGGTTCCGGGTGTGGTCAATGATGCAAATCCGCCCCTGGGGATCAATCTTGACGTTACAGGGGTGGGACAACTTCTTCTCGTAATCGGGGTCGCTGGCGACAGCAAGCGCCCGCTGCCGAATCATGTCCGGGTTGGATGCCAGCTTGTCCTTGCCCCACTTGGAGAGCTCGGCATTGCCGCGGAACTCAGTCACGTAGCGGCCGTCGGGAGCGAAGACCTGCACCCGGTTGTTCATCCAGTCGGCGACGTAGATGTCCCCATCGCCATCAACGGCCAGACCGTTGGGCCGGTTAAGTTGGCCGACGCCGCTGCCCGAAGAACCGATGGAGGCTTCCCACTTGCCGTCGGCGGTGAACTTCTGGATACGGTCATTGCGCCAGTCGGCAACGTAGATGTGACCCTCTTTGTCCAGCGCGACGCCCCAGGGCAGATTGAGCTGATCGTCGCCGCTGCCCAGAGAGCCGAATTGGCTGATGTACTTGCCGTCGAAGGTGAATTTCTGGACACGGTTGTTGCCGCTGTCGACCACTATCACATTGTCGTCGGCGTCAATTGCCAGACCGGAAGGACCCCTCAGTTCTCCATCTCCGGAGCCGGCGGCGCCCCACTTGCTGACGAACTCACCGTCTTTGGTGAACTTGCTGATGCGGTTCAACCACTCGTCGGCCAGATAAACATTGCCTTTGCTGTCCAGTGCCACGGAGGTGGGCCACATGAACTCGCCGTCAGCTTCGCCGTAGGCGCCGAATTCAGTGATGTACTCTTCGTCCAAGGTGACCACGGTGATGTGTATGCCGTCCGGGCGGTTTTCATAGGACCTATTGCACACGTACACTGTTCCGTCGGGCGCGATGGCCATGTCTGTTGGGTTACGGAAACCCGTGCCGGCAAACTCTGCCCGACCCACGGAATGGCTGTAGTGGAATGTTCGACTGGTTAGGCCGAAGAAATGAGTTGCCATATCTCTATACCTCTTCGTCGCTTGTTGCGCCGGGCCGCCGACGGTCAAGAAAGCGGCCCAACTGCGTATTGCCCTAAGTAGCGTGCAACCAATCAGGCTGCGGCGGACTGCCGAACAGCGCTAAGGACGCTCAACCTCGGAGGGAGGTCTAAGCGAAGAACTTAACCCGTTCGAAGTTGCCGCCCACGATGGGGTCGGGATCCAACTTGAACCACTCTTCCAATATGGTGGAGTAAACCGACCGGAAGTCCAGGTTGAACTTCAGGTTGCCGCCCTCTTCCTGCTGGGAGGGTTCCAGGGACGGATACTCGCCGTAGAGGCCACCCTTGACATGCTCGCCGACCGCGAAGGCGATGCCAGCTGCGCCGTGGTCCGTGCCGGAGCCGTTGTCGGTTACGCGGCGGCCGAACTCACTGAAGAAGAGCAGCGTGACGTTGTCGCTGGCGTCATGCTCCCGCAGGTCGGTGAAGAACGTGTCCACGGTGTTGGAGACGTCCGTCCACAGAGCCGCGTTGGCCTGGGCCTGGTTGGCGTGGGAATCAAAGCCGTTGTACGGGGAAGTGGTGTACAGGACCCGCGTGCCAAAGCCGGCCAGGTGGGTCTGTGCAATGTTCTTCATGTACTGGCCGATGGCGGTGGGCGAGTACTCCACATTGGAGGTGTAATTGTCCGGAGCGGTGGAAAGGATGTCGGCGCCCGCCAGGGCGTCGGTGCCGGTCTGGTGGATGTAGTCCATCACCGCGCCGGTGCCGATGGCGGGAGCGTACATGCGGCCAAATACATCCAAGGCCTCGTTCCGCTGGTTCTCGCCCTCGATGCCGGTCAGCAGTCCGTAGGTCTCCAGGTTGCCCACAGAGGCGACAGGGACACCGTCCATGACCAGAGCCCGGGGAAGACCACGGCCGAAGTTGACCGCCGTCAATACGTTCTCAGAATTTGGGTCCAACTGCTTGGTGGCCCGGCCCAGCCAGCCCTCGGTCCCAATCTTCTCCGGCTCACAGGTGTGCCAGATGTCCATGGACCGGAAGTGGGAGTAGCTGGGAGTGGGGTATCCGATGCCCAAGAAGATGGCCAGCTTGCCTTCGTCCCAGAACTTCTTCAGGGGACCCATGGTGGGGTGGAAGCCCAGCTCATCGTTGATGGGGATGATTTGGTCTTCGGGTACGGCCAAGGTGGGGCGGAAGTCCCGGTACAGACCGCTACTGCGGGGGATGATAGTGTTCAGGCCGTCGTTTCCGCCGGACAGGGAAAGTACTGCCAGGACAGGATCTTTCTGGGTTGAAACCATGATTTCTCCTTGCGTTTATTGGGTATTTCGAGCGTAAGCCTACTCGCGTCGGCTTACTCGAATTGGAATTCCGCAGTGGCAGCAATCATCTGGAACATTTCGCCGGAGCGGCGGGTGAAATCTGTCTGCTCGGCGTCGGTCCCGTGGCTCAGATCGCCATCCTTGGAGGCGTGGGAGACCAATTGCCCCAAGGTGTCCGCGGTTACGACCAGCGGACCGGTCAGGTCCAGGCAGCCGTTGACGAACTGTTCCGGGCTGATTTTGTCGCCCAGCCCCATGAGGCGGTCGACCAATGCACGGACTCCCGGCAACTCGGTGTTGCCCAGGATGTCGGAGGCGAAGTTGATCCGTTCGACCAGCGTGCCGCTGTCGATCCACTCCCGGCCGGTGTGCCAACCCTCAACGGTGGGCGGGTTCATCAGGTCCATTCCCATGTACTTGGGCTCCTGGGAGAGTTCGAACAGGCCGGGCTGGTAGCCCCTGAACTCGCCGGTCATGCGGAGGAGGCTAACGACCATCTCGGCAGGGTTCTTGACCTTGGCGTAGCGGACCGCTTCGTCTTTGAAGAAGTCGGAGGTGAAGAGCACTTCCAACATCGCCTTGATGGAGTGGCCGGAGTCCCAGTAAGCCTTCTCCATTGCCTCGATGGCGGCTTGGTCCCGTGGCGGAGTGAGCCGCCATGCCGGGATCTGGGGCTCGTCGGCTACGAAGTAGTTATAGAGGTGCCTGGAAAGGAACCTGGCGGTGGCCGGCTGCTTGCAGACGATGGCGATGATATCATCGCCGTTCCAGTTGCCGGTTTCACCCAGGAAGGTCTTCTCGGAGTTGTCGTGGTCGCCTGGGTCGAACCGGAACTCCCAGGGGCTCCGGCCGTGGGGGAAGGGAGGATAGGACGGGGCGATGTTCCAGCCTGTGAACGCCCTGGCGCAGACTTTGACGTCGTCCTCGCTGTAGTTGAAGCCTTCGTCCATCCCTACGCCCAGGGAGAAGAGCTCCAAGAGCTCGCGGCCGTAATTCTCATTCAGGTTGGCCTTGTGGCTCTCGGTGTTGTCCAGGTAGTACATCATGCCCGGGTTGGTCGAAAGCTTGAGCAGCAGGTCGTCGAATTTTCCCATCCCGTTTTGGCGGAACAGGTTGACCATTAGACCCATCTCTTGGCCACTGTCAATCTTGCTGTGGCCAGCACAAAAAATCATGTGCCAGAAAAGGGCCACCTTCTCCTGAAGCTGGCGGGGGCTGTTAATCATTCGCCAGATCCACTGCTGCACGTTGTTTTCTATGGCTGCAGCCTCGTAATACGAGGGGTTGTAACGTATGAGCAAATCTTCCGCGACGGCCTCTTGGGCCTCGGGGTTGAGCAACTCTTGGACTACCTTGTCATATCCTTCCTCTGCTTTGGCTTCGATCTCGTCGCGGCTCGCTCCGAAACCGGCGCGTCGCAAAAGGTGGGCCATCAACGCGATATCCTGTCCAGCCATGTGCTCCTCCTTGTAGATTAAGTTGTTTTAAATTTATCATCGGGCGGGGCTGTAACCCGCACATTTTCCGTTACATTAAAGTGGGCGCGGCGTGAATAGGGCGTATCCCAGGCTCGCACCACTCCCTTATGTAGCATCCGTTACAAGGAAAGAATATAAACTAATGTGGGAGAAGTGTCAACAAAAAAATTGGTGCTGTTCACCGAATCTAATTCGTGTCTGGTTAAGGCCGTGAATTTCTGGCATTGTGGGGCCTAAAATCTCTGATAGATGGGCCATCTGGTTGTCTGATTGCATCGGCAGACCCGCCGTTGTCTGGTGCGGGTGATGGTAACACCGCCGATCAGGCAGATAATCGCGGGCCAATTATATCAACTTCCCTGCAGTGAGCATAGTCGCCGGACCAGTGTGAGAGGATCCCAGATATATGGTAGGCAGCTACGGTGTGCTTTGGGACCCGATTTCTTCGCTGGCAATGAATTTTGTCTGGGAGATTCGGTCTGGCCAAATTATCTTGACATGGTCCAAAACGCTTTGCTAGCATTCCCGGCATCAGTATCCATCGTATGCCGATGTATCCTGGCCGCAATGGTGCGGCCGACCTTTTCTTTATGAGAAGAGGACTATGGCCCAAGACGGGACCCAGCAATCAAATGGGAGTTCGGACCGGGGGCCAAAGCTTCCGGAAATGTTCTCCAGATACAAAAGCTCTGTAGAGCAGGAGCTCTATAGGGCCGTGCCTACTGTCGAAGCCTCGGCGGCCTACCTCTTGCTCCGATACCACCTTGGCTGGGTAGACCGGCAGGGCGGCGAGCAGGAGATCCCTATTTCCCAAGGTAAAGCTCTTCGCCCCACGTTGTGTTTATTCGCCTGTGACGCCCTGGCCAATGATTACTCCAGAGCTCTGCCTGCGGCGGCGGCCCTGGAACTGATTCACAATTTTTCGCTGATCCACGATGACATTCAGGACCAGGACGTAGAGCGGCGGCACCAGGCGACGGTTTGGCATCTCTGGGGGATGCCCAAAGCCTTGTCCGCTGGCAACGCCATGCAGTGCGCCGGCGACTTGGCGCTGCTGGAGGTGGGTGGGAAAGAGGTTGCTCCCGAGACGGTGCTTCGGGTAACGGGCATATTGACGGAAAGCTACTTGGAGATGATCCAGGGCCAGTGCATGGACCTGACATTCGAGTCCCGGACGGACATTAAGGCCGATGAGTACCTATATATGATTGCCTGCAAGACCGGGGCGCTAATCCGGTGCGGCCTGGAGATCGGGGCCCTTCTCGCCACGGAAGACGCGGCGACGGTGCAGGCCTTCGCTCAGTTCGGGAACTGCCTGGGCCAGGCCTTCCAGATCAGAGACGACTATCTGGGTATCTGGGGCGACGAGGCCACCTTGGGCAAGGCTACCGGCAACGATATACGCCGCCGGAAAAAGTCTTATCCGGTGGTGTTCGCTCTGGAGCAGGCCAGCGGCCGGGCCATGGAAGACCTACTTCGGATCTATGGACAAGAGGAGTTGGAAGAGGACGATGTGGAGCGGGTGTTGGCTGTGCTGGACGAAGTGGGCTCCCAAGAACGCTCCCAGCAACTAACGGAAGCCGCCGCCGCCCGGGCATTGGAGGCCCTGAAGCCGGTCTCGCTACCCCAATGGGCCCGAACCGAGACCGAGGAACTGGTTGACTTCCTGGCCCGAAGGGAATACTAGTCTAGTAACCGAATATGGGACCCTATTTGGGAAACGCCGACCGCTGAGGATCTTACGATATGACCACTACCACACCAGCCAAACGAGCCACAAGACCGCTGGAGTTATCCACCAGACTGGCGGCGTACATGCTGAAGATGAAGCTCAAGGGAAGGAAGAAGTTTCCGCTGGTCACCATGCTCGAGCCACTGGAGATGTGCAACCTGGCTTGTATCGGTTGCGGGCGTATCCGGGAGTACAAACCGGTGCTGGATAAGATGATGCCGGTGGAGGAGGCGATTGCCGCAGTTCACCAGTCCGGCGCCCCAATAGTTTCCATCGCCGGCGGGGAACCGACCATCCACCCCAGGATAGACCAGATTATCAACAAGCTGATCGAAGAGAAGTACTTTGTCTATTGCTGCACCAACGGTCTATTGCTCGACAGGGTGATGAACAAGGTAGCCCCGTCCAAGTACCTGTGCTGGGTGGTGCATCTGGACGGTATGGAAGAGAAGCACGACGAGTCGGTGGACCGGGCAGGGGTCTTCAAAAAGGCCGTCGACGCCATTCAGTCGGCCTTGGACCGTGGCTACCGCGTCTGCACCAACACCACGGTGTTCCGCACCAGCGACGTTAGCGACATGTCTGAGATGTTCCGGCTGGTGAGCGACATCGGTGTGGAGGGTTCCATGATTTCCCCGGGCTTCGATTTCGAAGCCGCCCCTGACCAGGACATGTTCCTGACCCGGCAAGAGTCCCACTCGGTCTTCCAGGAACTGCTGTCGCCGGAAAACTCCGAGGGCGCCCGTTTCTACAATAACCCCCTCTATCTGAATTTCTTGAAAGGAGAGCGGGAATACCAGTGCACCGCATGGTCCAACCCGACCTATACGGTGATGGGATGGCGGAAGCCCTGCTATCCCTTGGCCGATGAGCATGTGGAACACGTCGATGAGCTTTTCGACCAGGACATCTGGGACCGGTACGGCGTGGGCAAAGACCCTCGGTGCGCCAATTGCATGATGCACTGCGGCTTCGAGTCCGCCACCATCTTCGCGGCCGTGACCACGCCCAAGGACTGGGTCACTTTGATTAAGTCCGGCGCCGCCTACAAGGGCGGCATCACCGCCGCCTAGATCAATTAAGAGTAAGGAACGTTGCTGATAGTGGCTGCCAGCATGGAGCAAGAGTTGACCGGTCTCCGGCGCGAGATGCTCGATATCGAAGACGATACCGGGGCCCACCTCCGGGTGGAGCTTCAGGTGCTGGGCGTTGGGCCGGACCGGGCGGGCCGCGCCTTGGGCGCGTTGCTCGAGGCCTCCCGTTCCAACGTGGACGGAGTATTGGTCATCGGCGTGGCGGGAGCGGTGGACCCCGTCCTAGAGACCGGGGACCTGTTGCTGGCGGACCGGTACGCCCTGCAGGATGGGGCGGCCCAAGGGGCCGGACAGGTCATCAGGCCGGACTCTCAAATGCTCCAATCAGCGGGACGGGCGGCCCTTGAACTTTCCATGCCGGTCTGCAATGGCGGCGCCCTGACCGTCGACCATCTGGTTACTGGACCGGAAGAACGTCAAGAGCTACGGGCCCGGTACCAAGTGGACAGCGTCAATATGGAAGACTACCGGGTAGCCGAGGCGGCCCAGAAGGCAGGTGTGCCATTCCTGTCGGCCAGGGTGGTATTGGACACCGCGAGCCAGCGTCTCCCCGGCTACCTGCCGAGACTGGCCAAATCGCGGTACAAAGTGCTGACCAACGTGTTATTGATGCCGTGGCGGATCCCCACGATGCTGCGGCTGAAAAGCCAACTGCATTTGGGTCAGGCGGTCTTGACCAACTTCGCGGTGTCTTATTTGAAAGTAACCGGTGTCATTGGGAACAGCGGCGGCCGAAACGGAAATCTGGCCTCCAGTGCCCAAGATTAGCGCGGGGATGGCGGCCCCCGGTCGAAGCATTGGGTTGGAGCATTGGGTTGGAAAGAAGCGCCAGGCTTAAAAAATGAAGGTGTTGGTCACCGGAGCCACCGGGTTCATAGGCGGGAACCTAGCCCGCGAGTTGTGGCGGCGCGGTGACGACGTGCGGGCGTTGGTGCGTCCCGAAAGCAACCGCTTAACAATCGAAGATACCGGAATCGTCCCGATGGAAGGCGACATCCTGGACCGGGGGTCGGTCGACCGCGCTGTTCAGGCTTGCGAGGCAGTGTTCCACTTAGCCGCCGCCTACACATTTTGGTCCAGAGACCCCGCCGGAGTGTCCCGGACCAACGTCCAGGGCACGGTGAACGTCTTGGAGGCGGCGAGGCAAGCGGGAGTCTCCCGTACGGTCTACACCAGCACGGTGTCGACCATCGGACTGCCCAAAGATGGCCTGGGCGACGAGGACACACCCCTGGATCCCAAATCGCTCCACGGCCATTACAAAAGGTCCAAGCTCCAAGCCGAGCAGGCGACTCTGGCCATGGCGGCAGAGGGGATGCCGGTGGTGGTGGTGAACCCCACTGCGCCGGTGGGGCCGTGGGACGTCAAACCCACGCCGACGGGGCGGATGGTCTTGGACTTTCTGCGCCGAAGGGTCCCGGCCTACTTGAAAACCGGAATGAATCTGGTGGACGTCGCCGATGTGGTGGACGGTCATATCCTGGCCTTGGAAAAGGGAAAATCGGGTGAGCGGTACATACTGGGCAACCGTAACGTGAGTTTGAAGGAAATATTCGACATATTGAGCAATCTAACCGGCCTGCCGGCGCCTCGTATAAGGGCGCCTTACTGGCTGGTGGTTGGCGTTGGCTACGCGGACCGGTTCGTGGAGGGCACCCTCCTGCGCCGGGAGCCGGCCATTCCCTTGGAGGGAGTGCTGGCGTCGAAGACACCCGCCTACGTCAGTTGCGAGAAGGCGGTCCGGGAGCTGGGCCAACCCCGGAGACCCGTAGAAGATGGATTGAAAAAGGCGGCCGATTGGTTCGCCGCCCACGGCTACCTAAACGGAAAAGTCCAGCGCAGCGCGGCATAAGATTGGTGACTCAAGCGAAACATATGGACGTTAATCGGGCGGCGGACCAGGCGGTGCGCCGGTCTCAAGATTACTTCCGCCGGTCTCAGTACCCGGACGGGTATTGGTGGGGTGAGCTGGAGTCCAACCCTACCATGGAAGCCGAGTATCTAATGCTGTGCCATTTTACGGGCCGCCATGACGGGGAGCGATGGCGCAAGGTCTGTAATTACATCCTCAGCAAGCAGCGCAGTGACGGCTCATGGGGCCAGTATTACGAAGCACCCGGCGACGTAAGCACTTCGGTTGAGTGTTACTTCGCCCTCAAACTAGCCGGTCATTCGGCGGATTCGGAGCCCCTGCGGAAGGCCCGCGAGTTCATATTGTCCAAGGGCGGAATGCCAAAGGTCCGGGTGTTTACCAAGGTCTGGCTGGCTCTATTCGGCCAGTGGGACTGGAAAGGCACGCCCAACATGCCCCCGGAGATGATTTACCTGCCTTCCTGGGCGCCCTTTAACATCTATGAATTTGCCAGTTGGGCTCGCGCCACGGTGGTGCCCATGCTCATCATCCTCACCCACCAGCCCTACTGCCTGGTGCCGGAGTCAGCCAACATCGACGAACTCTATCCCGGAGGCCGTGAAGGCACGGACTATACCCTGCCCAAGCCCACTGGAGGTTTTGGCTGGTCCAAGGCGCTTTACTGGGCTGACAAGCTGATTGGACTCTACCACCGTTTGCCGGTGCACCCACTCAGGGGCCGCGCCGAGCGCAAGATCATCGAGTGGGTGTTGGACCACCAAGAGGCGGACGGTTCTTGGGCCGGGATCCAGCCACCTTGGGTTTACTCGCTGATTGCACTGCATACCATGGGCTACGGGCCGGAACACGAAGCGGTGAAGAAGGGATTCCGAGGCTTTGAGGGGTTCGCGATAGAAGACGAGAACACGTGTACCGTTCAGGCTTGTCTATCTCCGGTCTGGGACACTTGCATCGCTCAATTGGCCCTGCTGGAATCCGGCGTCGCCCCTGACGACCCAATGGTCCAGAATTCGGCCAGGTGGCTTCTGGACAAACAGATATTCGCCGGTGGAGACTGGCAGGTCCGGGCCGAGGACGTCCGCCCCGGCGGCTGGTCGTTCGAGTTCGATAACTTGATTTACCCGGACATCGACGACGCGTCCATCGTAGTCATGGCTTTGGACCTAATCCGTCTGTCGGACGCTGAAGAGCCCCGCCGGGCCGATTCCATCCAGAGGGGAGTGGAATGGATGGCGGGGATGCGGTCCAAGAATGGCGGTTGGGCGGCTTTTGACAAGGACAACAACAAGAAATACCTGACCAAGATTCCGTTCTTGGATTTCGGCGAGACACTGGACCCGCCCAGCGTCGATGTCACGGCCCATCTGTTGGAGATGTATGGGCGTTTGGGGTACGCCAGGGAGGACCGGGCCGTCAGCCGGGGTCTCGACTACGTGGTAAGCGAACAGGAAGAGGACGGTTCTTGGTTCGGCCGGTGGGGGGTAAATTACGTCTACGGCATTGCCGCGGTGCTTCCCGCATTGGAGGCCATCGGCGAAGACATGTCGCAGCCGTATATCCGGCGGGCTGTCGACTGGGTCCTGGCCCACCAGAACGAAGACGGTGGGTGGGGCGAGAGCTGCGGTTCCTACGTGGACCCAAAGCTCCGCGGCGTGGGCCCCAGCACGGCGTCACAAACCGCCTGGGCATTGCTTGGGCTGGTGGCGGTTGGTGAACATGCATGTGAGGCCGCCCGGCGGGGCGTGACCTACCTGGCCGAAACGCAACAGGAGGACGGCACGTGGGACGAACCGTACTTCACTGGCACCGGATTTCCCGGTTACGGTGTGGGCGAACGGCTCGAGACCCTGCCAAATCCCGGAGAAACCAGTTACCAAGGCTTGGATATGCCAGCCGGGTTCATGATTAATTACCACCTGTACCGCAACTACTGGCCGCTGCTGGCTCTGGGAAGGTATTCCCGGGCCGTTTCCGAGCGGTAGAAACGCAAAATCCCAGACGGACCTCAACGGACCTCAAGGGACAAGGACCAAATATCAAAAATAAATTGGGGTTTACGTAGGAAGGGGGACACCAAGATGATTACCAAGTCCTTTTGCAAGCGGTTTGAGACCAAGTGTGCGCCGGAGTTTATCGACATCACTGACTGGGTGGCCCAGTGTGTCGCTGAATCGCAGATTGCCAACGGGTTCGCCGTGGTGTATTCCAAACACACCACCGCGGCCATTAAGATTAACGAGAACGAGCCGCTGCTGCTGAAAGACATGGCTGAATTCCTGGAGAAGATTTCTCCCAGGGAAAACGGCTACCAGCACAACAACTTTGAGATTCGCACCGTTAATATGAACAAAAACGAGGCCCCCAACGGCCACGCCCACCTACAACACCTGGTCCTAGGCACCAGCGAAACCGTACCGGTGATTGGCGGCGAGATGCAGTTCGGGACCTACCAGAGCGTCTTCTTCATCGAGCTGGACCATCCCCGCCCCCGGGAAGTCATGGTCCAGGTAGTCGGCGAATAACAGCACCTGGCCCAGATCATGGTGTCCCCCGGGTCTGGGCCTCATCCGGCCGGTTGGTGTATGGCCGGCCATCTTCCGTAATATTCTCATTGGACAGGCTAGGGAACGGTCTAAGGGACCGGCTAGGGGACGGTCCCAAGCCCCATCGGCCCGTTGCCTCGTTTCATAAAGAGCAAAATGCCCCCTCGGTAGATTCTATGCACTCACCCACCAACGACCTGGAGTTGGCGTACGAGGCCTGCCGGACCATTACTCGCCGGGAAGCCAAGAACTTCTACTACGCCTTCCTGACCCTCCCTGTCGCCAAGCGCCGGGCCATCTATGCTGCCTACGCCTTCTGCCGCCACTGCGACGATTCGGTCGATGAAGAAACTTCGACCGATGCCAAGTTGAAAGCGCTGGCCGAGCTTCAGTCCAACCTGGACGCCACCTATTCAGGCAAAGCCGCCAGTCCTGTATTCCTGGCGTTGGCGGACGTTGCAAATCGCCACGATATCCCCCAAGACTACTTCCGGGAGGTCATCCTGGGCGTCGAGAGTGACTTGATTAAGGACCGGTTCCAGAATTTCGACGAGCTCCGGGAATACTGTTACCGGGTTGCTTCGGTGGTGGGGCTGATTTGCCTCCAGATCTTCGGCTACGAGAACGACGACGCTAAAGAGTACGCCGTGGACCTGGGACTGGCGATGCAACTAACCAACATCATTCGGGACGTGCGGGAAGACCTGGATATGGGCCGAGTCTATCTACCCCAGGACGAGATGGAACGGTTCGGCTACTCTGAAGATGACCTGAGGAACGGTGTCCGCAACCCGGCCTTTCTTGATCTGATGAAGTTCCAGTCGGAACGTGCCCGAAAATACTTCGACCGCGGATTCAAGCTGTTGCCATATCTCTCGCGGCGGTCCCGGGCCTGTCCGGCCGTCTTGGGAGCGCTGTACTCCAAGGTGCTCGACCGCATCGAGGCGTCGGACTACGACGTACTGGACTCCAGGGTCTCCCTTAGCAAGGCGGAAAAGATCAGAATAACCGCCCAGACTTGGATAGGCAGCATGTTGCCCCTCTCTTCCCCCCTCCGGTAACCTCTATCGTAGAACCTTGTTTACCCGGATGGACGGCAGAATAGGATGGTTCAACGAGTAACGCTTGTAGGACCATGTTTACCCGGATGGACGGCAAGATAGGATGGTTCAACGAGTAACGCTTGTAGGACCATGTTTACCCGGATGGACGGCAAGATAGGATGGTTCAACAAGGAAAGGTAGTGGCGGTTACCGGAGCGTCCGGTTACATCGGCACCAAGCTTCTGGAGCGGCTGGAGCAGGAGCCCGGCCTACGGAAATTGGTGGCCTTCGACGTAAACCCACTGCCCGTGCCTTTCCACAACATCGCCGCCTACCGCAAAGACGTCTCCGAGCCCATAGAAGACGAGTTGAACGACCAAGGCGCCACTACCTTGGTGCATCTGGCATTCAATGCGCGGCGCGGGGCCAACCGCCGGGAAGTGGCCGCCATACGGGAGGAGAACCTTGAGACACTGCGGTCGGTGATGGCCTCTTGCGCCAGGACTCGGGTCGCGCACCTGATATACCTCAGTTCTCACACGGTCTACGGCGCCCACAGCGACAACCCGGTCCCCATCCTCGACGACGCGCCGATGCGGCCTTCGCCCGAGTTTCCCTACGGGTACGACAAGCACCTGTGCGAACTGGCCCTGGACGGGTTTACCCAGGCCCAGGCAGACATCAAGGTCACCATCCTCAGGTCGTGTATCGTCCTAGGTCACGGCACCGACAACTTTGTCACCAAGGTCTTCTTCCGTCCCTGGCTACTGGGCGTGCTGGACGACAACCCGGCCCTACAGTTCGTCTATGACGACGACCTAGCCCGGGTCATGTCCATCATCATTCAGAAGGAGATTTCCGGGACGTTCAACGTCGCTGGAGACGGGGTGGTCTACTACCGCGAAATGGCCAAGATAATCAAGAGCAAGTTGATCAGTCTCCCTCCCTTCCTGGCCTATCCGCTAGTCCAATTGTCCTGGGAGCTGCGCCTGCAGCGGGTCGCCACTTCCAGGGGCCTCGACTTGGTGCGCTGGCCCATCGTGATGGGCACCGGCAAGCTCCACAAGGCTACTGGATACCGGTTCTGGCATACGGCGCTGGAGGCCCTAACGGCCTTTGCCAACTCGACATATCTCTACAAAGACCCGGTCCCCTTTTAGCCTGGCCGCTCAAGCGTAACCTAGAGATTGATGGTCCAGCCGGCAAAACTAATCATTGACACCGACCCCGGCGTAGACGATGCCATTGCCATTTTGATGGCCCTCGCCTCCCCGGACTTTGAAGTCGTGGGTCTGACCACTGTGGGCGGGAACGTCCCATTGGCCCGGTCCACTCGCAATGCTCTAGCGCTGCTCCAAGCAGCGGGCCGGCGCGACGTCCCGGTGGCCAAGGGGGCCTCCCGGCCCCTGCGAGGCAGGTATACCTATTCGCCCCAATTTCACGGCCCCGGAGGCCTGTCCCGCCGCCTGCCCGAGCCCACTGCGGCACCCGTCGGAGAAGGGGCGGTCCAGTTGACGTACAGCGCACTAACCCGCTGGCCCGGTGAGGTCATCTTGGTTGCCCTGGGGCCGCTGACCAACGTGGCCCGCCTGCTTCAGGAGCGGCCAATCGCCTTGCGGCAGGCCAAGAACATCGTGGTCATGGGCGGCGCGGTTAACACCCCCGGCAACGTCACGCCGCTGGCAGAGTTCAATTTCCACAGCGATCCGGTGGCCGCGGAGATTGTCCTCTCCAGCCGCCTTCCGGTTACCTTGGTCGACTTGGCTGCCTGCCGGCAGGTGGGAATCAGCCGCGAACAGGCGCTGGTGCCGCGTTCCGCCCACCCTCTGGGCCGGCTTGCGCTGGAGTTGCTGCATGGCTGGTTCAGGCGGGAGCCCAGCAGGCAGAGGTTCGAGTTCTACGATCCATTGGCGTTGGCCATTGCCTTGGATCCCGCCATCGCCACAATCGCCAAAGTGGACTTGGACGTGAGTCAGGAAGAGAACGAGTCATGGGGAGAGACGACCGAAACCGGCGGCCCCGGTGAGATTAGCTTGCCCAATGAGGTGGACGCTGCCAGGTTTTTTAGGCTGCTGGAGGGACTGCTGGAACTGGAAGGGCTGCCCGTTAACTAGAGCGCGCCGCCACGATTTAAGGTTTCGGCGGCCGCTAGTTACTTAGAGCGCGCCGCAGCGCCATCGCGGACCATGGGGATCAGCTGCTTGCCCCAATCGATGGTGTCTTGGAGCGGGTCAAATCCGCGGATGACAAAAGCGGAGGCCCCGGCCTCCAGGACGTATAGGCCCACGCACAGGCGGTTCGCCCGGAGGAACTCGTGATATAGCTCACCGTTCTGGTGGTGGGCCTCCTCTATCTGGGGCGCGTCGAAGGCGTCCATCTTTCTCCTGACTGTGGTGGGCGCTGGCGGACATGCCTGGCGCCTCGTAACTCACCCGTAATTTTGCGAGTATATCATGGTGATTGACGGGCGAGGCCGGGCAACCGCTCACACCGGTGAAACAAACAACTGGCTCGCAAAAAGGCGGGCGTGCTAACGTGGTGTTATGTCCACAAACGACAGGCAAGACGCGGTCCCGTCCCTTGGCACTGAAACGGTCCGTGAATTGGGGCAACAGGCCGGAGGTTCCGGCGTTGAACCGGACCCTCAACGGGACTCCCACCGGCAGACACTCAAGGGCCTGGAGGACGCTGCCGGCGAACTTGCCAGGGCCATGGAGCTGCCCGGTCCTAGAGGTCGGGCGCAACGGGAGGCGCTCGTCCTGGGGGCCCGCCGTGCCCTCGACGCCCCTGATTTAACCGGCGTCAACCTAAAGGCTCCGGAATGGGACAGCCACCAGTCAGAGCTGGACGAAATGTTCGCCGCTGGAACGGCGTTGTCCCGCATCCACGGAGAATTAGACCCTGTCCTGACGCCCGAGGCCTGGGACCAAGACGCGGCCCAAATCAGAGAGGCCCTGGCCGAGACCGGAGGCCGGCGTACCCGGCTCCTCTCCGGCAGATACCGCCGGGCCAGAAGCGCTCTCTCCCAAATGTGCGTTTCCTCGCCGCCTTCCGAGTTGGAGAGCATGTTGGCCCTGTTGGACTCAGTCATCGAATCCCAGGAGCACGGCCGGGTAGTCACCCGCCACCTGCCCCTGGCTGTTACGCTTTTCGGGGAAAGCCGCATCACCGGACCCCACGTCTGGCCGGAGTTGGAGGTCCTTGCAAGGTGGCGCCGGGAGGTTCGCGGCGAGATCGATGGTGGGGCAGTGCCTTCCGGCCTAATGGATTATCTGCAATCGGGCCATCCTCCCGAACCCCTGCTGCCGCTGGTACAAACACTGGAGGCGATGGCCGCAACCGACCGGAGCCACTCCGAAGCGGTCCGGTCCAAGTTGGAGGCGGCGCGCCGTGACCTGCTGGACCTGGGGATGCGGAACCCCCTGCTCAAATACCGGCTGCTGCGGTCAAGGGGGGCCGAGCTACGGGGACTCGCTCCACAGGACATCGTCACCGCGCTGGCCGAAGAAGACCGGGCCGCGGTGTTGCTACCGGAATCCGTGACCGAGGGCGGCCCCGAAGAATCGGGTGAAGAACGCCGGCGCGATCTATGGCTACAGACGGCTCATCCAGCCGCCGAACTGGACCGGCGGCTGCTATCCACCTACCGGCTGGCCAACTCCTTCATCCAAGAGCAGGGGGTGAACACCCTTTTTCTGGCGTTGGGCATGTTGCGGTGGCGGGACAGCGGCGCCAACCAAGAACTCCGCCTGGCCCCCTTGATTTTGCTGCCGGTCAGCCTGGAGCGGGTCAATGTCAAGGGACGGTTCCGGTTGCGTCACACCGGCGACGATCCGGAATCCAACGTTTCCCTCAGGGAAAAACTGCGATTGGAATTTGGCGTTACCCTGCCGGAGTTGCCAGAGGCGGATGGCCTGGACGTTGGGGCGTATTTCGACTCGGTTGCCGAAACGGCCGGCGGGCTGGGCGGCTGGACTGTGGACCGTGAGCAGATTGCCCTGGGGTTCTTCTCTTTCAGCAAATTCCTGATGTACCGGGACCTGGATGCGGAGAACTGGCCCGACGACGCCTCCCCCGCCGAGCACTCCATCATCGGCGCGCTGTTGGAGGACGGTTTCGACGAGCCGCCGCCACTGATCGGCAGCGACGACCACTTGGACTCTGTATTGGCTCCGGGCGATACCTATCATGTTGTCGACGCCGATGACTCTCAGACACTGACCCTGCTGGACGTGAACCAAGGTCTCAACATGGTGGTACAGGGCCCGCCCGGCACCGGCAAGTCCCAGACCATCACCAACATGATCGCCGAAGCCGTCGGCAACGGCCGGACAGTGCTGTTCGTGTCGGAAAAGATGGCGGCGTTGGAGGTGGTGAAGCGCCGGTTGGACAACGTTGGGCTGGGCGACGCCTGTTTGGAACTGCACAGCCACAAGACCGGCAAGAAAGTGGTGCTGGACGAGTTGGCCCGGACCCTGGAATTAGGCCGTCCCCGCACCGGCGCCGTTGCCGAGGACATGACCGAGTTGACCCGACTGCGGGAGCGGCTGAACCGCTACTGTGACGCCATAAACCGGCCCGTGGGAGAATCCGGCGTTACCCCGTTCCAGGCGGCGGGAGAACTGCTGGGCCTGTCGGACGCCCAATCCGAAAGGGTCCCGGTCCCCGGCATCAGCCAATGGTCCCAGGCGGAATACCGTCGAAGGCGCGGCCTGGTCGAAGAACTGCAGGCCAGGGTCACGGCCATGGGCCCGCCAAAGGACCATCCATTCTGGGGCGGCCCTGGAGACTTTGGCGGAACGAGTCGACCACGGGGACCGGTTGGCGGCGGCGGCGCGCCGGGCGGCGGAAGCGCCGGGCCTCACGTAAAGAACAGTATCTGGACCGAGGGCCCGGACGATGGAGGCTGAATACGGCCCGGCCCTGAAACCTCATACCTGAGCCTGTCCCAGAAGTGGAAATTGCGGATAGGGGGAGCAGATAGAGGTCAAAGGGTGGGTCAGCTGCTGTCATCACTGCAGGTCAGGAGACGGGACAAGGGGGCCATTAAATAGACCGATGAAGGGGCTGAGCGCCACACCCGCCAGAGAGTGCCGCAGCCCACGGCGGTCTCCGCGCCAGCTTGGAAGCATATAGAGCGGCCCTGGAGACTTTGGCGGAACGAGTCGAGATTTTGGTCCAGACCACGTGGTTGTCCCTTCCGGAAAACCTGGCCGAAACGGACCGGTTGGCGGCGGCGGCGCGCCGGGCGGCGGAAGCGCCGGGCCTGGATAGCGTGGACGTAAAGAACAGTATCTGGACCGAGGGCCCGGACGATGTGAGGGGTCTGGTGAAGTCGGGTTCGGCTATGGCCCAGTTAAAGGCTGAATACGGCCCGGCCCTGAAACCTCATACCTGGGAACAGGACCTCTCCGCGGAAAGACTGGTGCTGGAGACCCAGGGAGTTAAGCCGTGGCGGCTGCTCTTATCCGACTACCGCCGCACCCAGGAGCGGCTTGCCGGGTTGAGCGCCGCGGGCGGAGGGACGGGCGCCAAAGGGTTGTTGGCGATGGTGGAGGCGGTGCAGTCCCACCAGCGGAATGAAGCGTTGTTTGAGCAGCGCAGCGGTCTTGGCCTCGAGCTATTCGGAGACGCCTGGCAAGGGAGGGACTCAGACTGGCTGCAACTCGCGGCGGTCACCCAGTGGATGTTGGAGCTTTATAGCGACATATCCGGCGGCGTGATGCCCCAAGGGCTGTTGAATTATCTATCCTGGGGGCCAGCGTCGGGCCAACTGCCTGAGATGGCCGCCCGCATCGATCACGCTGTGGTGGAACTCCGCAGGGCCGCGTCCGAAGTTTCCCTGGGCATGGGGTTGGACATTGCCCGCAGGTTTGAACGGCCAGGAGATCTGGCGGAACAGCCCTTGGAGCAACAAAGTCAGTTGGCCGCCGGTTGTCTGGAGCAAATGGAAAGCGTGCACGATGTGGTCCGCCTGAATCTCCAGGAGGCGGCCTGCCGGGCCGAAGGGCTCCAAGGCATCTTGGAGGCAGCGTACCGGTGGTCCGGCGGCGAGAGTGCTCTCCCAGACGCCTACGACCGCACTTGGCACGAAGCCATCTGGGAGCGCGCCCTTGCAGAACGGAGTGAGCTGGGCTCCTTTGACGGGGCCGCACACGAACAGGTAAGGGAGAGCTTTCAACAGTTGGACCGCCGGGTCTTGACCCACAACCGTGCCCGGCTGGCCCTGGCCCACTGGGAACGGCTGCCCCGGCGCCAGGGCGGGGGCCAGTTGGCGGTGCTGCGCCGTCAGTTCGAGATACGCCGCCGCCACCTGCCCATCCGCCAGCTCCTGGAGCGCGCGGGCAACCCCATACAGGCAATCAAACCCGTATTCATGATTAGCCCGCTGTCCATCGCGGCGTACCTGAGCCCCGGCGGCATCAAGTTTGACCTGGTGGTGTTCGACGAGGCCAGCCAGGTAAAGCCGGTGGATGCCTTGGGCGCGGTGATGCGAGGAGGGCAGGTGGTGGTGGTCGGCGACAGCCAACAGCTCCCGCCGACACCCTTCTTCGAGACCGTGGGACAGGTGGAGGAGTACAGCGAAGACGAGGTGACCGGCGACATCGAAAGTATCCTCGGCCCAGAACGCGCCCAGCCGCATGCTGCGTTGGCACTACCGTAGCCGCCACGACTCACTGATTACCGTGTCCAACCACGAGTTCTATGGCGATGGATTGGTGCTGTTCCCCAGTCCTGACGCCGGGCGTAAAGACACCGGCTTGGTCTATCATCATCTGCCAAACACGGTCTATGGCCGGGGGACCACCGGGACCAACCCCATGGAAGCTGAGGCCGTGGCCCGGGCGTTTATGGAGCACGCCAAGACCAAGCCCGAGTTGACCCTGGGAGTGGCTGCCTTCAGCATGGCACAGACTAGGGCGGTCCAAGACCGTCTGGAGGAGTTGCGGCGGGAAGACCCATCGGAAGAGGCGTTCTTCGCAGCCCACCCCGACGAGCCTTTCTTCGTCAAGAACCTGGAAACAGTTCAGGGCGATGAGCGGGACGTGGTCCTGATCAGTATCGGCTACGGCAGGGCTGAAGACGGCCGGGTGGACCTGAATTTCGGGCCGCTCAACCGGGACGGCGGGGAACGGCGTCTCAACGTCCTCATCACCAGGGCCAGACTGCGGTGCGAAGTATTCACCAACATGACCGAGGACGACATCGACTTGGAGCGCACCCAGTCCCAGGGCGTAAGGTCGCTGCGCACCTTTCTCGCCTTCGCCCGCAGGGGAATATTGGAAACCGCTGCTGGGGAGGAAGCCGCTCCCGTTACCCGGTTCCAGGAGTCGTTGGCCGGGGCAATTTCCGGCAAGGGATACCTGGTGGCGGAATCCCCCGGATGGGGAACGGGTACGGTGGACCTAGCGGTGTCGGACCCGGAACAGTCGGGACGTTACCTCTTGGGCATCGAATGCGACGGCCCGTCCTACGATAGCGCCAGGTCGGCCCGCGACCGGGACCGGCTACGGCCCCAGGTGCTGGAAGGCCTGGGCTGGCGGCTGCACCGCGCCTGGAGTCCCGACTGGGCCAGCAACCCTCAGAGGGAATTGGAGCAGGTATTGGCGGCAATCAAAGCGCCGGCAACACCGGTCCAATCGGCTACGTCGGTACAACAGCCAATCGAAACGATTAGCCGAGAAGCTGAAACTGCCCCGGTGGCGGCTGTTCAGGTCACCAAATACCAGACCGCCCGGCCCGAGGTTCAGCGGCTCGAGATTCAAATGGAGGCCGCGGACTTGGCCGCGACGCCCACGGTCTCACTGGCCCTATGGGCCGCCGAGGTGGTGGAGAAGGAGAGTCCGGTCCATGGCTCGGAAGTCACCCGGCGGATATTGGCGGAAGCCGGCGTCAAGCGGCCGGGAGAGCGTGTGCGGGCCGCGATAGATGAAGCGATCGAGCAACTGGTCCGGTCGGGTCGTGTCTTCCGCCGCGGAGACTTCCTCTGGCGGGCGGATATGGACCGGGCGCCGGTACGGGACCGCTCTGGCCTTCCCGCGCCTTCCCGCAAGTTGGAGATGATCTCGGACGAAGAGCTGGCCGAGGCCGCCTTTGTGGTGGTGGGCCAGTCCTACGGTATCGCCAGGAAGCAGGCGCCCGCGGCCGCTATCAAGCTGCTGGGATACAGCCGCACCACCGAAGCCATGAAGGCCCGTTTCGACGGGGTGATGGGCGCGCTTCTGTCGGAGGGCCGGTTGGAGGACGACGGTGGCCATCTGGTTCTGGCTGAGCCGTCCGGTTCTTAGCCCGCGCCCAGTATACGGTTCAAGTTGGCGTAGCGGGCCGGGTCCAGGTCCCGTCCCTGTAGCGGCGGGTCGTCGGGGGCGAACCGGTGGGCCCGAAAGACCGAATTGGCCCGGCCCGACGGACTGCCTCCGGCGATTCTGCCGCTGGGGGCAAACAGCGGGTTGATGTATTCCCACACTATCTGGTGGCCCTGAGTCACCTCGATGAACCGTCCCGTGGCCCCTTCACAGATCAGGGTGTTGCCGTTGGGCAGTCTTTCGGCTCCGCTGATTTGGTAGCTGTAGAAAGAGATGGGCGGCTCGCCACGGTAGTCCCAGGCTATACCATTGCTGGTTGGGTCGATTTCCACGATGCGGGAATAGTTGGTGCTGGGGGCCCGCCGGTGCGATCCGTTGTCGAACAACAGAACCCGGCCGTTGTCCAGAAAGCTGGGGTTGTGCTGGTGGGATACCTCTCCCGGACCCCATTTCCAGATGAACTGTCCGCTCTCCCGGTCGACGATGCCCACGGTGCTGGTCTGCCTGAAGCTGATCAGATAGTTGCCTTCCGGAGTCACGTTGAGGCTGTTGCCGTGGGTCCATTCGCGGCGGCCCTCCAGGGGGCAAATCACATCCTCGTCGAAGTTCAAGTGCTCCCAGGAACGCCATTCGTGGACCACTTCCCCCGAGGGCGAATATTCGCGCACCACATCGCCCAGCATCTGCACCGGGTCTTCGGCGGTGCTGTACCCGCCCTTCACCCGGAAGGTGGTTTCCGATGACATCTCCTCCCACATCAAGGCCAGAGTATTGCCGTTGGGCAGCCGTTGGAAGTCGTGGTGCATCCAGGGGTCATGGAGTTCCCAGACCAGGTTCCCGTCCCAGTCCAGTTCCACCAGCCCTCCCGAATGGCCGCCGATGCCGGTCATGGGCCCGGGTTCGGCAGGGGCCAGGGTGTGAAACAACAGGTTGCCGTTGGGCAGCAGATTGGCGTATTCGATGCCGCCGGGCCAATACCAGCGGTGGCAGATGCGGCCTTCCATATCGATGAGGTTGGCCTCATAGCCGCGCAGATTGGCGTACAGGGTGTAGCCCCGGTGGCAGTATTGGGGCGCGTGATAAATGAGTCCGTGGGGGTGATGCAGTGACCAACCCATCATGCCTCCATCCTAAGTTCGGTCAGGTCCGGCGGGGCCATCAGGTTCAGCCCCGGCTTCCACAACGCTCTTCACTGTATTATTGGATGATGTACAAGTCCGTGCAACTAGCCAACCAGTCCATTCTGATGTCTTCTAGACCAGGCGGAGAAATCTGGCGCTCTCCGGGACCCAGGTGGTCACCGGCTCGGTGCGGCTCAGGCCCAGGACAATCAGGCAGCGAACTGTAGACCTTTGAAATCGCTCTGGACGGCGGCCGCTTGGAACACCCCACGGGAAAGCAAAAAGGTCAGGACGAGGTAATCCAGAACGAGGGAGCCGGTCAAGTTCGGGCCTATTCTTGGGGGAGTGGCGAATCGCCGGCTTCTTTTAGTATCACGGGCGGCGCCTGGGTTCAGGATCCGGGTGGAGAAGAGATGGCTTAGCCCGATGGAGACCGGCACGGCCACGGCGTATACGGCCAGGGCGGGAGAGTACCCGGTGGGCCAGGCCAAGACGGGTATTGCAATCAAGAAAATAGCCAGGGCGTAGATCGCCTTCCGGGTGAGGTAGAGCACCACCAGGCAAACGGCGCCCACGGGCAGTCCAATGATGGGCAGCGAGGCTATCAGCACTCCCACGGCGGTGGCGGCGCCCCGTCCGCCCCGAAATCGCAGGTGGACTGGGAAGATGTGTCCCGCCAGGACCGCTCCCCCGGCCATCATCTCCATCCCCGTGTCGTTCACCAGCAACTTGGCCAACACTATCACCAGACCGCCTTTGGTGATGTCGATGGCCCCCACGGCCATTCCTGCCTTGGTGCTGACGTTCCGAAAGACGTTGGCCGCGCCGCTGTTGAAATCGCCAATCTGGCGGATGTCCCGGCCCAGGAGGTACCGGGTGAACAGGTAGGCAGTTGGGATGCTGCCGATGGCGTAGGAGAGTAACCCCAGACCGGCCCAGTTCAAACTACAGTGCTCCCCTCAAGTAAATTTGGCTAAACAAAACGAGCGCCGGCTGATGGGGGCGCCCGTTTGATCTAAGACTCAAAAGCACCGGGCTCTTCTTTTTAGGCTGGCACCAACCGGGGGACGACCGAGGTGCACCAGTGAAGGTACTTGGCGTTCCGGCCCACGACGATGTCGAAATACAGTCTCTGCAGTTCGTTTGCCACGGGACCCGCTTCGCCATCCGCGATTGGGCGGCGGTCCAGCTCAATCACCGGTGTCAAGTGGGCGGCGGTGCCGCTGAGAAAAACCTCGTCGGCCAGGTAAAGCTCGCTGCGGTCGATGCTGCGCTCGACTACCTCCAGGCCCATCTCAGCCTGAGCCAACTGGATTACGGTCTCCCGGGTGATGCCAGGCAGAACGTTGTCCTCGATTCTGGGCGTGTGGAGCTTTCCGCCCGCGACCATGAACACGTTCTCGCCGGAACCCTCCGAGACGTGACCGTCCTGGCTCAAGATGATTGCTTCGTCGAACCCGGCCAAGGTGGCTTCGGTCTTGGCCAGCATGCTGTTGACGTAGATGCCGGCGCTCTTGATCTGGGTCGGAATCATGTTGTCGTCGACCCGCCGCCAGGAGGAGGTGCAGCAGCGCAGGGTGTTCGAGTCCAGGTAGTTTCCGAACGGTACCGTTACGAGGGTGAAATCGCTGGCCAGTTCCTGGAGCTTGAGGTTGGCGACAACCTCGGCGCTCTTGTAGGCGAGAGGCCGGATATAGATGTCCGACTGGTGCCCGTTGCGTTCCACCAGGTCCACTGTGATGTCGCAGAGTTGGTCGGCGGTGTAGGGGATGTCCAGCAGCAGAATCTTGCAGCCGCGGATCAGCCGCTCGTAGTGTTCCCGCATGCGGAAGATGAACATTTTGCCCTGTTCTTCGTTCCAGTTACCGCGGATACCCTCAAATACGGCCGTACCGTAGTGCAGCGCGTGAGTTTTCACACTTACCTTGGCCTCATCCATCGGTACCATAGCGCCCTGGAAGAAGGCGTGTAGTTTCTGACCGCCGTTGACGGATGCTTTCTTTGTCCCCACGGTCTGGCCTCTTTCTTTGGAATCTGAGCTAAATTATAATCGGACAGCCACAGCTAGTACAACCTGAGGCTTTGATCCTAAGACCAATCTGGACCGAAACCACCCTGGGAGGAAGGGCATGCCGGAGCTCACCCCCCGGAACATGGCTTTCATGGCGCTAATGGCCGCAACCCTGGCGGCCTTGTTGGCCGCCGTGTTCCTGCTCGCCCGCCAAGACGACAACGCCCCAATCAGAATCATTGCTCCGGAGTCACAGCAGATAGCTCCTTCCGCCTCTTCCCTGCCGTCCGCACATACCCAGTCCGGAGGCCTGATTCACCTGAACCTGGCGTCGGTGGAGCTTCTGGACACCCTTCCCGGTATCGGCCCCGCACTGGCCGGGGCCATCGTCTCATACCGGGAGAATGTCCGCCCCTTCCAATCCGTTGAACAGGTCCAGGAAGTCCCCAGGATCGGGCCGGTGACCTACCGGAACATCCGGGACTTGGTCACGGTTTCCGGAATCCGGTGACTGCAGAGCGGATGATAATCTCAACGGGTCCCTGCCTCCCGTGAGGCTGGCTTTCCTAGCGGCGGCCTGGCTGGGTGGGGTCCTGATTGGGCTGGAAATTAGGACGCCGCTGGCCCCCTTGATGTTGCTCTTGGGCGGATCATTCACCCTGGGTCTTGCCCTACACCTACGCCGTTTGCCCGTGTTCCCTGCCGTGCTCGCTGTGATGCTGCTCTTGGGTGCCTGGCGGACGGACTTTTCGGGCGCTCTTCCGACATTGACCGCCCAGAGTGCGGCCAAAGTGACCTTGGAGGGCCGGATCAACGGCGACCCGGAGTTCATTGACCGGCGGGTCAAATTCACTTTGGACTTATCGGCGGCCGATTTCGGGCCTGGATTGGCTCCCTTGAAAAACAGAGTACTGGTTTACGCGGACCCAACCGATGATTTGGTGGCCCGCCGGTCCCCGCCCTACTTCAATTACGGCGATCTGGTTGTCATTACCGGCACATTGCGCCAGCCCGAACCCTTTGGCGGGTTCGACTACCCAGCGTATCTGGCCCGTCAGGGAATAACCGGGATTGTGTCGGCCGACTCGGCCACCGTGACTGGAGAAACTGGCGGTTGGCGGGAGTGGCCGTACTCGCTGCGAGGGTCGTTGTCGGAGAGCATCGAGGAGACTATTCCTTATCCCCAGTCTGCTTTGGGGCAGGCGCTGCTACTGGGATTGCGCGGCAACCTTCCGCCCGAGATGGTGCAGGACTTCCGCAGCACCGGCACGTCCCACCTGTTGGCGATCTCCGGTCTGCATGTCGGCGTCTTGGTGGTGATGTTCCTGGCCGTAGCGGCCTGGCTGCTCGGAAGGCGCGGCCTCTATTTCCTGGCCGTCCCTGTGATTGCTGTCTGGGCTTATGCCTTGGTTTCGGGACTGCCGCCGTCGGTGGTGCGCGCGGCGGTCATGGGCAGCGTATATCTGGTGGCGGTCGGCTTAGGACGGCCGGGCAGCGTCCTTCCGGCGTTGGCCCTTAGCGCCGGGGTGATGACCGCCGTTTCGCCGGAGATTATCCAGAGGGTGTCTTTCCAACTCAGCTTCGCCGCCGTTGGCGGGATAGCGTTGGCCCAATCTCTCATACCGCGATGGTCGATTACTCACGGGAACCAGAGCCGGTGGCAACTCTGGGCTTTCCAACTACTCCGTGCGCCTTATATAGCCCTGACCATCTCGCTGGCCGCTACGCTGGCGACCTGGCCTCTGGTCGCTTTCAACTTCCAGGAAGTGGCCCTTCTGGGTGTTATTGTTACCGTCTTGGCCCTCCCGGCCATGCCGTTTATCCTGGCTGGGACTCTGGCGGCGGCGTTCGTGGGGCTTGCTAGCACCACCGTGGGCCAGTTCTTCGGCTGGCTGGTCTGGGCACCTTCGAGCTACCTGATAGAGCTCGTTGAAGCGGCGCCGGGTTGGACTATTCAAACGGACTGGGCCGGCATCTGGCTGGTGTGGGTCTGGTACTTGGTCTTGGGCGGGCTCTTGCTACTGCTGACTCCAGGCCGCATGGGCAGGTTGTGGTCCCAGATCAGTTCTGGGGCGCAGGTCTTGGTCCATCATCGGCCCGAACCGGCCAAGACCATCCCAATCGCCTTCGGCGCATTTTTGATGACCGCAGCGGCAGTGGCGCTCTGGTGGCAGGTTGGCGCGGGCAGCGATGGCAACTTGCATGTCTATTTCTTCGACGTTGGCCAGGGCGATAGCGCACTTATCGTTACTCCCCTGGGCCACCAGGTGTTGGTTGACGGCGGTCCGGATTTGGACAGCGCCATCGGCGCCTTGAGCGGTGCAATGCCCGGCAGCGACCGCAGTCTGGACTTGCTGGTGATGACTCATCTGGACTCCGACCACAGCCGGGGATTGCTTGAGGTGCTGGACCGTTACCAGGTGGGCGCCGTTTTGGCCGGGGCCAACTCTCCCGGCTCTGCGATGTACGCCCAATGGCAGGCTGGCGTGGAGCGTAACCGGGGGAATGTCGTGTCTGTGCACCAAGGCTACCGGCTGGACCTGGGGTCCGGGGTGGTTGCGGAGGTGCTCAATCCCCGGGCCGGGTCATCATATGGCGCATCCGGCAATAACGAAGCCGTCGTGCTGCGGCTGACCTACGGCTCCGTCAGCTTTCTGCTGACAGCCGACATCGAAGCCGAGACAGAGTCCCTCTTGGCATCTGGAGAAACCAGGATTCAGAGCACGGTGCTGAAGGTTGCCCACCACGGCAGCAAGACCTCATCGACCGCTTGGTTTATCGACCGAGTCGACCCGGCGGCAGCGTTGATCTCGGTGGGTGGGAGCAACGCCTACGGCCATCCCAACCCGGAGGTGTTGGGCCGCCTGTTGGAACAGACCGGCAGCGAAAACCTCTACCGTACCGACCGCCACGGCGACGTTGAATTCATCACCGACGGCACGGAGTTGTGGGTAAATACCGAGCGATGACCGGCGCTGTGAAGCTTGATCAAAGAGGCTTAATGTATACTGGATTTTGATACCCAGACCGGTTTCGAGACTGTCTGTTTCATCAGAGCCTCAATAAATTTCGAGGGAATTACTACGATTGGCTGAATATACCAGACCGGACGGACGGGCTTGGGACCAACACCGCCCCACCACCATCACGCCCGGCTATCAAAAGTACGCCGAAGGTTCGGCATTGATTGAGATGGGCGCCACCAAGGTGCTCTGCGCCGCCTCCTTGGAAGAACGGGTCCCGGCATTCCTGCGGGGCCAGGGCAAGGGCTGGGTCACCGCCGAATACTCCATGCTGCCCCGGTCCACCAACACCCGCACTGCCCGGGAACGAGAAGCCGGCCGGCCCAGCGGGCGTTCACAAGAGATACAACGGCTCATTGGTCGGTCCCTGCGCGCAGTCACCCACCTGGAAGCCTTGGGCGAGCGCACCGTCCAGATCGACTGCGACGTGATACAGGCCGACGGCGGCACCCGGACCGCCGCCATTACCGGTGCCTACGTTGCCCTACACCAGGCGTTGCAGATGTTGGTGAAGGACCGGGTTTTGACCCAACTGCCGTTGCTGTGTCCGGTGGCGGCCATCAGCGTGGGAATCCTTAATGGGCAACTCCTTCTCGACCTCTGCTATGAAGAGGACTTCTCAGCCGACGTGGATTTTAACGTGGTCCTGACTGCGCAAGGGGGCCTCGTCGAACTGCAAGGGGCCACGGAGTCACAACCCTTCCACCGTAAGCAGGTGGAAGAGGTGTTGTCGTTGGCTTCCCGAGGTATGGAGCCGTTGTTCCGCATCCAGCGCGATGCGGCCAAGGCATTCGAGTGACGATGGAGAATCTTCGCACCATGTTTGGATTCAGCCGCCGCTGGTCCACAATGAGGACCTCCCTGGTTGTCGTGATCCTCGCGTTTTTGACCGTCGTTGCCTGCTCCGGTGATGGCTCCGTTCCAACAGTCCCTTCTGTCCCGGGCACGACAGCGATACCGAGCGCCGACCCTGCCGACGACGCCAGCAACATGCTGCAACTGCCCAACATCGCCGATACGGTGGAACGGGTACGACCGGCTGTGGTCTCGATCGTGTCCGAGGTCATCACCCAGAACCCCTCGGGCCAGCTTCGGCAGCGGCACCGGCTTCATCATCGACGAATCGGGCCTGGTGTTGACCAACAACCACGTGATTGATGGTGGCGTTGAGATTACCGTGACCATGGACGACGGCACCCAGATCGTTGCCGAGGTGGTTGGCGCCGACCGGCTGTCGGACCTGGCCGTGCTGCGGTTGCCAGGGGACGGCTACCCGTTCCTTCCGTTGCAGGAGAGCGGTGGCCTGCGCGCTGGCGACTGGGTGATTGCCATTGGAAATGCCCTGGCCCTACCCGGAGGCCCCACCGTAACCGTGGGCGTTGTTTCGGAGCTGGGCCGGTCAATCGAAGCATCGGCAGGCGTGACCCTTTACGACCTTATACAGACCGACACCTCCATCAACCCCGGCAACAGCGGCGGTCCGTTGATCGACATAGCGGGAAACTTGGTGGGGATCAACACCGCTGTGTTGCGAGGCGGCGGAGGGGCCTCCGTAGAGGGTATCGACTTCGCCATCGACACTGAGACGGCGCAACAGGTCGCGCAACAACTCACTGAGTTGGGACGGGTCCGCTGGGCCTGGATGGGGTCTTCCTGGCTGACTTGGTGCCAGAGATTGCGGCGGAGGTGGGCCTGCCCATCCGCGAAGGCGTGATCATTCAGACCACGGTGATTGATGGACCCTCCGACCGGGCCGGTATGCAAGCTGGTGACATAGTGGTGAGCATGGGCGGACACGACGTCGCCACTGTGTCCGACCTCACCCGCCTGTTGAAGCAGGGGTTCACCGCCGGTCAAGAGGTGGAGGTGACGGTGTTCCGGACGGCCAACGGGGCAGGCACCCGTGAAACCTTGACTCTGGAACTGGGAGAGCGGCCTCGGCAGTAATCCAGGGAGACGGTCTTGAGACTATTCGTTTCCAAGCGCCGCTTCTTTCATCTGTGAAAACCCGCCACTCGTAGAAGGGCACGGTCTTGATGAAGCCGGGGCGCTCTTTTAATGTGAAAACGTAGGGGCACGGCACTGCCGCGCGCCTACGTTTTCACGCGCGGACGATTCCCGGTTAGGTGGTCTCGACGCCATCCACGTCCAAGATCACGGTGGGGATGTCCAATTCGCGGAGCCCGGCTTCTATCTGCTGGCGGTCGCCCACCACCAGGATTTTCAATCGGTCGGGACGGACCAGTTCCTGGGTGATGCGGTGGACGTCTTCCAGGGTTACGGCCTCGACGCTGGGCCTCACGGTTTGGAGATAGTCGTCGGGCAGGTCGAATTGGACCATCTGTAGCACCTGGCCCAAGACGGCTCCCGGACGCTCGAAGTTGGCCGGGAAGCTCCGTAGCAATCCGGCTTTGGCGTTGTCCAACTCTTCCTGGCTTATGGGCCGGGAACCCCGGACCTCGTTGAACTCCTTCAGCGTTTCAACCACCGATTCCTTGGTGACCTCGGTCTGCACCGAGCCGCCGGCCAGCATCAGAGACGGACCGCGGTGCCACTGGATGTGGGACTGGTAACCGTAGCTGTAACCCTTCTCCTGGCGGAGGTTCTGGTTCAGCCTGGCGGAGAACTGTCCCCCGAAAGCGTAGTTCATCAACGTTAGGCCCAAATAGTCGGGGTGACGCCGTGGGATAGTGGTATGCAGGGCACGAATGACCGATTGGGGCGCACCGGGCCGGTCCACCAGGTAGAGGGTGGCGGCGCCGTTGGAGGGTTCCACTGGGGCGCGGCCGTTGGCCGATGGGTTGCCGCCCTTCCAGCCACCGAAAACGGCTTCCGCCCGTTGCACTGCCTCGTCGATGCTGATGTCGCCCACCACAATCAGGTTGGCGGAGGCGGGAAGGTAATCGCGGGTGAATTGATGTACCAAGTCGTCACGGGTCAAAGCCCCGATGGATTTTTCAGTGCCCGACAGGGGATGGCCGTAGCCCGAATCCTGGTTGAACACCAGGCCTGCCATCAACTGCTCGGCCACGGCGTTGGGCTCGTCCTTGCCCCGGCGGAGTTCGGTCAGGTGCTCTTTCCGGACCCGCTCCAATTCGTGGTCGGGAAAGTTGGGGTTGAGCACTAGGTCGGCGGTAAGTTCCAGGGCTGTGTCCCAGTGTTTGGTAAGGGTCTCAGCGGACAACAGGGTGTATTCGCGGCGTCCGTCCGCAGAAAGCCGGGAGCCGATGAACTCGAACGCCTGGGCAATCTCCAAGCTAGACTTGGTGTTGGTGCCCTCCGGCAGCATCTGGGCGGTGAACCCGGCAAGCCCCGGTAGATTATCGGGGTCCAGCGAAGCCCCGGCGTCCATCAGCAGGCCAAAAGCCACTATGGGGAGGCCACGCTGCTCGATTACCGAGACGCCCATGCCGTTGGACATTGTTGTGCGGACCGGGGTGGGCGGCGTGAAGGCTGGCTCGCTCTGGGGCGCCGGCATCACCGTCCGGTCAACGGTGGTAGTGGCAGGCGACAGAGCGGGCTCCGGCAACACCCGCAGCCGGACCTGGTTGCCGCCCAAGACCGTCTCAACTACCCGCAACAGGTCCTCGCGGGTAACCGCCATGTATTTGTCCAGACTGCTGTTGATTAGGTCTGGGTCGGACGCGAAAACGCTGAAGTGGTTCAGCTGGTCGGCCCGGCCGCCAAACCCGCCGATGCGGGCCAACTGGCGGAAGTGGTTGGCTTCGATGCGGTTCTTGACCCGGGTTATCTCCTCGTCGGTGGGCGGTTCCTTCAGCAACCGGGTCATCTCCGCGGCGGCGGCGGCCTCTACTTCGGCCAGTTCATGGCCTTCGGCGGCGGTCACTTGGAGGACGCACTGACCGGATATTTCCGATGGATGGTAGCGGATGAAAGCGCTCTGGGCGATTTGCTTCTCATAGACCAATGACCGGTGCAAACGGGAGGTCAACCCGTCGGACATGATGGCCTGGAAAATCTCCAATGGCGCGTCGTCGGAGTCGCCCTCGGGAGGCGTCGGCCAGGCGACATAGGTCCTGGGCAGGGTGACCTTGTCGCGCATCTCCAGTTCTATCCGCCCCGAAAGACCGGAGTCATGGCGTCCCCTGCGGGGCACCGACTCGCCCGGCGGCAGGTCGCCGAAGTACCGGTTGACCAGTTCCAAAGCCTGCCCTTGGTCGATGTCTCCGGCGATGGCCAGGCTGGCGTTGGTCGGGGAATAGAACCGTTTAAAGAAGTCTTTGATGTCGTCCAGATTGGCAGCGTCCAGGTCTTCTTGGGAGCCGATGGTCATCCAGTGGTAGGGGTGGGGTAGGGGGTACAGGGCCTCTTGCAGGTGCCAATGGGCCATGCCGTAGGGCCGGTTCTCGTAGGACTGGCGGCGCTCGTTCTTGACCACGTCCCGTTGGACATCGAAGCGCTGTTGGTCCAAGGCGTCCAGCAGAAAACCCATGCGGTCGGCTTCCAGCCAGAGTGCCAGTTCCAGGTAATTGGTCGGCACGTCCTCCCAGTAGTTGGTGCGGTCCGGGGTCGTGGAGCCGTTCAGGTTGGCGCCGGCTTTTTGGAGGGGCTCGAAGTGGCTGCGGTTGTGGTGTTTGGAGCCTTCGAACATCACATGTTCGAACAAGTGGGCGAATCCGGTCCGCCCAATTTCTTCGTCCTTGGAGCCTACGTGGTACCAAACATTCACCGCAACCAGGGGGATTGTGTGGTCCTCGTGGAGTATCACGTCCAGTCCGTTGGACAGGGTGTGCTTATCAAAGGAGATGGTTACCATCTGCAGAAATCCTTGGGTGGTTCGGGTCGAATCCTGCCACCCATCTTACGGTGGGCCACCGCCGTTGTAAACCGAAATTGGGCCGGAAGGGAGAACACAAAACACCGGTTGATCTCTAGATCGATGGCCAAAGAAGCGGGCTCTGGACCATGGTCCAGAGCCCGCTCTAGCTTCCTCTCGCTGATGGCTGAAATCTGACAGCTGTAGGCTATTAGCTCCCTTCTTCGTGGCGGTAGTAATTCTCGTCCGTCCGCTCCGGAATCGGCGAATCAGCTTGGTTCTTGCCGATCTCTTCGGCGTCCCAGAGATGGGAGAACTTGAGGGCCCGGGGGCAATGCCCGTAGGACTCTTCGACCTCGATCAACATGCCCTGTAGGTGCTTGGAGTTGTCGTCGGTTTCGTAGAGGGACAGCTCGATGTTCTGGCGTTCCAGTTCATCTTTGCCGACGATATTGACTTTGCCGTTGACTCGGACGATGTCGTTGATCCCCGGTATGAAGAAAATCAGGCCGATGTAAGGGTTGGCGGCGATATTCTGATAGGACTGGAAGAGCCGGTTGCCAGCCACGTCGGGAAACAGCAGGCGCTTCTCATCCAGCACCTTGACGAAGCCGGGCTTGCCGCCCTTGGGCGAAGCGTCGCAGCGGCCTTCGCCGTCGGTGGTGGCCATCACGGCGAAGGGCGCTGCCTGGATGAACTCTTGAACGTAGGGAGTCAGGTGAGACTTAAGCTTGGTGACTGCCCGCTCGGAGGCCGGGCCGAAGGTCTCGTTGAACCGGCTGTTGCCTACGGATTGCCCGGCGCTGGATTGCTCAGTGGTAGTCATGGCAGGACACTCCTGACGTTTATTGGGAAGGCTCGGACGGCCCAATATGCCGGACTTGATTCTAACGGCCCGTTGATTAATCATCAAGGGTGGCCTGGGTTACCTCGGACATCGCCGCCGCCAACCGTTGGCAGTCCGCCATGGCACGGATTCCCACCCGGATGTACTCGGGCAGGCCGAAGGACGTGCAATCCCGGACCACCATGCCCTTGGCCAACAGCAGGGACCGCCACTTTGGAGCGTCGCCGACCTTGACCAAGAGGAAGTTGGCCTCGGACGGGGAGACCTCCAAGCCCAATGCAGTCAATTCGTTGAACAGGTACTTCTTAGCTGTGAGCACGGCGTCTCTGGCCCTGGGCAGATATCCGGTGTCCTCCAGAGCGGAGATGCCCGCCTTCTGGGCCAGACCGTTTACGCTCCAATCGGGTTGGTAGGCCCGGAGCCGGGAGACAACGTCCTCGGAAGCCAGTGCGTAACCCAGGCGGAGGGCGGTCTGGGCGTAGTCCTTGGTCATGGACCGCACCAACATCACGTTGGCCTGTCCCACCAACTCCAAGGAGTCCCAGGGTTTTTCCACGAAGGACAGATAGGCCTCATCCAACACTAACAGGCTCCCCGCATCGACTGTAGCACGGGCCAGTGTGTCAACCTCTCGACGGTCCAAGTAGACGCCTGTGGGGTTATTGGGGTTGCAAACGATCACGATGTCCGGTCTCTCGGCGCGGATGAGACCGGCAGCGGCCTCCATGTCCCACCTAAAATCGCCCGAAAGGTCGGCGTCGAGATTCAGGATACGGGCTCCGGTCAGGCGGCAAGCGCCTTCGTATTCGCCGTAGGTCGGCGTCATCAGCATCGCGCAGCCGCCATCGGACAAGTAGGCGCGAGCCAGCAGATGGAATATCTCTGTGGAGCCGTTGCCCACCAATACCCGCTCCAGGAACACTTTCCGCGACGGTGTCGAGAGATGGCGGCAGATGGCCTCGCGGAGCTCAAGGCACTCCGGGTCGGGGTAGGCGCTCAGGTCCACGCTCCGGATGGCGTCCCATACCCCTTCAGGGGGGCCGATGGGACTGATGCTGGCGCTGAAATCCAACAGGTCTTCCGGTTTAAGTTCCAGCGCGCGCAACTCCCTGGGTTTGATGCCCCCATGCACCGGTCGGCGGCGGCTCGCCGCGTTTTCATGTGGTTGGTTTGACATCAAAGATGGTCGGCGTTTAGAAGATGCTGCCTCGGGCGTAGGCTACCGCCAGTGCTATAACCAGGCCAAAAGAGGCCACCAAGTACATGGACTGGACGGCGCGGCTGATGTCTTGGGGCTCAAGGGGCCGGTCGGGCTCGCCCAGTTGGTAGCCAGCCTCTGGGTCTACTTTCTGAAGTTGTACCCCCAAAGCTCCGGCCATGCCGCTCATGGTCCAGCCGGCGTTGGGACTCTGGGTGCGGCCGTGGTGACGCCACATGATGGTCCAGGCCCCCGCCATCCGCTGGCCCGGTAGAAAGGCGCTGGTGGCCACCAGCAACAACCCGGCCAGCCGCGCCGGGACCAGGTTTATCAGGTCGTCCAGACGGGCCGAAGCCTTGCCCAAGTGCTCGTAAACCCCCCGGTAGCCTATCATACTGTCTAGGGTGTTGATGACCCGGTAAACGAAGGCACCGGGCAAACCGAAGAGAGCGAAGAACAGCCATGGCGCCAGGAAGCTGTCGTTGATGTTCTCCGAGACAGACTCGACGGTGGCGGCGGTGGCCTGCTCGGCAGTCAAGCTGGAGGGGTCGCGGCTGACCAAGGCCGGCATCCGAGCCCGCACCTGCTCCAGGTCTCCCAGCTCCAGATTGCCCCGGACCAACGCCGCCTCGCGGTGCAACAACCGGACCGAGAAAGTGGTTTTCAGAAGGACGGCTCCCGCCACGATATAGGCAATGGTGTGGACCTCTTTCAACCACAGCGCCAGAAAGAAGGCTTCCGCTCCCCAAATGGACGGCAAGGTCAACGCCATGCTCAGACCCGCCGCCAGGCCGACAACTCCCCGTTTGGGCATCCATTTCTCAACGAACGCGATGTGCCGTCCCATCCAGACCGTCGGGTGGGCCCACTTCGGCGGCTCTCCCAGAGTCAGGTCCAGAGCCACGGCCAGCGCAAGGACCGCCAGATCGTCGGCGCCGGAAAACATCAAAACCGGTCCAACAGGTCCGGCAGAGGCTCCAGCCACTCCTGGGCGGCCAGGGCCGTCGCGGCGATGATTACGGTCGTTTCGATCACCTCGTTGGTTGCTCCGTAGGTGTCTCCGGTGAGACCGCCCAACGGTTTGACCATGGCCCATCCCAGCAACAAAGCGAGCGCCACAGCCCCGAAGAAAAGCCCCAGGCCGGCAAAGCCTCCCAGTAAAAAGGACGCAGCCAGGGCGGAGAGACCGGCGACTGTTGTGGCAACCCTGCTGCCACCGTTGTGGAAGGGTGCCCCCAGCCCCTGGGCGCGGACGTAGGGGAATGCACCCAAAGACACCACCATGGCCCACCGGGATAGGGCCGGGAAGAGCAACAATGCCCACTCCTTGCCCGGTTCGGGCAGGCCCAGCAGCGCGACAAAGGCCCCATATTTCAAAAGCAGGACGGTGATGCCGCCGACCACTCCGAAGGCGCCCACCCGGGAGTCGCGCATAATCTCGAGCCGCCGCTCAGGGGTGAAACCGCCGAATAGGCCGTCGCAAACGTCCATGAATCCATCCAGGTGGAGAGCCCTGGTGGCGATTGCCATGGTTGCCACCAGAAACGCGGCGGTGAGGGGCTCGGAGAACAACCGGCTGGACCCCTCTTCCACTCCCACCAAAAGCAGGCCCATAACCAGACCGACGGCAGGAAAAAAAGCCCGTGAGTTGCTGATGTCTTTCGGGCCGCGGTCCAGATTGCGCGAGGCGGGGATGATGGTGAGGAAGGTCACCGCCAGCCGGAGGGGGTTGAGCCAAAAGGAAATCAGGAGGCGGCCTGTGGGCCGTCGTCTTCGGTTTTATTCGAGACGCCCGCTTCGGCAAAGGTGGCCATGTTGGAAAGGCACTTGGCGGCCGCCTCGATAACATGCATCGCCAAGGTTGCCCCGGTGCCCTCGCCCAGCCGCATCCCCAGGTCCAGCAGGGGGGTTAGGCCCATGGAACCGAGGGCGATGCGGTGGCCCGGCTCCACCGATTGGTGGGATGCGATGAACCGGTGTCTTGCTTCCGGGGCCATGGTGTGTGCAATCAATGCCGCCGCGCCAGAGATGAACCCGTCAATCACCACGGGCCGGTGTCCGGCCGCCGCCCCCAAGAACACCCCGGCCAACACCCCGATCTCGAAACCGCCGACCTTCATCAAGACGTCCAGCCCGTCTTTGGGGTCGGGCCGGTTGATGTCGATGGCCCGCTGCACCACAGAGGTCTTATGGGCCAGTCCGGTGTCGTCCAGGCCGGTGCCCCGTCCGGTGGTGACGTTCGTGCCTGCGCCGGTAATCACCGAGGTGATGGCGCTGGACGGAGTGGTGTTGCCGATTCCCATGTCGCCGCAGGCCAGCAGGTCGGAACCCTCCGATATCAGCTCCCGGCTGGTTTCGATCCCCGTTTCCAGGCATTGGATAGCCTGGTCGCGGGTCATGGCCGGCCCGACAGCGATGTTGCCGGTGCCCCGGCCAATCTTCACCGAACGCAAAGACGAGTGAGACGGCAGGTCGGCCGCAACCCCGGCGTCTAAGACCAGAATCTCGGCCCCGGCATGCTTGGTTAGGACGTTGATGGCCGCGCCGCCCCCCAGGAAGTTCATCACCATTGCCGGGGTAACATCCTGTGGGTAGGCGCTGACTCCCTCGGCCACCACGCCATGGTCGCCGGCGGCCAGGATGACCGTCTTTCGGCGTATTCTCGGCGTGGCTTCGCCGAAGATTCCGGCGAGATGCACCGACACGTCTTCCAACCGGCCCAGACTGCCCAGGGGCTTGGTCAGTTGGTCCTGCCTAGCCCTGGCGGCGGCCATGGACTCCTCGTCCAAAGGCACAATCTCTTTGACGGTTCGGTCGATCAGGTCTGAGATGGCCATTACGCCTCGATACTTGCCGACCTCAGTTGGGACATTTCCGCAACCAAAATCCGGGTTAAAATTCGATGCCCGGCTGGGCTTTTATTCCCTGTTGATAAGGGTGCTTCACCACCTGCATCTCTGTGACCAAGTCGGCGTACTCCACCAAGGCCTCCGGGGCGTTGCGCCCGGTGATAATCACGTGTTGCATCTCGGGGCGCGCCTTCAGGATTTCGATGACCTCGCCGACGTCGATCCATCCGTAGTGCATCGGATAGGTGAACTCGTCCAGCACCACCAGGTCGTACTCTCCCGATGCGATTACGCCTTTACAATCTTCCCAGTGGGCCCGCGCCAGTTCCGCCGACTGGTCCAGGTCCTTGGAGCGCCAGGTGAAGCCGTCGCCCATGGCCCGCATCTCCACGCCCATCTTCTTGGCGGCGCGCTGCTCGCCGAAGTTGGCGGTGGAGTGCTTGATGAACTGGAGCATAATCACTTTCATGCCCCGGCCCCAGGCCCGCAGGACCACGCCCATGGCCGCAGTGGTCTTGCCCTTGCCCTTGCCGGTGTTGACGATCACCAAGCCCTTATCGATTCGTGGGCCTTGGACCGACTGGGGCCCTGGCTCTTCTGCGGTGTTTTGGTCTGCCGGTTTGTCTGTGCTCATGTTTTGTCCTGAAAACGGTGCCTGCCGGTATTTTTTACCGGACATGACCCGTCGCCGTATTTCAAATCTGCTTCTCTTAGGCGGACTCTCGCGTGCAGGTCTCCACGAACCGGGCCGCCAAGCCCTGCCGGCTGCCCAGGTGTATGTGGACGTATGACGCCCAAACGCTGCCCCTGCGAAACCCGTCGAGGCGGTTGTCTTGGTCCACCACTTTATACACCGATTCCTCGGGTCCCGGCTGCTGGGCCAGCGTGGACCAATGAAATTCATGGCCCCGCACCCTTTGCCCTCTGAGCAGCACCGGACTGTCGGAGCACGACTCGACCTCCCGGTACCCCAGGGTCAACCGGGTCTGGGACATGGCCGATTCCGCCGGGATGACGCCCACCATGGGGTGGGTCACGCCGTCTAGGTCGGACAAGCTCTTTCCCAGGTACATCAGGCCGCCGCATTCCGCGTAGACCGGCACGCCTTCCGCCACGGCCTTCCTCATGGCCTCGTGCATCGGCGCGTTTCCTGAGAGTTGGGAGGCGAACAGTTCGGGGAACCCACCGCCCAGGTATATCCCTCCGGCTTCCGGCGGCAGCTTCTCGTCTTCCAATGGACTGAATGGCACCAGTTCCGCTCCCCAAGCGGAGAGAAGGTCCAGGGAGTCTTGGTAATAGAAGTTGAAGGCCTTGTCTTGGGCAACCGCTATGGTGGTGCGGGCCGGCAGCCGTTCTTCCGGATAAACGGAGGGGCTGGCCGGCGGCGTCTTGGCAGTTTGCGCCAGTTTCAAAATGGCGTCCACATCCATGGTCGCTTCGACCTGATTGATGACGCTCTCGTACCATTGGCGGGCCACGGTCCCCTCGACTGTCGGAATCAGTCCCAGATGGCGTTCCGGTTGGGCGAACTCCTCTTTCCTGGGCAGGTAACCCAAGACCGGGATGCCGGTTGTGGCCTCTATCTGGGGCTTACAGAACTCCAAGTGGCGGTCGCTGCCCACGCCGTTCAGGATTACGCCCGCCACGTTTAGGTCCGGGTCGAATTTCTGGTAGCCCAGCACCTCGGCCGCCACGCTGCGGGCGACCTTAGCAGCGTCGGCGATGAGGACCACGGGAGCGCCCAGCAGCTTGGCCAACTGGGCGGTGGAGCCCTCCTCGGTCAGACTGGAGTGGCCGTCGAACACCCCCATAACGCCTTCCACCACGGAAACATCGCGCCCGGCCCCGGCCCGTTGAAACAGCTCCAGCACGGTCGAGTGTTCACAGAGCCAGGTGTCTAGGTTGCGGCTGGGCACGCCGCAGGCCAGTTGGTGGTACGAGGGGTCGATGTAATCCGGGCCCGCCTTGAACGGCTGTACCTTCAAGCCGCGGCGGGTCAAAGCGCCCATGACGCCGGTGGCGATGGTGGTCTTGCCCACCCCGCTGCGCACTCCGGCTATTACGATGGTTGCCGCCATCCGGTATTCCCTGTATCCAAGAGCCCAGTGAGTTATCTGGCGCTCATTATAACCGCCGCCCATCAAAAACGCAGGGGGCCGGTTCCAGGCGTAAAGTGATCAGCTTGACAACACCTAGGCCAGAGCATACTTTTAGGTCAATCTACGCTGGATTTTCCCGGAACGAGGGAGACGTCATGCCCAAGTTATCGGTCATGAGCGAGATACAGAGAAAGAGCATGTTGATGTGGCCGTGCGTGGAGCACGACGATGCGCCGTGGACCCCCATGGCCAAACCGCTGTATGACAGCAAGGTGGCCCTGGTCACCACCGCCGGGCTGCACGTGCGAGGCGACAGGCCCTTTATCTCCGCCCACAACGGCGGCGACACTTCTTTCCGGATCATCCCCCGCAGCGCAGGCGCCGCCGACATCCTCCAGAGCCACACCAGTATCGGCTTCGACCATACCGGTATCTACCGAGATATCAATGTCACCTTCCCCATCGACCGTCTCCAGGAAATGGTTGAGCAGGGGAAGATCGGCTCACTGTCCGACAACTATTACTCGTTCATGGGGGCGCTCAGGGACGTGACCGGGATTATCGAGGAGTCAGGCCCCGAAGTTGCCCGGAGGCTCAAGGCCGAAGGCGTGGAGGTAGTGCTGCTCACTCCCACGTGACCCGCCTGCTCCCACGCTGTAAGCGTGATTGCGCGTGTCTTAGAAGAGGCCGGTATGACCACCACCGGCATCGTCCTGATTGAGGAACATGCCCAGAGAGTGAAGCCTCCCCGGATGCTGGCAGTGCCCTTCTTCTTCGGCAACGCCTTGGGCGAGCCCGACAACCCCGAGTACCAACACCGGGTCTTGCGGGCCGCCTTTGACCTGCTGGACCGGGACCAAGGGCCGGTACTGCAGCAACTCCCCGACGAGATGGTCCCCGACATCTTGATGCAGGGGTCTGAAACCTCAAACACGTCAGAAGAGAAAGCGTTGAACGCCGCCGACGAACTCACATCGCTCCGGGCCTACTACGAGGAGTGGGGCAACGCCCACGGCGGGCGTACGGCGGTGGGACTGAGCACCATCCCTCAGCGGCGGTTGCGGGGGGTGATCAGGTTCCTTGAGGGCTACATCAGCGGCGAAGAATCGGACATGTAAAGAGAGGCCCAAGGACTTCACCGTTCCCCAGTTCATCCGGTATTGCGTGGACGACCTCAAGGCCTTCTACTACCAAGCCCGGATGGCCCAACGGCCCGACGGCGCCGACCGGGAGGTCCACCAGTGGTTCTGGTCGGAGACCGCCATGGGAGCTTTGGTGATGACCTTGGCCCAACGGATGCGCGATGACGAGGACCCAGAGATCAAGGCCGTGGCCTACGGGATCGCCAGATAGCCGCCGCCATCTAAATATGGAGTAGTCAATGGTTACCTACAGTTACGACCACATACACCTGCGCAGCCGCGAGCCCATTGAAACGGCCCGGTACTTTAACAAGATGTTCGGGGCCGAGATAAAGGAGAGCATCCAGTCCGACGGCCAGCCCAGGGTCGACATCGATGTGAACGGCCTGATCATCTTCATCGCCCAGGCCGAGGAAACCACCCCCGCCGGGCCTGTCGACCCTCATCTGGGTCTCGACCACTTCGGGTTTCGGGTGGACGACCTGAATGCGGCCGCCGCCGACCTCAAGTCCAAAGGCGCCGAGTTCTCCATGGAGCCCAAGGACCTGCGGCCGGGAGTGCGCATCGCCTTCGTCCGCGCCCCGGGAGACGTCCGCATCGAGCTGCTGGAGCGCAGCGGCTAACCGTGCCCGAATGCCAAAGGAAAAGGCCGGAGCACATCGCGCCGGCCTTTTCCTTTTCACCGTCAGGATAATCTATAGAAATCGTCCCCGGCGGGGGCCCTTTATCAAGTAGTAGACTCCGCTAACGGCGATGAACACTCCCATGAAGATGAATATCCAGCCGATTCCCTTGATCAGCACCTCACCCACGGGCGAGACGAGGATCACGCCCAAAACGGCTAAGAGGCCCCCACAGCCAAGTCCAGCGCCCGGTCCGGCGCTCCTCATCCTGAACTGCATCTCTCTCAGTGAGTGGTCACGGAGAACGTGGCCCCGGACTCCTTGACCCGTCCCTCTTCGGTCAACTTGTCCAGGTGGGTACGGACGTTCCGGGCCGCGGCGCCACGCAGGTTGCGGCGCAGGTTCCTTGGGTAGACGGCGGTTACAATCTCGTCGACCGATTCCACTCCTGAGGCCAGCGCCGCCAGCACCTGCTCTTCCCGTTCGGTCCGGTGGCGTATGTACCACTGGACCCGGGCCGCGCCGTTGGTGATTACCTGGCCGTGGCCGGGACAGAGGACGTCGGGCTTCAGTCCTTCCAGTGTTTCCAGGGAGGCCATGTACTGCTTCAGATTGCGCACGCTGGACGAGGAATTGCCCAGGATGGTGTCCCCGCTGAATACCACTTTGTCCGCCGTCAGATGGTATGAAACGTGGTCGTATTCGTGGCCGGGAGTGAAGTAGGCCCGGAGCTTCACTCCTCCGCCGGCAGGAACCGATTCACGGGAACGGAGCTTTACGACGTTGCCCAGGCCGAGCCGGTGGGTCAGCGCCGGCTCCAACTTGGGGTGGCAGCGCACGACGCAGCCGAACTCCTCTTGCAGCCGGTCCAGGCCTCCGATGTGGTCGCCGTGGCCGTGGGTGATGAGGATGGCGGAGATGCGGGGCTTTCCCAGTTCAGCGTGATAGTCTAATATCTGTTTCGTCCAAGAGCGGTAGGGCTCGCCGGAATCCACCACCACCATGCTTTCTTGAGGGTCGCCAACGAAGTAGATGTGGGTGCCGCCTGGGTGCATGGCCCCGAAACTCCCAGGGTCTTCTTGAATGTGGGTCGCGTAGACGTGCTTGGTGATTCGCATCGGCCGGTCCTTGTCCAATGATGTGCGTGTGAGGCTACTAAGTAGGTGGGATGGTAGCCCCGTGCCTGGGCGGCGTCAATCCCCAGGCTGGACCGTGTGTTATCATCCGGGAAATTTCTCGAATATTCCCTCGGTCGGTAAGGCGCACATGATCTCCGAGATGATAACCGGACAAGACCTGAAATCGGCCATACCCAATCTGGCCGGCAATGTCCGGCTTAAAGGTCTGGAAGGAGCGGTGAAGGTCTACCGGGATGGATACGGCATTCCCCGGATCAAGGCCGAGTCGGAGGCCGACGCCTTCTTCGCCCAGGGGTTCGTGACGGCCCAAGACCGGTTGTGGCACATGGAATACGACCGCCGCCGCGGCTCCGGCCGATGGGCAGAGGTGGTGGGAGAGCAGGCGGTTTCCCAGGACACACTGATGCGCCGTTTCCGCTTGGAGGCCAGCGCCATAGCCGACTACCAGGTCATGAACTCCCACACCAAGGAGGTGTTTGACGCCTACGCCGCCGGGGTGAATACCTTCATCGATAGCGATGATGCCCTGCCGGTGGAATACCGGATCACCGGCCTGGAGCCGGAGCCCTGGCGGCCCTGGGACGGTCTTATCGCCTACAAAGTGCGCCACGTCTTCATGGGAGTGTTCGAGTCCAAGGTCTGGCGGGCGCGGATGGTGCGCGAGATCGGCCCGGAGGCTGCAGGCAGGCTGTTTCCCGGTTTCGAGCCCGGTCACCTAATGATTCTGCCTCCCGGCTCCATTTCCCAGGGCCTCTTGGACGACGGTCTGAAGGAGCTGGCCGAAGGCGCCGCCGGTCTGAACTACCTCGGCGAGATGGACTCGGGCAGTAACAGTTGGGTCCTGTGCGGAGCGGAGACGGCTACCGGCAAGCCCATCTTGGCCGGCGACTCCCACCGCGCCCTGGACACGCCCAGCGCCTATTACCAGAACCAGGTGGCCTGTCCCCAGTTCGACGTGGTGGGCCTGTCATTCCCTGGTGTGCCCGGGTTTCCCCACTTTGGCCACAATGGGAGGGTGTCTTGGAGCGTCACCCACACCGCCGCCGATTACCAGGACCTCTATGTGGAGCGGTTTGAAGGTAGTCAGCATCAGGGCGAGCCGGCCAAGTACCTGTACCAAGACCAATGGCTGCAAGCCGAGACCTACGAAGAGACTATCAGGGTCCGGGGCGGCAGCGACGTTCAGACCACGGTGACCGTCACCCAACACGGCCCGGTGATTGCCGGAGACCCAGCCCAGGGATCTGGGCTGGCCTTCAAGTACACCGCCACCGAGAAAGCGTCGACCTGGCCGGAAATACTCTGGAAGATGCTGCGGGCCCAGGACAGCCGCCAACTGGTGGACTCCATGCGGGGTTGGGTGGACCCCTGCAACAACTTCCTCTTTGCCGACATCCACGGAGATATGGGCTATCTCTGCCGGGGCCGCATCCCCATTCGGTCCCGCGTCAACGGGTGGCTGCCCGTGCCGGGTTGGACGGGGGAGCACGAGTGGGAAGGGGACATTCCCTTTGAGGAACTTCCCGTGTCTATCAACCCGCCCGAGGGCTACATCGCCACCGCCAACAACCGCCCCGTGGGCGACGATTACCCATACTACATCGCCATCGACTTCACCCCCGAGTTCAGAGTGAAGCGGGTCACCGAGGGACTGAAATCCCTGGACCGGCCCACGGCGGAGGACATGGCGCAGGTTCACGCCCAGAAGGTCTCCATACCGGCATTGGCCTATCTGGACGTGATCAAGCAGGTGGAGCCTCGCGATACCGCCAGCGCGGCGGCCAAAGACCGGCTTCTGGCTTGGAGCGGGGAGATGGATGCGGGCCTGGTAGGACCCACCATCTACAGCGCCATGCGCGATGCCCTGCTGAAAGAGGTGTTGGAGACCAACCTGACCGACCAGCTGGCGGAGGAAGCTTGGCACCCAGCAGACCGGGGTTTGGGTTCGTTCTCCAACCGGCTAAAGGCTCAGATGGTGGTGATGATTGGCCGGGACGACCGGTCCCTGTTGCCCCAGGGCGACACCTGGCCCACGGCGGTGGCCAGGGCGTTGTCCAAGGCCGTGGTCACGCTGAAAGACCGGCTGGGTGAGGACATGGACCAGTGGCAATGGGAGAGGGTGCACCAGGCGCGTCCCCAGCACAACCTTTCGGCGGCGTTCCCCGAGTTGGCGGAGCTGCTGGACCCGCCCGCCATCCCCACCAGCGGGGACGGCGATACACCGCTCCAGGGCGGCTATTCACCGTCAGCCCCGGCAACCGTCAACAGCCTGTCGGTGGCCCGTTATTCCTACGACCCCGCCAACTGGGATAACTCCCTTTGGGTGGTGCCGTTGGGCAGTTCCGGGCACCCGGGCAGTCCCCACTACGCCGACCAGTCGGAGACTTGGAGGCGGGTCAGAATGATTCCCATGGGCTACGACTGGGAGGGCATCGAAGCCTCGTGCGAGACGGAGCAGACCCTAGAGCCCGGTTAACGGCCCCGGATAATGGTCCAGGTTAGGCGCTCAGTTCCTTGCCCAACAGGTCCAGGGCAGCTTGGGCCGCGCCCCGCTTGCAGGCGTCCCGGTCTCCGTCAAAGTGGACCTCGATGGCGGTGTCTACTCCGTCCTTAACTGAGAGGCCGATCCAGAAGGTGCCTATGGCCATGCCGGACCGTCCGGCTGCGGGACCGGTGACTCCGGTGGTGGACACGGCATAGTCGGTGCCCGTCAGCTCCCGCACCCCTCTGGCCATCTCACTGCTGACGGTGCCGTGGGTGGAGGCGACGTTGTCTGCTACACCCAGCACCTTCTCTTTCAGGCCGCCGGTATAGGCAATCACGCCACCTGGAAAATACTTGGAGCTACCAGGAATGCTGCCCAGCATGTAGCCAATCAGGCCTGCGGTGTCGGCTTCGGCCACCGAGACGGTCTTCTCCCGGGCGGTGAGGATCTCCGCGATCTCTGAAACGTCCAATGGGGTCCTCCTAATGGTTATCTCTTAGCTTTGCGGTTTTTGTAGCAGGATGAAAAATTCCTGGTTGCCTGCGTCACCCTGTATGGGCGAGCGGCACATGTCCCTGACCCGCAACCCTTGTCCGACGGCCCAGTTGACCATCTTTCCCAGCACGGCGGCATGGACCGTGGGGTCTTTGATCACACCGCCCCGGCCCACTTGCTCTTTGGGGGCTTCGAACTGGGGTTTTACCAACGCGGAGATGTACCGGCCCGGTTTCAGGTGCTGGACGGCCTCCGGGATCACCAGGGTTAGGGATATGAACGAAACGTCCATGGTTACCAGGTCCACCGCTTCAGGGAGTTGGAAGGGATGGCGAGCGTTGGTTTTCTCCATTACGGCGACCCGCGGGTCCTGCCTCAGGCCGTAATTCATCTGTCCGTGGCCCACGTCCACCGCGTAGACCCGCTGGGCGCCCTGTTGCAGCAGGCAGTCGGTGAACCCGCCGGTCGACGCGCCCACGTCCAACGCGGTCAGTCCAGTCACGTCGAGCTGAAATTGGTCCAGGGCGTGGGAAAGTTTGACGCCGCCCCGGCTGACGAAGGGCAGGCGTCCTTTAACCTCAAGCTCCACGTCCCCTGGAACGGTGGAGCCAGCCTTTAAGACGCGGCCCGAAGGTGTGTAGACCACACCTTCCATGATTAGCGCTTGGGCCTGTTCCCTGGACTCGGCCAGTCCTCTTTCAACCAGCAGGCGGTCGGCCCGGATTTTAGCTGAACGTGCGGTCATTCGCCGGTAAAGTTGGGACGCCGCTTTTCCAAGAAGGCTTTGTAGCCTTCCAGGTAGTCTTTGGTGTCGAACTGGGTAAGGGGCAGGTCAGCCTCTTCTTCGGTGAGGTTCTCCAGGGACGGCTTGTTCTGCACCTGGTGCATGGTCAGCTTGTTCACCGCATGGGAGAGGGGCGCCAGGGACGCGATGTCCCCGGCCAGTTTGTAGGTGTAATCGTGGAGTTCTTCGGGCTTGACCACCTGGTTGACCAGCCCTATCCGCAGGGATTCTTGGGCGTCCAGCAACCGGGCCGACAGCAGTATATAGAGGGCGTTCCCCTTGCCGACCAAGTTGACCAACCCGCGCATCTCACGGTGGCCGATGCTGATGCCCAGCTTTCCCACCGGGATCCCCATTTGGCTGTCGTCGCTGGCTATCCGCAAGTCCGTGGCCACCGCCAATTCGCAGCCGCCGCCCACGGCGAACCCGCGGATCATCGATATCGTGGGCGTGGCCATCTCGGAAATGGCCTTCAATGCCCCGTTGACGGCGTCGTTGTAGCCCCGGCCCTTGGTTGAGTTGGAGCGGTGTTCGTCAAAGTCCTGGATGTCGGCCCCGGCCGAGAACGCCTCGTCCCCAGCGCCGGTGATTACCACCGCCCGTACGTCCCGGTCGGCGTCCAGCTTCTGCATAACGTCCGAAAACCGGCGCCACATAGCGAAGCTGATGGCGTTCCGTTGGCTGGGACGGTTGAAGGTAACCGTGGCTACAGGGGACTTGGAGTCAACGAGGATATGGTCGTTCAAGGTGTCGGCGTCCTGATGCGGAAGTTGCTGGCACGCGTTTTGGGCGCGCCAGGCCAGTATAGCCCGAAGAGTTTTGTGTGTCATCACCGGGCCGGCGGTAGGCAAAAAAATAACGACGGGCAATCTGCCCGCCATCAGATCTAGTGCGTCAGATCTAGTGGTAGATGCCGGTATGATTACAGCGGCTACCGGCCCCGGAGATTGGGGGCGAAAGGGTTAGGCGGGGGGCTTGCGGTAGGGCTCCAACAACAAGCGGACATCTGTGTCCACATCGGCGTCGACGAAGAAGGGTTCAAAATCGGCGGACCTGGTCCAAAGCCTTGCTGTCTTCACCAACGCGGCGCGTTCGACCGAGGCTGGCCAGCGCAGGATGCTGATGTCCGAGTTGTCGGCGTGGGCTGCGGCAGTTGTCCCGTTCAAGGCCCTGCTCACGGTGAGGTTGTTTCCGGAGACAGCGATGACCAGCATCTGTTCCGTGCCGATCAGGACTGTTTGACCGGCATGGAACTGCGTCCCGTCATCCACCGCCACCGTGGTCTTGGTCGTGGTCATGGAGGCGTCGTTGAGGTCGGTGCCGCTGTCCTCGGCGAATTGGGCGTAACCCCAGACTCCAACGATCTGGAAATTCTGTTCGCCTGCGGTGAAGCCGCCGGACTTATCGCCTTCCGCCCTGGCCTTTAATGCGGTGTAGGGTCTGCCCCAGTGCTGGGAGGGAGACGCGTTGTAGGGCTGGAGCCAGTAATCACCGATGGCCCAGGTCTCGTTGAAGGTCAGGTCGCCGTTGCTATCTTCCTTTACTGAGGTTACGGAAATCAGGTCCGGCGCCAATATCTGAGCCGTTCCCGTGCCGTCGAAGACCAAGGTCTCGGTCCGCGGATAGAAATGCCGGTTGCAATAGTGGTCCACCCAATCGGATACCGCCAGCAACAGTTGAAACAGCTCATCGTCGTCGCCTGTGCCACCCGCTGGGTCCTTCAGTACGCTGTCGTCCTTCAGTTTGGTGAGATCGCCGTAGAGCGACCGAAAGGCTTCTCTCGCCATAGGTTAGGGCTCCTCGGTGTAGTCGATGAATATGCGTAGTGGTGTGGCTGGAGCAACTCCCCGATGCCTTACGCTGAGGGGGCTATCCCGTATCCCACGCGGCCCCTCGCCTCTGGGGTAGGTCCTGGTGCTGTCGCTTCCAATGTTTGGGACGGCCAGGATGTCGATGCCCTGCGCGGGGTCGGTTATCAGGTTGGGGGCGGTCCCGAAATAGGCCTCAACCAAGAACCTGCCCTCGCCGCCGGTCTGCAGCATACGGAGGCGCACCAAGCGGATACGATAGCCAGGTGTAGGTGATAGGGCTGTGGCCCGGTCAATGTCGGTGGGGCCGGCCACTTCTTTGACCAGCAGCTCGTAGGGCCGCTGGCGTAGGGGGGCGTTGTGGTTTCTGGTGGTCAAGATTCCTCGTCGTATTCGACCATGATCTTGTGGACACTGGTGGTGGCGGTCTTCCAGCGGCCACTTAGCACCTCGTTCCTCAGACCCCGGGGGCCTTCTCCGCGCTGGTAGGTCCGGGTTCCGTCATCGCTGAGGTCCAGAATGTCCAAGGTGTCGACCGCCTTGGCCGGGTCGGCGGTTATGTCGGCCTCGGTCCCAAAATAGAGCTCGAGTAGGTGCCTTCCGTCGGCTAATTCCTGGATTCCCCGTATTCGAATTATCCTGATGCGCTTCCCGCTGGTAGGCGTCAGGATTGTATTTCTGACCGTGCTGGTGTTGGAGTCGTGGGCACGCAGCTTGGGCGCGAACCTCCGTGGCCTAGGGCGGATGGGGGTTTTGCTTCTCATTTGAGCACCCGTCCCAAGCCGGCGCCGCCCAAGACGCCGATCGACATTACCGCCGCTCGGAGCGCAATGCCGTCGATGCCCTGGCTAAGCGCGTAGGCCTCCAGCCCGGCGATGGCCAGGATTCCGGCCAGGGCCACCAAAGCCCATTTTCTGGCGGGCCCGCTCTTGGGTCGCCATTTCTGGGACTCCGGGGAATCCGGAATGTGGGGTATCAGGAGGCGCAGCCTGAAGATGGTCAACGTTAACTCCCTTGGCGAAAATCTTGGCTGAAGCGCCAAGATATAACTACGACAGCGGCACGTACTCGATGACCACGGTGCCCACTAGGCTGGCGGCGTTCTGGACCAGGATCTTGCCCGTCACGTAGTCGTTGGTCCCCCGTTCTTGTCCCACTTCACCGGGGCGCCGCCGCTGCTCCCGGGGTTCTTGTGCCGGTCGAAGTCGCCGGTCTGGTCGATGTCCAAGCCGTCGATGATGCTATCGCCGGTGCTGGTGGCGTCGGCGGCCACGTCCACGTCCAACAGAGAACCGGCCGTGCCGCCGGCGGTGGTGGTGATGTCCACCACCACGTTGGTCACCACGCAATCGACCCCCTCCGGGTTCTGCACCGCGAAAGCGAAGGCGTTGGCGTTCCCGCCGGTTAGGGCTTCCACGATGTAGCGTTTGGCGACGTAAGAGATGCCGCTCTGGTCGGGCGGAATCATGTTTTTGACGGCCTCGGGGACCGGGTCCTTCTGGCTAAAAGTTGTCATCTGTCCTCACTGTTTTTCGGGTTCGGAATAATCTGAGCTAGCTGCGGTCTGTGGGCCATGACTTAAATAAGTCATGGCCCCATGAAAACGCGGCTGTGCCGCCCGCCCTAGCAGCCTGTCCGAGTAATACGGGGCAATTAGGGGTAAAATAGAGGCCAAGCTGGGTTGAGGAGGCAGGGATGAGCAAGACCTTTCGCCGCTATGAGCCGGATCAGATGCTGCTGATGCCGGTGGCCCTTCAGGAGTGGCTACCAGCAGATCATATGGCCTATTTCATCTCCGATGTGGTGGACCATTTGGACCTGAAGGAAATCCTGAGCACGTATGAGGGTGAGGAGCGAGGCTATCCTCCCTACCATCCGGTGATGATGGTGAAGGTGCTGGTATACGCCTACTGTGCTGGGGTGCCCTCCTCCCGGCGCATCGAGAAGCGTCTCCATGAGGATATCGCCTTCCGAGTGCTGGCGGCCAATAACACTCCCGACTTCCGCACCATCTCCGACTTCCGCAAGGAGCACCTGGTAGCTCTAGGTGGTCTCTTCCTAAAGGTGTTGGAACTATGCCGGCAGGCCGGGCTGGCCAAGCTGGGGCACGTTTCCCTGGATGGGACTAAGGTGAAGGCCAACGCTTCCAAGCATAAGGCCATGAGCTACGGCAAGATGAAGGAGAAAAGGGCACGACTGGAGGCTGAGGTTGAGGAGCTATTTCGGAGGGCTCAGGAGGCGGACGAAGCGGAGGACCGGTGCTACGGGAAGGACCGTCGCGGGGATGAGTTACCCGTGGAGTTGGCCTTTCGAGAAAGCCGACTGAAAAGGATTAGAGAGGCTCAGGAGGCCCTGGAAGCGGAGGCCCAAATCCACGGAAAGGAAGTCCCGGAGGATAAGGCCCAGCGGAACTTCACCGACCCGGACTCCCGAATAATGCCAGGGCCCGGGGGCAAGGAGTTCAGCCAATCTTACAACTGTCAGGCGGCGGTGGACAGCGCTTATCAGGTCATCGTGGCGGCCGATGTTACCAAGCAACCCTCGGACCACGGCTGGGCCCTACCCCTGGTGAAGGAGATCGAAGACAATACCGGCACTCTGCCCAGAGAGGCATCAGCCGATGCTGGTTACTACTCGGCCCAAGCTGTAGAAGAGCTATACGCCCTGGGGGTAGACCCCTTCATCCCACCAGATAAGACCCGGCATGGAACGGTGATACCGTCGGCACCCCGAGGTCGGATTCCCAGGCATCTGTCGACGGCGGACCGGATGCGTCGAAAGCTGAGAACCCAGCGGGGTCGGCAACGCTACGCCCTGAGAATGGGGACTGTGGAGCCGGTCTTCGGGCAGATCAAACAGGGCCGGGGCTTCCGGCAGTTTCTGCTCCGAGGATTAGAGAAGGTGAAGTTGGAGTGGAAGCTAATATGCGCCGGACACAACCTGCTCAAGCTCTTCTCTGCCCTGAAAACAAGCCACACTAAGCCAGGGAGTCGAGTAGTGGCGTAAGAGTCTATGTTTGACGCCCGCTGATCAGGAGCCCCGACGGCAGCAAAGACTTACCCCTAACGCCCCAACTCCCATTAGCAATTACCCAGACAGGCTCCTAGACGCCGGTTATGTTGTATTGGAGGGCCGTATGGGCGGCGGTGGACCGGCTGCCGCTGCGTTCTTGCAGGCCGATCCTGAAGCTGACTACCATGATGTTCTGCCGTTTTTGGGTGTCCCGCACGGTCTCGATGGTCAACTCGCGCTTGAAACCGACCCGCCACTGCGACCGGTTGACAATCAACAGCCGGCCGGTGTCGGTTCCGTTCCCGGCGTCGGTCACCTTGCCGTCGGTGTCGGCCAGGGCCATCTGCTCCGAAAGGATGACCGGGATACCTTCCACCGCGCCCAATTGGCCGGTCAAGAGAGTCGCTTGGGGACCGAACTTGTCCAGAGTGCGGAAGTTGGCGACGCTCAGGGACCTAATAAAGGTGTTCACGTCGGTGATGTAGACGGTCTCCGAGGGCCGGACGCCGTATTTGCCCACCTTGGTCCGAATCTCGTTAAACATGTCATCGGAGACTGCGCCGCTGTGATCCACACCCTGAACTGTGTTGTCCACCAATGGCAGGTGCAGCAGGCCGTCAAACCCCAAGAGCCACTGGCCCTTGCCGGCGTCGGTGCTGGAGATTGTCGCGCCGTCGGCGTTGATGTTGTTGGTGGTTGTGGTGTCCCCGTTCAGGATTACGTCGTCGATGACCTCCCGGGCATTGCGCAGCAGGCTTCGCCGGAGCTCCTCCATCATTGCGATCACCGCGTCCTCGTCCAAGTCGTAGGACCAGGGAACTTCGGCTACCAACTCGTAGGCGGTGAGGGTCTGCCGGGCGGTGATCAGGCTGGTGCTCTTGGTGGCCACGTTCTCCGTTCCCGGATACCAGTTCACGTCACCAAGTTGCAATGGTATCTGGAAGGGATTGCTGGGCATCTGCACCGTATTGAACAGGGGCGCAACCGAGGTTTCCAGGTTGACATCGTCCCAGAGCGCCCGGGCTTCCTGGGTGTCCACCAATTCGTCGCCGGCGCCCGAGGTGGTGGAGTCCATGGCCGCTTTCAGGTTGGACTGCCAGTCCTCCAACATCCGCGGGTTGACCCCGGACGGCTCTCGCATTTGGGCGGTGAGAAGGCTGCGGACACAGGCCAGGTCCAAGTGGTCCAGTCCGGCGTATTTTCCGAAGGCCACCCTGGGCCTTTCGCTGCCGCCGAAGCGGGAAAGCAGAACCCTCTTCTCTCCGTCCCGCCACATCTCCTGCACCCTGCACAGTTGGCCGGCGATGCGGTCTACTTCCTCTTTAAGCGGGGGGATCTCCGAGTCGATCCGGGCGTCATAAAACTCTCGGATGCCGGTCAGCTCCCGTTTGATCAGTTCCAGGTCTTGTGCCGCGATAGTCATGTTCAACTCCTTAAGGTTCAGTTAATTGAGTGATCTGGTTGATTGGGACGGGCCCTTACGGTTCTGGTCCGGGAACGCTGTTGGGCGAAGCGCTCCCGGCGGGAGAAATCAATCCCGGCCGGTGCGCAGCACCGACACAAGGTCTGTTAACAGAGCCGGCTGTTCTTGTCCCTTAGCGGTGTTTTCCAGTTCGGCCACCGTGTCCGCGATCTCCCCGGCGAGTTTGGCCATTTCATCCACCTGGGACGCCAACACCGGCCACAGGGCATTCAGGGCAGGGTGGCCGGATTGGTCCGAACGACGGAGGGCGCTGCGGTTGGCGGGCACGGGTACGGCGCTAACCTCCAGTAGTTCCTGCTCCAGGAACCGGAGTCCCAGGAAAGTCCCGGTTTTCTCGTCCCTCCGTTCTTCGTAACGCAGAGGTTTGAATCCCACGGACACCCCCAACTGGAACCCCGACCGGTACAGGGAGGCAATCTCTTTGGCGAATTCGGTGGGCGCGAACTCCATGTCGGCCAACAGCCGGTGAGGTTCTACCCACACCTTCGCCGCCCGGCCGATTGCTGGTTGACGGTATTCGTGGGCCCACAGCAGGACGGGGTTCTCACGGTAGGAGTCCAGCACCCAGCCGTCTGCGGAGATAACATCTCCGTGCCGGTCCACATCATCGGTGGACAGCACGAATGTGATGGCCTGGTCCTTCGAATTCTTCGCGGAGGACTCGGTAATGAGGCCGGGCCCGGCTTCCCCGGCTCCGGGTTGCTTCGCTAGGGTCCATTTGGTGACCAGAGGCGCTTTCCCAACGCCGGGGCTGAACGCTTGTAGCGATTGCAGTAGCAGGCGGCGGTCGCGCCCGGATTCCTGGGTGCTAGTCGGCATTTCCCCTCCGTAATGACGCCGGTGGTTTATCAATAAAATTAGAGACAGACCAGACAGGGTCTGTCCCTCATTAGATAATTGCACTTGGCAATAGGCCTGGCCGCCACCTGCATGGTGGACGTTCTAGATGCTGAAATTGAGTGTAGAAACGAGCTTTCCAGGGTGTCAACGTGGGTCTGACACGATGGTTCTTTGTTCTGTTTCGTACTGTGGGCCAGGAACCATGCCCACGCCGTGCCTAACCACAGTGGTCCGGCCCGGCAGCCCACGGCGTTGACTGGGTAATTCAGTCTGTGTTAGCTTTAATACTTGCAGGCTTGGTGGCTAACGCCGCCAGATAATCTCCCAAGGAGAACAGCCAATGGAAGTTACGACTCTTGCCATAGAGAAGCTCAAGGAAGTCATGGAAGAACAGGGTGAGAATAATGGGTCGCTGCGGGTTATCGCCATGCCAGCCGAGACAGGTGGCCTTCAATATATGCTGACCATGGAAAACGAGTCTCAGGCCGACGACACCGTCCTGGCCATGGAGGGAGTTAATTTCCTCATGGACTCGGACAGCGCGCCTTTCCTGGAAGAGGCGACCATTGATTACGTTGAGAACCTGGGCGGCCAGGTGGGGTTCGTGATTAATAATCCCATGTACGCCAGCGGCGGCGGATGTGGCAGCGGCTGTGGCTGCGGCGGCTGTGGCGGCGGCGGCGGTGGTTGCGGATGCGGCGGCGGCCACTAGGCCATCACCACGACAACACAGTGAACCAAAATGGGCCTCAGCAAACTGAGGCCCATTTTTTATTGGTTGGTTACGACTACCAACCCCCACCCTAACCCTCCCCCAGGTTTGGGGAGGGGACGAATACGCTTGGAATCGCAATTAGGTGGGAAAATCCGGAAAAGGATAGCAGTCCCTTCACCCTCGCAAGGGGGAAGGCTAGGATGGGGGTGCCCCCGCCCCAATCCAGGCCGCGGTGACACCGAACCCTTGTTGTCTAGAGGGGATTCCCTAAACTAAAATCGCAAATGAAACAACATCGCCCAGAATTAAGCCGGGCCAGGGAGTTGAGGAGAAACCCCACGAAAGCCGAAAGCGCTTTGTGGTTTCATCTCCGCAACCGTCAACTGAGCGGACACCGCTTTCGTCGTCAGCGCCCCATCGGGAAGTACATTGTGGATTTCGTGTGCCTAGCGAGTTGTCTGGTGGTAGAGTTAGATGGCGGCCAGCATATGGCGTCAGGCGAATACGACGCGGCCCGCACAGCTGACCTGAACGGCCGGGGTTTCGCCGCTATCCGATTTTGGAACGATCAGGTTCTTACTGAGATTGACGGAGTGAAGGAAGCGATTCTCGGGGCACTCATTACGTAGCTGGGAAACAACCCCCCCACCCTAACCCTCCCCCATGTGCCCGGTCGTACAACCGGCTCTGTTGGTGCCGGGTTCATTGTTGGGAGCAGGCCACGAGAGAATGACAGTCCCTTCACCCTCGCAAGGGGGAAGGTTTAGGATGGGGGCGTTTCCCCGCACCGACGCCCTAACTGGGAAATGCTTTCCCCAACCTGAGTTGGAAACCTCTTAGGAGACAAACATGGCAGAGTCACCTCGTGGCGTAACGTTCGAATCCAACCGGCCGGTGGTGATGGGGCGGAACGGTATGGTGTGCGCCGGGCATCCTCTGGCCGCCCAAGCCGGGGCGGCCATGCTGCAAAAGGGCGGGAACGCCGTGGATGCCGCCATCGCCACCGCCGCTGTTTTGAATGTGGTCGAACCCAACATGTCGGGGATCGGCGGCGACGGCTACATCATGGTCTACAACAAGGCCCAGAACAAGATAGACATCTGCAACGCCACCGGCGCAGCGCCCTACGCCGCCGACTTGGCCAGCTACCAGGCGGACGGTATACCCCAGAAGGGTATTTTGTCGGTATCGGTGCCGGGGCTGCTGGACGGTTGGCTGGCGGCCCACGAGAAATACGCCACCCTAAAGTTATCCGAGGTGTTCGCTCCGGCCATCGACCTGGCGGACAATGGGTTCCCGGTGTCCCACGTTCTTTCGAGGGCCATTGCCGGCGACCCGCTGATACGCGAATTCCCGACCTCTCAGGCCATCTTTACCCGCAGCGGCAGGCCGCTGTTGCCAGGGGAGATAATCCACCAGAATGACCTGGCCAAGACCCTTCAAGCCATCGTAGACAGTGGCCGGGACGCCTTCTACCAGGGAGAGATTGCCCAGGCTTTGGTCAAGTTCAGCCAGGAGCAGGGCGGCCTGCTTTCCATGAAGGACTTGGCCGATTGTCATTCCCGATGGGAGGAACCCATCGCCACCACCTACCGGAGCCACACGGTCTACGAGGCGCCGCCCAACTCCAGCGGACATGTCCTGCTCCAAGAGCTGAACATGGTGGAACAGTTCGATCTGAAGTCGCTGGGCTGCAACACCGTCGAGAGCATCCACATGATGGTGGAGGCTAAGAAACTGGCCTTCATCGACCGGGAGGCGTATATGGCGGACCCGGACCACGTTGATGTTCCCACTCAAGGGTTGATATCCAAGGAGTATGCGCAGGAACGGGCCAAGCTCATCGACCCCAACAGAGCTGCCGACCCCGCTCACGGCGATCCCTGGCGGTTCCAGAATGGGTCCGGGAGCGCGGGACGGTTGGCGGCCGGTGCGGTGCAGGAAGAAGACACCACCTGCTTCGCGGTGGTGGACCGTTGGGGCAACGCGGTATGTCAACTCCAGAGTATCCAGAGTTCCTTGGGTTCGAGCATGGTCGCCGGTCGCACCGGAATCTTGCTCAACAACCGGATGACCTACTGGCATCTGGACCCGGAGCATGTGGACTGCCTCCAGCCCGGCAAACGGGTGCGGCACACCATGAACCTGGTAATGGTGTTCGGCGGCAACGGCCCGGCGGCAAATCCACCAGGGCCCGGCAACTTGGTGCTGGTCTGCGGCACCCCGGGCGCTGACACCCAGGTGCAGACCAATATGCAGGTAATCACCCATCTGATTGACTTTGGCATGACCGTAGCCGAGGCAGTGGAAGCCCCCCGCTGGCGGAATTCCCACAGTCCCACCGAGTCCAATGTGCCTCACGTGTGCGATAATCTTTTGCACATGGAGTCCCGGTTTGGAGCGGATGCCCGTCAGGGACTCCAGAGCCGTGGCCACCAACTGGACATGATGCCCGACTGGGGAGCTCAGGGCAGTGAGATGATGATTCAGGTGGACCCGGAAACGGGCGCTCTCCACGGCGCCGCCGACCCAAGGCGAGACGGCTACGCCATCGGCTGGTGACCCACCGGATCACAACCCTCGGGCGGCAGAATCGTATTTCTGCTCAAGAATCACGCATGCGCATACCCGGTGAAAAACGAAGCCCCTTCCCCGACGAGTGCGGCAACCGGGCCGGGGCATTTGCCGAGGCCGTCAGGGACGGGGAGATGGACCTGGCCTGGTCCATGCTGTCCAAGGAAACCCGGGGCATGCGGATGGGCGTTTGGGCCACCCGGAACCAGGTCGACATGCAGGATGCCTACCGGGCTGGCTATAATTCGGACCATCCCTTGCGCTCCGCCATGCTGGAGGACTTCCGCAAGACGGTGCTCAGTCTCTGGCCCCTGGAGGACCTGACCGATCTGGGTGTTTCGCCCACCAGCTATGTGGACGACCAACACGCATTCGCGTTTCTTCCCTTCGGTATGCAGGAAGACACCACCGAGGTCGTACATGGCCGCGCCATGAACGGCCTGATTCTCCCCATGCTGTGGGAGGACGAAGATTGGCAAGTCGACCTTCCGGGATGGCGCTTTCTGGATGCGCCGGACAAGGGCTGACCGGCTTGGCGCGGCGCTCCTATTCAGACCCACTGGTTGTCCGGGCCCCTTCCCCTTTCAGCGAAGAGCCGCGCACCTGTGCACTCTGCCAACGGGAATCTCTACGGTTCACCTCCCACCACCTTGTCCCCCGTTCCCGGGGTGGCAGGTTCGGCCCGCAGGCCAAGCTCTGGCCTACCTGTCACCGGCAGCTCCACGCCATGTTTTCCGAGTCCACCCTGGCTAAAGAGTTGAACTCCATCGAAGCATTGCAGGCCAATCCTGAATTCCGCGATTACTTGAAGTGGGCCCGGCGCCAAAAAGGGCCCACCAGCTTCCGCGTCCGCCGGGCCAAGAACCGCCGCTGAAAACCTTGCCAACTTGTACCGCCGTCGCGCCAGGGAATATACTCTGGGTGTTATGGAGCAGCCACAAGACGGGCTCGTTGAGCTTCCCCTCTTTCCCTTGAACGTGGTCCTCTTCCCCGGTATGGACCTGCCTCTTCACATTTTCGAAGAGCGGTACAAGGAAATGATTGGGGATTGTTTGAACCAAAACACTCCCTTCGGAGTGGTGCTGATTAAAGAAGGCATCGAGGTCGGCACCCCAGCCGATCCGGAACGCATTGGCACGTCCACCCGCATCCTGCGCTCCGAACTTCTGGAACAGGGGCGCATGAACATCATGACAAAAGGCGAGCGCCGGTTCGAGATTGAAGAGATAGGCCAGCGGGTGCCCCACGTCGTGGGACGGGTGCGTTTCTTGGTGGAGTTGGAAGGTGAGGGATGTGCCGAATTGATTCCGCAGATATCCGATGAATACGTGGCCTTGGTGCGGAACTTAACGGCCCTCACCGGTGGTTACACGTCCCGGGTCACGGTACCGGAAGACCCGGTTGAGCTTTCATACGTCATTGCCGCCAACCTGGACCTTGAGCCGCACCTGCGTCAGAGCCTATTGGTGACCGAAACTGCGGCAACCCGGCTCGGTGACCTGATCCCGCTGCTGAAACAGGGGAACGAGGCCCTACGGGAGCGCATCGCCAAGCAGAACCCGTTTCAAGGGCCGCGGCTCAATTAGCCCACCTACCCGCCGGTCTACCCGGTTCGGGCTAGGTCGCCGAAGAGGCGGAGCGCCGCCGACTCGGGGATCAGGCCCGAGAACAGTTCTGGGTGAATCATCTCCGCCATAATCTCCAGTCCCGTGACCAGCCGGGGGCCCGAGCGGCTGGTGTACGAGCCGGCGTCCACGACGTAGACCCGGTTGTTCTGCACCGCCGGCAGTGATGCCCAGCCCTCTTTGGCGGTCATCAAGGGCATGTCTTCCAGGGCCCGCTTCACATCGAAGCCGCAGGGCATCATGATGATTACCTCCGGCTGGCTGGCCACCACCTCGTCCCAATCCAACTTCAACGTTCCGGTGTCTTTATCTCCGAAACAGTTTACGCCGCCGGCCAACTCTGTCATCTCCGGCACCCAATGCCCGCCGCACATTATCGGCTCCGCCCACTCGACATGGAGGACGCTGGGGTGGTGGTCGGCGTCCTTGGCACGCTCGGCGACCGCCTCGATCCGTTCGGTGAGACCGGTGGTGATTTCTGCTGCCTTGGCTTCTGTACCCGTGGCCCGGCCAATCCGGTTGAGGTCCTCAACCACGTCGCCGATATGGAGCGGGTCCAACGAAAGTATCTCCGGCTCCTTGGCGAGTCCCACGCTTACCTCGGCCACCTGCCGAGATGAGATGGCTCAAACCTCGCAGATGGCTTGAGTGATTAGCAGGTCCGGTTCAGCTTCTTTTAGCAGTTCCGCATCAATCTCGTAGATGCCCAGCCCCTGGGCCAAACGCTCCGAAATCACCTTGCTGATTTCACCGCTGGTCGGCTCCTGGCCTTCGAAGACGCTGTGGACCACGTGGGGCTTGTTCCGGGCCTCCGGTGGGTAGTCGCATTCGTGGGTCACGCCGTAGAGTTGGTCTTGAAGGCCCAGATCGTAGACCATTTCGGTGGCGCTGGGCAAAAATGAGCAGATGCGCATATATCATCCCCGGCTGAGAGTATCGGCCCTTCGATTCGTGATGGGTCCGCGCCCGCGGCAATCAGCCGCTTCGGCTAACGGTGATTTTCTGTGTGGGAGACCAACTCCACGGTGGTATCGGCGGTCGCCACGGCGACCGAACCATAGAGAGGTCAACGCTTTTTCCAGGTCTCGACCAGATTGTGGGCATCCTCGTCGTCGACGCCCCACATCTCGAATTTGATTTTGATGGCGTCGTAGAGCGACAAGTCGCCATGGTCGGCGTCCGAGTCCCGGTAGGACTCCACGCCGACGTCCATCCATTCCAAGGCAATCTTGTCATTGTTGGCCAGGCGCTCCACCATATTCACTGCGCAGGCCGTGATTCCGGAAAAGAAGAACTCGCCCGCGCCCAGTTCCTCCCCGCCTGCGTCGTCGGCCACGAAATGATGGGTGCGGGCGTTGCAGATGGCCCGTCCCAAAGTGCCGGTGCTGTAGGCCCTAGCTTTATAGGCCAGTGTCAGGTTCGCCATCTTCGCCTCCAAGCCGGTCTGGTTTTATTAGATGCGCCGGTTAGTCTGCCACGCGGTATGCGAAACAGTCTACGATTTCTATGGCCAGCGGTGGTTGGGCCAGGCCGGTGGTGCCGATGACCGCCCGGCAGGGCGGGTGGGGCACAAACTCCCGGAAAACTTCGTTGAACTTGGCCCAGTTGTCGATGTTGGTCAGAAACACAACCATGTTGACCACCCGGCTGAAACTGGTGCGGGCTGCCGTCAGCATTGTCTCAACGTGCCGGAAACAGGCCCGGTATTGTTCCATGAAATTATCGCCCACCACCTGTCCGTCGAAGTTGGAAGAGGTGATGCCGCGGACGTAGACCTTCACCGCCTTAACTTTAAGCATCCTGGTCAGGTCTTCTTCAAAGTAATCGGTGTACATGCCGGTGCGGTAGGAAACGGAGCCGGTGGCATCGTGGCGTCCGTCGGAGATGATTAGGTCCAACAGCGAGTCCCGCTCTTCGAAGGACAGCGCCTGCCCTTGTTCGATGGACAAGGCGTCGAGCTCGTCCAGTGTGTGGGTCGGGTTGCCTACCTGAGTCATGGCGGAACGTCCTTTCAAGTTTCCGGGCCGGGATGAGTGTCCGTGTCCTATCCCCCGCATATTATCCCCAGCCACGGGGCCGCGCAAGACGCTTTGACACGTTTCGACCCGGCCACCTATCATTGATGGCCAGAACCCTGCGGTTGACTGCGGCGGAATAATATACGGGCACGCGGGACAGGGGCAGGCAAAGGGAGGCACCCATGGCGACCATACAAGAGCTAAAGGAACAGTACCAAGGCTTGGACCAAGAATTGCCGGCCAAGGGCGAGGAGGCCATCGACCCTTCCTGCCTGCTCACCTTTCAATACGAATACCCCAACCAGCAGTCCCGGGTGGAGATAGACACCGATGAATTCACCGCAGTTTGTCCGTGGACGGGCCTCCCCGACTACGGCGTGCTGCGCATCTCCTATATTCCCGGCGATTCCTGCATCGAGTTAAAATCCCTCAAGTACTATCTGCTGTCCTACCGGGATGTTGGTATCGTCCAAGAGCACGCCGTGAACCGGATCCTCAACGACTTGGTGGCCGTCTGCCAGCCACGCTCCATGAAAATCACGCTGGATTACAAGGTCCGGGGCGGGTTGCATACCGCAGTAACCGTGGAGTACTCCCAGGACCACGGCGGCAAGTAACTGGGCCCCCGCGTACTACGTCTCCCTACTATGTATCAGATAAGAATCGAGTTCAGCTTTGACAGCGGGCACCGCCTATTGGACTACAACGGCAAGTGCGCCTATCCCCACGGCCACACCTACCGGGCGGAGGTCTTTCTGGAATCCCAGACCCTGGACCGGTTGGGTCTGGTCTACGACTTCGCCGACCTGAAAGACCGGATAAAGTCCTGGGTGGATGAGAATTGGGACCACGCCTTTCTGGTCAACAGCCGCGATAGTGATCTCATCTCCGGGTTGAGCGGCGCGGCCCTGGTCCGCCTCTACAAGTTCCAGGACCAAAACCCCTCGTGTGAGGTCATGAGCCGGGAACTCTACGAGAAGACCACAGAGCTCTGCGGCGTTGCTCCCTCAAAGGTCCGGCTTTGGGAGTCGGTGAACCAATTCGCCGAATACCGCGGAGAGGATTAGCGCCATGCCCAGCTACGGGGTAAGCCTGCTCTCCGGCGGACTGGACTCGACCACGGTAACCGCATTAGCCATAGGCAAGACCGACCACCTGACAGCCCTTACTTTCCACTATGGCCAGAGCCACAGCAAAGAGGTCGATTGTGCTGCCGCCGTTGCCCGGGCGATGGGTGTCCCCCAGGAACTGATGGACATCTCTTTTCTAGGCAAAGTGGCCTGGTATTCGGCCCTGACCAACCCAGAGCGGTTCCCAGTCCCCGAGGACCGGGACGCCGCTCAGATGGGAAACAGCATCCCGATTACCTACGTGCCGCTGCGCAATACCATCTTCCTATCTCTGGCCGCCGCCTACCTGGAGAGCCAAGCCCTGCATGCCATCGAGTTGGAAGGCGTCTCCCCAACCGACGTTCAGGCCTACCTATACATGGCGCCCAACGCCATCGACTACAGCGGCTATCCCGACTGCCGTCCCGAGTTCTTCCAAAAGATGGGCGAGTCCCTTGGTTACGGGAGCAAGCTGTGGTCCGAGTATCACGTGCCCTTGCAGGTGGAAACGCCCATCATCCGGATGTCCAAGGCCGACATCGTACGGCTGGGATTGGAGCTGCGGGCCCCATTGGAACTTACCTGGAGTTGCTACCGGGGCGGCGATGTCCCGTGTGGGCGGTGCGATAGCTGCATCCTCAGGGCCAACGGCTTCAGGGACGCCGGACTTTCGGACCCGGCCCTGACCAAGGCTGGAAAGGACTAGGGATGCTCAAGGTCAGCCGGAGATCAGGGGACGCACCGGAGATTTTCCATTCCATCCAGGGCGAGGGGGTATCCATGGGCGTGCCCTCGGTGTTCTTGCGGTTGGCCACCTGTAATCTGAGCTGCAGTTGGTGCGACACCAAGTACACCTGGGACTGGCGGAACTTCGATTATGAAACCGAGGTGGTGGATCTGGACTGGGAGGAGATACAACGCCGGATCCGGGCGTTCAACTGCTCCCACGTAATAATCACCGGCGGCGAGCCCATGCTACAGCAGGCGGACCTGGAGCCCTTGGTGGAGTCCCTGGCGGTCGATGGTTACACCTTCGAGGTGGAGACCAACGGGACCATACTTCCCCTCCCCGGGATGCTGCGTCACATCGGCCAGTGGAACGTCTCGCCAAAGCTGCGCACGTCGGGCAACACGTCAGAAGGGCGGGAGATTCCCCTGGCCCTTGAGACCTTTGCCCAACTGCCCAAGGCCTATTTCAAATTCGTGGTAACCGGGGAGTCCGACATCGATGAGGTCTGCGCCCTCCGGGACAAGTATCAACTGACGCCGGACCGGGTGCTCCTGATGCCCGAGGGCCGGACGCCAGCCGCCCTGGAAAAGAAGAGTTCATGGCTGTCCGAGGCGTGCGTCAGACACGGGTTCCGGTTCACCACTCGGCTCCACATCCTCCTCTGGGGCGACGAACGGGGCCGGTGAACACCGGTAACCCGCATGGTGAAAGAAAACGCGGCCGCGCCGCCGCCTACTTGCGGCCCAGCAACCGGGTGAGTTCTCGAATGTTCCCCAGGGCGTCCAGGTATCCCACCGTCTCCACAACCCTGGCCGCGCCTCCCTCGCCCAAGACATCCTGGGCCAAAAAGTTGAACTTCCCCACCAGTTCTTCCTGCGAGGCCGGGTTCTGGGTGTCGCCGTGGTGGGCCGTGACATCCTCGTTGAGGGTGCGCCCGTCCTTCAGTAAGACGGCCACTTTCGCCGACGGGTAGTCGTAACGGCGCAGGTCCATCTCAGGGTCGGCCACGATGTCCACCCGGCGGGCCAAGGCCAGGGTATCCGGGTCCTGCAGGCGGCCGGGATAGAAGGCGGTGATGTCGGTGATTTTATGGACCACCGCTGTTGCCACCGCGTAAGGGAGAGAGAACTTGGCGGCCAGCATGTTCTCCGGTTCTGGGTCGGTCATGATGGTCGCCAGGGCTGGCGTTTCGACCTTGATGCGTTCCACGTCGGCCGCAACAAATTTCTCCCGGCTCAAGAGCGTTTGAACGCCGTCCAGCGCTGGGTGGTTGTACAGGCAGCATGCGTGGAGTTTGAAGTAATTCTTCTGGATCCGGTAGGCGCCCGGCACACCCAGTTCTTGGACCGCTGCTTCGGCGTCGAAGGACTCTCCCAGAAGAGTGTTGTAGATGTCCGAGGGTCCGTCATCCAGACCGGTGAACCCGCAGAGGGTCAACTGGGCCGCCATGATCCCCTGAAACCCGGAGCGGCCGGGGTACAGGTTGCGGATAGTCGCCCCTTCGAGGCACGGTGTCCAGGTGTTGGCGGGGCTCATTGAGGCGGAAATGTTGATGGCCGTGGTGGTCTGGGCTTGGTCGAAACCCATCAGTTTGGCTGTCGCCACCGCCGACCCGATTGTTCCCCAGGTGCCGTGGGAGTGGACCGTTTTCTTGACCTTGGTGCCTGTGCCGATGCGGGAGGTCACCTCGTAACCGGTGATGACACTCTCCAAGAATTGCTTACCGCTGGCGCCCATCTCCTCGGCCACGGCCAATGCCGCTGGCAACACGTGGATGGCGGCGTGGCCTCCTCCCAATCGGCTGCCTTCGTCCATCTCCAAGGCCACTCCGGCGGTGGCGTTGGACAGTGCCGCGAACACTGCGGGCGCCGAGCCCGGTTGTCCCAGGAGGGTCGCTGGACCCTGTCCACCGGTCTTGGCCGCCAACTGGGCCAGCTTTTCGTTCTCGGGAAGGCGGCTACCGGCCAGCATCGCGCCTATAGTATCCAGAACCACCGTTTTGGCAGCAGTTACGGTGGAGGGGTCCAAGTCTTCCAGGAGGGTGCCGCAGACGAATCCGGAAAGGCGGTCGAGGTATTCTGGCATAACGGACTCCTAGTCCAGGTTGCCCGTATTCTACCCGACTGTCATAATCCGGCAACCATGTGCGGCCGGGAACAACAAAATTTTCAACCATTGGCCAACCTGAAACAGCCCATGCCGCTGCGGCGCAAGCTACGGCTGTTGGTCGGCAACAACCTAATCAAGCTGCGCACCCGGAAGGGGTGCTGCGGGAACTACAATCAGCCCGGTTGTTGACTGGGCGAGAGCCAGCCGCGGAGTTCCGGCGGCTAGGGGATTAAATGTGGCCTAGGCGGTTAGTTCCGGTTGGTATCCCTCGTGGTGCCCGTTCCTTTGCTCCAGACTTCCCCCGGGAACCTTGATTGTGGAACCGGAGAGGCTAATACCTTGCCACCAGTGTTTGCCTCGGCCCCGGCGGCGGCGTTGCAGCCCTATGGCGGTGAGTTGCATGCCAAAGCTGCGTTGGGAAACGTCGTCTTGGCCTCTCTCCCGGCACCACTGTTGAAATCCGGCGTAGAGTTCCTTGGCAGTAATCAGGTTCTGTCTGCCCAGGTCACACTGCTGCGCAATGAATCGGGCCACCGGGCCGTCAATCTTCTCCGCGGGCGGCGGACTGGCGAGCACCCCTTCCGGCTCCTTTGCTTCTACCAGTGCTTCTGCCGTTGTCTCTTCCCGTGCTCCCACCGGGACGTTTCTGGACGCAACGGTGGACGTTGCAAAGGCAGGCTCATCAATCTCAGGGAGGTCTTCGATCCAATTGGCGAAATATTCCAGCAGGTCAAGGAACTGGATCAGACCGCCCACGTGGTCCCAACTGAGTCCCTTGCCGTGGAGTTCGGCGGCGTCAATCAGAAGGTTGATGGGCCGCACCTCGAACCGGCCGCGGTACTCGGGCGGACAGTCCCAGACCGGCGTGAATAAGTTGGGAGAGATAGTGTTGTTCAGCAGGTACAACACGCACCGGGCAGCCTGAAGGTCGGGGTGTTCTTCTTCGATCGGGGCGTTGGAAAAGACTCGGTCCAGACTACGCTGGGTTTGGATCACCGATAATGCAAACGCGGCCCGGGCTTGATTGGCCGCACGCCGCGTCAATTCTATCTGGTCGGGCCCGGTTTTGTTCACCGCAAAGGCGACGAACATTTCCTCGGGACCATCTCGAAAAAGCTGTTTGGCGGTTACTTTCTCTTCCTGGACCGCCTGCAATAGGGCCATGGACAGGTCCAGGTTCTCTTTGACCATCCTGATTTCGTAAGCCGGCTTCAACATCACAACACCTCATCACAACACTTGACGGACCGGATCGGAGGCCCCTTACTCTTCCAGATTCATCACGACCTTAATAATTTCATCCTGACGTTGATCATACATGTCATAGGCCTTTTGAACGTCTGTAAGACCCATGCGGTGAGTGATCAATTTTGAGGGGTCACACCACCCCCGTTCCCGGAGGGCCACCATGTGTTTGATCTGGCTGGTGGGGTCGCCACTGCGGGCGCCGGTGGTGCCAATCATCCGGGGTTGCCTTTCCATAATCAGGTTGTGCTCGACGGGAATCATGTCGTCGGTCTGTATCCCAAACACGATGATGGTGCCGAATTGACGCACCTGCCTGAAACATTCATTGAAGGTGTCGGGATAACCGGCGGCCTCAACCACCACGTCCGGTCCAACACCGCCGGTAATCTCGGCCACTGCTTCGTCGATGTTCTCCTTGTCGGGGTTGATCCGGTGGGTCGAACCGAATTCCTTGGACTTCTCAAGCCGGTATTCCAACGGGTCTGCCACGATGACGTTGGCCGCGCCTTGCCGTGAGGTAATCATGGTGAAGCTGAGACCGATGCTTCCCTGCCCCATAACCAAAATGTTCTTGCCCAGTATGTTGGGCATCTGCTGGCATGAATATAGGACGGTGCCGGAGGGCTGGCACATGACCCACTCGTCCAGCGGGCCTTCGTCGGGCAATAGAATCATCCGGTCGGTATCGGAGGCCAGGTACTCCATCAAGCCGCCGGTGCCCCTGGGCGGAATAACGATTACACGCTGGCCCTCGTGGTATTCATCGGTCCGGCTTTCGACGATGGTCCCGGCCAGCTCGTGGCAGGGAGTGCCGATGGCCATGGGATATTCTTCCTCGGGGTGGACTTGAAACCCGTGCCGGATGTCGCTGCCGCAAACGGACACGCGTTCCAATCTGATTAGGCACTGTCCGTCTTGCGCTATCGGCGCATCGGTTTCCACGATCTCAAAATGTTTTGGTCCGGCAAGTCTCGCAGCTCTCATGCTGGCGAACACCCCCTTGGTTTCCTTCATTAAAGTTCGCCGCTGTATCTTAAACCGGGTATGGGGTGGCGGCAAGCGACAGGCTGTTAGACCTGCCGGTGCCTGAAGCAGTCCACGCTGTGGTCGTTGACCATTCCGGTCGCCTGCATGTAGGCGTAACAGATGGTCGAACCGACGAACTTGAACCCTCTGGTCTTCAGGTCCTTGCTCATGGCGTCGGATTCGTCCGTTTTGGCCGGGATTTCCGAAAGGGAATTCCAGGCGTTGGCCCTGGGACCTCCGCCCACGAATCCCCAGATGTAGCTGTCGAAGCTGCCGGCCTCCTGGACCACATCCAAGTAGGCCTTGGCATTGCCGATGGTAGCGGCAATCTTGAGGCGGTTCCGGACTATACCGGCGTCAGCCAGCAGGCTCTGCACCTTGGCGTCTCCGTACTGGGAGATGGCAGCAGCTTCGAAGTTGTCGAAGGCGGCGCGGTAGTTCTGACGCTTCTGCAAAATGGTGTTTCAACTGAGACCGGCTTGGGCGCCCTCCAAGATTAGGAACTCGAACAGCAGCCGGTCGTCATGCAGCGGCACGCCCCACTCTTCATCGTGGTAAGGAATCATCAACTCGTTGGCTGCCCATTCGCACCGGTTCATGGCTAATCTCCGGGAATATCTTGTGGGTTTATGTCTGACCGATTATTATAGGGCACGCTCAAGGGGCTGAACCCAATCGCCTAAACTTTATCGACTTATTCCCCTGGAGGCACACAGTGGCAAGTCAGTATGACGTGATTGTAGTCGGCGCCGGCAACGCGGCCCTGTCCGCGGCCATCGCCGCCAAAGAGAATACCGATTCGGTCCTGGTTGTTGAGAAGGCCCCAGAATATTTCCGGGGCGGGAACACCTATTTCACCGGCGGGATCATCCGCTTCGCCTTCGAAGGCTTGGATGACATCAGGACAGTGATTCCCGACATGTCGGAAACCGAAGTTAACCAGGTGGAAGTCGGCAGCTATACCGAGGACCAGTTCTACGACGACATGATGCGGGTCACCCAGGGACTATCCGATCCGGAGCTGGCTCAGATATTGGTCAGCCAGTCCTTGCCGACGATGCAGTGGCTCCAATCGAAAGGGGTCCGGTTCGTCCTGTCATACGGCCGGCAGGCTTTCAAAGACGGCGAGAAGTACCGGTTCTGGGGCGGCCTATTGGTCGAGGCCGTGGGGGCCGGAAAAGGGCTGTCCGACCAGCAGTTCGACATCTGCGCCGAGATGGGTATCGACGTCCGGTACTCTACCCAAGGCGTGAAACTCCTCCAGGACCAGAAGGGACGGGTGAACGGCCTAACGGTCCAAGGTCCCGATGGATTTGAGGACATCTCCGGCGGCGCAGTGGTGCTGGCCGCCGGGGGCTTCGAGGCCAACGCCGAGATGCGCTGCCGCTACCTGGGTGCTGGCTGGGAGATGGTCAAGGTCAGGGGCATCCCCTACAACACCGGCGACGGCATCAAGATGGCCTTGGACGTGGGCGCCCAGTCCCACGGCCATTACAGCAGTTGTCACGCCGTGGCCTGGGACATGAACGCCCCGGCCTTCGGCGACCGCACCATCACCGAGTTGTACCAGAAGCACTCCTATCCCTTCGGGCTGATTGTTAACCTCAACGGAGAGCGCTTTCTGGACGAAGGAGCCGACTTCCGCAACTACACCTACGTCACCTACGGACGGGCCTTGCTGACCCAACCCCAAGGCCTGGGCTTCCAGATTTTCGACGAGAAAGTCAAGCACCTGCTGCGGGACGAATACCACATCGACCAGGTGACCATGGCCAAGGCCGACACCATCGAGGAATTGGCCCAACGACACATCGACCAGGTGACCATGGCCAAGGCCGACACCATCGAGGAATTGGCCCAACGGTTGGACATCGACCCGCCCGGACTGGTCAAGACGATTGAGGATTACAACGCGGCGGTGCAGACCGACATTCCCTACAACCCGACCATCAAAGACGGCCGGGGCACGGTGGGCATCACCCCGCCCAAGAGCAACTGGGCCGAGACCATCGACACTCCGCCTTACACCGGCTATGCCGTGACCTGCGGCATCAGCTTCACCTTCGGCGGCGTAAAGATTGACACCCGTGGCCGGGTCGTGACCAATAGCCAAGAGCCCATCCCAGGTCTCTACTCCGCGGGTGAGATGGTCGGCGGGCTGTTCTACCACAATTACCCCGGCGGCTCCGGGCTCTCGGCAGGCATGGTATTCGGCCGCCTTTCCGGCACCAGCGCCGGCCAAGACGCAAAGGCGCTCAAGGGCGGGTAATTGACCGTTGCCCTAGAATTTCTTATGGATGATCAACGCTACCAACACCGTTCGTGGTGAGCCCCGTCGAACCACATGCACGCCGAAGTCTAGGCCCTTCGACAGGCTCAAGACGAACGGACGGCCGCGACGGCTATTTCCAAAACTAGGTACCAGTCAGGTTTTTGGGTGGAGAATGGTCACGACTTCGGAAGGCGTCAGATTGATTGCGGCCGAGACCGCACGCCTAAAAGAATATCTCCTGGGCACGGGCCCGGAGGATTGGCGCCGGGACAGTCCCTGCCAGGGCTGGACCGTCGGCGATGTGGTCGGCCACTTGGGCTGGGCCGCCGAATTCTTCGCCGATGCCGTCTCCCAGGGCAGGTCCGGCATCACCACAGCCCCCGAAGGCCTCCCCGAGGTTGGCTCGATACCGCCGTCTGAGCTTCCCGGTTTCATTGCCCGGATGGCCAAGGAATACTGCCTCTCCGCCGACAGCGAGTTGGTGGATGCCTTCTCCTCCAGCGTCGACCGTCTGGGCGGACTTTTTTCCGATATGGACGACGAGGACTGGTCCAAGGAGTGCTGGGGATTCAGAGGAGTCCGCCCCGCGGAGGCTTACGTCACCACCCGGATCAGCGAAGTTGTCATTCATTCCTGGGACATTCGGTCTCCTTCCGACCCCAAAGCGAGCCTTTCTCCCGATTGCGTGGCGGCGGTCCTAGAGCGGCTGCCCCTCTGGTTGAACGAACTGGGCCTGGCCGAATTCCGGCCATCGGAACCCCTGGCACGATACCGGTTCCGGACCACGGGGGCCGCCGATTTCCAGCGGGACGTCGTCACCGGGGAGCAAGAAAACCGGGTTGAAGAAGCCCAGGGAGAACCAACAGCGACCTTTACCTGTGACGCCGACGTCTTGGCCCTGCTTGTTTGGGGCCGCCTGCTGCCGGGACAGGTCTTGGCTGATGGCCGGCTAACGGTGACGGCCGGTTCCGGAACGGGTGATGAATTCGCCGCCTGGTTGTCCCGTTAGGCTCCCACGGCACAGATTCGGCCAGCGGCCCAGCGCATCGAATATTGTTACCATTTGGCGTCCTGCTGGTGATATGATTTTGGGACACGATTTTGTATTTGCATGGTGCTGTGAAGGCGCCGGGATGATCTCAACCTAGGCCTTGATGCAACCAACCGAAAAGACCAAGAAACCCATCTACTACGGCTGGTACGTAGTCGCTGCGTCCGGTTTCGTCGCCTTCGTCACCACCGGCGCGCGCAGTAGCTTCGGCATATTCATCATCCCCTTGGAAGACGAGTTCGGCTGGTCTCGGTTCATGCTGTCGCTGGCCGTGGGCACCGGCTTTTTGGTCAACGGCGTAACCCAGCCCTTCATCGGCCGGTTGTTCGACCGCTATAGCAGCCGGAGCGTCCTCTTGATCGGCCTGGTCGTAGCAGGACTCGCCACTGCATCACTGAGCCTCACATTCAACTTCCTGTTCCTGTTCTTTGTGTTCGGAATACTGCTGTCTACTGCCATGAGCGGCGCCTCCATCACCAACACCATGTCGCTCTTGTCCAAGTGGTTCCAACGCAAGAGGTCCACGGTATTGGGGCTGAACGTGGCGGGAGCGTCGCTGGGCGGGCTTACGCTGGTCCCCTTCGGCATGTTCTTGCTACAGGCAACCAGTTGGCGAGTGACTTGGGCGGTCCTGGGTCTGTTAATTCTGTTGCTGGCTCTGCCCATGGTGTATTTCTTTATCCGAAACGATCCCGCCGAGATGGAACTCCAGCCTGACGGAGACACCGATGACAGCTCCCATGACGACACATCCCGTCGTCAACGAGGACCGATAGAAGTCGACCAGTGGGCCCAGTCGTTCCGCTCCTGGCCAATGTGGCAGATCTCCGCATCCTATACCGTCTGTGGCGTCACCACTGGGATGATTTCGGCCCACTTTGTGCCTTATGCCATCGGCCAGGGCTTATCGGGGTCTCTGGCCGCCATTATCTTTGGTGTCATGATGGCGTTGAATGTTGCCGGTGGATTGGGGGCAGGGGTGCTTGGTGATAGGTTAGGACGGAAAAACCTGCTGGCCGCCGTCTATGCGGTGCGAGGTTTCGCCTTTCTGTTCCTCCTGTTAATGCCGGGCGCGACTGGTGTTTGGGCGTTTGCTGTGCTGGCTGGGTTCTCTTGGATTGCCAGCGTGCCCCTGACCAGTTCCCTTACAGCCGACGTATACGGGCTCCGGGCGCTGGCGACTATCTCGGGGATTTCCTTCCTCTGCCACCAAGTTGGCTCCTTCGTCAGCATCCTTGTGGCGGGCCTGCTATTCGACATCACAGGATCGTACACTCTGCCCTTCGCCGTGGGAGGCGCGCTCCTGTTCCCGGCCGCTCTCTCGGCTTTCAGCATCAAGGAGCGCCAGTACTCGGCCCGCTACCAGTCGCCTGGCCTTGCCGCCGCCGCCGCCGGAGATTAGCTGGCCGTTATGGCCCCGTTCATCAGATTCATCCTCGCCCATCAGAGCGACGCCGCCGACCCAGAACTGCTTCACTGGATCAAAGATCAGCTCGACCAGATATTCGGTGCCGGACCATGGGCGGTTGTGGTTCTGATGGGTCTAATCATCGTTGCCATCCCTATTCTTGTCGTTATTGTCTACCTGCTTCAGGCCAAACGCCGGTCTGCTGCTGCCGTGCTGCCGAAGCAGGAGGGGCAGTAGCTTCGTGGAGCCCCCGCCCCTTGCCCCACGCCCAGGTAGGATGCTTTTCAGACTTGCCACAGCCACGGAAAGATTGTAGACTAGCCCTCGCCGCAGCTTGCAGATTCGTGGCTAGAAATAGCCCCATCACGACCCTGCATAAGGTGAGAAAACATTTCGGCCAAGGTCCGGCCTGAAGAACTAGAGGAGGACAAAATATGTTTGATAAAAAATCCATTGACGCCATGTTCGACGAGCTTCGAGATAATTATGAATTGGAGCCAGACTGGGAAGAGATCCAGAGGGATGGTCACCTTGGCATCGCCAGGTCCGATGGCGGAGTGGAGTTGGGCGGCATCGACTCTCGCGTTATCGAGGCCCTGAATAAGCACAATCCCAGCTAGACCCCCGGAACAGGGGCAGCCGGTGGTCGCGGAATGACGGACCGGCGGTTGACACCCTCGATTGCAGAACCCTAGCGTGTTACCAACAGGAACGGACCCTTCATCAAGGGTCCGTTCCTTTGCATGTCCTGCCCATCTGCTGGAGGTGACACGCTTTGCACTGCCGACGTTGCCAGTCTATCCGACTGATTCCATTGGACAAGAAACAGCTAGTACTCAGTCAACCGTAAAATCGGAAGGGTAAAGGCGGTGAAGTTTGGTTCGTGCGTCCCGGGTGTTGAACCGCCAGTTGATGGTGGCTCTGGCGGCGTTGCGCTCCTTGACCAGAGCATCGACTTCCCTCCTGAGGGCCTCCTCGCCGGAGAGCCGCTGCTTCAGGCAGGAGCGGGACAGGACGCTGAACTCGATCTCCGCCATGTTCAACCAACTCCCGTGCTTGGGCGTGTAATGAAACTCCAGCCGCCTGGCAATCCTCCGGGCTTCCTCAGCCGGGAAAGTCTCGTACAGCGATGCCCGGCGATGGGTATTCAGATTGTCCAAGACAACCCTTACCACCTCGGCTTCCGGGTAGGCTTCATCCGCCAGCCAGCGCATCCGGCGGGCGAAGTCTTGCATCGTGCGCCGCTCCGTGACCGCCACCCCTCGCCAACCCGCCAAGGGCTCGCAGGCCAAGAACAGGTTGCGGGTACCCTCCCGCCGGTATTCGTAGTCCTGCCGCAGCGGAAGTCCCGGCCGGGGCGGCAGAGCGGGCTGGGTCTCCGCCAACAACTGGGTGGATGTCTCGTCAAAGCAAACCACCGGACGTTGGGGATCATAGGGTTCGGCGTAGAGATCCAGGACATCCTCCATGTTAGCCACAAATTCCGCGCTCACCTTGGGAATGCACCACTCCTTCTTCTGCCACGGCTTGAGGGCGTTTTTTTGAGACGCTTGCGCACCCCCTCGTGGGACATGGAGGGCGTCAGCCCCAACTCGACCACCTTCCCGGCCAGCAGACGCAGGGTCCAGTGGTCATGCCCTTCCGGCGGCGGGCTGCAGGCCAAAGCAATCAGGTGGGCTTCGCCCCGGTCGTCCAACTTCCGGGGCCGGTTGGCCTGGGGACGGTCCTGCAAAACCCTCTCCAACCCTTCTTCGGCAAAGCGCTGCTTGACCCGGTATACGGTGCTCAGGGCCACATCCAAAGCTTCGGCCACTTGGGGTGCCGCCCAACCCTCGTCGCTCTTTAGGAGAATCCGCGCTCTAGCGGTCACTCGGGCTGAGTTTTTGCCAACCCGGATCAGTCGCTGGAGCTCTTCCCGTTGTTCCTGTGCCAGCCGCACCGCGTATTTGTCCCTGACCATCATTGCCACCCCCGCCATCAACACTTCCCACCAGGCAGGATAGCTCAATTGGCCCCTTTCTTAAACAAATCCCAAAACCAAGTTGACTGAGTACTAGGAGCCTGTCTGGGTAATTGCTAATGGGAGTTGGGGCGTTAGGGGTAAGTCTTTGCTGCCGTCGGGGCTCCTGATCAGCGGGCGTCAAACATAGACTCTTACGCCACTACTCGACTCCCTGGCTTAGTGTGGCTTGTTTTCAGGGCAGAGAAGAGCTTGAGCAGGTTGTGTCCGGCGCATATTAGCTTCCACTCCAACTTCACCTTCTCTAATCCTCGGAGCAGAAACTGCCGGAAGCCCCGGCCCTGTTTGATCTGCCCGAAGACCGGCTCCACAGTCCCCATTCTCAGGGCGTAGCGTTGCCGACCCCGCTGGGTTCTCAGCTTTCGACGCATCCGGTCCGCCGTCGACAGATGCCTGGGAATCCGACCTCGGGGTGCCGACGGTATCACCGTTCCATGCCGGGTCTTATCTGGTGGGATGAAGGGGTCTACCCCCAGGGCGTATAGCTCTTCTACAGCTTGGGCCGAGTAGTAACCAGCATCGGCTGATGCCTCTCTGGGCAGAGTGCCGGTATTGTCTTCGATCTCCTTCACCAGGGGTAGGGCCCAGCCGTGGTCCGAGGGTTGCTTGGTAACATCGGCCGCCACGATGACCTGATAAGCGCTGTCCACCGCCGCCTGACAGTTGTAAGATTGGCTGAACTCCTTGCCCCCGGGCCCTGGCATTATTCGGGAGTCCGGGTCGGTGAAGTTCCGCTGGGCCTTATCCTCCGGGACTTCCTTTCCGTGGATTTGGGCCTCCGCTTCCAGGGCCTCCTGATCCTCTCTAATCCTTTTCAGTCGGCTTTCTCGAAAGGCCAACTCCACGGGTAACTCATCCCCGCGACGGTCCTTCCCGTAGCACCGGTCCTCCGCTTCGTCCGCCTCCTGAGCCCTCCGAAATAGCTCCTCAACCTCAGCCTCCAGTCGTGCCCTTTTCTCCTTCATCTTGCCGTAGCTCATGGCCTTATGCTTGGAAGCGTTGGCCTTCACCTTAGTCCCATCCAGGGAAACGTGCCCCAGCTTGGCCAGCCCGGCCTGCCGGCATAGTTCCAACACCTTTAGGAAGAGACCACCTAGAGCTACCAGGTGCTCCTTGCGGAAGTCGGAGATGGTGCGGAAGTCGGGAGTGTTATTGGCCGCCAGCACTCGGAAGGCGATATCCTCATGGAGACGCTTCTCGATGCGCCGGGAGGAGGGCACCCCAGCACAGTAGGCGTATACCAGCACCTTCACCATCATCACCGGATGGTAGGGAGGATAGCCTCGCTCCTCACCCTCATACGTGCTCAGGATTTCCTTCAGGTCCAAATGGTCCACCACATCGGAGATGAAATAGGCCATATGATCTGCTGGTAGCCACTCCTGAAGGGCCACCGGCATCAGCAGCATCTGATCCGGCTCATAGCGGCGAAAGGTCTTGCTCATCCCTGCCTCCTCAACCCAGCTTGGCCTCTATTTTACCCCTAATTGCCCCGTATTACTCGGACAGGCTGCTAGACGATAACGACGTATTCCGCTGCTAGGAATGCGGCTATCTATTCAGCCCGCCAACCAGACCCCATCCCGGTCCCGTGCAAGGGCCGGGGGGGCTGGGGCCGCGGACCACCGCCGTCGAGTCCGGTTATCTTTTACCGAGTTAGGCCGGATGCCAGGACCGGCGGGCATCGCCCCGACGCCACTGCAGTTCGCCTCCGACATTCTGGGAGTGAAGCTCTGGGCCAAACAGCGAGAGGTCTTGGGCTCCCTGGTGGAGCACCGCCGGGTTGCGGTCAAATCGGGCAATGGCCTGGGCAAAGGTTTCTGTGCGGCCGTGGCCCTGCTCTGGTTCCTATACGCCCACCAAGACGCGGCCATCGTCCTTAGCACCGCTCCCACCTTCCGCCAAGTGCGCCACATACTCTGGAGGCAGGTCCACCGCCTATACCGTCCCAAGGCCGAACTGTTGGGCGGCAAGATTCTGGACACCCGCTGGGAGATTGCCGACGACCGCTACGCCATGGGCCTGTCCGCGGAGAACGCCGACCAGTTCCAGGGGTTCCATAGCCCCAACATGCTGATAGTCGTGGACGAGGCGGAAGGCGTCAGCGACGAGATATACGAGGCCATCGAGGCGGTGATGACCTCCGCCGACCCGTTGTTGCTGTTGATCGGCAATCCAACAACCGTAACCGGCGCCTTTCGCAGGGCCTTCTACGAAGAGCGGCATCTCTACCACAACATCACCATCTCGGCCCTGAACAGCCCCAACGTACGCGAAGGGAAGGCGGTGATCCCAGGGCTCACGTCAGCCAGGTGGGTGGAGGAACGCCGGGAAACTTGGGGCGAGGACAACCCCATCTACCGCGCCCGGGTGCTGGGCGAATTCCCAGACCAGGCCGAAGACACCCTCATCAGCCTGAGCGATGTTGAAAAAGCGGCCCAACGCTGGACCACCGGCCAGCTTGGAGACGCAGGTGAAGGCGAAGATGAGGTGGTCCTGGCGGTGGATGTGGCCCGGTTTGGCTCCGACCGGAGTGTGATCCTGCGCAGACAGGGCAGCCGGGTGATGGAGGTCCGCACCTTCCGGCAGATGGACACCATGCAACTGGCCGGCTGGGTGGCCGCCGCCATCCGTGAGACCTCTCCGGAACGGGTCTGTGTGGATGAGATTGGGGTGGGAGCAGGCGTGGTTGACCGCCTGAAGGAGCAGGGTTTTCCGATAAAAGGAATCAACGTGGCCCGCCGCGCCCAACAAGACACCCTGTTCGCCAACGTGCGGGCCGAGGGTTATTGGCGGCTCAAGGAGCTATTCGCTTCCGGCCAGATCGCCATCCCCAACGACCACCAGTTGATGGGCGAATTAGCGGCCCTGCGCTACAGTTTCGACAGCCAGGGCAGGGTCCTGATGGAAAGCAAAGACGCCATGCGTCAGAGAGGGCTTCCCTCTCCGGATAAAGCCGACGCGCTGATGCTGGCATTCTTGGCATCGGCCAACAGAACGAGGTTGTGGACATGAGAAAAAGGTAGGAGTCCCTTTTGCGGGCGGGTTCGATACCGGTGCGCCACTAAGCGGGCCGGGTCTACGGCCGGGCCTATGGATTATTAAAAGAGACAGGAGCCAGAATCAAGGAATCGACTCTGCGCCTGCTCCCAGGCTTCCCCGGCTTCCCACACGAGCTGCCCACGGTGCAACGGGCCAACCGGGCCGCAGCTTCAGACATGGACGGGTTCGCTGGCTTCCCTGGGGTCAACGGTGGATGGGCGTGGACCGAATACGGCGAGTATTACGCCACGTCCGTACCGGTATACTCGGCCATCCGGCTTAGAGCAGAAGCTCTTAGCCGGCCTCCGGCCGTCGTCTACCGGACCAACGCCTCGGGAGGCCGGGTCCCGGTGGGGCAGGACCATCCGGCCCAGCGGATCTTGGAGCGTGTGAACCATTGGTACACCAGCAGCGAACTCTGGCGGGCCACCGAGATCTACCTGAACCTGTGGGGGTCGGCGTTCTGGGCTGTCGAGCGGGATGAACACGGCGAACCGGAAATCTGGCCCCTGCGGCCCGACCGTATGAGCATCGTCCCCGACCGGCGCCGGTACATACGCGGTTTCGTCTACAACGGCCGGAGCGGGCAGGTGGCCTATACCCCCGACGAGGTTGTGTGGTTCCGCTACTTCAATCCACTGGAAGAGTACGCCGGACTGTCGCCCATCGCCCCGGTGCGCATGGCCGCCGACATGGGCAAAGACAGCCTGCGCTTCAACCGCAATTTCCTGCGCAACTCGGCCCAGCCGGATTTCGTCTTGCTGACCAACGAGACAATGACCGACAACGAGATAGAGGAGTTCTACCGCCGTTGGGAGGCCAGATTCAGGGGTCCGGCCCAGGCCCACCGGGGCCAGCTTCCTCCGGGACATAAAGACCCTGGGCATCAGCCACCGCGAGATGGACTTTATACAGGGGCTGCGGTGGAGCTTGGAAGAGGTCAGCCGGACCTACGGCGTGCCAAAACCCCTGCTGTCGGACTTGGAGCGGGCCACCTTCTCCAACGTAAACGCCGCCGAGCGTTTCTTCTGGCGCAACACCATGGTCCCGGAGATGCGTTTTCTGGCCGATCAGGTCACGCGGAATTTATTGCCGTCACTGGGATACGGTGGCTTGGAGATGGAGTTCGACTTAACTGCCATCGAGGCACTGAGCGAAGATGAGTCCACCCGCGTCTCCCGCGAAGTCCAACTCCTGGACCGGGGTGTATTGACCATCAACGAAGTGCGCCGGTCAAGGAATCTTCCCGATGTCTCATGGGGGGAAGGCTGGGCCAAAGACCCGAATCGGGCCTGAGCCGCATAGACCAATCTCTTACAGGAACCGGTTGAACCAGCCCAGCGTGCGCGTCAGGTATTCCTGACGCATCTTGGGGTGCCCCATCCGGGGGAACAGATGGGAGCAGCCGGGGAACCGAACGAACTCAACCTCCTTACCCAGCCGCTTCAAGACCGTGAAGTACTCCTCGCTCTGACCTATGGGGCAACGGGCGTCCGCTTCGCCGTGCAGGAGCAACACCGGTGTATCCACCTCGGCGGCGTGGGTGATAGGCGATCGATCCAGCATCTTGTCCGCCGCATCGGCGATCGGTCCACCCCACTGTGCTTCCCCGAAGCTGATTCCGATGTCGGAGGTGCCGTACATGCTGTGGAGGTTGATACAGGGCGCCCCCACCACCGCGGCCTTGAACCGGCTGGTGTGTCCCACCGTCCAACTAGCCATATATCCTCCGTAGCTGTAGCCGTGAATACCCAACCGCGCTGGGTCCACGTAGGGACGTTGGCACAAGTTGTCGACCGCGGCCATCAAGTCCTGGTAGTCTTCTCCGCCCCAGTCGCCCAGCACCGCCATCATGAAGTCGGTGCCGTAGGTGGATGATCCCCGCGGGTTAACCGCCAAGACCAGGTAGCCCGCCGTGGCCAGGACCTGTTGGGCCGGGACAAAAGAATCATAAAAAGCGCCGTTAGGACCGCCGTGGATGTCCAGCACCAGCGGGTAGGTCCTAGCTGCGTCAAACTCCGGGGGAAACAACAAACGGCACTCAATCTCAAATCCGGCGCGTTCAAACGAAAATTTCTCCAACCGTGCCGCCGGATGCTCTTTCATGTAAGGGCCGTTGTGGTCTGACATTTGTTTGGATTGGCCCGTGGCAAGGTCGATCGCGTAAAGGTCGCCGGGGGAGCCGGCGAATGAGGCGGTCACCACGGCCCCGGAGGCTCGCTGGTCCAACGTCAACCCAGTGGACAGGCATGAACCGCCCCAGATTGTCTCACTGGGCCCGCCCCGGGAGGGAGTTTGAAACCCGTCCCCGGCGGGAGATTGAAAAAGGAACGATTCCCCTTTTCGCTCCCCAAGATAGATTATCCGGCCGTCGTCGGTCCAACACAGGGTGGCTGGCCGCATCACTGAAGGGAACCCCAGATAGGGTTTGATGGTGTCGTCGGTCAGCTTCCGGGGTTTCTGTTCATCCTCTAGGACATACAACCACCCCTGCCACTGCACCATGCCCTCGGGTGCGTCCGACCCCACAACCACCAGTTGCTGTCCGTCCGGCGACCAAGTCAGGGCCCCAATACTGAAGAGTCCCTCAGAACGCAACTTTGCCTTGCCCCCGGCCGCCGGCACGGTGTACGCTTCGCTTAGGGCCAGGAAATCCCGGTCGTCGCGGCGGCCCGAGATGAATGCGATCTGGGTACCGTCGGGGGACCAGGCCGGAGCCGTGTCGTCCCAGTCGCCATCGGTAATCTGACGTGTTTCTCTGGTTCCCAGGTCCAACACGAACAGGTGAAAGTGGGAGTCGCCCCTCCATCCGAGAGTGTCATACCGGTAGCGCACCCGCCGCACTATTGTTACGTGTGGCACCTGTGGCGCACCGTCCGGCCCGGCGGGAGCGTCGCCCGTTTCCGGGTCAACGTCGGCGCAGACCGTCATATTCATTCCATCGGGCGACCAAGCGTAATCGAACACGCCTTTGGCCAGGTGTGTCACCTGCCGCGCCTCTCCACCGTCCGCTCCCATGGTCCAGACCTGGGCGGGGACGTTTCCGTCGGAGCGCAAGAACGCCAACTGACGGCCATCGGGAGAGAACTTGGGCGTCGAGTCTTTCTCTCCTCGGGTGAATTCTTTACACGACCCAGTCGCCAGCTCCATCACCACTATCCGGGAGCGGCTGTTCAAGCTATGGGGGTCAACCCAGCCGAGGGTGTAGGCCAGCGACGTTCCATCCGGGGAGAGGGCGGGGTCCCCGGCCGTCTTGATGTGGTAAACCAGGTCCGGTGTGATTGGGCTAGTCATGGCGCACCTTGGTCGAGGCTGACTGGAAACGTGACCGATTCTATCACAGAGACAGACGGGGACCGGATATATAATGGCCCTTCTTCACGAGCGCGAGCCGGTATCGGTGATAATAAACGGGAAGGCGACGATAGGAGGGTTGACCCATGCAACGTGATCTCATCGGTTACGGGAGGGATGTTCCCCAGATAGAGTGGCCCGGAGGAGCGCGGATCGCCGTGTTTTTGGTGGTCAACTATGAGGAGGGCTCGGAGTACTCGACCCTGGACGGCGACGCCCACCACGAGACCAACAACGAAGTGCCGTCGCCCGTTCCGCCCCAGGACCGGGACCTGAACAACGAATCGTTCTTCGAGTACGGCAGCCGGGTGGGCGTCTGGCGGTTGCTGGACATGTTCCAGCGCCACCGGGTCAGTTCCACCTTCTTCTCCTGTGCTCTGGCCTTGGAGCGCAACCCGGAGGTTGCCCGCGAAATCATCGCCCAAGGCCATGAGGTCTGCGGCCACGGCTACCGGTGGGAGGAATATCACCTGAAGGACATCGACGCCGAACGGGAGGCCATCGCCAAGACCGTGGCGTCCTTGGAGCGCACCACCGGAGAGCTCCCGGTGGGTTGGTTCACCCGCTACGGACCCAGCCTGAACACCAGGGACCTGGTGGTCGACGAAGGGGGATTTATCTACGACAGCGCAGGCATGAACGACGACCTGCCTTACTACGTCCAGGCGCGGGGCAAACCGTGGCTGGTGGTCCCCTACAGCATGGAGACCAACGACGCGCGGTTCTGGCGAGGCGGACTGGTTAGCATCAGCGGTTTCTATGAATATTTGAAGGAAACCTTTGATTGCCCCTACGAGGAAGGAGCAGACCACCCGAAGATGATGTCGGTGGGACTGCACTGCCGCATCGCCGGCCGTCCCGCCCGTTCCAGGGCCGTTGAGCGATTCCTGCGCTACACCAAGAACTTTTCCGACGTCTGGTTCGCCCGCCGCGATGAGATTGCCCGTTGGTGGCTGGAGCACTACCCGCCGGGCACGCTTTCGGCTTAATACGCATTACCGTTGGCTTGCCACAAATGACTGGAGGCCTCTCCAGTACCCTGCCGGCGAGGCCTCCAACCTGCGGCGCCGCCCTGCACCTCGTCCTTGGGAGGAAAGACGGTGCAGGAACGGCGCCTCGACTGGGTGTCGAGCCACTTGAGAGCAACCGCTCGCCTGAACTTTCGCGGATGACGAGTATGGCCCGGGGCCGTCTTGATAACTAGAGAGGCCGTACCACTAGAGCCGGTGTCTCCAGTGATTGGATGACTTTGTCGGCTACGCTGCCCAACACCAACCGCGTGATTCCCGAACGTCCATGGGTGGAGATAGCCACCATCACGTCGGAGGTATTCCCGGCGAAGGCTACGATCTTGCTTGTCCCAGGGCACTCCGTGCAACACTTCGCTGCGGCATCTGATACCCTTGGCCGTGATCCGTTCCTCGACAGCACCGAGGTATTCCTTTGCCTCAGCCTCCAAGGACAGTTCGATGTCAGCGGTGTCCAGTGGCACCCTCTCGTGAGCCCCGTAGGCCCAAGGAAGCAAGCGCACCACCCGCAGCAAGACGACTTCCAACGAAAGCAACTCGGCCAGCTTTTCGACATGGGGCAGGACCGCCTCCGCCATCTCTGAGCCGTCCAGCGGAACTGCCACGCTCCTGATGGAGCCGTCCGAGTCCTTGCCCCCGACACTCTTGGGGCCGACCGCCAGCACCGGCACTTTGGATGCCCGCACGACCGCGTCAGTGACGCTGCCTATCAGGCCTCGGCGTAGCGCCGAGCGGCCGCGGGTGGACATGGCAATGAGGTCGCATCCGTGTTCGGCGGCGTAGGCCAAGATTTCTTCTGCGGCGTCGCCGGCGGCAGTGACGGTCGTGGCTTCGACGCCCACTTCTGCCAACATGCTGGCTGCGCTGTCCAAGTACGCCTTCATCTCCGCGTCCGGCTTCTCCAGTGTGGCCGGACCGTTGCCCATTCCGTTGCGGGAAGACAGGGCTCTCCCGGTGGTCGCACTGGGAGACTCTACCGTGAGCAAGACCACCTTGGCCTTGGACTCACGGGCCAGCCTCATCACGTTGGGTAACACCGTCTCGGCGGTCTTGGACCCATCCAAAGGGACCAGGATCTTTTCGTACATATCGGATACCTCCTCCCAGGTTTTCCAAGCACATGTTCTCCTATCATCCCCACCGGCCAATAGGGCCGTATGTACCCTATCAACGGCCCAAACGGCATTGGCAAAGCCGGGGTTTAGAGCCGCTTCCGGAGTAAGTAAGCACCGGCGGAGGGTTGAATGGGGGAGAATAGTAATGAGATTGGGGAGGGGGTTGAGGAGATTGGCGCCGGAGCAATTATTCCTCCGGCGCGCTCGATGGGGAAGGGCGGTTAGGCAAGTTCGCCAACACCGCCCACCATGAGGTCAACTTCCTGCTCGGTGTTGAAGAAATGGAGCGAGGCACGGACGCCTGCCGGATGACTCACCTGACGCACCACGATTCGGTGGTTCTCCCACAGGCTTTCAACGACCGACACCGGTGTTTGACCCTCGACCGCGAAGCTGACCAGCCCTGAAGAATCCCGGCGCTCCGAAGGCGATATGACCGAGACTCCCGGAATCTCCGAGAGCTTGGCCTTGGCCGAATCGGCGAGGTCCAGGTTCCGCTCTTCGATGTTCTGGATGCCTGTCTCTTCGATGAACTTGGTGGCCTCCAGGAAGGCCGCCTGCAGCGGCACGCTGGCGGAGCCGCCCAAGAACTTCTCCATGGTGTCGGGGATTGGCTGGAAGTTGTGCACGTCCATAGGGGACACCACCGCGCGCCCTCCGGTGTGAGCCGGGTGGACCCGCTCCAGGTGATCGCGGCGAATGAACAACGCCCCGGTGCCCTCGTAGCCCAACAGCCATTTCTGGCCGGGGATGGAGTAGAAATCGAACTCCGACCGGGCCATATCCAAGGCGATGTGGCCGCCGGTCTGGGCACCGTCCAACATGAACAGCACTCCCCGGTCTTTGGTCAACTGTCTAATCTCCTCAGCCGGCATTCGCAAGCCCGTGGAATACTCAATGTGGCTGATGAAGACCATGCGCGTCTTGGGAGTGAATGCAGCCTCGATCTTGGCCAGGATGGTCTCTCTGGGGTCGTGGGGGTCCAGGTCCACCACCTTCACCACCACGCCGTATCGCTTACCGATGAACTGGCTGGGCACCACCACCGAGCCGTGCTCCAAGTTGCAGGTGATGATCTCGTCGCCCTGGTTCCAGTCCAACCCGCTGAGGACGATGTTGATGCCCTCCGTGGTGTTACGGGTTACCAGCACCTCATCCACCGAGGCGTTGAAAATCCGTGCCGCAGCCTCCCGGGCCTGGGCCTGGATCTCCTGACCCGCTTCGTAGACCCCGGATGTGGTAGACCCTTGCTCCAGTTCCAGGTCTATGCGGTCCTTCATGGCCTGGGCCACCTGTCGCGGCGACGGCCCCGACCATCCGGTGTTCATGTAGGCCGTGTGTTCCAACACTGGAATCTGGCTTCTAATTTTGTCTACGTCCATTTCGATTCGTCCTCAGCCAGCAATCGGCCAAAGCCGGCCCCAAAAATCCACATCGGCCCGGACCAAAGCAGGCCCCGGCCGATGCATAGCAGCTTGGTTACAGGATGATTTTTACCTGGGCGAGTAGTCGGTTAGGCGCAGGATGGAGTGCTTGGACACCCTCACCAGAGCGCCGTTCTCCTCAGATTTGCTGCGGGCCTTCTGCCACTCGGGGTCCGCTCCAAATGCGGCCCAGCCCTTTTCCCTGGCCCCCAAGTCGGGGTAGCCCAACATGTAGACCAACCGGTTGCTGGTGCCAACGTCTTCGGTCCAGTAGGCCACGTTCTCGATGCCGTGCTTCTCGAACAGGCCCATGGTGTGATTGGAGAACCGTTTGTGTAGGTCGGGCAGCATGCCGGGCATGGCCTCGTACACTCGCTTTTCCTGCAGCGTGGTCTTGAAAGACGGCTGGGGAGAGTAAGGGGTCAAGCTCATGAATGAGTTAATCACCTGGGCCACCAGGGGTCCGTCGGCCTCGGTCTCGGCACGCACCTCCAGCCAGGGCTTGTGCGACCCGAAGGCTGCCCATTTTTGCTCCCGGTCGGCCATGCTGTCGAAGCTAAGGATGTAGGTCAATTGGTTGCTGGCGCCAATCTCGTCGTTCCAGAAACCCACCATACCTATGTTGAACTCCTCGAAGAAGCCGATGGTGTGGTTGGCGAAACGGGCGTTTATCGCAGGCAGCCTGCCAGGCACGGCCTTATATATCCGTGATTCGTAAATCATGCTGTTTCTCCTAGCGGTGCAATTGACCCGTTATTTGTTCTCGAGAAACTCGAGCTGCACGCCGTCTGGGCCCTCGAAGAAGACCACCCGGCGGTCACCCGAGACCGAGGCCTCCTCCAATATCTTGGCGCCGTTCGCCTTCAGGCTATCAATCATGCCCTGGATATCGTCGGCGTCGATTGCGATGTGCTCAATCCCGTATTTCTGGTCTCTGGTCTGCGACTCGATGTGTTTGGTGACGTTTAGAGTCAGCCCGTGCAGGTCAAGGCGCACACCGATGTCGCCGACATCAGCGATTTTGGTTGCCCCCAGGGTGTCGATGTAGAACTGTGCGGTTTTCTGAGGGTCCCGGGTCTTCAGATGGAGATGGTTCAGTTTCAGGGCCATGGTGCGCCTCCTTGACTAATTCAAATGCAGGACTGATTCGGCTTCGCCGGAATAGAGGGAGAATAGTCCACCCAGCGAGCCTAGTCAAGCTGGCCGGATCGCCGTTGCCGGAGTCTGGCCCGCCCGTCAGGAATTCGTATTATAATGCCCCAGTAATTATGCACACCCAGCTAGCGAAGACACCATAAAAAGCCTGATTCAAAGGGAGGGGACCATGCCCATAGAGCAGATTGCCTCGGAACTGTCCGAGATTATCTCCACCGACGAGCCCATCTTGGAGCTGGCCGATGGTTTCGGCGGGGATCAGGGCCCGGCCGAGGGGCCGCTCTGGTGGAAAGAGGGCGGTTACCTGCTGTTTAGCGACATCCACAACAACCGGCGGATAAAATACACCCCCGGCCAGAGCGCCAGCGTTTTCCAAGAGCCCACCAACCGGGCCAACGGCCTGACCCGCGACCTGCAAGGCCGGCTCGTCGCCGCTGAACACGACAGCCGGCGGGTCACTCGTCAGGAGCTGGATAGCAGCATCACCGTGATTGCCAACAGCTTCCAGGGACGCCGCCTGAACCGGCCCAACGACGTGGTCGTGAAGTCGGATGGCTGCATCTATTTCACCGACCCTTGGACCAGCCCCCTGGCCGCCGAGCAGTGGGACCTGACCTTCTCCGGCGTCTACCGGGTCACCCCGGACCTGGGGACCATCACCCTATTGATCAATGATTTCATCGTTCCCAACGGGCTGATGTTCTCTCCCGATGAGAGCATCCTCTACATCAACGACTCCCGGCGAGGCCACATCCGCTCCTTCGAGGTCCAGCCCAACGGCACCTTGGCCAAGCAGAGCGACCAGGTGCTGGCCGACCTCACCGGCAGCGAGCCAGGCGTGCCCGACGGCATGAAGGTGGACATCGAGGGCAATATCTACTGCGGCGGCTCCGGCGGACTGTACATACTGGACCCCACCGGCAAGAGACTGGGACGGGTCAACCACGGCGCCACCGCCACCACCAATCTGGCCTTCGGCGGCGACGACTGGAAGACCCTGTATTTCACCGGCCGCAACCACCTGGGCTCCGTGAACGTGAAAATCCCCGGCAACCCCGTCCCCGCCGTAAAAAAGGGATAAATATCCCTTCCCCCGAGGCGGGGGAAGGTTAGGATGGGGAAAAAAGAACCCAAAAGGAGAAACTCAAATGGCTAGACTACCCGCCGTAACCCGCGACCAACTGGACCCCGAGGACCACCAGTACTTCGACGCCATTGTGGGCACGCGGGGTAGCATCCGCGGGCCCTATGGAGTTTTGCTCCACAGCCCCAAGCTGGCCGCACGCGTGGCCGACACCGGGGCCTTCGTACGCTTCGAATTCAGCATCCCCGAGTCTTTGAAGGAGACGGTCATCATCGCCACGGCCAAGGAGATGCAATCCCAGTACGAGTTCTCGGCCCATGCCAGGCTGGCCCGGACCGCCGGAGTCTCCGATGAGACCATCAAGGCCATCGCCACCGGCACAGCTCCCGCCGGCCTATCTGGAGACGAGGCCCTGCTAGTGGGCTACGTCCACGAACTACTGCGCAAGCACAAGGTCACCGATGCCACCTACAAGGCTCTGGTGGACCGCTTCGGCGAGCAAGACACCCTGCACCTAGCCGTGCTGGTCGGTCACTACCTCTTGGTGGCCCAAGTACTGGCCACCGTGGATGTGGAACTGGGCGAAGGCATGGTCGCCGAGATACCGGATTAACCCTGCGCCGGCAACCTTCTTGTGGTGACGACGTGTACGCAATCGCTACGTTCGGTTTACGTTGGACGCCGGGGTCGGTTCTCCTGCCTCCCACCAGAAACAATTGAAAACGCCCCGGCTTTCAATACCGGGGCGTTTTGTGTTTGAGGAACGGATGATCAGGAACGCCGCTGGCGATCTAGATCGGAGTTTCCTTTCGCGGAGAAGATTAAATGGGCAGAGTCATCCATTGGTTTGGCGAGTCGCGTCAAGTTTAATGCCGATTCCGGGTTCGACTTCGAAATTGACTATGTTCCCGGTCAGCTCTTCCGCATTGCGAACTTTGCATACCTCTAACACGTTGCTTAGCCGCGCACCTATTTTATCGAGACGTAAGCTTAAATAACCGTCGCTCTTGGCCCTGACGCGGAACAAAGTGTCGTCGGTTAGGCCTATCGGGTCGACCGACAAAAATATCGACTTACTTTCGTCTCCACACTTTTTACATATAGAGAAGAAGGATTGGACCTCATTCTCGTCTTCCACATTGACCAAGCTGGTAACCGCGTCAACCATAATAAATTCGAATTGCTCAGGCAATTCCAGGATCTGTTGGGATAATGCGGTGAGAAGATTCGAGGATTCCATGGCGTGGTCAAACTCATGCAACTGAATTTGATCCGGAATATCCCGGAGCGATAGTACAGGGACGGATCGAGTCCGATGGAACCCATCTGGCTGACTAAGCCGTTTGGCGAATATTGAGTGGTGAAATATGCGACTCCAATTCCATTGTGGAAAGCAGCGTATGCGAAGTGCTGGCATAACACGCTCTTGCCGGTGGACGTTCCCCCTTCGATCAATGTCAGGCCCGAAGAAGGCACTCCGCCGCCGAGTTTAGTGTCGAGCAGCTGATTTCCCGTGCTGACGAAACCGGACGTGGCAACATAGGCCCCTCCGGAGTTTTCCGCTTCTCTGATGGCGACCCTGATTACCGCCGGAAGGGAGCCTGCTTCCCAGGGCTTGGTCACGTAGTGGTTTGCGCCCAGCTCAACAGCGGCCTGCTCTCCCTCCGTGGGGGACACTGCAGTAAGAAGTATTACGGGCAAGTTATACGTCCTTGGGTCGCGTCTGAGTGTCCGGAGAACCTCGTAACCGTCTACCACCGGCATCATCAGATCAAGCAGCACAACGTCCGGACGTTCCTTGTAAATTTTTCCTAGAGCCGACGCCCCGTTCTCCGCTGACACAACATCGAAGCCTTGGTCGGTAAGGTCATCAACCAAAAGTCCCAAGATGTCCTGTTCATCATCAACAACTAAGATTTTCGTCAATTTGTTCCCCACCTTTCTCCCGGTTCCGCGAGTTCACAGGGTCGTTACAACCTGGGCAGCCGAACCCCACCGCCGCCGTTTTCGAGCTATGCCATTAATTGGGCGCCCAGAGAGTTTCTCTTCTTCAACGCCCATCAGGTTTCCGGATGGTCATCAAGTTGGCGCATTGCAACCTGCATAAGGGTTCTAAGAGCAAATCTCGGTCGTGCCATTTTGTCATGCGCCAAGAGTAAATTTGGCTACCGAACAAGTCATTCGCTCGCCGTGGCAATTCCGGTTTTAGCGGCCTTAGTCGAACGCCCAGACTGGGCGCTCCGGCCCCCTTTGACACTTATAATTAACATTCTGACACTTGCCATCCTTAAAATGAGGACTCACATAGACCGCAATCCCTGGTCCTAAAAGGCCGTTTCGAGCGGTCTGATTTGGTAATTGCTGGATCGGAAATACTCGAAGATATGACCGACATTGGTTAAGTATTGTGAGCTCTTAAGGCCAAATGGTTAAACCAACAAGTGGTTGTGGGAGAGGTTGAGTCGACGATGTAGGGATAAAAGGGCAAAGTTAAATCAAGGTACGGCGGGTCGCGTCGAGCTTGATGCCAATGCCAGGCTCGATGTCGAAATTGACTATGTTACCGGTCAACTCTAGAGCATTGCGAACTTTGCATACTTCCAAAGACGCTGCTTAGCCGTGCACCCTTTTTTTCGAGACGTAAGCTTAGATAGCCGTCGCTCTTCGCCCTCACGCGGAACAAAGTGTCGTCGGTTAGGCCTATCGGGTCGACCGACAAAAATATGGACTTGCCTTCGTCTCCCACCTTTTTGCATTTAGAGAAGAAGGTTTGGACCTCGTTTTCGTCTTCCACATTAACCAGGCTGGTAACCGCGTCGACGATGACAATCCGGTATTGCTCAGGCAAATCCAGGATCTGCTGGGCTATTTCACTGAGAATATTCGAGGATTCGTCAATGAAGGGATCCATTTCAGGCAGTTGATCAATCCGGAACATCCCGGAGCGATAGTGTTGGGACGGATCGAGTCCGATGGAACCCATCTGGCCGATCAAGCTCTTTGGTGCGTATTGCGTGGTGAAATAAGCGACTCCAAATCCATTGCTGAAAGCAGCGTATGCGAAGTGCTGGCACAACACGCTCTTGCCGGTGGACGATCCCCCTTCGATCAATGTCAGACCCGAAACAGGCACTCCGCCACCCAGTTTAATGTCGAGCAGCTGATTCCCCGTGCTGACGAAACCAGACGTGGCAACGTAGGCTCCCCCCGAGCTTTCCGCTTCTCTGAGGGCGACCCTGATTACCGCCTGGAGGGTGCCTGGTTCCTAGGGCTTGGTCACGTAATGGTTTGCGCCCAACTTGACAGCGGCCTGCTCTCCCTCCGTGGGGGAGACTCCAGTAAGGAGTACCACGGGCAAATTCTGTGTCGTTGGGTCGCTTCTGAGTTTTCGGAGAACCTTGTAACCGCTTAACACGGGCATCATCAAATCAATCAGTACGACGTCCGGTCGTTCACGGTATATTTGTCCTAGAGCCGAAGCCCCGTTCCCCGCCGACACAACATCGAACCCCTGGTCGGTAAGGTCATCAACCAAAAGGTTCAAGATGTCCGCTTCATCATCAACAACTAGGATTTTCGTCAGTTTGTCTTCCACAATTCTCCCGGTCCCGCGAGGTCACGGGCCGCTGCAACCCAGGCAGCCGAATCCCCCTCGCCATGGTATATTCGGTTATTGAGGCCGAGGTCGAGCGCCCAGATTGAGCCCTCCCGTCTTCTTTCACACTCCTAATTAACATTCTGACACCTACCACCCTTAAATTGAGGGCTCCCGAAGACCGCCATCCATGGTCCCAAAAGGCCGTTTCGAACGGTCTAATTTGGCATTTGGCGGACCGGAAATGCTCGATGATATGACCCTCAATGGGTGCTTATCATGATTTCGTGAGGCCGAATAGTTTAATCCCATAGGGTAGAACTCAGAGATATTTTGGTAAGACTGGTTGAAAGACGAGCAAGGACAGTGGCTTTTTTCTTTGCTGATTCGTCGTGGCATTGGCCGCAACCCCCGCTGAACACCCGCTTATGGTGAGCGCCGGCCGGAGGTCGACCCCGACGTCCCGATTCCATCGGGAGGGGAAGAAATCGGACTTGTCGAACCACCCTTGTGGTAAATGGCTCTTCTTGGAGCGACAAAAATCCCCCTCTGCAAAGGGGGACCGAGGGGGATTTCCGTTTCCGGCTGGAAATCCTAGTTCTCGACGCCAACCCAATGGCTACCCCAGCGCGTCAGCCAGAACCTCGACCAGATGCCGTGCCCTCCGCCCTGTGCCGTCCTCCACCTGTTGGCGGCAGGAAACGCCCATCACGGCAACCTCCCAGTCCTCGTCCTTGGCCCTGATTGCTGGAAACAACGCCTCTTCGCCAATCTTCATAGACAGCTCGTAATGCTCTTTCTCGTAGCCGAAGGACCCCGCCATTCCGCAGCATCCCCCATTGACCAACTCCACCTGGTAGCCCGGGGGCAACCGCAGCGCCGCCATGGATGTGGCCGTCCCCATCGCAGCCTTCTGGTGGCAGTGGGCTTGGAACAGCACTTTCTTCTGAAGCTTGCCCAAGTCCAACCGCAACTCCCCATTTTCTTGGAGTTTCATCAAGAACTCGTCAATCATGTACGAGTTCTCGGCCACCTTCTGCGACTTCTCGTCCCGCACCAACTCCGGGTACTCGTCCCGGAAGGTCAGCAAACAGCTTGGCTCGCAGCCGATGACCGGGATGCCCTGTTCGGCGTAGGCGAAAAGCTGATCAACGTTGGACACCGCGTTGGCCGTGGCGTCGTCGAGCAGCCCCTTGGAGATCATGGGCCGGCCGCAGCATTTGGTCTCCGACAAAACCACCCGGAACCCCGCCGCTTCCAATAACTCTACGGCGGCCTTCCCAATCTGGGGATAGTTGTAGTTCATGTAGGTGTCGTTCAACAGCACCACGGTGTCCGTAGCCTGAAGACTCGCCGTTTCAGGTCCCCCTTTGATAAAGGGGGATTTAGGGGGATTTTCCCGTGCCTTGAACCACTTGGCAAAGGTCCGCCGCACAAACCTGGGCGGCTTCCGCTTGGGGTGAATCCCCAAGATCACCTGCGACATCAGCCTGCCGATGGGACTGCCGGCCATCAGGTTGGAGAAAGGCGCCGTTCGGCTGCCCCAGGCGCTTACCCGGTTGATGTGGGCGAACACCCGGTTCCGCAGCGGCGTTCCATTGGCCCGCTGGTACTGGTCCAAGAACTCGTACTTGAGCTTGGCCATGTCCACGCCCGACTCGCATTCGGCTTTGCAACCCTTGCACTCGATGCACAGGTCCATGGCTTCGTAGAGACGGCGGCTGGTCATCGCCCCTTCCGGCAGCTTGCCCGACAGCGCCGCCCGCAGTAGGTTGGCCCGGCCCCTGGTGGAATGCTCCTCATCCCTGGTGGCGATGTACGACGGGCACATGGCGCCGTCCAGCTTGCGGCAAGCCCCCATGCCGTTACACATTTCCACCGCACCGGAGAAATCGGTGTCGATTGAAAAGTCCAGTTTGCTTGGCATGGATGGAGCCCGGTAGTCGGCGCCGAAGCGCAGGTTCTGGTCCATGGGCGGGCAGTCGATGATTTTGCCGGGGTTCATGATGCCATCGGGGTCGAAAGTTCCCTTCAGCTCTTGGAACAGCTTGTAGATCTCCGGGCCGAACATCTTCTCGTTCCAGACGCCCCGGACGATGCCGTCGCCATGTTCGCCGCTGAGGGACCCGCCGAATTCCTTGACCAGGTCGCTAATCTCGTCGGCGATGGACAGCATCTTGTCCACGCCGTCCTGGCTCTTTAGGCTGACCACCGGCCGGATGTGCAGACAGCCCACGCTGGCATGCCCGTAGTAGGCGGCCTCAGTCTGGTGGTTCCGTACGATTTCGTCGAACCGCCGGACGAACTCGCCCATCTTGTCCGGGTCTACCGCCGTGTCTTCCACGAAAGGCAGCGGCTTGGCGTCGCCGTGCATACTCATCAGCAGGCCCAGCCCGTTCTTCCGCACCGCCCAGACGCTGGCCTGGGCCGCCCGGTCCAGCAGATTCACGCAGGCGTACCCGTGGCCGCGCCGCCCCATGTCTTCTTTCAGCTTTTTCGTCTTGGAGGTGAGTTCCGGTTCCGACTCGCCGTAGAACTCCACCACCAGCAGGGCCCCGGGGTCCCCTTCGATGAACGCCATATTGGACGCCAGCCCGGCGGACTGCCGGGAACGCTCCAACACGTTCCGGTCCATAATCTCGATGGACGACGGGTCGTGCTCCAGGATGTGCTGCACCGCATCGCTGGCCCCAAAGATGTCTTCGAAGTGGACCACGGCCGAGGCGGTCATGATGGGCCTGGGCACCAGGTTTATCTTGACCTCGGTTATCACGCACAGGGTGCCCTCGGAGCCCACCACCATCTTGGTCATGTTGAAGGGCGAGTCGGTCAGAAACTCGTCCAGGTTATAGCCGCTGACCCGGCGCATGATGTTTGGATAGCGGGCTTCAATCTCGGCCGCGTTCTCTTGGGCCAGCCTCCGCACCCCCCGGTAGATGTCCGACTCCAACCCGGCGCCGCTGAGTTTGGCCTCCAACTCCCGGGCTTCCAGGGCCTGGAAGTGGGTCTGGGTACCGTCTGAAAGGACCACGTCCAGCTCCAAGATGTGGTCCAGGGTCTTGCCGTAGATCACCGAATGGGCCCCGCAGCTGTTGTTGCCCACGCCGCCGCCCACGCAGGCCCGGTTGGATGTGGTGGGGTCCGGGGCATACATCAGCCCATACGGAAGCAGTTGGCGGTTCAGGTCGTCCAGCACGATGCCCGGCTGGACCCTGGCCCACTGCTCCTCCTTATTGACCTCGATTATCTGGTTCAGGTACTTGCTGAAGTCGGTGACGATGGCGTGGTTTACCGTTTGGCCAGCCAGGCTGGTGCCCCCGGCCCTGGCTAGCACCGGCACCCGGTTGTCCTTGGCGACTTCCATCACGGCAAGGACGTCGTCCACGTTGCGGGGAATGACCACGCCCACCGGCTCCATCTGGTAGATGCTGGCGTCAGTGCTGTAGAGCACACGGGTGAAGGGATCGAACTTCACCTCACCCGAGACCCGGCGCTTCAGCGCGTCCTCAATGTCGCCCCGTTCCGATGCGTGGACCCTTGCCGCCGCCGTGGTGGCCATGTGGTAACTCCGTTGAGATTAGCTATAGCGCTCAGCTTATCGGAATCGGGTAGTGGCTTCAACTTGGGCGGGGTGTCATCGTGGCAATTGTGGACAGGTCTCGGCGGCTGTAAACTTAGGCCCGTGTCCTTGCCTTGGTAAGGAGTCCGTTCCACGGGGATGACGACACCCTAATCACCAACCGCCAGCCTGCGTGCCGGCGTAATAGAGATAGGAGATGACCCATGCCCGAAATTACCAGCCACCCCCAAGGAACGCCCTCATGGGCGGAACTATCCACCAGCGACGATCAGGGAGCATCGGCGTTCTACGGAGCACTGTTTGGTTGGACCGACGACCCTCAGGAGATGGGTCCAAACATGGTTTACCATATGCAGAAGCAGAACGGTCTGGAGGCTGCGGCCATCCATCAACAGGGCGAGGAAGAGAAGGGGCAGGGCGTGCCGCCCCACTGGAATACCTACTTCACCGTTGACAACGTCGACCAGAGCGCGGCCAAGGCCGAACAGTCGGGAGCTACCATCATCTTTGGCCCCATGGATGTGTTCGACGCCGGGCGCATGGCGTATATCCAAGACCCCCAGGGAGCCATGTTCGCCGTGTGGCAACCCAAGGCGCACATCGGTGTCCGGATAAAGAATGAAACGGGGGCCCTCATGTGGAACGAACTCATGACCACCGACCCGGAGGATGCCACCCAGTTTTATTCCAGCCTACTCGGCATGGGCTCATTGAAGTTCCCCGGCCCCATAGATTACACGCTGCTCAATGTTGAAGGAACAGACGTCGCTGGCGTGATGGCGATCACCGATGATATGGGCCCTGTTCCGCCGAACTGGGGAGTGTACTTCGGAGTTGACGACGCGGATGCCACAGCCAAAAAGGCCGAGTCTCTCGGAGGGTCGATAATAATCCCAGCCATGGATATCCCCGAATTCGGTCGCTTCGCCGGACTCCAAGACCCTCAGGGCGCCATGTTCAGCGTTTTACGGCCAACCGGATAAGAACATCCAAGCCGAAGAATTCGGTATTGGGAGCCCCATTTGAAGATTGGTTACTCGCTGTCCAACAACCAGGGCATGGAAGATGTCCAAGGGGTGATAAATCTCGCCGTCCGCGCCGAGGAACTGGGATTCGACTCCGTCTGGGCCAGTGAGCATGTCTTCAACGTCAGCTACGTCTACGACCGCATCGGCGACAAGCCCTACTATGAACCGCTGACTGTCCTGGCCTACGTGGCGGCCACCACCAAGACCATCGGCCTGGGCACCAGCGTGCTGGTTCTCCCCTACCACAATCCCATCCGTCTGGCCAAAGTCGCCGCCACCTTGGATGTCCTGTCCGGAGGCCGGCTGATGCTGGGAGCGGGCGTCGGCGTCATTGAAGAGGAACTAGAGGCCATGGGCAGTCCCTACGCCGAGCGGGGCGCCATCACCGATGAGGCCATCGCCATCATGAAGGAATTGTGGACCAAGGAAGATCCCAGTTTCCAGGGCAAGTACCACAGTTTCTCGGGCATGAAATTCACACCCAAGCCGGTGCAGAAACCCCACATTCCGATAATCGTTGGGGGCACCAGCAGGGCCGCCATCCGCCGGGCCGCCCGCACCGGCACGGGCTGGCACCCAACGGCCCTGTCCCCGGAGGTCTTGGTCCAGGGCATGGACTACTTGAAAGAGCAGGCTGAAGTCGCGGGCCGCGACCCGTCCGAGATTGCGGTCTCGGTCAGCGCCGCCATCGGCAGCACCCACAACCACAACCGCTATTCCCTGGGAGAAGACCCGGAAGAGATCTTAGAAAGATCCCAAAAATATCAAGAGATGGGCGTGGAACGCTTGCTCATCTCGCCCAACACCCGTGACCAGAACCAACTCCGTCCCATCATGGAGATGCTGGCCAAAATAGTGATCCCCGCAGTTCAAACCTAATAGGTGAAAGCTGATAGCCGTTAGCTGACGGCTCCGTAAGGAGACCCCATGACCACCCACTCGCCCTCAGAAGTTAAGAGCCTACAAGAGTCCGCCCTAGAACACCTTTGGGTCTACCTTCGGGAACCGTCGGACATGGCCGAGAAAGGCGACCCGGCCATCTTCGTAAGCGGGAAGGGAGTCCACGTCACCGACGCTCTGGGCAACACGTCCATCGACGGTATGTCGGGGCTGTGGTTGAAGAACGTGGGCTACGGCCGCACGGAGATTGCCGACGCTGCTTACGAGCAGATGCTGAAACTGACCTATATGCCCTTGGGGACCACCACCGAGCCCACCATCCGCCTGGCCGAGAAGATTTCCCAGATTGCCCCCGGCGACATGACCCGCTCCTTCTTCACCAGCGGCGGGTCGGAAGCAGTCGAGACAGCCATCAAGCTCACCCGCGCCTATTTCAAGCGAGTGGGCGAGCCCAACCGGACCAAGTTCATCAGCCGCAAAGGCTCTTACCACGGCGCCACCATGGGCGCGTTGGCTCTGGGTGGCTCCCACCTCTACCCCAAGATCGACTACGAGCCGCTGATGCCCGGTGTCTTCCACGTTCCCCAGCCCCTGCCCTACCGCTGCGAGTTCGGCGGACAGACCCCCGAAGAGTGCGCCGAGCTCTGCGCCAACGCCATCGAAGAGACCATCAAGTTCCAAGACCCCGACACAATCGCCGCAGTGGTGGCCGAGCCCGTATCCAGCCCCTTGGGCTGCGTTGTGCCCGGCGACAACTACTGGCCCCGGCTGCGCGAGATCTGCGACCAGTACGGGTGCCTGCTCATCGCCGACGAGGTAATCACCGGCTTCGGCCGCACCGGCAAAATGTTCGCCACCGAGCACTGGGGCGTGGTGCCCGACATCATGACCGTGGCCAAGGGAATCACCAGCGGCTACATCCCCATGGGCGGGACCATCACCCGGGGCGCCATATCCGATGCCTTCATCGGCAGCCAGCGGGCTTCCTTCAAACACGTCATCACCTTCGGCGGACACCCGGTTGCCGCCGCCGCCTCCCTGAAGAACATTCAGATAATGGAGGAGGAAGGGATGGTTGATAACTCGGCCCGCATGGGCAGCTATCTGCTGGACGGTTTGAAGGAGATGAAAGAGAAGTACCGAATGATTGGCGACGTACGCGGCCTGGGGCTGTTCTGCGGCATCGAGATAGTCGCTGACCGCGATACCAAGGAGTACTTCCCCACCGAGGCCGACCTGGCCAACCGCATGACCCAGGGATTCGCCGAAAACGGTCTTTTACTCCGCGGCGGGGACCGCATGAACGTCGCCCCGCCCCTCTGCATAACCTCCAGCGAGGTCGACGATCTAATCTCCAACATGGACAAAGTCTTCGCTCAAACCTCCAAAGACCTGGGCGTCCAGTAGAAACAAACCGGTGCAACCGGGCACATAGGTTACGTTTAGACCGGGGACATCGCCAACACCAATCAACGGAAGGCAGACCATGACCGACAAAAAGATAGGATTCATCGGCCTGGGCCGCATGGGCCTGCCCATGAGCTACAACCTGCTGAAGGCGGGCTTCGACCTGAGCGTGCATAACCGCAGCCAGGGCAAGGTGCGGGAGATTGCCGCCGCCGGGGCTTCCGCCGCCACCTCCACGGCGGAGATTACGCAGCAGTGCGACATCCTGCTGGCCTGCTTGCCCGACATCGCAACCGCCGAAGAGGTCTTCCTGGGCCCTGACGGTGTCATCGCCAACGCCAGACCCGGTCAGATACTCGTTGACCACAGCACCGTGGGCATCAACACCTCCAAGGCCTGCGCCGAAGCCGCCCAGGCTAAGGAGGCGCTGTTCTTGGACGCGCCCATCAGCGGCGGCACCGAGCGCGCCGAAAATGCCACCTTGGTAATCATGGCCGGGGGACCTGAAGAGGCCTTTAATGCCGCTTCGCCCGCTTTCGACGCCATGGGTGGCACGGTGAGACACACCGGTCCCACCGGCACGGGCACCACGGTCAAACTGGTCAACCAACTGCTGGTGGGGGTCCACACACTGGCCGCCGCCGAGGCCATGCTCATGGGGGCCAAATCCGGGGCCGACCCAGCACTGGTCTACGAGTTGGTCAGCTCCGGCTGGGGACAGAGTTTCATGCTGGACCGGAATGCCCCGGTGATGCTGGACCAAACCTTCCAAGATGCCCGCGCCCCGCTGAAGACAATCCTCAAGGACCTGGGGCTGATTCAGGAGCTTGCCCGGAGCATCGATACGCCCACACCCGCAGGAGACCTGGCATTTAAGATTTTCACCCAAGCCGCCGAGGCGGGACTGGGCGACCTAGACACCCCGGTTGTGGTGAAACTGCTGGAGAAAGAAGCCGGGGTGAAGGTCCAAAGAAAGTCCTAAGGCTAGACCTTAGGGCAGGCTCCCAAAGATTTCCGCCATCCGCCGCACCCGCTCCGGGTCCACCAGGTTGGTGACTACCCCGTCCTCTTTCAAACTGGTTCCAATGATTGCGCCGTCGGAGTGCTCGATAACCCGCCAGATGTTGTCCTCGGTAACCCCGCTGCCCACCAATACCAGACCGTCGGGCGTGGCCTTGCGCACCACAGAAACATCGAAACTGGCCGTCTCCTGAACCGTAGCCGCGCCGGACACAATCAAACCGTCGGCCAACCCGCGCTGGGCCGTCTCTCTGGCCATCAGCCCTAGGTCAACCGGGCCCAGCGGCACGGCGTGCTTCACCAAAACGTCGGCCAAGACTTTAACGTCGGCGCCCAACGCCTGGCGGTGGCGCAAGGTCTGGAAGGCTTCGCCCTCTATGCAGTCCCTCTTCGGCCGCCATCACCCCGTAGTGGACGTTCACCCGGATGAACTTGGCCCCGGTAACCGCGGCGATGCCCAGGGCCGATAGGGCATCGTTGCGCAGCATGTTGATGCCAACGGGGACACTCACCACCTTCTTTACCCGCTCTACGGCCACCGTCATGCCGGCGATGGTCTCGGGGTCCAGACGCCCGGCGCGGTACGGAACGTCGCCAAAATTCTCCACCATGATTCCGTTCACGCCGCCCTGCTCCAGAGTGCCCGCTTCCTCTTCGGCCCGCGCTGTCACCGTGGCCATGTCGCCGCCCCACAGGGGCGAGCCGGGGAGGGGCAGTAGATGGACCACGCCGATAAACGCCTTGGTAGTCCCCAAAAAAATCACGGCTCATGGTCTAACTGTTCAACTCTAGAATCCGAGTCAGGTTGGATTCTATTTCGGCAAGGTCCCTATATGAAACGGCGCCCATCTTTCGGTCAATCATGCTCTGTTTGATGGTTCTGATAATGCCGGTGACCACCGATGGGAACAGAAGACCCGCTTCTTCCCAGTCAAACATCACGTGGTCGCCCACCAGGATCCGCCGGGTGTTGCTGGTGATGGCCGACACTACTACTTCCCGGCGGCCCTGCATATATTGGTCCGAACTTAGCAGCAACACCGGCCGGCGCTTGCTCCCGGTCTCCTCCGAGAAAACGAAATTGACCAGTACGATGTCACCCCGACTATAGGCGGTCGTAAGCAGCATCTTGCTCGTTATCCCACAATTCAGACAACACCGGGTCTTCCGCTCCGCCTAATTCCACTAAACCAGAGTGGTCTTCCCGGTGCATTGGACCGTCCAGATCGGTTCTGCGTATCCTCCGGCGACCGCCCCGGCCAACCCTGTAGGCCACCATCTCGCCGTCTCGAATCAATTGTTGCACCGTGCGCTTTGAGACAGACAGGTACTTTGCGGCATCTTCCACTGAGTACCACTCTTTTTCAGGCACGGATCCGGCCTTCCAGTAGAGAACTTCGGCAGTCGTCTTTTTGGAGTTGATCACGCGCAGGTTCTCCAACTCCGCCAACGCCTCGTCAAGGTCGGCTCCGTTCAGTCCGGTCCTGTGTCGCAACTCCAGATAACCGACGGCTGGATCATCGGGTATGTGCTCCAACACCTGCCGCTGGTTGGCGACGGCGCGGCGAAATTGTTGGCCACCATCCTGTGTCATTGCCGTACCTCGATTTGCCAATATTGCCCGTTATCGCGCTATTTCGCGCACTAATGTATTTATATGTTAACACACCAACCGGTCCAGCGAAAGGCCCGACATTGTCATAACGATGTTACAATATGGGTCGATAATTGGGTGAGAGTGGAGCTGTATGCCCCAGGAATTTATCCACGTAAAAGGCGCTCGCGAGCACAACCTCAAAAACATAGAAATCACCATCCCCAGAGAAAAGCTGGTGGTGATTACTGGAGTATCCGGTTCCGGCAAGAGTTCCCTGGCCTTCGACACCATCTACGCCGAGGGCCAACGCCGTTACGTCGAGTCCCTCTCGGCCTACGCCCGGCAGTTCTTGGGCCGGATGGACAAGCCCGACGTCGACTACATCGAGGGCCTTTCACCGGCCATCTCCATCGACCAGAAGGGAGTTTCCCACAATCCCCGTTCCACCGTGGGCACGGTGACGGAGATTTACGACTATCTGCGCCTGCTGTTCGCCAGGGTGGGACTGCCCCACTGCCCCAAATGCGGCCGTCCCGTCCAGCGGCAGACTGTGTCCCAGATCGTGGATTCCATCATGAGCCTGGAAGAAGGCAGCCGGATAACGTTGATGGCGCCCAAGATCCGCCGCAAGAAGGGTGAGCATAAAGATGTCATTGAAGCCGCCCGCCGCTCCGGATTTGTCCGCATCAGGGTCAACGGTGAGATTCTCATGCTGGACGAGATTGGCGACCTGGACCTGGACAAGAAGAAGTGGCACTACATCGAGCTGGTCGTCGACCGTTTGATAATCCGGCCCGACATTGAGATGAGCCGGGTAGCCGAGTCGGTGGAGTCCGCCCTCCGTGAAGGCGATGGCGTGGTCGAGGCCCATGTGGAAGACGGCGACACCCTGGTCTTTTCGGAGCAGTTCGCCTGTTCCAAGTGCAACACCAGTCTGCCGGAGATTGAGCCTCGGACCTTCAGCTTCAACAGCCCCCACGGCGCTTGCAACGAATGCACCGGCCTTGGCTACAAGCTGTCCTTGGACCCCGACTTGGTTATCTCCAACAAGGAGCTTTCCCTGTCGCAGGGGGCCATCGCGCCGTGGACCCGCGGCGGGCCCTCCAGCAGTTGGTACATCAGCCTGATGGAATCGGTGGCCCAGGCCAACGGGTTCTCCTCCTCCACGCCGGTGAAAGACCTGGACCAGAAAAACATCGATCTCATCCTCTACGGCAACGACAGCAAGAAGGTCACGGTCCGCCACCGTACCCGCCACGGCCAGACCTACTCCTGGGACACCAACTTTGAAGGGGTGATTCCCAACCTTCAACGCCGTTATAAAAGGACCGAGTCCGATTACATGCGGTCTCAGATCGAGCGCTACATGTCGGCCCGTCCCTGCCAGGGCTGCGGCGGGAAGCGGCTGCGGCCCGAGGCTTTGGCCGTGAAGGTGTGTGGCCTGGGGATCATGGACGTCTGCAGCAAGAACATCGGCCAGGCAGCCGAGTGGGTCCGGGAGATTGACCCCGACGCCCCCGGCCCCAATAAGAAAAAGGTGCTCACGGCCCGTGAGAAGACCATCGCCAACCAGGTCTTAAAGGAGATCGAAGGACGCCTCAGGTTTTTGGAGGGTATCGGCCTGGACTATGTGACCATGGACCGTACCGCGCGCACCCTGTCCGGCGGCGAGGCCCAGCGGGTGCGCCTGGCCACCCAGATCGGTTCTGGTCTGACCGGCGTGCTTTACGTCTGCGATGAGCCCACCGTGGGCCTCCATCCCCACGACGACCAACGGCTCATCGACACCCTGGTCCAACTGCGGGACATGGGCAACACTGTCGTGGTAGTGGAGCACGACGAGGCCATGATGCGGTCGGCCGATTTCATCGCCGACCTTGGCCCCGGCGCCGGCGAGCACGGTGGCCATGTGGTTGCCACCGGAACCGTTGCCGATATTGAGGCATCGCCCGACTCCCTGACCGGCATGTATCTCAGCGGCCGCAAGGTCGTCCCAATGCCCGAGAACCGGCGCAACGGCAACGGCGCAGAGTTGGTAGTCAAAGGCGCCAGGGAAAACAATTTACGAAACGTCGATGTCGGCTTCCCCCTGGGACGCCTGGTCTGCGTCACCGGCGTTTCCGGTTCCGGCAAGAGCAGCCTGGTCTACGAGATTCTGTACAAGAAGCTCAACCAGGTAATCAACAAGGGCCGGGACATCCCCGGAGAGCACAACCAGGTTCTGGGCATAGAAGACGTGGACAAGGTCGTGAACATCGACCAGGCGCCCATCGGGCGCACCCCGCGGAGTAACCCGGCCACCTACACGGGGGCTTTCACCCCCATCCGGGACCTGTTTGCCAGTCTGCCCGAAGCCCGGGTCCGCGGGTACGCACCGGGCCGGTTCTCCTTCAACGTCAAGGGAGGCCGGTGCGAGGCTTGCCAGGGCGACGGTTACAACCAGATTGAGATGCAGTTCCTGCCCGACGTCACCGTCCCCTGCGAGATCTGCGAGGGCCGCCGTTACAACCGGGAAGCCTTGGAAGTGACCCTGCGGGGCAAGAGCATCGCCGACGTCCTCAACATGACCGTGGCCCAGGCGTTGGAGTTCTTCATCAACTTCCCGCGCATCAAGCCCAAGTTGGAGACCCTCCGAGACGTGGGCCTGGGTTACATCCGCCTGGGACAACCCGCGACCACCCTCTCCGGCGGAGAGGCCCAACGGGTGAAGCTGTCCACCGAACTCTCCAAGCGGGCCACCGGCAAGACCGTATACCTGCTGGACGAGCCCACCACCGGCCTTTCCTTCGAGGACTGCGCCGCCCTGCTGGGGGTCCTCCACCGCCTGGTGGACAGCGGCAACACGGTCATCCTCATCGAGCACAACCTGGACATCATAAAGAACTCGGACTGGGTGATCGACCTGGGGCCCGGCGCGGGCGACAAAGGCGGCAGGCTCATCGCCACCGGCACCCCGGAGCAACTGGCCGCCAACCCAAAGTCCTTCACTGGCAAGTATCTGAAACGGGTGCTAAAATCGCCCCGCCCCGCCGCCAGGGCGGCCAAGTCCCCTGTACGGAAATCGACCAAGGCCCCGGCAAAGACAGGGGCCCCGGCCAAAAAACGGACCAAAGAGCCGGCCGTGGCGGCCGTAGGCGATTAGCCAGGTCATCCATGCGGGTCCACTGGGCCCGTCTGCTAAAATAACCCGTTCCAATCCACCACTGGGAGAAGTGAAATGGCACTGCACTATGATGGCGAAGTAAAGATCACCAAAGTCGCCGGGATGAGTCCTATGATGAACAACGGCTACTTGATTACCTGCCCCGAGACCAACGAAGCCATATTGATTGATACCCCAGGGGAACCGGAGAAGCTGCTGGGCGTCATTGGTGACGAAGACATCAAGGCGATTTTAATCACCCATAACCACGGCGACCACCTGGCCGGGTTCGGCGAGATTACCGGCAAGGTGAACGCTCCAGTGGGCATCTCTCCGGCCGACGCCCACGCCCTCCCCAGGACCCCTGATGTTGAATTGACCGATGGCAAGATCATCAAGTTCGGGAACCAAGAACTTCAGATCCTGAACACCCCCGGTCACACCGACGGCGCTTCCTGCTTCCTGGTGGGCAAACACCTGTTCTCCGGCGACACTCTGTTCCCCGGCGGCCCCGGCAAAACCCGCAGCCCGGAGGCGCTGACCCAATTGCTGAACAGCATCACCAGCAAGCTGCTGCCCCTGCCCGATGACACGGCTGTCTATCCCGGCCACGGACACGACACCACCATTGGCGAGGCCCGCCGCCGCTATACCGATTTCGCCTCTCGGTCGCACCCGGCGGACCTGAGCGGCGATGTGGACTGGCTAACGACCTAACGCTGTACGTCCGCCGAACATCCATCGGACCTTGAGGAGTACATGTACCAACGTTCAGTGCTGGACAATAGGCTGCGCGTTCTGACGTCGACCATGGCCCATACCCAGTCGGTCTCCATGGTCATCTGCGTCGGCGCGGGTTCCCGGTATGAGTCCGACGAATTGGCTGGCGTCTCCCACTTCATCGAGCACCTGCCGTTCAAGGGCACCAAGAACTGGCCCACCGCCCGTGACGTAAGCGAGGCCATCGAGGGCGTCGGCGGGGTGATGAACGCCAGCACCGACCGGGAGATGACTGTCTTCTGGTGCAAGGTCGCCCGTCTCCATTACAAGACCGCATTCTCGGTGCTGCTGGACATGGTGCTCCACTCGCGTCTCGAACCGGTGGAGGTGGAGAAAGAGCGCGAAGTCATCCAGGAAGAACTGCGCATGACCTACGACCAACCCTCATATCGGGTGGACCTGCTGATTGACGAGGCAATTTGGCCCAACCAGGCCATGGGCCGCGACGTCGGCGGTACCCTGGAAACGGTGGCCGAGATTCAACAGAAAGACATCCGCGAATACATGCACCAACAGTACAACCCGGCCAACACCGTTGTTGCGGTCGCAGGCAACGTTACCCACGAAGAAGTGGTCGACATGTTGATGGAAACCACCCGGGACTGGAAGCCCCTGGAATCCTTGGAGTGGGAACCGGCCACCGACGGGGCCGAGGGCCTGGTGGTCAAGGTCGAACGCCGCCGCAGCGACCAGTCCCATCTGTGCTTGGCTGTGCCCGGCCTGTCTCTGGGCCATCCCGACCGGTACGCGTTTAACCTGATGAACACCATGCTGGGGGACGGCATGAGCAGTCGACTGTTCTTAAATCTGAGAGAAGAGCAAGGCCTGGCCTACGACGTGCACAGCTCAACCAGCCACTTCCGGGACACCGGCAGTTTGGTCGTTTATTGCGGGGTGGAACCCCAGAAGACCAACGAGGCCGTGAAGACCATCGTTCAGGAGTTCCAGGGGATGCACGAGAAACCCAGCGAACAAGAGCTCAACAAGGCCAAAGAATACTCCAAGGGCCGTCTGCTGCTCCGGATGGAGGACACCCGGGCCGTGGCATCCTGGCTGGGCGCTCAGGAACTCCTCCAAGACAGCGTCCGTACTGCCGACGAGGTTGTGGACCTGCTGGATGCCGTAGAGGCCTCGGACGTGGCCAGGGTGGCCAATGAATTGCTGGATGACGCAAGGATCCGGCTGGCCGTGGTTGGCCCCCGAGGCGGAGCCAAGACGCTAACCGGATTGCTCCGTTTCTAGTCCGGCTCCAACTTCGCTCATGAACCGCTGCGTTCTGCCGAATATTGCCTGAGGACCCCGGAGCAATAGGATGGGCAACGAGGGTCGTTGAGCGCAAGCGGTCGGCGATTCGCAATTAGCCGTTGGCGGAACCATCGTCTTTCCGCCGAAGACCGGAATCTAGAAATCTCTGCTCGTCGTAGCGGCCCCGCTAGGCGGAGGGAACTGCCAGAGGCGGCCCGGAGTCTACAAATTTCGAAACGCCAAGCACTAACATGTTTGAAAGCCCCCCCTCAAGCGTAGGAGCATCCCGATTCCATCGGGACCGTGCCCTCTAATCGCGTGTATCACGCCATTGCCGCAAAGATGGGCTGTTAGGCGGTCTAGGCGGATTCGGCCTCCACCGGGTTGCTCAATACTCCGATACCGGGAATCTCAACCTCCACTAGGTCTCCCGGTTTCAGGGCTACGGTAACCCCGGTGCTGCCCGAGTAAACCAGGTCTCCCGGTCGTAGGGTCACCTGCTGGCTGATATAACTGACGATTTCGGAAAAGGTAAATAGCATCTCCTCTGTGCGCCCGTGCTGTACCTCCTCGCCGTTTAGCCGTACAATCATCTCCAGTTTCTGCGGGTCCACGTCGGTGTCGATCCAAGGGCCCACCGGCGCAAAGGTATCGGCCCCCTTGGCCCGCCAGAAAGTCCAATCGTCCCGTTGCCAGGTGCGGTCGCTAACGTCGTTGCCGCAGGTGTATCCCAGGATGCACTTCTGGGCTTCCAGTGGTGTCACCCGTCGGCAGGTCTTGCCAATGACCGCCACGACCTCGCCCTCGTAGTGGATATCGCCGGAAGAGTCCCTGGGGAGAATGATCGGTTCTCCAGCGCCGGTGAGCGCTCCCCTTGCTTTGACCCAGGGCTCGGGGTGTTCGGGGACCGTCGGGTTCTCGTCGCCCAAAACCTCGGCCGCAAATTCCAGGTGGTTGGCAAAGTTCAGGCCTGGGCCCCACATCTCGGTGGGTTCGGTTGGAGGTAGGAGCTTCACGTCCTGCAGCGGGTGTTTGGCGTCGGTCATGCGGAACCGGGTAAAGATACTGCCTCGGATCTCCACCACCTCATCACCCTGGACCACACCGAATGTGGTCCGGCCGTTGCTGCGGAAGCGTGCAATTTTCATGCTATTCCTATTTCTATGGATGGGAATAGGAACTGGGTGTCAAACGCGGATTCTACTGGTTTCATCCAGGCGTGACAAGGAGTTTTTTACGATTGGCGCGAATAAGCCCACGGACTAAAATACATATCTGGCTTCGAAATCATGTGTGAGATTAGTGTGCGTTTTGTGGGTGCCACAATACCCAATTCGGACAGCGAAGAAGGAGACCCCTTGAAACTAGGATTTTTCGTCACAAACCAATATCTCCCCGGCGAGTCCATGCCCCAGAAGATTCAAGACAGCGTTGAACAAGTGAGGGCGGCCCGGGACGCAGGGTTCAGCCTCATCGCCACCGGCCAGCACTACCTGGCCGCACCCTACCAGATGAGTACTCTATTCCCCCTGCTGTCCCGGCTGGCCGCCGAGGCCGGAGATATGCAGGTAGCCGCCACAGTCATTCTGGTGCCCCTCCATAACCCGGTGGAGCTGGCCGAAAGCATCGCCACCATGGACTGCATTACCGATGGGCGGTTCGTGTTCGGTGTCGGCCTTGGCTACCGGGACGAGGAGTACACTGCCTTCGGAGTCCAGCGGAGTGAGCGGGTTGGGCGCATGAACGAGGCTATGGACCTAATCAAACGGCTGTGGGCCGAGGACGAGGTCGAGTTCAATGGGAAGTATTACACCGTGCCCAAAACAAAGATTAGCACCAAGCCGGTCCAGAAGCCCCATCCCCCCATCTGGGTGGCCGCCAACAACGACGTTGCCATACGCCGGGCCGCCCGTTGGGGTTACCCTTGGCTGATTAATCCCCACGCCACGGTGCCCATGGTGGCCGAGCAATGGTCCAAGTACAAAGCGGCCTTGGACGAGGCAGGGCAACCGCTCCCGGAAGAACTGCCGATGATGCGGGAGATGTACGTGGCCCGGGACCGGGAAACCGCATATATCGAAAGCCAACCCTTTCTTGAGGGCAAATATGAAGCCTACGCCGCCTGGGGCCAAGACAAGGCCCTACCCGGTGAGGAGAGCTTCAGGGTGCCCTACCAGGACTTGGCCAAAGACCGGTTCCTGCTAGGCTCGCCCGACGAAATAGTGTCCGAGTTCCGGCGTTATGCCGACGAACTGGGCGTGAACCACATGATCTGCCGGATGCAGTGGCCCGGCATGCCCCAAGATCGGGTGCTCAAGCAGATCGAGCTGTTGGGCCGCGAGGTCATACCCCAGATCAAAGACTTCTAGAGCAGATGCTCTTGGCTACGGCATCGGCGAACAGGACGTAGCAGGCGCGGCCCATCAAGTTGGAGCCGCGCCTGCTACGTGATAAACTGATGGCCGCTGGCAAGCTGCCAGGCATGATTATTACCGCCTTAACGGTCCACTGTCCCGGGTCTACCGTCCGGGAAAGCAGGTGTAAAGTTTGGTCCCTCCTGGAGATATCGGAGCGCTGCCCATCTGGGTTGGGGTGTTCGTGTTGCTGGGGCTGGTCCTGGGGGTATTCAGTTACACCTTTTACTCCAGGGTCGTCCGCCTGGTGCTACAGGGTAAAGGGGCTGGCCGGTTCGACCACCCATTGGAGCGGTTGAACGGCGCGCTGCTCATCGCCCTCGGCCAACAGAAGGTTCTACAGAGGGTGAAGTACGGCGACTATGCCGGTATCGGCCATGCCACCATCTTCTGGGGGTTCCTTTCCTTCCTGCTCGGCTACGGCATCTTCATCTTCGCAGCTTCGGCGTGGCGGGGATTTCCCGAGTGGCTGCTCACCGGGACCGGAGTCAGGGTCTACAGCAGTTATCTGGACATCCTGGCCGCCGTGCTGTTCGTTGTCCTGGTCTGGGCCGCCGTCAGGCGATGGGTGGTGAAACCCCACCGTCTCAGCTACGACCTTACCCGTCACGCCGACGCCGTGACCATCGTCGCCCTCATCGCTGGGTTGATGGTCTCAACCATGCTAACCCATTCTTTCTGGGTGGCCCAGGGCAGCACCGGGCCCGAGGCCGACGTTCCCATCGGCAACGCTCTCGGTGGTCTGTTCACGGATTGGGGTCTGGGTACAGGCGCCGCCAACACTTTGCAAGGCGTTTTCTGGTGGATCCACCTATCCATCATCCTAATCTTCGCGGTCTACATCCCTTTCACCAAACACATGCACATGTTCGCCGCCCCAGTGAACGCCTTTTTTCGCTCGTTGGAGCCCAAGGGAGCCCTTCCGCCCATCGACCTGGAAAACACCGAGAAATTCGGCGCAGGGCGCGTTCAGGACTTCACCTGGAAGCAGCTGCTGGATGGCTACGCCTGCGCCGTGTGCGGCCGCTGCACTGATGTCTGCCCGGCCAACCTGACCGGCAAACAACTCTCTCCGATGCACATCGTTGAAAACCTGAAAGACCACATGGTGGCCATCGGCCATCAGGGTGAGCGCAACCCGGACCATGTGGAGCCCTCGCCCATCCTGGACGGGGCCATCTCCAAGGCCTCCATCTGGGACTGCCTGAACTGCGGCGCCTGCATGGAGGAATGCCCCGTGGTGGTGGAGCACGTGCCGACCATCATGGACATGCGCCGCTATCTGCTCCTGGAGGAATCCAAGGCCCCAGAGACGGCGATGAACGCCCTGCTCAGCATGGAACAGCGCGGCCATCCCTGGCGCGGCACCCAGTATTCCCGCACCGATTGGGCCGAGGGACTGGAGGTGCCCACCCTGGCCGAAAAACCCGACGCGGAGGTGCTTTTCTGGGTCGGCTGCACTCCGGCTCTGGAACAGCGCAGCCAAGGCATAGCCCGGTCCATGGCCAAGTTGCTGAAGGCCGCCGGGGTGGATTTCGCAATCCTGGGCAACGAGGAGACCTGCACCGGCGACCCGGCCCGGCGCATGGGCAACGAGTACCTGTTCCAGATACTGGCTCAGCAGAACATCGAGACCATGAACGGCTACAATGTGAAGAAGGTGGTGACCGTCTGTCCCCACTGCTTCAACACCATGAAGAACGAGTACCCACAGTTCGGAGGGAATTACGAGGTCCTACACTACAGCCAGTTCGTGGACCAGCTCATCGGCGACGGCAAGATCAAGCCCGTGAAGATGATGAACGTCACCATGGCCTACCACGACTCCTGCTTCCTGGGTCGCCACAACGGTGTCTATGACGAGCCCCGCAACGTGGCCAAGGCCATCCCCGGCCTCAAGCTGGTGGAGATGGGCTCCCATTGCCGCCAGCGGGGTTTTTGCTGCGGCGCGGGCGGCGGTCACATGTGGATCGAAGAGAGCCAGGGGACCAGGGTGAACCACACCCGCACCGAACATTTCCTAGAGACGAAGGCCCAGACAGTGGGCGTTTCCTGTCCCTTCTGCCTCCAGATGATGACCGAGGGCATCCAAGCCAAGGGGCTGGACGCCGAGAAAGACGCCAAAGACGTGCTTGAGATTCTGGCCGAAAGCCTGGAGCTGTAGTGCCCAACGACGAAGTGAACATCGTCCGTTCCTGTGGCGAATGCGGGACCGAGATTGAAACAGTGTCGATCAAGAAGGACAATATGATGCTCACTTCCAAGGCCCAGGTGTGGTGTCCGAAATGCCAGGCGGAGCGGCCCGAGGTCCTCGACGTGGCCGGCCGCTTGGAGTCCATCGAGAAAGAGCAGCAGAGCTATCCCAAAGCAGTGCCCGCCGAACCTTTCTCTGACCAATCTTCCGGTTCCTCCAGAGGCTGACCCCCATGCCTAGAACAGACACCATGTCGGCATATTCCGAGTCTCGTGAATAAAAAAGAGACCGTGCTGGTTCTAACCAGTAACCTGTTCTTCATGCCCCGCATCGAGGCGGCCGCCGAAGCCGGTGGACTGGATACGGTCAGCGCGTCCACCTGCGCCAAACTCATGGAGGCTGCGGCGTCCCTTAACGTGCCCCTAGTGTTGGTCGACCTGGAGATGGACGAGCCGGTCTGGACCGAAGCGTTGGTCAGCCTGAAGTCGGCGGGGCCGCCGGGAGTCGGGCCCCGGCCCCGAATCGTATCGTACGGCCCCCACGGCGAGCCGGATGCCTTACGGAAAGCCCGCGAATTGGGCAGCGACGCCGTCCTCATCAAACGGGACTTCTCCGAGGGTCTTCAGGAGTTGTTGGCCACCCGGGGCGCGTCGGCATCCGCCTAGTTGCCATACTCCCGGACACCATTTTCCGTCCAACCTCCGTCCAACCTCCGTCCAGTCTGTTATAGGCGGCGACAATAGCTCAACTCATGGCTCAGGTCATAATCAGGCGTGTCCGGCCGGTCCTGATTGGCGTCACCATCGGGGCCTCTCTGGCCTATGGAGTGACCTTCTTCGTGCTCTGGTCACAGTTGGAAAAGCGGTTTGTGTTCTTCCCCGTGGCCGAGTTGCTGTACACCCCCAACGACGTCGGCCTGGAATACGAAGACGTCCGTTTTCAGACCTCTGACGGCCTGACCCTGCAGGGTTGGTTCATCCCCGGCGGCACCCGTTCTAATACGACGTGGCTGTGGTTCCACGGCAACGGCGGCAATCTGGGCCACCGGATTGATGAATTGGCTTTGGCCCGCCCCCGCACCGGGGACAACATCTTTATCTTCGACTACCGGGGCTACGGACAAAGCGAAGGCGAACCGTCGGAGAAGGGTACCTACCTGGACTCCCGGGCCGCCGTGGACTATCTGCGGTCACGGCCCGGCGCGGGTAACAGCCGGATAATCTATCTGGGCCATTCCTTGGGCGCGGCGGTGGCCGTGGAGCTTTCCTTGACCCATCCACCCATGGCCATGGTGTTGGTCTCGCCCTTTACCTCCGTGCGCGACATGGCCAAGCTAACACTGCCCTTCCCGCCTGTCGGATGGCTGGTCCGCAACCAATACGACACCATATCCCGCATCCGCCAGCTCAACGTCCCTGTTCTGGTGCTCCACGGCGACTTGGACGACACCGTTCCCATATCCCAGGGCCGCAAATTGTATGAAGCCGCCAACGAGCCGAAACGGTTCCAGGCGCTGGAAGGGGCAGGGCACAACGACACTTACGAAGCTGACCCGGTACAGTACTGGGGAACGATAGAGTCGTTTTTAGCCGAGGTCCAATAGCCCCGACCGGAGGTCGAGAGTCTCGATAAATCGGACCTTGTTCAGACACCCTTGGCCTTAGACCCCTGAAATAATCTCCGTCTGATAGTCCAACAACTCCAAATCTCTCCGAGAATCTTCCACGAATGCAACCACTTTGGAGACCATCTCGTTGGCGTGGCCCGGGTCGGTGCTAACGCAACACACCGCCAGGGTCAGCCGCTGCCACAGTTCCTGGTCCTCCACCTCGGCCACCGCTACGTTGAACTGATTGCGGATGCGGTCGGAGAGAGACCTGGCCACCTGCCGCTTGTCTTTGAGGCTGCTTGATTCGGGCAGATGTAGCATGATCCGGCAAACGCCTACGTGCAATGGGCCCTCCCGGCCAACGGCTCCGCCGTGCCTGAAACAGGCTGCGAAGGATGGGGCGCGTTCTTGACTCCGATTGAACCGACATTATAGATTATAAGCAAGCGTAGTCCGAAATTGCGCCATCGATTGCCCACTTAGAAGTCTGGGTTCACCCTCTGGCTGTCTGATTCGGTAATTTTGCCAGCAGAATGCCGTCGGTGAAGGAACTGAAACGCATGGCTCGCAACTCCGCATCCCGACAAAGCCGCCCGGAAGTGCCCGAGGTGGTCATTAGCCGGCTTCCGCAGTACGTGCGGATACTGAACCGGCTGCTAGACGATGGGACCCAGTGGGTTAGCTCCCAGCAATTGGGCGAGAAACTCCAGGTTACCCCCGCCCAAATACGCAAGGACCTCAGTTATTTCGGGCGTTTCGGCAAGCAGGGCCGCGGCTATAGCGTGCGCGATCTGTTGGACGGCCTGCGGCAGATACTGGGCATCAACTCCTATTGGAGCGTTGCCGTGGTCGGCGTCGGCCGCCTGGGCCGGGCCATCTTGAGTTACCCTGGATTCAACCCAGACGGGTTCCATCTGGTGGCGGCATTCGATCTCAACTCCAAGGTCGTCGGCGAGATTGTCGGAGGGCTGATGGTGCGGAGCATGGACGAGCTGGACCAAGTGGTGAGCAAAGAGAAAATCAGCATCGCCATCGTCGCCGTCCCGGTGGAGAACACGCAAAACGTGGTTGACCAACTGGTCGCCTGTGGCGTCCGGGCCATCCTGAATTACGCGCCAATCACCCCCCAGGTGCGGGAGGGCATCCGGATACGCAACATCGACCCGGTGCTGTCGCTCCAGTCTATGACCTACTACATCAACGAAGACTAACCAATCTCGCCACCACACCGACGTTCCGGCGAAAGCCGGGACCCAAAGCGGCAATCCCGAAGCCAATTTTTCACCGAAGGGCCGATGGCTTGAGTGCCTGGCAGCCCCTGGATTCCAGCTTTCGCTGGAATGAAAGAGGCGTGCGGCTGAGGCTCCATCATACGAGCGGCTAGTCCTGCCTAGAGACCTGCGTACGGACAAGAAAAAGCCCCGACACTTGCCGGGGCCTTTCTTTTTTTCCGTTAAGCGGTGGTTCCGCCGGACCCGGGAGGAGGTTGTCCAGACCGCGGCCTCCGTCGCCGCGCCAGATTGAGCCGGACCTCAGCACGCCGGAGCGACGCCATCACCCGCTCCAACCCCATGTCCGAATCCCGGTTGGCCAGTTGTTCTTGGGCTCGCTGCATGGCCTGCTGGGCGCGCTCTTCGTCAATCTCGTCGGACCGTTCACAGGCGTCGGCCAGCACGCTGACCCGGTTGCCCAGTACCTCCATGAAGCCGCCGGACACGGCCACGTACATGTCCTCCCCGTCCTTTCGGACTATCAACTCGCCTGGCTTCAACATGGTCATCAGCGGGGCGTGCCGGGGGAGTATCCCCAGTTGCCCGTCGAATCCCGGAGCAATCACCATGTCCACTTCGTCGGAATAGACCTGGCGCTCGGCGGTGATTATTTCCAGCATCATCGGCATAGTTGTTAATCCCTAGGCCTGCCTATCGGCGGGCATGGCTGGTTATCTAACTCTCGGCCTGCATCTCGGCGGCTTTCTCCACCGCCTCGTCGATGGTGCCCACCATGTAGAACGCCTGCTCTGGCAGGTCGTCGTGTTGCCCGGCCAATATCTCCGCGAAACCCCGGACCGTCTCCCGCACCGGAACGTACTTGCCCGGCTGGCCCGTGAAGGTCTCGGCAACGAAGAAGGGCTGCGTCAGGAAGCGCTGAATCTTGCGGGCGCGGAACACCGTCAGCTTGTCCTCTTCAGACAATTCTTCGATACCCAAGATGGCGATGATGTCTTGGAGATCCTTGTAGCGCTGCAGCACCTGCTGCACTCCCCTGGCCAGGTTGTAGTGTTCCTCGCCCACTATGCCCGGTTCCAGGATCCTGGAGTAGGACGCCAGCGGGTCCACCGCCGGGTACAGCCCCTGGGCGGACAATGCCCGCTCCAGCGACACCGAGCCGTCAAGGTGGCCGAAGGTAGTGACGATGCCCGGGTCGGTGTAGTCGTCAGCAGGCACGTAGATGGCCTGGAACGACGTGATGGAGCCGCTCCGGGTCGAGGTGATGCGCTCTTGCAGGGCACCCATTTCGGTGCTCAAGGTCGGCTGGTAACCCACGGCGGAGGGCATCCGTCCCAGCAGAGCCGAGACCTCCATGCCCGCCAAGATGTAGCGGTAGATGTTGTCGACGAAGAGCAGCACGTCTTGGTTTTGCTCGTCGCGGAAGAACTCGGCCATGGTCAGACCGGTGAGTCCGACACGGGCCCGGACTCCAGGGGACTCGTTCATCTGGCCGAAAACAAGAACCGTGCTGGCCAAAACACCCGAGCCCTGCATCTCGTGCCACAGGTCGTTGCCTTCCCGAGACCGCTCGCCGACACCGGCGAACACCGACACGCCTTGGTGGACGGCGCCGATGTTGCGGATCAGCTCTTGAATGATAACGGTCTTGCCCACGCCGGCCCCGCCGTAGGCCCCAATCTTGCCGCCCTTCATGAAGGGGGTAATCAGGTCGAAGACCTTGATCCCGGTTTCCAGGATATCCACGCTCTGGTTCTGATCGTCGAAGGGGGGAGGGTCGCGGTGGATGGGCCATTGCTGGGCCGCCTCCACGGGGCCCAGGTTGTCCAATGGAGTCCCGGTAACGTCGAACAGGCGGCCCAGAGTTTCCGGGCCCACTGGTACAGTCACCTTCTGGCCGGTATCGGCCACTTCCACGCCGCGGGCCAGTCCGTCGGTGGCGCCCAGGGCCAAACAACGGACCCAGTTGTTGCCGATGTGCTGCTGCACTTCCAGCACCAATTTCTCGCCACTGTTGTCCAGCTCCAGCGCGTCGAATAGACTGGGCAGTTCGTCCGCGGGGAATTCGATGTCTACGACGGTCCCGATTACCTGAACAACTTTTCCGGTGGCCATTGGCTTCTCCTGATAGGGGATTACTCGCTATTGAGGCGCCCTTCTAGCCCTCCAGGGCGATTTGGCCGCCGACTAAATCAAGCAGTTCGTTGGTGATGCTCTCCTGCCGCAGTTTGTTCATCACCAGGGTCAATTCGCCAGACAACTCCTTGGCGTTGTCGGTGGCGGCCCGCATGGCCACCATCCGGGCCGATTGTTCGCTGGCTATGGCCTCCAGAATAGCGTGGAAGATTTGCATCTCCACGAACCGAGGCAGCAGGTTTTGCAGCACCGCTAAATTGCTGGGCTCGTAGATGTAGCCCACGCTCTCGGCAGCGGTTAATTCCGCCGGGGCGATGGGCAGCAGCTTTTCGATAACCGGCTCTTGGGACATTGTCGAGACATACTTGGTGTAGGCCAAGTAGACCTCGTCGGTCTCCCCCTCGCCGTAGGAGTCAATAATCATGTGGGATATGGCTTGGGTGTCAATCAAAAGCGGCGTCTCGCCCAAGTCGGTGAACGTCGCCTTTAGGTCTTGATTGGTGCGGGCCATGAAGTCCCGTCCCTTGCGGCCAACGGCGATCGCCTGCACCGGCGCCTGCTGCTCCAATATGAACTGTCCGACCCGCCTATTTAGGTTGGAGTGCAAGCCCCCGCACAGGCCCCGGTCGGGACTAATCATAAGTACGGTGGCCTGCTCCACAGGACGGACGTCCAGCAATGGCTGGGCGCCGTCGTCGTCGGTGGGTTGGGCGGCCAAGTGGGCGATGACGTCTTGAATCTTGTCCGAGTAGGGCCGCCCCTCAAGCACTGAGTTCTGGGCCCGCCGCATCTTGGACGCGGCAATCAGGGACATGGCGTTGGTCACCTTGGCCGTGTTGTCCACACTGCGGACCCGCCTACGTATGTCTCTTACGCTGGGCATGCTTACCGGCTGATCGCGTTCAGAGGGGTAAAGGTGGTCTTGGCATCGTTTATTGCGGTGGTCAGCTTGGCCGCAATTTCGTCGGACAGGTCCTTGGTCTCGGCGATACTGGTCAAGATATCCGGATGTTGACCGGCTACGTGTTGGAGCAAATGGTTCTGAAATGCGCCTACGTTCCCTATCTGCATGTCTTCCATCAGGTTTTCGTTTACCGCATACAGGATAACAACTTCGTTTTCGAGGGACAGGGGCTCGTACTGACCCTGCTTGAGCACTTCGGTGGCCAATTGACCCCGGGCCAACTGGGCTCTGGTGGCCGCGTCCAGGTCGGCGGTGCCGAACTGGGCGAAGGTGGCCAGCTCCCGATACTGGGCCAAGGACAGCCGAAGCTGCCCGGCGACCTTGCGGATGGCCCTGGTTTGGGCTGCGCCGCCCACACGGGACACCGAAAGGCCCACATTAACCGCGGGGCGGATGCCGGAGTTGAACAACTCAGGCTCCAGGTATATCTGGCCGTCGGTGATGGAGATTACGTTGGTCGGTATATACGCGGAAACGTCGCCAGCTTGAGTCTCGATGATGGGTAGGGCAGTGATGGAACCGCCACCGTTGGCTTCGTCCAGGCGGGCAGACCGCTCCAACAAACGGCTGTGCAGGTAGAAGATATCTCCGGGATAGGCCTCGCGTCCGGCCGGGCGCCGCAGGAGCAGCGACATCTGGCGGTAGGCCCAGGCGTGCTTGGTCAGGTCGTCATAAACGATGAGAACGTCTTTGCCTTGGTCCATGAACTCTTCGGCCATGGCGCAACCGGCGTAAGGGGCTATGTACTGAAAGGGCGCCGAGTCGGAAGCTCCGGCGGTGACCACGATGGTGTGTGCCATGGCGCCGGCCTGTTCCAATGCACCCGCAACCTGGGCTACCTTGCCCTGCTTCTGGCCGATGGCCACGTAGATGCAGATTAGGTCGCCGCCGTTCTGATTGATGATGGTGTCCAGCCCGATGGCGGTCTTGCCGGTGGAGCGGTCGCCGATAATCAATTCCCGCTGGCCCCGACCGATGGGAATCATGGAGTCGACGGCTTTGATGCCGGTCTGCACCGGCTGGTCGACGGACTGGCGGGCCACCACGTTGGGCGCCACCTTTTCCACGGGCCGGGTCCCCGTGGTCTCCACCGAGCCCTTCCCGTCCAGGGGCCTGCCCAACGGGTCAACCACCCGTCCGATAAGCGCGTCGCCCACGGGGACCTCGATGATTCTGCCGGTGGACTGTACCCGGTCGCCTTCTTTCACGGCGTTGGGGTCGCCCAGGATGGCCGCGCCCACAATGTCCGATTCCAAGTTCAGGGCCAGACCCAGGACGTCATTCCCGAAGTCCAACAGCTCGTTGGAACGGACGCCTTGCAGCCCCTGTATGCTGGCGACACCGTCGCCCACTTGGACCACCGTGCCCACATCCACCAAAGCCAGATCTCCGCCAAACTCTTCGATCTGGCGCTTAATCAGCGAGACTATGTCCTGTCCTCTGGTCGCCATCAGAGGTTCTCCTTACGGTAACGATTCCATTATGGGCGGCAACACCGCCACTTACGCTTCTGTGAAACGTCCCTCTCCATTGATTGGTAAGTCGGAGGAGACTGGTCATTCTCTTGATGATTCGAGTCCGCTACGCCGGGGCAGCAATCTCGGTGTGCAAGCGGTTGCGCAGGCTGTCCAGACGCGCCTTGGTGCTGCCGTCCAGCAGGCGGTCGCCGATCTGAATCACCAGGCCACCCAGGATTGACTCATCGACCCTGGTTGTTAAGACAACATCGCGGCGGATCAGTCCTCTTACAAAGCTGTTGATGCGGTCGGCCTCTACGCTTTCCAGAGGCACCGCAGTGGTAATCTCCACCCGTTGCCGTCCCAGGTGTTGGTCCAGCAACTCGGTATACCCGGAGTAGACGCCGCGGATGGAGTCCACTGAGTTCTTGGACACCAGTAGGTCAACCAGGTTTCGCACCAGGGTGTTGACGTCGGCCAGGACCGACGCCGTAGCCTTCAGCTTGTCGGCTGCGGGCATGTCGACGTGTTTCAACAGAGCGCTGAATTCCGCGTCTTCAAAAACCTCGGCCACCACCGCCAAGTCCTCGCCCCACTGTTCAACCTGGTTGTTCTCCAAGGCCAGATCGAAGATGGCCTGGGCGTAACGTTTTCCTGAGAGTTGTTGAGCCATGGATGCGCTTAACCCCTGCTCAGGCTTTCGCCTTCATCCAGTACCTGGGAGATTAGGTCCTCATGGGCCTGACGGTCCAGCGAACGCCGGATCACCCGCTCGGCCGCCGTTATAGCCAGGTCGCCAAAACTGGCCCGGACCACTTCAAGGGCAGTGTCCCGTTCCCGCTGGATGTCCGACCGAGCCCTTTCCACGAAGCTCTCGGCCTCCTGACGCGCTTTGTCCATCTCTTCGGTGCGGAACCGTTCCGCCGCTTCCCGCGCTTGGTCCATGATGCGCTGACCGTCGCGGCGGGCCTCGGTTATCTGCTCCTGTATGGCCGCCTGAGAAGAGGCGGCATCCTCCCGCGCCCGCTCGGCGGCCTCCAGGCTTTCCCGGATCCTCTCCGACCGCTCGTCCAGCATCCGCATCAGGGGCTTGTAGGCAAAGAAGCTCAGAATGCCCAGGAGGATGATGAAGTTAATCAGGTATGCGACTAGGCTTGGCAGGTTTATGCCGAGATCGGTAACTCCTAGCAGTACCATACTAGACCACGAATAGCAGGATTACTGCCGTAATCAGGGCGTAGATTCCCAATGCCTCGGCGAAGGCGATGGCCAAGATCATGTTGGTGGTGATGGCGCCCGCCGCTTCAGGGTTCCTACCGATGGCACCCATGGCCCCAGAGCCTAATATTCCGATGCCGATACCCGGGCCAATCACACCGAGACCGATGGCAATGCCAGCCCCGATGAACTTGCCCATCTCGCTGAATTTCAGTGCCTCATCTGCCACTTGCAACAGCAATAAGTCCATTATCCGTTCTCCTCCTGGTCCTTTTTATTCGATTGACCGGACTCCGGCTGCTCTTAATTAATGCTCTTCGTGGCGGACGGCCACCGACAGGAATACCAGGGTTAACCCGGAGAAGATGACCGCTTGAATCAAGCCCACCAGCAACTCCAAGCCGAACACGAACTGGGTGGCGACGAAGGGCACCAAGAAGGTAATCATTACCACTAGGATTTCACCCGCCGTCATGTTGCCGAACAACCGGAAGGTGAAGCTGACCACCCGGACCAATTCGCTGGTTAATTCCAAAAAGCCCACGAAGGCGTCAATCAGCCCCGAGGGTTTGCCCCGGAATATCTTACCCAACTGGACGAATTTCCGCATGTAACCGAAGCCGTGGGCCCGGAACCCCCAATATTCGACGAAAGCAAAGGACACTAGGGCCAGAGCCAGGGGCATGTTGATGTCCGTGCCCGCGGAACGAAGCAGGTGGGCTTTGATCTCGCCGTCTTGGGTGAATCCTAAGAATTGGTAGAAGGGGAACAACGCCAGCCAGGCGTTGAACAGCACGAAGAAGAAAATCGTCGCCACGATGGGAAAAGCCCGGCGGGCCATCTCGGGCCCCAGCACGCTGCTGGCGAATCCCAAGACGCCCTCGATCATGCTCTCAACCAGTCCTTGGAAGCGTCCGGGCACCAATGAGCGGCGGCGGGCGGCCGTAACGAATATAAGGATCAGGACTATGGTGGTCAGCCAGGCGGAAAGTAGGGTGTTGGTAACGGCGATTTCCGTGGCGCCGAGGGCTTCGACTTTGTGCTCCTTCTCCTCGCCTTCTTCGGCCTTCTCCAAACTGCCTTCGACCTCGCCAGCCGCAGGCAGGAGGCCAAGACGTTCATCACGTGTAGAAGCGGGGAAAATTGCTTGCGGGGGGAGGTGAATCTCCGGCTTCTCCAAATACTGGGGGGTGCCGAACATGGCGGAACCGACAGCCCCGATGATGAAGCCCAACACCAACAAAGCCACCAAGCCCAGACCCGTTAAAAGGAGCAGCCTCTTGGCCAGGGCGCCGGTCGGCACTAGTGCTCTCCTCCTTTAGTCGTGGAGTCGCCGCTGTTCATCCCGTAGAGCACGGGCCGGACCAACTTGTAGAGACCCCAGAACGCAACGACACTGCCCAATATTGTGCCCAGAAGGGTGAATAGAGGCGTGGTTCCCGTTAACTTATCTAAACCCAACCCGCCGACAACCCCCAGTACGATACAGACGGCGACGTACCATCCGAGCCCAGTTAGGCGTAGGGCCAGGAGCATCCCATTCATATCTCCGCCAGAGCGTCGTGAATAATATCACTAGGTATTATCAAAGTCAATTGAGGCTAGCATTACGAAATACGTTGTGGTTTCCTGGGGGCTTTCTAATGAAAAGACGGCCCCGGCGATTTGGCGTCGGGGCCGTCTTTTTTTCATGACTTATTTCCCTGGTTGTCAGCGGTTGCCTGATTGCTTGCCGAAGTCCTCTAGGTCTAGAGAATCTATGAAGTCGGTGAACGCCGACATGCTCTTTAACTCTTCTGGCCTGACCTCTACTTGTCCTTCGCCTTGGGACCCGTCCGGCGAGGACTCCTGGCCCAACGGCTTGCCGGTCTCCTTGTCCAGGAGGATTCCCGCCTTGTCCATAACCTCTTCGTTGACGTAGATGGGCACTTGGGCCCGCACCGCCAGAGCCACGGCGTCGCTGGGTCGGCAGTCGATCTCTTTGGCTTCGCCGTTGGCCTGAATCGTAATCTTGGCGAAGAAGGTATCGTTGTGAAGTTCGCTCACCAAGATATGCTCGATGGCGCCGCCCAGAGAGTCGATGATGGTGCCCAGCAGGTCGTGGGTCAATGGCCGGGGCACGCTCAAGTCCTGTAGTTTGACCGCGATTGCGTCGGCTTCTGCTGGGCCGATCCAGATTGGTAGGTACCGGTCTGATTCTTTCTCGCGGAGAATCACGACCCGTTGGTAATTCATGGGACTGACCCGGATGCTATCTACGGTCATCTCGAGCATGTAGTCCTTTGCCTCCGAAATTCGCCCGGTGCTCTGGCAAAATTGTAGTCCCCGCGTAAATTCCGTGTCAACCCGAACCACGTCTGATCTGTGCCTGACTTCATGGCCATTCAGGCTCAGGCATGACCCAATCAGGGCCATATTGCACCTAAGACGGATGGGCGGAATCACATTTAATGCAATCTTATGTAACCGACACCCCGCGAGTCACTGTCGTTCCGCCCTGTCCGGCGGGCATGGCCCTGGCCGTTTCAGGGCCGATTTCAACCCGTCCCAATGTATAATGAAATCCGGTAGCAGAACGAACCGCTTTAATATCAATTTCGCCGGTGTCCCCCGGAGGACGAAAATGCCTAGGAGTAAGAACAGTGGCACCAGGGACGCTCTGGCAGCCAAATACCAGGTGGATGGGAAGAAAACCACCTGGAACCGGGATATGGAGGCCTTTGCCTTCCAATGCACCGACGAACTGGCGCCCCTTGACCGGTTCATCGGCCAAGACCGGGCCCAAGAAGCGATCCGCTTCGGCCTGGAGGTCGACAAACCTGGATACAACCTGTTCGTCACCGGTCTCACCGGCACCGGAAAGACCAGTGCCATCAAGGCCCACCTACAAAGCGTGGTCGAGGACTTAGACCGCCAGGAGAAACGCCGGCCCATCAGCGACTGGGCCTACTTGCACAACTTCGAGGACGCCGACCGGCCAGGGCAATCCGCCTACCCCGTGGCACCGGCAAGGTCTACCGCCAGCAGCTCTCCAATATGCTTGGTACCCTCCAGAAAGAGATTCCCAAAGCCCTGAAGAGCGAGGGCTTCGAGGCACAGGCCCGTAGCCATGAGGAGTCTGACCGCAAGGCCACCCAGGACTTGATGAGCGGGTTGGAAGGCGCTGGCCAGGCGGTCAACTTCGCCGTGCAACTGACGCCCAACGGAATCACGATTTTCCCCATGACCGATGGCCGGCCCATGACCCCCGAGGAGTACCAGGCGCTGGAATCGGAACCGAAACAGGCCATTGACGAAGTCCGCGCACAGTTGATGCAGCAGACTCAGGATACGATGGCCAAGATACGGGAACTGGAAAAGGCCTCCGCCCAGCGGCTCCAAGAACTTGAGCGCAGCGCTGCCGACCAATTGATTGACCAATGTTTTTTCGAACTGAATGCCCTCTCCCAGGACATCCCTGAGATGCGGCAATACCTGTCCGACTTGGGCGGGTATGTGCTGGACAACCTCAACATGTTCAATGAGTCGGAAGGCCCCAAGCCCCTGATTGGTGGAATTCCCCCGGGTCCCACGGCCCGAGGAGTGGCCCTCGGAATCAACCCCTTCCTGCCCTTTGAATTGAACGTGTTGGTGGACAACAGCGCGGTTGAGAAACTGCCCATCATCATCGAGCCCAACCCAAACTGGGGCAACCTGTTTGGCCGCATCGAGCGCTGGGCCGTCATGGGGACCTACGTAAGCGACCATGCCATGCTGAAACCCGGTGCGGTCCATCTGGCCAACGGCGGCTATCTGGTGCTGAACGCCAGGGACATCCTGATGGCGCCGGGCGCCTGGGAAGGCCTGAAGAGGTCTATCCGGAACCGGGAGGTGCGCCTGGAAGACCCTGCCGAGCAGACCGGGCTTTTCATCCCTCAGGGACTCCGGCCGGAGCCCGTGCCCCTGGACCTGAAGGTAATCGTGACCGGAGACGAGAGCATCTACTGCCTGCTCACCTCCTCCGACAACGAGGACTTCTGGGACCTTTTTAAAGTTAAGGCGGAGTTCGATTACCGGGTTGATCTGAACGAAGAGAACATGTTGGCCTACTGCGCATTCATCTGCCGCACCTGTGAGGAGGAAGACCTGCTGGCCTTCGAGACCGGATGAGCAGCCAAGGTCTTGGAATTTGGCGCCCGCCAGGTCTCCGACCAAAACAAGCTCTCCACCGGGTTCGGACAGATCAAGGACCTGATCATCGAAGCCGATTACTGGGCCCGCAAAGACAATGCCCAAATAGTCCAAGACCACCACGTCCAGCAGGCGATCAGCCAGAAGATTTACCGGTTGAACCTGGTGGAAGAGCGCATTCGGGAGATGGTTGCCGACGGCTCCCTGCTGCTGGATGTCACGGGTGAAGAGGTGGGCCAGATTAACGGGCTGGCCGTCTATGACCTGGGAGATTTCAGCTTTGGCCGCCCTGCCCGCATCACCGCCCAGACCTATGCCGGCCGGCAGGGTTTTATCAACATCGAGCGGGAAGCAGCGATGAGCGGCCGAACCCACGACAACGGCGTTTTAATCCTGAGCGGGTTTTTAGGCGCAAAATTCGGACGCGACCGGCCCCTCACCCTGTCGGCCAGCCTCTGCTTCGAGCAGTTCTACGAAGGGGTGGACGGAGACAGCGCCTCTTCCACCGAAATCTATGCCATATCCTCCAGCCTGTCGGGGCTGCCCCTCCGTCAAGACATCGCTGTCACCGGTTCGGTTGACCAAAAGGGCGAGATACAGCCCATTGGAGGCGTGAATCAGAAAGTGGAGGGTATGTTTGACGTATGCCGGACGGTCGCCGGACTCACTGGGACCCAGGGCGTCATCATCCCCCACCAGAACGTCAAGAACCTGATGCTTAGGGACGATGTGGTGGAGGCCATCAGAGAAGGAAAGTTCCACGTCTATGCCGTCAAGACCATCGACGAAGGCCTGGAGATACTGACCGGCGAGACCGCAGGTGAAGCCGACTCTTCCGGGGTATTTCCCGAGGGCACCGTTAACTACCTGACTGCCAAGCGGCTTGGCGAACTCAACGACTCGATGCGAGGCTACTTCCAGGGGATGTTGGCCACCGGAAGTTTAGTACCGGCCTGCCTCCAAGCCAAAAAGCGCCGCCGTTATCGCCCCTTCATAGTGACGTTAACCGCGGCGCGCTTTTTGCTACTTTAAAAGTTTGTCTGGAAAGGCTTGGGTTAGCGCCGCATCCCGGCGTGGATTTCTTCTTCCTCTTCGTAACGACGAGAGCTCAAGTTACTGGAAGCCTGTATCGCCAGTACCTCGATACCTTTGCGTACCGATCCAATAAGCTTGTCCAATTCGCCCTCCATGGCCCGCAAACTGCGCAGAGCATATGCGTCTGCCTCAGTCCGGCGGGACTGGGCCTCGGCCTCCGACTGCCGGAGCATCCGAGTAATCCGCTCTTCGGCGTCCCTGATGGTCTCAGCGGCCTTGGCTTCCGCCTGAGTCACCAATTCGCTCTGGTTCAGCCTTTCGCGGAGTTCATCCTCCGCCATAGCCTTGGTCCGCCTGGCGTCGTTCTGAGCTGTGTTCAGGATCTGGTCCTTCTGGGACAACACGTCCTCCGAAGCCCGGACCTCCTCAGGAATGGTCAGACGCAATTGATCCACCAACTCCATGACCTTTTTCTTGTCGATGAGGACGCTACCACTAACTGGAACCGCCTTACTGGTATCGACCAGAGTTTCCAACCGGTCAATGATATTAATGATATCGATGATTCCACCCCTACCCGGTCACTTCCCTTCTACGACCGGTAATCCAAATTTTGAATAGACCGCCTTTGCAACGTTGGGCGGGACCATCTCATTGATGTCCCCGCCGAGCTTGGCTACCTCCTTGAGCAAACTGGCGCTAACGAACATGTAGTCCTGGGAGGTCATGAAGCAAACCAAATCAACATCCGGCTCCAGCCTCCGGTTCATGAACGCCATGTCGAATTCGTATTCGAAATCCGAGCCACTTCTCAGCCCCCGGACTATTACCCCGGCTCCAATGCTCTTGGCGCACCGGACCACCAGGCCTGAAAACTTGATGACCTCCACATTGGAAAGGTGACTGCAAGCACCCTTCATTAGTTGAAGCCTTTCTTCCGTATCAAAGAGCAGGCCCTTTGCCGGTGTCTCATAGACCGCGATAACCAGCTTATCGAACAGGCTTGCGGCTCTGGTGGCCACGTCCACATGGCCCACAGTGACTGGGTCAAAGCTGCCCGGATACAGCGCGGTTACCATGGCGCATTCCCGGCTGCGCCCAGGTTTCCACCCTCATCAAATTCCTTCCGAGGATATTCCGGGTTTTGCTCGTATACAAAGAAGTCGACCACGTTGTCTCCGTACCGGCGATGTGATGTTAGCCGCAGGGGTCCGTAGGTTTCCTGTAGTTCCTCGCGCTTGGAATGCCCCGCAATCACCACGCCACCATCGACAACCAGTCCTGGCTGGGAAGCGACCTTCTCCAGCAGACTGTCCAAGCCGCCCATCTTGTAGGGAGGGTCCGATAGCACCAAGTCGTAGCGCCCAGGCAGCATCAGTAGGGCCTGTAGCACCTCCAAACGGTGTACATGGCCCTGCGAGGCGAAGCCGGTGGTTTCCAGGTTGCTGGTGATGACGGCGCTCTGCCGACGGTCCCATTCCACGAAATCCACCCATCCCGCTCCGTGGCTCAAGGCCTCTATGCCCAGGCTGCCGGACCCTGCGTAAAGGTCCAACACTCTTCCTCCCTGATACTGCTCAGGGTTTAAAATGTTAAAGATGGCCGCCCGGACCCGCTCGGTGGTGGCGCGGGTGCCGGGACTGACGGCCCCTTTGAGCCGCCGGCCCTTTGCAATGCCACCTGCTACACGCATGCGTCTAGTATCGCTGAATTATACATAATGCCGATGGGCATTCCTAGTAAATCCCTTAACTGTTTTGACGAATATTATATTAGTTTTATATTATGCTAAATGCACAGAGGAGGATTTGAGGCTAAATCCTCCCGCTGGGTCCGGTTGCCGGGGCCGGCGGGCCTCTCCGTTCAAGTTGACGCTTATATGGGGCTGTGCTAATATCCAGCCCATTCGGAGACCCTTGTTTCACGCCCAAACACCGCCAATCTTCACCCCCGCCCACACCGGTGCCCCGCAGTATTTCCACCGGCGGTTTTGCCAAAAATCTTTTTGGACCGGCCCATTGTCGACTGACGAGCACGGCGCCATGGGAACTGAGCAGGAATGAGCTTTCGCCAACGTTTGGCCAGCGCCGCCCCCACCAAAGAGACCGTCGTCACCATCGGCGTCTTCGACGGAGTACATCAAGGGCACCGTCACCTCCTGAGCCAGGTGGTGCGACTGGCCGGTGGCCGGTACATTTCTACCGTTGTCACCTTCTCCAACCGCCCCATAACTGTCCTTCGGCCCGGCACCAAACCCAGCTACCTTACCACGCCGGAGCAACGCATTGATCTCATCAAACAGCAGGGCATAGAGTTGGTGGTCTGCCTGGAGTTCACCCATGAATTAGCCCAGGTGACCGCCGCCGATTTTGCCAAGTTCTTGAGCGAATCTTTGAAGATGAAGGGACTGGTGATGGGCCCCGACTCTGCTTTGGGCAAGGACCGTCAGGGCGACTTGGACTTCATGCAACGACAGGGCGAAAAGTCGGGATTCTGGGCCCAGTCCGTAGAGCCCTTGGAGATCGACGGCCAGCCGGTGAAGAGCCGGCGTATCCGTGATGCCCTAGTCAATGGAAACGTGGAGGTGTGCCCGGAACTGCTGGGCCGGAACCACTCCCTCTCCGGCGTCGTGGTGATTGGTGACCAGCGTGGCCGCACTCTGGGGTTTCCCACCGCCAATATCGAGGTCGACTCCCAGTTGCTCCTGCCGGGCGACGGTATCTACGCCACCTGGACCATCATCGACGGCCAGCGCCACCAGTCCGCCACCAGCATCGGGGTCCGCCCCACCTTCGGCCTCACCCAAAAACTGGTCGAGGTTTTCATCATGGACTTCAGCGCCGACCTTTACGGCGAGACCATCGCCGTGGAGTTCGTCCAGAAAGTCAGGGACCAAGAGAAATTCGACGGCCTGGACGCACTGGTAAAGCAGATAAACAAGGACGTGGACGACTGCCGCCAAGTCCTGGCCCTGGAGGCAATAAATCCGAGCCATTCCCCGGAGACACTACAATGACCAGCCCCAGCCCCATAAGCCCCCCAAGCCCCGGGGTACTTGAGGCGGTCACCACCCGCGGCGTCAGCGAGATTATCTCGCGGGATGAATTTGTCCGCCTGCTCCAGAGCGGTAGGCAACTGCGCCTGAAGATGGGCTTCGACCCCAGCCGGCCCGACATCCACCTGGGCCACGTGGTCGGGCTCCGTAAACTGCGGCAGCTCCAGGAACTGGGGCACCAGGTGATTCTCATCGTCGGCGACTGGACCGCCCAGATCGGAGACCCCAGCGGCCAGTCGGCCACCCGCCCCATGCTGACCCACGCCGAGGTCATGGAGAACGCCGAGTCCTACCTCCGGCAGTTCTTCAAGGTGGTGGACCAGACCCGTGCCCAGGTGATTTACCAGAGCGAGTGGTTCGGCAAGTTCGACCTGGCCAAGGTCATTGAGCTTACCGGCAAGTTCACCGTGGCCCAGTTCCTGCAGAGGGCCGACTTCGCGCAGCGTTTCGCCGACCAGAAACCCATCGCCCTGATCGAATTGCTCTACCCGCTGCTCCAGGCCTACGACTCCGTGGAAATCAGGGCCGACGTTGAATTCGGTGGCACCGACCAGATGTTCAATCTGCTGGTAGGCCGCGAGTTGCAAGGCATGATGGGGCAGACTCCCCAGCAATGCTTCCTGATGCCCATGTTGGTGGGCACCGACGGCGTCCAGAAGATGAGCAAGAGTCTTGGCAACTACGTTGCGGTGGACGAAGCGCCGGTCGACATGTACGGCAAGCTCATGTCCGTGTCCGATGACCAAATCATGTCCTATTTGGAATACCTGACGGATGTTCCGGCGGCAGAATTGGCGGCCATCGCCAAGGAACTGGAAAACAACGCAATCAACCCGATGGAGCCCAAGAAGCGCCTGGCCTGGGATGTGACCCGCCAGTTCCATGACAGCGATGCAGCCGACGCGGCACAAGCACACTTCGAACGGGTAGTGCAGGGAGGGGGCCTGCCCGCCGAGGTCCCCGAGCTGTCCTTGGAAGACCTTCGGAACCAGGGGATCGCCGGCGACGACGGGGTTAGAGTCGACGACCTGATGCTGGCGTCAGGACTAGCTCCCAGTAAAGCCCAGGTCAAACGGCTGCTGGGTCAGGGAGCGGTCGAACGGATCTCCCAGGGCGAGGAGTCACAGCCCGTGACCGGCGGCGAAGCTGGCTATCTGCTGCAACCAGGCGACGTGCTCAGGGTTGGCAAGCGCCGCTTCGTCCGCCTCACCGCCACTTAAAACCGGTCTGCGCTAATCGCTACCTCACCGGAACTCGACCGCGTCATCGGTATCATGAAGGCCAACAGTCCATCAAGGAGATTGGCGGATTTATTCGGCAGAAGCTGGGTTAGGCGGTGGTCGCAGGCACCCTGGTTCGTTGACACCCAACTGGCCCCTGCGTAGACTGGATTTCAAGCTGTTCTGATTAATTTCGGGCGGTTTGCTATCAGGCGGTGAACCGGAGGTAACTCTTGGACTCCCCTCAAGACCTAGATAAATTAAGGGCACAAATCGCCCGTTGGCGTAAGAAACAAGACCCTGCCGCTCAGCGCAAGGCCTCGTTCAAGACGCCGTCCCAACTTCCGGTGGACCAGGTATACACGCCGGAGAATACCTCCGGAGAGAGATACCTGGAAGACCAGGGTCTGCCCGGCGAGTATCCGTACCTACGGGGGATCCACCCCTCCGGATACCGCGGCCGGCTCTGGACCATGCGCATGTTTGCCGGGTTTGGCCGGCCTGAGGAAACCAACGCGCGGTTCAAGTTCCTTCTTGGGGAGGGGCAGACCGGCCTGAGTGTGGCCTTCGACATGCCCACTCTCTACGGGTACGACACCGACGACCCCCGCGCGGCCGGCGAGTTCGGCACCTGCGGCGTGGCGGTGTCCTCCTTGGCCGACATGGAATCCCTTTTTGACGGGATCAAGCTAGACCAAATCACCACCTCCATGACCATCAACAGCCCGGCGGCAATCATCTGGGCCATGTACATCGCCTTGGCCGAGAAGAAGGGAGCGTCCCTGGACCGGCTGGGCGGCACCATCCAGAACGACATCCTCAAAGAATTCATCGCACAGAACGAGTACATCTTCCCGCCTGAGCCATCCATGCGGCTGGTGGTGGACACCGTTGAATTCGCCACTCAGCACGTCCCCCGGTGGAACCCCATCAGCATCAGCGGTTATCACATCCGGGAAGCCGGGTCCAATGCGATTCAGGAACTGGCGTTCACGCTGGCCGACGGTTTCGAGTACGTCCGCCAAAGCTTGGACCGGGGCCTGAATGTAGACGAGTTCGGCCCCAGGCTGAGCTTCTTCTTCAACTCCCACAACAACTTCTTCGAGGAAGTGGGCAAGTTCCGGGCCGCCCGCCGCATCTGGGCCAAGGAGATGCAGGAGACCTTCGGGGCCAAGGACCCCAGGTCCCATCAACTGCGGTTCCACGCCCAGACCTCCGGACAGACCCTTACCGCCCAGCAGCCCGAGAACAACGTTGTCCGGGTGTCGTTCCAAGCCCTGGCCGCAGTACTTGGTGGTTGCCAATCGCTGCACACCAACGGAAAGGATGAAGCCTGGGCCCTGCCCTCGGAAGAAGCCGCCCTCCAAGCTCTCCGGACCCAGCAGATAATCGCCCACGAGACCGGCGTCACCGACACGGTGGACCCCCTTGGCGGCAGTTATTTCGTTGAGGCTATGACCAACGAACTGGAAGAGGCCAGCTACGATTACTTCCGGCGCATCGACGACATTGGCGGAGTGATCCCTGCCCTGGAGACCGGGTTCCTCCAAAGGGAGATTGCCGACGCCTCCTACCTGTATCAGATGGAGGAAGACCGTAAAGAGCGAATCACCGTGGGCGTCAACGAATACAACACCGGAGACGCCACGGAAATCCCCTTGCTCCGGGTTGACCGTGAGGGGGAGAAGAAGCAGATCGAGGGTCTGAACACGGTCCGCCGCACCCGTGACAACCGGGAGGTCGCCCAACGGCTAAAGGCCCTGGAGCAGGCCGCCTGCGGCTCGGAAAACACCATGCCCTATCTGGTGGAAGCCTCCAAGGCCTACGCCACCCTGGGTGAGATGATGGACGTCTTCCGGGAAGTATTCGGCGAGTACCACCCCTCTTGGGGCTTCTGACGGGACCAAGGCTCTCAAGCACGTAGGGGCACGGCATTGCCGTGCCCCTACGTGCTTATTACGGTAAAAATTAAGGGGTTAGCCGCCTTCTTGTTCCTTCGCCCGTTTGGCTTCCTCAATCACCTTGGGCTCCAGGTTCGGCGGGACTTGGTCGTAGTGGTCGAACTCCAGCGTATAGGTGCCCCGGCCCTGGCTTACCGAACGCAGGTCCTGGGAATAGCGCTGGACCTCCGCCAACGGCGCCACGGCCTCGATGAGGGTTACGCCATTGTCGGGGTTCATGCCCAGGATTCGGCCCCGTTTTCCATTGAGGTCGCTGATAACCTCGCCGGTGTAGGCGTCGGGTACGGTCACCGAAAGCTTGACCACCGGTTCCAATAACACCGGATCGGCATCGCCTACTCCCTGCTTCAGGGCCTGGATGCTGGCTATCTCAAAGGACATGCCAGACGAGTCAACGTCGTGAAAGCTGCCGTCGTACAACACGGCCTTCAGGTCGACCAGTGGGAACCCCGCAAGAGATCCCTCGTCTAGGGCCTTGGTCACGCCCTTCTCCACCGAGGGTATGTACTCTTTGGGAATCTTGCCTCCCGTAATTTCGGTGGAGAAGGCGAAGCCCTCGTCCCGGTCTTGGGGTTCCAGCCGAATCACCACGTGTCCGAACTGGCCGTGGCCGCCCGACTGCTTCTTGTGCCGATACTCGGATTTGGTGGTCTTGGTGATGGTTTCCCGGTACGGAACCTTTGGCATCTTCACCCGGAGGTCGGCGCCGAACTTCCGCTTAATCTTTTCCAGGGCAACCTCAATCTGGGCGTCGCCCAAGCCCGTGATTAAGGACTCGCTGGTGCCGGCGTCCCGGGAGAAACGGAGGGTCGGGTCCTCTTCCACGATCCTGCTGAGGGCCGAGGACATCTTGTCGAGGTCGTCTTTGGACGCGGGCGTAACAGCCATCCGGAAGAAACCGACGGGCTGTTTGATCTGTGGGAACTTGACTGCGTTGTCCCGGGTGCATAGGGTATCGCCGGTCAGCGTCGTACTCAGCTTTCCGATGGCTCCGATGTCCCCGGCCGAAATCACCGCCACGTTTTCTTGGCTCTTTCCTCTGGGCAGGTACAGCTGGCCGATCCGCTCGGCCTGCTCCCGGTTGCTGTTCCAAACTTCGGAGTTGCTCTTGATTGATCCCTGGTATACGCGGAACACAGACAGCTTGCCAACGAACGGGTCGGCGGTGGTCTTGAAAATGAAGGCCGCCAACGGGCTGGCGGGGTCGGTCTTATATTCCGCCGCGTCGCTGCCCTTGAACAGTTCCGAAGGTTTACCATCCACGGGAGAGGGCAGGAAAGATTGGGTGGTCTCCAAAACCTCTTCGATGCCGATGGTTTCTGGGAATGAGGACGCGGCCAGGATGGGCACCAACTCCCCGGCCAGAACCGCAGTCCGCACTCCCGAGATTACTTCCTCGGCGGAAAGTTCCTCGCCGCTCAGGTAGCGGTCAGCCAAGTCGTCGTCGCTCTCCGCTGCGGCCTCGATGAGGCGCTCCCGCGCTGCCGCAACTTCGTCGGCGACATCGGCGGGTATGTCCGTCGGCGGGCTGACGATGCTCACCACGCCCTTGAATTCTTGGGCGTCTCCCAGCGGGACCTGGAATGGGATGCATTGGCGGCCGAACGTCGCCTGGATGTCGGACACGTTCCGCGAGAAGTTGGCGTTCTCCCGGTCCATCTTATTCACAACGAACATCCGCGGTATCTGGGCCGACTCGCACATGTTCCAGGACCGCTCGGTGCCCACGTCCACCCCCGTGGGGGCGGCCACCACGATGACTGCTCCTTCTACCACCCGGAGAGCGCTTACCACCTCGCCCAAGAAGTCGTCATATCCCGGCGTGTCCAAGAAGTTGATCTTGGTGTTATCTGCACTTACCGACACCAAGGTTGTCTGGATGCTGCCTCCCCGTTTCACCTCTTCGGGCTCGTAGTCCGAAGAGGTGTTGCCATCCCCGACATTTCCCAGGCGGGTGGTGGCTTTGGTGGCGAACAGCGCCGCTTCGCCCAACGAGGTTTTTCCCGAACCGGAGTGGCCGAGGAGGGCTACGTTTCTCAGGTCTTTAGCATCCATGTTTGGCGTCGCTCCCTTTCGTATAGGTGTTGGCGAATGGGGCTCACTGGCCGTAACGGCGCAGTGTGCGTAGCAATGGGACTTGATCTACCTGTTGTTAATCGCCGCGGCGCGACCTCGCCTAAGAGCCACAAGGACGCAATGCGGACCGTAGGCCCATTCTAGCGGTTTCTGGGTGAGTCACGCAATATCGTTGGCTGCACCTGCCCAAGAAGGGTGCGTGAATAGAGTGCGTGAATAGAGTGCGTGGATTGGTAAATTGACACCTGCGTAACCACGGATATAATGGGCAAATAACCAGCCGGAGCCTCCCCGGTCCGTGCCGGTAAGAAACGCCCCGTCAGCATTAAACGTCGATTTAAGGCAGGTCCGTATGCCCAGAAAAGAGATTGTTTCCACGGACAAGGTTGCCACAGGCACGGCGCCCCTGTCCCAGGCCACTAAAATCGGCAATCTGGTCTTTGTGGCCGGAAACACCGGCCGCCACCCGACCTCAGGAGAGGTGGGCAACGGCATAAAAGAACAGACCAGGTACGCTCTGGAGCGTATCTCTCTGATTCTGGAGGCCGCCGGATCCTCGATAGATAATGTGCTGACCAATACCTGCTACGTCTCCAACCGGGAAGACCTGCCGGGCTTCAACGAGGTCTACGCTGAGTTCTTCACAAAAGACCGTCCGGCGCGGACCACCATAGTCGTCAACTTCGGCGACCCCAACAACCTGGTTGAGGTTACCAGCACCGCCCATATTTCTGACTAGGGTTCCGGGACTAGGTTCCGGCCCACCGGGAATCCGGCTTAGGCTGGCGGCCGGCGCATCATGAATAGCCGGAACCGGAAGGAGGCTTCAGATGACGACTAGGGCGTATGTTTTGATTGAAGCGCAGGTGGGCAAGTCGCGGGATGTTGCGGCCGCCCTCCGGTCCTTGCCGGGCGTGCCGTCGGCGGACATCATCACCGGCGATTTCGACATCATCGCTTTGGTCGAAGCGCCAGACATGGTCTCCATGGCTGACCTGGTCACCGGGAAATTACAGTCCATCTAGGGAGTGATCCGCACCATCACCTGCGTCGCCGCTTGATCAACCGACCTTTTTGTAGATGGTGTGCGACCGGTTGGTGGCGTGGGGCCGGATCTGAGTCGGCCAGTCTCCCTTCTCCGACTCCTTAACCCACCCAGCGGAGGTGGGTACCTCCGGCGAATCGATGTCGTACAGGGCGGCGTACCTTGCCATCCCTTCTTTGTTCGTCGACTCCACTTTGTAGCGCACGCACCCGTTGACGCCCGGCGCCTTTACGATATTGGGCACGTGTTGGGTGTCGTAGACCCGGTTGAACTCGTCTTCCATCTCCTCAGGGATATCCATCTGAACCAGGTAGGCGTAGTCTCCCATTGGGTTCCCCCCTTTCGATTTTCACGTTTGCCGATTCAGGCCTGTTCCCGTAACCGGTTGACCATGGGCCGTGCTAGCCGTAAAATCTATAGCTCAGCGACCGGTCGTGGGCCGCTCCTTCAGCGGCTCCTTCGCCTAGGCGGACCGGCCGCTCTTTTTATCTTTCTCTAACACGATTGGCCAAGGGGCTCGCCCTTCTTTGTTCCCGGCAACAAGATTACACCGGCGACGCTCTTGAAACACTCGCCCGATGGATTGTTGCCGAAGTAGGGCTCTTCCAAGCTGACCGTTAGCAATATCCGGTCTGTCTCTTGCACCTGCAACGCGGAGTTGTCATAGGTGCCGTAGTTCAGCAGGGAGCAACGTTCTTCCCATCTGGGGTCAGTCACCAGCAGGCTGTATTCTGCCCCGTCCAGGATGAACTGGGCCCTTAGCTGCCGCTCGTTCCGCTGGCCGCGAAAAGACGTCGTTACCTCCCAGACCATGGAGTCCGGCTCGATCAGCGTCAGAGAGTTGATTGCCGACCGGTTTTCAAACGCCGGAAGGTCTTCCCGGTCCCGCTGGTTGCCCAACAGGTCTGGTCCCTTGCGAATGAGCGGGTCTAGCACCGGAGGGGCGTTGGCCGTCTCCACCCGGCCTGCTGTTTTCCAACGCTTGGAACCGAAGACAGCGTCTAAGCTCGCCCCCAATATTCCCGGCCTGGGCCCGGCCGCCAGGTAATTCTCCGGTTGGTTGGTGACTGGCCTGGGCCCAACGGCTTGCGCCTGTACCACGTCCAGCAACCCGGCCTCTCTGCCGCCTTCCATGGTGTAGACCTTTCGCTCCAAAGGGCCGCTCCGGCTGACCAGCCGCACCCAACCTCCTCCGTCAGTCCGGAGACCGGCGACGGACCTGCCGCCTTGTGATCTTGAGTTCGCCAGGCAAACCAATTCGATTTCCAAGTTGTGGGCCTATTAAGCGAGAATCGGGTGGTCGTCTCAGTAGGTAAGAGCGGTGGAAGTGCCCTCCGGTAAGTCCACATCCAAGGCTTGCAGGCAGTGGGCCAGAGTGTGGTAGTACCCGCTCACAATCAAGATATCCACCACACCGGAGTCGCCAACCATGCCGCGCACGGCCTCGAAGGTAGCGTCCGACACTCGGTGTTGGCGCAGGATTTCCAGCATAAATTGGACAATGGACGCGTCCTTCGTGTCCAAGCCGGCAGGGGCGCGGTACTCGCGGATGGCGGCGATCACCTCGTCGGATAGCCCGGCGGCCCTGGCGGCAGTTTGGTTGACCGTCCAAACGTAGTGCCCGCAAGCCTCCCGCGCCGCTGTGAGGACGGCCAAGGCCTTGATCCTGGGGTCCAAGGCGGTCTCGTACCGGGCGTACCCGCCCAATCCGGCCATGGCCCGTGAGGCCTGAGGATTGTTGAGCAAAGCGGCATAGTTGCGGGCAACACCGCCGCGGCTGGTCTCGATTTCGTCCCAGATTGCCTGACCAGCGGCGTCCATGTTCTCCCTGGTGGCGTATTTCACTCTGGTCATGAGGGCCCTCCTGATTTATTCATGCTGATTTGGTCTGCCAGCCACGTTGGGCCGTTACACAAAAGCAGGCCAGGCCCCCAAGATGGGGCCTGGCCTGCTGAAGACTTGGCCTGTTTAATCGGCAGCTTGAAGCCCTGCGGGTTCGCCGTCCTTGGCCCATAAGGCCTCCAGCACCGCTGACGGCGACATGGGCAGCTCGGTCATCCTCACGCCGACCGCGTCGTAGATAGCGTTGGCCACCGCCGCCATGGGAGGAACGATGGGCACCTCTCCGACACCCCGCACTCCGTATGGGTGGCCCGGATTGGCCACCTCCACGATCACCGTGCTGATCATTGGCAGGTCCAGGCTGGTCGGCATCCGGTAGTCCAAGAAAGTGGAGTTCTCCATCACTCCTTTGTCGTTGAACCGGTACTCCTCGTTGAGAGCCCAGCCGATGCCCTGGACCACGGCCCCCTGCATCTGGCCTTCCACATAGCTGGGGTGAACGGCCTTGCCGGCGTCCTGGACGGCGGTGTAATTAAGCACCGTGACCTTGCCGGTGTCGGTATCCACCTCCACGTCCACCACGTGAGTGGCAAATGCGCTTCCCGCTCCCCTGGGGTCCACGCTGACCTGGCTGGAGATGGGCCCTCCCGAACGGTTTAGCTGGCCGGCCAGTTCCTTGAAGCTGAACCTCAGGTCGGGATCTGACTTGTGTTGGAATACACCGTCGACCAACGTGACGTCATCGGCGGAGACATCCCAGATGCCGGCGGCCCGCTCGATCATCTTGCTCCGGATATCCTGGGCGCAGTCGTGGGCCGCCCAACCGGAGGCAAAGGTGGTGCGGCTGCCGCCGGTCAAGAAGGTGTAGCCCACCGACTCGGTGTCGGCCACGCTGGGATGCACGTCCTCCGCCGGGATCCCCAGCACCTCGGCTGCCTGCATGGCGAGGGATGCCCTGGTGCCGCCGATGTCGGTGGAACCTTCCACCAAGTTGATAGTACCATCGGCGTTCACGCTGATGGCCGCGCTGGACTGTAGGCCGATGTTGAACCAGAATCCGGAGGCAACCCCCCGGCCCCGGTGTTTCCCGGTGACCTTGGTCTTGTACTGTTTCGAGTCCCGGGCTGCTTCCAAGCACTCCACGTTCCCAATCACCGGAAACGGGGGTGCCTCCAACCGCTCGGTGCCCTCTTTGCTGGCGTTTAGCAAACGGATCTCGATGGGGTCCATCCCAAGTTTCTCGGCGATCTCATCCATCACCGTCTCGCCGGCGAATGCCGCGATGGGGGCGCCGGGGGCCCGGTAGGCGGCGACCGGCGGCTTATTGGCGACCACGTCGTAACCGTCGACCCTCAGGTTTTCGATGACGTATGGCGAAAACATGCATTGAGCTCCCATGGTCACCTGGGACCCGGGGAAAGCGCCGGCATCATAGGCCAGGTGGGCTTCCGCTGCGGTGATCCTGCCCGATCTGTCGGCCCCTATTTTAAGTTTCATGTTGGCGCCGGAGGTCGGGCCGGTGCTTTCGAAAACCTCCGCCCGGGTCATCGCCATCTTCACCGGCACGCCGGTTTTCTTGGAAAGCAGCGCCGCAAGAGGCTCAAGGTAGATGGGTATCTTCCCGCCAAATCCGCCTCCGATCTCCATTGGGACCACTTTGATCTTGGAAACCGGTTGGTCGAGGACCGTGGCCAGAGTTTCCCGAGCGCTGAAGGCCCCCTGTGTGCTGCACCAGACCGTTATCTGACCGTCGGCGTTCCAGAAAGCCGAGCCGTTCTGGGGCTCGATATAGCCCTGGTGCACCGTTGCCGTGTTGAACTCCCGCTCAACCACAACTTCCGCGTCGGCAAACCCCTTTTCCAAATCGCCCAACTCGTACCGGAAGTGGGTGGCGATGTTGCTGTGCTTGTTAGTTTGCTGTCCCAGGTCGATGGTGGTCATGTCGTCGTGGAGCAGCCCGGCGTCGTCTTTCATGGCGTCCAAGACCTGGGTTGCCGCGGGAAGCTCCTCATACTGAACGTCGATCAATTCCAAAGCAGATTCGGCGATGTGGCTGCTGGTCGCGGCCACCGCCGCCACCGCATGGCCTTTGTACAGGGCCTTGGCCGAGGCCATCACCTTTTCTGAGGCCATCTTGGCCGCGTTGTCGTCGTCATTCTTCTGCACCACCGGCATGTCTTGCCCGGTGATCACTGCTTTGACTCCTGGCAGGGCCAGGGCCTTCCTGGTGTCGATGGACTTGATGCGGGCGTGGGCGTAGGGACTGCGCAAGACCTTGGCATATATCATCCCGGCGGCCTGGAAGTCGCCGCCATATTGGGCCCGCCCGGTCACCTTGTCGGTGCCGTCGTGGCGGATGGGCCTGGTGCCCACAACTTTAAATTCGGTGTTCGAGAGGACAATGTTAGAGGCCATCGAGTCTACCTCACACGTAGATTGGTGCCTGGCTGGGGTATCACGGATTGTACCACAGCGGGCCGATTCTGTGAGAGAATTGCCGTCGAATAGACCCTGATTTTTTAGCGACGCGCTGGGGGAGATATGGAACCACTGAAAGACATAAGGGTCCTGGCCGTCACCGTATATCTCGCCGGACCTTTCTGCTCCATGAACCTGGCCCGCATGGGCGCCGAGGTAATCAAGGTCGAGATCCCGGGCAAGGGCGACCCCGTCCGGGGCAACGGCCCCTTTGCCGGGCCCAACGGCACCAACGCCCAGCGCCAGACCGACATGGACATCTCCACCCGTTTCCTCAAACGGACCCAGGGCGTGAAGAGCGTCACCATCGACTTGAAGACCGCCAAGGGCAAGGAGATGTTCTTCGCCCTGGCCATGGAATGTGACGTCGTATTGGAGAACCTGGCCCCAGGCTCCCTGCGGCGCATCGGACTGGGCTACGAAGAAGTCGCCAAGGTGAATCCTGGCATCGTCTACTGCTCCATCTCCGGCTACGGCCAGACCGGACCCTACGCCGAGAAACCCGCCCATGACCCGCAGATACAGGGCATGAGCGGGTTGATGGACATCAACGGCGACGCTGGCGGACCGCCCATCAAGGTCGGTCTTTACATCGGCGACTTGGTCACGCCCATGTTCGCCTGCTACTCAATATTGGCCGCGCTGCGGGAGAAGGAACGCACCGGCCAAGGCCAGTACCTGGACGTGTCCATGATGGACACCCTGGTGTCGCTGATGTTCATGGAGAACTTGGAAGAGAGCATCGCCGACGGCCAGCCCCTGCGCACCGGCAACATCAGCCGCGGCGGGCCCACCGGACTGTACCAGACTAAGAACGGCGACCTGTCTTTGACTGTCACCAGCGATGACCAATGGGGCCGGCTGTCCCGGGCCTTGGAAGCCCCCCTACTGTTGGAGGACCCGCGGTTCTGTGATTACGCGGCCCGCACCATTAATGTGGAAGTGGCCCGCGAGGAGATCCAACAACTGATTGGTGGATTTACCCTGGAAGCGGCGTTGGAGCGCCTTGAAGAGCACGACGTGCCCTGCGCCCCGGTAAGGACCGCCGAACAGGTGATGGAGGACCAACACTTTTGGGACCGGGGGAGCCTGCTGCCCATGCTCCATGCCGCGATGGACGTCCCGGTCGAGGGAGTGGCCTCGGGGTTCCCGGTGAAGTTCTCCGGCGGCGACCTCCCTGAGGTGACCGGCGCGCCCACCCTCGGAATGCACAACCAAGAGATATTTTCCAAACTCTTAGGCCTAACCGCCCACGACATCAAACAACTTCAGAAAGAAAACGTAGTCTAAGCCGATAGCTGATCGCTGATAGCTGAAAGCTACGGAGGAACCCGCCATGGCAAAGGCCAGACCCCTACGGACGTCCATGTACGTCCCTGGCAACAAGGAAGACTGGATGCGTAAGGCGCCCCAATATGGGGCCGACGCCTTGATATTGGACCTGGAAGACTCGGTGCCGCCCGCCAACAAGCCGGAGGCCCGCGTCCTAGTCCGCAAGATGCTGGAGGAGCTGGGCGGCGAGAAGCCGACGCTGACCGTCAGGGTCAACCGGTTGGAGACCGGCTTAACCGGCGGCGATCTGGAGGCCGTCACCTGCCCGCAGCTCTACGGCGTCCTTCTACCCAAGGTCGAGAGCCCGGCAGACGTGGTGGAGGTCGATAACCTGCTGTCTCATTTTGAGCGCAAGGCGGGCATGGAGGTGGGCTCCATATTGATTGACCCCGGCCTTGAAACCGCCCAGAGCATCCGGCAGTCCTACGAGATCGCCACGGCGTCCCCCCGGGTTGCCCACATGGGCGGCAGCGGCGGCAAGGGCGGCGACACCTCCCGTTCCATCGGCTTCCAGTGGACTCCCGAAGGCCTGGAGACCCTGTATTTGAAGTCCAAGGTGCTGGTTGACGCCCGCGCCGCCGGGGTGCCCTACCCCATGAGCGGCGGCTGGATGGACATCCACAACCTGGGCGGTCTCAGGGCCTTGGCAATCCAGTTGCGGCAGTTGGGCTACACCGGGATGCACCTGATACACCCCTCCCATGTCCCCGTGGTGAACGAGGTTTTCTCTCCCACCCCGGAGGACGTGAAACACTGGCAGGGCCTGGTCAAAGCCATGGAGGAGATGCGCGCCACCGGCGGGGCAGCCGTCACCTTTGGCGGAGACATGGTGGATATCGCCCATGAGGCAACCGCCCGCGCCATGCTCGCGGTTGCCAAAGAGATGGGAGTGGAAGGGGCGTAGGCCGCCCCCGTGTTTAGTCAAGAAAATGACTCAAGAGACGGAACGGTGGATACCCCTGGATGGCTGCGTAAACTTCCGAGACCTGGGCGGCTATGCCACTGCTGGCGAACGTACGGTGAGATGGCGGCGGCTTTTCCGTAGCGACGGCCCCAACACATTGACCGAGGCCGATGTTCAAACCATCGCCGGGGCATTAGGGGTTTCGGCCGTCATAGACCTGCGCAACAGCGGCGGAGTAATGGCCGATGGCCGGGGACTTTTGGCCCTCTCGGGCATCGGGTACCATCACTTTCCCTTCCTGGAACGCCGGGGAATCGCGCCTCCCACCGACGGCGAAGACTCGGAGAACCGGCTAACCGAGATCTATCTGTGGATGCTCCAGAACTCGGGCACCCTGATGGCTCAGGCCTTCACCACCTTGGCCCAGCAGGTGAACCATCCGGCATTGTTTCATTGCAGCGCCGGGAAGGACCGGACCGGCGTCTTGGCTGCCACTATCCTGGCGGTGCTGGGAGTGAGCCAAGAGGACATCGTAGCCGATTACTTATGACCAACGAAGTCATCGACGGCATCCTGGCGCGGATCAGAAAGATGCCCGGCTTCGAGAACTCGAGCAGGGAAGGAATCATCGCCCCCAAAGCGGCCATCGAGAAGTTTCTGGCCGTCACCCAGAGCGAATTCGGTGGCTCAGAAGCCTACCTACGCCGCCATGGAGTCCAACAAAGCACCATCGACGGCTTCAGGGAATCCTTGCTTGACTAAAAGCAATTAGCTGATAGCTGTAAATTGACAGCTAAGTCAACTCCGCAGGCGGCAGAGGCAATTCTGATACCGCTGCGCCGCCTCGATGAGCAGATGGGGGTCAGGAGTGGACCGCCATTATTATAGAATTGCGACCGGTCGACCTGTGGCTATTTTGGCCAGCCGCACCCGATTGCGCTATTCGCCGTCGAGAACCTGGAACAACTGTTTCAAGTCGGCCTTGGCGGTCTCGATAAACACCCCTTTTTTGCCGGCACCGCCGACGGCTACCGTCATGTCACCGCCCGAGTATGTCCAGCCTTGCTGCGGCACCCAGTTCATGTCGCTCAGTTTCGAGAAGGAGCCAGCCAGCGTGTTGAACATCATCGTAACCGTGGCGCAGAACTGCGCTGCCATCTCCGCCATGTCGCGCGGCATGTCCATGTTCGCTTTGTAGTCCACCAACTTTCCCTCAGCGGTGAACTCACCGGCAGCGACGACTCCGTCAATCTTGATCAGATCATCCAGTATTGCCATACTTGTCACCTCCCTCCGAGTAAAAGGCCCTAGGTCGCTTTCCGTGAAAGAACCAACCTAGGGACCCGGCCAGGGGCTACAGTCCGTTTTCCCGAGGTCATTCTCTCCACCAAAAATTACAATGGTCTCTACCAAGTAACATGGGCCAAACGGACCGAATGAGAAAGGCCGAATGTCCCTTTATCCGGGATTTCCCCGATCAACGTGATTCGCCTGAGTACATGACCGTGTCCATGGATACCGGCCACTCCCCCTTCCTGTCCGCCCCGGAGGAACTGGTCCGGCACCTGCTCTCGTTTTCACAGAGCGTCTTGCACATTTCCGCGGCCCAACACCGGCGATACTTTCCGGTGGGCGGTGCCACCAGCGACGGCGGGCAAACCTAGCCAAAGCGCGGGCAAGTTTTGGCTCGGCAATTATCACCATTTTCACTCCCAGGCCACTCCCCTCAACCGAGTCACCGCAGACTGTGGTAAGATATGGCATCTTCAGTAATTCCGGGTATTTCGAGGAGTAAAATCCGATGGTGGGCATCCCCGTCTGTCTGACTAATATGTATGTCATGGCCCTTGGTCATGTACATTCGGCATTTGGGAGACCATAGCAACCCTGGGATAATTCTGTCACTGACTTGTAGAGCCTCCCAATGCGGGAGGCTCTTTTTTGTTACCGGTTTTATTTCGCGAGGAGAAGGCAAGTCAATGGAACAATCGTATTTGGATCTGGCATTTGCCAGGGAGCCTTGGGAGGCTACGGGTCAGGTCACCACCTGCCGGGTGGCGGTGGCCAAAGTTTGTTTAGTTGATGTAGAGCGGTTGAGGGGTCTCGAACCCATCTGGAGAACGGGAGTAACCCGGCCTGGGCGCTCGAATGGAGGGCGGCATGAGCGCAATTGAGATCGAGAAGGTCCGGCACGTTTTTCGGGTTGCCACCGGCACGATTCGTAGACGCTCAAAAGAAATCGTGGCCTTGGACGCGGTCTCTCTCAAGATTGAGGAGGGGGAATTGTTCGGACTGCTCGGACCCAATGGGGCGGGTAAGACTACAGCTGTGAAGATTCTGACCACCCTTCTGATCCCAACGGCGGGACGGGTGACGGTTTTGGGACATGACGCGGTGAAAAACGCTGCCGCCCTGCGTTCTCAGGTCGGGTTCGTGTTGGGCGGCGAGCGAGGACTATACTACCGGCTTTCCGGCCGGGACAACCTCAGATACTTCGCTGAACTTTATAGCATCGAGCCTAGGAAGATTCGCCCTCGTATCGAAGAGATGCTGGAACTGGTGGGGCTTGGGGATCGGGCAGACGAGCGGGTGGCCGGTTACTCACGAGGCATGAAACAACGCCTGCACATCGCTCGAACCCTGTTACACGAGCCGAAAGTCCTGTTCTTAGATGAGCCCACAATGGGTCTGGACCCGGTTGGGGCCCGGGACTTGCACGAGATCATCAAAAGGTTGCAGTCTGAGCAAAAAACCATATTGCTCACCACGCATTACATGTTCGAAGCCGACGCCCTGTGCCAACGTATTGCCATTCTAAATGAGGGACGAATCGTGGCCCAAGGCACGCCGCAGGATCTGAAGGAACTAGTGAGTGACCTGAGCGTAGTTGAGTTGGAGGTTTTCGGCGCTGAGCCATAGCACCTGGACCGGCTGCGCGCTCTCGATTTTGTGGACTCCGTGGCCATCGAATCCCAAGAACTGCGTCAGGTCTTGCGCGTGCAGACCAGGCTGGGTGACCGGGAGGTGTCGGGCCTGTTAGCGAGCCTGGACGACCTGGACGTCGGTCGAGTCAGCGTCCGGGAAGCCACCTTGGAGGATGCTTATGTTCACCTGGTTGGCGGTACCGAGTGATTTACTACACGCGGGTTTACCTGCTCAGCGCCAAAGTGCAGTTGCTGGAACTGATGGCATCGCCCTTCATGCTGTTCATCGCGCTGTTGCAGCCCTTCTTCATTGCCATCATGGCCATCTACATGCTGCGCAATCAAGCCGGCTTCGATCCGGTATATGTTGTCGTGGGAGCTGGATTGTCGGGAATGTTCAGCTCGGTTCTCTTCACCGGCACCAGCGCTGTCATGCGCGAACGCTACCAGGGCAATTTGGAGCTACTTGAAGCGTCGCCGGCGCCGTTCATTGTGATTATGGGCGGAAAGATGGCTGGCAATCTGGTCCTGGCCCTGACCTCGATGGTTTTAACCTATGTGGTCGGGGCAGGGCTGTTCCAATACCCGATCGCAGCCGATCAACCCATTAGCTTCGCGGTTTCCATGCTCATGGCGCTTGTCTCCCTATGGACGATGGGAATGCTATTTGCGCCGCTTTGCATCCTCTGGCCGCCCGTGGAGCAGTTTCTCGGCGGCCTGGAGTACCCGGTCTTTATACTCTGCGGTTTCCTTTTCCCCGTGGCATTATTGCCGGGCTGGTTCCTGCCCTTCAGCTATGCGCTCCCTCCCTATTGGGCGGCCCGGGCGCTACAGGGCTCCAGCCTGGGCACCCTCCAGTTTGGCGACATAGCCTTGGCGTGGCTGATACTTCTAGCCACCAGTGGGGTGATTCTGGTGGTGGCCGCGATATTCTTTCGAATATTTCTCAGCCTGGCGCGTCGAAAAGGCACCCTGGGGTTTATCTGATGCGGGTATTCTTCGCTTCGGCCTACAATGGGTATCGGGCGCTGTTTCTCTGGGAGACCCCCACGGTCTACCTCGCCCAGCGGCTGATCATACCTCTGAGCGGTATGGCCTTCTACAGTTTGATTGGGCTGTTCGGCGGGAGCCAGCCTCGGGAGTTTTATCTTGTTGGTAATGCCATGGTGATTGCCAGCCTGAGCGGATTCACCATCGCAGGTGTTATCACCTCCGAGCGTAATCTAGGTACGCTGATCTATCTCATCGGCACCCCGGCGAACCGGCTGGCCCTCTTCTTCGGACGCGCCGCGGTTCACGTGGCAGAATCCGCGGTGTTCGTGGTAGTGGGCTTTGTATGGGCTATCCTGGTGTTTGGCCTGGAACTGCCCCTTTCAAGCTGGCCGGGCATCCTGCTAACCATCGTCGTCGGCACGCTTGCCGTCTCTGGTCTGGGCCTGCTCCTGGGCGCGGTAGCATATTTAGTGCTCGACTCGTTGGTTTTAGGCAACATCATGATTTTCACGATTTTGCTGGTGAGTGGAGCAAACATACCCTTAAGCGAGCTTCCGCCCGCGTTGACGTTCCTTGGCGAGGCTCTTCCCCTGACGCGTAGCATCGAGACGGCACGTGCTCTGGCCGCCGGAGGCGAAATTAGTGCGTCGCTTCCTTTGTTGCTCGGGGATTTGGCCATTGGGCTGGGGTATGCATTTGTGGGATTCATCCTGTTCAGCTGGATCGAGGTCGTGGTGCGCCGCCGCGGCACGTTGGAGAACTTGTGAAGCGCGACTTAGGATGTTGCGATCCAAACGGTGTCACTAACAAAGTGGATTCGGTGCTGTCCTCGAGTTGGGCTACCGAGCCCCAAAGAATTAGAATCTTCCTCCACCGTCACCTTTTCAGTCGTCTCTCCCATTAAATATGCAAGACGCTTAACCCCATCCCGTCCCCGTAGCCAAACCGGGCGGCCTTGGTTATCATGGCGCCACCTAGCATCGATCAAAATTAATCGGGAGAAATGGAGGCAGCCATGGCTAACAAGAAAGGCACCGGCCTGATGATTATCTGGGCCGACATCCCAGCCGACAAAGAAGACGATTTCAACCGGTGGTACAACGAGGAACACCTTAAGGAACTTTTGTCGGTCCCCGGCGTGCTCAACGCTGCCCGCTACGAGGCCACTAAGAGCGGCCCCAAGCACATGGCCGTTTACGAACTGGAGAACGCCGACGTGGTGAACACCGATGCCTTCAAGAACCGGCCCCGCTCCGAGTGGGGACAGCGGGTGTCTCCCAGTCTCATCGGGACCAACTTTATGAACAACGTCTATGACATGATCCACCCGGCGTCCCTCACCAGCGACATCGCCAACAGCGACATGGCCAACGCAATCCAAATCGGCCGGATGGATGTTCCGCCCGCCAACGACGATGAATGGAACAAATGGTACAGTGGAGTCTACGTGCCCAACTATGAAAAGGCGCCCGGTTGTATCCGCGGCCGCCGCTGGCGGGCCGTCCGGGGAGCGCCCCAATACGCCACGGTTTACGAGTTCGAGAACGAGAACGTTTCGGAGACCCCAGAGTGGCTGAAACAACGGGAGATCCATCCCGACAACGGCCGGATGCGGGAAATCATGACCCACGCGGATGGCTCGCCCGGTATCTGGAAGAAGACCTTCCAACTATAGACCGGTCTTCCGCTCCGGCAAACGGACTTCAGAAAGGTCTGCCCCTGAGCCCGGTCAACCCTTTCTATACTGCGGGCGCGGACTAACACCGCTATGGACGCTACCCAACACACGGCCACACCGGCTTCGGGACGCCGCCACGACCACCGCTCCGCCAGCCGGCGCAGTCTTGGCATCTCCCTGGCGTTAATCATGGGGTACATGGTGGCCGAGGTGATTGGCGGCTTGGTCTCCGGCAGCTTGGCCCTCCTGGCCGACGCCGGCCACATGCTCACCGACGCCGCTGCCATCGGCCTGGCCCTGCTGGCCATCTGGATCGCCAGCCGTCCCGCCTCCATCGAGCAGACCTTCGGCTTTCACCGCACCGAGGTCCTGGCCGCCATGTTGAACGCCCTCAGCCTTTGGCTCATCGCCGCTTGGATCTTTTTTGAGGCCGCTCGCCGTTTCGGTGACGCCCCGGAGGTCGATGGCGGACTTATGTTGGGCGTGGGCGCCGTCGGACTGCTGGTTAACGTGGCCGCCGCCTGGGGCCTGCACCGCTCGGCTGGGGAGAGCCTGAATGTGGAGGGCGCGTTCCGGCACGTGATTGCCGACCTTCTGGGCTCGGTGGCGGTGGTGGCTGCGGGAGTGTTGGTGTTGGCATTCGGTTGGGACATCGCCGACCCAATATTTGGCATAGTCATTGGGGTGTTGATACTCGCCAGCTCCTTCCGGTTGCTCTGGAAGGTGGTCCATGTGCTGATGGAAGGCACGCCCGCCCACCTGGACCTGCATCAACTGTGCCAACGCCTGGAGGAATTGGACGGCGTGACCGGCGTCCACGATATTCACGCTTGGTCCATCACCACCGGCTACGACGCCCTGAGCGCCCACGTCACCGCCGACGCCGCAGTGATGGAAGACCCCAACCCGGTGTTGCAGCGGCTGCGGGACATCGCATCCAGTGAGTTTGGCATCGGCCACGTGACCATCCAGTTGGAAGACTCCATGGAGGGCTGCGAAGAAGACCACCATATCGAACACCCAAGGGTGTACACTTCCGGCCACCGCCACGACGGCTAATCAGCCGTTGTCCTTGAGGAATCCTTAACCGACGCCACCTCCGTATTGGGGTTGGTTACACCCGATTTACACCAAAATTACATGGGGATGGCTAGCATCAAGATCAGAAACATCGGACTGTTGGTATTGGCTGGCGTCCTGCTCCTTGTGGCGCCGATCGCCTCGGTGGCCGCCCAAGAGGGGGACCCAAGGGAAGTAACCGTCACTGCGGGCCCACACAGGGTGAGGGTTGTGGCGGTGAACACTAATCTGGCCGCTGGGTTCATCCAGATGGCCCTCTACGTCACAAACGCCGACACCGGCGAGGTGGTGCCCGACGCCCAAGTGCTGCTCGTCGCCAAGAACGATGAAGAGGACTACGAAGGATTGGGCATAGCCCTAAATTCGCCGGCCGAGCTCGAGAGGTACGACGTCCGGATGAACCTGGGCTCCACCGGCGAGTGGTTGATTAGCGTTGACGTTTCAAGTCCCCTGGGCCGAGGCGGCGCCAGCGCGATGATTTTTGAAGTCCCGTCCCTCAACCGTTACACCAGTGGTAGCCTGGTCTTCTTCGGTGTTTTCGCTGTGATGATGCTCGGAGTCGCCTACATCTGGTGGAGCACGCGGCGCAACAACCGCCGCCGGCGCGAGGCTGCCCAAGGTGAGTCCCAAAGCTGATGCCAGGGCTGTTTCTATGATGAAATCCGGCCGAAGGATACTGCTGGTCCTGCCCGCGTTGGCCTTGCTACAACTGTTATGGGCCGTGCCCGTCGTTCACGCCCACGGTGGTATCGACGCCGGCCAGAACCCCTTCACCGCCTGGAACTGGAACCCGCTGCCAACCTTGCTCCTGCTGGTGGCAGCTTATCTGTATCTGAACGGCCTGGCCAATTGGGAGCGGCCCAGCCATCCCATCAACCTCTGGCAGAAGATATCCTTCTTCACCGGTCTGTTCCTGATCTTCATTGCTCTACAATCGCCCTTGGACAACCTGTCCGAGCACATGCTGTCCTTCCACCAACTGCAACACTTCCTGCTGCGGATGCTGGCGCCGCTGCTGGTGCTGCTGGGGGCGCCACTGACGCCGGTGTTGCGCGGGCTGCCGCCCTGGGCGTTGCAGGGGTTCGTCCGGCCGATGGTGCGTCATCCATTGGCCCGGGCGGTTTACGAAAAGCTAACCAACCCGGTAATCACCACCGTGCTATTCATGGGCATCCTGTACCTGTGGCAGTTCCCCGGCGTGTTCAATCTGGCCCTGCGCAACGAGTTCGTCCACGCCCTGATGCACGTCACCATGATGTCATCCGGGTTCATTTTCTACTGGGCGGTCATCGACCCGAAGCCCCGCCGCTCCCGGATCCACTACGGTGTACGGGTGCTCTACTTGGGACTGATTGTCCTGCCAAACACCATCTTGGGGGCGGCCATAACCTTCTCCAGGGGCATCATCTACACCGGCTACCAGGACGTGTATCAACCCTTCAATGTCTCCTTGCTAACCGACCAGCAACTGGGCGGCCTGCTGCTCTGGGTGCCGGGCGACATGATGAGCATCCTGGCGGCCGGCATCGTCATGATTATGTGGTACGAGCGGGAAGAAGCAGCCAACAACGCTAACCAACCAACCCAGTAAAATAGTCCCTTCCCCATTCTGGGGGAAGGTTAGGTCCCGGTCGTACACCCCCGATGCATCGGGGAGACTCAAGACGAAGTCGGAGATGGGGGCGCATCCCCCAACCCTTGACCCCCCACAACCCCTTCCCTAGGATGTACCTGACCCAACTCCTCGGCGGAGGCGTAGCGTGACCAACGGAAACAAGAACGGCGAGACCCGGTTCAGTTGGTTCATCCCCTTCGACGGCGACGGCGCCCGGGCCGGCACCGCCCGGGCCGAGCGTCCCCCAGACTTCGATTACCTGCGCCAAGTCGTCCAGACCGCCGAGGACTGCGGATTCTACTCCCTGCTGATCCCCACCCGGTTCGCCAACGGCCTCTTCGCCGAAGACGCCCCGCTGGCCGAAACCTGGACCACCGCCACCGCCCTGGCGGCGGTGTCCGAACGCATCCGCTTTCTCATCGCCGTGAGGCCCGGCTTCGTCGCCCTGGGGCTGTTCGCCCAGATGGCCGCCTCCCTGCACCACATATCCAAGGGCCGTATCGACATCAATATCGTCCCCGGCGGCATACAGAACGATTTTGAACGGGTTGGCGAGGTCAGCGACCACAGCACCCGTTACGAGCGCGCCGAGGAGTTCATCGCCGCCTGCCGAAAGCTGTGGACCGAGCCCGGCCCAGTGGAGTTCCAGGGCGAGCACTACAAGGTCAAAGACGCCTACTGCTCCCCCATGCCTGAAGGCAAGCCACCCCAGTTCTACCTGGGCGGGGCCTCACCCAGGGCGAATGCCCTCTCCGCCCGCCAGGCCGACTTCCACCTGAACTGGATCGAGCCCCTTGAAGACTCAAAGGCCCGCTTTGACGCCCTGCGGGAGGAGTTCAAGAAGACCGGCCGGAGACCTGGTCTGGGCATCCGCACTCACCTGGTGGTGCGGGACAGCGAGGATGATGCCTGGAAGGCCGCCAACGAGTTGATTGACCACGCCGACCCGGCGGTAAAGGCCCAGCGCCGGGCGGCCATCGTGGGCACCCCCATGGTGGGCCAGCAGGCCCAGGCCCAAGAAGCCCCCAACCATATCGTCGCGCCCCACCTGTGGAACGGCCTCTCCGAGGTCCGGGTCAACTGTGGCACCGCCATCGTCGGCACCCCGGAACAGGTCACCGACGTGCTACTGGACTACTGGAAGCTGGGCATTGACGAGTTCATCCTCTCCGGCTTCCCCCACGTAGAGGAGTGCCAGCGCGTTGCGGCGGATGTGCTGCCGCTGCTGCGGGAGAAGATGGCGGCCGCGCAAAAATCCCCCTAGCCCTCTTTACGAGAGTGGGCCTCCCGCTGTTCACCATGTTGGTTCTTCTGGAAGAGGTCTGAGGTGGACCCGGAAATTCGGACAGGTGGTTAAGTGAGAGTTCTGCTCCTAAAATAGCCACAGCTGTTGCTGTGAGGGAGGAGTGGGACATGTCAAAAGAGCGGAGGAAGCACAGCCCAACATTCAAGGCCAAGGTGGCCCTGGAAGCGGTGAAGGGTGAAGAGACGGTGGCCCAACTGGCCGCCCGCTACGAGGTCCATCCCGGGCAGATCCAGGCCTGGAAGAAGTCCTTGTTGGAAGGAGCGGTCGGCGTCTTTGGTGGGAACCAAGACAAACGCCAGAAGAGCGATGGGGTCCTTGTTGCCCGGCTCTATCAGCAGATCGGCCAACTGAAGGTTGAGCGGGATTTCTTGGCGGAGAGGCTCGGTCCATGAGCCGGGAGCGGCGGCGGGAGATGGTGGACCGGCGGCACCCAGCCTTGTCCACAGTGAGACAGTGCGCCTTACTGAGCATCAGCAGGTCCAGCCTAAACTACCGGCGCAAGGGGACTTGCTTGGAGAACCTGACCGTGATGAAGGCGATGGACCACCAGTACCTAAGTACCCCCTTCTACGGGTCGCGGCGCATGAGGGTCTGGCTGGGCACTCAAGGTCACAGGGTGAACCGGAAGCGGGTCCAGCGTCTGATGCGGACCATGGGACTACGTGCCATCTACCGGTGGCCCCGGACCAGCAAGCCGGGGCCAGGGCACAAGGTGTATCCCTACCTCCTGAGCGGCATGGAGATCACCAGACCAAATCAGGTGTGGGCCGCCGACATCACCTACATCCCCATGGCCAAGGGTTTCTTATACCTGGTGGCCATCATGGATTGGTACACGCGGTACGTGGTGGCCTGGCGTCTTTCCAACACCTTGGATGCTGATTTCTGTGTCGAGACATTGGAGGAAGCGCTTGGCAAGGGGAAGCCAGAGGTCTTCAACACCGACCAGGGCAGCCAGTTCACCGGCGAAGCCTTCACCGGTCTCCTAGAGCAGCACGGAGTGAGAATCAGCATGGACGGGAAGGGACGCTACACCGACAACATCTTGTTGGAGCGGCTGTGGCGCACGGTTAAGTACGAGGAGGTCTACCTGAAAGCCTACTCCAACGGGCGAGAAGCCAAGGCCGGGCCTGACGCATACTTCAGCTTCTACAACAACCAAAGACCCCACCAGGCCTTGGGCTACCGGACACCGGCTGAGGTGTTCAAAGGAGACTTGGCGCCATCAGATGAACGGTCAATCAATGGGAAACGGGCACCGAACGGAGCGTTCTCAGACCTTGGAAAGACGGCAGAACTCCCACTTAGTTTTGCACCAAACCTGTCCAACTAATTGGGTCCACCTCAGTCTGGCGGATCTCAGACAACAATCCCTTGACCGGTAAGTAGCGCAATGCAGACGATATGCCAATCTTATTGCGACGTTGGATATGGAATTACAATGGTTATTGTTGGCACAAGCGATACGACTCCATCCGAATGGTATTTTGGATATCGCAGGCATTTTTCGGACGGCTACGGTTTCGGGGGATCGCTTGGCGCCTTTTATGACTATCGTGGCAAAGGTTAAATTCAACCCTCAATTCGCCAGTGAACAGACTTCATTTATCATTGGACTGAGTAGGGTAGACGGGGGTTGGATCGAAGAAATAGATTTACCGTTTGTCTATCCAACGTTGGAACAATGGCTGCAAGGGGCGGCTCCATATATCCACTGTATATTATCCGACTTTGAGTTTCCGGATGTTGGTGAGTATGCTGTAGAGGCTTTCCATGGAGTTAAGCTTATTGGTAGCGAAACATTCATCTTGGCACAAGAAAGGAGACCCGAATAGTGACACAAAAACCAATCAGGATGACTGAAGGATTTCGCAAAGCCAATATTAAGGCAGGGCAACTAACTGATGCAGACGCGACAGGGGAATGGCTCAGGCCCGAAGGGTCAGACAGTTCCTCAGAGACTAACAAAGAATTCGAGGAAATTCTTAAGAGAGTTTCTACGCCCGCTTCACCTGACCAAGAAGGGTAAGGAACATCGGAGGGTCATCTTCTCGGCGATTTCGATGGAATGGTGAGGCATAAATTAACAAAGATAGGACCAAATGGTGAAGGACAATTAATTTTCGTAAAGGGGGGTTGGGGGGATTTCCGCCTTCCTAAGAAACCCCCGGTCTCTCCCCTCCCCACGGTTGCGCCCGTTCAAACGCCGCACACGCTTGCAGTACCTTCGCTTCTGACCCCCGTGGCCCGATGATGTGGAGGCCGATGGGCATGCCGTCTTCCGAGTAGCCGCAGGGGATGCTGGCGGCGGTCTGGCCGCTCATGTTGATGGGGTAGGTGAAGGGCAGGAACCCCCAGAACGGCTGGACCTCCCTGCCTCCAATTACGCTGGGCCGCTGCTCGATGGGGAAAGCCGGCACCGCCATGGTCGGCGAGAGCAGCAGGTCGAAGTCGTCGAAGAAGTCCTCCAACCGCCTTCCAAGCCGGTCCACCTCGTGGATGGCCCGGGACAGGTCCGCCCCGGTCATCTCTTGGCCGTGCTCGATGGAGGTGAGACCGTAGTCGGAAAAGTCGTACCGGTGCTCCTCCAGGAGATGGCCGTAAGAGGTGTAGGCCGCCGTGGCGAACACGTCCCAGAACGACTGGAACGGGTCCTCCAGAGTCAGGCCGGACTCCTCCACCGTGGCTCCCAGCTCGGCGAACAGCTTGGCCGCCCGCTCCGTCACCTGGACGACACCGGGGTCCACCGCCGCGTAGCCGAAGTCGCTGCTCCAAGCCAAACGCATCCCCTGGACGCCGGCATCCAGACCCGCGCTGAAGTCCGGAGCGGGCTGGCGGATGGAAGTGACGTCCCGGGAATCGGGCCCGGCCACCACTTGCAACAAAATGGCCGAGTCGGCCACCGTCCGGGTCAGGGGCCCCGACTGGGAGAAGTGGTTGGCCGAGGGCCGGCCGTAGCCGCCGTAGCGGGGAACCCGCCCCTGGGTGGGCTTGATGCCGAACACGCCGCTGAAACTGGCGGGGATGCGGATGGAGCCGCCGCCGTCGCTGCCCATGGACACCGTGCAAAGACCCGCCGCCAGGGCTGCCGCCGCGCCACCGCTGGAGCCGCCGGGAGTGCGCTCGGTGTTCCAGGGATTGCGGCAGGGCTCGCCCATCTTGTTCTCGGTGGTGCCCGACTGGCCGAATTCGGGGGTGTTGGTCTTGCCTAGGACTATCGCCCCGGACGCTTTCACCCGTTCCACCACGATGGAGTCCATGTCGGGTACTCTGTCCCGGAACACGGCTGACCCCATGGTGGTGGTCACTCCCTTGGTCAATTCCAGGTCCTTGATGGAGATGGGCACTCCGTGCAGCGGCCCCAATTCCGAACCCCGCTGCACCGCTTCATCGGCGGCCCGGGCATCGGCCAAAGCCTGGTCCCGACACAAGGCCAGGTAGGAATTCAGTTGGGAGTCCAAGCGGTCGATGCGTCGGAAGAAGTTTTCGGTGGCCTCCAACGACGAGACCTTCTTTTGGCGTATCGATTCGGCCAGTTCCACGGCGGACATGAAAGCCAGTTCAGCGCTCATCCGAGTCCTCCCAGTGTTATAATCGGGCCTGCTTATTGACCGGTCCCGGCCCGGTCAAGTGAATGGCGCAATTATAGCGGCGAGGGTGGCTGCGCACCACCTGCGTGCCCCACTTAATGGAGCACGCCCGGCCCGCTTTGAATTTCCTTCACGTGTCATCCCATACCCGATAAATAAGGAGGCATTCCTTGGCCTTGGTGGGAATAATCGCCAATCCCGCCGCCAGCAAAGACATCCGGCGGCTGGTCGCCCAAGGCCGGGTGGTGCCCGACTGGGAAAAGGTGAACACCGTCCGCCGGGTGATGCTGGGACTTCAATCGGTGGGCGTAAAGCAGGTGCTGGGCATGCCCGACAGTTCCAACTTGGTGCGGCGGGCCTCCGAAGACCCCATGCTATCCATCGACTTGGAGTTCTTGGACATGCCTTCCCTTTACTCCGAGGGCGACACGGTGCGGGCTGCGGCGTCCATGGCGAAACAGGGTGTCGATTGCCTGGTTACCCTGGGCGGGGACGGCACCAACCGGGCGGCGGTCGTTGGTTGCCGGACCATCCCCATGGTTGCCATCTCCACCGGCACCAACAACGTGTTCCCAGCCATGGTGGAGGGCACCCTGGCCGGTCTGGCGGCGGGACTGGTGGCCCAAGGAAGGCTGGACCTCACTCAAGTCTCGGTGTCCAGCAAAACCATGAACGTCTATGTGGACGGCGAGCTGCGGGACATAGCCCTGGTTGACGTGGCCCTGTCCAAGGAACGGTTCGTCGCCACCAAGGCCATCTGGGACATCGACACTATCTTCGAGGTCTTTCTCACCAGAGCCGAGCCGGCGTCCATCGGGCTCTCGTCCATCGGCGCGCGATTGGAACAAGTTACCCTGGCCGACGAGGGCGGATTGCAGTACAGCATCGCCGAACCGGGAGCGAAGGTGTCTGGAAGCAACACGGTCCTTGCCCCCATCGCTCCAGGCGTAATCCCGCCGGTGGTCATCTCTTCGTGGCAGCGCATGGCGGACGGCGAGAGGCTGGCTATCGAGAGACGGGACTACACCGTGGCGCTGGACGGTGAACGGGCCTTTTCGGTCAACCGCTCTCAGCAATTGGAGATGGAGGTCCGCCGCGACGGCCCTCAGGTTGTCGACGTGAACTTGGTCCTGAAGGTTGCCGCGAGCCAGGGACTGTTCAACCTGGCGCAGGGAAACTAAGCCCGGATTTGGTAACGGGCCTCGAACTCTTCTTTAGCATCCTCATCGTCGCTGCCGCCTCCGCCGTCATGGGCATCGTTGGCTTCGGCTTTGTCTTGGTCGCCGCCCCGGTGGTGCTGCTATATCTAGAGCCCCAGCAGACCGTGGTGGTGCTGAACAGCCTCACCGCCATCTTAATGTCCATGGTCTTACTGCGGACCTGGCGTCACCTGGAACTCCGCGCCAGCCTCGGTCTGGTCTTGGGCGGGGTGGCCGCCACCCCGATCGGCGTTTTGGCCCTGAATGCGGCCAGCCCAAGCACCCTGCGGGTAACCATGGCCATCGTAATCATCCTCTTGGGCCTGTTCAGCCTGACCAACGTCCGGTTGCCCTTCGCCCAGCGCCGGATGGCCGCCCCCACCTTTGGATTCCTCACTTCTTTGTCGGTGACCTCCATCGGTATCGGCGGTCCCCTGGGCGGTATCTACGCCATCTCTCAGCGGTGGAAGGCGGAGACGGTGCGGGCGGTGTTGGCCCTGTTCTTCTTCACCTCGGACACAGTGGCCGTCGCACTCTATGCCGCCACCGGACTGGTGGGCCGGGACACACTCGCCAACATCGGGGTGATGATTCCGGGGCTGGTTATCGGTTTTGGCGTGGCCGCGGTGCTGGTGAACCGGATTAACGACCGGATATTCCGTTACGCCGTTATTGTGGTGATTGTAGTTGCCGGGAGCGTGCTGCTGGTCCGGGAGTTCACTGGCGTCTAACGCGCAACACAAGTTGCGAATTTATCCACCGGTCCGCTCTTCCTGAGCTTGTCCAAGGATGCGCATCAGGCTTGCTCGTGATAAGAAATTGCTGTCTAGAAACGGTGGTTCGATAGGCTCACCATGAGCGGGATTACCCGACCCTTGGTTTTTGATTGAGATGATATGACGAAGAGGGCTCCGCCAATGTTGAATGGCGGAGCCCTCTACATGTAATCCCAATGATTCGGCTTAAGTGCTCAGATCATGGAAGGCCGCCAGCGCGGCGGTGATGCCGTCGCCTACGGCCGCGCCAAGCTGCCGTGTCGATTCTGCCCGGGCGTCGCCGCAGGCGTAGACCATGGGTATGACCGTTCTCATGTTGATATCCGTGTAGATATGGCCGCCGGCGTCCAGTTCCAACAAGCCCTTGAGATAGTCGGTGTTGGGATGGAAGCCCACGTAGATAAAAGCGGCGGCCATTGGGAACTCGTAGACCTCGTCTGTCTTGAGGTTCTTGACCAGGGCGCGGTCCAGGGCCTCGTCGCCCCTGAATTCCTCGACCACGTGACTCCAAAGGAACTTGACCTTTTCGTTGCCAAAAGCACGCTCCTGAAGCAACTTGGTGCCCCGGAGCTCGTCCCGCCGGTGGATGAAGGTCACCGACTTCACAATCCCGCTCAGGTAATGGCCTTCGTCCAAGGCTGAGTCGCCGCCACCCACCACCACCACGTCCTGACCGCGGAAGAAGTTGCCGTCGCACACGGCGCAATAGGAAACTCCGCGGCCGGCAAGTGCATCTTCGCCAGCCACGCCCAGCTTGTTGTGGGAGCCGCCGGTGGCGATGATTATGGTCTTGGCGGTGAAGTCCCTATCGTCGGTGTGGACGGTCTTTACCGGCTTTTCGATGTCCTCGATGCCCATCACTTCAGTGTACTCGGTCTCGGCTCCGAAGCGGGCGGTCTGCTGTTCCATCCTCGCGGACAGTTCCTGGCCCTTGACGCCCTCAGGGAAGCCGGGATAGTTTTCAATTTCATCGGTGATCAGCAGTTGGCCGCCAGGGCCCAACTGCTCTAGGATCACCGTCTTCATCATCGCCCTGGTGGTGTAGAGACCAGCTGCCAGGCCTGCGGCGCCAGCCCCCAAAATAGCTACGTCGTAGTCTGCTTTCATATGTGCCGAGATTTCTCCTAATATCCCTATCCGGTCCGCCTGCTTGGCCCTAACTGGCCGCAGTCACGCTCCCGGCGGAATTGATGGACTCTCTGAAATAGTCCACCGTCATTTGCAGCCCGTCTTCCAGGCTTATCTTAGGGGACCAGTCAAGCTCCCGGGCTGCCCGGGACCAGTCCAAGGCTGTTCGGTAAACCTCGCCGGCCCGCTGAGGCGCATGGAGCGGGTCCCACTTATAACCTGTGATGCTGCGGAGCAACTCGAAGATTCGGTTGACACTGGTTACCTCCGCAGTGGCGATATTCATGGCCTTCCCGTCGCCTCGGTCGATCGCCGCTATATTCGCGCTGACCACGTCGAACACTGAAACAAAGTCCCGTTCCTGCGTTCCGTCGCCATATATCTGAGGTTGTTTCCCTTCCAACATAGCCAGACTGAAAACGGCCACGACGCCCGCCTCTCCGTGGGGGTCCTGCCGGGGGCCGTAGACGTTGCCGTAGCGCAGTGAGGTGTAGTTCTGGCGGTACTGGCGGTAATAAAAATCCATGTACTGTTCGGCCACCCACTTGGACATCCCGTATGGCGAAACCGGCGCTATTGTTGTGTCATCGGGACACGGGATGGTCTCCGGATTGCCGTATAGAGCGCCGCCGGTGGACGAGTAGATTATCTTCTCCACGCCAACCCTCCGCGAGGCTTCAAGGACCCGCAGCGTGCCCAGCACGTTGGCGTCGGTGTCCCGGATGGGGTCCTTGGTCGATTGGGTCACGCTGGTCTGCGCCCCCATATGAAACACCAGGTCGGGCTGTTCCCGCTGGATGATCTCGGCCATGGCCGGTTGGGTGATATCGGTGTGGTGGAAGACCGCTCCGGAGTTGAGGTTCTTAATCTTGCCCGTGCTCAGGTCGTCCATCACGACGACCTTGTAGTCCAACTCCAACAGCCGGTCCACCATGTGGGAGCCGATGAATCCCGCGCCGCCGGTGACCAGGGCTGTTCTCCCGTCTGCCATCTGGACCTCTTGAGGTTACTTTCAGGGAATTGATGGCGACGGAATCCGCCGCCATCAATATCATAAACCCATCAGCTTGGCAGTACAACGACGCAGGCCCGAGGCGAGGCCCGTACCGGAGGTCTGGCCGGGCCGACGCCCGATGGAGAGCCGCGCCAATCTGTGTTACAGTTTTCGCGCCTGCACACGCGCACACCTAAGTCGACTAAAAATCAGACCAACTTGAGGAGGTCGGCACATGGCCGAGCAGATAGGTTTCGTCGGACTGGGAATCATGGGAAAACCCATGGCCCGCAACCTGCTCAAGGCGGGGTACTCTCTGACCGTCTACGACATCGTTGGGAGCAACATGGAGGAGGTGGTCACCGATGGGGCCAAAGGCGCGTCCTCCAGCAGGGAGGTGGCCGCCGCCACCGATACTATCATCACCATGCTCCCCGATTCGGCGGACTCCGAGAAGGCAATCCTGGGCCACGACGGGGTGTTGGAGGGGGCTAAATCAGGGTCGGTGATAATCGACATGAGTTCCATAGCCCCGCTGGTCTCCCAGCGCATCGCCGCCGCCTGCGCCGAAAAGGGTGTGGAGATGTTGGATGCCCCCGTCAGCGGAGGCGAGCCCGGCGCGGTCGCGGGCACACTGGCCATCATGGTCGGGGGCAAACAGGAGGTCTTCGACAAGAATACAGACCTGATGAAGGTCATGGGCGGCAACGTGGTGCTAACCGGCGACATTGGGGCCGGCGGGGTAACCAAGCTGGCCAATCAAATTATCGTGGCCGCCAACATCGAGGCCCTAAGCGAGGCCTTGGTGCTCTCCCAGAAGGCCGGAGTGGACCCAGAGAAGGTCTTCAACGCCATCAGGGGCGGCCTGGCCGGCAGCGCGGTTATGGAAGCCAAAGCTCCCATGATGCTGAGCCGCAACTTCCAGGCCGGGTTCCGCATCCGGCTGCACCAGAAGGACCTCAGGAATGTGCTTCAGACCGCTCAGGAGTTGAACATCCCGCTGCCGGTGACCTCACTGGTGCAGCAGATGCTGGGCGCCCTGGTCAACGAGGGGGAGTCGGAAGCCGACCACTCGGCCATCCTGAAGTTCGTGGAGGACCTGTCCAAGGTCGAAGTAAAGGCCGGAGGCTAACACGCCGCCGGGAAAACCTGGGGCCACGTTCGGACGAATCTGATGCTCTGGTCAACGCCCCATCTCCGACTCGGTCGTGAGTCTTGACTTCGTCGGACCTGACCTTCCGCCGAACGTGGAAGGCACATTCCTATCCCCCTGAAAGGGGAGAGTTACATGAGTCAGCCCCCTCTCTTATGTTTTAACAGAGAGTCTCCTTTAGTCACCCGGACCTGGGATGGGGAGTACCGAGGGCGCGCTGGGTTGGGATGAAGATTGTTAGGGCGGGCTTAAGGGCTCTTTGTGATCTCTATCCGCTGAATCACCACCGGAGTCAAAGGCCGGTCCTCCGAGTTGGTAGGGGTCAATGATATGGCGTTCGCCACATCTTGTCCCTGGGTGACCTGCCCGAAGATGGTATGCCTTCCGTCCAGGCCGGTAGTGGGCACCGTGGTCACGAAGAATTGGCTGCCGTTGGTGCCGGGGCCTGAGTTGGCCATGGCCAACCTACCCGGCTGTTCGAAGGTTAGCCCCGCAACAAATTCGTCCTGAAACTGGTAGCCTGGTCCCCTGAAACCGGTGCCGGTGGGGTCTCCGCCCTGAATCATGAATGAGGGTATAACCCGGTGGAAAATCACGCCGTTGTAGAAGCCGTCGTTTGCCAAAAAGATAAAATTGTTCACCGTAACTGGGGCCTGGTCGGCAAACAGGTCGACTACCATGGTCCCCAGGTTGGTGCTGATGGTGGCGGAGTATTGGGCGGTGACGTCTATGGTGACGGGCGGCACATTGGAATACTGGGGAATCCTGACCCCGCCGATATCCAGGAATTGCTTGACCGGTCCGCCGCCGGGTATAGGCGCAACTGAGGTCGGCTGGGTCGGGGCCGGGACCGTGGTGGGTGCGGGAGGAGGTGAGGGTGTCTCCAGAACACACGCGGCCAATGGCAGCGCCGTCGCCACTATCACCAGCAGAAATTTGAGTTTCATCTACGCAAGGATAACATAGCCCAACCGGCTAATTCACGTCTAGACGGGCTGCCGGCGTCATTCTGTGATGGGCCGGAAGTGGTCGATGTCCGACATTGCGCCGGTGCGTTCGTTGGACCAGACCGGCTCCACCGCCATCCCCAACTCGACCTCGTCCGGGTCGACCTCGCCCAGGCGGTGGATGAGCCCGCCCCGGGCCTCTGGCCATGAGACCATCGCGACAATCAGCGGCGTTTCCAACGGCTCTTCGTCCAAATCCTGGTGCAGCACCGTAAAGCTGCGCACATAGCCGGGCCCCTCGAGGGCCAACCAGTCGTCGGTCGTCTCTTCAAAGCAACGCTCGCAGTACATCTTGGGCGGCAGCAGAAAGTCGGAGCACTTGGGACAGGGTGACGCCAGCAGTTCTTGGTTGTCCCTCATGGCCTTGAAGAAGCGCTCTCCGGCTACTCCCAAGGTGTAGCGGTGGTAGATGGGGATGGTGCCCGCCACCTGCTTGATTTTTCTTGGCTGACTTGCCTTATCCAGCATTGACCGATCTCCTATCGCCCCACTCTACGGTCCTGATCATGGCCCTGATTGATCAGCTGCCGGGATGTACTAATCTGACGAGCGTGCTCTTCGACATGAGAGGCCAGGAAATGAATCACCCCTTCCACTGTGATGGGGTTGTTCTCGCCTCTGTGGCCCAGGGTGGCCAAGTCTTCCGGAGCAATCTCCCCGGTGGCGGCGATGGCCGATTCATTGGCTGCCGCCAGGTCCTTGATCAGGTCATCCAGCGGGTCGCCCGCGTGGTCGGCGACAGCGGCAGCCCGGCGGTCATTCTCAACATCGCTGCGGGTGATGTTGGGGTCGTTCTCTTTGGTAATCAAGACCGCCTTTTCCATCCAGAAGTACTGTATCTCCGCGATGTGGGCCAACAACTGGGCCACCGTCCATTCGCCGGGCGCCGGGACCTGGCGGGCTTCTTCTTCAGTGACGCCATCAATCGCGTCCATCACCACTTGGTGCGCCGAGCGGAGCAACTGCTGCAGCATGGATATCTGTTCTCGGTCCATTGTCATAACTTGGTCCTAACCGGCCAACTTGAAGTATTCAATGTCTGTGATCGACCCTTCCCGCTGGTCTGCTGGCTTCCAGACCGCCTGAACCGGCATCCCAATCTTCAGGAGGCCTTTGATCTCCTCGATATCGTCGCTCAATCCGCCCATCTTGTGCAGGATGCACATTCCTGGGCTGGCCCCGTCGATCTCCACCACCACGGGTACCTCCGGGGTGCTGCGCCTGGAGGCGTCCCAATTGACCATGGATATGGAGAAGGTGTTGATCCTGCCGGTGTCGGCCAACTCCACCCAGTCTTCCAGCGGCCGGAAACACAGCTCGCAGAAGGCCCGGGGCGGGACCATGGTGCGGCGGCATTCGGGGCAGCGGATCCCCACAATCTTGCCGGCTTTCAAACCTTCCAGGTACCGGCCCATGGCCACGCCCGCGTCCCAGTGATACTCGGCCTTGACGTTCCAAAAGGACACCAGAACTTCGCCGGCGGTGAGAGCATGGTCGGTTAGAGATGTACCGCTGAATGGCTTCATAACTATTTCCCCATCACTACGACGGTCCCGACCTGCATCAGGTCGCCCCAGGCTTGGGCTACGCCGCGCCGCACTTCCCGTTTCACTTGCCGCGGCCCTGCCTCGCCCTGCAATTGCCAGTAGATCTCGGCGCACTTCATCATCCCCGCTGCGGCGATGGGATTGCCAACGCCCAGCAGTCCGCCCGAAGGACTGGCCGGTATGCCGTGCTCCGTGTCCCGATCCCAGAACCCCTCCTCCATCAGTTTGGGCGCCTCGCCCTTGTCGGCCAGCATCAGGCCTTCCAGGTGGTGCAATTCTTTGTAGGCGAAGGGGTCGTAGGGCTCGGCCACGTGGATGTCTCGCTTGGGGTTGCTGATGCCTGCCATCTCGTAGGCCATGCGGGCCGCTTTCTCCACGTAGCGGGGATAGTACAAATCGCGGTTGGTCCAGAACGAGGTGTCCAGGTTCCAGCCCACTCCCTCGATCCAGACCGGGGGTTTGCTCATGCGCCGGGCGAACCGCTCCGATGCCAGGACCATCGCGCCGCCGCCGTCGCTGATTGGCGAGACCATCAGCCGCTGCACAGGCCAGGACATAATCTCGGAGGCCATGATGTCTTCAATCTCAAAGTCGCCGGCCACACCCAATTGGGCCGATGGGTGGTCCATGCCGTTGCGCTTGTTCTTCTGTGCGACCTTGGCGAAGGTCTCCATGGGCACGCCGTAGGTCTGCATGTAGCGGTTCATCTCCAAAGAGAAGATCCAAAGCAGGTTCACCCCCAGAGGCCGCTCGGTGAACTGGTCGTAGATGGCGTTGAAGGCTCCCTGGGGATGAGGCAACGCCGGTGACATCTTCTCCTCGGCCACCACCAGACAGGTGTCGAATTGGTCGCTGGCGATGTGGTACCAACCGGTCACCAGACCGAACACACCTGAGCCGCCGCCCACATAGGTGCGCATATAGGGTTTGCCCCAGGCGCCGGCGCCGTCGGCAAAGTACTGTCCGTTCATGTGGACGCCGTCAAAGGCCTCGGGCGCCGTCACTGAAACGACGCAGTCGATGTCATCGATGGTCATCCCCGCGTCTTCCAGGGCGGTCTTGGCGGCCTCGAAGGCCAGCTCTTTCGGCGTCTCCAAGGCCCGGCGCATGAACTTGGTCAGCCCGGCCCCCAGCACGGCTACTTTATTCTTGTAGGGCATCAGGTCTCCGTATCGACCGTTTAAAAATAAACCCGTGAATGTCTGTGTTGAAACGCGACGTCCAACAAATTGAAGGCAGGGCTGCGGCCAAGTGGTGCAACCGGAAGATCCGGCACAAACACAGCTTCAGCGACGAAGGAAAAACCGTCCATTTCGCGCAACGTCGCAGTAAGCGGATGAGACCATCCTTGGGCTGACCCAGCGACACCTAATTATGGTTACTGAGGGATCTTCAAGTGAAATTCCTAGTTGGGCAGCGAGTTCTGACGGAAGCAAGATACCGGACGCCCCAGAATCGATGAGACAGAGCAGGGATACCTGGTAGCTGCCTTCCCGACTGAAGATTACGGGTACAATCGGGAGATCGGAGTATTCGACCGAATATTCGAACGACAACGCAGTCGGTTCCGGAAGCCTAGGCACACTCCCTCCATAGGGCCAATATACCTTTGGGAGGTACTTTGTGTAACAGAGGGCGGGCGAATCCCTTCTTCTTCGCTTGGACCGAAACCTCTTTCAAGTCGGTACTATGAGCGACCACTCCCGTGGGTCCGATGGCGACCCATTCTCCGAAGTACCGGTCCACACTTTCCGCATGAGCCCGGTACCACTTTATCGCCCCGTCTAGTTCGGACGCGTCGTTGGCAGGCATGGCTACTTGAACCTCCTTGGAAGTCCCAAGGCCCGGCGAATGAACTTCGTCAGCCCGGCCTCCAGCACGGCTACTTTATTCTTGTAGGGCATCTATCGTTCGGCACCCACTTTGGACAATCAATTGATTCACGATCTTCACTCGGTCCCCAGGACAGCCACTCCGCCGGTGGCGGTTGGTAGGCCGCGCCATGATTGCGCCAGGCCGACCCTGACATCCGAAAGTTGACGCTCTCCCGCCTTACCGCGCAACTGCAGCACAACTTCCAACACGCTGCGCAACCCCGACATATCGTAGGTGTGGCCACAGCCCAGGTTGCCCCCGGATGCGTTTACCGGCAGGTCGCCGGTGGGCGTGAACAGCCCCTCTTCCAGAAGCTTGCCCGACTCGCCGGGACCGGCCAACCCAAGAGCCTCCAAGTGCTGCAGTTCTTTGTAGGAGAAGGTGTCGTCGACCTCGGCGAAGTCAATCTCCGAAACCGGGCTGCCGATGCCCGCCATCCGGTAGGCCCGCTCCGCCGCCTGCTCGATGTATCTGGCCCGGTGCGGTTCCCGCTCTTCAATGTTGGGCGTGTCCTGGCTCCAACCGATGCCGTTGATGAACACCGGCTCTCCACCGATGCGGGACAGCATGGACTCCCTGGCCAGCACAAACACGATTGCCCCGTCGGCCAGGCTGGCGATGTCGCCGCGTTTCAAGGGCTCGGCCTCGGGGCGCGAATCCAGGATGTCGTCCGCGGTCAGGTCCGCCGGATAGGCGGCCAGCGGGTTGGAGAGGGCGTTGTGGCGGTTCAACGCCGCCACCATGGCGGCATGCCGTTCGGTATTGCCGGTCTCGTCAAGAAAGGCTCGCATCTCCATCCCGGCGACGTAATGGGGATGGAACCCCAGGGGTCTGGCGTAAATGGGGTCCAAGGCGAAGGCGTCGATGTGGGCCGGATAGTCGATGTTGGACGCCTTGCTGTGCCCTTCAATCACCGCCAGGTCAAGCTGCTCGGTCTGAAGCTGCATCACCAGAGAGGCGATACCTGTGATACCGTCGGCGGTCACGGTTTGGACCGGCTTCAGCACCGCTCCCAGTTGGTCAGGAACGTATTCATCGGCGATGGCCGTGCCCTCGATGTAGTCCTCGGTGATGGAGACGAAGGTGCTGATGTCGTTGGGGCTGACGCCGGCGTCGTTATAGGCCTTGACTGCGGCCTCGAAAATCAACTCCCGGTAGGAAACCTCGGGAGAGATTGAGCGGAAGGGGGTGTAACCGGCTCCGACTATGGCGACCCGCTCGAACATGGCTCCTCTAGACCTGGGCTCAGGCCGGACTTGGGTTTGGAAAAGAAGGATTTAATAACAGTCCACGCCTGGGCCTGGCGCCCCAAGACTAGTGCTTTGTAGTGTAGGGTCTAGTTATGGATCACGCCTAATCGTGATTGAGGACTGAGCATACCAGAAAGCGAGGGCCGGGTGAAGGTTGGCTGCCGATGCGTGGGCGCCACGCCTAGCGGAAATGGGCCCCGTCGCCGTCGCCGTCGTCAAGGTCGTTATCCCAAAGGTCCGGGTTCTCAAATCGGCCTCCTTCAGGGCCGCGGGCCGGCCTGAGCTTGGACCAAACGAATTGTATGGACACCGCCGCAAAAACCACCAGCACCAAACCGCCCAGTAGCCAGCTATTGAAGAACAAGATGGGGGATGGGTCTCTGGAGCCCGGGGCCGATGGGGCGGGAGCAGGCGCTCCAGGTGCTTCGCCAGCCCATCGCGCGTCCAGTCCGTCGATGTTGAAGCCGTAAACATTTATCAGCGAAGCATCGACGGTGTTGCCTCGTCCCAATTGGGCCACTAACCGCTGGAATTTTGCCTCGCCGAACTCGTCAATCAGGAACGCCACAACACTCAGCGATTTTTGATAGAAAGTGCCGATGGCGTGGGGTGTGCCAGTCAGGGTGGACATGGCTCGGAGATGGATTGAGCGGGAGCTAAGGCTCGTTCCGCTGAAAATCCTGGATGATGGGTCCATGTAACTGGCGAATCCTTCATCCAGCCAGGCAGGCGTCGGCAGGGCGCTGTCGCCCATCGCCTGGCCGAATAACAAGTGAGAAGCCTCATGGACAATCAGCCCTCGGTCCATTCCCAGTCCCAAGAAGAGACTCCGCTCCGGGAAGGCGAACCCCTGGAAGATTTGTTGTTCGGTGGTGGTGCGGCTCTGTTGGGGGAAGGCCGCCAAGGTGTCCGAGGGCCTGCTGTAAATCACTCCCTTGATCTCGCGGACTGGCTCAAGCTGCAATAGTTCTTGCAGGCGCTCCAAGTCCGATTCCAAGCTTCGGGCTACCGCTCTAACCCGGGAGTCCGATTGGTCGTAGTACAGCAGAGTCAGGGGTCCGACCTTGATCTCTTCCCAGTCGAACCGGGTGTCTTCGTACTCCACCACGGTGGGTTCGGTGCGCAGCACGTTGCCCTGGGAATCTGTGATCTCGTAGTAGTACTCAACTTCGGTGCCCGGCGGCAGGTAGGTCGAGACCGTCCCCGTGAGATTGAGGCTGGCGGTAATCCGGTTGGCGGGCACAAAGTCCGGGTAGGCGTAGGCCCAGACCCGGCTGCCAACGGTGCGGAAGAAGAGCCGCACCTCCACAATGTCGGTGTCTCCTTCGGCAGTTACCGACAGGTCCACGGTGCCGGGAAATTCGACTTCCTCACCGGTCTCCACAACTTCGATGGTCCCGCCGGCCGCCCACACGTAGGTAACAGTCATAAATGTATATGCGTAGAGAAATGCAGCAGCCAGGGCAAGAAAGACAGCAGCCAGGGCGGGAATGACCACCCGCCGGACCGTTATCTGTGAGAAGAAATATTTGAAGATGGAACTTGGCAAATCTACCGGGCCCCTTCAGGCGCCTATTGTGCGGTCTGGCCAAGTAGATTATACGTTGATTCCTTGCCAAGGGCTCTCCGGCCAAGTTAATCCGCGGCCTGCTCCATATCCAACAACGACTTTTTGCGCTCCAGCCCCCAGCGGTAGCCGCCCAAGCCGCCGTCCTTGCGCAACACCCGGTGGCAGGGGATGACCAACGCCACCGGATTGGACCCGCAGGCCGTGCCGACCGCCCGGGAAGAACTGTCCTTTCCCAGTGTTTGAGCGACCTGTTGGTAGGTGCGGGTCTCGCCGTAGGGGATCGTCCGGAGCATCCGCCACACCTGCTGTTGGAAGGCCGTCGCTTGGATGTCCAAAGGCAGGTCCAGGCCGGTCTTTTCCCCGTCCAGGTAGGACAGTATCTCTGCGGCCCAGATCGCCAGATGCCCCCCGTCTTGTTGGTGATTGGCCGACGGAAACTCGGCCAGGAGGTGTTCTTCCAGCGCCGGGTCGGAGCTGCCCAGTTTCACCGAGCAAACGCCCTTATCGGTGGCCGCCACCAACAACCGCCCCATGGGGCATGCCACCACCGTGTGATAGATATTCATGCCCCTTCCTCCTTTACGATATGCGCCCGGGCTCATTCCCATCTGCTCAGCCGAAGTCTGGTACAGCCTGCTGGGCGAACCGAACCCCGCCTCGTACAGCGCAGTCGAGATGTCCTGGCCGTCTTTGATCATGACCTTGAACCGGTCCAACCGCCAGGCCGACGCATACTGGCGCGGCGTGACTCCGGTGGCTTCTTTGAACACCCGTTGCAGGTGCGAGGGACTGCTCCCAACTGCCCGGCCCAATTCGGAAAGAGTGGGTAATGAGTCCGAGTTCTCCGAACATTCTTGTATATATTTGCAGACCCGGCGGACCAGAACGGCGCTGGGAGAATCCTGGTCCGGCAGGCAGCGTTTACAGGCCCTGAAACCTGCGGCCTCGGCATCGACGGCTCGGGGGAAGAAAGCGACCTGATGAGGCGCGGGCCGGCGGCTGGGGCAGGTGGGGCGGCAATAGATTCCGGTGGAGCGGACTGCGTAGACGAAACGCCCATCAGCTCTCGAGTCCCGGGTCTGGACTGCCTCCCACATCTTGCCGGCTGGGCCGGTGTTTTTGTCGGTAGCAGCGACCATGGGTGTTCCTTGTCCGGTTCGATGATTCAAGTTTCTCTGACGTCACCAGAATACCCCAATCCCTTGAGCTGTTCTATCCGGTTCTTGCTGTCAAAGTCGGGGGTTCAGATGTTATGGGACGGGCGTCATACCGACCGGGATAAATACCCTAGATTCGCACTTTTAGACTTTGTTTAATCAAAGTTCAAGGATAGTGACCTGCGGTTGTTGTTATGTCGTACAAACGTTCTATATAATCCGTGCCCGACCAGAGGAATAGCTTCAAACAAGGACCACAATCGGACTAAGGTCTGAACACTTAAAGCCAATGATTGACCGCTCCATAGCCTGCATGCTAGTCACCCACCTCCCGGTTAAAGCCGAGGTGCGCCGCTATCCCCAGTTGCGGGGAAAGCCCTTGATCATCACCGAGAGTTACGGTTCCAAGGACCTGGTGCTGGACAGCTCAGCGGAAGCCCGGGGCGTGGGCGCCGGCATGCCCCTTGCCGAGGCCGTGGCCCGGTGCAAAGACGCGTCCCTGCTGCAGGCCGACGCCCCCTACTACAACGGGACCTTTGACAAGCTGGTCCGGGCCCTGGAACTGCGGAGCCCAATGGTGGAAAGGGACGGGCTTGGTTGCGCTTACGTGGGCTTGGAAGGCTTGGAGCTTATGTACGGGGGAGAGGCGCGGGTCGTTGCGACCCTGCTCCAGGCGGCGCCTCCAGAGTTCAACCCCCGGGTCGGCGTGGCGGGGGGGAAATTCCCGGCCTACGTCGCCGCGGTGACCACCCAGGGCGGACGCGCCACCAGGGTGCCCCGTGATTCAGCCGGTATGGCGGCTTTTCTGGGCGGGTTGTCCATCGGCCTGTTGCCTCTGTCGTGGGCCAATAAGACCAGGCTGCACCGCTTTGGCATCCACACCTTGGGCCAACTGTCGGCCCTTCCGGAGGGCGCGGTCCAGGCCCAGTTGGGGGCCGAGGGCCGGCGGGCCTGGCTGCTGGCCGGCGGAGTGGACAACAGCCCATTGACGCCCCACCGGCCGCAACAGGCTGTGGAAGAGTCCCTGACCTTCCCCTCGCCCACCATCACCTGGAGTCCCATTTTGACGGCCCTGGGCACGCTGTTGGGCCGCGCCTTTGCCCGGCCGGAGATCGGCGGCCGCTACGTCCGCACCGCCACCATCGAAAGCCATGTGTACCGGCTGCCGCCCTGGGTAAAACGCTTCGGCTTCAAAGAGGCGGTGGGCAGCAAAGATAGGGCCCTGTTCGCCCTGAAAAGCCGGTTGGACAGTGTGACCCTGCCTGGACCGTTGGAGGACATGAAGCTCACCCTGACCGGGTTCACCGGCGAGTCGGGCATCCAGACCAATCTCTTCTCCGATGTCCGCAAACGAGAGCAGCTTAAGGAGATGATGCGTCAGTTGGAAGCCCTGTTGGGCGGCAAACCACCCATCTACCAGATGAAGGAGATAGAGCCGTGGTCGCGCATCCCAGAAAGACGCCAAGCCCTGGTCCCCTTCGATCCGTAAAAACCGGGACCGCCCCCCCTGAAGCCATAAACCAGGGGACCCAGTTCCGTTCTCTGAACCTGCCGGTCCCCATAGAGGTTGCTGAGGACGTTGCCGAGAGACCGGTCGCCGTCACCTTGCCGCCCACTGCCAGTTCCCGTCGCCCGGCCCTAAAAGGCCGGAGCCTGCCTGTCGCCTCAATAAACGACCTATGGCAGGTGGATGATGAATGGTGGCGCGAGAGTCCCATATCCCGCCGCTACTACCAAATAACCACTCAAAATGACCGGCGCCTAACCATCTTCCAGGACCAATTAAACGGGAATTGGTACTGGCAGAAAGGGGGGTAAAAGCTGTCAGCTATCAGCGGTCAGCAGTCAGCAATGAAGCGGAGGAGTTTGTATGAAAGATTTTAAAGAGTTGAAGGTGTGGGAGAAGGGGCATCAGTTGGTTCTTTCGGTTTACCGGGCAACAAGGGAGTTCCCGAAAGATGAGTTGTACGGGCTGACGGGCCAGATTCGACGTGCCAGTGCTTCAATCCCAGCCAATATTGCGGAGGGCTGCGGTCGAGATGGTGATGCTGAACTGGCCCGTTTCCTCCAGATCGCCATGGGTTCGGCAAGCGAACTGGAATACCACCTGCTATTAAGCCGAGATCTAGGTTTTCTACCTACAGAAGAACACACAAACCTCTCAACCAACACCACAGAAATAAAAAGAATGCTCACATCCTTCATCCAAACTCTAAAAAAGCCAACCCAAAAAGCTGACCGCTGACCGCTGATAGCTGACAGCTTTAACCCATGTACGCCGAACTCCACTGCCACAGTAACTACTCCTTCCAGGAGGGGGCCTCCTCCGTGGAGGACCTGCTGGTGCGCGCCCGTGATCTGGGCTACCGGGCGTTGGCCCTGACCGACCATGACAACCTGTGCGGTGCGATGCACTTCGCGCAGGTGGCCAAGACATTGGACATCCAGTCCATCACCGGCGCCGAGTTGACTATTAAAGACGGGAAGGATAGCTCCCACCTGACCTTCCTGGCCGAGAACCAGGAGGGCTACAGTCAGCTTTCCAACCTCATCTCCTACTCCTACATCTCCAGTGACCGCCGAAACCCGGCCCTGGACCTGAAGTACCTGCCGGACTGCGTCCGAGGCTTGGTCCTGCTGACCGGCTGCCGTACCGGCCGGGTGCCCAGCCTCTTGACGGAGGGCCGCCACGCCGAGGCCGAGACCCAACTGCGGCAGTACCTGGACTGGTTTGGCACGGACAACGTCTTCGTGGAACTACAGCAGAACCTGGTGCAGGGAGACACCAACCGCAACCAGCGGCTCATCGACCTGGCCCGCAAGCTGGGGGTTGGCACGGTGGCCACCAACAACGTCCACTACCACGTGCCGGAACGACACCGGCTACAGGACGCCCTGGTCTCCATCAAGCACAACCGCAGCCTGGAGGAGACCCACAAAGAACGCCGGGCCAACAACCAGTTCTACCTCAAATCCCCGATCGAGATGGCCGCCCTGTTCGCCGAATGCCCCGAGGCCATACAGAATACCCTTCGCATCGCCGAGCGCTGTTCCTTCGATCTGACCAAGGACCTGGCTTACAGGTTCCCGGACTACCCGGTCCCCGACGGCGCCACCCCCCAGAGCCACTTTGAAGACCTGTGCCGCCAGGCTGCCGAGCGCCGCTACGGCAGCATTAATAAAAAAATCAAAGACCGCCTGGAAGAGGAGTTCCGGCTGATTGGGAAACACAACCTGGCGGGATTCTTCCTGATTTATTACGAGATTATCCAGATGGCCCGCCAAATCATGATTGATCTCGGCCTGAGCGACGCCGAGATACCCTTGGAAGAACGTCCGCCGGGACGGGGCCGGGGCTCGTCGGTGGCCATGCTGGTGGGATACCTGATTGGTCTCTCCCACATTGACCCCCTGGAATACAATCTGTCCCTGGACCGGTTCCTGTCCGACGACCTGGGCTCGGTGCCCGACATCGACTTGGACTTTCCCCGCAACATCCGGGAAGAACTAATTGTTCGGGTGCACCGAAAGTGGGGCTGGGACCGAGCCGCTCTAACCGGCATGATTAGTACCTACCAGATGAAGGGCGCGATTCGAGACTTGGGCAAGGCCCTAGGCCTGCCCGCCCAGGGTGTGGATAAGCTGGCCAAACGGGTCGACTCCCACGACGCCAAGGAACTGGAACTGGAGATGCTCCAACTGCCCGAGTACCGGGACAAAGTGGACGCTCCCGGCTGGCGCAACCTCATCGAGATGGCGGCCCAGCTAGACGGTTTCCCTAAATACCTGGCCCAACACCCCGGCGGCATGATTATCAGCTCGTCTCCCCTCATCGACACCGTGCCGGTGCAGCAGGCGGCCATCGCTGACCGCTACATCTGCCATTGGGACAAAGACAGCATCGACCAAGCCGGGTTCGTGAAGATTGACTTTCTGGCCCTGGGCGCCCTCTCTCAGATGCAGGACTGCCTGCTGCTTATCGAAGAACGGGAGGGCAATTACATCGACCTGAGCCGCATCGACTTCGACGACAAGGCCGTCTATGAAACCATGCACCGAGCCGACACCATCGGCGTCTTCCAGGTGGAGTCCGCCGCCCAGATGCAGACCGTGCCCCGCATCAAACCCTGGAATCTGACCGACATGGCCTACGAGGTGGGCGCCGTGCGGCCCGGCGTAGGCGTGAACGACGGCGTTACCCAGTTCATCCAACGCCGTTCCGAAGGCGTCCCCTGGGACTACGACCACCCCCTGGAAAAAAGGGCCTTGGAGCGGACTCTGGGAATCATCTTGTTCCAAGACCAAGTGAACCAAGTGGCCATGGACGTGGCCGGCTTCACGTCTCTGGAGGCCGACCAACTGCGCCGGGCCTTCGGACGGCGCAACAGCGAGGCCCTGATCCGCCGCTACTGGGAGAAGTTCCGGGACGGGGCCGCCGAGTTGGGGGTTCCCGAGGATGCCGCCGAAAAAATCTTCAAGAAGTTCAACGGCCACTACATGTTTCCCGAGTCCCACGCCTTTGCCTTTGGCGCAACCGCCTACCACATGGCCTGGCTCAAGTATTACTACCCCCTGGAGTTCTTCGTCGCCATCTTCAACCAGCAGCCCATGGGTTTCTACAACACCGAGACTCTGAAAGAGGACGCCAAACGCCACGGAATCACCGTGTTGAACCCCGACATCAACCACAGCCGGGAGAAATGCACCATCAAAGATGAGTGCCTCCTGCTGGGACTGCGCTACGTCCGCGGCATGGGAGACGCCGCGGCGTCCCAGGCGGTGGCGGCCAGGGACCAGGGAGGGCTATTCAAGGGCCTGGCCGATGCCATGGAGCGCACCGGGCTGCAGCGGGAGGCCATCGAGAACTTGGTGACCGCCGGGGCCTTTGATTCATTAACGCCAGGGATGCCAGGAACGACAGGCCGCCGGCAGGCGCTGTGGGAGGTGGGCCTGCGCTATAGGCCCATCAACACTCAGCAGCCCCTGCCCCTGCCCGTGGAACAGGACATGGCGGAACTGCCCGAGCAGAGCCAGTGGGAGACCATGGGCGAGGAATACCGCACACTGGGGCTTTACCCGGAGGGCCACCTGATGGCCATGGTCCGGCCCCACCTGCGGCCGGGGATCTTATCCAGCCGCGACTTAGACGCCAAGGCCGACGGCGAGATCGTCACCGTGGCCGGGCTGGTGATACGCCGCCAACGTCCCCTGGCCAAGGCGGTCTTCCTCACGCTGGAGGACGAATTCGGCCACATCCCATTGGTGGTGTGGCCCAACGAATTCGCCAAGTACCGGCAGGTCATCAGGGAGCCGCTGCTGGTCATCCGCGGCCAGGTCTCCCGGCGGGATGGCACCATGAACATAGTGGCCCAGCATGTTGAACCCATGCCCACCATGGACCACCTCCCCAAGGCCAAAAGCTGGCAGTAGGGGTGACCGGCTAGCTGGAGCTCTCCAAGTCCGCCTTCATTTTCTTGGCCATCTTGCTATTGTCCATGGAAGCCACCAAGGGAAAATCAGCTTCATGGGCAAGAGGTACATAGGAATCTTGGTGACGCGGCCTTTGCGCTCAACTCTGGTCCCGTCACCGTCCGGTGTGACGGTCATCTGCCAGTCCAGCTCCCATTTGTTGGGCATTACTATGTGGAAACCCAAACCCTCGTTGGGGGTCATACTGGTAATGGTAACCCGGTCTGGATTCCCGCCCCCTTTAGCCGATGAATGGGTGTGGCCCACCGCAGGAAGTCCTTCTTGGTCCGCGGTAATCACGATATCGTGAGCAGCCCATTTGGCGTGGCGGGTCAGGTCGCAGATGGCCTCGAAAACCTTTTCCACTGGCGCATTGACAGTTACGGCTCCCATTGCTGTCCTCCGGTGTTTTGGTTTCATTGGGCGGGTAATGCGCGAGATTATACTCTTATCACTCTATGTTTGCCCAAAGGATGCCGCAGTGCCGACATGCTGGGCATGATGAGCGTGTAACCCGTTGGTCAACCGGCAGTCCAGTGCTAGAATGTCCCCGTCTGCGGCTCTCCATGACATAACGCAGGGACATAACGCAGGGACATAACGCAGGGCTAAACACCATTCTTCACGGCCAATTGAGGAGCAGCGCCATGATTGACACGATGATCAGAGGCGGAACAGTAGTCACGCCTGGTGGGGTAGGCGACTGGGACATAGGCCTGGACGGCGAGAAGATTGCCGCCGTCGCCATGCCCGGAGTCCTGTCTGCCGAGGGCGTCAGGTTGATTGACGCCGCCGGCAAGATTGTGGTTCCCGGCGGGATCGAGGCCCACGCCCATGCCGCCGCCAACGTGCAGCCCGGTGCCCGGGAATCAGTGCCCGGCACGCCCAATGCCGGACCGGCGGTCCACTCCCTGGGCGCCATCTGGGGCGGGACCACCACGGTGGTCGACTTCGCGCCAGTGCCCAACGAAGGCGACTTGGCCGCCGGTATTCAAGACTTCATTTCGGTGTGGCAAGGCAATGGCTACACCGACTACACCACCCACTGCATCTACCGCAATTCCAACACTCCGGACTCCATCGCCCGGTTCGGTGAGCTGGTTGCGGCGGGGTTTCCCAGCGTAAAGATATTCACCACCAATATCCGTCCCCCCGGCGCCTCGGGTACGAGCCTCACGCCCCTCGGCCGGATAGACAACGGCCGCCTCTACGACCTGATGCAGCAGATCACCCGCCACGGAGGCGTGCTGGCAGTCCATGGCGAGGACGACGAACTGGTGATGTACAACTACCTGATGGCCCAGGAGCGGGGCATCTGGGACTGGCACAACGTGCACCTGATTCATTCCAAGGACGTGGAGGACTTTGCCTTTCGCAACGTGGTCCGCATGGCCGAGCGGGCGGGCACGGGGGTGTATTTTGTCCACGTCACAGCCAAGGACGGCCTGGATGTCATCGCCGAGGCTCGGAGCAACGGGCAGCCGGTGTACGGAGAAGTGCTAACCTTGGCCCTCTCTTTCGGGGCCGAGCGGTACAAGGAATCCGACGGCATGAAGTACCATACCTACCCGTCCCTGAAGTTCGAGGAGGACCGTCACAGCCTGTGGGACGGCATCATGAAGAGCGATCTGTCGTTCACCGCCACCGACAGCAGCTTCACCACCTACCTGGACAAGATTGCCGGCACAAACGTCCTCGACATTCGGGGCGGCAACGTGGGCATCGAGATCCGGATGGGCGTCAACTACACCGAAGCCGTGGTCAAGCGCGGCATGTCCCTTGAGCGCTTCGCTGATGTCACATCCACCAATGCGGCCAAGATATTGGGCTTGTATCCGCGCAAGGGCGCCATCGCCGTGGGCAGCGACGCCGACTTCGCCATCATCGACCCCACGGTCAAGAAGACCCTGGCAATGTCGGACCTGCACGTCCGCGATTACAGCCCTTGGGAGGGCTGGGAGATCGAGGGCTGGCCCTCAACTGTGATTCTGCGGGGCAAAGTTATGGTGGAGAACGGTCAATTGCTTGGCGGCCCCGACGACGGGCAACTGATTCTCCGCAAGGTAGACCAGAGCGTACTGCAACGGCCCGCGGTCTAGCCGGAAGCCGGGCCCGCGCCCGGTAAATCAATCACAATCAAAATTGAGAGGGCTGCCATGGCTAGGCCGAAGATTGCCGTATTCTCCGGACCGACTTCAACCATTGCCAACTCACCCGCATTGGTCACCAGCAACAAGGGCCGGTCAATAAGGAGAGAAGACTCTACCCGGCCGGTTCGACCATCCGGTGGCCCAATCGCTCTACAAGCCGGTCACAGTTCGGAAAAAAAATTCAGCGCACATCCCATGTAGCAAGATGCCAAAGATGTGTACTGGGACGACGGTAAGGATTATTACGAGGTGGAACTCCACCCGGAAGACGGTCCGTATCTCCTTCCCTACTTAGCCAGGCGCCAAGACGGATCAGGGTCGGGAGCCCCCTTTGAAAACGGGGATATGACCAACTCGGCCATACATTACGGAGGGCGGCAGTCTTTCTACCCCGACGCTTCCCGGGTATTCGCGGACATTGACCGGACCATTTCCGGCCGTGACGAACACGGGGAGGGCAGCGGCCTGGACCGGAAAGCGGATTACGAGTTCATCAGAGCTCTTCCTCCCGCGGGATATATGGGCCAAGGTGAAAAGGCTGGAGAGGACTACTTTCCATACCAGCCCTTTCCCATCAGCCGCCGGCCCCGTTACTCCGACCGAGCCAGGGTCACCAACACGGTCCAGCGGACGTTGGACGAGGGCGATTTCGCCGGGGCAATCTGGCTGGAGGGAAGCCCGACGGTTGAGGAGACCACCTACTGGCTCAGTCTGTTGATTGACACCCAGCTCCCCCTCACCGCCTGCGCTTCTCAGCGCACTCATGGCCAGTTGGCCAACGACGGTGACCGCAATATTGTGGATGCGGTGGACGTGATTCTGTCCGGTCAAGTCGGGGGACTGGGAGCGGTCGGCGTTCAGGATGAACGGATCTACGCGGCCCGGGAATTCAAAAAAGCAGATGACCGGCCCGGCAACTACAAGGCAACCGGCGGTCACGGTGGGATCCTGGGGACAGTCGGTCCTCCGGTGACCATTTGGTACCGGCCCAACTACAAACATACATCGACGTCGGACGTAAATCTGGCTCGTTTGCCTGCTGAGGCGCAATTCATAGACGCCGCTGGGGATTCGACTCCCATCGGTATCAGGGTCAAGGATTCCCATGGCGGCCTGTTGCCCAGTGCAATCCCTCGCGTCAACATCGTCAAGTACGGTGCATATATGGGCGAGAACGACAGCCTGGATCCCAATCAGGAGGTGGATATCCTGGCGCGGGTCAACAAGCATTGGCCGACCAAATGCGCCCGGATGGGAACTCGCCGAGGCTCCACGGCTTGGTCCTCGAGGGCACTTCGCCCTATGGTCTGGGCTCCACCTCACAGATGGCGGCCCTCGCCATAGCCGCCTATAGCGGACTGCCGGTGGTGCGCGTGGGCCGCTCCGACCCCGGCGGAAGAGTGCCTGGATTCATGCACGATCTGAGCATCGCCGGCAGCAATCTTGACGCCAACAAGGCCCGTTTGCTGTTGATGGCCACCATGCTAAAGCTTGGCCGTTTCCCCAAAGCCAAGGACCCGCGGAATCCCACGCCCAGAGAGAAGCTAGCGCTATTGGCCAAGATTGCCGAGTTCCAAGAGGTTTTCGAATCCCACTAGCCGTGGGGCAGGGGCCGAGAGATCAGGTCCTCGATCCGCCCTCTTATCTCGCTCTGGTCGTAGCCCCGCAGCAGGTTGATCCGGTACCGGTTGGGGGTCGCCGCCGTGCCAGTACTCCTTGTGAGAGACGGCTATGAGGAAGTTGAGGCCCGTTTTCGGTCCGGCGGGAAGACGCCTCCGGGTTAGCCCGCTCCCTGATTAGAAAGTAACCGGAAGGGCCTTGAGCCCCCGCAACACCGGGTTGTCACGCCACTCCAATTCCCGTTCTTTCAACAACTGCAACTCCGGCATCCGCCTGACCACGGCGCTTATTGCCGCTTGCCCTTCCATATTCCGATCGTTGAGGTGTTAGGGCAGCAGGGGCAGCAATTCCTCTGAGATTAACTGCAGGTACTCCAATCGTGCCGACTTTCCTTTGGGCAGGTTCAAGGCCCCAAAGCCGATGTGCTCCAATCCGTTCTCCTCATGACAACGGGCTATGGTCTCTGCGCAGTCTTGGGGGCTTCCCACGATCGCCCAGTCCGTCAAGTCCCGGGGTCCCCCGAGACCGAAGTCCACGGTGGTGGATTCCTGCATATTGAAGTTCGTGTACAGCCCGGCCTTGGCTTCGCCCGCGACTATGGCTTGAGAGACCGCGGTCTCCCGGTCCCGCGCCACCGAGATGGAGCGGTTGGCCGTCAGGTGGCCCGTCTTCCCTGGCTGCTCGGCAATGGCTTCCCAGTACATAGCCGACAGCCGGTCGATGTCATCCCAGTTGGGCTGTGGGCCCAGAAGACAGGCGTCGGCGATGGCCGCCGCCCGGCGGACCGCCCCACGGCTCTGCGCGGCAAGCCAGATGGGGGGATGGGGTTTCTGAACAGGAGTAATCCCCAGACGTCCGCCGCGGACGGTCCAGTACCGGCCCTCATGGGTCACTTCTTCCCCCGTCCACAACTGCTTCATCAAGGAGATGGACTCCTCCAGGCGGCTCACCCGTTCCGCCCGGTTGGTGCCGAAGGCTTCCAACTCTTTCTCGACGTAGCCCAAGCCCACTCCCAGGGTGAACCGGCCGTTGCTGATCTGGTCCAGGGTGGCCGTCTGCTCGGCGATGTCCACCGGATTGTGGTAGGTCAAGAGTAGGATTCCGGTCATCAGCCTCAGCCCATCGGCGTCGGGCGCCAACCGCGAGAGAATCTCCATGGGCTGGGGCCAGATGGTGGGATGGCCAATGAAATGCTGGGGCATATAGATGGCGGTGAACCCCATGCCCTTGGCCTGACGGAAAATCTCGGCCGCTTCCTCTATCTGGTCGTACAACGGCCTGGAAGGGTCGTCCATGTAATCACGGATATATAGACCAAGGTCCATTTTCGTCCCTGGGAGATCAAATGACGGGCATCGGCAGCGAGCCTGCGGTACGCTTGCCCAGATCAGCAACGGCCACAAGTATAACAAAGGCGGCCGGACCTGGAGAGCAGATTACCGGGGATGTCTCAACTGGCAAAAGAGACAAGGCGTGGGCGGCGTTGGGCCTACGCTGGGGACTCGAGACGGGGATAGTCCTTGACAGGGCCTATGCGTCCCTTAGGCTGAAACCGTGCTCTTTGGGAATGGTGAAGCTGAATTTACTGCCCTGACCAAGCTGGCTCTCCACCCAGATCTCGCCGTCATGGAGCTCGACCAGTGCCTTACTGATGGCCAGTCCTAGGCCGGAGCCCGCCGCCGACCTGGTAGTGGAGTTGTCCACGCGGGAGAATTTCTGAAACAGGTTTTCCATGTCCGGTCCTGAGATGCCTGGACCATGGTCCTCCACGCTGACCTTTAAGAGCCCGTCTCCATTTCCCGCGATGCGGATCCCAATTCCCGACCCGGCTGGGGTATAACTTCACCGCGTTGCTGAGCAGGTTGGTCATGACTTGGAAGATGCGGTCTCTGTCCGCTTCCACAACCACGGCCGACAGGTGCTCGGCGGTACTGATCTCCAGGTCGTAGTCCTCCAGTTCGGTATGCATCTCGCCCACCACCTCGTCAATTACCTCTCTGAAGTCAAAGATCGACGGCTCGATGGTAACCATGCCTGATTCCAACCGGGAGATGTCCAGAAGGTCGTCAATCAGTTTCTCTAGGCGGGTGGTGTTCCGGCGCACGGCGTCTAAGAAACGGGTTTGCTCCTCGTTAAGGGGCAGCGGTTCGTCGACCAATAGCAATTCCAAGAAACCTTTTATGGCAGTGACCGGGGTCCGTAGTTCGTGGGACGCAATGGACACAAACTCATCCTTCATCAGCTCAATCTGCTTGCGCTCCGTGATCTCCAGGCCGTAGAGGTTGGCGTAGCCTCCGTCTCTGACGGGCGCAACCACAAACGACCAGGTCTGGTTGCTGTGGGAGACCTCGAACTCCGGGTTGGTCGAAGTGCTCAAGGCTTGATTCACAATGGCCGCCCAGGCTTCGGGCGCCCGGCCTCCAACGTGGGTGCCCTGTTGGTTCAACAGGGGAATACTCGGCGCGTTACCGTAGAGGATCGTGGCGTCGTCTGCGATGCGGAGCACTGGGTTTGGGTTTTCTGATGGGAACCTGGCCAATGCCCGAATCTCTTCTTCGGACCGCTTTCGCTCAGTAACGTCGTTGTAGACCCACAAACGGCCGATGTAACCCTGATTGCCGTGCACCGGGGTCGTGAACTCGTGTAGCGTCCGCGGCACCGGACGGACAATTTCGAATTCTCCGGTGCTTCCGGAAAATTCTTGGTCGGAGTACATCTTGTCCTTCGCGTCGAAGAAAGCGACCGGGTCGGCCAGACAGTGATGGGCCCACTTATGCAGGTCGTAATCGGGTTGATCGGCACTTCCCGCAGCAAAAGAGAGGCCCTCGACTTGATACGATGCCGATTAAATCAACGAACCTTTGGTTCATCCACAATATCTCACGCTTGGCCCCGATCAGCAGTATCCCGGCATCGACCCCCTCGAGCACAGCCCGGAGCTGGGCCAAAGAAGACGTTGTCATCCGGGATTCGGCCAGGGTTTGTTGATGGAGCCGGGCATTCTCCATGGCCGGCGCGATCTGGCTGGCCATCCGTTCCAATATTTCCTTCTCCTGGTCTTTGAAGGCCAACGGCTTCCGGCTTCGCAGCCCAAGGTTGCCAAATACTTTGCCACCCGTGAATAGGGGCACTAAGATCGCTGATTTGAACCCGGAATTCAAAAGGTCCAATTCCGGGCTGATGTTCCTGCTGAATTCCGCGTCGCTGAGAATCAGGGCTTGCCCCAGGGCCCTAAGCTGCTCCGTCCGGGAGCCGGCGATGGGAATGGTGGACCCTTCATAAAAGTACCCGGTCTGCTCACCCGCGAGATATTGCATGGTGGTATTCCCCGATTCTTCGTCGATCAGACTCACGGTCATGAGGTCCCAGTCCACTAGTTTTTTCAATTCCTCGGCGAACCGCTCGTAGACCACGCCGATGTCCAGTGTTGACGTCACGATCCTTGACACCTCATCGGCCACGGCGAGTTCTTCTTTGGCGTCCTTCTGTTTGCGGACTTCCTCGGATAGTTGGTTGCCCACGTCGTGCAGCCTGCCCACCAGAGCCCCCACCCCACCTCCGCGACGGCTCCCGGGATTCCGCCGCTGAGTAACCAGTCGATGGCGCTGCGGGAAGTGAACGAATCCTCCACCTGCCCCCAGCAGCCCCCACCCCAACATCCATGTGTGAATGGAAAAGTCATGAGACCGGCCGCCATGCCTCCCCGCAGCCCGAACATCCAGGCGGTCAACAGCACCGGTATCGTGACGAAAATTCCTGTAGCGTCGCCCAACACCACATCCAGGTAATCGTACGCCAAGATATAGGCGATATACGACGCGACAATAACCGCTAGGCCCCCGTTGTGGCTGCCCAGGGATGTTGATTTCAACTGGCTGATGAAACGTTGCGCGAGGTTTGGCAAGATTATTTGTTGCCCGATAGCGGTTGGTCAGATTTTTGAATCGCACGCCAAATCATGGGCTTTTATGAAATTGTCGATAATCCGGGGGAAAAATAATGGGGGCGCAGCCGTCGCCACGCCCCCCGCGGGATGGGGTGAAGGGTAGGTAAATGGCTTGGCTTCTGGGCGGTCTTCCAGGTCGTAAGCCAGATTGAGGCCCCCTGGACCTCTAGCGCATATGCGTGGTACACACCTCCGCACACTACAAATTTAATAACGGCGCGTGAGATGGCCATAATGGTTACGTGTGAATTTTGTGTTAATTGGAAGCCGAGCCGGAGAGAACCCGCCCAGGCCCGAAAATCTCGAGGAAGCTCCGGTGTGCGGGGGGAGAGGGATGGCGGGTTCTTCCGCGGCGTTGACATGGGCCGAAGGCCGACCGTGACCGCTACTTTCAGCCCGCGTGGCTTGATTCCGCGGGGAGCATAACATTATTTCGAGACCAGTCCCAGTTCAGTAGATGCTTTGCGGAAGGGACTGATCGTTGGCAGCGGATAGCTAATTCGTAGCCTTGGTGCAGTGCAGATAGGTGAATCGACCGTGATTTCTGTTAGGCCCGCGATTCGCAGTAATAAGTCCACCTTTAACGGAGACTATGGCAATTTCATTTTGCTATAATCGGCCTTGAGCTTGGGTGAACCATGGTTTCAGATCAGCAGAAAAAGATCCTCGTAATTGAGGACGATCAAGATATCCGGACGGTTGTAGCCATCCGTCTAAAGAGAGCTGGCTACGAGACCACCATGGCATCCGACGGCAGAGACGGCCTGCGCCATTTCTACGGAGACCGGCCCGACCTAGTCGTGCTGGATATTGCGATGCCCGTTATGGACGGTTGGCAGGTGCTGGAGCGCCTCAGAGAAGTTTCGGATGTTCCAGTGTTGATTCTCACCGCCGCAACCCAGGAACGGGACAAACTTCGAGGCCTGAGGTCCGGGGCAGACGACTACATTACCAAACCGTTCTCGGGCGAAGAATTGCTAGCCCGGGTTGAGGTGGCACTCAGGCGGGCGGGGCCGTCGGTAGAAGAATCGGGAAGCACCAGCTACTCAGATGCTGAAATCTCCATCGATTTCCCGAAACATAAGGTTTTCGTCCGTGGCGAGCCTGTTGACCTGAGCCCAACCGAGTTTCGTCTCTTGGCCGTGCTGACAAAGTATGCGAACCAGGTGTTGAGCCAAGACCAATTGCTAGATCAGCCCTGGGGTAGGGAATATGCCGGCTCTTTAGACGTCGTACGCCTTTACGTCGGTTATTTGCGTCGAAAGGTCGAACGGGACCATGAAGCCCCCATCCTGATCGAAACGGTCAGAGGATTTGGTTACCGCTACAGCCGCCAGACCCGTTAAGTCCGCCCCACTTCCTCTTCTCGATCATCTCTCCCGATTAGCCGCCTTCCACCCCCTAGATGGTGTTCAGCGGTCAACTCTGGCACCGAATTGCGAAGGCATCTTAAGAATCTCTCCCGCTTCAGGTTGCCCGAAGGCCGCAACAGTTTCCTATTGCAATAATATTCCGAACTCGTAATATTATTAAATATCCGGTATAGGGGGATTATTTTTGCCTGCCATTGAGGCCATTCAAGTTAATCGCTGTCTCGTTATGATGTGATTGTGAGTGTCCGGTTTGAGCATAGGGCCAACTGGCCCGATAATTAGCAATGAATCGAAAAGACCGGCACCGGGAATGGGCTCATATCAGGCCGGCGGAAACAGAAAAAATACTATGGTTTTAGCGAAAGGGTTCGTTGCATTCACCGGATTCTTTGCCCTGCTCTTGGTGATTGCCTGTGGCGGAGATGCCACGGCCACTCCGGCTTCTGTTGCGTCGGTTGCACCCCCCACCGAATCATCATCCCGGTCTGATTGTAGACCGTCAGCGATAATGGGACACATATAAGGGTAGGAAAACCCGAGAGTGGGAGGGTGGTGTGAGCTCCTGAAATGAGGGTAGAGTTACCCACAGAAAGGAGCAGATGTGTCCCAATTAGAAGTAAGCAAAGCAGAGGCCGCCGAGGAACGAAGCGAGCAGACCAGGTCTTTCGTCCGTACAGTGAAGGCGGCTGCCCGACGTAAGTACACCTCCGAAGACAAGATCCGAATTGTTCTGGAGGGCTTCCGCCGCGAGGTCACAGTCAACGACCTGTGCCGGCGGGAGGGGATCAAGCCCCACTCCTACTACTCGTGGACCAAAGAGTTCATGGAGGCGGGCAAGGAGAGGTTGACCCGTGACTCGGTTCGGGACGCCACTCAGCATGAGGTAGGGCAGCTCAAGCGAGAGAACGGGGAACTCAAGGAGCTAGTGGCCGATCTGTCGCTGGAGGCGTACCGTCTCAAAAAAACGGCCATCCCCGTGCCCCAGGACGCCAAGACCAACAAGGACTTGAGGACCGACCAGGAGGCGATCAGCCACCATGGAACCGTCTTACTATTCAGGAAGAACGCTCAGTCCTGTTATCAGCCAGAGAGATGCCAGAGCTGAGCTGCCGTCAGCTGGCCGCGTGGATCACCGACAACCAGGGCTTCTCAGTCTCAGAGTCCAGCGTCTACCGTATCCTGGGCAGGGAGGGCCTAGTGAAGCGGCCTGAGATGCGGTTGGCCGCGGGGAAGGAGTACCACCGCAAGACCACAGGACCTCACCAGATGTGGGCCACCGATGCCTCATACTTCAGGGTGGTTGGTTGGGGCTACTACTACCTGGTCACCGTTATGGACGACTACTCCCGCTTCATCCTGGCTCACAGGCTTCAGCAAGATATGACGGCCGACTCCTTCATCGAGGTGGTCCAGGATGCAGTGGACACGACCAGCATGGACCAAGTTCCAGTCACAGACCGCACCAGGCTGCTGAGTGACAACGGTCCAGGCTATGTCTAAAGAGCATTCAGGGACTACCTGGGGATGGTTGGCATCAAGCACATCCTAGCAACTCCTTTCCACCCTCAGACCAACGGGAAGCTGGAGCGCTACCACCAGACCATCAAACGGGACGTCAACCAGGTGCCTTATGAGTTGCCCGCCGACCTTGAGGCTGCTATCGCGGCCTTCGTCAGCTACTACAACTACCGGCGCTATCACAAGGCTCTGGGCAACGTGACACCATCAGACGTGCTCAAGGGAAGACGGCAAGAGATCCTACAACGCAGGAAGGAGGTGAAGGCTCAAACCACCGAACGGCGACGACGCTACAACAGGGCCCTCAGGGAGCTCACCAGACCTCCATCCAGCCCCTGATCTCTCGGCTCCCAATGTGTCCCACTTTTGCTGGTTGCTAACAGGTGTCAGTTTCCGTCGACCGGGTCCGCGGTAAAAATAGCTATGCTGCCGGCACAGGAGCTTTGGGGGACCCCATTACCCTGAGCTTCAACATGCCTGGCAATTGCACCGACTAAAAGGGTATTCCGGTGCGCTGTTTTACTATCGGCCTGGCTTAACCCATTGCGAACGGGTCACGCTGGGCCGACGGCAACTTAGAAACAGGATTTATCCCGCCATCTCAGCCACCGGTGTGCTCGATGGCGGAATGGTCCTAAAACCGTGAAACCGGACCCGGTGGAATATCCGGGTGCGGTTCATCCGGAACAATCAAATAGGCCAGAAAGACAAGGTCCGATGTGTTGGGAGGAGAATGGCGTGCCAGCCCGTTGGAAGCAGCCAAGAAACTAAGGTGGCGCTGGCAATGGCGGCTTGGTGGTTCTACGATCGCGACCAACAGGAAGCAGACCATTGGCTCAAATAAATTGAGCAACGGACCGCTGGCTCAAACGGCGAAGACAGAGAAGAGATCCGGCGCCTAACGGAATCACAGTCGAGGCGTGGATCTTACATAGACGAACCGATTTGTATACGAAATTTGACCATAGACTCAGCGGAAGCAGTGCCGAAGACAAGGGCAAGCGGATTTCATCCGCGGTAGGTTCTTCGGCCATTGGGCCGTTCCCAGCGACATCTCGGCCCGATTCCGCTTCGGTCGCCTGGTACAATGGCCTCCACATTTATGGGGAGGACCAGCCTCCCGCGGGATGGGGTACGGCGGCGATACCAGGTGACCGGGGTTGGGCAGCAGAGTTATCGATTAGGAGCGCCGGAGGCAACGATTGGCCGGCCGATAGTCTTAATTTTATGAACTCATTCGACACATCATCTTTGGGGGCCGTTGTCTCCGATCGCGAAACCCCCTGCGCGGGGCCCCATCATACCTCTGAGGGCTGGGTCCGGCCTCAAGGCGTGGGGCCCCGCGTACTTCTCCAAACTGGCACATGGGCCGGGGTGATTCCGGCTAATAGAATGACGGACCCATTCCTGATTCATTCCTTTGCTATGCTGGAGACCGAGTAACGACATGGGCCCAGGTCTTCCCATAAGAGTTAATCTTTTCACTGCATGTGTGGCTTTGGCCGGCCTCGTGTCGATGTTCTTCTTGGGCATGGACGTTACTTGGAGCCTGATAGTCGTAGCCAACACCTGCTTCTTCATGCTCCTGATTATAGTTACGGGCAGCTTCCCGCTGCCGGTGGCTCCAAGGGCAACCGCAGATGTCAGCACTGCCGTCCTCTTCGGTATTGCCCTTCTCCTGGAGCCTGGAATAGCGGTATTCACCGCTGTGCTCGGCAAGACGATCTCCTATATCACCGTTAGGGGCCTGGGACAACGGCTGAAGTTGCCCGGGTACCGGTATCCCTACTACAAATACCCGTTCAACTTGGGTGAGGTCGCCATCACCACCGGCGTAACCTCTTACCTGTTCCATTCTCTGGGGAGCACGGGGGAATTTCTCACTCCGGTGATAATTGCCGCGGCTGCGGCGATGTACATCTCCAACACGGCCTTGATTACAGCCGTGGTCAGCCTGGAGATGAAGATAAACCCGTTTGTGTTCTGGTGGGTGGGCACCAAGGAGAACGGCCCCGCCGAATTAAGCCTGCTCTCCTTCGGCTTCCTGGGTACCGTGGTGTACCAGGAGAGCCCTTGGACCAGTGCGGCGTTGATCATACCCGTTGCAATCATCTATGTGGCATTCTCCCGCCTGGCCACCAGCAATTCCCAATTGGAGAACGCTCTGGAGCGTTTGGAAGCCCTCCAAGGCCGGATTGTCAGCACGGCGAAGCTTGCTTCCATCGGCGCAATCTCCCTGGATCTGGCCCATCAGATCAAAAACCCGCTGGCCATCATGCTGGGACGTCTGGAAGGGCTGCAGGACCGCCTTGAAGAGGGCACCCGGGAGCGCCGCCACGTCGACATAGCCCAAGAGGCCGGATGGCGGATCCAAGAATTGACCCAAACATTCACCTACATCGGCCGTCAGGAGTTGGTGCCTTTGGAAATCCGGGAACTCTTGGATGAGAGTCTGGGCATGGCCGGACTCAGGACCTCCAAGCGCATCGAAACGCGCTGGTCCTACTCCGACGACCTGCCAAAGGTCAAAGGGAACCCGGTCCTGATCCGGGAAGTCTTGTCCAACTTGTTCTCCAACGCCCTCGATGCCGTTGAGGAAGGGGGCCAGATAAACATCGACGTTACGCGGGAGGGAAAGCTCGTTGCAGTGAGAATCAGTGACGACGGCGTGGGCATCCCGCCGGAAGAGCTTGAACACCTGTTTGAGCCGTTCCACACCACCAAACCCCAGGGCCCAGGGGTTGGGCCTGTTCGCGGCCAAGCATATCCTGGAGATGCACCAGGGCAGCGTGGAGATTCAAAGCTTCAGCGGGTCAGGAGCTACCGTGATAGTCAAACTCCCCGTGGCCGAGACCGAGGTAGCGGTTGACTTGATTGAGGATGAGCTTGTGGAGGAAAGTACCGGTACCCTACCCGTGCAAAGGTGACGATGACCTTGGGATTCCGAGGGTCGTCTTCGATCTTCTGTCGGAGGGCGGAGATATACCACTTGAGGCTATCCAGCGAGCCCATCTGCTCCCCCCAAACTTGGTCCAGCAACTCCTGATGGTCGAGCACTCGGCTGGAGTTCTGAACTAGGAACGCCAACAGCTTGAATTCGGTCGGCCGTAAATGGTGAACTTCTCCCTTCACCTGAGCCTCATGGGAGAGGAAGTCCAAAGTGAGGAGTTGGTCTTTGTACCCCAGGGCTAACTCATCATCTGGGGCCGCCCTGCGTAGAATCGACCTTACACGGGCCAAAAACACCCTTTTCGATACCGGCTTTACCAGGTATTCATCAGCGCCCATGTCGAATCCCCGGATGGTGTGCTCTTCACCCCCCATGGCCGTTAGGGCTATCACATGGGTATCCGAAATCTCCCTGATGCGGCGGATCAACTGGAACCCGTCCATCCCGGACATGCGCAGATCGGATATGGTCAGAATCGGTTTCTGGTCTACGAAGATTTCCAGCGCTTCCCAGCCATTCGTGGCGGTCTCCACGATGTGCCCGTCCTCCTCCAGCCACTCGTTGAGGAGTGAGAGCATCTCGGGTTCGTCGTCAACAACCAGAATCTTGGACGGGGACGCCGCCATCAGCACACCTCGGCACCTGAATCCCAACGGGGACCTGAAAGGTCACGAACAAAATAGATATTGGCCATGACAACAATCTTAACGGTTAAGTCTAAGCCCACCGGGCCAGGCGCTGTCTCATCCTTTTGAGTGATCATACGGGTGAAAAATGGGCTAGCCCACCTGGCTCCAGGCGTGAATCGGGTCCACCATATTTGAAATTAATGAATCGAAGAGGGAAGATATTTGGACGCACCATGTCCCTTTCTACTGGGTCCGAATAGGATCCGTTGGTTCGGGATTAACGGTATAGGTCTACCGTAGGTAATTCAATCGACTAACCGGTGAGATGTTGGCGATTGGCGAAGCAGGGAAACCCTAATTGACGATGACGAGAACAGGAAACAGGGAACACCAAATCTTGATCGTCGACGATGAAGAAGGTCTTCGGGACCTCCACCAGGAGAACTTGGAAGACGCTGGGTTCATCTGTTTCACCGCATCGAGCGGGCGAGCGGCTCTGGAAGTTCTTGCCACCGAGGCCATCGACGTAGCAGTGGTCGATGTCATGATGCCGGAAATGTCCGGGTTGGACCTTTTCGAAAAGATGAAGGAACAATATCCCTGGATCGCCGTCCTATTCGTGACCGCAGTGGACCAGATGGACGTCGCCGTTTCACAGGTTAAGGGAGGCGCCCTCGATTACCTAGTACTCAGTCAACTTGGTTTTGGGATTTGTTTAAGAAAGGGGCCAATTGAGCTATCCTGCCTGGTGGGAAGTGTTGATGGCGGGGGTGGCAATGATGGTCAGGGACAAATACGCGGTGCGGCTGGCACAGGAACAACGGGAAGAGCTCCAGCGACTGATCCGGGTTGGCAAAAACTCAGCCCGAGTGACCGCTAGAGCGCGGATTCTCCTAAAGAGCGACGAGGGTTGGGCGGCACCCCAAGTGGCCGAAGCTTTGGATGTGGCCCTGAGCACCGTATACCGGGTCAAGCAGCGCTTTGCCGAAGAAGGGTTGGAGAGGGTTTTGCAGGACCGTCCCCAGGCCAACCGGCCCCGGAAGTTGGACGACCGGGGCGAAGCCCACCTGATTGCTTTGGCCTGCAGCCCGCCGCCGGAAGGGCATGACCACTGGACCCTGCGTCTGCTGGCCGGGAAGGTGGTCGAGTTGGGGCTGACGCCCTCCATGTCCCACGAGGGGGTGCGCAAGCGTCTCAAAAAAACGCCCTCAAGCCGTGGCAGAAGAAGGAGTGGTGCATTCCCAAGGTGAGCGCGGAATTTGTGGCTAACATGGAGGATGTCCTGGATCTCTACGCCGAACCCTATGATCCCCAACGTCCGGTGGTTTGCTTTGACGAGACATCCACCCAGTTGTTGGCGGAGACCCAGCCCGCTCTGCCGCCCCGGCCGGGACTTCCGCTGCGGCAGGACTACGAATACCGGCGGGAGGGTACCCGCAACCTGTTCTTGGCCTGCGAGCCCTTGGCGGGTTGGCGAGGGGTGGCGGTCACGGAGCGGCGCACGATGCAAGACTTCGCCCGCCGGATGCGCTGGCTGGCGGATGAAGCCTACCCGGAAGCCGAGGTGGTAAGGGTTGTCTTGGACAATCTGAATACCCATCGCCGGGCATCGCTGTACGAGACTTTCCCGGCTGAGGAAGCCCGGAGGATTGCCAGGCGGCTGGAGTTTCATTACACGCCCAAGCACGGGAGTTGGTTGAACATGGCGGAGATCGAGTTCAGCGTCCTGTCCCGCTCCTGCCTGAAGCAGCGGCTCTCCGGCGAGGAGGCCCTCAGGAGGGAAGTCGATGCTCTGGTCAAGGAGCGCAACGCCGCCAGAGCCACCATCAACTGGCGGTTCAACACCCGGGACGCACGAACCAAACTTCACCGCCTTTACCCTTCCGATTTTACGGTTGACTGAGTACTAGTTAAGCCCGTGAAGAAGGCCAAATTGATTGAGGCCGTCAACGAAGCCATGGAGAAACAAAGCGAATATCTGGAAAACTCCGAGCACCAACGGCACCTGGAAGAGCTTCTGATTCACCAGTCCAAAGCCTTGGAGAACAAGGTCCGGGAGGTACGTGCGCTCAACCGGATGTTCCTAGACCTGCCAGAGATTAAAGCATTGCCTCAGAACAGCGTTGAGACGCCTAAAGAACAGCCGGAACCCCCCTCCGCTTCCTAGCACTGGTAAAACCCAACACCTGCCGCTTCGCCCGCCGTTGGACCTCCAACGGCGGTTTTTCTTTTTCCGGAGAATCGCCAGCTTGAGGAGGCATCCGTGCCTGAGGCAGCGTAACCATCGAGTATTAAGACCTTCAAATTGTCTTAAAAGTTTGCCGGTAGATTAGAAATATGCAACGTCGCGGCGCATGTGAATCGGCAAGACTCTTAGGAGATTGAGAGATGAAACGCAAATGGTTATTGATACCCCTGGCAACAGGAATCTTGGCAGCCGGGTTAACGGGCGCATCGGTCCTTGCCCACGATGAGGACGGGGAGAATCGGTCCCCCAAGGAAACAGTGGCCGCCAAAGTGGCCGGGATTCTCGGAATTGACGACGAGCAGTCTGTTCAAGACGCCTTGCAGCAGGCCACCCGAGAGGTCCGGTTGGACCGCCTCCAGCACCGCCTAGACCACATGGTTGATGCGGAGGTTCTGACCCTAGAACAGGCAGATTCCTACCTTGAGTGGCACGAGGCTCGCCCAGAAGGGCCAAACCTGCACCGCAACGGCCACCGGTTGTTCGGGTTTGGCGGCGGCGGTGAAGGTGAGGACGGCGGGCCGCGCCAGAGCTTCGGCGAACGGGGCTCCAGAGGACAACGGTTTGGCGGTCAGGGATTCCCCGGCCAGGGACTGCTGACCCCTGGACAGGATGGTAACGTTCCGGAAGGCAACGGCACCTCCTACTGAGGAATGTCGGCTTCAACGTTTCCGGCACGCTTAGCGGCCCAATAAACATCTGGGGAGCGAGAGGCTGAAATGAGGTGGACCCAATTAGTTGGACAGGTTTGGTGCAAAACTAAGTGAGAGTTCCGCCGTCTTTCCAAGGTCTGAGAACGCTCCGTTCGGTGCCCGTTTCCCATTGATTGACCGTTCATCTGATGGCGCCAAGTCTCCTTTGAACACCTCAGCCGGTGTCCGGTAGCCCAAGGCCTGGTGGGGTCTTTGGTTGTTGTAGAAGCTGAAGTATGCGTCAGGCCCGGCCTTGGCTTCTCGCCCGTTGGAGTAGGCTTTCAGGTAGACCTCCTCGTACTTAACCGTGCGCCACAGCCGCTCCAACAAGATGTTGTCGGTGTAGCGTCCCTTCCCGTCCATGCTGATTCTCACTCCGTGCTGCTCTAGGAGACCGGTGAAGGCTTCGCCGGTGAACTGGCTGCCCTGGTCGGTGTTGAAGACCTCTGGCTTCCCCTTGCCAAGCGCTTCCTCCAATGTCTCGACACAGAAATCAGCATCCAAGGTGTTGGAAAGACGCCAGGCCACCACGTACCGCGTGTACCAATCCATGATGGCCACCAGGTATAAGAAACCCTTGGCCATGGGGATGTAGGTGATGTCGGCGGCCCACACCTGATTTGGTCTGGTGATCTCCATGCCGCTCAGGAGGTAGGGATATAGCCCCGGCTTGCTGGTCCGGGGCCACCGGTAGATGGCACGTAGTCCCATGGTCCGCATCAGACGCTGGACCCGCTTCCGGTTCACCCTGTGACCTTGAGTGCCCAGCCAGACCCTCATGCGCCGCGACCCGTAGAAGGGGGTACTTTGAGGTGGACCCGGAAATTCGGACGGGTGGTTAAGTGAGAGTTCTGCTCCTAAAATAGCCACAGCTGTTGCTGTGAGGGAGGAGTGGGACATGTCAAAAGAGCGGAGGAAGCACAGCCCAACATTCAAGGCCAAGGTGGCCCTGGAAGCGGTGAAGGGTGAAGAGACGGTGGCCCAACTGGCCGCCCGCTACGAGGTCCATCCCGGGCAGATCCAGGCCTGGAAGAAGTCCTTGTTGGAAGGAGCGGTCGGCGTCTTTGGTGGGAACCAAGACAAACGCCAGAAGAGCGATGGGGTCCTTGTTGCCCGGCTCTATCAGCAGATCGGCCAACTGAAGGTTGAGCGGGATTTCTTGGCGGAGAGGCTCGGTCCATGAGCCGGGAGCGGCGGCGGGAGATGGTGGACCGGCGGCACCCAGCCTTGTCCACAGTGAGACAGTGCGCCTTACTGAGCATCAGCAGGTCCAGCCTAAACTACCGGCGCAAGGGGACTTGCTTGGAGAACCTGACGGTGATGAAGGCGATGGACCACCAGTACCTAAGTACCCCCTTCTACGGGTCGCGGCGCATGAGGGTCTGGCTGGGCACTCAAGGTCACAGGGTGAACCGGAAGCGGGTCCAGCGTCTGATGCGGACCATGGGACTACGTGCCATCTACCGGTGGCCCCGGACCAGCAAGCCGGGGCCAGGGCACAAGGTGTATCCCTACCTCCTGAGCGGCATGGAGATCACCAGACCAAATCAGGTGTGGGCCGCCGACATCACCTACATCCCCATGGCCAAGGGTTTCTTATACCTGGTGGCCATCATGGATTGGTACACGCGGTACGTGGTGGCCTGGCGTCTTTCCAACACCTTGGATGCTGATTTCTGTGTCGAGACATTGGAGGAAGCGCTTGGCAAGGGGAAGCCAGAGGTCTTCAACACCGACCAGGGCAGCCAGTTCACCGGCGAAGCCTTCACCGGTCTCCTAGAGCAGCACGGAGTGAGAATCAGCATGGACGGGAAGGGACGCTACACCGACAACATCTTGTTGGAGCGGCTGTGGCGCACGGTTAAGTACGAGGAGGTCTACCTGAAAGCCTACTCCAACGGGCGAGAAGCCAAGGCCGGGCTTGACGCATACTTCAGCTTCTACAACAACCAAAGACCCCACCAGGCCTTGGGCTACCGGACACCGGCTGAGGTGTTCAAAGGAGACTTGGCGCCATCAGATGAACGGTCAATCAATGGGAAACGGGCACCGAACGGAGCGTTCTCAGACCTTGGAAAGACGGCGGAACTCCCACTTAGTTTTGCACCAAACCTGTCCAACTGATTGGGTCCACCTCACTTAGGTACTGGTGGTCCATCGCCTTCATCACGGTCAGGTTCTCCAAGCAAGTCCCCTTGCGCCGGTAGTTTAGGCTGGACCTGCTGATGCTCAGTAAGGCGCACTGTCTCACTGTGGACAAGGCTGGGTGCCGCCGGTCCACCATCTCCCGCCGCCGCTCCCGGCTCATGGACCGAGCCTCTCCGCCAAGAAATCCCGCTCAACCTTCAGTTGGCCGATCTGCTGATAGAGCCGGGCAACAAGGACCGCATCGCTCTTCTGGCGTTTGTCTTGGTTCCCACCAAAGACGCCGACCGCTCCTTCCAACAAGGACTTCTTCCAGGCCTGGATCTGCCCGGGATGGACCTCGTAGCGGGCGGCCAGTTGGGCCACCGTCTCTTCACCCTTCACCGCTTCCAGGGCCACCTTGGCCTTGAATGTTGGGCTGTGCTTCCTCCGCTCTTTTGACATGTCCCACTCCTCCCTCACAGCAACAGCTGTGGCTATTTTAGGAGCAGAACTCTCACTTAACCACCTGTCCGAATTTCCGGGTCCACCTCAAAAACCTCCCGCTCCCCCCTTGCTCGATTAAAATATATGTTAGCTAACCGAACCAAAGGTGAACGGGCCCTGACCGGCCTAGGGAGCAGATTTCCAGTGGCCGATGAACACCAACTGGGCAGCAAGATCTTGGTGGTGGATGACGACCCCAACGTGGTGGAGCTTGTCCGGCTCTATCTAGAGCGGGACGGTCACGAGGTGCTGACCGCCAGCGACGGAGTAACCGGGCTTGAATTGGCTAGGGAGGAGCAGCCCAGCCTGATTGTCCTGGACCTGATGCTTCCCCGGATGGACGGCATGGAAGTTTGCCGGGTCCTGCGGGCAGAGTCGTCGGTGCCGGTGGTCATGTTGACCGCCATGGTTGAGGAGGCCGGCCAACCGGTCGTCCTCGATCTCGGGGCCGACGACTACGTGACCAAGCCCTTCAGCCCTGGGGAGTTGGCTGCCAGGGTACGGGCCGTCCTTCGGCGCACCGCCCGGGACCGGGAAGACGCCGGGCTGGGGCTGTTGGAGTCCGGGCCCTTCGCCGTGGACCTCAGTCAGCGGACAGCCAGCGTGGCCGGCACGCCAATCACCCTCACCCCCACGGAATTCCGGCTGCTGACCTTGTTGGTTCGGGAGCCGGCCCGGACATTCACCCGGGAACAGATTATCAACCGAGTGTTTGGCTACGACTTCGACGGGTTTGACCGGACCGTCGAAGCCCATATGTCCAGTCTGCGGCGCAAGGTAGACGCCGTCCCCGGCACGGCCAAACGCATACAAACCGTATATGGCAGCGGCTACAGGTTAATCAATGGCTAGGTATTTCTTCAGTCTCCAGTTCCGCCTGGTGGTGGGCTTCACATTCGTGCTGGCCTTGGCCTTGGGCGGAGTTAGCTTCTACGTGGCCTACGCCGCCGAGAAAGAAGTAGGGCGGTTCGAGGAGAAACGTGAAAACGCCCGCACGGCCCGGGTCCAGCAGCTGATCGCCAAGTTCTATTCCGACCGTCGTGACCTGGTCCAATTCCAGGCGGTGTTGGAGCAAGCCGGCCCGCTGTCAGGGCGGCGGATTATCGTCCGCAGCCAGAACGGCGAAGTGGTCGGCGATTCCCATCTGCGCTTCGCTGGGCGGCGTGAGCCCCCAACCCGCGAATCCGGCCAGGTCCCGGTGCTGGTCGGCGGCCAACAGGTGGGTTCATTTTCCGTTGCGCCCGACCCTGGGCCTGAGGGAATCCCCGAGCCGGCGGCGGCCAGCCTGGTTTCCGCTGTCAACCAGTCCCTGCTCTGGACCGGCCTCGCCGCCGCCGCCCTGGGCACCTTTCTAGTCTCGATTCTATCTCGAAAGCTGCTGGCCCCAGTAAAGAGCCTCGGCGAGGCGGCCCAACACCTGGGCCGGGGAGATTTCTCCAGAAGGGCTCCTGCCGAAGGAGCAAGCGAGATCCGGCAATTGGCTTTGGCGTTCAACTCTATGGCGGAGAACTTGGAGGACGCTGAACGGCAGCGGCGCAATCTCGTGGCCGATGTGGCCCACGAACTGCGCACCCCGGTGTCCAACATCCAGGGTTATCTGGAGGCGGTAAAAGACGGCTTGTTGCAACCAGATGAAGGCACTATCGAGACCATCCACGGACAGGTCATACATCTGGGTCACCTGGTTGAGGACCTGAGGCTGTTGGCCCAGGCAGAAGCTGGCGCATTGCAATTGCACCGGATACCGGCCCGGATGCCCGAAGTGCTCCGGGGCTGCGTCGACGCCGTGCGGCCGCGGGCGGAGGCCAAGGGGATAGTCGTGAGCCTGGAAGCCGACAATGCCATGCCGCTTGTGGAGATGGATGGTACCCGCATCTCCCAGGTGGTGAACAATCTTTTGGATAACGCCATCGTTCACACCCCGTAGGGAGGAAGGGTGACCGTGAGCACCGTCGTTGCCGATGCAGGGATGGTCCCGGTGGCCGTGGCCGACACCGGACCGGGAATACCGGCTGAAGACTTGGGCAGGGTGTTCGACCGGTTCTTCCGGGCCGACCCCTCCCGCTCCAGGGCCACCGGAGGAGCGGGTCTGGGCCTCACCATCGCCAAGCAGTTGGTGGAAGTCCACGGTGGGTCGATCCGCGTAGAGAATGTTGTGCCCTCAGGTGCGCGGTTCGTATTTGAATTGCCTATCACCGCGCCGAACAACCCGGCCGACTGGGAGTGAAGATTAAGTGGAAAGATTCTACGCGTCCCTGATAACCCTACGGCCGGTACAGGCGGTGGTGCTGGTGTTGTTGCTGTTCGCCTCAGGCGACGCCGAAAGCCGAGAGCCGGTTGATGCGGCCTCTGTAATCGTAAACCCGCCCAAGGGCGCCAGGATATTCGGTGCCGGAGGGTTCGGAGGCAGGCCCATGAGTCCAGCAATTCATGCAGCCTAGCCCTGCTCCCGATTTTGGCTCCTTGTCCTTGGAAGAAACTCGCTGATGTAACCGTCAAGCGCCACGTGAGCAGGTTTCAAGGGCGCATGGGCCTGTGCAACCGCGACGCCTGCTATTTCCTGGTGCCGGCCTCTGGTAACCCTAACGGGGTTCGCGTATTTTATAGTACATTTCGGGCTCGGTGCCATCGAGCACGTTCTTGATCCGAGGGGCGTGTCGGATGAGCACCAGAGCAGTCGCGAAAAAGCTGGGGATCGCTGCCTGAGGAAAAGCAAAGTAGGCAATGATAGGCACCGACGCCATCGCAGCCATCTGCCCCACCACCATTAGTCGGGTCAGTAGCACTGTTGCCAGGAACACCGGCACCCAAATCCCTACGATGGCCGGGGCGAAGTAGAAACCCAGGACCGCCGCGCAAGCTAGGCCCTTTCCTCCCTTCAATCTCAGGAACACGGAGTAGTTATGGCCCACTATCGCCCCAATACCGCCCACCGCAGCGCCGATGTCTCCATCCATTCCTGCTGCCCTGGCCAAGTAGACTCCCGCAAATATGGCCAAGACAGTCTTCAACATGTCCCCCGCCAGTGTCGTGAGGGTCAGGAATTTCGAGTTGGTGGCCCGGTGAACGTTGATGGTCCCAACGTTCGCTGAGCCCCACTCGAGGATGTTCTTATGCGCGAATTGTTTGACTAATACGTAGGCAGTGGGAAAGGAGCCACAGATATACCCGGCGAAAGCAACTGCCACCCAGATTCCGAAATCGTGCGCCACCGCACATCTCCAGGGAACCGGATTTTCGGCAGAGAGATTATCCGGTCCCCATCTATGATCCCAGATTAAAACAGGTATGGCTTTGCTGAAGCCACTTTGCTGTCAAAATCTTCTCTGTCAGCCGCCATTGGGCTCAACCGCCCAGGTGCCAGACGATGTACTATTAATCGAGTCTAGGAATAATCCAATACGCATCTATCCTACGCTTTGGTCTCTAACCTCGAAATGCTTAACCCAGAATTCCCCGCGGTACAGGTGCTCCACCTCTTTGGCTAAGGTCTGCCGAATATCGCTCCTTTCGTAATTGAGCAGGTCTTCTTGAGATTCCCAAATGCTGACACTCATGCCCTCATCGGGGTCTTCCGTGCTGCGAAGAAGCTGCCGCTCCCGAAGTCCCATTACCGTCTTGGTGGTCGGCTCGACCCGCTCTTTATAGAACTTTTCGAATTCGTCCCAGGTACCCAGACGTAGTTTTCCCCAAGCTACCATTACGTGCGCCATAGTTACCTCCTTGTAATACTATCCGATTTAGGAGCTGACCTTGGTGGCGGTGGAAATCACCTCGAAATGTTTAATCCAGGTCTCCCCATGAGCGTATGCCAGAGGATGATAGAATTTTTCGGACTCCTGTGCCAGTTCGCGGCGGGCCGGGCTCGTTTCATAATCACGCAACTCCTGGATGGTGTCCCAGAGGCTCCAAAAGACAAACTCCTGCGGGTCTTCCAGCCTCCGCCATAATTGCCTCTCCCGCAACCCTTTCATCCCTTGTGTTAGTGGAGAAACGCTTCGATTGTAGTGCTCTTCCAATCCTTCCCAAGCAAGGGAGTCGACTCTTCCGTAGGCCATAAGTGCATACATGGACAACGCTTTACCTCCTAGAATGCGTTTATTTAAGTCGTCTGAGCCACGGCCGGATTGCCCGCAGGATCCTCGGCAAAATCACCCTCGATGGGCGTTCAAGGATTACCCTGTGCTTTTCGTGACAACTCGGACCCCTTACGTCCGATTCGATTGCATAATCGAATTGTGGAGAAGGTGTGGTTCGCAGGATTTCAGATAGTACATCGGAAAGGATTCTCCCGATTTATTCATCCATAACTGTAGGTCGATCCCGAGCTCTTGTTGATCATAGCCCAAGCAGATCACGTCCGGATTCAGTTCCCTCAGCGTTTGGTAGACAGAGAGTTCAGAATCCCCTAAAACTGCGTCGTCCACCAATTCTTCCCTCATGACGAGGTCAAATCTAATCCTCTCAGAGAATTTCGGAGGCCGATGCTTCAATTGGAGAACAATCAGGTCTCTGGGGATAATCACACTAAGACGTCCTCCGTATTCTCGTGCCTGCCGAAACAGGTCTCGGTGCCCGTCGTGGATTCCGTCGAAGGTGCCGAATAGGACTATGTGACGCTTTCTAATGACCATATCTTGCACAGGGCGACACAACTCCGGATAAGCACATGAATCAAGCGGATTGTGCCTGGAGCGTAAGGGCACTCTTCAGTCCCCCAAAAACGCCGTACTCCCACTGATATTCCAGAATTTTAGGCTGAAAATAGCGGCCACACTGGAGACATTGATAGTAATCGCCGTAGACATCCGAATTGAAATGGATATCGCCGCGACATCGGGGGCACGCCTTTAAATAAAACATGCTTCTCACCCCTCCATTGCCACCATCTTGCGGTTAAGGTCCGTGGGCGATGCGATTAGGTAAGGGATATTGAGGCCTGGTTTTCGCTTCCTGCAGCCGCTTCCGGAAGGCCTTGCTCGGTAAAAACAGACCTGGCTATACGCATGGAGGTACGCGTCGTGAGGTACCCGCCGTAGAGTGTCAGATGAATGAACATCTCCATGATTTCGGACGGCTTTACGCCCACCAGCAACGCTCCTTCGATGCGCCCGCGCATTTGCCGGTCATAATGGCCAAGCACCGTCATTGCCGAGAGCGCGCAGATCGCCCGACTCTTGGCGTCCAAGTGCGGCCGGGTGTAAATCGCTCCCCAATGGTATTCATTGATTAGCCGTTCCAGTTGCATCTCCTCGGATCCGGCGTCGTCGGTCAGGTAGGTTGTAATGTCCCCTATGTGCTCCAGGTGCGATTGGACCCCGGTTTCGCTCAAATCCTCCACCGACCTATTGGTGTCGTAGACGATGCTGGGACTGAACTCAATCTTGTTGGCTTCGAAAACCTCACGTGCGAGTGTCAGAGCGTCCTCCACCGTGGGCACGCCAACGTAGAATGTTAGTTGAATAAAAATCTCGACGATCTGGTCCGGTGTTAGACCCAGATTCAGCCCGGCACGGATGTCCTGGCGGAGCTGAGTTAAATGCCGGAGGGCGGTCATCGCGGAAATGGTGCAGATGCTCCGCTCCTTTAACCCCATAGCAGGCCGCTGCCAGATTGAACCATAGAGCGCTTCGTCAACGATGCGGCCGAGGTCTGGAGCCAGTTTAATACCGGGAGAGTCGACCCGGCCGGGCAGACCGTCCATGATGGCGTTCCGAATCTGACGCCCTTTTTCATAACGTTGATCAAGTGTGGTCATGACCGACCTCTCGATTGTTCTGAATCCGGTGGTCTGGTTCCGGGCATTGGCCACCGAAGTTGCCCCGCAGCCCGAGGATTTGCTATGCGGGACAGCCGCCAGCGGTATTCCCGTCGGAGGAGGCTCACCCGGCCATTGTCATGTTCGCCAGAAAATCCTCTTCGAAGGCTCCGTCGTCTTCCGTGCCGCTCAGAAACTGTCTGAGGTACATATCCCAAGCACCCGGCCGAAAACCAATCACCACATCGGGGTCTTCGGCGCTGCGCATCACCAAGCGCTCATATTCTTCCCAAGTCAGCGGGTATGCGGCCCCATCGAGCAATTGAACGTACATCTGATGCACCTCCCTTGCCATTTTCCCTACTCATGCAGATAGGAATCCCCGGACAATCCCAGCTCGGAATCTTACTCGAACGTGTAATATCTCACTCCGGGACATGGGACTCGATATCCCCAACGCGCGGTCTCATCGGGAAGGGTTTCAACCTCATCTTCTGCGAAATCGTAGTAAGGGTCGAAGGCCTCAATTTGGTCGGATAAGCCGTCAATCTCAAGGAGGATTAATTCATCCGCCATCGAATCCAGGACCGATGTTATTAACATTGCGCACCTCCAGGCTACCGAAATCGATTGATCTGGAATGGACTACTAGCTAACGGCCTCGCAGTGTCTAACTAGGGCCATCCCGCCGTGAAACAAATTCCCAAGCGGACCGCGCCCAACCCTTTTGCCACAACCGTCGAAATACATGCAGCTCACTTTGCGAGATGGTACTTTTCTTGTTTTTCTTCTTCCCTCTTCACGGCCTGTTCGGCCCGGTAGATGCACGCTTCGCAGAACCAAACCTTCATCACCAGGTCCAACGGGTACCACCGGCTACCCCGGTTAGGACAGGCAAATACAAAACACTTTTTCATCTTCTACCTCTTCTCTCGCTAAGGCTGTATCCAGCTGAGTCATCGAACTACAAGGCTCCCCACCCCATTCCCGACTACGCCGAACACAAAAGATCGTTGGGTCCAAGCACCAGAACCGGACATGACGCCTTCTGTTCTATCTCTTTGGCCACGCTACCGCGAATGAGCTTCGCCAGCCCCTTCCGGTCGTGGGTATACATCGTGATTAGGTCCGCTTCTTGTTGGTTTGCGGAGCCTATAATTCCAGATGCCACCGAAGCCTGGACCATTACCCAGCAGGTGGAATTCACCGATCTCTCGCTGAGTTTGCTCGCCACTTGCCGGAGGTAGGCCATCGCCGTTCGGGTGTTTTCTTCCTCCTGCTGGCTGCCCAACACGACAAATTCGCCGAAGGACCGCGTCCGGCCTGGAGGGATAATGGTTAAGAGTGCTGCACTCCCATCAGGCGCGACTAGATCTGGTAGCCTTTCGATGATTCTTTCCGATTCCTCAGTCTGATCCAAGGGAACTAAAACTTTCTGGTACATCGCTAACCCCCCACGGCTTTTTTCGTCAGCCTTGATTAGCGCCCGCAGACTTCACCGATTCAGGTCAATGCCAAATCTCGCGGCCTGATTAACATTACTTCGATGGTGGCCTTAGCCTGCACCTGCTCGGAAACGCTGGCCTTTAATAGCCTCGCCAGTCCTTTGCGGCCGTGGGTATACATCGCGATCAAGTCCACTTGTTCTTGGGCGGCGAAATCCAGAATGCCCTGCTCCACCGACTCCGATACGACTACCTCGCATCGCCAATTCCCTTTCGGCTTGTTCAGACCGTCGGCGAAGTACTTCAGGTAACCCAAGGCCTTGGAGCGCTGCTCTTTTTCCTGTTGGGCAGCCGGCTTGATGTACAGACCTTCGGTCCTGGTTTCCCCAGGCGACACTACATGCAAAAGAATCCCCTTTCCCTCAGGAATGAGCACAGATTGCGCCTGCGCGAGTATTCCTTCGACCTCCTTGATAGACCCATCCAGGGGTACTAGAATTTTTCGGTACATTTCGGCACCTCAACTCTACGAATCGGGTTAGGTTCAAAGAAGACCGTTTTTCCCCGCCCTACTCGGCCCTTACTGCCGCGGTCCCCTATGGGAAGCACCGGCAATATTCCGCTACGCCGCCAATTCTTGGCGGCATTGGATCAAGGCGATTATTTGATTAAACATTCGGAATAACATTCTAGTTGTGAATATTCAATATTCGATCATAGTTAATTGGAAAAGAATATATAGTATCAATGGTTATGATGTCAATAGGTTTGGTATTTGTGAATTGATTCCCGTATTTTGCATCCCTGCACCACGTGCCGGGCGGCGCCTCGCGGCCGGCCGAGCCGGGAACTGCAGGTGACCTGTCACCCGGAGACCGGGTCTTGGTCATCGCCTCAGGCGACATCGAAAGCGGAGCGCCGGTCGATGCGGCGTCGGTAATCGTAAACCCGCCCGAGGGAGCTGGAATATTCGGCGCCGGAGGGTTCGGGGGCAGGCCCAGGGCCCCATGAACGCCGCTCAAAGGAAGACCGGCCTAGCCGGCCTACTCTTGGGACAGAGACATGTCCACATAGGCCAGTCCCTCCAAGGCCAGACCGTAGCCCAGCATGTCCTGCATCTGCCGCTTTAGGTGCATCGTCATAGCCACGCGGCTGTAGCGCAGGGTGAGGGGTGGACGCTCGACAATCATCCGCGCCAGTTCCCAGGCCCGGGGCAGTAGACGGTCTTTCGGCAGCACTTCGCTGACCACGCCCAGGTCCAGGGCCTCCTGCGCCGACAGGGTCTGGCCGGTCAGCAGGAAGTACCGTCCCCGGTTCGGTCCCAAGACCAATGGCCATACAACGTGTACGCCGTCTCCCGGCACCACGCCGCGGGGAAAGTGGGGGGCATCCTGGAATGTGGCCGTATCCGAGGCCAAAACGATGTCTGACAGCACGGGTATCTCCGCGTGGATCAGTGCCGGGCCGTTGACTGCTCCGATCACCGGCACCTCTATCTCCAGCAGGTTAAGGAGCAACCGCTTGCCCTCCCAGTAGGTCTTGTCCCAGTCCTTGGGCATCCTCCTGGTAGAACGGCCCGGTTCGAATGCGGCGCAATAATCGTTCCCAGTGCCGGTTAGAATCACCGCTTTGTTCTCGACGTCGCTGCCGATGTCGGCGAAGGCGTGGCCCAACTCCCGGTGGGAGGCCTCGCCCCAGAGCAGGCTGCCGTCCCCGGAATGAAAGGTCACTTGGAGAATCCCCTCGGTCCGTTCAAAGCGCACGGTCTCATATCTGTTGGCATATTCTTCCAATGTCGCCATGTCATTTCCCTCCCATAATTCACATTAAGTTGGTTGGATAATCTGCTTGGTTGAGGACAATAAACTACCACACCGGTCCAGCACGCGGATTTGACGGCGGTTCGGCCCGGCACTAAACTGCCCTTCATCTACATTATGGGCTGCCGTGCCCAGAACAGGAGGGCCCGAATTGAAGTACGACGTGATTGTGATTGGCGCAGGTTCCGCCGGCAGCGCCATCGCCAGCCGCCTGTCCGAAGACCCGGACCGCTCGGTCTTGCTGCTGGAGCCTGGGCCCGACTATCCCGACTTCGAGCACTATCCCGACGACCTCAAATTCGGCTACACGCCCAACGCCTCGGCGACGGACGCCCCCCACAACTGGTCACTGGTGGGCACCGGAACCCCGCACCAAGACGAATTGCCGGTGCCCAAGGGCAAGGTGGTCGGCGGGTCCAGCGCCATCAACGGTCAAGTCTTCCTCCGCGGCATACCCGAGGACTTCGAGAACTGGGCAACCGAGTGCAACGACGAATGGGACTATCTGAAAGTCCTGCCCTATTTCCGCAAACAGGAGACCGACACCGATATCCGGGACGACTTTCACGGCACTGACGGCCCCATGCCGGTTCGCCGCTTCAAGCAGGCCGATTGGCTCCCGTTCCAACAGGCGTTCCACCAAGGCCTGATTGACAAGGGTTTTCCCTTTGACCCGGACATGAACCACCCCGAGTCCGGCGGGGTGGGGCCCATACCGATGAACCATCCCGACGGCGTGCGGATGAGCACCGGCCTTACCTACATAAACCTCAGCCGTCACCGTCTCAACCTTACCATCAAGCCCAACGTCTTGGTCCGCCGGGTCTTGTTCCACGGCAAGGAGGCCGTCGGCGTCGAGGTGTTCACCGTAGAGGGAGAACAGATAGTCCTTAGCGCCGGGGCCGTGGCCTCGCCCCACCTGCTGATGCTCTCCGGGGTCGGCCCGGCAGACCAACTGGAGCGCCACGGGATCCCATCGTGCCCGTGGTATTCAAGGTGAAGAACACCTTCCCCCAGAACCCGGATGCGCCCAGGTACCAGTTGGCCCTACGTTACACCGCCGCCGGCTCCAGCGACCGAAACGACATGCAGATACTGCCGTCGTCGTTCTCCTCCCCCATCGGCGCACCGGACCCCTACGAGCAGGAGGGGGTGCGCTTCAACTGCGTCCTGGAAATGGCCGTTGGCTCCGGTGAGTTGACTCTGGCTTCTGGCGACCCCACCGTGCAGCCCCATCTGAACTACCGCTACCTGGAACACCCCTGGGACCGGGAACGGCTGCGGGAGGCGGTCCGGCTCTGCCTGGACTTGGTGATGCACCCTATGTACGAGAACATCATCGACTCCAGGTTGCAACCCAAGGAGGAAGACCTGGTTTCTGAAGATGCTCTGGACGCGTGGATGCTCCGGACGACCGTGAACACGACACACATCTCCGGCACCTGTAAGTTAGGGCCGGCGTCGGACACGAGCGCGGTGGTGGACCAGTATTGCCGGGTGCACGGGCTGGAGAACCTACGGGTGGCCGACGCCTCGGTCATGCCCAACGTGGTGCGGGCCAACACCAACTCCACCACCATAATGATTGGCGAACGGGTGGCCGACTGGATAAAAGAGGTTTAGGTCCTCCGATTACAGCGGGGCGGCTAGAGCCCGTCAATAAAGGTCGAGAATAATTCTGACCCTTCCCAGCGGACCAGGACACCTGGTCCCAGACCGTTGCTCCAAACGCTGCCGTTGGCCGGGTCCATGGTGGCGGACACATCCCCGGATTCCTGCATCAACTCGAGGTGGCTCATAACTTCGCTGAAGGCCAGGAAGAAGTTCCGGTCGTCCAACTCCCGATCTGAAAAATATTTTCTGGTGAGGGAAACCAAGTCCATCGGGCCGGCCTTCATGACCTCGGTCAGCTCGTGGCACCGGTTCCGGTGGTGCTCCATAATCTCCGTGGCCCGCTCGAGCCCGATGGGGTTGAACTTTCCCCGATGGAAGGCGCGGTGGGCCGGCAGCACGGTGATGTCGCCCTCCAAGGCCGCCATTCGCTTGAGGGAGGTGATCATCGCTTTTAACCCGTAGATCTCGTTGCCGTCCCGGTAGGCGGCCGGCAGCATCGACTGAAAGCTGGTGTAGCTCATATTCACCGACGGATGGGGCGTAATCAAGGGCAGGATGTGGTCTCCCGAAAACATAACCCGGTCGAAAAGTATGCACAGTTCGTCCGGTGAGTGGCCGGGTGTGTGGTAGAAAGTTAACGCGCCCGCCTGTAGTTCGTCGGTCACCGGGTGGTCCAGGGTCAACCGGCGGTTTTGTTCGTGGTGCTCTTTCACGGTCGTCACGGTCTCGGAGGTCTCGAAGGCACGGAACCCTTGGACCTCCCGCCGCCAACCCATCTCCATCTCCCAACGGTCGGCCCGCAACATGGAGCCGTAGATCTCGTGGGCCCAGAGCTCTGCACCGCTCTTTCGCACCACCGGCGGGCAGCCCCCGTCGTGGTCCATGTGCCCGTGGCTGACCACAATGCGGTCCACTGCGGACAGGGAATGTCCCAGTTGCTCCAGCCCCTGCTCCAGATAACTCACCGACCCGAAACAGCCCGGGTCCACCAGCGTCAGATCATCGCCCTCGACCACGTAACACCAGGTTGGTCCCAGGGTCGTCTCCCACGATTGGGGCACCCCGATGGCCTTGATCACGGCCCCGGTGGGTGATGTGTATTTAACGAGTGTTCCGTTTCCCGAATCGTCGCCCCGTTTGATGATTTCAGCTTCTAGCATCTGTTCTCGTTTTTTGATTCATGGCCCCAGCGGCGCGCATACGTGCCGATTCAGGCGATCAGGCGCGGAAATCAAAGCCCTGGGAATGTTACCATCTTGTCTGCCTTGTCTGCTAGAAAAAAAGCTGAGGAGGAGACGCCATGAGCCTGTCGATAGGGATCGTTGGATGCGGGGCTATCGGCCAATCCCTGCTTCGGGCAGCCGACTCAGGCCAGTTGAACGTGCTGGTGGCCGGAGTGACCAGCCGCGACGAGCACCGGGCCCACGAGTTCCTCGGAAACACTGAAATCGCCCCCTCCCTACCTGGACCGCCAAGAGCTTATCGCCCGGTCCGACCTGTTGGTTGAAACGGCGGGCGGCCATGTCGTCCCTGAACTGGCCAAAGAGACCCTTGCGGCCGGGAAAGACCTGATGGTCATCAGCATCGGCGCCCTGCTGGATTATCCGGGCATCATTCAGGAAGCGCGAGACAAGAGTTGCCGCCTGTTGGCCCCTTCCGGCGCGATTGCGGGCCTGGACGGGATAAAATCGGCCTGCGCCGGCCGGGTGGACCGGGTGACCATGGTGTCCCGCAAGCCGCCCATCGGCTTGGAGGGAGCGCCTCATCTGGTCGAGAACGGTATCAGCTTAGAAGGACTGGAAGAGGAGATGGAGGTCTTCTCGGGGACTGCCCGGGAGGCGGTTAAGGGATTCCCGGCGAATCTGAACGTCTCGGCCGCCGTCAGCCTGGCCGGACTGGGCCCCGATAAAACCCAGGTCAAGATGCTGGCCGTGCCCGGACTGGAACGCAACTGTCACGACATAGAGGTGGTGGGCGATTTCGGGTTTTTGTCGGTGCACATCGAAAACATCCCTTCGGAGAACCCGCGCACCGGCCGTCTCACCGCCCTATCCATCATTCGCTCCGTGCAGGACGCCGTCGACCCCTTCCGCATCGGCACCTAGAAAGGCTCCTGATTGATGGGACCCGCTAGCTCCCGGTAACCGCCGAGCAGACGGTGTCCAGGATGAGCCTGGTCACCACGTATGGGTCGCAGTTGGCGTTGGGACGGCGGTCTTCGATGTAACCCTTCCTGTCCTGGGCCACCTGCCATGGGATCCTGACCGACGCGCCGCGGTCCGAGACGCCATACCTGAATTCTTTGTAGGAGCAGGTCTCGTGTTCGCCGGTCAACCGCTCTTCGATCCGCTCGCCGTAGTTGGCGATGTGGAGTTCGTGCCGGGTTGCCAAAGCCTCGGCGGCGGCGACGCAGGCGTCGTAGTCATTTCTCATCTGGACAGTGGAGAAATTGCAGTGGGCGCCGGCCCCGTTCCAGTCGCCCTTGACCGGCTTGGGGTCGAGGGTGGCGCTGACGTTGAACTGCTCGCCGATCCGGTAGAGCAGCCAACGGGCCACCCAGAGGTGGTCGCCCACCGTGGGCGCTCCCACCGGGCCGATCTGGAATTCCCACTGACCAGGCATGACCTCCCCGTTGATCCCTGAGATGGCCAGTCCAGCCTCCATACAGGCGTCCAGGTGGGCCTCCACGATGGGGCGTCCGAACACCTCATCCGAGCCAACGCCGCAGTAATAGCCACCCTGGGGCGCAGGGAAACCGTTGTCCGGCCAGCCCAGGGGCTTAACGCCGTCGAAGTAGGTATATTCCTGCTCGATCCCGAACCACATGTCGAGTTCGGCGTACTTCTCTGCCAACTCGGCGCAGCCTGCTCTAGTGTTGGAGGGATGGGGGCTCATATCGGTGAGGAGGACCTCACACATCACCAGTTTGTTGTCTCCCCCGCGTATGGGGTCGGGGCAAACGAAGACTGGTTTCAGGACACAGTCGGAATTCTCGCCGGTGGCCTGGTTGGTGCTTGAACCGTCAAAGGCCCAGATGGGCGGCTCCTCTCCGTCGGGAACCACTTTGCCCTTGGAACGCACCTTGGCGGTGGGTTGTTGACCATCAACCCAGATGTACTCAGCCTTGTAACTCATAACTCTCCGTCCTCTTTTCGTTGGCTCCGCTAAGATTCAAATCCACAGATACGCGGCAACCCACGCGGCGCTTCCCGCATACGCTTCGTGGGCAAACTATAGCTAGATTCTGCGGCATTGGTCAAATCGGGAAGACCAGCGGACCGACCGCAGATTCCAATGCTAAATTACCCTCCAGCCGGGTAACTTTGAGTTGTAATCCAGTGGCCGCTCAACTAGAGTAGCACCGGTTTGTTTCAACTATGTAAACTCGGTGATCGGATCGGACGGGGCCCAATTACCGGCCCTCCTGAGGCCGTCGTGCCGGGTAACCAAATCAACCGGAGGATTGACCTATGACTATCGATGTGGGTACTGGAATAGCGCGCATTCTCAAGCAGGAAGGTGTCGAGTGGGTGTCCACTTTCCCGGTCTGCCATGTGAACAACGCCCTAGGCCGGGAGGGCATCCCCATGGTGATGATGCGGGATGACCGCTATGCCGTCGCCGTGGCCGACGCCTTCTCCCGGATATCGGCTGGAACCAAGAATGGTGTTTGCACCTTCCAGGGTGGAGTGAACGGCGCCGGCCTGCAGGTGGCCTACGGCGGGATGGCCCAGGCTTTCGAGGACGGCTCGCCGGTTTTGTGCATTACCGACGGGGTGCCCATCGGTGAATCGGAGAATAGCCAGTTCGACGTCACTTCCAGTTTGAAATCGGTGTCCAAGTGGTATGGGTACCTGGACAAACCGGAACGGCTGCCCGAGTTCATGCGTCGCGCCTTCACCATGCTGCGCACGGGCCGGCCCGGACCCGTGATTCTCGCCATCCCCGACGCCGACGCCCAGTACGATGAAACGGCGGACCCATACATCAAGGTGAAGGGCTGGAAATCGGCCCCCGACCCGGCGGATGTTGCCTCAGCCGTCGATCTAATCTTGAAAGCCCAGGACCCATTGATCTACGCCGGCGAGGGCGTCATCTATGCGGGGGCATCAACCGAGTTGAAATCCTTTGCCGAGTTGGTGAACGCTCCCGTAATCACCACCCTGAAGGCCAAGGGGGCCTTCCCTGAGGACCACCCCCTGTTCGTCGGGGTCCGCGGCGACCAGGTTGACCATTATCTGGCCAAGAGCGACCTGGTGCTGGCGGTGGGATCAAGCCTGTCACCAGGCCGGTTCAGCCACGGCATACCCAACGCGGTGAACAAGACCATCATCCACTGCAACGTGGATGAATTGCACGTGAACAAGTCCTACCCCACCGCCCAGGCGTTGATTGGCGACGCGCGCTTCACCCTGCAGGCGCTGACCGCGGAGGTGTCGGCCAAGACTTCCGGCAACGGTCGGCCCGCCGGAAAGGTGGCATCGGAGGTCAAATCGGCCCGAGATACCGCTATGGCCCAATACCGCGAGGCCATGGCTTCCACCGACAAACCAATCAACCCCTACCGGGTCTGTGCGGGGCTGATGGAAGCGTTGGACCCCCATAGCTCCTTTGTCACCCATGAATCCGGGAACACCCGGGACCAACTGTCCACCGTGTATGACACCCTGGTGCCGCGGGGGTTCTTGGGGTGGGGCAATGTCTCTTCCCTGGGGTTCAGCCTGGCTGCGACCATCGCGGCCAAGCTCTCCTTCCCCCAGAAACACTGTGTTGCGGTCACCGGCGAAGCCGGCCTGGGATACATGCTCGGCAACTTGGAGGTGCCGCTGCGGCAGAAGCTGGGAATCACCGTGGCCCACGTCAGCAACGGCGGATTTGCGGGCTATGGTCCGGGGTTCTGGGGCGACGGCCACGACCCCTTCACCCACAAGGTGCTGGACTACAACGAGGTCGATATGTCGAAGGTTATCGGTGAACTGGGCTATCACACCGAACGGGTAACCGAGCCCTCCGAAGTGGTCTTGGCCCTGAAGCGCGCCCTAGCCGCCAACGAGTCCGGCCAGCCTGCCTACATAGAGTTCATCTGCAGCCAGTTCCCAATCTACGGCCGGTGGGTGAGCAAATAACGGAAACCGCCTCCGTGGCAATCTATGGGACTAGGCGAAATTGGATCTACGGGCCTCCAGGTTGGTGTGGATATCCAGCAGCACGGTCTGGCCTTCGTCGTTTAGTTGCTGGGCTTGTTTCAACGCGTCGGCGATCTCACTGGGCTGAGTCACGGTGATCCCGACGGCGCCCATACCCTCGGCTAGCTTGGCGTAGTCACCGGTCATCCGGGTTGTGCCGAACAGTTCGTTGGCGATGGGATAGCCCCCCGGATAGGTGGCCATGCCGCCGTTGTTCAGAACGATGGTTGTGATTGGCGCGCCTTCGCGGACCGAAGTTTCGATGTCCAAGCCGGACATTCCGAACGCACCGTCGCCCATGAAGTTCAAACAGAACTTATCGGGATTGGCCAGTTTGGCGCCGATCATCAACGGGATACCGTAGCCCAAGTGGGTGGTCTTGCCCCAACCGATGTAACTGTGGGGGACCGTTGAGGTGTAGAAGGGCATGATCGTATCGCGGGGAGCGCCGGCGTCGTGGGTGACGATGCTGTTCGCCTTGTCCAGGTTGCGCTCCAGTTCGCCGATAACTCTATAGGTGTTTATCGGCGTCTCGTCCGAATTCAGGATCTGTGACCAATCGGCCATCCATGTTGCTTTGAGGTTGGCGATCTCTGCGGCCACTTTCGTCTGGTCCCTACGGCCAGATTGACCGATCTGTGCTTTGACCTCCTCGATCATCGCTTGCAGGGTAAGTTTGGCATCTCCGGGAATGCCGACATCAACGGAAAAGTCCTTGTTTAAGTCTTCGATGCTCTCCGTGTTATGAATGATGACCTTGCCGCTGGGGATGGGTTGGCCGTAGCTGGTCCGGGTCATGCTGGAGCCAACCGCGAATAGCACGTCCGATTCCTGAAGCCAGGTCCGCGCCGGTAAGGAAGTGGTGCTGCTTCCAGCGCCCAAGGCCAGAGGGTGCCGATCGTCGAAGGACGATTTGCCAGGCATGGTGGAGTACACCGGTATCTCGGTAAGCTCGGCCAGTTCCTTGAGCTCTTCGGAGGCTTTGGACATCAGCACTCCCATGCCTGACCAGATCATGGGTTTGTTGGCGTTGAGCAACAGATTTACGGCGTCTTTGATGTCTCCGGCGGCAGGCGACTGGGGAGACCTCTTTGGCGGATGATAATTCAACGCCTCTTCCGGGACCTCGCGGTTGCCCACATCCGAGGGTATTTCGACTATCACCGGACCGGGGCGTCCGTTGCGAAGATTATGGAACGCCCGCCGCATGACGTTGGCAACCTGGTCAGCTTGAACTATGACCTCGCCGTATTTGGAGACAGTCTCAAAGGTCCGCACTGGTGAGAAATTTGGACGGACAGCGTATTGGCTGAGCGCTGGTCCGCCGGGCAGGTACAAGATGGGAATGTTGTCGCCGAACGCCTGGGCGATTCCGCCCATGGAATTTTCCGAACCGGGACCCCCCTGCGTGATGACCACGCCAAATTTCTCCCGGTCATTCATGCGGCTGTATCCGTCGGCCGCCATGATCGCGCCCCGCTCGTGTCGGAACATGATGGTGCGTATGCCCTCCTTGGCGACCGCTTCAATCAGCAGATTAGACGGGAAACACGATATCCATTGAGTACCCTCGAGTTTCAAGATCCGCGCTACAGCTTCTGTTACGTTCATAGATTAAATCCTTTTGAAGGCTATTGGGAGCGTAACCACCGGAGGGCGGCGCACGGCCCAAATGGTTGCTGGCGCAGCCATCGCACCTGAGGTTTGAGTCTTGGTGCAGGCTATTCTAGTCCATGGAGGGATGGCTGTGGAAGACGCTTGTCTGTGGCTAAGTAGCGAATCGCTGGACCAGATATGAGAGTGGAAACGACCCAAGTGGAGCGCCGACGGAAATCGCCCAAGGAATTACGCCCAAGAGAGAACAAAGGTCAGAGAGAATGGAATGGCGACCCTAATGGGGTTCAAGGTCTTCAACAACCGAATAATTCACAGGCAGGCTGTTCGACACGGGTAGCGTGGCATGGCTGCTAGAGGCCATCCGCTGGGCCTACTTGAAGTTTGGGACGACCTGCTCCGTAATAAGCCGTAAGCAATTCTTCTGTAGGTCATACGGTATCTGGCGGCCAAGATTGATTTCGTAGACAATCTGGGTTAGCTGTAGCTCCTCGATAAGCTGGCGCAGCCTGTCCACCACTCGGTCTGGAGTCCCATACACCACCTTGTCCCGGAGCCAGTCGTCATAGGTCATTTTGGCGATTCGGTCCGACTCAGCCTGCCAGTCACCGGTCGTGCCTTCGCGGGATGCGCTGCCCGCCACCCTCTGGGCAAGTCCTTTCATGGAATTAAGCGCGCTTTCCTTGGGCTCCCAGTATGCCTTCTCCTCCGTGTCCGCCACATAAATCGGGACCCGTAGACCAACTTTCCCGGTGCCTGGATGCCCCGTATCCTTCCATGCTTTTAAGTAGTCTTTGATGTGCGGTGCCAGTTCGGAGAGGGCGAAGGCCCGCGAAGGGTTGATAAAAATTGGATAGCCCATGCGCCCAATGATGGGGAAGGTCTCCGCCGACGTCACCCCCACGCGGACCGGAGGGTGCGGGCTCTGAACCGGCTTTGGTTTGACGCAAATGCCCTGGCATTGATAGTGGTCCCCGTCGAAAAACACCTCGTCTAAGGTCCAGGCCTTGAGGATGATTTCCAGGTATTCGTCGAACCGGCTGCGGCTTTCCGGAAAAGGGGAATTGAATGCGTCGTGGTGCTCTGGGAAAGTTCCCCGGCCAACCCCGAATTCGACCCTCCCGTTGCTGATGTGGTCCAGGGTAGCAACCTCTTCCGCAACCTTTAGCGGATTCGCCAATGGCAGCAGATAGACCCCGAACCCGATGCGGATTCTCTTGGTCCGGGCGGCCACCGCTGTCGCTACGGCGATGGGCGAGGAAAGCACGCTGAAAGGAATAAAGTGGTACTCCGGCAACCAGACCGAGTCCACCTCCATATTTTCCGCTTCATCAATCAGGCTGAATCCCCGCTGAAACACTTTGGCCTCATCCGCGCCTTCCTTTCCCGAGAATTCCAGGAATAATCCGAAATCCATGAGACCTCCTTGGACTAGAGTGCGCGGACCGGGGAACGTCTTGGCTATAGCTGATCGGCCGCTCGAGCGGTGGATTTTATTCGGCGTCCGGGTTATTCCCTCGCTGCAACGCCTGTGATTGGGAGGGCAACCGTGGCTCGTTGAAGCCATTCTACATCAACAAATGTTACCAAACGAGCCTGTCCCAGAAGTGGAAATTGCGGATAGGGGGAGCAGATAGAGGTCAAAGGGTTCGCTGAAAGGCCCTGGCCTGAGCGGGTAGGACAGGCGACGGAGCGATGGGTCAGCTGCTGTCATCACTGCAGGTCAGGAGACGGGACAAGGCTCCGGGCCATTAAATAGACCGATGAGTGGGCTGAGCGCCACACCCGCCAGAGAGTGCGCAGGTTGAAGGCTGTGGCCAGCATTGTCCACTCGGCCGCCACGTTAACGAGGCCGCGCAGCAGGAATCTCCGTGCCCCTGTTGTTCCTTGATGATTCCGAAGACAGGCTCGACCAGTTGCTTTCTCAGCTTGTACGCCTCTCTAGCTGCTGAGGTGGACATCCAGGCACGATGACGGGCGCAGCACTGCGTCATGCGACCTATCGCCAGGCTCCGCCCAATCTCTTTGGCCTTCGTGCAGACTCCGAAGGCTGGGCACACTTGGCAGACGACCCCGGAGGCCCGGTACAGACGCAACGGGACTCCATGCGTATGTTGGATACGAACGAACTTGAGCGTCTGTCCCTGCGGACACGTAAAGCTGTCGCTCTGCTCGTCGTAGGTGAATCGGTCCTTGTGATATGGGTCTTTGAGGAACCGTTGCCGCGACTCCGACACTACCACCTGCTGATCTCGACGGGCGCATTCTTCCAAGTGACTCGCGGCGAAGTATCTCGGCATCGGCCAACGTCATCTGCGACTTCGTCCCATAGTCTCCTCGGCCTGCTCGACGATCGGCACCAGCAGGGCATTGTCATTGGCTGCATCCACCACGTCCACGGCGGTGACCAACATGCCGGTCGCTCCCCCATCCGTCTCTGTGGGTGAGACCATAGCCTGAGCGTTGTAGCCAGCCACGATGCCTTGCCTACCCTTCATCAGCCTGGCGTCTGGGTCGGTCAGGTTGATGCGCTTGTGGCGCTTCTGACTCGTGAGATCGTCCATCGCCTGCCCTCACCTGCTCTCTCAAGACCTCCTTGTCAGCCAACTCCTCAGGCAGATGGGCAACAGCAGTGTCTTCTCCCGCTTCGTTCTGAGCCTCAAGGTCGGCTATCGCACGCTCCAGCCGCTCCAACAGACCACGCAGTCCCTCGGCGTCGTAGCTCCTGTTCAGCGACGCGTTGGCGACACACTTCGTACCATCCACCGCCCTGAACCGCCAGGTCCACCAACTTCATCGTCACTGCCATACGCACCGTCCGCTCGAACAGCTTCCCTCATGGCCTGCCGATGCCCTTTGTAGAACCTCCACAGGGTGTTGTGGTCAGGATGCTGCCACCCGGTCAGCCACAGGTATGGTATCTGGTCCCGGCAGGCCGCCTCCAGCTTCCGGCACGAGCGCACCCCGGTCATGAAGCCGTACAGCCACACGCTCAACAGCGCACGTGGATGGTAGGCTGGCGCTCCCAGCACCTCCCCGTCTATCTTCACCCCAAGCTCCGCCCAGTCCTCCCGGTCCAAAGCGTCAACGAACTCGGCCACGAATCGCGCTGGATGGTCCAACGGCAACAGTTCGTCAAGCGTCGGCGGCAACATCCATATCTGCTCTCGGCCCATCTCTCGAAACGGCATCTCAACATCTCCCCAATTTATGTCGCCTCGAAAATACACCCAACGACATACCCATGGCCAGTTCAGACTTCTGAGACAGGCTCAAACCGGTGGCGGTGCCGACGATGATTACCTCACTTTGGAATGGGGGCAGCAAACATTTCAGAGTTACCTGGATTCACGGCATCGCATCGGTTGCCAATGATGAGCAAAATCTCCGCCAACCAATGACTCAAGGGTCTGGGACTAATCATATTCTCAGACTGGCTGTTGGATAGCTGCCGCGTAAGCTGGCCGTTAGCAACCGAAAACCGAGCAACATCAACTGATGATGACGCTGGGCGCCGTTTGTGTGAAGATGAAAGAGCCAAAGGAGCCTGTCTCAGAAGTCTGAACTGGCCATGGGTATGTCGTTGGGTGTATTTTCGAGGCGACATAAATTGGGGAGATGTTGAGATGCCGTTTCGAGAGATGGGCCGAGAGCAGATATGGATGTTGCCGCCGACGCTTGACGAACTGTTGCCGTTGGACCATCCAGCGCGATTCGTGGCCGAGTTCGTTGACGCTTTGGACCGGGAGGACTGGGCGGAGCTTGGGGTGAAGATAGACGGGGAGGTGCTGGGAGCGCCAGCCTACCATCCACGTGCGCTGCTGAGCGTGTGGCTGTACGGCTTCATGACCGGGGTGCGCTCGTGCCGGAAGCTGGAGGCGGCCTGCCGGGACCAGATACCATACCTGTGGCTGACCGGGTGGCAGCATCCTGACCACAACACCCTGTGGAGGTTCTACAAAGGGCATCGGCAGGCCATGAGGAAGCTGTTCGAGCGGACGGTGCGTATGGCAGTGACGATGAAGTTGGTGGACCTGGCGTTCAGGCGGTGGATGGTACGAAGGTGGTCGCCAACGCGTCGCTGAACAGGAGCTACGACGCCGAGGGACTGCGTGGTCTGTTGGAGCGGCTGGAGCGTGCGATAGCCGACCTTGAGGCTCAGAACGAAGCGGGAGAAGACACTGCTGTTGCCCATCTGCCTGAGGAGTTGGCTGACAAGGAGGTCTTGAGAGAGCAGGTGAGGCAGGCGATGGACGATCTCACGAGTCAGAAGCGCCACAAGCGCATCAACCTGACCGACCCAGACGCCAGGCTGATGAAGGGTAGGCAAGGCATCGTGGCTGGCTACAACGCTCAGGCTATGGTCTCACCCACAGAGACGGATGGGGGAGCGACCGGCATGTGGTCACCGCCGTGGACGTGGTGGATGCAGCCAATGACAAATGCCCTGCTGGTGCCGATGGTCGAGCAGGCGAGGAGACTATGGGGACGAAGTCGCAGAATGACGTTGGCCGATGCCGGATACTTCGCCGCGAGTCACTTGGAAGAATGCGCCCGTCGAGATCAGCAGGTGGTAGTGTCGGAGTCGCGGCAACGGTTCCTCAAAGACCCATATCACAAGGACCGATTCACCTACGACGAGCAGAGCGACAGCTTTACGTGTCCGCAGGGACAGACGCTCAAGTTCGTTCGTATCCAACATACGTATGGAGTCCCCGTTGCGTCTGTACCGGCCTCCGGGGTCGTCTGCCAAGTGTGCCCAGCCTTCGGAGTCTGCACGAAGGCCAAAGAGATTGGGCGGAGCCTGGCGATAGGTCCGCATGAC
>CBDEFY010000006.1:0-1042678 GCA_965237595.1 Dehalococcoidia bacterium | reverse complement strand
ATGGGACCAGAGGCTACCTGCTTGTCTCTGATCAGACCGGTCAGGAAAGCGGGATGGAGGGACTCGGGCTCCTAGGCGGCAACCTTATCAGGGTTGTGGGCGCCGATGACTTCCTGACCAGGGAGATCAGGATTGTTGTTGAAGGCGTGGACGATGAGGCGCGCGATCTCATAACCATCAGATACCACGGCTACAACGAGCCGCTTGAGATAGAACCGCCTGCGAAGTACTTAACGTTTCCGGATGACTCGATGGGGTCCGGATATCTGGGAGCGGTGGAAGTGGCCCGAGGCGAGGCTATCCAGATACGTTCGATGCACGTCCTAACAGGGCTTGGTGACTTGGGTGCCCCGAGCCAACGCGGCGTGGCGATGGCCTTGGCGGACTATGGCCCTATCAAAGGGCACGGTGTCTCGATGGGCACCGGGCTCGACTCACTCTGCACCGAGGAAGGCGGGCGTGCCGCCGCCGATGCGGTGACCGGCGACCCACGAGTCGTCGGCGTCATCGGCACGTCCTGCTCGGTCGCCGCCACAGCCGCCTCGCCGATCCTCAGCGAGGCTGGCCTGGTGATGATCTCTTCCTCCAATACGGCCCCCTCCCTGACCTCCGACCTTCGTGGCAACGCCGGTTCCAACTACCACCCTGGCTACTACCGGACCGCCAGCAACGATCTGCACGAGGCGCGCGCAGTCGCGCAGTTCGCCTACAACGATCTCGGCCTGCGCAGGATGGCGGCCATCCACGACGGCGACCCCTACACCACCGGCCTGACCGGCGCCTTCACCACCGCGTTCGGGGAGCTTGGCGGCTCGGTCGCCGTCGCATCTGTCAGCAGGGGTGACACGGACATGGTCCCCGTCCTCACCCAACTTGCGGCTGGCAGTCCAGACGGCCTCTTCTTTCCGCTGTTCCAGGAAGAAGGCTCTGCCATCATCCGGCAGGTCGGCCAGATCGCTGGGCTTGAGGACGTCACGCTGATTGGCGGCGCGGCCCTGCTGGTCTCCGAGTTCCTGGCCATCCCCGAGTCGGAGGGCGTCTACTTCCCAGGTCCGGAGTCGAGCTTCGGCGGCAACACGAACGAGGCGACCGGCAAGAGCGGCGATGCGCTCGTCGCCGACTATCGAGAGCGGTACGGCGAGGCGTCCACATCCGCGTATCTGGCCCACGCCTACGACGCGGCCACGATGCTCCTCCGCGCGATCGACGAGGTCGCTGTTGTCGACGGGGATACGCTGTACATCGACCGCGCCAGGCTCCGGGAGGCGCTGGCCGGAGTTGCCGGCTTCAGGGGTATCATCGGGGTCATCTCCTGTGACGAGTTCGGCGACTGCGGCACCGGTCGCGTACAAATAGCGCACCACACCGATTCCGGCGTCACCGACATTGCGGGGCTACCCGTTGTCTACAGCTACGCGCCCTGATTTGCCAACCTGCGTCGTGGCAGGATGACTCTGCGGGGGCGTGCCCTACCGTCCCCACGTGGCATATGACGAGCTCGGAGGCCGCGGACCTACCTAATACTACAGCAGCACTATTGATGCCAGTATTGATTGTCGCCGTTGGTAGTGGCATCGGCGGGCTCTGGCTTGATGGCGGCGTCTCCACTGGGACCAGGACAGGACAAAGTCAGTTAGACGGGGTTGCCGTCCATACAAGGCGGGTGAGCAGACGGCGCACCTCGGGAACCGTCAGGGGAATCAGCCCTTCATCCCGGCTGCGGCAGCCCCTTTTCTGCCTGCCATCTTGGGCCATTGCCTGGTGCCTGACCACCGCCAGATAGGCTTGGGCCAGCATCGCCAGGGTGATGTGCCGGTACCAGCCATCCCACCGGCGCACCTCGTACTGGTCCAGTCCCACCTGCCCCTTGGCCTCCTCGAAGCATTCCTCTATGGCCCACCTGGTCCCGGCCACCCTGGCCAGTTTCTCCAAGGTTGTTCCGGCCGGGCCATAGCAGACGTAGTAGGCCAGTTCCCCGGGTTGGCCACGCTGCGGCGGACCAGCAGCCAGTAGCCCCTGCCCGGCTCCCGCAGGGGCCGTATATCCACAACGGTCCAGTCGTAGACTCGGGGTCCCTTGGCCCCGTCGCCCGCGCTGCACCGGACCCAGCCCACAGCCTCAACTTGCGACGCCAACCGGTCCGCCCTCACTTGGCGGGGTCCCTTGTCCGTCAAAGCCCACAGCCTCTCGTTGCTCTTGATGGCCAGCACGTGGGGAATGTCCTGCTGCTCCAGCCACAACCTCAAGTTGCGGTCGCTGCCGTAGACCTCATCCCCGGTAACCCAGCCGAAGGGCACTCCGGATTCCACTGCCCGCTCCAGCATCCCTTGGGCCAACTGGGGCTTCGTCCGGAATGCCACCTCCTCAGGTACCCCCGCCTCGCGCCGCCGTTCTCCGTCATCAGCCCACACCTGGGGCAGGTACAGCTCCCGGTCCAGCAGCGTCCTGCCACTGGCGCTGGCATAGGCCAGAAACACCCCGATCTGGCAGTTTTCTATCCGCCCTGCCGTGCCGCTGTACTGCCTCTGCACACCAACAGACTTGTTTCCCTTCTTGAGGAATCCGGTCTCGTCCACCACCAGCACCCCGCCGGCACAGCCCAGATGCTCCACAACGTAGTCCCTGAGATCATCGCGTACCAGATCCGCGTCCCAGATGTAGCTGGAAAGCAGGCGCTGCACCCCGTCAGGGGTGCGTCCCCAGCCTGCTCCGCCAATTGCCAGCCGTTCTTGCGCTCCAATGGACTCAGCAGTCCCCGCAGATACTCCAGCGCCCGCCGTCTTGGCTCCGGCCTCCGGAACCGTCCGGCGATGCACTCATGCACCCGTTCAATACCCTCGGCCCACCGGGCCACCTCCAACACCTCATCCCCTTGCCTTGCCACAGCCTCACCTCACCAACACTCAACTAACCCAATTCTACCTTCTCTTAATCTGCAACTGTAGTACTAAGAAGAGGCAAGCAGTTGGCGTTCACTTTGCGCGTTACAGAGTGTGTTGGGAAGGTTCGCATGCCGGATAGTATGGGTTGGACTGCTGTGTTTGCTGGCCGCCGCGTTGCTGTCGGCATGTGACGACGGGCCGGCAACAACGCCAACGGTCCTGCCTCCGGAAACGCCCGGGCCTATACAGGCCACCAGTACCCCTACGCCGACATCAGTTCTGCCAACATCCACTCCTGTGCCAACGCCGACACCAGACCCCACGCTGACTCCCACACCCGAACCGACCCCAACGCCGGAGCATGTTGGCGCCCCCGCGATACGTGAGTACGACATTGACGCTGGCACGCTCTGGGGGAAGCTGTTCGACACCTTCACCACCTCCGAACAGTCGTGCATCCGAAACGAACTGGGTGACGAGCTGCTGGAGTCCGCACTGGAACGGCGTGCGATGTCTGAAGGCGACACGGAACAGTGGGAGGCGTCAATATTCGGCTGCCTCGCTCCGGAAACGGCCGCCGGGAATATTCCGCTCTGCCCTAGTTGCGGAGATGGAGGGATTGAGCGAGGAGGGCGAAACCTGCCTGCGAGAGTTGCTGGCGGACGCCGATGTGGCTGGTATCGTGGCCGGTACCCTGCCGGACGCCAGTCCTGCCGCCGCCACTGCAGTCTTGGAGTTTACGGTCGGCCTCCTGAGCTGTGTTCCCGAACAGATGTTGCCTGGCGATGCCGGTCCCCCCGACCCACCGCAAGCGGATGAGTCTCTGCTCTGGCGCTACCCTACAGGGGAGTGGGTTGTCAATGCGCCGACCGTGGCCGACGGCGTGGTCTACGCAGGGTCTGACGACAACCACGTGTATGCCTTGGACGCGGAGACCGGAGAGTTGCTGTGGCGCTTTGAGACGGACGATGTCATAAGGTCGTCCCCAACCGTGGCCGGCGGGGCGGTGTACGTAGGGTCCAACGACAACCACGTGTATGCCCTGGATGCCGAGACCGGGGGGTTGCTGTGGAGTTACGACACCGGCGACTGGGCGCAGTACTCCCCTACCGTAAGTGGCGGGATGGTCTACCTCGGCGCACTGGCGGAGGGGACCACAGGGTCCACGCCCTCGACGCAATGACCGGAGAAGTCCTGTGGTTTGCCGAAAGGCCGTATCCGTTCACCCCTGAGTTCACTCTACGGTTGCGGGCGACAAGGTCTACGTGCCGGGCGGATTCGGCGAGTTCCATGCCCTGGACGCATCAACCGGAAAGGTGGTCTGGAGCTTCAATACCGGGATCCCCGTGGAATCCCCACCCACAGTCATCGGAGGAATCGTATACCTGACGGCCTTCAATACCGCCCAAGCCCTGGACGAGGCGACCGGGGCGCTCATCTGGAGCTACGGGACGGAGAGGTTCCCCGCGAGGGACTTCCCGGCCGCAGTCGCAGACAACGTCTACTACTTCTCGCCGGACGAACACATCTACGCCCTGGACACAGCGACGGGAGAGCTCCTCTGGTCATACGAAGCGGACGAGATGATCAACACCGCGCCCGTGACCGCCGAGGGCATGGTGTACGTGGGTTCCGAATCCGGCCGGTTCTACGCCCTTGACGCCGCCACCGGCGGGCTCGTCTGGAGCCGGGAGTCGATGGCCTGGGCCTTGCAGTCACCCATGGTGGCCGACGGCGTTCTGTATGCAGAGTCCAGCGATGGACACCTACGGGCGCTGGATGCGGCAACCGGGGAAGAGCTCTGGAGGTTTCAGAAGGGCTATTTCGATGGCATCCCCTCCTACACCGTTATCGGCGGCGTCTTGTACGTGGGCTCCCTGGACGGCGGCGTCTACGCCTTCATCGCTCCATTATGAACCACAACAGAGGGGAAAGTTCTGACAATCCTCTATTGGCAGGCTCCAACTCTTGCTGGACCCTACCTGTCGGGTGGCACTAAAGACGTGGATGCCGGAGCAATCACGTTGGAGCCTCTGGCTAAATACGACCCGGACGGCAACCTCGTGCCAGCGCTGGCCGCCCAAATCCCGACAATCGAGAACGGAGGCTTTTCCCAGGACCTGATGTCGATTACCTGGAAGCTGAAGGAGGGCCTGAAGTGGTCGGATGGCAGCGACATGACGGCCGAGGATGTTGTCTTCACGTGGCTCTATTGAGTGGATGAAGATACGGGATGCACGGCCGAGAGCTCATTTGACGGCATCGCCTCCGTGCTGGCCCTCGACAATCTCACCGTCCAAATCGCCTTCGACGCGCCCACACCCTACCCGTACCGGGCCTTCGTTGGCGCCGGAACGCCCATCATCAGCCGCGCGCAGTTTGCCGACTGCATCGGCGCGGCCGCCACGACCTGCGAGGCGCAGAACACCACCCCGCTGGGCACCGGCCCCTACCGCATCACCCGGTTTCAAGACCAACGAAGGGGCCGTCTACGAGCGCAACCCCTTCTACCGGGGCCGGCGCCCTATTTCGACAGGGTAGTCCTCAAGGGCGGCGGCGATGCGATTTCGGCGGCCCGCGCCGTGATGGAAAGGGGCGAAGCCGACTACGCCTGGAACACACAAGTGGAGCCGGAGATTCTTACTCGGATGGAAGCGGCTGGACTGGGCACAGTGGTCGTCGCCTTCACCAGCCTGGTGGAGCGTATCGTCGTCAACCAGACCAATCCCGACCCGGCTTTGGGCGACAATCGCTCCGAGTATCTGGATGGACAAAACTCCCACCCCTACCTGACCTTCAAGCCCATTCGCCAGGCCATGTCGCTGGCCATAGACCGGGGCCGCATAGCGGAGGACCTCTACGGCTTCGCCGCGGAGCCCACCTGCAATCTGTTGACCGGCCCGCCCATTTATGTTTCTACGGCCAACGACGGGTGCCTGCTCCAGGACATCGAGGGCGCCAACAGGCTGCTGGACGATAACGGTGTCCTCGACACCGACGGCGACGGCGTCCGTGAATACAACGGAGTGCCCCTGCGGATCACTTACCAGACCTCGGTCAATGCTATTCGACAGGACACGCAGGCCCTCGTTCGCGGTTGGTGGCGTCAGATAGGCATCGAGACGGAGCTGGTACAGCACGATGCCAGCGTCTTTTTCGGCGGCGACCCCGTGGATGACAAGGAAGCGTCGTATCGCAGGTTCTTCGCCGACGTGCAGATGTACTCTTCCGGTTCCGGCATAGACCCGCAGCAGTCCCTATCCGGCCCCCTCCGCAAACATATCCCGACCAAGGGCAATAACTGGGCCTTGGGGAACATTGCCCGCTCGTGCAATCCGGAGTACGATAGACTCTACGCCCAACTGGAGCAAACCCAAATCGGCCCGGAGCGGGAGGCGCTGGTAAAGCAGCTGCACGACATGGACGTGCAGGACTATTACGGGATTCCATTGGTGAACCGGGGCTTCGTTTCCGCACACCTGAACACCCTGCAGGGCGTTCGGATCAACGGCTGGGACAGCGAGATGTGGAATATCGCCGAATGGCGGCGCTAAGGCTAATGAGGAGAGCCTTAGTTTGAGTCGAGGAGGAAAGCATGTCCATCCTGATTCGTGCGGCAGCGGCTTACCTTGTGTTGCTTGCGGCTGTGGTTGCCGTAAACTTTATCGTTACTCCCCTGTACCACCCGGGCGGAGACGAGCCATTCACGGTGTGGGAGATACTCAACTGGTTCATGGCGGTGGGTATGGTGATTGCTTTGGCCGCCAGCTACGTGGAAAAGCGCCGTGTCGATGGCGACGGTTCGGCGGACCTGAAGCGCTACCTGGAAGCGAACGCGGTTTTCTACGGGGCAGTTGCTGTGTTCATCCTGTTCTTCTGGAACTGGTTTAGCTCTCTGTCTCCCAACAACGAGGCCGACGGACAATTTTGGGCCGTCATCGACACCCTCATGCCCATCGTGATGGGCGTAACGGGCTGCCGCATGTGCAGACGCGGCAGCTGACCAAGGAACGCCGCGCAAGGTTTCTGGCAAAGCCCGTTGCGACCCCTGGTACGAGTTCGCAGTACAGCACGCTTAGGCCCACCACCCTGACTGAAGACAACACCGGGGCCGCCCTGAGATGCGGGAAGAGGGTGGGAGATGATTCCTGACTACATACGAGAACAAATACTGAACGCAAAGCCGCCCGATGGCTGCTGTGTCCCTGGGGGTTCGGTTCCCGCCGTAGCGGAAGGCCACTTCACCTTCGCTCGCGCCGCCACCGTCGGCATCAATCCGCACGGATCGTGGAACCGTAAAGACTATTTGCCCAAAGAATGCTTGACCCTGGACAGAGACTACTTAGACGAACAATTCCTCAACCGGGTGTGGGAGGAGAAAACGCGATACTTCGAGCGCAATACTCATCGGTACTTCACCATGTTGAAACCGATCCTCAACGCGTGCGGAGTCACTTACGGCGGCAAATATGGCGCTGATCGACCCGACTTGGCCTGTTCTCTGGACCTGGTCCAATGGCCCACGGATCCTCTGTGGAGCAAGCTGCCAAGGGAATGCTCAGCCGATGCTCAAAGCAAGCTGCTCAGTGACGGCGCGGCGTTCTTTGAGAAAATTCTGCAAGAAAACGAGAACATCGAATTGCTGCTTGGCAACGGCAAGACCGTCGTAGAGCAGTTCGAGCGTACGTTCAAGGTGCGATTCGACAAGAGGAAGGTCGATGATCTCGGCGCTCACATCTACTGTGGGGACTTGCTGGGCAAGCGATTCATCGGCTGGAGCGCTTTCTTGTCGAATTCACGGATGAACAGATCCCAAGTAGCAGAGTTAGCGCGCCTGGTGGGCGAGGTGCGTCGCGAGGGCTGCCCTTAGCTGCTCCCGTAGGGCTGTGATACGTCGTCCTCGGTGTACGTATCCCCAAAGGTGAAGGAAGTTGACTGCGGCTTCGTCCAGAGGCTTGGCAACGAGACCCCGGGCCCATTTCGCCTCATCGCTGTCGAAGCTCTGGCGACGACAACTGCTCCCGGGGCAAACCACAAGAGATTGTCCCTACTTGTCGAGGCGCGCGCACCTAGACGCGACACAATCCAGTTCCTCACCCTGGGTGTCCAAAGACCGGTTTCTGTAGACCGTCAGCGATTATGGGACACATATAAGGGTAGGAAAACCCGAGAGTGGGAGGGTGGTGTGAGCTCCTGAAATGAGGGTAGAGTTACCCACAGAAAGGAGCAGATGTGTCCCAATTAGAAGTAAGCAAAGCAGAGGCCGCCGAGGAACGAAGCGAGCAGACCAGGTCTTTCGTCCGTACAGTGAAGGCGGCTGCCCGACGTAAGTACACCTCCGAAGACAAGATCCGAATTGTTCTGGAGGGCTTCCGCCGCGAGGTCACAGTCAACGACCTGTGCCGGCGGGAGGGGATCAAGCCCCACTCCTACTACTCGTGGACCAAAGAGTTCATGGAGGCGGGCAAGGAGAGGTTGACCCGTGACTCGGTTCGGGACGCCACTCAGCATGAGGTAGGGCAGCTCAAGCGAGAGAACGGGGAACTCAAGGAGCTAGTGGCCGATCTGTCGCTGGAGGCGTACCGTCTCAAAAAAACGGCCATCCCCGTGCCCCAGGACGCCACCGGTACCAGCGGATGAGCGCCCCGGAGAAGGCAGAGGTAGTTACCAAAGTATCCTCGTCTCCCCTCCCCAAGCGAAAGGTCCTCAGAGAGCTGGGCATCCCTAAGAGCACCTACTACCGGTGGCTCAGACGCCAAGACCAACAAGGACTTGAGGACCGACCAGGAGGCGATCAGGCACCATGGAACCGTCTTACTATTCAGGAAGAACGCTCAGTCCTGTTATCAGCCAGAGAGATGCCAGAGCTGAGCTGCCGTCAGCTGGCCGCGTGGATCACCGACAACCAGGGCTTCTCAGTCTCAGAGTCCAGCGTCTACCGTATCCTGGGCAGGGAGGGCCTAGTGAAGCGGCCTGAGATGCGGTTGGCCGCGGGGAAGGAGTACCACCGCAAGACCACAGGACCTCACCAGATGTGGGCCACCGATGCCTCATACTTCAGGGTGGTTGGTTGGGGCTACTACTACCTGGTCACCGTTATGGACGACTACTCCCGCTTCATCCTGGCTCACAGGCTTCAGCAAGATATGACGGCCGACTCCTTCATCGAGGTGGTCCAGGATGCAGTGGACACGACCAGCATGGACCAAGTTCCAGTCACAGACCGCACCAGGCTGCTGAGTGACAACGGTCCAGGCTATGTCTAAAGAGCATTCAGGGACTACCTGGGGATGGTTGGCATCAAGCACATCCTAGCAACTCCTTTCCACCCTCAGACCAACGGGAAGCTGGAGCGCTACCACCAGACCATCAAACGGGACGTCAACCAGGTGCCTTATGAGTTGCCCGCCGACCTTGAGGCTGCTATCGCGGCCTTCGTCAGCTACTACAACTACCGGCGCTATCACAAGGCTCTGGGCAACGTGACACCATCAGACGTGCTCAAGGGAAGACGGCAAGAGATCCTACAACGCAGGAAGGAGGTGAAGGCTCAAACCACCGAACGGCGACGACGCTACAACAGGGCCCTCAGGGAGCTCACCAGACCTCCATCCAGCCCCTGATCTCTCGGCTCCCAATGTGTCCCACTTTTGCTGGTTGCTAACACATCGAAGAGGTGCCGGTTCTCCACTGTCTGGCCGGTGATGGCCGTCAGGTCCAGGCCCTTCCAGGGCGCCTTGTCTAGGTTGCCTCGGCGGGGGTTCACGGTGACCGTCGGCGCCGCCTGCACTATGGCGGTGTTCTCTGTTTCGTTGACGAAGAAGAAGCAGCGCGGGACGATGGTCGCGCCCTGCCGGGAGTAACCGCCGTAGGGGGACTCGCCCGCCTTGCCGGTGTCGGTGATGCCCGCCGACTCCCGCCGCATGTCATCGGCCCCAGCCATTCCCCGCCACCGCTCCACCGAGCCGGACAGGGGCTTGCTGGCGGCGTCTGGGGAGAGCTTGCGGGCAAAGGCCACTGAGGCGGGTATTGGGAAGAAGCTGTTGGGCTTCAGCTGTTCCAAGTCCCAGGCAGGCTTGAGGGTGAAGTCCACCTGCACGTTCGGCCCTGACTTGCGCGCCCTCCACTGACCGCTGCGCCACTTGGAATACTGCCCGGCCTGAAGTGCGCTGTGGGGCAGCACGAACCCGATGACGCCCCCATCCTTCAGGTACAGGCCGGCACTGCGGACGAAGAACAACCCAGCCACGTCCTGGTGGGTAGCGTATCGCCCCCCAGCCCAGATGCCGTAAGTGTTCCGGCTCAGGTTCAGCAACTCGTCTCGCAGGATGTCGGCGGTCTGGTTGTAGTTGATCCAAGGCGGATTGCCGATCACCACGTCCACCTTGGAGCGTGACAACACTACGGGGCGCACCATATTCCGGGCGTAGTAGGCCCAGATATGGTTGCTATGGTGTTGCCTATGACTTGGCGCTCGGCAGAGTCGTCGATGTGGTTGTCGTCCAGGGCCAGGAACGGGTCGTCTCCCCGCTCGATGGAGGCCGAAACGTCCCCCATCAGGGCGTCGAAGGCCTCGGCCCGTTCCACCAGGCTCACGGGGAACACCAACTCGGTATTCTCCTCATCCTCTACCTGGACCATGATGTTGTGCTCGGCGAACATGTCTCCGGTGCGAAAGCGCAGTTGCAGGGCGTCGCCCAGGTAAACGGGGATCGACAGGGATGCATCGTACCCGGCGGCGCTGGCGTCATTGATGGCCGCACGAGCGGCCAGGGTCCAGGCGGCACGGGCGAGATGCACCGCCACGGGGTGGACGTCGATGCCGGTTACCGCCTCCCGCAGCCTGTTGAGGACATCCCCTGGCTTCCAGTTAGCTGCTGCGGCGGCGGCGATGAAGTGGGACACCGCCTCGGCCACGAAGGTTCCGGAGCCGCAGGCCGGGTCCAGCACTCGCTGGTTCAGCGGGTCGTCCACCAGCTCTCGCATCATAGCGCGGGCCAGCCATGCGGGGGTGTAGTATTCGCCCAGCTGTCGCCGTTCCTCCGGTGGGATGACCGACTCGTAGAGCGTGGCCGCAGTGTCCGGCGGGGCCTCGGTCCAGTCGAACCGGGCCACGCGGCGGGCTAGGGTTTGCAGTAGCGGCTTGCCGCCGACCTCGTTGGGCCGTGCGAAAAAGTCCGACTCCAGCACCCCCTGCAACCCGGTGGCGCGGTACAACTCCCGGCCCTGGAGCAGGTCGGCAGGGTCGGTCTCGGCCAGGCGGCGTATGTCGATGCCAAAGGAGGCCTGCACCACCATGCCGATGACGGCGCTCAGGTAGGTGTGCCGGACGAACAGATCGTCCATCTCCTCCGGGCCGACGCCGACCTTGGACAGTCGCGCTTGCGCCTCGGCGCTCATCCCCTCCGTGGTGTAGGCGATCTCGCCCAGGGCGGTGCGCAGGAGATCGTACCACAACCACCGCTTGATCCGGATGGTCTCCAGGTCGGCGTTCTCTTGGTAGAGGGTTTTGAGAGCGGCGATGTCGCGCTGGTAGGAGGGGCTTTCCGGGCCGAAATGCCCGACGATTCCCTCTCTATCGGGACTTTCTCCCTCCAGCGATACCAGGACCGAATCCCGCAGCCAATTGTGGAGGGCGATCCAGTGATCCGGCTCCTCCAGGGTGAAGGCGTAAGGATGAGTCAAGCGGACCTTGCCTGCCCTAGGCCACCTCTTGCCAGCGGTGAGCACGCCCGTACGGACCCGGCCTCGTGACTCCGATTGGGTCAGGTAGTCGTCGAGTTGCTCGACGTACTGCGGGTTGGGTGCGCTACCGGAAGCCGTTCCGATGCGCCGCTTGAACTCGATGAAGGTGTCCAACGCGGTCAAGTCCACGGCTCGTCGCGACGCGTCCGAGGGCGGATTCTCCTCGATCATCTCCTCGCTGCGGGCTAGGCCGGTGAGGATGAGAAAATCCCGCACCGCGTTGGTGATGTTGGCCTCGGGCTCGCCACGGTCGTGCCGCCGAAGTATTTCAGCAACGGCGTTGCGGTACTTGGGGTCGCCTATGTCGATGTGGATTGCCTAAAGTTGTCCCCGGTTCGCTTTGATGTTCAAATGGCGAATAGCTAGGGCTACCCTTCCCCGACAGCGGGGATGGAACGTTCCCATTCCCCGACGCGGGCCGGGTCGAGCCTGTCAACGCCGTCCAATCGGTCGAAGTCGGTGTCCGCCGAGATGATGCGAACTACTCCCAACCGCTGCATCACCGCCGAGTGAACCAGGTCTCGGGCGCTGACGCCGGGATGGCTGTCCGCCAGCTCCGACGCCGAAAGCACGTCTTCGGCATGGACGGATTCGACACGGCCATTCATCGCCTCGGCGAAGGCCCGGAGAACCTCCCGGCCCAGCGCCCACCGCCCCGAAGCCAGGTAGCGGTGCATCAACTCTTGGAGGACCTCAGAGTCGGTTACGAACGGCTGCGGCTGCTCGGCCGCCATGCGGAGAATCCGAGCGCACGGCTCCTTGTAGGGATGGTCCCCGCCGGCGGCGTAGATGGGAACGTTGGTGTCAATGAAGACCGCCGGGCTCATGGGCCGCCTCCAACTCGCGGGAGAGGGTGTCGCGGTCTGGCGGGTCCTCCACGTTCAACCCGATCAGCCGTTCAATCGCCTCCTTGCGCCGCGTGCGCAGGATGTCCTCATAGGCGCCGTCGATGAGGCGGCGCACAACATCGGAGAGCCCCTCTCCCTGCTCTTGGGCCAACTCCTCCAGTCGCCGCCGGTGTTCGACGTCCAGCCGTACATCCAAACGATTCGTCATACAGTCTCTCTATGCGGTGCTGTTCGTACGGAAGCTATTATCCGTCACACCGGCTCCGAAGTCAATCACAGCGGCTCTCACGTCGATTGAAACGTCGCGCCTAAAGGTCCAGTTTGAACCGCAAAGCGAAAGTTCTTGATTTTGTCCAGTTTGGTCGGCCACGGCGTACTGTACTGAGCCTGTCCCAGAAGTGGAAATTGCGGATAGGGGGAGCAGATAGAGGTCAAAGGGTTCGCTGAAAGGCCCTGGCCTGAGCGGGTAGGACAGGCGACGGAGCGATGGGTCAGCTGCTGTCATCACTGCAGGTCAGGAGACGGGACAAGGCTCCGGGCCATTAAATAGACCGATGAAGGGGCTGAGCGCCACACCCGCCAGAGAGTGCGCAGGTTGAAGGCTGTGGCCAGCATTGTCCACTCGGCCGCCACGTTAACGAGGCCGCGCAGCAGGAATCTCCGTGCCCCCTGTTGCTCCTTGATGATTCCGAAGACAGGCTCGACCAGTTGCTTTCTCAGCTTGTACGCCTCTCTAGCTGCTGAGGTGGACATCCAGGCACGATGACGGCGCAGCACTGCGTCATGCGGACCTATCGCCAGGCTCCGCCCAATCTCTTTGGCCTTCGTGCAGACTCCGAAGGCTGGGCACACTTGGCAGACGACCCCGGAGGCCCGGTACAGACGCAACGGGACTCCATGCGTATGTTGGATACGAACGAACTTGAGCGTCTATCCCTGCGGACACGTAAAGCTGTCGCTCTGCTCGTCGTAGGTGAATCGGTCCTTGTGATATGGGTCTTTGAGGAACCGTTGCCGCGACTCCGACACTACCACCTGCTGATCTCGACGGGCGCATTCTTCCAAGTGACTCGCGGCGAAGTATCCGGCATCGGCCAACGTCATCTGCGACTTCGTCCCCATAGTCTCCTCGGCCTGCTCGACCATCGGCACCAGCAGGGCATTGTCATTGGCTGCATCCACCACGTCCACGGCGGTGACCAACATGCCGGTCGCTCCCCCATCCGTCTCTGTGGGTGAGACCATAGCCTGAGCGTTGTAGCCAGCCACGATGCCTTGCCTACCCTTCATCAGCCTGGCGTCTGGGTCGGTCAGGTTGATGCGCTTGTGGCGCTTCTGACTCGTGAGATCGTCCATCGCCTGCCTCACCTGCTCTCTCAAGACCTCCTTGTCAGCCAACTCCTCAGGCAGATGGGCAACAGCAGTGTCTTCTCCCGCTTCGTTCTGAGCCTCAAGGTCGGCTATCGCACGCTCCAGCCGCTCCAACAGACCACGCAGTCCCTCGGCGTCGTAGCTCCTGTTCAGCGACGCGTTGGCGACCACCTTCGTACCATCCACCGCCTGAACCGCCAGGTCCACCAACTTCATCGTCACTGCCATACGCACCGTCCGCTCGAACAGCTTCCTCATGGCCTGCCGATGCCCTTTGTAGAACCTCCACAGGGTGTTGTGGTCAGGATGCTGCCACCCGGTCAGCCACAGGTATGGTATCTGGTCCCGGCAGGCCGCCTCCAGCTTCCGGCACGAGCGCACCCCGGTCATGAAGCCGTACAGCCACACGCTCAACAGCGCACGTGGATGGTAGGCTGGCGCTCCCAGCACCTCCCCGTCTATCTTCACCCCAAGCTCCGCCCAGTCCTCCCGGTCCAAAGCGTCAACGAACTCGGCCACGAATCGCGCTGGATGGTCCAACGGCAACAGTTCGTCAAGCGTCGGCGGCAACATCCATATCTGCTCTCGGCCCATCTCTCGAAACGGCATCTCAACATCTCCCCAATTTATGTCGCCTCGAAAATACACCCAACGACATACCCATGGCCAGTTCAGACTTCTGAGACAGGCTCAACTGCGAACTTTTCGCTGGGAGGTGTTGATATAGGCAAGGAATCAGTCAACCGGTTATCCACACTCAATAGCCTCCGGCCCACGGTGTTGGAGGCGTATTTCATTAATTTGATGAACCGCCTGTCAAGGGCGCGCATGACCTCATAAATATGGTTACCGAACGGGAGAATGTGCCTCAAAATTGCGGTTACCGAGGACCAGGAGGTAACCGTGAACCGAGAGAGTGTTAGCAACCAGCAAAAGTGGGACACATTGGGAGCCGAGAGATCAGGGGCTGGATGGAGGTCTGGTGAGCTCCCTGAGGGCCCTGTTGTAGCGTCGTCGCCGTTCGGTGGTTTGAGCCTTCACCTCCTTCCTGCGTTGTAGGATCTCTTGCCGTCTTCCCTTGAGCACGTCTGATGGTGTCACGTTGCCCAGAGCCTTGTGATAGCGCCGGTAGTTGTAGTAGCTGACGAAGGCCGCGATAGCAGCCTCAAGGTCGGCGGGCAACTCATAAGGCACCTGGTTGACGTCCCGTTTGATGGTCTGGTGGTAGCGCTCCAGCTTCCCGTTGGTCTGAGGGTGGAAAGGAGTTGCTAGGATGTGCTTGATGCCAACCATCCCCAGGTAGTCCCTGAATGCTCTTTAGACATAGCCTGGACCGTTGTCACTCAGCAGCCTGGTGCGGTCTGTGACTGGAACTTGGTCCATGCTGGTCGTGTCCACAGCATCCTGGACCACCTCGATGAAGGAGTCGGCCGTCATATCTTGCTGAAGCCTGTGAGCCAGGATGAAGCGGGAGTAGTCGTCCATAACGGTGACCAGGTAGTAGTAGCCCCAACCAACCACCCTGAAGTATGAGGCATCGGTGGCCCACATCTGGTGAGGTCCTGTGGTCTTGCGGTGGTACTCCTTCCCCGCGGCCAACCGCATCTCAGGCCGCTTCACTAGGCCCTCCCTGCCCAGGATACGGTAGACGCTGGACTCTGAGACTGAGAAGCCCTGGTTGTCGGTGATCCACGCGGCCAGCTGACGGCAGCTCAGCTCTGGCATCTCTCTGGCTGATAACAGGACTGAGCGTTCTTCCTGAATAGTAAGACGGTTCCATGGTGCCTGATCGCCTCCTGGTCGGTCCTCAAGTCCTTGTTGGTCTTGGCGTCCTGGGGCACGGGGATGGCCGTTTTTTTGAGACGGTACGCCTCCAGCGACAGATCGGCCACTAGCTCCTTGAGTTCCCCGTTCTCTCGCTTGAGCTGCCCTACCTCATGCTGAGTGGCGTCCCGAACCGAGTCACGGGTCAACCTCTCCTTGCCCGCCTCCATGAACTCTTTGGTCCACGAGTAGTAGGAGTGGGGCTTGTCCCCTCCCGCCGGCACAGGTCGTTGACTGTGACCTCGCGGCGGAAGCCCTCCAGAACAATTCGGATCTTGTCTTCGGAGGTGTACTTACGTCGGGCAGCCGCCTTCACTGTACGGACGAAAGACCTGGTCTGCTCGCTTCGTTCCTCGGCGGCCTCTGCTTTGCTTACTTCTAATTGGGACACATCTGCTCCTTTCTGTGGGTAACTCTACCCTCATTTCAGGAGCTCACACCACCCTCCGACTCTCGGGTTTTCCTACCCTTATATGTGTCCCATTATCGCTGACGGTCTACAGTGAACTCTGTGAGTTAGGCGGGCCAGCAGGGCGCCGGTCAGCCTCTCAGAGCCGAAGACCTCGGTCCACTCGTCGAAGGGCAGGTTGGTGGTGACCAGGACCGACCCTCTCTCGTATCTCTGGCTGAAGACCTCGAAGAGGAGCTCCGCGCCGGTCTTGGAGAGTGGGACGAAGCCAAGCTCGTCGATGATGAGCAGTTTGAGCCGTGCCAGCTTCTTCTGGAGGTTGAGCAGCCGTCGCTCGTCCCTGGCCTCGTTCAGCTCGTGGACCAGCGATGCGGCGGTGGTGAAGCCGACAGACAGCCCCCTCTGGCAGGCGGCGAGTCCCAGGCTGAGGGCCACGTGGGTCTTGCCGGTCCCGCTGTTGCCGACGGCGATGACGTTCTCCCGCCGGTCGACGTACTCGCAGCGTGCCAGCTGGTGCGGGGCGTCCATTGCATATTGGCCGTTGCAGTTACTCCGGCTTCATGCAGCATCCCTTCTGTCTGAGTGGCCAACTCCCTACGATGCGTCAGCCACACTGCCTTGCGTCCACCATTCAGACAGCCTGATAGCAGTTCTCCGGCGATGCAGGTCTTCCCACCACCCGTGGGAACTGGACCATAACTCTGGCGACCGGAGAGCCAGCAAGGATTTGGTACATCTTCGCCAGCAGATCCTGTTGGTAGTCCCAAAGTTCACACCAAGTTCCATGTCCTGATAGGTCAGTTTTGAATTATGCATACCGATAATGAACACCCGTCGGCATGTGGTCCGCATCTCAAGACCTAGTCCAACGAGTCTGACTCAGAATGCGATGTTCGTCCAGAAGCTGCCCATTCTTTGTACCAGCCTGAGTGAGAGTTTTGCGGGTCAATCCGTATTGTAGCCAATACGGCGAACTCCCGCGGGGACAGGTTCCCCAGCGCACTGTGGGGTCTTTCCCCATTGTAATATCTTCGCCAAGACTCCACCTTTTCCTCAGCGTCTTCAAGGGACAGGAACCAGTTCTCGTTCAGGCACTCCTGCCTGAAACGTCCGTTGAATGCCTCGATGAAAGCGTTGTCCGTGGGCTTGCCGGGCCGACTGAAGTCCAGCTCCACTCCGTTCAGGTAAGCCCACCAACTACCTCAGATTAACCTCGGTCAGTATGTTCTCCCTAACACGGTCCACAACGAAGGCCTCCAGCTTTCTGGCGTTCATTGAAGGGGCGTCACAAAGCCGTTCGACCCTTCATGAGCCGGCTGTTGCAAGTGCAATAGAGGAACTTACCTGACTTGCCGTTGGTCCCCACGCCCCTCAGCTGCATACCTCACGTGGGCCTTCGCCCGATATTCAATCCCATATTTCCCAGTTAGGATAACAGTGTGATGCGGTATATAGGCAACGTTCTTGCTTTTGTAGTCGTCTCATGAACTTTTCACCAACATCTCGGCTATAATACATTCATTAGAATAGTAAGATTCTTCAGATAGCGTAACAACCCCGGAGGCACCTGATGGGTGACGGCGACAAAACCCCTCTCCGGCTCCAGTTCAACCCCAAAGTCCGTCTGGAGTTTCACGGTGCCACCATCACTTCCGATGCCGGACTCTTGCCCATTCGAGAGCTGGATGATGCCCTGGGCCTTACCCATATTGCTGCCGACTATCTCCAGGAAAGCCGCTCCGGTCGCAACATCCGACACCACCTCGTCCCGCTGCTCAGACAGTCCATCTACAGCCGCTTGGCCGGCTACGATGACACCAATGATGCCGAACGCCTTTCCCAAGACCCAGCCATGAGAGTCGTCGTGGGCTGGCAAGGATCAGACCGGAACGCCGCCAGCACCAACACCGTGAGCCGCTTTGAAACTGAAACTCTGACCCAACAGGACAACCTGCAGGGGCTGGCACGAATGAATCCCCAATGGGTGGAAGATGCTATGGCCCATACTCCACACCAGCGAGTGATTCTGGACATGGACAGCTCGGAGAGTCCAGTGCATGGCCATCAGGAGGGTGCCGCCTACAATGGGCACTTCGAGTGTGTCTGCTATCATCCCCTCTTTCTATTCAACCAGTTCGGCGATTGTGAAGGAGCGACGCTACGCCCCGGCAACGTCCATAGCGCCGAGGGCTGGCAGGAACTCCTTGAGCCGGTGGTGAAAAGATACCAGAGGAAGGGACGGCGGCTGTTGTTCCGGGGTGATGCCGCCTTTGGCAAGCCAGAGGTGTACGAGTACTTGGAACAAGAGATGATTGGGTACGCCATCCGGCTTTCAGCTAACGCGGTACTTCAGAGAGAAATCGCGCACCTGCTGGTACGACCTGCCGACTGGTCTTCCAGGAGGCCGATCGTCTCCTACTACGACTTCACTTACCAGGCCCAGAGCTGGAGTATTTCCCGGCGAGTAGTAGCCAAGGTGGAGTGGCATCAGGGGGAGTTATTTCCCAGGGTAGGCTTCATCGTGACCAACCTGAGCTATCCACCCAAAGGCATAGTCCGCTTTTACAATGGCCGTGGCACAGCGGAGCAGTGGATCAAGGAGGGCAAGTACGCCCTGAACTGGACCAGACTGTCCTGTCACAAGTTCGTGGCCAACCAGGCGAGGCTATGGCTGTTCGTTCTGGCGTACAATCTGGGAAACTTCATGAGAAGGTTGGCTTTGCCGGAGGATATGAAGCATTGGACTCTGACCAGTCTTCAGACTAGGCTGATCAAGACGGGTGGGCGACTGGTACGCCATGCCAGGAGGATGGTGTTTCAGCTTGCCGAGGTGCTGGTGACCAGGGAAATGCTCACCGGGATACTAGAACGGATCAGCCGGCTTCGGCTGGCACCTGGCTAGCTTGCTTTGAGAGCACCGGTATTTAGGACAGTTATGGGGTCGTCAAGAGTAAATGGGCCGCCACGAGGGAGACGCTTGGGCAAGGGCAGAGGATTTGGAATTTCTACGCTCGTTAGGACGATGGATATCCTATGAGAGTGGAGCAATTGAGTGAATCGGAGCGCAGTTGACGCGCTCAGGATACCGTACTATAGTTCCCGCCGCACAGGATGACACCGGTTCAGGGAAATCAGGTTGATCTGGGAAATTCAGGCTAAGAGGGGTTCCAGGAACGAGTATGCGACAGTCATTTCACGACTGGAGATGATGCCGCCAGGTTTCAAGATCCTCTTCACCTCGGCCAGTACAGCCTGTGTATCCAGAACGTGCATGAGAACGGCATGGCAGTGGGCTGCATCGAAGGAGTCATCTTCGAAGGGAAGGTCAGTCACACCGCCGACGTGGAATGTCGGGTTCTCGTGTCCACCTGCCCCGGCGACAGATCGGGCCAGACTAATCTGCCACTCTTCCATGAGCGGTCCTTGTACTGAACGCAACCCCACCCACCTCGGCGCAACATCCAGGTATCCCTAGAAGCGTAGCCCCCTGGGGTCTAGCTGGAGTCCTGATTCAGCTTCGTGAACAAGTCCCGCCACCACCCCTTGCCCTGGGTACCGAAGCCGGACCGTACTCGGACGACTCCGTTTCTATCTATGGCGATTTTCGTTGACTGGCTTGTTACTCGGTAGGAACGGATGGTATCCGAGGCGGTCACGGCCATTGGGAAGGTATACCCTTGCGAATCTCTATATGATCTGATCTTCTCCAACCCCTCGTTGGGGTCGGTGCCCACAGCCACAACTGCCACGTCACCGAACTGGCTTGTCAACTCATGCAGCGTCCGTAACTCGGCGCGGCAGTGGGGTCACCAGGTGGCAAAGAAATAGAGGATAAAGGTCAATATTAGCTCGAGCCCCTGAGCGGGGCCACGCTGAATATAACCGAGAAGGGCTTGCAGTAGATCACGACGCTCATCTGCGCAGAAACGTCCACTCCATCGGGCACGGTGTAGTTCTGATTGCCGATGTTGCCCTTCAGCTTTCCGAGGTCGTGGTAGCCGTCGTCCTTCAGTTCGCTCCGAGTCATGGGGTCGTTGTGCGCCGACAGCAGAACGTGAAGCTCCGGCCCGTTGGTGACCTTGAAGTCCTCCAGCCGGACAACGTGGGAGCCGTCCGGGGCGCGATAGACCGCGGCCTTGCCGCTGCCCTTGTGGAAGCTGTCCTGGTCGCGGAAATCGCCCTCCTTCAGCTTAACGACCTCCCCGCTGCCTTCCTTCATCATCTCGGGCATGTCCTCCGCCATCGGTTCGCCGTCCATCTTCGACAGGGCGGCCATCGTCGTCTCAACGTCCTCCCGCTCCATGTCGGGAGGCACGACCGCCGAGTAGGCGAAGGGGAACTCCTCTTCGACGGTCTTGTTGAGGAACAGTGGGGATCCAAGGTCCCAGGCTAGGAATCCGGCCAGGACCAGCAGTGGCGTGCCGACGATGATCGCCAGCCGCCTGTGCTCCCAGACCACCCTGTGCCACTGACGCCGGTAGGCGTAAAACGTTATCGCGGCGACTACCGCCACGATAACAAATAAGATCGGCCACCGATACGGGTAGAGGTCTGCTGCGAGCCGTTCAAGGTCCCCGAAGAACTCAGCCATGTTACGCTCCCTCCGCTTGGTCGATAGGGTCGGAAACGAGGCATCGCCAGTTTACCCTACGGCGAGGCCCTCGTAACAGATTATACGCAGTGTTGGAGGTGGGATGGTGGAGGAGATTGACATGTGTAGACCGTCAGCGATAATGGGACACATATAAGGGTAGGAAAACCCGAGAGTCGGAGGGTGGTGTGAGCTCCTGAAATGAGGGTAGAGTTACCCACAGAAAGGAGCAGATGTGTCCCAATTAGAAGTAAGCAAAGCAGAGGCCGCCGAGGAACGAAGCGAGCAGACCAGGTCTTTCGTCCGTACAGTGAAGGCGGCTGCCCGACGTAAGTACACCTCCGAAGACAAGATCCGAATTGTTCTGGAGGGCTTCCGCCGCGAGGTCACAGTCAACGACCTGTGCCGGCGGGAGGGGATCAAGCCCCACTCCTACTACTCGTGGACCAAAGAGTTCATGGAGGCGGGCAAGGAGAGGTTGACCCGTGACTCGGTTCGGGACGCCACTCAGCATGAGGTAGGGCAGCTCAAGCGAGAGAACGGGGAACTCAAGGAGCTAGTGGCCGATCTGTCGCTGGAGGCGTACCGTCTCAAAAAAACGGCCATCCCCGTGCCCCAGGACGCCACCGGTACCAGCGGATGAGCGCCCCGGAGAAGGCAGAGGTAGTTACCAAAGTATCCTCGTCTCCCCTCCCCAAGCGAAAGGTCCTCAGAGAGCTGGGCATCCCTAAGAGCACCTACTACCGGTGGCTCAGACGCCAAGACCAACAAGGACTTGAGGACCGACCAGGAGGCGATCAGCCACCATGGAACCGTTTTACTATTCAGGAAGAACGCTCAGTCCTGTTACCAGCCAGAGAGATGCCAGAGCTGAGCTGCCGTCAGCTGGCCGCGTGGATCACCGACAACCAGGGCTTCTCAGTCTCAGAGTCCAGCGTCTACCGTATCCTGGGCAGGGAGGGCCTAGTGAAGCGGCCTGAGATGCGGTTGGCCGCGGGGAAGGAGTACCACCGCAAGACCACAGGACCTCACCAGATGTGGGCCACCGATGCCTCATACTTCAGGGTGGTTGGTTGGGGCTACTACTACCTGGTCACCGTTATGGACGACTACTCCCGCTTCATCCTGGCTCACAGGCTTCAGCAAGATATGACGGCCGACTCCTTCATCGAGGTGGTCCAGGATGCTGTGGACACGACCAGCATGGACCAAGTTCCAGTCACAGACCGCACCAGGCTGCTGAGTGACAACGGTCCAGGCTATGTCTAAAGAGCATTCAGGGACTACCTGGGGATGGTTGGCATCAAGCACATCCTAGCAACTCCTTTCCACCCTCAGACCAACGGGAAGCTGGAGCGCTACCACCAGACCATCAAACGGGACGTCAACCAGGTGCCTTATGAGTTGCCCGCCGACCTTGAGGCTGCTATCGCGGCCTTCGTCAGCTACTACAACTACCGGCGCTATCACAAGGCTCTGGGCAACGTGACACCATCAGACGTGCTCAAGGGAAGACGGCAAGAGATCCTACAACGCAGGAAGGAGGTGAAGGCTCAAACCACCGAACGGCGACGACGCTACAACAGGGCCCTCAGGGAGCTCACCAGACCTCCATCCAGCCCCTGATCTCTCGGCTCCCAATGTGTCCCACTTTTGCTGGTTGCTAACAACTCTGATGACGTGACCATAAGGCTCCCAACTCGTTCCCTTTCTCCGTTATCGCCCGCTGTCCCACCACGATGCCGGAGTGCTGGGCGTAGGTCGCCACCCATTGAATTCAAGGTAGTTCCTCGCCGTGATGCCCTGCAGCGTCTTACCGTCCACCGCCACCGCCTCCCTTTGGCCGAGGCCATGCCCTTGAAGCCAGCCACCCAGGGCCCGCTCGAACCGCTCCCGGTCCAGTTGGCTAAAGATCCGGTACAGGGTGGAAACAGCCGGGGTGCGCTCCTGGGCGAAGCCCAAGGACAAGGTGGTATCAATACCCTGGTCCCGGCCCCATTGGCTGATGGAGTGTAGGCTGCGGGCCTCGCAGAGCATGCCGCGCATACGAAAATCTGATAACAGTTTGCAACCTTGTCCGACAAAACATGGTGTGTCAGCAGCAAGGTGGGTTAATTTGGAAAGAGGGTCATTCATGCACTATCGCGACGGTGCAAATTGATCGTGGCAACCTAAGACATGGGCATCGGTCTAATCGCCACTATTACTGCCAACCCGTGGTTCAGGTGGAGTTCAACTCTCCCCCGTCTCCACCATTCCTACTAAAACACTCCCTTGAGGCGTCCAAAACCTCGACATCGGTTCTGTCTGCCATCGCCATGATCGGAGCCATGAAGGCTTTCTTGGGCAATATCCCGACGACCTCTCTCGCGTCCAGGTCCACATGGATAGCCTGCAACATCGACTTGAGCAGACGGTTCTTTCGCCCCACCGAAGCGGTTTCCCAGACGGTTCCGAAGTCACTCAAGAGCTTGCCAGCCTCTACCGCATCATCGAACTCCGGAATGTAGATGCTGACGAGAGCGGCCTCGGCCTCGTTTTTGATCTTCGTGAATCCTTGCCAAGTAAGGTCGCCGTTTACGTACAAATGGCGCGCCCTTTCAATCTTTTCTTCTATGGACCGCCGCCTCTGCAGTGCAGTTTGAGGGTCAGCTCCACGCACATGGTTTTCAATTATCCAGTCCACCCAATCGTCCCGCAGCGTGAAACCACTGAACAACTGGTCCGTTTGAGCATCGAAGTCACGCCCCAAGAAAGAGCGCCCTTTATGCTTGCATGATTGGCTTAGACCTTTGTCAGGCGACTTATAGTAGGTTACGGGTTGAGTTTCCTTGCTTTTGGGACCAAAGGACCGTACCGCATTCGTGACAACGTATTAGCCCTGTCAACAGGTGAGGATTTTGATTGTTGCCGTTAGGTGATGCGGTCTTGCGGGAGCGGTTCTTTTTTATTTGCTCCTGTACGCCGTCGAACAGGTCTTGAGTAACGATGGCTTGGTGACGGCCATCAAACAGCTCTTCTTTGTGGCGGACTCTGCCAACGTAGAAAGGGTTCTTCAGCATGTCTCGGATACTCCAGTGGGTGAAGTGACGGCCTTCGACCCCTACCAATTCCCCGAAGACATCAGCTTTTCTCTTCCCCTTAGTATGAAACCCCAGTTCATTAAGCCATTAGGCGAGTGCCAGCATGGACTCAGTGCCACTGGCGTAACGCTCGAAGACTTGTACCACTATTGACGCCTTTTCCGGCTCGGCGTGGCAACCAGGGTGAGTATCGTCCAGACCAAGGCAGTCAGCATCGCATCGCTCGTACCCAAAAGGAGGTTCGCCGTTGAATAAGCCTTGCTGTGCACGTTCGCGCATCCCCTTCTTCGTGTGGCCGGAAAGAGCATCGGAGAAATATTGGGCGAACGCACCCAACATGGTCATGAACAACTTGCCTTCCGGTTTTGAGTAGTCAATTTCCTGGGTTATGGAAACGTAGGTAACATCACTTTGAGAAAATGTATGGAAGGCATCCAACATTACCCGTAAGTTTCTGGAAAACCGGTCGAGAGTGTGGGTCACAAGAACGTCGAACTTCCTGGCCTGGGCGTCTTCCAGCATCTGGCGGAAGGCAGGCCGGTTTGCGATTGATTCCACCCAAGCAGAGCGGCCCTCCTCGCTGTACTCTTCCACAGGTTCCCAACCCTTGCCACGGCAGAACTCCCCAAATGCTCGTCGTTGAGCATCCAGGGAGTAGCCTTCGACCTGGTCTTCGTCACTGACTCGAAAATATCCGGCTGCTCTCATTCTTTTCTTCACCATCCCTTGCTGCCTCTTGTATTTTACGGCTTTCCTTGTGTTTCGTCTCCAAGTATTCCTTTACGGCCTCGCCAACCTCGGCTAGGAAAACCCGAAGGTCTGATGGCAGTTCCCGCTGCCTGTTTTTGGCATAAAATGCCCGTCTCTCCAGAGCGGAAGAGATTTGCTTCCCGAATCGGTAACAGAACTTGTGTTCCAATTAGAATTTGAGGCACAGGAGAGACGAAGGGAATCCCTTATGGGGTGGTTCACCCGTGAACCACCGACGGCAGACTTGAGAACACGACCGGCATAGAAGGTGAGACGTGCTGGCAACGCTGCAAGGGGGGAAAGGGGAAATGGCACAATCCCTTTGCCTACTCCCCGTGCAGGGCTTTGGCCCTGGGCAGCAGGTGGGCCAGCCCCAGCTCTTCGGCCAGGTCCTGGAGGGCCAGCAGGTAGTGGGAGGTGGGTTGGACGCCGTGCATCCACCGCCGGATGGTCAGCGGGCTGGTCCCCAAGCGGCGGGCCAGCTCGCTCCAGGACAACCCGCTGGCCTCCTTCAACCGTCTCAGGCACTCCGGGAAGTCGTCGGGGAACTCGTAGAACCCCCGCCGGTGGTGCATCTGCTGCCGGGGCATTGGCTACGGCCTCCACAGGGACGCCAGGAAGCCGTCCCCCATGATCAAGTCCAGGCCGCCCGGCACCACCCCGGCCAGGCGGACAATGGACAGCATGGCCCCGCCGCAGGGTTCGGTGCCATCGTTCCAGCGGAGCGCCTGCTTGCGGTCCGCGCCCAAAGCGTCGGCAAAGCCGTTCCGGGTGAGGCCGGTGGCCCGCCTCAGGCGATCCAGGCGCTGCGGGAAGTCCTCGGGCAACACGCCGGAGCCGTAGAAGAAGGGTCTTCCGGCGATGATGAGTACCGGCCCGCCCCGGTGGGGTCCAGGCGAAGGGCTACTCCCGGTCGCCGGGGTGCTCGACGAAGAACAACTCATGGAAATCCTCCACGCCCAGGACCCGCTGCATCCGGCGGCGGAGGCTGCCCGACGTGGCGCGTTCCCAGTTCACCAGCCGGGACAGGTGGCTGCGGCTGATGCCGAGCACATCGGCCAGCCAGTTCTGGGAGCGGTTCAGCAGGGCCAGCCGGTCCCAGAGGGCCTGGGGCTTGAGCCTTACCACGGTGCGCTTCCGGCGGGTCATTGCGGGATTGCAAGTCCTGGTATAGTCTAATCGCAGTTAGGTTACGGTTAGAGTGATTGTAGGCAGCGGCCATCCTGCCTGTCAAGACAAAAGAGAACTGATGTGCTATGTTATTCGCGAGAATCGCACCACCATCCTCCGGGAGGGATGACCCTCATGCCCGAAGCCAGGGAGCACCAGTGGAAGAACATTGGGGACCGCATCAAGGAGGCCCGTAACAAGCTGGGGCTGACCCAGGCCCAGCTTGCCAACCAGGTGGGGGTCAGCTCCCAGACCGTCTGGTCCTGGGAGGTGGGCCGGGTCAAGCCCACCCACGAGCACCTGGAGGAGTTGGCCTTCGGGTTGGAAGTCAGCACCGCCTGGATACTGGGCCGGGACGTGCTGGAGGCCGAGTTGCTCAAGGAGGCCAGCGTCTCCTTCCACGACGCCGTGGAGGGCCTGCCCTTGGAGGACATCGAGACCATCCAGAATTTCATCAACTTCATCCGCCAGGAGCGGCGGCGGCGGACGGAGGCCGGGGAATGACCCGGGCGCAGCAGAAGGGAGCGTTACTCCGGCGCAAGCTGGGGCTGAGCGGCCAGGTGGACACCGAGGCGGTGGCCAACATCCTGGGGTTCAAGGTGAAGCTGGCCTCAATGGAAGTGCAGACGGAGATTGAGGCCGGCGGGTACATATTGGTCGCCGAGCGGCTGGGGCCGGAGTGGCGGCGCTGGTACACCGCCCACTCCCTGGGGCACAAGGTGCTGCACCCCGGCAATCAGTTGTGGGTATACCGCAAGACCATGCTGGGATCCAAGTTAGAGCGGGAGGCCAACGACTTCACCCAGGCCCTGCTGATGGACGGGCGGGAAGCTATCAGGGCGGGCCTGACCTACTCCTGGGAGGTGGCGGAGCACTTCGGAGTCCCGGAGAAATCGTCCGGCTCCAAGCGCCCCTGGTCTTCGATGGGGCGGCGGGCGGGACAACCCAAAGCAATAGTTGCCCAACATCCTGACTCCGCCGACGGGTCAAGACCCACCCGGTCAGCCGCTCCCACCCCCCTGGCGGGAATCCCGTACCTTCATGCCCAAGGTCCTCAAGCCCGGTCGCTGCGCCCGGTGAATCTCCCCCCCGGCGAGGCCGTATTCAGCCGGGCCGCGTGCGGGGTAATTCCAGCCTGGACTGTCGGCGGCAGCCCAGGATTAGCTATGCCACTTTTCCTTCCCCGGCCATCCGGGCGCGGACTTGCCCCAGCAAGTCCCGCAGTTCCTCGGCAATTTCCGGGTGGGGGTCGCCAGCCAAGGCTTTGCAGGCGAGTTTCTCAGCGAGGCGGGGTTGGTTGCTGTTGAAGGCCATCCACCCGGCGCTGCGATGCAGGACTGACCAGGTTGGCTCGGCCAGGTCGTTCCGCTCTTCCAGTTCCCGTATAGACGCCAGTTCCAGTTCCAGCGCCTGGGCGTAAAGCTGGTTCGTTCTTTCGGTGTTGCCCCGCGTTCGTTCCAGAATTGCGGTTTCCACCAAGTCCATTGCCTGGTTGTGTGGGTTGTTCTTAGTGCTCATTGCTCACTGCCTCGGCCAGCGGTCTGCTAAACTCTACCACCACTACGTAGGCGGGCAACCGGTGGCTGGTTAACCCCAAGCGGTCCATTTTCTCCCGTACCCGCCTTCTGACATCTCCATCGCTGCCCCGGAGAATGCCGGAAACCTCCAGTCTTGCCTTGCGCTGGAAGTAGGGGGCATCGGATTCGTAGCCCAGCCAGCGGTCAATGTGTGTGCCTATCGCGGCGCGCTCTATTGCAACGTAGCCGGTTTCCCGCCTAATCAGCAGAATCGCGACGCCCTCAGCGCCCTTTTCCGTGGCCTCCTGAAGGTCGGCCCAGGTCCGGCGTGCTTGCCCGGTTACCTCTGCCCAGTTTAGGACATGACTGGTTTGGATGGTCCCTCTTACGGTAAGTCGAGTCCCAGGGATATGTCCTTCATGTTCCAGGCAGACGGCCCCGGCTTGCGCCATTGCCCCGCCAAGTTGGGAAGTCAGGCCCGGTTGCCCGGCCCCCAAGTCATTCAAATCCAGCATTAGCGCCGCCTTAAAACACTCCCAAGTCTAGCAACAGCCCGCCCATGCCGCAATCCGCAGAATCCAAAACACCCCCACTCCTACCGGAAAGTTCCAAGTCAAGGAGGACTTGCCGGCTAGTCTAGGTAGAAATCTCAGTGGCGGCGTTCGCGGCCTGTGGAAATAGTCTATGCGAAAATGGGCAAGCCCAATCCCAACCGCCGGGAGACTGCCAGGCCCGTCCCAACGGCCCCAGCCGTTCCAGGGCAGCCCGGTGGGATACCCACAAAGGAACCGTCACCCCGGCCCGCCCCGTCTCCTCCCGCGCCACCCGCAGGAAGTGGGTGGCGGCCAACTCGTCGTCGAAGACCACCAGGACTATGGGCATCGCCCCGTGGTCGTCCAGGGGGCGGTTGGAGGAGTAGTAACGCAGGTAGAGGGCCAGCCGCGCCGCCATCGTGACCGGGCGCACCGCCCGGCGCTCCCACTCCAGGAAGAAGGGAAAAGCGTCCTGGCCCCGGCGCAGGACGCCGAAGGCGTCGGGCAGCGCCGAGTGCAGCCGCCCTTCGTGGCGGAAGTAGCGGGAGGCCCGGCGGGGCGGGTCGAGCTGCACCACCTCCCAGCCTGCCGCGGGGGCCTGTGCCGCCAGGGCGACGAGGAACCAGTGGACCGCGCCGGTGTGCTCGACGTTGCGCAGCAACTGGCGGCTGCGGGAGCCGGAGACGTTGCGCCAGGTCGGGGGCGCTTCCGTGTCCAGCGGCGCAACGCCCCACCTCCGCCGCGCCGTGCCGACGGATGTACGGTCCCGGCGGGCCAGCAGCCCCAGCCCCCGGTCGGTGAGGGCCAGCCGCCGCGATCCCTGGCCATCGGAATGTCTCACCAGGCCGAACTCGTCCAGCCTCGCAACCAGATGGGACGCCCGCCGCACCGACACGCCGATCAGCCCCGCCAGGTCACGCTTTGATGCCCAGGGCCAGTCGGAGAGCAGGTCCAGGGCGCGCTTCTCCGCGGGACCGAGCAGCACGGGCAGCAGGTAATCGGAGGCTGGGCCGTCCAGGTCGATGCCGGTGGAAGCCATGCCCGCGCGGGCATGGCTTCCACCGGCAAGCCGACGCGCCGGTCCAGATGGGACAGTACGTAGCGCAGGTCCAAGTCGGCGGCGACGGAAGGGGGACGCCACACCGGGGAATCCAGGCCGGCCAGGGCGGCGTCCCCTTCCAGGGCCAGGAAGACGGGGAATCTCGCACTGGCCAGCATCCGACGGGCCTGGCGCAGCCGCACCTCGTCGGGGGCCAGCATCAGGACGCCGCCGGGCAGCGGCCCCTCCCTGAGCCGCCACAGCCGCTTGGAAAAGCCGGTGCGGTCGGCGGTGAGGCCTTGCCGCACCACGGCTATCGTGCGTCCGTCGGGCAGCACGATGCCGGCGTGCCCCGGCGCGGCCCGGAACCAGCGAAAGCCAATTGGGAACTCGGCGTTGGAGATAGTGTTGGCCAGGCGGTAAATGACTGCCAGGGCATCCAGCCGCCCCAGCAACACCCGCTGCCATTGGCCCGACACCGGACGGCGGCGCAGCAGTTCGTCCAAGCTGGTTGCCTCGTCTTCCGCCAGCCAGCGCAGCCCGTGGGCGGTGAGGTAGTACCGGCGGGTGGGCGGCAGCAGGGGCGTAGCGTGGGGGATGGCGTCGGCCACCCCCCGTTCCATGAGCCTATCCATTCCGGCGTACACCGCGCCCCGGGACCAGCCGGAAAGGGCCGCCAGGTCCAGCCGGTCGGCGAAGGGCGTCTCCGCCAACTGTCGCAGCAAACCGGTCTCGCAATGGGTCAAAGTCATTCCTCCACCTCCCCGCTGTCGGCAGGGTCCTCGCCGTCTTCACCCGCCGGGTTGCGCCTGCTGCGCTGCCTGTTGCGGCCCGGTCCGGGGTCCTGCTCCGGCGGTTGCGGCGCGGGATTGGCGTCGTTCTGCCGCTCCGCCAGCAGCCTGCGGTAGTCGCTGATCTTCTGCTCCCCTTCGGCGTTCCCCGCGGCGATCTCCCCGGCCCTGGTGGTGTAGTCCCGGGCCTCCGCCGGGATTCGGGCGGCGATCTGGGGATCGCCCGGCTCCGGCTTCCCGACCATCATGGAGTAGGCGGGCAGGCGGTCGGCGCCCACGGTGGCCCGCACGTAGCAGTGATGCACCGGCAGGGACGTGATGTCGTCCTCGGACACGCGGTCCTTACCCAGCTCCCAGACCAGGCGGCGGGCGTCGCTGCCCGACACCTGGAAGACGGCCAGGCAGCCCACGTTGGCCAGGATGGCGTCCTGCATGGTGCGGGAGAGGTCGTCCAGCTTGGCCAGGCTCTGGGTGGCCAGGATGAAGCTGGCCCCGTACTTGCCCAGTTCGCTTAGCATGGACTCGTAATCGACGCCGGGCATGGACTGCATCTCGTCAACGACGACCAGCGCGCCCCGCCGCCGGTGCAGGGGCAGGCTCTCCTGCTCCCGGATCACCGAGTCCACCAGGTTGAGCGGCGACGCCCCCACTAGGGCCGCCACGTCCCGGCCCGCCGTCCCCTGGGCGGTGGACACGAAAAGAACGCCGCCCTCCAGGATGGTCTGCCGCAGGTCGATGGTGGAGCGGGACTGGCCCAGGATGGCCCGGGCCTTCTTGGATGAGGCGTAGTAGGCCAGGCGGGTCTGCACCGGGGCGATGGCCTCGGAGCGGTACTGGCGGTGCCAGTTGTCGAAGTCCCGCACCCACCAGTCCATGATGTAGGGGTCGCTGACCTGGGCCAGCACGTCGGCCCGGAACTTGCCGTCGGAGAGCAGTTTCAGCCCGTCCAGGATGGTGTACTGCTCGCCGTCGTCCCTCTGCTCGTTGGCCTCGTGGAGGGTCTTGACGGTGTGCTCCAGGATGGACTGCATCCGGGGACCCCACTGCTCCCATAAGCCCTTGGCCACCCGCACCACCGAGTCGGCGGTGCGGTCCCGGTCGGCGAAGATCCGGGTGTCCAGCAGGTTGACGCCGGGCGCGCCCTGGTCGTCGGCCAGGTCGATGAGCCTCACCTTGTCCACCAGCGACTCGGGCACCTGCTCCAGCAGGCCCGCCACCAGGTCGGCGTGGGGGTCCACCACGATGATGGCGTCCTGGTCCCGGCCGGCGGCTTTCTCCCGCAGCTTGTGGGCGACGACGTGGTGCATCAGGGTGGACTTGCCCATGCGGGTGCGGGCCACGTAGAGGTGGTGGCGGCGCAACAGGTCGTCGGTGAAGTGGACCTCGCGGGGTACGCCCCCGGTGGCGCCAGCGCCCGTGACCCGGACCGCTCCACCAGGGGCGTCTCGTCCCCCTCGCCGGGCGGGTGCCACAGGGCGGCCACCTCGCGGACGCCCAGGACGCTGCGCTTGCCGAACAGCCCCGGCCCGGCGGGGTGCAGCGTCGCCGCCGGGAACAGGGGCCTGGCCTGGCCCGCCTTGAACCGCGCCCCGGCGGGATGGTCGTAGTGGCGGTAGGCGGCGGCGACGCTTTCCAGCAGGTCGCAGGCCCGCTCGGCGCCGTCCTCGGCGGGCAGGAAGGCGGTGAGTTGCAGCTCGGCGTCGAAGGCGATGCGGGACACCTTCTCCCTGATCAGCAACGGGTCGTAGACCCGGTTGCGGGGCTTCTTCCAGCGCCACCAGCCCCAGCCGGCCACCACCATGCCGGAGACGGTGCCCAGGCCCAAGAGGGACGCCTTGAGGATTTCGCCGTCCTGCACCCACAGGTAGCCTCGCAGGGCGGCCAGCGCCCCGGCGCCCAGCACGGCCATGGTCACCCCGTCCACCTGGAGGGGCCTGGTCTGGTAGGTGTAGGAGGGGTCTCGGGGTTCCGGGACGGCCTGATTATGGGCCTTGGCCTGGTGGGACTGGGACCACTCGGGACCAAGGGAACGCAGCAGCAGGCGGGAAACGACGCGCTCGCCGGGGCGCAGGGCGGACAGGGAGCCGATGACCGCCAGCAGGGGGCGGAGCCCGGGTCCAGCAGGTCGTCGTCCCGGAAGGTGCGCAGGGGCACGTACTCCGGCCCGTCAACCCGCAGGGTCAGCTCCCAGGCCAGCTCGCCCTGCCTGCGGCGCATGGGGTCGTCCTCGGGGGCCACCTCGCGGACGCGGGCCTGGGGGTAGTGGGCGGCAAGCTGCTGCTTGACCACCCGGTCGTCCTGGCAGCGGGCCAGCAGGGTGACGCCGTCCATGTCCCCGGCCAGCTCCAAAGAGAAGGGTTCGGGGACGGCGATGGACTGGAGCAGGTTCTCCACGCCCAGCAGGGTGCGCTCGCCGGTGCGGTGGGGCGTCACCGCCACCAGGGCCGGGGGCTTCTTGGCCTGCTTCTCGCCGAAGAGGATATGCTTCACGTTGATACTCATACTCGTTGCCTCTTTCTATTGGATTCTGTCTTGCGGTTCAGTGCCGGGGGCCGGGCCGCCACTCGATGACCTCGGTTTCCTCCGGCGTGGCCTCGATGCGGACCGGGAAGCGGTTGCCCCGGGCCAGCAGCAGCCCGTCGCCGCGCGGGCAGGACAAGAGCCACCGTTGCAGGTCCACCGGCAGGTCGAAGGCTTCGCCTACTGTGCTAATCGCCGCCGCGTCCTGCTGGAGCAGCAGCTTGAAGGCCGCGTTCTGCAACAGCGCCCTTCCCGAGTGGCCGGTGATGGTGCGGGAGGAGTCCTCGCTGAGCAGGTCATGCACGTCCTGGGTGAAGAACTGCAACCCCAGCCGGTGCTTGCGGGCGCGGTTGGCCACGCTGACCATGAAGGCCGCGCCCTCGGGGTGCTGCATGATGCTCCACACCTCGTCCACCACCAGCAGGCGGGGCCGGGGGTCCTGGGCGGCGGCGGGCCGAAGCTCCGGTTCCAGCAGGTGCAGGTCGAAGACGGTGACCAGAGCCTCGTGGGTCAGCAGGTCGTCGCCCTCGTCGGAGAGGAGATGTCGCAGGCTGCCGGTGGCGAAGGGCCGCAGCAGGTGGGCGATGTCGCCGTCGCCGTTCTGCTCCATGTAGGCGTAGAAATCCCGGAAGCCGGTGCGTTCCCTGGCCTCGGCGTAGTAGCCCGCCAGGGCGTGGTCCAGGGAGGACCGCCGCTCGGCGCTGAGCCGCTCCCCCACCATCACCTCGATCAACCGGCGCAGGCTGCCGATGCGTTGCAACAGCTCTTCCGAGTCGCCCTGGTCGATGACGAAGGGGTTCATGCCCTGGCCCGCGATTCCCGGGGACAGCACCCGCCCACCGGCGGCGCGGGCCATGTCGGCGTACTCGCCTTCGGGGTCAATCACGTAGGCCCTGACGCCACGGCAAACCCCGCGCAAGACACCCAGCTTGGTGGCGAAGGACTTGCCGCTGCCGGAGCGGGCCAGGACGGCGGTGTTGGCGTTCAGGTGGGTGCCGTCGAAGGGGTCGTAGACGATGGGGGCGCAGGCCCTGAGGTCGATGCCGTACAGCGTCCCGCTCCTGGTGTCCAGGTCCGGCGGCGAGAAGGGAAACAGACGGGCCAGGCTGGAGGTGTCCAGCGTCCGCCACACCGCCAGGGCGTTGAGGGCCAGGGGCAGGGTGGACAGCAGACCCTCCCGCTGCCGGAAGGCCAGGTTGTCCAGCTTGCCCAGGTTGGCGGCGAAGTGGGCCCGGGCTTTCTAGGTCAGGTCCTTCAGCCCGTCGGCGTCGGCGGCGTGGAGAGTAACCGACAGGGAGGCGTGGAACAGCCGCTCCCGGCCCCGCTGCACCTCGTCCCTGAGCCTGCTCACGTCCTCCAGGGCGATCTCCGCCTCGGGCGACAGGCTGCGGCCCCGGTTCAGGGACAACGACTGGGCCGACTCGAACCGCACCTTCTGCCACTCCAGGGTGCGGGCGGCCTGCTCCGCCGGGATGGCGCCCAGGTGGATCGAGAGGTCCATCGGCGCTCCGGCGGCCATCAGCCCCTGTAGGAAGCCCGGTGCCAGGCTGCGGGGCCACTTGCCCAGGTGCAGGGAGCGGACCAGGTGATTGCCGACGCGGATGTCCCGGCGGTTGATTTCAATTTCCAGCTCGGCGTCCTCGTCCCGGTCCATCGGCGAGCCGCCCAGGGCCGAGGCCAAGAGCAGGAGCCGCAGGGGTTCTCCGTTCAGGGGAAACACCCCGAGGCCCGTCCGGGCCAGCAGGCCGCGCAGCTCGTCCATCCGGCTGTGTTCGCAGACGGCGTAGAAGCGCCGGTCCAGGATTCCCTCGCGGCTCTCCAGTCCCGTCAGCAGCCTGCCCAGGGACTCGGCGGCGGCTTTCGTCTGGTGGGGAGGTCTTGGGGCTGGGCCTCGGCCAGATTCTTCCGCAGGGTTGCCAATACCGGCGGGTGCTGGCGCACCAGCAGTTGCACCGGGAAGTCCAGGGCGTTCAGCCCCCCGGCGAAGGCCCCCAGCTTGGGTTCGTCCAGCTCCAGCCCCATCACCTCGCACACCGCCAGTTTCACCCCGTCCAGCCGCACCGGCCCGTCCTCTTCCAGGTGGGACAGCATGAAAAACAGGGACAACTGGGGCGGCGGCTTGGGTTCCGCCGCCTGGTCAGTCTGTCCGATGTCTTCGTGTTGGTTGTCTTCGGAGCCGGCAGGATGGACAAGTCTGCCGGCTCCGGCCAGTTTCTTCAGGTTGGGTAGTGTCGCTTTCATTTCTCGTACCTCCCTTTCGTTCTAAATACCCGGCATCACTTCGAGGAGCTTGCTTTGCAGGAGCAGGGCGATGCCCTTGGCCAGGAGCACCACCACCAGGAACGCCGTCGTGATGGCCGTCGTCGGCCTGGTGGTGGTGCTCCTGGCCCTCCCTCGGCCATCAGCACAAACCCGGCCCACACGATGCCGAAGAAGCAGAGGCCGACCCCCGCGTAGGCCATACCGGTCAGCACCGTGTCGAAGGCGGCCAGCATTTCTGCCTTCACGTCCTCCGGCGCGGCGGCGATGGACGCCAGGGCCGCGCCGGAGGACAGCAGGATGCTCGTGATGCGCCCTACCACGGCCAGCTCCACCAGCTGGAATCGCCGACGGGGGTCTGCTCCGCCGTTGGCGGCGGGGGCTTGGGCGGGGGAACGTAAAGGGCCTGGTGGGGGTCATCCGCCCCAACGCTGGCAGCCAGGGGGATGGACTCGGCCCTGGTGCGGGTGACCGGCGCGCGCTGGGTTTCGACGGCCCGCACGTGCTCCGGGTGATAGACGTAGACCCGCACCGTCCTGGTCACCGAGGACCCCTCTCCGCAGGACAGGCTCACCCGGCGGGTGATCACCTGGGTCCAGGCCGGGTGGTGGGTGGTCTGCAACATGGGCGGCAGGGGCACGTTCAGCGTCGCCGCCAGGTCCGCCGTGATTTCCAGGTTGTGGACCGCCTTCCGGTTGGGGACGGCCAGGGTGAAGCGGGTCTCGCCGCCTTGGACGAAGGACGCGCTGGCGCGGTGGCTTCCGGCGACGACGTTGACCGTTCCGGTGATGCGGGTGACCGAGGAGTCCAGCAGGGCGGGCGTCGTCTGGCTGAAATGGCCGCCGTACACCGGCAGGGCCTCCTCGTGCCTGGTCTCCGCGATGCACTCCGAGGCGATGACGCCGGTGATTTGCCCCGGCGTCCATTCCAGTGAGGTCACCTCCAGGTCGCAAAGCCCGCCGCCGGCCTGGGGCAGCGGGTAGGGAATCTGGTGGCTCTTCAGGGACACCGCCCCGGACCGGCCCAGCGAGTCCACCCAGGAGAAGGTGAAGGAGGGCGACGGGCCGTTCAGGGTCAGGTTGAAGTTCTTGCTCTCCCCGGCCCGGAAGCTGGGATTGACCCCCATCCGCAGGGTCTTGCCCTCCCTGCCGCCGTAGACCCGCACCCGCAGTTCCAGGTCGTGGGCGGCCCGCAAGGTGACGTTGGCGGTGTCGCCGGAGACTACGAGACGCTCCACGAAGATGCGGCGTCCCGGCACCGGCTCCGGCGGCACGAAGTAGATTTCGTCCAGCCGCCAGCCCGGGTCCTCGTCGCCCGGGTCGTCGGCCAGGGCGGTGGCGGGCAGCAGGACCACGGCCAGCAGTCCCAGGGCCGCCACCGCCAGGAAGCGGCTCCACGGTCTCCTGCTGCTGTCGTTCTGTTTCGGTGCCTTCTGACTGTCCGTATCCTTCGGACGGCGGCGCTTGCCGAACCAGCTGTGGGGCCGGCAAGGGGGCACGCCCCTTGCGCCGCGCCGCCTTCGCCGCCTTGCCCAGGCCGCCAGCCGCCTTCTTGGCCAGCAGCCGCAACGGGTCGGGCTTGGCCTCCACCGGAGCAGGGGCTTCGTTCAGCGCCAGTTGGGCCGGGGACCCGGCGTAGCGCCTGGCCCCCAGGTTGAACTTCAAGAGGTCGGCGGCCACCAGCGGCAGCCCCCGGCCTCCGATCTTCCCCACGGTCAGGGCGATGCCCACGATCCCCAGCAAGACCGCCAGGCCCAGCCGGACTTGCGACGGGCCGAAGGGGGCGTAGCGGTAGGCCCCGTAGGCCAGGGCGCAAACCGCCACCACCGCCACGATCTGGGGGAAGGTGAACCACAGCAGCACCTTGTCCTCGGCCTGCACGTGGGTGGGGACTTCATGCTCTCTCATTCCGTCCCTCCTAACCGCCGTCGCCGGTGCCGGTGGTGCCGGAACCGCCGCCGGAGTTGGTGGGGTCGGGCACGCTGGGGTCCACCGGGTTGCCCACCACGGCGTTCATCACCAGCTCGACCACGCCGCGTAGGCCACCAGGGCCAGCACGATGCCCGCCAGGGCGGTCATCATGGCGCTCTTGCCCCGCTCCATCTGGTTGGTCGCGCCGGAGGCGGTGAGGTAGAGGTAGGCGCCGTAGATGAAGTAGCCCACGCCCACCACCCCCACCAGGCCCAGCAGGATGCCCACTAGTACTCAGTAAACTTGGTTTTGGGATTTGTTTAAGAAAGGGGCCAATTGAGCTATCCTGCCTGGTGGGAAGTGTTGATGGCGGGAGTGGCAATGATGGTCAGGGACAAATACGCGGTGCGGCTGGCACAGGAACAACGGGAAGAGCTCCAGCGACTGATCCGGGTTGGCAAAAACTCAGCCCGAGTGACCGCTAGAGCGCGGATTCTCCTAAAGAGCGACGAGGGTTGGGCGGCACCCCAAGTGGCCGAAGCTTTGGATGTGGCCCTGAGCACCGTATACCGGGTCAAGCAGCGCTTTGCCGAAGAAGGGTTGGAGAGGGTTTTGCAGGACCGTCCCCAGGCCAACCGGCCCCGGAAGTTGGACGACCGGGGCGAAGCCCACCTGATTGCTTTGGCCTGCAGCCCGCCGCCGGAAGGGCATGACCACTGGACCCTGCGTCTGCTGGCCGGGAAGGTGGTCGAGTTGGGGCTGACGCCCTCCATGTCCCACGAGGGGGTGCGCAAGCGTCTCAAAAAAACGCCCTCAAGCCGTGGCAGAAGAAGGAGTGGTGCATTCCCAAGGTGAGCGCGGAATTTGTGGCTAACATGGAGGATGTCCTGGATCTCTACGCCGAACCCTATGATCCCCAACGTCCGGTGGTTTGCTTTGACGAGACATCCACCCAGTTGTTGGCGGAGACCCAGCCCGCTCTGCCGCCCCGGCCGGGACTTCCGCTGCGGCAGGACTACGAATACCGGCGGGAGGGTACCCGCAACCTGTTCTTGGCCTGCGAGCCCTTGGCGGGTTGGCGAGGGGTGGCGGTCACGGAGCGGCGCACGATGCAAGACTTCGCCCGCCGGATGCGCTGGCTGGCGGATGAAGCCTACCCGGAAGCCGAGGTGGTAAGGGTTGTCTTGGACAATCTGAATACCCATCGCCGGGCATCGCTGTACGAGACTTTCCCGGCTGAGGAAGCCCGGAGGATTGCCAGGCGGCTGGAGTTTCATTACACGCCCAAGCACGGGAGTTGGTTGAACATGGCGGAGATCGAGTTCAGCGTCCTGTCCCGCTCCTGCCTGAAGCAGCGGCTCTCCGGCGAGGAGGCCCTCAGGAGGGAAGTCGATGCTCTGGTCAAGGAGCGCAACGCCGCCAGAGCCACCATCAACTGGCGGTTCAACACCCGGGACGCACGAACCAAACTTCACCGCCTTTACCCTTCCGATTTTACGGTTGACTGAGTACTAGGTTGGAAATTGTCTGGGTCAGGTTTTCCATAGGGTCTTCTCCTTGAAATTGATTTGGTTGGTTATCCGTTTGCGGGTCTGTCCCCTTTCGCTACTGGCACATCGCTGCACCTCCTCCGTTCTTGGGCGGGCGCGGAGGGAGTCCGCACCCGTCGTTTTCGCATTGGCTACGGTCCCTGGCTCCGGGGCGTGGCGTTCTGGGCCGCCGAGTTGGCCGCGCTGGCGGCGGTGTTGGTTGCGGCGGCGGCCGTCACCGCCGCTATCCCCGGCGGGCCTCCGGCGGCCCCGCCGGCAATCAGCCCGATGGACCGGGCGGACCGCACCACTCCGCCGGGCAGGGACATCCCGAAGTAGAGGGTGTGCAGCCAGGCGTCGAAGGTCCCGTGGTTGCCCAGCATCGACGGCACCCGCCCCGCTGGGTACATGAAGGCGATGGCCAGCAGCAGCTTCCAAACCAGGTCCTGCGACGGCTCGCCCTCGGCGATGGCGGCGAGCTCCCCCAGGAAGGCGAACCCCATCGCCAGTGCGATGAGCTGCACCGCCTGCTGGAACACCGTGGTCATGAACATCCGCAGCCAGTGACGGCCCCAATTCGCCGTGTGGGGCAGAATCCACAGCCCCAACGCGATGGTGGCCAACGCCAGCAGGATGTCTATGAGGGCCAGGCGCAGGATCATCTGCACCAGCAGGTAGAGGACGAAGAAGCCGAAGACCAGGTAGAGCAGGGCGATGAACACCGCCAGGCCGGTGTTGGCGGTCTCCACCGCCGCCAGCAGGGCGAACAAGGGCGCCCGCAGCAGGTCGCCGGGGGTGACGTGAAGGGAAACTGCGGTGAAGCCGGAAACGGCGTGGGCCACGTCGATGACCAGGGCGCACCACCAGAGTGACGAGGCGGCGGCGGTGAGGCCCAGCACCAGACGGGGCACCATCTCCCGCCAGCCCGACTGGTGGCGGCCCAGGTGCTCCTGGACGATGAAGCTCAACCCCATCCAGCCCAGGATCATCACCAGCGCGCCGGAGGTGATGGCCCAGACGGTCATCCAGGCCAGTTTGACGATGGGATGCAGGTAGGTCAGTTCAGGGGGAGTGCCGGTGAGGATGTCGCCCATATCCCTACCCCTCCCCGCACTCGGCGACTTCGGCCTGGGCCACCTGCTCCACCACGCCGCACAGGGTCCCGTGGACGCCCTGGACCACCCACCTGGCGGCGGCCCGCGCCCAGCGGTCCGGGTCGAGAGCGCCCAGCACCCGGTCCCACAGCCCATTGGGCTGGTGGACGGGAATCAGGGCGTGGAAGACGTGGTGGCCGCCGCCGCCGGTGCGCGGGACGGCCACCACCAGCAGGAAGCCCTGTTCGGGGTGGATGTCGGGCTGCTCGTCCAGGACGGGGTACTCGAAAGTGTACTCCCAGCCCTCGGAGAGCTGCTTCTCGCCCCCCTGCACCCGGTAGGTGTTGGTGACCCACTCCCCGGTGTCGGGGTGGCGGATGGAGTAGTAGAGGACGTCGGTCTGGCGGCTGAAGATGGGGCGGGCGACGAACTCGCCCTCCTTCTTCCGCTCAACCATCTGGCGGTCGCGGTTGACCAGGGTGATGTCGTCGGAGGGGGGAGGGGACTGGGCCAGGGCCACGCCGCTCATGGGGACGGCGGCGAGGGCCGTGGGCAGCAAAGCCCCGGCCAGGAGAATCAGGCGGCGGGCTTTGCCGGACCTGGGTACGAATCGTTGGAACATGGCGGCCTCCTCTCGTTTGGTATGCGAACCGATGTTCGCCAAACAAGTGTGGAGACCCTAATTGCTTCTTCCAACCCCCTATAGGGTGGTTCACCCGTGAACCACCCTATAAGACCTGCCGCCGGACGGGCCCTTTGTGATGTCATAGACGTGTACAGGGATTTGAGTTTGGGGGCAGGGGACTCGGGCGGTCGTGGTCGTAGCTGAAATGAGGGAAGTCGAGGGGTTTTGGGGCGGAATCAGGCAACACTTTTGGGGAAGGGCGGGTTCCAGGACCTTGGGGCAGGGCCAGCTACGAAATGTTCCACGAGGAACATGGCGATTGCGGAGGCGATGTTCCTCGCCCCTATTGGAAATGTTCCTTGTGGAACATCAGGACGGAGGTGGCGTAGATGATGCGACGTAGTGGGCCGGGGGATGGCACCCGCAGCCTGGAGAGCCTGCGGGAGTTGCGGCTGCGGGCCTTGCTCAACGACCTGGTGCATGACCTGGGGCCGGTGAAGGCGGCGGAGCAGCTGGGCATCGACCGCAAGACCCTGTGGCGCAGCGAGGGGGCGGGCGAGATGTCGCCGCGCTTGATCGAGGCGTTGGAGCGGTTGCTGCTGGAGCGGGCGGCGGCGGACGGCGAGCGGGTCAGGGCGCTGGAGGAGCGGGTTGCCGGGTTGGAGCGGCAGTTGGCGGCGGCGCTGGTGGCGGTGGGCAGTGGGAGCAACGGCGGGGACGTGGATGGCGTGGTGGTCGAGGCCCTGCGGGAGGAGTTCGCCCAGGATATACAGCGGCTGGAATCAGTGCGGGGCTCTGTGCCAGGAGCGGCGGGTGGCGGGTCCAGGGCCAGTCAGGTACGCAGTCAACGGCGTTACCCCGACGTGGTGGCTTGGCAGCCTGCCGATGACGATGAGCAGGTGTACGGCGCGGCCTGGCCTCTGGTGGACGAATGGCGGAGGCTGTGGGCCGGGCATTCGCCCACGGGCCGGGGCCTGGCTTGGGTGTCGGCACGCCAGCGGATCCTGGAGCTGGAAGTGGCGATGCTGGAGGAGCACGGGTTGACCCTGCCCCAGGAGACGGCGCCGCTGCGGGGACTGGACCGGGGAGAGCAATTGAACTGGCGGGTGCGGGAGCTGGCGGGGTTCCGGCGGCGGCGGGCCAGGCTGGAGCTGCTGCGCTGGGTGCGGCGGGTGCTGACCCTGGGCCTGTGGCGGCGCAGGTGTCGGCGACTGCGAAAGGCGGGGCGGAGCCCGCACTTAGATTTTAGGTCAAAAAAAGGCAACACTTTGGGCGTCGCGGCGGCGAAAGTATTGCCAACCCCTCAGACCAGGCCGGATACTAGATTGCGTTGTCAGGCTTTTTCCAGCGTTTCCCGCCCTAGAAACCTGGAGGGTCCCGTCCCTGGACTCGGGACCGGGCGCATAGGATCGAGCCCTGCTCTCCGAACGTCCGCCCAAGATGGATTGACCCGAAGGATTGAGCCTTGCTCTCCCGATGGGCGTCTGCAAGGGATATCGCTGAGACATTGGAGTGTTTAGCTCCTTCGCACCAGCCGGTTGCCCCAACCCATCCCACGGCGGAATCTCAAACCAGCGGCGCATCATTATCGTTGAGGAGGTGGCAACCAGACCCCGGACGGTATCCCGGAACCCATCCCACGGCGCAACCCAGTTCCAGAAGACCTACAATTAAGGAGGTATCGGCTAGAACCAGCAAGGTAGCCCTGGATTTCCTTTCCACAGCGGAGCGGCCAACTCGCTTCGCATTCTTCCCACTGCGGTTGGAACGGCTCTCGCCCTCCGGCCGCTTGGCAATGCCCTGCGGAATGGCTCCTCAATAGCAGTAGCCGGTCCGCAGCTTCAACACGCTCCGGTCGTACTGCAACAGCAGGCCGGAAGCTTACCGTGTCAACTGCAACGCAGACTCCGTTGCCCGGACTGCGTTCCTCTCCTTTTCCCCCACATCAGCAGCTTCCCAGGAATAACACCCTGGCCGAGCTGCGTCTTGCTCCAACCCCAACCCGGCGTTCTCCGTTGCGGTGTCAGTCCCAGGGCGGAGTGCGTCCGGCGCCGGGCGGTAGATCCGTTTCCCAACGTAATTCACAAAACCGAGGAGGTGCGTATGGGCATCAAGGACAGACTCGTCCAACTCAAGGCTGCGGCGGTCAGCGTCGTCGGCTTCATCAAGCGGCACAAGCGGGCTTCGATTGCGGTAGCGGTCGCCCTGCTCATCGCCGGGCCGCTGCTGACCGGGACCGGCGGCGAGACCTTCTTCCTCAACCTGGTGGGCCTGGGCGTCATCGCCCTGGTGGTCCGGCGGATCGTCCGGGCCAACGAGTGGAAGCAGGCGCGTCAGGCCAATTGCCGGTGCCCCTGCCACCGGAACCAACGGCGGCAACATCAGACTGCTACACAGCAACAGTACGGAGGCACCCCATGACGACGATTACCCTGGATACCCCCACACCTACAGGGACTCTGGAGGCACTGGTGGACCGGTTGCGGCAGTCCGGTGCCCCGGGATCGCGTACCGGGCAGGATCGGGACGGCGCACGGGCATCGCTGACGGACCGGAAGGACGGCAACCTGGAAGTGGTCGCCGTCACCGGGGGCTGCTGGCCGGCGGGCCAGGGCCGATTATGCCGGGGCGGCCGTCCCTTCCACGACAAGGCCGAGCCGCCGTAGGAGGCGGAAGCAAAGGCGACCGCATTGGCCGCCACCGAAAATAGAGAGCTTGCATTTGAGCGGGGCCGGCCCCGATGGGACCGACCCCGCTTTCTGTATTTCGGAACCTGGTGAAACGAAGGCGGCCATATGACCCGCCACTGAAAACCTACAGCTTGCAATGGAGCGGGGGTCGTCCTTCGGGGCGGCCCCCGTTTTCTGTGTTTCGGAGGAAGAGACATGAAGGCGACCACAAGCATTGACACCAAGGCAAGGTTCAACGATGACGGACACCCCGTACCGGCTACGGTACCGGCCCCTGAGATGCAGACCGGGGTGGCGGAACAGGGACCTGGCACGGGCAAGCCCGAGACCGAGCTTCGGGCTGCGGCCAGGCGGCACGGCCTCACCCTGAAGGAACTGGCGGCCAGGATGGGCGTGAGTTACGGCTACCTGTCCTCGGTTTCCGCCGGGCGCAGGCCCTGGTCTCCGATGCTGCGGGAAAGGGTTGCGGCGGTGCTGGACGAGGTCCCCGGGCCGGGCGTCGTGTACCGGCAGGGCGGCCTGGTTAAGGCGGAGACCAGCTACATCCGGGAACGCGCCCGTGAGCTGGGCATGAGCCTGAAGGAACTGGCGGGACAGGCCGGGGTGAGTGTCGGCTACATGAGCCAGGCGTCGCGGGGCCAGCGGAACATGGGCCCGGCGGTCCAGGCGCGGGTGGAGGTGGCGCTGAATGCTCCGGTCAGGATCGCGCCCGCCCGGAGGCCCAGGGTTGACTGGCGAGCCCTGTGGGACCGCATGGACGAGCACGGCCTAAGCCAGAACGAGGTTGCCCGGCGGGCCGGGATCAGCTCCGCTCACCTGTCGAAGATCATGAACGGCAGGGCCACACCGTCGGGAGAGGTTCTGAGGAAGTTGCACGGGGTCCTGTTCCAGCCAACGGCGGCGGAATTGGTCGTCCCTGCCGAGGTGAAGGTGATGGCCTGGAAGAAGGGCGGGCGGAACGGGGTGGTGGTGCGCGGCGCCGGAGGGCCTGGGCGTGGCAGCAAGATTGGCGGCGGCACCGTCCGCATTGGCGGTCGTGTCCCCTGGGGCGCGGAGGTGGAGTACGCCTACCGTGCGGGCTACGACAGCCGGGGCCGGGTGTCGGTGACCCACGTTGTCGAGAGGGGCAGCAAGATTGGCGGCGGCACCGTCCGCATTGGCGGTCGTGTCCCCTGGGGCGCGGAGGTGGAGTACGCCTACCGTGCGGGCTACGACAGCCGGGGCCGGGTGTCGGTGACCCACGTTGTCGAGAGGGGCTACTCCGCCATGTTGAAGCAACCGGAGCCGGCTGCCGCCTAGTGACTCGGGGGAGGACACCGCCGCGCAGCGGCGGTGTCCTCCCCCTGCGCAACCATGTATGCGGCCTTTTTTGCGTTTCAGCCCCCTCAGTCGCAGGCCGCTTCAGTCGGTGAACAGGTGGCCGAGGCCCAGCGAGTCCGCCACTTTTAGGAGCACACAGCGAGGTCATCACCTCGGTGACATCCCGCACCAAATCGTCCTCCAGTTCCCCCTCATCCATCACCAGAATGCGCGCTCCCCGCCCAGCCAACGCGGCCTCCACGTACTCAAACCCGAAACGGCTCAGTCGCTCCCGATGCTCCACCACTATAGTGCCCACCGTATGGTCCGCCACCAGACGCCGCAAACGGCGACGATTCCCATTCAGACCGGACCCGACCTCCTTGACCACTTCGTGCGGCTGATAGCCCTGCTGCGTAGCCCATTCAACAATGCGCCCCACCTGCCGCTCCAAGTCCTCCTTCTGGTCCCCCGAGGACACCCGCGCATACACCACACAGCGTCCGTCATTCTTGGGAGGCACTACCACATAGTAGCGTCCATTGGGCAATTGCTCGATCTGAAGCTCAGGAGGCAGCTTGCCAGCATGGTGCAGGCGAGAAGTCGTGGCCTTGTCGAAACCATAGAGGCGGCCCCAAGCAGTCAGACAGATACAACGACCAGACGCCAAGCTGCTTGCGCAGGGCCGGGTCGAAGGCTTCCAGGAACGGCTCATAGAAGTAGGGAACGGTCTCGCCGTCGCTGAAGCGAGCGAAGAAGGCGGATCGGTCCACTCGGTCAAGGGCCGCCCCCGTCCAGTCCAGCACTTCGACCAAACCCAGCGGCTGCAACCGTCCGGGGTCTGAAAGCTGCTGGAACAGCGCCCGCAGCACCGGCGCTCGCAGGTGCCAGACGGCTTCATGCCAGTTGAATGACCCGGTAGGCGAAGCCGTCTGGCGTGACCAGAGGACCCAGGCGGAGAAGACGCCGTAGAAGAGCGTCTGCAGGAGGGTCGAGCGGAAGAACGCCGCCCCGCGTGCGCCCTCGAAGCGGACGCCCAGCGCTTCCTCCAAGGCCGACCGCACCGCCCGGAGCGATGGCACGTCGCCGGACGCCTCGACCCGGGCCAGACCGTCTCTCGCATAGGATGCCAGCAGCCACGCCAGATCCCTCGGCTCGACAAGAGTGGCGCTGTGGGAGAGGGCACGGCAGAGGTATTCGCCCAGACCGGGGCCTACATCTCTCGCGAAGGCGCGAGGCGTCTCCAGCCGAGTCTCGAACGCCTGGGCGGACTCCGCAAGCCGGAAGGTCTCCAGCTTGGCGGGGTTGCCCTCCGGGTCCTCGCCGAGCAGTACAAAGTCGCGGGTATTCGTCACCAGCACGAGCCTGTACCTATCCCAGTAGCGGCTCACCTGGCTGCCCTCGGCCGTCAGCCATGCGTCGTCGCCAGCGGACTTCACTTCAACCACGCCGTACTCGGGCAGTTGGCCGTCGCGAGGCCTTCCCCGCTGCACCTGCTTCGCTGCGTAGAGGCCGAAGTCGGGATGCCCGGCGCCCTGCTGGGCAAGCTCGCCGACGCAGAACACCTTGGGCTTGAGAGCGTCCCCGACAGCGTTCAACAGGTTGGCGAGGGGAGAATAGTAGGAACGTTCGCCCGTCGCGCCGCCGGAGGCCCGGATGCGGCGAAGGTCGGCAAGATAGGCCTCTACGGCTGTCGCCAGCTTGGTCGTGTTCATCCATCTGCCCAGGGATTGATCACGTCGATCCCACACCCTTCAAAGCCGTTCACGTCTCTCGTTGCGACCGCCGCCCCGATTGAGCGAGCTATCGCTGCGATCTGGCAGTCGGCCTGGCTTATGGGATACCCCGCGGCACGGCGTGCGGCGGCTATCACGGCGTAGGCCCGGGCGGCGTCGCTTCCGAAAGGGAGAATGCGTTCGGCGAACATCACCCCAAAGGCCCGTTCCGCTGCGGCGGCCAGTCCACGCTGGCGCTCCCCATCAGGCAAGATCGCGATGCCGGTTCGAATCTCCGCTTCGGTCACGGAGGTCACGTACAGGTTGTCCGTGAGTTGGCGGTCCATCCATGCCAATACCTCAGCCTGAGGTTGCTCACGCATGAGTTCTGAAACGACGTTGGTGTCAAGAATAAACATCGAGCCAATGCTCAATTGAACTGTGGCGGTTCGCGCATCGGCTCCCTGGGCGGAATCTCTAGGTCCACACCGCCTAATGGCTGGAACAGTTCGTGGATGGCCGTGCCGAGGTTTCTGACCGGGGCGGCGTCTTCGTCTAGGGCCGCCCTCAGAATGTCCCGAGCCTCCTGCTCCATGGAGCGGCCGTTCTCCGCCGCCCGAACACGCAGCCGCTGCTTCAGCCCATCGTCGAGGTTGCGCACCGTTATGCTGGCCAAGATAGCACCTCCTTGCTTCCGATGATAGGATTATATCATGCCAGCGTTGCAATCACTATCAACTAACTGGGGTGACGGCGCGGCGGACGAGGTGGAGACTCTGCGGCAGAGGGTAGCCGAGTTGGAGGAGGAAGCCCGGGGACTGCGGGGATTGGTGGAGACTCAGGCCGGTCAACTGGAAGAGTTCGGGCGACGGGTCGCCCACCTGGTGAGGGAGGCGCAGCAGCGCGGCGAGTCTGAGCCGGTGGTTGGTGAGGACCAGCTGTCCGTGTGGCGGCCTCCGAGGCGGGAACACGGGTTGCCAGACGCCGGGGTGGTCACGTTGGAGGAACAGCCCGACGAGGAAGATGCCTCCGGCCCAGCTGCGCCGCTGGTGGCTGAGTGGCGGGCGTTGCGTCATGGAGACGAAACGGCAGCCAGCCGGGTCGACCGGGCCAGGGCCGGGACGCGCCGGTGGGAGTTGGAGACAGAGTTGCTGCGGGACTTTCACCTGACGTTGCCGCCGGAGACGGAGCCGCTGGACGAAGCGAGAAGGGCGGATCATCTCAGGTGGCGACAAAACGCTTTGGCGGAGGCCCGCGCGGAAGTTGGCGAAGTGAGGCGGGTGCGCCTCCTGCGACGCATATTCACCCTTGGCCTGTGGTGGAAGTAGGCCCGGTGCATTGGTGATTTGGCGGCCGATTTGCATTGACTGTGAAGCGCCTAGGGACGTATCCTTGAACAGTATTCAAGGGCATTTCAATAGTCTCGTTTCGGGAGATATGAGAATGGCTTCAACCAAACGTCTGCTGCCGACCGGCGAGTGCTGGTGTGGTTGCGGCGCAGAGACGGCAATCGGCTCGTTCTTCCTGCCGGGCCACGACAAGACCGCCGAGTCCGCGGTGATCTCCGTCGAGTACGGCGGCGTGCCCAAGTTCCTAGTCCGTCACGGCTACGGACCTGATGGCAAGAACCCCAAACATGAGGTGGATAGGTGGCGTTCCACAGCCAAACGTGGGGGTGAGTCACCATGACAACAGTACGACCGAGACGGACGACCTCCAGCACGGATGCCGAATCGGGCAGCGGCGCCCTGACGGGCTACGAGGCCGAGCTTTGGCGGATGGCCGACGCCCTTCGGGGCAGCATGGACGCCGCCGAGTACAAGCACGTAGTCCTCGGCCTCATCTTCCTCAAGTACATCTCCGACGCCTTTCAGGAGCTGCACGGGTGCCTGGAGTCGAAGACGGCAGAGGGATATGACCCGGAGGACATGGACGAATACCGAGGCGAGAACATCTTCTGGGTGCCGCCGGAGGCCCGTTGGCCTAACCTCAAGGCGCAGGCGCGGCAGTCAACCATCGGCCAGTTGGTGGACGACGCCATGGCCGCCGTCGAGCGGGACAACCAGGTACTCAAGGGTGTGCTACCCAAAGACTACGCCCGGCCCGCACTGGACAAGACCCGTCTCGGCCAACTCATCGACCTGATCACCAACATCCAGGTTGGAGATGCGGAAGCCCGCTCGAAAGACGTGCTCGGCCGGGTGTACGAGTACTTCCTCTCCCAGTTCGCCAGCGCCGAAGGCAAGAAGGGCGGCGAGTTCTACACACCGCGTTGCGTCGTCAAGCTCCTGGTGGAGATGCTGGAACCCTACCAAGGTCGCGTCTACGACCCCTGTTGCGGCTCCTCCGGCATGTTTGTCCAATCGATGGAGTTCATCCGTGCCCACGCCACCGGCAACGGCAACGGGGGCAAGGCGCGGGGCGACATCTCCATATGGGGCCAAGAGTCCAACTACACCACCTGGCGGTTGGCCAAGATGAACCTGGCGCTTCGCGGGATAGAGGGCAACATCGCCCACGGCGACAGCTTCCGCGACGACCGCCATCCCGACCTGAAGGCCGACTACATCCTCGCCACCCCCCCCTTCAACGTCTCGGACTGGGGCGGCGAGCGGCTGCGGGACGACAAGCGATGGGAGTACGGCATCCCTCCCACGGGCAACGCCAACTTCGCCTGGGTGCAGCACATGGCCCATCACCTGTCGCCGCGCGGCGCCGCCGGCTTCGTCCTTGCCAACGGCTCCATGTCATCGAACCAGTCGGGGGAGGGCGATATCCGGAAGAACCTCATCGAGGCGGACTTGGTGGACTGCATGGTGGCCCTGCCCGGTCAGCTCTTCCACTCCACGCAGATACCCGTCTGCCTCTGGTTCCTGGCTAGGGACCGCAGAGGCGGCAAATACCGAGACTGGCGGGGCGAGGTGCTGTTCATCGACGCCCGCAAGCTAGGGCGCATGGTTGACCGCACCCACCGGGAGTTGACCGACGGCAACATCGCCCGCATCGCCGATGCTTACCACGCTTGGCGCGGGGAGAAAGACACTGGCGAGTACGCCGACGTTCCCGGCTTCTGCAAGAGCGCAACGCTGGAGGAGATTAGGAAACACGGCCACGTTCTCACGCCAGGCCGCTACGTCGGCGCGGAGCCGCCGGAGGACGACGGCGAACCCTTCGAGGAGAAGATGGCCCGGCTCTCCACTCAATGGAGGGAGCAGCAGGCCGAGGCGCAGCGGCTGGACGCCGCGATTGAGGAAAACCTTATCCGGCTAGGGTTTGGAGACCGCCCGTGAGTGTCATTGATTCCCTATTCGCCACCAGGTTTCGGGACGATGGTAGCCACAGTCCAATGACACTCCCGGAATGTGCCAGCCAATACCTGGCTGATATCGAGCATCGGTTCGGACCTCGAGACTGTTCGTTTGCGTTGGTAGGCATCGAAAAAACGCCGGTCAATGTGCCGCGCACTTGGTTTCCGGATAGCGGCATTGCGCCTGACGATACTCAACGACGATCCAGACATGTCGTTATTCGGCTCGGTCCGGCTGCGATTACTGACTTGGCTCGCGCGAGGTGGCAGCTTGCGCATGAGTGCTTTCATCTGCTCGATCCATGGAATCCGAAGGTAGATGGACGGCCAACCAACATGCTCGAAGAAGGGCTTGCTACGGTGAAACCTCTGAATGAATGCACTACCAGCCGCAATCAAACGTATCCGCCAAGAGCTAAAACTCCGCATCGGCGAGATCACCCCTGACGCCCTACGGGACCACTGCCCCGGAATGCGCGAGGAAACCTTACGGAAACTATGCCAGCCTTTCAGTAACCAGACCGAGCCTGCCCAACCGGACCCAGCCGTTGTAGAGACCCCCAAAAGCCCGGGGGTTGGGGCGGAGGAATAGACCATGCCCATCAACACGGATTTCCTCGTCCGCTGCATCGATACCCTGGAGTCGGCCTTCGAGCAGTTGCAGCAGCGCGAACCAGGCGATACTTTCTATGAAATCTTTCGGGCCGCTTCCGTGAAGGAGTTCGAAATCGTGTTGGAGCAGTCCGGCAGCCTGCTGAAGAAGCGGCTGAGGCCCTACTTCGCCAGCAATCGGCAGGCGGACCGGCTGACGTTCAAGGACGCCTTCCGGTACGCCGCCAAGCATGACCTGATATCCGTGGAAGCCTGCGAACGCTGGTTTGCCTACCGGGACAACAGGAACGACACCGCCCACGACTATGGAGAGAAGTTCGCGGAGACGACGCTAAGACTGTTGCCGGACTTCATCACGGACGCCAGGGAGCTTGCAAGGGTCATAGCGGAGGGCGAGGATGACTGACCGGCTGGCGTTGCCGCGCCGCTACCGGGACCAGCTTGAAGCGCTGCTCCGTGAGCACGTCCCCGGCATTGAGGTCTGGGCCTACGGCAGCCGCGTGAACGGTGAGAGCCACGACGGGAGCGACCTGGACATGGCGCTGCGTGGTCCTGACTTGGAACCGTTGGATGGCGGTTTCTATGACTTGCTTGAGGCGATTGAGAAGTCGAACATCCCTATCCTAGTCCAGGCGCACGATTGGTCGATGCTGCCCGAGAGCTTCCACAGGGAGATAGAGCGGGGCTACGTAGTTATACAGGAGGGATCCGATAAGCGGAACGCAACGGCGAGCGAATGGCGTGAAGTAATGCTTGGCGATATGTGCACCAAGATTGGCAGTGGTGCGACGCCGAGAGGCGGCAGAGATGTTTACGTGCAGGATGGCCCCTACACGCTAATCCGCAGCCAGAATGTGTACAACGATGGCTTCCATCGCGACGGATTGGTATATATCGGCGATCATCATGCCGATGAGTTGAAGAACGTGGAAGTGTTTGAGGAGGATGTCCTTCTCAATATCACGGGCGACTCGGTGGCGCGGGTGTGTCAAGTCGCCTCGGATGTGCTGCCGGCCCGAGTGAATCAACATGTCGCGATCATCAGGCCGGACTCGTTCAATCTGGACCCAGGCTATCTACGCTATTTTCTTGTATCTCCCGAAATGCAAACGATGCTTCTGTCGTGGGCAGGTTCAGGCGGCACTCGAAATGCCTTGACGAAGGGAATGATTGAATCGCTCGAAATCCCCCTCCCACCCTTGGACGAGCAGCGCGCCATCGCTCACGTCCTCGGCATGCTGGACGACAAGATCGAGCTGAACCGCAAGATGAACGAGACGCTGGAGGCGATGGCGCGGGCGTTGTTCAAGTTCTGGTTCGTGGACTTTGAGCCGGTCCGCGCCAAGATGGAGGGCCGCTGGCGGCGCGGCGAGTCCCTCCCCGGCCTCCCAGCTAAGCACTACGATCTCTTCCCCGACCGGCTGGTGGACTCGGAGTTGGGCGAGATCCCGGAGTGCTGGGAGGTGAAGGCGCTGTGGGATGTGGTGGATGTGGTCGGCGGCACTACTCCCAGTACCAAGATAGCGGACTATTGGGATGGAGGAATACACAACTGGGCAACGCCCAAGGACCTTTCGAGCCTGCCCGCACCTGTCCTATTGGATACCGAGCGGAAGATCACAGATGCTGGCTTGGACAAGATAGGCTCGGGTCTCCTTCCGCCCGGCACTTTGCTTCTGTCATCGAGGGCGCCGATTGGCTATCTTGCAATTAGCGAGAAGCCCGTGGCGGTCAATCAGGGCTTCATTGCTATGCCACCTGGCGATATGGCCTCCAACCTATTCCTCCTTTACTGGTGTAGCACATTCCACGACGAGATAATCAACCATGCCAACGGTTCGACATTCCTTGAAATCAGCAAGGGCAACTTTCGGCGTATCCCGCTGGTCTTGCCAGGTAAGGAGGTCATGACCACGTTCGACAACTACGCTCACCAATTCCATCAGCGCATTGTCTCGAACGAGCATGAGTCCCACGCCCTCGCCGCTCAGCGGGATGCGTTGTTGCCGCGGCTAGTGTCGGGGGAACAGGTTGTGAATCTACCCAAGTTTAGGAGATTGTAATGGCTTTGATTCCTCCAGTCTTCTTTAATACGGTCGTTGCTCTCGGAGAACAGGCCACGGATGGAACCTTGAAATCCCACGCAACAGGTTTCTTGTATGGACGTCCAACAGGAACTACTGATGAAACCGGGCAGAAGCAGTATCAAGTCTTCCTCGTGACCAATAGGCATGTGTTCCAAAAAGCTGCAGAGCGCAGTGACACACTACACGCCCGTTTCAATAAGCTATCCGAGACAGGAACCAATATTTACCCATTGAAACTGAAGCATTTTTCTTGGACTGTTCACCCGGACCCAAATGCCGACGTAGCGGTAATGAGTATAAACCCCACATGGCTAAATTCTAGCGGCGTTGAGTATTTCTTTTGGTGATGTTCCCCTTGACACACGTTATAGATACTGGCGGAAATGATGTACAATGGGTTGCTATTAGTGGTGGAGGGGCCAAAATGGATGTGTCGCTCGTTGTACTTGCAGATTATTCCAACGTCTCTAAGGAAGGAAAGCTGAACATCATGGGGATATTTGACAAGATATGGGCGAAGAGCTTTCCTGCTGTGCATCCGTCCGCGCAACTCATTATGAGGTTTGAATGTGGAGCTGCAGAATATGGCACCCAAAAAGACATTAAGATAGTAATAGTGAATGAGGATGGTAAGCAAATATCCTCCCTAGATGGGGAATTGGACATAGCCTCTGAACAGAACCAACCGCGCTTAAAGATAGACCACAGGCTCACGCTGATGAACATGCGATTCGAATCCCCGGGCCAATATGCCATTTCTATTCTTGTCTCTGGTGAGGAAAAAGCCAGTATCCCTTTGTCGGTGGTAGAACTATCTGGAGAATCTACGGAGGGCCAATGAGTAATCGATTCAAGATCACATCCAGCGTCGGTGCTTGGGAATTTGGCGAATGGAGAATACTTGGAGAAACGGAAGAGTTAATGCCAGCATTGACTGAAGAAGGGTTGGAGGGCATACCCAAAGTAACAAAGTTGGAAGATTACGAACCAGGGGCAAGTCGGGATGAAGTAATGGCCGCCCTGAGCAAAGCGGCCAAGCCGGTCAAGAAGCCTGAGAAATAACCCGTTCCATCATTGTCCAGAACATATTCTGCTCATCGTTCCGGTGACTGTAGCGGAAGGAGTACTCGTCAACGTACTTCTGTAGGTGGTGAGTAGTGACGTGGTGGTAAGAGCCGTCAATCGACCGCTTCAACTGGCTCCAGAACCCCTCTACGCTGTTGGTATGTATATTCTTACCCAAGACATAGACACCCTTCGAGTGAGGGACAACATCATGCTGATAGCCCGAGTCTGCGGTAGCTCGGTAGGTCGTCGGTGATTACTACTGTCCCTGTGGGTACTGTGGACTGAATCTCAGGTAGCAATGTCTTGGCCTTCACATCGGGAATAACCTTAGCTTTGGCCTTCCCACCACGTTCCACTAGGCCCATGACGATGGTTTTCCCCTCGGCTCCACGTACTAGGTGGAGCGGGTAAGGGGTGGAACGGGAAGATTCCGCCGGAGTCGGAGGGCCTGGGAGTGCTGTCCCTCCATGGCGAAGAATTAAGGAGGTAGCGCGATGGCCATGCAGAACAAACGGAGCATGATCGACGCTCGTTGGCGGGACTTGCAGCCGGTCTGGGGTCCCAAGGAGCATGGCGGAGAGCACGAGATGCTCTACGATGTGCTGGAGGATGACGAGAGCATTGAGTCGTTAGTGGGTTGCGTCTGGGGTCCCGGTAACGTGTTTCACGCTAACGCTAACCGTTGGGACCGGATGCGGCAATACGACGGCATAGCTGTGCTGACCGGCAGGCGGGTCGTTTTGCTCAAAAAGAAGGGCACGAACAAGCTCATCACGGAAATGCCGCTGCACAACATGGAATCGGTGGACGTTGATGCCACAGGCGAGGTGACCCTCACTGGGCGGAGCTACAGCGAGTGGGCTGGCAGCGGTGACCCAGAGGCTTTCAAGATACGGGACGTACAAGACAGCTACACCCAGAATTTCGCCGACCGGGTGCGGGAAGTAAAGGCCGCGCCGCCCCCTCGGACAACGCCCACCTCGTCTTCGGCATCGGCTGGCGCTGCCGTCCCCACGGCGAACTACACTGCAATGAACAAGGCGGAGCGGATCAACGCCCAGTGGCGGGAGCGCTCGACCATGTGGAGCCGGAACGACCCCAGCGTGCCGGAGCGCCTCATAGTGGGGCTGTTGAGTTCCTTCACAGGCGAGAACGTCACCACCTATCCGGGCGAACTCCGTATCCTCCACGAGATCCTGGAAGGCGGCGAGAATATCGAATACTGGATGGGCGGACGCTGGGGCGACGCCTCGGAGTTCAACACTCTCGGACATGCGATCGGTAGCGTGCTCAGCGGATTCAAGCGCCCTGAATTCGGGGTCCACAACGGAGTCGTGGTGGCCACCGACCGGCGCGTCCTCATGCTGAACTCGGGCATGGTGATGAAGGACGTCGTGGAGGTCCCCTATGAGGGCCTGCAGGTAGACTACAACGAGGGGATGACCTGCTCGGGCCTGAAGTTCTCCGGCAGCACCGGCGAGGACTACGCCTACTACCTGGACCACAACGGCAAGAGAAACATCAGGAGCCGGGCGAGGCCGTTGTTCGACTGCGTACAGCGACGCGCCGCCGCAGCGTCGGGCAACGCTTAAGTGGGGGGATTCCGCCAGAGCTGAGCAACCTCGCCAACCTGCCAAGGCTGTGGCTCGTAAGGGGCCAATTGGGTGGGGAGATTCCGCCGAACCTGGGCCACCATCGTGTACGGTAGACAGAACTGAGCCGTTCAGGGCCACCTTTTCGGTGGCCCTGCCGGGTATCAGGCTGTCGTCTGGTATAGGCACGGTGTATCGCATGAGGGCGTCGCCGGGCATGACGATGATCTCCTTGACGAACGATTCGATGAAGGCTCTGCGCTCGGTTAGTTCGCTCTCGTTCAGGAAGTTCCTCATGTCCTTGGCTGTTAGCAACCAGCAAAAGTGGGACACATTGGGAGCCGAGAGATCAGGGGCTGGATGGAGGTCTGGTGAGCTCCCTGAGGGCCCTGTTGTAGCGTCGTCGCCGTTCGGTGGTTTGAGCCTTCACCTCCTTCCTGCGTTGTAGGATCTCTTGCCGTCTTCCCTTGAGCACGTCTGATGGTGTCACGTTGCCCAGAGCCTTGTGATAGCGCCGGTAGTTGTAGTAGCTGACGAAGGCCGCGATAGCAGCCTCAAGGTCGGCGGGCAACTCATAAGGCACCTGGTTGACGTCCCGTTTGATGGTCTGGTGGTAGCGCTCCAGCTTCCCGTTGGTCTGAGGGTGGAAAGGAGTTGCTAGGATGTGCTTGATGCCAACCATCCCCAGGTAGTCCCTGAATGCTCTTTAGACATAGCCTGGACCGTTGTCACTCAGCAGCCTGGTGCGGTCTGTGACTGGAACTTGGTCCATGCTGGTCGTGTCCACAGCATCCTGGACCACCTCGATGAAGGAGTCGGCCGTCATATCTTGCTGAAGCCTGTGAGCCAGGATGAAGCGGGAGTAGTCGTCCATAACGGTGACCAGGTAGTAGTAGCCCCAACCAACCACCCTGAAGTATGAGGCATCGGTGGCCCACATCTGGTGAGGTCCTGTGGTCTTGCGGTGGTACTCCTTCCCCGCGGCCAACCGCATCTCAGGCCGCTTCACTAGGCCCTCCCTGCCCAGGATACGGTAGACGCTGGACTCTGAGACTGAGAAGCCCTGGTTGTCGGTGATCCACGCGGCCAGCTGACGGCAGCTCAGCTCTGGCATCTCTCTGGCTGATAACAGGACTGAGCGTTCTTCCTGAATAGTAAGACGGTTCCATGGTGGCTGATCGCCTCCTGGTCGGTCCTCAAGTCCTTGTTGGTCTTGGCGTCCTGGGGCACGGGGATGGCCGTTTTTTTGAGACGGTACGCCTCCAGCGACAGATCGGCCACTAGCTCCTTGAGTTCCCCGTTCTCTCGCTTGAGCTGCCCTACCTCATGCTGAGTGGCGTCCCGAACCGAGTCACGGGTCAACCTCTCCTTGCCCGCCTCCATGAACTCTTTGGTCCACGAGTAGTAGGAGTGGGGCTTGATCCCCTCCCGCCGGCACAGGTCGTTGACTGTGACCTCGCGGCGGAAGCCCTCCAGAACAATTCGGATCTTGTCTTCGGAGGTGTACTTACGTCGGGCAGCCGCCTTCACTGTACGGACGAAAGACCTGGTCTGCTCGCTTCGTTCCTCGGCGGCCTCTGCTTTGCTTACTTCTAATTGGGACACATCTGCTCCTTTCTGTGGGTAACTCTACCCTCATTTCAGGAGCTCACACCACCCTCCGACTCTCGGGTTTTCCTACCCTTATATGTGTCCCATTATCGCTGACGGTCTACAGCCCAGCGCCAGAAGTACACGTAGTCGTTGTACAGGTTCTTGAGGTGGACCCCAGCTCCCACCTCCCGTGCTGGGGCGAGGAAATCTTCAAGTATGGGACTGAACGGTTGGACCCCTACCTGTTCTTCGTCTCCGAACCGCACCCAGCCGCCCTTCCGCTTTCCGGTATCTTCGTTGGAGTCCTGCTCCTCCCGATCATATGGAGGATTCCCCAGGCACACAAAGACCCGCACATCTTTCTTCACGTCCTGTGAGGTGGACCCGGAAATTCGGACGGGTGGTTAAGTGAGAGTTCTGCTCCTAAAATAGCCACAGCTGTTGCTGTGAGGGAGGAGTGGGACATGTCAAAAGAGCGGAGGAAGCACAGCCCAACATTCAAGGCCAAGGTGGCCCTGGAAGCGGTGAAGGGTGAAGAGACGGTGGCCCAACTGGCCGCCCGCTACGAGGTCCATCCCGGGCAGATCCAGGCCTGGAAGAAGTCCTTGTTGGAAGGAGCGGTCGGCGTCTTTGGTGGGAACCAAGACAAACGCCAGAAGAGCGATGCGGTCCTTGTTGCCCGGCTCTATCAGCAGATCGGCCAACTGAAGGTTGAGCGGGATTTCTTGGCGGAGAGGCTCGGTCCATGAGCCGGGAGCGGCGGCGGGAGATGGTGGACCGGCGGCACCCAGCCTTGTCCACAGTGAGACAGTGCGCCTTACTGAGCATCAGCAGGTCCAGCCTAAACTACCGGCGCAAGGGGACTTGCTTGGAGAACCTGACCGTGATGAAGGCGATGGACCACCAGTACCTAAGTACCCCCTTCTACGGGTCGCGGCGCATGAGGGTCTGGCTGGGCACTCAAGGTCACAGGGTGAACCGGAAGCGGGTCCAGCGTCTGATGCGGACCATGGGACTACGTGCCATCTACCGGTGGCCCCGGACCAGCAAGCCGGGGCCAGGGCACAAGGTGTATCCCTACCTCCTGAGCGGCATGGAGATCACCAGACCAAATCAGGTGTGGGCCGCCGACATCACCTACATCCCCATGGCCAAGGGTTTCTTATACCTGGTGGCCATCATGGATTGGTACACGCGGTACGTGGTGGCCTGGCGTCTTTCCAACACCTTGGATGCTGATTTCTGTGTCGAGACATTGGAGGAAGCGCTTGGCAAGGGGAAGCCAGAGGTCTTCAACACCGACCAGGGCAGCCAGTTCACCGGCGAAGCCTTCACCGGTCTCCTAGAGCAGCACGGAGTGAGAATCAGCATGGACGGGAAGGGACGCTACACCGACAACATCTTGTTGGAGCGGCTGTGGCGCACGGTTAAGTACGAGGAGGTCTACCTGAAAGCCTACTCCAACGGGCGAGAAGCCAAGGCCGGGCTTGACGCATACTTCAGCTTCTACAACAACCAAAGACCCCACCAGGCCTTGGGCTACCGGACACCGGCTGAGGTGTTCAAAGGAGACTTGGCGCCATCAGATGAACGGTCAATCAATGGGAAACGGGCACCGAACGGAGCGTTCTCAGACCTTGGAAAGACGGCGGAACTCCCACTTAGTTTTGCACCAAACCTGTCCAACTGATTGGGTCCACCTCAGTTTGAAATTGTTCGCCACAGCATCGGCGAAGTTGCCGATGATCTGGACAAACCTAGCCTGCGGCGTTGAGTCGCTAGCCGTACTTGATTCGACGGTCATTGCTCGTTGCCTTCAAAGGGGTTCTGCAACTCAACCCCAAGCTGACCGAAGTCGCTCACGTTCCGGGTAACCACCGTCAGCCTATGAACGATGGCTGTCGCCGCAATCATGGCGTCTTCGCTTATCGTGTCTGACAGCCCGTGCATGAGCCGCGCCCACTCCCGGAAGGCGGGAGCGTCCATGGACAACACAGCGTAAGAAGCTAGGACTTTGTCCAGCCAAGCCTCAAGCTCCTCTGCCTTTTCTGCATCCTGCTCACGGGTGACCTCGATCCCAGCCTGTATCTCACCAACCGTGACGGCAGAGACGAAGAGCTGCTCCGCCGGCACATCGGCGATCCAGTCCAGGACAGCATCGTGTGGACGGGAACGACGCAGTTCCGAGACTACATTCGTATCGAGGAGGTACATCGGCCTACTCCACAGCCAGAGGTGTGCGGTGGCGATGCTGTCGGCGAGGCGGTGTAAGCTCCTCGGTCCGCGCCCCAGAGGCGAGGAGCAACTCCTTCAGATCCGGTCGGGTCATCCGCTCCAGCCTCCGCCACTCCTCAATGGGAAGGAGCACGGCAGTCTCTACCCCGCGCTTGGTCACTACCTGCGGCCCCTCGGCGAGGGCAGTATCTAGGAGCTCGCTGAACCTTGACTTAGCGTCCTGCACCGGCCATTTCTTGCTCATGGTTCACCCACCTGCCATTTGTCTGACTAGCTACCAGACTAGGTTATAGCCTCATCAGTGTCAAGATGCAGATGTTGGATTCCGAAGAGTTCGTGCAAGAATTCTTCATTGTTGGGCATCGCCACACCACGGAACCCCCCACGCACATATCACAAAACCATGTACAGCACAATGACTTGCAAGGCCTTACACGCGGCGTGTCTTTCGGCGAAAATGGACAATTGGGCAAATGCTGAGCACAGCAGATGACAGATACGACACAGCGAAGAAGTGAGGACCTAACTTGGCGCTCCCCGAACGACAGCTGTTTGACGCCCTCAGCCGGACGCCCTTCATCGACTCAGCGGAGCTGGCAAGCATCCTTGGCGAGCCGCACGCGACCGTCCACCGTGCGCTGACCGGTCTGCTGGCCGAGGGTATCGCCGGGCGTGTGGGCCACGGCACTGCCCACCTGCCTTCTAGCCAGAGATACTTCCTGCCTGTAGACCGTCAGCGATAATGGGACACATATAAGGGTAGGAAAACCCGAGAGTCGGAGGGTGGTGTGAGCTCCTGAAATGAGGGTAGAGTTTGTAGACCGTCAGCGATAATGGGACACATATAAGGGTAGGAAAACCCGAGAGTGGGAGGGTGGTGTGAGCTCCTGAAATGAGGGTAGAGTTACCCACAGAAAGGAGCAGATGTGTCCCAATTAGAAGTAAGCAAAGCAGAGGCCGCCGAGGAACGAAGCGAGCAGACCAGGTCTTTCGTCCGTACAGTGAAGGCGGCTGCCCGACGTAAGTACACCTCCGAAGACAAGATCCGAATTGTTCTGGAGGGCTTCCGCCGCGAGGTCACAGTCAACGACCTGTGCCGGCGGGAGGGGATCAAGCCCCACTCCTACTACTCGTGGACCAAAGAGTTCATGGAGGCGGGCAAGGAGAGGTTGACCCGTGACTCGGTTCGGGACGCCACTCAGCATGAGGTAGGGCAGCTCAAGCGAGAGAACGGGGAACTCAAGGAGCTAGTGGCCGATCTGTCGCTGGAGGCGTACCGTCTCAAAAAAACGGCCATCCCCGTGCCCCAGGACGCCACCGGTACCAGCGGATGAGCGCCCCGGAGAAGGCAGAGGTAGTTACCAAAGTATCCTCGTCTCCCCTCCCCAAGCGAAAGGTCCTCAGAGAGCTGGGCACCTAAGAGCACCTACTACCGGTGGCTCAGACGCCAAGACCAACAAGGACTTGAGGACCGACCAGGAGGCGATCAGGCACCATGGAACCGTCTTACTATTCAGGAAGAACGCTCAGTCCTGTTATCAGCCAGAGAGATGCCAGAGCTGAGCTGCCGTCAGCTGGCCGCGTGGATCACCGACAACCAGGGCTTCTCAGTCTCAGAGTCCAGCGTCTACCGTATCCTGGGCAGGGAGGGCCTAGTGAAGCGGCCTGAGATGCGGTTGGCCGCGGGGAAGGAGTACCACCGCAAGACCACAGGACCTCACCAGATGTGGGCCACCGATGCCTCATACTTCAGGGTGGTTGGTTGGGGCTACTACTACCTGGTCACCGTTATGGACGACTACTCCCGCTTCATCCTGGCTCACAGGCTTCAGCAAGATATGACGGCCGACTCCTTCATCGAGGTGGTCCAGGATGCAGTGGACACGACCAGCATGGACCAAGTTCCAGTCACAGACCGCACCAGGCTGCTGAGTGACAACGGTCCAGGCTATGTCTAAAGAGCATTCAGGGACTACCTGGGGATGGTTGGCATCAAGCACATCCTAGCAACTCCTTTCCACCCTCAGACCAACGGGAAGCTGGAGCGCTACCACCAGACCATCAAACGGGACGTCAACCAGGTGCCTTATGAGTTGCCCGCCGACCTTGAGGCTGCTATCGCGGCCTTCGTCAGCTACTACAACTACCGGCGCTATCACAAGGCTCTGGGCAACGTGACACCATCAGACGTGCTCAAGGGAAGACGGCAAGAGATCCTACAACGCAGGAAGGAGGTGAAGGCTCAAACCACCGAACGGCGACGACGCTACAACAGGGCCCTCAGGGAGCTCACCAGACCTCCATCCAGCCCCTGATCTCTCGGCTCCCAATGTGTCCCACTTTTGCTGGTTGCTAACAATCCAAGGCCCTAGTCCGATTACTCGGCAGGCGGGGCACCCTCAGAGTCGCCGTCATCTGAGTTGGCGGGCCGGTGAAGAGTTCATGTGAGCGATTGGATCGCCGTCGGAGACCATCGCCTATCGCCGCTACTCCCCTTCCAACAGCCTTAGGCGACGGTCTCCGGGAAGCACTTGACTATAGAGCTTTGCCCATCCGAAACATCCTTGTGGAGCAGACTGGGCATACACCCTGAGTGGCCGGGCGGCCATTCTTCATGGTAATGGCCGCAGATGAACGTGCAGGTCTTCTGCACGAACGCTCAACAGTGCGGTGAAGCGGCGCTCGACCGCGTCGTACGAATCCCCACCGGCGATTTTAGCGAATGACGCCCCGAGATTGGTGTATCTGTCCGAATCGTCCCTCGGCCAGTCGCAGGGATGGAAGGCAAAAATGGTGGCGACTATGTAGTACACGTCCTCCCGCCAGCGTGATCTTTCTCCGTCAGTCCAGGAAGCCACGTAGCGGTGCATCTCCGGCGCTGTGCCTGGAGGCCTTCCAAGGCTCCGCCGGAGGGCTGCCAGCGCCCCACGGTCCTTGCGTTCCTCCAGTCTCTGAAGGAACTCGACAAACCTTTGGCTCTTACGCTTCTCAAGTTGCTGGGTCATCTACGCCTCCCTCGCCCTGCCAGGTGCTTGCGTATGGCCCTTCTCAGGCTCCCCTCGGCGACTGCTAGCGCATTGAGGTTCCGGGTGGAGAGTTCCATGCCCCGCGTGGCCTCATCGAATGCGGCCTGTAGTGTATCGCGCAAGGTCTTCTTCCACTCGGAGATTCGATTGCCTCCGTACTCGCCGTCGTCATCCACGTCGTCGGGCAGTTCCACCAAGAGCCGCTTGAACGGCTCCTCCAAGCGCGACCAGTATGCCCGGTCGGCGCCGAGGTGGTCGGCAAGACCATCACCACCTAATTCCTTAGCCATGTCCCGAACGACCCCATACAGAATCCTACTCATATCTTCAGTCAATTTCAGCGCGGCTTCGAGGCTGTCGGCAACTCCTTGTTTTCCAGATAATCAAGGGGTAGGGGCAGCCGCTCGTGTCGCCAGAAGATGACACTGGCCGCCTTTCCTGAGGCAGTAGCAATGCCTACGGCTTCAAGTGCATACTTGGAACGAATGGAGTTATCCTCCTCTTCCCGCAGATTGTTGATGCGGGATGCCCAGTTGATGACCTCGGATCTGCCATCGACGTCCTGTAACAGAGTATGGCTATCACGCCACAAAGCCTTGCGCTCATTAAATCTTATCGGACTCCAACCCTTTTTCTCATCTTTTTGATACGTCTTGAATGGGTCAAACAGGCCATCATGGAGTTTAAGGTTCTGCTGTACCTGGCACCGCATTACCATCGGAGGACTACCCTCAGCGATAAGATGTATCCTGCGACTTTGCCACGTCAGATAATCAACATACCCTGCTGGTATCGTACCGTTCCTGTCAGGTTCTCGCGCCTCTTCCCGTTCCCAAGTTGGGACATCGTCTCCGGCTCGAGGGATAGGAGTATTCTCGTTGTATCGAACAAGGTTGAGCATAAGGGTCTCGAACAAATTCTCACCAACCATCTTAGATGTCAATCCACGCACGAGGGCCGCGTCAGAGAGATTGAACGGCTTGTTGTTTCCACCTCCAATCTTGTTGTTTCCACCTCCAATTGAGTACGCTTGTTTGCTATGAGGTAGCACGCAGCCTCGGCAAATGTCGCTGAAATTGGGGTGTCGTCTATACTGTGATCAAATAGTGTGGGGTTGTTCCCTGATGCAGCCTCTTGCATTAGAGTCGTTATAGGGTGTACTTCAATGTCTCCCATCCATGGCATCTGAATAGAAGGGACGATTGACAATGCTAATGCTTTCCAGGTATGTTATTGATGGTTAAGGCTACTAGTGTAGGAATCGCCCATGCGGGCAGGAAGAAGCTGGTTCTCGAGAAGGAGAGTCAAATTATGGCAGAGAAGAAGCCAGTAGAGGCGTTCCCATACGAGACCGAGAATCCCAGCGGTGTCCCCGGCGTCACCGAAATCTCGGACGGCGTCATTGCTGCGATCGCGGGCCACGCCGCTGAGCAAGTCGAAGGCGTTGTAAGGCTCGGCACGGGGGGCCTGCTCCGAGCTGTAATCAATACGGCGCGCTCGACAGAAGCGGCCATGGCGGCTGGGGTCGAAGTCGAGGCTGGACGACGAGAGGCGATATTCGACATCGACCTTACAATTGAGTATGGACACAGCATTCCCGACATCGTGAAAGAGGTCCGAGAATCGGTGGCGGTCCAACTGAAGGAGCATGTTGGGCTCGTGGCCAAGGAGATCAACGTCAAGGTGGCCGCCATTGAGTTCCCCCAGAGGATTCCGACAAGACGGGTCGAGTAGGCATGATATGAGGCGTAGTCAGCAGGATGCCTTCCCGTTCGAGACCGAGAATCCCAGTGGTGTGCCGGGCGCAACCAACATCCGAAATGATGTCATAGAGGCCGTCGTGGGCCATGTGTCTTTGACGGTCGTAGGTGTGGCCCGAGTCGGAGCCGAGGGTGCACTCCCAGCGGTTGCGCGGCTTGTTCAATCGACGGCAACGCAGATGGGCTCGGGCGTTAAGGCGGAGGCTGGGCGCCGCGCAGCGATGCTGAGCATCGACATCTACAGTTGAGTCATGGATACAGCATCCCTGACGTCGTCAAAGAGGTCCGAGAACCGGTGGCGGTCCAACTTAAAGGAGCAGGTTGGGCTCGTGGCCAAGGAGATCAACGTCAAGGTGGCCGCTATCAACTTCCCCGATCGGCTTCCATCATGGCGCGTTGTGTGAGGCGGGAGACATCGGGCAATTCAACGATATTCACAATGTCACGGTCTGAATCGACCTAATCGTTCAGAGTTAGGAATGGGGCGCCGGTTCTTGTGTATGATTTCAGGCTCTGGGTTGGCCTGAGAGCTATTCAGCAGTCTGCTAGTCATCGAAGGGATGGGGAGATGCCGATGAACGTTGTCAATCGCTGCATAATATTCATTCTGGCTCTGCTCGTATTGCTTAGCGGCGTGCTAGTCCTACTGGTTGCAGCAGGAGCAGTAGATCCCGGCGATCTGCTACTACCTCTCGAGAATGTGGCAAAAGCAAAAGGCGCCGACCTGGCAGCCGCTAACGGGATCGCGGTGGCCATGGTGTTTATGGGTTTGCTGCTACTCATCTTTGTACTGCGACCCATTGCGGCCAGGCCCCGATTGGTGCTCGTGAGCGCTGGGGAAGAAGGCGTGGTCCAAATAGCACTTGACAGCGTCAGGGAGATGGCGGAAAGGACGGGGGGAGGAAACCGGAGCGTCAAGGGGCTGAAGTGCCGTGTGCGCGTTACTTCTGGCGGGCTCAGAATTCTCTGCCTGGCGGATTTGAACATGGGCAGCGATCTACCCAAAGTCAGCTCCGAGCTTCAGGAGTCCATAAAGGATGTTGTTGAGCGGCTGATCGGGTTGGCGGTGGTAGATGTGGGAGTGAAAGCAAAGTACCGCGGCGACGGCGACCTGTCGCTAATAGCAAGGTAGTTACGATACCATGGTTAATGCAAGAACTATAGGCCTCCTCGGGGGATTCCTTTTCGGAGTTGTCTGGGTCTGGCAAGGTGCCAGTGATGCTCTGCTAGTGTTGTTGTTCGCCGCTCTCGGCGCGATGGTGGGCTTCGTGATCTGGTTTATCGGACGCATCGCGACGGGGGAGGTCGACATGGAAGCGATTCGCGAACTGGCATCTGTGCTCCTGAGCGGACGCAAGGATCGATAGGCTTGGACCGGCCTGACCCTCAAGGCCGGCTCTCCGTACTGAAAACGGCTTGGCATCGATGGAGCAGTCAGTTGATGCGGGTCTGCCAAGGTGTCTATGTGCGGGCCTATCGGAACTCGCTTTAGTCCACGGTCGTCGGCCGCTGAGAAAGTTATCGCATCCCCATCAGCGTATGGGGAGAGACCATCGTCCCCTGCGGTGGTGCGGCGGCTAACGTTCTTGGACTCACCACACAGATGCTCGAATACTCGGTACCTTCGAAACTACCTCGGGAGCCGTCTGATATCGTATGTCACCCAGGAGGGCCTACATGTACTGAATTGAGCCTGTCCCAGAAGTGGAAATTGCGGATAGGGGGAGCAGATAGAGGTCAAAGGGTTCGCTGAAAGGCCCTGGCCTGAGCGGGTAGGACAGGCGACGGAGCGATGGGTCAGCTGCTGTCATCACTGCAGGTCAGGAGACGGGACAAGGCTCCGGGCCATTAAATAGACCGATGAAGGGGCTGAGCGCCACACCCGCCAGAGAGTGCGCAGGTTGAAGGCTGTGGCCAGCATTGTCCACTCGGCCGCCACGTTAACGAGGCCGCGCAGCAGGAATCTCCGTGCCCCCTGTTGCTCCTTGATGATTCCGAAGACAGGCTCGACCAGTTGCTTTCTCAGCTTGTACGCCTCTCTAGCTGCTGAGGTGGACATCCAGGCACGATGACGGCGCAGCACTGCGTCATGCGGACCTATCGCCAGGCTCCGCCCAATCTCTTTGGCCTTCGTGCAGACTCCGAAGGCTGGGCACACTTGGCAGACGACCCCGGAGGCCCGGTACAGACGCAACGGGACTCCATGCGTATGTTGGATACGAACGAACTTGAGCGTCTATCCCTGCGGACACGTAAAGCTGTCGCTCTGCTCGTCGTAGGTGAATCGGTCCTTGTGATATGGGTCTTTGAGGAACCGTTGCCGCGACTCCGACACTACCACCTGCTGATCTCGACGGGCGCATTCTTCCAAGTGACTCGCGGCGAAGTATCCGGCATCGGCCAACGTCATCTGCGACTTCGTCCCCATAGTCTCCTCGGCCTGCTCGACCATCGGCACCAGCAGGGCATTGTCATTGGCTGCATCCACCACGTCCACGGCGGTGACCAACATGCCGGTCGCTCCCCCATCCGTCTCTGTGGGTGAGACCATAGCCTGAGCGTTGTAGCCAGCCACGATGCCTTGCCTACCCTTCATCAGCCTGGCGTCTGGGTCGGTCAGGTTGATGCGCTTGTGGCGCTTCTGACTCGTGAGATCGTCCATCGCCTGCCTCACCTGCTCTCTCAAGACCTCCTTGTCAGCCAACTCCTCAGGCAGATGGGCAACAGCAGTGTCTTCTCCCGCTTCGTTCTGAGCCTCAAGGTCGGCTATCGCACGCTCCAGCCGCTCCAACAGACCACGCAGTCCCTCGGCGTCGTAGCTCCTGTTCAGCGACGCGTTGGCGACCACCTTCGTACCATCCACCGCCTGAACCGCCAGGTCCACCAACTTCATCGTCACTGCCATACGCACCGTCCGCTCGAACAGCTTCCTCATGGCCTGCCGATGCCCTTTGTAGAACCTCCACAGGGTGTTGTGGTCAGGATGCTGCCACCCGGTCAGCCACAGGTATGGTATCTGGTCCCGGCAGGCCGCCTCCAGCTTCCGGCACGAGCGCACCCCGGTCATGAAGCCGTACAGCCACACGCTCAACAGCGCACGTGGATGGTAGGCTGGCGCTCCCAGCACCTCCCCGTCTATCTTCACCCCAAGCTCCGCCCAGTCCTCCCGGTCCAAAGCGTCAACGAACTCGGCCACGAATCGCGCTGGATGGTCCAACGGCAACAGTTCGTCAAGCGTCGGCGGCAACATCCATATCTGCTCTCGGCCCATCTCTCGAAACGGCATCTCAACATCTCCCCAATTTATGTCGCCTCGAAAATACACCCAACGACATACCCATGGCCAGTTCAGACTTCTGAGACAGGCTCAATTGCGAACTTTTCGATTGGCCGTCGCCTTATGACTAACCGACGAGAGTTCTGCATTACATGTGCGTCTCCTAGGGGGTGGCGCAGCACACGGGCGATCCGCTATCACCCCCAGCCGCGCCGAACTCCGCGTAGGAGAGCGGCTGCCGTAGAGATAGCCATTTACTGCCCCAATATCGTCAATTATCTTCGTGAGAGATTAGGAAACAGTCAAACCAACCATGGGTTTTCTTAGACGTTGATGGTATCGCCAGAGGCGTCTACACGTGCACCCAGACCTATAGGGAGCGCCTCTAGGTCTGGGTGCCCAAGAACTCGCTCTATACAAGCTTTGCTACCGCCAATGTAGGTATCCAAAGAATCTATTTCGGTTGCAACGCACCAGGCCCGGTCTTCTGGCCACCAAATGTTCGGCGATTGCCCCCATCTTCCCCCAACATGCTTGTAAAACGACATGATGCTGTTTAAAGGGCCACAAAAGGCCAAGTACTCCTCCCTGCGTGGAACTTTCAACTTAGCTACCCTCTTGAAGTAGCGGTCATCAAGGAATCCATAGCCGTGCCAAAGGGAGAAATAGCAGCGTTCGGGTGTGGAAGTGAACCCTTTGAGAACACTGATCAGAACCTGGCACTCGCCCTCGGGTAGCATCCCATAGAACGGGCGGCGACCCCACGTAGGTTTTTCGTGTAAGTGTACGTCAAGGTTTGCGATTCGACAGAACTGCATCTGTGGATGAACGACTTTCCCGCTCCACGACGCCACAGTGGACCACCTCACCTGTTCCCAAGTTCGGTCAGCTTTCCAGAGTTCGGCCGGGTGAAGGACTCGTGCGTAGGCTTCAAATCCCTCTGGGACTACAGATCCTACGAACCTCCCCTTCTCTGAAGCCCAGTCTCCAAGCCGCTCCTCGATCCAATTGGCCGGGTGGGGAGCGTTCATCAACTCGACACCGTCGGGTTGATGGTTCCTGCCCTGCGGCTGCCTTTGCCCTACAGATACCAAGCCGAGCACACGGGCAGTAGCTTTCAAAAGCCCGTTTATGGACATTTACTTACCTTCCGGCTATTCGATGTAATCCCACCGTATGTGTTGCCGTCCGGACCTAACGGTCACGTCCCATAGAGTGGTGTAAGAGTACGTCATCTTGTTGATATCGTCTAGGCCGCTGCCTCTGCGAGTTCGGCTCTGGGTAGAGCTTCGTTGAAGGTGGTTACCTCCTGTGTCATGTATCGACGGCCGACGGCCCACTCGTCGTGCTGCTCAGCTAGGACGGCGCCGACCAGGCGACGGACAGCTGGGCGGTTAGGGAAGATGCCCACCACATCGGTGCGGCGCCGTATCTCCTTGTTGAGACGCTCCAGAGGGTTGTTGGACCAGATCTTCTTCCAGTGGGCGACGGGGAAGCTGGAGAAGGCCAGGACGTCCGCACCAGCCTTGCCCAGTCGAGAGGCGACCTGTGGGAACGGGTCCTGGAGCTGAGCAATCACCCGCTCGAGTTGGGCATGCACCTCCTGCGGAGACGTCTGCTGGTAGATGGTGCGGACCATGGTGGCCACCCAGGGCTGAGCGCTCCTGGGGACCTGAGTGAGCAGGTTGGTCATGAAATGGGTGCGGCACCGCTGCCAGCTGGCTCCTCCGAAGACGGTGGCGATAGCGTCCCGGAGCCCCTGGTGGGCGTCCGAGACCACCAACTTCACTCCGCCGAGGCCTCTGGCCGACAGTGAGCGCAGGAAGGCCAGCCAGAATGCACCGTCTTCACTGGTACCCACGTCCATGCCGATGATCTCACGCCTGCCCTCGCTGTTGACCGCCGTCGCCACCACCACGCTGACGTTGACTATCCTACCGGCCTCCCTGACCTTCTGGGTCAGTGCATCCAGCCACAGATAGGGGTAGGGTCCCCCGTCTAGCGGCCGACCCAGGAAGCTCTCCACCACCCCGTCCAGCTCCTGGCAGATACGCGACACTTGGCTCTTTGAGATACCCTCGCACCCAAGAGCCTTGACCAGATCATCCACTCGCCTCGTCGATACACCCTCCACATACGCCTGCTGGATCACCGCCAGCAGAGCTCGCTCGCTGCGACGCCGTGGCTCCAATAGGCTCGGGAAGTAGCTGCCCTCCCTCAGCTTGGGTATCTGCAACTCCATTGTCCCTACGCGAGTGTCCCATGCTCGAGACCGGTACCCGTTGCGCTGGGTCACCCGCTCAGGGTTGCGTTCTCCATACCCAGCACCGGTCCTCGATGACACATCAGCCTCCATGATCTCCTCGACCAGCACTCTCAGTGCCTCTCGTAGAAAGTCCACGTCACCGTCGACTCCCCTCTTGCGCATTAGCTCAAGCAGGTCCATCCTTTCCTTGACCACCGTTGTCCTCCTTTCTCAGGCTCGTCTTTGCCCGCTAAGGATGACGCGGTGGTCTCTGTTTCTCCAGACCATCTACTCTTGTTACACCATTTCCTGGGACTCTACTGACCTAACATCCAATGGGCGCTGATGGCCCTATAACGCCCGTTCTCGCAGGAGCCATGTGTTGTTACTTCAATGCTGTACGCGTTGTAGGCGGTATCGGCCTCTCTACTGGACGAGGCCGGCCCCGACATCCTGGCCTTCTCCAGCTTCCCTGCCCTCCACTGGAGGAAGATCTGGTCTAACAACCCTCTGGAGCGTCTCAACAAGGAGATACGGCGCCGCACCGATGTGGTGGGCATCTTCCCTAACCGCCCGGCTGTCCGTCGCCTGGTCGGCGCCGTCCTAGCTGAGCAGCACGACGAATGGGCCGTCGGCCGTCGATATCTCACCCACGCCATTCTGACCCTGAACGAAGCCCTTCCGGAGGCCGATCTCGCCGATGCGACTGCCGCCTAAACAGCATCAACAGGATGACGCACTCTTACACCACTTGACGGGACGTGACCCGTGTATCGTACTACAAACTCTTCAGCTGACGGTGGCGATTTGAACCCCGGGCGAGGCGTGCTCCCGCCAGCGTCATGGCTGGGGGTAACCTCATAAGTGTCTGCATCCCGGGAGCCACATTGCTCTGGGAGTGCCCCGTGCCGCTCCAAGGCAATCCCCACGGATTGCAGCAGACCCAAGGGAACTGACTATCCGACTTACATGCCAGCACGGGGCTGTCCTGGACACCGGCAGGGCGTGGGAGCCACGTCCATTCAGCTCAAGGCTCCTAACGCCAATCGTGCCTCTAGTGGTTTCGCCTCACCATTCGCACCACACCTCGGACTACGGTTGCCACGTCGTGAGCTATGGATGTGAGCGCACTATCCAACGCCCATCGCACCGCTGTCCGCACGGCTGTAGCTACGGTGCGGGCTATGGATGTGAGCGAACTATTCAGCCAACGCACTGCCGTGGCTACGCCCCGGGCGATCACTGCTGGGGGACTGTCGGCCCCCCATAAGAAGCTCGTCCAGCCCCATCGACGGTATACCCCAGCTACTACGATGCCTCCAGCGATTGCTCCGATCGCCAACCCTCCAATAACCATCAGCGCCACTGCTAGGGCCGAAAACTGTGCCCCTCCTTTGTCCGTCTCCGGGGGCCTGGGGTTCACGGCTGGTTCCGCCACAGCAACAGGCGTCCCTGCCTCCGTAGAGGACCATGGGCCTTCCGCGACACCGTTCACCGCTCGTACCTGCACCTCGTACACAGTACCATTAGTGAGCGACCGTATCTTGTATCTGAAAGGCGGCGTTCCTGTCCCTCGAGTCCAGGCGTCGTCCACTAACTCCCACTCCGCGCCTCCGCTGGGCCGGTATCGCAGGTCGTAGGCGATGATCGCAGAGCCGCTGTCTCTGGTGGGCGCGCTCCACGGCACCGTCAATTCTGCATGCCCTATTGTGATCGTGCCGATGATGGGCTCGGAGGGTAAGGCGATAACGCTGATGGTGACCGAAATGATGGCGGAACCACCGTAGGAGTCATCGGCCCTCACGGTCACCGAATAGGAGTCCTTGGTCGCCCTGTCCAGTGCAGCCTTTTTCTTCAGCTGTCCGGTCGACGAGTCGATTCCGAAGGATGCCGCGTCATTCCCCAAGAGAGAATAGATGAGTGAGTCGTTGTCGGCATCGGTCGCTTCGACGGGGTTTCCGATGTCGTGGTTGGTGTTCCAGTTCTCGACAACGATCCGGGTAGCAGGGCCACTTTCACTGAAGGTGGGACTGGCGTTGAATGCGCTGCCGCACATTTCATCGGTCGAGGTAACCGTGACTCCGCCAAGAGCCGGCAGGGGTTCGGTGAAGTGGTTTCCACCGATGGTCAGTGTAGTGAGGAAGGCAGCGTTACCCAATTCAGGCGGGACAGCGCCCGTCAACGTGTTGCAATGGAGATTGAGAACCGACAGTTTGATGAGGTTGCTCAACTCTGGCGGGATGGGGCCGGTGAGCTGGTTGTCGGCGATGTTGAGGCTCGTCAGGTCGGTGAGGTTGCCCAGCTCAGGCGGGATAGGGCCGGTGAGCTGGTTGTCGGCGAGGTTGAGGCTCGTCAGGTCGGTGAGGTTGCCCAGCTCTGGGGGGATGAGACCGGTGAGTTGGTTGTCGGCGAGGTTGAGGCTCGTCAGGTTGGTGAGGTTGCCCAGCTATGGGGGGATGAGACCGGCGAGTTGGTTGTCGGCGAGGTTGAGGCTCGTCAGGTCGGTGAGGTTGCCCAGCTCTGGGGGGATGAGACCGGTGAGTTGGTTGTCGGCGAGGTTGAGGCTCGTCAGGTCGGTGAGGTTGCCCAGCTCTGGGGGGATGAGACCGGTGAGTTGGTTGTCGTGAAGGTAGAGGATTGCCAGGTCGGTGAGGTTGCCCAGCTCTGGGGGGATGAGACCGGCGAGTTGGTTGTCGGCGAGGTTGAGGCTCGTCAGGTCGGTGAGGTTGCCCAGCTCCGCAGGAATTGGGCCGATGAGCTTGTTGTTGTGAAGGTAGAGGATTGCCAGGTCGGTGAGGTTACCCAGCTCTGCCGGAATCTCGCCGGTGAGCTTGTTGTTGTGAAGGTAGAAGATCGTCAGGTTGGTGAGGTCGCCCAACTCTGCAGGTATGGCGCCGCCGAGTTTATTGCCGGAGAGGTTGAGAATCGTCAGGTCCGTGAGGTTGCCCAGCTCCGACGGGATCGAACCTGCAAGCCCTTTCCCATTGGCGGTGAGTCCCGTGACCCGGCCATGGAGACGGAGAGGCCTTCCCAGTCAGTGATAGGCGTGTTGACGTTCCAGTCCAACACATTGCCGGGGTCAAGAGTTGCTTTGGCGTCAAGCAACGCTTCGCAATCGGCGATTAGGCCGGAATTGGCGGAAGGGTCGGGTACGGCAACGCTGTCGTCGCACCGCGACTGCGCCTGTGCCGTACTAGGTGATGCAATGGCAAGCGCCAATGTCAGGAAGAAAACAGCGATGAGCAAGACCCGTCCCCGGCTGGGGTGGCGTTTGCCGAGGCCAAACTCGGGGAGGGTAGGTATGTTACAACTTGTCACCAAGGTCCTCCTGTTCCGTAGTTTCACTCCGATGGAGAATAGGGCAACCGGCCTTAGCCTTTCGGCTGCACTTCTGAATCCCAGCGTGTCCCTAGGATCGTTTCCTACGGGTTGGACGCGCCCATCATCGTCCTTGCTCGCCCGTCCTCCACCGCGTCGTCGTCCTTCCCAACCGTGACCTCCTCGAAAGGGTCAGCCCGTAGCGCCTCGCCGAACATCCCAGCGGCGGCGGTCCACCCAACCATGGCGCGGGCCTATCGCTACCACCCGGTCCGGCCCTAGTAGACCTGCCTCCACCCTGGCGGTCCTCTGTGGGAGCCGATATCCAAAACTCTGATGACTTTTGAACCATCCCCGCCAGACGACGCCTCATAGCACCCTCCACCAGGGCGCAGCAAGCACATCCGGTGCCAGCCATTCCAGGGTATTGCCAGCGTGGAGCAACAGGCCTGCCCTGGCCCTATCGCCATACTCGGCCCGGAAGGTGCGCAGATGGGCTATATCTCGGAGACGCGGCCGCTCCGTCGCCTTGACTTCGATGGGCAGCAGCCGGTCCCCAGCCTCAATCACGAAGTCCACCTCCTCACCGATGGCCGTGCGCCAGTAGAGGACCTCAGCCCGGTCGAGCCGTGCGTCCCGCCAGGTCAGCAGATCGTGAAGCACCAGGTTCTCCAGATGTGCCCCTCGGGGCTCCTCCTCCTGGGTGAGATGCAGCGCCACCCCGGTGTCGCCCCAGTAGAGCTTGGGAGATTTGATCAGCCGCTTGGTGCGGTTCACCGCGTAGGCGGGGAGCCGGACGAGGAGATACGACGTTTCCAGTAGGTTGAGGTAGCGGCTCACCGTCGGCTGAGGCAGCGCCACGTCACGGCCAAGCTCCGCCTGGTTGACAAGGTTGCCCATGCGGAGACAGGCGGCCCGCATCAGCCTGCGAAAGTCTGGCAATGCCGAGATGGAAGAGAGGTCCTGGAGGTCCCGTTCCAGATAGGTGCGCACGTAGCCGTCAAACCAGACGGCCCTGTCCTGAGCGGCCTTGAGGTGGATGGCCGGTAGCGGGAAGCCACCGCGAAGCGCCAGCGCCCGCCAGTCCTCCGGCTGGTCAGGTTGCGCAGCCACCAGGTCGAGCCATTCCTCGTCGCGGGCCTTCAGCAGCTCCTCCCAGATGCCCCCACGTCCGAGACCCAGCTGCTCTCGCCGGGTCATCGGCCAGAGGGTCAGATAGCTGGCCCGGCCAGCAAGGGACTCGGAGACCTGTCGCATCAATAGCAGATTGGCCGAACCGGTGATGAGGAACTTCCCTGGCTGGCGCTGCTGGTCTATGGCCCGCTTCACCGCATGCAGAAGGTCCGGCTCTCGCTGCACCTCATCGAGAGTCACCTGCTGGCTGCCCCCCAGGAGCGCCTCGGGGTCGCGGCGGGCTGCATCTACCACGTCGAGGTCGTCCAGGGAGAGGAAACGCCGTCCGCCCGGCATAAGCTCCTGGGCTAGGGTGCTCTTCCCCGTCTGACGGGCTCCGGTCACCACCACCGCAGGCATGACCCGGAGACGGTCCTGAAGGCTTGGCCCAACGAGGCGGAGGAGTGTATCATTCACCATAGGTACAATGATAGTCATTCACGATATGTTTTGCAATGGTGAGGCACCTTCCACAGTTTTCCTTAGGTTTATCCAGCCGCAGCGTCAGACAGCTGAGGAAACGGTGGTTGGCATCGGACACATGAACGGGGACCTCGATTTGGTCTCTTCCCGTGCTCCCTATTCGTCATAGACCGAAGCGTTTCTGCCGACCACGTACTCTGATGGACAACAAAAAAAAGACCTCACATATGGATAGGCAGGGGCAGCTATCGTCCTCAAACGGTAGCTGCCCCTGTTTTGTACAAGTCAGCGCCCTGTGCCGACCATCTCCTCCTCTCTCTGCCGCTGTCTTAGCTTCGTCGCCACCTTAGCGGCGCCCCCTTCAGGACACCGTTTGAGCCTCTTTTTCCTCCTCCAGGCTCAGCGCCCTCTCGAACATCGAGAGGGTCGCGGGCTTCGGCTCCCCGTTCCTTCTGGCCGGCTTCTGCGGCTCCTCGGCCATGAACTCGGCCCAGGAGAACATCGACTGCTGGGTCTCTTCCACCACGTCAGCATGACCGTTAGCCGCCGCAGTCTCGACGACGATCCCGGTGCCGTTCCGATGCACCTCGACCGTCTCCGGTTCCACCTCCACCGCGTGCCACTCCTCGTCCATCAGCAGCTCCTCGGAGACGGCCTCGGCGTCTCGCGCCCGGGCGAAGGCATCCTCCACCGACTCTCCTTCTTCTTCCTCCTCTCCGTTCACGATCTTCCTTGCCAATGCCAGCATGATGTCGTCGCCGTCGTCGCCGTAGGCCGCCAGTCCGTCCTCGGGGAGCTCTCCTTCCACCGCCAGGGAGCTTTGCAGCTTCTGGGCCACCAGCTTCAATGCATCCGCCTGGAGGGTGCGCCGGTAGGCCATGAAGATGACCTTCACGGGCCGGGTCTGACCGATGCGCCAGGAGCGGCGCGACGCCTGCCGCATGGTGTAGACGCTGTAATCCGTTTCCGCCCAAACAATCGTTGGGAAGTCGATCAGGTCGAGGCCGGTCTGCACCAACCGGGGATGGCAGATGAGGACGTCGATGCCTTCCTTGACCTTGTTCTCCACCCACGCCTCTCTGCGGTCCGGGGCCACGGCGTCGGCCTTCATCACCGCCGCCCGGAATCCGTGCCTTGTCAGGATGCCGCTCATCCGCTCGGTAATGTCCCTGGTTCCGGTATGGGTGGCGTAGACCAGGACTCTCCTCCCCTCCATTCTTTCCGCCGCCACCAGGTCTAAGAGCGCCTTCTCCTTTGCGTACAGCTTCTCCTCGGAGAGCGGCGGCACCTGGACGAGCACGTCCCGGGAGTCCGGGTCGAAGACCGTCTCGCCCCGTGTGCAGCCGTCGGGGTAGGCCAGCAGCGATTGAAGGTAGGTGGAGAGGAGCTTCCGTGACCCCTTGGCCAGCGCATCGGCGAGGGCGGCCCGCAGCTTGTCGTACAGCGTGCCGTAGGCTCCCCGCTGGGTGTAGCCGTTGCTGTCGGGCTCGGAGTCCATCGGGCAGAGCATCACCTGCTCCTCGTAGGAGGGCAGCCCCGACGCCACGTCGGAGAGCCGGAGGAACACCGAGTTGCCGATTAGGTGGAACAACGCGGCTGGGGCGAGCCCCGGCCGTTCTCGCACCACCTTGCGGTACCGCCTGCGCCGGCTGAACCGTCCATCCTCCACCGACTCGTCGTCGTCCTTGCCGATGGTGTGCTCCTCGAAGCCGTACCGTTGTATCCACCTTCCCTCCTCGGAGCGCCCGAACTCCGTCCTGATGGCCGGGCTGAACCGGTACAGCAGGTGGAACAAAGTGCTCGAATACCCTCCAGTTAGGGTTCCTGTCAGGGTGAGGGAGCGGCCGCAGGAGTCGGCGAGGACGCCCGCTGCGATGCCCTGGGCGGAGCCTCTTCCCTTGTACTCATGCACCTCGTCTGTTACGAGCAGCTCGAAGAACCCCTTCATCCGCTTCTTGATGTAGTCCGCGAGTGGATATCGCTTCGGCCCCTTGGGGTCGGCCTGCCAGAGGGCGGAGCCGCACCCGGCGCATGTCCGGCGCTTGCGCCCCATCTCCTCGGCGGTGAGGGGCACACCGTCCTTGTCCACGATCTGGCTGGCGTAGATGGGGCAGCAGGGGACCCGGAAGGGCTCCCCCGTCTCCTCGTCCCGGATGAGCCCGCCCCTGGATGTGGCCCACTTCTCGATGTACGCCGCCTGCCAGCGGTAGGAGAGCTTCGCCCGTTCCCTGGACATGATGGCGAAGAGGGGGCCTGGGCCGGTGGAGAGGCGCAGCTTCTCCAGGTCAGTGATGGCGGCGCGGGCCTTGGGCACCGTCTGCTCCACCTCACGCTTCCACTTCCGGGTCAGGTGCGGGGGTGTGAGTACGAGTACCCGCTGGAAACCCGCAGCGTAGGCTGCGGATGCGCCGATGAAGGTCTTGCCGGTGCCCATCTCCCCCACGACGTTGGTGCCCTGGTGGGCCTTGAGGGAGAGGGTCACGCCCCGTATGGCGTCGGCCTGGGCTCCCAGGGGGGAGCGGAGCAGTTGGGGGAGGCCGTGGCCGTTCTGGGAGGGCCGGTAGAGGGGCGGGTAGGACTCCACCACCCGCTGGGCGATGGCTTCTTTGTAGGTGTCGATGAACTGCGCGAGGTCCATTGGTTTTCTCCTTCCTTCTAATAAGAGGTATGTATTCGGGTGGCTTCGGGGTTCTGACAAAGAGCGAGGCCCCGCTTACTCCCAATAGGACGGCGGGGCCTCGTGATGCGGCTCTAGGGTAGAGTCGTCTATGCGGCGATGTCGGTGATTACGCCGTCCCCGAGGTCCAGGGCGACGACGGTGGTGCGGAGCCTCTCCCTATAGGTCTCCTTGTCCGGGGTCTCCTCGACCAGCACCAGCTCCTTTGTGGTCTTCCCCTTGACCAGAATGCGCCGCCCGTCCGCTTCGAGCTGGAGGTTGTCCAGGAACCCGGCGGCGATGAGCATGGCCATGTGTCCCTTTCGCAGGGGCATCAGGGGGCGGGTCCTCTGGTCCTTGCTGGGCCAGAGGGAGTCCGTTACTTCGGCGCTGGCCCACAGGCCGGAGCGCCGGGCCTCCTGCGCCGCCGCCACGGGATCGGCGGTGCGGGTGGCGAACAGGAGTCCCCCGCATCCGAGGTGATGGCGGTGTAGATGGGGTAGCCTTGGGAGTACAGAGGCTCCGGCTCTCCCTCGGCCCAGGCCAGCACCTGCCCCTGCGCCTCCTCGTCCAGGCGGGGCTCCGCCATCCGGTAGCCCATGACCACAACCTGGTCGAAGGCTTCTCTTTCGGGGTGTGGGAAGGCCCAGCACCTCAATCTATAGTAATAGGAGGCGAGGTACTTGGCCGAGACCGCGAGACGCTGCCGGGGCACGATGAACACCAGGAGCCCGCCGTCGTTCAGGTAGCGGGTCGAGTGGGTCAGGAAGGCGTGCTCCGTCCGCTTGCTTTCCGGGTCATGGTCATAGGGAGGGTTGAGCAGGCAGATGCCGAACGCCTGGTTGCCGATGGAGGTCTGGACCCATATTTCCCAGTTAGGATAACAGTGTGATGCGGTATATAGGCAACGTTCTTGCTTTTGTAGTCGTCTCATGAACTTTTCACCAACATCTCGGCTATAATACATTCATTAGAATAGTAAGATTCTTCAGATAGCGTAACAACCCCGGAGGCACCTGATGGGTGACGGCGACAAAACCCCTCTCCGGCTCCAGTTCAACCCCAAAGTCCGTCTGGAGTTTCACGGTGCCACCATCACTTCCGATGCCGGACTCTTGCCCATTCGAGAGCTGGATGATGCCCTGGGCCTTACCCATATTGCTGCCGACTATCTCCAGGAAAGCCGCTCCGGTCGCAACATCCGACACCACCTCGTCCCGCTGCTCAGACAGTCCATCTACAGCCGCTTGGCCGGCTACGATGACACCAATGATGCCGAACGCCTTTCCCAAGACCCAGCCATGAGAGTCGTCGTGGGCTGGCAAGGATCAGACCGGAACGCCGCCAGCACCAACACCGTGAGCCGCTTTGAAACTGAAACTCTGACCCAACAGGACAACCTGCAGGGGCTGGCACGAATGAATCCCCAATGGGTGGAAGATGCTATGGCCCATACTCCACACCAGCGAGTGATTCTGGACATGGACAGCTCGGAGAGTCCAGTGCATGGCCATCAGGAGGGTGCCGCCTACAATGGGCACTTCGAGTGTGTCTGCTATCATCCCCTCTTTCTATTCAACCAGTTCGGCGATTGTGAAGGAGCGACGCTACGCCCCGGCAACGTCCATAGCGCCGAGGGCTGGCAGGAACTCCTTGAGCCGGTGGTGAAAAGATACCAGAGGAAGGGACGGCGGCTGTTGTTCCGGGGTGATGCCGCCTTTGGCAAGCCAGAGGTGTACGAGTACTTGGAACAAGAGATGATTGGGTACGCCATCCGGCTTTCAGCTAACGCGGTACTTCAGAGAGAAATCGCGCACCTGCTGGTACGACCTGCCGACTGGTCTTCCAGGAGGCCGATCGTCTCCTACTACGACTTCACTTACCAGGCCCAGAGCTGGAGTATTTCCCGGCGAGTAGTAGCCAAGGTGGAGTGGCATCAGGGGGAGTTATTTCCCAGGGTAGGCTTCATCGTGACCAACCTGAGCTATCCACCCAAAGGCATAGTCCGCTTTTACAATGGCCGTGGCACAGCGGAGCAGTGGATCAAGGAGGGCAAGTACGCCCTGAACTGGACCAGACTGTCCTGTCACAAGTTCGTGGCCAACCAGGCGAGGCTATGGCTGTTCGTTCTGGCGTACAATCTGGGAAACTTCATGAGAAGGTTGGCTTTGCCGGAGGATATGAAGCATTGGACTCTGACCAGTCTTCAGACTAGGCTGATCAAGACGGGTGGGCGACTGGTACGCCATGCCAGGAGGATGGTGTTTCAGCTTGCCGAGGTGCTGGTGACCAGGGAAATGCTCACCGGGATACTAGAACGGATCAGCCGGCTTCGGCTGGCACCTGGCTAGCTTGCTTTGAGAGCACCGGTATTTAGGACAGTTATGGGGTCGTCAAGAGTAAATGGGCCGCCACGAGGGAGACGCTTGGGCAAGGGCAGAGGATTTGGAATTTCTACGCTCGTTAGGACGATGGATATCCTATGAGAGTGGAGCAATTGAGTGAATCGGAGCGCAGTTGACGCGCTCAGGATACCGTACTATAGTTCCCGCCGCACAGGATGACACCGGTTCAGGGAAATCAGGTTGATCTGGGAAATTCAGGCTGGAACAGGTCTGCGGCCAGGGTGCGGTGCAGCCGGGATGCGGCCTCCTCAGCCCGGTCGGTATGCAGCTCCACCCCGTAGGTCTCTATGGGCATGGTGTTGTCCTGGGTAAGCCGCTCTCCCAGCTGGGCCACCGCCTCCCCGGCTCCGCAGCAGGGGTCGAGGATGCGGATCACCTCCCGGTTGCGGTAGTAGTAGCCCGCAGGCGCCCGTATCAGCGTGGCGATGAAGTCCACCACCTTCTCCGGCGTCGGGTAACCCCCCCCTTTGGCCTGTGCTGCCAGTCTCATGATGTCTCTCCTTCCTCATGGTCGGTCGATGTTGATGGGCCGAACTTGCAGGGTTCGGGGCTGCAGAAGTAGCAGTCCCGCCTCGCCCTGGGTGGCGGGACGTAGTCCTCGGCGGACACGGCCTGGAATATCACCTGCACGCCGCAGGAGTTGCAGTGGTAGATCTCTCCCGTATGGACATCCCTGTCCGGCTCCTCTATCTGGGCGAACCGCTCCTCGCAGTGGGGGCAGGTGAAGTACACGGTCTGGGTCGTGGTCATGGCTTATCTCCTTTCATTGGTCGCCGCCTTCAGGCAGCGAGCCGGTTATCTGATTTGATACCCACCACCTCTCCGGTGGCGAGACTTCGCTGGTAGCAGAGCACTTGGCTGGTGCCCGCAGCCTCTGCACACGCGGTACAGAAAGCGGTGACGATCTCGGCGTGTTTCGCCACCGTCACGCGTCTGACCAGCACCGAGCCGTTGTCTGTGCTGGTGTGCCGGTAGAGCATCACCCTGGGGTCGCGCCTCTCTGCCTCAGTCGCAGGCCGATAAAAATGGGGCTGCCCCGAGGTGCACAGGTGCTGCGTGTGGTCGTGCCGGCAGAAACGGCAGGTCGTTCCGTCCGGCGAGAAGCGCTGCCAGGCCCTGAAGTTCCGCTCCTGCCGGTGCTTATTGGTGCGTTTGGCTCTCGTAGGCGCCAACTTTCTGCATCAACTCAACGCCGTATTGTTGGGCGGCGTTTTGTCCCAACATGCGGGCGATGGTGGACTCGCCCACGTCTGCGTCGCTGAGAGCCTGAATTGCGTCCCAAGCGCTGGTTGTATCTTGATGGGGATAGCGGGAGCCCCAGACGACCTTCGCGGCGAAATCGTGGGGAAGCTTCTGAATGAGGCGCTCCTCGGCGTCAAAGCCCAGCATCACGTGGCCTTCCTCCCACATCTCTTCGGGGTCCGTCCGGACTGGGTAGGTATGCAGCAGGGGGATGACTCGGGTGGAAGCCTCCATCTTTTCCAGCACTTCCTCCATCCAGGAGGCCTTGCCGTGGGCCATGACCACCTTCATTTGTGGGTATCGTTGCATCACGGTAAAGCCGATCAAAGTAGATGCGACGAACATGTGATTATCCAGCCAATTTGACAAGACCGGCGCGATCGGATGTCCCAGTGGCATCCCGGCATACAAGAATGGGCGACTTTCGCCGGTACCTCCTCCAGCGAAGGGCCCCCCTCCTCCTCCCAGGTCGAATGGTATTAAGTTGAGTCGTCCCTTTACCTTCTCGATAAACTGGCCGTGGGAAGTCCACTCCGGGTTCCACAGACCGGGCGTTGGGTGGACAGCGGCCGCCACCCCAAGGCTTTCCAGCTCCGCCCAGAGGGGGTCGTAGTAGGTGTTAGCAACCAGCAAAAGTGGGACACATTGGGAGCCGAGAGATCAGGGGCTGGATGGAGGTCTGGTGAGCTCCCTGAGGGCCCTGTTGTAGCGTCGTCGCCGTTCGGTGGTTTGAGCCTTCACCTCCTTCCTGCGTTGTAGGATCTCTTGCCGTCTTCCCTTGAGCACGTCTGATGGTGTCACGTTGCCCAGAGCCTTGTGATAGCGCCGGTAGTTGTAGTAGCTGACGAAGGCCGCGATAGCAGCCTCAAGGTCGGCGGGCAACTCATAAGGCACCTGGTTGACGTCCCGTTTGATGGTCTGGTGGTAGCGCTCCAGCTTCCCGTTGGTCTGAGGGTGGAAAGGAGTTGCTAGGATGTGCTTGATGCCAACCATCCCCAGGTAGTCCCTGAATGCTCTTTAGACATAGCCTGGACCGTTGTCACTCAGCAGCCTGGTGCGGTCTGTGACTGGAACTTGGTCCATGCTGGTCGTGTCCACTGCATCCTGGACCACCTCGATGAAGGAGTCGGCCGTCATATCTTGCTGAAGCCTGTGAGCCAGGATGAAGCGGGAGTAGTCGTCCATAACGGTGACCAGGTAGTAGTAGCCCCAACCAACCACCCTGAAGTATGAGGCATCGGTGGCCCACATCTGGTGAGGTCCTGTGGTCTTGCGGTGGTACTCCTTCCCCGCGGCCAACCGCATCTCAGGCCGCTTCACTAGGCCCTCCCTGCCCAGGATACGGTAGACGCTGGACTCTGAGACTGAGAAGCCGTGGTTGTCGGTGATCCACGCGGCCAGCTGACGGCAGCTCAGCTCTGGCATCTCTCTGGCTGATAACAGGACTGAGCGTTCTTCCTGAATAGTAAGACGGTTCCATGGTGCCTGATCGCCTCCTGGTCGGTCCTCAAGTCCTTGTTGGTCTTGGCGTCCTGGGGCACGGGGATGGCCGTTTTTTTGAGACGGTACGCCTCCAGCGACAGATCGGCCACTAGCTCCTTGAGTTCCCCGTTCTCTCGCTTGAGCTGCCCTACCTCATGCTGAGTGGCGTCCCGAACCGAGTCACGGGTCAACCTCTCCTTGCCCGCCTCCATGAACTCTTTGGTCCACGAGTAGTAGGAGTGGGGCTTGATCCCCTCCCGCCGGCACAGGTCGTTGACTGTGACCTCGCGGCGGAAGCCCTCCAGAACAATTCGGATCTTGTCTTCGGAGGTGTACTTACGTCGGGCAGCCGCCTTCACTGTACGGACGAAAGACCTGGTCTGCTCGCTTCGTTCCTCGGCGGCCTCTGCTTTGCTTACTTCTAATTGGGACACATCTGCTCCTTTCTGTGGGTAACTCTACCCTCATTTCAGGAGCTCACACCACCCTCCGACTCTCGGGTTTTCCTACCCTTATATGTGTCCCATTATCGCTGACGGTCTACACACGTGACCGTTGACTTTGAGATAGGAGTTGGTCTTCCCATCTTCGCGCCACAGGGCCGACTTTCCCAGAACGCGGTACTCAGGATCGAGATATTTTTCCCAGACCTCACGCGGCTCTACGACGTGAGAATCGGTGTCAAAAACCGGAAAGCGCTTGGTGGTTGTCATTCCCGCTCTTCTCCGAGAGTCCTCGCGGACTCGTAAAGATTTAGGAAAACAATGAGCCCCTCAGACGAGGGGCTCAGCGGATGGGTTTCTTCGCCCCAACCCTACCGGCGGATGACGCTGGACTCAGGTATGAGGGCCTGGTTAACTTCGTCCTCGGTGGGCCACCAGTCAGGTCGCTCAATCTCCGTTACTCACTGGCGGATGATGTTCTTGGGCGCCTTGACGTTGTACAGGCGGCGGGCGTTGTCGCCGAGGAACCTTGCCTGGTCGGCAACCGGCAACTCACATTGCTGCATCGTACCGATGGCTCTCCAGGCATCATCGCCGTCGTGGTGATAGACGTCCGAGGCCCAGATCAGAATGTCCCGGTAGAACTCGGGGAAGCGCGAAGGGGGAGCCTCATCGCCCTCGAATCCGGTCATGCAATTCTGGAAGAAGGTCTCGCTGGGCAGCTTGGTCAGGGGCGCCATCCGCCGATCGTTGCGGTAGAGCTTGTAGGTCTTGTCGCACTCGTCCAACAGGAAGCTCAGCCAGGTGGAAGAGGCCTCAAATACTGCGGCTTTGATCTTGGGGTGCCGCTCGAAGAAGCCCGACATCAACACCATGGTGACCCAAAGGGAAGCTTCGGCCTGGAAGTTTTGCACGTTCGACAGGAAAGAGTGAGGCAGACCTGACGTCGAGATGGTCCGCCGGATCAGCTCTGCACTGGAGTACTGGTCACTGTAGCCCGGCGGCTTGAGACTGCCGCTGGCTGGGAAGGGGTGCATGCCGTACACCATGCCCGTATCTTCGAGGGCGTTCCAGACCGGCTCGTACTTGGGCTGAACCGGATAGTTGCCCCAAGCGTCCATCGGGCGAATGAGGCCAACGCGGCATCCTATGGCGGCCGTGCGGTAGATTTCGTCCACCGCGTATTGAGGATTCTGCATGGGAAGCAAGGCACCGAAAAAAAGCCGCTATGGGTTCTCCAGTGTGTATTCATGCGCCCAGTCGTTGTAAGCCTTGCAAGCGGCCTTGGCGCCCAAGGCGTTCTGAAGCCAGGGGTAGGTATCTATGTCGGAGGGGATGATCATCACCTGGTCAATGCCTTGGACGTCCATGTCGAGCAGGCGGGGCTTGGGCTCATAGGAGCCATCGTGGTCCAGGTAGGCCACCTGCTTTTGGGTGAGGGCGGTCTCAGGGCGAAGGTTGCGCACATTTAGAGCACGCTGGATGTCATGTTTGACGCCGGGCCCGGCGGTGCTGATGGCTCGCGTGATGCCAGGGGTTCCCCCTCGCTTCTGGGAGCCGATGCCAACGCCAGCCCTGCCATTAACGATTAGCTGCTTGCTCTCGGGTTCGTACAACATGGTGGCCTTGAGGGCCTCCAATTCGTCCCTGGTCAGGTTGTCCTTGGCCCGATCCCATATCTCGGGGGGCTCGGTAATGTGGGCATCGCAATCAAAGGTCGCATAGTCCTTGCTCATGGCTGGAAATTTCTGTACAGGCATGCACAACCTCCTCGCTAAATCACTATGATTTGTCAATGGCGGAGGCATGTTGGGCCACTGGGGCGGAGTAAAACTGTACCACCTGGTGTGTTCATGTTCAGCGAAAAAGTCCGAGCTAAGTGGCCAGCATAAATGTCCGCACCACTTGTTGAGGGAAATGGCCTGCTTACGGGTGGGTCAGCAGAGGACAGGCAGGAAGGTCTTGATGCTACCTATTCTTCGTGAGGCTTGTCTTGAGTTTGGGAGGCAACTCCCTCTCTGCTACGCTTGAGCCGGTAGCTCTCGCCGTTCATCTCCAGGATGTGGACGTGGTGGGTGAGGCGGTCCAGCAGGGCTCCGGTCAGGCGTTCCGACCCGAAGACCTCGGTCCACTCGTCGAAGGGAAGGTTGGTGGTCACCAGGATTGAGCCCCGCTCGTAGCGCTGGCTGAAGACCTCGAAGAGCAGTTCCGCCCCGGTGGGTGACAGGGGCACGAAGCCCAGTTCGTCGATGATCAGCAGGCTGAGGCGGGAAAGTTGTCTCTGTAGATTAAGCAGACGCCTCTCGTCTCGGGCCTCCATCAACTCGTGGACCAGGGCGGCGGCGGTGGTGAAGCCCACGGACATCCCCCGCTGGCAGGCGGCCAGGCCCAGTCCCAGGGCCACGTGGGTCTTGCCGGTGCCGCTGTTGCCGACGGCGATGACGTTCTCCCGGTTTTGGACGTATTCGCAGCGGGCCAGTTCCATCACCAGCGCCTTGTTCACCGACGGGATGGCCGTAAAGTCGAAGGTGTCGAAGGTCTTGACGGCAGGGAAGCGGGCGGACCGGATCCGCCGCTCCACCATGCGCTGGTGGCGGTCGATGAGTTCCGGTTCGGCGAGCCTGAGCAGGTACCCTGGGTGGTCCACTCCCTCGGCGGCGCACTGGGCGGCCATCTTCCCGTATTCCCGGAAGAAGCTGGGCAGCTTCAGTTCCTTCAGATGGTGTTCCAGCAGCAGCGTGGACCGGCTGTTCATGCCGCCCTCCCCCACAGCAATGTCATGTAATCCCCGGCGGAAGTGATGCTGACCCGCACCTGGGGCAGGTAGGGATAGAGTTCCAGGTCGAGGCGGGGCGGCCGGCCCTCCAGCCGGCAGAGCACCAGATGCTTCACGGCGTCGAAGCTCAAAGCCCCCAGACGGAGGGCATCCCGAACCGCGGCGTGGACCTCCCCAGGCGAAAAATGCTCGAATAGCCGCAGTACCTGGACGAACTCCCGCTTGCCCCTTCGTCCCATGCGGGACTCCAGCAACCGGCGCAGCGTGGCAAACTCCTCGGGAAGGTCCCATCCCTGCAGGGGAGCGGCCTGGTCCAGGGCCGCCGTCTTCTGCTCCAGCAGGGGCAGGTAGTGGACGGGGTCGAACACAAAATCATCTCGCTGGTAGGAGCGGTGATGGCGGGCGATGACCTCGGACCCGCAACTGATGACCACCCGGTCCACGTAGCCTTTTACCAGAACGTCCCGGTGCCCGTAGGCCACCGGGGCCGAGTAATCGTTGGTCCTGTACCTCACCAGCGACAGCGAACTCACCCGGCCTGCCTGCTTCTCGCAGGCGTCGTAGGCCACCGCCGGCAGAGGCAGCAGGGCCTCCAGGTCCCGTTCCATCCGCTGGCCTATGCTCTCTGAGTGGCCCCTCAACCTGGCATCCATCCGCGCCAGGCAGCGACGCTCCAGGTGGGCGTTCAGCGCCTCAAAGCTCTCGAAGGACGGGACCGGCACCAGGAAGTTGCGCCGCATATAGCCGACCATCCCCTCGACCTTCCCCTTGTCGTTGCCCTTGCCGGTTCGGCCGTCCCGGTCATCGAACAGGTAGTGGGACTGGAGTTCCGTGAAGGCCCGGGTGCGTTTACGGCGTCCATCCCCCAGGATCCTGGCCACCGCCAGCTTGGTGTTGTCGTACAGGATGCTCTGGGGCACTCCGCCCAGGAATGCGAAGGCCGAGACATGGCCGTCCAGGAAGGCCTCGGTGGTCTCGGCCGGGTAAGCCTTGACGAAGCATCCGTCGCTATGGGGCAGGTCCAGGACGAAGCAGTGGGCTTTCTGTTCCACCCCGCCAATGATCACCAGGGCCACGCCCAGTGCGACTTTGGCGAGGCCCGGCGGATGAGACAGAGGGACGAACATCTCCTGCGACCGGCGGCGGTGCTCCCTTACGTAGTCCTTGACTATGGTGTACTGGCCGCCGAACCCATGCTCGTCCCTGAGCCGCTGGAAGATCCGCTGGGCTGTGTGGCGCTGCTTCCTGGGACGCTTGAGGTCGTCTACCAGGATTTGGTCGATGACGGCGGTGAAGGGCTCCTCCTGAGCTTGTCGAAGGGTTAGGACGCCGGGGCGGAGTCTGTCGCCGGTAGCCCGGCGGCGCTGAGTAGGCCAGAATCTTGCGCACCGTGTCCCGGTGCAACCCGAACACCCGGGAGACCTCCCGGATGCTCATCCCATCCACCATCACCGCCCGTCGGATCCGTAGATACACGTCCACCTGGTACATCCATCCCACCACCCATAAGCACGACTTCGAACCTATCGATGGCACAGGACGGTACATTTTTCAACCGCCACAATGTCAGGCGGTCAATCCGTCCAGGTGGTCCACTTTAGCTCCGCCTTTTACATACCAGTAGGGCGGAGGGAAACTGTACCACTGAACGCCGCAGTGTGAGGATTGAAGTCTCGTGGTCTATGAAAGCTTAGGCTTCGTCACAACGATGATTGCAGAGCGCGTATCGGACTTTATCAGAGAAGGCAAATAGGAAGGGGCTGCGTCGGCTTTGGCTGCAGCATTCTCCAAGACTATCTGGTGAACAATACGCGGGCGTGAATCGGTGCTAGTAGCAAGTTCTTGGGCTAGACGAGTCTTGGTTTGTGGAACGGAATGTTCAAGCAGCGGCGTTGCGCCGCGCTCCGAAATGGGGACTCGCTGCGGCATGACTACCTGACTGATTAGAATAAGGTGCACCAAAAGGACTTCTTTCTGCCCACCCTGAGGTTCGTGGATTCTCTAGCTACGGAACATATTCAAATTTAGAGTCCCCATTCTGCCTATCCCTGACTCGGTAGAAAATAGGCCGCGTGCTGCATCGGTTGAGACCTAATTACAACAAGCGTATTTAATCAATAAAAACGCTGCCGGAGGTGTGCCCAACGCCTACTGCGTATTTATCCGGCGGTTGGAGATTGTGTTTTGGATGTACAGAGGGAGGCTCACCTAGAATTTGAATTGTGCGCTCGACGAGCCCCTATCCTGGTTTACTCCCTGGACAGGAGTTACATTTACCTGGAGGCGCAGCTCTTAGAAGTGCGTCCTCTACCAGATCCCGGCACGCACCTATAGAAGCCCTGACTCTGACCAAGGCGTCGATCGCTTCATCTTACCGCAATCATAGGTACGGCACCGGCCACGCGTTTTTCTTCCCGAAAGCGGTGATGTGATTGGGATGATTTACGAATCGCTGGAGCCAACAACAGCTTTTGCCATCCCGCTGACTCCTCAGGTTATTGAACTACTGCTAACGGCTCACCTAAAGGCGAAAGAGGAGCACGAGTGAACCGAGCAGTAATCTGGTGGAGAGTCTCCACCGACAATCGCCCCAGTGTATAGCCATGGGCCGGTGTCCCTCGGGATGCGGCCTTTTCTTTTCTGTGGATCGGATTGCCATCTCAAAGCAACGGCGTTTAGCGGGCACTCCGAATTACAGGAGGGTAGCGTTCCGATACGGCTTTAGCGATTCCTGCATTTCGTAGGCGATCTGCCGCATACTGGCGGCCGTTATCGAGTTGTCCGGAGCTGCAACTACCCCACTAGTCATCACCTTCCATCCCTGGCTATTAAACCTTGTGAGGTTGGCGTATTCATCGCTAATATTAGGATCTACGTGGGCGCCACCTTCTTTGTTTGCCAGGGCCGGTACAATGTCCTTACGAGTAAACGTGTGCCCCCTGAGGTCTTTGATCACTGAGGTGGACCCAATCAGTTGGACAGGTTTGGTGCAAAACTAAGTGGGAGTTCCGCCGTCTTTCCAAGGTCTGAGAACGCTCCGTTCGGTGCCCGTTTCCCATTGATTGACCGTTCATCTGATGGCGCCAAGTCTCCTTTGAACACCTCAGCCGGTGTCCGGTAGCCCAAGGCCTGGTGGGGTCTTTGGTTGTTGTAGAAGCTGAAGTATGCGTCAAGCCCGGCCTTGGCTTCTCGCCCGTTGGAGTAGGCTTTCAGGTAGACCTCCTCGTACTTAACCGTGCGCCACAGCCGCTCCAACAAGATGTTGTCGGTGTAGCGTCCCTTCCCGTCCATGCTGATTCTCACTCCGTGCTGCTCTAGGAGACCGGTGAAGGCTTCGCCGGTGAACTGGCTGCCCTGGTCGGTGTTGAAGACCTCTGGCTTCCCCTTGCCAAGCGCTTCCTCCAATGTCTCGACACAGAAATCAGCATCCAAGGTGTTGGAAAGACGCCAGGCCACCACGTACCGCGTGTACCAATCCATGATGGCCACCAGGTATAAGAAACCCTTGGCCATGGGGATGTAGGTGATGTCGGCGGCCCACACCTGATTTGGTCTGGTGATCTCCATGCCGCTCAGGAGGTAGGGATACACCTTGTGCCCTGGCCCCGGCTTGCTGGTCCGGGGCCACCGGTAGATGGCACGTAGTCCCATGGTCCGCATCAGACGCTGGACCCGCTTCCGGTTCACCCTGTGACCTTGAGTGCCCAGCCAGACCCTCATGCGCCGCGACCCGTAGAAGGGGGTACTTAGGTACTGGTGGTCCATCGCCTTCATCACCGTCAGGTTCTCCGAGCAAGTCCCCTTGCGCCGGTAGTTTAGGCTGGACCTGCTGATGCTCAGTAAGGCGCACTGTCTCACTGTGGACAAGGCTGGGTGCCGCCGGTCCACCATCTCCCGCCGCCGCTCCCGGCTCATGGACCGAGCCTCTCCGCCAAGAAATCCCGCTCAACCTTCAGTTGGCCGATCTGCTGATAGAGCCGGGCAACAAGGACCGCATCGCTCTTCTGGCGTTTGTCTTGGTTCCCACCAAAGACGCCGACCGCTCCTTCCAACAAGGACTTCTTCCAGGCCTGGATCTGCCCGGGATGGACCTCGTAGCGGGCGGCCAGTTGGGCCACCGTCTCTTCACCCTTCACCGCTTCCAGGGCCACCTTGGCCTTGAATGTTGGGCTGTGCTTCCTCCGCTCTTTTGACATGTCCCACTCCTCCCTCACAGCAACAGCTGTGGCTATTTTAGGAGCAGAACTCTCACTTAACCACCTGTCCGAATTTCCGGGTCCACCTCACACAACTTCGTTCCACCATTGTTCGAAAGAAACCTCCCTAATGGAACCTGGCGGGCTGCCCGGGCCACTCGAGCGAGCAATATAGTTAACTGCCCTTGGGAAGGTCATCGCCCCCGGAGGTCACCGGTGGATCATCTCCGGCCAGCGTGATGGAGACAGCTACACCACTTTCTGGTGGTGCTGTCACTTTCATGATCAGTAACCCTTGATGGGGCATCAAATTAGCCGGGTCAAAGGGGTAAGACGTAGTGTGGAAAGCCATGTGTTCCTTGAGGCCAAGTTGCCCCAGGAGCGAGTGCGAACTAGGCGTGTCATGAGCCAATACCCTCACGATCACCGCCAAACGCGGAGCCTCATCTTCGTACCCATCATCAAACGACTTAGATGATCGCTCTATGTATCGCGTTTGGAGGTTGAGGTTTCTCCAAAGCTCATCATCTGATTGCTTGTAGCGGGCCATCCAACCTCAAAAATAACCGCTCGTTTAACAGCGCACAATTGAACGTGTTTTATTACAGGCTGTAGCTACAGGCGTACAGCGTTTACGTAATCCGTAGTGTAAAGCAGGCGCTCTAATGGGGTGGCCAGAAATTATATTTTCGCCCCTCTGCAATCAAGTGCTCAATGCTGGTTGTACTAGCCCCGCTAGCCCAATTGAGGCCCAATAAAATAGTCTTGAGCAACTGGCGGGCGATTTGATCTCCACCAGCTTCTAACATCGTATTAAGGAAATCTAACTCAAATTCCAAACCACGGTCGAGTTTCGATGAAGGCCCTTCCTCCAGATCGCGGCCTTGAGAAATTAAGAAAGGCACATTCAGAATTCGCTCGAGCCTAATCTGCAGGTGCAGCCTCCCATTGAAGCCCAACGTCGAGTAGAACACACGGGCATGTTCCAAATAAACCAACAAGTGACCAACCAATGACCAAAGATGAATCCCTTTGGCACCACCCTCTTCTACCGCCATTTCAGAAGCGTAATACAATTGTCCCCAGGTATTTGCCTCGAATAACGAAAAATCATCTCCGGGTTCTAGCTCAATGACGCTTTCATGTTGACTCAAATGTGAATTGCCTGTCGGGAACATCTCGCCACGCCACCGCACGCGTGTCCGAGGAACGAGCATTATCAGAACTTCGTGATCAATTAGCTGTGCAACAGGCAAATTCGGGCTGACTGCGAGCTTTATAGTCGCGCCCAACGAGCCGCTTGTGTAGGAGGAATCTTGATAATTGTTCAATACAAATGTAGCGAACCGGGAGTCTGCGCGTTCAAGAAGATTCCCACGGCGTTCCAGGACTAAAGAGCGTCGATTCAAAAGGTGTTGGACCTCTTGGAGCGTCGCTAGTTGCGGCTCAAATTTTTGGCTGAATTCGTTGGTACGGACGTAGATACCTTTCCTCGAGTTAATGAAATGCGGGCTCTCCAGGCTTTGGTCGACATGTACGACATAGCATACTTTTGTGTTATCGCTGGGAGTCGGAATAGGGTCAGAAACAAATGGATCAACTGGCGGTGATACGCTATCCCAGCACCACTGTATTAACCTCTGCTTGAAGTCGGCAATCGGGGAAATGCCGGGAAGTCCCGAAATTCTGCCGGACTGACTATCCGCCTCTGCGCCGATAATGACATACCCGCCATACGTATTCGCGAAAAAGCTTAATTTTTTTAGCGATTCGTCTTTGTCTGGATCTCCCCGTGTGAACTCGAGGCGGACGTTTTCAACAGCCACCTCGCTCAACAAAGACTGGAGGTCATCGGTATCAAGTTGCGATATGCTTTTATCGTAGAGGGCCAAGACAAGTGCACCTACATTGAGAATTACTATTTAGAAGCCAGGCTGCTAAGTGACCATTTGGTGACCATCGCCGGTAAATTAAAGGCCCTTGGAACGGTCCAAGGGCCAGTTTCGTGCCTAAATTGTGGTGACCCGCCTCGGGGTCGAACCGAGAACCTACTGATTAAGAGTTAGTTGCAGTGTGGCCGCCGTGCATCGGAAGTCGGATTCATTCATTTGATGTGGGTCGCGTGATACTGCCGATTATTACGAATCTGACGCAATTAGTAGAAAAAATGGTCGGGGTGAGAGGATTTGAACCTCCGGCCTCGTCGTCCCGAACGACGCGCGCTACCCCTGCGCTACACCCCGATGGAAATCGTATTTTAATACCGTAGGATTGCATTCGGTGTCCCGAACGTAGCGCGCAAGCCACTGCGCTACACCCCGACTCTGCCTGCCGCCGCCCGGCTCCGGGTGCGCCGTTAGCGGGTATCGAGCAAGACCAGAGCCATTATACCGCAACATAGGCTCGCTGGGGCACCACGTAAAAAGCCCGCCGGGCTTTTCCATTCTTAAAGAAGCGGCGGGCTTTTTGTTGGATCGGGGCGAAGCGGCGGTTACTGGTTCAGCATCTCCAGGGTTTTTTCCTCCAGTACTTCGTCGTTCAGAGCGCCGGTCCACTTGTTGAAGATCTCGCCGTCAGTGCCTATGAACACCGTAGTAGGCATGCCCAAAACTTGATAGTTTTTGACTACGCTGCCGTCTGTCGTGAATCCGGCTGGATAGGTCACGCCCAATTCATTCAAAAGGTCTTGGGCGTCCTCTTGGTTCCCCAGCCCGGTGAACTGACCGAGGTCTATCCCCAGCAATAGGGCCCGGTCTTCGAATTTGTCATTGAACTCTTGCAGGTCGGGCATCTCTGCCCGGCAGGGAGGGCAAAGCCCGGCCCAAAAGTTGAGCACGATCGGCTTTTGGCCAACCAAGTCGCTGAAATTCACTTCCTGTCCGCCCACCACGTCTTGGCCCTGGTACATGGTGATTGAGAAATCAGGCGCCAGGTCCCCGGAGCCGGTGGAGCCGCCGTCGGCGCTGGTGCTGCAAGCAATCAATGCCACCGTCAACACCAAAGCCAAGGGCATTAGAAACCGCAGCTTGCTTCTTTCTCTCCGGACTTCACGCCCAGCAGGCTGGTTATCTATTGAATTACCCTTCAATGAGTCCTCCATTGTCGGTGATGAGTAACGTGGGAATTCACGCACGATTCAGATAATTAGATGTGGCGGCGCTGATACGGGTTCAAAATTTCATTAGACCATGAGGACCGTGATTTCTGGCAAGCCGTAGACTGGGTCAGGACCACGCCGGCGCTACCTGATAACTAATACGCCGGAGCGCCCGGGGCGGTTTGCTGGGGGTCTAACGATGGTGATGGGAGCCGGCGTCAAGCGGTTAATCGGCAGTCGCCGGTCCGGTCAGCGTCTCGAGGTTTTCCTGGAAAACCAGGAACCGCTCCAGCACTCTGGTCAGGCGGGACAGCCATTCGTCGCCCAGCCTCCGTAGGGGCATCTGCATCTGGGAGTTGCCAACCTGCACCGAGGGGCCCAGTGCGCGTTGGAGGGGCACCCGGGCCCCGCCCACCGGCACCCGCAGTGACAGCACGATGGCTTCGCTGCCCCGTACCAAGGATTCCACTCCCACGGTGGCGGCCAGGGCCCGGAGGTCGGCCAGGGTCAGCAGGTTCTCGACTTCTTCGGGCAGGGGACCGAAGCGGTCTCTCAGTTCTTCCCTAATCAGCGGGACATCTTCGCGGTCGGTCATCTTGGCCAGCCGCTGGTAGACCGCCAATCGGGTGGGCAGGTGGTCGATGTAGTCCTCTGGGATGCGGGCGTTCAGGGGAAGTTCGACCCATGGCAATTCGGCAGCCAATGGCTCTGCGGCGCCGCTCTGGCCCGTTTCCTCCTCCAGTTCCCGCACCGCTTCGTTCAAAAGCTGGGTGTATAGGTCGAGGCCGACCTCCTGGATATGGCCGCTTTGGGACGCGCCCAATATGTTGCCAGCGCCGCGTATCTCCAGGTCCCGCATGGCGATGCGGAACCCGGCCCCCAATTCCGACGCTTCCAATATGGCCTGGAGCCGGTGCTCCGCCGCTTCGGTAATGCGGCGGCCCCTTGGGGCCATCAGATAGGCGTAGGCCCGGTGCTCGCCGCGGCCGACCCGGCCCCTCAGTTGGTAGAGCTGCGCCAGGCCGAACCGGTCGGCTCGGTCCACAATCAAGGTGTTCACGTTGGGCATGTCCAGCCCCGATTCAATGATTGTGGTGCAGACCAGCACATCGGCCTCGCCGTTGGCGAAATTCACCATCGTGTCTTCCAGTTCCGATTCCGCCATCTGGCCGTGGCCGACTATGATACGGGCCTGGGGCACCAGTTTGTTGAGGTCGGCAGCGGCCTGGTGGATGGTGCGGACCCTGTTGTGCAGGTAGAAGACCTGGCCGCCCCGCTCCATCTCCCGTAGGATGGCCTCTTTGATAACGTCCTCCGAGTACTCGGAGACAAAGGTCTTGACCGGCAAGCGCGACTCAGGCGCGGAGTCCATGGTGCTGAGGTCGCGTATCCCCGAAAGCGCCATGTTTAACGTCCTGGGTATTGGTGTTGCGCTCAGTGTCAGAACGTCCACCTGTTGCCGCAGTTGCTTGAAGCGCTCTTTGTGGCTGACGCCGAAACGCTGTTCCTCGTCCACCACCGCCAGACCCAGGTTCTTGAACTGCACGTCCTTCTGCAGCAGCCGGTGGGTGCCGATGACGATGTCCACGCTGCCGTCTTTCAGGCCCTCAATCACTTCCTGCTGCTCTTTGTGGGTCCGGAACCGGCTCAACACCTCCACATTTACCGGGAAGGGACTGAGCCGTTCGCTAAAGGTGGCGTAGTGTTGCTGGGCCAGGACGGTGGTGGGAACCAAAACGCCCACCTGCATGCCGTCGTTCACCGACTTGAAAGCGGCCCTGAGGGCGACCTCAGTCTTGCCGTAGCCAACGTCGCCACAAATCAGCCGGTCCATGGGACGGGTTGTCTCCATGTCGTGCTTGACGTCGGTGATGGCCTGGGTCTGGTCCAGGGTTTCGATAAAGGGGAAAGAATCTTCAAGCTCCTGCTGCCAAACCGTGTCGGCACCGTGTTCGTGGCCCTCGGCCAGGGCCCTGGCGGCGTTTATGCGCAGCAGTTCTTGTGCCATCTCCCGGGTGGCGCCCTTCACCCGCTGCTTCACCCGCGCCCACTCGGCGGTGCTGAGGCGGGTGAGGTGGGGCTGCTGGTCTTGGGCGCCCACGTAGGCCGACACCCGGTCCAAATGGTCGGTGGGCACGTACAGCTTGTCGTTTTCCGCGTATTCCAGGATGAGGTACTCTTTCTCCGCCGCATCCTCACCGATGCGGGTAGTCCCGGCGAAGCGGGCCACACCGTGGTCGATGTGCACCACGTGGGCACCCGGCACCAAGTCGGCCAGCACCACTTCCGGCCCGTGCTCAGCCTTGCGGCGCCGGTGGTAACGCCGCTCCTTCACCGTGCCGAACAACTCGGAGTCGGTCAGCAGGACCAAAGTGCTGACCTCGCTCACCTCTCCGCCGCTGCTGGGCAGCTCAACGGTCCACCCATCTTGCAGGGAGCCCGGCAGCACGCAGACCTGGCCGGGTTGAGGGGCGTTCTCCAGGGAGTCGGCCTGGGTGACGCCCACGCCTTCTTGCTCCAGGACCTCCGCGACCCGGCGTTGGTGCTGCGTAACGGCCACCACGGCGTGGTTGGCGCCCTGGTGGCGACGCACGTCGGCGGCCAGTTGCTCCAGCTTGCCGTGGTAAGGCGTGGACGGCCGGAAGATCCGGTCCTCGTCGTCGCCCACCCAAGTCCGTAGCTGCATCTGGGGCACGCCGCTCAGCCGGTTGGAGAACTCCTCCCAACCCATGTGGGGCGAGGGGAAGTTGACTGGCAGTTCCCCACGGTCCTCGCGCGCCTCCCGCATGCGCTGGTACCGCTCTTCCAGTTCTTGGGCTTCGGCTTCCACCCGGCCGGACCGCTCCAGCACCACCAGGCCGTTGGCCCCGATGTACTCCATCAGGTGGGCGTGGTTGACCAGACCATTGTAGAAAGAGAGGATCTCGAGATTGGGCGAGGAGGATAGAAGAGACAATTCATCGGCCATGCGGTCTCGGACTTCGTTGTTGCACTTGGCGTAGTCCATGGCCTCGGTCCGGGCGGCCACCGTCTCCGGGTTGGCCAGGCTGGGCAGTTGCTCGCGGGCGGGGACCAGGCGCACCTCACCGGCGGACCGGATGGAGCGTTGGGACACCGGGTCAAAGTAGCGGATGGTGTCAATCTCGTCGTCCCAGAGTTCAATGCGCAGGGGCCAATCGGACCCGGTGGGATAGACATCCAAGATGCCGCCGCGGTGGCTGAAACTTCCCGGTCCTTCCACCACCGGCTCGTTGCGGTAACCCAAGTCCAACCACTGGGCGAGGAGGGTGTTGATCCGCACCCTGTCTCCCTTTCGCCATACGCTCAGTTCTCCAGTGGCGGGAAAAACGCCGGCCATCAGCTCTGGCGGCAGGGTGTAAATCAGGGCTGAACCCACTGAGCAGACCACCAGGGGTTGGATGTCTGGACCGGCGCCGGCGAATGTTCCCGCCGCCGCCAATGCCGCCAGGGCGTCCAGCCGCTGGTTGCCGGTGTTGGCGTCCACCGCCAGCCGCTCGAAGGGCAGCACCTCGGGCTCGGGAAGCAGATGTATTGGCTGGTCGTCCCCCAGATAGGTCAGCAACTGGTCGTGGAGACGCCGGGCGTCGTCGGGCCGGGGCGTGACAACCAAGATAGGGCCCCGTTGGCGGCGCCACAAAGAAGCCAGGAAGGCGGCGCGGGCGCCCTGGCGTATCGTCACTCCGGATTCCCCTCCCCCCGATGCATCGGGGCAGGCATCCACATTCCCGCGGTGTTCGGGATGGCGGTCCAGTAATTCCAGGACTCCCTTGAGGGTCATGTGTTGGCCAGGGTCTCCAATCCGGCTATGGTGTTTGGAACCGGGATTTTAATTGACACGCCACAAAGGGGGCTGGCAACGGAGCCAGCCCCTTTTAAACTATCTTATGACTTGGGGGCGAGTGTTACAAGTGGGATCTGGGCCACAAACGTCTACAACAGGCTAAAAGGCCCTCGATTCTTGAAGCAGGTGTTTACTGAGTCGGAACAGATAGCCTGCCAGGCCCAGACCGCTTGTTGCATCCGGGATGATTCGGTTTTGATGTAAAATGCGCTCCAACCCATGAGGACGGGAGAGCTGTGACCAGTTCCGGACAGACAGGCAGGATATTCGCAGGCCGCCAGCGGGAGATTGGTGAGCTGATGACGGCTCTGGACTGCACTGTGGCCGGCCGAAGGCGATTGGTTTTGCTAGCTGGCGAGCCGGGAATAGGCAAAACCCGCACCGCTCAGGAACTGGCCATGGAGGCCGAAGCAAGGGGCGGCCAGGTGATTTGGGGCCGTTGCTACGAAGAGGAGGACACCCCTCCGTTCTGGCCCTGGGTGCAGGTCATTCGCTCATACGTGGAACGACGGGACCTCGACCAACTCCAGTCCGCCATGGGCGCCGGCGCCGCCGACATCGGGGAGTTGGTCCCTGAGATATTTGAAAAGCTGCCTGGCTTGGAGCCTGCTCCAGCCTTGGCGCCTGAGGATGCCAGGTTCCGGTTGTTCGAGTCGATCACCCGATTCTTCAAAAATGCGGGCCGGTCTCAACCCTTGGTGCTGGTCCTAGACGACATTCACTGGGCGGATGAGCCATCGTTGCAGCTACTACAATTCGTAGCCCGCGAATTGGAGGACAGTTGTGTCATGGTGGTCGGCTGCTACCTGGACATCGAGTTGTCGCGCCAACACCCTTTGACGGAAACGCTGGCCCGGATATCCCGTGAGGCCGTTTACCAACGGCACCTGCTACGGGGTCTAGACCGGGATGAGACGGCTCATTTCATCGAGGCGGCGGCTGGTTCCGATGTTTCCCAAAGCGTGGTGGAAGCGGTTTATGCCCACACTTAAGGCAACCCGTTTTTCACCACCTGATGCGTCTGAGGACTGGAAAAGGGGCGCCAGACTACCAGCACCACGAATCCGTGTTTCAGGGTGGTTCGACTCTGGTCGGAGTCCGGTGACACGGGGGGGTGAGTGCTATAATACCTGATGAGCGGGGCGGCCTCGGACCGCCCATTTTTTTGCCCCAATTTCCAGCGCCAAAGACCCAGACTATGGCCAGAGCGAGTCAACACAAAAAGGCTTCCATTAACTCGGAGCCGGATTCCGGCGGCCTTCGTTACCGGCGCATCGTGGTTAAAGCCGGGACCGGCATCCTGACCGGCCCCTCCGGCCTAGACCTTAAGGTGATGGCCGACTTGGTGCGACAGGTCTGCCAGGTGCGCGACGCCTCGGGAGAAGTGCTGTTGGTGACGTCGGGCGCTATCGCTGCTGGCCGGGCGGCCCTGGGACAGACCCGTGGCGAAATGGGCCCCGATATCTCTTCCAGGCAGGTGTTCGCCGCCTTGGGCCAGAGCCGGTTGATGAACATCTACCAAGAGATGTTCGAATCCCACGATACCCAGGTCGCCCAGACCCTGCTGACCATCTCGGACCTGTCTGACCGGCAGTCCTATCTGAACGTGGGCAACACCCTGCAGCGGCTGTTGGAACTGGGAGTGGTGCCGGTGCTCAATGAGAACGACGTGGTGGCAGTGGATGAGATTGGCGAGGTGTTCGGTGACAACGACCGGCTCTCGGCCTTGGTGGCCAACTTGGTGGGCGCCGATCTGCTGCTGGTCCTGACCGACACCGAGGGCCTATATTCGGCCGACCCAAGGACCGACCCCGACGCCACCCTGATTAGCGAGGTGGACCGGGTGGACTCCGCCATAGAGGCCCTGGCTGGAGAGGAACTGCAACCCTGGGCCAGGGGCGGGATGGCCACCAAACTGGAAGCGGCCAAGTTGGTCACGACATCGGGCATCGCCATGGTGATGTGCCACGGCAAGGCTGAGGACGCGGTGCTCCGAGTGGCGCGGGGCGAGCCGGTGGGCACCTACTTCAAGCCCGCCGACAGCAAGATGGAGGCCCGCAAGCGGTGGATGCTGAGCGGTATCTCCCAACGGGGCAGGGTCACCGTGGACGCCGGAGCGGCGGGAGCCCTGGTTGACGACCACCGGAGCCTGCTCCCGGCTGGCATCCAGTCCGTGCAGGGCGATTTCAACCGTGGCGAGTCCATCTATGTGGTAGATTCTGGCGGGAAGCGGATTGCCTGCGGTATCGCCAACTACGCGGCCCGGGACATCGCCAAGATTCAAGGGCTGCGCTCGGACCGCATCGAAGAGACCTTGGGCTACCACTACGGCCAGGAAGTGGTGCACCGGAATAACCTGGTTCTCCTGTGAGGCGGTTAGAAAGAGAGCGGTGAGCAAGATTACCACCAAGACAGTGGCAGACCTTACAGCCCTGGGCCAAGCTGCCCGCAAGGCCGCCCGGAAGGTCGCCCGGCTGTCGACTGATGACAAGAACCGTGTGCTGCTCAATCTGGCTGGACTGCTCCGGTCGGAGCAGGCGGGTGTGTTGGCGGCCAACCAAGAGGACTACCAAGCAGCAAGGACCGATGGGTTGGAAGAGTCCCTGTTGGACCGGTTGCTGCTGACTGGGGAGCGGCTGGACGGCACCGCTGCGGAGGTCCAGCAGGTCGCCGAATTGCCGGACCCGGTGGGCGAGGTCATTGAGACGGCCACCATGCCCAACGGACTGATAACCAGCCGCCGCCGGGTGGCCCTGGGAGTGGTGGGCAGCATCTACGAGTCCCGGCCCAACGTGACCGTGGACATATTCGGTCTCTGTCTCAAGTCGGGCAACGCCTGCATCCTGCGGGGCGGCAAGGAATCCATCCGCTCCAACACGGCGCTGGTGGCCTTGCTGCGGAAGGCCCTGTCCGACGCCGGCGTGACCGAGGACGCCATTCAGTTCGTGGACAATCCGGACCGGACGCTGGTGGATGCCATGCTCAAGATGAACGACTACATCGACCTGCTGGTGCCCAGGGGCGGCGCGAGTCTGGTCAAGTTTGTGGCCGGCAACGCCACCATGCCGGCGGTAACCGGAGGCATCGGGGTCTGCCACACCTACGTGGACCGGGCGGCTAACTTGGAGATGGCGGCTGAGATTGTTCACAACGCCAAAGTCAGGCGTCCCTCCATCTGTAATGCTCTGGACACCGTACTGGTGCACTCGGAAATCGCTGCCGAAGGACTTCCGCTTATCGCCAAGAAACTGGCCGCTTCGGGCGTGGAACTGCACTGCGACAACCGGACCCTCAGTATCCTGGGACCCGACGCGCCGGGCGCGGCCCTGCCGGCCAACGAGGACGATTGGGGGAAGGAATTTCTTTCCCTCACCGCCGCAGTAAAGGTCGTGGACTCCCTGGACGACGCGCTGGAGCACATCGAGACCTACGGTTCCGGCCACTCCGAAGCGATCGTCACCGAAGATGACGCGGCAGCCGCCAGATTCTTGGACGATGTGGACGCCGCAGCGGTCTACGTCAATGCCAGCACCCAGTTCACCGACGGCGGGCAGTTCGGACTGGGCGCGGAGGTGGGGATCAGCACCCAGAAGTTCCACGCCCGCGGGCCCATGGGTTTGAGAGAGCTAACATCGTATAAATGGGTCATAATGGGGAAGGGACAGGTCAGGCGGTAGGCACGGCCAGGGTACAGGGAGGAAACATTCTTTGGCGGACTTGAAATTTGAGCGCGAGGTGCGCACACCCTATTCCGAAGCCTACTTGGTCATGGACTCGGACCGGCAGGTCGGCCGGGTGGACATCCATTTCACCCCGGAAATGGTCCACGTGGCGGTATCGGTCGATGAGAGTCTGACCCAGGAGACCATCCAAGAGATTATCGACACCGTGGACGAAGACATCGTCGATGCCGTGGGCATCAACCGCGGTAACTTTGTGGTCCACGTCTTCCAAGGAAGGGAAACCGGGGTCTTCAGCGACGAGAACGAGTTCAGCGAGGACGGCAGCGACCACTAATACCCAGTTTCGGAATCGGCCGTTGAGGTCATCCGTTCGTCCTTGTATCTTAAACCAGGACGTGGCAGGCCGAATCGTCCTAGGCTTTTTAGGCCGAGGCTCAGCGAGGCCGCCACGTCCTCCCCGCCCAGAGCCCGAACAGTTGACTGGGCGGCAGCCCGTATCAAGCAAGGCTGGGCCGGTGCCGGGGGACCAATGAGGGGAACCAGTGATGGGAGGTAGATGGATGGAAGATTCGCAGGTGTTCATAGGTATCGATGTTTCCAAGAGCTGCTTGGATGTGGCTTCCAGGCCCACGGGTGAAGTGTGGCAGGTCACGAACGATGCGAACGGCATCGGTGCTCTGGCCCAGCGGCTGACGGGGATGAGCCCTTCCTTGGTTGTGCTCGAGGCCACGGGAGGTCGCTCACCGCTGAGCTGGCGGCGGTCGGTCTTCCAGTGGCGGCGGTCGGTCTTCCAGTGGCGGTGGTCAACCCCAGACACGTAAGGGACTTCGCCCGGGCTGCTGGCGCCCTGGCTAAGACCGACGCCTTGGACGCCCAGGTGTTGGCCCACTTTGGGCAGGCGATGGAGCCTAAGCCCAGGCTTCTTCCTGACCCAGACGCCCAAGACCTGCAGGCCATGGTTGGCCGCCGGCGGCAGTTGGTGGAGATGATTACCGCGGAGAAGAACCGCCGGAGGACCGTGATTGCTCGGATCCGTCCTCAGGTGGAAGAACATATCCGCTGGCTGGAAAAAAGCTTGGAGGACCTGGACCAAGACCTGGACAGCTTCATCCGCTCCAGTCCCATGTGGCGGACCAAAGAAAGGGTCATAAGGAGCGCTCCTGGCGTTGGCCCGGTATTCACGGCAACCGTTTTGGCCAATCTGCCAGAATTGGGCACGATGAACCGGGGTCAAGTCGCCGCGCTGGTGGGCGTAGCACCGTTCAATAGGGACAGTGGAACGCTCCGAGGCAAGCGCACTGTTTGGGGAGGACGCCGTCACGTGAGGGCGGCCCTTTACATGGCGGCCTTGGTGGCGACCCGGTACAATCCGGTGATCAAAGAGTTTTATCAACGGCTATGCTCCATGGGCAAACCCAAGAAAGTGGCCTTGACGGCCTGTATGCGCAAGCTCTTGGTCATTCTAAATTCCATGGTGAAACATGGCAGAGAGTGGCAGCCAAACCTTCAAACGCCTTGACATCCAAGACAGTTGCTGAGCCCCGTCGAAGGGCCTCGGCTTTGGCGCGGTCATGGTTCGACGGAGCTTCCAATGAACCGCAGTTCAATTCCTAGGTGCAATCCGGATTCGTGGACATACCGACGCTCACCACGAACGGTTGGTGACGCGGAGTATCTATTAGGAAGCACTAACCGTCCAGTTTGGCTATAAGGCAGGCCACCGTGGGCCGGTCATGGGGCGCCTGCCCCCGGTGCTCGTATAGCACCGTCCCGTCCTCCCCCAGAATAAAGTCTCCACCCAACTGTCTCCAGTCGCTGGATGAATGATAGTATCGCCGCCCCCTGGCGAAGTGCTTAATGTAGGTCCAGACCGTCTGGGGCGAGAATATTTTCAGCCAGTCGCCACGTTCCAGACCGTAGGCGCTGTAAACGTCCCTCTCCGGGTCGGTCAGGATGGTAAAAGGCAGTTGGAGTTGACGCGTGTGTTGGAATAGCCGGTTCCTGCGCTCAAAGGAGATGGCTACCACATCGGCGCCTTTGGCCTGAATCTCGCCGTACCGCTGCCGCAACTGCGACAGATGCTCTCTTCAAGGCACTCAAGCTAAATGCCTCAGGAAGACCAATATTAACTTCCGGCCTCGTAATTCCTGGAGTGATAGAAACTCGCCCTCGGGCGTGGGTAGAGTGAAGTCGGGAGCTGCGCGACCCTTGAGTGTGAATAGACCGCTCGTGGGGGTATCGCTCATATCCCAATCATATTAAGAGCGCCATTTTCATGTCTCAAAATCTCCGATGCTTGCGGTGCAGCTTCCCCGTCCGATTCTGTCACCCTAACCCCGGCCGCGGTCGGGGGAAGGGTCTCGTTATTCTTGGTCAGTGCTGGTTCGGCAGCAACGAGATTCTTCGGCTGACGCCTCAGAATGACAACCTTAGCCTAAGATGTTCGCCTTTGGAGGGTCGAGCCGTCCCCCTCAACACCTGAGCAAATCCTAGACCCCTAGCCATGGAACGGGGTCCAATCCCCGGTGCTATACTCATCCTCTCGACCCGTTTGCTGACCTTTGCGAACTTTTGCCAGCTTTTGATTGTACAGATTTCGCCTTGGTAATAGACGCTCACTGCCACATCCTTCCGCCGTCTTTCGGCGATCGCCGAGCCGAGATTGCCCAAATTGACGCCACCTTCGCGGCGCTGTTGTCCAGTCCGGACGCCCGCATCGCATCCGCCGAGGACCTGCTGGAAAACATGGACCGGGATGGTGTGGAGCGGGCGGTGGTCATGGGCATGGGGTGGTCGGACCCGGAGATAGCGGCCCAAGCCAACGACTACATCATCCAATCGGTGCTAGATAATCCCAGCCGCCTTACCGGCTTCTGCTCGGTGAACCCAGCCTGGGGGGAATCGGCGGTGTTGGCAGAAGCCAAGCGGTGTGCCGCGGCTGGGATTGTGGGCATCGGCGAACTCCATGCCGACACCCAGGGGTTCGACATCACCGACCCCGAAACCATGGCCCCGGTCATGGACTTGGCCCGGTCCAACGCCATGCCGGTGCTGGTCCACGCATCGGAGCCGGCCGGACACCAGTATCCCGGAAAGGGCAGCACCACCCCGGACAAGCTGTACCGGTTCATCCAAAACTTCCCCGGCAACGTCATCATCTGCGCCCACTGGGGTGGCGGCCTCCCCTTCTACTCACTTATGCCCGAGGTCCCGGAAGTGCTGAAAAACGTCTACTTCGACTCGGCGGCGTCGCCTTTTCTCTACCGGCCAGAGGTCTTTTCTACCGTGGCCAAATTGGTGGGGTCCGGCAGGGTGCTCTTCGCCAGTGATTACCCATTAATCGAGGTCTCCCGCTCATTGGAGCAGGCCCGGAGCGCCGGGCTTGCCCCGGATGTGGCGGCTGCCCTATTATCTGGAAACGCCTCCAGAATGCTGGGTTTCTGAGGGCAGAATTTGACCGCTGATAAGGCATCATCGGGGGAGTTCGTAACCCTGCCCGACCATCTGCGGGAAGGTCTGGACCTGTTGTTCGTCGGCCTGAATCCTTCCCAATACTCCGCTGAGGTGGGCCATTACTTCGCCAATCCGCGCAACCGGTTCTGGCCGGCCTTCAACCTGTCGGGGCTGGTGGGGAGGGAAGTCACCGCCGAAGAAGACGACACCCTGCTGGACGATGGCATCGGGTTCACCGACGTGGTCAAGCGGCCGACACCCATGGGCTCGGCGCTTCGGGCCGGCGACTTTCGGCAGTGGGCCCCGGTGCTCAAAGAAAAGGTTCTAACGTTCGCTCCCCGGCTGGTTTGTTTCCACGGGCTGATGGCCTACAAAGCCTATCTCCAGCACGGAGAAAGAGTGAAGGAAAACCCCCAACTTGGCCTACAGGAGAGGATGATTGGGGATTCCAAGATATTCGTTGTACCCAACCCCAGCCCGGCCAACGCCAAGTACTCGCTTGGTGACCTAGCCCAATGGTACGGGCGGCTTAGGGAGGCCAGCCAGCGGTGACGACGCCCGGAGAAAAGGAAGTCCGCTCCTTTATAGCCATCCCAGTGCCAAGCGAGGGGATCAAGGTGCTACAAGAGACTGTCAAAAGGTTGGACTCAGACATCGGCACCAGCGTGCGTTGGGTGCGGCCCGAGGGCATCCACCTGACCCTCAAATTCATGGGAGACATTCCGGCCGGAGTGGTGGAGCGGGTCCTGGAGGTGCTGCCGCCGGTGGCCGCCCGGTTCTCCCCATTTAAGCTTTCGATCTCCGGGTTGGGCGTCTTCCCTAACCCCCGGCGTCCGCGGGTGCTGTGGGCGGGGGTGGAAGGCGACATAGAGACCCTGGCGGCGTTGCAATTGGCCGTCGACGATGCCGTTGGAGAAATTAGCCCCGACCGCAGGTCGACCCCGACGTCCCGATTCCATCGGGAGGGGTTAAAATCGGACCCGCCCACTGGGCAGCGGGCCTTCTCTCCCCATCTGACTCTGGGCCGGGTGCGCAGGGACGTGCCAGAAGGACAGTTGAGGAAGATTGGGCAGGTTGTAGCCAGCGGAGAACTGCCCGACGTTCCCTCGTGGACCGCCGACACCGTCAACCTGTTGCGTACCGAGCTTGACCCCGCCGGTTCGCGGCATTATCTGGTGGGCTCGGCGCCTATTGGAGGTGGGTGATGGGTTATTTACAGGCTGATCGACACTATTCTGCGCATGTCTCCACTGGCGGCGAGTGATTGATTATGGACCGGTTGACCGCCACCATCAGTCCTGTGCCGCCCTTCGACTTCGAGCTAACGACTGGCTATCACACCTATTTCCAGGGCCGCTACGGCACCGATACCATGGAGGACGGCGTCTACCGGAGGCTCTTGGACCTGGGAGACAAACTGGTATTGGCCTCCGTTAGGTCGGCGAGTACCACCGATGCACCGGAACTGGTCCTGGAATTGCAGGGAGAAAATCTTGGTCCGAAGGATGTAGACTTGGCCAAAGCCCAGGTGTCCTGGCTCCTGGGCGCGGACCAAGACTTGGTCCCCTTTTACAATCTCGGAAAAGCGGACAAAACCATCGCTGGGTTGGTGGAGCGTTTCTACGGCCTGCACCTGCCCCACACGGCCACGGTATTCGAAGCGTTGGTCCTGGCGGTGTTGGGGCAGCAGATATCCACCAGCGTGGCCCGGATAATCCGGACGCTCCTGATCGAGACCTTCGGTCCCAGCGCCGATTTCGACGGCGAAACCTACTACGCCTTCCCCAGGCCGGTGGCCATCTGGGCGTCATCGCCGGCCGAGCTGCGCACCATGAAACTGACCCAGCGTAAGTCCGAGTATGTCCACGGCCTGGCCGGGGCGGCCCTGGACAACAACATGGCGTTGGAGAGTCTGGAAGGCTTGACCGACCAACAGATTGTGGAGAAGCTGACTGCCCTGCGGGGTGTGGGTCTGTGGACCGCCCAATGGGCCCTCATCCGCGCCGTCGGCCGCCCCGATGCCCTGCCCCTAGGCGACTTGGCCCTCCGCCGGGTGGTGTCCCGGCTATTTATGGACGGTGCGGAGGTAACCGACGCCAAAGTGGAGGAGATAGCCCGGCGCTGGTCTCCCTACCGCACCTACGCCACGGTCTATCTGTTCAGCGCGTTGAGGATGGGCGCTGGGTGAGAGGGATTGTCGAACCACCGCCACGGCCCCGCGCTATTTAACTAAACACATGGCTTTTGCGGTCCTTCGACACGCTCAGGACGAACGAAATTTCATTAATCTGGCCTTGCTATTTCCGCTCATGGTGAGCTTGTCGAACCACGACGTGCATCAAGATACGAGGATGAACCGGCATCTCAAATTCGGATGAGGGAATAATGACCTCCATATTGGTCTTCGTCTTCGATGGCCTCCAGCCGGCACAGGTCAATTCCCGGCTCATGCCCAATCTTTCGGCTTTGGCCGCCGATGGGGTAACGTTCACCAACCACCACTCGGTTTTCCCTACCGTGACCAGAGTTAACGTGTCCAGTATGGTTACGGGTCTGAACCCGGGAGGGCATGGCCTGGCGGGAAATAGGCTTGTGATTCGGGACTTCGAACCGGACCGTGCCATCCCGGCGATGGAGCCTCAGTTAACCCAGATCACGAAGGCCGGGGGGCCGGTTCTCCTTGCGCCCACGATGGCCGAGATTCTCTCCCGGCATGGGCACGAATACGTGGCGATTGGTGTCGGAACCAGCGGCAATGCCTACCTCCATAACCCTACTGCCGACGACTCAGGAAGCCGCTCAGTCGGCGCGACAATACACCCGACCTTTGCTCTTCCCGGAGAACTGCACGAATCTCTAATTGACCGGTTCGGTCGATGGCCGGAAGATTCGCTGCCGAACACCTCGATCCTTGCCCATGCAATGCGGATCCTGACCGAGTATGTACTCCCGGAACGCATGCCCGCCGTGTCCTTGATCTGGTCGTCTGAGCCGGACAAATCACAGCACGCCGCCGGGGTCGGGTCCAGCCTTTCCGATGCCGCGATCAAGGAGACGGACGGGCAGTTCGGGGACCTGATGCGCTGGCTCAAGGAGAATGGACGGGCCGAAGATACTGACATAATCGTGCTCTCCGATCACGGCTACTCGACCATATCCGAGACTGTCAATGTCGAAGCATTGGTGAAAGCTGCCGGCTTTCCATCCGGTGGTGAAGCTGGTGGTGTAATTGTCGCTCAAAATGGCGGCGCGGCGCTCTTCTATACCCAGCTAGGAGACCTCGGTACGGCCGAGTGGTTGGCAGGCTGGCTGATGGCGCAGCCCTGGTGTGGCACCATCACGGCGTCCGATGCTGTCGCTGGAATTCCGGGAACACTGCCTGCCTCGCTGGTTGGGAACCAAGGCTCGCGGGCACCCGAGCTAACGGTCTCCTTTCGTTGGGACTCATCGCCCAACCAGGCCGGATACGACGGCAAGGTTTACTCCACTGATGGCGAGCCCGGCACCGGCCAACACGGGTCGATGAGCCGGCACGAGATTCATGGCATCCTGTTCGCCAGCGGCCCGAGTTTCAAGTCAACTCTCAAGCTGGACACCCCGTCCGGCAACCTGGACCTTGCGCCGACCATCTTGAAGATACTGGGCATCTCTGGTGAGTGGGGCATGCACGGACGGGTGCTGGAGGAGGCGCTGGCCGGTGGTCCCAATGCCAGCGATGTGGCCTGGTCCACCGAACTGCATGACGCCGAACACAGCCTGGGCGAAAGAGTCTACCGTCAGCAGATTAAGATATCCCGAGTGGGCGGTACCTCATATGTCGATGAGGGCAACCGGGTAGGTTTGGAGTGAGGGAATGTAGAGTGTTGAGCATACCAAGGGACGCCTGAAGTAGGCCATGGAAGATTAAAACGCGCCTGAGGCGCCTAGCGGAACATCTTCATCAGGTCCATGGGGTTGCGGGACTTGGCCATCCGCTTCATCATTTTCTGAGTTTGGCGAAACTGGTTCAGCAATTGATTTACGTCCTGAGGGGTGGTGCCGCTGCCCTGGGAGATGCGCTTCCGGCGGCTGCCGTTGATTAACTCCGGCCTCTGCCGTTCCTGGGGCGTCATGGACCGGATAATGGCCTCGATGCGCTCGATGCGGCCGTCGTCCAGGTCGCCCATGGGCATCTTTTTGCTCAGTTGGCTCATCCCCGGAATCATCTCCATCACCGACGACAGGGAGCCCATCTTCTTTACGCTCTGGATCTGGCCCAAGAAATCTTCCAAGTCGAAATTGGCCTGGCGGAACTTCTTCTCCATCTCCGCGGCCTGCTCGTCGTCCACTGCATCCTGGGCCTTTTCGATGAGCGTCAGCACGTCGCCCATAGCCAGGATGCGGGACGCCAGGCGGTCCGGGTGGAAGGCCTCCAGGCCGTCGGGACGCTCGCCCACGCCCATGAACTTGATGGGCACTCCGGTGACCCGGGTTACCGACAGAGCGGCCCCGCCCCGGGCATCGCCGTCCATCTTTGACATAATCAGGCCGGTCAGGGAGACCCGCTGGTGGAACCCCTCGGCGGCGTTAACCGCTTCCTGGCCGGTCATGGCGTCCAAGACCAGCAGCACTTCGTTGGGATCGACCGCTTTCTTGACTGCCGCCAGTTCCTCCATCAGGTCTTCGTCTATCTGGAGGCGGCCGCCGGTGTCGATGATGGCCCAGTTGACCCCCAGTTGGCGGGCCCGGTCCAAGCCGTTCTTGGCCACTTGGACCGCGGACGAAGACTTGGGGTCCTCGGAGTAGACTGGGATGTCCAGTTGCTTGCCCAGGGTCTCCAGTTGCAGGATGGCGGCGGGACGGCGCAGGTCGGCGGCGATGAGCAGAGACTTGTGGTTCTGACGGCGCAGGTGCAGGGCCAGTTTGGCGGCGGTGGTGGTCTTGCCGGAGCCCTGAAGGCCCACCAGCATGATGGCCGTCACCGGCTGGCTGGACAGGGTCAAGGAGTGGTCGCCGCCGCTGAGCAGGGACGTCAACTCTTCGTGGACGATTTTGACGACCTGCTGGCCGGGGGAAAGGCTCTCTAAGACGTCCGAGCCAAGGGCCCGCTCTTTCACGGCGGCCACAAAGTCCCTGGCGACCCGGAAATTGACGTCGGCCTCAAGCAGGGAGCGGCGGACCAAGCTCAGAGCCTCGTCAATGTCACCTTCGGTCAAGCGGCCCTTGCTAGTCAGCTTGTTCAGGATGCCGGTTAACCGGTCGGTCAGATTCTCAAACATGTCGGTTCTGGTGTTGCCCTCGGGGTGACTTGACATTGATTGTAGGCGCGGCTGAGTTGCATGGTCAAGGTTGGCAGGCGCGGGTCACTCCCAGAGAAACAATGCCCTGTGCTAGAATTATTGACGCCCGGGCCGCCGGTAGAAACTCTGGTGACAGAATCTGGGGCCGCGGGCACACTCGCATGGTGTGGTGGAGGTCGCAGGTGGCCGGTTCCTCTTCAGGTTACCATTACTGGGCCGGTCCAAGGCCTTCCCCATGATACCCCTCAGGCTCACCCTCAGTAACTTTTTGTGTTACCGGGAAAACGTTCCCACGCTGGACTTCACCGGGCTCCACATCGCCTGCCTCTGCGGGGCCAACGGCCACGGGAAATCGGCCCTGCTGGACAGCATAACCTGGGCATTGTGGGGCAAGGCCAGGGGCAAGATCCAAGACGAGATGATCTCCTACGGCGCCGACGAGTGCCGGGTTGAACTGGACTTCTCCTCCCGCGGCCAGAAATACCGCATCATCCGCAGCCACGCCCGGGGCGGCAAACGCCGGCGGGGTGGGGCCTCCGACCTGCAACTGATGCTTCTAGAAGGCGGCACACCGAGGCCGGTGACCGGCAACATGATCCGCGAAACTCAGGCCCGCATCGATCAGACCATCGGCATGGACTACGACACCTTCATCAACTCGGCCTTCTTGGTCCAAGGCCGGGCCGACGAGTTCACCAACAAAACTCCCGCGGAACGAAAGGCCGTCCTCAGCAAAATCCTGGGTCTGGAGACCTATGACCGGCTCCAGTTCCTCGCCAGGGAACGGAACAGCCGGGCCGAGAACACCTCCAAAATGGTGGAAGGCAACTTGTCCCGCATGCGCCAGGAACTGGAACATTTGGTTGCGCCTTCGGCGGAACTCGCAAAGGTCGAAGAGAGCCTAGCAGCGCTGAATAAAGAGTTGGCGGAGCAACAGGAGAAAACCACTGGACTAAGGGAGCAGGTCGGAGAACTTCGGCGGCAACAGGCCGGCCAGGAAGAAACGGCGCAGCGATTGTCGGCCTGGGCCAAAGAGTTGGAGCAGTTCGAGTCCGCCCACCAGACGGCCCAACAACAGGTGGCGGCCTTTGAGAAACTGGTGGAACAGGCCGCGGTCATCCGCCAGGGAGCAGCCCAATTGGCAGCGGCGCGCGGTGCCTTCGCCAGGCTGGAAGAGGCCGGCCGGAATTTCGACGATTTGGAGCGCCAGCGAGTGGCGGTCTTGGGTGACATCGACAGAGACCGGACCCTCTTGGAGTCCCAAGTTGTGCAACTGAACACCGAGATTGAGTCACGTCTCAGCCTGAAAGCCCAAGGGCTGGACCAGCTTGAGGCCAGTCGACGTCAATTAACGGACGAGGGACCGGGGCATGAGGAGCGGGAGCGGGCCCTGGCGGCGGAGCGGGAGCGCTTCAACGGCCTGACGGTCCAGGTGGGTCGACTCCACAGCTCCCTGGAGCGGTTCACCAACGAAGGCCAAGAACTGAATGCAAAGAAGGCGCTGCTCAATGGCGCCGACGGCCGAGTGGCACTGTGCCCTCTTTGCCAGACTCCGCTGAGTGAGGACGGCTGCCAGCGCCTGGCGGAGACCTTTGAGGCCGACATTGAAGCCAAGCGCGAGGAGTTTCGGAAGACCTCGGTCCAAGTGAAGGCGCTGCTAGCTGAATCGTCCGAGTTGGAAGGCCGCCTGCCCCAACAGGAGCAAACGCTGTCCCAGGCCAAGACCCAACGTCAGGTGCGGCTCCAACAACTGGAACAGCAGATTGAAGAGTCCCGGCAAGCCCGGACGGACCTGGCGGAGGCCATCCCCAGACTGGAGGTTATGCGGGCGTCGTTGGCGGACTGTTCCTTTGCTGCGGAGGAGTCAGTTCAACTAAGGAAGCTGAAAGCCCAGATCCAGGAGCTGGACTACGACCCAGAAGCGCGTCAGCGCATCTTCCAAGAGACCACCGATCTGGAAGAGTTTGCTCAACGGGAGATTCGGCTGAAACAGGCCGAGGCCGATCTGCCGGGAGTCAAAGAGACGGCGGAGCAAAACGCTTCCATGGCCCAGCGTCGCAAAGAGGAACTGGAGCAGCTACAGTCCCAGATGGCGGATGCCAAGCAGGCTTTGGAGGGCCTGACCGCCCTTGAGCGCGATTTCACCGAGGCCGAACAGGAAATACGGGAACTGGGCGTCAAGATTCAACAGGCCATCGAACGCCAGGGATATCTCCGGAACCAGGTGGAGCGTAAAGAATCGTTGGGCCAGGAGATTGCGTCCGAATCGGAACGGCTGTCCACATTGCAAGACGAGCAGTCCATCTACCAGGAATTGACCACCGCCTTCGGCCGGCAGGGCGTTCAAGCCATGCTCATCGAGACGGTGGTGCCGCGGCTGGAGGATGAGACCAACGCTTTGTTGGGCCGCATGACCGACAACCGCATGAATGTGAAACTGGAGACCCAGCGGGAAAGAGCCTCAGGGCAGGGGGACCCCCGGGAGACCTTGGAGATATTGGTCAGCGACGAATTGGGTCCCCGCAGCTACGAGATGTACAGCGGTGGCGAGGCTTTCCGGGTGAACCTGGCCCTGCGCATCGCCCTGTCCCGGGTGCTGGCCCAACGGATGGGAGCGCCCCTGCCGACCTTGTTCATCGATGAGGGTTTCGGCACCCAGGACGCCGTGGGCCGGGAACGGATACTGGACGTGATTAGCGCCATTGGCGACGACTTTGAGAAGGTGCTGGTTATCACCCACCTTGATGACCTGAAAGAAGCCTTCCCGGTACGCATCGAAGTCCAAAAAGAGGAGTCGGGCTCCACCTTTTGGCTTAGCTGAATACTGCTAGGCACACTGGATTTGGGCTTACCTCAAGACTGTCATTCTGAGGAGGCGGCAGCCGACGAAGAATCCCGTTGCGCCACAACAGGTCGGACTAGTGGTCACGAGACCTCTCCCCCGACTGCGGTCGAGGTCCGGGTGACAGTGGGACGCTTACATGGAGGGCCGATGGAATCGGGGCCACGGGCCATCATTATTACCTTTGAGGCAAAGGTTGCAGGGTTGAAACACGGGAGAGAAAGTTGACTTCCATTCCTGGCAACGATATTCAGGTCCGCCGGGCATCGTTGGTGCACTTGGACACCATCGTTGACTTCAACGCCGCCATGGCCAAAGAGACTGAGGATAAAGAATTGGACGTGGACCTGCTCCGTCCCGGCGTCGAGGCAGTGCTCAATCGCCACGACCTAGGCTTCTACTTGGTGGCGGAACACACCGGCCGTCCCGTGGGCCAACTTCTGATAACCTACGAGTGGAGCGACTGGCGAAACGCATCCTTCTGGTGGATTCAAAGCGTTTATGTTAGTCCCGAATACCGGCGCATGGGGGTCTACAAAGCCCTCCACGGTTACGCCGTCGTGGAAGCCCGGCGTCAGGGCGATGTCTGCGGCCTACGGCTTTACGTGATCAGGGACAACCGGGTAGCCCAGGGAGTCTACGCAAGCCTGCACATGCGCCAAGCCAGTTACGACATGTATGAGATCGAGTTTGGAACCGGCCGGGAGGAAGACGATGCTGTCCGATAACGTCAAGAAGTTCGCGACCGATAACCATCAGGGAGTGTTGACTTGCTTCCGAAGAAACGGCATGCCCCAGATGAGCATCGTCACCTGTGGTGCCGACCGTGACGGTGTGGCCTTCTCCACCACCGCCGACCGGGCCAAGCTGGGCAACCTGAAGCGGGATTCCCGGTGCTCGCTAATGGTCTCCAAGCAGGACTGGTGGGGTTATGTGGTCTTGGAGGGCCGGGCCACCATTCTATCTCCGGACAATACCGGCGCGGACGAGCTACGAATTGCCCTCAGAGATGTCTACCGCGCCGCCACCAACCAAGACCATCCCAACTGAGCCTGTCTCAGAAGTCTGAACTGGCCATGGGTATGTCGTTGGGTGTATTTTCGAGGCGACATAAATTGGGGAGATGTTGAGATGCCGTTTCGAGAGATGGGCCGAGAGCAGATATGGATGTTGCCGCCGACGCTTGACGAACTGTTGCCGTTGGACCATCCAGCGCGATTCGTGGCCGAGTTCGTTGACGCTTTGGACCGGGAGGACTGGGCGGAGCTTGGGGTAAAGATAGACGGGGATGTGCTGGGAGCGCCAGCCTACCATCCACGTGCGCTGTTGAGCGTGTGGCTGTACGGCTTCATGACCGGGGTGCGCTCGTGCCGGAAGCTGGAGGCGGCCTGCCGGGACCAGATACCATACCTGTGGCTGACCGGGTGGCAGCATCCTGACCACAACACCCTGTGGAGGTTCTACAAAGGGCATCGGCAGGCCATGAGGAAGCTGTTCGAGCGGACGGTGCGTATGGCAGTGACGATGAAGTTGGTGGACCTGGCGGTTCAGGCGGTGGATGGTACGAAGGTGGTCGCCAACGCGTCGCTGAACAGGAGCTACGACGCCGAGGGACTGCGTGGTCTGTTGGAGCGGCTGGAGCGTGCGATAGCCGACCTTGAGGCTCAGAACGAAGCGGGAGAAGACACTGCTGTTGCCCATCTGCCTGAGGAGTTGGCTGACAAGGAGGTCTTGAGAGAGCAGGTGAGGCAGGCGATGGACGATCTCACGAGTCAGAAGCGCCACAAGCGCATCAACCTGACCGACCCAGACGCCAGGCTGATGAAGGGTAGGCAAGGCATCGTGGCTGGCTACAACGCTCAGGCTATGGTCTCACCCACAGAGACGGATGGGGGAGCGACCGGCATGTTGGTCACCGCCGTGGACGTGGTGGATGCAGCCAATGACAATGCCCTGCTGGTGCCGATGGTCGAGCAGGCCGAGGAGACTATGGGGACGAAGTCGCAGATGACGTTGGCCGATGCCGGATACTTCGCCGCGAGTCACTTGGAAGAATGCGCCCGTCGAGATCAGCAGGTGGTAGTGTCGGAGTCGCGGCAACGGTTCCTCAAAGACCCATATCACAAGGACCGATTCACCTACGACGAGCAGAGCGACAGCTTTACGTGTCCGCAGGGACAGACGCTCAAGTTCGTTCGTATCCAACATACGCATGGAGTCCCGTTGCGTCTGTACCGGGCCTCCGGGGTCGTCTGCCAAGTGTGCCCAGCCTTCGGAGTCTGCACGAAGGCCAAAGAGATTGGGCGGAGCCTGGCGATAGGTCCGCATGACGCAGTGCTGCGCCGTCATCGTGCCTGGATGTCCACCTCAGCAGCTAGAGAGGCGTACAAGCTGAGAAAGCAACTGGTCGAGCCTGTCTTCGGAATCATCAAGGAACAACAGGGGGCACGGAGATTCCTGCTGCGCGGCCTCGTTAACGTGGCGGCCGAGTGGACAATGCTGGCCACAGCCTTCAACCTGCGCACTCTCTGGCGGGTGTGGCGCTCAGCCCCTTCATCGGTCTATTTAATGGCCCGGAGCCTTGTCCCGTCTCCTGACCTGCAGTGATGACAGCAGCTGACCCATCGCTCCGTCGCCTGTCCTACCCGCTCAGGCCAGGGCCTTTCAGCGAACCCTTTGACCTCTATCTGCTCCCCCTATCCGCAATTTCCACTTCTGGGACAGGCTCAACTGGGAAGAGTACGACCAGGCCATGGTCGATGACCGCCGAGCGGCAGTTATCGTGGTCCCCGACCACGTCTACGGGACGGCGATGTAGGGGCCGTCTCGCCCGAGTCGAATTTGTACTCTAACCCTCGCAGGGGCCTTGCCTAAAAAGTCGCTTGTGGCTTACGTGTCATTCTGAGCGAAGCGGAGAATCTACAGCGCTTGGGAATAAACCACGGCAACTTTGACCCACCGCTTTAGATTCTTGTATGTTGCCAAAGGAGGTATAAGGGTATTGTTCCATGGGGTGTGGCAGACCGATAGATTCTAGGTCCAAAGAGGCCGAGGCGAAGCTTGGGTCGCCACCCGGCGTGACCCCGACGGTGAACACCCCGCCGACCTTGCTGGATAGGGGCCGGGGTAATCTCGGTAGGCGGTGGCGTCGAAGAGCTGCTTGATCTGCCAATCAACGTCTTCGAACCGCACCGGGGTCCCAATAATGATTCCGTTGGCGGCCGGCATCTCATCCCATGTACCTCGTCTACCGTGCGGACCAGCGCGCTGGAGCCGCCTTCTTGCATCCCCTGGCGGATGGGCTCCACCATGGCACCGGTGCGGCCGTTCTTGGAGGTGTAAATGACCAATAGTTCGTGTTGGTCAAGCGCCATATCGTTCCTTGTTGGTGGCGTCGATGCCCATCTACAACTGACACTTGGGACAGAAATAGGTCCCACGGGCCCGGACCCGGATGGCTGCCATGTTGGTGTCGCAGTTGGGACAGGCTGCTGCCGTGTCCCGGGTGTGGCTCCAAGTGGTCAGGGCCGTGGGAGGGTCGGGCCAGTGTTGGTCGCGGGCCCGGTCATAAACTCCGTAGGCGGCGGTGAGGGCGTCGATTATCGCCTGCCGCAGCCGGGCCAATTCGTCGGTGGACAGTCCAAATGCCGGCCGCTCCGGGTGAATGCCCGCCAGGAACAATGACTCGTCGGCGTAGAGGTTTCCCAGACCTGAGACTATGGATTGCTCCAAGAGCAGCGCCTTCACCGGGGCCTTCCTACCGGTGAAAGAACCAGCCAGAGATTCGACGGTGAACTCGTTTTCCAAAGGCTCCGGGCTCATGGCGGGCAGTACCTCGTCAGGGGAGTCCACCAGCCACAGCTTGCCAAACTTGCGGCCGTCCACGAAACGGAGCTCCCGGCCGTCGTCCAGAGGGAAGGAGTGCCGGGTCATGGGGTGGGGTTCTTGGGACTGGGGGTGGACCTGCAGTCGCCCGGTCATGCCCAGATGCACGATGAAGGTGGCCGGGTTTCCGCCCGACAGCGGGAATATCAGGTACTTCCCCCGGCGCTGGATGTCTTGGACGGTGCGGCCCTTTAAACCCTCCGCCAACTCGGCCGCCGAGGGCATTTTGACCGTATTGGCCCAAGAGATGTTCGCGCCGGTAATCGTGCAGCCGGGCAGTCCGGCCCGTACCAAGTTCCGGCGCGTGTTCTCAACCTCGGGCAGTTCTGGCATGATGAGGCGGTCCTCCGGACGGGGATGGGCTGGCGTGCCGGGTAGATAACCCCGGAATTATCATGGGAGTCTTAGGGGAATCTTGAGGGAGGTATTCTCGCTGTGTTGCCAGATATTGTAGAGTAGACCAACGCCGACCGGTACCCCGACCCCGAATGGTGCCTCGGCAAGGAGCATGATCGTGGAAGAAACGCCCCTGCACTTGAAGACCATTTCCGAAGTGGCCGGCCTGATTGAGACCAAGCAATTGTCTCCAGTGGAATTGACTGAGACGATGCTGCGCCGTATCGATTCGGTGGACGGCCAATACAAGAGCTACGCCACAGTGATGGCGGACCGAGCGATGGCGTCGGCCCTGGCCGCGGAGACTGCAATCGCCGCAGGAAATTATTCAGGACCGCTTCACGGCGTGCCCATCGCCGTTAAAGACCTGTGCTTCACCAAAGGGGTCCGGACCATGGGCGGCACCCAGGTGTTGCGGGATCACGTACCTGACTTCGATGCCACTGTGGTGGAGAAGCTGCAATCGGCCGGCGCGGTGATTTTAGGGAAACTGAATCTCACCGAAGGGGCCATGGCCGGGTACAACCCGGAGTTTCAGATCCCCCTAAATCCCTGGAACATGGAACGGTGGTCGGGAGCGTCCTCCAGCGGCTCCGGCGTGGCAACGGCCGCCGGGATGTGCTTCGGCTCCCTGGGCAGCGACACCGGAGGCTCAATCAGGTTTCCGGCGGCGGCCTGCGGCATCGTGGGAATAAAGCCCACTTGGGGCCGGGTCAGCCGTTACGGCGTGCTCGCCTTGGCCGAGTCCATGGACCATATAGGACCCATGACCCGCAGCGCCGCAGATGCCGGAATCATGCTTCAAGCCCTGGCAGGCCACGACCCCAACGACCCGACATCGCTGACAGCCTCGGTGCCCAACATGCTGGAGGACCTGGACCGGGGAATACAGGGCGTGCGCATCGGCTTGGACGAGCAGTACATCACCGAAGGCGTAGACGGACCTGTGACCGAGGCCGTGCTGGCTGGAGTCCGTGTTTTAGAGGGACTGGGCGCCCAAGTGGTCCAGGTACGGATGCCGGACACCCAGAGGTTCTTGTCGGCATGGGGCGTGCTGTGCCAGGCGGAAGCGGCGGCCGCCCACCGGGAAACGTATCCGGCCCGCAGCGATGAGTACGGCCCTTGGTTCCGGGGATGGCTGGAACGGGGGGCCGCAGTTACAGGGGCCGGGTACGCCGAGGCCAACCAGCAGCGGCTGGCCTGCAACGGAATCTTAGCCGGGATTTTCGACAACATAGATGTGTTGGTTTGTCCATCAATGACCACCCCGGCCAGTCCGGTCACGCCAGAGGAGTTGTACGGGCCCATGGGTGAGGATGACTGGACTTGGGGCCGCTTCACCATACCCTTCAACTTTAACAGCACTCCCACCATCTCTCTGCCCTGCGGCCAAGACGGCGACGGACTGCCCCTGAGCATTCAATTTGTGGGCAAGCACCTAAACGAGCCCCTGCTGTGCCGGATGGGCCACGCTTACGAAAGCGCCACGCAGTGGCGCCGCCTCCGCCCGGACGTCTGAGCACGGCTCTCGCCGCAGACCCCGGAAACCCCTATCGGCATCCGGACCTTAGACGAGCAGCATTCGAAAATCCATAGGAGGTGGTGATTGCATGAGATTCGGAATCTACAGTTCCATCGCCAACCCGCCTCGCGGCGAAGACCTGCCTAGGTGCGTCGACGAAGTTATTGAAGAGGCGCGTTTGGCCGAACAAGCCGGGTTTGACTCGTGCTTCTTTGGGGAACATCATCAAGACAAAGACGGGTTCCTCCCGTCACCTCTGATTGTATGTACCGCCGTGGCAGCGTCTACCACCAGGTTGAGGGTGGGAACGTCGGTAATCCTGTTGCCGCTGCACCATCCCGTTCGCCTCGCCGAAGACATCGTCACCTTGGATATCATCTCCAAAGGGCGGGTGACCGTCGGGGTTGGCCTGGGCTATCAAGATGCGGATTTTCGGGCGTTCGGCGTTACCATGTCGGACCGCGTCGAGTTATTCGAAGAAAAGGTCCAGATCCTGCGCAACTGCTGGTCGGGCCAGGAATTTTCATTTGATGGCAAACACCATCAAATTAAGAACCTTCGCGTCCGTCCAGACCCCGTCCAGAAGCCCCACCCTCCGTTGTGGATCGGTGCGAGTGCGCCATCAAGTGTCCGCAGGGCCGGAGCGTTGGCCGATGCATTCGTTTCCACGCCCAGCACCACGTTGCAAAATACCTGCCGGTTGATAGAAGAGTACCGCCACTCCGCCGAAGCCGCCAACAAGACGCCGGAGGTCGTAATCATGCGTGATGCCTGGGTGGCGAGCTCCAGGAGAGAGGCGGAAGAAGTCTACGGCCCTGAAGTCCTGGCGGCGTACCGGTACTATTGGCAGAACGGACTATCCGAGTTCAAATCCATCAAAGACGACTCGGAACTTTCCTTGGACCGGATCGCCAAAGACCGTTTGATCCTGGGCGACCCCGAGGAATGCCTGACTGAATTTCAAAGGTGGCGGGAGGCAACCGGGGCCAAGTCCTGTTTGTTGCGTCTGAGACACGCCCATTCGGGAGGGCCGTCCCACGCCCAGATCATGAAAACGATAGATTTGATTGGTGACCGGGTCATTCCTTATATGGGTTAGCCGGGCCTGGCGTTGCTTCCAACGGAACTCAGTGTTCCGCTGTCTCAGAGGCCACCGGATTGTAGGTTACTCGTATCAGAGGAGCCTGCGATTCGTTCTTCCACTGGTGGTGTTCATTGGGCGGCACCAGTATGGCGTCCCCTTGGTTTACGGAGTAGTCTTTGCCGCCGCAGACCAGGGTGGCCGTGCCTTCCAGAACATAGACTACATGTTCCCACTGGTGGGTGTGCCCGCCGGTGTCAGGATGACTGACGGCGCCTGGCTGCATCGGGTCGTTGTGCAGCATCACATAGTTGGGCGCGCCGTCTTTGCTGCTGATCAGCGCGTGACCCGCCTTCCGGTCTAGTTCATTGTGATTGCGAATCACCGGCGGCTGCCCGGTGCCTTTTCCACCATTGTTCTGAGCGCCTCCGCTCTGGGCGGCGATCAACGGGTTAATCTCGATGCGGTGGATATTGCCCTGGCCGCCGTTGTTCAGTGTGTAATGATCAACGTTGGGCGGAATGAACATGGCGTCTCCAGCCTTAACCGGGAACTCCTTCCCATCACAGAACAGAGTGCCGCTGCCCTCGATGATGTAGACCTCGTGCTCCCATTCGTGGATGTGGTGAGCGCTGGTGCCGCCGGGCGGTATCTCCGAGTAGGTCATCGTGCAGGTCGGCGGATTGTCGTCCAGATTAATCAGCCGGGCCGCGCTGGTCCCATCAAAGATGTCGCGTACGTTTCTGATTACCGGGTCCATGGCGGGAGCCTCCTAAGATTGATTTAAGCCTCTATCCGGTACACCCTGGCCGCTGTGTCATGGAACAAGGCCGAGCGTTCGGAATCCGAATATTCTTTGGAAAGCCTCTTGAACGCGTTGTACATCACATTGTAGGAAAAAGACACCTTGTCCGGTGGGAAGTTACTTTCAAACATGCACCGGTCCGGGCCGAATTGCTCAATACAGTGATTCATCCAAGGGGCCATGGTTTCGGCCAGTTCTTCCGAGCCGATGGGCACCTCTCTGGCGTGCCAGCCATAATCGAACCGGGGCATCCCCATGCCGCCGAGCTTCATCGTGACGTTTGGGCAGGCGGCCACTGCGGTGATGCCATCCCGCCAGGCAGGTATGACCTCGTCGTCTTTGTTGGCGTAGATACCCACGCGGCTGACGCCCCCGATATGGTTGACGATTATGGGCAGGTCCGGCACGGCCCGGGCGAAGTCGGCAATCTCCGATAATTGGGGGAAGGACTGCATGATATCCAGGACCAGTCCCTTCTGGCTCAAAACCTTCGCGCCGGCCCGAAAATCGGCGTTGGCCAAGATGCCCTCGGTTTCCCGGTTGTCCCAGGCAGGGTCGACGTTCCATGTCACGTTATGGCGTATGCCCCGAAACCGGTTGGGGCTGGCCGCCTGCAGCGCCTCCAGGACTGGCTCCACCTTACCCGCCAACTTGAGGTCGGCGTGACCGATTATGGCTGCGGCTGCCCTGCTGGGGCCGTAGACGCCACTGGCGCTGGCCGCGGCCAGGCCTTGGACAAATTCAACCTCGCCAACCGGGCGCAACTCCTCCGGGCCGTCGGCCCGGTACATGGACCTAGCCTCCAGAAAGACCGTTGACCGCACATTGTGTCCGCTGTAGATGTCGCCGTTCAACTCGTGGAGGAGGTACCGCTGGTAGGGAACGCTGCCAGGGCGGAGGTCCCAAAAATGATGATGGGGATCGCAGATGGGGAGCTCCGGTTCCAAGGTGGGTTCTTGGGTTAAAGCGAGCCAATCATTGCCACCGAATGGCATAACGGCACCTCCACTCGTTTAAGTCTGAGCTTTAATCGGAAAATCGATACGTCTTTTTGTGTATCCGTCAAGGACGACTCGATCTCTGTTCCGTTCCAGTCAAATGACAATTTGGACAAATGGTTATTCGAGAGAAATCCCCCTTCGAAATCCGGTAGCTTATCTGACTGCATATTCCTTGACAGAGTTAGGGCGGCGTACTGAGCAAGCGATTCATCGTTTTGAGTACCTTTCCCGCCGATAGGCAGCCCGATCTTTTCGAAGTCTTCCGGGAACCTACGTTCGAACTCGATTGCTATCTGGTTGGGCGTAAGAAACGGTCTGCCTAGGTGATGGTCAGGCCTACGATAGATCGAGTCGCTGAGGATCAGCCGGATTCGCTCTTCAAAATCGAACTCTTCCCAACGAGTCATATTACCTCCGGTCTTGACCTTTGTCTAAGCTGGCAACCCCGGCCTACACCCGCCGCACGCCCAGGGTTATTTCCATGCCTTCCACTTTGGAAGTCTCGGTGGTGGCCTCGGAGCCCGGCGCGCCGTCAACCAGTTGGGTGCTGAGGGTCTCGTCGCGGATGTAGTCCGAGAAAGCTCCCTGCATAAGATTTACGATTTCTTCCGGTCCCTGGTAGTAGGTCACAATCCGGTCGGTGACGTCGAAGTTGGCTGACCGGCGCATGCCCTGGATGCGGTGGACCACCTCCCGGGCCAGGCCCTCTTCAGCCAGCTCCGGGGTGATGGCGCCGTCCACAGCCACCAGGTAGCCGCCCTCCAGCGAGACGGTGTAGTTGTCCACCGAGACGATGGTTTCCGTCTGGCCGCCGGCCTGCTCCAACGCCTGATGCACCAGTGGGGCGTCGTCTTCGATAACGTGGATGTCCTTGATGTTCAGTTCTTCCAGGACTTGGGGACGCACCTGGCTGATGTATTCTTCCTCGGCGGGGACCCGGACCTTGACGAAGACATTGGCCAGGGGTTGGCGCACTTTCAGTCCCGCCTTGGAACGGGCGGCCCGGCCCATGCTGGCCACCCGCATGGCCAGGCGGGTTGCTTCCATGAGGGGCTCATCCACCAGGTACTGGTCCGGCTCGGGGTACTGGGCCAGATGGACGCTGTCGGGCGCCGACGGGTCCACGGAGCAGACCAAGTTCTGGTACATCTCTTCGGCAACGAAGGGGGCCAGCGGGGCCATCAGCTCGGCAACCGTCACCAAGCAGGTGTGCAATGTGATGTAACCCGAAAGCTTGTCGGCGTCGCCCTCTTGTCTCCAGAAACGGCGGCGGCTGCGGCGCACGTACCAGTTGGACAATTGGTCGATGAACTCTTGGATGCGCCGCCCGGCGTTCGTGGGGTCGTAACCCTCCATGTACCCGTCGACCTGGGAGATGAGGGTGTTCAACTCGGACAGGAGCCACCGGTCCAGCTCGTTCTCCGGCTTCCAGCCGGCGGGCTTCTGGGACGGGTCGAACTTGTCAATCTCGGCGTAGCCAATGAAGAAAGAGTAGACGTTCCACAGCGTGAGCATCACCCTTCTGAGGGTCTCGCTGACCAGCTTGGCCGAGAACCGCCTTGCCTCTCCCGGATGGGACGCGGTGAACAGGTACCAGCGCAGGGCGTCGGCGCCGTGTTGGTCCAGCACCGCCAGGGGCTCGACCACATTGCCCACCCGCTTGCTCATTTTGCGGCCTTTCTCGTCCTGGATTAGCCCCAGACAGATGACATTCTTATACGAAGGCTGGCCCTTGAGCAGGGTGGAGAGGGCGTGGAGGCTATAGAACCAGCCACGTGTCTGGTCTACCGCCTCGCAAATGTAGTCGGCGGGGAACCGGCCGTCCTGGTCGATGCCATCGTTCTCGAAGGGGTAGTGCCACTGGGCGAAGGGCATGGCGCCCGAATCGAACCAGGCGTCCATTACCTCGGGGATGCGCCGCATCTCGCCGGAGCAGCCCTCACTGGAGTCCCCCTTTGATGTACAGCTCAGGACGATGTTGTCCACGTAGGGCCGGTGTAGGTCCAGGCTGTCGGCGTTCAGACTGCCGTTGGCCCCGGCCATGCTTTTAAGTTCGTCCACGCTGCCGACGCAGACCGTGTGGTTGCATTCTTCGCACTGCCAGATGGGGATGGGCGTGCCCCAATAGCGCTCTCGGGAGACGGCCCAGTCCACGTTGTTGCGGAGCCATTCGCCGAAGCGTCCGTCTTTGATGTATTCGGGATACCAATTGATGGTGTCGTTGCCATCGACCAAATCATCCTTTAGGGCCGAAGTACGGATGTACCAGGAGCTCTTGGCGTAGTAGAGCAGCGGCGTGTCGCAGCGCCAGCAGAAGGGGTAGGTGTGGCGGTAGATGTCCCGGTGGAAGAGCAGGCCGCGGCCCTTCAGCTCCTCCATGATTTCTTCGTCGGCGTCCTTCACGAACTTGCCTGCGAAGGGGTAGGTGCCGGTGACAATCCCTTGTAGGTCGACGGGCTGGACGAAGGAAAGCTCGTTCTCCCGGCCAAGGCCCAGGTCTTCGTCTCCAAAAGCGGGGGCGATATGGACGATGCCGGTGCCGTCGTCCAATGAGACGAACCCGGCGGAGATGACTTTGGGCGTGAACTCCCCGTCGTCCTCAAGCTCTGAGACCATTCCGCCACCGGGCCCTGACCGCTGCACGAACCGGCGCACTTGGGCGCCGTACTCCTCTGGGTGGTAGAGGGGTGTGTAACCCAGGCCCACTAGGTCGGAGCCCTTGATTGATTCGACGACGCTATGTTCTTGGCGGATGTTGGCCGAAACCAGGGCCTGGGCCAGCACCAAGCGGTGGCGGCCGCCTTCATCTTCCAGTTCCACGATGCTGTAGTCGGCGCTTTCGTCCACTGCCAGGCCCGTGTTTCCGGGCAGGGTCCATGGCGTGGTGGTCCAAGCCAGAAAGAACACGTCCATGTTATCGGCGCCCAGCTGCTCTAAGACAGAGGATTTGTCCGAAGATGGTGCCGTGTCGACCTGGAACTTGATAAAAACCGAAGGATCTGAAGTGTTCTCCCGGTAGCCCAGGGCTACTTCGTGGGAACTGAGGCTGGTTACGCACCGGGGACAATGGGGCGTGCCCCGCATGGTCTGGTAGAGCAGGTTCCGGTCCCACAGGGTTTTCAGCATCCACCAGCCGGACTCGATGTAGTTGTTGTCCAGGGTGACGTAGGGGTCTTCCATGTCGACCCAGTAGCCGATGCGGTCGGTCATGGTCTCCCATTCTTTCACGTAGCGGAAAACGCTCTCCCGGCATTTCTGGTTGAACTCCTCGATGCCGTACTCTTCGATGTCCCGTTTGCTCTTCAAGCCCAGTTCTTTCTCGATCTCCAGTTCCACGGGCAGGCCGTGGGTGTCCCAGCCGCCCTTGCGCCGTACACGGTAGCCCTTCATGGTGCGGTGGCGGCAGATGACATCCTTGAAGACCCGGGCGAGAACGTGATGGATTCCGGGGCTGCCGTTGGCCGTGGGCGGGCCTTCATACATCATGAACAACGGCGCGTCCCGGCGCTCGGACTCTGTGCGGCGGAAAACATCCTTCTCTTTCCATTGCCGAAGGATGTTGGCGTCCAACTCGGGGAAACTGACGCGGCTGGATACGGACTTAAACATTCGGAAAGGCGTTCCTTTGGCAAGGGGTTCGTTGGGACCGGCAGCGGACAGCCGATTATCTTACTAATCGAACATTATACCGCAGCAGGCGACGGCCAGACACGCCGGCGGGGGAAAGAAGCCGGTTTTGTGTGGCTGGTCTTGTCTCGTTCGGGAGGCGAGCCTAGCTCAAGAACATATCGGCTTGGACCAGCTCCTGCTCGTCATGGTCCGCCGCCAGGCCGAAGGCGGTCAGGGTGTGCCGGCCCAGCGTGGGCTCTCCGTCGGGCTTGCCGTAGACGCAGATGGTGGTGCGTTCTCGCCCATCGATACGCATTCGGACCTCGGCCATGGGGAGCATCTCCCAGCCCCCGCCCGGCAGAGTAAACCGCGACTCCCATTCGGCGTTCACCCCCAGCATCTCCAGCAGCGTGGAGGGGAGCACAGAATAGATGTTTTCCGAGCCAGCGATGACAATCACCCGCTGGAACCGGGAGCCGTCTCTGGGCCCAATCTCGATGGGGCACCGGAATGTGTTGGTCGGCGTGGTCATCTGATTTGCGTTTCCGTTATTGCCCTTTGATTTACAGCTTTTCTGGCCATAATTTGTAGAAGTGATTCAAGGGCCCGTGCCCTTGCCCAATGGGGAATGAAAGGCGGATGGCCTCGGTGACAAACTCCTTGGCTTGGCCCACGGCGTCTTCGGTTCCCAGGCCCTTGGCCAGCCCGGCGGCCACCGCCGAGGCGAAGGTGCAGCCGGTGCCGTGAGTATTTCCAGTCTCAATACGGGGCGATGTGAACTCCCGGAAGCTACTACCATCATAGTACAGATCGGTGGCCGGGCCGTCCCGGTGGCCCCCTTTCACCACAACGGATGCGGCTCCCATCGCGACGATTGCCTGGGCGGCTTTCCGGACGTCGTCATCGGTGGCGATGGACATGCCCGTCAGGGTCTCGGCTTCAGGGATGTTGGGGGTTACCACCGTCGCCAAGGGAAGTAACTGTTCCCGCAGCGTTCCGACCGCATCCTCCCTCAGGAGGGAATCGCCGCTCTTGGCGACCATCACCGGGTCCACCACCAACCGCCGCAGTCCGGTACTATCTGGATATTTCTTTAGCGAGGCGACCACGCATTCGATGATTTCGCTGCTGGAAAGCATGCCGGTCTTCGCTGCGTCCACGCCTATGTCGGTGGCCACGGCATCAATCTGCGCCACAATCACATCGGTCGGGACCTCATGCACCGCAGTCACGGCCACGGTGTTTTGGGCGGTGATGGCGGTCAGCACCGACGTCCCGTAGACGCCCAGGGCGGCAAAGGTCTTGAGGTCGGCCTGGATCCCCGCCCCAGCGCCCGAGTCGGAGCCAGCGATGGTCATGGCCGAGGAGATTTGTCTTACTCGGGCCAACTTTCCCCCCGGTAGGCCATGTCGAAGAATTGGTATTCGTAGCGGAGCACATTCTCGAATATCCCCTGCAGCTTCTCCCGCTGGTCCGGGGTGGGAGCGCACCCGTCCACCACGCTGCGGAGCCAGGACACGAACCTGGACATGCCAGGACTGGTGTGTATGTCGATCCAAGTCTGGTAGTAGCGGTCATCCGGTTTCTTGCTCGCCTGCTTGGCACGCTGGGCCCAGACCAGGTAGGGCCACTCCACCGCCAGCAACGTGGCGACAACCTCGGTGAACGTGCCCTCGTAGGCCAGTGAGCGCAGGTAGCCGCTGTAACCCTGGGTGGTGGGCTGGTACTGGAGCCCCTGCACCGCTTCACGGGAAAGTCCCCGTTCCCGAAAGGCCTCTTGAAACAGGCCCTCCTCGCCGCCCAGTCCCAGGTGCAGGAACCCGACCAACTCACGGGCGGCGTCGAAATCGGGCGCTTTGGCGGTGGCTAGGCTGAGCAGTATGGCCCAGTCCCGCAGGAACAGGTAGTCCTGGTCGAAATAGACGTAGAAGGTAGTCCGGTCCAAGGAGCCGTCGACCATCTCAATGATGAAGGGGTGGGTGACCACCTTCTCCCAAATCGGCCCCACTCCGGACTTGAGTTCGTCGCTTAAACCCAATGCCCTTGCATCCTCAACACCAGCGCCACCCCGATGGAATCGGGGTGGCGCCGGAAAAATTACTCGTCGCCCGGACGATTCTCCCCGGTGAAGTCCGGGGTGAGACTAACCGACTCCGGCCGGTCGGATGGGTCCGGGGGAGGCCCGTCACCCATGAAACCGATGGGGATGGCCGGCAAGGTCTCCAGATGGAGCCCGGTCCTCATGCCCAGTTCCAAGGACAATCTCGCCACCGCGTCGTTGTCGTCGGCCTCCACCATCATGACGAAGTCATAACGCCCTAAAACGGCGTATTGGCCCAGAATCTCCGCACCGGGAATGTTCAGGTCCCTGGCACGGTCCGCGATCAGATTTGGGTTGCCATGCAGCATCCGCTGGCCGTCGTGGGTCAACGACCCCAATAGAAAATAGAGCGACATCTACTATCCCCCAATGAAAAAAGCCTACGGTTCAGGCTGTCCAGTTCGGAGAAAGTATATCACCGGGATGAGCCTGCGATGGCGCTAGTCCCCACCACCGAGGAACCGGATGGATTTCGGGTCGAATTTGAGGGTGACGCTCTGATTGGAACGCACTGAATCGGTGACGGCATCGGCCGATGCGTGGCAGTAGAGCTCTCCTTCCCCAACCTGTACTCTCAGCTCGTACCGGTCGCCTCTAAACACCCGCTCGGTTATCACTCCCTGTAACGAGTTAACCGACTCGGTCCCATCCGCCTCATGCGGAGCAACGCCGGCCATCGATATCACATTCTCGTCTACCAGTAACGTTAGGTTGGATCCCTTGGCGGTTTCGAGACCCGGTGATTTTGCCACCAATAATACGCCGACGGAGCATTCAATCTTGAGTATTTCGCCATCGTCTAAGACCACTCCGTGGAGAACGTTCTTGAATCCCAAGGTGCGGGCTACAAACCCATCGGCGGGGTTAGCAACCACCTCTTCCGGTGTGCCCGTTTGGACGATACTGCCGCGATTCATAAAAATAAGCCTGTCAGCCATGGTGAAGGCCTCGTCCCGGTCGTGAGTGACGTAGATAGAAGTTACCCCCACCTCTTTGAGGATCCTGCGGACCTGACTCTGCAGTGAATCCCGGAGCGCCCGGTCCAACGACCCCAGAGGCTCGTCAAGCATCAACAACCTGGGAGCGGGCGCCAGAGACCGGGCCAACGCAACTCGCTGCCGCTCACCGCCGGACAGCTCATGCACCTTCCGATGGGCGTATCCGCCCATTTCCACTAGGTCCAGCAGCTCGTGGACTCTCGCCTGGACCTGCGCCGCAGGCAGCTTTTGCATTCGGAGCCCAAATGCCACGTTGCCGAATACGTCCATATGGGGGAAGAGGGCTAGGTCTTGGAACATCAGCCCGAAGCCCCTCTGCTGTGGAGCTAGATTATTGATTGAACGTTCTTCGAAGCTGATCGTCCCCGCATCGGGCTCTTCCAGGCCGGCTAACATCCGCAACAATGTGGTCTTGCCACAGCCACTGGGGCCGAGTAGACACAGGAGTTCACCAGGCTCCGCAGAAAATGAAACCCCGTCAACGGCGGGCACACCCTCGAAAGCTTTGTAGAGGCCTGAGACCGACAAAAGAGCCATCAGAAGCCACCTGCTCCCTTATAAAGGCATGAGGCCGGCAGAAGAGACATCAGAAACCACCTGCTCCCTTATAAAGGCACGAGGCCCGCAGAAGAGACATCAGAAGCTACCTGCTCCCTTATAAAGGCACGAGGCCGGCAAAAGAGACATCAGAAACCACCTACCCCCTTATAACGGAAGCGCTCTATGGCTACGAACCCAACGGCCACCACGGCCATCAGGAGACAACTCATGCCCAGCGCCATACCCAGGTTAGAGGCGCCCGGCAGGCCCAGGAAACGGAAAATCGCCACGGGCATCGTGGTAAATTCGGACCGGACCAGAATCAAAGACGCCCCGAATTCGCCCATCGACACCGCAAATGCGAAAGTAGCGCCTACAAGAAGCGCCGGCGCAATAATCGGAAGTTCAATCAACAAAAACACCCTAAATGGAGTGGCGCCAAGCACAGCGGCCGCCTCCCTTAGGTTGGTGTTCATCCCTTTCAGCACCGGCAGGAGGCTTCTGATAACGAATGGATAGGCCACCAGACTGTGGGCGATTACCAGGATCACCCAGGAGCCACGAAGGTCCAGCGGAGGCCGTCCCAGGGCGATGATGTACCCGAATCCCAGTGTCACCGCCGAAACCCCCAACGGAAGCATAACCAGTGCGTCGGCGACGTTCCGCCATCGGCGTTTCATATTGGTGATGAGATATGAAATTATCGTTCCGATAACCAGAGATATCGCCACCGTGGTCAGGGCGAACCGGAGGGAGTTCCAAATGATCTTGAATGGAGACAGGTGAAAGTAGGAACCGCTCTCATTAGAAAAAAGATTGGCCATCTGGGCTGTGCCAAATCCCCCGTCTAATGTGATCCAACGCACCACCAGCGCGACCAGTGGAGACAGAATGAGTAGAAGGACCATCACCATTCCAAGCACGAAGACCTTATCACCCCAATGCACCGCACGGCGAGAGGTGGCCTCCCGCGGCTTGAGGTCCATCCGCACCACCGATTGTTCCTGAAACCTGGAATAGAGCAGCAGGAAAAGGTAGGTAAAAGCGAGCTGGATTATCGCGAGGGCGCCCGCCAGAGGAAGCTGGAACAGCTTGGCCGTCAATTCGTAGATCGCCACTTCTAAGGTCGCGAACTGAGGGCCTCCCAGTACGAGAACAACCCCAAAGCTGGTGAACGAGAAGGCGAAGGCTAGAAGGGAGGCCGAGACGATTGCAGGCAGGAGCAGCGGCAGGGTCACGTGGTAGAAAGTGCGAAAAGGACCGGCGCCCAATACCTTGGCGGAATGCTCCAGGTTTGGGTCCAAGTTGGACCAGAGCGACGAGACGATTCGGACTATGATTGCGTAGTTGTAAAAGGCGTGGGCCATGAAAATGATGGTCAATGAATTGGATATTCTAATTGGAGGGGCGTCAAGCCCGAAACCGGACATCAGCGCCGAATTGACTATGCCCTGAGAGCCGAACAGCGCCGTGAATCCCATGGCGACCACAATGGTGGGCATGACGAAGGGTAGCGTCGATACCGCTTTGAGCAGGGTCTTGCCTGGGAACTCGTATCTGGCAAATAGAAAAGCCGCAGGGAGGCCAACGGCAAGGGTCAGTAGGGTTGAGACCACGGCCTGCCAAACGGTGAACCAGATACGCCCAAGGTAATAAGAGTCGTTCAGCAAGACCCTGAACGGCTCGAACCCGTAGCCGGACTCACCCCCCAGGCTCCTCTCCAGAATCGAGCCAAGGGGATAGACGAAGAAGATGGCCAGGTAGGCCAGTGGGATCAGAGATAGATGCCGGCCGGCAGTCAAAGCTAAGGTCCTTGAGCTGATGTGCCGGCCGATGGAGCCGATAGATAGGCCACTTGACTCAGCGGAGGACGACCGCAGTCCAAGCGTCGATCCACTCATCACGCTTGGCATCTATAGTTGCGGGGCCGATATCCGCAGGCGCGGTGGGTACCTCCGCGAACCGAAAAAAGTCGGGTTCTTGAGCCTCGCTGTTCACGGGGTAGACGAACATCCTGCCCGGAATATCCTCCTGAAACGGCCGGTCGAGGACAAAGTCCACGAATTTTTTGGCTAGACTCTCGTTATCCGTTCCCTTAAGGATCCCGATGCCCTCTATCTGCAGGAAGGTGGCTTTGTCCACCAGCACGTTGCCCGTCGGCGGCACTTCGTAGGCGCCCTCCGAGAAGAAAAACTCGGCGGCGGGACTGGTGGCGTAGCTCAACACCAGCGGCCGGTCTCCGCCGTATTGACTAAAGTCGGTGTAATACGCCTCGGACCACCCATCTTTTACGGCCAGGTCGTTCGCTCTTAGGTCCGCCCAGAAGTCCAGGTAGTCGTAGTCATCATCCTCCCCAAAATACGAGACAGTCGCGATGAGGAATGCCAGACCCGGCGTGGACGTCGCCGGGTTTTCTACCACGAGCCGCCCCTTCCATTCCGGCTGGGTCAGGACCTCCAGGGATGACGGCGGCGTAAGACCGTTTTCCTCAAGGTATGCGATGTCGTAATTGATGTTGACGTAGCCGTAGTCAACGGGCGAGACGTGAAAGGTATCATCCAGGATGAATTGGTCGGGCACATTCTCTATAAGCGAAGACTCATATTTGATGAATATATCCTCCCTCAACGCTCTGCTGAGGAACGTGTTGTCCACGCCGTAGAGGAGGTCCCCAGAGGGGTTTCCCTTTTCGAGTATCGCCCGGTTCAGGACCTCACCCGATGATCCTGCTTTTTGTATGATCACCGTGGCGTTGTTGGCGTCTTCAAACTCCGCGATTACCTCTTCGCCGATATCGAAGCTGTCGTTGGTCAAGACCACGAGTGTGCGTGGTTCATCTGACCCGCAGGCCGCTACCGATAGGGTCAGCAGGCCCAATAAAACTAGGATTGTTGTCGACTTGATCATTTCTAAAGGCTACCTCCCTAAAATAATCCAAGGTTAAGTTAACGCTTGCGTGGAACCCGGCGGTGTTATTCCGGTCCGGGCTGCTGTGTCCGTTAATATCTGAGACCTAGCTGCGAATCACCCGTTAAACCGGACAAAAAATAAGCCGCCAACGGTTGAGTCATGGCGGCCTAACGATAAAGTTAGCTCTCTAGTCCGATTCCCTCCGCTGGCATTACCCAGATCAGGTTCGCAAGGGTCGGTGGCATTCAAGGCCGCCCTCTCAGCCCGGCTAAACCGAGCTCCCCTACGTGCCTAGATGATTCTATTGTTAAACGCGGCGCCCATACCGCAGTTTCAAGGGGAATTATAGAAGCGGCGCAGATTCGGTGTCAACCGGCGATATCTTGACCCGGAATTCTTGACAACGAATCTGCGGCCACCATACAATCCAGCCAACCAAAAGTTCCCGTAAAGGACGCCCGAAACCAAAACGCCGGGCAAGGCACGCCGCCGAACAAAAACGGTAGCATATAACCAGTTCAGACCCGCCTGAATAAGGAGGCCCCAATGGCAGATTGGCCGATAGTGAAATACAAGGAAGAAGGCATGCGTGAAGGCATGCAGATCGAAGACTCTCAGATCTGCGTTGACGACAAGGTCCAACTGCTGGACGCTCTATCGGAGACCGGCCTGAAGCAGATTGTCGTTGGCTCTTTCGTCAGCCCCAAGTGGACTCCTCAGATGGAGCGCATTGACGAGATCGTAACCAAGTTCACGCCCAAACCCGGTGTTACCTATACCGCTCTGGCGCTGAACTCCCGGGGCGTGGAACGGGCCAGGGCCTACTCTCCCCCTCTGACCATCGAGCGGGACAGCTACCCCCGGCTGAACTGCCACATGTGTGACGTCTTTGTCCGCCGCAACACCAACCGCACCCAGATGCAGGAGATGGAACGCTGGCCCCAGGTGGTCGCCCAGGCCCAAGAACTCAACATCAAGGAGGTGGGCATCGGGACCAACGCCAGTTGGGGTTCCAACTTCCTGGGCGAGTTCCCGGTGGACAGCCTGATGATAATGCTGGAGAGGCAACACAGCATGTGGGACGAGGTCGGCATCGACGTTCGCAGCGTCTCCATGGGCGACCCCATGAGCCACTGCACGCCGGCCAAGGTTGAAGAGAGCGTTTACCGGGTCAAGGAAATGTGGCCCGAGGTTAGCCACATCCGCCTGCACCTGCATAACGGACGCAACATGGCCATCGCCTCGGCCTACGCCGCCATGCGGGTCCTGGGCCCCGACGACACCTTGGAACTGGACGGCACCATCGGCGGGTTCGGCGGCTGCCCTTACTGCGGCAACGGCCGCGCCACCGGCATGGCCCCCACCGAGGACCTGCTCCACATGATGGATGACATGGGCATCCCCACCGGCGTGGATATCGACAAACTGATTGACTGCGTCTGGATGGCCGAGGGCATCATGGGACGGGAGCTTTACGGTCACGTTTCCAAGGCCGGCCCCCGGCCCAAGACCGTGGACCAGCTCTACGACATCAACGCCCCGTTCGTGGAGACCTTGGAGTCGGCCAAGCATTTTAAGAAGGGTCCGGAGGCCTACGAGGGCGGCATCTACCCTTACAGCGAGCCAATCACCAGCCCTTACCGGGACCGGGTAAACGCCGGAACGCCCGTCTACGACGACGCCACCGGCGACTTCCCCTGGAAGCAGGACTGGTTCCCCGCCAAGGACTAACCGGCAAAAATCTATACAGGAAACCCAGAGGCGGCCACCCACATGGTTGGGTGGCCGCTCTTATTTGCGAACATTTCCTTAAGAGGCCAGTTAAGTCCTTTCCCCCTCGCAAAGGAGAGAATTAGAGGGGGCAAAAGCCCCGCGACAACTAACCACTCAAGTTTCAACCAACCCGGTGGCCCGATTTCCCATTGAGTGCTGACATGTCGCCACTCTGAATCGCCGCCATGACGCTATAGATCGAAAGGGGGCCCACCCATGTCCACGGTCAACCCCACCGACCCCAACAAGATCCGCCTAACCGGTGAGAACTCTTTCATCCGCCTCACAGACCCATCGGTTGATAAGGAGACGACCAGGGCCAGTCACTGGCGGGTGCTGTGGTCTCCGGGCGGGGCGGGGCATGTACTATTCCTGCAGAGCGATCTGGTGAATGACGAGGTTCGGATATACTCCGACAACATCGCTCTGGCCCGCTGGCTCCAAGACGAGATTGAAAGCCTTCTCTACCCAGATTTCGCCGATCAGAACATGCAGATCATAGACGCCGAATTCGGCAAGAAGGGCGACCCCAACACCTTCTGGACCGAGACCATCGAGAGTGACGATGAAAGCCTCTCCCTGACCTGGCACGACTTCATGGAGCCCTACATGTTGGTGGTGCCTGCCGGCAGCGCATCCGGACGGCCACATGGAGTTTATAGCTGTTTCATCCCAGCCAGGAAAGCCCAGTTGACGCTCAATGGAGATGTGGCTGCAGGCAAAGTGGTCACCGATCGGCGCGGCGACAAGGACAGCAGCTCCGCCTGCCTAGCCTGGTCCGAAACGTGGGTTAGGCCCTAAGCTCCGGCTCAGCCGGGTGTTGTTGGGGCGGAGTTTGCTATGGTCGGTTGGGTATTGATTGATGCGGCAGTCGAAGAATCCCGTTTTTACTGAGGGGGACACGCCTCCCCATCTTCTACCAGCCTGCGGCCGTTGGTGTCAGCCCCAACAGCGCCTGGCCGCCGTACTCGAAGTTGGAGTGCAGGCCGGCTATGTGCTGCCCGGCGGTGTGGATGTCCCGGAAGAAGAGTTCCAAGTCGTTGCGTTCGTGGATAGCATTGGTGCCCGCCGTGTAGAACAGCAGGTCCACGGCCCGCACCGACTCCCGCATGGCGTGGGTGATGGTCAGCCGTGCCTGCAACACCTGGGGTGCGGGGTCTGAGACACCCTGGCACGATGCCTCCCACACCGCGCCCACCGCGTCCAGCTCGTAGGCCCGTGCCCCGCTGATGATGGCTTCGGCCTCGCCAACGGTGGTCTGGATGGGCGTCCGGTCCCGCAACAGTGTCGGCGTGGTGGTCGACCCCGATCCGGTGGCCAGTCGGACGAAGGTGTCCATGGCCCCACGCGCCATGCCCAGACCGTTGGCGGCGACCAAGGCCCAACCGGTGACGGTCACCGTGCGCGGGTCATAAAGGGGTCCATCCAGGTGCGAAGGGTCAAAGAGCAGGAAGGTGCGCTCATCGGGGACGAACGCTTCTTCGATGACCAGGTCGTTGCTGCCCGTGCCCCGCATACCCAGGGTTGACCAAGTCTCCTCAATGGCCCCGGCGTCGGCAGGCACAGTCAACATCCTGGTGACCGGTACGCCTTGGGCATCAAAAACCGGCGTGGGCACCGGACCATTGGCGTCCACGATGTTGCAGTTCAGGAACAGCCAGTTGGCGTGGTCCACGCCGCTGACGTAGTTCCACCGGCCGCCAATCTTGTAGCCGCCGTCAATCCGTTGGGCATTGCCTGTGGGCCGGAATGACCCGGCCCCCCGAACAACTCCCGGCCCAGTTCCGCGGGAAACCATCCGGCATAGATGGACACCGCGCTGGCCACGAACGAGCACCAACCCACCGAGCCGTCCACCTTGGAAAGCTCCTCAACGGTCTGGAAGGCAGTGATTGGGTCGGTTTCCGGGCCGCCGATGACCCTTGGCACATAGAGTTGGAACAGCCCGGCCTGGGCCAATGATTTGGGCACCCTGCATCGGGACTGCATCTCGTCCCGCGCCGCACGGATCTGAGGCGCCAGCGCCATTGCGGCGGCCACTGGGTCATGGGTCTTGGTGCTCGTCATTTATTCCCGCCTAAGTTGGCCGCTTAGGCCGAGGCGCAGGCGATGGCTTTGACGTTGCCGGCCATCTCCGGTAGCACGTGGGAGGACCAGGTTTGGCCGCCGTCCCGAGTGCCGAAAACCTCACCCTTCCTGGTGCAGAAGTACACCTGGTCCGGGGCGTGTTCGTTAACGGCCACGCCAAAGGTGGTGCTGGCGGGTTTGACGCCCTTGTCAAACCGGTCCCAGGTGTTGCCCTGATCGGTGGAGCGCATGACACCGCCCTGCTCGCTGCCGAAATTCAGCCCCACGCAGGCGTAGAGAGTGTCGGGGTCGTTGGGCGCCGACTCAACGCCTCTGGAATAGAAGATATCCGTGAACTTCTCGAAGTTAAGGTTATCCCAGTTCGCGCCCCGGTCCCGGCTCCGCCACACCCCGGTGCGGTTGGAGATGAACACCGCCGATGAATCGGCGGCGCCCACCGTGACCCCATGCAGGTCCATCAGGTCAACATCACCGTCAAATTCTTTGTTCGTGATTGTCCAGGACTTGCCGCCATCGGAGCTGTGGGCTGCCCCTCCCACTTCAAGGGCGGCATACATTTGTTCGGGGTTTTTCGCTTCGATGCCGATGCCCAGGATGCGGGTGGCAAAGGCCATCTGAACCGAATCTTGGTTGACGATGGTCGATAGGTGGTCCCAATTCTCACCGCTGTCGGTGGACTTGAAGACCTCGCTGCCCTCCGTGCCCAGGAACATGGTTTTAGGATCGTTGGGATGGAACTTGATGGCCCAAACGTGGCGGCCATCGGCCATGTTCATGCGCTCGAAGTTGTCGCCGCCGTCCTTGGTCCGGTAGACGCCCCGCTGTGTGCCCACGAAGATGGTCTTGGCGTCGTTGGGGTGGATGGCAATGGCCCGTACCTGAGGCGAGGGCGGCATGCCCTTGGCCAACTTCTCCCATTGGCCGTCGGATTCCTCCTTTCGGTAGAGTCCGTCCGCTTCCGCGCCGACATAGATTAAAGTTTTTCCTGGCATATCCATTCCCTCCAAAGAAATTTTCTCAGGGGTTCAAGTTTCGGGATGGGGTTATTTTGCGCAGACTGGGTAGCCTTGTCAATCGGCTCGCTGGACGGGGGAATGCGCTTGGAGGCTAACTGTCTCGGGCCAAGACCACGCCCCAGACGCTGGCCGCACCGGCCTCTTTCAGGGAGGCGGCACCGGCGGAAAGAGTGCTTCCCGTGGTGGCGACGTCGTCCACTAACAAGATGGACAGGCCTGCAACTCCAGCGGACGACTCAAAACTACCGGCGACGTTGGCCTGGCGCTATTCGTAAGGCCGGAGTCGGACCTCATGCAGGGCCGGAACGACCTGATTGTGCGCCATGCCAAAGGCGCAAAAGGTGCGGGTGATGATAATCACCGTGAGGAGGACCGGACTATTCTTGATGTAAGTCAGCCCATCCGCAAGTTTCGGAAGACCGACCGGCTGGCAGAGGAACCGACTGAAGTGTGCGGCCAATCTTGGCTACTCAGGCCAGGCTCACAACGTAAAATCCGGCGATGACGAATAAACTGGCGGCCAGTCCCGACACCTCAATGATGGCCCCAGCCAAGGGCGGACCGACGATGATTCCGGTTTGGGTGCCTGCAGAATGCATCGACACGGCGTCTAGAATCGAGTCTTCCTCGACCAAGTCACCTATCATCGTCATCCGGGCTGGCATGTTTAGAGCTTGAGTAACACCCAGTAGAGTCGAAGCAGCGTAGACGCGCCAAACATTGACGAGGTCAGCGATAATCAGGAATGCTAGCGCCCCGACGATTCCACCTACCGCCGCCTGGGTCGCCATCAAGACATAACGCCGCTGGAACCGGTCGGCAACGACGCCAGCCACCAGCAGAAATGAGACGTTCGGAATACTGTATAGAGATATGACCAGGCCCAACTGAGCTGAAGATCCGGTAATCTTTAGCACCAGCCACCCAATCACCAAGAACTGCATGCCCAAGGCCAGCGGATGGGTGCAGACGCTTAGCCAGAACCAGCGAAATGCGCCATCGCACCAAAACACAGAAACCCGGCGCCGATAGCCGGACTGGCCCAATGTGGCGTTGGTGGTCTTGGGAGTCGGCAATTACCGATCCCCGGCGTAGGCATGCTGTCGTCTAAGGCATCGATATCACTTGACGCCGGGAAGATGCCACTACCTGGATAAAATCGTGCTTGGCCCGCCAAATTATTCCTGCAACAAACCGCCACCATTACTGCAAAGTCTGCAAATTCAATTCCTAACCATCAGGTTTATCTAGCAGCCAGTGGGCCAACGATGGCTCGATCCCTTCGCAGTCTTCCAGATGCAGGTCACGTCTCAGGTGACTGGGGCCGCCGGTGGGAATCCCTGGTCCGGGGTCAATCGCCAGGCATATTTGGTCCTGTCCCTGCGGCAAAATATAACCATCCGCGGTGTAGACGAATCGTTGAAGGGGTGAGTCAGCGCACGGCTGGAGACGTAACGCCGCTCCTGTGCTGGGACCGCTGGCGGCGAGACATAAATCGTAGGCTGGCATGTATATCTGCAGATCGGACGGCTGGTTCATAGCAAAGAGCTCATCTGCAGCCTCATCCACAGGCTTGCATGTGTGCGCTTGGAGAGGGCTATCGAGCCTCACTCCACTTCCTGCGCCGGGAACGTCCAGGCAGTAGTATTCCGGTTCGTCCAAGGGGTCTGCCAACCGGATAAATACCCCAGCAGATTGGGTGGATTTCACAATCGGGACTGGGGTAAACGTCGAAATGGGTCGTGGGGTAGAGGTTGACGCGGGTGCAATTTGTGGTCGGGACGTCAGAGGAGCAGGTGTGTCAGTTACCGTGGTTTCGCATGCGGCGACCCCAACAATCACTGTGGCAAACCCTATAACGCGGATTGCAGCCAGTAATCTTGACATTTTCTACTCATGCCATCAAAAAGCCACAGACCACCGGCCTTGGACTGCCGAACTCCGCTGTGAGCAAGCGATTTTGAATTCCTCGAATTATTTCCTGAACAGCGCTGCGATGCAATCGCCGACCAATCGGTCCTCACCCTCGTTGAGGCCGAATGCGTGGAGGATGATTCCGGAATCGCCGTCCCTTACGCGGGTCCAGATGGGTGGGTCGCCCTGCTTTAGGCGGTCTACCAAATCGTGGCACGACATGCCGGTCACCGCGGGGTCTACTTCTAGAGTCACCCCGTAGGGTTGGTGTCCGATAATGTTGTCCATGAGTCGAGCATTGACGCCTGGGATTCCCTGCAGGGGCGCCAGCATGTTGCGGCACTTCTCCTCGGTGTCGGCCAAACGCTCCTCATGGTTCATTGTCATCCAGCGCCGCACCGCCGCCACCACGCCCACCATTTCCTGCCGGTCCACCTTTTGCGGACGCCCGACCCCACGGATGCGCCTGGCTTCATAGCTAACGAAGGACTGGAGGCCTAGCTTGCGAATCATCTCCGGGCTGCCGAAGGCCAGCCCGGTGGACTGAGTGGACCCCAGGTATTTGGCGGCCGTGCATTGGAAATCGGCCCCCATACGCACGTAGCTGCCGAATAAATCCAACGGATAAATCTGGCCTGCCGCGTCCACCAGTACTGGCACTCCTTTTGAGTGGGCAATCTCTATGGTGTCTTCCAAGGGCAGGGCTTGAGGGTCGGGTTCCTGGGCCACGGCGTAGAAATGGACGGCGGCGGTGTTCGGACCGATGGCTTGCTCCAGGTTCTCACGCGAGACGCCTTCGGGGGTGCCGAACTGGACTAGCTTGGCCCCGGCCAGTTCCAGGCAACGGTCATACCAATAACGTTGGCGGGCCTGGATCAAAATCTCATTCTTCATGCCGGTGGTGTCGGGCAGTTGCTGGATCTTGGCGTCGTCGTCCCCGGCCATGCAAGCTGCGGTAGCCAGTGTCAGCGCCGAGCCCGCTCCCGAGGTGATGTATGCTGCGGGGACGTCCACCATCTTGGCGATGGCTTCACCGGCTCGCTCCTCCAGCTCCATCAACGGAACGTAGGCGCCGTCGGCACGGTCCATGGCCTCTCTGACTTCGGGGACCGGAGTTGAGCCTCCCAACATGGTGACGCTCCCGGTGGCGTTGATCACCGGCCTGGCGCCTAATTCTTTGTAGATGCTGCCCCAATCGATGGTGGCCATAGTTGCCTCCCTTGTTTATGGCTAAGGATACCCTACCCAGGCGACTCCATGAGCATCGCATCACCTCTTGTACTTCACAGGAACCTCCGCCAGGACAGGGTCGATGTGCGTCCGGAAGATTGGTGCAAACTTGACTGCCGCACCGAATCATTGATGCGGCTCTAAAGCTAGCATATCGTCGGTCACCTTAAGTTCGACGGGCGGGAATGAAATCTCGGTCAATTCGCCCATGATTTGGCTCGCTTGTGGGTCTGCGGGGTGGGGTTCAGAACGGCGCAACCATGAATCCCGGTTAGGCCATCGAGCGACCGCGTAGTAGGTCCCATCGATTGCATAGATCAGTTGCGATCCAAGGCTGCCTCGGCTTGCATAGATCGTTTGGGTTGCTTGCCGCCAGGCTTTCTTGAATTCGGAATCTCTGCCTTGTTTCGGCTTCCACCTGTAGATTACGACGAACATCGTTCCCTCCGATCGATGAAATTCACTGGCTGCGTGGGTCCTAATTTTCCTCAATTCCAACGGAGTAGAGCCTGTCTCAGAAGTCTGAACTGGCCATGGGTATGTCGTTGGGTGTATTTTCGAGGCGACATAAATTGGGGAGATGTTGAGATGCCGTTTCGAGAGATGGGCCGAGAGCAGATATGGATATTGCCGCCGACGCTTGACGAACTGTTGCCGTTGGACCATCCAGCGCGATTCGTGGCCGAGTTCGTTGACGCTTTGGACCGGGAGGACTGGGCGGAGCTTGGGGTGAAGATAGACGGGGAGGTGCTGGGAGCGCCAGCCTACCATCCACGTGCGCTGTTGAGCGTGTGGCTGTACGGCTTCATGACCGGGGTGCGCTCGTGCCGGAAGCTGGAGGCGGCCTGCCGGGACCAGATACCATACCTGTGGCTGACCGGGTGGCAGCATCCTGACCACAACACCCTGTGGAGGTTCTACAAAGGGCATCGGCAGGCCATGAGGAAGCTGTTCGAGCGGACGGTGCGTATGGCAGTGACGATGAAGTTGGTGGACCTGGCGGTTCAGGCGGTGGATGGTACGAAGGTGGTCGCCAACGCGTCGCTGAACAGGAGCTACGACGCCGAGGGACTGCGTGGTCTGTTGGAGCGGCTGGAGCGTGCGATAGCCGACCTTGAGGCTCAGAACGAAGCGGGAGAAGACACTGCTGTTGCCCATCTGCCTGAGGAGTTGGCTGACAAGGAGGTCTTGAGAGAGCAGGTGAGGCAGGCGATGGACGATCTCACGAGTCAGAAGCGCCACAAGCGCATCAACCTGACCGACCCAGACGCCAGGCTGATGAAGGGTAGGCAAGGCATCGTGGCTGGCTACAACGCTCAGGCTATGGTCTCACCCACAGAGACGGATGGGGGAGCGACCGGCATGTTGGTCACCGCCGTGGACGTGGTGGATGCAGCCAATGACAATGCCCTGCTGGTGCCGATGGTCGAGCAGGCCGAGGAGACTATGGGGACGAAGTCGCAGATGACGTTGGCCGATGCCGGATACTTCGCCGCGAGTCACTTGGAAGAATGCGCCCGTCGAGATCAGCAGGTGGTAGTGTCGGAGTCGCGGCAACGGTTCCTCAAAGACCCATATCACAAGGACCGATTCACCTACGACGAGCAGAGCGACAGCTTTACGTGTCCGCAGGGATAGACGCTCAAGTTCGTTCGTATCCAACATACGCATGGAGTCCCGTTGCGTCTGTACCGGGCCTCCGGGGTCGTCTGCCAAGTGTGCCCAGCCTTCGGAGTCTGCACGAAGGCCAAAGAGATTGGGCGGAGCCTGGCGATAGGTCCGCATGACGCAGTGCTGCGCCGTCATCGTGCCTGGATGTCCACCTCAGCAGCTAGAGAGGCGTACAAGCTGAGAAAGCAACTGGTCGAGCCTGTCTTCGGAATCATCAAGGAGCAACAGGGGGCACGGAGATTCCTGCTGCGCGGCCTCGTTAACGTGGCGGCCGAGTGGACAATGCTGGCCACAGCCTTCAACCTGCGCACTCTCTGGCGGGTGTGGCGCTCAGCCCCTTCATCGGTCTATTTAATGGCCCGGAGCCTTGTCCCGTCTCCTGACCTGCAGTGATGACAGCAGCTGACCCATCGCTCCGTCGCCTGTCCTACCCGCTCAGGCCAGGGCCTTTCAGCGAACCCTTTGACCTCTATCTGCTCCCCCTATCCGCAATTTCCACTTCTGGGACAGGCTCAGTACAGTACTTTTTGACCGGTCGCGCCCCGAAAAGCACCGCTTCATCAGGCGTTTCGCAGGTCCTAACTGTCCCGGGCCAAGACCACGCCCCAGACGCTGGCCGCTCCGGCGTCTTTCAGAGCGGCGGCACAGGCGGAAAGAGTGCTGCGGGTGGTGGCGACGTCATCTATTAACAAGATGGAAAGGCCTTCAACTCCAGCGGACGACTCAAAACTACCGGCGACGTTCGCCCGGCGCTGGTCGCTGGTCCGGGCTTCCACCTGGGGCGGCGAGTCCTTTGCCCGCCTAACGAGGTCGTCGCGCACCGGGATGTCCAGCAGCTTTCCAGCCTCTTTGGCCAGCAGATGGGCCTGGTTGTAGCCGCGGCTCCGTAGGCGGCGGGGGTGGAGGGGGACCGGCGCCAGCACTTGGCCCGTTGGTTCGGTCCACAAGTTCTGACTCTGTAGGTAAACGGCCAGCAGCCCGCCCAACACCGGCGCGGCTGCCCGCCACCCCCGATACTTCAGACGGTGCACCGCCTCCCGCAGCGGCGCCTCAAATAGATACGGGGCCCGTATCCCGTCAATCTGTGACGGGTGTTCCAGACACCATTGGCACTGACCATTCACATTGGGCTGGGCGCAGGTGTCGCAGAATGGCTGTTCCAGACGCCGCAGGCCCTCGAGACACTGGGCGCACAGGACATCCCCCTCTCTGCGGCATCCCAGACAGTGCAACGGAAAGAGTAGGTCCAATGCCGAGCGGCTGAGGGCTCGGATGGCGGTTTGGAGTGTTTGTGGTGCTGGTTTGGACATTTTCCCGATAACAGCAAGGTTAGGGGTAGCGGAAATAATACCACGGTCGGGAGTGATGGAAGGGGGCTAGAGACGGGCGTCCACCCGGTTGCATGGCATCATCACCAACTCCTCAGTATCCAGCATGACGTGGTGGCCATTGGCCCACTCGTCAGGGTAGTCCACGGTCCTCTGGTACACATTGCTCTCCACCGTGCCGTGGTGGCCGGCGTATTTGCCGGTGATGATCTTCACCCGGTCGCCGCGGCGCCGCATCCATCTCATGGGTCAGACGGTAGGGAGTGGGTATGCAGCTTTGGAAGGAGGGGGTGTCAGGAATTCTCGAGTGTTTCCACGATGATACCCAGTCCGAGATCACGATTATAGACAGAACCGCCCAATATGGTAAAGTAACCCATCGATTTTGCTAGGATAACGCCGTGGAAGCGCAGACTGGGCAGCAGGCGCATGAACCCATTATGCAGGCACACCTGGGCTACAATGAAATTGGTCGCGGTAATGTCAATGGCAGGACTGGCCTTGATTGCTTGCGGGTCGAATAGTACACAGGACGTTCAATCACTACCAGTCGCGCCTGTCTCGGCACCAACGGACCCGACACAATTAACACCTACGCCTAGCAATACTCCTGATCTAAGCCCGTTCGCGACGACACAGCCAACATTGCGACCGACTCTGATACCAGCTACCCCGGAAAAACCTACTCCTACCGCAAGGCCTGCGCCACGGCCCGACTTGACTCCCGCCCAAGTATTTTCCAATATTTCCCCATCGGTGACTTTTGTCGAAACACCTTTGGGAAGCAGCAGCGGACTGCTAATCCACGACGGCTACATAGTTACCAACGCCCATGTGGTGTGGCCCTATGATCAAGCCCGTATCGTCTTTCCCGATGGCTCTGAGTTCCTCGATGTCCCGGTGCTAGCCTTTGACCCATTATCCGATTTGGCGGTACTCGGGCCATTGGACGTCGGATTGGACCCCTCGGAGTTGCGGAATGGCGAGGATCTGGTGATTGGAAGTGAAGTCCGGCTTGTCGGTTATCCAGCGGAGTCAGAAAGCTTTCCTCAACCAACTATTACCCGCGGAGTATTGTCTCGGCTCCGGCAATGGGAAGCCTTGGGAATGACCTACTTTCAGACTGATGCCAGCATCGCCGGCGGGCAGAGCGGCGGAGCACTGATCTCGACCAAAGGAGAAGTGATCGGCGTTTCCGGGTTTCGGTTCAGCGACGTCGGTTTTGGTCTGGTGGGGTCAGCGTCTGACATCTCGACTATCATAGAAAAGCTAATCCTGGGAGAGGTCAATGCATTGGGCGACCGGAGCTTACCACACCAGGGTTCGCGGAAAGAATTTACGGTAAATTTACGTAGTAATTCGGACCGCCGTGTTTTTCTAATCGATGAAAAGGTTGGAACCACGATCAATCTCGAGGTTGAAGGAGAAGCGGATGGAATTTTCACCCTCAACGACTCGCAGGGGTTCCGAATTCTGTTGGTCGATAACCGATTTAGCGGTATAGAGACAGAGAATATTGATTTGGAGATTGACGCTCCCTATTTCTTCAAGGTGGGACTAGCATCCGGTGACTCTGGACAACTTAACATCAAATCCAGTAGTGGCCTCGCAATCATGGAGGATCCTGATGACGGTCTCGAGATATTCTCGGGCGAAACAATAATGGCGAGCTTGGATTTTCCAAGAGACACGGACTACTTCACGATCCAGTTGGAAAAGGGACAGACGGTCACGATTACTGCTCAATCGTTAAATGTGGACACCGTCTTGAATGTCGACTTCCATGGTTCTAGAGAAAATCAGAACGTCTTTGACAGGGATAGCGGCGGAGGCCTTTTTGGCACCGACGCTGAGTTGATTTACCAAGCTCCCAAGACCGGTAATTATTTTGTAGCCGTCAGTAATGAGGCAGTGGCCAGCCATGGCGGGTATTTTTTGTCGGTTAGGGATGCACCTGCCGATGCCAATCCAGTAATTATCCCTCAAAGCCCTGATTTGGTAGAGAGCCCATTCGGCACCATGATGGTCTACCAAAGCCTGGACCACGAATTTTCTGTGCAGGTCCCGGCTGATTGGATCGATGGCTTCGGTACAATAGGAGCTAATTTAGAGATGAGTAGTCCCGACGGGGCGACGGTTTCGATAGTTGAAGAAGACATAGATAGTCTAGGGGCCAGCACCAACACCCTAGATGACTATACAGATTTGATAGAGTCCGTGGTCGTCTCGATCTCACCAGGGACAGCGATCGTATCACGAAAAAGAATTCAGACCCTCCAGGGATTACCTGCTGATCTCCTAGAGCTATCGGCGTTCAATGGGCTTTTTAGGGCGAATAGATTTATTTATGTAGACGAAGATGGCATCGCATTCAATATCACGTATTTCTATCCTTCGGAAACTTTCGACTCTGCCGAAAACCTGATCCAGTACTCAATTGGGTCTTTCTTGACCTCAGACTCTGGGCTAACGCAATCTCAAGAAACAACAACGGCTCCGCCTCCGGCAGGGGCCACTAGACGTGTTCCGGTCGAGATTGGAGTTGGGCTTACAGTCAGCGATTTCACTTCAGTTTTTACTGAGGGGAAGCACACTGCACGAATCACAGTTATTGAAGTTATCCGAGGCGACGAGGCATGGTCCAGAATTTTTAAAGCCAATCAATTTAATGATCCATCCGATGCTGGCATGGAATACATCTTGGCCAAGATCCGTTTCGAGTACCTGGAAGGTCCTGATATTAACGAGCCCTTTTCCATAGAGCCAATCGAGTTCAGGCTATCTTCAGATTGGCCGAAATTCGTCGCCCCTCCGGACTCTATCCCTCCGGACCCGGAGTTGAGAGGCGATGTGCTACCTGGAGAGTCTCGTGAGGGTTGGTTCATTAAGCAAGTCCCAGTTGATGATGCTACCCCAGTGGTGGGTATTGCTCAGGATTTATTGGGGAATGGGGGTGGGTGGTGGGCGCTCTATCCTCCCACTCCGTAACCCAGGGCCACCGGCGGCCACAGTCAGGATAGTCCTTATACCAAACGAATCCACCCACGAAAGTAATCATCCCAAGGGAACCGGCTGGTAGTAGTCTCGCCGATGGGCCACCACCAACTTGTTTTTCATGCTGTAGTTTTCTGCACTAGAGACGGTGCACCGCCTCCCGCATCGGCGCCTCAAATAGATACGGGGCCCGTATCCCGTCAATCTGTGACGGGTGTTCCAGACACCATTGGCACTGACCATTCACATTGGGCTGGGCGCAGGTGTCGCAGAATGGCTGTTCCAGACGCCGCAGGCCCTCGAGACACTGGGCGCACAGGACATCCCCCTCTCTGCGGCATCCCAGACAGTGCAACGGAAAGAGTAGGTCCAATGCCGAGCGGCTGAGGGCTCGGATGGCGGTTTGGAGTGACGGCGTGATTACCCCAGACATTGCTCTGCCATTGATGAGTTTTGCGGGAGTACAGGCCTGAAAGTTCCCTGCGGATTGATTGTCGGCTTGACCATAACTGGGGGCCTGGTTAACATAAAACTTGCTCAGGTTAAATTGAAAACCCTCCTATCTCCCTACGCTCCACCCGGATGATCCTTCTGGGTGGAGCAATTTTTTACCCATACCCTAGGTCCCCTCCTCCCTCCTCCCGCCACTCAGCCAACAACTGGCGGTCTCTGGGAAATGCCAGTTCGGGAAGTTGGTCCACGGCGAAAAACCCCACGTCCAGGGCCTCCGGTCCCGCCGCCAGCGTTCCTCCCGACTCCCTGGCGGCGTAAGCGGCCACCATCACCGGGTTTCCAGCCTCGGAAAACAGGCCGATGAGGTCACCGACCTCAACCTCCAGCCCAGTCTCCTCGAAGACCTCCCTGGCAGCGGCGCTCTCCAACACTTCGCCCCGGTCCACGTAGCCACCGGGAAGCCCCCAGAGCCCGTAGCCAAGCTCGGTGCCCCGGCGAATCATCAGCACCTTGCCGTCCCGCGGCACGATGCATATGACCGCCACCTTGGGGTCGTAGAATATTACGCGGCCGCAGTGGGTGCACACGAGCCGGTCCTGTCCAAAGACATCTTTGGTCTCCTGGGCGGCGGCGCAGGATGGGCAGAATTTATCCTCTTGGATCAATTGACCACTCTTTGATAGTGGTGCTGCTGGTTAAGACGGCAGTACCACTGATTATAATATGCCCTGGCCTCAATCAATTGGCACTCCTGTCAGTGCCTGTATGTTGCTGAAAATCCGGACGGGACCTCGGGAGTATAGCCAGATTATCCGACGTTTCTTAACCCCCAAGGCCTACTCAATCGGCTTTCTGGCGGCGTTGATTGCGGCGGTGTTGGTCGTCATCGTCATGGTGGTGCTCGGTGAGTACACCAAGACCAGAGGCCGGTTGCTGCTCACGGCTCTGGTGCTGGCGGCGTACTTCTTTTCCGGCCTGGGACCGGTTTTGTTGGCCCAGCGGCGTCCCGCCTCCGCGGTGTCCAGCGTTGCGTTGGGGGCCGGCGCCGCTGCCCTGGTGTTGCTGCTGACCGGAATCTGGGGCACGCCCAACTCCGACGCCTTCTGGAAGAGCGCGGCAATTGTTACATCGCTGGGCTTGGCCCTGGCCTACTTTGCTGTGGTGGACCTACAGCAGGGGAGCCTAACCAGCCGCTTTGCAGTCAAGGCCGCAGCCCTGGTGGCACTCATCGCCTGCGTGGGCATAGCCGCTGAAATCAAATGGCCTCAATATTGGTGGGTCTTCACCCTGGCGGCCATCGTGTGGGGCGGCGCTCTCTTGGCTACGCCGCTACTTTCATTGGGGAGACGGATGAGGGGACGGCTTCAGGGCCGCTGACTCCGTATCAGGTCTTCGACTTGCCGACGCTCGGGCATGGAGTCCTGGGCGCCGGTCCGGGTCACGGCCAACGCCCCGGCGGCGGAGGCTACGGTGACCGCCTCTTCCAGGGTTTTGCCCTCGGCCAGCGACACAGCCAGCGCTCCATTGAAAGCGTCCCCCGCCGCCACTGAGTCCACGGCGTCGACACTGAAAGGCAGAACCGTGCCGTGGCTGTCCCGGCCGGCGAAGTAGGCGCCCTGGGCCCCCAGCTTGACCACGGCTGTTCCCACGCCCCGGTCCAATAGCGCCGCCGCGGCCCTGGCTACCGAATCCGGCCCGGTTACCGGGAATCCCACCAACGCCTGGGCCTCGGTCTCGTTGGGGGTGATGACATCGCAGAGGCCGAACAACTCGTCCGGCATCGGCCTGACTGGTCCAGGGTCCAGAAAAACAGTGATTCCCTGGGCTTTGGCGTCTCGCGCAACCTCCAACGACAGTTCCAGCGAGACCTCCAGTTGCAGCAACAGGGAGGAGGCTCCCGGCAACGCCCGCCTTACCGCCGCGGCTTCCGCTGGCCCGCAGGTGTTGTTGGCGCCGAGGACCTGCGTGATGCAGTTCTGTGTCGTTTCATCAATGCCAATGACCGCGATGCCCGAACTTTCGTCGGGATTGACGCCGACTCCAGAGATGTCCACGCCCGCGACCGCCAGGCCATCGAGCAACTGGGGACCGAAGCTATCCCCGCCGACCCGTCCCACCATGGCGGACTTGGCGCCCATGCGGGCGGCGGCTACGGCCTGGTTGGCGCCCTTGCCCCCGGCGTAGGTGACAAACCGGGTCCCAACCACCGTCTCGCCGGGCTGAGGGAACCGGGGCGAAAAGGTCACCAAGTCCATGTTGATCCCGCCCAGGACTATTATCGACGGCTGCTGTTGGCCCATATCACGCCCGTGCCTGCCCGTAGATGGTGAGTGGCGGCTACCACGCTAGCACCAGGTGTTGGGTGGGTCAACGAGAGGGCAAATGAGCCCATGCTATAATCGCCCAGGCGATAAAAGACGCCTGATTCACGAGCCGAACCGATAGTCCCGGAGGAGCGAAAATGGCTGCTGCGTTGGACAACATCAAGGTCGTCGACCTGACCCGAACCCTGGCCGGGCCCTTCTGCACCATGTTGTTGGGCGATATGGGTGCCGACGTGGTCAAGGTTGAAGAGCCGACGGCCGGCGACGAGACCCGCAAATGGACCCCCTTCTGGAACGGCGAGAGCTGCCAGTTCCTCACCTTCAACCGCAACAAGCGCAGCCTCGCGGTCAATCTGAAGGAACCTGAGGGCGTCAAAATAGTGCGGGAGTTGGCTGCTGATGCCGACGTGATGATTGAGAGTTTCCGGGCCGGCGCTCTGGAGCGGATGGGCCTCGGCTACGAGGAAATCAACAAGATGAATCCGGGCGTCGTTTACTGCTCCATCTCCGGCTATGGGCGCACCGGCCCCATGGCCGACATGCCGGGTTACGACCTACTGATCCAGGCCTACAGCGGCTTGATGTGCCTGACCGGCGACCCCGACGGCCTGCCCCTGCGGGTGGGTTTCTCCCTGGTGGACCTCTTCGCCGGCATGATGGCCTACGGCACCATCTTGACCGCCCTCCGCCAGCGGGACCAGACCGGCAAGGGTCAGTGGGTGGAATCATCTCTGCTGGACGGACAGGTGGCCACTCTGAGCTATCATGCCACGGGGTTCATGGGCACGGGGGTTGAGCCCACGCGAATGGGGTCGGGCCACCCCAGCCTGGTGCCGTACCAGAGCTTTTCGTCCTCCGATGGGCATTTCATCATCGGCTGCGCCAACCAGGGACTATGGGAACGCCTCTGCCACGCCATCGGCCAGACCGGCATGTTGGAGGACCCTCGCTTCACTACCAACACCGATCGCGTGGAGCACCGGGCCGAGTGTGTGGGCACTCTGAACGAGATATTCATGCAAAACACTACCGACTACTGGGTTGGGTTGATAGTGGGGGCCGGCGTGCCCTGCGGCCCCATCAACTGCGTTTCAGAGGTGGTTTCCAACCCTCAAGTGTTGGCCCGCAACATGATCTCCGAAGTGGAACATCCCAACATCCCCGACCTGAAATTTCCCAGTTCCCCGTTGAAACTGACCGACTCTCCGGCCACCATCCGCCGGGTCCCGCCGCTACTGGGTCAGCACAACGAGGAAATCCTGGGCGAGGCGGGCTATTCGCCGGATAAGATTGCCGATCTAAGGGAGCGGGGGGTTATCGGGGGCTAGGGGGTGTTAGTTCGCGGCCTTGTTCCAGGTTGGCGGTGCCCTTTATCCTTATTTAAGAATATGCCTTCAAAAAAGCTGCGCCTAATTCACACATCCGATACCCACCTGGGCGACTCCACCGGCCATCCTCAGTCAGCCGATGCATTGACTTCCGTGGTGGACGCAGTATCCCGTAACGGCGGTGACATGCTGCTGATGGTGGGAGACGTGTTCGACAACGAGCGGGTCTCCGACGAGGTCCTAGAATGGTTTCTGGAGGAGATGGGCCGGCTGCAGGCCCCGGCGGTGGTGCTGCCGGGGAACCACGACCTGATTCATGAGAACTCGGTGTATCGCCGCGAACCCTTCAAGAACGCCCCGGACAACCTTTTCGTCTTCAAGGGGACCGAGGGCGAATTGCTGTCGTTTCCCGAGATGGGCATCGATCTTTGGGGGCGGGCCATGCCGACGCATACCCCAGATTTCAAGCCCTTGGAAGGGATGCCGTCGCCCGTTGGAGAAAATTGGCTGGTGGCATTGGCCCACGGCCATTTCCATTACGAAGAGGACCGGGACCAACGGTCTTCCCCCATCTACCCCCAGGATGTCGCCGATGCCGGTTGCCACTACCTGGCCCTGGGCCACTGGGACCGCCACGTGGACGTGTCCCAAGGGAACGTGACCGCGGTTTATTCGGGATGCCCCCTCGGTCCCATCGGGAGTCCCGGCGCCGGAGAGGTGACGGTGGTGGACCTGGACCCTCAGACCGGGGTGTCCTTCCGCCAGGTGGCCATCAACTAGGACTTACCCACCGGATAATGAAAGAGCGGTCCGGTTGTACGCCACCTCAATTGTGGGATAGCTATGCATTTTGTGTTTTGCTCTAATTTCTTCCAGGATTTTCTTTGCCGGCATCCATGTGCCCAGCTCCATTTGTTCTGAACCGTTCCGCTCTCTGAGGTGCCCCTCCGACCGGAAGAGGTTGTTTTGGCCTCAAGTGCCGCTCCTATGAACGACGGCCTCCTCCGGCGACACCTGTATGAGACTCCCGTTAACCGCTGCCAGATGGATACGTTCGGTGCAATGCGCACAGGCGTCGTCCAGCTTTATGCGGTGTTCGCGGTATTGGCTGTTGACCAACAGCAGGAAGTCGATCGCTCAAGGGATGCCGAATCGCTCATCGTCGTCAAATGTAACGGTATGGAACGAAAAGCCTAAACCGTCAAAAAACCTCCCGTGATTGTCGGCCAAGGTGTGATCATCGACAGGTTGGCTGTTGGGAATAACCAAGAAGCCGAGCAAGCTCAGCATCCGGATCCCATTGGCCGTTTCTTCGGGTCCGATGCCCACGGCAGCGCCGATGTCTTCAGGTGACGGCGGACGTGAGCCGTGTCTTTGACACCATGGGATATGACGCGCTATCAGCTTCTCGTTATCGGTTAGCAGTATGGACGCCCGGTCCCAAGTACCAACCTGATCATGCCAATGCCCAGAAAGGGATGCGCGATCCTCATCGTTCATCGGGCCTATGGCCGAATTGACTGCTTCTACTTTTTCCGGGGTTTCCAATGTGCTGTGCCACAGCGCGTCCATCCGGTGTGCCATTTCCCATCTGTGTTCCAGGTCATCGGAAAAACCGAGCCGGTGCATTGCCTGAGGAATAGTGGTGATGCGCAGCCCCGACGCCCTATCACTGATGAGTAATTTTTCGATCGCATTCTTGTCCATTGTCCACTCCCAACTGTAGACCGTCAGCGATAATGGGACACATATAAGGGTAGGAAAACCCGAGAGTCGGAGGGTGGTGTGAGCTCCTGAAATGAGGGTAGAGTTACCCACAGAAAGGAGCAGATGTGTCCCAATTAGAAGTAAGCAAAGCAGAGGCCGCCGAGGAACGAAGCGAGCAGACCAGGTCTTTCGTCCGTACAGTGAAGGCGGCTGCCCGACGTAAGTACACCTCCGAAGACAAGATCCGAATTGTTCTGGAGGGCTTCCGCCGCGAGGTCACAGTCAACGACCTGTGCCGGCGGGAGGGGATCAAGCCCCACTCCTACTACTCGTGGACCAAAGAGTTCATGGAGGCGGGCAAGGAGAGGTTGACCCGTGACTCGGTTCGGGACGCCACTCAGCATGAGGAAGGGCAGCTCAAGCGAGAGAACGGGGAACTCAAGGAGCTAGTGGCCGATCTGTCGCTGGAGGCGTACCGTCTCAAAAAAACGGCCATCCCCGTGCCCCAGGACGCCACCGGTACCAGCGGATGAGCGCCCCGGAGAAGGCAGAGGTAGTTACCAAAGTATCCTCGTCTCCCCTCCCCAAGCGAAAGGTCCTCAGAGAGCTGGGCATCCCTAAGAGCACCTACTACCGGTGGCTCAGACGCCAAGACCAACAAGGACTTGAGGACCGACCAGGAGGCGATCAGGCACCATGGAACCGTCTTACTATTCAGGAAGAACGCTCAGTCCTGTTATCAGCCAGAGAGATGCCAGAGCTGAGCTGCCGTCAGCTGGCCGCGTGGATCACCGACAACCAGGGCTTCTCAGTCTCAGAGTCCAGCGTCTACCGTATCCTGGGCAGGGAGGGCCTAGTGAAGCGGCCTGAGATGCGGTTGGCCGCGGGGAAGGAGTACCACCGCAAGACCACAGGACCTCACCAGATGTGGGCCACCGATGCCTCATACTTCAGGGTGGTTGGTTGGGGCTACTACTACCTGGTCACCGTTATGGACGACTACTCCCGCTTCATCCTGGCTCACAGGCTTCAGCAAGATATGACGGCCGACTCCTTCATCGAGGTGGTCCAGGATGCAGTGGACACGACCAGCATGGACCAAGTTCCAGTCACAGACCGCACCAGGCTGCTGAGTGACAACGGTCCAGGCTATGTCTAAAGAGCATTCAGGGACTACCTGGGGATGGTTGGCATCAAGCACATCCTAGCAACTCCTTTCCACCCTCAGACCAACGGGAAGCTGGAGCGCTACCACCAGACCATCAAACGGGACGTCAACCAGGTGCCTTATGAGTTGCCCGCCGACCTTGAGGCTGCTATCGCGGCCTTCGTCAGCTACTACAACTACCGGCGCTATCACAAGGCTCTGGGCAACGTGACACCATCAGACGTGCTCAAGGGAAGACGGCAAGAGATCCTACAACGCAGGAAGGAGGTGAAGGCTCAAACCACCAAACGGCGACGACGCTACAACAGGGCCCTCAGGGAGCTCACCAGACCTCCATCCAGCCCCTGATCTCTCGGCTCCCAATGTGTCCCACTTTTGCTGGTTGCTAACAGAAGAGGACTTTATTGTTCCCCTGCCCGCCCAGCCTATATGGTATTAGAATGTCTGAACCAAACTTGAGGGGGACAACATCATGCCAACCGTGAATACCGTACTCGGGCCGGTGGAGCCCGCTGACCTGGGCTTCACACTGAGTCATGAGCACCTGGCCACCAACGCCGCTGGCATCCTTCGCACCTTTCCCGAACTCGTCGACCGTCCGGGGATAATCGAGCAAGCCGTAACGACCTTGAAAGAAGCCTTCGACGAAGGACTCCGCACCATCATCGACGTCAGCACCATCGACCTGGGAAGGGACGTGGAGATGATGAAGGAGGTATCCCAGGCGACGGGCGTTCAGATAGTCGCCGCCACCGGAAACCACCTGGCGGTGCCCCGCCCGTTCGTGGACCTGACGCCCGAGGTCATCGCCGACCTTTACCTGAGGGAGATCGAGCAAGGGATCGAGGGGACCGGGGTAAAAGCCGGTATCATCAAGGTCGCCAGCGACGAGGGCGGCGTGACGCCGCCTCAAGAGATTGTCCTGCGGGCTGCGGGCCAGGCCCAAGTCCGCACCGGTGTCCCCATCTCCACCCACACTTGGTCGCCGGACCGGGTCGGGGACCGGCAGGTGCAGGTCCTCATGGAAGAGGGCGTCGACATGGACCGGGTGTATATCAGCCACAGCAACGATGACACCGACATGGACTACCTGTTGGGACTTCTGGATAAGGGTGTCTGGTTGGGACTGGACCGATTCCCCGGCGGCCGGCGGTCGGGAACACCCAACTGGGAGCAGCGGACCGAACTGGCCAAGAAATTGATCGACGCGGGCCGCGCCGACCGGATTATGCTCTCCCACGACCATTCGGTGCCCAAGGCCCGCTACGGAGCGGAGGTGCAGGAGCAGCGGTTCCGGTACAACCCCGACGGCTACAACTTCATCACCCGGAAAGTCCTCCCCCGCCTAAAGGAGTTGGGCGTCTCCGACGATGTTATCAATCAGATAATGGTCGAAAACCCGCGGCGGTTTTTTGAGGGAAACTGAGTTTGGGGTCGAGGGACCTTCTCGCTTGATTACTCAAGGAGTGTCGTCGGCATGATTTGCGATGCCATGAAACATTGGTGTGCGTTGGGTCAGTTTTTGCCAGTCAATTTGGCGCATTGACGGAGAGGCTCATAGCCTGTAACTTTGGCTCACCCATATCCTATGCTCTACTAGAAAAGGAGCCTCGAATGGCTACCAGAATGCAAACGTATGATATTGACATCGCGGACGTCGAATATCTTCGTCACGGCAATACACCCCTACTGGCGCGTCTTTTCAAGCCCCGCGGCAGCGGACCGTTCCCAATCATGATTGAACTGCATGGCGGGGCTTGGGTCCGGGGAACTCGTCTGAATGGCGACGCGGCCAACGAAGCGCTGGCCAAGAATGGTGTGATTGTAGCGGCACTGGATTTTCGCATGCCACCGGAAGCACCGTATCCGGCCTCTCTGGCCGACATCCACTATGGGATTCGTTGGTGTAAGACCCAGGCTGCGGCGTGGAACGGTCGCCCGGATCGCATTGGTGCCATGGGCACTTCTAGTGGGGCACACCAGGCCATGCTGGTCGGTATGCGCCCGGACGATTCACGCTACTCCGCGCTGTCACTCCCGGCAGGCGCTGCGGCGGTGGATGGCACCCTGGACTGCGTGATTCTGTGCTCTCCCGTGATTGATCCGCTGGGACGCTATCACTATGCCAAAGGTCTGCGGCAGGATTGCACCCCACCCGCAGGGATGGCCGAGCGGATGGTGCCCATGCATGACCAGTATTGGCAGACGGAGGAGGCCATGGCCGAGGCGGCCCCGGCGCGTATCCTCGACAGTGGAGAGCGCACAGCCCTGCCGCCCACGCTGTTCCTAGCACGCAGTTACGAGGCGGGGCATCCGCGCCCGGATAGCGACGAATTCATCCGCCAATACCGGAAGGCAGGTGGCCGGATAGAGGTGACCTTCTTTGAGGGGGAGGGCGAAGGTCTGCTGCGCGATCTCTCTTCTCCAGTCGCAAAGCAGGCGCTCGAGGAGATGAGCGCGTTTGTCCATCAACACATCGAGTAAGCCAGACAGCCTGGTGCGCTGAGGTCAAGAGCGAAGACGGCTCCACACATTTGCCTCGGTACGCAACGGGGAAACCCCATTATTGTCAGAGGCCAGTGTCGGCCGGGAACACCCAACTGGGAGCAGCGGACCGAATTGGCCAAGAAATTGATCGACGCAGGCCGCGCCGACCGGATTATGCTCTCCCACGACCATTCGGTGCCCAAGGCCCGCTACGGAGTGGAGGTGCAGGAGGAGCGGTTCCGGTACAACCCCGACGGCTACAACTTCATCACCCGGAAGGTGCTCCCCCGCCTAAAGGAGTTGGGCGTCTCTAACGATGTTATCAATCAGATAATGGTGGATAATCCGAGGCGGTTCTTTGAGGGGAGCTGAGCTTCGAGACGAGGATTAGGTTGTGGGGTTCCTACTTTTTTTCTCTCCGATCACACTGGGTATGGGTCAAAGTTAATCAATCGGATTCTAGATCAGAGCCTTCAACAGGCCAAGGAATTAGCAATCCCTTTAAAGGTATTTCCCTCCGGAACGCAAGTTTCAATCCGGTTGCCATTAGCACCCATAAGCCGAGGCCAAAGAGAAAATACTCGCTCGAAACATTGGCACCTTGCAATGGCAGGTTGTCGGTTAGGGTATTGTCAGTAAAGCCTTCGATTAATTTCTCGACCAAAGGAAACCCTAACGCGTCGACTACCACGGAAAGTAGCAGTAACAAGAAAGCATGTAAGAAGCCGTCGCCAATCAACTTGAGAGATTTCCCCGAGAATTGATTGACGCCATAGCAAAATATTGAGGCGGCCAATGCCAGTCCGGCCAAGGTTCCGGCGAGGCTGGGATCTAGGCTTTTATCCAACAGTGCTAGTTGTTCCAACATTCGGCAATCCTCCTAACGAGGCGATATATTGGAGATGCCTTATCAAATTAAATCCCTCGGCTTTCCGATTCAAGTCAAATGGGCTCCGGTATTCAACTGAAACGGATATTAACCATGTACATAAAATTGCGTATGAATGCAAACGCCACAAAAAAGCGATAATGATAGGGCTTTGACCAGTGGTGAATTTCGCTAACCCGCGGAATACCCACCGTCCACCGCCAATACCGCGCCGGTAACGTAGTTTGAGGCTTGGCTGGCGAGGAAAACGGCGGCGCCGCCGAGTTCCGCGGCTCGCCCCAACGGCCGGTGGGGATGCGGCGGTTGATGTCGTCGTAGCGCTCCGGGTCGGCGTTGGGGATGCCCCGGGTCAGGTCGGTTACGAACCAGCCCGGAAGGACAGCGTTCACCTGGATGTTGTCCTTGGCCCAAGCGACCGCCAGGCTCTTGGTCAGTTGGACGATGCCGCCCTTGCTGGCGGCGTAGGGCGCGCCCCAATCGCTGCCGAACAAGGAGTACATCGAGCCGACGTTGATGACCTTGCCGCCACCGGCTTTGACCATGTGGGAGTAGGCCTCTTTCGATGCCAAGAAAGCGGCCCGTAGGTTCACGTCCACCACCGAGTCCCACTGGGCGGCGGTCAAATCCTGGGGTTGGGCCCGTACGGCGATTCCCGAGTTGTTCACCAGGATGTCCAGCCGTCCCATGTGTTCGATGGCGCCGGCGACCATGCGCTGGACCGCCGGCTCTTGAGTGAGGTCGACAGTGATGCCGTGAGCCTCGACGTCCAGGGCCCGGACCTCTTCCAAGGCCTGGGCCGTCTTCTCGACACTGCGGGCGGCAATCACGATGTTGGCCCCGGCGCCGGCCAGTCCCAGAGCTATGCCCAGGCCAAGCCCGCCGTTGCCCCCGGTGACGATGGCCACCTTGCCCGCCAGGTCGAATTGGTTCGGGGCAGCCACGGTCAGTTATCCCGGAACCCAGGCAGCACTTTTTCCCCGAACAGCCGCAGTGATTTCTCCACCCGCTGCGCTAGAATCTGGCCCACGTTTGGATTCAGCAGACTCGTTGTAAACAAGCGGCGCCAAATATGTGAGGTGGACCCGGAAATTCGGACAGGTGGTTAAGTGAGAGTTCTGCTCCTAAAATAGCCACAGCTGTTGCTGTGAGGGAGGAGTGGGACATGTCAAAAGAGCGGAGGAAGCACAGCCCAACATTCAAGGCCAAGGTGGCCCTGGAAGCGGTGAAGGGTGAAGAGACGGTGGCCCAACTGGCCGCCCGCTACGAGGTCCATCCCGGGCAGATCCAGGCCTGGAAGAAGTCCTTGTTGGAAGGAGCGGTCGGCGTCTTTGGTGGGAACCAAGACAAACGCCAGAAGAGCGATGGGGTCCTTGTTGCCCGGCTCTATCAGCAGATCGGCCAACTGAAGGTTGAGCGGGATTTCTTGGCGGAGAGGCTCGGTCCATGAGCCGGGAGCGGCGGCGGGAGATGGTGGACCGGCGGCACCCAGCCTTGTCCACAGTGAGACAGTGCGCCTTACTGAGCATCAGCAGGTCCAGCCTAAACTACCGGCGCAAGGGGACTTGCTCGGAGAACCTGACGGTGATGAAGGCGATGGACCACCAGTACCTAAGTACCCCCTTCTACGGGTCGCGGCGCATGAGGGTCTGGCTGGGCACTCAAGGTCACAGGGTGAACCGGAAGCGGGTCCAGCGTCTGATGCGGACCATGGGACTACGTGCCATCTACCGGTGGCCCCGGACCAGCAAGCCGGGGCCAGGGCACAAGGTGTATCCCTACCTCCTGAGCGGCATGGAGATCACCAGACCAAATCAGGTGTGGGCCGCCGACATCACCTACATCCCCATGGCCAAGGGTTTCTTATACCTGGTGGCCATCATGGATTGGTACACGCGGTACGTGGTGGCCTGGCGTCTTTCCAACACCTTGGATGCTGATTTCTGTGTCGAGACATTGGAGGAAGCGCTTGGCAAGGGGAAGCCAGAGGTCTTCAACACCGACCAGGGCAGCCAGTTCACCGGCGAAGCCTTCACCGGTCTCCTAGAGCAGCACGGAGTGAGAATCAGCATGGACGGGAAGGGACGCTACACCGACAACATCTTGTTGGAGCGGCTGTGGCGCACGGTTAAGTACGAGGAGGTCTACCTGAAAGCCTACTCCAACGGGCGAGAAGCCAAGGCCGGGCTTGACGCATACTTCAGCTTCTACAACAACCAAAGACCCCACCAGGCCTTGGGCTACCGGACACCGGCTGAGGTGTTCAAAGGAGACTTGGCGCCATCAGATGAACGGTCAATCAATGGGAAACGGGCACCGAACGGAGCGTTCTCAGACCTTGGAAAGACGGCGGAACTCCCACTTAGTTTTGCACCAAACCTGTCCAACTGATTGGGTCCACCTCAATGACACCGCGTGCCCAGCCAACATATCATTCTGTAGCTAACATTGTTTATTGGTGTCAATTGCGTCGAAAAATTGTACCGGTAGGGCGGAGCAAAATCGTCCCATTGAGGACATCCGCCCGCCTCGCCGGTACATTATCCCTCCGCCGTTTACACTTTGTCATATAGGCATGGTCTCGAGGGCGTCAGCCGTCTCCGCGTCGGTAACCAGGCAGGTTGGCACGACCCCGCCGTAGTCTTCTGGACTTCGCCCAGATGCTGCTTCAGCTGAGGCCCGAGCAACCGCTCGGATCGCATTGACCATTTCGGGACCGCCCGCGACAAGCACTTTCTCCCTTGCCTGGTTCAACAGGTGCAGTGGCACTGATACGATCTTCTGATTGAACGCGTCCATCAAGGGGCCCACCCTCTCGCGCAGTTCACTCGGAGATGAACGATCACCGATCCAGAAAAGCTTGTAGCAGATCTTAGCGATTGAATCTGGGGCTTGCGGTAAAATCTCCTGCATAAGCGCGTCAAGTTCCCCTCTGACGGGCTCGGTTTCAGGACCTCGCTGGTTGACCATGTAGTGTTGGGCATTGACTGTTCCCATGCTAAAAACGGCTATGTCGGGCGGCGACTGCCAACTCATCAGGTGACCGCCAAGCGCCTTTAATACCTCACCAGCCACATCCTTTTTTAAGGAGGCAGGCAGCGCCAGGGGCAGGTGAACGAACCGGACCCGCCTGAAGTCTACTTCCAGAGTCGCAGCCAGGTTAAAAGCTACCGTGTCGGCAGTCAAGTTACCATCGCTTGGATTGCGCAAGTCCTGCCTTCTGATGACGTTGTTGCCCACCAGCGAAAGGATGCTTAGATCTGCGAAGGACTGCCTTGTTTCCTTCTGGAGCTCCTCCAGAGCGTCAACAGTAAAACCTAGGGCCCGTCCGCCGCCCACCGCGATAGTGTCACTGTCGCGAATTCGACTCATTAAGAATCCCGCTGCTGCCCACCCTAGGCCAAGGTGGACCTGGTCCCCGTATGCCAGCGGATCTTGGTGCTTGAGTCCTGCCAGTGCCCGGTCTGTTACCACGTAGATGTTTCGCATGCCGAATCTCTCGGCCAGGCGCCGTCCCAACCGCACATCCAGGTCAAGCGTGCCAGTGGAGGGCGTCCTTCTGACCTCGATCTTGACTAGGCCCGAACTGAGTGCACGACGTATCAGCATTCGGATATCGTCATCTTTGCGTACAGGCTCTCCAGCAGCCTGCAGCTCGGCCGTAACATCCCTGACAGACTTTCCATCTGAGTGGTGCAGATAGGCCGCTCGAATCGCTAGTCGGTCAAGAAGTTCTGGTGGTCTGCGTTCCATACTGCCCTCCATCGGTTAATTTCAGTCCGCTGCAACGCTAAATATCGCATGCGCGATCGCCTAAGTTAATATTTATCGGTACAGTAACTAATAAAATTACTATATTTATATATATTTAATGCCTAATATACCTCATGTTAAGGTTCAGTTAATTTAAATTATGAGGACATAGCAAGCCTAAATTATGTTTTAGGGCACTGTCAATATAGAGCAATTACTGACATTTGTGAATTCTAAGTACTGATGTAACGGAGCAAGTAGATGCATCGACGATTCAAGGAGGAGCGACATGATGCCGGCCTAAAGCGAAATCGTACACGGGAGCAGAGTGGAATATTGCAGCCTTTGCAGCAGAGAGGAGAAGACATGAATTCCAACCAAGGTGCACTAGACTTCCTGGCTCAAGAAGGAAACCCAATGACAGAGGAGCAGTTGCTCGTTGCAACTCAGAAAATGCGGTCCAATCGCAGCGAAGCCACCCCTGCCTAGGCGAACGGACATGTGGCGTACAAAAACGGCACTAGCCCGATGATGACGGCTGTGATAGCGAAACCCAGTAACGGACGTCCCCACGGAGAATCGGCGGAATCGCCAGCTGCCGCAGGCTCCTCCTCCGGGGTGGCCGGTGAGGCCCAGCTCGTGACCCGTAGGGGCCGACAGAGGACGCCGAAGCCCTGGCTGATGGCGGTCCTGTGCCGCTTGGGGATGCACGGGGCGCGGTGGGCGTTTGTGGTTGAAGGCAACTGCACTCAAGTGCGGGAATGCGGGAGGTGCGGAGCTGTCCATGTGCGTACTAAGCACCGGCTGGAGTGGCGCTACACACACGAGAACAAGTGCAAACAGGTGCAGACCTGTAGACGATGCAACATTGTACCGACAAAGGTGAAACATCTGGTTGGCGGCGGCGATGGCCCGGGGGATAGCCGCAATGTTGAAGTCCCGGCAGATAGAAGAACCCACCATAACGACTGGAGTGAATGGCAGTCCACTGGACCGGATAGTTACATTCAGTCACGGCATTGCGAGAGATGCGGCAAAAAAGAGACCCGAGACACAAGCAGCGACGGCGACTAACAGGAGAGGGAGATGTTGGTGCAGGCATTCGCGGTAAGCGGCTGCGTCACTGTCGCTCTGGTCGGCTTGGTCGGCTCCAACCTCTTGTACGATCGCGGGGTAGCCAACTCCGTATCCCGCTACATGGCTCCGATCCTCGGCGGGGTGGCGTTCCTGGTGGCGGTGCTCTGGCTAGATGCCTGGACAGCTACAATTCTGTCGGGCGCGATGGCCCTTTTCATTCTGGCGGTCCGGCTGGGGTTTCGCCGGGGGTTTCGGGGAGTGAGGGGCAACCTCCCGTCCCAAGCCTGGAGCGAGGTGACTTACGCCCTGGGCGGGACCGCTGCCCTGGCCATCGGATGGGGCCTGCTGGGCGACAGGTGGCTCGCCTTCGCGCCCATAGCATTCATGGCCTGGGGAGACAGCATCGCTGGCCTCGCCAGGGCAACCATCTGGCACCGCAGAGTGGCGAGACCGTGGCCCTCGATTGCTATGCTCGGCACATGTTTGGCAGCAGCAACCGTGTTCCAGCCCTACTGGATAGGAGCCGTTGGGGCCATCGTAGCTGTGACAGCAGAGTGGCGCAGGCCCATGGTCCACGCCCTTTGGGACGACAACCTCCACGTCGTGGCTCTGTCGCTGGCTGTCATGGTGGTACTGGTAAGGGTGCCTGGCGCATGACACCAGTTACACCAGTACAACGGGTGCCTACCTCGGTCATGTTTTACAGTCACGAAGTTTTCAACGAGCGCGCCGAACCGCTAAACCGGGCTAGATCTGCAACGGCAGAACGTCACGTCGCCATGGAGAACGTTGGCCCGCTGCAGGCCCCCAAGGCGACTGGAACTAATGAAAGGGAGCAGCCAATGATAGACGGTGGATATCCAGTGCCCGCACTTCCTCCAAGGCCTGGGCCGTCTTCTCGACACTGCGGGCGGCAATCACGATATTGGCCCCGGCGCCGGCCAGTCCCAGAGCTATGCCCAGGCCAAGCCCGCCGTTGCCCCCGGTGACGATGGCCACTTTACCAGTGAGGTCGAATTGATTTTTGACGCTCATGGCAAGGTGTACCGGCCCGCGAGGCCGAATTGGTTCGGGGCAGCCACGGTCAGTTATCCCGGAACCCGGGCAGCACTTTTTCCCCGAACAGCCGCAGTGATTTCTCCACCCGCTGCGCTAGAATCTGGCCCACGTTTGGGTTGAGCAGAAGGTTGCGGACGCCCAAGTCCCGCAGTTCCTCAATCTTACCCGCCACGGTGGCCGGGGTCCCGGCCACGAAGGCATGTTCCACCACTTCGCCTGCCGGGGGAAGGGTCCCTGGAGGACGGGGAGGCGCGCCACCCGGATTGAACCGGACCCTGGCGTCAAGCAGGTGGGCCCGGTAGCGCGCCAGGGCTTCCTCGGCCACCTCCAGCCCCTGCTGGTCGCTGTCGCAGAGGAACAGCCCCCGCTGGGCCCAAGTCTGGTCCAGGATGCCCTCAACCTCGGGCTCGCTCAGACCCGATTCCACCAAGGCTTCCCGGTAACGGCCAAAGCGGTGGCGAAGCGTGTCCAGGGTCTGGATTCCAATCAACACCGGCCTTCCGGCCTGGCCCATGGCGACCATTGAGTCCTCGGAGATGCAGGCCCGGACGATGGGCGGGTGGGGTTTCTGGTAAGGCCGGGGCCGCAGTCCGGGGAAGGACAGGTCCCAAAAGCGGTCTTTATGCACCACGTCGGCGCCGGTCCAGGCCTTCACCAGCAGTTCCTCGGCTTCGTCCAGCATCTCCCGCCCCTGTTCCAGGGTGATGCCGAAACCGATGTACTCGTAATCGTTGTAGGCCGAACCCCGGCCGGTGCCCACTATGAGCCGACCGTTGCTCAAGTTGTCCAACAAGGATGTCTGCACCGCCAGACGCACCGGATGGTGCAGGGCCAGCTCGACCACTGCGAATCCGATGAGGACTCGCTTGGTCCGGGCGGCTACGGCGACCCCGAAGACCAGCGGGTCGGCGTAGGCCACGGCCTCGTCGAAGTGGTGTTCGGTGAGCCAAACGGCGTCGAAACCCACCTCCTCGGCAATTTCTATCTCGCGGAGGGTCTGGACAATCACTTCATGGTCGGCGTTCTGGTCGGCGCTGATGGAGAAAACGAAGCTGCCGAAACGCATCTGTGCTCCTGTTAACCCTGCCTAATCCAGTCGGCCACTCGCTCGCCAATCATTATAGTGGTGCAGTTGGTATTGGCCCGGATACAGTTGGGCATGATGGAAGCATCGGCGACCAGCAGACCATCCAGTCCTTTGACCCTTCCTTGCTGGTCCACCACCGCCATGGGATCGGAGTCGGGGCCCATCTTACAAGTGCCGGATATGTGTTGAGACGTGGTGACGTTCCGTTTCAGCCAATTGTCCAATGATTGGTCCGACTCCAAGTCGGCGGGCAGCGGCTCCAATAGCCTTTTGACTATGGGCTTGTAGTCGTCGTGCTCCAAGACTTGGACGCACTTCCTGACCGCCTCCCGAAGCCGGGAAAGGTCCCGGGGATCGTCCTGGAAGTAGTTGTAGTTCAGTTCGGGCTGCACGTTGGGGTCGGTGGAGGTTATCTGCAGGTGGCCGGAGCCGTAGGCCAGCTCCAAGATACAGGTGAAGCGGATGCCCTCGGCCTCCAAGGGGTCTCCGGAGATCGGGGAGGAGAAGGACGACGCCATTATCTGAACGTCGTTCCTCAGGTCCGAACCCGTGGCGGTGTACCGGACAGCAACCTGGGACCGTGGGTTCTCCGGGTCAAGGGGGAAATCGTCTTGGACCTCAATCGGCACGCGGATGTTCGGATGGTCTCTCAGGTTCCGTCCTACTCCGGGCGCCTCGAGGACCACGGGGATACCCAGTCCGTTCAACACTTTGGCAGGACCGACACCGGATAGCATCAACAGTTGCGGGGAGCCGATGGCCCCGGAGGATAGAATTATCTCCGAACCTTCAACCACGAAGCGCTCACCGCCGCTCTCCACCTCGACTCCGGTGGCCCGCTTGCCCTCAAAAACAACCCGGTGGGTGGTGGCGTTGGGCTTGATGGTCAGGTTCAGCCGGTGCCGGCAGGCGTCCAGGTAGGTCAGGGCCGTACTCATGCGGATGCCGTTGGGATTGTTCATGGGAATCGGCCCAACGCCGCCCGACTCAGGGTGGTTCATGTCAGGATCGTGGGGATGGCCTTGGGCGCGGCAGGCCGCATAAAAGGCATTCTGGGCGGGCAGCCAAGTGTCCTCCTTGAAGCGGCGCACCGGGATCGGCCCGTCCGACCCATGGAAATCGTCGTGGATGTCGGTGTCGGTTTCCAACTTTCTCAGGTAGGGCAGCACGTCGGTGAACCCCCAATTGTCGTTGCCCATGGTGGCCCAGCCATCGTAGTCCTCGGGGATTCCCCGTAGCAGCACCTGGCCGTTGATGGCGCTGGAGCCGCCTACCACCCGGCCCCGGGGCACGGGCATGGGATCGGCCTGCTCTGGCGTTGTATTGCCCTGAAAGGACCAGTTATGGGGCGCGTCGATGGCCGAGGCGGTCTGGTTATAACCGAATTTCAGGTCATCGGGGTAATGCTCAAAATCGGGGTAGTCCGGTCCGGCCTCCAATAATAGTATGGACTTGCTGGGGTCATCCGAAAGCCTGCTGGCGATGACGCAGCCGGCGGAACCGGCGCCGACGATGATGTAGTCGTATTTCATTGGTGCACACTCCTGCTACGGAAATTATTGGGGATTCTCCAGCAGCTGGCGCCGTAGACCGGGATGTTCTCCCAGTAAGACGCCATTTCCGTACTCGCCAAGGCTGGAGGACCCCGTTCAGCCGAGGTTCTTGGCAGGCCGACGGCATTATCGCATATCAGATCGGCGGCCGCATCTTCTGGGACGGATTGATTGAAGGGCTACTCTCTGAGATGAAGGATGAACTGGAGGTTGGACATGTTGCGCTCCAACAAGAATTCCCTGGCGTTGATCTCTGGGATCATGGCGTTGGCCGCAACCCGCTTCGGGTCGTACAGAGAATTCGAGTACTCGAACTCCAGAGTCAGCCAGTCCAAAACCCGACCAAAGTATTCTCCAGCCTCTTGGTGCAGAGTCACGGCCCCCTCCGGAGGGGACAAAATCTGCAGATTTTCGACTAACGCCTTTGTGGAATCGACGATGACAGCGAGCTTGATAGCCGACTCATTGGCTCTCTTGGTGGTATCAGCGTTGTTTTTCGAACGCTCTTCGATGATGGCGTCCCGCTCAGCCAGGAGGACATCCATGGCCGTGAGATACTCGGCGATGGACGCCCGGGCCGGGTCCTCCCAGTTACCTAGGCACCGGTTGAACTGGGACTCAAACACGGCAAGGTCCAGTCCGGTGACCGTCTTGATCGCCTGGGGCAAACCAAACCCTAGGCCAATGTCTTCCACTACCCATTTTGCAGACTGGGGGCCGTAGGTCTCGTTCAGGGAACGGACGGCCATGTACGCCTCGGCGTATTTCAGGGAGACCTGGCCCTCATCGGTGCGGGTATTCCAGTCCGACTGGCTCTCCAGAGTAGCGAAGCTGAACAAACCGCCCGCCTGGGCCGCCGCTCGGGCTTCGTCCGCGGCTTTGAACACACGCAGTTGGGTAGCATTGGGACGGGGACCTGATAAGGCGAGGTCATATTCGTAGTAGCCGGAGAGTCCCTCGGTCAGCCAGGCTGGCAATTGCCGCCCGTTGGCCACGCCTTAGAATACCCGGTGTACGTACTCGTGGTCCAGCAAGCGGCGCACCTCAGTGGCCAGAAGGTCGGTCCGCATGTAGATGCCGGGCCGCGAGCCGAAGCTCTTGTGATATCCGTCTTCAAAACCCAGATTAACGCCGGTGGCGGCGCCGACCTGGTCCATTATCTGGCGGTTGCCCATCAGGTAAAGGTCGGGGAGTTGGACCATCTCCGTCCCGGTACGCCGCTCCAGCAGCAAGGCGGTGTCGCTTAGGCGCTCTTGGAGGTCGACGACCAACGCCGTGGGAACCAGGTCCGAGTAGTATACGGTAGAATTTAGCCCCGAATGGCGCGTCAATAGCGCACCAACCGACACCGTTTCTTGGCCCCCAGTTTCAGCTCATCCATGGTATAGGCAGTCGAGTTGACGCTGCCGTACAGGGTGATGTCCACGGACCAGGCGCCCGACTCGTCTTGGATACCGTAACGTTTCCATTCCAACTCTCCCGATGCGGTTGGGTACATGAGGACAGAAGTGGCTTCTACCCCGTCCTGGTCCACCAGGCGCACGTCTTCGGCCGTGATCCAGGATGCGGCGACGCCCTGTGGGTCTATGAAGGAGCCCCCCACCGGCTGCCAAGGGGTCAGGCCCGACAGGATGAAAGAGACGTCGCGACCCACCAAGGGGTCCTTTGGTGTGACGCTAAGGGAGACCCCGCCGCCCAAGTCGAACACAGCAGAGCCAGGGGGAGGTGGTACCGGCGTGGGAGTTGGCTGAGGAGTCGCGGTAGGGACCGGCGTCGGTGTCGCTGTCGGCTGCGGAGTTGCCGTCGGGACCAGGGTCGGCGTCGGCGTCGGTGTTGGCGGTGGAGTGGAAGTTGGCCGCGGGGTTGCGGAGGGCGCCACCGGTGTGGGCGTGGGCAAGGGTGTGGCCGTTGCAGTGGGCAGCAGAGTAGAGGTTGGCAGAGAAACGGCGGTGAGCGGGGAAGTGTGGGTCGCGGTCGCAGCTGGGGGGATGGTGGCGGATACAACAGCCGTCGGCTTGTCCTGCCCGGCGGTCTGGGTGCAAGCAACTAGGGCCAGCAGAAGGGCCGCTGAGATAGAGTACGCCGCAGTCAGCTTCAAGGCGTGACCGCTGTGCTGATCGGGATACTTGATCTGCCGGACGGCGTCGGCATGATTAACATCAATTTAGTCTGTCACAGGGGTGAATATAGGGCAAGCACGCCCGCTGGCCTCAATCTCGTGGTAGGATATCCCTGGGTTTTTGAGGCTCCGCGCGAGCTTTCCCATCCTACAACGACGGTACAAAAACGGCTGGAGGGTGCCATGAACGTCCACGTTTACACGCAACCTGGTTGATTCAGCTGCCGGACGGTGGAAGAATTCCTGAAGTCCAACGGTGTTCAGTATGAACACCACAACGTACGGGAAGATAAACAAGCTTTGGAGGACCTGCGCAGCCGGGGGATAAAGTCGCTGCCCGTGACCATCGTCGACGACGAAGAGGTCATCATCGGCTACTTCCCCAAGAAGCTTATCCCCGCTCTGAAGCTCAACGTCCAGATTGACCTGTCGGGCAAGACCGACTGGCTGGCCGGGAAATACGGCAAAATCTTGGGCGCGGCGGTCCGGTCTACCGCTCAATTTACCCAGGAGCAACTTGATGCTCAGGTGCCATGGCGTCCCTGGAGTCTGCGGGACACCATTCTCCACATCATGTCATTCCCCGAGGTAGCCTACCTCAGCCACAAGGTGGGCAGCATGAGCACCGAGGACATGCGGGCCTCCGACGAGCGTTTGAAAGACGTGTACACCGCCGCTCAGATGGCCGAGTACGGCGAAAAGGTGCGCCGTGACATCGTCGACTTCCTAAACAGCGGCAACGATGAGGCCTTCGACCGGGAGGTGCCCGCTCATTACGGCGGCGAGGTCACCGTATTGGAGTTGCTGAACATCATATTGAGCCACAGTACCCACCACCTGAAGCAGGTCTACCACTATATGCAGACCGATTTGGGACTCCGGCTCCAAGAACCGGCCACCGAGGCGGATTTGGAGGGTATCCAAACTCCAGAGGCGTTGATCTAGCCCTCCGCTGGAAAATCCTAGCGACATCAAAGACCTTAGTCCGTTCGTGGCGTACTAGTGGGACCGTGGGCGGACTGTACTTTTACCGGAGTGAACATGAAATACGACTATATAGTTTTGGGCGCGGGCTCGGCCGGTTCCATCGTCGCAACCCGGCTCTCCGAGGACCCGGATAATAACGTTTTGCTCATCGAGGCTGGTCCCGACTATCCCGAATTCGAGCACCTGCCGGAGGAAGTGAAGTTCGGCTACGCCACCGAGATCGACATCATGGTCAGCGACCACAATTGGCAGTTCGTTGGCAAGGCCACCAACAAGGCTGGGGAGATGTTGGTACCACGAGGAAAGGTCACCGGCGGCTCCAGCGCCATCAATGGACAGGTCTTTTTGCGGGGCGTGCCCGAGGACTACGACTCTTGGGCGGACTTGGGCAACAATGAGTGGCGGTACCAAGACTGCCTGCCCTATTTCCGGAAGATAGAGACCGACACCGACTTTCACGACGACTTCCACGGCACGGAAGGTCCCATCGTGATGCACCGTTTCGCCCGGGACACCTGGCATCCGGCCACCGAGGCCTTCTACCAGGCCTGCCGGGCCGCCGGGTACGCAGATTCTCCGGACCACAATCACCCCGACTCGACGGGTGTGGGCCCGACGCCGTTGAATAACCCCAACGGCATCCGCATGAGCACGGCCTTGGGCTATCTGGACCAAACCAGGCACCGGCTTAACCTGACGATCCGGCCCAACTGCCACGTGCGCCGCATCTTGTTCGAGGGCAAAAGGGCCACGGGCGTCGTGGTGGAGAGTGGCGGCGAGCACTTCGTGGCCGAAGCCTCCGAGATAATCCTGAGTTCCGGGGCCATCGGCTCGCCCCACATCCTGATGCTGTCCGGCGTCGGCCCGGCGGCACACCTGGCAGAGTTCGGCATCCCGGTGGTCCATGACGCCCCTGGAGTGGGCCAAAACATGCGCGATCACCCGGCTGTCTGGGTGACCTGGCGCACCAAGCCCGGAATTGAGCTGGACGGCGCCGCTCCTCGGATGCAGGCCACCCTGCGCTACACCGCGGGCGGGTCGCATCTGCGCAACGACATGAAGGTCTCCATGCAGTCTTTCGCCACCGGACGAGTCAACCGGGGCGGCAACCGCATGGAGCCCCTGGGCATCCGCATGACCAGCGGCATCCAGCTGGCCGCCGGGGCCGGAGAGTTGCGGCTCCAGTCCGCCGACCCGACGGAGCAGCCCTTCTTGGACTACCGGTACTTGGAGGAGGAATTCGACCGGGAGCGCCTGAGGGAGACGGTGCGAATCTGCGTGGCCTTGGGCGAGGACGCGGCTTTCAAAGACATCATCCAGGAGCGAATCGAGCCCACAAACGCCGAATTGGCCTCGGACGAGGCGCTGGACGAGTTCCTGTACCGGGAGGTGACAACCTCCCAGCACATATCCTGCACCTGCAAGATGGGCCCGGCCTCCGATCCAATGGCGGTGGTCGATCAGTACGGCAAGGTCCGCGGTATTGAAGGACTCAGAGTCGTTGACGCCTCCATCATGCCCGACTGCATCCGCGCCAACACCAATGTAACCACCATGATGATTGGCGAGCGCATAGCCGAATGGATCAGGCAGGGAAAGTAGGTAGTATTCCGCCCCCACTGTGCAACCGGGCACATAGGTTGCATTTAGACCAGGGGCGGTCGTTTTGGGTAGGAGTGTTGCAGACCAGAGAGTGCATGAACATCTTCAAATTATCAACTTGGAGATTTGAGCCGTGATAAGTGCAATCATGTTCGATCTGGATGGAACGTTGGTGCAGTCGGAGAAACTGAAAGCCCTCTCCTACGCCATTGCAACCCAGCGTTTGAGGCATCTGTCAGAGCCCGATGACCGGGCCGTTGAAGCGTACCGGGAGATTGTGGGGGCCGCTCGCGACGTGGCCTCCCGCCACATCATGGAGAGTCTCCAGCTTGAACCGGATTTGCAGCCGCTAACAGCAGAATTCGGCCTCTCAGAGCCCTGGGAAATGTTGGCTGCGATGCGCAAAGAGATTTATGACGACATGGTGGCTGACCCTCAGGTCATCCGCGACAACCAGTGGCCGCACACCATCGGCTTCTTGCGGGTGGCCCGCGAGTTCGGTTGCCTCACGGCCCTGGCCACGATGTCCTACCGCGACGAGGCTTTACACGTTCTGAGGGCGTTGGACCTGGAGGCGTATCTGGATGAGGTCTTGACCCGGGAAGATGTGGCAAGTCCCAAACCGGACCCGGAGATATACCTGCTGGCCGCCAAGAAGCTGGGTGTCGACCCACAGGACTGTCTGGTCATAGAAGATTCACCCAACGGCGCGCGGGCTGGAGTTGCGGCGGGAATGAACGTGATCGCAGTGGCTACGCCTTTCACCATTGCGGGATTACATTCCTGTCAGGTGTTGGAGCATACCTGGGTTGTTCACGAGGACGACCAACTGGTTGACGTGGTAAGAGAGCGGATCGCTGAACATAACCGGGCCGGTCACTAAGCCTCGCGTTACCTCGGCATGTAATCCATTGAATCTCGTTTTCACAACATGCATCGTACTTGTTGTAGTTGCTTATCGACTAGTCAACATTGAGGGCTTATGGGAAGAACGAGCGACGCCAGGGAACGCCTGATCCAAAGCGCCATGGATCTAATACACGCTCGCAGCTATGCCAGCGTGGGTGTCAATGAGTTGTGTGAACATGCTGGCGTGAAGAAGGGTAGCTTTTATCACTTTTCCCGTCTAAAAGGGACCTGACTTCTGCTGCTCTTGATGAAGTGGCACGCTGGTACGACCGGGATATCTATCAGCCGGCTTTCGCCAAAGACCTGCCCCCTCTGGAAAGAATCCAACGTTTCTTCCTGTTGGTCTACGAATATCATGCATCATTGACCGAAGCCACCGGACGCATGGAAGGTTGTCACATTGGCAACCTGGCAGTCGAGTTGAGCACCCAAGACGAGGTTATCCGCGAGAAAGTAAAAGGGATGTTTGAGAGTGGTGTGGCTTTGTTCGAACAGGCGCTCCGGGAAGCTGTCGATGCCGGTGATCTGCGCGCCATCGACTTATCCCTGGCTGCCCACGCTCTCCAGGCTTACTTGGAGGGTGTCGTCTTGCTGGCCAAAACCTGGAACGATCCAGAGATGATCCGGCGCTTGGCGCAGGGTGCGGTCCGGCTTGCGACACTAAGCGCCGACTAAGTTTAATTCCAAAGTCCACCAAGGAGGTAGCACTAGGATTTTTTAAATAATATAAACTGACTGGTCAACTATAAAGCAAAAGCACCTTCGAATTCTTCAAACAACAAAAATAAGGAAAGGAACAACAGAGAAATGTCAGACTCAAAGAAAATACTGGTAACCGGGGCCACGGGTAACGTTGGCAGTTTATTGATACCAAGCCTAACCAACTTGGGCGCCGAGGTACGCGCGCTCGTCCGTGACGAATCAAAGGCACAGGGACTCAAAGATGCGGGCGTTGAGGTCGTGGTAGGCGACCTGGAGCAACCCGGCACCCTAGATGTCGCCTATCGTGGCGTCGATAAGGTTTTTCTGATTACCCCACCGAATCCCAACCAGGTCATCCAGTCTAAGAATGGGATCCAAGCCGCCAAACGCAATGGCAGCCCACACATCGTCAGATTGTCGGCAGGCGCCGTTAGAAACATGCCTGGTGCCTTACCCCGAGTTTCAGCACAGCACGCCTAGATCGACGATGAGTTGGTGGCTTCAGGCGTGCCCTATACCATCCTCAAGCCGCACTTCTTCATGCAGAACATAATGATGGCGTCGCAGTCAGTGGCTGCGGAAGGCGTCGTTTACATGGCGATGAAAGACGGCAAGATTGGCATGACCGACGTCCGCGACATCGTGGACGTGGCAGTCAAAGTCCTCACCGAGGATGGCCACGAGGGCAAATCTTACCCTCTGACCGGGCCGGCGTCGATTTCATTCCACGATGTAGCGGCCGGGTTCTCCCAGGCTCTGGGCAAGCAAATCAGTTACGTGGACGTCCCAGTTGAGGCCGCCCGGGAAGGGATAACCGGTATGGGTATGTCTGAGTGGTTCGCTGACGCTATGGCCGAGTATTTCCAGGCTTTTAGCGCAGGCTACGGCGACTTCGCTACAGATGACGTTCAGCTCGTAACGGGCAACCAAGCCAGGCCCTTCGAGGCCTTTGCTGATGACTTCGCCCACGTGTTCGGCGGTGACATCAGGCAAGCCGCATAATACCTAAGGCCCAAAAAGCAACATTCCGCCCACCTTCTTAGCCAGGGGGAAGCAGAGAGCACGCTCCACTGAGTGGTAAAAAAGGGCTACGGTTTAATCCCGTAGCCCATTTTTTGATCCAGAGAGCCGGCTAGAGGAGGACCGGTGGGTTGGTGGGGGAGCCGGTGGGCAAGGCGTCACCAGGGCATTGGACGCCGCTTCCTCCGGCCTCATTCGTAGAAATAGTACCTGACCCCCGGACAGGGGCCCAGATAGCTCCAGCGACTCTGCTCCTGCGGACGCGATTCTGTCTCGTCAAGATCGAAAAGTCCCCGGGAATCGAGATCGAAGATAGGCTCAATTTGCTCTAATTCACCCTCAATTTCCAGGAGTAGGAATTCATCCGTCAAAAAGATAGTTGGCATCACACACCTTCGCTACGACAGAGTTGTGTCGCCTGAATTGGGATCCACCTGAGTGGTTGGTATCAGTGAGGTTTAATGACAATGAGCCGGACCACGGCTAGTTGGATTCCCCGGCAGGCGGGCCTCCTTTCTTCCCGCTGTAGCGCTGCCTGAAGTGATATTTGAGAGAAACATTTGTGGTTAGCCGATGATGTTGATGCGTCCAACCCCAGTAGGTCTTCCAGATGTTGGAGGGTCACTTTCGATCGGCCGAATAACGGGAGGATACAGTGATGCAATATAGTTGTCAAAAATGTGCTTAATATCACAATATTTCGTTATAAAAATCACAAAGTGTAACCATAATATACTGCTAACACCTGGAATCAGATAACTAACCGATTTAATTTAATGTTGCAGCGATGTTTCTGGTACAGTAATTACGATTTAGAGAGGGATTATATGTGAAATTATATCTAATATGTCCCGTTCTAAAGCTATTATGGGCGTTGACAGAGAAAAATATATCTGATAGCTTATGAATCTAGCGTTGACCAACAATAGTCGTCAACGCAGGCTCAGGTGAGGCAGGATTGACGCCTCGTGGAGCAACGGATTCTCGGGAGGAGGTAGCCATCATGAGGCGTTTCGAATTGAACCATTCATGGCACTTCCCTTGTAGGGCTATCGTCGGCTTTGGGACTTAAGAAAAGGCGGTCCCTTTGGGAGGCGGCGATGGCGTCGGGAAGCCTGAGGCTCCGCGATCGTTCAAGAGATAATAGCCGGTAACCCCGCGGTAAAACGTCGGGCGGCTCTTCCTGCCGTGAAGGCAGGATCAGCGGAGTCCATGGTGAGGCACCTCAATCAGGTGTGGTCTTAGGCCGCACCTGATTTTTGTTTGCGGCGGCAGGGAATCTTGCCCACAGATGTATCCAGGCGCTGAAGGTGGCAGAACAGTCCTGGCCAACGTTGGTGAGCACACAAATAGGGGGGCTGAGGGTCAAACCCTCGGCCCCCTTTTGCCGCAACGCAGTGGCCTAGAAGACGGCCAGGGGGTTGGTGGGGGAGCCGGTGGCGTTCTTGAACCGTAGCGGGGCTACGATGAACATGAACTCGTAGCGGTTCAAGCGCTGGCACACCGCCGCCAGTTCCTCGCAATTGGCGGCGTCGATCAGCCATAGGCCCATGCCGACGATGCCTACCCGGTGTACCGGCAGACCGAGGGCGGGGTACCCGCTGGGGTCGGCGTCCTGGGAGGCGTCGCCCGCGACGATGGAGATGCCGCGCTCCTTCAGCCAGGGCAGGGTCTCGGCATGGAGGCCGGGGCGGCCCGATTCGGGGGCGCCCTTCTCCAGCCGCCGCTTGTACCAGCCCAGCCGCAGCATCAGCGCGTCTCCCTCCTCCAACCTGACACCCTGGGCCTTCTCGGCGGCTTCCAGGTCCTCGGTGAAAACACCTTCGCCGGCCTCCAGCCAGTCAACGCCGCGCACCTTGGCGATGTCCAACATGACGCCCAGGGTGATAATGCCGTTCTGAGCCTTGTCGATGTCCAGCACCGTGGCCTTGGTCTCGCTGCCCACCAAAGACGCGTCCTTGCCGTTGTAGAGCTTGCCGTTCCAGGCTTGGTGGCACAGGGCGTCCAGGTGGGTGATGGTCAGGCCGTGGTAGGAGAAGCCCAGGAAGTCGGAGGTCCCACCACCACCCTGGGCGGGAACCGTGTCGCCGGCCCGGATCATGTAGTGCAAGGGCGGGATGCTGGTGACATCGGCGGCGTGCTCCGGCACAATCAGCCTGGAGCAGGTGACGCTGATGCCCTCTTTCACCAGGCTGGCCGCCTGGGCCCGTTTGGCGTCGGTAATCAGGTTCAGAGTGCCCAACTGGTCGTCGTCGCCCCAGCGTCCCCAGTTGCTGAGCGAGTCCATCCAACCAATCACCTGTTCTTCCGTGGGTATCTGTTTGGTGGTCATGGTTCCCTCCTATCCTTTGCTCATATTCTTGGTCTGACTGATGCACCGGTCCTTCGACGGGGCTCAGCAACTGTCTTGGATGTCAAGGCGTTTGAAGGTTTGGCTGCCACTCTCTGCCATGTTTCACCATGGAATTTAGAATGACCAAGAGCTTGCGCATACAGGCCGTCAAGGCCACTTTCTTGGGTTTGCCCATGGAGTATAGCCGTTGATAAAACTCTTTGATCACCGGATTGTACCGGGTCGCCACCAAGGCCGCCATGTAAAGGGCCGCCCTCACGTGACGGCGTCCTCCCCAAACAGTGCGCTTGCCTCGGAGCGTTCCACTGTCCCTATTGAACGGTGCTACGCCCACCAGCGCGGCGACTTGACCCCGGTTCATCGTGCCCAATTCTGGCAGATTGGCCAAAACGGTTGCCGTGAATACCGGGCCAACGCCAGGAGCGCTCCTTATGACCCTTTCTTTGGTCCGCCACATGGGACTGGAGCGGATGAAGCTGTCCAGGTCTTGGTCCAGGTCCTCCAAGCTTTTTTCCAGCCAGCGGATATGTTCTTCCACCTGAGGACGGATCCGAGCAATCACGGTCCTCCGGCGGTTCTTCTCCGCGGTAATCATCTCCACCAACTGCCGCCGGCGGCCAACCATGGCCTGCAGGTCTTGGGCGTCTGGGTCAGGAAGAAGCCTGGGCTTAGGCTCCATCGCCTGCCCAAAGTGGGCCAACACCTGGGCGTCCAAGGCGTCGGTCTTAGCCAGGGCGCCAGCAGCCCGGGCGAAGTCCCTTACGTGTCTGGGGTTGACCACCGCCACTGGAAGACCGACCGCCGCCAGCTCAGCGGTGAGCTCCCACTCCAGACCTCCCGTGGCCTCGAGCACAACCAAGGAAGGGCTCATCCCCGTCAGCCGCTGGGCCAGAGCACCGATGCCGTTCGCATCGTTCGTGACCTGCCACACTTCACCCGTGGGCCTGGAAGCCACATCCAAGCAGCTCTTGGAAACATCGATACCTATGAACACCTGCGAATCTTCCATCCATCTACCTCCCATCACTGGTTCCCCTCATTGGTCCCCCGGCACCGGCCCAGCCTTGCTTGATACGGGCTGCCGCCCAGTCAACTGTTCGGGCTCTGGGCGGGGAGGACGTGGCGGCCTCGCTGAGCCTCGGCCTAAAAAGCCTAGGACGATTCGGCCTGCCACGTCCTGGTTTAAGATACAAGGATGAGCGGCAATATCGTAGGGGCGGGTTTTAAACCCGCCCTGGCGCTGGATTAGGATTCTACACGATACGAGAACAGCTGCTGCCCAAGTTCATTCCGTAATCAGCCCGGCCACGGTGCCGTCGACGTAGAGTATCTCAAGGGTGCGCGAGACGGCTTCTTCGAGCTGGGCGTGACCTGCCTGGTCCAGATGCTGTCCCAGACTGTCCACAATGTCGGCTACGGACTTCTGACCGTCAACCTCGGCTAAAACGGCGGCCACCAAGGGGCTGCATGGCGTGCCTTCCGGTTGGGAGACGGTGTTCAGGACGTGCCCCCGGACGAACTCGCCTTCGGCCAGCACCGGCCTACGCTGGACCTGTACGCCCTCGGCAAGGTGCGGGACCGCGTTCAGTATCTGGTTGCGCTGGGGATCGGCGGACAGGGCAGCCAGCCATTCGGTCCGGGTCCGGCGCCCCGATTCCACCGTGCGGACGCTTTCGATGAATTTCTCGGGCGCTTGGCCCCGATTCAACACCGCCCGCTCGTAGCCGCGGCGCGGTTGTCCGGCCACTGCCTGGATGAAGCTGTGGCGCGGCGAATATTCGCCGCTGTTGGTGATGCGCCTGGCCTCCCAGAAATAGGACTCGGCGCTGAGGTTGCTGGAGTAGAACAACCGGGCCATCTCCCGGAATTGGTTGTACTCCTTCAGGTATAGCTCCTGGTACACCTGGCCTGCTTCTTCGGCCATTGACGGGTCGTTGAGAGCAGTGGTCACGTAGGCCGCCGCCAACACCCCGGACATCAGCGCAAGATGGACCCCGGAAGAGAATAAGGGGTCCACGAAACAGGCGGCGTCTCCGGCCAGGATGTAACCGGGCCCAAAGAGCGCTTTGGCGGTGTAGGACCAGTCCCGCACCACCGTGGGCTCAGAGTCCATCTTGGCGTTCTCCAGCATGATGCGGGTGTGGCCGCTCAGCGCCAACTGGGCCTCCAAGAACGTCTTGGCGCCGTCGCGCTGAATGCCTTCCTGCCCGGTCTTGGAGTCCACCACCACGCCTACGCTGGTGCGGCCGGTATGCAGCGGTATGCTCCAGAGCCAGCCGTGCTCATAGGACTCGATGAAGATGTTGTTCTGGTCGGGCTCTGGAAGCGGTTGGGCCCCGGTGAAATAGGCGTACACCGCCAGGTTCTGGAAGAATGGGTCCCATTGCTTCCACTCCAGATAGCGTGCGAGCAGCGTCGAATGACCGCTGGCGTCGACCACGAATCTGCATTGCGCCTCGCCAGTGACTCCTTCGCTGTTCGTGAAAGTTACCCCGACAGCTTCACCGCCGTCGAAGATAACCTCGGCAACCTGGTGGCCCTCCAGCACGGTGACACCGTTGGCCCGGGCGTTGTCCAGCAATATCTGGTCGAACTGGGCACGCCAGACCTGATAGGAATGGGGATACCGCTGGCTGGTCTCTTTGAAGTACCAACTCCAAGGGCTGTCGCCGCTGCCCCAGACCATGGTTGCCCCGAACTTGCGCAGGAAACCTGCGCTTTCCACGGCGGGCAGCGCTCCCAACTCCTCCAGCACCGGGATGGATGCCGGCAGCAACGATTCCCCAACATGCTCTCTGGGAAACCGTACCCGCTCCAAGACCGTCACCTGCCAGCCCTTGCGCGCCAGCATGGTGGCGGCGGCGCTGCCGGCGGGACCGCCGCCAATCACGACAACATCGGCGCTCAGGTCAGTATTGTTCATCGCGATATATTATGCGCCGGTGGGTAGCGTGTGGGTAGACCTTAAATCCCCCCAGGCCCAAGCCGGCAAGGGGGGATCGGATCGCTTTATTGCGAACGCCGGCGCGGGATTAGTCTTCGCCGGGTCCGTCTTCGGCATTGGCTGTGGCCGCCGTGGTTTCTGGGGATTTATCGAAGGGTTTGCCGGTTGCCGGGTTCACGTCGAATGAGCTGGGCAACTCCAGGTCATCGGCAATCTCGCGGACTGCGGGTATGACCTCTTCGCCCATGAGCCTCAGGCTTCGCATGGCGTCGTCGTGGGTCATGGCGCCGTCACCGTCCCAGAAGAACACGCTGCCGGGCCGGATGTATTCCAAGACGTGGCGTATCTTGGGGATTACCGTCTTTGGCGTCCCGGCGATGATGGTGTAGTCCTCGATCTGCCGCTCGTAGGGCCGGCCTAGGACGCCGCCCGCTCCGCCCCGGGCCGCAGTGGCCACCGACTGGGTGGGCAGCACCCGGTGGCGGGAGGTCAACCCCGGCAGGGCGAGGAGGGCCGGGTTGGTGGTGCCTTCGTTGCCGGCCAAGAAGGGATTGCTGGGACCTTGGACGAACTTCCGGGCGGTCTGCTCGGCCAACTCCTCGGTCTCGTCCACGTGGACCTTCCACAGATAGCCAAGGTTCTGGGGGCCGGACTCATATCCCTGCTCGGCGGCGGCGTCGTGGTAAATCTGGAACGCCTGCCGGGTGGGTTCCATCTCGGTTGAGAGCATGATGTAGGGGATGCGCTGCTCGGCGGCCCAAATCAGCGAATCGCGGCTAACCACGCCGGGTAGCCAGATCTGTGGATGTGGCTTTTGGTAGGGGCGGACCCAGGGGTTGACGTGGCGGTACTGGTAGTGTTTGCCCTCCCAGCGGAAGGGGCCAGGAGTGGTCCACGCCTTGACAATGAACTCGTGGGCTTCTTTGAACCGTTCCCAGTTGTAGGGCGGCGGCGAGTTGTGGGCCACACTTTCGCGCCCAGTGCCCCGGACCCATCCCGAGACCAAGCGGCCATGAGAGATGAGGTCTATCATGGCAAGCTGCTCGACCAGCCACAGAGGATCGTCCCAGATTGGCAGAATATTGCCCATGAGGACGATTTTCGCCCGTTTGGTGATGCGGGCCAGGATAGAGGCTTCGACGTTCATCGCGCCGCCCATGCAGAACGGCGTGCTGTGGTGCTCGTTCAGCATTAGGCCGTCGAATCCCATCTCCTCGGCGTAGATCTTCTCGTCCAGATAGCGGTTGTACAGGCTAGCGCCCAGTTCGGGGTCATATGAGCTGTTGCTGAGGGTCAGGTCCTTGATGGGCGCGCCGGTGGCGCCGAAGAATCCCGACTGGGGGTCTTGGTAAGGCCGTTCAGTGAAGTATCCGATAAACATGGAACATTCCCTCTATTTGGACTGCTGTTCTGGGCTGGGCGGCATGGGCACGCCTAAGCCAGCCTTCGCCGCATTATAGCATCGCATTTCGATAATTAGGCAACAGATATGGCCCTTGGCATCGGTCCGAAACCGCGGCGTGTACCCGAATAACGATTTGCGGCATCAAATCCACAGATGTAACTTTGTAATTAAAACAGGTGCTGGCGGCAGAGGTGACCGGATGAAGCTGTTCCGGATGAAAATGTTATGGGAGAACCGTTGGACCGCACTCGCGGCAGGCCTATTGGCCCTGGCAGTGGCCTGTGGCGCGGCTGACCCCACCGCGACACAACCTGCCGCGGAGAAAACCGAGCCCACCTCCATTATCCCGGAAGCCTCTTCGGTGGCGCCGCAACTTGTTCCAGCGTTAGACCGGAGCATCCACAGCGTGCCCCTTGAGGACATCCTCTTCGACACTTTCGGCAGGGTCAACGCCCGGTTTGTGCCCCTGAGCGAGATTTCAGACGAGCTGCAGACCGAGCTGCGGGACGCCATCATGCCGGTGTACCGCCCGGTGTACGGGCCTCCCGACTTGCTGCCGTGGTTGACCGACAGACATTTGGTCATCGGGTACGAGTCGAGCGCTGAGGCTTTTGCCTATCCGATAACCATCCTGAATATCCACGAGATGGTCAACGACACCATCAACGGCGTGCCGGTCCTGATTTCTTACTGGCCCCTGTGCTTCAGCGGCGTGGTCTTCAGCCGGGAGGTGGACGGCGAGACCCTAACCTTCGGCAATACCAGCGCCCTGTACCAGTCCGACCTGGTGATGTACGACCGCCAGACTGGGTCCTACTGGTTCCAGGTGGCCGGCGAATCCGTGGTTGGAACCCTGACTGGGTCACGGCTCAAGCCTTTGCCATCGGCGACCATGCCCTGGGGAACCTGGAAGATGATTCATCCCGAATCTCGAGTAATCACCGGGGTGGAGGAACTCGAGACCTTCTTCGCTTGGGAACGTTACGCCAGCGGCTTCGGAAGTGTAAGCGGGTATCAAGACACCGTAAACGATGGCCGATTTCCCTTCCCGGTCGATGAAGACAAGCTGGATGGACGGCTCCCGTCTGGTGAGATTGTGCTGACCGTGGAGATCGGCGACGCGATTACCGCGTTCCCCTTGGGTTATCCATTTTTGTAGCTACAAAGCTGAAAATCAGCCGTTAGGCGGGGATATTACCACACTGAGGCGATGGGTGGGCGTCAACTTTTCGTTTCCCCTTGCCAGATACGCCGCCAGGTTTCCGCAGTAGGTCCGCCTCAGTTGGTGGCCGGGGCCGGTAAACCATATCGGCGCCGCAGGTCCGACAGAAGCCATCGTCATCGGCATGTCCGCCCCCACACTTCCAGCAGGTCATCGCGCCTACTCCGCTGTCAGCAACCCCGCGATTGATACCGCCCGCTCCAGGTCCATACCGCCCGCCACCAGGCCCTTGACGGCGGCTGGGCCCTACTCACGCATCAACCCCACGATCTTTAACGCCGCGTCCGGGTCAACCCCGTTGGCGGTGAGATTCTTGTAGGCAGTCGTTCTTCCCTGGAGATCATGGGCATACAGCGGGTCGAAATTCAGGGTGACGTCCACCTCCAGCTTGTCTTGCAGTTCCCTTTCCAGCATTGCGGCAAGCGGCTGGACTGTCAGGGTCAGGTAGCGCCGGAGCGCTTCGCGTTGTGCAGTCCCGTCCGCATCCCCGAACAGCGCCAAGGATGCACCACTGGCGGCCACCATCTGGGCATACGTCTGTTCCGAGATCGTCGCCAGGGTAGCAGGTGGCATCGGGCCCAAGCGGTGCGGCTTCCAGTCAGATTGAGGTGCGGAGGCGGCACCTTCGCCCCAACCGGCGGCCATCGTTTCGAGCAGCATCGCCACACCTCGTGCGTTGGCAATATCCGCCTTGAGTTCTAACTGGACGTCCGCATCATTGTCGGCGTCGCCACCATCCTGCGGAGATCGAAGCTTCCTCCATGGGAGAAGCAACCAGAATCATCAAGAAATACCACGATTACCGGATGTGGCACCAACTTCAGTCACACAATTCCAACCCTGAAGTGATTCCTGCGGATGACGGTGGCGACCTCGCCACGAGGATTCAGGAGCTCTATCGGTATAACGACGACGAATCCGGGTTTCCTCCTAGTCTATCTTCGGTAGCTGGTTCACCCTTAACGGGTTCCGGGAAATCGATTCATGTTAGATGTCGGGCAGGGACCAGGTTTCTCCCGGTCCTCGAACAACCTCTTGATATCGAGGTATCCGATACGAGCATATTCGTTTGCTTGAACAATCCTGCGAAGCCGGGATGGATGGTCGTTGCGCCCGGCAACAAACCTCCAATGTCGTTCAACCGTAATCTGCGGGTAATGGATGGCGCGCTCCCTCTTGGGCCAGTCCATAGGTCTCGCAGATGGTCGAGTCCAGGTCGATGGTCAGGGGCGAGTCGCCGGGTCCGGCACCGGCCTTCCAGGCCCGGGCCAGCAACTGGCGGCTCACGCGGTCGAGTTGACGGACATGGCCCCACCGGAAGCTGCGCAGGAAGGTCCCCAGGGTGGATGGCGCCTTGACCACGCAGCCTAGAACACCAGCCGTCCCACTAGCGCGCAGCGCATCGGCGTCGTCGATGCAGTCGCCGCCTGCCAGCGCGGAAGCGACCAGCGTCAGCTTCTTGTCCCCAGTGTTCGCCCGTCCCGGCGCGCCGCCGAGGTCAAGGTGATGGTCGACGAGTTCCCGCAGGCCCAGGTGCCGGGCGAGGGTGGCCGGCAGGAGCAGGCCGGCATTGGCCACCAGGCGATGGTCGTCAAAGAGGATGCGGATACGGTCGGGATTGTTCTGTGGCAGCATCCATTGGGTGCTCCTTGTTTCCGGGCAGGTTTCTGTTCCAAAACCATTATCCCAGATTCAGAGGAGCACCCTCTGGCTTCTTCAACGGCTGTCCCCAAGGCCGTCCTTCGGTGGATTCGGGCTTAGCCTCATCATAGCTGTGCGCTTAGCTCCAAGCTACTGAGGCGACCAGTCTAAAGTCCCATCCCGCCCGGGATTGTCTGTCAACTGCCTCACGCCCGATCCGTCGGCGTTCATGACGTATATATCCAAGTCTCCGTCCCGGCTAGAGTAAAACGCTATTTGCTGTCCACCGGGAGACCAAGCTGGAGACCCATCCCGCCCGGGATTGTCTGTCAACTGCCTCACCCCCGACCCGTCGGGGTTCATGACGTATATGTCCCAATTCCCGTCTCGCTCGCACGTAAACGCTATTTGCTCCCCTCCGGGCGACCAGGATGGGGAATTATCATAACCGGGATGGTTGGTCAGTTGTGTCACGCCCGACCCGTCGGCGTTCATAACGTATATGTCCGGATTCCCGTCTCGCTGGGAGGAAAACGCTATTTGCCCCCCTCCGGGCGACCAGGCTGGATCCGCATCATAACCGGGATTGTCTGTCAACTGCCTCACGCCCGATCCGTCGGCGTTCATAACGTATATATCCGAATTCCCGTCTCGATCGGACGTAAACGCTATTTGCCCCCCTCCGGGCGACCAGGCTGGATCCGCATCATAACCGGGATTGTTGGTCAGTTGTGTCACGCCGGACCCGTCGGCGTTCATAACGTATATATCCGTATTTCCGTCTCGCTCGGACGTAAACGCTATAAGCTGACCATCGGGCGACCAGTCCGGACGCCAATCATGTCCTGGATTCTCCGTCAGTCGTGTCACGTCCGATCCGTCGGCGTTCATAACGTATATGTCCGAATTCCCGTCTCGATCGGACGTAAACGCTATACGCGTCTGGCCTATGGCGATGTATGCCGTACGCTCCAGACTCTTTCCTGCGGTGTATATCGTGTTGTCGAACTCGACCGGTATCTCCAGACTTTCCTCGGTAACATCGGATATTGTCAGCCTGAACAGTAGTCCGAAGTTGCCGAACTCGACGGGATCAGGCGAGGAGACCTCATAAAAGCCCTCAGTGTCAGGCTCTAACAGGTTCCAACCGTCCAGTAGCCCACCATCTTGCCCGGCCACCAGGTCCACCTGGACCGGGTTGGGTGTGTCGACTTTGAACCGGATCCGGTCGATGTTTCTCGGCATGTGGAGTGCGCGAACAAAGATCGTGGCCTTGCCTTCGTTGCGGTCAATGGAAGGCGGATCGAACTGGATGGCCCCCCGGTTGTCGGGTCCAAAGAAGGTGGCTGCATCGAAGGGAGCGGTCTGCATACTACCCATAACCCCGACCAATTCGACCGCTACTTGGGTTCTGTACTCACCGGACCTCCTTAATGTGATGTAGCTGACCTGATACTGGCCCCGCAGGTCGTTTACGAGGAGTTGAAGCTGTTCCTGAAGCAGCGATACATCTCGCACCGGGTAGTAGCCGCCCCCGGTCGAACCGGCCATCTCCCTCAGTTGTTCTTCCTGAAAGACCTCACCGACGCCCAAGGCGTAGAGCTGGACATTGCGGGCCTGCGCATGGACTTGCGCAGCGTCGCGCGTATTGACGCTGCTCGTATCCCTACCGTCGGAGAGGAATACCAATGCCCTGATGGCGCGCGGGTTCTGTGCAAGGGTGGAGAAGAGGTTGGCGCCGGAGACCACACTGTCCCAAACCCGCGATGAGCCGGGGTCGAAGCCGCTTTGAGAGAACTGGGAGATGCTGTCACGAATGGCCTGGCGGTTCGTTGTGAGGGCTGACAGGACTCCTGGCTCAACGTTCCTGTCGTGGAACTCGACTACGCCGGTCCTGTGGGCACCCGGCAGCACACCCAGTCCCGCGCTGAAGGACTCCATCATGGCTGCAATGGCGCTCCGTCCGTCCGGAAGCCTCGCCTGGGCCATGCTGTTGGTGAAGTCCAGCACGAACACTACCTCAAGGTCGAAGTTCTCCGCTGTATGAACGAAGAAGCTGGTCTCTGTACTGTCGATCTCCTCCCAGTCCTCCGTCCCCGGCCTGCACCCTTCCTCTGTCCTCGACTCGCACTCGTATATCTTGGTGGCCTTCTGCACGTCCTCGGCCGGCAGCTCTATTGCATGTCCGTCCTGGTCTCTGAGGGAAAAAACGACTTGCACCTGACTTGGGAGGTTCGTTCTAGTGACTACGCCCGCGAAGTTGATCTCCTCTATCGGCGCTGGAGTGGGTTCTGGAGTGGGTGGGGCGGCGGTCGCAGCCGCCTGGGCCTCCGTCAGTACCTCCCGTGCCTCCCTCGCGGGTGCAGCCGTCGGCGCAGGCGGCTGCGTTGGCTCCGGGTAGTTACAGGCCAAGGCAGCCAGGGCGACCAGCAGGGTGAGCAGAACTGGAATCCCAAGCGACCGCCAGGCGCCGGCCGACTCAGTTATAGCTTTACCAATCACCTCGCGGCCACACCCCTTCCTCGTGGGTCTGGTAATGCTGGTGTATACGGAGCACAAATTGACCACTTTACCATCGAAACAGTCCCAGCCAATGCCGCCTATTGTCAATCTGGTTGGCAATTAGATACTTGACACACCTTGGAGAGTTAGAGTACGGGCGGTTGTTGGAATCTTGGCAATTTGACTCGGCGCTTCCTCGGCGATTGAACGGAGATTCAACTGTTTGTTCCGGAGCCCCCGTAGCAGCTTGGCAATCGCAAGGTCTGCATAAGAATAGCCCTCATCCCTCTGGCCGCCGGCTCCAACAATTTGGATAGATGGAGTGATAATGCCCCGTGCTTTCCAATGGTACAGGGTTCTTTTGGGAACGCCAGCTAGGCGAGAAACTTGGGCCGTTGAATAAAATCCCTGCCATGCCCCCATGATAATTCAACCTCATTCTGATAAAATCGAAATGCGGCTACACAACAATTGTCATAGAGTAGTAAGCCGTGGTGGGCATCTGCCAATGCTCCTCACGGCATGGAGCCCAGATGGCCAAGAAAGAGCACGATACAACCATATCTCTCCATCCGTTGTCTTTTGAACAAGCGATACAGGATTTAGCGAATTCTCCTAGGCAAACGGATTCTCAGGCTGGGGCGTCCGGCAGTACCAAAGAAGGCGCCCCTGGGTCCGAGACATCAAGGAAGCGAATCTCTGGGCATCAGAAACCTTCCGCCGGTTGAACCGGAAATCGAACTCGCTCAGGTACATCGGCAAGTGGCCCTCGCTGACATGGTGGAAGACTCCGTACACTCCCCTCTTTAAAAGGTTACTCCAGTAGCTGTCGATATTCTGAGTGTGGATGTCACCCCGAACGTACTCGACTTCGTGGTCAATTACCTCGTGAGGTAGGTAATCCTTTATCCGCCGATAGACAGGGCTTCCGTCAGTCATTAGGCGAGACCTCTCTAGGTTAATCCCCTTCAGCATGATGGGTCTGAGGGTTCGGCCAGTCGCATCGGGAACCTTCATTGTTTTGACCTGACCACCGCGCTCAACCATGCCGAAGACGACTGTCTTCCCGTCATATGGCCCTTTGCGTGGTGGCATGGGTCGCAACCCCATTGCGATTTCGTCTTTGACCCGCTCGTGATGGGCCTTGGAACCACGTTGCCTCTTGGGATAGAGGTAAGTCTCGTCCGCTTCGATGGTTCCGCTCAGAAGCTCGACATCACCGTTGCCGGACATAGCTTCTCGGACCCGGTGGCACATGAACCAAGCCGACTTGTAAGTGATGTCTAGCTGGCGATGAAGCTGGTGTGCGCTGATTCCCTTCTTGGAGGCGCATATCAAGTATATAGCGGCGAACCACTTGCTCAGGGGAATCTTGGAATCCTCGAAGATAGTGCCTACCGTGACCGTAAACTGGCGCTTGCAGGAACGACACTTGTACAGCGACCGGACGACGTTCTTGGATGCAGACTTGCGGGTGATGGAGTATGGGTTGTCTGCTCCACACCGGACAGTGGGGAGCAGGAGTTCCCACGAACGCCCAGATGCAGCATGAGCTTCCTCCACCCAGACGATATTGGCCTTCAGTCCCTTAATATCTTCCTCTGACGACTTGGAAAGCCCCTGCCAGAACACATGCGTACCATTGGCGTGGTCAATCGATGTGTCGTGAAGGTGTAGCAGTCGGGGCGCTCAAGTCCAAGTGCGCGAATACGCTCGTCCAGTTCAGCCTTGGCGGATTCCTTGATGCTATTCAAGTGCTCCCGGCAGATGGCAATACGAAGCGAAGTTTGATGCCCGCGAATAGCCAGTGCTTGTGTGATTTCGTAGGTCTTGCTACTGCCCCGGCCACCTGCGACTATGTTGAAGTCGTAGATGCCTGAGGGGTTGTACAGTTCCTCGGCCCATGGGTTGTATTCGATGGTTAGGCGTTCAGCAATCGCCGGCGTCCTCATCATCAGTCCTTCGGGTAGCAGGGAGGAACTGGATTACGGGCGGTGGGCCGATAGTTGTTTCTATCTGGTGCTTATCGGTCAGCATCCCCTGCATCTTGGCAAGTAATTCAGCGGCCTTGATGCGAGCTCCTGCATTGCTATCTGGCCCCAGGCCGTCCATTTCGATCATCAACCTGTTCAGCACGCGTTCTGGATTGAGGTCTAGCTTTTCGATGGCGTTCTGACGGCGGCGGTTTATTTCCGCACGGATATTATCCTTTTTAAGCAACCGGCAGGCGGTTGTTGCTGCGCTGATTGGCGAAAATCCGACTGATTTTGCCGCACTTGTACCATTGTTGCTCACAAGGTAAGCATCAATGAACGCCAAATGTTGAGGTTTTAGCTCTCTATGCTGACCCATAGCCTGATTTTAGCACACTGTCAACGGGCATTCCGTTCAGACCTGTGGTGGTCAATGAGTTCTTGCTTTGCATCAAGATGGCCTGACCGCAGAATCAACCGTTCCCCAGACTGTTGGGACAGAAAAGCCTCGCGCTGACTGGCCTGTTCCCGTTTCATCATTTCCTTTTCCAGCAATTGCGCCATACGGAGATCATGTAGCTCTTGGCTTTGACGTTTATGCAACGTCCGTAATGGGTGCTTTGCCTCGGCGATGGCCGCGACATCTTCCCGTAATTGTTTGGTGCTCACCGTGCCATCCTTTTACGCTGAATAAAAACTATTAAATTTTATTTTCCCGCCATCGTCAATAGTGGCACTCCAATCACTCCTTCCGTGTGCTGCTACGAATCTGCGGGACGGGGGCTTTACGGGCCTCAGTGTGGAAATGGCGGTGCAACGCGAGACACGCCGAAACGGGCTGAGGGTGATTCAGCGGGCCTTCCTTGACGGCGCAGGACTGGTGGATTATCCCAGCTACACCGACTCAGTAGCGGAAGTGCGAAGCAAGGCGGACCTGGACAAGATTCTACTCGCGGCAAGGCTTTGGCTATGAGACTTCCCTGGACACGCACAGAGAACAGAGCGGCCACTGACTACACTTCCGTCATCCTGACGGGACTCGCTGCCCTGAACCTCGGGACGGGCATTAAGACCGATGCGCTAGCCGTGGTCGAAGCCTATGTCTCGCTGATTGCCGAACCCCTGCTAGTCGCAGAGGTTGAAGGGGTCGCCATCCCTAAAGCCACCCTGTACACGATGGCACGGGACGCACTCCGCACGGGCAATTCAGTATGGGCCATCAACACCACCTCCGGGCAACTGCGACTTCAACGGGCCTATATGCACGAAGTCATTGGTGATGACCCCGACCCCTCCGGATGGGACTATCCCCTAGAAATAGCGGTCCCGAACGGCACCATCAAAACAACCCTTCCTTCCACCTCTGTCATTCACCTCTGCATCAACCCACCACCCAAAGCCCCGTGGTGTGGTTTAGCACCGTGGCAGACTTCTACATTTCCATGAACAGTCACCGGGGAACGGTTGTTTTAGAGTTCAAGGAAACTGTGCTCGAAGGCCAATATTATACGGGCCGAGGCCGCATGACCAATGGCACAATTCATCTGACCCGCAACTTGGGCGATCCCGTGGACGACCGGACTTTCACTTGATTATCAGGTTCCAAGATTTCTAATGGTCCTTGGGTTTGCTCGTCCTAACGTTGGCGTAGGCGGCCCAAATGGCCCAACTTCTCTCCAGCGGATCGGTCCTTGATAATCTACGACGGAGACAAGTCCACCGCCCACGAATACCGTAGCTTTTGGTGTTGATTGAGTAATATGCATGCTAATCCCGCATACGCTCCAATCGGATCTTGAAGATATAATAGGCAAGAAGCTAGCTGACTTGCCCGCGTACACTTAAAAGAAATAGGGACTCTGACGTGGACCCAATTAGTTGGACTGAGGTGGACCCAATTAGTTGGACAGGTTTGGTGCAAAACTAAGTGGGAGTTCCGCCGTCTTTCCAAGGTCTGAGAACGCTCCGTTCGGTGTCCGTTTCCCATTGATTGACCGTTCATCTGATGGCGCCAAGTCTCCTTTGAACACCTCAGCCGGTGTCCGGTAGCCCAAGGCCTGGTGGGGTCTTTGGTTGTTGTAGAAGCTGAAGTATGCATCAAGCCCGGCCTTGGCTTCTCGCCCGTTGGAGTAGGCTTTCAGGTAGACCTCCTCGTACTTAACCGTGCGCCACAGCCGCTCCAACAAGATGTTGTCGGTGTAGCGTCCCTTCCCGTCCATGCTGATTCTCACTCCGTGCTGCTCTAGGAGACCGGTAAAGGCTTCGCCGGTGAACTGGCTGCCCTGGTCGGTGTTGAAGACCTCTGGCTTCCCCTTGCCAAGCGCTTCCTCCAATGTCTCGACACAGAAATCAGCATCCAAGGTGTTGGAAAGACGCCAGGCCACCACGTACCGCGTGTACCAATCTATGATGGCCACCAGGTATAAGAAACCCTTGGCCATGGGGATGTAGGTGATGTCGGCGGCCCACACCTGATTTGGTCTGGTGATCTCCATGCCGCTCAGGAGGTAGGGATACACCTTGTGCCCTGGCCCCGGCTTGCTGGTCCGGGGCCACCGGTAGATGGCACGTAGTCCCATGGTCCGCATCAGACGCTGGACCCGCTTCCGGTTCACCCTGTGACCTTGAGTGCCCAGCCAGACCCTCATGCGCCGCGACCCGTAGAAGGGGGTACTTAGGTACTGGTGGTCCATCGCCTTCATCACGGTCAGGTTCTCCAAGCAAGTCCCCTTGCGCCGGTAGTTTAGGCTGGACCTGCTGATGCTCAGTAAGGCGCACTGTCTCACTGTGGACAAGGCTGGGTGCCGCCGGTCCACCATCTCCCGCCGCCGCTCCCGGCTCATGGACCGAGCCTCTCCGCCAAGAAATCCCGCTCAACCTTCAGTTGGCCGATCTGCTGATAGAGCCGGGCAACAAGGACCGCATCGCTCTTCTGGCGTTTGTCTTGGTTCCCACCAAAGACGCCGACCGCTCCTTCCAACAAGGACTTCTTCCAGGCCTGGATCTGCCCGGGATGGACCTCGTAGGGGGCGGCCAGTTGGGCCACCGTCTCTTCACCCTTCACCGCTTCCAGGGCCACCTTGGCCTTGAATGTTGGGCTGTGCTTCCTCCGCTCTTTTGACATGTCCCACTCCTCCCTCACAGCAACAGCTGTGGCTATTTTAGGAGCAGAACTCTCACTTAACCACCCGTCCGAATTTCCGGGTCCACCTCACTCCCCGACAAGTGAACCAACTAGAGTCGCATGCTGGGGTAATGATTGGGGCTGTTAAATGACCGATTCCTCTTATTCTGGCCCAACCCTCGATGACGTGATGCGTTGGACCTACAAGAAGATTTTGGGCGAAGGAGAGCAGATTTTTCCCACGAAGGGGCCAGCAAAAGAATTAACCGGCGTGGTTCTCGAAATTTCGAATCCGCTGGCAAGGATCAGCCAAACCGAAACTAGAGGACGGCCGTTTAGTTGCCTGGGTGAGCTTTGCTGGTATTTGTCCAAGACAAACAAATTGGACTTCATAGAATATTATGTGCCTGAATACAGGAATTACGCAGACGGGGACGAGATCGTTGGCGGATATGGCCCAAGGTTGTTCAGCTGGAAAAATGTGAATCAATTCGACAGTGTAGTTGACTTGCTGAGGGAGAAAAGAGATTCCCGCCGAGCGGTTATCCAGTTGTTCGATGCCCTAGACCTCGTGGGCGGCAATAGGGACGTTCCTTGCACTTGTACCCTGCAGTTCATGGTCCGGCAAGGCCAACTTCATTTGCTCGCTCATATGCGGTCCAACGACGCATTTCTCGGGTTACCACACGATATTTTCTGCTTCACCATGTTGCAAGAGGTTATGGCGAAGACTCTAGGGGTACAGCTTGGTACGTACAAGCACATGGTTGGGAGCCTCCACATTTACGATAAAGACGGGGATAACGCCCGGTTGTTCCTCAACGAGGGGTGGCAGCCAACGGGGAATGGAATGAAACCAATGCCTGAAGGCGATCCCTGGCCGGCTATTGAATCCGTTCTCTCCGCCGAACGCGCGATTAGACTCGGGGGCGGCATCGACCCCAAATTAGTCGGCACGCTAGACGGTTACTGGGCCGACATTGTGAGGCTGCTTCTCATATTCCGTGCCCTTAGGGAAAAGGATGTGGGGAAAATCCAAGCTATACGAGACCAAATGTCGCATAAGGGTTATCACCAATTCATAGACAAGCGAATCGGGGAATTGTCCCGAACCGCATCTCCTAGCTCGCAGTCGTCGTGACATGACTACCGCTTCTTCGAGCATTTATACCGTGCTCACGACGCTAATTGACCGGTTAGATAGTGATGTCGCTGTCAAGGCCGGGATCATTCCGTGGAGTTGCCCGGTACCCGCGTTTGGAAACTTGTCCGGCCCACGTCTGGCAACATTGGGGATCAATCCAAGCAATCGAGAATTCCTAGATCGACACGGGAACGAGTTGAGAGGGAAGTTTCGGAGATTCCAAACTCTCAGATCGTTGGGCCTCTATTGTTGGGCGGAAGCGGACGCTCGTCATCTGGATCTCGTTCTGGACATGTTCCGCTCATACTTCTTGACTAATCCTTATGACGTTTGGTTCCGGAGACTGGACTTCGTTATCGGTGGAGCAAAATTCTCCTACTACGGCGGTTCGCGAGCCGCCTGCCATCTTGACCTGGTCCCCTTTGCTACAGCGCGCAAATGGAGCGCACTATCGGAACAACAGCGCGGTTGTCTCCTTGCTCTTTCCGGAACAACTTTGGGAACCATTTTGCGGGACTCCAAGGTGCGCACCATTGTCCTCAATGGCAGTTCGGTGGTTAAGGCCTTTGAGTCCATCGCAGGAACGAAATTACATGCAGAGGTAGTTCCTGATTGGGTGCTCACGAGGACGTCAAGGCGGGACGTCATGGGTGTAGCATTTACAGGATTGGTTGATAGTGTTTCCGGGATCAAGCTTGACCGACAACTCCAGGTTTTGGGTTTTAATCACAACCTCCAAAGTAGCTTCGGGGAGACCAACCCCGTGATTTCCTCAATCAGGGAGTGGATCAAGCGTACTGCTGAGCAGGCTCCGTAGTGAGGCTAGGAGACCGGGCGGAAGCTGATCAGATCGCGAGGCGTCTCTCTGCGTTTAGCGGAACGAGACATAACCTACCGGGGATACTGGAAATTCGGCGCAGGGACGCATTTGTCGAACAAATAATCGAAAGCCTCAGACGGGTCAGATATGTGACGATAATTAGGGAGCGGGACGTCAGCGACAAGCGAACGGACCCGAATGACGCAGCGTTCGACCCCTTAAAGGCAGCGATCGTTTTCCACGACCAGGGATCAATTGAGGAAGCGTTTTGGATGGTCTTCTTTTTCGTACAATTCGGCAAGCACAAAAGTGGTGGATGGCGATTTGCACGTGAAATCTATGGGCGCCTAGGCGACGGGGGAAAATGGGACTGGGCGGCAACGAGCGCAGACCCTGAAGGGTTTAGGGAATGGTTGGGGGTGAATGGACCTCGAATTAGACGACCGGGCGTGCCTGGTGGTTTCGGGAATCACCGCAAGTACGAGAGCCTAAATGCTTGGGGCAAGAACGGAACCGGGGCTACGTTCGCAACATATATCCAATGGGTTAGACCTCCAAGGGCACATACCGAGCTCTTCGAGCAAGCTCTTGAAGAGGCTGACAACCACCCCAGAGAAGCTTTTCTGCAACTTTACCGTTCCATGAAAGGAATAACTAGGTTCGGCCGGGTCGCCCGTTTCGACTACTTAGCGATGGTTGAGAATCTGGGTCTAGCAAATATCGAACCCGATTCCACTCATTTGGAGGGTTCGACCGGGCCGCTCAAGGGTGCACACCTGCTGTTTGGGAACGGACAAACTACCGGGCAACTGGAAACTTTGCTGGTGGAACTCGGGGATCATTTGGGCGTCGGCATGCAGGTCTTGGAAGATGCCCTTTGCAACTGGCAGAAGAGCCCCGATGTGGTCGTGCCTTTTCGTGGGTAGATTACCAAATGTTTTACCACGCAAAGCGCCTCTTGAGCGTATTCATCTGGTCAAACCCGATTCGGCCCGCATGCTGAAGTTGCCCAACGACGATTCCTGGTGACACCCCTATACGGTGCGCAAATCGGAGCACTGCGCGGGTATTGACAGGTAATTCCCGGAATTCAGGTTGAAACTGCGGCGGGATGAGAACGTTAGCGGCCAACTCGTTGGCATCCCGCTCTTCGTCTTCTCTTTCCGGTACGTCGGCCCCCTCGAGGATCCAATGCTTCCCTCCTTCCAAGATCGCCGAAAAGAAGCGTCTTTGGCCGTGCAGAAGCAGGTGACCAGCTTCGTGGAAAAATGTGAACCAAAAGTGATCGTCCGTCAGATGCCTGAAGCTGAGTTGTAAAACGGCCTTATCAGTCGCAACAAAGCGGGTGGCCCCACTCGCACGGCACCCATTCGGGGACCTCACCACAACTACCGCAACCCCGTTCTTAGAACAAATTTCTTGCAGGGTCGGTACGAAACGTTCCGGGTCTTTGATGCGAGTTAGTGGCCGAACCTCGTTTAGGGATTCCTGAAACCTCTCAGGTCTCCAAACTTGGCAATCTATAGCATTGGCCTCGATTTCCCCCCGTCTCAACCATGCGGCTACAGCTTCAAGTCTCGAGTCGAAAGCAAGGGATGACCTGAAAGCCGCCATTTCCTGCAGACTTCCGTAATTGTTTCGCCACTCTGAAATACTCATCACTGCAAAAAAACGCAGACAAGCGGCCAGCTCATCCGACGGCAGGGGGCGTGGGCTAAGCCATCCGAACTTGACCATGTCTCCAAGAGGAAGTTGACGAAGCCACGTTCTCTCCACCTCCTCAACGCGGCTGCTACTTTCACGATACTGATAATCGCGAGACATCCAGAATTCCACGGACCCCCCGAGAGAGCCGGCTAGCCGCCGAGCAATTGCGATGGTGATTGTCGAACGACCTCGAAGAAGGTCTCTGGTTTCTCCCGCGCTAAGGCCCATAAGACTTCCGAACGTCGCTTCGGAAATCCCGCGTTCCAACAAGACATCCCGTATTGTATCCCCTGGAGCGGAAGCCCAATCAGGTTGAAACTCTGTACTGGTAGTCATAACCTCTCCCAATGTGAACCACCTTGATGCGGCTCACCTGATCCCAATCGAGGTTCCCCGATACCGTTAAAGGATTCCGGATATGATTTGCCTTGCAGATAAGTTGGCAATCGCGGGTAATTTCGATAACCAAGCACTCGGTGTCCCCTACGTCTGAAATGCAGGGGTTTCCAGCTGGGAGGTCGCTCACGGAAGTGGCGGCACTTAGGTCGGCAAGCCGTCCCCTAAGAGCTCGTGTTATGTCGTCCCCAAGTTCGGTCTCCGAAGCGGCCTCATTTTCACAGATTGAGCGGAGATGCTCTGAATCGAAAGCAAGTTGCAATTGTTACCTGGTCGAACCCCCATGAATACATCGGCACAATCGAGTGGGTTACGAACCCTTGCCAAGGTAATTCCTTGGACATTAAGGGACATCAGCGGTGCCGAGTAACCTACGCAGCAGGAATTTAACATGGGATCAGGTGCCTCGACAATCCACGCCCGGTTGAATTCTATAGAGGCAAAAGGGAACGCACCATATAATTTTACTTCTTTGGGAGGCCTTTGGCCTTAAATGGCCGGAGGAGAGTTCGGTGGATGCAGAGGAGCTAGACGATCCTAACTGAGTGTGTCAAGATGCTTGTTCACCATAACGAACTACCGGGAAGCGGTTCGTTCACTGTCTTGCCCTGCATCCCAATATATTCTTAAGAAAGGCATATGGAAATCTACGTGGCATCATCCTGGCGCAACGAGCGGCAACCAGAGGTCGTCCGTTCGTTGCGGGGAAGAGGGCACGAAGTTTATGACTTCCGGAATCCATCCCCAGTAGATAGGGGATTTCGTTGGAGCGAGATTGACCGGGGGTGGCAAAATTGGCCCCCCGAAGAATACCGGACGGCATTGACGCATCCCAAGGCAGAACGGGGGTTTCGTAACGACTACGATGCCATGCTTCTAGCTGATGCGTTTGTACTTCTGATGCCCTGTGGTCGATCAGCCCATCTCGAGGCTGGGTGGGCGATCGGGCAAGGGAAACCAACCTGTATCCTGTTCGAAACAAAGGTCGAACCAGAGTTAATGTACAAACTGGCGGATCGTTTGGCCCTTAACTTGGCTGAAGTCTTAGATTGGATCGACGAAGTGGGACAGGCGGCCTAACTTGGGGACGACTGAGAGTCTGCCATGTCGTTGAGGGTAATGGGGACTTAAGAAATCTTTTGGTCCACTTAGAATCGAGATGTCCCCAAAATCAAAATCTGCGATTTTGTACACTGACCGCCTTCCTCCCCGCTCCCCAAGCTCAGCAGCGGTTGAAGTTCCGACCTGTGGCACCCAGGGGCCATCGGTGACGGCGCGGTGAACGCTGAAGTAGCCGGATTGCCCGTTGTGGTGTTCACAACTTCGGGTGGCCGGTCAGTGGGAGCGTTCTCCCGTGTCCCGATACCCAGCGCTACAGAGGGACAGACCCTGACGTTCGACTTCCGGGAGGAAGACGCCGTTTTCGTCGACCGAGAGACCGGAAGCACTTGGGACTTTGCCGGTAGAGCCCAAGACGGTCCTTTGGTGGGCAGCCGGTTGGACCGGGTGAGCACCCGCCGGTCACTCTGGTTCGCAGTGGCTATCGCCTTTCCGGGCGTCGAGATTTACACTCCTTAACCCCCTGGAATGACATCACGCAATGGCCGTCGCAGCGCGGCGAGACCGGTGCGAAACAGGCGTATGGGGCGTCGAATTCGCTTGACACCCCCAAACCAATATGATAAGTTTCGCACGCCTAAAAACAGGCCTGTTTTAACCCACACCTGTCCATTAACAGAGAGTCGCTTCATGGAATCCATTATCGTTGCCATCGCTGCAGGCGGCGCTGCCGTTTTATTCGCTGCTTTCACAGCCTTCCGCGTGCTGCGGGCTGACCCTGGGAACCGGCGAATGCGGGCCATTGGCGATGCAATCCGCGAAGGCGCCGGGACATTCTTGCGCCGGGAGTACATGGTGCTGGCTCCTTTCGTCATTGTGGTGGCCGCCGGGCTTTGGGTCCTGATTGACTGGTGGACCCTGGACAACACCGTTCCGGAAACGGCCATCGCGTATTTGGTGGGCACGGTCTGCTCGGCCACCGCCGGATTCATCGGCATGAGCGTCGCGGTTAGGGCCAACGTGCGTACTGCGGCCGCGGCGATGCACGGTCTCAACCCGGCCCTGCGGATTGCCTTCTCAAGCGGCTCGGTCATGGGCATCACTGTGGTGGGCATCGGCCTGTTGGGCGTGACAATCCTCTACGTCATCTTCCAGGACATCACGGTTGTTGCCGGGTTCGGCTTCGGCGCCAGCTCGATAGCGCTGTTCGCCAGGGTCGGCGGGGGAATCTTCACCAAGGCCGCCGACGTGGGCAGCGACCTAGTCGGAAAGATTGAAGCAGGTATCCCTGAAGACGACCCCCGGAATCCCGGGGTCATAGCCGACAACGTGGGCGACAACGTGGGAGACGTAGCCGGGATGGGGGCCGACCTTTTCGAGTCCTACGTAAGCTCAATCATTGCCGCTATCGCCCTGGCCACCGTCGGCGCCACTGCCGTGGAGTGGGATGCGGACAAGGCAGTGTTGCCTCTGATGCTGGCCGGCGCCGGAATCGTGGCTGCAATCTTCGGCACCTTTGTGGTCCGCAGCAGCGAACAGGCCAATTTCAGCCAACTCTTGTGGGCCCTGCGGCGGGGCATTTTCGCCTCGGCAATCATGCTGGCGGTTTTTGCCCTGGTGGTCGTGCTGTCCTTGGACATGGATATAAAATGGTTCTGGGCGATAATTACGGGTCTGGGCGCAGGCATAATTATTGGGCTGTCAACTGAGTACTACACCTCCTACGACTATGGCCCCACCCAGCAGATAGCGGAGACTTCACAGACCGGCGCCGCTACGGTGATGATTAGCGGTATCGCCACCGGCATGATCAGCACCGTGGTTCCCTTGGTCGCGGTGGGCTTCACCATAATTATCGCCTATGAATTAGTCGAATTCTACGGGGTCGCCCTAGCCGGCGTGGGCCTCTTGTCTACCTTGGGCATCACACTGGCCACCGACGCTTATGGTCCCGTGGCCGACAACGCTGGGGGCATCGCCGAGCAAGCCCAACTCGACCCCGAGGTTAGGCAGCGCACCGACGCCCTGGACGCCTTGGGCAACACCACGGCGGCCACCGGCAAGGGATTTGCCATCGGCTCGGCCGCCTTGACCTCACTGGCGTTATTGGCGGCCTTCGCTTTCGCGGCCGGCATCACCACAATTAACTTGTTGGATCACACAACCATCGTGGGCGTCTTGATCGGCGCCATGCTGCCCTTCCTGTTCTCCGCCTTCACGATGAAGGCCGTGGGACGGGCGGCGATGTCCATCGTCAATGAGGTGCGCCGCCAGTTCCGGGAGATACCCGGTCTGATGGAGGGGACAGCCAATCCCGATTACACGGAATGTGTGGACATCGCCACCAAGGGTGCGCTGCGGGAGATGATTGTCCCCGGTCTGATGGCGGTGGCGGCGCCCTTGGCCACCGGTTTCGTCTTGGGGGTTGAGGCCCTGGGCGGCATGCTCATTGGCGCGGTGGGCGCCGGGTTCATGCTGGCAATCATGATGGCTACGGCCGGCGGCGCGTGGGACAACGCCAAGAAGTACGTGGAATTGGGCCACTTCGGCGGCAAGGGCTCGGATGCCCACAAGGCCGCGGTGGAAGGAGACGTGGTCGGCGACCCATTCAAAGACACTTCCGGTCCGTCCTTGAACATCCTGTTGAAGTTGATGGCCATCGTATCTCTGGTGTTCGCTCCGGTGTTCCTGGAGGTTAATCAAGGCTTCGGTCTGATCGACAAAATCACCTAAACAAAATCGAGAAAATGAAAAGGCGGGCCGAAAGGCCCGCCTTTTCATTTTCTATCACCTTTTGCGAAACTGAGGGTTATCCGGCAGATTCCAGATTGATTATCCGGCCGGTGGCGTCTCCTCCGTCCACCTCCAGCATGCCGATGGTGCCTAGGACGCCCCGTGCGTGGCGTCTTCCGGGATAGGTCGGGCTTCCGGGGTTCATAATCAAGACCCCGTCCCAGTGGGTGACCAATTCCTCGTGGGTATCGCCGAAAAGAACGACGTCCACTGGCGCTTTGAACTTGCGGGCCATGATTTCCCGGCCGTTGCCGGTTGGGAACACCAAATCAGTGCCGTCGGGGCTGGTGTGAATCTTGGGCCCCGGCCACTGAATGTCATGGACCATGCCGATGGACACGCCCTCGGCTTTAACCACCCGGGTTGTCGTGCAGAGCCGGTCCCCCTCTTCTACCGGGTCCTCGTAGCCCCGCACCGCCAGTACCGGGGCCACTTCTTCCAGGTAGTCCAGGACTCCCAGGCACTCAAGGTCACCGCAGTGGAGAATCAGGTCGACTCCGCGCAGGGCGTCCAGAATTTTCACCGGCAGGTCTCGTCCGCTGCCCGCCGAATGGGTGTCGGAGATTACGCCAATCTTGACCGTCACGGCTTGCCTGCCCCAGGGGACAATGCCTCCATGGTGCGGCGGATGGCAGCCACATCAGTTCCGTGGGGGAAGTCGGCGATGGGCATGTCGGCCCCCGTCTGCCGGAACCGGGCCAACTGGTCGCGGCACTGCTGGGGAGTGCCCAGCATGGCCACGCTGTCCAACATCCGGTCCGACACCGCCGCTGCGGCCCGCTCCCGGTCTCCGGAGCTCCATGCGTTCTGCACCGCCTGGGCTTCTGTGGCGAATCCGGCATGGCTGAAACTTTCGAAGTAATAGGTTCCCATACCGCCGATATAGTAGGACATTTGGGCGCGCATCAGTTGCTCCCCGTGGGCCAAGTCCTCGGGATCGCTGGCGGCGTAACACAGTATTTGGGGAGCGACGGTCACGTCGGAGATGGCCCTGCCGGCCTTGGCGGCCGCTAGGCCCATTTGTTCCTTCAGGTCGGGCAATCGTTCTCGGTGCATCCAGACCGGCAGCCACCCGTCGGCCATCTTGCCGGTCAAGGCTAGGTTCTTGGGTCCCAAGCTGGCAACGTATATGGGGACGCGCTCTTGGACCGGTGGGGAGATCATCCGGAACCGGTCCATCTGGTAGAACCGGCCTTGGTGGCTGACTGGCCGCCCGGACAGCACCTTTCGGATAATGTTGATATACTCCTGGGCCCGCGCCAGGGGAGAATCAAAGGGTACCCCGTGCCAGTTCTCCACCACCTTCCGCCCGCTGCTGCCCAAGCCCAAGATGGCCCGGCCCTGGGACAGAATGTCCAGAGATGCGACGGTCTGGGCGATGAGCGCCGGAGTCCTGCTGAACACGTTCACGATACCGGTGCCAAGGCGTAGTTTCTCGGTGTGGCATGCCACCATGGTCAACACGGTGAAAGCGTCCCGTCCCCAAGACTCTGGAGTCCAGAACGAGTGGTAGCCCAGGGTGTCGGCCAGTTGGGCTACTGAGATCACGTCTGCATCGGAAGTCCCCCGGCGGGCGGTGAAAGAGAGCCCAATGTCTTTCATATAAAACTCCCGAGGCGGAAATCCGTAGGTCAGGCTCCCTGGGTGGCGGGTGCGGCCGCCATGGGGAAAGGGCCCCTGGGATTATAGGGGAAGGGGGAGAAGCGCGCCAGAAAGAGGGTTGGTCAGTTGCGGCTTTCCCAGAGGGTGAAGTAGTCGGGAAAGTCGCCCTGGAAAGCTTCGGCCACTTGCTTTTCGTTCAACTCCTGTAGAATGGCCGTTTCCCGCTCAATCAGGTCGGTTATGGTATGTTCCCACCGGTCGGACTCAAGGCTATTGAAGCTGGAGTGGACCAAGTGTTTCAGACTCTCCAGTATCCTGCTGGCGTGATTGGCCAGAGCTCCGCCACTGACCACGTAGACAACCACCGGCGGAATCTCATCTTCGTCGTCAACCTGCACGCCAAGCCGTTCGAGGATGAAGGTCATGGCGATGTCGCGTACCGATTCCTCGATGGCCATGGGCAGGTTAATGAGGTGGGAAAAAGAGAATTCGCTGGATGATCGCAGGGCGTCTGAGAACTCGGATTCCACCGCCAGGTAAAACTCCTCGTCAAAGACGTCGTCGGTGTTTAGAAGCAACACCTGAGGGTTCTCCTCCCGGGAGTCAAACCAGGCTACTGAGCCTGTCTCAGAAGTCTGAACTGGCCATGGGTATGTCGTTGGGTGTATTTTCGAGGCGACATAAATTGGGGAGATGTTGAGATGCCGTTTCGAGAGATGGGCCGAGAGCAGATATGGATGTTGCCGCCGACGCTTGACGAACTCAAAGACCAGGAATTCCTGCAGGTGTGGGAAGATGCAAAGTTGGATTTCCGGACGCCCATCGCCAGGCAAACGTGGGTTGAACAACTGTTCCATGTGATCCGCTTTCTTAACGCCCAATGCGTCGCCTTGAAGTACGATATGTTGGCAAACCAGGCTACTGTGTTATTACCTTAATCCTACAAATGCCTATTATCCAGCCGTATGTTTAGTCTGGCTTCTTATATGGAACGGAAGATTCCTGAAGTGGGGAAGAGGCGATTTCGACGGGGACAGGCTATAACAGGTCTGATATGTCCTGCAATCTGCTGATAGAGCCAGTGGTTTACGTCCTCTCGGCAGACCGACTCGAACAGGCGCGCCGCCCGGTCCTTGCGGTCTTCGGGGGACATGATAATCGCCTGATGCATCGCCTCCATGGTGCCCTCGATGTCGGTGGGAGAAACGCTGAGAGCGCTGTGGGCAAGCTGCCGGTGGACGCCGCTGCTGTGGGACAGAACCAGTACGCCGTCATGGTTGTTGACCACCGGGCCTTCCTTGGCCACCAGGTTCATGCCCTCAATTATGGTGTTCACCAGCAGGGCATCGTATAGCTTCATGCCTGCGATGGCCTGGGTGTAGTTATTCTCTATATAGGGCACGATGGGCTGCCAGTCTTCGGTCCCGTGGTTGTTGTTGATTTGATGGACCACCTGCTGAATTTCGTCCATGTACCTTTGATACTGGCGTATGTGGGTGCGGGACGGAACCAGGAAGGCCAGGAACTTGACCTTGCCTTTGAGCTCGGGATAACGGGTGAGCATCAGTTCGTAGGCCCGGAAACCGCGGACGATGTTCTTGTTGGGCTCGGCGCGATCGATACGGACAATGGTGATTTCTCCGGTGTCCGCAGCCAGCTTGGCCTCATAATCCAAAGCGCGAGGGGAGTTGGCGATGCGCTGCACTTCTTGGACATTGATGGAGGTGGGGTAGACCTTTACCGAGGTGGTGTGGCCACCGAATTCTATGGTGTGGTTTTTTCGGTCGACGATTACCTCCGGAACGAACTCTTCAACCGTGTCCAGGAAGCACCGGACATCGCCGACGGTCTGAAAGCCCAGAAGGTCGGTGGCACACAGCGACTCGCAGATTCGGCGGGTGATGTACTCGGGAATCATGTGCCAGTACTGGGGCGTGGGCCAGGGTATGTGGATGAAGTGCTGGATTACTGCTTCCGGCACTCCCTGGCGCACGAACTCGGGCATCAGGTACAGGTGATAGTCGTGGCCGATGACTATGGGGGCCTGCTCAAGGACACGGGCCTCTTCAATCACTGCGTTGGCGAAGGCCTGGTTTACCGGTATGTAGCCCCCGGTCCAGGCGTCGTGCACGGCGGCGTCCACATTGGGGTTGTAAGGCGGGTTCCACATGTAGTGTTGCAGGAACCAGAGCAGCGGATTGCAGAGGATGTTGTAGTACTTGTGGTAAACGCGCCTGGGAGTCACCACGTAGCGCAGGTTGATCTTGTGTGCCGGGAGCGGAGATTTGAGGTGTGGGCCCTGGCCGTTGTTGGAGACGACGCGGTCCCCTTCGCCCATCGCGCTGGCCACCCAGGTGAACTCGAAATTTTGGGCCAGGGAGCTGAAGGCGGTGACTACGCTGCCGCTGCCACGGCGGGCTTCCGGTCGGCCTTCACCGGACATCTGGTGCTCAACCGGGCCGCGGTTGCTCGCAAGGATGAGGGGCCGCTGCGAAAAAACGGCGGTACAAAGCCCGTTGAGGTCGGCTGCGTCAGCCATGCTGCGTTCTCGTCAGGACCCTTCTTAGCATCCCGTCACCCAAGGCGCAGACAAATTGAGCCGAAGCCGGTTTGCCCTGACTAGCCTTTTACTTTAAAAAGACCCTCCGGCGAATGGCCGGAGACAAGCAAATTACCAATTTGGTTTTCGAGGAAGTGCAGACAAGCCGACACTATCACCGGCAGTTTCCCGTTGTCAAGATAGTGTACTCGTTCACTACATAGGAGACAGTTGGGCCGGGACCCGCCGCCGGCTTTCAGCCTTGCACCGCCCCTCGGACCAGCTTGGCGATGGCAGGGACCGCCTCGGCTAGTCCAGACACAGTAATGTCGGGTTCGGTTGCGGGGTCGTCGGGGTCTTCCCGTTCTTAGAACCCGGTTATCCAGACCGTCTTTAATCCGCACCGCTTGGCGCCGACCACGTCGTTCAGCACGTGGTCGCCCACATGGATGGTTTGCTCCGGGGTTGCCCCCAATGACTGTAGCGTCATCATAAATATCTCGCTGGAGGGTTTGGCCAGCTTGACTTCATCGGAGAATATCAAAGTGTGGAAGTAACTCAGCAATCCCCGCTCTTCCATGTAGGAGCGGAAGGTGAACCCCGGGGTCATTCCTGTATTGGAGATCAGACCCATCCGCAGGCCCATGTCCTTGACCCCTTGGAGCACCTGTACCGCGTCCCCGTGGGCCGGAGGCGGGTGGACCAAGAACGAGTCCGAATAGCTCCGGACAATCTCATCCATGGCGCCGGAGTCTAGGCGGTCGACCAAGCCGGAGCTAATGTTGTTGACGAAGATGGACACCTGCTCTCGAAAGTCCACGTCCAGACCGCATTCCCGTATATCGCGGCATTGCCGGTAACAAGACCTGTAGGCTTCCCGGATCTGCTCCAGGTCATAGACCTCGCCGAACTTGGCCAAAGCCGACTGGGCGCCCTCAAGCCGGACCAAGGCGCGGGCCTGTCCCAGGTCCCGGTCATCCAGCAACAGGGTCTGCCACAGGTCGAAGGTTACGGTGGTGATTTCCGCTAATGTTGCCTAAACTCCAAATCTGGCGGCCCATTCGATTAATACCGACTCCGGGCCGTACCTGGATTCTACACGAAATTTGGATCTGTTTAGCCGATTGATTAGGCGGGGATCAGACAATGCTTTGGTAAGGTCTTACGCCTTCTTTTGCCGGGTCCGGTGGACCGCCTACAGGGGCGGACGGCGGGTGTGCCAATCGGTGGCCTGTTCGTAGGCGTGGGCGGCGCGCAACACCGTCAGTTCGTCGAAGGGCCTTCCCGCCAGTTGCAGGCCGATGGGCAGTCCGGTGTTGGAGAAACCGCAGGGCACCGATATTGCTGGGAAGCCGTTGATGTTATAGGGCCTGGTGTACTGGGTCAGAGCGCCGACAACCCCAATCTCCTGCTCTCCGGCCAGCACCCTTGGAACCAGTAACTCCGGGGCGGTCACCGGCTCCGTGGGGCCGGCCAGCAGGTCCACTTCGTCCAGAAGCCGCCGGCTCTCCTGGTCTAGGAGGGCCCGGGCTTGCTGGGCCCGCAGGTAGTCGGCGGCGCTGATGAACAACCCCGCCTCCAATCGTTGGCGTACCGGCTCGTAAAGCTGGTGGCCGTCTTTTTCCAGCAGGTCACGGTGGTAGGCAGTAGCCTCGGCCATCAGCACGGTGCTTGATATGGCCTGGGACTGATTGAACATGGGAAATGACACCTCTTTGACCTCCGCTCCCATGCTCTCCAACAGGTCGATGGCGTCCTGCACGGCCTTCCGTACTTGGGGGTCCAGCGGCGCCTCGAAATACTCCTTGGGTATGCCGATGCGCAGGCCCCGGACGTCACCGGTCAGGGCGGATGTGTAGTCGGGAATTTCAACCTTGGCCGACGCCACATCCCTGGGGTCGTAGCCGGCGATGACATTCATGGTGATGGCGGCGTCTTCCACCGTTCTTACCATGGGGCCGGGGTGGTCCAGCGACCAAGACAGTGCCGTCAGCCCGTGGCGGCTGACCAGCCCGTAGGTGGGCTTCAGGCCCACGATGCCGCAGAGAGCGGCGGGGATCCGGATGGACCCGCCGGTGTCGCTGCCGGTGGTGATTGTGCATTGCCCCGACGCCGCGGCGGAGCCGGAGCCGCCGCTGGAACCGCCGGTGACCATGTCGGGGTTCCAAGGGTTGTGCATGTGCCCGTAGTCGGGGTTTTCCCCCGTTGGCCCGTAAGCAAACTGGTGCATGTTCAGCTTGCCTAGAAGGATAGCGCCGGCCTGCTGGAACTTGGCGGCAACGGTGCAATCTTCAGTGGGGATGAAGGTGTCGAAGATCTTGGAGCCCGAGGTGGTGCGCACCCCGCCGGTGTTGTACAGGTCTTTTAGTCCCACGGGTATGCCGTGGAGTGGGCCCTTGTACTTTCCGGCTTGGATGTCCTTCTCGGCCTGGCGGGAGGCAGTACGGGACTCATCCGCCAACAAGGTGATAAATGAGTTTAGCACCGGCTCGGTGGCCTCGATTCGGGAGAGGTGGGCGTCGATTATCTCGACGGGGGAGACCTCTTTCTTCTGGACCAGTTTGGAGAGGTCCCCGGCGCTCATATAACAGATTTCCAGTGTATCCATAGGGGCGTCGCCTCCCTGTTATGGGTGGTCAGCCGGGATTTTGATCAGATTCTGTGGCGGGCAGGCCGCTTCTGCGGGTTCCGGCTCAGTTGACTCTGGGTATGAAGGCCATGTCGGGCTCGGCGTCAGACACGTCTATCTCTTGGATGGTCTTGGCGCCGGTGAAGACCCCTCGCACCTGGGAGTAGAGTTCGTCGAGGTAGGCCGGGTCGCCGCTTACGCCGAGCCGTTCCGCCAGGTAATCGAACTCTTCCCGGGAGAGTTGCCTGCCGCTCGGTTGTCCATCTGAAGCCATAAGGGCACCTCTGCTGGGGCGGCCGGTTGCTGCCAATCTGGGCCGCAGTCATTATGGCCGAGGTTCCACAGTCTGGCAATCACGTCCGGCCGAAAGGGGTATTGGGCGCTGTTGCCAGGCGTGAACCACGGCTTGGAAATAATCGGCATGTTGATATACTTTAAGCCAGCGATTACCTGCGATTAACCTATCCACCGAGGCGTGAATGCTCACTCCCACCGCAGTCCGGCCGTAGTATGCCCTGGCGTTGGACTGAACCAGACGAACACCTGCCAAAGCAGACTGTGGGTGAGCCCCTCCGCGGAGGCGAGCCCCTTACCCACTGTCCCGACTGTGGCCGTCATTGGGAACAAGGACAGGACAAATGCCCTGGTTGCGGATTTGATTCCGGACAGCAGTTTGGGGCGCCTGAAATGGGCGCATCAGCCGTCCAACCCGCCGCCGGGCGCGTCGTCCGCCGAAAGGGAGGGGTGACTTGGGGCGGGGGGCAGATTGTCGCCGGGATAATCCTGGTGATTATCTCCTTATTCGCGGCGGCGGCAGTAGCCTCGATTGTCGGTTCCCTCTATCCGGATCAAGAAGACGCCGCAGCGACTTGGATTATCGTTCATCTGATGGCCCTGGCCATCGCCACCGCCGTTTGGTTTCTCGGCCTTCGACACGCCCGATATCCTTTGGCGGTTCTGCGGCTCAGCCGGGTAGGGCTACCCAAGGCACGGACAGTCATACTGATGGGGTCGGTGTTGGCCACCAGTTTGATTGCCACATCACTCTACGCCGGCATCGTAGTCTGGCTGGATGTGGAGGTTCTTTCCCCGCCCAACGTTGATTCAGACATATTTTTCGACGGCCCGGCGGTATTTCTGACCTTCCAGGCCCTGGCTTTGATTACGCCCCTCAGTGAAGAGATATTTTTCCGTGGGTTCATCTTCGGCGGCTTGTTGCCCCGTCTGGGACCCTGGCGAGCCATAGCGGTCAGCGCATTGGTGTTCAGCGCCTTCCACCTCTCTTTTGGCGTGCTCATTCCCATCTTCATCACCGGGTTCCTGTTTGCCTGGCTATACTGGCGGACCGGCTCCCTATGGGCGGCCATCGGCGCCCATGCCGGCCAGAACGCCCTAGCCTTGGGCGTGCAAGCTTTCGGGGGGTAGACACCGGAGGGCTGGTACGCTAAATTTGCCTAAACCGCTGGCCTGGGTCTCCTTGTGAGTCCGGGCCGAGAGGACTCCGTGTCCCAGGTATGGGCGAAGCACGAATCAGACGGATGTTCGATGCAGTCCGGGAGCAGAAACGTCCCGGACTAATTGTGTTTCTGACCGCCGGTTTCCCAGACATGGAGGCCACTCTGGAGTTGGTCCCAGCCCTGGTTGCTGCGGGAGCGGATGCCGTGGAGTTGGGGGTGCCCTTCAGTGACCCCCTGGCCGAAGGGCCGGTCATTCAGGAATCCAGCTTCCGCGCCCTACAGAACGGCACCAGTCTGGATGACTGCCTGAACGCCGCCGCAGCCCTGCGGGACAAAGTGCCCGAAACGCCGCTGGTCTTGATGGGTTATTACAACCCCATCCACACCTATGGGTTGGTCCCGTTCGCCGAGCGGTGCCGCCAGACCGGAGTCGACGGAGTGATCGCCGTCGACCTTCCCGGGTTCGAGGCCGTTCCCCTGACGTCCGAATGCCGGGGGAGGGACATCTCGGTGATCCCGCTGTTGGCGCCCACCAGCACCGACGAAAGCATCGAAGACGCCTGCGCCGGGGCCAGTGGGTTTATTTACTGCATCAGCGTCACCGGCGTTACCGGAGCCCGCGACCAAGTGTCCGCCCGGAGTTTTGACCTGTTGGACCGGGTGAAGGCCCAATCGGGTCTTCCCTTGGCGGTGGGATTTGGGATATCCAACAGGAGTCATGTGGAAGAGGTGGGCAGGACGGCGGACGCCGCCGTGGTGGGCAGCGCCCTGGTCAGGGTGATGCTAGATTCGCCAAGAGAACAACTGGTCGAGCGCGCCAGCCGGTTTGTTGCTGGACTGGCGGGTGTCTCGCTCTCAGCCTGAGGAGTTCTCCAGTCATTAAGGAGCAATCCAATCGATGACAGCTTGCCGCGGAATAAGAGGAGCGACAACTGCCGACGCCAACACCGAGGAGGCCATACACGAGGCCACCACCGAGTTGGTGCTGGCCTTGGTGGACGCCAACGGTCTGGAGGAAGACTCTCTGGCCGGGGTATTCTTCACGATGACACCGGACCTCGACGCCGCCTGGCCGGCCACGGCCGCCCGCAAATCGGCCTGGCCCAACGCCCCGCTCTTGGATACCACCCAAGTGGTTGTGGAGGGTAGCTTGCCCCGCTGTATCAGGATACTTATACTAGTGAACACCAATAAGGAGCAAAAAGACCTGGTTTACAAATATCTGAGGGGGGCCAAGGACCTGCGTTCTTGAGAGCGCGGGGAAAGGCCTAGTTTGAGAGTGAGTGGGCCCGGCGGCCGGTAAAGCCGCCGGCTCCGGTGTGGCGAGGTATTTCGTTTGGGTCTATCCCAGTTCCTGCCAAAGACCGATCGAAATACAAATCCATTGGCGGGCCACCTGTCCGCCTACCAAAAGGTGAGTTCTGACATGATTGTCGTAATGGCACGAGACACTTCCCCTGAAGACCTGGAAACTATCCGGGAGCGTATCGAAGCCCGGGGACTGAAGGCCCAGATTAACCTGGGAGTGGAGAGGACTGTCGTCGGCGTCATGGGGTCTATCCCCCCGGACTTTAAGGACGAGGTGGAGCTGCTGAACGGGGTCATCGAAGTGGTGATGATCTCCAAGCCCTATAAGCTGGCCAGCCGGGAATTCCACCCCGAAGACACAATCGTTAAGGTCGGCGATGCTGTGATTGGCGGACCCGATCCCATAATCATGGCCGGCCCCTGCTCCGTGGAAGACGAGGAGCAGATGATTTCCACGGCGAAAGCGGTGAAGGCCGCGGGCGCCACAGTATTGCGGGGTGGTGCTTTCAAGCCAAGGACCTCTCCCTACAGCTTCCGCGGGATGGGCGAAGATGGCCTGAAACTCCTCCAAATGGCCAAGCAGGAAACCGGCCTGCCCATTATCACCGAGGTGATGGCCCCGTCCGACGTGGACACTGTGGCCAAGTACGCGGACATCCTTCAGATCGGTGCCCGTAACATGCAGAACTACAGCCTGTTGGACGAGGTCGGCCTGATCGGGAAGCCGGTGATGGTCAAGCGGGGTCTGTCCGCCTCCTACGAGGAATGGCTGCTGGCCGCAGAGTATGTGATGGCCGGTGGCAACGAGCAGGTGATTCTCTGTGAACGCGGTGTCCGCGGATTTGAGAGCTTCACCCGGTTCACTCTGGACGTTGCCGCCGTGCCCGTAATCAAGCGCCTTAGCCACCTGCCCATACTGGCGGACCCCAGCCATAGCACCGGTAAGTGGTACCTGGTCACTCCCGTCGCTCTGGCGTCGGTGGCCGCCGGGGCCCACGGCCTGCTCGTTGAGGTCCATCCCAATCCGGACCAGGCCAAGTGCGACGGTCCGCAGTCCCTCACCTTCGAGAATTTCGACATTCTGATGGAGCAGGTCAATGCCGTTGCCTCGGTGAGGAAACAGCCGGTGACCGCCAGGTAACCCAACAAGCCAAATACGGACCACCACTGGACTTCTAGGGGAGGGCGAGAGCCCTCCCCTTTTTATTGCCCGGTCCGGCCAGTCAAAGATTAAGGCCGAACCGCCCTGGGCAATCTTGTACTGGGTCTAGTATCATTTGCGAATCGTATAATAATGATAATAGCACTAAAAGAGTATTGACAAATCAGATATAATACTGTCGCGCGGCAACTATCGGCAGAGCGAATAGTTTCATTGGGAGGACTCGCATGACCGTGGAGATCACCACCCTCGAGCAACCCATCGACGCGATGTATCTGATCCACAAAGCCTTACGGGGCGAGGCTGACCGGACCGTTGAGCTGGCCCGTAGCCTCGACAACGGGTATAGCCTCCAGGCTTTCAAGTTGGCGTTCACCGCCTGGGCCACCGCCCTCATGTACCACGCCTAGAAAGAGGTGGGGACCGAGATGTCCAGATTCGTGGACGAGTCCCGCCTGGCGTCGTCGCACGACCCGGCCGAACGGGTAAAATGGGTCCTGCTGGAAAAAGAAGACGCCGAATACATGAGACTCCTTGATTGTGTTCAAGACGTCATGACTGTGATGGAAGAAGACATCGGGGACACCAGCGTCATCTCCCGCACCAAGCAGCACCTCTACGGTCAGGTGATAGCCCTTCGTGTGGCCCAAGAAGATCACCTGGAGACCGAAGAGGCCATGGTGATCTCCTTGATCAAAGAATGCCTCTCTCCAGATTCTCAGTTGAAGGTGGTCGGCGGACTGCTGATCGACCGCGACGCCGATGACCGGCGCTGGGTGATTGACTGGATCTGCCAAGACCTTACCCCCAAAGAGATCGAACTGTTGCAGGCGCTGGAGTCCCGCATCAAAAAAGCTGTAGTGGTGGCCTAGTAAGGCCGAAGTCCAGACGATACCAGAGGTGAGGATATGACCGCAGAAAGTACCAACAAGCTGGAACACCCCATCGACGTAATGCCGCTGATGCACAAGGCTTTCCGGGCAGTGTCCGACCGGACCGAGGCCATGGCCGCCGATGCGTCGACCGTCCAAGACATAGCCGAGTTGAACGAAGCGTTTGGCTTCTGGGTCAAGCAGATCCTCTACCATGCGACTGTCGAGGACGAAGTGATGACCGCCCCGCTAAAGGACAGCCAACCAGCCCGGGACAACGAAACCGAGCATGCGGAATTGGCCGGAAAGGCCGGTGAACTGGCCAGCTTCATTGCTCGAGGCAAAGCGGCTGGACTGGAAGAGAGCGTCCGGAAGGCGGCCTTCACTCTGGAAGAGGAACAGCATAAGGAGCTTGAGGAGCGCTTCCACGAGGTGGAGGATGCCCTCAAGGAAGTCCTTGGCGAGAAGCAGGTGACCGCCCGCACCATCCGCCATATCCACAGCCGGTTGATGGGTGTCCGCATCCTGGAGCTGGACCACTTTGAGAACGAAGAGGCCTTCGTCTGCTCTCTGGTGCGCGACGAGATTGACGAAGCCGGGCAGCTATATATTGTCCGACGGCTGCTCATCGACGACAGCGCCGAAGACCCTCGCTGGATCATTGATTGGGTGCATTCCGAGCTCGACCCAGCAGACCAGGCCCTGCTGGAAGACCTGGAGGCCCGTTTCCAGGGCGCGGTGGCCCAGCCTGCATAACCGGCCAGCCAGGCCCAGACCGACAGAGAACAAAATAAAGAAAGCCGCTCCGTTAGGCGCGGGTTTTTTTATTCGCGGGTAATTGGTTCCTGCGACTAAACCAATACCGGCTCCGTGTTCTTGCGGTAAATCTGGAAGCGGTGCCGGGTGGTGTCGGCGATGATTACCCGGTTGTTCCGCCCGATCTTCACCGCGCAGGGGGGCCAGAGGACCTTTTCGGGGGTGAAGTCCCGGATGCCATTGCGCTGCCGGATCATCTCGGGGTTGGACCTGAGCTTGGCGATGCCCATGTTGGAGAGACCGCCGTCTCCGGTGAATTCGGTGATGAACCGGCCCTGCGGCGTCAGCACCTGCACCCGGTTGTTCAGCCAATCGGCGATGTAGATGTCGCCGTCCTGATCGACGCAGACGCCCGTGGGACGGTTGAACTGGCCCACCGGGGCTTCGGTGTGGGTGATTCCGCCCTTGTCCCGTGCATTGGAGCAGTCGCCAACGGTGCCTGGTTTTCCACCGATACCCGGCGCTCCAAAAGTAGCCAGCCATTTCCCATCGGAGGTGAAGGACTGGACCCGGTCGTTGCGCCAGTCGGCAACGAATATGTTGTCATCGCTGTCCAGGCAGATTCCCCAGGGTAGATTGAACTCGCCATTGGCCGCCCCAGCGGAGCCGAACTTTCCCATGAACTTGCCGTCCGGTCTGAATTTCTGCACCCGGTTGTTGCGGCTGTCCACGATGTATAAGGTCTCGTCTTGGCCGATTGCGATGCCGGCGGGCCGGTCTAGCTCCCCGTCTCCGGAGCCGTGCGTCCCCCAGTGGGAGACGTACTCGCCGCCCTTGTTGTACTTGGTCACTCGGTGGAGCCACTCGTCGGTGACGTAGACGTTGGTGTTTTTGTCCAGGGCAATGCTTACGGGCCAGATGAATTGGCCCTCGCCTTCACCATGGGAGCCGAAGGTGGTGATGTATTCTTCGCCTTCTTCGCCCAGTCTGAGCACGGTCACTCGGGTGCCCTCGGGCCGGTCCTCGCGGCCCCGGTTCACGATGTAGGCGACGTCTTCCGACGTCAATGCGAAGTCGATGGGATAGCGCACCCCGGCCCCCACATGCTCGGCGCGGGCTGCGGTCGATTCGTAGGTGAAGGTGCGGTCGTTTATCCCAAGAAATACGCTGGCCATCGGTGGTCTCCTTCTGTCGTTGGACCCAGGGGACCCATGCCACGTAAATATCTAACGAAAAGATCTAAATCGTGCGGGAGGGCGCCGTGTAATCCTTCAGCTTGTTGTAGATCTGTAATCGCATGCGCTGGGTGTCCACGACAATCAGTCGATGATGGACCGTATCGAAGACCAAGTCGGCGGGCAGAGAGAACCGCCATTCAACTTGGGGGTCTTTGACCTCCCGGCGGCGTCTTACTGCGTCGGGGCTGGCCGCAACCGTCATCTTGGCCCAGTGGGAGAGTTCGTGGGCGTCTCCCAGCAGGCTGGTGACGAACCGTCCGTCTGACCCGAACACCTGGACCCGGTCGTTGGACCAATCGCACACATAAACGTCGCCGTCGGAGTCCACAGCAACACCGGACGGGCGGCCCAGCTCGCCACGGCCCGTGCCATGGCGGCCAAAGGACGCCGCGAATTCGCCTGCCGGGGTGAATTTCTGCACCCGATGGTTCATGTGGTCGGCCACGTAGATGTACGCATCGGAATCAGACGTGACGCCCCATGGAGAATCGAATTGGCCTTCCTCAGCGCCGAACCCTCCCCATGTGGCCAAGGGAGCCCCGTCCTTGGTGACCTTCTGAACCCGGTGGTTGCGGCTGTCCACGATGTAGAGGTCGTCCTGGGGGTCGGTGACGATGCCCGAAGGGCCGTCGAATTCACCATCCCCATCCCCGGAGGTTCCCCAGCACTTCAAGAAATTGCCGTCGCCATCGAAGACGGAGACCCGGTTCAGCCATTCGTCGGTAACGTAAACCCTTCCCCGGCTGTCCACCGCCACCCCGGCTGGCCATATGACCTGCCCTGGAGCGTCTCCGTAGGTGCTGAATTCTGTTACGAACTCCTCTTCTCCCGACACCCCGCCTAGGACAACCTTGGTGATGCGGACGCCCAGGGCCGTCTTGTTCCAGCCCACATTGGGGACCATCTCGTAGCCCCGGTTCACCACATAAGCGGCGTCGGCTCCGGCCCCGGTTCCTGTAGCCACGGCCACGGGGGTCCTGAATCCCGTTCCCGAGGCTGCGGACCGGCCAACGGCGTGGCTGAAATCGAACACCCGGCCGGCTGCTATCTGCGTTTGCATCTTTTACCCTTATCTATCCGGTCGTTTTACAATTCGGTGAACCCGAACGATACGAATTCACCCCCAATCTGACCATCCCCATCTGTCACTCTGAGTGCACGCGAGGAGTCTCGTTGTTCTCGGCCATTCCTGGTGTGTCAGCAACGAGATTCCTCGGCTGCCGCCTCGGAATGACATTTTTTAGGTAAGCCCCCTAAACAGGGAGAGAACTAATCCCTTCCCCCGCGCCGGGGGAAGGTTAGGATGGGGGCGCTGCCGGGCATAAATATTGTCAGGCTTAAAAAAACCGCGGCGCCTGGAAATTTCCTTTGACGATGGGCTTGGCGTCCAGAGCGAGCCAGTCCTCCAATACGGTGGTGTACAGTCCCCGGAAGTCTAGATTGGGCACCAAGTCACCCTGTTGGAGGTCGCCAGCTTTTCTGGAGGGGTACTCGCCGTATTGCCCGCCCTTGATGGCGTCGCCGATAACGAATGCGGCTCCGGCGGCCCCGTGGTCGGTGCCTGAGCCGTTGTCGCGGACCCGCCTGCCGAACTCGGAAAACAGCAGCATAATCACGTTATCCGCGGCGTCGTGTTCCCGGAGGTCGGCGAAGAAGTCGTCGATGGCCTGGGAAACATCGGTCCAAAGCGTGGCGTGCATGCCCGGCTGGTTGGCGTGGCTGTCGAAGCTGCCGTGGTCGCAGTAGAAGATCCGGGTGCCCAGCTCTGCCAGGTGGACCTGAGCGATTCCCCGCAGCTTCTGCGATATCGTCGTTTCGGCGTATTCGATGTTGGAGTTGTAGCGCTCAGGGGCGGCCTTCAGGATGTCGGCTCCCTCCATGGCCTCGAGTCCGGTCTGGCCAAGGTATTCGGTCACCACGTCGGCCCCTAACTCGGGAGCGTACATGCGGGAGAAGCGGTCCAGGATCTGTTCCCTTTGCTTCTCTCCGGAAAGACCCGTTAGCAGGCCGTAGGAATCCAGGTCGTCCACGCAGGCCACCGGTACGCCTGGTGAGACCAGGGCCCGAAACAGACTGGGGCCAAAACTGACGGTGGTGACGATGTTCTCTTTCTGAGGGTCCAGGTCTCTGGTGGCCAGTCCCAGCCAGCCTTCGGTGCCCAACTTTTCCGGCTCACAGGTGTGCCAGATGTCCATGGACCGGAAGTGGGAGCGGGGCGAGTCGGGGTAGCCAACGCCGTGGACAATGGCCACCTTGCCTTGGTCGTACAGGTCCTTGACCGGTCCCATGGCTGGATTGAAGCCGACGTCGCCGTTGATTGCCAAGACCTGGTCCTCCGGGATGGCCACCGCCGGTCGGCTGTCCCGGTATAGAGGGTCGGTGTAGGGGATGACCGTGTTCAGGTAGTCGTTGCCGCCGGTAAGCTGAAGGACCACCAGCACCGGGTCTTTCTTGGCCGGGTCTTTCTGGTCGGTAGCCATTGGTTGCTCCTTGTGGCCAAACTTAGCTGTACTGATATTCCTTGACCGAGGCGATCAGTTGGAGCAATTCGCCCACCCTTTCGGTTGAGGCCGCGGCGTCTTCCTCGGTGTCCCAACTCAAATCGCCATGTTGGGCTACGTGCTCCACCAATTGGTTGAGGGTGGTCGAGCCCGCTTTGACCGGCCCGACCAAGTCCAGGCAGCTATCCACCAGTTCCTCGGGCCCCAGGTTGCCCTGGGCTTGCAGCCGGTCCAGTATCCGCCGGACTCCGGGCCTGCTGGTGTCGCCCAACATGCCGGCGACAAAGTTGATGCGCTTCATCAGCGAGCCGCTGTTGATCCATTCGATACCGGTGTGCCAACCCTCCACACTGGGCGGGTTGAGCAACTCTTGACCCATGTAGCCAGCCTGTTTGGAAAGGTCGCCGATCCCGGGCGCGGGCAATCTATCTTGGCCCACCAGCCGCAGCGTACCCACCACCACCTCGGCGGGGCTCTTGATCTTGGTGTAGCGGGCGTTCTTGAAGAAGTCGGATAGGAACAGCACCCGCAGGACCGTGCGGATGTCGTAGTCGGATTCAGTGAACGCCTGGACCAAGGTTTCGATGGCCTGGGGGTCATTGGGAGGGGTCACGGACCAGGCGGGAACCTGAGGTTCATCGGCCACGAAGAAATTATAGAGGTGCCGGGCAATGAACTCGGCCGTGGCCGGCTGCCGGCAGATGATGTCGATTATGTCCTCACCGTTGAACCTTCCGGTTTGGCCCAAAAAGGTCTTTTCACCGTCGTCGTGGTCCTCTTCCTGGTACTCGAACTCCCAGTCGAACCTGCTGTAGTAATTCCGGGGAGGCACGGTGGAGATGGTCCAACCCGTAAAGGCCCTGGAGCATTCCCAAACGTCGTCTTCAGTGTAGTTGCCCACACCCATGCTGAAGAGTTCCAGCAGTTCCCTTCCCCAGTTCTCGTTGACGCCGGACCCGTGATTGTCGCAGTTATCCAGCCAGTAAATCATGGCTGGGTTCTTGGCCAGCGCTACCAGCATGTCCCGGTAGCTGCCCATCCCCTTTTCACGGAACATGTCGACTTGGGCAACCAACTCGTGCCAATGGTCCACCTTGGACTGGCCGGTGGCGAAAATCTGATGCCAGAAGAGGACCATCTTTTCTTCCAGGGGGAGCCCGGTGTGTATCATGTCGTAGAGCCAGGCTGAACCCCCCATACCCGGAGAGGTGATAGGGCGGCGGAACCCTGGATGATACCGGAGGAAGTACTCCCGGTCGGCCCGTTCTCCCACCGGGTCGAGCAGTTCTTCCACCGTGGCCTCATACCCCTTGGCGGCCCGCCATTCCAACTCTTCTCGATCGGCGCCAAACCCGGCGCGCCGCATGAGATGGGCTATTAAATCGATGCTTTCACTGGCCATCTCGTTAACTCCGGGGTACGTATGCGTCCAGAAAAACGGCCGGCGGCATCTCCATCTACGTTCGATGATCCCGTTTTTCCGGCGATTTGCGATGATCTTTCAATTCTTGAGGCCCATTTTCCCGGCCACCAGCCGGCGTGTCAACCCCATTCGAGCGCACTTTCACCGGCGGGGAACGGGAATCGGTGAGAGGCTTGCCTACTGTCCTACAACCCCGCCTCAGCGGCAGATTTGCGCATGGCGTCCAGGTAGGCGTTGCTGGATGTCTGGATCAGCGTTTGCACGGAGCCGTGGAAGTATTGGACGCCCAGGTCCAGGAATTTGGGGACCAGGTTGTCGGGGCAGCTAACCCCGGCGATGCGGCCCGCCTTGCGGATAATCTCTACTCCCCGCTCCATGACTGCTTGGACCTCCGGGTGGGTCTGCTGGCCCACGTATCCCATGGACTGGGAAAGGTCCCCGGAGCCGATGAAGAACACGTCTACCCCTTCCACTTGGACCATGGATTCCAGGTTATCGATGGCTTCAATTTCCTCCAGCATCAGGCAGACCAGGGTGTTCTTGTTGGCTTCTTCCGCGTATTCTCCGGTGGAGCCCGAGAAACCGTATCCGGCGGGGCGGCTGCGGCTGAAGATGCCCCGGTGCCCAAGGGGGTAGTATTTGACGGCATCAACGGCGTTCCGGGCTTCTTCCGCCGTGTTCACATGGGGAACCTGGACGCCCCAGGCGCCACGGTCCAGGAAGGGGCAGATGAACTCCATCTCGTTGCCGATGGGTCGAACGATTGGCGCGATGCCCGTTAATTCAGCCGCCCGAATCATGTCCTCCGAGTTATCCACAGTGATGGAGCCGTGCTCGTTGTCAATCAATATCCAGTCGTAGTCCAGGCACCCCAGCATCTCCACCACCGTGGCTGAGGGAAAGGTAATCATGGTGCCGAAGACCGCCTTTCCGGCATTCAATTTCTGTTTCAGGGTATTCTCCCGCATCGGTCCTCCGCATCTAATCGCATCATCGAATTGCGTCCAAATTTTACAGGAGTATACTACGCGTCACATCGTGGATTGACCAGCCTGGGATAGGCGTAACCGGAGGGGGCCTGGACCGGTTGAAAATTGCAAATTGATTACATAACAATGCGTTGTTATAATGATGATTATCCTGAAAAGTGATAGTTTTAGGATAGTCACGGAGGCGCCTGCAGGCATACCGATTTCGCCCATCAAGATTGGGGGGTGTGATATGTTTCCAGAGGTGACACTGGTAACGCCCACACGTGAGGATGTTCAGCGGCTGGTGGAATGGCTCAACGATCCCGAGGTCAACGAGGTCTGGTACGGCGTTGGGGATGACGGGAAGCCCCTGCACCACAGTTACACTCCCGAAGCGGTCCTAGCCGGCGGCTCCGAAGAATGGGACCAGGTTTTCAATGACGAAAACCGCACCATCTTCTCCGTTTACAGTGGGGACGGCGAGCACATAGGAGAAGGGCAACTGCTGGTTGATTGGCCGCTACTGGAGGCACAAGCCTACCTTTTGGTGGGCCGCAAGGACCTTTGGCACCACCATTACGGCACCAGCGCGCTGATTGGACTATTGGACCATGCCTTCGGCCCCTTGGGGCTACACCGCGTTTGGCTCGATGTTCCCGAATATAACGAGCCCGGCATGCAGATGGCCCAGCATATAGGTTTCGTCGTGGAAGGGCGGTTGCGCAAGACCCACCGCAAGAACAACGAGTGGTTCGACTCCGCCGCTCTCGGTCTGCTGGCGGAAGAATATCCCAGACGCCGCGCCAGGCTGCTGGAGACCGCCGCTGGTTAAATCCAACAGTCCTCTACAGGGCACACTAACCCGTATATTCGGAGGGACCAGTAATGCCGGTAATTACTATTAACGGCCCCATTGGATGCGGATCAGTCACCATCGGCCAGATGGTAGCGGAACAACTGAATCTGAACTTCGTTGACCGCCTGTTTTTCACCGAAGCGGCACGCATCGTCGGCACCCCTGTGGGCACCCTCATCGCCAAGGAGCAACGGGTGGACCGGTTCCGCGACCGTCTGGGTCGGTTCGTTCAGACCATGCTGGAGCGCTCTGCAATGTCAGGCGTGAGCGGCGAACCATACTTTGGCCGGGGCATTGAGAACCTGCCTCCCGAGACCTACATGGACCTCAGCGGCGAGGGTGGCGGCGTAGCTCAGAAGCTGGACGACAAGGTCTTCATCGAGGCCATGAGCAAGGTGGCGAATGACATTCACAAACAGGGCAACGCCGTTATCATCGGCCGCGGGGCCAACCAGATCCTGGCCGACGCCTCCCACACTCTGCACGTCGGATTGCTGGCTCCCATGGAAGTGCGGGTCCAGACCCTGATTGACCGGGAACACTTCGAACGGGAAGAAGCGGAGATTCACGTCGAGGAGTTGGAACGGGCCAGAGAGGATTTCATACAGAAATTCTGGAAGGTCCATCCCAACGAGGCCCAGCATTACCACATGATGTTGAACATGGGGAAGATGACCCCCAAGACCGCGGCGGAGGTAATCGTCCACGCAGCAGGTGATCTGACCCCTTGATCTTGGGTAGGCCAAACCGGAGAATGATTAATAGGGGAACGGGTGTCACCCGTTCCCCTATTCGTAATTTTGGCTGGAATGGCGGCCCATAATTGTTTCCCTTTTCCGACGCCAGCGTCCAACACCAGCATTTCCCCTACGTAAACAGTGGTCTCATCGGCATCAGCGTGTTGGTGTTCCTCTATGAGATGTCCCTTGGTGGGACCGGCATTCTCACTGGCCGCGCCGGGCTCGACCTGAACATCTTTTTCTTAAAGTGGGGGTTCATAGCCCAAGAGTTGACTTCGGGAGAACCTGAACTCCTAAGAAACGCCGGGTTCCGCCTCGTGAGCGTCGAAACGCCGGTTCCCACCGTGTTCACCATCTTCACCTCCATGTTCATCCACGGCGGTTTCATGCATCTGGCCGGCAACATGATGTTCCTCTGGGTGTTTGGCGACAACATCGAAGACCGTCTGGGCCATGTTAAATACCTGGTCTTCTACCTGCTGGCCGGGGTCGCCGCCACCTTGAGCCAGTGGGTTATCGACACCGATTCCATCGTCCCCTTGATCGGGGCCAGCGGCGCCATATCCGGGGTGTTGGGCGCCTACCTGATGATCTACCCCTATAACAAGGTCAAGGCCCTGATAATATTCTATCTAATCACCGTGGTAGAGATGCGGGCCATGTGGCTCCTGGGGGCCTGGTTCATCTGGCAGTTGATACAGGGGAGCCTGTCGTTTGGTCTGGCGGACTCGGTAAGCGTGGCGTTCTTCGCCCACATCGGCGGGTTTGTAGCGGGTATGGTGCTGGCCGAGCTGTGCAAATTGGCCGTCGGGGAACCGTTGATCCCGGGACGTTCTCGGGGCAACCCATGGGACCGCTGGTACCAAGCCGGGCGGCCCAGAGACTGACGGAGAGAGAAGCCTCAACCCTGTCGTTCCGGCGAAAGCCGATGGGGCGGTTATTCTTCGCCGGTCTCCGAAGGGTAACCCCGCTCGATCCAGGCAGGGGTGCCGTCTTGGTCCACTACCTGTACGTTCTCGCGCCCGTCCCGCTGTAGGATGCTGCCCGCAGTGGTTGCGCGCATCCCCGCGGCACATACCGTAACCACCGGAAGTTCCCTGGGCAGGCCGTCCAGATGGTCCTGAAGTTCGCCCAGTTCGATGTTCAGCGCGCCGGGAATGTGGCCTTGGGTGTATTCATTGCGCTGACGGACGTCGATGATTAGCGGGGCGGCCGTCAGGTCTTGGGCTTGTCTGAGACCTTCCAGGTCAATCCTATTGGTGCTTTCGACCGGCAGACCGGCCGATTTCCAGGCTTCGATGCCGCCAGCCAAGAACCCATGAACCCGGTCGAAGCCAATGCGAATCAACTGGCGCACCATGTCGTCGTGGTGGCTGGCGTCAGAGGAAAGCAGCACCAAGGGCTGTCCCCAAGGCACGACCCAGCCGACCCAGGTGGCCATGCTGTTGCCGTGGGGCACGGCGTAGGAACCTGGCACGTGCTCGATGTTGAAATTGCGCTCCGGCCGGGCGTCAATCAATACGGCTTCGCTATCCAGATGGCTGCGGACGGAGAGGGCGGTCAAGGAGGCCAAGCGGGGGACGCCGCCCAGGATGTCCGGACCCCTCCGGTTGATGTCGGCCATGTATTTATAGTACCGGGGATAGGTGCCCAAGCCGCTGAGGGCGAAGTTTACAAAGCTGGACTCTTCAGCTTCGGCGGCGAAGGGATTTGTCAGCCGTTCTTGGGCGATGGTGGTGGGCACTCCGCCTCCGGCCGCCACCACTGAGCAGAATGACCCTCCGCCGTGGGTCGGGTAGACCTGAACGTCGTCGGGCAGCTTCAGCAGCTTTTCGTGAATGGTATTGTGCAGCCACCGAGCCAAGAAGGGCGCGACCTTGGCGCCCAAGAGGTCCACGCGGGCCGCGCCGCCCAGCATGAGGGCCCCTCCGGTGAAGATGGCGGTGGGCCGGCCCTGCTCTTCAACCATGAACGAGATGCTTTCCGGGGTGTGGCCTGGTGTGTGGATGATTCGGACCTGGAACTCGCCCATGTCGAACTCGTCGTTCTCTTGGAGGCGCTGGCTCGCACCTGACAGCCGGTCTGGTCGGCCAGTTCCCGGGCGCCTGAGACGAAGTCGTTGTGGACGTGGGTCTCGAAGGCATAGACAATCCGTGTCCCGTGGTTGGCCGCGATCTGGACGTATTGGTCGATGTCCCGGGCGGGGTCGATGACCATGCACCGTCCGGACTGTTCAGAGCCGACCACGTAGCCGTTGTTTGCCAGGCTCTCGATTCTCACTGTTTCAACGAACACGGTCTTCACCCCCAAAGCGGGAACTGGGTCCTCTGATATGCGTGTGAATTATGGCAGCATTGTATACCGCCAGAGGCTCACGGTCACCGGTGGTATCGGCCAGTTCCAAGGGAGGCGATAAGGCTTGCGGCCTGTCTCTGGAATCAGATCGACGTGATGATGTTCTTGTAGGGCCTGGTCTGTAGGTCCCAGCTATTGTTCGCCGCGTTGAACTTGGAGTTGACGAATACCCGCCAGTTGGCGTCGTCAAGGTCGGGGAAGTCGGACCGGTAGTAGTATCCCGGCCACCGGGTTTCCTGACGGTGAAGTAGATGCCTCAGGTGGGATTCGCCCACCCATGTCCGGTGGACCAACTCCCAGCACCGCATCAATTCGTGCCGGTTTCGGGCCGCCAGGTGAGTTAGGTCCTCACGGAACATCTCCATCAGCTCAATGCCCCTTAGTAGGGTCGGGGCGTTGGTCGTGTACCAGGTTGATGCGCCGGCGCCGTACTCGTCCATGATTTTCTGGAGCCGGACCAGTCCTTGTTTCGGCGTCATATAGTTGGGGTTTATCTCTTCCGCGGTGGTGGCGCCCTTGTGTTTTTCAAAGGTCTCCAGCGGCGCCCAGATGGTCTCCTGAATGCTGCGGACGTTGGCTTCGTTCACGGACGGAGTGTCGGGATTATCGGCCACGTAGCTGACGGCGGCCTTGGCGGCTATGCGGCCCTCGGTGAAGGAGCCGGACGAGAATTTATGGGGCGCCGCGCCCACTCCGTCGCCCGCAGCGAACAGGCCGCTTATCGTCGTCATGCGGTTGTAACCCCAGAAATAATCGCCGGTTGCGATGTCTTCTGGACCGCTGACCCATGCGCCGGCCTCGCCGGAGTGGGAACCCATGATGTAGGGCTCAGCCAGCACCACCTCGGACGGCGTTTCCTCCGGGGCTATGTTTTGCGACGCCCAGGTCAGGGCCTGGGAGATGGTCATATCCAGAAAGTCTTCCCAGGCCTCGTCTCGGACCTTGTCCATCTTGGCCGGGTCGCCGCCGGACGACGCCTGCATCGCCTCGTCGGTCCGCATGTACATGGGCCCGAGGCCATCTTTGATGTCCAGAAACATCTGGTGGTTCCGCAGCGGCGTGGGTGTGGGGACGGCGGAGCCGTAGGGCTCGTATTTCTTCAACTCGTCGGCACGGGTGACGGTGTAATCTTCGCCCTGGGAGTTGAGCACCCTGGCGTGGAAATATTGGAACCACATTCCCACGGGCCCATACCCGTCTTTGAAGCGGGTGGGCACGAACCGGTGCTCCATCTGGGTCATTTCGGTCCCGATGGGAATCATGAGACCGTAGGCGGCCCCGGTGGCGAACACCGAGTACCAGACCCGTCCCATCCCCTCGCCAACTGAACGGGGACGGAAGACGTTGGAAGCGCCCCCGCAAGTGATGATGACAGCCTTGGCCCGGAAGACGTAGAACTTGTTTTCCCTTACCGCGAACCCGACCGCGCCCGCAATCTTCTGCGGGTCGTCGGCGTCGGTCAACAGGTGGGTGATGGAGACCCGCTCGAAGAGGTTTTCGGGTCCGATGGCTTTCCGCGCTGGCTCGGCGGCGATGGGCTTTATGGCCTCGCCGTGAATGGGGATCTGCCACCGGCCGATGCGTTCGTATTCGCCGTTGTCCTTCTTCCAGACCGGCAGCCCCCACTCCTCCAAGAGGTGGACGGAGTTGTCGACATGGCGCCCCACGTCGTAGACCAAGTCTTCCCGGGCCAGGCCCATCATGTCGTTCACAACATAATTGACGTAGTCTTCCGGGGTATTCCAGCCGTAGCGCTGGCCCATGTAGCAGTTGATGGCGGAGAGCCCCTCCCCAGTGGCCCCGCTCCGCTCGATGGCGGCCTTTTCCACCATGACAACGCGAAGGTCGCCGCTCCAGTATTTGGATTCGAATGCCGCCCCACAGCCAGACATTCCTCCTCCGATGATGAGGATGTCGCAATCGATGGTTTCCGTGGAAGGAAGTGTCAAAACAACCGATCCTAATTCTTATTCAATGGGTTATCCAATGGCTGTTATTTGGGCGTGGGCAATGTATCGACGCCCAGCCATAATGAGTCGCCGGCCAGGCTCTGGTTCTTGAAATCGTTCTGACGGTCTTCGGTGAATCCCTCGTACAGGACCACCGAGCCCGCAGGCTTGGTCCGGGACGGGTAGGTAAACTCGAAGGTGCGCCCGTCCCGGAAGCGGACATTCCAGCGAAGCCCGTCCTCGGTCCGGTGCGGCTGGACCTCCGCGCCCATGGGGACAAAGTCGGCATACCCGCGGACGTGAAGGGCCTCTTCTGGGCATAATTTGACGCAGGCGTAACACTCTGAGCACATTTCCGGTTCTTGATTGAACCCCTTGTTGGCTTCCAAGTCCAACACCATGAGGTCGTTGGGGCAGATGTAGACGCAGAGTGGGCCCTGGTGTTCTCCCTGGCATGCGTTGCATGCGTTGGGGTCTACGTAGGTCGGCATTACCGTCCTCCTTTCGGCCGGTCTCTCAAGTCAATCTTCAGGTCGATTGCAAAGTTCGGGGGCATCTATAAAGAAACCCCCGCTGGCTGATGAGCGAGGGTCGGTAAATCACACTGGCTGATGCTCAGTACAGGTACAACAGCCCAGGGTGGGCATGGAGATGACAGGGGCCCGGTTTTCCAGATATTCCGGCGTGACAAATGCCGAGCCAGCGTTGTATTTATCGGCGCATTCCCGGACAACCTCCAGTACCTGGGACCTCAAAGTTGTCGGGGCGGGCTCCTGCCCGCCATCGATGATACTCCGGATGAGCGTGCCCGCCAGGTCCTGCTTCTGGTCGCGGTGGCCGCAAAGGCCTTCGTAGGCGACTCCCTGACACACGGGGCAGTACCACCACTCTAGGGTCAGAACGGATTCTATTCCCAGGTCTGGCAAACTCTCGAACACCTTGTGTGCGGCGTAGGTATCGTAGTAGTTCCCGACGCCCGCATGGTCTCTGCCGAACATGTGATGGCTGCAACCCAGGTTCTTGCGAACGATTGCGTGGAACACTGCCTCCCGCGGTCCAGCGTAGCGCATGTCCCACATCAGCGTGGAAGTCTCATGGATGCTGGGCAGGAAGAATCCGGCTTCCTTAAGCCGGTGATGGGCCAGCACGATGGCCTCATCGATGTAATCGCCCGGTTTTTTCTCCCCGATTACAGCGCTGACAAGGATACCATCGGCTTCGGACGAAAGCAAAGCTCCCTTCATCATCCATTCGTGTCCTGCGTGGGGAACGTTGCGGGTCTGGTGGGCCACCGCTTTGCTCCAACCCAACTGAGAAAGGCGCTGCCGCAACTGGCGGGGTGTTTTCCAAAATTGGTCGAACGGCGGGTTGATGACCGGCGGGTTCACGAGGGTCACCGGCCCGCCGAGGAATGTGTCGTTCAACCCAAGGGTGCGCATCACGCCGGGGTGGGCCCGGTCAGCGGTCCCGTAAACGTGCTGGGCCATGAACTCCAAGTCGTAGGAGTACGTCTCAGCGATCTCCATTACCGCCAGTGGCTGGTCTTGGTAGGTTAATAGAACGGAGTTTCCATGGGCCACTCCGGCTTCCGCCAAAGCATCCCGTGGGACATCGAAAACAATGGGGATGCTCCAAACCAGCCCGTTGGTCAGGGTCATGTTCCGGACCACGGAATCCACTTCCGAGCGCACCATGAACCCGTCAAGGGGAGAGAAGAACCCATACGCTAGGTTGATCACCTCCCGGGCCATGCTGTCGCGCACAGCGAGGCGGGGGAGGCCGGCCGCGATGTGGGGGGCGTCCTTGGCGGAGGCGACCCTTTCAATCAGCTCACCGCCGTGGGGTGACAGGGCGTTGTCGATTGCCATAAATCTGCTTCCAGATTCGCTCGGACCGGACACGGTCACGGCCCAAGAACGAATCGAGCCTTAGAAGAATCCAGGGAGCCGGTAGGTCATCACGAATCCAGACTCAATCTCAGGCAAGGGTTGGCGCCGGCGGCCCGCTGACTGCGGCGTTGCCGTCGTTAACCGGGTTAAGAGCCGCTAACCGTGCACCCATGGCTGGCGGTGGTGGCCAAGAGGATGATTCCAATCAATACAAGCCCAATCAGGGCCCGGCGGGTGCGTAGTCCAGGTATGCGCATCCTTTATATCTTCTCCGGTTCTGTATTGCGGGGGAGGAGCCAACCGGTGATCCCCTGCCGTGTGTAAATCGCCGGTGGCAGTATATCCCAACTTACCTGGGGCGGTACAGTACTGATTCCGGTGTTGAAAATCCACTTGTCATAACGTTGACGGTCGCGGAGTCGATGCCCTTCATACTACGCTTGCGGCTGTGCAGATTTGAGAGGGCATTCAGGCGTGGGCCTGAACCTGGGATTGTGATAATATATGCTAAGGCATATCCGGTCTGCCTATTTAGCCACGCGATTCACGCCTACGGGCATCTTAACAATGCCTGAAATTACCCACGAGCCAGGAGCGAGAGAATGCTTGATTACAAGCCCAACATGGTCCTCTCCAATGAAGAGTTTAATGTGGTCGGTTCCAGGCCGATCCGCCACGACGGCACCGAGAAAGTAACCGGACGCGCCAGGTATGGCGCCGACACCAACCTGCCCGGCTTGCTCTACGGAAAGATTCTTCGCAGTCCCCACGCTCACGCAGTTATAAAATCCATCGACGCCAGCGCCGCCGAAGCCCATCCGGGAGTCCACGCGGTGGTGACCTCCGCCGACTGGCCCGAAACGTCCACCAAGCTCTCCGACCTGGCTGAAGGCGCTATCCAAAACCTGGGATTCCTGCAGATGAACGCCCTGGCCAGGGGCAAGGTGCTCTATAAAGGCCATGCCCTAGCCGCCGTGGCTGCCGTTAGCCCCCACGTCGCCGAAGAGGCATTGGCCAAGATAAAGGTGGACTACGAGGTCCTGAAGCCGGTGCTCACCGCCGAAGAGGGCATGAAGCCCGACGCGCCCATCGTGCACGAGCGGCTGGCCGCCGTCTCCAACCCGGGCCTGCGCCCCGGTGGACTGCTGGATGACGGCGCCGAAAGTATGCGCACCAACGTCGCCAACCAGTTTGAATTCAAGATTGGCGATGTTGAACAGGGCTTCAAAGACGCCGACGTGATTGTCGAGAAAGAGACGGTCACCCAGGCGGTGCATCAAGGGTACATCGAGCCCCATGCCGGCACCGCCCATTGGCAGGCCGACGGCAAGCTGACCATCTGGTCCAGCAGCCAGGGGCAGTTCTCCGTCCGCGATCACACCGCCCGTTTTCTGGGCATCCCGGTTTCTGCGGTCAAAGCCTATCCCATGGAGATTGGCGGCGGCTTCGGCGCCAAGACCATCGTGTACGTGGAGCCCGTGGCAGCCCTTTTGTCCCGCAAGTCGGGCCGGCCAGTCAAGGTGCAGATGAACCGGACCGAGGTCTTCGAGGCCACCGGCCCCACCTCGGCCACCAAGATCAAGGTCAAGCTGGGCGCCACCAAAGACGGCAAATTGATTGCCGCCGAAGCCGACTTGGTCTACGAAGCAGGCGCTTTCCCCGGATCGCCCGTCTCTCCGGGCGCCCAGTGCATGATGGGCCACTACGACATTCCCAACGCCCACCTGAAAGCCAAAGACATACTGGTCAACCGGCCAAAGTCGGCGGCCTACCGGGCCCCGGGCGCTCCGGCCTCCGCTTTCTGCATGGAGACCGCCGTAGACGAACTCTGTGAGAAGCTGGGGATGGACCCGTTGGAGTTCCGGTTGTTGAACAGTTCGAAAGAGGGTGTCCGCCGGGTCACCGGCCCGATGACCCCCAAGGTTGGGTACATCGAGACCTTGCAGGCGGCAAAGGACCACCAGCACTACAATACCAAACTGGAGGGCAAGCACCGGGGACGCGGGGTTGCATCCGGGTTCTGGGGCAATAACACGGGCCCCGCCGCAGCAGTGGCCGTGGTCAACTCGGACGGCACCATCAGCCTGACCGAAGGTTCGCCGGACATCGGTGGCAGCCGCGTCGCGTTGAGTCTGCACGTCGCCGAGGTCTTGGGCATTCCAGTTGAGGACATCAAACCCCAGGTTGGCGACACCGATTCCATCGGTTTCACCTCCAACACCGGCGGCAGCAGCGCCACCTTCAAGTCCGGTTGGGCTTGTTACGAAGCCGCGCAGAGCGTGAAGAAGCAGATGATTGAGCGGGCCGCCAAGGTCTGGGAGATTCCGGGCGACGACGTGGAGTACAAAGATGCAGTCCTCCAGCACAAGTCGGACCCCGAACTTAAGCTGACCTTCAAGCAGATCGCCGCGCGAATGATTCCCACCGGCGGTCCCATGGTCGGCTCCGCCGGAGTCAATCCTCCCGGCGCCGGTCCCGCCATCGCAGCCCACATCGTGGACGTGGAGGTCGACACCGACACCGGCAAGGTCGATATCCTGCGGTACACCGCCGTGCAGGACGCCGGCAAAGCCATCCACCCCAGCTACGTGGAGGGCCAGATGCAGGGCGGAGTGGTACAGGGCATCGGCTGGGCGCTCAATGAAGAGTATGTCTACAACGACTCCGGCGTAATGCTGAATAGCAGCTTCTTGGACTACCGGATGCCAACGTCGCTAGACCTGCCCATGATTGACACGGTGATCGTGGAGGTGGCCAACCCCAACCACCCCTACGGTCTCCGGGGCGTCGGCGAGGTGCCCATCGTGCCTCCCATGGCCGCAATATCCAACGCCATCTACGACGCCATCGGCATACGGCTGAACGCTCTGCCCATGTCTCCGGACAAGGTCCTGGAGGCCATCTGGGCCAAAGAGGGCAAGTAGGCCCAGATGCCGGAGCTATAGATGCCGGAGGTCTGGATCCCGCCCAAGCTGCAACAGCTCACCGGCGGTAAGCAGCAGGTCCAGGTGGAAGGTAGTACCGTCCGTCAGGTGATTAACAGCCTGGAGCGGCAGTACCCTGGGGCCAAGGAATTCCTCTGTGACGAGATAGAGGAGGACTTGATTCCCGGCATCGCGGTGATAGTCGACGGCGAGACCAGCCAGTTGGGCATGTTGCAAAAGGTGCAGGAGAACAGCGAGGTGCATTTTCTCCCCGCAATCGCTGGCGGCTGAAAAGGCGCCACCGACCATGACTGCGGCGCTGATGTATTGGGGCCAGCGGAATTGAAAGAACGTCGGAGGCGGTTCTGCCATTGAGCATCGGCAGCGCCGCCTTCGTCATTCCGGAGGAGGCCGGAATCCAAGATGACTGGCTGCAAGTTGATGTCGCCCCTACGCCGGATTCGGGTCACCACAGATGCAAGGCGCGGCGGTTCTCTGAAACGGAAAAATGGAGGTTGGGAAACGTGTCTAGTGAGCTTAACCCACACCAATCTAGCCAAGGACCAATCAGGATGCGACCCAAACTCAGCGACCAGGCCGCGCGGAAGGTGCGAAGGGCCTCGCTCTGCGCCGGGCCCGCACCTGCTACGGACACCTGGCCGGGGTGGCGCTGATGGACCGGATGATTAGCCTGGGGTGGCTGGACGAAGACCCGCTGCCCGCTGCCGGCAACCGGGTCGGCTACCGCCTCAGCCCCCAAGGACTCCGGGCCATGGAAGACCGGGGCGTGGATGTGAATGGTGCCGCCAAGTTCACCCCCAACTTCGCCTTCGGTTGCTTGGACTGGACGGAGCGGCGGCAGCACTTGGGCGGAGCCCTGGGCCGAGCCGTGACCGCTTCCCTATCGGAACAGGGCTTCGTGGACCGGACCCCGGGGCCAGGGAAGTTACGATAAAGGACAGTCCCGAAGTCTGGTTGGACGCCGCCGATCCCCAACGCTAGAATACCCGTGCCTTCGACCGGCTCGCCCGGTTCCCATGCCGGACTGATTTGGAGGAAGCGCCCATGACGGACCAACTCACCGACTCCCAGCGCAAATGGCACGACTTGGCGGCGAAACATGCCGATGACTTTGCCCAACGGGCGGCGCAGCACGACGCCGATAACACCTATCCCTTTGAGAACATGGACGCTCTCAGGGCCTCGGGCTACACTTCCATGCCAATCCCGGCAGACATGGGCGGCGGCGGGGCGTCTCTCTTGGAAGTCTGCATCGCCCAGAACCGCCTGGCCCAAGGGGACGGGACCACCGCCCTGGCCGTAAACATGCACTTCGGACTGCCCTACGTCATGTGCGACTTGATCAGGGCGGGCGATGACCATCCCCGGCCCCTTCTGGAGAGGATCGCCGCCGAAAAGCTGATGGTCTTCGCTGCAGTCACAGATCCCCAGGTGGACTCCATGAAGGGCATCACGGGGCTGGGTTACACCACCGTGAAGGCCACCAAGACCGACGGCGGCTTTCTAATCAACGGCCACAAAGCCTTTGGGACCAACAGCCCCGGCGGCGACCTCTTCGCCAGCACGGCAATCTACGACGACCCGGACGAAGGCGAGGTGGCCTTGATCTTCATCTTACCCCCCGACACCGAGGGCCTAACCTGCCTCAACGATTGGGACACCATGAGCATGCGGGCCAGTCAGAGTCACAGTTGGACACTGGAAAATGTGTTCGTGGCCGAAGAGGGGGTGATCCGCCACAAGCCCTGGGAATGGGACCAGTTTGCCAGGGGCCTCTGGGCCTGGCACGGCGGCAGCTTTGGCAGCATCTATCTGGGCATCGCCAAGGCCGCCCGAGATTTTGCCATTGAGCAGACCAAGGGGCGGACCCGGATTCCCTTCAAGCAACCGGAGAGCTATTACCCCGGTCACCAGTTCCTGGCGGCGGAGATGGATATCGCCCTGAACGCCGCCTGGTCTTTCCAGTTAAAAGTGGCCGAGCGTCTGGACGGAGAGAACGCGAGAGACGACGCCACCTTGATGGAAGCCGTCGGCATGCAGTATTTCTGCATGAAAGCGGCCCAAGATGTGGTGAACAAGGCAGTGGACATGGTCGGCGGCGCGGCCCTGGCCAGGGGGCGGCCCCTGGAGCGGTACTACCGGGACGTCCGGGCCGGGACCATGCACCCGATCGGCGGGTTCGACGCCCTGGAATTGATCGGCAAACACGCCTTTGGCCTCCCCTTCGACGTGCAACCCCGTTACGTCTAGAGCGAGGACGTCTAGGCCCGCCAGGGCCTTGCCTCAATAGTCATAATAATGAACCGTCGCATTGATCCATGCATGCCTTTCCCTGTCACCCCGAGCCCTTCGGCTCCGCTCAGGATAAACTCCGCGAGGGGTCTCGTTTTTTCGCACTCGGCAAGTTTTGAGTAACGGGGTTCTTCGTCGCTCCGCTCCTCAGAAAGACATTCTTGGGGCAGGCCCCCGCTTTGAGGGAAGGGATCAAACCGGTGAAATCGGGTTCAGAGAGTAGAAGACCGTGTACGTAATTGGCATCGACTTGGGTGGTACTTTTACCGATTTTGTGGTCGCCCAGCAAGGCCAGCCACCCCGTTATTTCAAGACTGCCTCGACGCCCAATGACCCCTCTGAGGGGCTGATGGCCGGTCTCAACGCCGCCGCCGCCGCTCACGGTCTGTCTTTGGAGGATTTCCTGGCGTCGGCCAACATGATTATCCACGGCAGCACCGTGGCCACCAACGCCCTGGTGGAGCGGAAGGGCGCCGAATTAGGGCTGATAACCACCGACGGGTTCAGGGACCTGTTGGAGATGCGGGAGGGTCTGAAAGAGGACCGCTATAACCTGCGCATGACCCCGGTGGAGCCGCTGGCGCCCCGGTACCTGCGGGCCGAGGCGCCTGGCGCGGTGGACTGGGCGGCATCTGCGGCCTAGTCTACGAGGGGGAAGGCCCGGCCCTGTTGAACACTGCGGGCGACGGCATTGTGGTGCCGCCCTTCGGGTTATTCGACGGCGAGGAAGGGCTTCCCCATCTCTACAAGGTTCTTTCCAACGGGTCGGAGCGCGTCCTTGGCTCCAAAGAAACCGAGGTAGTCGTCAACCCCGGCGACCACGTCTACTGCCTCTCATCCGGTGGCGGCTACGGCCACCCTTCGGAGCGCAGCCAAGCAGCCCTGGACTGGGACCGTCGGAACGGGTAAGTGGGGTGGTTCCGTGGCGGGCTGCGGGACCGCCCGATTAAATCTGCGTCGATTAAGAAGTTTCTTCGGCTCGTTGCGCATAAGTCTGCCGGTTTCTCAGTTCGAAGTAAAAAAGGGTTTGCGCAATAATCATGAGCGGTCCCATCAGAATCTCACCAATCAATCCACCGACGCCGGGAACAATAACTCCTAGCAGGCCGGTGATGATGCTGCTTAATATTCCGATCAATATTCCCGACACTATCAAGAAGCCGACGGTCCACCACCAGTTGCCGCGCACCAGGTTGTAGCTTCGAGAAATGGCGGCTGTAGTCCCATATCCCTCCAACGCAACGATTTGAAGGATGAAAAACCAATACACCACAAAGGCGATTGCGAAAGGTATGCCAATAACGGTGATTGCCATCAGGCCGATACCGATTCCTGCTACGATTAACGTGCCCAGCATCGGAAGGTATCTGCTTCGGGCAAAGACGTAAGATTCTTGTATCCGTATCGGTCTTCCCAGGGATTGCTCGGATATGGCATGAATCAATGCAGCCTGCATCAAGATCCATCCCAACGCTCCCACAATCGCGAGAACCAGGGCCTTGATTCCGAAATCGATGAAAAACCCAATGCCTACCTCATCCTCTGTCGGTACGTCCACTGATAGGAACACGAGCCAGCCCAATAGGGCCAAGGGAATTTTTACGATTGCCACAATTGCAATTAGGTAAACAAAATTGCGCTTGTAAACGCGATATGTCTCCCCGAGAACATCGAAAATCCCACGTGGACTCTGGACTTCCAGGTTTGGTGGTGGGTTGGCATTCACCTCCGATTGCGGCGCGCCACAATTCACGCAAAAGTTTACGGACGCGCCGAGGTGGGAACCACAATTGGTACAAAACGCTTCATTGGTTGCCATCGATTCCCCCATTTGTTAAGGTCGATGAGAATCACCTAAATCCCATAATCAGGGTGACCCTCCACCACCACGCGCTTCAGCCAAAACCATGGCAGACATTGACGCAGTCAGTAACAACTTGGTTATCAAACTACTGCTCTTGCAGCGTTTCGGCGAAATCATACCACTCACCATTACCAGATGGGTTCATTTGCCATGGCCCCCGCTTACCGCTGCTTCTATAGTTCCTCGGTATCGGATTCCAACCGGCTGCGCATAACTCCCAACTCCCATAAGGTTACTGCAGTACGGACCAATCTAAGGTATAGGCGCCATTCATTTGACCAACCCACCCAGAGGGAGTATCATGTAAGTGTAAACCCACCCCCAGTGGGTATGGGTTTGGGAGGTTTCAGAATGTTTCCCGAGGTTAAAGACGACGCTCTCAAGCGGTTGAGCTACATCGAAGGGCACCTTTCGGGCATCCGAAAGATGCTGGAGGAGGACAAGTACTGCGTCGATGTACTCAAGCAGACCTACGCCGTCCGCCGGGCCATCGAGAAGATGGAGAGCCTACTGCTTGAAGGTCACCTGAAATCGTGCGTGGTGGACGGCATCCAGACCGGCCGCGCCGAAGAGATTGTGGCAGAGCTCAAGGACTTGTACATCCTATCCAATAAGTGAACCTGCAAACGATTTATCGGAGTGAGATAAACATGGCCGCATACCTGATTGCAGACATCGAGGTAACCAACCCGGACACCTACGCCAAGTACGCGGCAGGGGTTCCCGAAACTGTCTTTGCGTTCGGTGGGAAATATTTGGTCCGGGGCGCCCAGGGCGAGGTTGCCGAGGGAACGTGGACCCCCAAGCGCTTGGTGGTGTTGGAATTCGGGAGTATGGAGAGGGCCAAGGCCTGGTACAACTCGCCGGAATATGCAGACCTGAAAAAGCTCCGCCAGAGCGCTTCCAAGGGAAATTTGATATTCGCGGAGGGCGCGTAACGGCACCGGCCGACCGGTCCTCAGAGTTATAAAAATGGCTACAACGAAAAAGAAAATCAGGAAACTTAGTCTGCCCGTGGAGGGCATGACCTGCGCCTCCTGCGTGGGCCACGTGGAGAACGCTCTCAAGGGTGTTCCCGGCGTGGTGGACGCTTCGGTCAATCTGGGCACTGAGAAGGCCTCGGTGGAACTCGCTTCCGCCGAGGTGCCGTTCCAGGTGATTCAGGAGGCTGTATCCGGGGCCGGATATAAGATTGGCACCGAGTCGGCTTCGCTGAACATCGGCGGTATGACCTGCGCCTCCTGCGTGGGCCACGTGGAAAACGCTCTCCTGAGTGTGCCGGGAGTCTCCAAAGCCAGCGTGAACCTGGGCGTGGAAAAGGCGTCGGTGGAGTTCGTGCCGGGCCTGGCCGAGCTTTCCGACCTGCAAGCGGCGGTGGAAGCGGCTGGTTACCGCGTCGAGGGCTTCAACAACGCCGGAGACCAGGAAAGGGAGCTGGAGCGGCTCTCCAAGGTCAAAGAGGTCCGGGAACTGCGCAACCGTCTGGCATTGGCTGGTGGCGGCGCTATCCTGCTGTTTCTCGGGACCTTCGACGCCTTTCCGTGGGTCTCCCGGTTCATGGCCCAAGGCTATTACCCCTTCCTGCTGTGGGCCTTGGCGACGCCGGTGCAATTCTGGGCCGGCTCCATTTTCTACACTTCGGGTTTGGGTGCTCTCAGGCACGGCACGGCCAACATGCACACCCTCATCGCTCTGGGCACGACGGTTGCCTATGTCTACAGCGCGGTGGTGGTCCTGCTCGACGCCTTCTCGCCGGGGGTGCTGGCCGACAACGGCATCGAGGCCAAGGTCTACTTCGACACTGCGGCCATCATCGTGGCCCTGATTCTATTGGGCCGGTTCTTGGAGGCCGGGGCGCGGGGCCGCACCTCGGAGGCTATCAGGCGCCTCATCGGCCTCAGGCCCATGTCGGCGCGGGTGGTGCGCGACGGCAAAGAGGTGGATATTCCCGTGGACCAAGTTGTACCCGGAGATATCGTATTGGTGCGCCCCGGAGAGAAGATCCCGGTGGACGGCCTGGTGACCGAAGGGTATTCGGCGGTGGACGAATCCATGCTCACCGGCGAAAGCATGCCCGTGGAGAAGGGTCCCGGCCAGCGGGTTTACGGGGCTACCATTAACTCCAACGGGGCCATGTATTTCCAGGCCACCCAGGTGGGCGGTGAGACGGTCCTAGCCCAGATTATCCGTCTGGTGGAAGAGGCCCAGGGCTCCAAGGCGCCCATCCAACGGCTGGCGGACCGGGTGGTGGCCTACTTCGTGCCTGCGGTCATCGCCGCAGCCCTGGCCGCTTTCCTGTTCTGGATGCTGCTGGGCCCGGCCCCGGTCTTGACATTCTCCACCTTGGTCCTAGTCTCGGTGTTAATCATAGCCTGTCCCTGCGCCTTGGGGCTGGCCACGCCTACAGCAATCATCGTGGGCACCGGCAAGGGAGCGGAGATGGGGGTGTTGATCAAGCAAGCGCAAGCCTTGGAGATCGCCCTTAAGGTCGATACGGTGGTCTTGGACAAGACCGGCACCCTGACCACCGGAAAGCCCGTTGTGACTGAACTAGTGGTTTCTGGGGCCCCTGGGGCATCCGAACAGGAACTCCTGCTCTTGGCCGCATCCGCTGAGCGCGGTTCCGAGCACCCATTGGGTGAGGCCATCGTAAACGAGGCCCAGGACCGGGGACTGCGATTGGAGACTGTATACGGGTTCCAGGCAATCCCCGGCAGGGGCATCTCCGCTCAAGTGAACGGGCACACGGTCCGGTTCGGGAACCAGGCATTGATGGAGGACACGGGAGTGCCGTTGGACGGCCTGGTGGAAAGGGCCTCGGCGCTGGCCGCCCTGGGCAAGACCCCCATGTTCCTGTCCTCCGACGATACAGCCATGGGACTGATTGCCGTGGCGGACACCGTGAAACCGGAGGCTCATGAAGGACTTGCCAAGTTGCGGCGCATGGGATTGGAAGTGGTGATGCTCACCGGCGACAACGCCCAGACGGCCCATGCCATTGCCGGTCAATTGGGCCTGGAACGGGTTGAAGCCGAAGTGCTGCCCCAGGACAAAGCCGGAGTGGTCAAGAGGCTGCAAGCCGAAGGCAAAGTAGTGGCCATGGTGGGCGACGGCATCAACGACGCCCCGGCCCTGGCCCAGGCGGACGTGGGTCTGGCCATGGGCAGCGGGACCGACGTGGCCATGGAGTCGGCGGACATAACCTTGATGCGGGGCGACGTCAACGGCGTGGCCACGGCTTTGGACCTGAGCCGGCAAACCATCCGCACCATCAAGCAGAACCTGTTCTGGGCCTTCTTCTACAACGTGATGCTGATACCCGTGGCCGCCGGGGTCCTGTACCCTGTGTTCCAGGGAGTGGGCGGCGTGCCGGGCAGCCTGGACTTCTTCTTTGGGGAACGGGGGTTCTTGAACCCGGTCCTAGCCGCGCTGGCCATGGCGTTCAGCTCGGTGACCGTGGTCAGCAATTCTCTAAGGTTGCGGCGGGCCAAGGTCTAACCGGTCTCGCGGGGGGAAAATCCCCCAGCCCCCTTTTACAAAGGGGGGATTATAGGCATACCGGAGGAAAGAACAATGGCGACAGCGATAGACCCAATCTGCAAGATGGAAGTGGACACAGAAAACCCGCCCGGCGGGCAGAGCGAACATCAAGGGACGACCTTTTACTTCTGCGCTCCCGGCTGCAAGGTGGCCTTCGATAAAGAGCCGGAGAAGTATTTAAACGAAGACGAGGCTGAGTCCGGCGGTTCCGCTCACGGCCACGGCCATGAGGAAGGGCCCGGTCATGAAGGCCGTCAGGAAGAGAGCAGACCCGGTTTCTTTGCCCGGTTATTCGGCAGAAAGTAGCGGGCGTGGGATTACTAAGACCGCATCTAGGCGAAACTGCCGATTACGACTTCACCCGCACCCTAACATGAGGCATCTCGGATTTCACTCGGATAAACACACCTGGCCACCACAGCCTTCTTTCCGGCGAAGGCCGGAATCTAGAGCGGCTGCCCTGTAACCATCTCCTTAAGGACCGGCGAATCGGTGCCTTGCCCCGACCAGATGCAACGGGCGAGGCGGCACGAGGGTGACCTGGTGCGAGGTGGCTGGATTCCGGCTTTCGCCGGAAAGACGAAGGCGGCGCTGCCAATGCTCAATGGCAGATCACCGCCCATGTTTTCTTGATGCCCTTAGGTTTGCCATCCCTTTCACCGACACCACCCGGCAAAATTCGGGATGACTCATGAATCGGTACCTTCCCCCTCAGGGGGAAGGTACCGATGGGGGCGTTGCGCCCTTAGCCCGCGCGCCCATGGCAGCGCTTGTATTTCTTTCCGCTGCCGCAGGGGCAGGGAGCGTTCCGCCCTACCTTTTCTCTACCGCCCGCCGGGCCTGCGCCGCGCTGCGCGTCGTTTACCGCCTTCATGGGGCTTGCTTGGGTGGCGGCTGGGTTACGCCGGGAGCCTTGGGCGGGTTGGGTGGAGACTTCCGTACGGAATACGGTATGCATCACCTCGGACTCGATCCCGACCTGTAGGTTCCCGAACATCTTGTGGCCTTCCGACCGGTACACGACCAGCGGGTCCCGTTGGCCGTAGGCTTGCAGTCCGACCCCGGTGCGTAGATTTTCCATGGCTGTTAGGTGCTGTACCCAGTGGGTGTCGATTGCCCGAAGCAGCAGTAGGCGTTCCACGGTCCGCATCTGTTCTTCGCCCAGATCCTGCTCCCGGGCCTCGTAGACCGTTTCGGCAAATTCGTCCAGTATCTCCAAAATCTGTTCCCGACCCCACTGGAAGACCTGGTCCTCGTCGGACAATTCTGGGGGCAGAGGGCAGATCTGGCCCAACTCGTCAATCAGCCCGCCGGCGTTCCAGTCGTCCTGGTGTCTTCCGGGTAGGTGATGAGCGACCGCATCCGCAAACTCGTGGCGCAGCATCGCGATGAATTTGGGCTTCAACGACTGGTTGCTCAGGGCCTCATGGCGGTCCTGGTAGATAATCTCCCGCTGTTTGTTTAGAACGTCGTCATAGTCCAGCAGGTGTTTGCGCATGTCGAAGTGGTAGCCTTCCACTTTGACTTGGGCGCTGCCGATGGATTTGGTAATCATCCGGTTTTCCACCGGTGTATCTTCTTCCAGCCCCGTCCAGCTCATCACCGTCTTGATTCGATCACCGCCGAACCGCTGCATCAGCTCATCTTCCAGGGAAACGTAGAACTGGGAGCTTCCAGGGTCGCCCTGGCGTCCGGCGCGGCCCCGCAGCTGGTTGTCGATGCGGCGGGCGTCGTGGTGCTCGGTGCCGATGACGTGGAGGCCGCCCAGTTCCACCACCTTGTTGTGCTCTTCCTGCCAGTCGGTGCTGCTGGTGTCACTGCCGCCCAGAACGATGTCGGTGCCTCGGCCCGCCATATTGGTCGACACGGTCACGGAGCCCAGGCGGCCGGCCTGGGCGACGATAGCCGCTTCTTGTTCGTGAATCTTGGCGTTCAGCACTTGGTGGGGGACGCCCCGCTTCTTCAGGCGGTCACTCAAGTACTCTGACGCTTCGATGGAGGTGGTGCCAATCAAGACCGGCCGCTTCTGCTCGTGCAATTCAAAAATGTCTTCGGTCACAATCTTCCACTTTCCATCCTCGGTCTGGAAGACCAAGTCTGAGTTGTCGGCGCGGGCCATGGGCAGGTTGGTGGGCACAGCCACAACCTCCAGCCCGTAGATCTTGTAGAACTCGTCAGACTCGGTTAGGGCGGTACCGGTCATGCCGGCCAGCTTATCGTACAAGCGAAAGTAGTTCTGGAGGGTGATTGTCGCGTAGGTGATGCTCTCCCGCTGAATCTTGATGCCCTCTTTGGCTTCCACAGCCTGGTGCAGTCCGTCAGACCAGCGGCGGCCCGGCTGGAGACGCCCGGTGAACTCGTCGACGATGACGACCTCGCCATCTTTGACCACGTACTCCTTATCCCGTATCTTCGTGACCTCGGCGGTCAGGGCGTTCTCCATGTAGTGGACCAGGTGGTAGTTCTCCGGGTCGTAGAGGTTGGCCGTGTTGGTCCACTTCTCCATCTTGGAGATGCCGTCTTGGGTCAGGGAGATGGCCTTGGTGCGTTCGTCGATGGTGAAATCGGTTTCATCATCGAGCCTGGTGACCAGCTTGGCGAAGTTTTGGTACAACTGTACCGGCTCTTCCGCTGGGCCACTGATTATGAGCGGAGTGCGGGCCTCGTCGATGAGGATGTTATCGACCTCGTCCACGATGGCGTAGTGCAACTCCCGCTGCACCCGGTTGGCCTCTTCCAGGGCCATGTTGTCCCGGAGGTAGTCGAAACCGAATTCGTTGTTGGTGCCGTAGGTGATATCGGCCCGGTAAGCCTCCGGGCGCGAGACGGGCCGGAGAAACTCCATGCCGTTGGGGGCATCGGTCACTTCGGGGTCGTAGATGTAGCTAGCATCGTGTTGCAGACACCCTATGGTCAGGCCCAGGGCATGGTAGATGGAGCCCATCCAGACGGGGTCGCGGCGGGCCAGGTAGTCGTTCACGGTAACTACGTGGACGCCCTTGCCCTCCAGTGCGTTGGCGTAGACGGCCAGGGTGGCGACCAAGGTCTTGCCTTCGCCGGTCTTCATTTCGGCGATCTGACCTCGGTGCAGGACCATTCCGCCGATGAGTTGCACGTCGTAGTGGCGCTGCTTGAGGTTACGCCGGGCGGCCTCCCGGACGGCGGCAAAGGCTTCCGGCACAATGTCTTTCAAGTCTTCTTCGCCGGCCAGCCGAGACCTAAACTCCTCGGTCTTTGCCCGGAGTTGGTCGTCGGTCAGCTTCTGGAATTCTGGCTCCAACTCGTTGGTCTCCTCAACGATGGGAGACAGTTTCTTAAGGGCTTTTTCGTTGGGGTCGCCAAGCACCTTTTGGAGAACGGAAACCATGGATCATCGAACCTCGCGGCAGGCCCCATGGATTGGCGCCGTGGCCGGGCGGGATTTTCGGTGGATGCCGGTCAGAGCGCCGCCAACGGTCTTTCAGACCGTCGCAGGCGGCTCAAAACCAATTACATTGTATCCAAAGCCCTCCGAGTATGCACGCCCCTGCTGGGCAGGAAGAAGGGTCAGGTTATACGTTTACCCCTGGGCGGGCCCCGCCCGTCAACTCTTCCAGGCTGGAGGCTCCAGACCGCGACACCCAGTCCCGAAGTTCGCTCAAGATCCGCCAGGGCGCGGACAGACCGATCAAGTTGGCGCTGCCTATCTGTACGGCGGAGGCGCCCGCCAGGATGTATTCGGCGGCATCCTCACCCGTAAAGATGCCCCCAACCCCGATGATGGGCACATTCACCTCTTTGGACGCCTGGTAGACCAGGAATAGGGAGATGGGGCGCAAACCCGGCCCTGACAGTCCGCCGGTAACATTGCCCAACACCGGCTGGCGGGTCTGGGTGTCGATGCGCATGGCCGGTATGGTGTTGCAGATGGTCAGGGCGTCGGCCCCGGCGTCAACAGCGGCGCGGGCAATCTCAGCGATGTCGGGCACGTTAGGCGCCAGCTTGGCCAGCACGGGTAAATCCGTGTTTGCCCTCACCGCCGCCACCGCTTGCGCGGTGAGGGTGGCGCTGTGGCCGAAAAGGGACCCGTCTTCAATATTGGGGCAGCTCAGATTGAGTTCCAAGGCCTGGAACCCGGTCCCCTGGTTGGCCATGGCGGCCATCTCGGCAAACTGCTGAACGGAATCGGAGGCGAAGCTGAGCAGGACAGTTGCGTTCCAACTGTCCCAGCCGGGTGTCACGTCCTGCAGGGCAGCCTCAATACCGGGGTTGGTAAGGCCGATGGCGTTTAGGAACAGGTAATCACCGGCGTCCCAGGCCTCGCGGTAGGACTGGGGATACCACCTGGGCTCCGGGTTGCCTTCCAGAGGCGAGCGCGTGACCGTCTTTGGCACCACGGCGCCTAACTGGCCCAAGTCCATATCCTCGGTGATGCCCCTGCCGTAGCCGTCGTAGCCGAAGGTCCCAGAGGCAATCATTACCGGGTTGGCCAACCGCAGATGATGGGGGTTGTTGGGGGCCAGATCTACGGAGAGGTCCAGCCCTTGAGCAGACTCCGGTCTACTCTTCTCCCTCACCATCTGTGGGGGTGCCTGATTCGTCGCTCCCCTCCGCATCCACTTCTCCAAAGGCCGGGATTACGCCGCCGCCGCCATTGTGGCTCAAGCCGTTGGTGCTGAGGTCGCTGGCCTCGGCGAGACCCAGGTCGCCGGGGTCGTCATCGTCCTCATCAATCTCGTCGTCCATTTCTTCCAGTTCGTCGAAGTCGCCGTCCTCTTGGCCTTCGTCAATGCTCACGTCTGGCGGCGCGGCCTCGCTGTCGGCCGCCTTGATGAAGAGATTCGGATCGACTGGGCCATCTCCATCTCCGCTGGGCTGCTGTTCGAAGGCGCCGGTAGGAGCGTCGGTGACGCCCAGCCAGCCGCCGGGGGACACCGCAGCTATCTCGGGCACCGGCTCCGGTTTCAGCAGCTCGTCCATGCCGGGGATCTGGATCCGTGCCGGAATGAGCCTGCCGATGATGACGTTCTCCTTCAGTCCCTGGAGCCAGTCCTGTGCCCCGCTCACTGCCGCTTGGGTCAGGACCCTGGTGGTCTCCTGGAAGGAGGCCGCGGACAGGAAGCTGTCGGTCAGCAGAGACGCCCGGGTTACACCCAACAGGACGGGCTTGGCGGTGGTGGGTTCCCCACCCTCGGCCAGTACCTTGGCGTTCTGGTCTTGGAACTGGAATTTGTCGACCATCTGGCCGGGTATGAAATCGGAGTCTCCGGTGGACTCCACTTGAACGCGGCGGAGCATCTGCCGGAGGATTATCTCTATGTGCTTGTCGTGGATACTCACACCCTGAGACTGATAGACCTGTTGCACTTGGTCCACTTGGGAGCGCTGCAGGTCGTCTTTGCCGCGGATGTGTAGGATGTCATGGGGATTCAGTGGTCCGTTTATCAGCGGGTCGCCGGCCCGGACCTCATCGCCGTCCTTGACTAGCATGTAGGCCGAGGCGGGGACCAAATGTTCCCGGACCTCAACATCGTCCCAGACAATGGATATGACCCCGGAGTCGATTTCCACTCTGCCGCCGACGTTGGCGACAACTTGATCGAGGGGTTCTCCCTCTCCGGATTCGGCTGCGGTTGTGGCCTGTTCAGCTGCCTTCTTGATGGCGGCCTTGGTTTTTCTGCCCTTCAGGGCAGGCAGGCTGGTGGCCAGAACCATGCCCGGCTCCACCGTCTCGCCTTGGTCCACCAGGATATGGCCACCCTCTGGGGCCAGATAGTCCTCGCGGAACTCCTCCCGGCTCACCAGACGCAGGCGCCGGCCCTCTTCGTCGGTCTCCAGCTCAACCACGCCGTCGATATCGGCCAAGATTGCCGCGCCCTTGGGCACGCGGGCCTCGAATAGCTCTTCTACCCTGGGCAGACCGCTGGTGATGTCCAAACCGGCTATGCCGCCGGTGTGGAACGTCCGCATGGTCAACTGGGTACCGGGCTCTCCGATGCTCTGGGCGGCGATGATGCCAACGGCCTGTCCCATCTGTACCGGCTTTCCGGTAGCGGGCAGGCGGCCGTAGCAGGCCTGGCAAACGCCGCGGTGGCATTCGCAGTTCAGCGGTGACCGTACCGGCACTTCCTTGATCCCGGCTTCGACCAGGGTCCGGCCAATCTCCAGGTCAATCTCCTGATTGCGCTCCAGCAAAATCTCGCCGGTCTCGGGGTGGGCCACCGGCGCGGCGGCCAGCCTCCCGGTGATTCGCTCTGGCAGGGTTTTGCCGGTCTCATCTTCGGGGCGCGCGGTAACCCAATAGGAGTCCAAGGTACCGCAGTCCTCTTCCAGGATGATTACTTCTTGGGCGATATCAATCAGCCGCCGGGTCAGGTAACCGCTGTCGGCGGTCCTGAGAGCGGTGTCGGCCAGTCCTTTGCGGGCCCCGTGGGTGGAGATGAAGTACTCCAGGGCCGTCAGACCCTCCCGGAAACTGGACCTGATGGGCAGGTCAATGATCCGCCCCTTGGGGTTGCTCATCAGACCGCGCATCCCAGCCATCTGCTTGATCTGGGAAATGTTACCCTTGGCGCCCGAGACGGCCATCACCGCGATGCCGCCGTAATTGGGCAACTCCTCTTCCACCAATGCGGTGGTCTGGTCAGAGGCCGTGGTCCAGGCGTCAACGGTTTTCGCGTAGCGCTCATCCTCAGAGATGAGTCCCGACAAGAACTGATCTTCGTAGTCATTCACCAATACGTCGGCTGCCTCCAAGATATCCAGTTTCTTGGGGGAAACCTGAATGTCGTTGATGGCGATGGTGATTCCCGACGTGGTTGCGTAGTGGAATCCCAAGTCCTTGATGCTGTCCAACACCGTGGCCGTTTCCTCGTTGCTGAGGGTGAAGTACAGGTTGGCGGTCAGGTCCTTGAGGGCCGCCCGGTCCATCAAAACATTCTGGAATCCGATGCGGTCGGGCAGGATCTCATTGAAAATCATCCGGCCCAAAGTGGTTTCGACCCACTCGCCGTCGTAGTTGTGTATCTCCCGAACCTGGATGGGAGCGTGCAGGTCGATGAGATCGGACGCGAAGGCGATACGGGCCTCGTCAAAGTCGTTGAATTTGCTGCCGGTGCCGGTACTGGTCTCCCGGATCTCCGTCAGATAGAAGCAGCCCATCACCATGTCCAGGGTGGGCGCAACCAGTGGGTCTCCCGAGGCGGGCGACAGCATATTGTGGGTGCTGAGCATGGCCTCTTTGGCCTCCAGCACCGCCATCCGTGACAGGGGAACGTGGACTGCCATCTGGTCGCCGTCGAAGTCCGCGTTGAAGGCGGAACAGACCAACGGGTGGATCTGGATGGCATTGCCCTCGATTAGCACCGGCATGAATGCTTGGATGCCCAATCTGTGCAACGTGGGAGCGCGGTTCAAGAGCACGGGACGGTCCTTGATTACGTCTTCGAGGATGTCCCAAACTTCGCCCCGGGCCCGCTCCACCATCCGCTTGGCATTCTTGATGTTGGGCGCTATGCCCAGAATCACCAGGCGGTGCATGACGAAGGGTTTGAACAACTCAAGAGCCATGCGTTTGGGTAGGCCGCACTCGTCCATCTTGAGTTCCGGTCCCACCACGATGACGGAACGCCCGCTGTAGTCCACCCGCTTACCCAGCAGGTTTTGGCGGAAACGACCCTGCTTGCCCCGCAGCAAGTCGGACAGCGACTTTAGCTTGTGGTTGTGGCTGCCCTGGATAGGGCGGCCGCGGCGGCCGTTGTCGATTAGGGCGTCGACGGCCTCTTGCAGCATTCGCTTCTCGTTGCGGATGATAATCTCGGGCGCGCCCAGAGACATGAGCCTCTTCAGCCGGTTGTTGCGGTTGATTACCCGGCGGTAGAGATCGTTCAGGTCGCTGGTGGCGAACCGGCCGCCGTCCAACTGCACCATGGGGCGCAGTTCGGGGGGCAATACCGGCAGCACCGAGAGAATCATATCCTCAACCCGGTTGCCGCTTTTGCGGAAGGACTCCACCACGCGCAGACGCTTGATGGCTTTCTTCCGACGCTGGCCGGAGGTGGAGTGCATCTCATTAATCAGTTGGTCCCTGAGGGCCTCCAGGTTGATGGTCTTCAAGATATCCAGGATGGCCTCGGCGCCCATGCCCGCTTCGAACACGTCGCCGTAAGCTTCTTTTAGTTCCCGGTAGCGGGACTCGGCGATGAGCTTGTGGACCCGCAGGTCTTCGAGCTCGTCGATGGCGGCTTTGAGCTGCCCCTCCAACTGGCCCTCTTCAGTGGCCAAGAGGTCGTTGATGGCGTCGATCTCCACCTGAATTGCGACTGGGTCCATCTCCACTTCGGGCTCTTCAAGCTCAACGTGAGCCTCGTCTTCATCCTCGGTGGCGTCGGATTCTTCTTCAGCCACTTCGGCGACGGGCTCTTCAACTGTTTCTCGGGCGGTGGCTTCGTCGCCGGAAGCTTCGTCTTCAACGGACTCTTCTTCGGTCGGTTCATCTGCCGGAACTTCGCCGCCGTTCAGGCGGGCGTTCAACACGTTGGTCCGGGCTTCGGCCTGGCGGCGCGCCTTCTTCAGTTCCAGATCGAACTTGGCCTGCTCCAGTTCAACGGCTTCCAGGCGCCCGTCTTCGTCGACAGACACAATGATGTGCTGGGCGAAGTAGAGCACTCTTTCCAGGTTCCTGGGAGACAGGTCCAGGAGCAAACCCAGCCGACTGGGCGTGGTCTTGCTGAACCATATATGGGCCACGGGAGCGGCGAGGCGGATATGCCCCATGCGTTCACGGCGCACCTTGGAGCGCGTGACCTCAACGCCGCAGCGGTCGCAGATAACGCCGCGGTAGCGGATGCGCTTGTACTTGCCACAGAAGCACTCCCAATCCTTGGTGGGTCCGAACAGCCTTTCACAGAAAAGGCCGTCCTTCTCCGGACGCAGGGTGCGGTAGTTGATGGTCTCTGGCTTGGTGACCTCGCCGTGAGACCAGTTGAGTATCTGTTCAGGGGATGCGATGGAGATGCGAATCGCGTTGAAATTGGTCCCCGGCGTCTCCGCCCTGTCTGCCATCCTGACCATTAGATCGTCTCCAGAGGCTGGAATAAATCGGTTTCATCGGAAATGCCCTGTGTGATGGGAGGCCGGCGTTCCTCGTTCAACAGCTCAACAGCTAGACCCAGGCTCTGGAGTTCCTTGAGCAGGACGTTGAACGATTCCGGCACGCCCGGCTGGCCAATGGGTTCACCCTTGACCACCGCTTCATAAGTCTTTACGCGTCCGGCCACGTCATCGGACTTGACCGTTAGCACTTCTTGCAGGTTATACGCCGCGCTGTAGGCCTCCAGAGCCCAGACTTCCATTTCTCCGAAGCGCTGTCCGCCGAACTGGGCTTTTCCGCCCAGAGGCTGCTGGGTGATCATGGAGTAGGGGCCGGTTGAGCGCGCGTGAATCTTGTCTTCCACTAGGTGGATGAGCTTCAAGATATAGATGCTGCCCACGGTGACCAACTGGTCGAAATTCTCTCCGGTCCGCCCGTCGTTGAGCTCAAATTTGCCGAAGGTGGGCGGCGCGATGCGCCGTTCCCGGTGCACTTTTAGGGCAGCCTGGTACATGTCCTCGAGGGTCATTCCCTTGGTGTCAATTCCGGCTTCATCGGTCAACCACATCCGCAGGCAGGCCCCTCGGGCCGCGCCTATCTTGGTCTCGTCGAAAATTTCCCTGGGGTCGTAGCCCTTCTTCTCCAGCCAGCGGTCGACCAGAGGGTAATCCACCTCGGGCGAGCCGTCGACCGATCCGATGTTGGACGCCCCTGCTTGCTCGGTGAACCACACGCGGGCCAGGGCGTCTTCGATGGCTGAGTCCTCGGCGCCGTCGAACACCGGGGTGTTGGCGCGGAAGTTCAGGCCGCGGGCGGCCCATCCCAGGTGAGTTTCCAGCACCTGGCCCAGGTTCATGCGGGAGGGGACGCCGATGGGATTCAAGATGATGTCCACGGGCGTACCGTCGGCCAGATAGGGCATGTCTTCTTCTGGCAGGATCCTGGCGACCACACCCTTGTTGCCGTGTCGGCCGGCCATCTTGTCTCCGACCGAGATCTTCCGTGTTTGTGCGATCCAGACCCTAACGGCCTCATTCACGCCCGGCGGCAGGTCGTCGCGGTTGTCACGGGTCAAGACCTTAACTTCGATGACCTTGCCCCGTTCGCCGTGGGGCACCCGCAGGGAGGTGTCCTTAACGTCGCGGGATTTCTCGCCGAAGATTGCGCGTAGGAGCTTCTCCTCCGCGGTCAGTTCGGTTTCGCCCTTGGGAGTTACCTTGCCCACCAGGATGTCTCCAGGGCCTACGTCGGCGCCGACGCGGATGATGCCGCGGTCGCCCAGGTCGCGCAGGCTGGCCTCGCCCACGTTGGGGATGTCCTGGGTTATTTCCTCGGGACCCAGCTTGGTCTCCCGGGCCTCCATCTCATGCTTTTCGATGTGTATGGATGTGAAGTAATCGTCGCGGTACAGGCGCTCGCTGACGATGATGGCGTCTTCGTAGTTGTATCCTTCCCAGGACATGAAGGCCACCAGCACGTTCTGGCCCAGGGCCAGTTCGCCGTGGTCGGTGGAAGAGCTGTCGGCCAAGACGCTGCCGACCTCCACCACGTCGCCCTTGGTGGCTATGGGACGCTGGTCGAAGCAGGTACCTTGGTTGGTACGGGAGAACTTGATAAGGGGGTGGGAATGTTCCTCGCCGTCCTCATCGGTTACGATGATTGTTTGCCCGGTGACTGACGTCACCACGCCGTTGACCGCCGACGTGACCAATTGTCCGCTGTCCCGGGCCACCCGGCTTTCGATGCCGGTGCCGACCACGGGGGCCTGGGGCCGCAGCAAGGGCACGGCCTGACGCTGCATGTTGGACCCCATCAGGGCCCGGTTGGCGTCGTCATGCTCCAAGAAGGGAATCAGGGCCGCCGACACGCTCATGATTTGCATGGGCGAAACGTCCATGTAATCAATCAGGTCGGGCAATTCCTGGGTGTAATTCTCTCCTACCCGGAGTTCAACCCGGTCTTGGACAAACTGGTTCAGGTGGTCCAGTTGGGCGTTGGCCTGCGCGACACGGAAATCCTCTTCTTGGTCGGCCGATAGGTAGACAACGTCGTCTTCCCCGGTGGCTACGAAGGGCCGGACGGGAATCATCGTGCCCTTGGGCAACTGTTTCAGAGCGTTTATCTTGTTGGCCCCAATAGCCCTGCCCTTGCCGATGATGGTCTTGCCGTCGTTGTCCAGCACAGCCACAGTGACGGTCCGTCCTTTAAGGTCGTCTGAGTCATAAGGGAGGGATTTGAGCACCTTCCTATAGGGAGACTCGATGAAGCCGTATGGGTTGATCCTGGCGTAGGACGCCAGGGAACTAAGCAGTCCGATGTTGGGACCTTCAGGCGTCTCGATGGGGCAGATCCGGCCGTAGTGGGAGAAGTGGACGTCCCGCACGTCGAATCCGGCCCTCTCTCTGGAAAGACCTCCGGGGCCGAGAGCCGAGAGCCGCCGTTTGTGGGTCAACTCGGCCAGCGGGTTGGTCTGGTCCATAAACTGGGACAATTGGGATCCGCCGAAGAACTCCCGTACCGAGGCGACCACAGGTCGGATGTTGACCAGGCCCTGGGGTGCGGCGGCTTCGGGGTCCACCATCGTCATCTTCTCTTTGACCATCCGCTCCATCCGGAGCAGTCCGACGCGGACCTGGTTCTGGACCAGTTCTCCCACCGCCCTGACGCGGCGGTTGCCCAAGTGGTCGATGTCGTCGGGATGGCCCTCGCCTTGGTTGATACGGATCATGGTGCGGATGACCGAGACCACGTCCTCCAGGGCCAGCGTCATCAGATCGTTGTTGCCAGCCTGGCCGAGGCGGCGGTTCAGCTTGTAGCGGCCCACCCGGCCCAGGTCATACCGGCGAGGTCCGAAGAACAGGTTTCGGATCAGGGTCCGGGAGTTCTCCAGGCTTGGCGGTTCACCCGGCCGCAGGCGGCGGTAAAACTCGATCTGGGCGGCGGCGATGCGCCGTGCGGCGTCGGTGTCGTACTCCTTGTCCTCGTGGAGCCAATCCCATAGTGAATGGAGGTCATCTTCCTTAAAGTTCAAGTCCTTGGGCTCAAGGACAGGGTCCTTATCCAAGGTCGACCGCATGTACCGGTGGTTCTCATCGGTATCTATATCCGCGAACATGGCCAGCATCTCATCGTCGTCGGCCACACCCAGGGCGCGGAGGAAAGTGGACGCTGAAACCTTTCGCTTCCGGTCTACCTTGACCGAGATGATGTCTTTGGAGCTGGTCTCAAACTCAAGCCAGGCACCCCGCGAGGGAATTAGCTTTGCGGAGCAGAGGTTGCGGTTGCTGACGGCATTCCGCTCTAGGACGAAATAGATCCCCGGCGAGCGGACCAACTGGCTTACCACGACGCGCTCGGCACCATTAATGATGAAGGTGCCGTTGCCGGTCATCATGGGGATGTCGCCCATGAAGATTTCTTGTTCCTTGATCTCGCCGGTCTCTTTCATCACCAGGCGAGTCTTTACGTAAAGAGGCTGGGAGTAGGTAATCTCCCGCTCCTTGCTTTCTTGAGGCGAGTACTTGGGGTCGCGGAAGTAATGCTCCAGGAAATGCAGCTCATATTTCTTGCCGGTATAGTCGGCTATAGGAGAGATTTCCTGATATACTTCGATTAACCCCTCAGCCTGGAACCAGTCCCAAGACTGGATCTGACTTTGGATCAGATTGGGAACTTCGAGGACCTGGGGAATCTTGGCATAGGTCTTGATGTCGGGCAGTTGCATGGGTTGCCCTTTGGGAGCAGGAGATAAAGCCATTTACCGTTCTCCTTAACGTGAGTGGACGCGGGCGACCGAAAGTCTGGCAAGGATAAAGTATGCAGCGAAAGGGAACACCGGGGAGAGCTGCCTAAAGGTGTGGTGAACGAATTCGTCACGTGAGGCATATACTCAGTAACCCTTAATTATACAAGGTATCTGTGATTTGTCAATACAAGGGCCCTGGATTTTCGGTGGTTTCCGCCGGAAAGTACCGGAGCCCTTATTTAATTTCCAGATTCCCTTTCTAATTCGTGGACCAATAGGCTATTATCCATAGAAGCCATAATTCCCTGATACCAGTATCGCACCGTACCTCGATAGAACGTGGACCGCGTAAATCCGGCGTGCCAGCCGCCCCAATTTGGCGAAGACCCAACAAACGCAGGCACCGGCCATAAATTAGGAGTGAATGGCGAACTTTAGCCTGAAGCCCAGCAGCCTTGTGATTGCCAGCCGGCCCGTCCATTACGCTTGGGTCATCGTCGCGGTGGCCGCCGTCATGCGTTTGTTCAGTTCCTCCTTCCGCTCCTCTTCCAGCATCCTCATCCCACGCCTGGTCGATTCCTTTGGCTGGAGCTACGGGGCCGTCGGATTGGGGTTCTCCATCCAGTGGATCATATCGGGGATGGCCGGCCCTCCCGCCGGATGGCTGGGCGACCGTTACGGCGTCCGTTGGACCATGAGAGTGGGCGCGGTCCTGTTTGTCGTGGGCATGGTGCTCACCGGACTGATGCGCGAGCTGTGGCAGTTCTACCTATTCTTCGGCGTGATTCTCAGCCTGGCCATGGGTATATTTCAGGTCCCGCTCACCGCTGCCGTCACACTTTGGTTCCGCAAACACCTGGGCACCGGCATGGGGCTGCTGCAGGGGTCCCAGGGTATCGGGCCTTTGATCGCAGTGCCCATCATGCTGCTAATCATCCACCTCTTTGGCGGCGGCGTTGACGGCCTGCGGGCGGCGTTCTGGATCCCGGGACTGGTGGGCGGCGTCGCAATTCTAATGATGGTCCGGTTCTTTTACAATGAACCGGCTGAGATTGGTATGCGGCCCTTGGGCGCGCCGGACGACGAACCCATAAGAGAAGTGCAGACCGGAGACATTGCCAAGGTCCGCACTCAGGTGTTCCTCAAGCAGGCCCAGCGCACGGGCGCCTTCTGGAACCTGATTGGCATTCATTTCTGGGGCTGTGCCGGCCATGCCATCGTCCTGGTTTACCTTGTCGCCATGGCCGAAGACGAGGGGGTCTCCGCCGGAGTGGCGGCTGGGACCTTTGTGGCAATGTCGGTTGCCAGCACGATAACTCGGTTCGCCGTGCCCGTCGTTGCCGACCGGATGGGGAGCAAGGGCGCGATGGCCGGCTGTTTCTTCTTGCAGACCGCGCCCATCCTGCTCCTATTCATCGCCCATGACCCCTGGCAGTTCTATCTATTCGCCGTGCTCTTCGGCATCGGGTTCGGCGGAGAGATGAGCGCCTTCCCCATAATCAACCGCCAGTACTACGGCAGTGCTCCCATCGGCACCACCTATGGGTATCAGATGATGGGCGCGGGCGTCGGGATGGCCGCCGGAGCCCTGATCGGCGGACAACTGAGGGACTGGACCGGCAATTTCGATGCCACAATGGCGCTCTCCTTAGCCCTGAGTCTGGCCGGGGTGGTAAGCATCATCCTGCTACCAACAACCAAGAAAGAACTGCTGCCGGACTGGGAAGACCAGTTGCCCGAGGGAACCCGGACCACACCTGCCGCCTCCCCTGTGGGCGACGACTAGCAAGCCCGTATCCTGCGTTTCATCCTTTGCCGTCCCAACTGGTGCCACGCCTCCGGCTATGTGCTAAACTCCGTTATCAAATCCGGGAATGCCCCGATCTGGCGGATTATTAGGAGGGCCCAAAATGCTGGACCTGGTGATTAAAGGCGGACAGGTTGTAACTCCCATGGGCGTCGGTGAATGGGACGTTGCCGTGCAGGGTGAAAAGATTGTGGCGGTGGCCGCTCCGGGCGCTTTGCCCGACGAGGCCGGCCGAGTGATAGACGCCAGCGGCATGGTGGTGGTGCCCGGGGGCGTCGAACCGCATGCCCACATCTCTGCGCCCATAATGGGTCACGGCGACCTCAAGACGGCCCCTCCGGATCAGGTGAGCCGCGCCGCACTGATTGGCGGCACCACCACGATATTGGACTTCGCCATCCAGTACCCCGGCATCGACATTCCCCAGGCGATTCTGGAGAGAACTGAAGTCTGGCAGGGCAATTCCTACGCCGATTATGCCCATCACCTGATGCTCTTGGGCGCCATCTCGCCGGAGATTCTTGGCTCTCTTCATGAGGCGGTGGAAGACGGGTTCCCGACCGTCAAGATATTCACTACCAACATCCGGCCTCCCGCAACCACGGGCGAACCGCGCATGGTGGGGACCGGCCACCTCCACGATCTGATGGAGGAGATTCAACGGCTAAACGCCATGCTGCTGGTCCACTCGGAAGACGACGATATGGTGCAGCACATGTACCAGAAGTTGGCCCGGGAAGAGCGGACTGAGTGGTACAACATGCACTTAGTGCACAGCGCCGAGTCCGAGGACGTTTCCTTCCGGCGGGTCCTCCGGGTCGCCGAATGGACCGGCGCGCCGGTCTACTTCGTCCACGTCAGCGCCACTCAGGGAGTTCAGGCCATCTTGGAGGCGCGGTCCAACGGAAGGCCGGTCTACGGCGAAACCCTGCACAACTACTGTTGCTTCAGCGCCGAAAATTACAAGGAAGAGAACGGCATGAAGTACCACACCTATCCTTCCCTGAAGTCGGAGGACGACCGCCAGTCTCTATGGGACGGGATCGTAGCCAATGGACTGAGCACCATGGCCACCGACGAATACTGCACGTCCTGGGAGACCAAGATCTCGGGCCGGACGGTATCGGACGTAACCGGAGGCCATAACGGAGCGGAAGCCCGCATGGGGGTGACCTACAGCGAGGGTGTTTCCCGCCGGGGCATGTCCCTGCAGCGGTTCGTGGACGTAACTTCGGCCAATGCAGCCAAGATTATGGGCCTTTACCCCCGCAAGGGTGTGTTGGCCCCCGGCAGCGATGCCGACATCGCTCTCATCGACACCAACTTCAAGCGCAAATTGACCATCGACGACTTCCACATCTCCGACTACAGCGTCTGGGAAGGCTTTGAGGCCGATGGCTGGCCGGCGACCACCATCCTCCGTGGCAACGTGGTGGTGGATAACCGGGAGTTCAATGCCGCTGCCGGGAGCGGAAAGTTCATCTCACGCAAGGTGGACCCGGCGGTGACCAATAGCCCCATGGCCTAAGCGGGCGGCGCAGCCGCGTTTTCATGGCTTTTCTTCGGATTTGAGACGGCTAGGTTAGTATCCAATGGATTAACCGGGAGAACACAAATGACAACGTCTGATAGCACAACGGAAGCTATGCGGGAGAGGCTCCGCAGTTTGATCCCCGCCGATGGGAAAGATGGCCCCACTCAGGGCGTGAACCACATCGCGGTCTTCGCCAAGGACCTGGAGGCGACCGCCAAGTTCTATTCGGAAATCATGGACATGCCGGTGATCCGGGTGACTGCCAACCGGGACGCTGCCGAGTCGACCCATATGAACGTTGCCATGGGAAACGGGATGTCCCTGGCGTTCTTCGACTTTCCTCACGTGCCCCGTTTGCAGCGGCGGGCGCCGGAGGGAGTGGGCAACGTCATGCACATTGCCCTTCCCATCGCCCGGAAGACCTTTCAAGAATTGCGGGACCGATTGGTCCAGAACAAGGTCAAGTACCAGGAGGTCGGTGGGTCGTTCTACGTTAAGGACCCCAACGGCCTTGGCATCGAGTTGATGCCCTACGATTAGGTCTGGGGTCCCTAGCCCGGTCTTAACCAGGCAAAATTTCTTTCCCCTTGAGGGGCATTGCCCCAAAATTGTCATTCTGAGCCAGCCGCAGCGGCGAAGAATCTCGTTGCCAGCATACCGAGACTGGCCGAGAGCAATGAGACCCCTCGCTACGCTCGCGGTGACAGAGAGGGACGAAGATAGAGCCCCGATTGAATCGGGGCCACAGGCCATCATTATCACTTTTGAGGCAACGCCCCCTTGAGGGAGAAGGTTAGAATGGGGGGCGCTACTTCTCAACCAATGATTCTAGAATCGGCAAACAGGCGGTTGTGTGGACCGGGGCGCAACACCACCACTCTATCCGGGATACACCCCGTTCCGGTCTAAGACCCGGGCCAACTCGCCGATTCCCTCGTAGACGGTCTCAGCCGACGGGTGCCCGAAGCACAGCCGCACATAGTTGGCCCCTTCCCCCGAAGGCGAGAATTGGGCGCCATTGTAGTAGCCCACACCCTCTTGGTAGGACTGCTCCTGCACCGCCGCCAGGTCGGTGCCCTCGGGGAACTTGACCCAAACGTAGAGCCCGCCTTGGGGGGTGGTCCAGGTTACGGAGCCGCCGAAGTTCTCGCCCAATGACGCCAGCATGGCATCGCGTTTCGCCATTAGCGACCGGTTCTGTGCTTCTATATGTTGGTCGATGCCGCCCTTCATGTATTCGGCGACGGCCAGGGCGGTAAATTGGCTCACCGCGCCGCCCGACTTGAAGCTCCAGGCCCGGTTGATGACCTCTTGAGGGGCCACCAAGTAACCCATGCGCATGCCCGGCGCGATAATCTTGGAGAATGACCCGACGTAGATGACCCGGCCGGTTTCGTCCAGGGAGTGGAAGGAGGTCACGTCCTCGCCCTCGAAACGCAGATCGGCGTAGCAATCGTCCTCAAAGACCGGGATGCCGTGCTTGCCGGTAACTTCCAGCACCTGCTTCCGCCGTTCCAGGTTCATCGTCCAGCCCATGGGGTTCTGGAAGGTTGGGATAGTGTAGAGGTACTTGACCTTCTTGCCCTTGGCAACTTGTTCCGTGATGACCGATTCCAGATCATCGGGCAGGATACCGTCGTCATCGCATTTGACGCCAACCACGTCGGCCCCATAGCGGCGCATCTGGTTCAGGGTGCCTAGGTAGACAAACTCCTCTGTTAATACCACGTCGCCGGGGTTGGTAAGGGCCTGTACGACGATTCCGATGGCCTCGCCGGACCCGGAGGTCAGCACCACGTCGTCGGCCGCCACTTTCATGTTGCGTTCGCGGGCCAGTTTCTTGGCCACCAGGCGCCGTAGTTCCGGGTAGCCCGATGAATCGGAGTAGTAGGCCAGGTCGCGGCCCTCCCGCTCAAACCCGCTCTTCAATGAGTCAATCAATTCGCCGAGAGGCAGGGTGTCCGGGTCGGGGTAGGCGACGGCAAAGTCGTACTTGGCATGCCGGAATGCGCCCGGAGGGGCGTCCCGCGACGTCGCCGAGAAGAGGCTGTCGTAGCTGAATCGTTCGGCCATGGTTTACCCCCTGTCGTTCTTGAGCTTTGGCGTGGCGGAAATCCCACTACTCCCCCAGTCTCGACCGGCTCTTCCAAGTTTTTTGCGCTGCTTTCGCTGGAAAGTGTTTTGTTGTGGCAATGAGATTCTTCCCCCGACTGACGTCGGGGTCAGAATGACAGGCTAAATATCAGAGCCACAGGTCAAATGTCAGACTGACAGGTTCAATATACGCTAGTACAACCCCTCGTCGCTGAAGAAGGGTTTGTCGGCGTCGGGGCTGGGTTGGCCCAGCAGGCGGTCGGTTTGGAGCAGGCCGGCCCGGTTCCAGAGTACCAGAATGGCCCGGTCCATGAGAGTTTGGGGCAAGCTTATCCGCCGTCCGTGTTTGACGGCCAGCCATTCGGCGTGGCCGGTGGCGAAGTATTCCTCCATGAACGGCGTCGGCTCGGCCTCGGCGGAGGCGGCCTCAAGAATCTCGTCCGGGGCTTGGGCGCAGGTCATAGCGGGTTGTTCAATTGCCATCTTGAGGAAACGGGCCTCGGCTTCTGGTTCCATTGGTTCAGGCATAACGTAGGCAGCGCCGCCATGCGGGCAGTTCTGATGTAATCATTGGTCCCCAAAGTCCTGGGAATTCTGATTTGGGGCGTCTTGGCATGGTCTAAAAATACCCTTGGCGGAGACCTTTACGGCTCCGCCAAGGGATGATGTCCATTTGATACGCCACGGCCGGGGCCGTGATTCTTGGGAATCAGAGATTGAGCTGCGGTATCAGGTAGCCCGCCTGCTTCTTGTAGATCTGCAGGCGGCTGCGCTGAGTGTCGCACACCATCAGGCGGTTGTTGGCTGTGTCCCATTCCACCCCGGTGGGCTGGGCGAAGGTCCACTCCGGTTCGGTGCTGTGGACTTCCCGGCGCCGCTTGGCGTAGTCGGCGTTGGCGTCCACGGTGATCTGGGCCCAGGCCGACAGTTGTTGGGCGTCGCCAGCCAGGGAGGTCAGGAACTGGCCTTCGGGGGTGAAGATGTGAATCCGGCCCCGGTCCCAGCGGTTCTTGCTCCAGTCGCAGACATAAACGTCGCCGTCGGAGTCAACGGCCACGTCGGTGGGGAAGTTCAGGTCGCCTTTCTTGTTGCCGGGCCGCCCGATCTGGGCCTCGAACTTGCCGTCGGCGGAGAACTTCTGGACGCGGTGGTTCTTGAAGTCGGCGACATACACCTTGCCGTCTTGGTCCACGGTGATGCCCCAAGGGGAGTCCAACTGGCCTTCGCTCACGCCTTGGGTGCCGAAGGAACCGATGAAGGAGCCATCATTCTTGAACATCCGCACCTTGTGGCTGCGGCCGTCGGAGACATAGATGGTGCCGTCGGCGGCGATTGCGATGCCGGACGAGCCATTGGGTTCGCTGTCGCCGGGTTGGACGGTGTCGAAGGAGCGGACGAACCCGCCCTCTTTGTCGAATACCGACACGCGGTTCAGCCACTCGTCGGTGACGAACAGTTGACCCTGGCTGTCGGAAGCGATGCCGGCCGGCCAAATGAATTGGCCGTCGCCGTCGCCGTATTTGCTGAATTCACCCAGGAACTCTTCTTCGCCCCACTCGGCCCCTATGGTGAGCTTGCAGACCCGCTGGCCTACGCCGGTGCGGTTCCAGCCGACGTTGCTGATGCTCTCGCTGCCCCGGTTGGCCACGTACACGGTGCCGTCGGGGCCGAAGGTCATGGACACGGGGGAGCTGAAGCCCATCCCGGTCTGGGCGCCCCGGCCCACGTTATGGGTATAGTCGTAGGTTCGCCCTGCCACTGTTTCCGTAAGCATTATTTTCCTCCGTCTGTTGGTGCCCGGCGTAACGTGATTCCCCTAGTGTTTTCAGTGCGTTTTAGATGGACTGTTTGCCGGGGCATCTTAAGTTACGGGCGGCGCATGCGCCGCCCGTATCAAGTCGACATTATCGACCGGCTCCCGCGGGCCTCCGGCGTTCGATGTGCCTAGGCGAGGATGGGCAACTTCTCGAAGCTGCCGTCCACAATGGGTTTGCCGTCCAGGCCCATCCAGTCTTCTATGATCGTAGTGTACAGGCCGCGGAAGTCGTAATTGGGTACGACGTCGCCCTGTTCCAAGTCCTTTTCTTCCATGGATGGGAACTCGCTGTACTGGCCGCCCTTGACTCCGTCGCCGAACATGAAGGCCGCTCCGCCGGCGCCGTGGTCGGTGCCGGAGCCGTTGTCATGGGTCCGACGGCCGAATTCGGTGAACATCAAGACAGCAACGTTGTCGCTGACGTCGTGCTCGCGGAGGTCGTCCAAGAAAGCGTCCAGGCCCTCGGAAACATCCTTCCATAGTTTGTCGGCCATGCCGTTCTGGTTGGAGTGGCTGTCGAAGCTGCCGTGGTCAACGTAGAAGATGCGGGTGCCGAAATTGGCCATGTGCACTTGGGCGATGCCCTTCAGCTTCTTGGCGATGGGGGTGTCGGGGTACTCCACGTTTGAGGAGTACAACCCGGGGGCTTTGTTCAGGATGTCGGCGCCCTCCAGGGTGTCCAAGCCGGTCTGGCCCATATAGTCCATTATCGCGCTGCTGCCAATGGCTGGCGAATACATCCGGGCGAAGCGGTCCAGAATCTTGTTCCGCTGTTCCTTTTCGGTGATACCGGGAAGCAGGCCGTAGTTGTCCAGGTCGTCAACCACCGCCACCGGGGTACCCGTCAGGGTCAGGGCCCGGAACAGGGAGGGACCGAAGCTCACCGTGGTCAGGACGTTCTCCTTGCCGGGGTCCAGGTCGCGGGTGGCGCGGCCCAGCCAACCCTCGGTTCCCAACGCGATGGGCTCACAGGTGTGCCAGATGTCCATGGAGCGGAAGTGGGAGCGAGGAGATTTGGGGTAGCCGATGCCGTGGATGATAGCCATATCACCACGATCATAGACTTTCTTCAGAGGCCCCATCTCAGGATGGAACCCCATTTTGTCGTCGATCTTGATCACGCGGTCTTCGGCGATTCCGACCGTGGGCCGGTTGTCGTGGTACAGCGGATTGGAGTAGGGGATAACCGTGTTTAGGTAGTCATTACCCCCCGACAACTGGAATACAACCAGGACCGGGTCTTTCTTTGTGCTAGTCATCAGTTAGCTATCCTCCTACGATTTAGGCGTACTGGTATTCGCGCAACGAGACAATCAGTTGGAGCAACTCGGATACGCGAACCGTGGATTTCTCTATGCTATCCGCCGAGTCCCAGGAGAAGTCTCCGCCTTCGGTGACGAAGCCGACCAACTCAACGTGGCTCTCCGGGTTTACCTCCAAGGGACCCATGAGGTCCAGGCAGCCGTCGACAACGTTCTCGGGCGTAGTGTCGCCTTGGGCGATAAGCCGGTCGACCATGTTCCTGATTCCGGGTCGTGAGACATCGCCTACCAGTTCGGCGGTGAAGTTGACGCGGCGCATCAGGGAGCCGCTGTTGATCCACTCGGCGCCGGTGTGCCAACCCTCAACGCTGGGCGGGTTAAGCAGGTCTTGGCCCATGTAGTTGGGCTGGCGGGAAAGGTCTCCGATGCCGGGGGCGGGGAACTCGGCGCCGCCGACCAGCCGGAGAGTCCCTACCACCACTTCGGTGGGGTTCTTCAGGCGATCGAAGCGGGAGTTCTTGAAGAAGTCTGAGTTGAACAGCACGCGAAGGGTGGTGCGCATGTCGTAGTTGTTGTTCATCAGTGTGTTGGCCAGCAGGTCGACGGCTTCGGGATCACGGGGCGGGGTCACCGACCATGCGGGCACCTGGGCCTCGTCGGCCACGAAGAAGTTGTACAGGTGACGGGCGATGAACCGGGCGCAGGCCGGGTCTTCGCTGATGAAGCGGATGATGTCATCGCCGTCGAAATTGCCGGTGTGGTTCAAGAAGGTCTTGTCGGAGTCGTCGTGGTCTTCCTCCTTGAATTCAAAGAACCAGTCATGGCGGCCGATAGGGCCCCTGGGCAGCTTGGGTTGTATGGTCCAGCCGGTGAAGGACCGGGAGCAATCTCGGACGTCTTCCTCGGTGTAGTTGCCAACGCCCATGCTGAAGAGCTCCAGCAATTCACGGCCCCAGTTCTCGTTGACCGCGTCGGCGTGGTTATCGCAGTTGTCCAACCAATAAATCATGGCTGGGTCCTTGGCCATTTCAAGGAGCAGTTCGCGGAAGTCGCCCATGCCCTTCTGGCGGAACTTGAAGATCATGTCCATGACGTCGTCGTAATGGTCCACCTTGGAGACGCCGGTGGCGAAGATGCCGTGCCAGAACAGCGCCATCTTTTCTTCCAGGGGGCGCTTGGTGTTGACCAAGTCGTGCAGCCACTCAGCGGCGCCCATGCCGGGGAGTGTTCCCGGCCGCCAGGCCCACGGGTGGTACCGCATCATTTCATTGCGGTCGAGTTCTTCCTGCTCTTCGGAGCTGAGCAGTTCTTCCACGGTAGCTTCGTAGCCCTTGGCTACTCTCGCTTCCAGTTCATCCCGGGTGGCGCCAAATCCAGCGCGGCGCATGAGGTGGGCCATTAAGGCGATATCCTGATTACTCATATTGCTCCTTCCATTCGCGGGTGCCCAATCATTCGGTAAGACATACCGGACTTATAGCCTGGACAAGGGGTAATTTCAAGGCGCATTACGCCCTTTGGTTCTAGCTTCATATATTAGAGGTGGTTGGATTTCATTGTCAATATCTATCAAATAATCGAGGGAGGTGCATAAGTTAACTTTACATACATAGTCCCAAGGAATCTGCACCGAAACTGTCACCAAGCGGGAATGGAGCGCATGAAATCGCTGACAAGTAGCTAGAAAGTAAATGTAACACGCAAAAAATCCGCCGCAGGCACGAATTTCCCGGATTTCCCGGTTCCCAGGCACAAATCTGACCCAAAATCTAAGGAGGAATAAAGTGGAGTTTCTAGGAGTAGATATCCGAGGCCTTTTGTTTTTGCTCGGGCTCGGTGCACTTGTTTTTGCCGGTCTATCCGCAACGTTGTTGGTGGTTCACCGGAACATCGCTACCGTAATCAACGCTCATGCAGATATTCTCACTGAAGGAAACCAAGGAGCAGAGTCACGACAATCAGAAGACCACTGAGAATCCAAAGCCAAGCTGTCACCCGCCCTATCCGGCGTGACCAGCGGGTTGGAACCAAGCGAGTACCCTGCCCAGTCCGGATTTGAATAGCTATAAAAAACAACGTGAACATTGCAGTAAAGACAAGGGCGACTACAGCTAAAGCAAAGGGAATAGATACGATCAGGGGTAGTTCCCCTCCAGTATCCGTCATCAGTTAACCCCCTCGGGCTGCTCCTAAGCACCCGCTAGTGCCAAGAAGCAGCCAAGCGGTAATTGCCCCAGCGAGCAAAAGGACGAGCCCGGCGCTGCGTGGATCGCGTGTTAGCCAGACTATTTCGCGGAAGGTTTCCACCTGGCTGAACTGATGCGAGTGCATCTTAGCATGAATTCCCCGGAGCATGTAGCACCTAATTCGACTCAAGGAGTAGAATCTACAATGGTCATTCAAGATAGAGAAATCACCCAAGAGAAGCAAAAGGAGCATCATCTCGTGCCAGATGTTCGCTGCCCCGGCTGCGGGTCCGAAATCAAGCTGGATAACAGGACCTACGCCTTCTACGACGGCCCGATACGGTGCCATCCCTGCCAGGCCCTATTCAGGATACGGACAGGAGACGTTGACCTGATCTTCCAAGGTTCGGTGCCCGAGTTTGTGGACTTACCGCCGGTTCCGGGAGCCATTGGCGGGATGCTCATAGCGCCGCCTGAACTGCTGGAACCCGGGCTGGCCGTTCCACCGCCGCTGCTTGCCACTCTGAGCGCGGAGTGCATCCCGGCAGAGTCTCTACACCACATGAAAACCGTCGCCCGCCACTACCGGAACGGTTCCTGGCCCGCTATGGCTGTCTTTTGCCGTGCGGCGGTCCAGGCGGCCCTGATGCAATGTGGCATAGCTGACGGCCCATTCATAGGGATGCTTGTAAAGGCGAGGGAGCGCGGCTTGGTTGAAGGCTTTGTGCTGTCTTGCTGCGAGACCGTGAGAGAGGCGGCGGGAGAGTCGAGCCACTCGCTGGAAGGCCCGACGTCGCAGCGGGAGGCCATCGCCGTCATCGCTGCCGCGGCTACCGTCCTGGGGCGCCTGTACGCCGTCCCGCCTCAGTAGAAGACGCGGCTGGCACTCCGACCACATGGAACCGTGGGCCAAGACCAAGCGCACCAAAAGGGGGACCGCGTGATGTCAAGACTGCCTGTGTTTGACTTCAACAGGGATAAATTCCGTTTGGGCCAACGGGACGCCTTCGACGAAACCGTGCTCCGGGTCCGGAGGGGAGAAAGCCACACCGCCATAGTGTTGCCCACCAGGTACGGGAAATCTGATTTCATGCGCATGGCTGGCTTGTACCTGATGCACCTGGGAGTTGTCAGCGGTGTCATGGTCATGGCGCCCAGCCGAGTGTTACGCAACCAGTTGGTCAACAAGGAGAAAATAAAGGCAATAATATACTTGACACAGTAGCTGGTATATGATAGACTAGGCGTAGTCAAAGGAGATTCGAGATGAACGAACCGACTACCCTGATTGAGGCAATCCGCTACTTCGCAGCCCCCGACGTTTGCCTGGATTTTATGGTCAACTTGCGCTGGCCTGATGGCGTCGTTACATGCCCAACGTGCGGTAGGGACGACGTACGGTTCATTCCTACCCGCACCGTGTGGGAATGTAGGAGCAGGCATTCCCGACGGCAATTCTCCGTCAAGGTTGGAACCATCTTCGAGGATAGCCCCATCGGTCTGGACAAATGGCTTGCCACCATTTGGATGATCGCCAATGCCAAGAACGGCGTCAGTTCCTACGAAGTCAGTCGTTCCATCGGCGTGACCCAAAAGACCGCCTGGTTCATGCTACATCGTATCCGGTTGGCTATGCAAGACGGCGATTTTGGTGGAATGTCTGGCGAGGTCGAGGTCGAGGTAGATGAAACCTTCATTGGCGGAAAGGCTCGGAACATGCACAATGCTAAGCGCCAGGCTGTCGTCAAAGGCCGTGGTGCCGTGGGTAAGACCGTAGTGGTGGGCCTTTTGGAGAGGCATGGACCTGACGGGCATAGCGCAGTTAAGGCTCAAGTCGTCCCCAACATCCAGCGGCGGACTCTATCGCCAGAGGTGCGGAGGAATGTAACTCCTGGTTCCACCGTATTCACCGACGCTCTAGCCTCTTACACCGGGTTGGCTGCTGACTACGTTCACGAAGTGATCGACCATGCCCATGAATACGTTCGCGGCAGGGTCCACACTGAGGTGGACCCGGAAATTCGGACAGGTGGTTAAGTGAGAGTTCTGCTCCTAAAATAGCCACAGCTGTTGCTGTGAGGGAGGAGTGGGACATGTCAAAAGAGCGGAGGAAGCACAGCCCAACATTCAAGGCCAAGGTGGCCCAACTGGCCGCCCGCTACGAGGTCCATCCCGGGCAGATCCAGGCCTGGAAGAAGTCCTTGTTGGAAGGAGCGGTCGGCGTCTTTGGTGGGAACCAAGACAAACGCCAGAAGAGCGATGGGGTCCTTGTTGCCCGGCTCTATCAGCAGATCGGCCAACTGAAGGTTGAGCGGGATTTCTTGGTGGAGAGGCTCGGTCCATGAGCCGGGAGCGGCGGCGGGAGATGGTGGACCGGCGGCACCCAGCCTTGTCCACAGTGAGACAGTGCGCCTTACTGAGCATCAGCAGGTCCAGCCTAAACTACCGGCGCAAGGGGACTTGCTCGGAGAACCTGACCGTGATGAAGGCGATGGACCACCAGTACCTAAGTACCCCCTTCTACGGGTCGCGGCGCATGAGGGTCTGGCTGGGCACTCAAGGTCACAGGGTGAACCGGAAGCGGGTCCAGCGTCTGATGCGGACCATGGGACTACGTGCCATCTACCGGTGGCCCCGGACCAGCAAGCCGGGGCTATATCCCTACCTCCTGAGCGGCATGGAGATCACCAGACCAAATCAGGTGTGGGCCGCCGACATCACCTACATCCCCATGGCCAAGGGTTTCTTATACCTGGTGGCCATCATGGATTGGTACACGCGGTACGTGGTGGCCTGGCGTCTTTCCAACACCTTGGATGCTGATTTCTGTGTCGAGACATTGGAGGAAGCGCTTGGCAGGGGGAAGCCAGAGGTCTTCAACACCGACCAGGGCAGCCAGTTCACCGGCGAAGCCTTCACCGGTCTCCTAGAGCAGCACGGAGTGAGAATCAGCATGGACGGGAAGGGACGCTACACCGACAACATCTTGTTGGAGCGGCTGTGGCGCACGGTTAAGTACGAGGAGGTCTACCTGAAAGCCTACTCCAACGGGCGAGAAGCCAAGGCCGGGCTTGACGCATACTTCAGCTTCTACAACAACCAAAGACCCCACCAGGCCTTGGGCTACCGGACACCGGCTGAGGTGTTCAAAGGAGACTTGGCGCCATCAGATGAACGGTCAATCAATGGGAAACGGGCACCGAACGGAGCGTTCTCAGACCTTGGAAAGACGGCGGAGCTCCCACTTAGTTTTGCACCAAACCTGTCCAACTAATTGGGTCCACCTCACACCAACGGTATCGAGAATTTCTGGAGCCTCTTGAAACGGGCAATCAAGGGTACGTATGTCAATGTCGAACCGTTCCATCTATTCCGATATCTCGACGAAGAGTCCTTTCGGTACAATAGTCGCAAGACAAACGATGCTAACCGGTTCCAAGGCGTAATGGGCGGGGTTACTGGCAAGCGGTTGAGTTATAGGCATCTGACTGGGAAGGATGTGGGTCCGCCGCAGCCCGCAAGGGCAACCTAAAGAGGCAGAATAGAGGACGGCGAAAGGCCAGCTAGCCCTTTGGCGTTGCTGGCCTTTCTTGCTGCTTCTTGAAGGGGTTGGCCACAGCACTCTTCGGAACTGCAAGCACCGCTTTGAGCACTTTCAAGAACTGCTCTTGTGCTTGTGGCCCTTCATCCATGTTTGGAGGAGGCTTCATATGTTCTATTATGCCATAAACTGGATACCGGCTGCGAACGGGTCTCATGGGGAATTCGATTGATTTGTCCCACTCGTCTGGCAGTTTCAAGCGTTCCGACAGAAACATCACCTCGCGGCCCTTATACCGAGCCTGTGTGGTATAAGGGAGGTCATAGACTATTCGGCGGTGAGATTGGTAGAGGCCGTTTCCTACTGCCGCATAGTCATAGGTCACTACCCAAGGTTGCTCTAACTGAATTATACGCGCAGCTAGGTTGCGGTGATCAGCTATGTCGTAGTCGTTCACATACAGTTCCCCCCCCCTTCTCGATGTAGGGAGGGTCATAAAACACGAAAGCGTTAGGCCCCAAACTCGGAACTACCTGGTCCGTAAATTCGAGAGCATCTAGCTGATGGAGTTTGATCCGGTTACTGTATCTGCCGATCCTGCGGATTCGCTGGAGTAATGCACTTTTGTTGAATCTAGCGTCGATAGACCACGCCCCAGTCTGACGCTTTCCGCCTATTACACCACCGCCAATTATCCCTGAGCGATTCGTTCGATTAAGGAAAAGAGCCGCAAGTCCCAAGTCTACGAGGTCTGCTGTGTCTCGGCGGTCATATACAGCACGTTGTCTGTGCCATTCGTCTATGGTGACTTCAACGCGGTTAAGTCTGTCACATAGGTCTGCTGTTTCATTGAGGACGGCGTGCCAGAACGCATATACTGGGCGACTTAAATCATTGATATGGATTACCGAAGCGTATTCCTCTAAAACGAGAAATAGCGCCACTGCCGCGCCGCCAGCATGCGGCTCTGCATATTGAATGTCTTTCCAGTCGGTTTCTTCCAAAAGACGGGTCACAACCGAAGCTAAGCGACGTTTCCCGCCAGGGTACCGGAGTGGCGAATAGAACGGCATGGGTACCATTCTAGATTAATCCGGGGCAAATGGCCAGCGTTTTAAGCAGTCCAAACGGCAATCGCAAATGGCTGGAGACTATCCCAATTCGCTCTCAGATCAGTCGGTGAGGGAAATACATACTGGTTGTGGACGTAATGGTTCATCATAGTCACCGATGGAGCTAGAAACGAGTCTTGTTGGGATGCACGGCGAACGGGAGCGGCTTGCTGCTTTGTTAGTTTTTGCCGTGAGACTAAATCATTTACAACATCCTGGAGCTTTTTTCTCAGGGCGGCGTCCTCCGATGTTGAAAGCTTCATTCGGACGATATATGCATCAACGCTCAGTTCAATGAATACCCTAAACACCCCACTGACGCAGTTGGTAAAGCCTTCGAGGCTAAGCCGCCGGAGTTCCCCTTCAATTTGGCGAACTCGAGGCTCTGTAATGTTTATTAGGCAGTCGCGTGGTATTAGTTTGTCGCGAGGTCTTGCGTCTCTCGCAGATGACGACCTTTTGGGCTTCGGTTCCGCGATCCCGCTACTGATATCTACACCTTCCCCACTTTGCATAGTTGGTGTGACTGCGATACCCGAGGGGAGAGCGTTTACGTACGCTAGGCGTTGAGGTCTAGTGTAAATATCCTGTACCTTCTTGTTTCCAGACGCGAGGTCATTTATGACGTACATCAACGCCTGGACAACTTTTGTCTCATCAGCAAGCATGGACAAGTGCCCATCCTGTATTTCAACCCCTAGCTTGTTTCGTACTTCGGGAGTCCCGATTAAACGCCGGAAGCTTGTTGATGGGACATCTCTTCGCGTCTCTAACGTTAGGGCGCCTATGTTTTCGAGGAAATTGAGCGCCTGATGATGGGGTTCAAATCCACCAGTCCGAGCGCGGAATCGAGCAGATTCGCCAGAACCCCATGGCACGATACCCGCACCATCGTTCTCTCCCGTGTGCCTCAGCTCGATCCAATGTCTAGCCTCATCCCGATCTTCCACCACGACACATAATACTGACTCGACGGGGTTCTTTTGGTATTCCTTACTTAACTTCCGAATCGCAGTAAGCACACTCTTCCCAACAGCGTCGACTATTATCTCGGGATTTTCCAGTGCCTTTAAAGCAGCGAGCCTGCGATTCCCTTCAAGCACCATATATCGCTTCGGATCACCTTGGATTTCCATAACAATTGGCAAGTCAATCGGGCTTACCCCATGACGCACAATGTCCGTGGCCAGGCTCTGGAGTTTTCGCTGTTGCTGGATAGCAAGGGATTGCAGGGCCTCATGTTGCCCAACGTTCGGCTGTGCAATCCGAGGATTCTCAACGTCAATCAGAAGGTCAGTTGGGCTTATAGAGATTGTTTCAGGCATATCGCAACTCCCAACGCGAATATGCCTAAGATTATATAATTAAGACTCTACTGAGGCAAGTATGTTATTGCCAAAATAAATGGGAGCTTCCGATTTTACGAGACCTCCATCGAGAGCATTGATCGAAGGGGAACGAGGAAGAAGGGCATCTCCATTTACAACATGACGGATGTCCCCAACGCTCCGCTCTTCTTCGAGAGCGAATTGGTCGCTACTACCACCTCGATGGTGCACAACAATCTCTCCGCTGTCCGAGACTGGATAGACGGCTTGAAGGCGATTTATGGCGTGTATCCAATAGTCTTTGTGGATGAGGCTCATACGGCCAGCGACCTGACTGCGTGGGGCCAGACCATAAAGGACCTTGCGGACGCCCACGCCTTCATCGTCTTGTGCACCGCCACCCCCTACCGCACCGATGGACGCCCGATCCCAGGGTTTCAGATCGAGACTATTTCCGAGGAAGACCTGGAAGGCAGCCAGCGGCTCGGTGCCCACGTCTATGCCAGGAGGGGGCGGAAGGTGGTCTATAGGCTGGTAGCCCACCACACGACCACCTTCCAGCAAGCGTGGCAGGAATCCGTCCTGTGCAAAGTGAGCCGGGAAACCTTTGATGTGGACCTGCGAGAGCATGGTATGGATGGCTACGAAGACCACATGCTGTCTGCCCTGGGAGAGACCAGCTCTAGGCGGGCATTGCATGAGGCTGTGCGCCAGCCAGTTGTGGTCAGGGAAGGAATCCGCCGATTAGTGACGAATCTGCGATACCGCCGAAATGGTTCCCCGGAAACCGCAGGCATTGTGTTTGTCGGCGCGGACGACGGGAGCGATGAAGACGGAGGTCCGGAAGACAGCAGCAACCAGTATGCCAGCATGGTGCAGGATGCCATTCAAGATGAGGCATCTGGGGAATTCAAGGTAGTCATAGCGACTTCCAAGATAGACGGTGACCCTGCTCAAGCTATCGAGACCTTCTCCGAAGGTCCACACGGCGGGGATATTCTCGTGGTGAAGATGATGGCAAGCGCCGGTCTGGATATTGCTCGCTTAAAGGTGGCCTTAGACCTGTCCACCGTCCGCACACCAGTCTCCTACGTCCAAAGGGTTATGCGCGCTTGCACCAGATGGGAGCGTGACCAGGGGGAACCCGTGTTATGGGCCACATACATCACTCCTGACGAATGTCGCGGGAGGGTCCTGTACGACGAACTAATCCATGACCTTGGCGGCGCTGCTTCTCACATCGAATGGGACCCCGACCTTGGAGGGTCAATTGATGGGGGAGGCGGAAAGCCACCTCTCACAACATGGGAAGCAACCGGAACGCAAGAGGGAGAGGTCCTGACGGACTCAGACGGCACGGTTGCCCCTGGAAGCACACGGCCTTACGTCGATGAGATATTCTCCGCAAACCGGGACCTGGACCGGGTCGTGGGCAAGGCGGCCTTGGGCCAAGCCATTGATAAAGCAGCACAGGCATACGCCACTGCTCACCTGAACAAGCCAGCCTCCACACAAGAAGAAGCCCAGACGCCGACGACAGAGGTCCCGGACGACGGGTTCATCGACGATATCCAGGGCCGCATGGAATCCATGCGAAAGGATGTTGTAAGCCGGGTGAAAGCAAGGGCAGCGAAGGAGCTACGCAAGGCTGACGGCGACCCCTTCACCCAACAACGCTTGGGGGCAGAAATCCGAGACACTTGGCGATGGCTTTACCCTGAGGCGGGGATTTCTTGGCCATCGGGCGTCAAGCAGGGACAGTTGTTGGGGTCCCTGGGTGAACCCGAGTTGAGTCGGCTGTTGGCAACCTTGAAGACGGAGGAGTAGGGAGATGGAGCTGGAATTGACCGAGCAGGATATGGCCAACGTCGGACCCCGTGACCTGAAGGAACCCGGGTCTCCCACGTGGTGCTGGCAGACCGTCAGCCTGCTCCAGACTATGTGGACCTCACTGGACATCAGTGAAGCCCGCTATGAAGAAGTGTGGCAACAGGCCGATGAACAGCAGATATGGGAGACGATACCGGAGGACAAGCCCTTCGGAACCAAGGAAGAGATGTTGCGGCAGCTGGAGGTCGGCGACTACCAGCAAGCCCGGAGGCGATTGTCGCTACAGCCGGTCGCCCGCAAGGTGCGGCGGAAGTTTGAACATGGGGGAGACAGACGTAGCGGGGAGTTTCAAGTTGACAATTGTCAACTTGAAACTCCCAACCAAGGCGGCAATGACAGGGATTATCTGCTGGCCCGCCTCTACCAACAGCACTACGACGTCTTTGAGCGTTGGGAGCGCGGGGAATTCAGGAGCGTCCGCGCCGCCGCCATCGCCGCCGGCATAGTCGTTCAGCAGTCCAAGCGGACCGTCACCCTTGGGAGCAATATCGACCGCTTGGCCGACGCCCTTCACGGCCACTACACTTCGGAGCAATTTACGGAGTTGTCCCGACGGATGCTCCAGTTGAGACGGCAGACGCGGCGGGGCAGCGCCAACGGAACCTAGAGGTTAGCCGCTTAAATAGCCCTCCTAGAAGCAGCCCCGCCGCAGTAGAGTTTGACTTGTCCGCCGCTTGGGGTGTATAGTGGCGGACATAAAGCGAACCCGCCGGAGCGTCAACTCCAAGCGGGCTCTAGTCCACAAGGAAGTCTCGTTTCCCAGTGGCTTCAGTTCATTCTACACAATTCAGCCACGTCCCGCAACCGTGCGGCTCCCTCAACTCCGATGATCTACGGGCGTCGCTGGACGCTCTCACGACAACGGCTCCCTCCCTGCTGGAGACGCTGCGCGAGTATCGAAAGAACGGTCGCCCCGGCCACTCCCTGACGGCTCTCTGGCGGGCTTACCTGGCATCGTTCCTCCTCAATCTTCCCCACACCAACGCACTCATTCGCCGTCTCCAGGATGACGCCGACTTCCGCGCCCTGTGCGGCTTTCGGGATGTCCTTCCTCACCGGACGACCTTCAACCGCTTCATCCAGCGCCTCTCCCACCACGCAACAGAGGTAGAGGGCATCCTGGCTGGCTTGACGTGCCGGTTGCGGGAGCTGCTGCCGGACCTTGGGGACACAGTAGCCGTGGACTCGACTACCGTGCGGAGCCACAGCAACCCCAACCGGAGAGTCATAAGCGACCCAGAGGCGTCCTGGACAGCCAAGAACTCCCCCAGGGCTAAGTCTAAAGGGAAGGAATGGCACTTTGGCTACAAGTCCCACACGGTGGCCGACGCCAAGTACGGGATACCCTTGGGCCAGATTGTGACCACCGCCAGCCGCAACGACTCGCCAGAGCTCCCCCCGGTGATGGAGCACACGAAGGCGCTCTTGCCTTGGTTCAAGCCGAAGGTGGCAATTGCCGACCGGGGATACGACGCACTGAGCAACCACGAGTACGTTGTAAGCCAGGGCGCTGTCCCGATCATCCACATCAGGAAACTGGCCAAGGGCGAGATTTACACGAAGGAGGGAACACCGAACTGCGTAGGAAATGTCCCGATGGAGTACGTGGGCAGCGACCCTGAGAGAGGCCGCTTGTACCGGTGCCGGTCGGAGGGTTGCCATCTCAAAGGGTCACTCTACGGCGGGAGTGTTCACTGCCGGGACTGGGTGTGGGAGGACCCGACCCGAGACCTGCGGCTGTTCGGAGTAATCAGGCGGGACGGCCCTGAGTGGAAAGAGCTGTACACACAGCGCCAAGCCATTGAGCGCGTGTTCAAGTCGATGAAGGAAAGCCGCAGGCTGGAGCGTCACTGCGTCCGCGGGCTCCGGCAGATTACCCTCCACGCGTTCATGTCAGCCCTAGCATTCCAGGTGACGGCGCTGGTGAGGATACTGGCGGGGGAAGGGAAGTGGATGCGCTGGCAGGTTAGGAAGGTAGCCTGAGAAAATTGCGAAACTCCGAGACCTGAGAACCGCCTAACGGAACCCAGCTATCCCACCTACGCTTGTCGTAGTCGGCCACAGGCTCTCAATCATTGCCAGTTGCAAGCAAAGATCGACGTTTCGGAGTCCGATGCGTCATTGCGCGCGCAGGTCAGGTTTGCCCCGAGATATAGGCCAGCCGAAACCTGCTGGACCGATGAGTGTGTCTTCAGTTCGAACGCGCACCCCATTACATAAAAGCCGTCGGCATATATCTGGTCGATACTGCAATATTCAGTCCCGTCGACGAAGACACTGAACATGTACTGGGCTGCGTCATAGTGATGGTAAACGTCCACAGCTAAATAACCTGGAGTTGCCGGGTCGTCGTAGAGATAGACCCACAAGTCGGCCCAGTTGGTAGTTGCCAAATCGGTTGGCGACGGCGTGGGTGCAGGGAGAGGTGTCGGGATGGGCAAGAGTTCCTGCCCGCCCGCCGCCAAGAAGTTCAACCGGTCCTTTAGTGCGGTTACTGATAGGGCAAACCCAATACCCTCAACACTTCTCCCGGAGGCGGAGTCCCAGTCACTTCTGGATGTGACTATCCCGACCACGCGGCCCGCCCGGTCCAGCAACGGTCCCCCGCTACTTCCGGGATTGACGGGGGCATCTATTTGCAACCACTCCACATCCGCATAGGTGAACACTTTGGAGACAATACCCCTAGTGAGCGATGGGGTGACGGTCGCTAGGGGGAATCCTAGGGAGAAAACGTCCTGACCGAGCTCGGCTCCGCCTCCCAACTTGGCGGCTTGGAATTTCCTCCGACTGACCAGCTTGATGTAGGCCAAGTCCAAGTATTCGTCTATTCCGACGACCTCCCCGTACAGCGTCTGCCCATCATGCAACCAGACCTCAACTTGGGTGTTGTTGCCAACTACATGGGCGTTAGTGACAACACCGCCGTCGGCGTGAACGATGAAGCCTGAACCCCAAAGGCCGCTGGCTCCGATCTGCACCAAGCTGGGGTCAAACTGCCCGACGACGTCCTGCACCGTGGGAGTGGGCGTCGGCGCTAAGGTAGGTGTGGGTGTTGGTGGCGTTGGTACGGGAGTAGAAGTAGGCTGCGGCGGCGTCGGCGTCGGTATCTGGGTTGGAACGGGCGTTAACGTTGGAATCTGGGTGGCGGCGAGAGTGGGGATTGTGGTTGGAGCCAAGGTCGCAGACGATTTGGGTGTTGGTGTTAGAGTCTCACTGGCACAAGCGATGATGGACAGGCCGAGGAGAAGAATCACGAGTCTGGCAAGCAACTTTGGCGCCCCCCTGCAGGTAGAGGATTCGGTAAGCGTGCCATCGCCTGACCCAACCCAAGGCAAGCCGACAAGGGGGCAGAGTGCCGAATCCCTGCTTTGGCTGTACCTGGGGTATAATATGGGCGTCGGGAAGTGAATCAATCCACTCCCCAGGCGATGGCAAAGGCGAGTGTAGCCTGAAAAGCGTTTGCTTGACAAGCTGTCAAGTTGCTATGTACCGTCTCAAGCGGTGGCCAATCTATGAACCAAGAGGGAAACTGTATGACGTACACTTTCAGAGCTGACGTCCACCAGGAAGATGACGGGCGGTGGAGTGCTTGGATCGACTCGCTACCGGGGTGCGCTACTTGGGGGTACTCCGAGGGTGAGGCCGTGGAAGCTCTGAAGGAAGCCGCCGCCCTGTTTGTGAACAGTTTGATTAGTCGTGGGAAGCCTATTCCCGATGATTACGCCGGGGTTCTGGAGTTAAAGGTGTCTACGGCAGCATGAACCTAGCGTACCGTCCAACGCCTGACGCGAGCATTGGACTAGGGCGGTTTCGAGTTACCCCAAGCGCAGCCCAGGGGTTCATCTCGCTTTTTCGAGCATCCTGATGGCAGATGCGCTTTTGTGCACTTTCACCGCAACAGCGACACTCTGACATTGAAAGCCTTAGCACATCTGCTCGAGGGCACTTGCTGGACCCTCAACGATGCCGTGCGGCTTGGCCTGATAAAACCGTAAGGAAGCCGCATGGCCTCTACATCTGTATAATCCGCCACGCACAGACCCGGAGCATAACCCCAGACTCCCCCACACCCAAGCGTGAAGGCGCGTCATGGCCAAGGTAGACCCTTTTCGCTCCGCCAACCCTACCGACCCAGACGTCTATCACAACTGCTCCGGGTGCGTCTATGGACAGGCGATCCCTGCAAGGCACGTCATAACGGGGAAGGGCAAGCGCCGCCAGTGTCCAAGGTGCCAATATATGGCTGGCTTGGGAAATTGCTAGGACCTCGGGTGTGGCCTGGATTGGCTGAAACCCTGTATAACTCCCAGTAGAAGGAGAATAGGGGAAAGAGTAGTTCCCCAAAGCGGAGGTGGCATCATTGGTAGCGACCGTTAGAGCTAGGGAAGCATTCGACGACGCCAGAGAGATGTACGGAGCCGCCTTAGAGCGGTTGGCGGCTGGGGACATACGAGACGCGGCGGAGAAGGCATAGTGCGCAACACTCCAGGCCACTAACGCTGTCATCTACGAGCGCACCGGGACCATGCCCGAGAAGACGCCGAACACCTCCAGGGAGTTGGACCGGCTAGCGGAACAGACTGAGCAGTTGGATACCCTGGTGGGGCGCTACTACACGCGGCAGGGACAACTGCATGGCCAGTGCTTCTATCTCGGCCTGTGCGAGCCCTTGGAAACGACGGAGCGGCGCATCCGAGCCCACCCGCCTGCTGAGCGGGGAAAGTCCCGCGAGTGGGAGGCGTGGTTCCCCGCTCATCAACATGGGAAGCCGGATTCCGGCTGAGAGGAAGAAATGATCGATCTGGTACTTGAAGGATTTATAAGAAATTTTTCAGAGGCGAAGGGTCTTTCCCACCTCAAACAAGATGAACTCTTTGAGGCATTTGTTGCCTCGTCCATTTTCAGGAAATACCACCAGTCCGACATTACTGATTTGGAGGATGGTATTCTCGTTGGTGGAAGCGGAGATGGTGGATTGGATGCCGTCGCCATCATGGTGAACGGTAGACCTGCACGCACTGAGGAGGATATCCAATTTTTCGAAGAGAAACTCCGACGGCTGGATGTGGAGTTCGTATTCATTCAAGCGAAATCCTCTCCAAAGTTCAACTCAGCTGAGGTCGGTAACTTCGTCTTCGGGATTGAGCAATTCTTCTCTGCCGTTCTCGGATCAAGCCCAAAGGTTAGGTTCAACTCGGACATTGAACAACTAATCGAACTGACTAGGCATCTGTACGGCCAAACGATCAAAATGCAAGCCAATCCCGAGTGCTTTATCTATTACGTCACTTCAGGTAAGTGGGAGGAAGCAACGGAACCGAAAGGTCGTTTGACTGATGGAGAAGAGCGGCTTCGCAAATTGAATATTTTTTCCGAGGTCCGGGCGATGCCAGTGGACGCGGAGTTACTTAAGGCAGTCTACCGCGAGTTGGAGCGCGGCGTCATAAAAGATGTTGAATTTAGTAAAGCAGCTGTGTTTCCAAGAATCCATGGAGTTGACGATGCCTATATTGGCCTGCTTCCTGGTGACGAATTCATCAAGATGGTCTCAACTGATGACGGCGAGCTGAACAGGGAGCTTTTCTACGACAATGTAAGAGATTTTCAAGGACACAATCCGGTCAACAGCGAAATTAACCATACTCTTGCCGATGAACAACTCAGGCATAATTTCCCACTGTTAAACAATGGGGTTACGATAGTGGCAAGAGAGTTGAGTAGGAAAGGTGATATTTTTACTATATCTGACTTTCAGATAGTGAACGGTTGCCAAACAACCCATATCCTCTTTCAGAATCGACTCAACATAAACTCGGACACCTTTATCCCAGTGAAGCTTTTGGCTACCAGGGATAGACAGGTGATCACCGATGTAATAAAGGCTACCAATCGTCAGACGGCCGTCCTCCCAGAGGCACTTGAATCCCTTACTCCCTTCCACAAGGAGCTCGAAGATTTCGACACCATTCAGGAATCGAACAGGGACTTTTCTGACAGAATCTATTACGAGCGTCGGTCAAAACAATATGCTATGGACAACATTAGCCCGAGAAATATTGTGACTTTGACCGGACAGATCAAGTCGTTCATAGGAATGTTCCTGAATGAGCCTCACAGCCACCCGCACTATTACGGGGAACTGCTCAGGGCGTACGAGGGAAGGCTTTTTGGAAACGACCATAAGCCTGAACCATACTATGCAAGCGGTATAGCTATGCTGGCAGTCGAAAAGTGGTTCAATGCACGTCCAGAAGAACGAACCCTGCGCTCTTACAAACACCAAATATTAATGCTGCTAAGATTCTCAATCAGCGGTCAGGACATTCCGAGGCTGAATAGCAATGCCATCTCGGGGTACTCCCTTAAAGTAGTAGATGCCCTCCGTGATCCAATCCGTAGCGACGATGAGTGCAGAAGGGCAGCAGATCTGATCCGAGCCGCTTTAGCCAAGTTTGGAACGCCCAGTGGAGAGCGCAATCCCCCGCATCGCCTAAGGGCGTTCACTGAACAATTGAGGCAGGTGTGCCACCCTAATCAATCTGCACCAAGCGTGGACCCACCGCAGGACAGTGTCTTGCCGGGTGGGATTGAGCATGGCCAGATCATATGGTTCGATGGGTGGAAGAACTACGGTTTTATTGAAAGGGATATTGGGGGTGACATCTTCGTACACGGGAGTGAGGTCAGCGCGATCCCATGGCATTTGAGAATTGCTGCCAAGAGGGTGCAGTATAAGATTGTGCCTAATCCTAAAGCCCTAGGAATGTTAATGGCAAGCGAGATGCACTTGGAGACTTCCTAGAGCTATAAGCGGGGTCTAGCAAGAAAGTCCGTTCGCGCGTGCGGTCCCTGGATTGGCTGGCGCAAGGGCTAAGGGGGTACACGAAGGCGGTATGGGGACAACCCTTGCCCCATAAGGATATAACCGTTTTGCAAAGACGGCACGGCCACCCCCCGATCAATCCACGGCATCATGCCTTGAGAGTCCTGCTGATAGCCGGGGCCATGCTGGCTACGGTGTTTATCGCCTGCAACCAGGCAACCGAGCCCGAGGGATTGCTCCCCTGGCCAACACCAACGACGGAGGCGGAACCAACACAGACGCCCACGTTTCAACCAGCAGAGCAGGTTTTCCCTCTGCCAACGAAAACGGCCGCCGCCACGTCAACTCCCACTATCCCGACGCCGACACTTCCACAGGAAACCACGAAAGCAACGCCCCCCGGCACCCACAAGTCACCCAGGGATCACGCATGAGACCGGACCAGCCAGCGAATCCGATATTACCTGTATTGCGGCACGTTGGCCGGGGCGCATCGGCGGAGTATCTAGGTTAATGCTTGCTGAGCTATACATCTTTGCTCCCTTATGGGATCAAACTCCTCTCGCTTGATGTCTCTATCCTGAATGGTCCTTGTAGATTCTACTCCTCGAGTCGGATTGTTGCTGTGATCGGGAGGCGGGAAATTCGTTGCCTGCGGCGGGGACTTTTGCATCAGCTCAAGGACTTTTGCGCCAGGTGGGGGGTTATTCATCAAAGCCACCCCCTACGCCATCCTTTACCCACCATGCTACCACCGACCCCGCCGACCCCATCCCCATCGACCCCAACACCTTCCCCACTACCTCATCTCCCCTCTTAAACGTATAGCCACCTTGTGGAGGGGACTTTTGCACTTCTCTCAAATAATCGTTTGGGTGCTTGCCGCCGGTACCGAATTGAGCCCGAATCACACTTGCGTTAAACTCTTCATGCCGAAATAAATCGGACCTAAAGACATCGAAACTTGGGAGGCCTGCTATGCGGTTGCAAGGGAAGGTTGCGCTGATCACCGGAGCAGCCCGGGGCCAGGGTGCCGCCGAGGCCCGGTTGTTCGCCCAGGAAGGCGCCAAGATTGTGCTGGGCGACGTGCTGGACCAAGATGGTTCCCGTGTGGCGGCTGAGATAGCCGAGACCGGGGGCGAGGCCGTATACGTGCACCTGGACGTGACAAACGAAGACGATTGGGACGCGGCAATCAAGACGGCGGTTTCCAGCTTCGGAAAGGTGGACATTCTGGTCAACAACGCGGCTATCTGGCGGCGGGGGCACGTGCTGGAGACGTCGAGCGAGCAGTGGGACGCGGTACTGGCGGTGAATGCCAAGGGTGTGTTCTTGGGAACCAGAGCGGCCATCCCTGAGATGAGGAAGGCGGGCGGCGGTTCCATCATCAACATATCGTCCGCCGCTGGCCTGGTCGGCAGCCGCACCAGCACCGCCTACAGCGCCTCCAAAGGTGCGGTGCGCATCTTCACCAAGTCCACCGCCATCCAGTACGCATCGGTGGGCATCCGGGCCAATTCCATACACCCAGGGCCGATAGACACCGACATGGGGGACCAAGTCTGGCCCGATGCGAGCAGCCGGGAGGCGGCGGTTGAACGGACCGCCATAGCGAGGATGGGCACGCCCCAAGACATCGCCTACGGGGCCTTGTACCTAGCATCCGACGAATCGTCTTTCGTCACCGGCTCAGAGTTGGTGATTGACGGCGGTGTAACCGCCCAGTAAGTCGGCCAGTGGGCCCACGGAACCCAGGACCTCCAGGTTGTCCAGCATCTCCAGGGTGGCGGCGGCGTTTTCATCGGTCAGCGCGATGCTGGCGCAGTCTTGGAACTTGACCCGCACTTCGTCAAAGGTTGCGCCCCGCAAAGCCCCGGTGGTGGCACGGTCGGCCCGCTCGGTCAGCACCCGCCCGTCCTTCAGGTGAATCTCAACCTCGTGGTAGGCCTCGGTCCAACTGGTCTGGCCCTCGTAGCCGGAGTGACGTTTCATCTCGATCTTGGGGATGAGCTCTTGGGCCTCGGGCCGCATCACCTGATCATCGGTGAAGGTCGACATCACCACCCGGCCGTCCAATATCTCGGCGGCCAGGCAGTACTGCAGGCTGAACTTGCCCTCCAGCCCTTCCTTGGGCCGTGAGTGGATCAGGGACCGGGGCGGGTCGAAGTCCACCCGGACCTCGATGCGTTCGATGTCGGCCGCTTCCAGCGCCTCCCGCTGTTCCAGTTTGGTGGTGGCGTCCAGGGCCAGGTGGGCGCTGCCGCAGCAGGGGTATTTCTTGATCTCAACCCCGGACTCCAGCATGAAAGAGCGGCTGCCCAAGGACGCTGCGGCCTTGTCGGGGTTGTAGTCCTTACCGCCGGAGAAAGCGCGCATGAAACCGAAGCGGCCCTCCAAGGCGTCGGTCCCCGAGGTGAAGCCGCCCCGCACTAGTTTGGCGGCGGTGATGCCACACTTGCAGGCATGCCCGGCGTGGAAGGGCTTGGTCATGGTGCCGAAGTTCTGACGAAGTCCCGATGATTGGGAGGCTGCCAATGAGATGGCCATGGCCGTCTGCTCTTGATCAAGCCCCAGCAGCCGGGACGCTGCTGCGGCGGCGCCCAGGGCGCCCAACGGCCCAGTGGGGTGCCAGCCAAGGTCGTCGTAGTATGCGGGGCTGATGGCGTCGCCCACGGCGCAGGCTACTTCAAATCCCAATAGGTAGGCCAGGAGCATGTCCCGGCCCGACGCGGCCGCCTCTTCGGCAACGGGCAGCGCGGCCGGTATCAATACAGTGCTGGGGTGTGTCTTGGTGATGAAGGTGATGTCGTCGTAGTCCAGAGCGTGGGACATGGCCCCATTGATCAGCCCTGCTTCGGGGGCGTTGGTCTTGAAGCCCCGGCCGATCACGGTGGCGGTGGGCTTGCCGCCCAGGTCGGTCAGGTAGTTGGCCAAAATGTCGGCCAGGGGTTCTTTGGAGCCGGCCAGGGCACAGCCCAGACAGTCGATAATTGCCGCTTTGGCGGCGAAAATCGCTTCGGGCGGAAAGTCCTCCAGGCCCGTATTGACGACGTACTCGGCAATCTTTTTGGTGACTTCCAAGGTGAATCTCCCACTACCCTTTGGACCCGGTATGGTTAAATCGGTTTTGTTGAATCAGTAAAACACGGTTGACCACCCCAAGCAAATCGGGCGGGCGGCGCAGCCGCGTTCCCATCGGGGGATTTGCCTATGGAATAGCCTGTTGCCGGTGGATGATCAACCCGGCGTGGGGGATAAACAGGGGAAGACCAGTGGATAAATGGGTATTGGACGTGGACAGAAAATACCCGAGGGTTGGCGAGTTGCTCTCGCGCTTGATGCTCCGGTGGCGGCGGAGTATCATTGGCGGTCAAGTGAGCCCCCCGCCCTTTGAAACAATAAATGCGGGACCATCGGAGAATATATGAGTACTTCAATCAGCGGAAGAGAGCTACAAGTTATCAAGGGAACGGCATCCCCCGATACCACCATCCAGACGCCCGGCATGATCCGGAGGCCTGGTATCGACGGCAACACCGCTGGCGCCAAGAAGATTTGGCTGGGACACGTGGAATGCGTGCCCAATACCATGGGACCGCCCCACCACCATGGCGAGGCCGAGACCGCCGCGTTTGTCCTCAAAGGGCATATCCGGGTCTATCACGGTGAGGACTATCAAGGAGTACGTAGAGGCCGGTCCCGGAGATTTTATCTTCGTTCCCGCCAACTTCAATCACATCGAAGGCAATCCGTACGACGAACCCGCGGAAGCGGTACTGTCGCGAGGGCCGGACAACATCGTCATAAATCTGTAGTCCAGCCTGACGGTTAGAATAATCAGGCATTAATCGGATGCCCATTTCCGGCCCGGCCAACTGCGGCCGGGCCGGTTGGATTTTGTGCCCGCCCCTTGGCGGGTCGGCGAGGCTGAGTCCGTTGATTCAAGGCGATTGAGACTCGCCCACCAACATCCTCGTCCCGGTCATCGCCTCGCTGCACGCGGCCTTGGGCGCGGTGGCGGCCCTGCGTCACCGTAGTGTAACCGGTGAGGGACAGGAGATTGAGGTGGCCCAACTTGAAGCCACGGCGTCCATGCTGGGCGAGGCGTTCTTGGGCTATCAGATGTCCGGTGAGCCGCCCCGTCCCCAGGGCAACGCCGACCCGGAGTTCGCCCCCCATAATAACTATCCCTGTGCCGACGAGGAACGCTGGATATCAATCGCCGTACGTACCGACGAAGAATGGCAGGGGCTCTGCCGGGCCATGGGCGGGCCGGAATGGTCAGGGGGGGAACGGTTCGCCCACCGCCAAGCCCGCCAGGCCAACATCCGGGAGTTGGATGAGAACATCGCGGATTGGACCAGGCGGCAAACCGCCGGCGAAGCAGCCCAGTTGTTGCAGGAACATGGCGAAGCGGCCATGCCGGTCATGAACATCTAGTTGCGGTTCTTGGACCCCAACTGCAAGTCCGGCAGGCCTACGAGTCGGTGGAACATCCCCATCTGGGGACCAAATGGATCTATGGGATGCCCTGGGTCTTCTACGAGACCCCAGGGGAAATCAGGAAGGCGGCCCCACTCTTGGGAGAGCACAACCAATACATCCTGTGCGGCATTTTAGGCCTATCCCAAGACCGGCTGCAGGCTCTGGAATCCGAACACGCTGTATACTAGACCAGGCACAGCCCCCAGGGTCTCCTGTCCACTCCTTCCAGCTATCTTTAAATGAACGTTCATCTCGCCCTTGGCCGTTAAAGATCCGAGAAAACTCTGCAACGTGATTAAAGAACCGATAACACCAAGGCTGCCGCGGCCCCGGAACATGTTCTACGGCTGGTGGATCGCAATCGCATCAATGGGGGCCGACGCCCTGAAACACGGAACCTTCAACAAAGGTTTCACTTCCTACATCATCCCCCTTCGCAACGAATTGGGTATCGGCGTTGCCGCCATCTCATTCGCCGAGATGCTGGGCCGCATGGAGGGCGGACTCCAGGGCCCAATCATGGGCTGGGCCACCGACCGGTTCGGCCCACGGGTGATCCTGATGTTCGGCGGCATCACTTCTGGGCTAGGGTTCATCCTGCTTTCTTTCACCCAGAACTACCTATATTTTGTCTGTGTGTTTGTGGGCCTGCTGTCTCTTGGTTTCAGGGCCGGCTACAACAACGCCACCATGCCAGCCATCAACCAGTGGTTCCGGCGGCACCGCGGCCTGGCCATGGGTATAGCGGGCACCGGCAATGCCATCGGCGGCACGGCCATTGCACCGCTGATGGGATTCTTAGTGCTCAGTGCCGGTTGGCGTCCGGCAGCCTTCATCTCCGGTGTGGTCATACTGGCGGTGGTCATCCCCATGTCCTTCTTGATCCGCCGCGACCCGGAGAGCATGGGGCTGCGCCCGGACGGAGATCCCATTCCGGATGACGAGGTAAATATCGCCGAGGTTGTTTCCGGAGGCGGTCAAGACTCCGGCGGGGTCCAACAAAGGACGGCCATTCTCCATGCCGGAGAGCCGGATTTCACCGCAACCGAGGCCATGAAGACTCCCACGTACTGGACGTTGGTGTTGGCCGTGGGCATGCGGAACGTGGTCCATTCCGGCACGCAATTCCTTTTGGTGCCCCTGGTGGTCTGGTTCCTGATGGGGTCTGGGCGCAGCGAGGACGGCGCTCAACCAATCGCCGTGGCCTTTGTCGGGGTAATGTCCTTCAGCCTGTTGTTGATGACACCCATGATCGGCTGGCTGGGCGACAAGTGGTCCAAGCAGAAGCTAAGTTCCGCCTGCATGATTGGCGGCGCATTGTCCCTGCTGGTCCTGTTGAACGGCACCGGGCACATCTTGCAGGTGGTGGCGTTCGTGGTGCTGGCGGCCTTCTCCGAGACGGCAAGCCCGCTGGCCTGGGCCATTATGGGAGACTTCTTCGGCCGGCGAAGCTACGCGACACTGCGAGGCTGGCAGCACCTGCCAGACCAATTGATGTCCATGAGCACGCCGGTGTGGATGGGAGTCATATTCGACCACACGGGCAGCTTCAAATGGGCTCTGGTCCCTCTGATTATCTGCTACGGACTGGCGGCCGTCTTCTATTGGGTGATACCCAGTCCCAGGACACCAGCCCGGGTGCGGGCCTACCAGCAGCAGGGCCAGGGATAGTAAGTCCTGTCCCCTTTAATTTAAATTGGTTGCGCTGGAATGTCGGGCGCAAAAGCCGGCCCACGGCGCTAGGAGAATCCGCATGGTACTCGAATCAGGAAAGATTACACAGGAAGGCATCGACCGGCTTCGGGCACGCCTGGGCAACTTCAACCGCCCACGGCAGTATGGCGTCGGCCTGTTCAACACCCAAGCTACCCAGGACGCTATACGGCATTTCTGTCAGGGAATCGGCGACGAAAACCCTCTCTATTGGGACCTGGGTCACGGTTACAACAGCCGATACGGAAAGATTATCGCCCCGCCTTGCTTCCTCTACAGCGTCTATTAGTGCTCCGGACGGACCGGCGGCCTGCCTGGGGTCCACGGCTTCCATGCCGGCAATGACTGGGAGTGGTACCGGCCGATCTACCTGGACGACAAGACCTCGGTCCAAGAGCAGTTCACCGACCTGCAGGAGAAGGAGTCCGAATTTGCTGGGAAGATTCTGATTCAGTCCAGCGTCACCCACTACTTCAATCAGCACGGAGATACCATCGCCAAGACCCGGGGCTGGCAGGTACGCGCCGAACGGGACGCCGCCAAAGGAGAAACAGAAGAACTCTTTTGAGCCCTCCAAGTACTCTTCCGAAGAAATCAAGGCGATTCAAGACGCGGTTTTGAATGAAGAGGTCAGGGGCGTCAATCCCCGTTGGTGGGGGCCTGCGCGTGCAGTAGGCCAAACTGAAACTGGCTCCCCGTCGAGAGCCAGTTCGTGTTTGGTTGCTCTTGGGTTAGGCCCATCGCTGGGCATCGGGATGCGGTACACGATGGTTGCCTTTCCTGGTTCCACCCAGACGCATTGGATGAACTTCTTGAGTAACTCCTTCCTTTCCTTCGGCTGGGAGTGCTGTATGAGCTTGCTCATGTCCTTGGCGAAGTCAATCACCATCTGTGGGCTGGCCACGATGACGGCATCGCGGTTCAGCTCCTTTCTTGCTGTGGCTTTGTTACCATTCAGTTCAGCTTTTTGCTTTCGCAGGGGATCCATCCTCTTCGTGAAGTTCTCCACCGTGTAGGCCCCGGCCTCGTAGGCCGTCATGACCCGGTCCTCCTTCTTTTCCACTCCGAGGATTTCCTTTTCGATGAGCTCCAGCCTGGAGAGTTGTTCTTCGTATGGGACTTCCAGTTCGCGGGATACCACCTCTATGATGGTTTTCGTGTTGCTGGGAGAGAGGATGTCCTCCGTCACCGCCTTCAGGAACATCGGCTCAAATTCCCGGCTGTGGATGTTGGGACAGTCGCATACCGAAACCGTTTCATTCCTGCGGGTCTTGCAGATGTAGTAGCAGAGGTCTGAATCTTTTGTTGGGCGGCCTGAAGACTTTCTTTGCATTTCCGGCACTTCAGGAGGCTGCTCATCATGCGGTCAGTTCCTGCCTCCCTGGGATTGGTTGCCGTTTTTGCCCTTCCTGCTCTGCTCTGGTGGGCCAGTTCAAACTCCTCCGGAGCGACTATTCCCTCGTGATGGTCGGGTACCAGGATGGGCTCATCGCCGCTCTTCGAGCTTAGGCCCCAGTTCACGTATCCCGCGTAGATCGGCTTGTTGAGGATGGTGTCGATGGTGGAAGGGGGCCACCAATCCTTGCCACTCGGGCTGGGTATCCCGTCGTCGTGGAGTCCTACCCGGATGTCCTTGTCGGTTCTCCCCGCTATTGATTCCAGGAACAGCCTCCTGACGATATCGGAGTATGGCGGGTCCAGAACGAGCTTGGGGTGTGCGGGTTCGTCTTCCTTCTGCTTGATCTTCTCCAGTTTGAAGCCGTAGCAGGTGCGGTTGTGTGGGTAGAATCCCCGATTGACCAGTTTGCGCAGCCCTCGTCGCACTGTTAGCAACCAGCAAAAGTGGGACACATTGGGAGCCGAGAGATCAGGGGCTGGATGGAGGTCTGGTGAGCTCCCTGAGGGCCCTGTTGTAGCGTCGTCGCCGTTCGGTGGTTTGAGCCTTCACCTCCTTCCTGCGTTGTAGGATCTCTTGCCGTCTTCCCTTGAGCACGTCTGATGGTGTCACGTTGCCCAGAGCCTTGTGATAGCGCCGGTAGTTGTAGTAGCTGACGAAGGGCGCGATAGCAGCCTCAAGGTCGGCGGGCAACTCATAAGGCACCTGGTTGACGTCCCGTTTGATGGTCTGGTGGTAGCGCTCCAGCTTCCCGTTGGTCTGAGGGTGGAAAGGAGTTGCTAGGATGTGCTTGATGCCAACCATCCCCAGGTAGTCCCTGAATGCTCTTTAGACATAGCCTGGACCGTTGTCACTCAGCAGCCTGGTGCGGTCTGTGACTGGAACTTGGTCCATGCTGGTCGTGTCCACAGCATCCTGGACCACCTCGATGAAGGAGTCGGCCGTCATATCTTGCTGAAGCCTGTGAGCCAGGATGAAGCGGGAGTAGTCGTCCATAACGGTGACCAGGTAGTAGTAGCCCCAACCAACCACCCTGAAGTATGAGGCATCGGTGGCCCACATCTGGTGAGGTCCTGTGGTCTTGCGGTGGTACTCCTTCCCCGCGGCCAACCGCATCTCAGGCCGCTTCACTAGGCCCTCCCTGCCCAGGATACGGTAGACGCTGGACTCTGAGACTGAGAAGCCCTGGTTGTCGGTGATCCACGCGGCCAGCTGACGGCAGCTCAGCTCTGGCATCTCTCTGGCTGATAACAGGACTGAGCGTTCTTCCTGAATAGTAAGACGGTTCCATGGTGGCTGATCGCCTTCTGGTCGGTCCTCAAGTCCTTGTTGGTCTTGGCGTCTGAGCCACCGGTAGTAGGTGCTCTTAGGGATGCCCAGCTCTCTGAGGACCTTTCGCTTGGGGAGGGGAGACGAGGATACTTTGGTAACTACCTCTGCCTTCTCCGGGGCGCTCATCCGCTGGTACCGGTGGCGTCCTGGGGCACGGGGATGGCCGTTTTTTTGAGACGGTACGCCTCCAGCGACAGATCGGCCACTAGCTCCTTGAGTTCCCCGTTCTCTCGCTTGAGCTGCCCTACCTCATGCTGAGTGGCGTCCCGAACCGAGTCACGGGTCAACCTCTCCTTGCCCGCCTCCATGAACTCTTTGGTCCACGAGTAGTAGGAGTGGGGCTTGATCCCCTCCCGCCGGCACAGGTCGTTGACTGTGACCTCGCGGCGGAAGCCCTCCAGAACAATTCGGATCTTGTCTTCGGAGGTGTACTTACGTCGGGCAGCCGCCTTCACTGTACGGACGAAAGACCTGGTCTGCTCGCTTCGTTCCTCGGCGGCCTCTGCTTTGCTTACTTCTAATTGGGACACATCTGCTCCTTTCTGTGGGTAACTCTACCCTCATTTCAGGAGCTCACACCACCCTCCGACTCTCGGGTTTTCCTACCCTTATATGTGTCCCATTATCGCTGACGGTCTACAACCGAAAGTATGGCCTATTGCCCACCTGTGCGAGGACGTGGCTGTGGGCGACGATGTCGGCCCGTGCGTCAAGGGGCCCATGAGTCACGGCGATATCACCGCCTTCGTGGCCGGATGCATCGGCGGCATATCCCACGGCATTCAACTGCGGGAGATGGCCCGGCACCCGTCTTGGGGCTTCACCGATCCAACCACCGGCGCCCAGGAAGCCATCATCCGGGTCCACGACATTCAAGAGGCCGCCGAGAGCCCGGGACTTCCCGGCGCTTATGACTACGGCTGCCAGCGTTGTTGCTGGATGGGCAATCTGCTGACCAACTGGATGGGCGACGACGGTTTCTTGCAGAAGATGTACGTCGAATTGCGCCGCTTCAACGTGGTGGGCGACACAACTTGGTGCAAGGGCAAGATTACCGGCAAGCACGACAAAGACGGCGAGATGCTGGTGGACATGGAAGTATGGGGTGAGAACCAGCGCGGCGAAATCACCATGAAGGGGAGGGCTTCGGTCCGGCTGCCCTCAAAGATCGCCCAAATGACGGGCTGATATAATACGATAAAGGGACTCTCAAGCCAGGTTTCCAGTCATGACGCAGCCAAATCCCAAGTTAAAATTCACGGTCAAAGATTACATGAGCACGCCCGAGGGAACCCGGTATCAGCTTCTCGACGGGGAGATGATTTTGGCCCCTTCACCCACCCAAACGCATCAAAGACTGCTTGCCAATCTATACCGGTTGGTGTTTGCTTTCGTTGCCGAAGCAGAACTTGGCCGTGTTTGGTTCGGGCCGCTGGATGTGGTTCTGTCCAATCACGACGTGGCCCAGCCGGACCTGATGTTTATCTCCAATGAAAGGGCCAGCGTAATCACGGAAGCCAACATACAAGGGGCGCCGGACCTGGTGGTCGAGATTCTTTCGCCGTCGACTGCTGAGTACGACCAAGGCTATAAGCGGGCATTGTACGCCCGGCACGGAGTCAAAGAGTATTGGCTGGTCGACCCCGATGCCGAGACTGTTGAGGTTTTGGCCCTGGGCGAAGAAGGCCTCAGCCCCTACCAGGTTTTCGGGACCGGCCAGACCCTTGAGTCTCCCCTCCTGGAGGGGCTGTCCTTGGAGTTGGCAAACCTGTTCGGAGACAACTAGCGGTAGCCGCTTCTATCCTACCGGTTCCGCCATACCCTTGGCGAACCCCTTTTATTTAGACTCCTGGGCCGGTACTATCCTCCCGGCTCCGCCATCGCTTTGGCGAACCCCTTTTATTTAGACTCCTGGGCCGGTACTATCCTCCCGGCTCCGCCATCGCTTTGGCGAACCCCTTTTATTTAGACTCCTGGGCCGGTACTATCCTCCCGGTTCCGCCATCGCTTTGGCGAACCCTTCCATGGCCCCCTCCAGCACCCAGTCCTCGACGCAGTATGAGATGCGGAAGTAGCCCGGCGTGCCGAAGCCCCGCCCCGGAACCACCAGCACGTTGGAGTTTAGCAGCGTCCGGCAAAAGGCCACGTCGTCCTCAATGGGCGCCTTTGGATATAGGTAGAATGCGCCTTGGGGCCGCACTACATCGTAGCCCAGTTCCCCCAGGTTCCGGCACAGAAAGTCCCGTTTCTTCTCGTAATACCCCACGTCCACGCTCACACCCTGGAGGTTGCGGACGATGTGCTGCATCAGGGCCGGGGCGTTCACGAACCCCAGGGTGCGGTTGCAGAAGGACAATCCTGCGGATAGTTCCTCTTTGCCCTGGTAGTTGGGGTTCACCGCGATATAGCCGATACGCTCTCCCGGCAGGGCCAGGTCCTTGGCGTGGGAAGTGACCACCACGCTGTTGTCGTAATGGGGCAGCACTTGGGGGAAACCCATGTCGTCAAAGATAATTCGCCGGTAGGGCTCGTCGCTGATGATGAAGATCTCGGTGCCGTGCTCGGCCTGCTTCCGCTCCAACAATGCCGCCAGTCCCTCGATGCTCTCTTCGGAGTAGACCGCGCCGGTGGGGTTGTTGGGTGAATTGACCATGATGGCCCGCGTCTTGGCAGTCATCACAGCTTCAATCGCAGCCAGGTCGGGCTGGAACTGGTCGTCGGTGGGTGCTTCCACAGCCACGCCGCCGTGGTTGTCGATGTAGTAGAGGTATTCCCAGAAGTAGGGCGACAGGATTATGACCTCGTCGCCCTCGTTGAGGATGGTCTTCAGGACCACGTTGGCAGCCGCGGCGGCCCCGCAGGTCATGATTACGTCGCCGCCGGAGAAGTCCAGGCCCGTCTCTGTTTTCAGGGCGCCCGCCACGGCTTCGCGGGTTTCCATGTAGCCGGGGTTTGGCATGTAGCGGTGCATCCCAGACACTGGGGCGTTGGCCAGGCGGCGCAGCTCGTCGTGGAACTCCTTGGGCGGTTCCATGACCGGGTTCCCCAAGGACAGGTCGAAGACCTTATCGGCCCCGATCTGGGCCTTCAGCGCCATCCCTTCTTCAAAAACCCGGCGGATCCAACCCCCCTCGTCCATGAACCGCCGGACCTTTTGCGACACCGCCATGCAATCACCTCCGCCAGCCGTCAAATACAAGCCAGGCGAGTGTAGCAACGGGGGTTGTGGGTGTCAAAGCCAGGCGCGGGGTAAGATTTGTTTGTGTGAGGTGGACCCAATCAGTTGGACAGGTTTGGTGCAAAACTAAGTGAGAGTTCCGCCGTCTTTCCAAGGTCTGAGAACGCTCCGTTCGGTGCCCGTTTCCCATTGATTGACCGTTCATCTGATGGCGCCAAGTCTCCTTTGAACACCTCAGCCGGTGTCCGGTAGCCCAAGGCCTGGTGGGGTCTTTGGTTGTTGTAGAAGCTGAAGTATGCGTCAAGCCCGGCCTTGGCTTCTCGCCCGTTGGAGTAGGCTTTCAGGTAGACCTCCTCGTACTTAACCGTGCGCCACAGCCGCTCCAACAAGATGTTGTCGGTGTAGCGTCCCTTCCCGTCCATGCTGATTCTCACTCCGTGCTGCTCTAGGAGACCGGTGAAGGCTTCGCCGGTGAACTGGCTGCCCTGGTCGGTGTTGAAGACCTCTGGCTTCCCCTTGCCAAGCGCTTCCTCCAATGTCTCGACACAGAAATCAGCATCCAAGGTGTTGGAAAGACGCCAGGCCACCACGTACCGCGTGTACCAATCCATGATGGCCACCAGGTATAAGAAACCCTTGGCCATGGGGATGTAGGTGATGTCGGCGGCCCACACCTGATTTGGTCTGGTGATCTCCATGCCGCTCAGGAGGTAGGGATACACCTTGTGCCCTGGCCCCGGCTTGCTGGTCCGGGGCCACCGGTAGATGGCACGTAGTCCCATGGTCCGCATCAGACGCTGGACCCGCTTCCGGTTCACCCTGTGACCTTGAGTGCCCAGCCAGACCCTCATGCGCCGCGACCCGTAGAAGGGGGTACTTAGGTACTGGTGGTCCATCGCCTTCATCACGGTCAGGTTCTCCGAGCAAGTCCCCTTGCGCCGGTAGTTTAGGCTGGACCTGCTGATGCTCAGTAAGGCGCACTGTCTCACTGTGGACAAGGCTGGGTGCCGCCGGTCCACCATCTCCCGCCGCCGCTCCCGGCTCATGGACCGAGCCTCTCCGCCAAGAAATCCCGCTCAACCTTCAGTTGGCCGATCTGCTGATAGAGCCGGGCAACAAGGACCGCATCGCTCTTCTGGCGTTTGTCTTGGTTCCCACCAAAGACGCCGACCGCTCCTTCCAACAAGGACTTCTTCCAGGCCTGGATCTGCCCGGGATGGACCTCGTAGCGGGCGGCCAGTTGGGCCACCGTCTCTTCACCCTTCACCGCTTCCAGGGCCACCTTGGCCTTGAATGTTGGGCTGTGCTTCCTCCGCTCTTTTGACATGTCCCACTCCTCCCTCACAGCAACAGCTGTGGCTATTTTAGGAGCAGAACTCTCACTTAACCACCCGTCCGAATTTCCGGGTCCACCTCAGTTGTCGGTGTAGCGTCCCTTCCCGTCCATGCTGATTCTCACTCCGTGCTGCTCTAGGAGACCGGTAAAGGCTTCGCCGGTGAACTGGCTGCCCTGGTCGGTGTTGAAGACCTCTGGCTTCCCCTTGCCAAGCGCTTCCTCACAATGTCTCGACACAGAAATCAGCATCCAAGGTGTTGGAAAGACGCCAGGCCACCACGTACCGCGTGTACCAATCCATGATGGCCACCAGGTATAAGAAACCCTTGGCCATGGGGATGTAGGTGATGTCGGCGGCCCACACCTGATTTGGTCTGGTGATCTCCATGCCGCTCAGGAGGTAGGGATACACCTTGTGCCCTGGCCCCGGCTTGCTGGTCCGGGGCCACCGGTAGATGGCACGTAGTCCCATGGTCCGCATCAGACGCTGGACCCGCTTCCGGTTCACCCTGTGACCTTGAGTGCCCAGCCAGACCCTCATGCGCCGCGACCCGTAGAAGGGGGTACTTAGGTACTGGTGGTCCATCGCCTTCATCACGGTCAGGTTCTCCAAGCAAGTCCCCTTGCGCCGGTAGTTTAGGCTGGACCTGCTGATGCTCAGTAAGGCGCACTGTCTCACTGTGGACAAGGCTGGGTGCCGCCGGTCCACCATCTCCCGCCGCCGCTCCCGGCTCATGGACCGAGCCTCTCCGCCAAGAAATCCCGCTCAACCTTCAGTTGGCCGATCTGCTGATAGAGCCGGGCAACAAGGACCCCATCGCTCTTCTGGCGTTTGTCTTGGTTCCCACCAAAGACGCCGACCGCTCCTTCCAACAAGGACTTCTTCCAGGCCTGGATCTGCCCGGGATGGACCTCGTAGCGGGCGGCCAGTTGGGCCACCGTCTCTTCACCCTTCACCGCTTCCAGGGCCACCTTGGCCTTGAATGTTGGGCTGTGCTTCCTCCGCTCTTTTGACATGTCCCACTCCTCCGTCACAGCAACAGCTGTGGCTATTTTAGGAGCAGAACTCTCACTTAACCACCTGTCCGAATTTCCGGGTCCACCTCAGTTCTCCAGCATCACCGGATAAAATTTGTCAATTGGACGAATTGATGGACCTGTTTTTCTTTTGTCCACGACCACTGAATCAGCCCGGATGTTGTCGAGATTGTGGATAATTTCGAATACCTCATTTCGCACTGCTTGACGGTCTTCTGCGGCGTGAAAGTACTCGAGGTTGGTTCCTAAATCTATTAGTTTGTGTTTGAGGTCATAGAGTTCAATCAGGCCGGGCCGAATGTCCTCTGTGATTAAACTGGTAAGAATCCAATAATCGGTCCCACTCGGCGAAAAGTCGTAGTTTCCTGATTCGTCTATGAAAACGTAAAGGTATGCCAAAGTACACTCCAAACAAAAAAAGACCTCCCCGGCTAGCCTAAAGGCAGTGCCCCATGGGCACTTTCACCGGGGAGGAACCTTTAATTATCATTGTGGAGCAAATTGATCTCGTGGTCAAGAGACGAGAGTCATGGGTTAAATCTATTCGTTTGCTAATAAAAATCAATAGCCATTGTGCACAAGCCCGTGGCTTGTTAATACGCCATCCGCCCCACTTCCTCCATCCGAAACCCAAACTCTCGCCCGAATTGGTAGACCAACCCGTACCTCACCAACTCCATGTCAACCGGCTCACCCAATATCTCGGCCAGGGAAGTTACGGGCCGGTCTGAGATTCCGCAGGGGATGATGTTCTGGTAGTAGGTTAGGTCGGTGTTCACGTTAACGGCGAAGCCGTGGAAGGTGATGCCTCGGCTGATCTTCACGCCGAGGGCGGCAATCTTTCCTCGGTCGGTCCAGACGCCGGTGTTCCCGGACTCGCAGTGGGCGGTGACGCCCATTTCAGCCAGAGTGGCGATTATCACCTGCTCCAAGGCCCGGACGTACTTGACCGGCCCGCCCCAAATTTTGAGGTTCACGATGGGGTAGGCCACCAACTGTCCTGGCCCGTGGTAGGTCACCAGGCCGCCCCGGTCGGTCTCGTAGACCGGGACTCTCCTGGCCGCAAGCTCTTCTTCGGGCAGCAGGACGTCCGACTGTTTACTCAGACGGCCCTTGGTGTAGACGTGGGGGTGCTCCAACAGGAGCAGAGTGTTGGGTTCCTGGCCAGAGTGGACCTTTTCCACCAGCGCCAGTTGCAGGTCGCGGGCTTCGAGGTAATCGATATTGCCGAGCCAGACGGCGCGGCAAACGGTCAGGGGAGGCATAGTGGTTTAGAACTTCCTACCGATAATCCGCGTTACCAACGGTTCGTGGTCGGCTCCGTCGAACCATGACCTAGCCGAAGCCGAGGCCCTTCGACGGGGCTCAGCAACTGTCTTGGATGTCAAGGCGTTTGAAGGTTTGGCTGCCACTCTCTGCCATGTTTCACCATGGAATTTAGAATGACCAAGAGCTTGCGCATACAGGCCGTCAAGGCCACTTTCTTGGGTTTGCCCATGGAGCATAGCCGTTGATAAAACTCTTTGATCACCGGATTGTACCGGGTCGCCACCAAGGCCGCCATGTAAAGGGCCGCCCTCACGTGACGGCGTCCTCCCCAAACAGTGCGCTTGCCTCGGAGCGTTCCACTGTCCCTATTGAACGGTGCTACGCCCACCAGCGCGGCGACTTGACCCCGGTTCATCGTGCCCAATTCTGGCAGATTGGCCAAAACGGTTGCCGTGAATACCGGGCCAACGCCAGGAGCGCTCCTTATGACCCTTTCTTTGGTCCGCCACATGGGACTGGAGCGGATGAAGCTGTCCAGGTCTTGGTCCAGGTCCTCCAAGCTTTTTTCCAGCCAGCGGATATGTTCTTCCACCTGAGGACGGATCCGAGCAATCACGGTCCTCCGGCGGTTCTTCTCCGCGGTAATCATCTCCACCAACTGCCGCCGGCGGCCAACCATGGCCTGCAGGTCTTGGGCGTCTGGGTCAGGAAGAAGCCTGGGCTTAGGCTCCATCGCCTGCCCAAAGTGGGCCAACACCTGGGCGTCCAAGGCGTCGGTCTTAGCCAGGGCGCCAGCAGCCCGGGCGAAGTCCCTTACGTGTCTGGGGTTGACCACCGCCACTGGAAGACCGACCGCCGCCAGCTCAGCGGTGAGCTCCCACTCCAGACCTCCCGTGGCCTCGAGCACAACCAAGGAAGGGCTCATCCCCGTCAGCCGCTGGGCCAGAGCACCGATGCCGTTCGCATCGTTCGTGACCTGCCACACTTCACCCGTGGGCCTGGAAGCCACATCCAAGCAGCTCTTGGAAACATCGATACCTATGAACACCTGCGAATCTTCCATCCATCTACCTCCCATCACTGGTTCCCCTCATTGGTCCCCCGGCACCGGCCCAGCCTTGCTTGATACGGGCTGCCGCCCAGTCAACTGTTCGGGCTCTGGGCGGGGAGGACGTGGCGGCCTCGCTGAGCCTCGGCCTAAAAAGCCTAGTACTCAGTCAACCGTAAAATCGGAAGGGTAAAGGCGGTGAAGTTTGGTTCGTGCGTCCCGGGTGTTGAACCGCCAGTTGATGGTGGCTCTGGCGGCGTTGCGCTCCTTGACCAGAGCATCGACTTCCCTCCTGAGGGCCTCCTCGCCGGAGAGCCGCTGCTTCAGGCAGGAGCGGGACAGGACGCTGAACTCGATCTCCGCCATGTTCAACCAACTCCCGTGCTTGGGCGTGTAATGAAACTCCAGCCGCCTGGCAATCCTCCGGGCTTCCTCAGCCGGGAAAGTCTCGTACAGCGATGCCCGGCGATGGGTATTCAGATTGTCCAAGACAACCCTTACCACCTCGGCTTCCGGGTAGGCTTCATCCGCCAGCCAGCGCATCCGGCGGGCGAAGTCTTGCATCGTGCGCCGCTCCGTGACCGCCACCCCTCGCCAACCCGCCAAGGGCTCGCAGGCCAAGAACAGGTTGCGGGTACCCTCCCGCCGGTATTCGTAGTCCTGCCGCAGCGGAAGTCCCGGCCGGGGCGGCAGAGCGGGCTGGGTCTCCGCCAACAACTGGGTGGATGTCTCGTCAAAGCAAACCACCGGACGTTGGGGATCATAGGGTTCGGCGTAGAGATCCAGGACATCCTCCATGTTAGCCACAAATTCCGCGCTCACCTTGGGAATGCACCACTCCTTCTTCTGCCACGGCTTGAGGGCGTTTTTTTGAGACGCTTGCGCACCCCCTCGTGGGACATGGAGGGCGTCAGCCCCAACTCGACCACCTTCCCGGCCAGCAGACGCAGGGTCCAGTGGTCATGCCCTTCCGGCGGCGGGCTGCAGGCCAAAGCAATCAGGTGGGCTTCGCCCCGGTCGTCCAACTTCCGGGGCCGGTTGGCCTGGGGACGGTCCTGCAAAACCCTCTCCAACCCTTCTTCGGCAAAGCGCTGCTTGACCCGGTATACGGTGCTCAGGGCCACATCCAAAGCTTCGGCCACTTGGGGTGCCGCCCAACCCTCGTCGCTCTTTAGGAGAATCCGCGCTCTAGCGGTCACTCGGGCTGAGTTTTTGCCAACCCGGATCAGTCGCTGGAGCTCTTCCCGTTGTTCCTGTGCCAGCCGCACCGCGTATTTGTCCCTGACCATCATTAGCCACTCCCGCCATCAACACTTCCCACCAGGCAGGATAGCTCAATTGGCCCCTTTCTTAAACAAATCCCAAAACCAAGTTGACTGAGTACTAGGAGCCTGTCTGGGTAATTGCTAATGGGAGTTGGGGCGTTAGGGGTAAGTCTTTGCTGCCGTCGGGGCTCCTGATCAGCGGGCGTCAAACATAGACTCTTACGCCACTACTCGACTCCCTGGCTTAGTGTGGCTTGTTTTCAGGGCAGAGAAGAGCTTGAGCAGGTTGTGTCCGGCGCATATTAGCTTCCACTCCAACTTCACCTTCTCTAATCCTCGGAGCAGAAACTGCCGGAAGCCCCGGCCCTGTTTGATCTGCCCGAAGACCGGCTCCACCGTCCCCATTCTCAGGGCGTAGCGTTGCCGACCCCGCTGGGTTCTCAGCTTTCGACGCATCCGGTCCGCCGTCGACAGATGCCTGGGAATCCGACCTCGGGGTGCCGACGGTATCACCGTTCCATGCCGGGTCTTATCTGGTGGGATGAAGGGGTCTACCCCCAGGGCGTATAGCTCTTCTACAGCTTGGGCCGAGTAGTAACCAGCATCGGCTGATGCCTCTCTGGGCAGAGTGCCGGTATTGTCTTCGATCTCCTTCACCAGGGGTAGGGCCCAGCCGTGGTCCGAGGGTTGCTTGGTAACATCGGCCGCCACGATGACCTGATAAGCGCTGTCCACCGCCGCCTGACAGTTGTAAGATTGGCTGAACTCCTTGCCCCCGGGCCCTGGCATTATTCGGGAGTCCGGGTCGGTGAAGTTCCGCTGGGCCTTATCCTCCGGGACTTCCTTTCCGTGGATTTGGGCCTCCGCTTCCAGGGCCTCCTGAGCCTCTCTAATCCTTTTCAGTCGGCTTTCTCGAAAGGCCAACTCCACGGGTAACTCATCCCCGCGACGGTCCTTCCCGTAGCACCGGTCCTCCGCTTCGTCCGCCTCCTGAGCCCTCCGAAATAGCTCCTCAACCTCAGCCTCCAGTCGTGCCCTTTTCTCCTTCATCTTGCCGTAGCTCATGGCCTTATGCTTGGAAGCGTTGGCCTTCACCTTAGTCCCATCCAGGGAAACGTGCCCCAGCTTGGCCAGCCCGGCCTGCCGGCATAGTTCCAACACCTTTAGGAAGAGACCACCTAGAGCTACCAGGTGCTCCTTGCGGAAGTCGGAGATGGTGCGGAAGTCGGGAGTGTTATTGGCCGCCAGCACTCGGAAGGCGATATCCTCATGGAGACGCTTCTCGATGCGCCGGGAGGAGGGCACCCCAGCACAGTAGGCGTATACCAGCACCTTCACCATCATCACCGGATGGTAGGGAGGATAGCCTCGCTCCTCACCCTCATACGTGCTCAGGATTTCCTTCAGGTCCAAATGGTCCACCACATCGGAGATGAAATAGGCCATATGATCTGCTGGTAGCCACTCCTGAAGGGCCACCGGCATCAGCAGCATCTGATCCGGCTCATAGCGGCGAAAGGTCTTGCTCATCCCTGCCTCCTCAACCCAGCTTGGCCTCTATTTTACCCCTAATTGCCCCGTATTACTCGGACAGGCTGCTAGGACGATTCGGCCTGCCACGTCCTGGTTTAAGATACAAGGACGAACGGATGACCTCAACGGCCGATTCCGAAACTCGGCACTAGCAGCCTAGTAAATCGAAGTGCCGGGGCCCATGGCCTGAAGCTTGGACTTAACCGCCGCCATGAACCCGCTGGCCTCGGCGCCGTCGTTGATCCGGTGGTCGAAGGATAGGCAGATGTTCATCATTGAACGGATGGCGATGGCATCATTTGAATCCGTGGGGATGACCACGGCCCGCTTCTGGATTGTCTCGGTGGTCAAGATGCCGGCCTGGGGGTAGTTGATGATAGGTCCGGAGACGTAGGAGCCTAATGCTCCGGTGTTGTTTAAAGTGAAAGTGCCGCCCTGCACGTCGTTCAGGGTCAGCTTCTTGGTCCTGGCCCGGTCGGTCAGGTCCTTGGCGGCCGTGGCGATTCCAGCAATGCTGAGATGGTCGGCGTTGTGGAGCACCGGTACAATCAGACCGTCCGGCGCGGCCACCGCCAAACCCAGATTCACCCTCTGCTTCAGGATAATCTTGTCCTCACCCCAAGAAGCGTTCATGGTGGGCACTTCTTTCAGGGACTCCACCACCGCCTTGATGACGAAGGGAAGGTAGGTCAGGTTGACGCCTTCTTTTTGTTCAAAATCGGCCCGTAGCGAAGCCCGCAGGGCCACCAAACCGGTGACATCCACCTCAACCGTGCTCCAGGCGTGAGGTATGTTGCTCACACTCCGGACCATGGCCTCGGCAATCATCCGCCGCACCGGAGTCAGCGGAACGTGAATCTCTTGCCCGTCGGTCGAGCGTTGACCTTCGACTTGGGCGGCCGAAACTGCGGCCGCGGCCGGGGGCTGGGTTGGGGCTGGGCCGCTTGCCACGAACTTCAGAACGTCGTCCCGCGTGATGCGTCCGCCCAGTCCGGTTCCCTGGACCTGGGAGACATCGATTGAGTGTGTTTCGGCCAAGCGCCGTACCGCTGGGGACAGGCGGGTCCCACTGGAAGGTCCCACCGGAGCAGCCGTAGGCGTGGTGGTTGCTGGAGTGGTAACCTCTGCCGCGGGAGCTGGGGCCGAACTTACAGTAGGTTCGTCAATCTCGACGGCCGCGCCCCCTGTTGGTCCTACTGGAGTTACGTCTTTCAACAGATAGCCGGTGGTTCCTGCTGCAGATGGCTCGCCGGGTTGCACCGGCGGCGCCGTTTCAACTTCGATGGCCGCAGTGACCGGCTCGGCCCCTACTGGGCTGTCGGCGGTGGCCACCTCGGCGATGGGCGCTCCCATGGGCAGGGTCTCGCCTTCTTCGGCCAGCAACCGGACCACAGAACCGTCAACCGGCGACGGGACCTCCATGGTCACTTTGTCGGTGATAATCTCAACCAGGGGCTCGTAGCGCTTCACCGTGTCTCCCGGCTGCTTGAGCCACTTGCCAATGGTCCCTTCCACCACCGATTCGCCGACGTGGGGCAGTTCTATCGTTACTGACATAACCTAATACGCCGCCAGATTAAGTAGGGCATCCACAATCTTGTCCGAGGTGGGCATGTAAGCGTCTTCCAGGGTTTGGGCGAAGGGCATGGTGGGCACGTCGGGCCCGCAGACCCTCAATACCGGCCCGTCCAGATACTCAAATGCTTGGCCGGCCACCAAGGCCGCGACCTCGGCGCCCACTCCACCGGTGATGTTGTCCTCGTGCACGATGGCCAGCTTGCCCGTCTTCTTCACCGATTCGAGAATGGTCTCAGTGTCCAGAGGAGTCAAAGTTCTCAGGTCAACCACCTCAACGTCAACGCCCTCGGAGGCCAGTTCTTCGGCGGCTTCGAGACAGTAATGGAGGGTCAGACCGTAGGAGACCACCGTCAGGTTGCTGCCTTGCCTTTTGACGTCGGCTTTGCCGATGGGCAGGGTGTATTCTTGGTCAGGCACTTCGCCCCGCACCAACCGGTACGTCTTCTTGTGCTCCAAGAACACCACCGGGTTGTTGTCGCGGATGGCCGACTTCAATAATCCCTTGGCGTCGTAGGGCGTGCTGGGCGCCACCACTTTCAGTCCGGGCGTGTGGAAGAAATGGGTCTCCACGTTCTGGGAGTGGAAGAGTCCGCCCCGGATCCCACCCCCGTAGGGGATGCGGATGACCATGGGGACCTGCACCGCGCCGTTGGTGCCGTAACAAGTCCGGGCCGCTTCTCCGATCAACTGGTTGACGGAAGGCCAGACGAAATCGGAGAACTGGACCTCTGGGATGGGGCGCATGCCCCGGAAGGCGGCGCCCAAGGCGATACCCATGATGGAAGCTTCGGCCAAGGGCGTGTCGATGACCCGGTCCTCGCCGAACTCTTCGGACAACCCCTGGGTGGCCAGAAACACTCCGCCACGGATGCCAACGTCCTCGCCCATGACAAAGACTTTGGGGTCGCGTGCCATCTCCTCCGTAATGGCTTTCCTTACTGCTTCAATCACGCTTTTAACGGCCAAATCTACTCCCGCGACCCTTGGAATTGGATGGCTTCCCGTACGGCTTCTATCACGCCCTTAACGGCCAAAATTACTCCTCAAAACCCTTTGGTCGGGCCCCTACGCACCGTAAACCAAGTCGTGGAGGTTAGACTCGTCCGGCGGGCTTGATGATTCGGCGATGTCCGTGGCCTCGTCCGTCGCCCTCAGGACTTCCGCCGCTATCTTGTCCACTTTTTCTGGGTCAGAATCCCTTCTTCAATCAGGGTCCGGCGCAGGGTAATCACCGGGTCCCTTTCCTTGGCCCTCTCCACCTCGCCCTCGGGCCGGTAGCGGCGGTCGTCGTCGTCGGTGGTGTGGGGCATGAACCGCTCCACCATCATCTCCAAGAGCACCGGGCCTTGGGCGCGGGCGTGGGTGATGGCCTCCCTGGTGGCCTCGTAGCACTGGACCAAGTCCATGCCGTCCACCGTGAATCCAGGGAACCCGTATCCGGCGGCTCTACTGGCGACCTCCTCAACCAACATCTGACTACTCTGGGGTGTGGAGATGGCGTAGCGGTTGTTCTCGCAGATGAAGATTACCGGCAGTTTGTGCACCGACGCAAAGTTCATGGCCTCGTGGGTCTCGCCCTGGCTGGTGGCCCCGTCGCCGAAATAGACCAGAACCACTGTTTCGTCGCCCAACATGCGGCAGCCCATGGCATAGCCCACCGATTGGGTCAGCCCGGCGGCAACCACGTTGGAGATCTGGATGATCTTGTGGGGCAGGTCCGCCCCTTGAAGCGGGAATTGGCGCCCGTTGCTGTAGGGGTCCCCGGCCTTGCCCATGAACGACATCATCACCTGCGCCGGAGTCAGCCCGGCGGCGACCTTCAGGGCTAGGTCACGGTAATAGGGAAAAAGGAAACAGTCACCGTCTTTCTCAGCGGCAAGAAGACTGCCCAGTTGGGCGGCTTCGTGGCCCTGGCTGGAGGCGGCGATGGGCACCTTTCCCTGGCGGTTCAACGCCCAGATGCGCTCGTCCAAAGACCGCGCCTGAATCATCCTGGTGTAAAAGTCCACCAGGTCGGCGGCCTTGAGTCCTTTGGGAAGTGGGAGTTTGGAACGCGCCCCATTGGTGGCAGCGGTCCGGGCGCTGGCGCCGTTGGCCTGGGTGCGGGTCGTGCGCTTCCTCGGCATCAATGCTCCCCTATCTAAGACGGTCCCACCGCCTTAGAAAATAGAATGGGGGCTGGTGAGAAGCCCCCTGAACAATGCTAAATTATGTGCGGGCCGGTTGGACCCGTGCTTATTCCCGTGCCTGCATGGTCATACAATTATATATGGAGCAAAGGGGCACGGCAAATCACTGCCAAGTCCGGTTCACGCCGGTTTCCCGGGCAGAGGCCGGATCGCCGCCACCGGTCAGGTGATGCAGCCAAAGGATCGGCCAAAGGGCCGGAAACAGGCCAATTTGAGGCAAAAAATCAAAAAAAGAAAAATTCAAATTGGCCCGATTCACCATTGACTTTTTCCTGTAGATGTTGCTAGTGTCCCCATGTCACAGGCGACGGGCAGTAATATTCCGGTCCACTTGGACCAAAACGGAAGACGTCGGTGCTGGGAAATAGTCCCAAATCCCACCCCTTCGAGATGACAGCCACTGCCGCAGGTGGCCGATAGACGATCGGTAAGCCGATCCGCGGGACGGGCCTTATTAAGGCCTGACCGTTAACCCCAAGTACCCTATCCGGTTAGGCGATTTTCTTTTAGGGCGTTAATGTCCCTGGGGTTGCTATTGCCTTTTTCAGGAGCCCGGAGGCATAAAACCAGCGGAGAAAGCGGCTTTTGGGGCCGGGTCTTGGTCCGAGATCAACAGATTTCATAGGAAAGCGTGGGGGGAGAGTGGTGGAGGGCGTGGGAGCTGCAACTGGGGAGGGAGCAGGCTCATGAGTGAGTCTACGGCCCGTGAGGTTTGGCGGGCAGTGTTGGGGGATCTCCAGTTGCAGCTCCCACGCCCTACTTTCGAGACCTGGCTGAAGCCCACTGACGGCGTGGCCTATGACGACCACACCTTCATGGTCGAGGCGCCCAACTCCTTCGCCGTGGAGTGGTTGGAACGCCGGATGTATCATGCCCTCCAAAAGACCCTGCAGAAGATTTCCGGCCGAGCATTCGAGCTGCAGTTGAAGGTCAAGTCCGAGGCCAATTTTTATGCCGTGGGGCAGGCGGCCCCAGCACCGAACCAGGCCGTCAGCGCCGCTCCCACCGCAGCTCCGCTCTTCGAGATGCGGTCCTTCAATCCCAAGTACTCCTTTGAGTCCTTCGTGGCTGGGCCATCGAACCGGTTGGCACTCAGCGCCTCGCAGGCGGTGGCCGAGGCCCCGGGCCAGGCCTATAATCCGTTGTTCCTATACTCAGGTGCCGGACTTGGCAAGACTCACCTGCTGCAGGCCATCGGCAAGACCTGCGCCAACCGGGGAATGTCGGTGCTCTACGTGACATCGGAGCAGTTCACCAACGAGTTCATCACCGCCATCCGCAACCGCACCACCGAAGACTTCAGGCGGCGCTACCGCTCGGTCCAGGTACTGTTGATTGACGATGTCCAGTTCCTGAGCGGCAAGGAACAGACCCACGAGGGTTTCTTCCATACATTTAACGACCTGCATAACTCGGGGAACCAGGTGGTCATCTCGTCGGACCGTCCGCCCCGGGAACTGGCGTTGATGGAAGACCGGCTTCGCTCCCGTTTCGAATGGGGCCTGATCGCCGACATCCAACCGCCGGACCTGGAGACGCGCATGGCCATCCTGGCCAACAAAGCTGGCCAGATGAGGATTGAACTGGACGATAGCGTAATCGAACTCATCGCCAAGCGCGTCCAGCGAAACGTGCGGGAGCTGGAGGGCAGCCTGAACCGGATGGTAGCCTACTCCCAGTTGATGAACGTGAACATCACTCTGGAGACGACCTTACAGATACTTAATGACATGGCCCCCGAAACGGCGGCCCAGTTAATCGACCCGCAGCGTATCTTCGAGCAGGTGGCCCTTTTCTACGCCCTTTCAGTGCGGGACCTGATGGCCAAGAACCGCACCAAGAAGGTGGCTTTGGCCCGGCAGGTCGCCATGTATCTATTGATTTACGAGTTGGAGCTTTCTCCCACCCAGGTAGGTAGGCTGTTGGGCGGGCGCGACCACTCCACGGTGATCCACGGCGCGGGCAAAATCAACGGCGAAGTCGCCGAGAACGGCCAACTCCGCCATGACATCCTGGCAATCAAAGAGGCAATCTTCGCCTAAGGTCTTTGGGTCCGCATTGGTCTCGGGCGGAGCGCGGAATTCCCCCTGTAGTCCCCCTTTGGAAATGGGGGACGTTGTTTTATCCCCTCTGTCACAAGAGAGAATCGAAGATCGGTGGATCCCCCCTTTCGTAAAGGGGGGCTGGGGGGATTTGGGCCCCAGTCTGCCGAACAGTCGGAGCCAACCAGTGGCCAATGCGCGTTCTTTGGTAGAGTTTGAAGGGCAGCTTCCAAGCAGCTTGGTCTAGCATTAAACGCGCCAAAATCTTACTCCGCAACGGGGCGGACGCCAGATAGGCAACGCCTCCCAGCACAGGAACTAGGGCCAACCCCATGACCAATGGAGTGTGGATGTTGGGAACTTGGTCAGCATCTACCGCGCGTTTACGCCACAATCGCCTGATTTCAGCCTTAATCCAGAAGGTCAATTTCCACAAAAAGCGTGCCACGCTTCGCATGCCAGGGATGGGAAGGGCTATGGCCACGCTCATCACAAGGTGGACACCGAGGTGGCGGGCAGCATATCTCGCAGCATCGGAAGATAGGCGGGTGCGCAGCCCTGCGGCGTCAGAAGGGGTAATCCTCTCTTCTTTCTCCCACCGGTCTATTCCGTTATTCAAGAATAGCTGGGCTGCGGCGTCAGCGCCCGTCAGCGAGCCCATCATGTGCTGGAACCGCGCCTTTAAGTTCAACAGATTGTAGGTCCCGGCGATGAGATGTCCAAAGATCCGGGGCTCCGCGGCCTTCCAGGTGTTGATCGCTTCCTCAGCATGATCGGTGGCGTGCTTGAGGGCTTTGATTCCATCAGTCCCGATACTGGTCATGAGGGCCGATTCGTTGGCGCTGATGAAGTTCCGAAGTCTTGGGAAGTCGATGTCGTCGAAAATTGGAAGATTTCCGCTCTTCAGTGAGGACCGAAACTGGCCCGGTGCTGGAAGCAGGCTGATCACCGCCGACTCCAGATCGATGATCTTGTAGTCTCCCTCGGCGGTAAGTATCAGGTTGGTGTGCGCGTGGGGATTGCGCGGATTCACCTGCCAGACTGATAATCCGGCCTCGGCGAAGATTTCGGACACCTCGCCCATTAATTTCTGGGCTGGCCCGTCGTTCTCCGCCACTTCCCCAGGTATGAACTCGGTGACGAACCTGCAATTGCCGTGCCCGCAGTCTATCGCGGTCACCGGGGCCACCAAGTCTTTGCCAAATCGGTGCATCGTCAACAGGCTGGCGGTCTGGCGGCGGTATTTCCCAGATGCGAGAGCGGCGTTGTTGGTCTCGTAGGGGAACTTTGCTTGAAACGCCATCCAATAGAGTAGCCTGACCAACGGCGGAGGCGTGTAAACCTTGGTCGCGGTCCCCTCCTCTGGGTCCAATACCACTACGCTGGCGATGGAACTTGCCACCGTGCGGCTTTCGCAAGCCACAACCGCAGGGTCGTCCTTGTTCTTCCAGGCCGACATCCATTTCGTATTCCTGATATAAACAAAAACGGGAATTATCACCAGGAGCCAAATTGCCGCCAGCAGGTATCCGGCGGCCACATCGCTGGGAAAGTGGGCCTGAACATGGACCCGCGCGGGGCCGACTAACACGATAATGGCCGCGAGAACCAGCAGGAATGGGACCAGAATCTTCTTCTTCATCTGATAGTAAACCGCCAGGAACCCAATGAAGCCAAAGAACACCGTGCTGCCAAATACGTGGCCGCTGGGGAAGGCCGGGGTCGGATTTTCCGCTCCCGCGAGGGGCCGGCCCCGGTCCACGATTTCGCGCAGGGTGAAGTCACCCAGGATCGCCACCAAGCCGATGGTCACGCCAACAGCGGTGAACACCAGCGCCGGCCGATATTTTCCCAGCAAAAGGAGGAATGTTACCCCCGACAGTCCATAGATAATCCCAGGCTCCGGCCCGGTAACAAATGAAACCCCATCGAAGAAGGTTGTCAGGCCCCGCAGGTCCCAACCGCCCACCCAGTCCATTACCCTGATGTCCTGGGACGGAACTGGATTGTCCATGATTGCTTTGGTCAGCAGGGCCAGTAAAGTCGCCAAAACCCCAACGGCAGCCAGCCAGAGTAGAGACCGTGAACTTGGCAAGGCTTTAACCTGAATATTTTTCGTGAGTGTGTTCATTGGTACCTCAGGTGGGAGTGTCTGCCATCGACTGCGGGAGGGTCAACTGCAATATTGGATGCCTCGGTCTGTTTGGAGGTTTTGTGACGTGCAGAAATCCCCCTGTGGTCCCCCTTGACGAAAGGGGGACGCTTGTTCCGGATACATCTGTCACAAAAGAGAAACGAGGGGCGGTGATTCCCCCATTGCAAAGGCAATAATATACTTGACACAGTAGCTATTCTATGATAGACTAGGCGTAGTCAAAGGAGATTCGAAATGAGTGAACCGACTACCCTGGTTGAAGCAATCCGCTACTTCACAGACCCCAATGTCTGTCTGGATTTCATGGTTAACCTGCGATGGGCTGACGGTATAGTTGCATGTCCCACTTGTGGGCGGGAAGATGTTCGATTCATTCCCACCCGCCGAGTATGGGAGTGTCGCAGCAAGCACCCCAGGCGGCAATTCTCTGTCAAGGTTGGGACTATCTTTGAAGACAGCCCTATCGGTCTGGATAAATGGCTGGCTACCATCTGGATGATCGCCAATGCCAAGAACGGCATCAGTTCCTATGAAATCAGTCGGGCCATCGGCGTCACTCAGAAATCCGCTTGGTTCATGCTCCATCGCATCCGACTGGCTATGCAAGACGGCGATTTCACCGGAATGTCTGGTGAAGTCGAGGTGGATGAGACTTTCATCGGTGGCAAGGCCCGGAACATGCACAAGTCCAAGCGGGATGAAGTTATCAAGGGGCGTGGCACTATAGGCAAGACCACTGTTATGGGACTGCTGGAACGGCATGGGCCTGACGGCTACAGCGCAGTCCGGGCCAAAGTTGTTGCCGACACTCGACGCAAGACTCTTTCGCCAGAGGTTCGCAGGAACGTTGACCCCGGCTCCATCGTCTACACCGACGCCCACAGTGCGTACTTCGGTCTGATTACCGACTACACCCATGAAGTCATTGACCACGCTCAAGAATATGTCCGGGGCTGAGTCCATACCAATGGAATCGAGAACTTCTGGAGTTTGCTCAAGCGAGCAATCAAGGGCACTTATGTCAGCGTCGAACCTTTCCATTTGTTCCGGTATCTGGACGAAGAATCCTATCGGTATAATACCCGTGAATCCAACGATGCTGGCCGGTTCAGCGGAGTGATGAACGGTGTCAGTGGTAAGAGGCTCACTTACAAACAATTGGTGGGACAAACGACATAAGCATAAGAAAGGGAGACACAAAAATGCCGAAAGACTGAGGTGGACCCAATTAGTTGGACAGGTTTGGTGCAAAACTAAGTGAGAGTTCCGCCGTCTTTCCAAGGTCTGAGAATGCTCTGCTTGGTGTCCGTTTCCCATTGATTGACCGTTCATCTGATGGCGCCAAGTCTCCTTTGAACACCTCAGCCGGTGTCCGGTAGCCCAAGGCCTGGTGGGGTCTTTGGTTGTTGTAGAAGCTGAAGTATGCGTCAGGCCCGGCCTTGGCTTCTCGCCCGTTGGAGTAGGCTTTCAGGTAGACCTCCTCGTACTTAACCGTGCGCCACAGCCGCTCCAACAAGATGTTGTCGGTGTAGCGTCCCTTCCCGTCCATGCTGATTCTCACTCCGTGCTGCTCTAGGAGACCGGTGAAGGCTTCGCCGGTGAACTGGCTGCCCTGGTCGGTGTTGAAGACCTCTGGCTTCCCCTTGCCAAGCGCTTCCTCCAATGTCTCGACACAGAAATCAGCATCCAAGGTGTTGGAAAGACGCCAGGCCACCACGTACCGCGTGTACCAATCCATGATGGCCACCAGGTATAAGAAACCCTTGGCCATGGGGATGTAGGTGATGTCGGCGGCCCACACCTGATTTGGTCTGGTGATCTCCATGCCGCTCAGGAGGTAGGGATACACCTTGTGCCCTGGCCCCGGCTTGCTGGTCCGGGGCCACCGGTAGATGGCACGTAGTCCCATGGTCCGCATCAGACGCTGGACCCGCTTCCGGTTCACCCTGTGACCTTGAGTGCCCAGCCAGACCCTCATGCGCCGCGACCCGTAGAAGGGGGTACTTAGGTACTGGTGGTCCATCGCCTTCATCACCGTCAGTTCTCCAAGCAAGTCCCCTTGCGCCGGTAGTTTAGGCTGGACCTGCTGATGCTCAGTAAGGCGCACTGTCTCACTGTGGACAAGGCTGGGTGCCGCCGGTCCACCATCTCCCGCCGCCGCTCCCGGCTCATGGACCGAGCCTCTCCGCCAAGAAATCCCGCTCAACCTTCAGTTGGCCGATCTGCTGATAGAGCCGGGCAACAAGGACCGCATCGCTCTTCTGGCGTTTGTCTTGGTTCCCACCAAAGACGCCGACCGCTCCTTCCAACAAGGACTTCTTCCAGGCCTGGATCTGCCCGGGATGGACCTCGTAGCGGGCGGCCAGTTGGGCCACCGTCTCTTCACCCTTCACCGCTTCCAGGGCCACCTTGGCCTTGAATGTTGGGCTGTGCTTCCTCCGCTCTTTTGACATGTCCCACTCCTCCCTCACAGCAACAGCTGTGGCTATTTTAGGAGCAGAACTCTCACTTAACCACCTGTCCGAATTTCCGGGTCCACCTCAGACTACCCGCCACCGAAACATGAGAATGTAACGGCGTTTCAAAAGTTTCGGCGGCTAGCAAAAAGGATTGTGAAAAGGCAAAATCCGAGAGACTCTGGCCAGCCGAATCTAACGAATTCATGAGATAAATTCGTTGAGGGTTTCTAGAAAAACAGTCGTGTCAAGGAAGTAATTTGGGTAGGCCCGCCGTAGAGATGTCGCATCTGATACAGATACGAGTACGGCATCACCACCTGCGGATTTAAGCCTTTCTGATTCCTCGTATCGCCTTGTGGCTTCTTCGATATCGTTGGCGCGGAATCCGTACAATTGGAGTTGCTCATTACCCGCGCTTGGCTCAAGGACGAGTACAACGTACTTGATTCTGCGCGCCCTTAAATTGGCTTCGCCCATGATGTTGAGTGTTCGACCCAAAGCATCTAATCGATTAATTATGTCCAATTTTGTAGCATATTCACGTAACTCAGCAAACAACTCTTGCTGATCGCTGGGGGTTCGTGGTACACGATGAGACTCTTCCTTCATAGCGATAGCAGCCCCCATTAGCGCGAAAAAGCGCTGCCAGTCTGGTGAACCACGGTGTGCCTTCAACCCCTCTCTGTAGAAAATATCAGCTATCTCAACAGCAGTCGCCCAGCAATGTTGCAACACTGACCGAAATTGCATTTCGATCTTCAATCCGTCATAAATCGGACTATTGTTATTGTAGTATCGATACACTAGGTGATAACTTCTGTACCCATCACTCTTAGGATTCTGGATATAGTCATTCGTAGTTGCGAGTTCATGCCCGGCGTACTTGCCACTGTATATCTCCACAAGACCGTAGACTTGCTCCACTGTATTCTGAGGTGGACCCAATCAGTTGGACAGGTTTGGTGCAAAACTAAGTGAGAGTTCCGCCGTCTTTCCAAGGTCTGAGAACGCTCCGTTCGGTGTCCGTTTCCCATTGATTGACCGTTCATCTGATGGCGCCAAGTCTCCTTTGAACACCTCAGCCGGTGTCCGGTAGCCCAAGGCCTGGTGGGGTCTTTGGTTGTTGTAGAAGCTGAAGTATGCATCAAGCCCGGCCTTGGCTTCTCGCCCGTTGGAGTAGGCTTTCAGGTAGACCTCCTCGTACTTAACCGTGCGCCACAGCCGCTCCAACAAGATGTTGTCGGTGTAGCGTCCCTTCCCGTCCATGCTGATTCTCACTCCGTGCTGCTCTAGGAGACCGGTGAAGGCTTCGCCGGTGAACTGGCTGCCCTGGTCGGTGTTGAAGACCTCTGGCTTCCCCTTGCCAAGCGCTTCCTCCAATGTCTCGACACAGAAATCAGCATCCAAGGTGTTGGAAAGACGCCAGGCCACCACGTACCGCGTGTACCAATCCATGATGGCCACCAGGTATAAGAAACCCTTGGCCATGGGGATGTAGGTGATGTCGGCGGCCCACACCTGATTTGGTCTGGTGATCTCCATGCCGCTCAGGAGGTAGGGATACACCTTGTGCCCTGGCCCCGGCTTGCTGGTCCGGGGCCACCGGTAGATGGCACGTAGTCCCATGGTCCGCATCAGACGCTGGACCCGCTTCCGGTTCACCCTGTGACCTTGAGTGCCCAGCCAGACCCTCATGCGCCGCGACCCGTAGAAGGGGGTACTTAGGTACTGGTGGTCCATCGCCTTCATCACGGTCAGGTTCTCCGAGCAAGTCCCCTTGCGCCGGTAGTTTAGGCTGGACCTGCTGATGCTCAGTAAGGCGCACTGTCTCACTGTGGACAAGGCTGGGTGCCGCCGGTCCACCATCTCCCGCCGCCGCTCCCGGCTCATGGACCGAGCCTCTCCGCCAAGAAATCCCGCTCAACCTTCAGTTGGCCGATCTGCTGATAGAGCCGGGCAACAAGGACCCCATCGCTCTTCTGGCGTTTGTCTTGGTTCCCACCAAAGACGCCGACCGCTCCTTCCAACAAGGACTTCTTCCAGGCCTGGATCTGCCCGGGATGGACCTCGTAGCGGGCGGCCAGTTGGGCCACCGTCTCTTCACCCTTCACCGCTTCCAGGGCCACCTTGGCCTTGAATGTTGGGCTGTGCTTCCTCCGCTCTTTTGACATGTCCCACTCCTCCCTCACAGCAACAGCTGTGGCTATTTTAGGAGCAGAACTCTCACTTAACCACCCGTCCGAATTTCCGGGTCCACCTCATTCACGATCACCCGACACCCAGCGACATCCTGCATTTCGGAGAGGGTTAGCCAATCATATCTTTTCAGCTTATCCTGGATAGAAGAAAGGCGTTTAATTCTCTGGGCAACTAACGCGGTGTTGTCTACACGAGCACTGCGTTGTCTGAGGTGGACCCGGAAATTCGGACAGGTGGTTAAGTGAGAGTTCTGCTCCTAAAATAGCCACAGCTGTTGCTGTGAGGGAGGAGTGGGACATGTCAAAAGAGCGGAGGAAGCACAGCCCAACATTCAAGGCCAAGGTGGCCCTGGAAGCGGTGAAGGGTGAAGAGACGGTGGCCCAACTGGCCGCCCGCTACGAGGTCCATCCCGGGCAGATCCAGGCCTGGAAGAAGTCCTTGTTGGAAGGAGCGGTCGGCGTCTTTGGTGGGAACCAAGACAAACGCCAGAAGAGCGATGCGGTCCTTGTTGCCCGGCTCTATCAGCAGATCGGCCAACTGAAGGTTGAGCGGGATTTCTTGGCGGAGAGGCTCGGTCCATGAGCCGGGAGCGGCGGCGGGAGATGGTGGACCGGCGGCACCCAGCCTTGTCCACAGTGAGACAGTGCGCCTTACTGAGCATCAGCAGGTCCAGCCTAAACTACCGGCGCAAGGGGACTTGCTCGGAGAACCTGACCGTGATGAAGGCGATGGACCACCAGTACCTAAGTACCCCCTTCTACGGGTCGCGGCGCATGAGGGTCTGGCTGGGCACTCAAGGTCACAGGGTGAACCGGAAGCGGGTCCAGCGTCTGATGCGGACCATGGGACTACGTGCCATCTACCGGTGGCCCCGGACCAGCAAGCCGGGGCTATATCCCTACCTCCTGAGCGGCATGGAGATCACCAGACCAAATCAGGTGTGGGCCGCCGACATCACCTACATCCCCATGGCCAAGGGTTTCTTATACCTGGTGGCCATCATGGATTGGTACACGCGGTACGTGGTGGCCTGGCGTCTTTCCAACACCTTGGATGCTGATTTCTGTGTCGAGACATTGGAGGAAGCGCTTGGCAAGGGGAAGCCAGAGGTCTTCAACACCGACCAGGGCAGCCAGTTCACCGGCGAAGCCTTCACCGGTCTCCTAGAGCAGCACGGAGTGAGAATCAGCATGGACGGGAAGGGACGCTACACCGACAACATCTTGTTGGAGCGGCTGTGGCGCACGGTTAAGTACGAGGAGGTCTACCTGAAAGCCTACTCCAACGGGCGAGAAGCCAAGGCCGGGCTTGACGCATACTTCAGCTTCTACAACAACCAAAGACCCCACCAGGCCTTGGGCTACCGGACACCGGCTGAGGTGTTCAAAGGAGACTTGGCGCCATCAGATGAACGGTCAATCAATGGGAAACGGGCACCGAACGGAGCGTTCTCAGACCTTGGAAAGACGGCGGAACTCCCACTTAGTTTTGCACCAAACCTGTCCAACTAATTGGGTCCACCTCAGTGGATAGTTGTGGGCAGCACGCCTATTGTTAATTACTTCTAGGCAGTCTATGCCTTGAACTTCCAACGCATTCCTAGCCGAGGAATCATTATTGAAAGCTTCCCCCACTAAGTCCACAATGTCATCCAGATATTTCGGTTCTGTAAATGCCATAATACCCAATATGATAAACTATCCCCCCCCCCCCCCCTTACTGAGTCAAGTATATTATTGCCATTGCAAAGGGGTGCTGGGGGGATTTCGCTCCGGGACATCGGGTACAATATCCCCGTATGGAAGACCTTAAATCACACGCCATCGTCAAGACCCACGAGCTGGCCCTAAAGGGCAAGAACCGTCCCTGGTTCATGCGCAAGTTAACCGATAACTTGCGCATCGCCACCAGGGGGTCTGGGGTTGAGCGAGTTTGGCAAGGCCAGTTGATGGTGGGCCTGACACTCTCCGATGAAGATTGTTGGCCCGAGGTCAAGTGCCGGATTAAAGATGTATTCGGCGTGGCCAAATTCTACAAGGCCTACGACCTGCCTCGAGATTTGGCCGGTCTGAAGACCAGGCTGCCCCAGCTACTGGACGGCCGCGAATTTGAGTCCTTCCGCATCACCACCAACCGTGCGGACAAGCGGTTCCCCATGAAGTCAGAAGAGATCAACCGGGACCTTGGGGCCTTCGTCAAAGACCTAACCGGGGCCCAGGTGCGCCTCAAGGACCCTGACATCTGCATCTACATCGACATTCAGCCTAAAAGTTTCCTGGTCTATTTCGACGAGGTGAAGGCCCACGGCGGCCTGCCGGTGGGGGTCAGTGGCAAGGTTGCCGTGATGCTCTCCGGTGGCATCGACTCGCCGGTGGCGGCGTGGCAGATGATGAAAAGGGGTTGCCAGGCCATGTTCGTCCACTTCCACAGCTATCCTCTGGTGGACCGCACCTCGATAGAGAAAGCCGTGGACCTAGTGCAGCACCTGACTCGGCACCAGTACGAGTCCAACCTCTTCCTGGCGCCCTTGGCCGAGATTCAGAAAAAAATCATTCTCTCTTCCCCGCCGTCCTACCGAGTGGTGCTCTACCGGCGGGCCATGGTGCGGATTACCGAAGCTCTCGCCAGCCGCAACCGGGCTAAGGCCATCGTCACCGGCGAGAGCTGCGGCCAGGTGAGTTCCCAGACCCTGGACAATATCGCCGTCGTAGACCAGTCGGCCGACATGCCCATACTCCGGCCGTTGATTGGTTCCAATAAAGAAGAGATAGTGGATATGGCCCGGGGCATAGGTACCTTCCCCATATCCATCCTGCCCGACCAGGACTGCTGCACCCTCTTCGTCCCCAAACATCCGGAGACCAAGGCCGACCTGGACACGGTGTTGCGGCTGGAGGAAAACCTGGCGGTGGACGAGATGGTGCAGGAGGCGTTGGAGAACACCGAACGCCGCCACTTTGCCTCTCCGGAGGCCGCCGCGCTGGTCCGGTAGCCATGACCGGGACAACCACCTCTGGGCTCCCGCCCGTGGACGCCGCCCGCCGCAACCAGGTTCTGACCACCGTATTAAGGGGTGTCTCCCGTTCCTTCTACCTGACCATCCGCGTCCTCCCCAAAGAGCTGCGCGAAACGGTGGGGCTGGCCTACCTGTTGGCCCGCGCCGCCGACACTGTTGCCGACCAGCCCGCCCGTCCTGGGCAGCGCCTTCAGGGGTTGGTCACTCTGCGAACTCAGGTAGCTGGACCGGCAGACTTGGCGGTCTTGCAGGAACTCGTCTCCCAAACGATGGAGGGCACATCGTCTCTCCAAGAGCAGGCCATGTTCGGGTCGTTGGTCGACATCTTCGCTCTACTGGAGTCCCTGGACGCCGCCGACCGCGAGCAGGTCCGATGGGTGGCCACCACACTGATCCAAGGCATGGAGATGGACATGACTATCTTCCCCGTTGACGACTCCGGGAAACTGGCAGCCCTTCCATCTGCAACCGACTTGGACCGGTATATCTATCTGGTTGCCGGTTGTGTCGGCGAGTTCTGGACCAAGGTTGTGGCGGCCCATCAACGGGAACTGGGAGATTGGGACGTGTCGAAGATGTCGGACACCGGCGTCCGTTTCGGCAAGGCATTGCAGTTGACCAATGTCCTGCGGGACGTGCCCCGGGACTTGCGCATGGGCCGTTGCTATCTCCCCGCCGACCATCTGGCGGCCGCCGGCCTGGTCCCAGAGGACCTATTGGACCCGGAGAACGAAGGACCCGCCCGGTCCGTCCTGGCCGAATGGATGCGGACAGCCTTGGGCCATTTCGACGCCGCCGAAAGATATCTGCTGGCCGTGCCGCGCCGCTCGGTCCGCTTGCGATTGGCTTGTTTGTGGCCCCTGCTCTTGGGTCTGGCCACCCTGGCCCGGCTGGCCCGTAGCCCTTCCTGGCTGGACCCAGACTCCACCGCCAAGGTCAGCCGCAGGTGGGTCTACCGTATGATGGCCCTTTCCCTCCCCGCTGTTTCCTCCAACTATTTGCTCCGGCTCTGGATAAAAGGCTTGCGCCGCCAAGTGGAAGACGCGATGTAATCATCTTCCTTCGCGCTAAATCTGCGCACTAAACCTGCGAAGCAACAAAAACGGCTAGCTGGCCGGTGGTGTAGTATTAGCAGGACGTTTTACGAACTCAGAATTCGCGCCCGTTGGAGCCCAAAATGGAGTTCGGACTGTTCGTGGAGTATCCCTCCCGCGAGGGCACTACTCAGGCCCAAATCTTCAAAGATTCCATGCAGTTGATTGAAGCGGCCGAGGATTCAGGCTCGGAGGGGATTTGGCTAGCCGAATACCACTTCGACCCGGGCCGGTCGGTCCTGTCGGCCCCCATCACCGTGGCCGGGGCCGTTGCCGCCCGGACTAACAAAATCAAGATTGGGCTGGCGGTCCACGTCTTGCCGCTGCGGAACCCGGTGCGTATCGCCGAGGAGATTGCTACGCTGGACCACCTGAGCGAGGGCCGGTTGGACTTCGGCGTCGGCCGCTCCGCCTTCGCCAATGTTTATCACGGCTACGGCATGTCCTACGCGGAGAGCAGAGGCCGGTTCGACGAATGCCTGGAGGTAATCCTGAAAAGCTGGACCGGCGAGAGATTTTCCTTCCAGGGCCAGTATTATCAGTTCGAAGACGTATGCGTAGTGCCCCAGCCGGTGCAGAAGCCCCATCCTCCGATTCGGATCGGCGCCACTTCGGCGGAAACTTTCGAGATGGTGGGGCGGATGGGATATCCCATTTTCATCAACCCGTCCCGGGTTACCACGCTGCTGGACCTGAAGCCCTTGATCGGCGAGTTCCATCAGGCCCGGAAGGAAGCGGGTCACGTTGGACCGGTGGACGTGGGACTCAGAGTGCCGGTCTACGTGGCTGAGACGGAGGAAATGGCCTACTCGGAACCCAAAGAAAGCACCATGTTCCAGATGCAGCGGCTGGTCAATGTGATTACCCGTTCGGCCACCCAGGAAGGGATTTCGGCCAATGACGACCGCATGGCCCAGGCCAAGCGCATCAAAGCCATGAGCTATGAGGACGTTTTGGCCAACACCGTGATTTATGGTGCCCCAGAGTCGGTGGTTGACCGGTTGCGGCAGCTTCAAGAAGAACTGGGTCTGACCCAGATCATCTACGAGGTCAACTTTGGCTGCAACATACCCCTGGAGCACCAGATAAAAGCCGTAAAACTCATCAACGAAAAAGTAGTACCCAATTTCAAGTAGCTGACCGCTGGAGTCACAGATGGCTAAATTCGTGCACGTTTACACCGGCCCCGACGGTATTTCAGTGATTGACGAACGGGAGTTCGAGATGACGGATTTCGAGGACACCGAGGGTGCCCATGGTCTGTCGTCGCCCATCGAGCAGACTCCAGGAATATCCTTCCGGCAATATGAGCCGGGCTATTTCCTGGACTTCCATACCGCGCCCCGGCGGCAATACAGCATATCCCTCACCGGTGAGATCGAACTGGGCACGCCCGACGGCGCATTGAGGCGGTTCGGCCCCGGCACCGTGCTTCTGGCCGAGGACATGACGGGCACTGGCCATTCCACCCGCGTGATAGGTAACGAACCCCGTTTCGCCCTAATCATCCCGCTTACCTAGCGGGCTAATCGGAGACGCTGATATGACCCAAAAAAATCTGTTGCAAGGCGAGTTCAACCCCGCCGTCCCCACCCGGATAGTCTTCGGACAGGGAAAGATCGATTCCCTGAAAGACGAGGTGGAATACCTGGGTGGCAAGCGGGTTTTGGTGTTGTCGGGACGGTCGGTGGCCGAAAAGACCAACTCGGTCCGCCAGGTCACCGACGCGTTGGGCGAGATGTCCGCCGGGGTCTATTCCGGCCTGACCCAGCGCGCCCCCCTGTCATCCGCCGTGGAGGCCGCCAACATGGCCGTGGCCAACGGTGCCGATAGCCTGGTGGGCGTCGGTGGCAGCACAATCTCGGACGCCTCCCGCATGATTGCGGTGTTGATGGCCGAGGGAATCACCACGGCGGAGCAGCTTCGTCAGTTGGGCCAAGAACAGGACATGATGCTCGCTCCCGACCTTGAAGGCAAGGCTCTCCCGCTTCAGGTGTCCATCCCCACCACCCTCTCCGCCGGCGAGTTCAATATGGGCGCAGGCAATGTGCTGGATGACCAGGCGGGACACAAGATACGGGTGCGCCATTCCCGGCTGTACGCCGACCTGATAGTCCTTGACCCGGTGATGACCGAAGGGACTCCCGACTGGCTATGGCTCTCCACAGGGGTCAAGGCCATGGACCACTGTATCGAGCGGCTGTACTGCAGCGGCAACCAGCCGGCCATCGACGCCCCGGTACTCGCCTCGGCGGAGATACTGTTCAACCACCTGCCTAGGTCCAGGGAGTCGGACGGCGATTCCCAGGCCCGGCTGCAATGCTTGGTGGCCGCTTGGATGTCCATGATGGGAGCGCAAAATGTCTCCAGCGGGCTCAGCCACGCCATCGGCCACATCATCGGGGTGCGTTACTCGGTGGGTCACGGGTACACCTCCTGCGTCACCCAGCCCTACGTGATGGAATACAACCGCCCAGTGTCCGCCCAGAAGCAGGCGCTGCTGGCCCGGTCGGCGGGACTGGACACTCGGGGCATGAGCGACGAGGCGGCAGCGGAGGCGGCGGCCCGGGCCGTGGACGACTTCATCCTGGGTCTGGGCATGCCCCATCGGATACGGGAACTGGAGATACCAGAGGCGGACCTGCCCAAGATTGCCGAGTTGGTGCTCACAGATGGTGGCTGCCGCAGCAACGCCATTCCCATCACCACCACCGAGCAGGTTATGGAGGTGCTCAAGGCGGCTTTTTAATCGGGCATTGACCGCTTCGTACAGTCCTTCGACAAGTCCGGGTTTATCGAGACTCTCAACTTTCAGTCGGGGCTCATGATGAACGGGACGTCCAATGTTGTGCTGCCCTGAATCCGTAATGCGGTGAGGCTTTTTGAATTACCCAGGGCCTGTCCCCTCGGTGCGATACTCGTATAGAAAAGGACCGCCGGACAAAAATACTTGGATCCGGTTGTTACCCGTGTCGACTACGTAGACATCGCCCCCTGCGTGGATCCCTATGCCGCTGGGCTCCCGAAATTGCCCAGGACCTGTGCCTTCGGTGCCAAACTCGAAGAGAAAAGGACCGCCGGACAAAAAAACTTGAATCCGGTTATTACCCGTGTCGACTACGTAGATATTGCCCCCTGGATGGACCGCGATGCCGCTGGGCTCCCGAAATTGCCCAGGACCTGTTCCCTCGGTGCCAAACTCGAAGAGAAAAGGACCGCCGGACAAAAAAACTTGGACCCGGTTGTTACCCGTGTCGAGTACGTAGACATCGCCCCCTGGATGGACCGCTATATCGCTGGGCTCCCGAAACTGCGCATTGCCATAACTGCTAGAGGTCGGCGTGGCTGTGGGCGGAGTCGTCGGGGTAATGGTCGGTGTGGCCGTGGGAGGAGTCGTCGGGGTAGGGGTCGATAAGGCTGTGTGGGGAGTCGTCGGAGTAGGGGTCGGTAGGGCCGTGGGAGGAGTCGTCGGGGTAGGGGTCGGCGTGGGCGTGATGGTGGGCGGCAGAGGTGAGGGCGTCGGTGTGGGTGGTACCAGTGTCGGAGTTGGCGTTGGTCCGGGAGTCACAGCAGGGGCATTCGCCACAGCAGAGGCGGTCGCTAACGGTTGAACGGCGGGCTCACTTGTCGAGGTGCAGGCGATCAGGGCCAGGGTTCCAACTAACAGGCACAATGCTCGTTTCTGCGTCATAATGTCCCCCGCGATGGGTTGCTGGATTCGCCCGCCCGACTCTCTACGAATCAGTGAGCTACTCTACCAGATGGGTAATCACAACGTTAAGCGGGTAGGCCCGCTGAAACCACTGCCAAAAGAGATACCCGCTCATGGTGAGCTTGTCGAACCACCGGTTCATATGCCAGGATACTCGCGTCTGGTGACGTAATTGCCTCAAAGGGAAAGGATTTCTTGCCAAAGTCGAAAATTGACCCGGCTGAACTGTCCCGCAAGGAATCCCAGGCCAGGGTCCTCCACTGCGTAAAACAGTTTGCGGAGGCGGTGGAATTGTTGCGAAGGGTCTTGACGGCGAGGCTGGAAATCCAAGGGGAGAATCACTTCCAGACCATCAACGCCCGCAGCAGCCTGGCCCGGTCCCTGCGGGCAGCCCACCAGTACGACGAGTGCGTCGCCCTCTACACCGAGAACATCCGGGTCCACGAGAATAAGTTGGGACCGGACCACCCCCAGACCCTGAGGAGCCACAGCCGCCTGGCCAATACTTACTACGCGGCGGGCCGGTACCAAGACGCCCTGCTAATGTTCCAGGAGATTTTGACCAAGCGCAGCCAAGTGCTGGGCCAAGACCACCCCGACACCCTGCGCAGCCGGAGCAGTCTGGCCAACACCTTTGCCGCCCTGGGCCGGTACAGCGAAGCGGCTGAACTGCACCAGCAGATAATCGAGGACCGGTCACGGGTGCTGGACCCAGACCACCCGAGAACGGAACTCAGCCGCAAGCGGCTGAAGACAGCCCAACGGGCGGCGCAGACCCGGTAACTGCCTTGACATAACACGGGAGGCTAATTCATGAAATACGGGTTCACATTGCCAGGGAGAGGGCCACTGGCCACTCCCGAAAGACTGGGCAGCATCGCCCGAAAGGGTGAGGAACTGGGCTTCGACGCCCTGCTGACCGGCGACCATATCCTGGTGCCCCGGAACATTGCCTCGACCTACCCGTATACCGAAAGCGGCGAGTTCCCCGGCGCGCCGTCAGGCGAGTCCATGGAGCAAATCACCCTGCTGTCGTACATCGCCGGCCAGACCAGCAAGATACGCCTGGTGACCAGCGTATTGATTGTCCCTCACCGCAACCCGCTGATTGCCGCCAAGTCCCTGGCGACCTTGGATTTGCTTTCCGGCGGGAGGTTGGTGGTTGGGGTCGGGGTTGGCTGGATGCGGGAGGAGTTCCAGGCGCTGGGTCTGCCGCCGTTCGAGGAGCGTGGCGCGGTAACCGACGAATATATCCGGGCCTTCAAGGTCCTATGGACCGAGGAGAACCCCAGTTTCGAGGGCAAGTACATCAGCTTCGATGACATCAGCTTCCTGCCCAAGCCGGTGCAGAAGCCCCATCCGCCAATCTGGGTTGGCGGGGAGAGCCGGCCAGCCCTGCGCCGCACTGCGGAACTGGCTGACGGCTGGTATCCTCTGGGGTCCAATCCCACCTTCCCCATGGGCACTCCCGACCAACTGAAGGCCGGGCTGGAGCAGCTGGCCCAGTACGCCCGGCGCTTCGGCAGAGACCCTTCGGAGATTGAGATTATCTACCGCACTCACCAGTTCGAGCTTAAGAAAGAACCTGCCGGGCCGGGCCGCCTGCCCTTTGTGGGTGACGCGGACCAGGTCGCCGGGGACATCCGCCGCTACCAGGATATGGGTGTAACTTCCATGGTCTGGGATTTCCTACGGCAGAGCGAGGACCTGGACCGGATGCTGGGCCACATGGAAGACTTCGCCACCCAGGTGTGGCCCAGGGTCTAGGGCTTGAACCCCTTGTCATAAAGCTCCTGGAGCCGGGTCATGTGGGCCGGAGGGATGGGCCCCAGGTCGACGCAGCGGGCAATCTCTTCCGCCTCGGCCTGGTTCTTCACGCCGGGGACCGTGGTGTGGATGTCCCGGTTCATCAGGCAGAAGACCATGGCCGCCTGGGAAAGGTTCTGGATCGGCCCGTCCAGCAAGAAGTCCAACTGGGCGGCGCTGGCAACGACTTGGCGCAGTAGTTGATTGCCCTCAGATATGGGCCGGTCCACTGCGGCGCTCAGCGCCCCGGCGGCATGGGAACGGATTCCGATTACCCCCCATGTTGTGCTTCTTGGCCAACAGGATGTTCTGGCCGTTGTCGAACAGATCGACTCCCGGCGGAGGGGGTTGTTGGGCGGTCCAGTTGAGCAGGTTGTAGTAGGCCAACACGGTGTCCCAATGCCCGCTTTCCATGATCCGGTTCAGTGTCGGCACGTCGTGGTCCATGGCCGATAGGCCGATGAACCGGGTCTTCCCCGCTTGCTGCACCGCCCGGTAGGCCTCCAGTACCGGCCCCAATACATCGTCGGCGGATAGTGAATTGAGGGAGTCGCCTCGACCTTGGGAGAACCGGTTGTGCACGTGTAGCACGTCCACCGAGTCCCGCTTCAGCAGCCGCAGGCTGGTTTCCATAGAACGCCGCACTGCGCCGGTCACGTCGGCCATGTCCTCGGCGGCCAATCGGACCTTGGTGGCGATGATTACATCTTCGGTCCGCCCTTCAAGGGCCAGGCCCAGGGCCTCTTCCGCTTTGCCATCGCCGTAGGCCGGGGCAACGTCAAAGAAGTTTACGCCCAAATCCAGCGCCCCGTGGACCGCCCGGACTGCCTCGTCCCTGGTGGTGGCGCCCCAGACCTGTCCGATGCCGCCGCCCCCGAAGCCCGCCCGCGAAACGGAGAGTCCGGTGCGGCCGAGTGTGGTGTATTCCATCTGAAATCCCCCTAGCCCCCTTTATGAAGAGGGAAAGTGAGCCCCCCTTTCGTAAACGGGGAGCCTAAAGCCCCCCTTCATAAACGGGGAGCCTAAAGCCCCCCTTCATAAACGGGGAGCCTAAAGCCCCTCTTCATAAACGGGGAACCTAAAGCCCCCCTCTCGTAAAGGGGAACCTAAAGCCCCCCTCTCGTAAAGGGGAACCTAAAGCTCCCCTTCGTAAAGGGGGGTGGGGGGATTTACGCCGGTTCGCCCTCGGCCAGTTGGAAGTAGATGCCGTGGGCGCTGCCGGTCTCGATGGTGGCAGTCTTGTAGCCGAAGGGGCTGATAGCGGGGGCGTCGCCGGTCATCTGGCTGCCGCTTCCTTGCAGGCTCTTGAAGGCGTCTTCGATGCCATCCACGCCCCAGGCTACGTGCATCACCCCCGGCCCGGTGGCCTTGAGTTGACGGGCCATGTTGGTGTCGTCCCGCAGGGGTTCGAAGAAGTCCACCAGGGTCTCGCCGACCCGGTACAAGATGGATTTGAAGCCCCGCTCGGTGAACTCGTCGGTCGAGAGCGGTTTTAGCCCGAAGCTTTTCTCCATGTAGGCGGCCATGTCGGAAATGCTCTCCACAACATAGGTCACATGGTGTACTTTGTTCAGGATGATGTCCTCCGTATTTTGGAATCGGTAGGTTTGGAATCAGGAAGGTTCGGTAATGGCCAAAGCCTAGCTTGTTTGACGGAGAGAGGCAACCCCCAAATTGACGCCCCCGCCGGGGCAACCTATCATCCGGGAAAGAACCAGCCGGAGACTTGATCATGCCCACCTTTTCTTCCAACGGAGTACACATCCACTACCAGGTGGCTGGCGAGGGCTTTCCCCTGGTTTGGAGCCATGAGTTCGCCGGAGACATCACCAGTTGGGAGCCGCAGGTGAATTTCTTCTCCCGCCGTTACCGGGTGATCACCTATTGCCACCGGGGTTACCCGCCCTCGGGTGTGCCAGACGACCCAGCCGCCTATTCCCAGGAACATCAGGTGGAGGACCTGTACCGGTTGTTGCAGCACCTGGGCATCCAACAGGCCTACATCGGCGGGCTGTCAATGGGCGGCACGGTGACTCTCAGTTTTGCCATCGCCCACCCCGAGGTGTGCCGGGCCCTGATTGTGGCGTCGGCGGGCGCGGGCACCACTGACCGGGAGCGGTTGGTGGCATCTTGGCAGGCGCTCAGCGAGTCGATGCTGGCCGAGGGGATGGAGAAGTTCGCCGACGACTACGCCCGGGGGCCGGAGCGGGTGCAATTCCTGAGGAAGGACCCAGTGGGTTGGGCCAAGTTTCAGGCGGGTCTGGCGTACCACTCAGCCCTAGGCTCGGCGCTGACCTTCAGGGGCGTCCAGATGAAGCGGCCCACCATCTACCAGCTGGAAAAAGAACTCCGGCAGATCAAGGCCCCGGCCCTGGTGCTGATTGGCGACGAGGACGCTCCCTGCGTGGAACCGGCCATCTTCATGAAGCGGAACATCCCGGCCTGCGGCCTGGCCGTCTTCCCCCAGAGCGGCCACACCATCAACCTGGAAGAACCCGGCCTGTACAACCGGACGGTGCTGGACTTTCTCACGGCCGTGGAAGCGGGGAAATGGGGGGATTTCGCTACCGGCTGGCCTCTGCTTTCGGGTCCAGGCCCCGCGCCATTTCGTTGAAACGTTCTAGAACTCTGCCTACCTGCCCGGGGACCTCAACGTTGGGAGAGTGCCCATAGCCGTGGTATATATCAAGGTGCCGGTGGACCTCGGGCAGCGCCTGGTAATCGGCCAGAATGTTCTCTAGCCCCACCGTAGTGTCGCAGTCACTCCCTATAACCAACGTGGGCACATCAATCTCACCCAACCGGTCTCGGAGCTTCAGGCCCGACATGGACCGCCTACCTCCGATGAACCGCTCCACAGGATTGCGCGCAATGTCGGCCATAACTGCCTGCTTGAAGTCCTCGGTCACGTGGGGAGCATCAAAGCCCATGTCGCCGGACGGCGGCTCCGGGCCACGCAAGGACTCCCGCAATTCCTCTTCCCAGCCGTCTTGTAGGGGCCGGCCATTGAGGGGGTGGAGTTCATCAGTACCAGTGCCCCGATCCGGGCTTGGTGCTCCAAGGCGAACTGGGCAACCGTGGCCCCGCCCATGGAATGGCCCACCGGGGTGAACCCCTCCAGACCCAGGGCCTCCGCCACGTTGAACAAATCGCCAGCGAAGGTTTCCACGGAATAGTCCTCTTCATTGGGAGAGCGGTCGGACTCCCCGGCGCCCCGGTTATTCAGGACGATTACCCGGAATCGGTCCGGTGACAGGTTCTCCAAGGTGTAGCGCCAGATGGCGGCCGATGAGGAATAGCCGTGCACCAGCACCAGCGTTTCCAACCCGTGACCCTGCTCGAAATACTGCAGTCGTACCGGACCTGCCTGGACGAACTTGGATTCCATGAAGACCTCCCTAAATACCGCTACTCGTCAGGAATACTGCTTATCCTAGCCCCAGAGAGCTTTGAGTGAAAGGGTCCGGCCGAAACCGATTCCTGCGCGAAAGAAAAGGTCTTGCTGCGGTCGGGGCAAACTTGGGTTATCCTTACCAGGCCGCAATACCGGCTGCCAGGAACGGCCGATGCAAGCCGACTTCACCCAGCCCGGCATTGGAGAAATCATGAGATTGTCAGAAAAGGTTGCTCTGATCACCGGCGGCGCCCACGGCATGGGTGCCGAGGAAGCCAAACTATTTGCCAAGGAGGGCGCCAAAGTCGCCATCGCCGACGTCCGTGAAGATGACGCCCGTAAGGTGGAAGCGGAGATTGTCGAGGCGGGCGGCGAAGCAATGGTGGTCTCTCTCATTGGACGTTAGCAAAGAGGACCAATGGGAACGCTCTGTAGCCGCGGTGGTGGGCCAGTACGGCAAGTTGGACATCCTGGTCAACAACGCCGGCATCAGCGGCAGCGGCGAAACCGACCACCAGAGCACCGAGGCCTGGGACCGGTTGATGGACATCAACGCCAAAGGCGTATTCTTGGGCATGAAACATGCCATCGCCGAGATGGAAAAGGCCGGCGGGGGGGCCATCGTGAATATCTCGTCCATCTCCGGATTGGTGGGCCAAGAGGCGGTGCACCCCGGCTACAACGCCTCCAAGGGCGCGGTTCGGCTGGTGACCAAGGCGGCGGCCGTGCACCACGCCAAGAACGGAATCCGGGTAAACTCGGTCCACCCCGGGATAATGCCCCACATGCTGACCTCCTTTCAACGGGGCGATGCCAGCCGGGAAGCCTTGGTGGAGGCCGTTCCCATGGGCCGGGAAGGCCAGCCCATCGAGGTGGCCAACGCCGTATTGTTCTTGGCGTCGGACGAGGCCTCTTACATCACCGGCACCGAGTTGGTGGTGGACGGCGGATTCACCGCCAAATAACATTTACCAAGTTTTCGAAATGGCCGGTACGGCCATCCGTTCGTCCTTGTATCTTAAACCAGGACGCGGCAGGCCGAATCGTCCTAGTACTCAGTCAACTTGGTTTTGAGATTTGTTTAAGAAAGGGGCCAATTGAGCTATCCTGCCTGGTGGGAAGTGTTGATGGCGGGGGTGGCAATGATGGTCAGGGACAAATACGCGGTGCGGCTGGCACAGGAACAACGGGAAGAGCTCCAGCGACTGATCCGGGTTGGCAAAAACTCAGCCCGAGTGACCGCTAGAGCGCGGATTCTCCTAAAGAGCGACGACGGTTGGGCGGCACCCCAAGTGGCCGAAGCTTTGGATGTGGCCCTGAGCACCGTATACCGGGTCAAGCAGCGCTTTGCCGAAGAAGGGTTGGAGAGGGTTTTGCAGGACCGTCCCCAGGCCAACCGGCCCCGGAAGTTGGACGACCGGGGCGAAGCCCACCTGATTGCTTTGGCCTGCAGCCCGCCGCCGGAAGGGCATGACCACTGGACCCTGCGTCTGCTGGCCGGGAAGGTGGTCGAGTTGGGGCTGACGCCCTCCATGTCCCACGAGGGGGTGCGCCAGCGTCTCAAAAAAACGCCCTCAAGCCGTGGCAGAAGAAGGAGTGGTGCATTCCCAAGGTGAGCGCGGAATTTGTGGCTAACATGGAGGATGTCCTGGATCTCTACGCCGAACCCTATGATCCCCAACGTCCGGTGGTTTGCTTTGACGAGACATCCACCCAGTTGTTGGCGGAGACCCAGCCCGCTCTGCCGCCCCGGCCGGGACTTCCGCTGCGGCAGGACTACGAATACCGGCGGGAGGGTACCCGCAACCTGTTCTTGGCCTGCGAGCCCTTGGCGGGTTGGCGAGGGGTGGCGGTCACGGAGCGGCGCACGATGCAAGACTTCGCCCGCCGGATGCGCTGGCTGGCGGATGAAGCCTACCCGGAAGCCGAGGTGGTAAGGGTTGTCTTGGACAATCTGAATACCCATCGCCGGGCATCGCTGTACGAGACTTTCCCGGCTGAGGAAGCCCGGAGGATTGCCAGGCGGCTGGAGTTTCATTACACGCCCAAGCACGGGAGTTGGTTGAACATGGCGGAGATCGAGTTCAGCGTCCTGTCCCGCTCCTGCCTGAAGCAGCGGCTCTCCGGCGAGGAGGCCCTCAGGAGGGAAGTCGATGCTCTGGTCAAGGAGCGCAACGCCGCCAGAGCCACCATCAACTGGCGGTTCAACACCCGGGACGCACGAACCAAACTTCACCGCCTTTACCCTTCCGATTTTACGGTTGACTGAGTACTAGGCTTTTTAGGCCGAGGCTCAGCGAGGCCGCCACGTCCTCCCCGCCCAGAGCCCGAACAGTTGACTGGGCGGCAGCCCGTATCAAGCAAGGCTGGGCCGGTGCCGGGGGACCAATGAGGGGAACCAGTGATGGGAGGTAGATGGATGGAAGATTCGCAGGTGTTCATAGGTATCGATGTTTCCAAGAGCTGCTTGGATGTGGCTTCCAGGCCCACGGGTGAAGTGTGGCAGGTCACGAACGATGCGAACGGCATCGGTGCTCTGGCCCAGCGGCTGACGGGGATGAGCCCTTCCTTGGTTGTGCTCGAGGCCACGGGAGGTCTGGAGTGGGAGCTCACCGCTGAGCTGGCGGCGGTCGGTCTTCCAGTGGCGGTGGTCAACCCCAGACACGTAAGGGACTTCGCCCGGGCTGCTGGCGCCCTGGCTAAGACCGACGCCTTGGACGCCCAGGTGTTGGCCCACTTTGGGCAGGCGATGGAGCCTAAGCCCAGGCTTCTTCCTGACCCAGACGCCCAAGACCTGCAGGCCATGGTTGGCCGCCGGCGGCAGTTGGTGGAGATGATTACCGCGGAGAAGAACCGCCGGAGGACCGTGATTGCTCGGATCCGTCCTCAGGTGGAAGAACATATCCGCTGGCTGGAAAAAAGCTTGGAGGACCTGGACCAAGACCTGGACAGCTTCATCCGCTCCAGTCCCATGTGGCGGACCAAAGAAAGGGTCATAAGGAGCGCTCCTGGCGTTGGCCCGGTATTCACGGCAACCGTTTTGGCCAATCTGCCAGAATTGGGCACGATGAACCGGGGTCAAGTCGCCGCGCTGGTGGGCGTAGCACCGTTCAATAGGGACAGTGGAACGCTCCGAGGCAAGCGCACTGTTTGGGGAGGACGCCGTCACGTGAGGGCGGCCCTTTACATGGCGGCCTTGGTGGCGACCCGGTACAATCCGGTGATCAAAGAGTTTTATCAACGGCTATGCTCCATGGGCAAACCCAAGAAAGTGGCCTTGACGGCCTGTATGCGCAAGCTCTTGGTCATTCTAAATTCCATGGTGAAACATGGCAGAGAGTGGCAGCCAAACCTTCAAACGCCTTGACATCCAAGACAGTTGCTGAGCCCCGTCGAAGGGCCTCGGCTTCAGCTCGTTCATGGTTCGACGGAGCTCACCACGAACGGTTGGTAACGCGGATCCCAAAATTTCGGACTTAGGAGCGCGACGATGCGACTGGAAGGAAAGGTGGCGATAATCACCGGCGGGGCCCACGGCATGGGAGCAGAAGAGGCACGCCTCTTCGCCAGGGAAGGCGCCAAGGTCGCCATTGCCGACGTCCGCGAGGACGACGGCCGAAAGGTGGAAGCTGAGATTGCCGAGGCCGGAGGCCAGGCGATGTTTGTATCGCTGGACGTTAGCCAAGAGGACCAGTGGGAGAAGGCGGTCGGCCAGGTGGTGGCCCGGTTCGGAAAGTTGGACGTCCTGGTCAATAACGCCGGCATCAGCAGCAGCACCGAAAAGGACTTTGGCAGCACCGAGGCCTGGGACAAGCTGATGGACATCAACGCCAAGGGCGTCTTCTTGGGCATGAAACATGCCATCCCAGAGATGGAAAAGGCCGGTGGTGGGGCCATCGTGAACATCTCGTCCATCTCCGGTTTCGTCGGCCAGACCTACGTGCACCCCGGTTACAACGCCTCCAAGGGAGCGGTCCGGCTGGTGACCAAGGCGGCGGCGGTGCAGCATGCCAAGAGCGGAATCCGAGTCAATTCGGTCCATCCGGGGAGCATGCCCGCCATGCTGACCTCGGGCCAAAGGGGCGATGGCGGAAGCCAGGAAGCCAGACTGGCGGCGATACCGATGGGACGGGAAGGCCGTCCCATCGAAGTCGCCAACGCGGTGCTGTTCCTGGCCTCAGACGAAGCATCTTACATCACCGGCACCGAGCTGTTGGTGGACGGCGGGTTCACGGCCAGGTAACCCATCTCGCAACGATTCGATTCACGGAGGTCTTCATGGGCTTCAGGGTGCTATACCACTTCAACACCGGCAACCTGAGGGGCATCGCCGAGGAGGCCAAGTGGGCCGAGTCCATGGGCTACGACGGTCTGTGCACCGAGGACGCGGCACACGATCCGATGCTTCCTCTGATGATGGGGGCCTCAACAACATCACGGGTGACCCTTGAGACCTGAGTGGCCATCGCCTTCCCCCGTTCGCCCATGGTGATGGCCTACGCCGCCCGGGACCTGCAGGACTTTTCCGGCGGCCGTTTCCGGCTGGGTCTGGGCACCCAGGTCAAAGGGCATATCCAGCGGCGCTTCTCCACTGAATGGAGCGCGCCCGGTCCGCGGCTCCGCGAATACGTCCAGTCGCTCCATGCTATCTGGAATACCTGGCAGACGGGAGAAAACCTGGCCTTCCACGGAGACCACTACAACTTCTCCCTGATGACCCCCTTCTTCAGTCCCGGCAAGTCCGAGCAGGCCCGGCCGCCAGTGTTCATCAGCGCCGTGAATCCCTACAACTGCCGGGTGGCCGGCGAGGTCTGCGACGGCCTGTCGTTGCACCCGCTGACCAGTGCCAAGTACCTGCAAGAGGTCATCAAGCCCAACGTCGCCGAGGGCGCCGCCAAGGCGGGCCGAGGCCGCAAGTCGGTCAACCTTAGCAACTCGGCCTTCGTGGTCACCGGGCCCAACCAGGCGGCCATCGACTCCCAGAAGGAGTCCGTCAGAAAACAGATTGCCTTTTATTGCTCCACCCGGAGCTATTCCAAGGTGTTGGAGGTCCACGGCATTGAAGACTTGGGTCTCTCCCTACACGAGATGTCCCTGAAACAGCAATGGGACAAGATGGCTGAGCTCATCACCGACGAGATACTGAACACCTTCGCCGTAATCGGCGGCTACGGTGAGATACCCGGTCTGATGAAACATCGCTTCGACGGCCTGGTGGACGAGGTAGTCTTCAACGCCGGAGGGCCGGGTGCTGCGGACGAAGCCGAGATCCGCAAGGTGATTGGGGAATTGCAGGGGTAAATCCCCCTAGCCCCCTTTACGAAAGGGGGCTCTGTCTTCCCCTTCAAGAAATGGCGGCCACGTCTCTCCTCTTAAAGAGAGGGCCATGTCTCCCTCTTTGCAAAGGGGGATTAAGTGGGATTTCCGCCCTCCTCCCAACCCAAAAAGCTGACAGCTGAACGCTGACAGAAAAAAACCCCGATTTAAATCGGGGTTTTTCCGTTAACTACTGAGTAGTGGAAGTAAGAAAGATTCTGTTCATTTGTTTGTTTGCTTAGTTATAGGTCCCCGGATCTAGTCCGGGGTCGATGAGCTTTCTCAGGGAACCGCTCCGTGAGCCGGGGAGCACAATTGCGCTCTACCTGTCGGCTTTCGGGATAACGGAACACTCACCGAACGACCTAGGAGTGGGCCCGGCCTCCGCATCCCAACGAATCAGGAATTAACAGACCTGGCCGATGCTCCTTAAAAGGAGGTGATCCAGCCGCACCTTCCGGTACAGCTACCTTGTTACGACTTCGTCCCAGTCACCAAACCCGACCTCGGCGCCTGCCTCCCTTGCGGGTTAGCTCAGCGACTTCAATCGTTCTCGGCTTCCATGACGTGACGGGCGGTGTGTACAAGGCCCGGGAACGTATTCACCGCAGTGTGCTGACCTGCGGTTACTAGCGATTCCGCGTTCATGCAGGCGAGTTGCAGCCTGCAATCCCAACTGGGGCCGGCTTTGGTGGGATTGGCTCCAGCTCGCGCTTTTGCAACCCATTGTACCGGCCATTGTAGCGTGTGTGTAGCCCAGGACATAAGGGCCATGATGACTTGACGTCATCCCCACCTTCCTCCTCCTTGTGGGAGGCTGTCTCGTTAGAGAATGTAACTAACGACAAGGGTTGCGCTCGTTGCGGGACTTAACCCAACACCTCACGGCACGAGCTGACGACAGCCATGCAGCACCTGTGAAAGCTTCCCGAGTTACCCCGGGATCGTCACCCTTTCGGGTTCCTACTACAATCATGTCAAGCCCTGGTAAGGTTCTTCGCTTAGCATCGAATTAAACCACACGCTCCACCGCTTGTGCGGGCCCCCGTCAATTCCTTTGAGTTTTAGCCTTGCGGCCGTACTCCCCAGGCGGAATACTTATCGCGTTAGCTGCGACACAGAGGGGGTCGATACCCCCTGTATCTAGTATTCATCGTTTAGGGCGTGGACTACCTGGGTATCTAATCCAGTTTGCTCCCCACGCTCTCGCACCTCAGCGTCAGGCACAGCCCAGTAAGCCGCTTTCGCCGCTGGTGTTCCTCCCGATATCTACGCATTTCACCGCTACACCGGGAATTCCGCTTACCTCTACTGCCCTCAAGCCGAATAGTATCCCCTGACCTCTCCCAGTTGAGCCGGGAGCTTTCACAGAAGACTTACCCAGCCGCCTACGTGCTCTTTACGCCCAGTAATTCCGGGTAACGCTCGCTCCCTACGTATTACCGCGGCTGCTGGCACGTAGTTAGCCGGAGCTTATTCCCGAGGTACCGTCCTTCCTCTTCCCTCGGAAAAGGGGTTTACAGCCCTAGAGCCTTCATCCCCCACGCGACGTCGCTGGGTCAGACTTTCGTCCATTGCCCAAAATTCCCTGCTGCTGCCTCCCGTAGGAGTGGGGGCCGTGTCTCAGTCCCCCTCTGGCTGATCGTCCTCTAAGACCAGCTACCCGTCATCGGCTTGGTGAGCCGTTACCTCACCAACTACCTGATAGGACGCGAGCCGCTCCTCCGGCGCCCGAAGGCTTTCATCCCGATACCAGGGTGTCGGGATCGTATGCGGGATTACCCTCAGTTTCCCGAGGCTATACCCCACCGAAGGGTGTGTTACTCACGCGTTACTCAGCCGTCTGCCACTTGCCCGAAGGCACGTTCGACTTGCATGCATTAAGCGCGCCGCCAGCGTTCACCCTGAGCCAGGATCAAACTCTCTAAATCGAACTTTACCTAGCTTCCTTCCACTATTCAGTTGTTAAGGTACATCTGACCTTCCGACAGGAAGGCTAAGATAGTATAGTCCCGTGCCTGGAAGGTGTCAAGTGTGATTTACTTGTATCAGGCACACACCCCGGCTTATCCCCAACGGGGCTATAATCGAATGGTCATCCCGTAAGATTATTAGGAAGAATGTACGGGTATTATATGCAGATTAAAGATTTGGGCGAATCCGGCGTCATCAATCTCCTCACCCGCATGGTGGTTGACCAGCGCACCGGTCCCGGTAACGGCCCTTCCTTCTCCTTCGAACTGACGGTGGACAACGGCGACGACACCGCCGCTTGGAGCTTAGATCAATCATCCGGGCAATCAGCCGGCCAAGCCGACAGCCCCCGGTTTAATGAGCTCTTCACCACCGACACCATGGTGGAAGGGGTGCATTTCACCCGTAAGACCATCCCTTGGCAGGACCTGGGCTGGAAGTCGGTGGCTGCCAACATCAGCGATGTGGCCTCCATGGGAGGATCGCCGACCTACGCCCTGATTACCTTGGGCCTGCCCCCAAATACGGAAGTCGGCGACCTAGAGAGCCTCTACCAGGGGATGCTGGAGGTCAGCAACGAGTACGGCCTGGCCATTGTCGGCGGCGACATGGTCCGCTCCCCGGTGGTGTTCATCACCGTTTCGCTGACCGGGGTGATGCGCGGGCAGCCCTTGCTGCGCACCGGCGCCCTGCCCGGAGATCTGGTGGCGGTGACCGGCTACCTGGGAGGCTCGGGCGGCGGCCTGAAGTTGATGCTTCAAAAACCATCCGAGAAGGGCGAAACGGCCGACTACCTGCGGGAATGCCACCGCCGTCCCCGTCCCGCCGTGGCCGTAGCACAAACCCTGATTGAGTCGGAGATTACCACGGCGATGGACGTAAGCGACGGCCTGGCCGTCGACCTTGCCAAGTTGTGCCAGGCCAGCGGGGTTTCGGGAACGATATTCGCCGACCGGTTGCCGATGCACCCGTTTTTGAGCAGCCGGTTCCCCAAGGATTGCATGGACCTGGCCTTGGGCGGGGGCGAGGACTACGTGCTGCTATTCGCCGGCCAGCCGGCAAAGATAAATCATCTAGTGTCCGAGCTTCCCGGCGGCGGCGCCGTGGTGGGCGAGATACTGGAAGGCGAACCCGGCCGGGTCACGGTGGTCGATGCCAATGGTCAAGAGCTCTCGGCCCACAACCGGGGTTGGGACCATTTCGGTCCGGCTCAAAAGTAGGCCATGGCTTCGGTCCTGCAAATCCAATCCTCCGGTCCCCGATTTACCCAGGACGTGGGCCAGATTATTGGAGTGCACGCCTCGGCCGGAGACGTCTTCCTGCTGACCGGGCCTCTGGGAGCGGGGAAGACCTGTCTCGCGCAAGGGATTGCCTTAGGCCTGGGAGTCGAGGGTTACGTGCGCAGTCCGACCTTCGTAATCATGACCCGCCATCAAGGACGATTGACTCTCCACCATGTAGACCTCTACCGTATGGGGAGCCCAGCCGAGGCTTGGGACTTGGGGCTGGACGAGCAACTATTTGACGAGGGCGTCTGTGTCATCGAATGGGCGGACCGCGCGCCGGAGATATTCCCCGAAGATTGTCTTTGGATCGACCTTGACTACGGCGAGGACCCACACCGGCGGAATATCACCGTGGAGCCTGGGGTTGCGGCGGAAGATTCACGATTTCAAGAACTGCTGGGCCTGCTGGCCCCAGCTGGCTTCTGATGACCCTACCTCCACTAATAAATAATATTGACTTGACAAATAAGACTGACCTGCTGCAATAAGAGACCGATGCTTCTGGCACTGGACACTTCCACCCGCTATGCCAGTGTGGCCCTCGCCGACGAAGACCACGTCGTCGTCTCGCGCACCTGGCACTCCACCATCAACCACACCGCCGAACTCATGCCCGCGGTTGCCGACCTGATGGAGAGCCGCGGTCTGACCGCCCAGGAACTGGACGGGGTGGCGGTGGCCCTGGGGCCGGGCGGTTTCAGCGCGCTGCGAGTGGGCATCAGTGCCGCCAAGGGCCTGGCTTTGGTGGCGAGGAAGCCCATCGTGGGCGTGGGCACGCTGGACCTTGAGGCCTACCCCTATCTGAAGGCCGGGGTCCCGGTCTGTGCGCTGCTGGAAGCGGGCCGCCAGGAGTGCGCCACGGCCCTCTACGGCCCGGATGGGATTCGCCTCAGAGAGGACCGCGTGTGCACCGCCGACGAACTGCTGGCGGAGGTAGCCGGCCCGGCAATATTTTGCGGCGAGGGCGTGACCATCTGGGAAGACCAAATCGCCGGAGTATTGGGAGCCAAAGCCCAGATCTTCGCCCCGGTCCCCGCCGCAAGGGTGTGGGCCCTGGCCGCAGTCGGACGGGAGAAATTGGCGGCCGGCGAAACAAGCGACATCACGACCCTTCAGCCCGAGTACCTGAGGATGCCAAGCATCGGCGCCCCCAAACAGCGGGACCGGGTCCCCCAAAGGCCAGGCCGGTAAACATGCCGAAGAACACCGCTTTATTGATTGGCTGTGGGACCGTCGGCACCGCCACGGCGCGGCTCCTTATAGATGACATCAGATTTCAGCGCACGGTCGTAGCCGACCGAGATTTCCAACGGGCGGCCCGGCTGGCCGAGGTCCTAGACGGCCAGGTGACGGCGGTCCAACTGGACTGCCAACAGGAAGACCAAGTCACCGCCGCCCTGCCCGGTATCTCGGTCGTGCTGAACGCCACCGGACCCTTCGGCCGCGATACTCTGTCTCTGATGCGTACGGTGGTGGAAGCCGGCATCCCCTACGCCGACGTTAACGACGATGTGGATGCCCTGCATGGCATTTTCGAATCCGAATATCTGGATTCCTTGGCCAGGCACCGAGGAGTAGGTGTCCTGCCAGGACTGGGAGCTAGTCCTGGGCAGACCAACGTAGTTGCCCGTCATATGGCCGACCGGATGGACGTTGTGGAGGAAGTACGCTTCTTCTTGGTGAACGACGCCACCTACCGCAGCGAGGCCGTCTGGCGGCACCGGCTGGCCCTGTTCGGGCAACCGGCCCTGTTCTACGACGGCGGAAGGTGGACCGAGGCGCCCGGCATGTCCAAATTCGAAGACGTTGCATTCCCGGCCCCGTGGGGTAACATTCGCTGTTTCACCGTAGGACTGGAAATGGTGACCATCCCCCGGTCTCTTGGCGGTCTGCGTCACGCGTCGTTGTGGCGGGGGTTTTCCGACCCGGCCACAACTGAGACACTCAAAAGCCTGATTGACGCAGGATTCGCCTCGGAACACCCGGTCACTGTTGACGGAGAATCCGTGTCTCCCGCTGCTCTTACGGCGGCAGTTCTGGCGGGGCCGCGACCCGAAGTTGTGAGCACAGGTCCGGGGAGGTTGCCCAGGCAGGTGCGAGTCAAAGGTGTCAGGGGCGGCAAGCCGGCCGAACTGACCATGACCTATTCATTTCCGCCAGGAGACATCGCCCTGGCCACCGCCTCTTGTCTGGTGGTCGGCGCCGGGCTCCTAGTCTCTCGGGAGTTGCCGGGTCCCGGTGTAATCCCGCCCGAGGGTTTGGACCCGGCTCCCTTCATGTGGGACATGGAATCCCGGGGCGTCCATTTCAAATTAGAAGACTCGGCGAGCACCCGGACCTGACACCGGCCCTGTTAGTAGTAATAAAAGGACTTCGGAGGAATAGATGGAGCGCACTTTGGTGCTGGTAAAGCCCGACGGGGTGCAGCGGGGCCTCATCGGAGAGGTAATCAGCCGTCTGGAGCGGCGCGGCCTGAAACTGGTCGGGATGAAGCTGATGCAGGTGGACGACCCCCTGGCGCGACAACACTACGGCGAGCACGTTGACCGGCCCTTCTTCCCCGGATTGGTGGAGTTCATCACGTCCGGCCCAGTGGTGGCCATGGCCTGGGAGGCGGACAATGCGGTGGAGGCGGTCAGAAACGCTATGGGACAGACCAACCCGGCGGCTTCTCCGCCGGGGACGATACGCGGAGACCTGGGACTGGACATCGGCAGAAACCTGGTGCACGGGTCCGACAGCCCGGAGTCGGCGCAGCGGGAACTGGCCTTGTTCTTCAGCGCCGGCGAGCTCCTGGACTACTCCCGCAGCAACGATCCCTGGATCAAGGAGTAAACGTACCTGAGACAACCTGGTTAGAACGAAAACGTGGGGGCACCCCATTGCCGTGCCCCTACGGAGTGCAAACGCGATGTGAGTTGGGGTTTTAGAGCACCCTGACCACTTGGGGCGCGCGGGCCCAGAGCCGCTCCAGTCCAAAGAACTCCCGCTCGTCGGGAGCGAATAGGTGCACTATAACGTCGCTGAAATCCATGAGGACCCAGCCGGATGCCGCCGTCCCCTCGCGCCGGTGGAGGGACACATCGGCCTCTTTCAGCGCCGCCTTCAGGTCTTCTTCCAGGGCCTGGATCAGCCGGGAAGAGTCCGCCGACATGATGACGAAGTAGTCGGTGAAAGGGGCTAGACCGCGCAGGTCCAGCATTACGATGTCGGCGGCAAGTTTCTCCGAGGAAACCTCAACGATTAGCTGCGCGACTTCCGACGGTTCCAGTAGTTGGGCCTCCAAGATATTGATTGAACCACGCAGGGCACAGGGCCGTAAATCGAGTATAGGCCAGGCGTGGAACCGGGTCAACAAGCCCGGATTACGAGCCTGGCAAAGTCGGGCTGCCGGTCTCAAATCCCACAGAATCAACAGGCGCATCGTGTTGATCTCGGATTGTGTTTATTTCCAAAGGCCGCTAGCCTGGAATTAACGGTCGTTGATTGCCACTGTGATAGCTGGTGACTGATTGTCCGGTTGACCGGCGCAATCCGAGATTTCCAAATTCTTTGGGCCAATGACTGAGAGGAAGAGATGGGCATTTCCCGCATCGCCAAGGCAACGGTTTTGGTCACCGGCATCTTGTTGGTGGCTGTGGCCACTGCGTGTGCTGGAAACAGCAGCAGTTCTAGTAGATTGTTCCCTCAGCGGGCCACAGCGGTCGCGAGTATTGAGTTTGGCGAGTTAGTAGATTCCAGCGGCGTTGATTTGGTGCCGGTCTTCCAAGCGTTCGCTTCCGCGTTTCCGGGTGGGTCGAGCGGAACGTGGGAATTTTTCACGCTTGGACAAGCCGCCGCCTTTATATCGGACCGTGATATTGGGCGCTTGGACTTGTTTGGTGAGGGTGATGCCATCGAATTCGGCGGTTACCTAGGCGTGGTAATACACGGAAGCTTTGATGAGGCCGCCCTGATCGCGGAGCTCGAGGCCGCTTCTGACTACCAATTGGTGAAGGAAGTCTACCAAGGTGTCAATGTGTATTCGCCAGAAGGAGAAATCGACGGAGTTATATTTAGTGTGCTGGACCCGGGAACGTTCGCCGTCGGAACCGGGGGGGCCCTCGATGACATCATCGACGTTTGGGTTGGTGAAGCAGAATCGGCTTCAGGACCCACAATCGACCTCTTAAACGACCTAAGCGGCGGTGTATTCGCGTTTGCCGTTAAGGTGCCCCAAGATGCCTTAAACGGTGGGGACATAGGTCCCCTTTCCCAATTCGGAGACCTGCCGGTCTCAATGGACTTCATCTCTTCCCTGGATATACTGGGGGTGGGCGGCGAACTGTCAAACGACTCCGTGGAAATCACGATGGCCCTGGATTTCACGGACCAAGAGGCTGCGGAGTCGCTGGAGGAATTCATCAGTGGGATTGTGACCTTGGCATCCAGTTTCTCGGACGACCCGGCCACCGCCGAACTGCTTGACGGACTGGAAGTGGACCGGGACGGACGCCGGCTGACCATCAAAGCCGGAATCCCCAAGTCGGAGCTGACCGACGCGTTCAGTGACCTGACCACCATAACCAGCACCACCCAATCCGCGGGCCGGCCTCCAGGGACACCCGCAATCAGACTCCTCGAATCGGCTATCGGGGACGAGATTGCCATCATGCCCAGCGCCGATCACGTCCCGGAGGGCCAGAATGTGGATTACAGCACCACCCCACCGACATCTGGGATGCACTGGAGCCGGTGGGCAGACTGCGGGTGGTATCCAGACGGTCTGCCGGACGAGGTAATCACCCACAATCTGGAACACGGCAACATCGTGGTCAGTTACAACTTTACCAACCCAGCCCAGGCCACGGAGCTACGACAGGTCCTGGACGGCGTGGCCCGGTTCGGGGATTGGGGTGTCGCCCGGTCCTATGACAAGATACCAGACGGCCAGATTGCGCTCGCTGCGTGGGGCCGCCTGGACACCTTCCAGGGCGTTGCCGCCGGGAAGATCGAGCTGTTCTTCGAGGCCTTCGCCGGACTGATGGGCCCGGAGCGCATCGCCTGCTGATCTAGGCCATGGCCGGGTCCGGGCCCAGAACCGACAGAAGCGTCCCGAATCATCGGGTTGAATTACTAAATTAGCAAAGTTGATTGCCAATTCTCACCGATTGTTTTAATCAATTGCTCAACGAGCAGCGGAACATGGACTAATCCACTCTTTTCAAGGCCTTTTCGGGCGTCTATAATTATTAAGCGGTATCTATGCCGGGCGGCAGTGCCCGATGGTCCGTCCGCGTCGCCACCTCTGAATCTTTGGATTCTCTCTTAAGGCCTTGTGTCCAACTAATATTGTGATATATTTAACAAAATCATTTCGCGGCCCTGTTTTTCAGGGAGGGTTGTGCTTACGCCGCGCCTAAGCGGCGGTTTGATATTTCCAGTGGCGCCCGCGCCGAGTTCGGTATATAGGTTATCGGTTAATGGACCCGTTAAGAGAACTGGCCAAGAAGGGACTTTACTTACCCGAGCAAGAACACGATGCCTGCGGGGTGGGTGTAGTTGCCAATATAAAGGGCCAGAAGACACACCAGATTATTGACGAAGGCATTGAGGTGCTGATTAACCTCGGCCACCGGGGCGCTGCTGGGCGGGACCCGGAGACCGGGGACGGGGCCGGCATGCTGGTCCAGACCCCCGACAAGCTGTTCCAGCGTGAGGCCGCCACATTGGGCATCAACCTGCCCGCCGCCGGCGAGTACGGCGTTGGCATGGTGTTCCTGCCTCCTGAGGCCCAGGCCAAGTGTCGTGACATGATTTCCAAGATCATCGAGGCTGAAGGTCTGGAGGTACTTGGCTGGCGCGATGTTCCCCTTGACCGTTCCAAGATTGGTGAGGACGCACGGGCAGTCTGCCCCCACATCTGTCAGGTGTTCATCGGCCAGGGGCCGGCCATCGAAGACGCCGCACAACTGGAGCGTAAGCTCTACGTAGTCCGCAAGGTCATCGAGCATTGGGTCGTTGGGCAATCTACGGAGGAGTCGGGACTGACCGAAGAGGAAGCCGACTGCTTCTACGTTTGCAGCATGTCCTGCAGCACCATTGTCTATAAGGGCCTGCTCATGGCCCACCAGATATCCGGGTTCTATCTGGACTTGAGCGACCAGGACCTGGTCAGCGCCTTCGCACTGGTCCATTCCCGGTTCAGCACAAACACCTTGGGCGCCTGGCGGCTGGCCCACCCCTACCGCTATCTGGCCCACAACGGCGAGATTAACACCCTCCGGGGCAACCTCAACTGGATGCATGCCCGGGAGGCCCAGTTCCGGTCTCCCCTGTTCGGGGACGACATGGTCAAGATTGCCCCGGTGATGAACGCTGGGGACAGCGACACCGCCAGCCTGGACAACGCCCTGGAACTGCTCCAGATGACGGGCCGGGACTTGGACCATGCCATGCTGATGCTCATACCCGAGGCATGGGACCAACACGAGACCATGTCCCAGGAGAAGAAGGACTTCTACGAGTACCACTCCTCTCTGATGGAGCCTTGGGACGGCCCGGCCATGATTGTGGCCTCCAACGGCAGCAGCATCTGTGCCCTACTGGACCGCAATGGCCTGCGCCCCTTCCGGTACCTGGTAACCAACGACGACAAACTGGTGATGGGTTCGGAGACCGGCGTCTTGGACGTGCCTCCCGCCGAGGTAAAGTTCAAGGGCCGGCTACAGCCGGGCCGCATGTTTTTGGTCAGCTTGGAAGAGGGCCGCATCATTGGGGACGAAGAACTGAAGCATAAGCTGGCCAACCGGCAACCCTATGGCCGGTGGCTCAAAGAAAACAAACTTACGCTGGGAGAACTGCCGGAGCCGGCGGAAGCTTCTCCCATGGACCCGGCCGAACTGGTCCGGTTGCAGCAGGCGTTCGGTTACAACATCGAAGAGATTCGCTTGCTCACCACGCCCATGGCAGCGAATGGCAGCGAAGCCATCGGCTCCATGGGTAACGATGCGCCACTTGCCGTGCTCTCCGATCAAAACCAGTTGCTCTACAACTACTTCAAGCAACTGTTCGCCCAAGTGACCAACCCGCCCCTGGATGCCATCCGCGAGGAACTGGTCACCTCTTTGGGGGCCTTCATCGGGCGGGAGCAGAACCTGTTCGATGAGACCCCGGTGCACTGCCGCCAGATAAAGCTGGCCTCGCCTATCATTGGCGACCGGGAACTGACCAAGATAAAGAACCTGGACGAGGAGGGGTTGCGCTCCGCCACCCTGTCGGCGTTATACGACCGCGAGGCCGGGAGCGGCGCTCTCAAGAAGTCCTTGGACGGACTGAGGCAACAGGCATCCCAGGCCATAGAGGACGGTTGCTCGATAATCATATTGTCCGACCGCGGCGTGGACAGTCGCTGGGCCCCAATCCCCGGTTTGCTGGCCGTATCAGCGGTACACCATCACCTGATCCGGGAGGGCACCCGGACCAAGGCCGCCTTGGTCTTGGAAACTGGCGAAGCCAGGGAGGTCCACCATTTCTGTCTGCTCATCGGTTACGGCGCCAGCGTTATCAACCCGTATCTGGCTTTGGCCACGGTGCGGCACCTGGCCGAGACCGGGCAGATAAACGGGACCAAACCGGATTACGCACAGAAGAATTTCATCAAGGCCAACGAGAAGGGCGTGCTAAAAGTGATGTCCAAGATGGGCATCTCCACGGTGCAGAGCTACAAGGGCGCGCAGATTTTCGAGGCCGTTGGCCTGAACCAAGAACTGATTGACGAGTACTTCACCTGGACCCCGTCCAGGGTAGGTGGTATCGGCCTGGAAGGCGTGGAACACGAGGCTTCGGAGCGCCATGACCGGGCCTTCGGGGCACCCCACATCACTGCGGAGCAGGACCTGCCCATGGGCGGCGCCTACCAGTGGCGGCGGGGCGAGGAGCATCATCAGTGGAACCCCGACGCCATCGCCAAATTGCAGCATGCGGCCCAGACCAACAACTGGAAGATTTATCAAGATTTCAGCCGGACTACCAACGACCAGACCCGAAAATTAGCCACACTACGTGGCCTGCTGGATTTCAAACAGGACCGGACTCCAGTGCCCATCGAGGAGGTTGAGCCCACTTCGGAGATTGTGAAACGGTTTGCCACCGGCGCTGCGTCCTTGGGTTCCATCAGCCGGGAAGCCCACGAGACCATGGCCATCGCCATGAACCGTCTCGGTGCCCGCAGCAACACCGGCGAGGGTGGAGAGGACTACCATCGCTACTGGCTGGACGAGAACGGCGACTCCCGCAGCAGCGCCGTCAAGCAGGTGGCTTCGGGCCGGTTCGGCGTCACCGCCAACTATCTGATCAACGCAACCGATCTGCAAATCAAGATGGCCCAGGGATCCAAACCCGGAGAGGGGGGACAGCTTCCGGGGCACAAGATTGACGAGTATATCGGCTGGGTTCGGAAGACCACCCCCGGCGTTGAGTTGATCTCGCCTCCGCCCCACCACGATATCTATTCCATCGAAGACCTGGCCCAATTGATTCACGATCTCAAGAATATAAACCCCGACGCCAGGATCCACGTGAAGCTGGTTGCGGAGGTCGGCGTCGGCACCGTCGCCGCCGGTGTGGCCAAGGGCCACGGAGACGTGGTGCTGATTAGCGGCCACGATGGAGGCACCGGCGCTTCGCCCGAGTCGTCCATCAAATACGCGGGCCTGCCCTGGGAACTGGGCATTGCCGAGACCCAGCAGGTGCTGGTGGCCAACGGCCTGCGGAGCCGAATCGTGGTCCAGACCGACGGGCAGCTCAAGACCGGCCGGGACGCCGCGATCGCCGCTATGCTGGGCGCTGAAGAGTTCGGCTTCGCGACCTCCGCTTTGGTGGTCAGCGGTTGCATCATGTTGCGCAAATGTCACATGAACACCTGCTCGGTGGGCATCGCCACCCAAGACCCGGAACTACGCAAACAGTTCGCTGGCAAGCCAGAGCATTTAGTCAACTACTTCACCTTCGTCGCCGAGGAGATGCGGGAGATCATGGCCGGTCTGGGGTTCCGGACCGTCGCCGAGATGGTTGGCCGAACGGATGCCCTGGATGCCCGGGAAGCGGTGGACCACTGGAAGGCCAGGGGGATGGACTTTTCCCGTCTGCTTCACCGCCAGGAGTCTCAGGATCCCAGTGAGCCGGTCTACTGCGACCGCGAACAAGACCACGGTCTGGACAAGGCCTTGGACCACCAAATCATCGCCCAGGCCCAACCGGCGTTGCAGCACAAGAAGCCGGTGCAGATAGACCTGCCGATACAAAACTCCAACCGGACCCTCGGTGCCATGCTCAGCGGCAAGATTGCCAAGACCTACGGCGAAGACGGCCTTCCCGACGACACCATCAACATCAACTTGACCGGTTCGGCGGGCCAGAGCTTCGGAGCGTTCTTGGCCCGGGGCATCAGTATCAACCTGAGGGGAGACACCAACGACTACATGGGTAAGGGAATGTCCGGCGGCCGCATCGTGGTCTGTCCCCATCCCGACTCCAAGTTCGTACCCGAGGACAACATCATCATCGGCAACGTGGCCATGTACGGGGCCACCGGAGGCCAAGTGTTCATCGGCGGTGTGGCCGGTGAGCGGTTCTGCGTCCGGAACAGCGGTGTGCAAACAGTTGTTGAAAGCGTGGGAGACCACGGCTGTGAGTACATGACCGGCGGCGTGGCCGTGGTGTTGGGCCCCACCGGCCGTAACTTCGCCGCAGGCATGAGCGGCGGAATCGCATTCGTTTACGACAAAGACGATGACTTCCACATCCGCTTCAATGACGGCATGGCCGATCTGGAGCCGGTGAAGGACCCCGAAGACATCGCCGTCCTTAAAGGGCTGATAGAAGACCACGAGAAGTATACCGGCAGCACCCCGGCAGCCAACCTACTGGCCGATTGGGATGCGGCTTTGAAGCGGTTCAAGAAAATCATGCCCAGAGATTACCGCCGGGTGTTGGAAGAGCGGAAGCGTCGGGCGGAGGAGGGGACAGAGCGGGAGCTGGAATCGGTTGGCCATGGGTAAACCGACAGGCTTCATGGAATCCGGCCGGCAACCGCCTGAGCGGCGTCCGGCGGCGGAGAGAAGGGACGACTACCGGGAGTTCTACCAGCCCTGGGGCGAAACCCGGGCGCGGGAACAAGGTTCCCGGTGTATGGACTGCGCCGTGCCCTTCTGCCACATGGGCTGTCCTCTGGGCAACGTCATCCCCGATTTCAATCACCAGGTCTACAGGGGCGATTGGAAGGGGGCCCTGGAAATTCTCCTGTCCACCAATAATTTCCCGGAATTCACCGGCCGCATCTGCCCCGCTCCCTGCGAGGCCAGTTGCGTCCTGAGCATAAATTCCGACCCGGTTACCATCGAGCACATCGAAAAAGAGATTATCGACCGGGGATATGAGAACGGCTGGATCAGACCCGAGCCACCGGCCAAAAGGACCGGCAAAAAGGTTGCCGTAGTTGGGTCCGGTCCTGCCGGTCTGGCCGCTGCCCAACAACTGAACCGCGCCGGGCACCTGGTGACGGTCATCGAGCGGGACGGTTACATCGGCGGTCTGCTGGCTATCGGCATCCCCGAGTTCAAGCTGGAAAAAAGCGTGGTCCAGCGCCGCGTCGACCTGATGGCCCAAGAGGGCATCGATTTCCTGACCAACACCAACGTCGGCGTTGATTACCCGGTGGATCGGCTGCTCTCTGAGTTCGACGCGGTCTGCCTGGCCTGCGGGTCCACTCAGGCGCGGGAGTTGGACGTTCCGGGGCGGGAGTTGGAGGGAATCCATCTGGCCATGGAGTACCTCTCCCAGCAGAACCGGGTGTTGGCCGGCGAGCAGATTCCCGACGATGAACGAATCAACGCTGAGGGCAAACGGGTGGTCATCCTGGGTGGAGGAGACACCGGCGCCGACTGTTTGGGGACTGCCCACCGTCAGGGCGCCGAAGTGGTGTACCAACTGGAACTCCTGGCCGAGCCCCCGGAGCAGCGGCCCGCCGGCAACCCTTGGCCCCAGTGGCCCATCATTCTGCGGTCGTCTGCGGCCCACGAAGAGGGAGGCATCCGCGATTACGCAGTGCTAACCAAGGCGTTTACGGGCAGCAACGGCAAACTTGAGAAGCTGCACGCGGTGCGGGTCGAATGGAAGGAGGGGGCCAATGGTGGCCGCCCCTCCATGGAAGAGGTTCCCGGCAGCCAGTTCGAGCTCGAAACCGATTTGACGCTGCTGGCCATGGGGTTCCTGCACCCCGAGCAGGACGGCATGCTGGCCCAGATCGGCGTGGGACTGGACCCCCGGGGCAACATCGCCGTCGACGGCACCCGCATGACCAGCGTTCCTGGGGTGTTCGCGGCCGGCGACGCGGCCAGAGGGCAGTCGCTGGTGGTCTGGGCGATCGCGGAGGGCCGGGAGACCGCCCGTGCCATCGATCTACACCTGATGGGTGAGACCTCTCTCCCTCATTCTTTGCCAAACGACGGGTAGGGGCCAAGTGCGGTTAGGCCGGGCTAGCTGCCCGGCGTAAACAACCGGAACACGTCGGTGAACTTGGCAACGTCGACAATCACCCTCACCCTCAGGTTCGCCTCTTCCAGACGCACGCCCAGGTCCTCGAACCCGTGCGACTGCTTTTGGGTCTTCAAGTACTCCGAGGCCCGTCGAAATGCGGACGCGGCTTGGTCTTGGTCCCCAAAACCGATGAGGGCGTGGAAGACCACCAGGTCGGCCGGCAGGACGCCGGCGGTTGCCACGGATCCGGTGCAGCCTGGAAGCCCCTGACCGTCGGCGAATAACGGCAGTCTTTCGCATTGGGACAGCACCACCGCGGCGAACCCCGAGGGCACATTTCCCATCAGGTCAGTGAGCCCCGGTGCGTCTAGTAGCCGGGCCGAGCGGCCGTCAAAGGCGTCCAGCGAGGCTTCCGCCAGGTTCCTGGCGTCCGACGCCGTCGCGCCCTGTCCCGCTGCCGCCACTCCTGTGGTTTCATCCGCTGCCGCCATGGCCAAGACCGTTCCCAGGGCATTGATGTCCCAAATGTTGTGGCCCTCATAGGGCTGGGGGCCGCCCTCGCTCAGTTGCAAGCCGAAGCTGCTGGCCAGCCGGAGCATTTCGGCGATGGTGAAGTCGCCTTGGAATGAGGTGACCAGGCTGCGGGTTTCGAAGTCCGCCGCCACCGCTATGGTGTTGACCAGTCCGGTGGCCAACGAGGGTAACGCCACGTCCAGTCCCAACGCCTCAGGGTTGATGGAAGTGGCCAGACTCGCATTGGACCGCAGAAACTCCATGTCCAGGTATACGGCGGTGCTAAAGGTTTCCGGGACCAATGACAGCAGCTTGGTGAATTGGGCCAGTTGCTCCGCGTCGGCGGGCGGCACGGCCGCGCTGGCGAAATCTTGGTATGGTATAGGAGTGGGTGTTGGGGTGACCGATGGCTGGGCCGTGGGCTCCGTGGTTGGTGCGGGTTCCCCGGCACAGGCAGATAACAAGACGGCCGCCATCAAGGCCGCTAAGAAGGCCATGGCGGTACGATTTTTTGACGCGAAGGGCAAGGGACTACTTCTTAGCTGCGGCTGTGCGCTCTTCCTTGATATGGGTCAGGTATTCCCGCATGTCCAGCACCTGTACAGCGTTGGTGGTGCCCGACACACCGGGCAGGAAGCCATGGACGATGGTCACCACGTCGGTCTCTTCGATTACCCCGCCATCTAACCCCGCCCTAATAATCGAAGCTACCAACTCAGCAATGTCCTGTTGGGGAGGGATAACGCCGCCCGGAAGGATTCCCCAGCCCAGGCACAGCTTCTGAAGCACGGCCGCATCGTGGGAAAAAGCCAGGATGTCGGCGTTGGGCCGAAACCTGGCCAGCTCCAATGCTGCCCGCCCGGTGCTGGTCACCACCACCGGTTTGGAGCCGAGGGAACGTACCAGCCGCGCGGCGGCGGCGGAAATGGCCTGGGTGCGGTCCCTGGAACCCAGGTCGCTAAAGTAGGAGTAGATGGTTTCGGTCTCCATAACGGTGGCGTTGGCCACCTTGAAGGCTTCAAGGGGGTGCTGGCCCACCGCCGTCTCATCGGAGAGCATGATGGCGTCGCAACGGTCCAGAACGGCGTTGGTCACGTCAGAGATCTCAGCCCTGGTCGGCACCGGGGCGACCACCATGGACCAGAGCATCTGGGTGGCGATGACCGAGACCTTGCCTGCCTCATTGGACTTTGCAACCAGTTGCTTCTGGACGATGGGCACCCGTTCCATGGGAATCTCCACGCCCAAGTCTCCCCTGGCCACCATGATGCCGTCGACCTCGGGCAGGATGGAGTCGATGTTGTCGACACCTTCGCCCCGCTCCAGCTTGGCCATGATCAGCGCCTTGCTGCCGGCGGCGTTCAGGTGCTCCCGGGCGTAGAGGATGTCGTCGGCGGTGCGCACGAATGACAGACCGACCCAATCGACCCCGTGCTCGACGCCGAATTGGATCGCAATCTTGTCCTGCTCGGTCAAGACCGGGTCGTCGATGGGTACGCCGGGCAGATTCACTCCTTTGTATGACGAGATGACACCTGAAGAGAGGACGGTGGCCTCAACCCTGGAGGGACTGGCCGCTTTGACCACCAGCCGGACTGTGCCATCGGCGATGAATATGTTGTGGCCGGGCGAGATGTTCTTGAATACCCCCGGCTGGGGGAAGGGCAACACGCCAGGTTCTTGGGTTTCGCGCTCTGGGACCAGGCTCACATCGTCGCCCGGGTTCAGCAATACCGGCTCTTCCAGACGGCCCAGGCGCAGCTTGATGCCGCCCAGGTCTTGGAAGATAGCCACCGGCCGCCCGTGTTTTTGGGATAGCCGCCGGATGTTGGCAATCACCTCGGCGTGTTCGTCCAGGGTCCCGTGGGAGAAATTCAGCCGGGCGCAGTCGATGCCCTCGGCGATGAGCTGGTCCAAGATGTCCAGGTCATTGGAGGACGGGCCGATGGTGACCATGATCTTTGTTTTGCGCATGGGGGACTACCTTGTCGGGCCGCGACCGGAGCCGGCCAAATTGGCCCAAACTGTTGTTATTCAGAGATCCATTATTTGCCTAAGAAAAATATAACAGACCGTCATGGAATCTACGAACCGTGCAGCCTTAGAGATTCATCGCAAAAACGGCGCCCCGATTCATCGTGACGCCCTAATCGCTTCCTCTAAAAACCGATAGCCGAAAGCTATTAGCTACCTCCCGTTGCTCCTGCTGGCGTCGAACCGGTCAGTGGCGGCCTTGATCCCGGCGTACCGGTTCTGCTGGAGGTCCTCACGGCGCTCGCTGGCCCAATCGCGGGAGATGCGAATACCTTCTAAACTTCCCTGGAAATGGGGCATCACATAGCGCGCCAGGAGTTCATAGCTGCGGTGAATCTGGTCTCGGGGGGCCCAATCCTCGACCCGTATCATGAACTTGCCGAAGCCGCCTGTAAGATCCTGGAGCCGCTCGATGCCGGCGATGCAGTCGTCGGGGGTGCCGACGATCCACTGGTTGTGGTCCACCATATAATCCACAATCTGGTCACGGGGCACGTCGGGCACCGGGTTGCCCAGCGTCTGGCCAAAGTACTCGGTGACCAACCTGGCGCTGCTCTCGCGGATGTCTTTCATGGCCTGCTCCTTGGTGTCCGCCAGGTGCATGCCCATGACTATGCCCCAGTCTTCCCGGTGCATGGTCTTGCCGTGCTCGGCCGCGGTCTCCTCGGCGATGGACCAAAGCGCGGCCAGGGAGGTCTTACGGATGGTGTCCCTGGGCACGCTCAACGACAGGACTGATGCCCCGTGTTTGCCAGCCAGGGTGACGCCGGCGGGCGATTCCACCGACGCCACGGCGATGGGGACAATAGGGTCCTGGTAGGGGCGCAGTTGAAGCACCGCCTCGTTCATCTCAAACCAGTCGGTCTTGCAGGAGAAGGGCTCGGAGTCGGACATGAGCCGCACGATGACGTCCAACGACTCTTCCATCATTGCCCGCTGCCGCTCGGGTTTGATGCCCAGCATCAGTGCATCGGAAGCGAGGGCGCCGGGGCCACAACCCAGTATCACCCGGCCCCTGGTCAGATGGTCGAGTAGGACTATGCGGTTGGCCACCATGAAAGGATGGTGGTACGGAAGACTGGTTACACCGGTGCCCAGCCGGATGTGGCGGGTGCGTTCGGCGGCGGTGGCCATAAACAACTCGGGCGATGCGATGGTCTCCCATCCGGCGCTATGGTGCTCGCCGATATACGCCTCGTCGAAGCCCAGGGTATCCAGCCATTGCAGAAGCTCCAGGTCCCTTTCCAGGGCCAGAGTGGGGTTTTCGCCCACCCGGTGGAAGGGAGCCATGAAGACGCCAAATTTCATGCGTGATGGGACCGCCATCGTTACATCCTCCGTAGTGTCCCGAATCGTCCGTTCTGACATCCGGCCGGACATCCGGAACTCTTAGGTCCGCGAAGCAACTGGGCCCATGAGCCTTCCAACATCGGGGGCCGGAACCATTCTATCACGCAGGCTCGGACGCGGGGAAACCGGGGGTCATGGGCAGGTGTCAAGGGACGGGCCTGGCCGCCTGCGACCGAGTCCCAAGATGTTGTGGCGGCCAAAGTGACACCAACCGGGAAATAGTGGTATCTTTGGTTAATCCAGGCGCGGCGCCTGAGAGAATTCAAGCAAATACCGGCAGGAGAGGTTGCGAAATGCCCAAGATTAAGCACATCGCCATTGCCACTCAAGACGCGGACAAGACCGCTGCATTTTACAAGGACGTGTTTGGACTGCGCGAGATTGCGAAGCTGGAAAGCGCCAACGCCAATGGCTATTTCCTCAGCGACGGCAATGTCAACATGGCTATTCTGGACTTCCAGAACGACGCGGTGGCCGGAGAGCGCGGCAAAGACTATAGCGGCATCCACCACATCGGCTTTGAGGTCGAGGACCTGGATGACGTGGAGAAGAAGATGGCCGCCAACAACTCCGCCCCCATGGACGAGGTCAACAATGCCTTGGGCGTGGGCATGGGTGACAACCCCCGCCACGCCAACGTCGAGATCAAGTACACCGGTCCCAACGGAGAGATGATTGACGTCTCCCAGCACGGTTGGGTCGGCACCCGCGGCTTCGATTAATCAAACGCAGGCCGCCGCTCGATTCTGTAACGTCCCGGGCATGACGCGAAAATGCGCCCTGGCGGAGTAGTGAAGGGAACGCTGTGACGCCCCTTACCGCGGTGGACCGGTGGTTAAAACGTCCGCAACGAGCGGTGAACCAAGCAAGAGAAACGCCCGGCCTTATCAACCGGGCGTTTCTCTTTTGCGAACAATGTCGGGCGCCACCGACCCTCTTAGGCGGGCTTGAAGGCCAGGGATGGGTGCTCCGCGTCCAGGTCATCAAGGTCCAAGACTACGTCCATTCCCGTCTTGATGTCCTGGGGATTGTTGCCATCGACCCCGGTGATCCTGGCGCTGATGCGGGGGCCCTCTTCAAGGGTGACAATTCCGCTGCAGTAGGGCTTGTCCCGTCCGTATCCTTTCTCGGCCATGAGTACGGGGACCACCGAGATGCAGGTGAAGGTGCTGAGCTTGGCCTTGCCGCTGAACTGGTGCCATTCCATGTCGAACCCGTGGCACTCCGGGCACATGGGGCGGGGCTCCGGGGACAGGTGACCGCAGGCCTTACACCTCACGCCGACGAGCTTTCCATCCTCCTTAAGCTTTTTGTAGAAGGCGCTGGAATTGAATTCACTGGCCACCGTTACGACTCCCGCCGCAGTATGTTGACCACGCAGGTGCCTCCGGTGCCGCCCACGTTGTGGGTTAGACCCACCGTCGGGTTGGCCTTTTTCACCTGGCGTTCCCCGGCCTCGCCCCGCAATTGGTGGTAGATCTCGACGACCTGTCCGACGCCCGACGCGCCCACCGGGTGTCCCTTGGCTTTCAAGCCGCCCGAGGTATTGATGGGGTAGTCTCCGTCCAGGGCGGTCCGTCCTTCGTCCACCGCCCGCGGGCCCTCGCCCGGAGCGAAGAATCCCAGGTCCTCGCTGGCCACGATCTCGGCGATAGTGAAGCAGTCATGGACCTCCGCAAGGTCGATGTCCGAGGCGGTGATGCCGGCCATGTCGTACGCCTGCTGGGAAGCAGCCTTGGCGGCGGACAACGATGTCATTTCATCGGAGTCGTGGAGCGGTTTGCCGGTGGCCTGTCCGATGCCCGCAATACTAATGGGTCTGTCGGTGAAATTGTGGGCGATCTCCTCCGACACCAGCAGCACGCAGGACGCGCCGTCGGTGATTGGTGCGCAGTCGTATAGACGCAGGGGCCAGGCGATCCAGGGGTTGGCCTGGGCATCATTTAGGAAATCCATGTCAGTCTGCCAATCGGGCACCGTCTGGCCTCGCTCCTGGGCCCGGGCCTTCCGGCGCTCCATCATGTCGGTGACGGTCTGTTGGAACTGGGCCATTGGATTGAGAGCGCCGTTGTCGTGGTTCTTGATGGCGACCTTCAACAGGTGGTCAAGGTTGGTCTCGTAGCGGTCCATGTGGGCCTTGGCGATGGCGCCGAAGATGCCGGGGAAAGTCAACCCGGCGGGCACCTCGTAGAGTCCGTCGGCCGCCGACGCCAACACGTCGGTGACGCCTTCTGTGGGTAGGTTGGTCATCTTCTCCATGCCGCCCACCAGGACTACGTCGTACATGCCGCTGGCGATGGCCATCACGCCTTCCCTCAGGGCGCTGCCGCTGCTGGCACAGGCGTTCTCGATGCGGGTGATGGGAATCGGAGTTATGCCCAGCCAGTCGGCCACGATGGGCGCGGTGTGGCCCTGATGCTCGAAGAGGTCAGAGGAGTAGTTGCCCACGTAGGCACACTCGATGTCTTGGATGTCGAAGCCGCCGTCCATGGTTTGGACCATGTCCTGGAAGGCCTCCACAAAAAGGTCCCGGCTGCCCTTGTCGGGGAATGCCCCGAATTGGGACAACCCTGCGCCTACAATGGAGACCTGTCGCCCCAACTGCCGCTTCTTGTTGATCGTGTCCATCTGAACTCCCCGGTGGGTTGACATCGCGGAATGTTTTGACCGGCGTCCGATTCCAAGCTGCGTATTGTCAGTTGCCCGCTGGACCACAACAAACAAGACGGGCCCTGCCAAAGGCTCATCCGGTCAGGAGGGACGGTTGATCCGCTCTTGCTCCCTTTCCTCCCATTTGTCCCTTAGGGGCCGTCCCTTTTCCGGTTCCGGGTCCTTTATCAGGCCGTACGTGACGAGTGCTTCGTGGCCCTCAGGGAGATACTCAGTGATGGGGTACCCGTCCTTATTTACGAACAACAGGCAATGGCAATATTTATAGATCTGCATGTCGTCGCAGGCGCAGATCCAAGTGCGGTGGGTTATCTCTTCTTTTTTGTCTGGGTAGAAACGGCAGGGACATAAGGGCCGCCCAATCTCGTCTATATTCTGGGCCAGACCGAGGATAACCTGCTCGGTCACCCCTTCAACTGGCGAAACGGTGGTCCCGGATTTTGCGCAGTATTTTTCAACGAAGACCCGCATTCTCTGGATAGCTTTCTCACTGGGTTGTTCTGGCATCTAGATATTCCTTCCGGCATATACGCCGCTGAATTTTAGGACGTTGGTTCAAGGTCCGGGCAGGCCAGCGCTCTTTGGCGGCTCTGGCCCTGTTATATTGGGGGTAGAGATTAGGCCAACATCAGACGCCGACCTTTAAGGTTCCGGGATAGAATCGCCAAACTCTTTTGCGGTGTCAATCCAGAATTGTACTGCTTCTTGGGCACTGGCAAGTGACTCTTTTTGCGATTTTCCGTGTGCGATGCAGCCGGGTAGTTCTGGCACCTCCGCCACGAAATCCTAGTCTTCTTCGGTCCAGTAATGAATTATCTCATATTTGTGCATCAGTCCTCGCTGCCGTACCCGTTTCTCAACATTATGGCTGTCACTTAGCGGACTTGTAGGTCTTTGCCTTGCTTCCGTCCCGTTGTAGATTGATCAGCTCTACTACGCCGTCCTTTCGAAAAATATGGTGACTGCCTCTGACCCGCTCTTTGAACCTAATCGTAACAACAATATGACGAAGGGCATTGAATTGAATGTTTTAGTCAGTTGCGCCTCTTTAGTACGCGGGACAGAGTTCTATCGTTAGTCCGCACATTACCGCCTGCATCCATTATCCAGGCCGTCAGGTTTTCCCGTCAACCAGACAGACCCTGCCCACTAAGCTCCTTGGATGACCCCTTCGCACATCTGCGCGCCCTGGAGCACCTCGGAGATTACCGCTGTTTCCCAGGTGGTGTGGAAGTCCCGTACCCCAATTCCCACCGGGATGGCCGTGATGCCCTTCTCGATGAATACGTTGGCGTCGGAACCGCCGCCGGTGGACTCAAGGATGGGCTCTAGGCCCATGTCTGTCAACGCCCGGCCGATGACGGCGACGGCCCGACTACCGGCATCGACGTTGTACGCTTGGTAGGTGTTCACGATGTCCAGGTCAATCTTCGCCTCCTGGTATTTGATGGCAACCTCATCGAATACCCCTCGAAACTTCCGTTCCATTTCCGCCAGCTTCTCGTTGCTCCGGCTCCGGAACTCGCCGTCGAGAAAGGCCTGTTCAGGAATTATGTTGCGCTTCAGGCCCCCTTCCAGCCGGCCGATGTTGGCCGTGGTCTCGTCGTCGATGCGGCCCAGGGGCAGGCGCCCCATGATATCGGCGGCAATCAGCAGGGCGGAGATGCCCTTCTCTGGTTCTAACCCGGCATGGGCGGCGCGGCCGGTTATCTGGGCGGTGACCACGTTCTGGGACGGGGCTGAGAGGGTGATTCGGTTGGGAGGCCCTTCTCCATCGAAGACGATACCCTCTTTGGCCGACACCATGCTGAAGTCCAGGTGATGGGCTCCGACTAAGCCGCCCTCTTCGTGGCGGGTGAAAACCACTTCGACTGGCCGGTTGCCGCCAGCCGATTCCCCAGGGGATTTCAATACTGCCGTCAGGGCCTCCAAGACGATGGCCACCCCCGCCTTACAGTCGCCGCCCAGGATGGTGCTGCCGTCGGACCGCAGCACGCCTCCGTCAACCATGGGCTCGATGCCCCGGCCTGGCTCCACGGTGTCCAGATGGGCGGAAAGCATCACCGGCTGACCCTGCCCGGCCAATTTGGCAATCACGTTGTTGTAAGAGTCGTGGGACACCGTTAGGCCCAGGGCCTCCAACCGAGAACTGACCTCCAGGTCCATGGCGTCTTCCTCGCCGCTGGGACTGTCAATCTTGATCAGGTCTATCAGGGTTTTCACCAGCCGTTCTCGATCGGCCAAAATGCGCCTCCGGATTGCAGATTTACCGGCCCCCAAAATCAGTTGAAATGCTAGGGAAGCGCGGCCACGGCTTTTATCTCAACCAAAAATTCCTCGTTAACCAGGCCGTCCACCACCAAGAGGGTGTTGGGCGGGTAGTCGCCATTGGGGTAGATGTTTGGGTAGACCTCGTTTCGGCCTTGGATAAATCCCTGGACCGATGGACGGCCCACCACGTAGGTTGTGAACTCGACCACGTTGCTGAAATCGGCGCCGGCGCCGGCCAGGATGTGTCCGATGTTTTCCAGGACCTGGCGCGTCTGGGCCACGGCGTCGCCCTTGCCCACCAGATTGCCGCTCGAGTCCACACCCACCTGTCCGGCGACGTAGAGCAGTTTTCCGGGACTGACGCTCATGCCCAGCGAATACGCCCCCAACGGCTGGGGCGCTTGGCTGCTGGTTATCACTGTCCGGTCCAATCCTGCCATCGCTGCTCCTCCTAGGTGCCCGGCTAACCACGCGCCCGAATGAATGGAAATATCGGCCAATTATAGGGCAAGCAACGCCGGTGGGCGAATGTCTGTCCGGCGCCTGTCCAAGTCCCGCGTGCTATACTCGGCGCGATGGCGGCAGAGGCACCGAGACCCCAGGTTGGCGTAGGCGTGATTTTCGTCCGGAACGGGACAGTATTCCTGGCCCGGCGGCACGGTGCCCACGGTGAGGATACCTGGGCTTCGGCTGGCGGCCACTTGGAGAACGGCGAGACCTTGGAGGAATGCGCCCGGCGGGAAGCCGAAGAGGAACTGGGCGTGACCGTGGGCAAGTTGCGGTTCCTGTGCGTGAGCAACATCATCGCCTATGACAAGCATTACGTGGATATTGAGTTTATCGGTGACATTGGGGGCCAGGAGCCCCGCTTGATGGAACCGGAAGCCTTCTACGAAAGCGGCTGGTTCCCACTGGACAACCTTCCAGAGCCCTTGTTCCTCGCCATGAGATATGCGGTTGGTAGCTACGGCACGGGCCAGAATTACTTTCCGGGAGACTAGCCTGGACTGGACTTAGTCGCGCAATAATCGAAAACGAACCTGGAGGGCGAGATGGCGGCGAAGAAAGGAAGCGGCCTGCTGATGGTCTACAGCGACGTGGCGGCCGAGCATGACGAAGAGTACAACCGGTGGTACAACGAGGAGCACATCCCTGAGCGTCTGTCCATTCCCGGGGTGCTCAATGCCGCCCGTTACGAAGCGGTCAAAGGCGGCCCTCGGTATCTAGCCTGCTACGAGTTGGAGTCGACCGACGCCTGGCATTCCGACGAATGGCAAAAGTGGCTCAAGGAACCGACCGAATGGTCCAAGCGGATGTCGCCCAGTGTGATTGGGACGGCCTATATCAGGAACCTCTATACGCGTATTTACCCGGACCACCTAACAGAGAAAACCGCTCAGGCCGACATGGCGCCTGTGATCTTGGTGGGGCGGATGTCTGTGCCTGAGGAGCTGGAAGAAAAGTTCAACAGGGCCTATAACACCGAGCGGTTGCCCGAGGCAACCAAGATTCCCGGCTACATACGGGCCCGCCGTTTTGAGGCGGTAATGGGCGCGCCCAAATACACCACCGTCCATGAGATGGAATCCATGGACGTGGTCAATGGAGAAGGATGGAAGGCGTGGAGCCCCATGGTCACGCCGGTGTGGAACACTGAAGTGCGGCCCCACATGGTCCATGAAGAGGGCTCTCCGGGCATTTTCCGCCGGATTTTCCCCAAATAACGACCTCTCCAGAACCATTTTTGACGGGTTTCCAAGGGCATGGCCCCGAATCTATCGGGCCATGCCCCTTTCAGTGCACTGGCAATTGGTGATTGACTACAATTCGGCATGTATTAATACTACATAGGGATATTTCAATCTATATTTCTCGATAACTACACATAAATCACTCTTAATGATCGATCACTCCAGGCACAGGATTCTCGAAACGGCCCGATTTGCCTCTCGAGAAGACATAAATTGGGGTTTCAACACCCTGTTTTTGAAGCTATTTAGCCTCAAATCTGTTATAATATCCATAGTCTGAACGACTTCAGACCCTACCGTCCAAAGGCCCCATTTCTGCTTGAAATTTTTCTCCGTCCGCCCAACGAATACCTATGGTGAAATAACACATGACGCAATCCAAACCAAGCGAATACACAGCGAAAGATATCCAGGTCCTCGAGGGCATGGAGGCGGTGCGCGTCCGCCCCGGGATGTACATCGGCAGCACCGACGAACGCGGTCTGCACCATCTTATCTACGAGATTCTAGACAACGCGGTGGATGAAGCCATGGCCGGCTTCTGCACCTGCGTCGAGGTCTCTATATCCGAAGACGGCTGGATCACCGTGGTCGACAATGGCCGCGGTATCCCCATCGACAAACATTCTAAAACCGGAGTGAGCGCTCTGGAAACGGTGATGACCACCCTGCACGCCGGCGGCAAGTTCGGCGGCGGCGCCTATAAAGTCACCGGCGGCCTCCACGGCGTGGGCGGCTCGGTGGTGAATGCTCTGTCTGAAACGTTGCGCGCGGAGGTCCGGCGCCAGGGCTGGCGATACAGCCAGGAATACAGCCGGGGAAAACCCACCGGCAATCTGGTGAAGGGCGAAAAGACGTCCGACCACGGGACTACCGTATCGTTCAAACCCGACCCTGAGATTTTCCCGGATATTCAATACGATTTCGACCTGCTGATCGCCCATTTCAAGGAGATCGCCTATCTGAACAAGGGCTTGGAGATTGCGTTCACCAGTCCTTGGCATTTCGATCGCCGCAGGGGCGATATTGAGCGCACCTACTTCTTCGACGGCGGCATCGCCAACTTGGTCCGAAACGTCAACCGTAACCGCCGGACTGTACAATCTAGCCCCTTCTACTTCGAGAAGGTGGTGGATGAGACCGCGGTTGAAGTGGCCGTCCAATATAACGACACCTTCTCGGAGACGGTGTTCTCCTTCGCCAACTGCATCAACACCGAAGAGGGCGGGACCCACATGACGGGCTTCCGCACCGCCCTGACCCGGGTGATCAACGATTTCGCCCGGAAGCAGGGATACATCAAAGACGACCAGCCCAACTTGATTGGCGACGATGTCCGCGAGGGCCTGGCCGCCGTCATCAGCGTTAAGCTGACCGACCCCCAGTTCGAGGGGCAGACCAAGACCAAGTTGGGCAACGCCGAGGTCCGCGGTATCGTGGACTCGGTTGTCAGCGAGGGCCTGAACCGCTATCTCGAAGAGAACCCCACCGATAGCAAGCGAGTAGTCGAGAAGTGCCTGACCTCCCAGAAAGCCCGGGAAGCAGCCAAGCGCGCCCGCGACCTAGTCATTCGCAAGAATGCCCTGGACGGATCGTCGCTGCCCGGTAAATTGGCGGACTGCGCCGAACGCGACCCCGCCAAATCGGAGTTGTACATCGTTGAAGGTGAATCGGCCGGAGGCTCAGCCAAGATGGGCCGGGACCGCCACTTCCAGGCGATTTTGCCCCTGAAAGGCAAGATATTGAATGTGGAACGAGTCCTGCAGCAGCCCGACAAGATCCTGGGCCACGAGGAGATACGGGCCATGGTTGCGGCCTTGGGCGCTGGAGAGGGCGAGGAATTCGACCCGGGGAAGATCCGCTACCACAAGATTATCATCATGACCGACGCCGATGTGGACGGCTCCCATATCCGGACGTTGATCCTAACCTTCTTCTACCGCCGGATGCTGCCTCTGATTGAGCAGGGATATCTGTACATCGCCCAACCGCCTCTGTACCGCATACAGACCGGCAGAAAGGTGGACTACACCTACTCCGAGGAAGAGAAGGACGAGTATCTAGCCAATCTGAACGGGAACCGCAACCCTCAGATACAGCGCTACAAGGGCCTGGGCGAGATGAACCCCGACCAGTTGTGGGAAACCACCATGAACCCGGAAACCCGGCAGATGCTGGAAGTGACCATTGACAACGCGGTCGAGGTGGACGATGTCTTCACCACGCTGATGGGCGAGTTGGTCGCGCCGCGCAAGAGCTTCATCCAAGCCCACGCCCGCAGCGTGCAGAACCTGGACGTTTAATCCGGACATTTAATCCCCCGGGGCAGCCGCAAGCTGGCTATCCTTTGGAAACTGGCCAAACTTGGTTTATAATAGGCGCGTCGGCTTTTTGATTCCGGGCCCGCGTCTTTGGTCTTGTACTGCCCCCGAATTCCGGACGCCGGCGCAGATGACTACAGGAGGAGCAAGTTGCCCGCAAAGAAGGCAGGCCGTCAGCAAGTAAAGAGGGCCATACGCACTAGAGGAGACCGCACCGAGACTAGGTCCGCCATCGCCAAGGCGTTGCACTCGGTGGAAGAGGGTGACGTGGCCGAGGCTGAAACTGCCGTCCGGTATGCGTTGAGCACCATGGACCGGGCTGTTCAGAAGGGCATCTTGCACAAGAACAACGTCAACCGCCGTAAGTCCCGCATCGCCGCCCGCCTGAACAAGCTGAAGGCAGCTTCCGCCTGAACCAAGGCCCCAGCCATTGAATCATGCCCGTCCTTTCCGAAAACAAGGGGGGGTTTTCTTTATTAACGGACACATCGACTCGATGGTATCGTGACACAGAATCGTTGACAGGCGGCAGGGCTTTTGTTAGCCTATTTTCAGAACATAAGTTTTATGTTAATCGCACTGATTCAGGCCCAATACTGACTGGATGCTTGAGGACGATATGGTAAGCAGTAAAAAGATGCCGCCCCGGAGACAACGCATACTGGAATTCGTCCAGACGTTCTATTCGGAAAACGGCATTCCTCCCACGGTGCGGGACATCCAGAAGGCGTGTGAGATTAGCTCCACCTCGGTTGTGGACTATAACCTGGAGAAATTGAGCCAAGCCGGGCATATCAACCGGCGGCGGGACGTCGCCCGTGGCATCGAGATACTGGACCAGGAAGGTCAACCGGTTTCCAACGCCCCCCGGGTCCAGATTGTCGGGGCCATTGCGGCCGGCATCCCCATACCTGCATGGAGCACCGAAGGCTCAGCGTCCAGCGAAGAGTTCGACACTGTGGAGATCTCGCCTGAGTTGCAGCGTCGGCACGGCAAATTGTTCGGTCTAAAGGTGAACGGCACGTCGATGATTGATGCCCTGATTGACGATGGGGACGTGGTTATCGTGAAGCCTGCCAAGGAAGCGAACAACGGAGAGATGGTCGTTGCCTGGCTCAAGGAAGAAGAAGAGACCACGCTAAAGAAGTTCTATGCGGAGGGCGGCCAGGTCCGTTTGCAACCGGCCAACAGCACCATGGAGCCCATCTACAGTCCCGCCGAGAACGTGGAGGTCCACGGTAAAGTCGTCTATGTAATCAGAAACCTGGGCTAGCCGAGCATCAGATTCGGTCTGAATGAAAAGGGCTCCGCAGATAACGGAGCCCTTTTTGATTGCTTCGGGAATTTCAGCGGCGGCTGTTACTTAGCGCACCGTAAGTGGCGACGCAGAAGGGCACGCAGTAGGTGAGGGGCACCTTCCAGTACATGGCGCTTTGCCAGTCGCCGGCAAAGAGGAAGTCGCCCTGGTTCAGCAGGGTCAGGATGCTACCAACCACCACCGCTGCGACCATAGAGCGGCGCAGCATGGGACGGTGCCCGATGGCGCACCGGGAGCATTTGGTAATCAAACCTTCGTCCGCGGCTCCCTTGGAGACGGGTTTCTTGAAAGCGAAGGACCAACCCTTTCCGGAAATGCGGCCACATTGGTCACAGGAGGTAAATTGGCCCGCGTCTTGGAGGTTGGTTTCCAGCGCTTTTTCCATAATTAAATCTCCAAGTTTAGTTCTCCGGAAGCGTGGCTAAACGACGCAATTGTAGGTGGAGCCAAAATCGGTGTCAACGAGACTCAGGCTCGCTGACGCCGTGGCGCCGGGGATAAATTCTTGTTAATACACCGGCCGGAATCTATACTTAGCCATGTCCGTTGAGGACTACGTACCGGGGAGCCTCGTGGATCATCCCGCGGGACTTGGAGCAGATAGATGTACGATTTCCACACCCACACCTTTCTTAGCGACGGCGTTCTTTCGCCCATCGAACTGATACGCCGGGCGCTGGTGCGCGGATACCGGGCCATGGCGGTAACCGATCACGTCGGTCTGGGAAATGTCGAATTTGTGGTGAAGACCCTGGTGACCGACTGCGGGCAGGCGACCAAACGCTGGGATATTTTGGTGTTGCCAGGCGTAGAGATTACCCATGTGCCAAAGGACGACATCGATTTGGTGGCGCGTAAAGCCAAAGAGATGGGCGCCAAACTGGTGGCCGTGCACGGGGAAACGCCAGCGGAACCGGTGGAACCGGGCACCAATGAAGCCGCGCTACGCTCGGACTTTGTGGACGTGCTCGCCCATCCAGGGCTAATCACCTACGACGAAGCCCGGTTGGCAGCGGAAAGGGGCATCTATCTGGAAGTGTCGGCCCGCAAGGGCCATAGCCTGGCCAACGGACACGTGGTAAAGGTCGCCAAAGAGGCCGGTGCAGCCACGGTGCTGGACTCAGACGCTCACGAGCCCGACGACCTGCTTACTCCGGACATCAGGCAGAAGGTGGCCAAGGGCGCAGGTCTCAGTGATGATGAGGTCCATGCCTTGTTGGAGACCAACCCTCAGAAACTGCTGGCCAAGCTGGGGTTCCCGGCGGCTCCCGCAGGCTGAGATAGGACTAGGACTTCCCGATTCGGAATACCTTGGTCCCACACTGAGGGCAGACGCCCTGAGTGGCGGGACGGCCGTTCTTCAGTGTGACCTGCCGCGGATTGGAGATCTCTCGTTTGTTTCGGCACTTGAAGCAGTAGGCTTCCATGTTGTTTCCCCCCAAACGATTGGGTACGGTCGAAGTGTGAAGGTGCGCTGTTACGAAACCTGTTCAGCAGCTAGGTTAACGTAACGCCACCAACTATACAATTTGAATAGGGTTTGTCAAGAAATTTCGCTTATGACGTCGAATGGAGAACAAATTACGGATTATGTTGAAATAATTCGTCATGAAGTTGGTCAAGGCGAGTCCAGAGACGAGATTAGAGGGCGGATATGGACACCATGAGGAGCGGCCTTCGGGTGATTAAACCGGGGCCGGGGCGTAGGGAGAAGGTGAGTCCGCCTGGAATACCTTTACCGGCTGCCAGGAGTTGGTTGGCCGGTCGAAACACACCAGCGCCAGAAATACACCTTCGGCATTGTAGGCGCGGTACTGCTCCAGATATCCCGCCTCCAGCTCGGGCCGGGCCAGAGTTACCGCCTGGCCGTGACGCAGGTGTTCTTCGGCCTGCTGGCCCATGGTGACGCTTTTCAACCCTCTCAAGACCCAATCCACGGGAAAGAGATGTTTCCGCCAACCCTCAGCGCCAGCTTCCTCCAGTTGTTCGAGAGATACCGACTCCTCGGCAGGGAAACCGCCGCACAACAGGCGCACCAAGTCGGCCACGTGGCCTCCGCACCCCAGGGCCTCGCCAACGTCATGGGCCAGGGAGCGCATATAGGTGCCGCGGCCGCACTCCACTTCCAAGGTCAACTTGGGCAGAGCAAATTCCATTATCTTGATGTCGTGGATCTCCACCGGGCGGGCCTCGCGCTCCACCTCTACCCCGGCGCGGGCTAGTTTGTAGAGCCTCTGCCCATCAACCTTGATGGCGCTGTACATGGGCGGTGTCTGCTTCACGAGGCCAATCCAGGGCCGCAGACTCTCTTCAACCATAGCCTCGGTCAGGCCTTGGCAGTCACCGGTCTTGACCACCTCGCCCTCCGCGTCATAGGTAGTGGTGGTGACTCCCAGCGTTACGTCCATCCGGTACCGTTTGACACCGCCGATTATATGGTCCACCAGCCTGGTTGCTTGGCCGAAGCACACCGGAAGCACACCCCGGGCCAGTGGGTCCATTGTCCCCCCGTGACCGACCTTCTGGCGCTGTCCGGTGATGCGTTTGATCTGTCGCAGGGCTTCCATGGAGGTTATCCCGGGGGGCTTGAACAGGTTGATGAAGCCGTTGGCCACCGGCGGCCTGACGTTGTCTTGCGCCTTGGCCATGCTAGCCGCTGTCCGAGATGTTGGGTGATTCGACATCGGGCGTTTCTATATTGGGAAATTCAAGGACCGGTTCGTCTGTCCTAATCTGGTCCATCAACCGAAGCACCTGCTCTCCCTCTTTCAGGGTATCGTCTAGTTGGTAACTCATGAAGGGAGTGTGCCTCATGTTGATGCGGTCGCGCAACTCGCGGCGCAGGAAAGAGGCGGCTGATTGAATACCTTCCAGGGCCGTTTGCTTGGTCTCTTGGTCGCCCATGACGCTGATGAAGACCCTGGCGCTGCGCAGGTCCCCGCTGGCGACCACGCGGGTAACGCTAATCACACCTTTCAGCCTGGGGTCCTTAATCTGGCGGGCGAGCAGCAGGCTAATCTCTTCGCGCAACTGTTCGTTGACACGCTCGGTGCGTCGGGACATAGCAGGTATACCTTGCCGGGGTTGATGCATCGGGGAAGATGGGACCTGCCGGAAGGGGATTTGCTTAACGTCGGCCCCGTTCCTGACGGTGGACTTCCAGGATGTCGCCTTCTTGGAAGTCGTTGAATCCCCGGAGAATGATTCCGCATTCCGTGCCGGCGTTCATCTCGTTGACCTCGTCGCGGAAGTGGCGCAGGCTGGTTATAATGCTTTCTTCCACGACAGCGCCGTCCCGCATCACCCGCACATCCGCGTTCTTGATGATTCGGCCTTCGGAGACGCGGCATCCTGCGATCTGGGTACCGCGGCGGCCTTCGAAAATCTCACGAATCTCTGCCCGGCCTACGATTACATCGGTGTATACGGGGTCCAACATTCCGTGCAGCGCCTTTTCGACATCGTCAATCAATTGGTAAATGATGTTGTAGTGCCGAATCTCCACGCCCATCCGGTCGGCCAACCGCTCGGCGCTGGGCTCGGCCCCGATGGAGAAGCTAATTACGATGGCCTCCGACGCGCTGGCCAAAAGGATGTCCGACTCAGTTACCGCGCCGCTGCCGGCATGCAGTAACCGAACCCTGGCATCTTCATCGACCAACCGCTCCAGCGCCCCACGGACCGCTTCCACGCTGCCCTGGACATCGGCCTTGACTACCAGGTTTAGCTCCTTGACTTCGTCGCTGTCGACCTGGTTGACCACCACCTCCAAGGTGAGGGCGCGGGTCTGCCCCGGCTGGGTGCCGTGGGCCTTGCCGGCATCCCCGGCCTTGGAGCGGGCCTCCCTCTCGTCGGCGGCGACACTGAACTGGTCGCCGGCCTCGGGCAGAGACCCAAATCCCAGGATCTCGGCAGGGGAGCCCGGCGGTACCTGTTGCACGGGTTTTCCTTGGTCGTTGGTCATTGCCTTGACCCGTCCGAATACCTTGCCAGCGACGATGAAATCGCCTACTTTCAGGGTACCGTCCTGCACCAAGACCGTGGCGCTCGTTCCCCGTTTCCGGTCAAGTTTTGCTTCGATGACGGTGCCTTCGGCGGGTTTATTGGGGTTGGCCTTAAGTTCGGAAATCTCCGCTACCAGCAGCAGGTTCTCGAGCAGGCGGTCGATGCCATCGCCGGTCTTGGCTGAAACATCCACGGAGATGACGTCGCCACCCCAGTCTTCAACCAGGAGTTCCTGTTCGCTGAGTTGGCGCTTTACTTTCTCGGGGTCGGCGCCCGGCAGGTCCATCTTGTTGATGGCGACCACGATGGGCACCTCGGCTGCCTTGGCATGGTTGATCGCTTCCAGGGTTTGGGGCATGATGCCGTCGTCGGCGGCGACGACCAATACAGCGATGTCGGTTACCCGTGCCCCCCTGGCCCTGATGGCTGTGAATGCGGCGTGGCCCGGTGTGTCCAGGAAGGTGATGGACTGGTTGTTCGATTCTACCTGATAGGCCCCGATGTGCTGGGTGATACCGCCAGCCTCACGGTCGGCAACTCTGGAGTTCTTGATGGAGTCCAACAGGGATGTCTTCCCGTGATCTACGTGGCCAAGGACGGTAATCACCGGCGGGCGAACAATCAGATCGGCTTCGTCGTCCTTGGTAGCGCCTGCCACAACTGGGCCCTTGGCTGCCGTAGGCGGCTCAGCCATGCTGGTGCGGATTCCCAGCGCAGTGCTCACCAGAGTGGCCACCTGATATTCGACCACTTGGTTCATGGACGCCATGATCCCGTTGCGCATCAACTGCTTGATCACGTCAATGGGATTTTGGTTCAAAATCTCCGCCAGATACTGGACGGTCATCGTCTCTGGCAGGACCAAGGCCCGCTTCGCGGATGTTCTACGGGGCCTGGCGGCTTTGCCTGCGTCGTCCACTGCGGTTGGTTGTCCGTCAGAAGTCATTTGATTATCCATCTAGCAATTAAGATTATCGTGCTGTAGCCTGAGGTGCGATGGTTTTGTGGTAATAGGTCCGAACCTGTTCCAGGTCTTGGGATGAGAGGTCCTGGCCTAGACTACGCCCCAGAGCCCCTTTGCCAAATGCCCGCTCCCAGCATTGGGGGGCCCGGCAGAGGTAAGCTCCCCTTCCTGGCGCCCTCCCGGTGGTGTCGACCGAAACCGTACCTTGACTGGTCCGGACGACCCGGACCAGTTGCACCTTGGGCATTTTAGCGCCACAGGCTACACAACTGCGTTCAGGGACGTGACGGTTCTTTGGCAAGACCGCTCCTCCAGAGAACTCCTCGCGGCTTTCCAATGAAAACCCTCAATTGGGAACCATTCAGGGAAGGATTTAGCGGCCTCCGCTGGCGGCTCCGCCCCGGCGTGCTCCACCACCACGGGCTCCGCCACCCCTTCGGCGCCGGCCACCGCGGCCACCGCCCCGGAAGTCTTCAACGATGTCCTCGGCGAACCTAATCTTACCCGCGTCTGGAATCAGGACTGGCAGATCTTCAATTTCGCCCAAGGCCCCATCGTCGTCTTCTTCCTCTTCTTCTTCGTCTTCATCATCATCGGACAACTCGACGTCGTCCAGCGTGAATGCGCCGAGGTCCTCAACACTGAGGCCTTCGGCGCTTGTAGTTTCCGCGGCTACGGTCTCCTGCTCTTCCTCTTCCCTAGTCAGGGCCTCAAGGATGCTGTCCTCGTCGATTGCTTCTGTGGGTGTTTCGGTCTCCGCTTCTGCTGTTGCGGCTTCAGTCTCCGCCGCTTCAGCGGCGACGGCCTCCACTTCCTCGACGATGGCGATCGCTTCTTCTAAGACCTCAGCGACTGCTTCCGGTTCTTCCGCTTCTTCCGTTACTGCGCTGGCGCCGGCTGCGGCGCGGGCCTTAACCTCTTCCCATTCGGTCATACCCTTGATGTCCAGCCTCCAGCCGGTCAAACGGGCAGCCAACCGGGTATTTTGGCCCTCTTTTCCGATGGCCAAGGAGAGTTGCCGGTCCGGCACCACCACGATGGCAGTCTGTTCTTGCTCCAGCAATTCCACATTGACCGGTTCCGAAGGGCTGAGGGCGTTGGAGATGAACGCTTTCGGCTCATCGTCCCATGAGACGATGTCGATTTTCTCACCCTGAAGCTCGTTCACGATGCTCTGGATCCGGTTGCCCCGGATGCCGATGCAAGAGCCCACCGGGTCGATGCCCGGCTGGGTGGCGCTCACGGCGACTTTGCTGCGGAAACCGGCCTCTCGGGCGATGGCCTTGATCTCGACCACGCCGTTGTAGACCTCAGGCACCTCAATCTCAAACAGCCGCTTGAGCATGTTTTTGTGGCTTCTGGAGACCAGAATCTCGGGACCTTTGGGCGTGCTCCGCACGCTCATCAAGAACACCTTGGTGCGTTGTCCCTTCCGGTAGCGTTCCGTGGGTACCTGTTCTTCGTACGGGAGGACAGCCTGGGCGCGGCCTAGGTCCAAGGTGATAGTACGGCCGGCTTCGGCCTGCTCAATCACGCCTGAGACGATGTCGCCCTCGTGCTGCTGGAATTCCTGGTATAGGAGGTCCCGTTCCGCTTCCCGCAGGCGCTGCAACACCACCTGTTTGGCGGTTTGGGCTGCAATTCGGCTGGCGTTGTGGGGCAGGGGCTCGGCGGCCGCGACTTCGTCACCGACCTCGGCGCCCTTCTTGATTTTCTGGGCGTCCTTGACGGTAATCTCTTTGTCTGAGTCTTCGACCGTTTCCACAACGGTCTTCAGCGCAAAAACGCTCACATCCCCGGTGTTGGGGTTGAGAGTTACGGATATGTTCTGACCCGAAGCTGGGTTGTCTTTCTTGAAAGCCGACGCCAGAGCGACCTCAATCGCCCCCAACACTTGCTCCCGAGGCAGATGCCGCTCCGCCGCCAACTGGGTCAACGCAATCAGAAAATCGCTTTTCATCGGCTCACACCCCTCCCGAATCCCAGACGGAAACCGTTTGTCTCCATCAGCAAGAAAGCGGGTTGTACCCCGCTCTCAAAGGAAGGACTATATGTAGAGCCAGTATAGCATCGCCACGGCTGATGTTTCAAGTTCTAACACCCCTCTCCAGCCTCACTTACCCGCCTTGCCCGGCACGCCTAGGTCATTGGCCCGGAATGGCTTCAAGAAGCCCCAGATTTGTTCTTTAGTCCTTTACTCCTCGTCGGGTGGCTGTAGATACACCTGATTTACTCCTGGCTCCAGCCTACCACCAAATCTTGCCCTTGGACTCCTTGGCCAGTTGTTCGTAGTCCTTGGTCCAGAGGGCAGTGCTCAGGTATTTCCAGCCTCCGTCGGCCAGCAGGCACACGATATCGCCCTCATCCATGCGCTCTGCGTGGCGTATGGCCCCGTAGACCACTGATCCCGACGAAACGCCGGCAAAGATACCCTCTTCGGCCAGCAAACGTTTGGCTGTGGAGAAGGCGTCGAAGCTGCTGACCAGCATCCTGGAATCCAGCATATTGAGGTCCAGGATGGGCGGGATAAACCCTTCTTCCAGGCTGCGGAGTCCGGAGATAAAGTCCTCGGGCTCCGGCGCCACGGCCACCACCTTGGCCTGAGGATTGTGCTCTTTCAGGCGCCGGGCCACGCCCATCAGGGTGCCGCCGGTACCCAACCCGGCAACGAACGTGTTTACGTCGGGCAGGGCCTCGATAATCTCCGGGCCGGTGGTCTCGTAATGGGCGTTTGGGTTGCCGCTGTTGCCATACTGGTACAGCATGAAATAGTCGCTGCCCCGCTTGTCCACCAGGTCCTGAGCCACTTCGATGGACCCGTTAGTGCCCCGGGAGCCGTCGGAGGGGATAATCTCAGCCCCGTAGGCCTCGAGCAGTTGCACGCGCTCGATGCTAACGTTCTCGGGCATGACCACGGCGACTTTATATCCCTTCAGCCGGCCAATCATCGCCAACGAGATGCCCGTGTTGCCGCTGGTGGGCTCCAAAATGGTGCGGTTGGGGGAAATCTCTCCGTCCCGCTCCGCCTGCTCGATCATCTTGAGAGCGATGCGGTCTTTGACGCTTCCGGTGGGGTTCTGGCCTTCCAGCTTTGCGAATATGCGCACGCCCTCTTTGGGGCTCATGTGCTGCAATTCAACAATCGGGGTGTTCCCGATGGTGTCCAGTATGCTTTTGTAGGTGAGCCTAGTAACCATATGCCCTAAGTTTATCGTGGATTTACCCGCGCCCGGATTTACTTGAGGTCCCAGAACTCTTCCCGCGGCCGGGCCAGGTGTCAAGAGGAGCGTCCGTTTCCTAAGACGCCCCTCAGCTTTTTCGGTTTAGTCCGAACCTACTACTGCTGGCTCATGAGGCTCGGCGACGCCGCAGAAAACTTCGTAGTCGATGAGCTCGGTGACCGTGGGGTTATCCCCGCACAGCGGGCAGTCCGGGTTCCTCTTCAGACGTACTTCGCGGAAGCTCATGCTCAGCGCATCGATGAGCAGCAGCCGAGAACTGAGAGACTCGCCGATGCCCAAGAAGTACTTCAGGGCCTCGGTGGCCTGGATGCTGCCGACCAAGCCGGTGAGAGCGCCCAGCACGCCGGCCTCGGCGCAGTTGGGGACCATACCCGGAGGGGGCGGCTTCGGGAACAGGCAGCGGTAGCAGCCCTGCCCCGGCAGGAAAACGGTGGCCTGGCCGTCGAAAATCAGGATACTGCCGTCCACCAGTGGCTTGTTCAGCAGATAGCAGGCGTCGTTTACCAGATAGCGCGTGGCGAAGTTGTCGGCGCCGTTGATTACCAGGTCGTATTGGCCGATAATCTCCATGGCGTTCTCAGACTCCAGGCGAGTCTCGTGCAAGACCACGTTTACGTCCGGGTTGTATGACTTTATGTTGTCGAGGGCGGACTGGACCTTGGGCCGGCCCACGTCCGAGGTGTGGTGCAGCACCTGGCGCTGTAGGTTGGACAGTTCAACCACGTCGAAGTCGACAATGCCCACGGTGCCCACTCCGGCCAATGACAGGTAGATGGCGGAAGGAGAACCCAATCCCCCGGCGCCAATTATCAGGGCCTTGGAACCCATGAGGGCGCGCTGACCCTTGGACCCCAGGTCACTCATGATGATGTGCCGGCTGTATCGTTTTACTTGCTCCGGTGTGAGCGTCAGGGGCTTTTCGGCCATGGGATGAACCCTCCTCGTAATTCCCGGTATTCCTGGGTGATGTCTTTGTGTTCTGTTATTTAGATGTAACCGGGCACCGAGAGGTGCCTCGGCCGGGGATTTCGCAACAAAAAACCCGCGCTTACCCAAAAGGGCTCGGCAAAACGGGTGGGCGCAGGTTACAGGTGTGCAGAATTGTTGCCCGCCCCCTATGTGGGCGGACACGTACAGGCGCAGGTCAGGCGAGAGTGAACTGTATTCATTAACTTTTCGAGTTTATAGCTGGCAAAAGTCGTTGTCAAGCTAAGGTGGGCGTGGACCGGGGCAATTCCGGCCTGTAAGGGCTAGAGGGGCAATGCCGCCTGTCCGGCCAAGCTCGATTGACGTTCGGCCAGGTCGGCTAAGGTGATATTGCTGAGCACGTCGCGGATCGTAGCTTCGACGGTCTGCCACACCTCTTGCTGAGCGCAGGTATGGGAGAAGACGCACTCGTGGGGGTTGATGAGGCAGTCCAGCGGGGAATTGCTGCTGTCCAAGTTTTCCATCACCATGTGGAGGTCGATGTCTTTGGGGTCCATGGCCAGGGAATGTCCTCCCTGGGGCCCCCTGCGGCTGTGGACGAAGCCGAACTTGTTCAAGGAGGTCATCAGTTGGTCCAAATAGGCTTCTGGGATACCCTGCTTGTAGGCAATCGCGGCCGTCTGGATGGGGCCGTCTCCATAGTGAAGGGCCAACTCCACCAGCGCCCGCACCCCATAGTCCACTTTCATGGGGATCTTCATCAGGATATACCTCCAGACTGGCAATCCAAGCCAAATTATACACCAGCCCAACCCCAAATCCAACATTGTCTACCTAACAGGTCAATAATTACGGCTGGCTTCGGGGCTGTATCACCAGATAGGTGCCGAGACCCTGGGCGATGAGCTTGCCGTCTTGGTCCTTGACCTCCATCTCACCAACCATCACCCGGCGTCCGGGGCTGATGATTCTGGCTGTCGCAGTCAGTTCGCCTTTCTCCGCAGGGGCGATGAAGTTGATTTTGATCTCGATGGTGGTGGTGGCCTCGCCGGCTTTCAGCAGGGGCTTAACCGCCCGGAAAAATGCGTAGTCCGCCAGGGCCGCCACTATCCCGCCCTGGACCCTTCCGGCCTGCTGAAGATGGCTTGGGTTGATGGGCATGATGACGGTGCTGGAACCGTCGTCCGGGTCAGGAACCCGCATGTCCAGCAACTTGGCGAAGGGAGACTCGTGTACGTACCCCTCAGGGTTGGACGCGGAATCGGTGGTCAATAGGACTCCTAATTTGGCTGGTTGGGCAGACCGATGAAGTCGTCCCAGTATACCGCGGCCTCCCGAGATTTAGCGTCCTGCCCGGAAGCTTGCGCGTGATTCTAGCCGCGAGTCTATAATGATCCCAACGAAATCCCAGGCGACTCCAGAGCCAGCGGACTAAGAGCAATCGGGTGAGAGGCGGTAACATCCAGAAGAGCTTCCGAGTATCCGTTAAATGGCCCAAGACATGATAAAAGGTGTCTTTATCGGGTTCGGAATCATTATCGTGTTGGCTTTGATTCCCATCGTTCACCTTGCCGGAATCCCCTTCGGTCCATTCATTGGCGGCTACTTTGGGATCTCGGCGGCCGGCAGCAGCCAGGCCTCCCCGGGCCGCAAGGCGTTTGCATTCGGAACCTGGACCGGCGTGCTGATGTTTGTGGTGTTGGCCGTTTCCGCCGCAATCGCCAACGCCCTTAGCGGTGTAACGCCCTTTCTTTTATGGGGCGGCGTAGCGGTGTTGACCTTCTATTATGGAAGTATGTCCGGACTGGGTGCTTGGTACGCGGAGCTTAAGGCCAGGGGCTGACCAGTCCTGAATACGTCCTCGGCTGTCACAGTGCCCACCCATGAGTAAGAAATGGTTGTTGCTGGCCGTGCTCGCCGTGAGCGTCTTGGTGGTGCTGGCGGGGTACGGCGATTTCGGCGACACCGTTGACGAGATTGGCAAGCTGCCCGTCCTCTATCTCCTCGCTGCTTTGGGACTGGCATCGGCCAACTATCTGCTCCGGTTTCTACGCTGGGCTTTCTATCTGAGGGTGCTGAAAATCTCCGCCCCAGCCCGCGTTAGCGCCCTGGTGTTTCTCTCCGGCCTCGCAATGTCGATAACACCGGGCAAAGCGGGCGAGTTGGTAAAATGTTACTTGCTCAACAGCCGGACCGGAGTGCCTGTTGGCCGGTCGGCGCCGGTTGTGGTGATGGAGCGGCTGACCGACGTAATCTCGGTAATCATCTTAGGGCTCACGGGATTTGCGCTGTTGCCGGCCCCAATCATCGCGGTCCTGGCAGTTGCGTTGGTGGTCTCGGTGGCTGGGCTGATGTTCGTGGTTTCGCGGCGGGCTTCAACATTGGCTGGCTTGCCCATCCTGTCCCGGTGGAGTGACCTGCTCCGAGATTCCCAGCAGGGTTTTAGAGAACTGGCGGCGCCCAGGGTGATGGCCGCCGGTGTGGCGGCTGGCGCCGTGGCCTGGTTTGCCGAGGGTCTGGCCTTGTGGGTAATCTTAAAGGGCATCGGGTCCGACGTCGCCTTGGTCCGGGCGCTGCCAATCTATGCCGCGGCGACCCTGGTGGGCGCGGTCACAGCCCTTCCTAGCGGCCTGATTGGCACTGAGGGAAGCATGTTGGCCCTGTTGCAAGGGAGTGGCGTGACTAGGGCTGGAGCATCCGCTGGCACTGTGCTAGTCCGGTTGGTCACCCTGTGGTTCGCCGTGACCGTTGGACTGGTGGCCCTTTTGGCATTGCGCCGGGTCCCAACTATTGCCACCGAAATGAGTCCGGATTCCGGGTTTAGTTGACCGACATTGGGCACTGCAGACAACATCGATAGCCCTGGCGCTCCCGGCGCTTTGGCCCTTCAGCCAAAGGCGCTCTTGAAGGCCCTGCGCCCGCTTCAATGGGTCAAGAACGGCCTGGTGTTCTTGCCCTTCGTCTTCGCCGTTGACGTTGCCTGGAGTACCGACGACCTGGACCCAGTACCCGAGCTGTTGTTGCATCTGCTACTGGTCGCACTGGCCTTTTGCGCGCTCTCTAGCGCCGTTTATCTATTCAACGACCTGATGGATCGTTCCGGGGACCGGCAGCATCCGGTGAAGCGCAACCGGCCCATCGCCTCCGGGAAGGTCGGTGTCCCGGTGGCAGCCACGGTTATGGTGATTTTGGCGGCAGCGGGCCTGGCGGTCATGGTCTTGGTGGAGCCGCTGTTGGGGGTGCCGGGAGGCGTTTACGCTGTCATTAATGTCGGCTACTCCCTGGGCCTGAAGCAGGTGGTGTTGTTGGACGCATTCGCCGTAGCCAGCGGCTACGTGATCCGTGCTACCGCCGGGGCGGTGGCCATCGACGTAACCCCCTCCCCATGGCTGTACGCCACCACCGGCGCGGGGGCACTCTTCATCGTCCTGGGACGGCGATTCGCCGAGGTCAGGCTGGCCGGAGACGCGGCCAAAGACCAGAGAGGGGTGCTGAAGGACTACGCCGGTCCCTTTATCAATCAATTAGTGATGTTGTCTGCCGCAGCGGCATGGCTGAGCTATACTCTCTATACGGTGGAGGCCACCAACCTCCCCGAAAACAACACCATGTTGTTCACCCTGCCGTTTGTCACCATTGGACTGTTCCGTTACCTTTATCTATTGAACAACAGCGAACAGGCGGAGGCCCCGGAGCAATTGATGATCCGCGACTTGCCCCTGGTAATCTCGATCATAAGTTGGGTCGCTGTGTCCGCCTTGGTCTTGGTATTGAATAATTGACGTTATATACCCTGCGTCCGGCCGGCAGATAGGAGCCAATCGATGAGTTCCCCCGATCCCAGAACGACCCAGCCGGTCCCCGAACCCAGTACCGGCCGTGAGGCTGGCCCCGGCAGTCCGGTCGTGGCGGTGGTGGCCACCTCGCCGGAGACTGTGTTGGAGGACATGGGCCGGGCCATGGACCTGGCGGGAGTCGGCGAGTTCCTATCGCCCGACATCAAGACCCTCCTGAAGGTAAACATATCCTGGCAGCACTGGTACCCCGCCTGTTCCACCACTCCCTGGCAGATAGAAGGTGTGACCCAAGCCCTGAGAGCCAGGGGACACAATGATTTAGTGGCGGCCCACAACGGGACCGTGGTGGTGGACTCCCATGAGGGAGAGTTCAAGAACAAGCACAAAGCCGCCCAGGAGAAGTGCGGGCTACCGGACATCCACTTGGACTCTCCGCCCAACAGATGGGTCGAGTACAAGCCCAAAGCGGAGATGCTGGTGTTGGACGACATCTTCCCGGAGGGCATACAAATCCCGGAGACCTTTTCGAGAACGAACATCGTCCATCTGCCGACCATGAAGACCCACGTCTTCACGACGATGACCGGGGCCATGAAGAACGCCTTTGGCGGACTGCTCCACCGAAAACGCCACTGGACCCACTCGGTGATTCACGAGACATTGACGGACCTCTTGGCCATCCAGAAAGAGATTCATCCGGGAATATTCGCGGTGATGGACGGGACCTTTGCCGGGGACGGCCCCGGACCCAGGGCCATGCGCTGGCACATCAAAAACCGCATCTTGGCCAGCAATGACCAAGTCGCCATTGATGCCGTGGCCGCCAAGATGATGGGCTTCGACCCCATGAGCATCAAGTTCATCCGCCTGGCCCACGAGCGGGGCCTGGGATGCGGCGACGTGACCGAAATCAACGTGGTAGGCGAGGACATCAGCCAGGTGAACTGGCAGTTCACCGGCGTGGAGAACACCTTTGCCAGCCGGGGCCAGAAGCTGATTTATTGGGGGCCTTTGAAGCCGCTGGAGAAGATGTTGCTCAGGAGTCCCATCGTGGGCTGGGCCTACCTGGCATCCAATCTGTACCATAACGGGTACTGGCTCAAGACCAAGGGCCGCCGGCGCATCAAAGCAGCGATGGAGACCGAGTGGGGCAAGCTGTTCCAGTCGTACTAACTGGCTAATCGGGGTTCGGCAACCAACTGACGAGTTTTATAATCCCGGAGGTTTACGATCCAGATATGGATATCGCGGTGATTGGGCTGCCCCAGAGCGGCAAGTCCACGGTTTTCAACGCCCTAACGGCAGGCCACTCCAGCTTCACAGGTGTTGGCGGCTCGGGCCCCATGCGGGTCGGCGTGGTTAAAGTCATCGACCCCCGGCTGGCAGTGTTGGACGGCATGTACCACCCAAAGAAGGTGGTGCACCCGGAGATTAAGTTTTGGGACCTGCCCCCCGTGGACCGGGAGGCGGCCTCCGCCAACCAGATACTCGGCGGCCGGCCACGGAACATCCTCCAGGGCGCCGATGCGCTGCTGGTGGTGGTGCGGGCCTTCAACGACCCAGCCTTGCTCCACCCGATGGGCAGCGTCGACCCCGGACGCGACGCCAAGGCGATGCTGGAAGAATTGGTCCTAGCCGACCTGGAAGCATTGGAAAGAGCCGAGACCCGCCTCAGCGACGGCCTTAAGAAGTCCAAACCGGCGGAACGGCCCGCCCTGGTCCCCCAGTTGGAAACGGTCCAGAAGGTAAAGGCGGCTCTGGAACAGGGCATCCCGATGAAATCTCAGACTCTGACCCCGTCGGAAACAACGGCCTTGGTGGATTTTCAGTTGCTCACCGCCAAACCTGTGATGATTGCTTTCAACACCGGGGAGTCGGAGCCGGCGCCCACATTGGAAGGGCTGGGCATCTCTGATGAGGTGGCCGGCGGGCTGGGTGAGGTTGGGCTGTGCGCCAAGTTGGAAGAGGACCTAGCCATGATGGACCCCGGTGAAGCAGAGGAATTCAGGGAGGCCATGGACCTGGAGGAACCGGCCGTGGAGCGCGTCAAGCAGGTGTGCTACAGCACCGTGGGCCTGGTGTCTTTCCTGACGGTGGGCGAAGATGAGGTCCGGGCCTGGCCTGTCCCCGCCGGCATAGTAGCCCAGATGGCTGCCGGCACCATCCACACCGACTTCACCCGCGGATTCATCCGCGCTGAGGTCATTCCATACGACGACCTGGTGCGCTGCGGCAGCATGTCCCAAGGACGAAAAGAAGGGGTCCTACGCTCCGAAGGGAAGACCTACCAGGTCCAAGACGGCGACGTCATCAACTTCCTAATCAATACCTAGCAGGCAATTATGAGCGGGCAGGCCGCCCTTAGCATCAGGACATTTCAACCGGACGACCTCGCCCAGGTGCGAGAGTTGTTCGTCAGCGGGCTTTTGGAGTTTGCCAGCGGCCTCGAGCAAGAGGTCCGTCGCTACGTGGACCATTCCCTGGAAGACGACATGGCCGACATACCGGGCAACTATCTGTCCCATCCCCGCAGCAATTTTTGGGTGGCCGTATCCGGCGGTGTGGTGGTGGGCATCGTCGGCATCCAGCCTAGGGAGAAGCAGGAGGAAGCGGAGTTGCGCCGGATGAGTGTTTCATCATCGGTCCGCCGACGGGGAATCGGCCGCAAACTTTTGCAGACTACCGAGGATTTCTGCCGGGACAAGGGTTACGTCCGAATCTGCCTATCCTCGGTTACTATCTTGGAGCCCGCCATCGTGATGTACCACAATTTCGGCTACCGGACGGTGAAAGTGGAGCCCTACGGAGACCCGCCCCACAGGCCGATAATCGTCCATCACATGGTCAAGGAGCTGGACCCCGCGGCCTGACACCTGGCTCCGACAGTAACAAACATGAGTCATCCCAGAGTTTGACTCGTGAGAACATTCTGTGGCACTCACCCCAAGACGGAGGCGGCGCTGCCCAGGTTCAATGGCAGACCGCCGCCCACGTGCTTTCAGTATTTTTGTTTCTATCTTTCGTCTCTGGCATCCATCCATAAAATCCGGGATGACTCATGTTCTTCGCACGGGTTAGACCCATGACCTACCGATGTTTGACGAACTCGAAGCCCTTGGGGCCTTCATGTCGCTGAAGTCGATCGGGCGCCAATCTGGGTCTATGCGGGGATCATAAGGGGCCGCCGGGGTTTAGAGGGGTTTGGCGAAGGACAGTTCGTGGGAGTCGGGGTCGTCGATATGGAAGTAACGCTCACCCCATGAGGCGTCGGCGGGCTCGGTTGATGGGGTTCGTCCGGCATCGACCAAGCGCTGGTACAGCGCGTCGACGTCGTCAACGTGAAATATCAGACGTCCCCACCAAGTCCGGGCGCCCTGGGATTCCAAAGTAAGGTTCAGATAGCCTTCTCCCACCTTAAAGCTGCTGAAAGAAGCCGAGTCTCCGCCGTACAGAATCTCCAAGCCGACCTTGTCGCGGTAGAAGTCAACGGACCGCGCCATGTCTGCCACGGCCAGGGTTACGGCGCTAATGGACCGAACGTTCAACTTTGCAATCCCCGTTATTAGGGTCAAAGACGGTTGGGCGCGCCGGCTATCTACGGCGACGGTGGTCGCGCCCAGGCAGGCCCGGAAACACTCGCTCTTCCAAGACCCAGTCCAGGCGCCTTTTAAGGGCTTCCACCTCTTCCTGCTCGAGCAAGATAGTCACCAACTCCTTAAGCAGGCTGGGCAGCGAGTCGGTGGGGTAATCCAATTGCTCCCGGAGATCGGTCAAAGATTCCAGTAGGAGCGCCGGAATCGGTTCACTGCAGAAGTCCCAGATCACCGTGCGGACCTTCATATGCGAATGGAAGGTCAGCCCGTGGTCGATGCTCCAGATCTTGCCGCCCTCTCCCATCAACAGGTGGTTGGCCTTCCGGTCTGTGCTGTTGGCCACCAAGTCGAAGCAAGCGATGACCCGCAGTTGGTCGGCGCACCCGTCTTCCAGGGTGTAGTAATTCTGCTTGGGATCGTGCTCGACGAACTGTTGCACCGAGCCAATCCCGTGGGGGCCATCCCGGATGATGGTAAAGGGAACGATGTCCCAGCCCAATATCTCGCTCAGCAGATAGGCGGCGTACTCGCGCTTATAGAGGGTGCCGCTGGGGAAGTCCCAGAGGGGAGCTTCGCCGTCGCGGGGTTTGTAGATGGCCAGGTTCTCATTGCCGTCCAGGTTTATCTTGACCAGGAAGGTGTAATTGGAACCCAGAGGGGCCAACTGATAGGCGATAATCTCGCCGTGGCGAATTATTTCGGGGGTTGTGGGCTCGGTAGTCAAAAGATAGTCAAAAGGTCAATCCCGCCGTCTTGGGGTCCCGGTCTAACCGGCCTCCAAGACGGTGTGCCCATTGGCCCTGGGGCACGCATGACCCTCCGGGTTGATTGGTTGTCCGCACAAGAAACAGGTCGGCCGGCCTGCGGCGCAGATTTTTAGCGCCTCCTCGGCCAGGACGCCCGCTTGAGCGGTGGTGATCCAAAAGCCCACCGATTCGGTCTCGCCCGGTCCATCATCTTGCGGTCTTTCTCCTTCCACCTGTTCGTCTGTCTCGCGCTCATAGGCCTGGAGGTAGAAAGCGTTGCTCTCTTGGTCGCGGCTGAGGAGCATCTGACCGGCCTTGAAATCGACGGTCAACTCGCCCCCGGACCAGCTCTCTTCCCGCAGGTCGCTCTCCTTGTCCCGCTCCTCTTGGGAAAGGCGACCCACCGCCTCTTGCAGGTAGACACCCAATTGGAGGAGTTGTTCCTTCTCCATCCAGATGGAACAGAAGGCCGAACCCGAATGGACATCCAAGCGGAACGTCCGTTGGCCGGGCTCTCCAAAGGTCAGCGCCTCAATGCTGGATACCGCCCCCAAAGGGTATTTTTCCTTTCGTGACTCCATAATCATTATGATAGGCGCCGCCCTTTCTCCTTGGCAAGCGTGAAATGCTGATACAAATCATGGTTGTGTCCTGAAACCTGCACCGGCGGACCGTTCGGTGGCCCGGCTGGTGTTTCCCGGCTGGTGTTTCTATGTATAATCCACCCGGCGACTGGTCCAAGCACGTGAATCGTTAAAGAATCGAGGAGGCTCACTGATGGCAGACGGACTAATGATGGAGCAGGTTCAAGCGGCCATGAAGGCCATGATGGACAAGGCGATGGAGAAGCCCAACGAGCCCATAGCAATGTGCATCGTCGACGCGGCAGGCAACTTGGAAGCCTACGCCAAGATGGACAACCTCCGGATATTCAGCCGCCGCCACGCGCAAAGAAAGGCTTACACATCGGCGGTGATGGGGATGGATTCCGGGGCACACGCCGAGCGGCTGCACGGTGGAGGCAGGAACATCGCCGACTTGGGCGACCCGATGATGACCCACGGTCAAGGCGGTCTGGTGATTATGAAAGACGGAGTGATCCTGGGCGGGATCGGAGTTGGCGGCTATCCCAGCGGCCAAGCTGATGAGGACATATCCCGGGTCGGCCTGAACGCCATGAACCTCTAGGGGGACCAACCGGCCTGTCCGGTCTGTCGCAGCCGGTCCTTACGATGAGGACGAAAACGCTGGGGGAATTGGCCGTGGCGGATTTTCCAGGCGCGACCCTTTGGCGCATTCACAATCGATTGGTTAGACTGTGCCATCTTACCGGCCATTTGTGCGTCGGCGAGGCGGGTGGCCGATATACCGAGTCGCACCAGGCAAGGGGGAAATATGCCTTGGCCAACACAGCGGACCGCAGTATTGGTGATCCACGGCATCGGACAACAAAGTTCCTTCGACACCCTGGACCGGTTCGTCCGGAATCTCCACAAAGCTCTGGAGTCCCAGAATGAGCAGCGCCCGGTCACACTGGCGCACCACTTAGCCAGGCAGGGGGATTGGGCTCAAAACTATATTTCGCTGATTGGCGGAGAGGATGAGTCCACAGCGGTTGACTGTTACGAGTATTATTGGGCCCACGAAACCCAGCGGAAGATTAGCATGGCGGGAGTCTTTGACTGGCTGGTGGACACGGGCGGTAGAGCCGAGAAATTCTACGAGAGGAACGGAGACCGTAGGCCCCCGGAAAACGAGTGGGCAGGCACGCCGTTCGGCGGGTTCGGTAGGCGGGGGAAGTTCGATAAGCACTGGTACCTGAAGTCCGCAGGTTAGGTACTCCAAATCATCCAGCTTGCGGTACCGCTCTTGGTTCTGGCGGCCCACCTACCCAAGGTGGGCCCGCTGTTTAAGATGGCGACAATGGGACTTGCCAGGATACTTAAACCCATTGTGGTTGATGTGGTGGGGGATGTGGCGCTTTACACCTCCACGGACAGAAAGTCCGAATACTTTCCGGTCCGCCGGAGAATCATCAACGGTGCGGTCACTGTCATAGAGTCCTTGATAGGAGCAACAGTTAGCTCTGAAAAATCTGACGAGGGCCCGCACGCCGCTCCGGAATACGGCCGTGTTATCGTCGTTGGGCATTCATTGGGGACAGTGGTTGGGTATGACGCTTTGAACCGGGTCAACAACAGGATGAACGCCCGTATCACCGACCGTCTACTTGCCCAGAAACTGGACGGGTTTGTGACGTTTGGTTCCCCATTGGACAAGATTGCCTATTTCTTCCGGGGTGGCGGCGAAGACGACCAGGTCATTCTGCGGCAGATTTTGGGCCAGAATGCCAGCTTCAGGTCCAAGGCCGTCGACAAGGAATTGGGCAGCCTCATACCCCATTTGGAATCTCATATCGAAGATTTCGTCGGCGAGGACATGGTGTGGCTGAATTTCTGGGACCCAAAGGACCCCATCAGGTGGGAGCCTGGACTTCTATGACGTAAATGTTAACCGGCGGCTGAACATGGGCGAGGCCTGGGGCAAAGCCCACATTGCATACTGGAAGGACGACGAGATGTATCAAGAGGTGATTGGCAAGGTATTGCTGACTTCCAGCAAGCCCCTATGACACCGCCGTCCGGGGGCGGTACTGTAGGGCCTCGGCCAGATGGGCGATGTTGATGCCCTCCGAACCCTCCAGGTCCGCTATGGTCCGGGACACCTCGAGTATGCGGTGAAATGCCCTGGCCGATAGGTTAAGGCGTTGGGTGGCGGTCTGTAGCAGGCCCTTGGCGCCCTCGTCAAGTTGGCAGAACTTCCAGACCTCGGCTGGCCCCATCTCGGAGTTGCAGAAAAACCCGCTTTCTTTGAAGCGCTTCTGTTGGACGTCTATGGCCTGTTCCACCCGCAACCTGGGCCGGCTGGAATCCTCGGACGGGGTTTCGTCCACCAGCTTCTCGTATTCGACCGGCGGCACCTCCACGAAGACGTCCACCCGGTCCAACAGAGGTCCGCTGATGCGCTTTTGGTAACGGTTGACCGTGGATGGAGAGCAGGTGTATTCCTTGCTGGGGTGGGTATGGAAACCGCAGGGGCATCCGTGGAGAAATAAACTACAACACCGTCTCCAGGACGCTTGAAATTGCGGCAGGCCGCGGCTCTGGAAAGAAACCGTGACTGGCAGGCCCCAGTTTGAAAGCGTCACTGTAGACATCCTGCGCTTTGTCGAGCTGCTGTGGCGGCCCGGGGACGTCCGCGAAGTTCGCATTCCCAAGTATAACAAATACGGCCACACCGCCTCCGGCTACTTCGATAGCCCGGAATCACTAGCCGAATCTGCTGCCAAGTGGGACGGCAAGGCCAATCTATATTTTACACTGAACCCTGTGAACCCGGCCCTTATGGCGCGGGCCTCCAACCGAATCGCCGACAAGGCAGAGACCACCTCCGCCGATGTCGACGTGATAAGACGGCGCTCGCTATTCATAGATATCGACCCGGACCGGCCCTCTGGCATCAGCAGCACTGAGGATGAACGCCAAGCAGCACGACTGGTGTTAGACGAGGTTGTGTCCTTCCTAGACAACAAAGACTGGCCCCAACCTATCGTCGCCATGTCTGGCAACGGGTGGTATCTCCTCTATCCCATCAGCTTGCCCAACGATCCGTCCTCCCTGGAATTGGTTCAAGGGGTTCTGGTATCGCTGGCAACTCGATTCAACAACGAGGCCGTCCACATTGACACCACCGTCTGCAACGCAGCGCGCCTCGCCGGGCTCATCGGCAGCATGAAGGTCAAGGGTGACTTTCTAACGGATAGGCCCCACCGGCGGTCCCAATTGGAGTCAGTTCCTCAGCAGTTAGCAGTAATCAGCGAGGAATTGCTGGCCGAACTTGCAGCCGAACATTCGCAACCAGAAGCTAATTTACCTAAAGATGGCTCCATATTTAATGGGTCAACACCTTTACTAGAGGAATTGCTCCAATCCCGGCACATCGAGTACAGGAGACAGCCGCTGGATGGGAACGGCGTGACCTGGTACCACGTGGAAAAGTGCCCATTCCATTATGACGAGTGTCATCCATTCGAGTGCGGCGTAGGGCAAAAGCTGCCCGACGGGCCCTACGCTGGCAAGTGTTTTCATGCCGAAACGGAGCCGAGGGGCTGGCAGGAGTGGAAGGTGGCGCTGGGCCTGACCTTCTCAAAAAATGGCCAAAGTCTCAACCCTAAAGACAAGAACGGCCCGTTTCCTTTGACTGACGCCGGCAACGCTGAATTATTCGCCGCCCTCTACGGCCATATCCTGCGCTTCGACCATGCCAGAAACCGGTGGCTCATCTGGGAAGAGCACCGGTGGGCGCCTGATTCTGATGGCGAGGTACGCCGTCTGGCCAAGAAAGCAGCCCGTGTTCGCTACCGGACCGCATTGGATATCGAAGACCTGGATTTGCGCGGTAAGACCGCCAGCTCTGCTGTAAGGTCTGAATCACGCCAGAGATTGGATGCTTGTCTTGCCCTGGCCCGTAGCGAACACCCAATAGCCGACTCAGGTATGACCTGGGACCCCGACCCCTACCTGCTTGGCGTGGCCAACGGAGTAGTGGACTTGCGTACTGGAATGATACGTTCCGGGCACCCCGACGACCGGCTTACGATGCAGGTGCCGGTGCAATACCACGTGAAGGCAGAGTGTCCGAGATGGCAGCAATTTCTTCACCAGGTGTTCCAGCGTGACGGAGAACTTATTGGGTTTGTGCAGCGGGCCTTGGGGTACTCCCTGACGGGTTCGGTTCGGGAACAGGTTCTATTCCTCTGCCACGGCACAGGGTCCAACGGCAAAAGCGTGTTCTTGGACATGTTGAGAAACGTGCTAGGGGACTATGCCATGAACATTCCATTCACGGTACTAGAGCTACAGCAAAGACCTTCATTGACCAACGACCTAGCCTCGATGGCAGGGAGAAGACTTGTGACTTCCTCAGAGACTAACGAGTCCACACGGTTGAACGAGGCACGCATTAAGGCGTTGACCGGAGGAGATCCCATCACCGCACGTTTTCTGTATAGCGAATCCTTCACCTACGAGCCAGTGGCCAAGTTCTGGCTGGCGGTGAACCACTTGCCTCGAGTGAGGGACGACTCTTATGGGTTCTGGCGTAGAGTACGAGTGCTGCCGTTCAATGAGCAGTTTACGGGGGATGATGCGGACAAAGGGCTTCCCTTCAAGTTGCTAGAAGAGTTGCCGGGGATACTCAACTGGGGAGTACAGGGAGCACTGAATTGGCGGCTGGTTGGCCTAGCGCCCCCTTCGGCGGTAATGACCGCCACCCAAGCCTACAGAAAGGACAACGACGAACTGGACGGCTTCGTCGCGGACTGTTGCGTGGTGGCCGACGGCGTTAGGGCGGAGCCGGGGCACCTTTTCTCCGAATACCAACGCTGGTCCAAGGAGCAAGGAATCCTGGAGCGCCACAGGTTGGGGTCCCGCTCCTTCGGCACGCGCATCAGGGAGCGATTCGGAGACTCCGTATCTTCGAATGGGAAACGCTATTTTCTGGGGATTGGATTGAAAGCCAACCAGTGACATAAGTGACGCAGCGAGGGGTCAATTTCACAAACTATTTTCAATTTACTTTTTATAAAGGATGTTTGTGAAAAAGGGGGTTCATTGCGTCACTCCCTGAGGTGGACCCGGAAATTCGGACAGGTGGTTAAGTGAGAGTTCTGCTCCTAAAATAGCCACAGCTGTTGCTGTGAGGGAGGAGTGGGACATGTCAAAAGAGCGGAGGAAGCACAGCCCAACATTCAAGGCCAAGGTGGCCCTGGAAGCGGTGAAGGGTGAAGAGACGGTGGCCCAACTGGCCGCCCGCTACGAGGTCCATCCCGGGCAGATCCAGGCCTGGAAGAAGTCCTTGTTGGAAGGAGCGGTCGGCGTCTTTGGTGGGAACCAAGACAAACGCCAGAAGAGCGATGCGGTCCTTGTTGCCCGGCTCTATCAGCAGATCGGCCAACTGAAGGTTGAGCGGGATTTCTTGGCGGAGAGGCTCGGTCCATGAGCCGGGAGCGGCGGCGGGAGATGGTGGACCGGCGGCACCCAGCCTTGTCCACAGTGAGACAGTGCGCCTTACTGAGCATCAGCAGGTCCAGCCTAAACTACCGGCGCAAGGGGACTTGCTCGGAGAACCTGACCGTGATGAAGGCGATGGACCACCAGTACCTAAGTACCCCCTTCTACGGGTCGCGGCGCATGAGGGTCTGGCTGGGCACTCAAGGTCACAGGGTGAACCGGAAGCGGGTCCAGCGTCTGATGCGGACCATGGGACTACGTGCCATCTACCGGTGGCCCCGGACCAGCAAGCCGGGGCCAGGGCACAAGGTGTATCCCTACCTCCTGAGCGGCATGGAGATCACCAGACCAAATCAGGTGTGGGCCGCCGACATCACCTACATCCCCATGGCCAAGGGTTTCTTATACCTGGTGGCCATCATAGATTGGTACACGCGGTACGTGGTGGCCTGGCGTCTTTCCAACACCTTGGATGCTGATTTCTGTGTCGAGACATTGGAGGAAGCGCTTGGCAAGGGGAAGCCAGAGGTCTTCAACACCGACCAGGGCAGCCAGTTCACCGGCGAAGCCTTCACCGGTCTCCTAGAGCAGCACGGAGTGAGAATCAGCATGGACGGGAAGGGACGCTACACCGACAACATCTTGTTGGAGCGGCTGTGGCGCACGGTTAAGTACGAGGAGGTCTACCTGAAAGCCTACTCCAACGGGCGAGAAGCCAAGGCCGGGCTTGACGCATACTTCAGCTTCTACAACAACCAAAGACCCCACCAGGCCTTGGGCTACCGGACACCGGCTGAGGTGTTCAAAGGAGACTTGGCGCCATCAGATGAACGGTCAATCAATGGGAAACGGGCACCGAACGGAGCGTTCTCAGACCTTGGAAAGACGGCGGAACTCCCACTTAGTTTTGCACCAAACCTGTCCAACTGATTGGGTCCACCTCACCCGTCACTGTGTCGAGGCTGGGAAAGGAAACGACAAAGCGAGGTAGAGCCGTGCAACAAATCCAAGAGCTAGAAATCACCAACCTTCCCATCGGCGACCTGCGCCCCGATCCGGCTAACCCCCGGCGCATCAGCGACGAGGAGTTGGAATCGCTGACCCGGTCCATAAGAGAGTTCGGGCTCATCGACCCCATCATCGCCCGGAGGGAGGACAAGGTGGTAATAGGCGGCCACCAGCGCCTGCTTGCAGCTAGGAAGATCGGGTTGAAGCAGGTGCCGGTGGTGTTGGTGGATCTATCCGAGGAGCAAGCTCATCTGTTGAACCTGGCCCTCAACAAAATCTCCGGAAGTTGGGACCAGGAGCTCCTGGCCCGGCTCTTGGGTGAATTGAAGGACCTCCCGGATGTAGACATCACATTGACCGGCTTCTCTGAGGATGAACTCCAGAAGCATCTAAAGAGCCTGGAGTCGAGGGAGAAACGTGAGCGTTTAGAGACATTCGACCTGGATGAAGCAATGGAAGCCGCACGGACGACCCCTGTGGCTCGTACAGGCGATTTATGGCTGCTAGGCGACCACCGGCTCCTGTGTGGCGATTCAACCGACGGTGGCGACCTAGCGCGCTTGATGGACGGGCAGAAAGCTTCTCTGATGGCGACGGACCCGCCATATCTTGTGGACTACACGGGCGGCAACCATCCAGCCTCGAAGGGTAACCAGGGCAAGCCGAGCAAAGACAAGCACTGGGACGAATACGTGGACCCAGAGGCGTCGGTGGAGTTCTACCGAAAGTTCTTGACATTGAGCCTGGAACACCTTAAGCCAAACTCAGCCATCTATCAGTGGCACGCCTACCGTAGGCAGGCCTTGGTGGAGCAGGCCTGGCGGGAGAGCGGTTTGTTGGTGCATCAGCAAATAATCTGGGCCAAGGCCCGTGGGGTGCTGACTCATAGCCATTATCTGTGGGCCCACGAGCCATGTTTCTACGGCTGGGTTGAAGGCCACCAACCCTCTAAGAAGCCCCCGGCTAGCGAGAGGACCATCTGGCAGCTGGACCAGCAGGGTTCCAGCATGAACATCCATCCTACCCAGAAACCGTTGGAACTCTTCTTGCGGCCGATCGAGTACCACACCGAGGTTGGAGACCTCTGCTATGAGCCCTTCTTGGGCAGCGGCACTCAGCTGATCGCGGCGGAAAAGCTTGGTCGGGTCTGCTATGCGTTGGAACGGGAGCCTCAGTACGTTGATGTGGCGGTCAAGCGGTGGGAGTCATTCACCGGAGAGCAGGCCGTGAAGGAGAACCAATGATAGCCCAAGCGGAGCGAACACTATGGCGACGTAGTGACCGTCGTCTCCAAGAGGACATTGGTCAGCTACCTCCACTTTGCCGATATCCCTTGACTTCCGGCGAAGACAGAGTGAGGTATATACCATCTTCTAAACGTGAGGAGGTGGCAAATGGCCATCGAGGACCGCAACCTGGAACCGGGTACGAAGCTAATTGCCAAATACAAGAAGGAGGAATACAAAGCCGAGGTGATAGCCGGAGAGGACGGGAAGGTCAAGTACCGGCTGGCCGACGGGAGAGAGTTCAAGAGTCCCTCATCGGCGGGTACTGCCATCACCAACAAGGCTTGCAACGGTTGGGCCTTTTGGAGCGTCGAGGCCGGCGGCGCCCCCAGCGAAGCGGAGGAGCCCGAGGGCGAGCCATCGGAAGAAACGGAGACTGGGGAGCAAACGCCCACCGCTGGGTTCCGGCGAGTGCCAAATCAAAAGGGCATCGAGGAAGGAGAAGTGAGACTCTACTGCGACGCTTGCCAGAAGAGTTTCACGGCGCCGGTGGGCGCACCTGCAGAGCAGTGTCCAGAAGGGCACACATCGAATGGGGTGCAAGAGGCAACCACAGAAGCCTGAGCGCTGGTTCGAATAATTTCATTTGCTTGAGGCAGGTTTCTCAATGGAGCCTGTCTTTTGCTCTGTTGCATCTGACTACCAACTGGTCAACTAGCAGAGGTAATCACAGGTAATGGGCCGCCAGTGCGCATTTCGGAAGGAGGATGGGCAGATGTGCCAGGCGGCTCCCGTAAAGGACGGGGATCACTGCTTCTGGCACTCCCCCGAGTATGCCGAAGATGTGGCCGAGGCACGGCGCTTGGGAGGACTGAGACGGCGACGTGAAGTGGCGGTGTCCGGGGCCTACGAGGTCAATGGGCTGGAAACAGTGGGCGACCTGCGGCGGTTGCTAGTGATTGCCTCCCTGGACACCCTGGGTCTGGAAAACTCCATCGCCCGGGCCCGCACCCTGGGCTACCTGGTCGGAGTGGCGGGTAAACTCTTGGAGACCGGGGAGTTGGAGGAACGCCTAGCTGCACTGGAAGCGGCGCATGGTCAGAAAACCCTGGCGGAGTCGGTGTTCGACGCTGAACCCGTCGACACAGGTTTCAGCGCCGAGGTTGACTCGTGAGCAAGAACATACAAAGGGTCGCGAAGCTGGAAACCGGGCTGACTCCCAAGCAGGCCATCCTGCTGTGGTTTCAAGAAGCGCACGGCTTCAATACCATTTTTGAATATATCCATCACCTGAAGAGCCAGCCGGACAGCGCCGCGCCGATACCCAGGTTGACAGCACAGGTTGCTGAACCCATAAAACAAAGGTAACTGTACCCTAACGTCACGTAGCACGGATGTTTGAGTTGTCTATACTTGGCCATTGTCAGTATACTCCCAACAGTCTTGCACATGGAGAGGGAGACATGGGCGCGGCGGGGCCAAACTTCACCAATCGGACGCTATGGACCGGAGACAACCTGGACATCCTGCGCGGTCTGAATTCCGAGACGGTAGACCTTATCTATCTGGACCCGCCATTCAATTCTAACCGTGACTATTCCGCCCCGGTGGGCAGTGCTGCCGCAGGCGCGGCTTTCAAGGATACTTGGACGCTTTCAGACCTTGACGTTGCATGGATGGGACTGATTGCGGACGAGCAACCCGCCGTAGCCAATCTGCTCCATACCGCCAAGCTGACCCATGGGAAGGGGATGCAGTCTTACCTGACCATGATGGCGGTTAGGCTCTTAGAAATGCGAAGGGTGTTGAAGGATACTGGGAGTATCTACCTTCACTGTGACTCCACCGCCAGCCACTACCTCAAGCTACTTATGGACGCAGTGTTCGGGGTGGGGAACTTCAGGAACGAGATTACCTGGCGGCGCACCAATGCCAAAGGTCTAGCCTTCAAAGGTTATCCTAATAACGCTGACTTCCTCTTATATTACAGCAAGTCTGATTGGTTCACTTGGTGTCGTCCATTTCGCCCCCACGACAAAACTTATGTAGACAAGTTCTACCGCCATGTTGAACCAGAAACTGGCCGCCGTTATCGGCTGGATAATCTGGCAAATCCAAACAAAGACCGTCCGAATCTGACCTACGAGTTCCTTGGCGTTACTAGAGTATGGCGTTGGACTCGAGAGCGGATGCAGGCAGCCTATGATCAAGGCTTGGTTATTCAGCAGCGCCCTGGGTCCGTACCAGCGTTCAAAAGGCATCTGGATGAGATGCAAGGCAATCCTGTTGATACAATTTGGGACGATGTGCAACCAATCCAGGCACATTCAAAAGAGCGAGTCGGCTACCCCACCCAGAAGCCCTTGGCTCTCTTAAAGCGCATCATCGCGGCCAGTAGCAACCCCGGCGACGTGGTATTAGACCCCTTTTGTGGTTGCGCTACGGCGTGTGTAGCAGCGGAGAACCTGGGCCGAGAATGGTTGGGGATAGACTTATCTTCAAAGGCCGTGGAATTGGTCAACCTGCGGTTGCAGAAAACGATGGGAAGCCTTTTTCACAACCGGCTTGTGACGGCCCGGTCTGATATCCCGCGCCGGACGGACATCGATGCTCCGGTTAACTACCGGCAGAATAGGCACGTCCTCTTTGGTCAACAGGAGGGCTTATGCGCCGGTTGCCATAGGGACTTTCCATTCCGCAACTTCACGATAGACCATTTAGTCCCGCAAAGCCGTGGCGGGACTGACCATCTGGGCAACCTGCAACTGCTATGCGGCGCGTGCAACTCCATGAAGGGCAGCAGGACGCAGGAATTCTTGATAGCGCGATTACAGGAACTCAGCATCTTGCAACCGGTATAGAAGGGGAAACATGACAGAGAAGAAAGAACAGAAGCCATTGACCAAAGAGGCGTTTGAGCGGCTACTGACTAAGGCCGCTCAACCCGCAGACAAGAAGAAACCTGCCCCATCAACTGAAAAAACATCGGAGTAGTGCTGTTCCGATGGTTGAACCTGTACACGTAGGCGTCCAGGTAGCCTTGCAGGTATTTGGGGCTGACCGCGTGGTGAACGCCATCGATGCCCCGCTTGGTATTGCTCCAGAAGCCTTCGATATTGTTGGTATGGGCGCGTCCTGCAACGTACTGCTTGGCGCTGTGGACCACGGTTTCATGGGCATAGCCGAGACTGGAAAGGTGGTTGTAGGCTCCGTGTTCGTCGGTGTAGATGATAGCATCGTAGGGATGGACGTGTTCTTGGATCATCGGGACGATGGTGGATGCCTTGCTGTCGGGTTGTACCTCAACCACGGCGTTGCCCTTACGCTCAACCAAGCCTACCACCACGGTCTTGCCTGCGGTTCCGCGCCCGGCGTGGAGCTTTTTGGATTCGTGCTTGTTCCGTTCCTTGCCGCCGACGTAAGTCTCATCAACTTCTACCTCTCCGAACAGAGAGATGCCGTCTTCCTGGGCCATCAACTTACGGATTTGGGTGAACATCCGCCAAGCCGTCTTGTAAGTGACGCCGGTTTCCCGCTCCAACTGCTTGGCGGAAATGCCGGTGCGGGTAGAGGCCATAAGGAACATCGCGTGGAACCAGGTCTTGAGCGATGTACTGGACTTGTGGAAGATGGTATCGGCAGTTGGCGAGACGTGGGTACCACAGAATTCACAAGAGTAGACCTTGCGGCCTTTAATGCGGTAATGGCCAGTTACCTTATCGCACTTGGTGCAATGAACGCCGTCCGGCCAACGGGCTTGCTTGATGAATTCAAGGCAAGAATCTTCGTCTGGGAACTGTTGCTCGAAGTGCTTTATCGTGTACTTTTCCATGCCAATAGTTTAGCAGGGAAAGTACGTGATGTCAAGGGATAGTTACCAAAACAAACCCTGAAGGGACAGCCGCGGGAAGACATCAACCGGGCCATAAGCCAGGCCCCCAGAGACGTGCTGTTCCTATTCTTCTTGCACCAACAGATCAACGGCAAGTTGGCCACCGAATGGCGGTACTACTGTACCCGGTTGCTGCTGTTGAGCAGGGAATTGAAATCCTTGCTGAGAGAACAGGCGCAGGACCGGAAAATGCGGTGGAGCCAGATTAGGGTTGGAATGGATATGCCATATCCGCTGGATTCAGAAACAGCGGCAGCGATAGAGGCCGCCAAGAGTCACCACGTCCTGACCTGGGAGATTCTCGAGGAAGGCGACGAGATTAGCCAATGGTTAAGAGAGAGCTTTCTCGCCAAAGGCAGGACGGCCTTGCCTGATGGCGCTTACGGATTGATCAGTGAAATTAAATTCCTTTATTTGAAGGTGCCCACTGACACCGAGGTTTGAGCGCTATTCGAGAACGCGGAGAACGTTCAAAAGTTCCTTGATGGCGAGGACTACTCTTACGGCCTGGCGGATGTGCCGGACGCGGAGTATGACGAACACTATGAGGCAATAGTGTCAGCCATTAAGGGCGTAGCAAAGCAGGGAATCGTAGTGGACATGCCAAGCGTGCCCCACCAATTCCTGCAAGAGGCACCTCTAGTCAACGGCGAATGGATTGACGGCTACATCGTGGAACTGGCCGAGTGGGGAGCGAGATTGGTCGAGAAGGGCCTTCTGCTGGAAGAGTCCGGCGATTATCACCCGATGGCCTGGAAGCGGATCATCAACCAGGAACACGGGTCTGAAGCCTGCGCTGCAGTCTCCATGAAACTATGGCAGCAGACCAGAAAGCGCTTGGCTGCATTTCCCGGCAGTACCAGGGTAATAGACGAGCGGCAGTACCTGAACTTCGCCGACTATCTGAAATGGAGGGGTAGGCGTAACAAAGGTGATCTAAAGTCCGGGATGCGCAGGGGGCTGGTGGTGTCCTCATGGAACCAGTGGGTGGAGTCGCAAGGAGGCGAGGGGGTGGCGACCCTAGCTGGGGTCGCTGCGGGTATACTCGATTGCTACCTAGATGGCTATCGATACCGCGTCTGCCGGAATGCCGGGGAGTTGGCAGAAGAAGTGAGCCGGCGCGAGTCGCTGCTGGAATCTGTACAGGTTGGGAAACCAGACAGCAGTAATGATGAGCGATTCCGTCAGCGGGTTGAACACTGGAAGATATCGGCCCTAGGCTTTCTTCCGGAGATATACATTCTGAGCCGAGCAATTAACTCAATCAGCCAACGGTACTTTGAAGGGCAGGACCCTCTGTTCTCCGAAGTGTCTGATGGGTTTGGTCAACTGTTGGCCTTGGTGGAGAAATTAGTCAATATTTACAACGAGGCCTTGGCGGGGGACATTGAACGCTCGGAAAGGCTGTTAATGGAGACGGGAGAGGGGCAGAATCAATCTCCACTCACGATAGACCTGGCTGGATTGGTTGAGACCCTCCAAGGGTCTGCCAGAGAGCAGGTTGCCTACTTGGTGGACATGGCAAAAGCCGACGCGCTGGATCTACTTGGCGAGACCCGTCAAGCGTTCGAGTTGGTAGAGCGTCACGTTTGAACTTCAGACACTATGCGCGAATAGTGTGTGTGGCCCCTGGCTTTTTGTCGGCTGGGAAGTGGCGCCCAAGTTTCTCTTGGGATAAGATTGTCACCACCCGACTGTATGTCGTAATCGAGTCTGCCTGGACAATGACCTCGGCCAATGTCAACTCAATGCTACGATTGTGTTGCGACGTTGAAGAACCTGGGAACTGTCGGTTCAGCTGACGCTCTGAGGGAGTTCGAGTCCCTCGCTGTGGGCCTGCACGTACCGAATTGCGAACTTTTCGGTGGGAGGTCCTGATATAAGGAGCAGGTCAAGAACCCCCCGGCCTAGCCCCACGAGCCTCCGGCCCACCTGGGTTGGAGGCTCGTTCTTTGTAAGGCAAGACCGGCGCAGCCCGCCATCCTCAACTCTGCCACTACGCCCCAACACCAGGCCCCATTATCTTCGTTGCGCCCCTATAGGGGCAAGTGGAATCCGGCGGCGTGATGATGGGCTAGGCCGCTATCGAAGACTTCCCATGCCTCGAAGACAGAACCAGCACCCCCTGGCGTCCAGACGGCCTGTGCTCAGGGCGCGGTCAATGGCTTCCTGTTCTGTTCCGAATGGGCCGTGCCACCGATTGTCGGGAAGACGCGAGCCCTTCACTCCCTTGCCATCGTTGCAGCGGTTGCACGTCGCCCTGTGGACACGCGCCCTGTTGGTGGGACCGTCCTCATACACCTAGTAGGTCATCGTCCCCTCTTCTGTTTTTCGCCTTCATCAGGATGATTGTACTCTACGGCCACCGATGACATATTTCTGCGACATATCACCGCTATCGTGGGTAGCGTCAGGAACACTCACAAGGAGGTGAAACGATGATACGCAGGAAGCTCAAGAAGCTGATGACCAAGACGTTTCTGGTGGGGGCGCTCGTGGGGGCCTTGCTCTCCGCAGCGCTCGTCATCGGGTGCACCGACAACACGGGAACCGAAGGCAGCCGCGATGGTGAACGCCCCACGGCCAGCCAGAGCGTCTCCGAGGGAGGGGGGCGGCGAATCCGGGGGTGAGCACGGCAGCGGAGGCGAAGGCAGCGAATCCGGGGGAGAGGGCGCTGGAGGCGGCGGTGAGAGCGGTAGTGAAGGCTCCGGCGGCGGTGAAGAGGCCAGCGCCAACATGCTGGCGACGGACGAGACCTTCGACATGGTGCGCGGCGGCGCCCGGCTCATCATGAGCTACGACGCCCCGAGCAACTCCTTCAAAGGAACCGTGGAGAACACGACCAACGGCGTCCTGACCCAGGTCAGGATCGAAGTGCACCTCTCCAACGGAACGGAGCTCGGCCCTACGATTCCGATAGACATGGCCCCCGGCGAGGTGGTATCGATAGACATGCCTGCGACGGCGGCATCGTTCACCGGATGGACGCCTCATGCCGAGGTTGGTGGAGGCGAGGCGGGCCAGGCAGGCGGTGCAGGGAGCGGCGAAGGTGGCGGCGAAAGCGGCCCCGACGGTCCCGAAGGCACCGAGAGTGGCGGAGCCAGCAATGAAGCCGCGATGGAAGCAGCCATGTCCAGCCCCATCACGCCCCTCGACCAGACGTGGAACGGCGTTCTGGGCGGGCTGGCCGTCTCCGCCCGGTACGATGCGGCAACGCAGTCCGTCCAGTCCACGGTGCAGAACACGCTCCCGCAGGTGCTCTGCTACGTGCAGGCCGAACCCCACCTGAAGTCGGGAACGACGACGGTTGGGGAGCTTGGTCCCGACGTTCTGGGGCATCTGAGCCCCGGACAGGAAGCAACGTCCAGCGTGTCAGTGGCCAGTGAACCGAATCTTGCCGGAGTTTCGTTCGACGGATACGTAGTTCACCTGGAAGTGTTCGACTACGCCGGCTCCGGCCCCGTACCTCACACAGGAGGAGCGGGCACTGAATCCGGCAGCGGCGAAAGCGGCGCCGAGTCCGGCAGCGAGTCCAGCGGGGGCAGCGAAGAAGGCAGCGGCGCAGTGAGTATGCTGGCGCCGGACGAGACCTTCGATGCGGTTCGCGGCGGTGCCCGGCTGATCCTGAGCTACGACGCTCTAAGCAACTCCTTCAAGGGCATGGTGGAGAACACGACCAACGGCGTCCTGGACCGGGTGCGGATCGAAGTGCACCTCTCCAACGGTGCGGAGCTTGGTCCGACGACTCCGCAGGCCCTAGCTCCCGGCGAAATCGTGACGGTCACCCTCCCTGCGACGCAGGCGTCGTTCACCGGATGGGTGGCCCACGCCGAGGTTGGTTCCGGTAGCGAAGGGAGCCAGTCGGGCGGCGAAGGTGGTGGTGAGAATGGCAGTAGCGGAGGGGAGTCCGGCGAGCACGGCGGAAGCGGTGGTGAAGGTGGCGGCGAGTCCGGTGGCGAACACGGCAGCGGCGGCGAGCGCCGGGGCGGCGGCTAGAGCCAATCGGAATCGACCGATGGGAGATGCCGAAACCTGGCTCCAGGTGAGATAATCCGACCAGTGTCGTAACCGGGAATAGAGGCGGTGCCTCACAAGGGCACTGCCTCTAGAGTTATCTCCTTAGAGGGCTGGCGATGAGCCGCACAGTATTGATAATCGAAGACGATACCAGGATCGCAAACTGGGTGAAGGTGTACTTCGAGCGCGCCGGATTCCCCGCCGAGGTTGCCCATGACGGCGAGTCCGGTCTGGCCCTGGCCCGTAACCTGGACCCGGACCTGATAATCCTCGACCTGATGCTTCCCCGTCTCGACGGCGTGGAGCTGTGCAGAATCCTGCGCCGGGAGTCCGACGTTCCGATCATCATGCTGACGGCCAGGGAAGCCCACGCCGAGCGAGTCATCGGGCTGGACAGCGGAGCCGACGATTACGTCGTCAAGCCCTTCGACCCGGAGGAGCTCATTGCGCGGGCCCAAGCCGTGCTTCGCCGCGTCAAGGACAGGGTCCAGCAGGTCCTGACGCAGGGCGGCATCACGCTGAACGAGACCACCCGGAGCGTGACGGTCGATGGAGAACCCGTAGATCTGAGCCAGTCCCAGATCGCCCTGCTATCGACGTTCATGCGTCATCCCAACCAGGCGCTCACCCGCGAGCAGCTAATCTCGCTGACCTTCAACAACGAATTCGACGGGTTCGACCGCGCCATCGACAGCCAGGTCGCCCGCCTGCGAAGGCAGATCAGCCGGGACGGCAGCCAGCCCATTCAGACCGTCTACGGAGCTGGCTACAGGTTCGTGGTGGAGAACGAGTGATGTCGCTGCGCTGGCGAATCATGGGTCCGATGGTCCTTGTCATCGTTCTCACCGTGCTGATCAGCGTCGGCCTGGGCTACTACGCCACCCAGTCCCGCCTGGGCGTGTTCGTAGAGGGGATAGGCGTTGACGAGGCGGGCCGGTTGGCCCGGAGTCTGAGCCGGGAGTATACTGCTGCCAGCGGCTGGGACACGGTGGACAGACCGCTGTCCGAGGCCGGATACATCTACGACGGAGAGCCGGAGAGGGAGCGGCACGAAGGAGGCGAGGGAGAGTCCTCGGACCTCTTTCACGATGACCCGGTGCGAGTCGTTATCATCGGCGTCGATGGAGGCGTGGTGAAGGACAACCTGTCCGAGCTGCCGCCTGGGACCGCCGCGCCCGACCTGGACGGGCATCGCGAGACGGTGTTCGATCTGAGCACGGACCAGCCCGTGGGCCACGTCTATGTGGACGTGAACCGCGAGCTCCTGTCGGCCGAGTCGCACGGATTTCTGAGCACGCTCCTGTATGTGATCATCATTGGCGGAGCGCTGACCGTTGGCGTTGCCGCCCTGCTGGCCGCCTGGTTGTCCAAGCGCATCGCAGCGCCGGTGACGGCCCTGACCGAGGCAACCCAGGCAATTGCCCAGGGAGATGCGGCCCAACTGCCGGTCACATCCTCGGATGAGCTGGGCCGTATGAGCGCGGCCTTCAACCGGATGACCTCCGCCCTGGAAACCCAGCGCAATCTGCGCAGGCGGCTGATAAACGACGTCTCCCATGAGTTGAATACGCCGTTGACCGTCATACAGCTGGAGGCGAGAGGGCTGCGCGATGGACTTCAGACGCCGGAGAGCGCGTCCGGCCACATCATCCAGGAGGTGGACAGGCTGCGCGGTCTCACAACCGATCTGGACTGGCTAGCGGAGACCGACAGCGGCGAGCTGAGGCTCACCCTCGAAGCGAGCTCGATCTACGAGCTGCTCACGGCAGAGGCGGACCGCTGGCAGCCGCAATCCCAGGCTCGACAGGTTGCATTGTCGCTGGAGGCGTCCGCCGACCTGCCGGACGTGGCCCTCGACCGGATGCGCATGAGCCAGGCGTTGGGAAACCTTCTGAGCAACGCCATTCGCTGCACCGAGGCCGGCGGGAGCATCGTGCTTCGGGCGGCGTTGGAAGGCGACGAGGCGTTGGCTATCGCGGTCACTGACGACGGGATCGGCATCGACGCCGCAGACCTTCCCCACGTCTTCGACCGCTTCTACCGAACCGACCAGTCCCGTAGTCGTGGGATAGGCGGCACCGGCCTGGGACTGGCCATCACACGAGCCATAGTCGAAGCCCACGGCGGCACGATAGCCGTAGCAAGCGACGGTTTTGGACAGGGCGTCACCGTAACTATTCGTCTTTCGCTGAATAAGTGAGGGTCATTGTTATCGGCCATGGACTCCGACCACGAAAACAGCGATTGCAGGGAAAACAGTCATAAATGAGTTACGCGTGGGCCGGAGAATGGTGGGGCCAGAGTGTACCGTACTGAGGCCGTCTCAGAAGTCAAACGCCGCCCAAAGCCGCCCTCTGTGGATTCTCTAAACCTGGCATCTCAGACGAGGAGGAACGTCCAGCATTCGGGATGCCAAGTCGCCATCCGTGGGCGGCCGTGTCTCGAAGGTGAGACCGGTCTACACGCTCCTGGGCAGGTGCACCTCCATAAGCTCGATAAACCCGTTCATGTCGTAGTCGGCCATATTCAACCGGCCCAACTCGGCCATCACCGCTTCCCACGTGACGGGAACCGCTCCAGCCCGGATTATCCGCTGCATATCGCGCTCGTGGGCGTCGGCGCTGGTTCCGCCCGAGGCGTCGGACACGGCGTACACCTGGTATCCTTCTTTCAGCAGGTCCAGTGCGGGAAACACGAGGCAAACTTCCGTCCAGAGACCGGCCATTATCAGCTTTTGGCGTCCGGTGGCGACCACCGCCTCGCGAAAGGCGGGCTCTTCCCACCCGTTCACTTTCGAACGGTCGACGGTAGGAATACCGGGCAGGACCGACTTTAGCTCGGCAATCGTGTCCTCCTGGTAACCAGCGCTCACCCCGATGGTGGGCGGTACAGGACTCGAACCTGTGGCCTCCTGCGTGTAAAGTATCTAGCCCTAAACGGTGTGGCACACATAGCTAGACCTCGAGCGAAAGTTGTTCAGTTATGGTGTGGATTACTGTCCTTTGCGGATGACTGGCCGCCATACAAACAGCTTCCTCAAGCCCTTCCCCGCCACTCGGCGCCCTGCCCCGGCGGCCCACCTTGCCCCTCTAGACCGAGTTCACGTCCCCCATGAGTTTCGTGAGGGTGTACAGGAGAATCCTGGTCCCTGCCATGGGTTCCCCTTCCAGCATCAAGATTTGGCGAGACGTTTCTCACATCTGGCGATGCGATTCTCCCAATTCCCAGCCCAGCCCTGCGCCATTGCTTCACTGGCCAACCTGATGACTTCGGGGTAGTTACGCTCTTTTTCACGAATAATGGCTAACTGGTTGAAGCCTCTATGGCCGGGTAGCTCGGAATCTGTCGGATACTCTACCTTGAATGCTTGAGCAGCCTCAGGGGCCAGTGCGACCTGTTTCTCACACGTGGCGATCGCGGCATCCACGGCTGCCGAGTCTCCATCCCGGTCTCTATAGTAAATGGGAATCATCTCAGAATAAGTGAAGTGGAGGTCCAAGACACACCCCACCGACAATTCCTCCGACATTTCAAGGATGCGGCACGCGAGATGTCTGTCCTGGCTCGACTGGAACCAACTTGAGAGCGTACAGAGCAATTGTGGGGCAGTCTGTGAAGTTGAGAGCTGCCCCTGCGTTAATGGGCGTTCTTCGGTATCTCCGCCGTATCTCAATTCGATGTAGTCACGTTCGTCAGCAGTGAACGTCGAGAGCCACCAGTCGCCTATGCAGGAAAAATGCCAGAGGCGGCACTCCATGGTAGTAGAAGGTTATCAATGGGCCACTGTGACGGTCTGGCCAAAGGCGGTCTAGCAGGGGAGTCCTAAAAAGATTTGATAAGAACTCCGATCCAAGCCGATCTGGATTTAGGCTCAAGTGAGAGAATGCCGAGGTATCGGGTCTTCAGCGGACAATCTTTCTCATACTACCCGTGATTAAATTAGCCAAATTAGGCTATAGGCCTGACCGGAGAAACACCCCTATAAATCAAGCGGTCGGCCGCTTTGCCCCGGAGTCCTACCTGTGGTGACCGGAAGCGTGGTCGCGGCGGATCCATGAGCATCATCGCGTTCGTCACCGATCCCCTTCCCGTTCGCTCCATCCTCACCTACCTCGATCTTCCCAGTCGGCCTCCGCCCCTGAGTCCCGCCCGCGCCCCGCCCCAGACCGACTTGGGGTTCGATCAGTCCTCCGGGTTCGATCCCACAGATCCGGAGCCGATCTCCGACATCGAGTTCGATCAGTCCCTGCCCGACCGAGAGTAGCTTCCCACGGCCGTGTCCCCCTGGTTTGAGGGTCTACCCCTGCTCACCCATCGCCGCCCATCCACACATCCAGTCGTCCCATTCGAGCATTGCTAAATGCTTGGCCGCCTGCCTCACCCTCCAACCCTGCCGGGCGGCCGCAAATTGACGGGTTTGGACCTGGCCCTCACGTTGTCCCGACCCGCCAAAGGGCTTTTGGGTTAACTATCCTTCGAAGCCGGTAGAATCTCCGATCAAGTAAAGAAGTTCGGGACCCCGCTCGCTCTACTCCCGGGAAGTCGACATTCCAGCTGCGGCGATCTGGTTCATGAAGACCTTTCCGCCCTTCATCACGAACTTGACCCGCTGAAGTTCGGTGATGTCCGCCAGCGGATCGCCAGAAACAGCGACGAGATCGGCAAACTTGCCTTTCTCGGTCGAGCCGACCCGGTCCTCCCATCCCAGGTCCTCTGCAGCGACCGATGTCCCCGCCTGGAGAGCCCGCACCGGCGTCATTCCATACCTCACCAACGCTTCGAACTCACGACCCTGCGAGCCATACGGGTACATGGCGCCGTCGACGCCCGTGCCAGCGGTAATCTTCAGCCCCGGGGTCTTGATGGCCATCCGGAGGTTCTCCTCGAAGATGGGGACGATCGAATACTTTCCGTCGGTCCTGGCTTTGTCGGTCGCAACGATGGACGCCAGGGTATAGCGGACGGTGGTGGGATCGTAGTAGAGGCCCTTCTGCACCATCATGTTGGCGAGCTCCTGCGTCAGGCCCTGCCCATGTTCGATGCTATGGACGCCCGCCTTGATGGAGTTCTCCAGTCCTTCGCCGCCGAAGGCATGCGCCATGACCCTCATGTTATTAGCGTTCGCCTCCTCGACAATCACCTGCAGCTCTTCCAACGTTATGTTACCGGGCGCAAACTGAAGCTGACCGTCAGGCGCGAAAGAATAGCCCCCCCCCGGGAAGATCTTGATATGCGTCGCACCATCCCTTATCTGTGCGCGAACCGCAGCGCGCGCCGCTTCCGGCCCACGTGCTGCGTCCTCGCGAAATCGGATGCCCGAGGTTGCGACCGACAGCCTGGGGCCGGCGACCTCACCCTTGTCGATGGCATCCCGTATGGAGACGTCGGCGTTCCCATTCCCATGGCTGCCCGCTTCTTTCATCGTCGTGTAGCCCGCGAGCAGGCAGTCCTCCGCGCTCGCCACCGCTTCGAGGCCCACGTCCAATACCGTCTGCTCCTCCGTCGCCGCGCTCTCGAAGATGTGGCTATGCGAGTCGATGAGGCCGGGCAACACCGTGGCCTGGCTCAGATCGATCACCCGGGCATCGGCCGGAATGGAGATCGTCCCCTCTGGACCGACGTCGGTGATGCGATCGCCCTCGATGAGCACCACCTGTCTGGTCAACATCCGGCCGGACTTGCTGTCGAACAGGCGACCGGCGCGGACGGCCACCGAGCCAGTGGGGTCTTTCGGGTCAACCCACTCCTTCCAGGTATTCGCCGGCATTGGATGTCGCAGCGCCCCTTGTTGGTCGCCCAGTACCGAGCGAGTCATGATTCCTCCAATCGATTGTCGACTTGTTGCGCCAAAGCACGAAACAGAAACCGCATTGTATCGCGCGGGGCAGATCAATCGCAACCGGGACACGGATGCACTAGCCCACGGGCGCCTCGCGCCTCCCGAAATCGGGATAGGGGGTAGCCGGGACTGCCCCGATGGGCGCCGGCAAGTTTCTGTACGTCAAGGATTTATCACCGCTCCAGGGCCGCGACGTTGTGATGCTCCGGGACAACGATGCACCGGGCCATCAACATGGTCGGGGACATTAAACTCCGCCGAAGGGTTAAGGACCTCTTCAACCGGGAGCGCCAGGCGGCGTCCAGTTTCTTCGACGAGCCACGGCGGTCCCACTATCTGTCGTTGAAACTGGAAGGGATCTTGGAATCGGCCGTCAACGTTTGCGTCACCTGCGACCCAACCCGCGCCGAGGTGGTCCTGGGGCGCAACTCGATACAGGAAACCGACTTGTATTCCACCTGCTGCGCCGTGCAGAACCTATGGCTGGCGGCCAGGTCCGAGGGGGTGGGCGTCGGCTGGGTCAGCATTCTGAAGCAGCCCCAATTGCGGCAGATATTGGGCATCCCGCACCACGTGATACCCGTGGCCTACCTCTGCCTGGGATACCCGGTGGAGTTCCCACCGGAGCCGGTCCTGCAGGCCGCAGGCTGGCGCGACCGCCTCAAGCTGGAGAGCTTAGTGCACTTCGACGGCTGGGAAGATGGCTCTGAGAGTGGAGTGTGGCAGGAATTCAGGCGCGTCCTATCCGAGGCAGACGAGCTGAACGGAAAATTGACCTAAGCCGGAGTAGGATGGTGGGCCTACACGTACCGAATTGAGCCTGTCTCAGAAGTCTGAACTGGCCATGGGTATGTCGTTGGGTGTATTTTCGAGGCGACATAAATTGGGGAGATGTTGAGATGCCGTTTCGAGAGATGGGCCGAGAGCAGATATGGATGTTGCCGCCGACGCTTGACGAACTGTTGCCGTTGGACCATCCAGCGCGATTCGTGGCCGAGTTCGTTGACGCTTTGGACCGGGAGGACTGGGCGGAGCTTGGGGTGAAGATAGACGGGGAGGTGCTGGGAGCGCCAGCCTACCATCCACGTGCGCTGTTGAGCGTGTGGCTGTACGGCTTCATGACCGGGGTGCGCTCGTGCCGGAAGCTGGAGGCGGCCTGCCGGGACCAGATACCATACCTGTGGCTGACCGGGTGGCAGCATCCTGACCACAACACCCTGTGGAGGTTCTACAAAGGGCATCGGCAGGCCATGAGGAAGCTGTTCGAGCGGACGGTGCGTATGGCAGTGACGATGAAGTTGGTGGACCTGGCGGTTCAGGCGGTGGATGGTACGAAGGTGGTCGCCAACGCGTCGCTGAACAGGAGCTACGACGCCGAGGGACTGCGTGGTCTGTTGGAGCGGCTGGAGCGTGCGATAGCCGACCTTGAGGCTCAGAACGAAGCGGGAGAAGACACTGCTGTTGCCCATCTGCCTGAGGAGTTGGCTGACAAGGAGGTCTTGAGAGAGCAGGTGAGGCAGGCGATGGACGATCTCACGAGTCAGAAGCGCCACAAGCGCATCAACCTGACCGACCCAGACGCCAGGCTGATGAAGGGTAGGCAAGGCATCGTGGCTGGCTACAACGCTCAGGCTATGGTCTCACCCACAGAGACGGATGGGGGAGCGACCGGCATGTTGGTCACCGCCGTGGACGTGGTGGATGCAGCCAATGACAATGCCCTGCTGGTGCCGATGGTCGAGCAGGCCGAGGAGACTATGGGGACGAAGTCGCAGATGACGTTGGCCGATGCCGGATACTTCGCCGCGAGTCACTTGGAAGAATGCGCCCGTCGAGATCAGCAGGTGGTAGTGTCGGAGTCGCGGCAACGGTTCCTCAAAGACCCATATCACAAGGACCGATTCACCTACGACGAGCAGAGCGACAGCTTTACGTGTCCGCAGGGATAGACGCTCAAGTTCGTTCGTATCCAACATACGCATGGAGTCCCGTTGCGTCTGTACCGGGCCTCCGGGGTCGTCTGCCAAGTGTGCCCAGCCTTCGGAGTCTGCACGAAGGCCAAAGAGATTGGGCGGAGCCTGGCGATAGGTCCGCATGACGCAGTGCTGCGCCGTCATCGTGCCTGGATGTCCACCTCAGCAGCTAGAGAGGCGTACAAGCTGAGAAAGCAACTGGTCGAGCCTGTCTTCGGAATCATCAAGGAACAACAGGGGGCACGGAGATTCCTGCTGCGCGGCCTCGTTAACGTGGCGGCCGAGTGGACAATGCTGGCCACAGCCTTCAACCTGCGCACTCTCTGGCGGGTGTGGCGCTCAGCCCCTTCATCGGTCTATTTAATGGCCCGGAGCCTTGTCCCGTCTCCTGACCTGCAGTGATGACAGCAGCTGACCCATCGCTCCGTCGCCTGTCCTACCCGCTCAGGCCAGGGCCTTTCAGCGAACCTTTTGACCTCTATCTGCTCCCCCTATCCGCAATTTCCACTTCTGGGACAGGCTCAATTGCGAACTTTCCGGTGGGAGGTCCAAATATAAGGAGTCCGGCTTGGTGGGCCTAGGGAGATTGTACTACCAACTTTTTCGGTGGGTGGTCTCAATATGAACACTACGTCGGTGGCCACCTCAAGTTTTCTAAAGGACGCCGTGGTGACTGAGGTCACCTCGATATCCTAGGCGTTAACCGCCTCCGGCAGGGTCAGTACCCAGGATAAGTCTGGCACCGGTCCGAGCACCTCCGGATTCCCAACTGTAGATCGGGATATCAGCATCAAGCACCCGTGATCTTGGTGTGATTAGACGTCATTTCTGAAGGATATGGAACCCGGCTCCCCGCGGTTCCCAACTTCGGATGGCTTTTCCAAGATTCGACATGCTGAACTCTTGTTCAGAATAGGCTAATCTTAGAGAACGCCTCAAAGTTTCCCCGTTGACCGCTGAAGCTGAGTTGGAACCAAGTATACGGCTCAATCCAATCGAGAGTATCTCAATCAGATCGGTCCCAGTACATATTTCGAGAGGGTGATGCTCGGCATCTTCGAGTTCCCGTATTGCAGCTTCAAGGAGGTCGTATGACAAGTCATGGCGTTATGAACGATCCTTCACTTCGTCAATTAGCCTAGCAGTGGAGCCCCTAAAGGACGCACGGTCAATCCAAGCGGAGTAGTTCAGACCGTGGAATGTTAAGTCTAGCCCAATTCTTAGGGAGTGCAGGCGCAAATAGCCCACTGGCAGCGCCCTGTCGATCAATGTCTCTAGGACATTCTCTCCGAAATTCTCAAGTTTATCCTGACTACCGAATTCCACCAAAACACGATCAAGAGCCGGTGAACACATCAGCATCGTCTCCAAGTCGTGGTATTCGGGCATCAATATGTTGGGTCCTGTACTCTGGGAGCCCTCAATCCTATCGAAATCTGCATCAATCAGCCCTAAAGCTCCGGGGAAATTGTCGTCATCCAATATTCTGATCACTTCGCAGACGTTCTGTTTTCCCTGTGCCACCACAATCTTGCATGTCACACGACATGTGAAGCGCTCCATAATGAGGTGGACCCGGAAATTCGGACATATGTCAATGGCGGAGGCATGTTGGGCCACTGGGGCGGAGTAAAACTGTACCACCTGGTGTGTTCATGTTCAGCGAAAAAGTCCGAGCTGAGCCTGTCTCAGAAGTCTGAACTGGCCATGGGTATGTCGTTGGGTGTATTTTCGAGGCGACATAAATTGGGGAGATGTTGAGATGCCGTTTCGAGAGATGGGCCGAGAGCAGATATGGATGTTGCCGCCGACGCTTGACGAACTGTTGCCGTTGGACCATCCAGCGCGATTCGTGGCCGAGTTCGTTGACGCTTTGGACCGGGAGGACTGGGCGGAGCTTGGGGTAAAGATAGACGGGGAGGTGCTGGGAGCGCCAGCCTACCATCCACGTGCGCTGTTGAGCGTGTGGCTGTACGGCTTCATGACCGGGGTGCGCTCGTGCCGGAAGCTGGAGGCGGCCTGCCGGGACCAGATACCATACCTGTGGCTGACCGGGTGGCAGCATCCTGACCACAACACCCTGTGGAGGTTCTACAAAGGGCATCGGCAGGCCATGAGGAAGCTGTTCGAGCGGACGGTGCGTATGGCAGTGACGATGAAGTTGGTGGACCTGGCGGTTCAGGCGGTGGATGGTACGAAGGTGGTCGCCAACGCGTCGCTGAACAGGAGCTACGACGCCGAGGGACTGCGTGGTCTGTTGGAGCGGCTGGAGCGTGCGATAGCCGACCTTGAGGCTCAGAACGAAGCGGGAGAAGACACTGCTGTTGCCCATCTGCCTGAGGAGTTGGCTGACAAGGAGGTCTTGAGAGAGCAGGTGAGGCAGGCGATGGACGATCTCACGAGTCAGAAGCGCCACAAGCGCATCAACCTGACCGACCCAGACGCCAGGCTGATGAAGGGTAGGCAAGGCATCGTGGCTGGCTACAACGCTCAGGCTATGGTCTCACCCACAGAGACGGATGGGGGAGCGACCGGCATGTTGGTCACCGCCGTGGACGTGGTGGATGCAGCCAATGACAATGCCCTGCTGGTGCCGATGGTCGAGCAGGCCGAGGAGACTATGGGGACGAAGTCGCAGATGACGTTGGCCGATGCCGGATACTTCGCCGCGAGTCACTTGGAAGAATGCGCCCGTCGAGATCAGCAGGTGGTAGTGTCGGAGTCGCGGCAACGGTTCCTCAAAGACCCATATCACAAGGACCGATTCACCTACGACGAGCAGAGCGACAGCTTTACGTGTCCGCAGGGACAGACGCTCAAGTTCGTTCGTATCCAACATACGCATGGAGTCCCGTTGCGTCTGTACCGGGCCTCCGGGGTCGTCTGCCAAGTGTGCCCAGCCTTCGGAGTCTGCACGAAGGCCAAAGAGATTGGGCGGAGCCTGGCGATAGGTCCGCATGACGCAGTGCTGCGCCGTCATCGTGCCTGGATGTCCACCTCAGCAGCTAGAGAGGCGTACAAGCTGAGAAAGCAACTGGTCGAGCCTGTCTTCGGAATCATCAAGGAACAACAGGGGGCACGGAGATTCCTGCTGCGCGGCCTCGTTAACGTGGCGGCCGAGTGGACAATGCTGGCCACAGCCTTCAACCTGCGCACTCTCTGGCGGGTGTGGCGCTCAGCCCCTTCATCGGTCTATTTAATGGCCCGGAGCCTTGTCCCGTCTCCTGACCTGCAGTGATGACAGCAGCTGACCCATCGCTCCGTCGCCTGTCCTACCCGCTCAGGCCAGGGCCTTTCAGCGAACCCTTTGACCTCTATCTGCTCCCCCTATCCGCAATTTCCACTTCTGGGACAGGCTCAGCTAAGTGGCCAGCATAAATGTCCGCACCACTTGTTGAGGGAAATGGCCTGCTTACGGGTGGGTCAGCAGAGGACAGGCAGGAAGGTCTTGATGCTACCTATTCTTCGTGAGGCTTGTCTTGAGTTTGGGAGGCAACTCCCTCTCTGCTACGCTTGAGCCGGTAGCTCTCGCCGTTCATCTCCAGGATGTGGACGTGGTGGGTGAGGCGGTCCAGCAGGGCCCCGGTGAGCCTCTCCGACCCGAAGACCTCGGTCCACTCGTCGAAGGGAAGGTTGGTGGTCACCAGGATTGAGCCCCGCTCGTAGCGCTGGCTGAAGACCTCGAAGAGCAGTTCCGCCCCGGTGGGTGACAGGGGCACGAAGCCCAGTTCGTCGATGATCAGCAGGCTGAGGCGGGAAAGTTGTCTCTGTAGATTAAGCAGACGCCTCTCGTCTCGGGCCTCCATCAACTCGTGGACCAGGGCGGCGGCGGTGGTGAAGCCCACGGACATCCCCCGCTGGCAGGCGGCCAGGCCCAGTCCCAGGGCCACGTGGGTCTTGCCGGTGCCGCTGTTGCCGACGGCGATGACGTTCTCCCGGTTTTGGACGTATTCGCAGCGGGCCAGTTCCATCACCAGCGCCTTGTTCACCGACGGGATGGCCGTAAAGTCGAAGGTGTCGAAGGTCTTGACGGCAGGGAAGCGGGCGGACCGGATCCGCCGCTCCACCATGCGCTGGTGGCGGTCGATGAGTTCCGGTTCGGCGAGCCTGACCAGGTACCCTGGGTGGTCCACTCCCTCGGCGGCGCACTGGGCGGCCATCTTCCCGTATTCCCGGAAGAAGCTGGGCAGCTTCAGCTCCTTCAGGTGGTGTTCCAGGAGCAGGGTGGACCGCTGGTTCATGCCGCCCTCCCTGACAGCAGGGCCATGTAGTCCCCGGCGGAGGTGGTGTTCACGCTCACCCTGGGCAGGTAGGGATAGAGCTCCAGGTCGAGGCGGGGCGGCCGGCCCTCCAGACGGCAGAGCACCAGATGCTTCACGGCGTCGAAGCTCAACGCCCCCAGACGGAGGGCATCCCGAACCGCGGCGTGGACCTCCCCAGGCGAAAAATGCTCGAATAGCCGCAGTACCTGGACGAACTCCCGCTTGCCCCTTCGTCCCATGCGGGACTCCAGCAACCGGCGCAGCGTGGCAAACTCCTCGGGAAGGTCCCATCCCTGCAGGGGAGCGGCCTGGTCCAGGGCCGCCGTCTTCTGCTCCAGCAGGGGCAGGTAGTGGACGGGGTCGAACACAAAATCATCTCGCTGGTAGGAGCGGTGATGGCGGGCGATGACCTCGGACCCGCAACTGATGACCACCCGGTCCACGTAGCCTTTTACCAGAACGTCGCGGTGCCCGTAGGCCACCGGGGCCGAGTAATCGTTGGTCCTGTACCTCACCAGCGACAGCGAACTCACCCGGCCTGCCTGCTTCTCGCAGGCGTCGTAGGCCACCGCCGGCAGAGGCAGCAGGGCCTCCAGGTCCCGTTCCATCCGCTGGCCTATGCTCTCTGAGTGGCCCCTCAACCTGGCATCCATCCGCGCCAGGCAGCGACGCTCCAGGTGGGCGTTCAGCGCCTCAAAGCTCTCGAAGGACGGGACCGGCACCAGGAAGTTGCGCCGCATATAGCCGACCATCCCCTCGACCTTCCCCTTGTCGTTGCCCTTGCCGGGACGGCCGAACCGGTCCGAGAACAGGTAGTGGGACTGGAGTTCCGTGAAGGCCCGGGTGCGTTTACGGCGTCCATCCCCCAGGATCCTGGCCACCGCCAGCTTGGTGTTGTCGTACAGGATGCTCTGGGGCACTCCGCCCAGGAATGCGAAGGCCGAGACATGGCCGTCCAGGAAGGCCTCGGTGGTCTCGGCCGGGTAAGCCTTGACGAAGCATCCGTCGCTATGGGGCAGGTCCAGGACGAAGCAGTGGGCTTTCTGTTCCACCCCGCCAATGATCACCAGGGCCTCGCCAAAGTCGCACTGGGCGTGGCCCGGCGGATGAGACAGAGGGACGAACATCTCCTGCGACCGGCGGCGGTGCTCCCTTACGTAGTCCTTGACTATGGTGTACTGGCCGCCGAACCCATGCTCGTCCCTGAGCCGCTGGAAGATCCGCTGGGCTGTGTGGCGCTGCTTCCTGGGACGCTTGAGGTCGTCTACCAGGATTTGGTCGATGACGGCGGTGAAGGGCTCCTCCTGAGCTTGTCGAAGGGTTAGGACGCCGGGGCGGAGTCTGTCGCCGGTAGCCCGGCGGCGCTGAGTAGGCCAGAATCTTGCGCACCGTGTCCCGGTGCAACCCGAACACCCGGGAGACCTCCCGGATGCTCATCCCATCCACCATCACCGCCCGTCGGATCCGTAGATACACGTCCACCTGGTACATCCATCCCACGACCCATAAGCACGACTTCGAACCTATCGATGGCACAGGACGGTACATTTTTCAACCGCCACAATGTCAGGCGGTCAATCCGTCCAGGTGGTCCACTTTAGCTCCGCCTTTTACACCGTCTTCGAGATGTGGCTGAGCTTGACAACCTCGCCGTCTGAGTAGTGTCTCAGTTTGAAGCTGCAGATTCGAGGGGCGTATTTTCTCGATCTGGCGGAACTTCTCCTTACACCTACGACTCCGCATCTTGATATCTGAATGACGTGTCGGACATGACCAGCTTCGTTGGACTAGTAGTCCCATATCGGTTGTTGAGGTTTGCGAGACGTTCCCTTACCCTCTCAACTGCGTCGGCCGGCGTCCGTTCTGTGTAGTACACCTTCACCATTGCCGGATTCGGCACTCTGAGCAGATTGATCGGCTGGCAGCGTCCATCTCTACGCCCGGTCCCGATCGTTTCGTGTAGTTCCACGATCAGCCGCCATTCTTGCTCATACTCCCAGAGGGCACTCTTATAGGACATCAAAGGGTTCATATTCGCCTCACTCAGCACTGGGTAGTCCATGAGCGGAATTGGCTCGTTGCCGTAACGAACCTGCTGCAGACATCCCTCCCTGGTGCTGAGAGTCCTCACCCAGTCTGCGTCGTAGCCGAGAACAAACCCCGACCCGTCAATCGTGTAGTGAGACCACATTAGTGGGTGTCGTGGATCAGAAGTAAACGAGACGATGCCGAATCGCTGAGATAGCTGTTCCGACAGCAGCTCGCGAAGGTAGAGGCTCCCGAACCTGTCTCTGGCTTCGATTACGCGATCCTCGCTCACTGGGCTGGAGGGGTTGATGCTGGTGAGCACTTCAGACAATCTCCTGTTCCCTTCCTCTTCATCGCGTTCAACGAACAGCTTGTAGACGGAAGACTCGAACGGATCATTCAGGGCCGACGGTTGGGTTGCCCTCAGCGTCCCGTCACCGATCTCCGGCAGGCAGGTCAGGGCACGCTCCGCGGAAACGTATTTGTAGAGCAGGTCCATTTTCGAGTCTGAGTCCTTCAGCTATTCGCTTCGCCGCCATACGGTGGGGTCGCAGAATACGAGGCGCCAGAGCGCAGAGTCGGAGCCGTACCCGAAGCCGCTGTCAGCCTCCTCTAGGGTCCAGCGGCACTCAAAGGTACCCGGTGAGTCGTTCACGGTCGCCTGGCCCCTCGATAGCCAAATGGCTGGCGCGGTGTTCTCCAGCTCGGTCACTTGATACTCTGATAAGGCAAAGCCCTCGAAGACACCGCGAAGTCGCCCAGCCATTTGTCCGAGTGGTGGCTCTCGTTTGTCGAGCCGCCTACTCGGTAGGCGCGCAAGAGCACCGAAGTTGCACTCACGCCAGCTGGTCAAGAACTCAACGGTTAGTGTGTATATCTGGTGGTCTTTGAAGCTGACATCGGAAACTGACAGACGGCTTGGTTTCCAGGTCTCCAACTCCTTCTTGATTCTCCTGTTTGTGGCCATCTGTCGAAGTACCTCCCGGAAAGAGGTCTTGGGAGGCTCCGGCTGGCGGATCTTCTTGGTAGCCGTCGCCCAGTCGACAACTGCGAACAGCATATTCCAGGCTTTGGTGGCAACGACCACATTGTCGTATTGCGTGATCGAGCCGTGGACTATCCCGTGGCGGTGCAATTCGTAGACCTCCTCGTCGACCCGCTTCTTGATAGTCTTGTCATATGCCTTCAGCGCATTCGTAAGCCCCAAGTGGTGACCAACCACACTGTCCCAGGCAGTCATGTCGTCGGGGTCCCGAGAGGCAAGGCCGCGCCTCCTGTCCGGTTCGAGGTCGTTAACGAAACCGTCCATCACTGCGATGATATGGAGTGCTGCACTGTCGAACTGGTCTGCGAAGTAGTGCTCGCGAGCTCGCTCTATCTGATGGAAGCGCTCTCGGAGCCCTTCAACACCGTAAAGCCAACGAGTCCAGAAGGCTAATTTGTCTGTCCCTCGATAAATCTCAATAAGTCCCTGTTCAGCCTCTTCGGGAGTGGTCGTACGGTCGAGGATAGCTTCGACGTCTGATATGGGCAGCAGTTCGTGGAATATCCAGTTCAGGGGGCCTAGCCGGCCGTAGAAGCGGTCGACAACAGCCACGAGGTGATTCAATTGACGTTCAATTTCGATGAACTCTGAGCGCTGTTTCCGCGCTATGAATCGAGTCAGCAGTTTACCGCCCTGTATCTGACGGTCCATCTCCTGGTAAGACGGCAGGTCGCGCGCCGAACCGTAGGGTGCGGCATGTTGGGCAGGTTTAAGCGGAGTCATTGTGGAGGCCTTTTCTCATTTGCATGATGGACTCTTGCACGTCTTTCGATACTTCATCAAGTTCCCGAGACACCGATGGGCTTTGGCCAAGCTCTCTTTGCAGCGCCACCACGATCGGTTGCAGAGGGTCAATCGCGCCGGCGCGTTCGATCAGGGCCAATGCCTCCGCCGGTTCAATCGTCGCAACATACTGGAGCAGGACATGAACACTCCAGGTGGGGAGCAAGGTAAGACGCTGCTCTGCCATCTCGGAGAGCAAGTTCACGGCATCAGTCCTCCCGATAGTACGGCCCACGGTCGCCGCCAGTAGTCCCTTCATGACGATTGCTATTCCCCGCAATTTGCGGTCATTATCGTCAGTAGCATCTTCAAGGAGCCCCAAAGCGGACTCGGCCTCGCAAATGGCCGCCTCGACATTGCCAAACGTGGACAATGTGAAGGCTCGAAAAACTATGCCAATAGGATGCGCCGGGACGTGGTCAAGATCTAGGTGCATCTTGACTATCGCGTCCGCCATGTCAACGTCTACGCGTTGGTCATCGGCGAAATAGTTGACAGCAACTGTTGCAATAGCTTCTTCGTCCCGGTCCAGCTTCTTCAGCAGGCGCATCTTCCTCAATACCGCTGCGCCCTTGGCGACGGCCAAGTCGTCGCCTCCGACGTCATTCGCTACACGGATACCCTCTTCCCAATAGCCGAGCGCCTCCTCCAAGCGCTGCTCGGTTTCCATGGTTTTCGCTTTCGCCATCAGTGCGTATACCATGGGTTCAGCAAGGTCGGGCGTTTGGCCAGAACCAAATGCGCCGATAACCGCATCCTGGGTCAACACATCGACGAGCAGGTCGCCCAACTCCGGTAGGGCGAGCAGGTGTCGGAGCGCTGTGGACTGGATGTCCAGCAGCCGTGGATCATCCCGGTCAAGGCCCTCGGCCATGCCAATGCCGATATGAACCAGTTCGTCGGGAGAGTAGTAGAGCGCCATAAAGCGCACCAGGGCGTCCACAACATGGCTTTCAGCGCCATGACGCCGCAGCAAGTAGTAGATGTTGTACATCCTTTCGGCCACATAGTACGTTCGTCGCCGTCTTGCTCCGTCCTCAATCAACACAGCTCCTCGGTCCATCAGCCGTCCAAGCTGGGTGCTGCACTTATTGACGTTCACACGAGCCTGGGAAGCGACCTCCTTGGCCGTTGCCGGTTTCCACAATCTCGCCAGGGCCAGGTAGACGCGTCGCTCTTGCGGAGGGAGCGCTTCGATATGGTTCCGAAAATACTCGGTATGTTCATCAACCAGATCAAAGAGATTGGACATTAGGTCCTTGAAAGAGTACGTCTTGTCGAATCCGGCTACCACCGCGATGAGGCGCGGGTTCCCTCCGGTAAGGATTTGGAGCGGCCTTATCGGTTGGCTTCCTCTGGGTTGTCCTGACAGCGCCGACCAGAGCGTGTCGCATTCCTCGGTGTCCAATGCCTGCAGCGTCACCACCCTGAAGAGGTCATAGAGCGCGTGATCAGGATGATCAATCTCGTCAAACCGGCTGGTGGAGCTCCCAAGCAGGACTATCCGAGGCTCGGTCTGGAGCGTGTGGCGCAAGCGCCATCCGGTGTCGGGATCCGCAATGTCGGCGAAGAGCATGTTCAGGTTCTCGACCGTCAGCAGCAGCCGCTTCGTATGTCGATCTGCAAAGTCCAGAATGGTCCCCAAGCAACGCCCCGCCAGATCGCGGTCATCGGCCGTGGTCCTCAGGTCGTTGTAGGACAGCCGTAGACCGGCACGTTCAACTTCCGGAGCCTGCTCGGCCAGATGATTCAGGCACTCGAGCCAGAACTCCCCCACCGTTGCGACCTCGTAGCTCTCCTCGGAAAATACGATCGGGTAGAACCCCGACAGTCGGGCATCGCGGCGCACCTCTGCGGCCACCCGCAACAGCAGGTGGGTCTTCCCACTACCCCGAGGACCGACTACGAGGGAGTGCACATTGGCATTGCCATCGCTGGCGTGTAGGGATTCCAGGAGAGACGCGAACTCGGCGTTCCTGACGCAGAACGACGCCACGATCTCATCATCGCTGAGGAAACCGGGATTGTACTTCTTTATGCCGACGACCATGCCGAGCCCCCACTCCGAACTACCGATTGGTTATTGAGGTGAAACTCTGGCCATGCCTGGCACGCCACCAGTCCTCAAGCAGACCGGACACGAAAGCGTATCCGCCTTCGCTCTCTTCGAGATACCCGTCGTGCTGCAGGACGTACAACACGGTAGCCACACTATCCTCTTCTCCCGTCTCGACCGCCTCTCCACGATAGAGTTCGATTACCCGGTGGGTCAGCAGCCCACCGTTCACCACGGCCTCGGACAGAAGGCTTAAGGCATCGGTATACCCTTCGTCTCCCAGCACTATCCGCAGCCGCTCCTCGTAGTGGACTAGGCCGGCCTGGCCCCTCACGCTGAGGAGGTCCCGTCGGTACACGCGTTCCACGTCGTCTAACGTGGCCTCGTTCCGCTGGTCTCTAATGAGGTGCTCATAGAGGAGGTAGAAAAACAGCTGCACATGATGAGGCACGCAGCAGCGTAGCCGGCTGCACATTTTCCGCCGTATCTCATCGGGAAGACTTGTCCCGTATCCCCTGGCCAACGCCGCCAGGCATTCCACTGCAACGTCATGGGACCAGGGCCTCAGGTCAAAGGTTGTATAGACATTCGCATGAGCGCTGAGCCTGGCTTGACTGAGGACCGGATCCAGCCCAATGCTGCCCGAAATGACCAGGCAGATCCTGCCCTGGTAGGTCTGGCAGCATTTCCTCAACCAGCCCATGAATGCGTCCGTAGTCGCCAGGCGTTCAGGGGTTACGCGGAACTCGTGTCCCTTCAGTAGGCGGTTGACCAATATGGGCAACTCGTCGATAGCCAGCACGACTGGTCGGTCATTGGCCGCAAGGGCCTCGAATACCTGATCGCCAATGCGCTGCCAGCTGCCGGCGTCCAAACCCGCCCGAAACCTCACGCGAAGCTCGGAGACTCCCATCTCCTCAACATTGTCGCGGACGTCCCGAACACTGTTTGTCAGCCATGACGCCATCCGCCTGCGGAAGCCCTGAAGCGGCCGCGCCTGGGTAGCCAATTCGGCGACCGCGTCCGCAGGGTCCATCGCCCCCTCCCAGTCCACGAATACCGTGGCGAACTTTCCATCTCCATCCAATCGGCGGAGCAGCTCCCGCACGAGGCTCGTCTTACCCATCCGGCGCTGCGCGGTCAGCAACGTATGCGTACCGTTCTCCACCCGCTCCCGCAGCAACCGCAGTTCCGCCTCGCGGTCGAAGAACCGGTCTCCATCGACCCAGTTGCTGCTCATCCGTAGTGTCGTCATCTCACTTCCTGATCCAGCGGCTCCCGGCATGGATCACAGCATAACATGCCAACGTACATGTTGGCAACGAATACGTTGGCTGATGTAGAGGGCAGTGAGGAGCCGAAAGTGGAATGATGCTTGGCCCACCGGACACGCTAGGGTCTCATAAGGGCGCTCACGCATGAGCTACCCTATGAGCTCCACTTGAGAAGACTCGAACCGCTCATACAGTGATCAGGTAGCACACCAACCTATCGGTCCGCCTGACCTTATCCAGTCGCATCCAAATCGACCGCCCAAGAGTACCTCAGTTTTTGGTGTCGATTGTGAAATGGGGATGGTGTAGCGCAGAAGGGCGTCGCCCGGCATCACGAAGGTCTCCTTGACGAAGGTCTCGACGAAGGCCCTGCGCTCGGTCAACTCGCTCTCGTTCAGAAACTCGCTCATGTCCTGAGCGTAGGCCGCGATGGTGTTCACTGTTAGCAACCAGCAAAAGTGGGACACATTGGGAGCCGAGAGATCAGGGGCTGGATGGAGGTCTGGTGAGCTCCCTGAGGGCCCTGTTGTAGCGTCGTCGCCGTTCGGTGGTTTGAGCCTTCACCTCCTTCCTGCGTTGTAGGATCTCTTGCCGTCTTCCCTTGAGCACGTCTGATGGTGTCACGTTGCCCAGAGCCTTGTGATAGCGCCGGTAGTTGTAGTAGCTGACGAAGGCCGCGATAGCAGCCTCAAGGTCGGCGGGCAACTCATAAGGCACCTGGTTGACGTCCCGTTTGATGGTCTGGTGGTAGCGCTCCAGCTTCCCGTTGGTCTGAGGGTGGAAAGGAGTTGCTAGGATGTGCTTGATGCCAACCATCCCCAGGTAGTCCCTGAATGCTCTTTAGACATAGCCTGGACCGTTGTCACTCAGCAGCCTGGTGCGGTCTGTGACTGGAACTTGGTCCATGCTGGTCGTGTCCACAGCATCCTGGACCACCTCGATGAAGGAGTCGGCCGTCATATCTTGCTGAAGCCTGTGAGCCAGGATGAAGCGGGAGTAGTCGTCCATAACGGTGACCAGGTAGTAGTAGCCCCAACCAACCACCCTGAAGTATGAGGCATCGGTGGCCCACATCTGGTGAGGTCCTGTGGTCTTGCGGTGGTACTCCTTCCCCGCGGCCAACCGCATCTCAGGCCGCTTCACTAGGCCCTCCCTGCCCAGGATACGGTAGACGCTGGACTCTGAGACTGAGAAGCCCTGGTTGTCGGTGATCCACGCGGCCAGCTGACGGCAGCTCAGCTCTGGCATCTCTCTGGCTGATAACAGGACTGAGCGTTCTTCCTGAATAGTAAGACGGTTCCATGGTGCCTGATCGCCTCCTGGTCGGTCCTCAAGTCCTTGTTGGTCTTGGCGTCTGAGCCACCGGTAGTAGGTGCTCTTAGGGATGCCCAGCTCTCTGAGGACCTTTCGCTTGGGGAGGGGAGACGAGGATACTTTGGTAACTACCTCTGCCTTCTCCGGGGCGCTCATCCGCTGGTACCGGTGGCGTCCTGGGGCACGGGGATGGCCGTTTTTTTGAGACGGTACGCCTCCAGCGACAGATCGGCCACTAGCTCCTTGAGTTCCCCGTTCTCTCGCTTGAGCTGCCCTACCTCATGCTGAGTGGCGTCCCGAACCGAGTCACGGGTCAACCTCTCCTTGCCCGCCTCCATGAACTCTTTGGTCCACGAGTAGTAGGAGTGGGGCTTGATCCCCTCCCGCCGGCACAGGTCGTTGACTGTGACCTCGCGGCGGAAGCCCTCCAGAACAATTCGGATCTTGTCTTCGGAGGTGTACTTACGTCGGGCAGCCGCCTTCACTGTACGGACGAAAGACCTGGTCTGCTCGCTTCGTTCCTCGGCGGCCTCTGCTTTGCTTACTTCTAATTGGGACACATCTGCTCCTTTCTGTGGGTAACTCTACCCTCATTTCAGGAGCTCACACCACCCTCCCACTCTCGGGTTTTCCTACCCTTATATGTGTCCCATTATCGCTGACGGTCTACAAACCTCCGTCCAGGGTTGCTCTATTTTAACCAGTCCTCCCTCGCTCGTAGAAATTTCTGACCAGGTTTTTCAGCACCCTGCTATAGCTTCAATCCCTCGTTGGACGCAATCCCCAAAACCGTCGGATCAGGCGTACGGCATAGGGGCTGAAAACGGGCGTGAACCGTATACTCGACTGACGGACCAGGCGGGAGCTATTGCGGCTGGGTTAGAGCGCAGTCCTGATAAGACTTGGCTGTCGAAAAAGTGGAAAAGTCTCTCGTCCAAGAACGAGTGATACGGAGGCAAGAAACTGGAAGTGCTATCTGGTTAGTTTCGGAAAACCCCGATTTCCGCAACCCAGATGTCGCGGCTGTTTACTGGAGGTGGGTCTGTCCAGTGAGCGCAGCCGCACTTTACCAGCACGACCTCCGATATGAGTTCCTGTTGCCCGTCATCCGTAACGCCGGTGTCGGCTCCTACGGCGGACGGGACGCCGACCTGCATCCTGTGAAGCAGAGCGACGGGCGAGCCGGAAGGGGAAACCGGTCACTCAACGGTTACGTATGAGTTGGAAAGCCCTCCGTCAGCCGGAGAAGAGGTGGGAGTCATGGCCTGCTCGAAAACGAAGCGAGTATCGAAATACGCAGCAATAGCCTCGCTGTGCCTGCTGGCCATCGTCGTCATCGTGCGGGCCGTCAACCTGCCGCTGGGCAGCGTCCAGCCGGAGGCCGTCATGCTCACCTTCATGATGACCCTGCCCTTTACCTTGGGGTTGACCGGCTTGGTCATCGGCGCAGCCTGGATCTTGGAACGTCGGGGCGGTTAGCCCCGCCTTTTACAAGTGCCGTCTTCGTTGCCGTGGTGCGGCCTGGCCGAGGCCGGCCGCAGAGCCTTCTCGGAAGCATACGCCAACACCCCTGGCAGTCTCCTGCGTCCCGGTCATAACACTCGGCCCTCCGCTCCACCCCAGCCACGATTTCCTGACAGTTAGCTGTTGCTGGCCGAGGGGCATGCATGCTCCAATGACGCCGGTGGGGAAACACCGTCACTGAGGAGTTGGGCGCCATGCCGGAGCAGGAGCAGTTTTCGGACAACGACCGCCTTGACACGGTTCGAATTCGATGATGAAGTCACCGAGTCTACCGGCCTCTTGCCCAGGCTCCCTTTGACCGTGTTGGACGGGTGGGCTAGCTCTGGCACCGGACGGTGCGTTACGGGACTCGCAACGACTGGTTGAGGAGGGACATTTGTGATGGCCCGGTCGCCGGCGCGGCGCTTCTCGTGGGAGCGCCTGGCTCGAACCAATTCTTAGGTAACAATTCATGCAACACTCGGTACACTTTGCCTCCGCCGATTACAACGAGGAGATGAAAACCGGCTGAAAATGAGACCCCGTCGACTGCCGGTACACCATCGAAAGCTTTGTAGAGGCCCGAGACCGCCAAAAGAGCCATCAGAAGCCACCTACTCCCTTATAGCGGAAGCGCTCTATGGCTATAAACCCAACGGCCACCACCGCCATCAGGAGACAACTCATGCCAAGCGCCATACCCAGGTTGGCGGCGCCGGGTAGGCCCAGGAAGCGGAAGATCGCCACGGGCATTGTGGTGAATTCGGTCCGGACCAGGATCAAAGATGCCCCGAATTCGCCCATCGACACCGCAAAGGCGAAAGTAGCGCCGACAAGAAGCGCCGGTGCAATCATGGGAAGTTCAACCGACAAGAACACCCTCGCCGGAGTGGCGCCAAGTACGGCTGCCGCCTCCCTGAGGTTGGGGCTCATCCCTTTCAACACCGGCAGCAGGCTTCGGATAACGAATGGATAGGCCACCAAACTATGGGCGATTACCAGAATAACCCAGGAGCCGCGAAGGTCCAGAGGAGGCCGCCCCAGCGCGATGATGTATCCGAATCCCAGGGTCACAGCCGAAACCCCCAACGGAAGCATTACCAGTGCGTCGGCGACGTTTCTCCATCGGCGTTTCGAATTGGTGATGATATAGGAAAGAATTGTCCCTATCACCAGGGATATTGCCACCGTGATCAGGGCGAATCGAAGGGAGTTCCAAACTATCTTCAAAGGTGAAAGGTGAAAGTAGGACCCACTCTCGTTCGAAAATAGATTGGCCATCTGGGCCGTCCCAAATCCACCGTCGAACGTGATCCAACGCACCACCAGCGCGATCAGCGGAGACAGCATCGTCAGCAGCACCAACACCATTCCGAGGACAAAGACCCTATCACGCCAACGCTTCGCACGGCGAGAGGTGGCTTCCCGCGGCTTGAGGTCTACTCGCACCACCGCTTGTTCCTGGAACCTGGAATATAGCAGCAAAAAGAGATAGGTAAAAGCCAGCTGGATCACCGCGAGTGCGCCGGCCAGAGGAAGCCGGAACAACTTGGCCGTCAGCTCGTAGATCGCAACCTCGAGGGTTGCAAACTCAGGGCCTCCCAGTATCAGGACCACGCCAAAGCTGGTGAAGGAAAAGGCGAATGCCAGCAGGGACGCCGAGACGATGGCGGGCAGGAGCAAAGGCAGGGTTACGTGATAGAAAGTGCGTATGGTGCCGGCGCCTAATACTTTGGCGGAATGCTCCAGGTTTGGGTCCAGGTTGGACCAGAATGCCGAGACGATTCGGACGATGATCGCGTAGTTGTAGAAGGCGTGCGCCATGAAAATGATGGTCAGTGAATTGCTTATCCTAACAGGAGGGTCGTCAAGTCCGAAACCGTCCATCAGCAGGCTGTTAACTATGCCCTGGGAGCCGAACAGCGCCGTGAATCCCATCGCGACAACGATGGTGGGCATCACGAATGGCAGCGTCGATACCGCTTTAAAAAGGGTTTTGCCGGGAAATTCGTACTTGGCGAAGAGATAGGCTGCGGGGAGACCTACGGCAAGGGTCAGGAGGGTTGAGACCACAGCCTGCCAAATGGTGAACCAGATACGGCCCAAATAATAAGAGTCGTTGAGCAACACCCGAAACGGTTCGAAACCGTAGCCGGAATCACCCCCGAGACTCCTCTCTAAAATAGAGACGAGCGGATAAACGAAGAACACCGCCAGATAAGCCAAGGGGACCAGAAATAGAAACCGGCCGGCAGTCATACGTGGAAACCCTCGGTTGATATGCCGGCCGATGGGCCGGTAACCAGGTTCAGCGGAGGACGACCTTCGTCCAGGCGTCGATCCACTCATCGCGCTTGGCGTCTATGGTGTCGGGGCCGATATCCGCGGGCAGAGTGGGCACCTCGGCGAACTGGAAGAAGTCCGGTAGTTGAGCCTGGCTGTTCACGGGGTACACGAACATCCTGCCCGGAATATCCTCTTGAAATGGCCGGTCAAGGACAAAGTCGACGAAACGCTTGGCCAGGTTCTCGTTCTTCGTCCCCTTTAGGATTCCGATACCCACGATTTGTAGAAAGGTGGCTTTGTCTACCAGCATATTGCCCGTCGGCGGCACGGTGTGGGCGCCCTCTGAAAAGAAAACCTCGGCGGCGGGACTGGTGGCGTAGCTCACCACGAGCGGCCGGTCTCCGCCGTGGTTGCTAAAATCGGTGTAGTACGCTTCGGACCACCCGTCTTTTACGGCCAGGCCGTTCGCTCTCAGGTCCGCCCAAAAGTCCAGGTAGTCGTAGTCGTCATCCTCCCCGAAATACGAGACTGTCGCAATGAGGAATGCCAGACCCGGCGTGGACGTTGCCGGGTTTTCTGCTACCAGGCGCCCCTTCCATTCCGGCTGGGTCAGGACCTCCAGCGTTGACGGTGGGGTAAGGCCGTTTTCTTCAAGATACTCGATGTCGTAGTTGATGTTGACGTAACCGTATTCAACGGGCGAAACGTGGAAGGTATCATCCAGGATGAATTGGCCGGGCACATTCTCGATGAGCGATGATTCGTACTGGATGAAGATGTCCTCCCTCAACGCTCGGCTGAGAAACGTGTTGTCCACGCCGAAGAAGAGGTCCCCAGAGGGGTTTCCCTTCTCGAGTATCGCCCGGTTCAGGATTTCAGCCGACTCTCCCGCCTTTTGGAATACCACGGTGGCGTTGTTAGCCTCCTCGAACACCGCGATCACCTCTTCGCTGATATCGAAGCTGTCGCTGGTCAAGACCACCAGTGTGCCGGGTTCATCGGTCCCGCAGGCTAATACCAACAGGGTTAGCAGGGCCAGTAAAGCTATGATTGCCGTCGACCTGATCATGTCTGAGGCTACCTCCCAAAAATGTCTCGAGTTTGAATCAACCGGGCAAAAAAATAAGCCGCCAACGGATAAGTGATGGCGGCCTAACATAACGTTAGCCCTCTAGCCCGATTCCCTCTGCTGGCATTACCCAGATCAGGTTCGCAAGGGTCGGTGGCAGTTGCGGCCTCCCTCTCAGCCCGGGTAAACCGAGCTCCCCTACGTGCCTAGATTATTCTATTTTTAATCGGGACAACGGTCCCGTCAGTTCAAGGCTAATTATAGAAGCGTCGCAAATTCGGTGTCAACTTAACTGGATGCGGCTGTAATCTGACCCAGGCCGGTGAGACGTCGGCGACAGGGTTTCTCAGTACGCGATTTCTTGACATGAATCTGCGGCCACCATACAATTCGGCCAACTATATGTGAGGTGGACCCGGAAATTCGGACAGGTGGTTAAGTGAGAGTTCTGCTCCTAAAATAGCCACAGCTGTTGCTGTGAGGGAGGAGTGGGACATGTCAAAAGAGCGGAGGAAGCACAGCCCAACATTCAAGGCCAAGGTGGCCCTGGAAGCGGTGAAGGGTGAAGAGACGGTGGCCCAACTGGCCGCCCGCTACGAGGTCCATCCCGGGCAGATCCAGGCCTGGAAGAAGTCCTTGTTGGAAGGAGCGGTCGGCGTCTTTGGTGGGAACCAAGACAAACGCCAGAAGAGCGATGGGGTCCTTGTTGCCCGGCTCTATCAGCAGATCGGCCAACTGAAGGTTGAGCGGGATTTCTTGGCGGAGAGGCTCGGTCCATGAGCCGGGAGCGGCGGCGGGAGATGGTGGACCGGCGGCACCCAGCCTTGTCCACAGTGAGACAGTGCGCCTTACTGAGCATCAGCAGGTCCAGCCTAAACTACCGGCGCAAGGGGACTTGCTCGGAGAACCTGACCGTGATGAAGGCGATGGACCACCAGTACCTAAGTACCCCCTTCTACGGGTCGCGGCGCATGAGGGTCTGGCTGGGCACTCAAGGTCACAGGGTGAACCGGAAGCGGGTCCAGCGTCTGATGCGGACCATGGGACTACGTGCCATCTACCGGTGGCCCCGGACCAGCAAGCCGGGGCCAGGGCACAAGGTGTATCCCTACCTCCTGAGCGGCATGGAGATCACCAGACCAAATCAGGTGTGGGCCGCCGACATCACCTACATCCCCATGGCCAAGGGTTTCTTATACCTGGTGGCCATCATGGATTGGTACACGCGGTACGTGGTGGCCTGGCGTCTTTCCAACACCTTGGATGCTGATTTCTGTGTCGAGACATTGGAGGAAGCGCTTGGCAAGGGGAAGCCAGAGGTCTTCAACACCGACCAGGGCAGCCAGTTCACCGGCGAAGCCTTCACCGGTCTCCTAGAGCAGCACGGAGTGAGAATCAGCATGGACGGGAAGGGACGCTACACCGACAACATCTTGTTGGAGCGGCTGTGGCGCACGGTTAAGTACGAGGAGGTCTACCTGAAAGCCTACTCCAACGGGCGAGAAGCCAAGGCCGGGCCTGACGCATACTTCAGCTTCTACAACAACCAAAGACCCCACCAGGCCTTGGGCTACCGGACACCGGCTGAGGTGTTCAAAGGAGACTTGGCGCCATCAGATGAACGGTCAATCAATGGGAAACGGGCACCGAACGGAGCGTTCTCAGACCTTGGAAAGACGGCGGAACTCCCACTTAGTTTTGCACCAAACCTGTCCAACTGATTGGGTCCACCTCAATGTTCCCGAAATGGGCGCTAAAAACCGGTGCAAGTAGGGACAATCTCTTGTGGTTTGCCCCGGGAGCAGTTGTCGTCGCCAGAGCTTCGACAGCGATGAGGCGAAATGGGCCCGGGGTCTCGTTGCCAAGCCTCTGGACGAAGCCGCAGTCAACTTCCTTCACCTTTGGGGATACGTACACCGAGGACGACGTATCACAGCCCTACGGGAGCAGCTAAGGGCAGCCCTCGCGACGCACCTCGCCCACCAGGCGCGCTAACTCTGCTACTTGGGATCTGTTCATCCGTGAATTCGACAAGAAAGCGCTCCAGCCGATGAATCGCTTGCCCAGCAAGTCCCCACAGTAGATGTGAGCGCCGAGATCATCGACCTTCCTCTTGTCGAATCGCACCTTGAACGTACGCTCGAACTGCTCTACGACGGTCTTGCCGTTGCCAAGCAGCAATTCGATGTTCTCGTTTTCTTGCAGAATTTTCTCAAAGAACGCCGCGCCGTCACTGAGCAGCTTGCTTTGAGCATCGGCTGAGCATTCCCTTGGCAGCTTGCTCCACAGAGGATCCGTGGGCCATTGGACCAGGTCCAGAGAACAGGCCAAGTCGGGTCGATCAGCGCCATATTTGCCGCCGTAAGTGACTCCGCACGCGTTGAGGATCGGTTTCAACATGGTGAAGTACCGATGAGTATTGCGCTCGAAGTATCGCGTTTTCTCCTCCCACACCCGGTTGAGGAATTGTTCGTCTAAGTAGTCTCTGTCCAGGGTCAAGCATTCTTTGGGCAAATAGTCTTTACGGTTCCACGATCCGTGCGGATTGATGCCGACGGTGGCGGCGCGAGCGAAGGTGAAGTGGCCTTCCGCTACGGCGGGAACCGAACCCCCAGGGACACAGCAGCCATCGGGCGGCTTTGCGTTCAGTATTTGTTCTCGTATGTAGTCAGGAATCATCTCCCACCCTCTTCCCGCATCTCAGGGCGGCCCCGGTGTTGTCTTCAGTCAGGGTGGTGGGCCTAAGCGTGCTGTACTGCGAACTCGTACCAGGGGTCGCAACGGGCTTTGCCAGAAACCTTGCGCGGCGTTCCTTGGTCAGCTGCCGCGTCTGCACATGCGGCAGCCCGTTACGCCCATCACGATGGGCATGAGGGTGTCGATGACGGCCCAAAATTGTCCGTCGGCCTCGTTGTTGGGAGACAGAGAGCTAAACCAGTTCCAGAAGAACAGGATGAACACAGCAACTGCCCCGTAGAAAACCGCGTTCGCTTCCAGGTAGCGCTTCAGGTCCGCCGAACCGTCGCCATCGACACGGCGCTTTTCCACGTAGCTGGCGGCCAAAGCAATCACCATACCCACCGCCATGAACCAGTTGAGTATCTCCCACACCGTGAATGGCTCGTCTCCGCCCGGGTGGTACAGGGGAGTAACGATAAAGTTTACGGCAACCACAGCCGCAAGCAACACAAGGTAAGCCGCTGCCGCACGAATCAGGATGGACATGCTTTCCTCCTCGACTCAAACTAAGGCTCTCCTCATTAGCCTTAGCGCCGCCATTCGGCGATATTCCACATCTCGCTGTCCCAGCCGTTGATCCGAACGCCCTGCAGGGTGTTCAGGTGTGCGGAAACGAAGCCCCGGTTCACCAATGGAATCCCGTAATAGTCCTGCACGTCCATGTCGTGCAGCTGCTTTACCAGCGCCTCCCGCTCCGGGCCGATTTGGGTTTGCTCCAGTTGGGCGTAGAGTCTATCGTACTCCGGATTGCACGAGCGGGCAATGTTCCCCAAGGCCCAGTTATTGCCCTTGGTCGGGATATGTTTGCGGAGGGGGCCGGATAGGGACTGCTGCGGGTCTATGCCGGAACCGGAAGAGTACATCTGCACGTCGGCGAAGAACCTGCGATACGACGCTTCCTTGTCATCCACGGGGTCGCCGCCGAAAAAGACGCTGGCATCGTGCTGTACCAGCTCCGTCTCGATGCCTATCTGACGCCACCAACCGCGAACGAGGGCCTGCGTGTCCTGTCGAATAGCATTGACCGAGGTCTGGTAAGTGATCCGCAGGGGCACTCCGTTGTATTCACGGACGCCGTCGCCGTCGGTGTCGAGGACACCGTTATCGTCCAGCAGCCTGTTGGCGCCCTCGATGTCCTGGAGCAGGCACCCGTCGTTGGCCGTAGAAACATAAATGGGCGGGCCGGTCAACAGATTGCAGGTGGGCTCCGCGGCGAAGCCGTAGAGGTCCTCCGCTATGCGGCCCCGGTCTATGGCCAGCGACATGGCCTGGCGAATGGGCTTGAAGGTCAGGTAGGGGTGGGAGTTTTGTCCATCCAGATACTCGGAGCGATTGTCGCCCAAAGCCGGGTCGGGATTGGTCTGGTTGACGACGATACGCTCCACCAGGCTGGTGAAGGCGACGACCACTGTGCCCAGTCCAGCCGCTTCCATCCGAGTAAGAATCTCCGGCTCCACTTGTGTGTTCCAGGCGTAGTCGGCTTCGCCCCTTTCCATCACGGCGCGGGCCGCCGAAATCGCATCGCCGCCGCCCTTGAGGACTACCCTGTCGAAATAGGGCGCCGGCCCCGGTAGAAGGGGTTGCGCTCGTAGACGGCCCCTTCGTTGGTCTTGAAACCGGGTGATGCGGTAGGGGCCGGTGCCCAGCGGGGTGGTGTTCTGCGCCTCGCAGGTCGTGGCGGCCGCGCCGATGCAGTCGGCAAACTGCGCGCGGCTGATGATGGGCGTTCCGGCGCCAACGAAGGCCCGGTACGGGTAGGGTGTGGGCGCGTCGAAGGCGATTTGGACGGTGAGATTGTCGAGGGCCAGCACGGAGGCGATGCCGTCAAATGAGCTCTCGGCCGTGCATCCCGTATCTTCATCCACTCAATAGAGCCACGTGAAGACAACATCCTCGGCCGTCATGTCGCTGCCATCCGACCACTTCAGGCCCTCCTTCAGCTTCCAGGTAATCGACATCAGGTCCTGGGAAAAGCCTCCGTTCTCGATTGTCGGGATTTGGGCGGCCAGCGCTGGCACGAGGTTGCCGTCCGGGTCGTATTTAGCCAGAGGCTCCAACGTGATTGCTCCGGCATCCACGTCTTTAGTGCCACCCGACAGGTAGGGTCCAGCAAGAGTTGGAGCCTGCCAATAGAGGATTGTCAGAACTTTCCCCTCTGTTGTGGTTCATAATGGAGCGATGAAGGCGTAGACGCCGCCGTCCAGGGAGCCCACGTACAAGACGCCGCCGATAACGGTGTAGGAGGGGATGCCATCGAAATAGCCCTTCTGAAACCTCCAGAGCTCTTCCCCGGTTGCCGCATCCAGCGCCCGTAGGTGTCCATCGCTGGACTCTGCATACAGAACGCCGTCGGCCACCATGGGTGACTGCAAGGCCCAGGCCATCGACTCCCGGCTCCAGACGAGCCCGCCGGTGGCGGCGTCAAGGGCGTAGAACCGGCCGGATTCGGAGCCTACGTACACGATGCCCCCGGCAGTCACGGGCGCGGTGTTGATCATCATGCCCGCTTCGTATGACCAGAGGAGCTCTCCCGTCGCTGTGTCCAGGGCGTAGATGTGTTCGTCCGGCGAGAAGTAGTAGACGTTGTCTGCGACTACGGCCGGGAAGTCCCTCGCGGGGAACCTCTCCGTCCCGTAGCTCCAGATGAGCGCCCCGGTCGCCTCGTCCAGGGCTTGGGCGGTATTGAAGGCCGTCAGGTATACGATTCCTCCGATGACTGTGGGTGGGGATTCCACGGGGATCCCGGTATTGAAGCTCCAGACCACCTTTCCGGTTGATGCGTCCAGGGCATGGAACTCGCCGAATCCGCCCGGCACGTAGACCTTATGAGGTAGGGCAGCTCAAGCGAGAGAACGGGGAACTCAAGGAGCTAGTGGCCGATCTGTCGCTGGAGGCGTACCGTCTCAAAAAAACGGCCATCCCCGTGCCCCAGGACGCCACCGGTACCAGCGGATGAGCGCCCCGGAGAAGGCAGAGGTAGTTACCAAAGTATCCTCGTCTCCCCTCCCCAAGCGAAAGGTCCTCAGAGAGCTGGGCATCCCTAAGAGCACCTACTACCGGTGGCTCAGACGCCAAGACCAACAAGGACTTGAGGACCGACCAGGAGGCGATCAGGCACCATGGAACCGTCTTACTATTCAGGAAGAACGCTCAGTCCTGTTATCAGCCAGAGAGATGCCAGAGCTGAGCTGCCGTCAGCTGGCCGCGTGGATCACCGACAACCAGGGCTTCTCAGTCTCAGAGTCCAGCGTCTACCGTATCCTGGGCAGGGAGGGCCTAGTGAAGCGGCCTGAGATGCGGTTGGCCGCGGGGAAGGAGTACCACCGCAAGACCACAGGACCTCACCAGATGTGGGCCACCGATGCCTCATACTTCAGGGTGGTTGGTTGGGGCTACTACTACCTGGTCACCGTTATGGACGACTACTCCCGCTTCATCCTGGCTCACAGGCTTCAGCAAGATATGACGGCCGACTCCTTCATCGAGGTGGTCCAGGATGCTGTGGACACGACCAGCATGGACCAAGTTCCAGTCACAGACCGCACCAGGCTGCTGAGTGACAACGGTCCAGGCTATGTCTAAAGAGCATTCAGGGACTACCTGGGGATGGTTGGCATCAAGCATATCCTAGCAACTCCTTTCCACCCTCAGACCAACGGGAAGCTGGAGCGCTACCACCAGACCATCAAACGGGACGTCAACCAGGTGCCTTATGAGTTGCCCGCCGACCTTGAGGCTGCTATCGCGGCCTTCGTCAGCTACTACAACTACCGGCGCTATCACAAGGCTCTGGGCAACGTGACACCATCAGACGTGCTCAAGGGAAGACGGCAAGAGATCCTACAACGCAGGAAGGAGGTGAAGGCTCAAACCACCGAACGGCGACGACGCTACAACAGGGCCCTCAGGGAGCTCACCAGACCTCCATCCAGCCCCTGATCTCTCGGCTCCCAATGTGTCCCACTTTTGCTGGTTGCTAACAATCTGTTGCAAAGGGTGCGGTGTGTAGAGTCTATAACAGCCAGGGACCGGGTAACTCCAGCCTGGCGGAGGGTTGCCCGCAAATCAACCGGCTTGTAGCGCCGCCGCTTCAGTGCCTTTGAGGGCAGAGCGCCAACTTCTTCGTGATCTTGGCAATTGTTGGGTCTGAGCGCGACAGGCTGGGCATTGAGCGTTACTTTGCAGAGTGGCTGCGGCACCTATTGGGCTGCCACCGGTCCGAAGTCGAGCCGATTGCGGTCAACCTGCCCCAGCTTGCCCAGACGGGGGTGCCGACAGTAACGCCGTCACCGGCACCTGGAAACTTCTGGAGGAACCTGAAAGTCGTGCCGTTACGCGGGGACGTCGAACACGAGGATGGTGACGGTAAGTTCCCGGTTCGCATCATCGCGATGGCCGAAGACATAGCGAAATTCCGTCTCCGGGTTGCGGTGCTGCTCCCTCTTGTAGCTTGGATGGTTTCTAGTAGTCTTGGCTACCGCTTTTAATACCGTGGACATATTTCTGTCACGATTGAATATCAGGAGCGCCGTTTTGGTATCACGCCAGGCTGTGTAGCCGAGCAATTGATTTAGTGCCTTGGTCAGTCCTGCCGGTCCGGTCCAGATCTTGCACTCGGCGATGAAAATATTCCTACCATCCACCCTGATAAGGATGTCGGTTTTTCCTTCGTAGTTGAACGTCTCGCCTGTGGCCTGTCCTTCGTAGTGGCCATTTAGATGTACGAGGAAGTGGGTTCGTAAGTCTTCCTCACCCATGTCCTTGAATGCGCGGGGACTACGCTCCATGACTACGACCATGTTTGAGAGAACAGACAAAATGTACTCATATTCACCCACGTCCAAAGTGGATTCAGGGCTGAATGGCTCCGAAGAGACTCTCGGTTTTTGAGGGGTGATACGCCTTTTGACGTCCGGTGTCACGAACGTCGATGGTGGGCTTTGGGTTCGCCGAAGGGGGAACCCAAAGCTCTCCACAAGATTCCTGTCTTGCAACAGTTTTTCGCGCCTAGCCGCCAATCGTTGCCTTGCAGTTTCTGGCTGGGCCGTATTGAACTTCACCGCTTCTGCATTTACCCGCTCTGCTTGGACTAGGGTTTGGTCTAGGTCTCGCTCAAAGGCTCCTTTGACCTCTGATGTTCGTTCTTCGGTTAGGTCGTAGCTGAAGACGAGCTCGTTGCTTTTGATGGTAGCTCTCGGTGGACTCAGGCTGGAGGTCGAAGGTTGGCACCTGAACAAGTTCAAGTCACCGGTGAACGGGACGTAGAACGTGACTCGTGTGCCGGTAATGTAAAATGGCCCACTCCTATTGAAAATAGCGCGGCGAATGTCGCCGCTGACGTCAATTTGGGCATCTCCGTAATCCATGTGGATCCCCGACTCGTCGACCGCCAGTGGGTTGATCCTCCACTTCTCAGCAAGGTATTTGACCATGTCTTCTTGTGAAGTGTTCAAGACCTCATTTTCGCTCAATGAATTGATTTCTTTGGCGAGGCTTTGCCCTTGGCTTTCAACGGTTCGCCGCAAGTCGTAGGTGTGGAACAATGGCTCAGTCATATATAGGCTCGCATTTGCAGTCTTCCGGTTATCCTTGCAGTCGTTCGGTGCACCAGTTGCCGCAACTGGGTTACTCCTTTAGCCCGGGGATGACCGCGATATAGCCGCAGCGGCAGCGGCCGCCGTGTGGGTTTTGTTCGTTACCATCGGTGCAATTTGGACCGGGTATGGGCATCGCCTCCAAGGCTTCTTGGATAGTGAATACCTTGCCGTCGAGCGACTGACAATGTGCGCATACCCGCTCGTCGTCGGAAGTCATGACTTCGACACCAGCAATACCGAGCTCTAAAAGATTCATCAATTGAGCGCGTATGGCTTCCTGCGCGACATGAAGATGAGGGCGGCCTTCAACGAACAAGATATTGGCCTGCTGTTGATAAGCTGATTGGAGAGACTGCAAATCACCAGCCTGCATTGCAACCCGCACCAGTTCGCTTAGACGCTTCCACTCTTCGTTGCGCCGTTCACGGGCAAGCTGTGCCTCTTTTGCGGTCCTGCGCTCGGCTTCCTCAGCAGTGAGCGAGTATTTCTTGCGCTCCTCTCTGTAAGTACGGACGTGAATTATTTGTCCGCAGTCCCGGCATTTTCGTCGGCGCGCTGGCGGCGGCTCTTGAATGACACCGCAGTAAGGGCAAGCCGGACTCGACAGGGTGATAGGAGGCAATGGACCGGGATGCTTTGACGGGAACGAGACGCGAATCACTGGTTCTGGTTGCGACTTGCCTTTGCGCTCGTCGATCCGTCGTTGAAGCTCCTGTTTCCGAAGCTCTAACTCTTCGGGCGAAGGAAAGAGCCATCGCTTGAATTTGGACAGCATCGAACCCTCTCTATTGAGAATGGCGGCCCACGCCAACGGCGTCCCCCAAGAGGTCTATCCCCGAGTGTGCGAAGGAATCGATGGTATACACCCACGATGTTAACGGTCAAGCTGGAGGGCTACAATTCCAGCTTTAACCTAGTCACGGAGGTTGCTTCTGGTCAAGGCCCCTATCGAACCGGGCAACTCCTTGCGCAGGTGAATGAGGTGGACCCGATTGTCAGGACAGGACCCATGTGGAATTAAGCGAGAGTCCCGCTGCTCCTGTCAATGATACTGGCAATTGTCGGCTTGACGCACCACGCCTCCAATGTAAGCGCCACAACCTGGGACAATGTGTCCACCAGATGGGTTACCACTCGTAGTTACGTATAGCTACGTTGTTGAAATCTGGTTCGAGACCGCCATTTTCCGTTCATTTGTGTAACCGAATAGCTGTGAGTGTCTTGTGCCCAACTGATGGCATCTTGGTCACTCCTCAACATCGGCTACTGCCAGAGGTAGCTCGGCAGGTCTTCTGAAGTGACCAGATACGTGGCAATGTGCTTTTCCTTTTCCAGCGCAACTCCAATTTCCAGGGGGACCCACCACGAACTCTTTGTTGCGCGGGACACTATCGCCATCAAGCTACGGCACCGGCCTATAACCTGTCGCAGGTAGCTCTCCAATTGCGGACTGTCCCCGTCAATATCAGGGTCAAGAGTGTCGACGTAGCAAGGATAGCCTTGACTGCTGAGGCTTATAGCAATTCTTTCCGCAGTTGTCCTATCGTTGTTTTGGTCCGAAATGAATGTATCCCTAGTACTCAGTCAACTTGGTTTTGGGATTTGTTTAAGAAAGGGGCCAATTGAGCTATCCTGCCTGGTGGGAAGTGTTGATGGCGGGGGTGGCAATGATGGTCAGGGACAAATACGCGGTGCGGCTGGCACAGGAACAACGGGAAGAGCTCCAGCGACTGATCCGGGTTGGCAAAAACTCAGCCCGAGTGACCGCTAGAGCGCGGATTCTCCTAAAGAGCGACGAGGGTTGGGCGGCACCCCAAGTGGCCGGAGCTTTGGATGTGGCCCTGAGCACCGTATACCGGGTCAAGCAGCGCTTTGCCGAAGAAGGGTTGGAGAGGGTTTTGCAGGACCGTCCCCAGGCCAACCGGCCCCGGAAGTTGGACGACCGGGGCGAAGCCCACCTGATTGCTTTGGCCTGCAGCCCGCCGCCGGAAGGGCATGACCACTGGACCCTGCGTCTGCTGGCCGGGAAGGTGGTCGAGTTGGGGCTGACGCCCTCCATGTCCCACGAGGGGGTGCGCAAGCGTCTCAAAAAAACGCCCTCAAGCCGTGGCAGAAGAAGGAGTGGTGCATTCCCAAGGTGAGCGCGGAATTTGTGGCTAACATGGAGGATGTCCTGGATCTCTACGCCGAACCCTATGATCCCCAACGTCCGGTGGTTTGCTTTGACGAGACATCCACCCAGTTGTTGGCGGAGACCCAGCCCGCTCTGCCGCCCCGGCCGGGACTTCCGCTGCGGCAGGACTACGAATACCGGCGGGAGGGTACCCGCAACCTGTTCTTGGCCTGCGAGCCCTTGGCGGGTTGGCGAGGGGTGGCGGTCACGGAGCGGCGCACGATGCAAGACTTCGCCCGCCGGATGCGCTGGCTGGCGGATGAAGCCTACCCGGAAGCCGAGGTGGTAAGGGTTGTCTTGGACAATCTGAATACCCATCGCCGGGCATCGCTGTACGAGACTTTCCCGGCTGAGGAAGCCCGGAGGATTGCCAGGCGGCTGGAGTTTCATTACACGCCCAAGCACGGGAGTTGGTTGAACATGGCGGAGATCGAGTTCAGCGTCCTGTCCCGCTCCTGCCTGAAGCAGCGGCTCTCCGGCGAGGAGGCCCTCAGGAGGGAAGTCGATGCTCTGGTCAAGGAGCGCAACGCCGCCAGAGCCACCATCAACTGGCGGTTCAACACCCGGGACGCACGAACCAAACTTCACCGCCTTTACCCTTCCGATTTTACGGTTGACTGAGTACTAGGCTGTACAATATTCTTAACCCGTATTCCCCATTTGGCTCAAACAAGTGATGCGGTAAACAGGCAACTTTCTTGCTTTTCTAGTCGTTACATGAATCTCTTAGCCGTATTTCAGATATAATACATGCAATAAGTTGGCTATTTCAGATAACTTGCGTACCGACATTGGAGGCACCCGATGGGTGACCGCGAAAAGGCCTCTCTTCGGCTCCAATTCAATCCCCAAATCCGGCTGGAGTTACCCGGCTGGAGTTACATGGTGCCACCATCACCTCCGACGCCGGACTCCTGGCATTCCGAGAACTGGATGACGCCCTGGACCTTACCCCCATAGCCTCCGACTATCTCCAGGAAAGCCGTACCGGCCGCAACATCCGCCACCACCTGGTCCCTCTGCTCCGCCAGTCCATCTACAGCCGCTTGGCCGACTACGATGATACCAACGATGCAGAACGTCTTTCCCAAGACCCAGCCATGAGAGTTGTCGTGGGCTGGCAAGGCTCAGACCGCAACGCCGCCAGAACCAACACCATGAGCCGTTTTGAGACGGAGACTCTGACTCAAGAGGACAACCTAAAGGGGCTGGCCCTGATGAATCCCAGTGGGTGGAGCTGGCCATGGCTCACACTCCACACCGGCGAGTGATTCTGGACATGGACAGTTCGGAGAGTCCAGTGCATGGTCAGCAGGAGGGTGCCGCCTACAACGGGCACTTCGAGTGTGTCTGCTATCATCCCCTCTTTCTGTTCAACCAGTTTGGGGATTGCGAAGGAGCGACGCTACGGCCCGGAAACGTGCATAGTGCCGATGGCTGGCAGGAACTCCTTGAGCCGGTGGTGAAAGGATACCAGAAGAAAGGACTGCGGTTGCTGTTCCGGGGTGACGCTGCTTTTGCCAAGCCGGAGCTATACGAGTATCTGGAACAAGGAAAGATCGGGTACGCCATCCGGCTTCCCGCCAATCAGGTAATTCAGGAGCAGATCCAACCCTTGCTGGAGCGTCCTACCGAATGGCCATCCCGGGAGCCTAGCGTCTCCTACCATGACTTTGCCTATCAGGCCCAGAGTTGGCACTTGCCCAGGCGAGTGGTGGCTAAAGTAGAGTGGCATCAGGGGGAGCTATTTCCCAGGGTTGGTTTCATCGTGACCAACCTGAGCTATCCACCCAAAGGAATAGTCCGCTTTTACAATGGCCGTGGCACGGCGGAGCAGTGGATCAAGGAGGGCAAGTACGCCCTGAACTGGACCCGGCTTTCCTGCCACAAGTTCGTGGCCAACCAGGTGAGACTATGGCTGTTCGTCCTGACTTACAACCTGGGCAACTTTATGAGAAGGCTGGTGTTGCCGGAGGATATGAAGCACTGGACTCTGACCAGTCTTCAGACCAGGCTGATCAAGACGGGTGGGCGACTGGTACGCCACGCAAGGAGGCTGGTGTTTCAGCTTGCCGAGGTGCTGGTAACCAGGGAAATGCTGACCGGGATACTAGAACGGATCAGCCGGCTTCGGCTGGCACCTGGCTAGCCTGCTTTGAGAGCACAGGTATTTCGGACAGTTATGGGGTCGTCCGGGGTAAATAGACCACCCCGAGGGAGACGCTTGGGCAGGGGCAGGCAATTCTAGACTTTTACGCTCGTCAGGGGGGTGGTTACCCTATGGGAGTGGGTCAGTTGAGTGAATCGGATGCAGTTGACGCCCTCAGGCTGCCCTTTTATAGTTCGAGCCATCCCACAGGGTCACATGGTTGGAGGAATCAGTTTGATCTGGGCAATCCCGATTTGGGCTAAGATTGGCGCGGCAGGCGACGTTCAAGCCGAAGGGAAACTGGTAGGCTGGCAAGCCTGTCACGGCGCCGGCAGAGCGAATGACTTTGTGTTGACCGCCCCGTTGAGGTAGCCCCGGCGGCTCGGACCTGCTTAGGGCAGCGATACGTACCGGCCCTACTGTTAGCCTCATTGATCGCAATTGGGTTACTCTCCGGTAACGGACTCGGCAAGCGCCAACGGAAAGCCGCCATCACGGTCGTAACCGCGACGACTCTTTCATGCCTGCGGCGGACAGAATGCAACTGTTCGGCCATTCACGCTAACTTCGACGATATCCCTCTAGATGACCAGCACTGAAATTCTCGACCAACTTCACGATCTAGGAGTCACTGTGCGGATCAACGGCCCCAAGGTTCGTCTGGAACCGGCCAGTAAGGTGCCGGCTGATTTGCTGGCCGAGATCCGACAGCATAAGGCTGAAATCGTCAGAGAACTCCAACCGGCCTACGGCGACGGGAAGTTACCGCCATTGCGCCATCCGCCTGGCGATGAAACCGAACTTCGGAGACTCCTCGACTACCTGGCCGACCCGACGGCCTTCAGCCATTGGTTGGAGCACCTGATGGCCCAAAAAGACGCAGCAGAACGAAATTAATTTAGGAGATAAATCATGGAGCGACAAACCCTGGTGTTCACTCTGGAAAGAGAGACCAAGAACACCGTCCGGTATCAAGAGCGTACGGACGGCCAACCCGCCATTATCGGGACGGTGTACATCCAGAAGTCGGTTGTTGGTAGCAACCCGCCCAAGGAGATCACCGTGACGATCTCGGAGTCCGGGTCAAGGGAAGGTGAATAAGACTGAAATGTTCTATGAGTACCGAGAGCTGACAGACTGGGAATTAGGATTCGTGCGGCCTGCGGCCAGAAACGCCGCTCTGCTGGCGGCCAAGGTGGCCAGCGATGACCTGGGCGTCAGCCAGCCGCCCCTGATATTTATGACTCAGCTGAAGTTGGACTGGGTCCACGCCACGTCCAGGCGAGGGGTATTCACTTCTCCGCCACCGTCAAGGAGAAGCAACTGTACTGTCTCCCACGGGAGACAACAACGAATACCAAGCCCACGGATAGACCAAATAAATTAACAGGAGAGAATCATCATGACACTGAGCCCATTTAGCAATTACCTGATGACCCAGCAACGCAACGGCCTGAAGCTGCACTTATTGGAACCTCAACGCGTTATGGCCTTGGCCTCCACGTTAGAGATACTCAAGTATCTGGAACTGGATCAGGCCGCGACAGACTCGGTGAGCGCCGCGGTGGCAGTCGAGCTTTCAGCGCTCCCCCGAGGAAGACCGCCCGGCGTCTAGCCTGGACGAGTTGATCGAAGTCCTGCGCACGTCGGTGGGCTTCCCCAAGGTTGCCGCCAGCTAGGGATATGGGGGGTCAGTTCCTTTATGCCCCCTATCTTACTGAAGCGGTGTGGGAACATGATTTTTCTGTCTACGAAATGAGAAAATGGAGTATTAGCTATGGCAGGTTATAAAGGCAGGCAAGGACGCAAGCCCAAACCGAGCACTGTAGACCGTCAGCGATAATGGGACACATATAAGGGTAGGAAAACCCGAGAGTCGGAGGGTGGTGTGAGTTCCTGAAATGAGGGTAGAGTTACCTGTAGACCGTCAGCGATAATGGGACACATATAAGGGTAGGAAAACCCGAGAGTCGGAGGGTGGTGTGAGCTCCTGAAATGAGGGTAGAGTTACCCACAGAAAGGAGCAGATGTGTCCCAATTAGAAGTAAGCAAAGCAGAGGCCGCCGAGGAACGAAGCGAGCAGACCAGGTCTTTCGTCCGTACAGTGAAGGCGGCTGCCCGACGTAAGTACACCTCCGAAGACAAGATCCGAATTGTTCTGGAGGGCTTCCGCCGCGAGGTCACAGTCAACGACCTGTGCCGGCGGGAGGGGATCAAGCCCCACTCCTACTACTCGTGGACCAAAGAGTTCATGGAGGCGGGCAAGGAGAGGTTGACCCGTGACTCGGTTCGGGACGCCACTCAGCATGAGGTAGGGCAGCTCAAGCGAGAGAACGGGGAACTCAAGGAGCTAGTGGCCGATCTGTCGCTGGAGGCGTACCGTCTCAAAAAAACGGCCATCCCCGTGCCCCAGGACGCCACCGGTACCAGCGGATGAGCGCCCCGGAGAAGGCAGAGGTAGTTACCAAAGTATCCTCGTCTCCCCTCCCCAAGCGAAAGGTCCTCAGAGAGCTGGGCATCCCTAAGAGCACCTACTACCGGTGGCTCAGACGCCAAGACCAACAAGGACTTGAGGACCGACCAGGAGGCGATCAGGCACCATGGAACCGTCTTACTATTCAGGAAGAACGCTCAGTCCTGTTATCAGCCAGAGAGATGCCAGAGCTGAGCTGCCGTCAGCTGGCCGCGTGGATCACCGACAACCAGGGCTTCTCAGTCTCAGAGTCCAGCGTCTACCGTATCCTGGGCAGGGAGGGCCTAGTGAAGCGGCCTGAGATGCGGTTGGCCGCGGGGAAGGAGTACCACCGCAAGACCACAGGACCTCACCAGATGTGGGCCACCGATGCCTCATACTTCAGGGTGGTTGGTTGGGGCTACTACTACCTGGTCACCGTTATGGACGACTACTCCCGCTTCATCCTGGCTCACAGGCTTCAGCAAGATATGACGGCCGACTCCTTCATCGAGGTGGTCCAGGATGCTGTGGACACGACCAGCATGGACCAAGTTCCAGTCACAGACCGCACCAGGCTGCTGAGTGACAACGGTCCAGGCTATGTCTAAAGAGCATTCAGGGACTACCTGGGGATGGTTGGCATCAAGCACATCCTAGCAACTCCTTTCCACCCTCAGACCAACGGGAAGCTGGAGCGCTACCACCAGACCATCAAACGGGACGTCAACCAGGTGCCTTATGAGTTGCCCGCCGACCTTGAGGCTGCTATCGCGGCCTTCGTCAGCTACTACAACTACCGGCGCTATCACAAGGCTCTGGGCAACGTGACACCATCAGACGTGCTCAAGGGAAGACGGCAAGAGATCCTACAACGCAGGAAGGAGGTGAAGGCTCAAACCACCGAACGGCGACGACGCTACAACAGGGCCCTCAGGGAGCTCACCAGACCTCCATCCAGCCCCTGATCTCTCGGCTCCCAATGTGTCCCACTTTTGCTGGTTGCTAACAGTCCGGATGCTTGTCGAGTTGCCTTGATACGGCTTCGTAGGTCTCTCCCCTTTGGATGAGCCTGTTGCATACCACAACTAGGTTGTCGGCATAGCCACCCTCAGTCATCAGGGTAAACCTAGTGGGGTTGTAGCCGATGCTCTTGTTCTGTTCGATTACAGTTTCTACGGCCTCTTTCAAAGTGGACGGAGACGGAACTCTTTGTGCCATCATTATTTCCCATATGGTTGTGTTACCTTGGTAGGTTCGACCACCGGGGCCACTGTCCGCCGCTCAGCCACTGGGGTTCTCTAGGTACTTCGAGAGCTTGACGCAGAAGTCGTACAGTTTATCTCCTCTGATCTCATAGCTCCATGGTGAACTGTTGGGCGCTCCATTGCCGACCCTAATCGTCACTTCATGCAGGCAGCGCGAATCCGGATCCTCTGAGAAAGTATAGTGACCGTGGGCGGCGGCGATTCTCAAGTTCCCGACAAGGTCCTTCAGGTTTTCGCTCTCCTTTCCTTTTCCTTGCCAGTAAAAGTCCAGTGCGGCCATCCCTTCTTAAAGAGGTCCTGATGAATGCCCGACTCAAAGTCCTGTTCGCCTTCTTCTGTATGCCGTTGCCAAGGAAGCACAACTATACCTAAAAGAGAATTCACCAGTTGAGTTACAACGTGGAAGTCTTTTCTTGAATCGAAGGAGGCTTTCGCCAACTCCAAGTTTCGTCGTGTACGCTCTGCAAACCCAGGGGTTGTTCTTCTGCTATCTGGCATTCTCGCCCCTCACCGTTGACCTGTCCCCACAGTTTGTACCACCTTCTATATTAGTCCGACCAGTACTTGGTCTTGCCCCATCTGTATGACGGGCGTAGGCCGTCGGGGTCGGAGAAGTCAAGTTTATCCACCGGCGCCCGGACCCCGAAGGAGTATTCCCTGTGAGGGTTTCGGGCCAAAGCCCTGACGCTTACGCTTTGGTTCAATAGTCCCAGGCCGACGTATCGCCCAAAAGTGCCTGTAACAACTGATGAGCCCCGTCTGACTAGGACTAGTGACTCCCTGAAGAATCGGCAGGCAACTATCCGCCGAAATTTTAAGGATAACACGGGTGGGTATGGCCCCTATCGTCCGGCCCTAGGATTCCGCCGTCTGACCAAGTGCGCGCTCTGGCAATCGGTCGCCAATGCCTCGCTGTTTGGCATGAGTGCTACTGTGAAACCATGTGGCGGCTGGTGTATTTCGCGGCGGTCGGAGGGAGGCTTACGGATGGCCGAAGACAGGATTGCAACATCAGGACTAGACAGGAAGCGGACCGGGGCGAGCTACGCGAGCCAGTGGAACCGTTTCGTCGCGTGGTGCGAGGCGTCGGGTAGAAGTTCGCTTCCCGCATCTCCCGAAGACGTGTCGGCCTACCTGAAGGACAGGTGGGAATCAGGAGCGAAGCCCTCGACCCTGAAGGTGGTGGCGGCCGCCATCACGCGCAACCACAAGGAAGCAGGTTTCAACGTGTCTGCGCAGCAAGGCGTCGCCAGGACCGTCCTGGACGAACTGACGCCGGACGACTCTCCCGGCGCCACCAGGGCGCTGCCCCTCGACCTGGACTGCTACCTGGCCATCGGAAGGACCGCGCGCGAGGCCCGTAGTGGAAGGGGCGGGCACGACGAACGTGTGTCCAACGCCCGCCGGCGGGGAGCGCTGCACGTGGCGATGATCGGCCTGATGCGGGACGCCAGGCTCCGGGTGAACGAGGCGGCGTCGTCGACATGGGGAGATCTGGAGCGGGTGCCAGGCGGTTCCGGTCGCGTGCGCGTCGGGGAGGTCAGGTTCCGCGTTGTGAGCGCTGACACCATGAAGCTCTTGTCGTTGGTCCGCCGGGGCGCAGGTGACGGAGACCCGCTTCTGGGGATGAGCACTCAACCATGCAGCCACGTAGCGATTCGGTTAAGCGCGGCGGCGAGGCAGGCTGGGTGGGCGAAGGCTACTCGGGGGACAGTCCCAGGCTGGGGATGATCCAGGACATGGAGACGGTGGGAGTGCTGCTGCTGGGCAGTTACGTCGCTGCAAGCGGAAAGTAAAAGTCTTATCCAGGATCCTGAAACGCCCACGGCTCCAATCGCACAATTACGAGGCGCGGGAGACGAGCCTCGTACAGCGATTGTAGACTCGGAAACACTCCGCAACGGCGCCCCCTGTCGGTGGCGGTCATGAGTGCGCTGCTGATTTCGTCGCCCCGAGACGCCGTTTGCATCCGTGTAATCCCATCATGTTAGCAACCAGCAAAAGTGGGACACATTGGGAGCCGAGAGATCAGGGGCTGGATGGAGGTCTGGTGAGCTCCCTGAGGGCCCTGTTGTAGCGTCGTCGCCGTTTGGTGGTTTGAGCCTTCACCTCCTTCCTGCGTTGTAGGATCTCTTGCCGTCTTCCCTTGAGCACGTCTGATGGTGTCACGTTGCCCAGAGCCTTGTGATAGCGCCGGTAGTTGTAGTAGCTGACGAAGGCCGCGATAGCAGCCTCAAGGTCGGCGGGCAACTCATAAGGCACCTGGTTGACGTCCCGTTTGATGGTCTGGTGGTAGCGCTCCAGCTTCCCGTTGGTCTGAGGGTGGAAAGGAGTTGCTAGGATGTGCTTGATGCCAACCATCCCCAGGTAGTCCCTGAATGCTCTTTAGACATAGCCTGGACCGTTGTCACTCAGCAGCCTGGTGCGGTCTGTGACTGGAACTTGGTCCATGCTGGTCGTGTCCACAGCATCCTGGACCACCTCGATGAAGGAGTCGGCCGTCATATCTTGCTGAAGCCTGTGAGCCAGGATGAAGCGGGAGTAGTCGTCCATAACGGTGACCAGGTAGTAGTAGCCCCAACCAACCACCCTGAAGTATGAGGCATCGGTGGCCCACATCTGGTGAGGTCCTGTGGTCTTGCGGTGGTACTCCTTCCCCGCGGCCAACCGCATCTCAGGCCGCTTCACTAGGCCCTCCCTGCCCAGGATACGGTAGACGCTGGACTCTGAGACTGAGAAGCCGTGGTTGTCGGTGATCCACGCGGCCAGCTGACGGCAGCTCAGCTCTGGCATCTCTCTGGCTGATAACAGGACTGAGCGTTCTTCCTGAATAGTAAGACGGTTCCATGGTGGCTGATCGCCTCCTGGTCGGTCCTCAAGTCCTTGTTGGTCTTGGCGTCCTGGGGCACGGGGATGGCCGTTTTTTTGAGACGGTACGCCTCCAGCGACAGATCGGCCACTAGCTCCTTGAGTTCCCCGTTCTCTCGCTTGAGCTGCCCTACCTCATGCTGAGTGGCGTCCCGAACCGAGTCACGGGTCAACCTCTCCTTGCCCGCCTCCATGAACTCTTTGGTCCACGAGTAGTAGGAGTGGGGCTTGATCCCCTCCCGCCGCCACATTTGGGTAATTTACCCTCGCCAGTGACAGGATCTTCTCTTCCGAGGTGTACTTACGTCGGGCAGCCGCCTTCACTGTGCGGACGAAAGACCTGGTCTGCTCGCTTCGTTCCTCGGCGGCCTCTGCTTTGCTTACTTCTAATTGGGACACATCTGCTCCTTTCTGTGGGTAGCTCTACCCTCATTTCAGGAGCTCACACCACCCTCCGACTCTCGGGTTTTCCTACCCTTATATGTGTCCCATTATCGCTGACGGTCTACACCACCCGGTACGAGAAGAAGGCTGAAAACTACCTAGCTATGCTCCACATCGCATCAATTCTACTCTGGCTATAGTTTGCAAACACGCCCTAGCAACCGCCCGGCGAATCGACCGATCTTCTCCTTTACGAATAAGAAGTAATCGGTATCATCTAGCTCTTCGGACCAACGGTCCCAATTCAAGACCTCCGGGAAAACTCCAATTGCTTCAGAGGGATGCATCGGAGCGACCACTTCGACCAATCCGTCAGGCGAGTTCCTCATCTTAGTTTGAAGCAGACAACAATAATCAAGGTTCGGTTCTGCATGAAACCAAAAGAGGTGAATCTGGCAAGGGGCTGAGAAGTCATCGAGGTTGCTTATCCTGACCCCAGGCATCCCATTTACTTCGGTAACTGTACCCTAACGTCACGTAGCACGGATGTTTGAGTTGTCTATACTTGGCCATTGTCAGTATACTCCCAACAGTCTTGCACATGGAGAGGGAGACATGGGCGCGGCGGGGCCAAACTTCACCAATCGGACGCTATGGACCGGAGACAACCTGGACATCCTGCGCGGTCTGAATTCCGAGACGGTAGACCTTATCTATCTGGACCCGCCATTCAATTCTAACCGTGACTATTCCGCCCCGGTGGGCAGTGCTGCCGCAGGCGCGGCTTTCAAGGATACTTGGACGCTTTCAGACCTTGACGTTGCATGGATGGGACTGATTGCGGACGAGCAACCCGCCGTAGCCAATCTGCTCCATACCGCCAAGCTGACCCATGGGAAGGGGATGCAGTCTTACCTGACCATGATGGCGGTTAGGCTCTTAGAAATGCGAAGGGTGTTGAAGGATACTGGGAGTATCTACCTTCACTGTGACTCCACCGCCAGCCACTACCTCAAGCTACTTATGGACGCAGTGTTCGGGGTGGGGAACTTCAGGAACGAGATTACCTGGCGGCGCACCAATGCCAAAGGTCTAGCCTTCAAAGGTTATCCTAATAACGCTGACTTCCTCTTATATTACAGCAAGTCTGATTGGTTCACTTGGTGTCGTCCATTTCGCCCCCACGACAAAACTTATGTAGACAAGTTCTACCGCCATGTTGAACCAGAAACTGGCCGCCGTTATCGGCTGGATAATCTGGCAAATCCAAACAAAGACCGTCCGAATCTGACCTACGAGTTCCTTGGCGTTACTAGAGTATGGCGTTGGACTCGAGAGCGGATGCAGGCAGCCTATGATCAAGGCTTGGTTATTCAGCAGCGCCCTGGGTCCGTACCAGCGTTCAAAAGGCATCTGGATGAGATGCAAGGCAATCCTGTTGATACAATTTGGGACGATGTGCAACCAATCCAGGCACATTCAAAAGAGCGAGTCGGCTACCCCACCCAGAAGCCCTTGGCTCTCTTAAAGCGCATCATCGCGGCCAGTAGCAACCCCGGCGACGTGGTATTAGACCCCTTTTGTGGTTGCGCTACGGCGTGTGTAGCAGCGGAGAACCTGGGCCGAGAATGGTTGGGGATAGACTTATCTTCAAAGGCCGTGGAATTGGTCAACCTGCGGTTGCAGAAAACGATGGGAAGCCTTTTTCACAACCGGCTTGTGACGGCCCGGTCTGATATCCCGCGCCGGACGGACATCGATGCTCCGGTTAACTACCGGCAGAATAGGCACGTCCTCTTTGGTCAACAGGAGGGCTTATGCGCCGGTTGCCATAGGGACTTTCCATTCCGCAACTTCACGATAGACCATTTAGTCCCGCAAAGCCGTGGCGGGACTGACCATCTGGGCAACCTGCAACTGCTATGCGGCGCGTGCAACTCCATGAAGGGCAGCAGGACGCAGGAATTCTTGATAGCGCGATTACAGGAACTCAGCATCTTGCAACCGGTATAGAAGGGGAAACATGACAGAGAAGAAAGAACAGAAGCCATTGACCAAAGAGGCGTTTGAGCGGCTACTGACTAAGGCCGCTCAACCCGCAGACAAGAAGAAACCTGCCCCATCAACTGAAAAAACATCGGAGTAGTGCTGTTCCGATGGTTGAACCTGTACACGTAGGCGTCCAGGTAGCCTTGCAGGTATTTGGGGCTGACCGCGTGGTGAACGCCATCGATGCCCCGCTTGGTATTGCTCCTGAAGCCTTCGATATTGTTGGTATGGGCGCGTCCTGCAACGTACTGCTTGGCGCTGTGGACCACGGTTTCATGGGCATAGCCGAGACTGGAAAGGTGGTTGTAGGCTCCGTGTTCGTCGGTGTAGATGATAGCATCGTAGGGATGGACGTGTTCTTGGATCATCGGGACGATGGTGGATGCCTTGCTGTCGGGTTGTACCTCAACCACGGCGTTGCCCTTACGCTCAACCAAGCCTACCACCACGGTCTTGCCTGCGGTTCCGCGCCCGGCGTGGAGCTTTTTGGATTCGTGCTTGTTCCGTTCCTTGCCGCCGACGTAAGTCTCATCAACTTCTACCTCTCCGAACAGAGAGATGCCGTCTTCCTGGGCCATCAACTTACGGATTTGGGTGAACATCCGCCAAGCCGTCTTGTAAGTGACGCCGGTTTCCCGCTCCAACTGCTTGGCGGAAATGCCGGTGCGGGTAGAGGCCATAAGGAACATCGCGTGGAACCAGGTCTTGAGCGATGTACTGGACTTGTGGAAGATGGTATCGGCAGTTGGCGAGACGTGGGTACCACAGAATTCACAAGAGTAGACCTTGCGGCCTTTAATGCGGTAATGGCCAGTTACCTTATCGCACTTGGTGCAATGAACGCCGTCCGGCCAACGGGCTTGCTTGATGAATTCAAGGCAAGAATCTTCGTCTGGGAACTGTTGCTCGAAGTGCTTTATCGTGTACTTTTCCATGCCAATAGTTTAGCAGGGAAAGTACGTGATGTCAAGGGATAGTTACCTTTACTTCTTCGGTCTCGGCTCGAAATAGCGATAAGAACCTCTGGAGCCAGTCGGTCATGCTTGCTCTCGGACCGTGTTCCATTGTGCATCGCTCCGATGGTCCAGAATCAATAATTCGTGCAACTGTGGCTATTATACTTTTGCGAAGAGCCCTGGTAACAGTGTGCGCCAGAATCCCTTGACTTCGTGGCGCCCGAGAGCGTGAATAGTCGTGACTCCCTCACCCACAGGAGGAGAACATGACTACGCAAAATCTGGTGCACGGTAGCGGCGCCAGTCGCTGGGACCAGGCCATCTACGCCTTCCTAGCCGAGAAGGAGCGCCGCTCCGGTTCCATGAGGACTGTACGGGCCTATTCCGGAATGCTCTACCGGTTCTTCGGCAACTTGGGTAAGCTGCCAGATCAGGTGAACGCCACCGAAATCTTCAGCTACGCCCATGGGATAGGCCCCTCTGGTAAAAAGCCTTCATCTGTCACCATTAACGCCCGCATCGCCTGCCTCAGTTCCTTCTTCCGCTTCCTCATCCGTATGAGCCTGGTGAGCTCCAACCCTTGCGACCAGTTGGAGAGGCCCAAAGCTACACCTGCACCACCAAAAGGCTTGACCGCCGCCGATATAAAGAAGCTGCTGGGTGTAATGCCAGGTACTCCAGCGGGATTGCGAGACCGGGCAATCATTCTTACCCTGACCCTGACAGGCAGACGGCGCGCCGAAGTACTGAATCTTAAAGCCGGAAACCTCACCCAGGAAGAGCAAGCAATCTACTACTCCTATCGAGGCAAAGGTGGCAAACACGGCAAGCGGGAATTGCCCCAGCCCGCATTCAGGGCCATACAGCAGGCCCTGGCAGCCTTCGGCAAGGATTTCTCCACCATGAAGCCTGAGGAGTCCCTGTGGCCATCCAGTGCCGACAGTGGGCGCGGTATCTCCAGCGGCACCTTCTTCGGCAACATGCGCAGGTACTTCAAGGTGGCGGGGCTGCGGCCAGCCGGCGTCCACATCTTCCGTCACTCGGCAGCCAGACTGCGACGTGAGGCTGGTGAGTCGATCGAGCAGGTGAGCCGCTTTCTAGACCACAGCTCGCTGGCGGTGACCACGGTATACCTCCGGCAACTGGAGGGCGACCGGGACACTGCTTGGGGGCAGGTGGCGGTGGCTCTGGGTGTCTGAGCCCTGAAGACATCTGAGCCCATATTTCCCAGTTAGGATAACAGTGTGATGCGGTATATAGGCAACGTTCTTGCTTTTGTAGTCGTCTCATGAACTTTTCACCAACATCTCGGCTATAATACATTCATTAGAATAGTAAGATTCTTCAGATAGCGTAACAACCCCGGAGGCACCTGATGGGTGACGGCGACAAAACCCCTCTCCGGCTCCAGTTCAACCCCAAAGTCCGTCTGGAGTTTCACGGTGCCACCATCACTTCCGATGCCGGACTCTTGCCCATTCGAGAGCTGGATGATGCCCTGGGCCTTACCCATATTGCTGCCGACTATCTCCAGGAAAGCCGCTCCGGTCGCAACATCCGACACCACCTCGTCCCGCTGCTCAGACAGTCCATCTACAGCCGCTTGGCCGGCTACGATGACACCAATGATGCCGAACGCCTTTCCCAAGACCCAGCCATGAGAGTCGTCGTGGGCTGGCAAGGATCAGACCGGAACGCCGCCAGCACCAACACCGTGAGCCGCTTTGAAACTGAAACTCTGACCCAACAGGACAACCTGCAGGGGCTGGCACGAATGAATCCCCAATGGGTGGAAGATGCTATGGCCCATACTCCACACCAGCGAGTGATTCTGGACATGGACAGCTCGGAGAGTCCAGTGCATGGCCATCAGGAGGGTGCCGCCTACAATGGGCACTTCGAGTGTGTCTGCTATCATCCCCTCTTTCTATTCAACCAGTTCGGCGATTGTGAAGGAGCGACGCTACGCCCCGGCAACGTCCATAGCGCCGAGGGCTGGCAGGAACTCCTTGAGCCGGTGGTGAAAAGATACCAGAGGAAGGGACGGCGGCTGTTGTTCCGGGGTGATGCCGCCTTTGGCAAGCCAGAGGTGTACGAGTACTTGGAACAAGAGATGATTGGGTACGCCATCCGGCTTTCAGCTAACGCGGTACTTCAGAGAGAAATCGCGCACCTGCTGGTACGACCTGCCGACTGGTCTTCCAGGAGGCCGATCGTCTCCTACTACGACTTCACTTACCAGGCCCAGAGCTGGAGTATTTCCCGGCGAGTAGTAGCCAAGGTGGAGTGGCATCAGGGGGAGTTATTTCCCAGGGTAGGCTTCATCGTGACCAACCTGAGCTATCCACCCAAAGGCATAGTCCGCTTTTACAATGGCCGTGGCACAGCGGAGCAGTGGATCAAGGAGGGCAAGTACGCCCTGAACTGGACCAGACTGTCCTGTCACAAGTTCGTGGCCAACCAGGCGAGGCTATGGCTGTTCGTTCTGGCGTACAATCTGGGAAACTTCATGAGAAGGTTGGCTTTGCCGGAGGATATGAAGCATTGGACTCTGACCAGTCTTCAGACTAGGCTGATCAAGACGGGTGGGCGACTGGTACGCCATGCCAGGAGGATGGTGTTTCAGCTTGCCGAGGTGCTGGTGACCAGGGAAATGCTCACCGGGATACTAGAACGGATCAGCCGGCTTCGGCTGGCACCTGGCTAGCTTGCTTTGAGAGCACCGGTATTTAGGACAGTTATGGGGTCGTCAAGAGTAAATGGGCCGCCACGAGGGAGACGCTTGGGCAAGGGCAGAGGATTTGGAATTTCTACGCTCGTTAGGACGATGGATATCCTATGAGAGTGGAGCAATTGAGTGAATCGGAGCGCAGTTGACGCGCTCAGGATACCGTACTATAGTTCCCGCCGCACAGGATGACACCGGTTCAGGGAAATCAGGTTGATCTGGGAAATTCAGGCTAAGAGGGGTTCCAGGAACGAGTATGCGACAGTCATTTCACGACTGGAGATGATGCCGCCAGGTTTCAAGATCCTCTTCACCTCGGCCAGTACAGCCTGTGTATCCAGAACGTGCATGAGAACGGCATGGCAGTGGGCTGCATCGAAGGAGTCATCTTCGAAGGGAAGGTCAGTCACACCGCCGACGTGGAATGTCGGGTTCTCGTGTCCACCTGCCCCGGCGACAGATCGGGCCAGACTAATCTGCCACTCTTCCATGAGCGGTCCTTGTACTGAACGCAACCCCACCCACCTCGGCGCAACATCCAGGTATCCCTAGAAGCGTAGCCCCCTGGGGTCTAGCTGGAGTCCTGATTCAGCTTCGTGAACAAGTCCCGCCACCACCCCTTGCCCTGGGTACCGAAGCCGGACCGTACTCGGACGACTCCGTTTCTATCTATGGCGATTTTCGTTGACTGGCTTGTTACTCGGTAGGAACGGATGGTATCCGAGGCGGTCACGGCCATTGGGAAGGTATACCCTTGCGAATCTCTATATGATCTGATCTTCTCCAACCCCTCGTTGGGGTCGGTGCCCACAGCCACAACTGCCACGTCACCGAACTGGCTTGTCAACTCATGCAGCGTCCGTAACTCGGCGCGGCAGTGGGGTCACCAGGTGGCAAAGAAATAGAGGATAAAGGGTTTGTTGCCATTGGTTCTCCTTCACGGCCTGCTCTCCGGTGAATGACTCCCACCGCTTGACCGCCACATCAACGTACTGAGGCTCCCGTTCCAACGCATAGCAGACCCGACCAAGCTTTTCCGCCGCGATCAGCTGAGTGCCGCTGCCCAAGAAGGGCTCATAGCAGAGGTCTCCAACCTCGGTGTGGTACTCGATCGGCCGCAAGAAGAGTTCCAACGGTTTCTGGGTAGGATGGATGTTCATGCTGGAACCCTGCTGGTCCAGCTGCCAGATGGTCCTCTCGCTAGCCGGGGGCTTCTTAGAGGGTTGGTGGCCTTCAACCCAGCCGTAGAAACATGGCTCGTGGGCCCACAGATAATGGCTATGAGTCAGCACCCCACGGGCCTTGGCCCAGATTATTTGCTCTGAGGCAATCTTGAATGGCCAGATGCCGCCAAGGGTTGCCAAAACACCTCGCTCTCCCTATCCTTGGTGCCACTCCCTCACCGCTGGTTCCTTTTTACACATTTCTCTTGGGGAAGTCCCGTCAAAAGGTAAGGGGTAGTGATCATGGGCCACCTGCGTATGGGCCGCCTACCCAAGACCCGCCGCTGGACCCAAGTCGTAGACCTGCTGGATGCCGGCTCTCTTGATACCGGAGAACTAGCGGCGGCGGTCTTTGAGGCGGCCGATTACCGACTGAGACAATTGGCCAACGACCAGGGACTTGGTTATAGTTTCTGGTTGCTGACGCGCATCGCCCTGGCTGCTCGGGGAAACACCTTCGTCGAGGATTTGTCCCGGTTGGGCATCACGACGGACCCCGGACTATCATCGCTGCAGTTTATCGCTCAGGTGACAGACCGGGCTCGGGAACAGATCTCCGTTTCCCCCTCTGAAGGAGACTTTGCTGAACTTGGCTCGTTGGCGCTGCGTACCGCCCTTACCGAGACTGTAGGCCAACAGGGTCTCAGTTTATTCGGAAGCTCTGTAGAGGACCTTCAGGCGGCATTTCGAGGCTATTCCACTCAAGTTCAATTCGGCAGATTGGCTCACTGGTTCTTCGGGGATTTCTTCGCCCGGGTGCTCCGTTCATTCGTGGACCGGGAGCTGTCCAATCACGTGGGGAGCCCTTCTCCGCTGGCCAACCTGAATGAGAGCCGTAATTTCCTCGACGGGCTAGACCTTCATGCGAGGCAGTCCTCCCGCGTCATGGAGGAGTTTGCCGGAGGGTGGTACTCCAGGCACGGCTGGGAGTCCCAGGGACTGATCAGCAGGGATGAAACCCAGCGATTCGTGGCCTATTCTCTTAGGAAACTGCGCTCCGAAATAAAACGGGAGCAAGACCAACCGTGAAACGGGTTGTGGTCGATTGCGACGGCGCGATCGTACCGCAAGTTGCCTCGGTCCCCGAGCCTCCAATCCGAAGGTCATTGAATCATCGGGGCCAAAGCGCCAACGTGAACCTGCAGATCCGGATCCCGGCAACGGCGCTGCTGGCCGGTATAGATGGGCGGTCGGGGGATCTGGTCCGGATCGCCTCATATGTTTATGCCGCAGATCAGAGTGTGAGCAGGGGTGGTGAAGCCGACGTATATGGGGATGGCTGGCGGCGGCATTTCGTTGTTTATATCCCAGTAACTGACCTGGAGTTTTGGTCCCAAGAACCAGTCTCTCAAGCCCTTAGTGACGCCTTGGGGTTCGTTTCCGGCGACGTTTGGAATTTCCAATTCAGTCAGGCAGTGCCCGAGCAACGCCAGTTGACGCTGGATATCGACCCAAGTCAGGTGTTTGGCGAACCGGACAGTGTCTACCTTTTCTCCGGGGGTCTTGACAGCCTCGCCGCCGTGCTTGAGGGGGCGGTGCAACTTGGGAAGAAGCCGCTGTTGGTAAGCCACTCTCCGGCGTTCAACATCGAAAGTCACCAACGCAAATTGGCAAGCGCGGTTCGGGACAGGTTTCAACAAATTTGGTCCTTCCCGCTCATCCGGGTTGGAATCCATCGAACCGGTTCTGATCCCAGCGACTACAGCCAAAGAACCAGAAGTTTTCTGTTTGCGAGCTTCAGCTCCGCCGTGGCAAACCTGGTTGGGCTAGCCGATGTTTTCTTGGCTGACAACGGCGTGGTGAGTCTAAATCTGCCGGTCAACGGGCAACTGGTTGGGGCGAAGGCGAGCCGCTCCACCCATCCGAAGTTCTTGAAATTATTCAACCAGCTCGTTGCAAAGGTTTTCCCGGGTGGTCCAACGGTCAAGAACCCGCTCTGGGACCGAACCCGCAGCGAGACCTTGAAAGTGATAATGGACACCGGCTCGAATCTCCTCCTAGAGGAGACCAACTCCTGTTCGCACAGGCGGTACCGAACCCGGATGCAGGCCCATTGTGGAGTATGTTCACAGTGTATCGATAGGAGATTTGCCACGCTCGCCGCTGGGTTGTCTGAATACGATCCACCCGAGGGGTACCGCAAAGACATCTTCCGGCAAGAACTGGGACAGGGCAATGACCGAACCATGGCCCTGTCCTACGTTAGGTTCGCCCAGGGCTTAGAGCATCTCGATGGTCCTGGGATGTTCCAGAGATTCCCGGAGTTATTTGAGTGCATTGACCCTATGGACCCTGATGCCAGCAAGATAGCTGAGAGTCTCACCGAAATGCTCAAGCGACATGGGGAAACGGTCTTACAGGTGATGGAGGAGCAGATATCGTTGGTGACAAGCGAACTTGCACGGGAGTCCCTACCTAAGGATTGCTTGATTCGGTTGATCTCCGGGTCATCACAGACCATGGGTCAAGATACCGGTTCACTTGAAGATAATAGCGCCTCCTCGGAAACTGAGTCTCATGAAGCAAATATACAAGATGACGCGGTTGGGCGAACGATCGGAGACAACTTTCGGCACTCGGACGACTACAGGGAGGTTCGCGTTGGTGATCGGAGGTTTGACCTGACGACTAACCAGGCCCGAGTGGTGGAACTTCTCCACCAGCAGCACCTCAAAGGCGGTAGCTCCCTGAGCCAAGGTTATATCTTAGAGACCCTAGACATCCGATCAAGGAACATGAATCAAGTGTTCCGTGAGTCCCCCGAATGGAGAAAGCTCATCGTCCCAGCTGAGGGCCGTGGGATGTACCGACTAAACATTACTTTGAGATGATTGCCCCCGATTCACCGTTTTTTCACTGAAAATCCACCCCTTCTTTCACATCGTCCCTCGTTAGACTCCCTATATGGGCTCTAGCGCAGGTACAAACGGTTCATCACCGCAGAAATCTCCTGAAATCCAACGGGTCCACGAACCAGACCACCAGGCGATGCTTGCGGCGCTGAGAGTGGTGCTGGGATTGCCGAAGGTCTTACCCAATTAGGGATGACTACTTGCTATCCGATGCCAGCTAGAGCGATGGTGTCTACCTGACCGCGAAGAACGACCACGGCCAGGAGGGTAAAGGGATGACTACCACCACATTGAGACGAGTGGTCACATACGAGCGAGTAAGTTCCGAAGACCAGCGGGAGCGTGCGACCATCAAGACCCAGCAGGACGAGCTTGCGGTCGACTTAAGCAAGGAACCGAATGTCAGGCTGGGGACACGGTATATTGACGACGGAGTGTCAGGCACGATCCCCATGGCCCTCCGGCCGGCAGGGAAACGGCTGCTGGCAGACGCTGGGCGCGGCCTTTTCGACGAGGTCTGGGTATGGAAAATCGACCGTCTCGGGCGAGACGACGTCGACCCTCTAGTCGTTTGGAGGGATTTGGAGCTATTGGGCATCAAGGTCCACTCCGTTACAGAAGGCAGCTCCGACCCTTTCATGTACCACATTCATGTAGCCGTAGCTGCCCAAGAGCGGAGGAATTTCATGGCGCGCTCAGCCACCGGTATGAACAGGGCTGCCCGGGAGGGCCGGTACACTGGCGGAATCGTCCCTCTTGGCTACCTGGTCGAAGGCCGCAAACAACATGCCCGCCTGGTGCCCAGCGACAAGCTCATCTGGGGTAACTGGACCGAGGCCGATTTGGTACGCCAGATTTACCACTGGCTGGCTATTGAAGGCTGGTCATGCCCTCGAATCGCCGAGCACCTCAATATCTTGGGGGTTCCCACCGCCTACACCAAAGATGACAGGCTGGTCAGAAGGGGACAACGCAAGGAGCGGACTCAAGGTTTGTGGCGTGCCGGTCGAATCCGCAATTTGGTAAAGAACCCAGTGTACCGAGGCGAACTCCAGTATGGTCGTCGGAGCGCCAGGCCTGATGGGCGCGAGGTCATTGCTGCTGAGATCCCGCCACTGGTTTCCAGAGATATCTGGGAAGCCGCCCAATTGACTCTGTCGGGAAACCGGCTCATGGCCAAGAATACGAAAAGGAACTACTTGCTCAAATCGGTAATTCGGTGCGGGATTTCCGGGCATGCGTACATTGGTTCCTGGAGCCGAAATGCGGTTAGGTACCGTTGCAATGGACAGTTGACTGACCGAGGCCCTATTCCGGAGCGTTGTCCAGCCAAGGCGATCAGGGGCCCCGATATCGACGCCGTTGTGTGGGACGACATTGAACGGTTCCTTCGTGAGCCAGGGGACATTCTAGAAGAGCTTGCCCAAGAAAGGACAATGGATGCCGGAGCAGCCATTGCCGAGGCGGAGCGGTTGACCCTAGAGAGCGCCATGGTTGATCTGGCGGGGCGCAGAAAGAAGGCCATCGACCTGTACACGCGGGACCAGATTTCTGATGCTGAGTTGGACGAGCTTTTGGCAGAAATAGGCCGAGAGCGGGATGGAGTGGCAAAGCGACTAGACGAGCTTCAGGAGGCTGCATCAGAGCCTCAAGAGCCGCTGGACCCCGACCTCCTGGAACAAGTGCGACGCAGACTGAATGAAGGACTCAATGACACTCAGAGGCAGGAAGTGGTGAGGCTGCTGGTGAAACAGATTACGGTGCATACCGCGGTTGAGCCTGAGGGCAAGGTGGTGAGGGTGCTGATTGAGTACAGCTTCCCGGGTGTAGTTAATGACTTCACGGACAGGGGTTCATGGCGGCCACCAGCATGAAGCTGGCCGGGTAGGTGACGCTGCCGCTGACCCGGCTGATGGTGACAACTTTGTCCTCCAATGGCTGGCGCAGGGACTCTAGGGCTGTGTGGTTGAACTCGGGCAACTCGTCCAGGAAGAGCACACCCCGGTGGCTGAAGGTTATCTCCCCAGGCCGGAGCGTCCGGCCTCCGCCCACCAGTCCCGCGTTGGAGATGGTGTAGTGGGGCGACCGGAATGGCCGCTGCAATACGAGGGGGTTGCCGGCGGGCAACACGCCGTTGACACTGTAAATCTTGGTCACTTCCAAGGCCTCTTGCTGGGCCATGCGGGGCAGGATCGAGGGCAGGCACCGGGCGAGGAGGGTCTTTCCGCTGCCCGGAGGGCCGTTGAATATCAGGTTGTGGAATCCGGCGGCGGCGACCTCCAGGGCCCGTTTGGCGTGTTCTTGTCCGCGGACGTTGGCCAGGTCCATCTCGTAATGCCCGGCTGTGTCGTCGATGTTCTGCCAAACGTCATCGTCCAGCGGCTCAATCTCAACCTCGCAGCGCAGGTGGTCAATCAGGCGTTTCAAGCTGGAGACCGGGTATACCCGAATGTCCTCCACCAAAGATGCCTCGTCGGCGTCAACGGTGGGAACAAAAACTGAGGTGTAGCCTTGGTCCCGGGCCACCGAAACCATGGCCAAGATGCCTATGGTGTGGCGCAGGGCTCCGTCCAGGGCAAGCTCTCCCAGGAACACTGCGCCGGCCGGGAGTGAGTCAATCTGCCCCGAACTCAGCAACATGCACACGGCGATGGGCAGATCGTAGGCCGGACCTTCTTTCTTGAGGTCGACTGGGGCCAGGTTCACCGTGATCCGGCGGAGGAGGAATTCGCAGCCGCTGTTGCGCAGGGCGGCGCGCACCCGTTCTTTGGCTTCCTGGACTGCGGCGTCGGGGAGCCCGACGATGTTGAAGACGGGCAGCCCAGGGGAGATGTCCACTTCGACCTGGACCACGAACCCGTCTAGGCCGATAACTGCACAGGTCTGAGCGTTGGCTAACACAGCGGCCGCTCCTTTGGCTCCGGCCAGGGGCAAAGTCGAGGGCCTTTTGGAGCACCAAAAGGCCGGTTGCCGAAATAACTCTAAGTCAGGAACGGAGACCCGCGCTGAGGTGGACCCGGAAATTCGGACAGGTGGTTAAGTGAGAGTTCTGCTCCTAAAATAGCCACAGCTGTTGCTGTGAGGGAGGAGTGGGACATGTCAAAAGAGCGGAGGAAGCACAGCCCAACATTCAAGGCCAAGGTGGCCCTGGAAGCGGTGAAGGGTGAAGAGACGGTGGCCCAACTGGCCGCCCGCTACGAGGTCCATCCCGGGCAGATCCAGGCCTGGAAGAAGTCCTTGTTGGAAGGAGCGGTCGGCGTCTTTGGTGGGAACCAAGACAAACGCCAGAAGAGCGATGCGGTCCTTGTTGCCCGGCTCTATCAGCAGATCGGCCAACTGAAGGTTGAGCGGGATTTCTTGGCGGAGAGGCTCGGTCCATGAGCCGGGAGCGGCGGCGGGAGATGGTGGACCGGCGGCACCCAGCCTTGTCCACAGTGAGACAGTGCGCCTTACTGAGCATCAGCAGGTCCAGCCTAAACTACCGGCGCAAGGGGACTTGCTCGGAGAACCTGACCGTGATGAAGGCGATGGACCACCAGTACCTAAGTACCCCCTTCTACGGGTCGCGGCGCATGAGGGTCTGGCTGGGCACTCAAGGTCACAGGGTGAACCGGAAGCGGGTCCAGCGTCTGATGCGGACCATGGGACTACGTGCCATCTACCGGTGGCCCCGGACCAGCAAGCCGGGGCCAGGGCACAAGGTGTATCCCTACCTCCTGAGCGGCATGGAGATCACCAGACCAAATCAGGTGTGGGCCGCCGACATCACCTACATCCCCATGGCCAAGGGTTTCTTATACCTGGTGGCCATCATGGATTGGTACACGCGGTACGTGGTGGCCTGGCGTCTTTCCAACACCTTGGATGCTGATTTCTGTGTCGAGACATTGGAGGAAGCGCTTGGCAAGGGGAAGCCAGAGGTCTTCAACACCGACCAGGGCAGCCAGTTCACCGGCGAAGCCTTCACCGGTCTCCTAGAGCAGCACGGAGTGAGAATCAGCATGGACGGGAAGGGACGCTACACCGACAACATCTTGTTGGAGCGGCTGTGGCGCACGGTTAAGTACGAGGAGGTCTACCTGAAAGCCTACTCCAACGGGCGAGAAGCCAAGGCCGGGCTTGACGCATACTTCAGCTTCTACAACAACCAAAGACCCCACCAGGCCTTGGGCTACCGGACACCGGCTGAGGTGTTCAAAGGAGACTTGGCGCCATCAGATGAACGGTCAATCAATGGGAAACGGGCACCGAACGGAGCGTTCTCAGACCTTGGAAAGACGGCGGAACTCCCACTTAGTTTTGCACCAAACCTGTCCAACTGATTGGGTCCACCTCACGCTACGGGTTGCTGACAGCGATCTGATTGCTTAAGCGATGCCAGCCGTTTGACTCGGTTTACCGCCGTAATTACAATTCACCCTACCGATTTTCAGTGATAGGCCACCCAAATTTTGAAGCGAAATTCGGGCGGCTGAGCCGAGTTGGAGTGGATATGCCTAAATCAGAGTCGAAGACTTTAGTGATTCAAAACGGCACCATTATCGACGGTTCGGGAGCACCTGCCGTTGAAAATACCGCCGTGGTCGTCCAGGGCAACCGCATCTCCAGTGTCGGGGAGCTGCCGGGCGATTTCAACCTGGAAGACGCCGCCAAGGTCGATGTTATTGACGCGACGAGGCATTGGATTATGCCCGGACTCATCGACGGCCATTGCCATCTCTCATTCGGGATGCCCGCGATTCAGGGTTACGCCAGCGCTCGCGGGACCGTAAACCCGGGGTTCAGTGCGCTGAGGGCGGCCCGAAACGCCCAGACGGTACTGCGTTCCGGGATCACCAGCATCTCCATTCCGGGTGGGACCTGGTTCATCGAGGTCGGCCTGCGGGACGCCATCAACGCCGGACTTATCCAGGGCCCGCGCATCTACACCGCCGGCCGCTTCATCGTAACCTACGGCAGCATCGCCGACTACGAGCCCTCGTGGGTCGGTACACCCGAGCACACGTTGGGCATCTTGGCCAACAACGTATCCGACATGATTACCGAGGTGCGCCGGCAGACCAAGCACGGTGTTGACTTCATCAAACTGGCCGACAGCACTTGGGGCGATACCCAGACCATCGCCAAAGAGGAGATGGCCGCAGTGGTGGAGGAAGCGCACCGCCGGAACGCCCGCATCAGCATCCATTCCCGCGGGGCTGAGTCGACCAAATCGGCCGCCGAAGCTGGGGTCGATTGGATCATGCACGCTGACCTGGCCACGGAAGGGGAACTCTACGCCGTGGCCGAGGCGGGCGTGCGCATCATGCCCACCATGACCTTCCTTTTCGAGGCCCTGGAGGTTAGTAAGGAAAAGGGGCGCAGCGACGAGGAGATGGACGTCATAAAGCGCAACGCAGACAGTGCGGTGACCGTTCTGCAAACGGCTCGTTCGCTGGGAGTCAAGGTCATGTGCGGCACCGACAGCGGAAACTCTCCAGTGATGCCCTATGGCGTTCTTCACGCCCACGAGGCGGAAATCATGGTCAAATTCGGAGGTTATACGCCGATGGAGGCCATCACCGCCTACACCAAAGACAATGCCTATTCGGTGGGCATGGAGGGTGAGCTGGGCGTTATAGAGCCCGGCAAACTGGCCGACGTGTTAATCCTGGACGCCGATCCTCTGGGGGACATCCGCGTGCTGCAGGGCGGCAAACACCTAAGCTCGGTCATAAAAGACGGCCGCCAGGTGGACTTGCACGCTCAATTCGAAGACGAAGATTAGGAACTTTAAACGTGCCTACAGGCCGGTTGCCGGAGTAACTGAAGGCGAGGAACGGATACCTGCGCTACGCGCTGCCGACAGTGATCTGGGACTGAATATTGACAGGTAGATTTAGCCCCACCTCCTTAGTTATGGGGACCGAGCTTCCTGGGAAATTCCGAGGGCAACGTAATCGCTGAAATCGATCCCCGTGAAATTGGGGGCCGTGCGGGTTTGACACGGGCGGGAGCCCCTTCTAGCCTAAGCCAGAGCCTACCTAAGAAACCGTGTTCCCCGTCGCCACCCCCAAGGACGATTTCGCCTCGAACGAAGCGCTCTCCGTTCTTTTTACACGCGCCGCTCCTCCTTCACAGCAAATTTTTAGGTGCAGGACCCTCACTTAACCAGTTGTCTGAAATTCCGGGTCCACCTCACTCTTCGGTAGGGTAAAAACAAATGTTGATCCTTTGCCTTGCTCGCTTTCTGCCCAGATTTCGCCTCCTTGCAACTCCACCAATGATTTTGCAATGGCCAAACCTAGGCCAGTCCCCGCTGTGGAGCGAGTTGTCGAATTATCTGCGCGGGAAAATTTTGGAACAATTTTTCGTTGTCTTCGTCTGCAACTCCAGGGCCTTGGTCATGGACATTGACATGGAGGAAATTCTTATCACGAAGCGAAATGATTTCAATATCAACAGACGATCCGTCTAAGCTGAACTTGACAGCATTGCCTATTAAATTGGCCAGGATTTGGATCGTCCGGTTCCTGTCGGCGTCGATCTTGATATCTGGGGCGGTAGCCGTGGTGCGAATTTTCAAACCCTTTGCATCAATTTCGGACCTCATATCCGCCATCACGTGTTGGACCACCTCAACAAGGTCGAAGGTCGTCCGATCCAAACGAAACGTTCCCGAGTCGAGCAGGGAAATATCGAGGAGATCAGTTACCAACTTCTCTAGGCGAGTCGTACTTCGGCCGACGCCCCCCAAATAGCGCTTCTGTTCCTGTGTTAAAGGTCCTGTCTCTTCGTCCCGTAATAACTCAAGAAATCCCTTTATCGAGGTAACGGGCGTTCTAAGCTCGTGAGACACCACCGAAACGAACTCGTCCTTAATTCGTTCTAATTCTCTCTGCTCTGTAACGTCCCGGACGTTGGCAATAGCAAGCACCTCGTTGAGTTTTGCGAATCTGACATGGACTGGAAAAGTGGTCCCGTCCATTCGCTGATTGGTCCCATAGAACTCAACCACTTGACCCTGTGGGGTGTCGTCATATAAAGACCTAAGGTGTTCTGGCAACGGTGGCTCGATTTCGATGTCAAAAATAGTCATGGTCAAGAACTCTTGACGACTGTAACCGTAATGTTCACATGCTCGATCGTTAACCTCCGTGAACCCGAAGTCATCGATTCTGCTGACAAAAATCATATCTGGTGATTGGTTCACCAAAGTCCTGTATTTCTCTTCGCTTATTCGCGTCGCCTCCTCAGCCCGCCGACTCTGCTCGAACAGCTCGGCGTTCCTAACGGCTGGGGCGATCTGGTTGGCTAGGCGCTCAATTATGGCCTGTTCCCGCAGACCGAAGGCGACCACCTTTTCGCTCCTCAGGTGCAGGGCGCCAAATACTTGACCCTTGTGATTCAAAGGAGTGCTAATGCTGGCCCGTAGCCCGAACTGGGAATGCATCGGGTCCGCATTAAATTGTGGGCGAGCGGCCGTATCTTCCGTGACAAGGGTCTGACCGGTCATGAATACCTTTTGTGTTCGGGTACCCTCCAGGGGCACGATTTGACCCCCATCGTACCCGGGCAACGTCTGCCCGTAACTATATTTATACTCGACGGTGCCGGCGTCTTGGTCGATGACTGCTATAGCTACGTGATCGAATTCCACTAATTGTCCTAATTGTTGGGCGAACTCCCCATACCCTTCCTGGATGTCCAACGTGGATGTGATAACTCTCGCCACCTCGTCGACTACGGAGAGCTCTTTCACAAGTTCCAACTCCGCTGCTTCCAAGCGCCTACGTTCATTAATCTCGATATCCAGCGCTTGCCGAGCGATTTTGCGTGTGGCGGCTCGCTGTAGCCGGGTGTAAAAAAGGAGGGAAGCCATGGCGCTGAAAATGACGACCAGACTGATTTCCAACAAAAACCACAGCGCGCTTCGATTGTCGGAATGTCTCAGGTGCAAGGCCCAGGAGCCATTGGGCACCTCGATGTTAAACGTCACCGAACCCTGTAGGTCTCTCTCAGTCGATGCGGCAATCACATCACGCAGTCCCGTGTCAGGGTGGACCCGGTCCAGCCAGTAATCGTGGCCCTGCTCTGCGCCCATAGGCAGATTTATCGCTGCCAGCAGATTGGGCAACCGTATCAAGGCAATGGTGAATCCCCACCAACTCTCTCCGCCTTGATCGTTGGGAACGAATACCGGCAAACGCCCAATGACCGCTGTGCCGCCTTGCACTAGCTCAAAGGGACCTGCGAGGGTCAAACGCCCTGACTCAATGGTTTTCAGGGATTCCGCGCGCCGGGCTGGGTCGTTCAATAGGTCATGGCCGATGGCTTGCTCGTTCCCTTCCAAAGGATAAATTTGTGCAACGATTCCTCCGGGAGCGAGCTGCAAGCTGTCGATGCCCCCGAAAGTCTCGATTATTTCTGCAGCTACAGAGTCAAAGTCGAGAATCGTCCTATCATCGCTTTGTCGAATCAGGGCCGCAAGGGTAAAGGTCGAAGATAAGGACCGTTGGAGCTGCCGCTCCAAGGACTGAGCCACCACGGTTACAAAGTCGTTTAAGTCTCTGCGGTGTTCTGCTCTCCTATCCCGTTCCATCACGAGCACGAGAATCATCCCTATGGCGGTCAAGGCCACAAATAAAAAAAACGCCATAAGAATATGCCGGAGGTGTAATCTGGCAGCCAAAGCCTGATCATTATCTGCTGTCATGTATTTTTCGACATTCCGGAACGGCCATCAAGTTCTTTCTTGGGTTTGACACCCTACAGTTTACCCTCAATCGTTACATCATCCGTGCGATTGTCGAAGCAGCACCGAAGCCGCCTAGGCCATCCACTAGGTCACTCACCCGGCGGCCGGTGGAAAATCCCGGCTCGGAATGTCGCGGCGCAGGGCCGGAGCGATCTCGCTCTGGAACAACTCCAGCGTCGCGCGGTGCTGCGCCGGTGTCAGGCCCGCGCCATCGGCGTTCAGATTAAGCACCTCCTGCCCCGACTGTTCCCGCTCCCTGGCGGGGGCATTTTAGGCAGATTCATCAGCGCCATTGGGACTCTACTGGTAATTGGGACTGCTAATCAGCACGGCGGCGAAAGCACATGGCTCGGTCCCACGGTTGTGCCAGGCGTGGCGTGTTGCGCGTTGAACTACGATATCTCCGGCTCGCAGGCGCACCTGGCCTTCATCCAATTCCAAACATAGCTCTCCCGAAAGCACTATTACGTAGTCTTTGGTGGGGGTCGTGTGGAAACCGGGGTTATCCGATTCCATTGCGTCCCCAAGATCAAATCTAGACAAGTTCTCGGCTAACGACTCAGGCGTTATATCTGGAGTAACGCTATCGGGAGGGAGATTTTCTATGCGCACGATGGAGTCATTGAGAGGAGGGATTAGTTGGGACTTCTCCACATTGAACGAGTCCGTGGACGCCGTCGGATCAGGGCTAGCCGGATCGTCTATCCAGACTTCTTCGACGATTACCATCCCCAAATCCAGTGAGCCTGGGGGTGGATTCGTCATGAACGAAGTACGATTTCCCATCAGCGTTAATTCCGGTGACGACTCGGCGAGTCATGAAGCACAACCTCCATATTGTCTAGTTGGGCAGGGGGAGGGAGAACCCCGCTGTGGCCAGGCGCATATAGGAGGGGTGAAAACCCTAGCAACCGGAACAGCCCTTACGTCGGCCTAGCCACCAACATTTGTAATCAGCACCCCCATGGGCCGCTTACCCGCCGCATAGGTCTCAAGGGGAGTTAGCCCGCCCGTATCGGCATTGACCCGATAGGAAGCTAGACGGTCCGATTCAGAACCGGCGGCGAAGAGAAAATCGCCTTCTGGGTCCAAGCTGAACGCACTGGGAACAGCTTCGGTGGGCACCTGCCCCGCGCCGGTCAACTGCCCGGAGGAGGCGTCCACGGAAAAACCTGCGATGCTGTTGTGGCCGCGGTTGGGGGCGTACAAGAATCTCCCCGATGGGGAGATTTGAATCTGGGAGCAGGTGTTCCTTCCGGAATAACCCTGGGGCAGAGTGCTTATAGTTTGGAAAGCCGATAGGGTTCCGGCGGAAGTGTCCAGACGATAGCCGGTAACACTGCACCCCTGTTCGTTGGAAAAGTAGACAACGTCCAGGTTCGGATGGAAGCAAAAGTGGCGGGGACCAAGGAATTCTCCTTGTTCCACCTTTAGAGGCGAGTTGGGGGTAAGGTTTCCGGTCTTCTCGTCGAACCTGAACTGGAAGATTGCGTTTGGCCCAAGAGCGTCTCCGGGGGGCTGCATGACGCTATCGTTCAAGCGGGCTATGTGGGGAACGAAGGCAAACTTATTTGACGGGTCGGTCTGAATTGCGTGGGCGGCGGTTGCGGTTTCCAGCCATTCGATGGGTGGGTCATTAACCGATCCATCATCCCCGATTGGATGTACCGCCACGTGGGCGCCTTGATAATAAGCGGAAAGCAGGAACCGGCCGCTGCGGTCTGTGGACAGAAACGTAGGAGCGGCCTGAACCGACACCTTTTTAAGCTGCGAAAGTTCTCCGGTGTCCGGGTCTATCAGGTGGCTGGAAATCTCTTTACTGTTGCGATGGCCTACATAGAAAGTCCTTCTGTCCGGGCTGATTGCGGAAGAGGACGGCCCACCGGCGGCAGGCGCCTCTCCTTTGGGGGTTAGTTTTCCGGTCCCGGAATCCATGGTGAAGACCAATATCTTGTCATCGTCTTGCAGTGAAACGTACATGTAGTTAGACATCGAAAAACCTCCGATTCGCAATTTGCATACTGCTGTCTAGTACTCAGTCAACCGTAAAATCGGAAGGGTAAAGGCGGTGAAGTTTGGTTCGTGCGTCCCGGGTGTTGAACCGCCAGTTGATGGTGGCTCTGGCGGCGTTGCGCTCCTTGACCAGAGCATCGACTTCCCTCCTGAGGGCCTCCTCGCCGGAGAGCCGCTGCTTCAGGCAGGAGCGGGACAGGACGCTGAACTCGATCTCCGCCATGTTCAACCAACTCCCGTGCTTGGGCGTGTAATGAAACTCCAGCCGCCTGGCAATCCTCCGGGCTTCCTCAGCCGGGAAAGTCTCGTACAGCGATGCCCGGCGATGGGTATTCAGATTGTCCAAGACAACCCTTACCACCTCGGCTTCCGGGTAGGCTTCATCCGCCAGCCAGCGCATCCGGCGGGCGAAGTCTTGCATCGTGCGCCGCTCCGTGACCGCCACCCCTCGCCAACCCGCCAAGGGCTCGCAGGCCAAGAACAGGTTGCGGGTACCCTCCCGCCGGTATTCGTAGTCCTGCCGCAGCGGAAGTCCCGGCCGGGGCGGCAGAGCGGGCTGGGTCTCCGCCAACAACTGGGTGGATGTCTCGTCAAAGCAAACCACCGGACGTTGGGGATCATAGGGTTCGGCGTAGAGATCCAGGACATCCTCCATGTTAGCCACAAATTCCGCGCTCACCTTGGGAATGCACCACTCCTTCTTCTGCCACGGCTTGAGGGCGTTTTTTTGAGACGCTTGCGCACCCCCTCGTGGGACATGGAGGGCGTCAGCCCCAACTCGACCACCTTCCCGGCCAGCAGACGCAGGGTCCAGTGGTCATGCCCTTCCGGCGGCGGGCTGCAGGCCAAAGCAATCAGGTGGGCTTCGCCCCGGTCGTCCAACTTCCGGGGCCGGTTGGCCTGGGGACGGTCCTGCAAAACCCTCTCCAACCCTTCTTCGGCAAAGCGCTGCTTGACCCGGTATACGGTGCTCAGGGCCACATCCAAAGCTTCGGCCACTTGGGGTGCCGCCCAACCCTCGTCGCTCTTTAGGAGAATCCGCGCTCTAGCGGTCACTCGGGCTGAGTTTTTGCCAACCCGGATCAGTCGCTGGAGCTCTTCCCGTTGTTCCTGTGCCAGCCGCACCGCGTATTTGTCCCTGACCATCATTAGCCACTCCCGCCATCAACACTTCCCACCAGGCAGGATAGCTCAATTGGCCCCTTTCTTAAACAAATCCCAAAACCAAGTTGACTGAGTACTAGAACCTAGGACCCACCTGAATTTCGGTTCGACTCGGCCCGACGCTGGTGGTGGAGAAATACTATTACGCCGCGAAAGACAAGTCCACAATATCGACAATAGCTACTATGCAGATCCAGCGGCCGCCGGAAAATCCCGGCTCGGAATCTCGCGGCGTAGTGCCGGTGCGATTTCACTCTGGAACAACTCAAGCGTTGCACGGTGCTGCGCCGGGGTTAGTCCGGCCCCATCGGCGTTCAGATTAAGCACCTCGTGCCCCAACTGCTCGTGATACCGAAGCACCTTCTCAATGATTTGCTGCGGGCTGCCGATCAATGCCGAACTGCGCTCGATCGCATCCTCCAGCGAGTGGAACACCAGCGGCATTCCCTGCCTACGAAACGCCGCCTGCCGGGCCTCGAAGACGGGCCGATATGTTGAGATGGCGTCCTGCGATTTATTGGCACAGTAGTATCCGGCGGTCCCGGCTCCAACCAACGCGTCTCCCGGATCGCGGCTGTGGTAAGCCCAGCGTTCCCGGTAGTAACGGACCAACGCGGCGTAGGGCTCGATGGGATTGGTGACATTCGCCGAGAAAAGCGGGTCTCCCCACTTGGCGGCCAGCTCCACCGACGCCTCACTGGTCGCACTGCCGTGCCAGACCCGAATCGGTTGCTGCAAGGGGCGCGGCCAGGTCTCGGCTTCGTCCAGCGACGGGCGGAACTGGCCGGACCAAGTCACTTTGTCCTCCCGCCACAACCGGCGGAATAGTTCGTAACCCTCGCGGTTGCGCTCCCATTGGTCCTCGGTGGTGACATGGAATAGCTGGGCCTGAGCTGCGCCGTTACCCTTGCCAATCATCAGTTCCAACCGGCCTCCGCTGAGGTGGTCAAGCGTCGCGTAGTCCTCGAATGCCCGTACCGGATCTAGCAGGCTCAATGTGGTCACCGTGGTGAATAGTCTGATGGTCGACGTCCGTGCGGCGATGTGGCTCAAGATTACCGGCGGTGACGACGAGAGGAAAGGCCGCTCATGCCGCTCCCCGACGCCGTACCCGTCGAAGCCCAGTTCCTCAGCTAGGACCGCTTTGTCCACCACCGAGCGCAAACGTTCCGTGGTAGAGGGCTGGATCCTGGTGACGGGGTCCGGGGCGTACGGAATGAGAGTCATGGCCAGGAACTTCATGCGGGATCTCCCCAGGATTCTTGTCGAAGTATGATTATGGCTGATTACAGTGCGGTTGTACTAGCTGGAATCGGCGAGGCGAAGAATCTAAGGCTAGGTGACCGATGGCCAAAAATCAAGGAAAGTTTGTGCGTGCACCGCCCACCGCATGTTTGGCCCCTGTCGGAGACGGTGTGGCGAGTCGCCCAGAAAGAGCGCCCACCCGCTCTACGGGCCGCTGACAGTTACCTGGTAGAGGTCGCTGGCGACGGTTATGGGGCCGCTAAAGTGTTTGCTGTCCCGGCGGCTGATGGCGGCCAACTTAGGGGGTATAGCTTTGGGCTCTTAGTTCCGTCTCCTTTGTGATGGGGACAGAGCAACCTGGGAAATTTCGAGGGCAATGTAATCCCTGAGATCAACCCCGGTGAAATCGAGAGGGGGGAGGTGAGCGGGGAATAGCTCGAGGGCTCTTTCTACCCCTTCAATTGATACCTCCGGTGATTCGGGTACAGCCGGAGAGTATATATTCACGATCGTTTCCACCAGGGGTTTTTCCAGACCTGGCACGCCAGAAACCATAAGAGCTTCAACTACAGCCTCAACATCCGTGCGAATGAGCTGCTGAGCGCGGTGCACCGCGCGAGTCAATGCCACCAATTCGTCTCGATGCGCCGATGCATACGACCGGGTTGTGACGAGGGAGTGGATCTGTCGGCCCGCTAACTCAGGCACCTCTCCCGCTGACTGGTTCACCAAGATCACCGCGTCTTGCCGCTCGAGAGCTTGCTCTAGGAAGGGGGTGTGAACGTAGAGTGCATCAACCGAACCATCCCCGAACGCCGGGTTTTGGTCCGGGCCGTGAAGAATCACCATTTCTATGTCGCTGTCAGCATCGAGGCCGACCGAATCGAACAAGACTCTCAGCCTCGTAGGCGGTCCAAAGGCCACGCCGACCTTCATTCCGCGAATGGCCTCAAGTCTATCTTTCAAGGGCAATTCTGTTGACAGGTTGTGTTCCGTTGCAAAATCCTTGCGTATGATCAGATTGATTTGGTCGTTTTCGAGGAGATTAGCGAAAATCAAGACCGGCTCGCCTGCTCGATCAGGGGCAAGTACTTGGGAGGCGGGAGGAGCGCAACGTCCGCCCTGCCCTGCAACATGAATTGACCGGCCATATCGGGCATCGGCGGGAATATTGTTTGCACCTCCAGACCTTCGTCGCTGAAGAAACCAGCCCCCAACGCGGTCCAAAAGCTCATCTGCTGGAGGTTGTTGTTCGTGGGAATCACCACCCGAATGAGTGTTTGTCCGCCAGGAGTGGCGGCTGAGGAAGAGGGCGTTCCGGCTGAGGTGCTTTCTTCGTCCTCGCTTACCGAGGCCACGGTCGTGGCTTCGGTAAGTGGCTGGCCTTCATCGCGGACCAATAACTTTATTACTGGGATCAACTGGGGTCCCTGCCCAGGGTTGAAGACCACCGATTTTTCCGCGTCGAAATCCAGCGTGATTATCGTTGTGGCGCCTGCCGAGATGTCGAAGCCTCCCGCCAGGCGAATCTTGCCGCTGGGCACCGGGGACTGCCTGGGCGTGCCGCGGATGGTTACTACGGCATCTACCACCTCGAATCGGACCTGCTGGTACTTACCGGCTGCCAATGTGGCGCTGCCCAGCACGTCTTCGATACCCATCAACTCCATCAAGTCGAATTCGCGGGTTCCCTCGACAACGGTGCGCCACCCGGACATCTCTTCACCCCCGGAAACGTGCACTTCTACGTCTTTTATCGTTACCTTGATACTGCTGACCGCGTCGGTTGGCTGGTCGGTTACCCGAATTTCCAATGTACCCGAGTTGTCAGGGCTTTGGGTCGCTGCTTGAGTCCGAATCGCCTCTCGCGTCGGGGTTGGCTCTGGCGCAATAGTCGCCTCAGGTGTCGGACCAGCCAACGGGGTTGAGGTGCCGCCTCCCCCGCCACACGCAACAACCAGAGCAACAGCGACGGCGTAGAATACAAAATCCAATGCCTTTTCATCATGCCCTCCCCTTCTGATTTCATCTGAGCTGATTTCCGGGCCGATCAAAATTCCCCAGATGCAGCGAAGCTAAGGTAGTTGCAAGGAGGGTTTTATTCCATGATGCCCAGGTCCTATCTTTTAGCTAAGAGAACGACCAAAGGCATGGGTATCGACCGTTGGGAATCGGCGACAAATGCCTAGCCGCCTGGGTCCGTAGGCCTAGAATCTGATAGGCCCACAGGACCTAGGATTACAGCCCTTCAACGTATAGCCTGGTAGCGCATGGAGGTGACATGGTAGCGAGATTGGTTTCGGCCCGGTCGCTCGTGTGGCTAACCGGACTCGGGGTGTTAGCGGTAGCTGCCGGGCTCTACTCGTCGCTTGGTATTTCAGCAGCAGCCGGACCTCTGGTCATAGGGATAGTCATTTTCGGCTTGGCGCTGGGAACAGGTCCTATTGCCAATTGGAGTGCTTCCAGCCCGTTGAGCCTGAGGTGGAAGATACCTGGCACAATATTTCTGATTCTGACCATTTTGTTAGCCGTCGCGTTAGCCAATTTCGTAACTATTCGATTCACCCACGAGCAGATTCACGATGTTCAATTTTTTCGTGAGTCAGGTTTCCAACCACAGATCGCTCAAGGTTTTCGGTCAATACAGGGTCCAAGTCCCGAATTGCTCAGAGAGATGCAGATTCGGGCCGAGCGTATGAGTTCCGCAGTGGAGACGCTGGAGGAAACTCAGCACGGAATCCTATCTTGGACGCCGGGATTGATATTCTCCGGCGGATTCGTCGCCTTAGCTCTTGGGGCCGCTTTGTCGACGTCATTGGTCCGGCCATTGAAGAAGATGAGCGAAGCGACCCGGTCTCTGGCCATTGGCGAATTCTCAACCGCTCTGGACGTACCGAACCGAGACGAGCTCGGAGACCTCGCATCCAGCATCAACCGTGCTGCTGAGGATTTGTCGCGGCACCAAGAAGCGCTCGTCGAGGCAGAACGGGCACGAATGCTCGACGAGCGGATTGCCTCCGTTACCCAGGCCCAAGAAGAAGAACGGCGACGGTTATCCCGCGAGATACACGATGGCCTGGGCCCTTCTTTGGCTGCCCTAGGACACCGCCTATATTTAATTCGAGACTCAATTCGTTCGGACCCCATGGTGGCTGAATCGGGCCTTAACGACGTGATTTCCTCCTTGAGGGAACACGTCCGGATGACCCGTGAACTTATCAATGACCTGCGGCCGCTGGACCTTGACCAATTGGGCTTGGCCGGGGCATTGACCCAACACGTGGAGCGTGTTCAACGAGAAGCGGATATTCAGGTATCGCTGTCCGTGTCGAGTTCTCTTCTTGCCAACCCTTTAACCGAACTCACGATTTACCGAGTCGTGCAGGAAAGCCTCACCAACATTCGTAAGCAGGCTGGCGCACGCGTTGTGAGTGTGAGTTTGCGTGATTTGAAGGATGGAGTAGAGCTTGAGGTGGTCGATGACGGAGTCGGATTCAACGCCTCGGAGATTTCGGTGGCGCCGGGAGACGGTCTCGGTCTAATCAACATGAGAGAACGGGCGGAGGCTATTGGAGGAAGGTTCTCTATTGCCAGTGAAATCGGGAAAGGCTGTCGCCTCCGAATCTGGCTCCCCAATGCCGGCGCCTAACAGAGAGGTAGATAATGGAGGTCATACGGATTCTTTTGGCCGACGACCACACCCTTTTCCGCAAAGGCCTTCGGTCGTTGTTGGAACAGTTCGAGGACCTGGAAATAGTTGGGGAAGCAGCGACTGGACCTGAGGCGGTCACCATGGCGACCGCCTCGGTCCCCGATGTAATCCTCATGGATATCAGAATGCCCGGGATGAGTGGAATCGAAACGACTGCTGAAGTGTTGAAGGAGAATCCGCATATCGGCATCATCTTGGTCACCATGTACGATGATTCCGAATCGGTGTTTTCGGGGATGCGGGCCGGGGCCTGCGGCTACGTATTGTAAAGAAGCTGACCCGGAAGAGCTGAAACATGCAATCGATGCCGCCTATCACGGTGAAGTCCTGTTGAACCAGGCAATTGCGGCAAGGCTACTGCAGCGATTCGATCCTCAAGATCCTCCCCAACCAGATGGGATTCCGTACCAGCGGTTGACGCCAAGAGAGTTGGAGGTGATTCACCTCCTTGCGGATGGCCTCAGTAATAGAGATGTTGCCTCCAGATTGGTAATCAGCGGAAAAACGGTGAAGAACCACATCAACAACATCTTCACCAAGCTTCGCGTGAATGATAGAACCCAGGCTGTCCTCAGAGCTCTTCGCACCGGGATAATCAGGCTTTCGGAGGAGCCGTGTTGAGGAGCTGATGATACCGTCGGTTAGCACAACGCATCACATGACAGCTACGGGCTGCTGACCGTTATCTGGTAGAGGTCGCTGGCGACGGTTATGGGGCCGCTGAAGTGTTTCTTGGCGTCGTTGACAAGGGGCTGGGGGTCGGCGTGGAAGGCCGAGTCCAAGTGAGTCAGCACCAATTCGGCGACTCCCGCTTGGGCGGCGGAGCGGGCGGCCTCGCCGGAGGTGGCGTGGCCGTGGTTGCTGGCGTACTCCCTTTCCTCGTCGGTGCGGAACGCTTCGTGTATCAGCAACCGTGCGCCCTTGGAGGCCTTAATCAACTCTGGGTTGTACCGGGTGTCTCCCGAGAAAACTACGGCCATGCCGCCGGATTCCACCCGCCGGCCCACGGCGCCGGAGATGTGGTCGGCTAGGAAACAGGACGCGGTGGTGGTGGGACCTAGACTCACCTGTTGGCCCGGGCTCACGGTGTTGAACCGCATCACCTCCCGGCCATCGGAGTTCATTACGCTGTCCTGGTCGACCTCGGCAAAGTTCATGTTGCTGGCGAGGCACATCTTCCCCGCCCACTCCAGCGATTCCTCGGTGCTGTAGACGTCCAAGGGCGGGGCGTCCGGCCGTTCCAGGGCGCGGACGAACTGGACGAATAACAGACCCGCCATGTGGTCGGGGTGGTGGTGGGAGAGTAGCACCGTATCGAAACTCTCAACCGGTATCCCCAATTCTGAACCGTTGCGGGCCACCGAGTTGCCGGAGCTGGTGTCAATCAGGAGGCGGGTGCCGTCATCACAGTCATAGACCATGGCGGTGTGGGCACGGTTGGTCGAGGTGCCGGAACCCGTGCCAAGAAAGCTGATCTTCATCTTAGGCATCTGATTGTCTCCGGGGGCCAGGCGCGGAGATTAAATCTGAAGGGCAGGGTCAATCTCAAGAAGCCTACTGGTGGTTGTGGGGGTGAGCCTGCTCCCGGAGCAAACTCAGAGACTTCAGCACGGGGGTGTCGGTGAAGCTGAAAAGGACCGCCGGCTCGGTGGACGACGCATTTACGTGTTCGTGGTAGGTCCAGCCGGGCACGCAGAAAACATCCTTGGGCTCCCAGTCCATCTTCTGACCGTGGACTACCGAATGACCCTGGCCCTGCACCACGTGATAGATGGCCCCATTGGTGTGACGGTGGGCCTTGGTCGCCTCACCGGGCCGCAGCATCTGGATGTGACAGGCGATGGTAGGCATCACCGGTCCGCCGGTGTTGGGGTTGGTGTACTCCATAACCACGCCGTCGAAGGGGCTGCCGTCCACGTCTGGGGCCAACCGCTGCAACGCCGTCCAGGTCTGCTCCCAGGGGTAGCGCATCAGCTGCGAATGGCTGGCTGTCGGGTTCTCCCAGGTGGGACGCAGGGTGCCCGCGCCGTACTTGGCGGTGGATGAGTCGATGGGCTCGGTCACCGGCTGCACGTCTTCTGGGTAGGGCTCGTAGAATACCGCCTCCAGCAGATGGACCAACGGTATGTCCAGGCCGTCCAGCCAGATGATTGGCTTGCCAGTTTCGTTGCCGTGGTCGTGCCACGTCCAGTTGGGGGTCAACACCAAGTCGCCGGGGTACATGGGGATTCGGTCTCCGTTGACCGTGGTGTACCCGCCGTCGCTATTGATAATGAAACGCAGGGCCGACGGTGTGTGCCGGTGGGCCCTGGCCGTTTCTCCCGGCATGACAATCTGCAGGCCCGAGAACAGGCTATTGGTGGTGGCGATCCGGTCTTTGATGCCGGGGTTTAGCAGCATCAATACCCGCCGCTCGGCGTCTTGGGTGCCAATCAACTCCCCGGCGCGCAGGGCCCTGGGTTCCAGGTCCTTCCAGCGCCAGATATAGGGCACGGCCTTACTCGTGGGCTCGGCGACCAAGGCGGTTTCCTGTACCTGCCATAATGGCGCTAGGCCGAAGTCTTCCAACTCGCGGTAGTAGGCGTTCAGAACTTCTGGAGTGGCTGAAACACTAGAATTGGAAAGCACAGCTTATCTCCCTGGGTTGATTGGCGGTAACAGCGACTTTGTTGTTCTGGAGAATCGTAATTATGGTCCAAGGCTATGTAAATGTCTTTAGACGGGGCCTTGCCGCCTTCAGCAGCCAGTCCGGTTTTGCTCCCATTCGGCCAGGCGGGCCTCCAGGGAGTGTTGCCGCAGGGCCATGGTCAGGTCGCCTCGGGTGCGCTCCAACACGCCGCGCATGGCGTCGGTATTGTGTCGTAGGCCGCTGGTCACGCCCTCGGGAAAGTCGATGGTGACTAGGACACCGTACATCTCGTCCATGATGTCCATTAACTCTTGGCAGCCGTCCACGGCGTTGCGGCGCAGGGCGTCGAGGATGTACCGGCGCAGTTCTCCGATGACCTCGGCCATGCCGTTGATATAGGCCGCCGCGTCCACCCTCAGGTCGCTGATCGTCGGGATATCGGCTCCCGAGATGACCGCCAGGGTAACGTTGGCCTCGGTGAACTCTTTGCGGGCGTCGTTCATGAACCCGGCGTTGAATATCTGGGGGCTGGTTTCCCGGATGTGGTCCGCCTCTTGGAGCCTGGCCGCGCCATTGCCGATCCGCTCTCGGGCGTCATCGAAGTCACCGCGGTGTACGGCCCGGATGGCGTTGGCCGAGAACCGGATTACTTCCCTGGAAACCGATAGGGCCAGTTCCCGGTCGCGGTTGCGTTCGGTGAGTTCCTCGATCACGGTGGTCCCAATCTCGGAGAGGCTATCGCTGTAACGGGATGGCATTAAACTCGTCCCCCGGCGTCTTCGATTACTTTCACTAGTCGGGCGGCGGCCGCTTCCGGCTCGGTTGCCGAGCCCACGGCGGCGGTGACGCAGATGGCGTCAGCCCCGGCCTCGATGACCGGTGCGGCGTTCTCGGCGTTGATACCTCCGATGGCCACCAACGGAGTTTTGGCTGCCTCCCGGGCCAGACGCAACTGGTCGATGCCTTGGGGAGGGCGGCCAACGCCCTTGGTATCGGTATGGTAGATGGCCCCAAAGGCCACGTGGTCGGCGCCCATCCGCTCTGATTCCACCAGTTCTTCTATCTCATGGTTCGACCGGCCCAATACCTGGTGGGAAGCCAGCACCCGCCGGGCCTGCTCCACGGGCAGGTCGGTCTGGCCCACGTGGAGTCCCGCCGAGCCGACGATGGCGGCGACATCTGCGTGGTCGTTGATTATCAGCGAACCCCCCGACTCCTGACAGAGGATTTGCAGGCTTCGGGCCAAGGGCAGGGACTCGCCCTTATCGCGCAGTTTGTCCCTGAGTTGCAACATCCGCGCCCCGCCCCGGATGGCTGCTTGGGCTATCTCCAGAGGGTCCCGCCCACCGGTCACTTGAGGGTCGATTATCACGTAAAGGCCCCGCACCAGGTCAGCCATCTCGCGGCGGACCGCCGACCCAAGTTCCCCGGTGAGGTCGTCCAAGATTCGGTTTGCCCCGGCCAAGGTCTCCCAGCCCAAAGGGTTGGCGGGCGATGACTCTTCCAGCAGGGATAACAAGTCCCTGGCGATGGTGACCAGTTCCAGGGCCTGTTGGGGCGTGGCGGGCGGACCGTCGTCGGTTTCGGCCAAGGCAGAGGGCGCCGGCATGGCCGGGATAATCTCCCGCAGACTCTGCAGGGCCGGCGCGGGTGATTGGGCCGGCGGGACGAACCGGGACGCCGCCTCAAGGCAGTGGAAGATTACCTGGTAGTGGCTTTGGCTAGGGCCACCGGCTCCGGTCATAGGTCCAAGCCCTTGGGGGTTTCTCCCGAACGGGCGGCGTCGATGTTGTCCCGGACCGTTTGGGGCATCTCCATGCCGTATCTCGAGAAGGCCGATTCCACGTTGCGTCCGATGTTCCGGGGGTCGCTGTAGTAGTCGGGCGAACGGTGCTCGCTCCCCGGCCCGAAGCTCTCGTGCACGGATGCCACCGTCTTGCCCGTGGAGAAGGACGACATGCGGCGCTCCATGTCTTTGCACTGGCAATGGGAGCAGACCGGCTCCAGTTCCCCGATTACATCGGGGTTGATGGACCTCAAGAAGAACGAGGAGACCTTGGCGCAGGCCCGGCAACGGTATTCATATATCGGCATCGGGGGGTCTCCTTCGGAGAGCGGTCAGGTTTAAGCTGTCAGCTTACAGCTTTCAGCAGTCAGGAGTTACGAGTCTTTGATCTCGCGGCGTTCGCGGTCGAACTCGGGGGTTGTCTGGCCACCTATCTCCTTCTTGATTCTTCCCATGTAGTCGTCGATACTGGCCGGGCTGTTCTCGTCGATGTCGCTGGCCGTCTCCCGGCTCGGCGCCCAGTTGAGGCTGCTACCCCAGGACGGGCGGAAGGAAAATCTGGAGACCAGGCGCTGTAGGTTGGCGCCTCCGCAGTGCTCGCAGTCACGTTGCTTGTCCTCGGACCAGCTATAGACCAGGGCGGAAGTAATTTGTTGGCAGTCGCCGCAGCGGAATTCGTAGAGAGGCACGTTTAATCCCAACCAGTCAATGTCAGTTGCTTCAGTAGCACGGAACCCATTTTAGCATGAGGCAACCTGGCGGCGTTCTGGCGGTCTCGTAAATATCCGGCGCTGACTCTCAACAGGCGCGCGGACTGGGGAAGCTTAATGTATAATGCGGCCACCCGAGCCGATGGTTTTCAAAGCTAACAGCGACCGTTCCGAGGTGCCGCCATGGCGGATGAAGAAGCCCGCACTCTGTCCCTGTTCGACGACGAAAAGCCGGAAGGATCAGACTCTCCGGCAACTCCGAATGCCCCGGACACCACCAAGCGTGAGCCCCTGCTGATGATTATGGACGGTCACGCCATGGTCCACCGGTCATTCCGCGCCATCTCCACCCAGCGGCACCTGACCGTGAACGCCACCGGCGAGGACGTGACCGGTGTCTTCGGATTTACCAACGTGTTCCTGCGGGCGCTCAACGAGTGGAACCCCGCCTACTGCGCCATCGCCTTCGACACCTCGGCGCCCACCTTCCGTCACAAGCAGTTCGAGGCTTACAAGGCCCAGCGGGAGGCGACGCCCGAAGAACTTCGGCCCCAATTCGGCCGGGTCAAGCAGCTCATGCAGTCCTTCGGAGTGCCGGTGTACGAATTGGAAGGCTGGGAAGCCGACGACGTCATCGGGACCCTGTCTGCCCAGGCCGAAAAGATGGGGCTGGACTCGGTTATCCTCACCGGCGACCGGGACACCTTCCAGTTGGTTTCCCCTAGGGTCAGGGTAGACTTGGCCTCCAGCATCCAGGACCGCAAGGTCTATGACGAGGTGGAGCTGGCGAACCGCTATTCGGGTCTCACCGCAGCGCAGCAGACTGATTTCAAGGCGCTCCTAGGCGACTCCTCCGACAATATCCCCGGTGTTCCCAAGGTTGGAGAGAAAACCGCCATCGCCCTCCTCAACTATTACAAAAACCTGGAGGGCATCTACGAGCACCTGGACGAGGTGACCCGCCCCAGCGTGAAGGAGTCATTGGCCGAGAATCAGGAGCGGGCTTTCATGAACCGGGAGCTGATGACCATCGACCGCAACAGCCCGGTGGAACTGGACCTGAAAAAGGCAAAATTCGGGGAATTCGACCGCAACGCGGTGGTCGTGTTGATGACCGAGCTTGAGTTCTTCACGGTCATTCCCCGCATCCCGGAGACCGGGTCCTCCCAGAGTTCGCCAGACGCGGCGGCCTCTCCGGTGCAGGCCCCGGGCGAAGGCACCGACTACACAGTGGTCCAGACCAACGACCAGTTGGAGCAGATGGTGGCGTCATTGCGCCAGGCCGGCAGCTTTTCCTTCGATACCGAGACCACGGGTCTGGATGCCGTGCAAGCAGGCTTGGTCGGCCTCAGTTTCTCAACGGCGCCCGCCGTGGCATGGTACGTCCCGGTGGGCCATCAGGAGGGAGAGCAACTGCCGGTGGAAGAGGTCTTGGCGGCAGTGCGCCCGCTGTTCGAATCGCCGGACATCAGGAAGTGTGCCCACAACGCCAACTACGACATGACGATATTGGCCAGCCATGGCATCGACTGCCGGGGGGTCGATTTCGACACCATGGTTGCCGCCCACCTTCTGAGCCGGGGACAATTGGGCCTCAAGAACCTGGCGCTGGATGTCCTGGGCCGGGAGATGACGCCCATCACGCAGTTGATTGGCACAGGCCGCAAGCAAATCACCTTCGACCAGGTAAACGTCGAGCAGGCAGCGCCCTACGCCGCCGCCGACGCCGACATGACCGGGCGTCTCCGCCAGGCCTTCGAGGAACCGATCGCCAGGGAGGGCTTGGGCTCGCTGATGACCGACATGGAGATGCCCTTGATGCCGGTGCTGGTGACCATGCAGCGTCACGGCATCAAGCTGGACTCCGCCGTGCTCCGTGAAATGTCGGAGGACCTGAGGCAGCAGATGTTCCAGGTGGAGGAAAGCCTTTACCAGTCAATAGGCCACACGGTGAACATCAACTCGCCCCAGCAACTCAGCGACCTGTTGTTCCAAGAAATTGGTCTGCCCAAGACCAAACGCACCAAGACCGGCTACTCGACCGACGCCAACTCTCTGGAGGGGCTGAAGGGCCTGCACCCGGTGGTGGACCAGATACTGGAATACCGCCAGGTGACCAAGCTCAAGTCGACCTACGTGGACGCCCTGCCGGACATGGTGAACCCGGTAACGGGCCGGGTGCACACCAGCTACAACCAGACGGGCTCGGCCACGGGGCGCATGTCCAGCAGCGACCCCAATCTGCAGAATATACCCATCCGCACCGAGTTGGGACGGCAAGTAAGAAAGGCTTTTGTGGCCGACGGTGCGCCGGATTGGCTGCTGTTCTCCGCCGACTACTCCCAGATCGAGCTGCGGGTGCTGGCCCACATATCCAAGGACCCTGGCCTGCTGGAAGCTTTCCAACGGGGCGAGGATATCCATGCCTCCACGGCATCGCTGATGTTCGACGTGCCGGTCAACGACGTGGACGCGGAGCAGCGGCGCATCGCCAAAGTGTTGAACTTCGGGGTGATTTACGGCCTCTCGCCCCACGGGATATCCCAACAGACGGGATTCAGCCGGGAGGAGGGGGCCACGTTCATCGAGGCCTACTTCAGCAAGTACCCCGGCATCAACAACTACCTTGAAGAGGTGAAAACCAAGGCTCGATCAGAGCAGTACGTCGAGACGTTGTTGGGACGCCGCCGCTATTTGCCCGACATCAATAGCTCCAACTTCAACGTCCGCGGCGGAGCGGAGCGGATGGCCATCAACATGCCCATCCAAGGCACCGCAGCCGACATCATGAAGCTGGCAATGGTCCGGGTGCAGAAGCGGTTGGACGAAGAGGGCCTGCGCACCAAGATGCTGCTGCAGGTGCATGACGAACTGGTCTTCGAGACGCCCATGGAAGAGATGGAAGACCTGAAGGACTTGGTGTTCGACGAGATGCCCGCCGCCATGGACTTGGACGTAACCCTGAAGGTGGACGCCAAGTGGGGCCCCACCTGGGGCGACATGGAGTAGGTCTGCACTGCGGCACATCGTCTTAGGATGTGCCGCAATTGAATTGGTTATGGAAAATGCTAAAACGAATAAAGTGCGTGTGGACTCCCGAGGAAGGGTGGTGATTCCCGCCCATTTACGACGGAAATGGGCATAACGTCCGGGGATACACTTATTGCCAGAGTGATGGATGAGCAGTTGGCGCTTGAAAAACCAGAAGAAGCCGTTGCTCGTCTCGAGACCACGTTTTCAGAGGTACCCGGCGAAATCAGCTTAGCCACCGAACTGATTGCTGAACGCCGCGAACAAGCCATGCTGGGATCCAAGGATTAGTCGATTCGTTACAAGACGTAATCAGGCCATAATTATATTGAAATCCTTACTGCACGGAGGACATTGAATCGCGGCTCTTGGATTGGTATCTTTTAGCTGACTTATTGTGGATGAGGACGGGGAGAGTGTATGAACGATGTCTTCTGCGGAATGAAGTCTACCCAGGCGGAACCATATTACGAAACCGACGAAGGCGCTGCGTACCTAGGTAATTCTTTGGAGTGTATGGCAAAACTGCCAGATGAATGTGTGGATCTAATCGTCACTTCGCCGCCGTTTGCTTTACGAAGGAAGAAAGACTATGGAAACGTTGCTGCATCAGAATATGTGGGATGGTTTTCTCCATTCGCTGGACAGTTCCATAGAGTGTTGAAAGAGAGTGGGAGCCTGGTAATTCATATAGGCGGCAGTTGGAACAAAGGTACACCAACTAGATCCCTGTATCAGTATGAATTGCTTTTAGATTTATGCAAAAGCTTCCATCTTGCGCACGAATTCTTCTGGCACAACCCAGCAAAGCTACCGAGCCCAGCCGAGTGGGTTACTGTAAGAAGAATTCGGGTAAAGGACGCCGTAGATTATATTTGGTGGCTTTCAAAGTCCCCTTTCCCTAAGGCCGACAATAGACAAATTCTTCAGCCGTACAGTGACTCGATGGAACAACTTCTCAAGAATGGGTATAAATCCAAAAAAAGACCGTCTGGACACGATATCTCGTCGAATTTCAGTAAAACCAATGGTGGGTCAATACCACCAAATTTGTTTACCATCGCAAACACCGATTCAAATGGCCATTATCTGAGGCCTTGTCGTGATGCAAATATCAAGCCACACCCAGCGCGTTACCCATCGGCAATACCGGAATTTTTCATTAAATTTCTAACCGATAATGGTGATGTTGTCCTGGAGCCTTTCGCGGGCAGTAACACTACAGGGGAGTCTTCGGAGAGACTTGGGCGCAAATGGCTGGCATTTGAGCTGAACGAGGAATATTTGCGGGGATCCAAATTTAGGTTCGAAGCGCTTCAAAAGCGGTTAATTCAAGAGGACTCTGCGGAATATGCCAGCCCTCAACAAGGATGATTTACTTGCCAGAGTAGTTGACGCCGCGTCACTTTCAGGTGCTCGGACATTCCTTCGTAATGCCACTCATCCCTTTTCGCTCTCCCTTTGGACAGATGAGCAAACGACCAATCTGAGGGTTTACATCTGGAATCTGACATCCGGGGGACCTGCGTCGGTTAGGCCGCAAGATGAGTTCAGGATTCAGTTGACTGGGGTCGGCACCGCGCTTGTGTTTGATACAGACTTGCGAACCCTTTTGTTGGGCTGGTCGGAAGAATTTGGTGTTTTTGCTTCCTTATGACGCGAGCCGCCACGCGACGTTCGGGGCCTCACCATCCATTCAAGTGAGCATGGCAACATTGCTTCGAGCGCAACAGCATGGACTTGGTTTTCAGACAAGAATGAATCAAGAAGTAGCAATATGCTTTTCGCCCGATCAGTTTGCGAACTACGTATTCAATATGCACCAACTGCATCGGATCGGAGAAGAGCCGCAAGGTACAGAAGTTCTAGATCGATTGACTGAAGAAATTTTTCCCGAGGTTGAAGGATATAAACAGATCCCAGAAGAACGCAGAGAAGTTATGGAGCAGATTCATCGTTGGGTGAGGCAGAGGGATTTTCGGAGCAGGATCTTGGCGGCATACGGTGACAGGTGCGCAGTTTGCCATATGCAACTTAGATTGATTGAGGCAGCGCATATTGTGCCAGTAAAAATTCCGGGGAGTAGCGATTTGACCAGCAACGGTGTTAGTCTTTGCCCTTCTCATCACTCTGCGTATGACAAAGGGCTTCTCGGAATTGCACCGAATTTTCATGTATTAGTGAACCAAGATCGACTTGAGTCCCTTAGGCGGACCGGAATGCACGCCGGAGAGCAAATGATTCTTGATCGGGTAGGTAGCACGATAATTGTTCCACAACGGGCAACCGATCGACCGACAGCTGAAAACTTGAGAAGAGGGCTAGAAATTCGGGGCTGGGAAGAAGAATACTTGTGAAACCGAGAACAAATACACCTACTATATTTTAAACATGGACTTGCTACGCAGCATTATCTTTGTGCCGGGAAACCGACCCAACATGTTGGAACGGGCCCGCGCTTTCAACGCTGACGTCATCATGGTTGACCTGGAGGACTCGGTTCCTCCAGGAGAGAAGACCAACGCCCGGGACATGGCCAAAGAGTGGGTGCCAACCCTGCGCCGGGAAGGTCAACGGGTGATGGTCCGGGTGAATTCCCTGGACACCGGCCTGACCCGCCCGGAACTGGAGGCCATCGTGTCCACCGACCTCTACGGCATCAGCCTGGGCAAGGTGGAGTCCACCTGGAATATCCGGGACGTGGACCGGATGCTGAGTGCGATAGAGCCCCTGGCCGGCGTGGAACTGGGCTCCACCAAGATTGTCGCCTGGGCCGAGACCGCCAGCGCACTGGTTGACGCCCGGGACATCGGGGCCGCCTCGCACCGGGTCATCGCCTTGGCTTTTGGGGCCGAGGATTTCACCAACGACATGGGCATTGAGCGCTCCGACACCGGCGAGGGGGTGCAGGTGCCGCGATCATTGGTCCCGGTGGCGGCCAGGGCGGCAAACGTGGCGTCCCTTGACTCACCCTTCGTCCTTTTCCAAGACCCCGACGCCCTGCGGGCCGACGCCAAACGGGCCCGTCAGATGGGGTACACCGGGAAGTTCGCCATCCACCCCTCTCAACTTGTCATAATCAATGAGACTTTCAGCCCTTCGCCAGAGGAAATCACCTACGCCCGGCAGATAATGGAAGCCTGGGAACAGGCCGAAGCCGAGGGCCGCGGCTCTCTGGCCATGGACGGGCGGATGGTCGACGTCCCGGTGGTGAAACGGGCCCAGAACCTGCTGGCTTTCGCTGAAGCAATCGAGGCCCTGAGGCCCTGAGGCGTTTGTCGCCGTTTTTGCTATGAGCGACCATTTCGACGATCTACGGGAGACTGACCACATCACCCTGGAGGGCATGCGGTTCTACGGTTTCCACGGCGTGAACCCCGAGGAACGGGTGCTGGGTCAGGAGTATCTGGTCGACCTCACTGTGGCGATGGACCTTGGCAGGGCCGGCAGAACAGACCGCTTGGAGGACACCATCAGCTACGCCAGAATCTACCGCGCCGTCAGAGAAGTGATGGAGGGCGAACCCCGCAACCTGCTGGAGGCCGCCGCCCAGGCCATCGCTGAACGGATGCTGTCGGAATTCCCGGTGGACTCGGTCGGCGTGCGGGTGAAGAAACCCCATCCCCCGATCCGCGGGTCAATCATCGAGTATGCCACGGTCGAGATATTCCGCCGCCGTAAGGACTAATGGGAGGACTAATTTGAGAGTCCACGACTATCACCAAGGCAACCGGCAGTTGCAGGACCGGTTTGGCACCCGCAAGCTGGCTGACCGCCTGACCTCAAGGGTGACCGAAACCATCAGTCCCGAAGGCCGGGAGATTATAGAAAACGCAAGAATTTTCTTCCTGGCGACCTGTGACGACCGGGGCCTGCCCACCTGTTCCTATAAGGGCGGAGACCCCGGCTTTGTCCGGGTAGTGGACGAACGGACCATCGCCTTCCCCAATTACGACGGCAACGGCAAATACCAATCCATGGGCAATCTGCTACAGAACCCGAACGCTGGCATCCTGTTCGTCGACTTTGAAGGGCAGCAACGCCTCCGGCTCCAGGGCGTGGCATCCATCGACGAGAACGACCCGTTGCTGGCCGAGTATCATGAAGCCCAGTTCATCGTGCGAGTGCGGGTGACCGAGGCATACAAGAACTGCCCGCGCTACATCCATAAGCAAAAGTTGGTCGAGCCGTCGGAGTTCGTGCCCCGGGCGGGCCGTGAGACGCCGCAACCGGAGTGGAAGAACAGCCCCGACCTCCAGGACTAGAACGGCGTAACCGGCAAAAAAACATGAGTCATCCCGGAATTTGCCAGTGATGGCGAACCTAGGCGCATTGACAACTCGCGGGCGGCGATTTGCCATTGAATAACGGCAGCGCCGCCTTCGTCTTTCCGGCGAAAGAGTTTGTGACTTTATCGCGAAATTGCCGAATTTGAGTCTCAATATAGCTTTGAAATTAGTCTCAATAAGGCCACCCTAGGGAATAAAATCACAGCCTCGAAAGCCGGAATCCAGTTACCCCGCTCGAATTGAACACCTCGCCAGGCTAGAAAATTTCTCCATCTACCCGTTAATGGTGTCCTTCCGCGGAAGGATGTCGAACCACGGCCGCAGATTGGTTTTGCCCCACCAGTTACATGACTTGTGCGCGCCCTTCGACACGCTCAGGACGAACGGGTTGTTGGGTGACAATTTGTTAGGCGCGGACAGATGTCCAGCGCCGTAGAAACGCAGGCCGGCTCCATTTTCTGGATTCCGGCTTTCGCCGAAAAGACAGCATGGCCTCGCGGCGTATTTTCACCAGTCAAATCCGGGATAACTCATGTGATTCCCTCTTTTGGGTCCGAGTTTCTTAAGAGGGCCTATGGGATTGGGTGGAGTTACTCGGCGGCGGTGATGGTGATGTGGGACATATAGGAGTCGGCCTTGGCGCCGTGCCAGTGGTTCTCCCCCTCAAGCACGTGGACCACGTCCCCCACGGTAATCTCCTGTTCGTGGTTCTCGTCGGCCACCATGCCGATCCCGGAGGTCACCACCAGGATCTGGTCGCTCTTATGGACGTGCCAGCCGGTGGTGGCGCCGCGCTCGAAGTTCACGATGCTGCTGTTGAAGTGCTTGCTGGCGCCCTCGGGTAGCAGAGGCTGCCTGGTGCGCTTGACATCACCACCGGTCCAGCCGGGAATCGGTGTGGCAGTGGCAATCGGAACGGTTTCAACCTCTGCGATTCGGATAACCTTCATAAAATCCTCCTGGGTCCGGATGATTTCCAGGGAGGATAATACACTATATTTCCAATTCAAATATAGCCCGTTCATTTTTACGAAGCGCCGCCGGAGGTGTAGTCTGGTTTTAACTCCGCATCCTGGAGCAACAAACATGGGAACCCGCCTGTGGCTGAATCGGTTGTTTGAGCGTGGGCTTTGTGTTAACCTGAGGATCGTTCAACGAATCGAAAAATGGATATCATGCCGTCCGGCGGCGAGCCCAGCCGGCGGCAAACGAGTCAAACGAAATGCGCTGTGAGATTTGTCTAAAATCCGGGATGAGCGGCAACAACGTAAGCCACTCCAACCGTCACACCAAGACTAGGTTCAAGGCCAACGTCCACAAGCAGACCCTGGTCCGCGACGGCAAGTCGGTCAAGGTCAAGATTTGCAGCCGCTGCCTGCGCTCCCTCCACAAATCCAAAAAGGTCCAAAAAGTCTTCGCCGCCCTCTAGCCAGCAAAATATCAGAGAAGAAATTAGGCCCCGGAATAAACTCCGGGGCTTTTTACGTTCCCAAAAAAAGCTGAATGCCCCGATGGAATCGGGGCTGTCAGCCCAAGATACACCCCCGCATAGCCTTCATTGCTTCCGGGATGCTCTGGCGGTCGTTGAAGATTGCCGAGCCGGCCACCAGGATGGTCGCGCCGGCTTTCACCGAATCGGCGGCGGTCCAGTCGGCCTTCACTCCGCCGTCCACCTCAATCTGGGCGGTGTACTCCGCCCCGTCGATGATGCCCTTGAGCCGCCGTATCTTGTCCAGGCTCGCGGGGATGAAGGACTGGCCCGATGCGCCGGGGTTCACCGACATTACCATCACTATGTCCAGCAGAGGCAGCACCTCCTCAACGGCGCTCACCGGGGTGCCCGGATTTATGGCCACGCCGACTTGGTTGCCCTTGTCCTTGATCCGGGAGACGGTCCGGTGTAGGTGTCCGCAGGCCTCGGCGTGGACCAGTATCTGGTCAGTTTGAACCTTGGCGAAGGTCGACAACAGGTTCTCCGGCTCCCGGATCATCAGGTGGATGTTCAACGGGACATCGGTGTTGGCCCGGATGGCGTCCACCACCACCTCGCCGAAGGAGATTGCGGGCACGAAGACGCCGTCCATCACGTCCACGTGAATCAGGTCGGCCCCAGCCTCGGTGACCTCCCGGACTTGGCGGCCCAGGTCGGCGAAGTCGGCGGACAACACCGACGGGGCGATGAGCACCCTGGCCTCAGAAACCATCTCCGGCAGCCTCCAAAATCTTTCTCGCGTCTTCTAGAGCAGCAGCAACCCGGCCCGGCGCAGTGCCCCCGGGGTTGTCCCTGGCCGCGGTGGACGACTCGGCGGTGATCTCATATACATCCCGATCGAAGAGGTCCGAGAATTTCCTGTACTCTTCCGACGATAGGTCCTGGAGACTGATGTCTCGTTCGTTGCAGTGTCGGGACAGCTCTCGCATGATGCCGTGGGCATCTCGGAAGGGCATCCCCTTGCCCACCAGGTAGTCGGCCAGGTCGGTGGCCAGCATCTGACTTTCGCTGGCCAGGCTGGACACCCGCTCTTCGTTCAGTTTCATGCCGGGCAGCATGGCCTGGAAGACCTCCAAGGTCGTCAACAGCGTATCCGCGGCGTCGAAGAAGCCCTCCTTGTCCTCCTGTAGGTCCCGGTTATAGGTCAGGGGCAGGCCCTTCAGTGTGGTAAGAATCCCCATCAGGTCGCCGTAGACCCGGCCCGTCTTGCCCCGGGCCAGTTCGGCGAAGTCGGGGTTGCGTTTCTGGGGCATGATGCTGCTGCCGGTGGTGAACTGGTCTTCCAGCCGAATGAACCCAAACTCAACACTGGACCAGAGGACCAACTCCTCGGACATCCGGGAGAAGTGCATCATGCAGACCGAAGCGGCCGCCAAGAGCTCCACCACGAAGTCCCGGTCGGATACGGCGTCCATACTGTTGGCGCTGATGCGGCTGAAACCCAGTTCCGCCGCCAGGAACTCCCGGTCAGTCTGGTAGGCCACCCCGGCCAGGGCGCCGCTGCCCAGGGGCATCACATCGGTGCGGCCGTGGCAGTCTTGGAACCGTCCTATGTCCCGCTGGAACATCTCGAAGTAGGCCAGCATGTGGTGGGCGAACAGGACCGGCTGGGCCCGTTGCAGGTGGGTGTAACCGGGCATCACCACGCCCCGGTGGCGATCAGCCAACTCCACCAGCGCCCGCTGCACGCCCCGCAGTCCCTTGGCGGTTTCGGTGATGACCTCTTTGGCGTAGAGCCGCAGGTCCACGGCCACTTGGTCGTTCCTGGACCGCGCCGTGTGCAGCCTTCCCGCCGCTGTCCCGATGAGTTGGTGCAGGCGGGTCTCGATGTTCATGTGCAAGTCTTCCAGGTCCGGGTCCCAGGGAAATTTTTCTTCCCTTATCTCCCTTTCGATCGTCTTCAGACCTTGGGTTATCTGGGCGGCGTCGTCCTGGGAGATGATGTCCTGCTTGGCCAGCATCTTGGCGTGGGCCACCGACCCGGCGATGTCTTGCTTGTACAGACGCCGGTCATAATCGATGGATACGGTGTATCTGCTGAAATCGGCCATGCTATAGAAACTATAAACCCACGGGTGTCCCGGCTCAAGGAATACCCACGACCGCCCTGTGCTAAAATCTTTCTCCCCGAGCACAGTTCAGAACCCTCATACTCACCAAGAGGTGCCGATATGACCGGCTTGAATAATGAGAAATGCGAGGCCTGCCGCCGGGACTCTCCCAGCGTTACCGAAGAAGAGGTGGCCCAACTAACGCCCGAGGTGCCCCACTGGGAGTTGGTCCATGAGAACGGCATCCCCAAGTTGGACCGGGTGTTCAAGTTCAAGGATTTTCAACGGGCGCTGGACTTCACCAACGAATTGGGCAGCCTGGCCGAGGACCAAGGACACCACCCACGCTTGATAACGGAGTGGGGCCGGGTCCAAGTGACTTGGTGGACCCATAAGATACGGAACCTCCACCGTAACGACTTTGTCATGGCGGCCAAGTCGGACCAAGTCTACCTGAGCATTCCCCAGGACTAGACGTGCGAGTTACCTACCGGCTGGCCTCCGATGACCTGGCCTCGGTGGCTGCCGAGGCCGCTTGGGCCGAGTCCATGGGCTACGACTCGGTGTCCAGCAACGAGACCGCCCATGACTCTTTCCTGCCCCTGACCCTGGCCGCCACCTCCACCAACCGGGCCACCCTGGAGACCCGGGTGGCCATCGCCTTTCCCCGTTCTCCCATGGTCACCGCCTACCTGGCCCGGGACCTGCAGGACCTGTCCAAGGGCCGGTTCCGGTTGGGACTGGGCACTCAGGTCAAGGGACACATCGAGCGGCGATTCTCCACCAACTGGGAGGCCCCGGGGCCGCGGTTAAGGGAATACGTCCAATCGTTGCGGGCCATCTGGCACAGTTGGCAGACCGGCGAAAAGTTGGATTACCAGGGCAAGAGCTACCAATTCTCGCTGATGACCCCTTTCTTCACCCCCGGCCCCAGCGAGTACCCGGTGCCCGAGGTCTTCACAGCCGCCGTGAACAGCTACAACTGCCAGGTGACCGGCGAGGTCTCGGATGGGTTGATGCTGCACAGCCTAACCTCGCCCGAGTACGTGCGCCAAGTGGTGCGTCCCGGTTTGGAGAAGGGCGCGAAAAAGGTCGGCAGGGACAGCGGCTCGTTGAAAATCACCGGCGGCGGATTCATCATTACGGGACCTGACCGGTCCAGCATCCGTGCCGTCCAGGCCGACGTTCGCCGCCGCATCGCCTTCTACGCCTCCACCCGAACCTACCATCCGGTGCTGGAGGCCCACGGTTTCCAGGAGATTGGCCAGCGCCTCCACGAGATGTCGCTCAAGGGCGAGTGGGCTGAGATGGGCGAGTTGGTCAGCGACGAAATGCTGGACGCCTTCTGCGTCTCCGGTGTGTACGATGAGATAGCCGACGAGTTCATCCGCCGCTACGGCGGTCTGCTGGACGAGGTGAGTTTTACGGTTGTCAGCCAGAACCCGCCCGAAGAAGCCCAGATGAGGAAGATGGTCCGCCGGCTGCAAGAAGCGGGGTAGGTCCGGCGTTCGGGGGGAAATTTATGGCGTCAAGCAACTGGACGGCTCACTTGGTGGGGGCACAGAGAAGAGTTTTGGACCACGTCGTCTAGATTTCGTTGTCGAGAACGTGGGAGGCTACGTAGTCATCTGCTCTGGTTCGCCTTATCGAAGTTACAGGCAATTGGGGTGTCGACACTTTTATCGCATTGGAAAGTGCTGAAAGAATAGTCGATCATGTCCTTCATCTCTTCGTATTTAGAGGTGTAAACGCCGTACGCCGCGCGGAATCCGAGTCTATCGTCGTGCAGGTAGTCGTGCAGGTAGATGAGGGCATTTACCGTCATTGGTCCCCCGCTCCACGAAATAGTGTATTTGAGCAACTCGGCCCGTAGTCCCTGTGCGGTCTCTGTTTGCTCTCTCGAGACCATCTCGTGTTGTCTGTCCGACCCTTTGTCGGCGGCAATAACCCAATCTACATACGCGCTCAGACTTTTATCGTGTGGCACCGTATTTTCGACAAAAACGAACCATCCTTTTGAGTCTGTTCGCCAGACCGGCATCCAGTCGCTTTGAATTTCAGGGTGCTCGGTCCACTCAGCCGGATACTGTATCGAGAAGGGGTGCTCCGCACTCTCGTACAACACCATAGGGCCGAAGGAGGTGGTTACGGGGGTCGGTTCCGCTGTAGGCGCCGGCGTTGGGATGGTAATCTCCCCAGTGGCCGCCTCGGGCAGGTCTTCGAATTCCGTGGATTCTTCGATGGTCATGATTACGGGTTCCACGGGTGCGGATATGGGGGTAACGACGCTCTTTTCTCCGTCTTTCAGGACCTGGGTCCCGAGTTCATTCTCCAAGACGCAGGTGCCCCGGAAACACTGCAGCTCGGCGACTTCCTCGACCGGGTCGTAGGCGACGCTCATCCAAGTGCCCCTGGGCGAGGCCGTTCCCGCCGGGGTGACCACCTTGAAGGGTCTGCCGGTGGGGTCGGACGCGTTGTCAAAAAGGAATATCTTGCCCGCGTCCAGTTCGATGATTGTCTCTTCCTGCAACGAGAACTGGCCCAGTCTCCAGACGGTATTGGGCTTGGTCCGGGTGACTCTGGTGTAATCTGCAATGCTAATGTCCACCCGGGCTTCACTTTCGGCGAAGGTGTTTAGTCCGTCTCCGGGCAGAAGTTCTTGGCCAATGACCGCAGGAAGGTACGTTTCTGCCACCGGCCCTAACCCTCTGGGCCGGTCAGTTTCCACATTGTTGATTACCTCTTGGACGGAGATCTGGGCCGGAACGGGTGGGGAACCGCCAACGAACACGATGGCTACCGCGACAACTGCGGCTCCTACCGCCACCACCGCCGCCAATCCGGTCACCGCCAGCTTGCTCCCCATGAACCGGCGAGCGAATGTTTGGCGATCTTGGGTTTGCCCTGATGCACCGTTGGTTTCGTTGATTTCGCTGGATTGAGTAGTCATGGCATTTTTAGCCAATTCGGGGTGGGAAGTGCCTGGCCGGCTAAAGAACCTGGCCTGGGCCCACTGAATCGTGTTCCTTCACTTCGTACATGTCCACGGTCTGTTCTCTACCTCTTACCTGAATCGCGCCTATGAATCGAGTTTGGGCGATGCCTTTCACTTCCGTGATGTAGGAGCCCTTGAGTATGGTGTCGGCTGCGGCGGCATGAAATTCCACGCCGGACATTCGGTCGGTGCCCGAGTATGGTGTCGGCACCGTTGGGAGTTCCCCATATCAACTAAGACCTTCGAGAATGTCTTCCACGACCTTCGGCTCATCGTGGCGGTGGGTTGTCGCTGGTCATACTACTGTAGATTTTATTGTGGAAATGGAGCTAGGGGCGAGCCGCTACTTGGCCTACCGCACAGTCACCAGTTGCCCGGAATCCAGCAGGACGTGGTGCCCGTTGGCCCACTCGTCAGGGTAGTCCACGGTCCTCCGGTACACACTGCTTTCTACCGTGCCGGCACGAGGGCGCTACCAGGGAGCGGGAAGCACAGAAAGAGACAGCATGGCGTTGAAAATCACCGGCGGCGGCTTCATCATTGCGCAGGTTAGGCGGCTCCAAGAAATGGGGTAGGACTATTTGATGGCGGGATATACGGAAGGTGGAATGGTTTCGGTCTCAGGCCCCTTCATAAAGAGGCAACGAAACCGGGCTTACTTACGACCTTAAGATGGCGGCTTGGGAGTGGCTCTACCACGAGGCGAGCTGCCGGGTCATCGGGCTGGAGGTCAAGTTGGAAGGGCCGGGCGGACGCATCGTGGACCTGGCGGCGGTTGGGCCCGAGAATATCTTTTACGTCGTCGAGGTGAAGTCCGGCAGATCGGACTTCTCCCGGGACGACCACACCGCCGGCGACTTCTCTGATTTACAGGGACGGGAGGGCACCGTCGCAGGCCGGACTGACCTGGCCAAGGAGACCCTGCGGCAAGCGGCGGACTACGCCAAAGAGACCAACCCCGATGCTTGGCGGGAGGTCCCGGCGTTCAGGCAGGCCCTGGCCGACTACCGCCGCGTGTCCGGCAAGGAAGAGGCCTACCGCAACCGGGTTGCTTCCTTCAGCACCAAGTTCCACGACCCCAGGTTCATGGCCATCGCCGACTTCCACTACCTGATTGCCCCCAAGGGCGTGGTCACCCGCAGCAGCCTGCCGCCCCAATGGGGTCTGCTGGACGAGACCCCTGCGGTCTCTCTCCCCGCGCCCCGCAAAGAGGTCCGGAAGAACGCGGGCATCGTCTCCAACTTCCTGCGGGCCATCGCCCGGAGCAACACGACGTCAATGATGCGGTCTCAGGGGATGTCTTTCAGCAAAGGTGAGGCAGGGGCGAACGCGGCGGGCGGTGGTTCGACGGGCTCACCATGAGCGGATTAGTGTGGCTGGTTGTCTGGCAACTTGGAAGTTGGCCGATGAATGTAGGAGCGGGTTTTAAAACCGCCAAACCGTTACGTGTGCAGCAATTGCCACTCGAGGGAGCCCAAGTCGAAGGTGATGCGCCTGAAGGTTTCCGCATAGTCCACGCCCGTTATCTCTCTTTGCCGTCCCGAGCGGCTCTTTATCCGTTCCACCCGTTCTTCCCGGGTCGAGGACATCTGGCTGGCGTGGGCCCCCATAGAATCGATTTTTACGTCCAGGTAGGGCTCAATGTCCACGAAAATGTCGGGGTCTTCGCTGCCCCATAGGAGGGCCTGCTCCACCCGGTGGGGCTCCAGCCCTTCCTCGGTGATCTGCTCGGGGAAGTGTTGGTAGCTCCAGGCGTAGGTGAAGGCGGCGTCCAATGCCACCTGTCCACTCATTCGGTGGTCGCGGTGGGTGTGGCTGGTGCTGCGGTAGGGGTCGATGCAGAGAATCAGGTCGGGCTTGAACCGGCGTATCTCCCGGGTCACCTGACTGCGGAACAGTTCGGTGTCCTCCAGCCCGCCGTCGGGATGGGCCAGAAACACTACGTCTTGGACGCCGACGAGATCAGATGCGTTGCGCTGCTCCACCTCTCTGATGGTGGCCAGCCGGTCCGGGGTCATCTCCCGGTCTTTCGTGCCCTTGTTGCCGTTGGTGCACATCACCACCGAAACCACGGTTCCTGATTCCTTGACCCATTTGGCCAGGGTTCCGCCACAGCCGCCTTCGCAGTCGTCGGGATGGGGCGTCACCGCCATGGCCCTCCTGGGGGCTAGTTGAAGTATCTCCATCCAGGTTTCGGTAATCTCCTATCGGGGATTTGCCTGGGGTTCGCGACGCGGGTTAAACGCGGCACGTCAGCCATTATACGGATTTCATGGGCGTGCATGCATGGAAAACGGGCCGACTATCTGAGGAGTAGCACAGATGAAAACGCGGCTGCGCCGCCCGCCTAGTTGTTTAGGGTTTTGGAGAGGCCCAGTGGGGTGGCGGCGTAGCGGCCGGAGCGGCCGGGGATGCGTTCCAGCCAACCGAACTTGGAACGGGCGGCGTTGCGCAGGGTCTGGGTGAAGTTGCCCGGTCTACGCCATCCGGCCATGTCGAAGAGCCAGCCTAGGTCTTCGGCGTTCACGCCGTCGACCTCGAAATGGCGGTTGGCGCCCTCGGCGGCCACCACCACTCGGCGCATGTCGCCCAGGGGATTGGCCTCCTGGCAGAAGGCCACGAAGTTCTCGCGGCCCTCTTCGGAGAGGAGCTCGGGCGGTATTCCCGGTGCACCATGCCCATCGCCGTTGGATGTCACTGAAGGCCCTTGGGCCGTAGCAGGGGCCGGTGCGGCCGCGGACTCTACCGCTGGTGACGCTACCGGCGGGGCGGGTTCCGGCGCCGGCGCCGTTGTTGCAGCAGACAATGCAGAACCAGCTACGCTGTTACTTTTTTTCTCGGGCGCACCGGTCGGCGGCACATTGCCGGCGGGAGGCGCCTGCATCAGGTCGCGGGGCAGGTCTCTCAGCACCATGGCCACAACTTCGTGCAGCACCTCGGCCTCCTCGGACTCGAAGGTTATCTGCGTGTTGTTGGGCAGAGATATGGCTACCTTAACCATGATTTACATTACAGCCGGGCAGCCGCGGGCAGGTGGGGATACCCATTTCCGGACGCGGAGGTACATCGTACCTCACGGGTTGCCTGATAGCAACAGGATAATGGGTATAAGTGTAGAACTGCGGATGCCCCAGGCGCGGACCAGGCATGCCGGGTGGCGGCGTTAAAGGGTCTGCTTCAGTCTGACGGCCAGAGAGCGGGTCATGCCGGGGACCGATGCGATGTCGTCCACCGCCGCTTCCTTGATACCCTTTAGGGTACCGAAGCGGCGCATGAGCATCCGCTTGCGCTTGGGCCCGATGCCTGTAACGTTGTCAATCGGGGACCGCAGGCTGCTCTTGCTGCGCAGGTTGCGGTGGTAGGTGATGGCGAAACGGTGGGCCTCGTCGCGGATGCGCTGCACCAGATAGAGGGCCTGGGAGGTCCGGGGCAGGATGATGGGCTCTGGGGTGTGAGGGACGAACAACTCCTCGTTCTCTTTGGCCAACGATGCCAGAGGAACGTCGTCCAAGCCCAACTCCAAGAACACCTCCAAGGCCGCCGAGAGCTGGCCCTTGCCGCCGTCAATCAGCACCAAGTCGGGAATCACCCCAAAGCTGTCAACCCCGGCTTCTTGGCCCTCGCCCCGCTTCTCGGCGGCACGTGCCGAGGCCAAGCGCTTGAACCGGCGGCGGAGCACCTCGCGCATGCTCTCGAAATCGTCGACCCCGTCCACGGTCTTGACCTTGAACCGGCGGTAGTGGGCCGTTTTGGGTTTGCCGTCCTCGAAGACCACCATACTGCCCACGGTGTTGCTGCCCTGGATGTGGGAGATGTCGTAGCACTCCATCCGGCGCAGGGGCAGTGGCAGGCTCAGTTCCTCTTCCAGCTCGGACATGGCCTGCTGGATGATGTCGGTGCTGTCCAGCCACTTGATCCTGTGTTGGGCCAGCCCTTGACGGGCATTGTCGCCGACGGTCTGGACCAACTGTTTGTGGATGCCCCGCTGGGGACAGACCAGCCGAACTGCACCGCCACGAACTTGGCGCAGCCACTCGGTGATGGCCTCCTCGTCCTCGGGCCTGTGCTGGACCACCAACCTGGGGGGCACCACCAGAGCCGTTTGGTAGAACTGTTTGACGAACTGTCCCAACACCAACGCCTCGGTGTCGTCTTGAGTGCCCTCCATGAAGAAGTGGTCCCGGCCGATGAGCTTGCCCTTCCGGATGAAGAATACCTCAACCCAGGTCTCGTTGGTACCCCGGGCCAAGGCGATCACGTCCATGTCGCTGACCGGGTTGGAATCGACCTTGATCCGCTGTTCTTCCGCCACTTTCTCTACGGCCTTCATCCGGTCCCGGAGGACCGCCGCCCGCTCGAACTCCAGGTTCTCGGAAGCCCGCTCCATGTTGGACTTTAGGTCCTGGGTCACAATATCGGTGTCGCCCTCCATGAACATGACAACCTGGCCGATGACCTTGGCGTAGTCTTCTTTGCTGGCGTAGCCGGTGCAGGGGGCCACGCAGCGGTTGATGTAATACTCCAGGCAGGGGCGAGCGTCGTTGCCGGTGATGTTCTTGGTGCAAGAGCGGTAGGGGAACAGCCGCTTGACCAAGTCCATGGTCTTGCGCACGGTGCCCGCCGTGGCGAAGGGGCCGAAATAGCGTGCTCCGTCCTTGGCCACTCGGCGGGTTATATATACCCGGGGGAATTCCTCGCTCAGGTCAATCTTAAGATAAGGGTAGGTCTTGTCGTCTTTCAGCCGGGCGTTGTAGCGGGGTTTGTACCGCTTAATCAGAGTGTTTTCCAGAATCAGGGCTTCGGCCTCGGTATCGGTGACGATGTACTCGAAGTCGTGGAGGTGCCCCAGCATGCGCCGGATCTTATTGGGCTGGTTGTTGGGAGAGCCGAAATACGACCGGAGGCGGTTGCGGAGAACGCTGGCCTTGCCGACGTACAACACAGTACCCCGAGGGTCCTTCATCAAGTAGACGCCGGGCCTTTCCGGGGTCGCCTGTAGGCGCTGTTCGACCAGCGGTAGAGGCATGTTGGTTTAAAGGACTATCGCCAGGACTATGAGGGCGGCGAGGACTGCGCCGGTAAGAAACATTATGCGCCGGATCTCCGCGCCGACGTAGAGATAGGCCGCCGGGCGCTCGCCCCGAAGACGGCCCTGAGCCTGTCCCGCAAATTCGCCGCGAGGAGACCGGGCTGCCGGCGATGGCCGGGATGCGCGTGGGGCTACTGGAACGTCGTCGACTGGGACTGCCGACCCTCCAGTGACTCCAGTGGCTTCCAGCGCTTCCGAGGCGCCCAACTCGGCATCCTCGACGCCGGCTGGCACGGCAACCGGTTCTCGGACCTCGGGCTCCGCCACTCTTTGGGCGCCGGTTGGGATGCCGCTGGGCCCCTTCTGAGCCTTCTTTCGTTTTCGGTTTAATTGTCCCTGCCGCGATGCGGCCCGGCGTGCTTTACCCGCCATTAGAGGGTACCTCCTAAGGAGGGCGATACTGTCTTATTCAGGTTGGCCGGGGCCTGTTGAGCAGTCTCCCGGCGGCCACTTAACAATATATCAGCAATCGGTCAAAAAGGGCAGTCCACAGACACGGAATAACCAGCTTAAGTGCCGTTGCCGCCGTGTTGGGCCGCCCTTTTAAACCGGGTTGATACCAGGGGTTGGATACTATCGTTGAATCTTCCGGATTAGGCCCTGGGGTGGCTCTTCTCGTACTCTTGCTGCACGTAGCGGTCGGTCAGGTGGGTATACACCTGGGTGGTAGAGATGCTGGAGTGGCCCAGCAATTCCTGCACGTGCCGGAGAGAGGCCCCATTCTGCAGCAGGTGAGTTGCGAAGCTGTGGCGCAGGGTGTGGGGCGTGATGTTCTGGCTGATGCCGGCCTTTTGGGCGTAGGTCTTCAGGATGGTCCAGACCCACTGGCGGGTTAGCCGCTCGCCCCGGTGATTGACGAACAACGCTGGCTCAGAGCGGCGGTGGCCCAGCAGGGCTATGCGGGACTCTTTAAAGTAACCCTTGAGTTCTTCCAGGGCTTTGGGATACAGATGGACGATGCGCTCTTTGGAGCCCTTGCCCATGCAACGGATGTAAGATTCGGACAGGTCCACGTCCTGAATGTTCAGTGATACTAGCTCGCCAACGCGGAGGCCGGTGGCGTACAGCAGTTCCATGATAACGGCGTCGCGTTGGCCTTCATTTGATCCCGACTTGTAGGCCGTGTCCAACAGTCTGGCCACGTCTTCTTCCGACAAGAACTTGGGCAGGGTGCGGCCGACCCGGGGAGAGCCCAAGGACTCGGTGGGGTCTTCGGTGATGATGCTGTTTTCCGACAGGAATCCGAAGAAGGATTTGATGGAGGCGACTTTCCGGGCGGTGGTGGTATCGCGGTAGCCTTTGCGGACCCTCAGGTCCTCGATGTACTTGTTCAGGACGTGGATGTCCACCGTGGCCCAAGCGAAGCTGCGATTGGATGACTCGTTATGGGAACCGTTGCCGTTGCCGTGACCATTGTCGTTTCCATTCGCCTTGGAATGACCATTGCTGTCGTCTTGTAGGAAATTCCAGAACTGGCCCAGGTCGTTGCGGTAGGCGTCCGAGGTGTTGCGGGAGAAGCCTTTTTCGACGATGAGGTGCTGAAGAAAAGAAGAAATAGTGCGGTCCATGATCCAAAATCCTTTCGCCATCGGCGGAACAAATGATGAGAAGGCATCAAAGGACGCCAACCCAATAATATATGGTCACCCTAGCACAGCCATCCGATCAGGGGATTCACTACACATAAGCGGAAAAATGCAGATTTTCTGCATAAATAAAAAAGCGGGCTGTTTTGTGCGCCGCCTCGCCAGGTGTAGAAAGTGTAACGGATGAATTTTTTGTACTGGGCCCAGCCGGGGGCCACCACCACAGTTCCAGGTCGAAGATTATTCGGTGGCCAATACCACTGTTCCAGTAGATGACAGGGAGCCGCCGGTGCCGTTCACGATGGCCAACTTGGCGTTCTGGCTGGGGTCCCGCCTGCTCTTCACCTGCCGGTCGCCGGCCTCTCCTCTCAGTTGCCGGACCGCCTCCACCAACAGGAAGCTGCCGTACATGCCGGGGTGGGTGTAGGACAGGCCGCCGCCGCTGGTGTTCAGAGAGAAGTCACCTCCCGGAGCAGTACGCTGGTTGGCCACAAAGCCCGCGGCCTCTCCCGGCCCGCAGAACCCCAAGCTCTCCAGGGTCACCATCACCGTATAGGTGAAGGAATCGTAAATCATGGTCAGGTCCAAGTCATCGTGGGTGATGCCGGCCCGCTGCATGGATAGAGGCCCGGACCTACGGGCCCAGGTGGAGGTGTAATCGGGCATCTGGCTCACGATGTTGTGGTCGTGTCCTTCGCCGGCGCCCAGTACCCAGACCGGCTCTTTCTTGAGGCTTCTGGCCCTCTCGGCGGTGGTCACGACGATGGCCGCCCCCGAGTCGGTGACCAAACAGCAGTCGAGGAGATGGAAGGGCCAGGACACCCAGCGGGAATCGTGGTACTCGTCGAAGCTCATGGTGGTGTCGTGCATCATGGCTTTGGGGTTCAGATTGGCCCATTTGCGGGTGGCCACGGCAATCTCGGCCATGCCCTGGCGGGTGCGTTCCTCCCCGAATTGGTGCATGTACCGTGTGCAGGCCAGAGAGTAGTTGATAGGCGCGCCGATGATTCCGTAGGGCGTTTCGTACTGGGCGAGGGGCAGGTTGCCGTCGGCGGGAAACCGGGCCCTGGCCGAACGGCCTGCCTGCCCGTGGGTGATCAGCGCGACCTCGCAGTAGCCGGCGCGGATGGCGGCCATGGCGTGGGCCACGTGGATCACGAAAGACGACCCACCGACGGTTGTACTGTCCGTGAACGTCGGGTTGATGCCTATGTACTCCGCTGTCACCAGAGTGGAGCCCCCGGCGGTCAAAAGGCCGTCCACGTCGCTCTTGGAGAGACCGGCGTCCTCCAACGCGTTGTGGGCCGCCTCCGCATGGTGTTGCAGAGAAGACTTGTCCGGGACGTTGCCCATGACGTCCGATTCGGCCACTCCGACGATGGCGGTATCCCGCTGTCCTGTGGTCCCTGTGGTCATGAATTAATCCTCGCTTGGTGCGTGTGGCGGGCCAGGCGCGCCGCGAAACCCGCCTGATGTTACAACACCGGTGGCGACATCACAACACCGGTCCGCCGGTGCCAAAACTCGCTGAGGGTTTGATAGTCTTTATCATGATAAAATGGTGCTGGTTCACCCTAATGGTCTATCCTGCCAGGCGTCCTGTCGTTGTGAGGTGCGCATGCCCAGTAATTTCTGGATGATGATAAATAACGAAGAGAACTTCCGCATCACCCAAGAGCGGGGGTTCACCCTTCTGGGTCTTAAGGCCCAGCACCGGCGCAAGGTGCAGCGGATCACCGAAGGCGACCGGGTGCTCCTCTACATCTCCCACCTACGGCGGTTCGCGGCCACCGCAACCGCAATGTCTTCGTTCTTTGATGCCGAGGAGCCCATCTGGGTCAGTGAGGGGAGTACCGGATTTCCCTTCCACATCAAGTTGAAGCCGGGAGTAATCTTGGAGGACCACCAGTTCATTGACGCCAATCTGCTGGCTCCGCGTCTGGAATACGTGAAGCGGTGGAACCCGGAGGACTGGTACATGGCCTTCCAGGGCAATCTTCATCTGCTGCCCAAGAACGACTTCATATTGATTGAAGAAGAGATGAAGAAGCTCCACTTTGGCAAGGAATACGTCCCGACGGACTTCACTCCCGCCCGGACCAACCAGCGCCGCCGGTCCGGAAGCCGGAGGAACAAACGGCCCCAGGGCCAGCCGACTCAGACCGCCTAAGGGACGGGCCCCGGTCAGCGGAGCATTCTTTGACCGGATCCCAGGCGGCCGGATTCCAGAAGGGCCCCATCTGTTTCCTGCCGGACGTAGGGGTCTGATTCGGAGGACAACGACCGTTTCAAGGCTCTGATTGCTTCAGGTGTCGCAATCTGACCTAGAGCCCAGGCGGCGTGGCCGCGCACCAACGGTTCGCCGGCTTCCAGAGCGGAGACCAGCGCTGGCACCCCGGCTTCGTCCCGGTTGTTTCCCAACGCCACGCAAGCGTTCTTCTGCAGTCCGACGCGTTTGGCCCGCATGATTGAAGTGCCCCGAAACCGGCGACCGAATTCCTCTTCGGTCATGCCCAATATCTCCGTCAGATCGAGCTGTCCCGATGGGCCCACGGCTTCGGCCGGAGGGATGGGATTATGGGGCAGAGCTGCCTTCCGGTTGACCGGGCACACGTCCTGGCAGATGTCGCAGCCGAAGACCCAGTCGCCGATCAGCGGCCGCATCTCCAAGGGAATCACTCCCCGGTTCTCGATGGTCTGGTAGGAGATGCAACGGGCGTTGTCCACCACGAACGGGGCGACGATGGCGCCGGTGGGGCAGTCGTCGATGCAGCGGACGCAGGCCCCGCAGGTCTTCTTCAATGGGGGGTCAGGTTGCAACGCCAAGTCGGTGACCACCTGTCCCAGCAACACCCAGGAACCGTGGGACTGGGTGAGGATGTTGGTGCTCTTGCCGAACCAGCCCAGCCCCGACCGGGCCGCCGCCGCCCGGTCCAGCATCGGGCCGTCGTCCACGTACCACCGGGCCGCCACCGGGGTTTCCAGTCTCTCTTCCAGGCCGCGGACGAAGGACTTCATCCGCCGCTTCATAGTGCGGTGATAGTCCTTGACCCGGGCGTAGCGGGCCACTTTGCCCTTGCCGGGTTTGGATTCTGTGGCGTCCGGACCCAGGTAACTTAGCCCCAGACAAATGATGGAGCGGGCGCCGGGGAGCAGCGATTGAGGGTCTGAACCGCGCCGGACTCGGGACTCGGTGAACCACGGCAGGCCATCCATCTGCCCGGCTTTGATCCGGGTGAGGGCGGCTTCGCGGTCTTTGGCGAACTCATCGGCCCCGGTGATTCTCACCAAGTCGAACCCGCATTGGATGGCGTAGCTGGTGATGTGGCTTTTTAGGTCTTGCATTGCTTGTGGTGAAGTCTATCACCTGAGATTTGGCGTTTCCCGTTTCCAATCTTAGCCTACCTTGCCCAACTGTCACCCCGAGCTGGCGAGGGGTCTCATTTCTTGCACATGGCTAGTTTGGAGTAACGAGATTCCTCGTCGGCTGCGGCCTCCTCGGAATGACAGAAGTGGGGCTGCTTCAGAATGACAGGATGACAGGCGCGGTGGCCGAGAATGACAGAAAAAGCGGTTGCGCCGCCCGCCTGCCTAGATATTTTCGGACAGGAAGCGGCCTTGGTAGCCGCGGCTGGCGGCGGTCTCCATGCGAAAGAAGACCATCTGCATCAGCCTGGCGTCGCGCTGCACCCGGTATCCGTCCGGGTGGTAGACCACCAGCAGGGCTTGGGAGCGCCCTCGGTATCCGGCGTCCCAGACGGCGGTGTGCACTCCGGCGCCGCTGCGTAGCAGGCTGGAACGGGGCCGGCCCAAGGCCATGATGTCCAGCGGCAGGCTGACCACTTCATTGAATGTAACCAGAAAGGGACCTGCCTCCAACTGCAGCCAGCCATCGGGCCCGAACTTCATTGGCTGGGTCTCCGACAATTTCCGGCTGGCGTCCTCGGCTCCAACGGCCCCGGGAGTGGTCAACCGGGCCACGTTCCGAAGGGTCAGGTCGAACCCGTTGGGCTGGAGTTGGGTCTCAAGGGACAGGTAATCCTCCAACAACCGTGGAGACCCTTCAATCAAATGGCCGATGGAATCGCGGTCCAAGGGTGTACCCGGCATCTCTCTCCCTAGGACCAGGCCTGGGCCAAAAATCAGGCCCGGCCCGCCTTTCGATGCAATCTGTGGCTGGTCCGGGCCGTTGTTCGTCTGGGTCGGGGTGTCCGGCAGGACTAGTCGTGCATGAAGTCCTGGATGTCCTGGGGCAGGGGAACAAATTTTGGAATCTCAGTGATGATAGCCTGGGTGGTCATCATCATCCCGGCAATGCTTCCCGCGTTCTCCAGGGCCGACCTGGTGACCTTAACCGGGTCGATGATTCCCGCTTCAATCAGGTGACGGTACTCGCCCCGGTCAGCGTCGAACCCCCAGTCGCCCTCGCCGTCGCGAACGCCTTCCAGGATTACCTGTCCTTCGTGGCCGGCGTTATCGGCGATGAGCAGCAGTGGTGCGCTGAGTGCTTCGCGCACCATTCGCACACCCAAGGCCTGTTCGGTTTCAAGGGTCTTTTCCAGGTCAACCAATACATGTCCGGTCCGCACCAAGGCGACTCCGCCGCCGGGGACGATCCCTTCTTCGATGGCGGCTCTGGTGGCGGAAAGGGCGTCTTCAGTCCGGGACTTGCGCTCGTTGACCTCGGGCTCGGTGGCGCCGCCAATCTTGAGCACCGCTACACCGCCTACTAGGGCGGCCATGCGCTCCTGAAGCTTTTCGCGGTCGTAGTCAGAGCTGGTCTCTTCAATCTGGACCCGCAGTTGGTCCAGCCGGTCCTTGATTGCTTGGTCGTCGCCCCGGCCCTCAATGATTGTGGACTCGTCTTTGTTGGCAACCAGCCGGCGGGCCGTCCCCAGCAGGGGAATCTCGGCGTCCTCAACCTTCAGGCCTCGGTCGGCGCTGATTACCGTGCCTCCCGTAACGATGGCGATATCTTCCAACAACGCCTTGCGGCGTTCTCCGAAACCGGGAGCCTTGATGGCTACGCAATCGATGGTGCCCCGCAGCTTGTTGACCACCAGGGTGGACAAGGCCTCTCCATCCACGTCCTCGGCGATGATTACCAGGGAGCGTTTTCCTGCCTGGAGCAACTGCTCCATGATGCCCACAACATCATTGGGGGCGCTGACCTTCTGGTCGGTCAGCAGGAACATGGGGTCGTCGATGGCCACTTCCATTCGTTGGGTGTCGCTGACGAAGTGGGGGGAGAGATAACCGCGGTCAACGCGGACGCCTTCCACGAACTCCAATTCGTCGGCAAGGGTTTTGGACTCTTCGATGGTTACCACGCCGTCCCGGCCCACTTTGTCCAAGGCATCGGCCAGCAATTGGGCGATGGCCTCCTCGTGGGCGGAGAGGGCGGCAACCCGGGCCACCTGCTCCCGGCCCTCCACGGGGATGGCCATGGACTTCAACTCGGCCACCACGGCCGCCACGGCTTGGTCCACACCTTCCCGGATGCCCATGCCGTTGGCGCCGGACGCTACGTTCATGAAGCCGTTGTGGACGATGGACTGGGCTAGAACCACTGAGGTCGTGGTACCGTCGCCAACCGCGTCATTGGTCTTGGAGGCAGCTTCCTTCACCAGTTGGGCGCCCAGGTTCTCGTAGGGCTCGGGGAGCTCCACCTCTTTGGCGATGGTCACGCCGTCACTGCAGACAACGGGTAGACCAAACATGCGGCTAAGCAGCACGTTGCGGCCGCTGGGTCCGAGGGTCAACCCCACCACCCGCTTAAGTTCGTCCACGCCCCGCAGCAAGCTGGCGCGGGCGTTCTCATCGAATGTAAGTTGCTTGTCCGCCATGAATTTCTCCTCGTGTTTCTGGCTGCCGTCGCCCCAACGTATCGTCTGGGTAGCCGTTATTCGATGTTAACTGTTTTGGGTCCGTTCGGGGAAATGATATTTCGCCGGTTAAAAATATGCGTCAGACGGGCGCGATTGTCAACCGGGCGCGCCGACTGCTAATCCACTCCAGGCACGGATGGGCCTCTTTCGGATAAGCCCAGCGGTTTTACGCCGTCCAGACCATCCACACGCATGGCCAATTCAGCAATGGTTTCGCCGAGGACGGGGTGCATCGCATCCGGGGTCAATTCGGCCAGCGGGACCAGCGCGAAGGCCCGAAGGTGCAGGCTGGCGTGGGGGATCTGCAGGTCCGGATCGTCGACCACGCTGTCTCCGTACAGCAGGATGTCCAAGTCTATGAGCCGGGGCCCCAAGCGGGGACCGGGTTCCCTTCCCAATTCCCGTTCCACGCCTTTGACGCGGTCCAGCAACTGGTGGGGTGACAGGGTGGTGGAAATCTCGGCCACCATGTTGAGAAACACGGGTTGTTCGGTTAGGCCCCACGGAGCGGTTTCGTAGATGCTTGAGGTCCGCAGCACCGTTAACTCGGGGCCGGCGTCCAGCCCCATTACCCCTTGGGTCAGGTTTTCCTCCCGATTGCCCAAGTTGGTCCCAAGTCCAAGGTAGACGCCAAGTCGCCGGCAGGCGGTTCTATCGCTCAACTGGCCGTCCAGCCCTCGGGCCTCCAGCCGCGGACGATGGCGTCGGTGACCCGGCAGACCCGGACCATCTCTTCGACGTCGTGGACCCGCACGATATCCGCGCCGCCTGCGATGGCCAAAGACACGGTGGCCGCCGTGCCCTCGACCCGCTGGCCCGGGGGAAGGCCCAGAAGCAGTCCCAGGGTGGACTTGCGGGACGTGCCGACCAGGATGGGGCAACCGATGGTCTTGAGCTGCTCCAGTCCGGCCAGGACCGCCAGGTTGTGGTCCGGGGTTTTTCCGAACCCGATTCCGGGGTCGACGATGATGTTCTCTTTGGATACCCCCGCCCCAATGGCGGTGGCTCCGCTGACTTCCAGGCTGGCAATCACGTCTGGTAGCAGGTCCCGGTACTCCGTGCCCTGTTGGTTGTGCATCAAGACCAAGCCGGCCCCGGTTTCGGCCGCGACCTGGGCCAACTCGGGTTCGGCTTTCAGGCCCCAGATGTCGTTGATAATCACGGCGCCGGCGTCAACGGCGCGGCGGGCCACCGCGGCCTTGTAAGTGTCCACGCTGATGGGGAGGTCCACCCGGTTCACCACGGCTTCCAGGACGGGCAGCAGTCTTCGCAGTTCCTCTTCCACGGAGACCGGTTTATGGCCGGGACGACTGGACTCGGCGCCGATGTCCAGGATGTCCGCTCCCTCCTCTTGGAACCGCAGGGCTTGGTCCACGGCCGCCGCAACGTCGCCTCCGAGACCGTCCCCTGAAAATGAATCGGGAGTGACGTTGATGATGCCCATCACGTAGGTACGCGTTCCCCTGGCCAGTTTCTCGCCGTTGGCCACGGTTAGGCCCGTAATGAGGGTGTGGACTTGGGGCATGGTCAGGAAGCTCCGGTATAGGTTGAGGAGTGGGCCGGCGATTCGCGTCGGCCAACAAACGTCTTGGCCGCCCCATTTTATCACTCTGCGGCAGGCTCAGGCTCCTTGAACCCCGATCGGCCCGTCTGCTACGATAAACCAGGTTGGAGGGGCTGTGACTGCGAAAAAACGGCAGATCGACGAGAAGATTGACGCCTTGGACGCCATGCGCCAAGAGGGATTGAAGGGCGGCGGCCAGGACCGGATAGACCAGCAACACAGCCGGGGCAAGCTGACCGCCCGTGAGCGGCTGGCCCTCCTCATGGATGACGGCACCTTCCAGGAATTGGACGCCTTTGTCACCCACCGGGCCACCGACTTCGGACTAGCAGACCGCAAGATACTGGGCGACGCCGTGGTCACCGGCCACGGCCAGGTGGAGGGCCGCCAGGTTTTCGCCTTCGCCCAGGACTTCACCGTGATGGGCGGCTCACTGTCGGAGGCGGTCAGCCAGAAGGTCTGCAAGATGATGGACTTGGCGGGCAAGACCGGCTGCCCAGTGGTCGGCCTCAACGACTCGGGCGGGGCCCGCATCCAGGAAGGGGCATTGAGCCTGGCCGCCTACGGCGACATCTTCCTGCGCAACACAATGTACTCTGGGGTCATCCCTCAGATATCCGTGATTGTTGGGCCGGCGGCCGGCGGCGCGGTCTACTCTCCAGCCATCACCGATTTCATCTTCATGGTCAAAGGCACCGGCCAGATGTACATAACCGGCCCCGATGTCATCAAGGCGGTGACCGGCGAAGAGGTGACCCACGAAGACTTGGGCGGTGCGGCAACCCATGCCACCCGCAGCGGCGTGGCCCATTTCGTCTACGAGTCCGAAGAAGAATGCATCAACGGGGTGCGGCGCCTCCTCAGCTTCTTCCCCAGCAACAACTTGGAAGACACCCCCCAAGAGCCCACCGAAGACCCGGCAACTCGGCAGGAACCGGACCTGAGATACCTGGTGCCCGACGACGCCAACCGCCCCTATGACATGCGGGAGATCATCTACAAGATTGTCGACGATGAGGAGTTCATGGAGGTCCACCAGAACTTCGCCCCCAATGTAGTCGTGGGATTTGTCCGGATGAACGGGCGCGCGGTGGGCATGGTGGGCAATCAACCGGAATATCTGGCCGGTGCCTTGGACATCGACGCCTCGGCCAAGGCCGCCCGGTTCATCCGGTTCTGCGATTGCTTCAATATCCCCATCGTAACCTTGGTGGATGTCCCTGGATTCATGCCCGGTGTGGACCAAGAATACGGCGGGATCATCCGCCACGGCTCCAAGCTGATCTACGCCTATGCCGAAGCCACGGTGCCAAAGGTAGCGGTCATCACCCGCAAGGCCTACGGCGGGGCCTATATCGTGATGAGCAGCAAGCACCTGCGCTCGGACATCAATCTGGCCTGGCCCTCGGCGGAGATTGCCGTCATGGGGGCCGAAGGCGCGGTGAACATCATCTACCGGGACGAAATTTCCAAGGCGAAGGACCAAGACAAGAAGCGCCAGGAACTCGTTGAGGACTATAAAGACAGATTCACCACCCCCTACATCGCCGCCAGCCGTGGGTACTTGGACGACGTTATCGACCCAGCGGAGACCCGGGTCCAGGTCATAAAAGCGCTGGAGATGCTGCAAAACAAGCGGGACAGCCTCCCCGCCAAGAAGCACGGCAATATCCCACTCTAGCCACGGCTCCATTTCCGACGAAGTCGAGACTCACGACCCGGTCGGAGGTGGGGGAAACGCCACTGGGGGACCCCCCTCCGAAACCCACAGACTCCGGACGTTTGTATTAGAATAGGCGGGCCGCTGCCGCCACGCTTCAAGAACTGCGGCCCCGGCCTATTCCGGTTCTGAAGGAGATATACATGGAGTTCGGCGTTTTCTACCAGCTACCATGCGCGGTAGACCAAACTCCCGGCGCCCGCTACCAGGACACCATCGCCCAATGCCAACTGGCCGACGAGTTGGGGTTCGACGCCGCTTGGTTGGCGGAGCTCCATTTCAATCCCCGGTTCTCCGTGATGCCGGCCCCTATGATGCTCGCGTCGGCCATCGCCCAGACCACCAAACGCATCCGCATCGGCAGCGCCGTAAACCTGCTGCCTCTGCACCAACCGGTCCGGCTGGCCGAGGAAGCGGCGACCCTGGACGTGATGTCCAACGGCCGGGCCATCTTCGGTGTGGGCCGGGGCTCCATGCCCAGCCACTTCCAGGGCTATGGAATCGACCAAGAAGAAGGACGAGAACGGTTCTTGGAGGCCTTGGAGGTGGTACTGGGCTCTTGGGACCGAGAGGACTTCACCTACCAGGGCAAGCACTACCAGGCTCACGGGCTCACGTTAACGCCCAGGCCCGTTCAGCAGCCCCATCCGCCGGTGTACGTGGCCGCCAACAGCGCCGACACCTTTGGCATCGTCGGCTCCCTGGGGCACAACATCCTGGTTGCGCCCACCATTGTGACCACGGAAGGGGCCCTGGCTGGACTGGCGTCCTACCGGGCGGAACTGGCCGAGAACGGCCACGATGCCGAAAAACTAAAGGTCAACATCAACGTGCCCATGCACGTTGCCGACAACGAGAACGAAGCCAAGGCCGGATTTGAAAAGACCATCAACAACTACCTGGGAACGCTCCGGGACATCGGCACATCCCGGGGTTCCAGTCGTGGTTCCAGCCGGGCTTTCAGCCTGACCGCCGAAAGTGTCATGGAGGAATTCGCCGCCGTGGGCACTCCAGACCAAGTGGCGAGCAAATTGAAAAAGTTCAAAGAGATGTACGGACCGCAGGAAATCATGTGCTGGTTCAACATCGGCGGCATGCTGCCCCACGCCGAGGTGGAAGGGTCCATGCGGCTATTCGCCAAAGAAGTCATGCCCCGCTTTCGTTAGTCCGGCGGGTCTTGTAGGTTCGATGAAGAGTCATGCCCCGCTTTCGTTAGTCCGGCGGGTCTTGTAGGTTCGATGAAGAGTCATGCCCCGCTTTCGTTAGTCCGGCGGGTCTTATAGGTTCGATGAAGAGTCATGCCCCGCTTTCGTTAGTCCGGCGGGTCTTATAGGTTCGATGAAGAGTCATGCCCCGCTTTCGTTAGTCCGGCGGGTCTTGTAGGTTGATGAAAAGTCATGCCCCGCTTCCATTGATCCAAAGCGGGACCCAACCGGGTACGGAGACCAGCCCGTCCCGGCCGCCGTAAGGTGAACGCCCATGAGCTCATCTGAGTCACTGTTCGAGCATGGCAGGAAGGTCCAAGCGGAGCGGGACGCCCCGCTGGCGGAGCGGATGCGGCCCCGGACCTTCGACGAGTTCGTGGGTCAAGAACAGATAGTCGACCCCGACAGGGTGCTGTTGAAGTCCATCGCCGCCGGGCGTCTGCCGTCCATCATCCTCTGGGGACCGCCCGGGACGGGCAAGACCACCCTGGCGCGGCTGGTGGCGGCAGCCACCCAGGCCGATTTCCAACCGGTCAGCGCCGTCACCTCCGGGGTGGCTGACCTGCGCCGCATCGTGAGCGAAGCCCGGGAGCGCAAAGGAATGCACCAGCAGTCCACCATCCTTTTCGTGGACGAGATTCACCGGTTCAACAAGGCCCAGCAGGACGTTATCCTACCCCACGTCGAGGACGGCACCATCACCTTCATCGGCGCGACCACCGAGAACCCGTCCTTCGAGGTCATCGCCCCCCTGCTGTCCCGTTGCCGTGTGTTTGCCCTTCAGAGCCTGACCCCGGAACAAGTCGCGGCCATCGTAAACCGGACCTTGGCTGACGAGGCGAGGGGTTTGGGCCCTTTGAAGGCAACGTTGGCCGATGACGCCCTAGGCCATCTGGTGAACATTGCCAACGGCGATGCCCGCATCGCGCTGAACGCCCTGGAGACTACGGCCTACGCCTGCTCCGCTGACGCCGGCTGGAACCGTATTATCGACCTGGATACCATCGCCGACGCCCTGCAAAGGCGCACTCCCATGTACGACAAGTCAGGGGAGAGCCATTACGACACCATCTCTGCGTTCATCAAATCGGTCCGTGGGTCGTCGCCCGACGGGGCTCTCTACTGGTTGGCCCGGATGATTGAATCAGGGGAGGACCCGCTATTCATCGCCCGTCGCCTGGTAATCTTGGCCTCGGAGGACATCGGGCTGGCCGAGCCCCAAGCGCTACCGGTGGCGGTGGCGGCCCAGCAGGCGGTCCATTTTCTGGGTATGCCCGAGGGGCGCATCCCCCTGGCCGAGGCAACGGTCTACCTGGCCACGGCGCCCAAGAGCAACGCGGCCTACGCGGCGCTGAACCAGGCAATGCGGGACGTGCGGGAACAGGTCAACGAGCCGGTCCCGATCCACCTTCGCAACGCCGTTACCGGGATGATGAGGGACATGGGATACGGCAAGGACTACAAGTATTCCCACGACTTCGAGGGCCATTTCTCGGAGCAGGAATATCTGCCGCCGTCCCTGAAAGGACGGCGCTACTATCAGCCCAGCGAAGAAGGTGCGGAGCAGGAGATAGGCCGGCGGCTCAGGCGCTGGTGGAGCGGCAAAACAGGCGGGAATAGCGAAGATGACCAGGCGTCAGGCAGCCAGGACGGCTAGGTCGAGGTGAATATCTGGACTTCCCGCTCCACAAGGTACGCTTCCGGGGTCTGGTCAGTGTCCACCACCGCTTTGAGACGCCAAGAGACCGTAGTGTGCCCGCTCTTCACCGTCGGCAGAGTGCGGTCCGGCACGGGCAGGCTGAAGGCCCAAACGTAGGGCTCCTCCGAGGTCAATTGAACATTGCTCTCCAGCGAGACCCGGTCCCGTACCGATTCCGCCTGACGGTCCCCCGCTGATTCGACGGTGAGCAATTCGATGCGGATGTCCCGGGCCTGGTCCGTGCGGTTCATCCTCGCCCGGAGTTCACCCTCCAAGTATCCGCCGGCGCCGACCACGTCGTTGACCAAGACCATGGCCAGAGTACAACCCTCGTAGATTGCCTCTTCGGTCAGGTCTGCTGCACTGCGTCCGGTCTGGACCACAGGAGCGGTGAGCACCGTTACTTCCCGGGACTCGGTCACCGGGTTGCCGTTCTCAATCTCCAGCCGGCCGGTGAGTTCCCATGCCACCTCGGCCACTGAACCGTGGACGGTGGGCGGGGTCTCAGTGGGTATCTGAAATCTGACGTACCTTATGACCGGTTCAGGGCTGGTTAACTCAGTGTCTGAGATGAAAGATTGGACCAGCGGTCGGCCCAAACCGGAGCGGATCTCCAGTCGTCCTTCTCCTCCGTCTGCCGTGGGTTCCCTTTCCCACCACCGCTCGGTGCTGACCAATTCCACCTGGCCATTCCGAATCTTGACTCCCTTTTTTGGCCGAATCGTGATCTGGACATCTATTGTGCCGCCGGGTTGCAACGACCCGCCGGTTGTTTCGATTTCAATCTCCGCCTTGGGGCGGCGAAACCAAGAAAGAATACGTTTTAGAACCTGTTCACCTCCACATTCCGCCTATTGTGCCTGCGGTTTACCGGCTGTTGTAGACCTGGATTACTTGTTCAACTATCAAGTCAGACAAAAGCCCGAAGTCGGCTATTCCCTTCACCTTCCAAACGACACCAGTGTGGTCAATCTTCACGCTGGGTAGTGCGCCATTAGGCATGTTAAAGCTGAACGGCCATTGAAGCAACTGGTTGGCCGCAATCTTTTCAGGGCCGTGCAGATTAATCTGCAGTACCGTCTTATTTAATTTGCTGTCCTGGGCCTGCTCGGTGCGCTCCAACTCCACTCGTACGTCCTTTACCGAAAATTCCTTGTGGCTCTGGAGTTCCAACCTTCCTTCGACGCGGGAGCCCGCTTCAACCACTGTCTCCAGGCCGCTCAGGGTCAAACTGAACCGGTTGGACTCTGATACTTGGTATCCCCGGGAAGATTCCTCAGGGGGGTTCCCACGCACGACAAAGCCCTTTGTTTTGTGAAGGTCCCGGCCCTGGAAGACGTCCACCCGGACATTTACCTCCCATACTATGCGGGCCACCTCACCGAAGATGGACGGGACAGCGTCGTGCGGCACCTCAAATTGCACGGTGCCGCCAAAGACCTCGCCCGCCGCGACTTCCATATTTGTCAGCAATGGCTCTGTTATCCGCACCAACTCTCCGGTGTGCTTGAAGTCCGGGCCCTCGGAATTACTCTTGTAGTAGGTTTCGATACACGCACAGCTCAACGGCTGTGAGGGAGGAGTGGGACATGTCAAAAGAGCGGAGGAAGCACAGCCCAACATTCAAGGCCAAGGTGGCCCTGGAAGCGGTGAAGGGTGAAGAGACGGTGGCCCAACTGGCCGCCCGCTACGAGGTCCATCCAGATCCAGGCCTGGAAGAAGTCCTTGTTGGAAGGAGCGGTCGGCGTCTTTGGTGGGAACCAAGACAAACGCCAGAAGAGCGATGCGGTCCTTGTGCCCGGCTCTATCAGCAGATCGGCCAACTGAAGGTTGAGCGGGATTTCTTGGCGGAGAGGCTCGGTCCATGAGCCGGGACGGGAGATGGTGGACCGGCGGCACCCAGCCTTGTCCACAGTGAGACAGTGCGCCTTACTGAGCATCAGCAGGTCCAGCCTAAACTACCGGCGCAAGGGGACTTGCTCGGAGAACCTGACGGTGATGAAGGCGTGGACCACCAGTGTACCCCCTTCTACGGGTCCAGGGTCTGGCTGGGCACTCAAGGTCACAGGCCGCGAAGCGGGTCCAGCGTCTGAACCATGGGACTACGTGCCATCTACCGGTGGCCCCGGACCAGCAAGCCGGGGCCAGGGCACAAGGTGTATCCCTACCTCCTGAGCGGCATGGAGATCACCAGACCAAATCAGGTGTGGGCCGCCGACATCACCTACATCCCCATGGCCAAGGGTTTCTTATACCTGGTGGCCATCATGGATTGGTACACGCGGTACGTGGTGGCCTGGCGTCTTTCCAACACCTTGGATGCTGATTTCTGTGTCGAGACATTGGAGGAAGCGCTTGGCAAGGGGAAGCCAGAGGTCTTCAACACCGACCAGGGCAGCCAGTTCACCGGCGAAGCCTTCACCGGTCTCCTAGAGCAGCACGGAGTGAGAATCAGCATGGACGGGAAGGGACGCTACACCGACAACATCTTGTTGGAGCGGCTGTGGCGCACGGTTAAGTACGAGGAGGTCTACCTGAAAGCCTACTCCAACGGGCGAGAAGCCAAGGCCGGGCTTGACGCATACTTCAGCTTCTACAACAACCAAAGACCCCACCAGGCCTTGGGCTACCGGACACCGGCTGAGGTGTTCAAAGGAGACTTGGCGCCATCAGATGAACGGTCAATCAATGGGAAACGGGCACCGAACGGAGCGTTCTCAGACCTTGGAAAGACGGCGGAACTCTCACTTAGTTTTGCACCAAACCTGTCCAACTGATTGGGTCCACCTCAGTCCGGGCCCTCGGAATTACTCTTGTAGTAGGTTTCGATACACGCCAGCTCAACGGCGCCACGCCGCACGGAAAACTTCTCAGTTGAGCCTGTCTCAGAAGTCTGAACTGGCCATGGGTATGTCGTTGGGTGTATTTTCGAGGCGACATAAATTGGGGAGATGTTGAGATGCCGTTTCGAGAGATGGGCCGAGAGCAGATATGGATGTTGCCGCCGACGCTTGACGAACTGTTGCCGTTGGACCATCCAGCGCGATTCGTGGCCGAGTTCGTTGACGCTTTGGACCGGGAGGACTGGGCGGAGCTTGGGGTGAAGATAGACGGGGAGGTGCTGGGAGCGCCAGCCTACCATCCACGTGCGCTGTTGAGCGTGTGGCTGTACGGCTTCATGACCGGGGTGCGCTCGTGCCGGAAGCTGGAGGCGGCCTGCCGGGACCAGATACCATACCTGTGGCTGACCGGGTGGCAGCATCCTGACCACAACACCCTGTGGAGGTTCTACAAAGGGCATCGGCAGGCCATGAGGAAGCTGTTCGAGCGGACGGTGCGTATGGCAGTGACGATGAAGTTGGTGGACCTGGCGGTTCAGGCGGTGGATGGTACGAAGGTGGTCGCCAACGCGTCGCTGAACAGGAGCTACGACGCCGAGGGACTGCGTGGTCTGTTGGAGCGGCTGGAGCGTGCGATAGCCGACCTTGAGGCTCAGAACGAAGCGGGAGAAGACACTGCTGTTGCCCATCTGCCTGAGGAGTTGGCTGACAAGGAGGTCTTGAGAGAGCAGGTGAGGCAGGCGATGGACGATCTCACGAGTCAGAAGCGCCACAAGCGCATCAACCTGACCGACCCAGACGCCAGGCTGATGAAGGGTAGGCAAGGCATCGTGGCTGGCTACAACGCTCAGGCTATGGTCTCACCCACAGAGACGGATGGGGGAGCGACCGGCATGTTGGTCACCGCCGTGGACGTGGTGGATGCAGCCAATGACAATGCCCTGCTGGTGCCGATGGTCGAGCAGGCCGAGGAGACTATGGGGACGAAGTCGCAGATGACGTTGGCCGATGCCGGATACTTCGCCGCGAGTCACTTGGAAGAATGCGCCCGTCGAGATCAGCAGGTGGTAGTGTCGGAGTCGCGGCAACGGTTCCTCAAAGACCCATATCACAAGGACCGATTCACCTACGACGAGCAGAGCGACAGCTTTACGTGTCCGCAGGGATAGACGCTCAAGTTCGTTCGTATCCAACATACGCATGGAGTCCCGTTGCGTCTGTACCGGGCCTCCGGGGTCGTCTGCCAAGTGTGCCCAGCCTTCGGAGTCTGCACGAAGGCCAAAGAGATTGGGCGGAGCCTGGCGATAGGTCCGCATGACGCAGTGCTGCGCCGTCATCGTGCCTGGATGTCCACCTCAGCAGCTAGAGAGGCGTACAAGCTGAGAAAGCAACTGGTCGAGCCTGTCTTCGGAATCATCAAGGAGCAACAGGGGGCACGGAGATTCCTGCTGCGCGGCCTCGTTAACGTGGCGGCCGAGTGGACAATGCTGGCCACAGCCTTCAACCTGCGCACTCTCTGGCGGGTGTGGCGCTCAGCCCCTTCATCGGTCTATTTAATGGCCCGGAGCCTTGTCCCGTCTCCTGACCTGCAGTGATGACAGCAGCTGACCCATCGCTCCGTCGCCTGTCCTACCCGCTCAGGCCAGGGCCTTTCAGCGAACCCTTTGACCTCTATCTGCTCCCCCTATCCGCAATTTCCACTTTTGGGACAGGCTCAGAAGGCATGATTGTGACAGCGGCTTCCAGCTTCTCACCGGGCCGGACAAAGCGCGGGCTGGTTTGGACCTCAATATCGGCCCTCGTATGGTGAAAGATGGCGCGCATCAAGCATATTCTCTCGCACCTGAAGGCATAGCTCCAGCCTATCGGCGGTGGCGATGCCACCGGGTCTATTTTCTAAAGTCGATCTAGGCGTCGCCTGGACCTTCCGGCAGGTCGACTTGAGGCTATCCGGACAGAACGGCCACGGTTGCGCCGGTCACTCTGGCCAACTCCCCAGGCTCAATCATTATCTCTTGGCCCCAAACGCCGGCGCCCACCCCCAATACGTCTTCGTCCATCAGGCAGGCGTCAATGAAGGTACGAAATCCGGGCGGTTGCCAATGGAAGGGCGGAATCGAGCCGATGGCGTAGCCGGTGACCTCCATCACTTTGTCCGGCGCGGCCAGTCTGATGTCCCTGGAGCCGATGGCCCGTTTCAAGTTGCCGGAGACTGCGTTCTTGTCACCGCCCAACATGACCAGTACGTGCTCGCCTTCGCCCGTCTCGAACACCAACGTCTTGACCATCTGGGACTCTTGGTAGCCCAGCGCTTGCGCTACATTGGCCGCCCCTTTCTCGGTTTGGGGAGAAAAGCTCAAGCTTTCGTAGGGAACGTTGCGTTCGCCCAAGAACTTGTGGGCTGGCAGGTCCATGGGCGGGTCAGGAGACCTATGCATCGAACTTCCAGATAGCAGCGGCGGTCTCACCGTAAATCATGTCTTTCACGTTCGTCATGAGCTGTTTGTCGATGGACCCAACAGCAGGCCGTACAGGATTTGAAATAATCCCTAGTCAAAGACGTGGTCCCGTAAGAAAGCATAGACCACGTGGCCCACGGAGATGGCAAGAGCGGCTGATGCTACGTACAGTGTCCGCAATTGCAGCCGCCGGGACCGTTCATGATTGGACTGCTCGTCTGGAGGCAGTTCGGCCAATTACCCTGCTCCCAGGGCGCGAATAATATCTTCCGAGCCGACCACGTCCGCCTGGCGGGGAAAGATGCGTTGGGTCAAGAATTCGTGGACATCTACGTCTGAGTCCGAACAACAGTCCTCGACCACGAACAGGTTGTAGTCCAAGTCGGCTCCGTAGCGGACCGTCGATAGGACAACGCCGCTGGTGGCGTAGCCGAAAATAACCAGGTTGCGGATGTCGTTGGCCCGCAGGGCCACGTCCAGTCCGGTGCCGTACAGGGCGTTCACCCGGTGCTTGCCAACCACGACCTCACCTTCCAGGGGTTTCACCGACGGGTGGATAACATCTTTGGGGTCCGGGATGGCGGCTTGACCCGAGGCCTTGCGCTGGCTGAAGGTCTTGTTCCGTTGGCCAATCTCTGGATACCCGGGCCGGAACACGGTGGCGCAGTAGCACACCATCACCCCGGCCTTCCGGGCTGCGGCCTTCACTGCGGCAGCCTTCTCCTCCACCCTGCGTTCAGTGGCGTGGGGCAGGGTGTTCATCACCTCGGCGTAGAAGTCCGCGATGAGCACCGCCGTGTGTTGCTTGTCCAGGGTAATGTCAGGCATAACCGGCCCCACCGCTTGAAGCTAGATGGGCAACTCTACCTCCATCAATGGCCCGTGCTGTTGAGCGCCGTAAACATCCGAGTCCTCCACGGCGCCGGAGCCGTGTAGCCGGGGAATGGTGGCCTTGAAGGCGTTGGCTGGCGGGAACTCCACCAGCAAGACGTCGGACTCGGGAACGCTGTACAGCTGAGAGATAAGAGACCGGCTAAAGACCGCGGAGGCCTGGACTTTGTCGAAAGTCTCCCGGTCGGGAAAGACCACATCCAGGGTGAGCAAAAATGGATTGGCGTTCTTGCTGCGGCAGATAACCGCCAGGTCTTTTATCTTGGGCATTTCCAATCTCCGGTGACTGGGATTTGGCAGCCGACAAGCTTACAGAGTCACATATTCGATGGGGAACATCTCCAGCGGGTTATCCGGCTCCACGGCGTGGAGGATGTTGAATTCGTAAACCGGTCCAGCAGGGAGGTCCGAAGGAGAATATGGGAAGGTCAAACATCCTTCGTCGCATAGTTTCCCGTCGTAGTGGAGGTTCTTGCCAGCCTGCCGGGCCAGGCCCAGAATCTCGTTGGCCAGGTCCTGGGTCGGGGCGACGGCCTCCATGATGATCCCCAGTTCGTGGGCCAACACCTCTTTGACCGGCTCTCGCTCGCCCATCACGGCGTTTTTGCCAACGACCCGAAACACCAGCTTGTACTCATCTGGGCCCACCCCCATTTCATCCACCCTGGATGCCACCAAGGCGCGTACTCGGTCGAGGTAGTCGTCGATACACTGGACCAATACAGGGTCACGGGTGAATGAGACGCAAATACAACGATATCCCACCAGTTCCACACCCTCCAAACGCACGGTGTATTTCTCGCGGGGGAGGAACTTGGCTCCGGTAATCTTCACCGTCCGGTCGTCGACGGCCTCGCACTCCAGGTCGCTTAGGTCCAGAATCCCGGACGGCTCGGTATGCTCGATGGGGGTCTCGTTCTCGTGGAGGAAGAAGGTGGACACGCTAAGAGGTGTGCAGGACAGGCCCGGGTGATTGGGTTCAACCAATATATGGTCTTCCCTGACGGTGACGGTGACGGTGATGCCTTCGCTGCCGAACTTCTGCCGGGGCACGGCGCAGGCCGCGCGGCATTCCAGCAGCTTGCCAGCTACCCACCCCAGGGCGGGGTCGAACTCTTCTTTGATGGGCAGGGCAGCGAAAATGGCGGCGTCATCGGACCGCCCGCAAAGCACCACCTGGGCCCCGCCGCTTAGAGCGTCGATGTAGGGCTCGACCCCAGACATGCCCACGATGTTGGTGCTCTTTTGAAGGGTTTCCCGGTCCAGGGGAGGCAGGGGCCAGAGCGGCTCGATTCGACCGTCGTTCAGCTTCTTGATCAAGTAATCTTTGTCCTGTTCGGCGTGGATCAGGGCCATCTTGAAGTGGAGATTGTTTTCACCGGCAATCTCTTCAACGATTTCCCGCGTCCACTGCAGATGGGCGTCGCCGCCGGCCCCACCGCTGGTGCCCACCACCATGGGGATTTTGCGGTCCACGGCTGCCCGCAACATCAACTCCAGGTCCCGCTTGGCCGCGTCTCGGCCCACAAATGCCTTGCCCATCCCTAGGTAGTTGGGACCGGGGTCGGTGCTGCCGCCGTCACAGGCGATCAGATGGGGGTCCTTTTCCAAGACCCGTTGGAGGGAACTTTCCTGGAACCCATAGCCCACGATGGCCGTGGGGGCGATGATGCGAAGTTCCTGGTCGGACATCGTTTTTCCTCCGTTATGGTGGTTAAATGCTGGCGAAGATCAGCTGTGGGACGACTGTAACTCCCGCACCACTTTGGAGGTACGGGACAGCGCCTCTTCCACGTCTTCCCCGGCGATGTGCCTGTGGGTCACCATGCGGATGGACTGTTCGCCTGGGTAGGAAACCAGTACCTCAGCGTCGGCCATGGCCGTGATGAAGTCCTGGGCCTTGGCGACCTTCTCATCGACGTCGAAGATGACGATGTTGGTCTGGATGCTGTCGGTGTCCACCGTGATGCCGTTGATGTTGGCCAGCCCTTGGGCCAGGCGGCGGGCGTTTTGATGGTCATCGGCCAGGCGGTCCACCATGGTGTCCAAGGCCACCAGTCCGGCGGCGGCTAGAACACCGGCCTGACGCATGCCTCCCCCCACCATCTTGCGCCACTTGTGGGCCTCGTTGATAAACTCCTCGGAGCCCACCAACACCGAGCCCACCGGACAGCTAAGGGCCTTGGAGAGGCAGAAACTGACGTCGTCGACGTCGCGGGCCAATTCTTCGGCCGGGACTTCCAGGGCCACGGCGGCGTTGAAGATGCGGGCGCCGTCCAGGTGCACCGCCACTCCGGCATTGTGGGCCACGTCGCAGACGGCCTTGGTGTCGGCGGGCGTCATTACCATGCCGCTGCACCGGTTATGGGTGTTCTCCAGGCAGACCATGGTGGTGGCCGGGAAATGTGGGTTGCCCTTGGGCCGGATGGCGCGGGCCACGTCCTCTGGGTTGATGCCGCCCCGGGCATCGTTGGGCACCAAGCGGGTCTGGGCCCCGGCCAACGCGGCCTGTCCCGCTCCTTCGTTCCAGAACATGTGGGCCTGGTCTCCCATGATAATCTCATCACCCCGGCGGCAGTAGGCCATGGTGGTGATAAGGTTGCTCATGGTGCCGCTGGCGGTCAGTAGGCCAGCCTCCTTGCCCAGCATTGCGGCGGCCCGTTCCTGGATCTTGTTGATGGACGGGTCCTCGCCGAAAACGTCGTCGCCCACCTCGGCCTCGGCCATGGCCCGGCGCATCTCGTCGGTGGGTTGGGTGACTGTGTCGCTGCGCAGGTCAATCAATGCCATCTGACGGTCCCTCCCGGATGACTACTCTGACGCCTGTGAAGGCGTTCATGGTCCAGGTTGAAAAGCTAACCGGTATTCTAGCAGGATTGCGCCTGCAACACTAACGGAAAAGACCGTAGGGGCACCGCATTGCCGTGCCCCTACGGCGCGACCATATTCTTCTTTCGTAGTTCTGACAAGGCATCAGCCGGCGAAGAATATCACAACCGGGGACTGGGCAGAGCAGTGACACCGGCCTTGCCTCCGTCCTAGCAGATGATGAACAAGGGTGACCGATGCGGAGATGGGCCACAGCGCAGACTCCCTTTCTTGCCAAAGGGCGGGCGTTTACCTAAGATGGAGTTACCCGACCTAGGAGCAATTGCCGTGCGTCAAAGCGCCGTTTCATTCGAGACCGAGGGACTGACCTTCGAGGGTGTGGTCGCCCAACCCGACGAGGGTTCCGGCCCCTGGCCCGGCGTGGTCATCTGTCACCCCCATCCGCTGCACGGTGGCAGCATGGATAACAACGTTGTCTTGGCGCTGGCCCTGGGTCTGGTTGAAGAGGGTTTCGTCACGCTCAGGTTCAACTTCCGGGGAGTGGGCGGCAGCGAGGGTGAACACACCAAGGGCGAGAAAGAGTCCCAGGAAGTGCTGGGCGCTTTGGACCTGATTAAGGCGTGGCCGGACACCAATGCCAAGACCGGCCTGGCCGGGTACTCATTCGGCACCTCGGTGATCCTGGGCCACAGCGAACTGCACAGCGCGGCCGACGCCATCGTCCTGGTCTCTCCGCCCTTCCGGGCAGTTGAGGGAACGCCCCTAAAGAAGTCCAAGGTCCCGGCCCTGATTGCCACCGGGGACCGTGACCGGCTGGTGGACTCGACCCAACTGGACGCGGAGTTGGCCAGTTTCAGCCATGCACCTGAGTTCAAGCTCTTCGAAAACGTGGACCATTTCTGGTATGGACAGGAAGCCCGTTTGGTTCCGGAAGTCGGCCGGTTCTTCATCGAGCAATTGAAGTAGTCTCGGTGATTGAAAGAGAACCAAGGCGGACCCGGAGACCCTAACGTGAGCGCCGACACCCCCCGCACCCCAATCTACAAGGACTTTGTCCTGATTCAACTGGCTGTGCTGGTTTTTGTCATAGACCAGTTCAGCAAGTTCTTGGTGCGGGACCAACTGTTGTACCGCGAGTCATTCCCGGCCACCGGTTTCTTCCGCTTCACCCACACCCACAACACCGGCAGCGCCTTTGGCATCTTTCAGGACCAGAACACCGCTCTGATCCTGGTCTCCTTCATCGGTATCGCCATCCTGATCTTGATTTACCGCAGCCAGCGGGTGCACACCGGTCTTTTGCGGCTGAGTCTTGGATTGCAGATCGGCGGGGCTTTGGGCAACCTCCTCGACCGGGTGCGCTTGGACCACGTGACCGACTTCATAGATGTTGGAGCTTGGCCGGTGTTCAACGTGGCCGACGCATCGATAATCACCGGTCTGGTCATCCTGGCTTGGATCTTCTTGGTCGCCGAGCCTAAGGACTCCGGCCCCACCGGCGGCTACGCCTGGTGCCCGGTCTGCGACGGTGAAATGCGCACGGTGACGGACGGGTGGCGCTGCTCCACCTGTGGGGTGAAAGAACGGACGTTGGAAAAACGTGCGGGGGACCGGGCCCTTTGACCTCCGAGACCGCCATTCATGAGTTCCAGGTAGCGGTGGGCGAGTCCCGGCTGGACCAGTATCTGGCCGGACAGCACACCGGACTTACCCGCAGCAGGCTACAGCGGCTGATAATCGATGGACAGGTGTCGGTCAACGGCGGGCCAGCCAAACCGTCCCACAAGGTGAGGGCCGGAGACCGGGTCACCCTCTCCGTGCCTCCGCCAAAACCCACCGGCCTGGCGGCCCAGAACATACCCGTCACCGTGGTCTACCAGGACCGGCACTTGGTGGTCATCGACAAACCAGCCGGCCTGGCCGTCCACCCGGGACCGGGACACCCAGACAGCACCCTGGTCAACGCCCTGCTGGCCATGTGCCCCGACATCGAAGGCATCGGCGGGGAGATTAGACCGGGCATAGTACACCGCTTGGACAAGGACACCTCGGGGCTGATGGTCGTGGCCAAGACCCATCAGGCCCATACTGACCTTTCCGCCCAGATTAAGGCGAGGCAGGTCACCAAGGGCTATCTGGCACTGGTCGAAGGTATGCCTGTCCCCGGCCAGGGAAAGGTGGACGGTCCGGTGGGACGTCACCCCCGCCGCCGCACCCGCATGGCGGTGGTGATTGGCGGAAAAGAGGCCCGCACCAGCTATAAGGTGCGGGAGAGATTTCCGGGGCACAGCCTGCCGGGGTACAGTTTGATTGAACTTTACTTGGAGACCGGCCGCACCCATCAGATCAGGGTGCACATGGCCCACATCGGCCATCCGCTGGTGGGCGATACTGTTTACGGACACGGGGGCGGACACGGAGGCCGCCATGGCGGTCCTCTGGTTGACCGCCATTTCCTTCATGCCTTCCACCTGGGATTCAACCACCCCGTCAGTGGCGAGCCACTTGAGTTCCAGACCGCCCTGCCAGCAGACCTGACCCCGGCCCTAGACGCGCTCCGCGAAGGCTAGCCAGGCCCGAAAACCCGTCAAGCCTCCGTGCCTGCATGCTACAATATTGCCTGCCCCTAGATATTCTGTTGGAGAACCAAATTGCCCGGAGAAGTCCGCGTCCGGTACGCACCCAGCCCCACCGGACTGCCCCACATCGGCAACATCCGTACGGCCCTCTTCAACTGGCTCTTCGCCCGACATCACGGCGGCAAGTTCATCGTCAGGGTTGAAGACACCGACGAGGCGCGTCTAGTGCCGGGTTCGGTCGAGGCCATCTTGGACGGCCTGCGCTGGCTGGGCATCGATTGGGACGAAGGCCCCAACGTGGGGGGTCCCTTCGGTCCCTACATCCAGTCGGAACGGCTCAAGATTTACCACGACCTGGCCGAGAGGCTGGTCTCCCAGGGCAACGCTTACCACTGCTACTGCAGCGTCGAAAGACCAGCTCAAGAAGGCCAAGGGCAGCGGGACCGCCGTGTTTCGGCCAGTGCCGACTGTCATTGCCGTGACCTGAGTCAAGAAGAGATCAGCAAACTGAGCGACGGACAGGAATCAGAAGTTATCCGGTTCGCCATGCCCAAAGAGGGAATCACGAGAGTTAGCGACCTAATAAGGGGAGAAGTCGAGTGGCGCAATGAGACGCTGAACGACTTCATAATTCTAAAATCCGACGGCTTCCCAACCTATCACCTGGCCGTGGTGGCCGACGACCACCTGATGGAAATCAGCCACGTGATGCGGGCCGAGGAATGGCTGCCCAGCACACCCCGTCATCTGCAGATAATTGAGGCCCTGGGGTTCGAGCGGCCGCAGTTTGCCCATCTGCCGATGATTATGGGCCCGGACCGGGCCAAGCTCTCCAAGCGTCACGGCGCCACCGCCATCGGCCAGTATCAGGACGACGGCTACCTACACGAGGCGCTGCTCAACTTCATGGTGCTGCTGGGCTGGTCGCTGGACGACAAGACGGAAGTCATGTCCACCCAGACCATCATTGACAACTTCACTTTGGACCGGGTCACCAAGTCGGCGGCCGTCTTCGACCAAGAGAAGCTGCTCTGGATGAACGGGATGTACATCCGGGAGTTGCCGCCGGAGCAATTGGCCGGCCGGATGATGCCCTTCTTGGAGCGGGACCTGCCCGAGGACCTGTTGCCGGTGGACGAGAAATACCTGGGCCGCATCGCGCCGCTGGTTCAAGAGCGCATCAAGCGGCTGGACGAAGCGGCGGGCCTGACTTCCTACTTCTTTCAGGCCGACCAACAGTTCGACACCGAAACTCTGGTGCAGAAGGGTATGGACCGGGAGATGACATTATCGGCCCTGAAGACCGCTCTGGATGAGTTGGACGCCACCGACGATTTCCAGCATGAGAAACTGGAAGAGGTGCTGCAGGCCGCCGGAGAGAAGCTGTCATTGTCCCGCCGCCAGTTCTTTGGGGTGTTGCGGGTCGCCGCCACCGGCCGGGCCGTGTCACCGCCGCTGTTCGAGATGATGGAGGTCTTGGGTAAGGACCGCACCGTGAGCCGGGTGAAGAACGCGGTCGAGCGGTTCAGCGCCGCCGGTTAACCGCCTCATCGCTCACCAAAGGCCTAGGATGAATCAAGAATGACAGGAAAATGACACAGACTGAAACTTCGGCCGACTTCATACGCAGCATAGTCGCGGATGACAACAGGACCGGGAAGTTCGACGGCCGGGTGATAACCCGATTTCCGCCGGAGCCCAACGGCTATCTCCACATCGGTCACGCCAAGTCGGTCGGCCTGAATTTCGGCCTGGCCGCGGACTACGGCGGCGTCTGCCACCTGCGCTTCGACGACACCAACCCCACCCGGGAAGAGAAGGAGTACGTCCAGTCCATCCAGGAGGACGTTCGCTGGTTGGGCTGGGACTGGGGCCAGAACCTTTTCTTTGCCTCGGACTACTTCGGCAAGCTATACGAATACGCCGTCCAATTGATTGAGAAGGGCAAAGCATACGTCTGCGACCTGAGCGCCGATGAGATAAGGGAATACCGAGGGACGCTGACTCAGCCCGGCAAGGAGAGTCCCTACCGTAACCGGACGGTCGAGGAGAACCTGGAACTGCTCCGGCGGATGCGGGAGGGCGAGTTCGAAAAGGGAACCCGTGTGCTCCGGGCCAAGATAGATATGGCCTCGTCCAACCTGAACCTCCGCGACCCGGTGCTCTACCGCATACTGAATAAGTCCCACCACCGCACCGGAGACGAATGGCCGATCTATCCGATGTACGACTTCGCCCACGGCCAGTCTGACTCCATTGAGAGCGTCACCCATTCGGTGTGCACCCTGGAGTTTGAGGACCACCGCCCACTCTACGACTGGCTCCTGGATGAGTTGGAGGTCTACCACCCGCAGCAGATCGAGTTTGCCCGCCTAAACCTGACCCACACGGTGCTCAGCAAACGCCGGTTGGTGGAGTTGGTGGACGGGGGATACGTAAACGGTTGGGACGACCCGCGTATGCCCACCATCTCGGGACTGCGCCGCCGCGGTTACACCCCCGAGGCCGTCCGGGACTTCTGCGACCGTATCGGCGTGGCCAAGCGGGACAACACCGTGGACATGGCGCTGCTGGAGCACACTCTGAGGGATGACCTGAATAAACGGTCACCCAGGGTGATGGGCGTCTTGGACCCCGTGAAGGTGGTGATTGAGAACTACCCGGAGGGCCAGTCGGAAGAGATTGTCTCGGTGAACAACCCGGAAGACATGTCCATGGGGGAAAGGTCCATCCCGTTTTCCCGGACCGTGTATATCGAAAAGGACGACTTCCGGGAGGACCCTCCGCCCAAGTTCTACCGCCTTTCACCCGGGCGGGAGATACGCCTCAAGGACGCCTACTACATCACCTGCACCGGAGTGGTTAAGGACGAGACCACCGGCGAAATAACCGAGCTTCGCTGCGCCTACGACCCCGAAACCCGCGGCGGAACGTCAGCCGACGGCAGGAAGGTCCGGGGGACTTCCCATTGGGTTTCGGCCCAACATGCGGTGGACGCCGAAGTGCGTATCTACGACCACCTGTTCCTGAAAGAGGACCCAGACGACGTTGAGGACGGCGGTGACTTTAAAGACAACCTGAACCCGGAATCGCTGGTGGTCTTAAAGTCGTGCAAGTTGGAACAGGGACTGGACAACGCAAAACCGGGGGAGAAGTTCCAGTTTTTGCGGCAGGGCTATTTCTGTGTCGACCCCGACTCCACGCCTGACGCCCCGGTCTTTAACCGGACCGTCGCGCTCCGGGACACCTGGGCCCGGATGGACCAAGCCCGCAGGAAGGGCTAACCGCCGCGGCGGCCGTTAATCCATCCGGTATATCTGCAGCCGGTGGCGCAGGCTGTCGGCAACGTAGACGTGGCCCTGCCCGTCCAACTTTACCGCCGTGGGGCCCCAGAAGTACCCTTCCACACCGGCGGAGATCTCCCGGTCGCGCCGGCCCGGCGGGTCTAGCTCCGGATACAGGTCCGCCTCGCTCCGTAACTTACCTTCCTCGGGGTTCACCGCAAAGTAGTCGGCCGCCCATTTGGAGTCCACCGACTCCCCCCTGAGCGACGCCAAGAGGCTTCCGTCTGGGCCAATGACCTTCACCCGCTCGTTGCCCCAATCGGCGACATAGATGTTGCCTTCGCCGTCCACCGCCAGACCGGCCGGCCGGTGGATGGCGTCTCCGTCGAGAAGCCCGCCGAATTCTTCAATCAGATTGCCGGAGGTGTCATACCGCTGGATTCGGTCGTTGCCCCAGTCGGAGATATATACGTCTCCGGTCCCGGACCCGGTATCAGGCAGGGCCAAGCCCCAAGGCCCTTCAAACTGGCCGGAGCCCGAACCCCGCTGACCCCAGGCAGCGATGAACTCTCCGTCGCGCGTGAACTTCTGCACCCGGTGGTTGCCGCTGTCGGTCATCCACAGGTTGTCGTCTGTATCGAAGGCCAGACAGGAAGGATATTCAAGCTGCCCTTCGCCCGTACCCTTCTGACCCCATTTGCCCAGGTATTCACCGTCCTTGTTGAAGATGGTGATGCGCTGTAGGCCCTCGTCGGCGACGTAGACCCGGTCCTGGCTGTCGATGGCGATGGAACTGGGCCACCAGAATTCTCCGTCGCCGGTGCCGCCGGTGCCGAATTCTCCCAGGAATTCCTCGTCCAAGGTGCAGATCGACACCCGCTTGGACGGCAGCCGGACCGGCGTTTCGGGGCCCGCCCGGTTCAAGACGTAGAGAACTCCCTGGGAGTTTATCGCCAGGTCCACCGGGTTGAGGAACCCCCGGCCAGTGGCGGCCAGGAAACCGATGGTGTGGCTGTATGTGAAGGTCTTGGTGGTGGTCATTGAAGGCTCGTCAAAACCCTTGGTCTGCTATTAAGATCTGCTCTTCGCATTTGTCGTTCTGAGGCGTCAGCCGAAGAATCTCTTTGTGCGGTGAAGCCTTGTTCCATCCAAGCAATGAGACCCCTCGTTTTACTCGGGGTGACAGCAAGCATGGTTGGAATGGGGAGAACTGTCGCCCCCGGAATGTATCCGCTGCCGAAGTGGCCTAGGCCATCTGGTATTCGCGGGTGGCCAGGATCACCTGGAGCAGTTCCACAATCCGCTGTTCAGCGCAGGGCACGGCGTCTTCGGGAGTAAAACTCAGTTCACCCCAATTGGCGGCGAACTCCACCAGCCGATCATGCGTGCCCTCGGACACCTGGAGGCTGCCGGCCATCAGGAGACAGGCGTCTACCAACTCGGCCGGCTGGTAGATGTCCTGGCGGTCCTTGAGAAGCTGGATCATGGCCTGGACTCCCGGTTGCATTGTGTCGCCGATGACCAACGCCGCCGAGTTCACTCGCTCCACCAAGGTGCCGGTGTCGACCCATTCGGTGCCGGTGTGCCAACCTTCCACGGTGGGTGGGTTGAGAATCTCTTGGCCCATGAAATTGGCGTCGTTCGCCAGGTTGGAGATGTGCCATTGGGGCGTTTGGTAGCTGCCAGCCAGCCGCGCGGTGCCCACCACCAACTCGGCCGGGCTCTTGACCCTGCCGTACCAAACATCCGCCGACTTGAAATAGCCGGACAGGAAAAGTGCCCGCAACACCGAGCGAATATCGCCGTTGGTCTTGCGGAACTCTTCGGCCAGGAAGCCGATGGCCTCCTCGTTGGGGGTGTCGGACACGAAGAAGTTGTAAAGTTTTCCGGCGATGAACCAACTGGTGGCCGGGTGCATGGCGATGATGTCGATGATGTCTTCGCCGTTAAAGTTGCCGGTCCGGCCTAGGAACCTCTTCTCGGTCTCGTCGTGGTCCTCGGGCCGATACTGGAACTGCCAGTCAATGCGGCCGGATGGCCAGATGGAATCCCTGGATGCCCGCACGCTCATATAGTCTTGGTTGGCGATGGTCCAACCGGTGAAGGCCCTGGCGCAACTCTTCACGTCGTCTTCGGTGTAGTTGCCGATTCCCATGGAGAAGAGTTCCAGCAACTCCCGTCCGTAGTTCTCATTGGGAGCGTCCTTGTGGTTGTCCTTGTTGTCCAGCCAGAAAATCATGGCCGGGTCTCTGGACAGTTCCATCAAAATGTTGTGGAAGGACCCCAGACCGTGGCGGCGGAAGGTGTCGGTCTGGTTGAACACCCCCTTGGCATGGTTCAACTTTCCGTAAGCGGTGGCGAAGAGCCCGTGCCAGAACAGGGCAATCTTTTCCTCCAAGGGCCGCTTGGAGTTAATCATCTTGTACATCCAATAAGCCTGGGCGCTCTCGAAGTACATCACGCTGTTCTGATCGGTGTGGTACCGGCGGACCAGATCGTCGTTCCATTCGGGAGCGTCCTCGGGATGGAGCAACCCCTCCACGGTGGCCTCGTACCCCTGGGCCTGGTACTCTTCCAACTCCTGAAGGGTGGCGCCGAAGCCGGCCCTCCGTAGCAGATGGGCCATCAGTCCAAGTCCATTGTCCGCCATTTTTCGGCCTCCCAGGGAATAGTCGCCTGTCCGGGTTAATGTCCGGGTGAATGTCCCGGGTGAATGTCAATGAGAAGAATCGGGATTGGGGTAGTATAGCACCATGAAATTTAGCCGAACCAAGGGCCACCTTTGCGAAGGCTGGTAAACATAAATATTCGATTCCAGGCGTATATTTGACCAAATGCTAAAAAAAGTTTAATATTCGTACGAAGATTGATATGGAATCTATGGATTTTCTCCTTGACAGGCTGCGATTTCTCTACATTAATGTGGTGTGCTACATGGGTCAACGGGAGAGAGTGGGGCGAGGGTGGTGTGACGTTGCCCAGCAAATGCTCCAGCCGGTGGCCGAGGTTTTCGGACCGCCGGCTTTTTTTGTCTTAAGAGCGATATCGAGGAGGTAGAAAGAAGGAGCGAAAAAATGTCCGGCCGTTGGCCGAGTCCAGAGGAACATATCTAGAACGGCCCCGTCAGAAGTGATAGCAATAAATCGTTTCCACGGTCCTGAGCACTATTCTCTCTACTGCGGCAGTCTCTGACGAGACCCACTGCATATCTTCGGCATTTCATGTGGTGACGACATCGGGCGGGGTGCAACGTTCAATAATAATTGAATGAGGGTTTGGGTGTTACGATGATGTCGACAGCCGTAAAGATCATCAGTGATGGGGTCATCAAGATGGACGGCGGGTCCATGTTCGGCCAGGTGCCAAAGGTCGCCTGGGAGAGCAGTGTGGTCACCGACCGCAAGAACAGGATGACCCTGGGCTTAAATTGCCTGCTGCTGCAAGTCAGCGGACAAAACGTGCTTGTGGATACCGGGATCGGTTCCAAGGAAGCCGATACAGATAAAGAAACCCTTGGGTTGGTGCCCAGCCGCCTGTTGAAGGGCTTAAAGGGTTTGGGCCTCACTCCCAAGGATATCAGCGCAGTGATTCTTTCCCATTTGCATTTTGACCATTCGGGCGGCTGCACCCGGCTGGACCGGGCTGGCAACTTGGTGCCGACCTTCCCAAAGGCCAAATATTACGTCCAGGGCAAATGCTGGGATGAGGCCCGCAACCCCAACGAGCGTTGTCACGGCGTACACCGCTCAGAGAATTTCTTGCCCATCGATGAGCGGGGTCAATTGGAATTGCTGGACGGCGATTCTGAGATTCTGCCCGGCCTGAACGTGATGGTCACCGACGGTCACGCCCTCGGTCACCAGATGGTCATGTTCAACCACGGCGGCGAGCGGGTGGTGTTCCTTGGGGACATCGTTCCCACGCCTCATCACCTCGACCTGGTCGCCATCTCCGCCTTTGACAGTTCTCCCGAGGTTACCCTGGAGGCGAAGCGGGACCTGTTGAACCAGGCGGAGCGTCAGGGCTGGCTTTTGGTCTTTTCCCACGGCCACGATATCAAGGCGGGATATCTGGAGCGCCGCGGCGAGATGGGCTATCTCAGGCCCGTCGAACTTTAGGCCGAGCCGACAACCAGAAACGGCCTGACCCAGAAACGGCCTGACCCAGAAACGGCCTGACCCAGAAACGGCCTGACAATGAAGGGCAACACCTCTCTGGCACGCCCCTTGGGAGGTCAGTTAGATGACTTCGCCTGTGACCCATTCCTCATCCACGGCGATTAAACGTGCGCCCGTTATGACGTTGCCCAAGTCCCTCGCGCTTCGTGTCCGTACGCGTAAGTAATTGTCGGTTAGTCCGCTCCAGACTCCACTGGCGTCTTGGCGTTTGGCTGGCTCCCAAAGCACTGGCCTGGACTGCCCCAACGACCCGTGGCGGAAATCCCTGGATGCCGCTGCCGCCAACTCCAGCATCTCCCCGGTCCGCTCTCGCTTCATCAGGTCATCCACCTGGCCGTCAAGATGGGCCGCCGATGTTCCGGGCCGGACGGAGTAGGGGAAGACGTGCATGCCGCTGAAGCCCATGGACGCGACGAAGCTGTAACTCGCGGCAAACTCCGAGGCGCTCTCGCCGGGGAATCCCACTATGACATCGGTGGTTATTCCGGCGTCCGGGATTTTCTCCCGCACCAGTTCCACCGTCTCGGCGAACCGGGCTGTGTCGTAGCGCCGGCGCATTGACCGCAATATGGTATCGCTGCCGCTCTGTAGTGGGATGTGAAAGTGGGGACAGAGCCGAGGGTCCTGCCACAGGTCCAACAATTCGGTTGTAATCTCCTGGGCTTGAAGGGAGGACACCCTGAGCCGGCCGATGGGGGTTTCGGCCAAGACCCTCGCTACCAGGTCGCGCAGATTGGTATCGGGAAGGTCGAAGCCATAGGTACCCAGCTGGGTGCCGGTCAACACCGCCTCCCGGCACCCCATCCGGCCGTTAATCTCGGCGATGATTGCCTCGGGCGGGATGCTCCGTTCCCGGCCCCTCACTTTGGGCACGATGCAGTAGGCGCAGACCTGGTCGCAGCCCTCTTGAATCTTCACCATGGCCCTGCTTCTGATGGGGGCCTGGGACTCGATTTCGACAGTGCTTGCCGGTTGAACTTTGAGCTTCGCGGCAACCATGGAAACCAAGCTTTGCTTGTGACGGTTGTCCAATACTAAGGAGACAGCATCCATGGCGGAGAGGTCGTCTTTGGCCCGTTGGGCGTAGCAGCCGGTGGCCACCACCAGGGCATCCGGGTTGGCGCGGCGGGCGCGGCGCAGATATTGGCGGGCCTTGGCGTCGGAGGTGGCGGTCACGGTGCAGGAGTTCAGCACCACCACATCGACCTGTGTGGCGGACTTCACCACGGTGAAGCCGGCCTGTTGGAACTGCCGGGCCATGACCTGACTATCGGCCTGGTTCAGTTTGCAGCCGTGGGTGTGGATGGCGACCGTGGGGCTGTTCGCGTTCATCTTGTGGGGCCGCCGTCCATCTCTTCCAGTTCGTCCGGTTCATCCAAAATCATGCCCGGAAGCAGGTCGCCGCCGGGAGCCATGTCCCAGAGCCGCTCGACGGCCCCGGTGATATCCTCCAGCGTCGCTACCAGATGGTCGGCCCTGATGCGGGACTCGCGTACCCGTTCCGCGGTGTCGCCAAAGGACGCCAGCTTGGTGAAGGCTTCCCTGATTCGCCGGTCCAGGTTTTCTTGGCCCAACTCCCGGGCATAGTCCTCAACTGCCTTCAGGCCGTCCAACCCCATACCCCGGCTGAGAGCCACGCCCTTCACCGCCTGTGTCAGGCTGCCCCACAGGAGTTCTTCGCAGCGCGCCCAGCGGCCGTTGCGTATCTCCTCCACGGCGTCCCGCAGCAGCCGCAGACTCTGGCCCCGGTAGCGCACCATGCGGTCTTCGTCTTTCTCGTTTAGATCAGGTAGGTCTGGCATCGGTTTCCCAATCTCGATTCTACCACCGAGCCAGCCTCACGAAGAACGCCGTATTATCCCCGGTGGCGTGATTTGGAACGGGGGAACCAGGTTGGGAATCGGCACTTCAATCAGCACCGGCCTTTCCGCTTTCAGGGCGTCACGCAGCGCTGTGCCCAATTCTTGGTGGCCGGAGAGCTTGACGCCAAGGGTGCCGTAGGACTCGGCCAGCTTGGCGAAATCGGGGTTGTGGATGCGGGTGCCGATGACCCGGCCCCCGAACCGGTGCTCCTGGTCGGCGTAGGACGCTCCGAATGACTCATTGTTGAACACGATTGTTACCACATTCAGTCCTTCCTGGACTGCGGTGGCCAATTCGCTGGAGGCGTAACCAAAGCCTCCGTCTCCGGAGGTGGCGACGACCTGATGATGGGGGTTGCCCACCTTGGCGCCCAGGGCCGTTGGGAAGGCAAATCCCAGGGTGGCGAAATATCCCGCAGTCAGGTACGACCGGGGCGAGAGCACCGGGAAAGCCAGGTGGCTCCAGTACCCAATCTCGGTGGTCCCGGCCAACATGATGGCGTCATCGTCCAGTTCCTGCCGCAGGGTGTTGATTATCTCCACCTGGAGCGGGGCCATGGCCTGTATCTCCTCTCTGGTGGCGTCCTTGATGGCGTCGATGTCGGCCTGAGTCCACTGGCTGGAGTGTGTCCGTCCTCCCAGTTCGGCCAGCAGGTCTTGCAGGGCCATTCGCCCGTCGGCGGCCATCCCGGTGGTTGGCTGGATGTTGCGGCCCACCTCTTCGGGGTCGGCGTCAATCTGAATCAACTTCTGGTGGGGTTGGGGGCTCCAATCCACCGGCGGCACCATGTGCAGCCGGCTGCCGACGGCCAGGATGATGTCGGCTTGGGGCAGGGCACGATGCCCTGGGCCGTGCCCGTTGTAGTAGGCCCCCAGAGACAACGGGTTGTCCTCCGGAATCGCGCCCTTGCCTTGGGCTGTGGTTATCACCGGCGCGTTCAACGCTTGCGCCAATTCCAAGAGTTCGCGGGAGAGGTCGGCTTCCCTGGCGCCGCCTCCGGCCCAGATCAGCGGCCTTTGGGCGTGGGCCAGCAGTTCCGCCGCCTCCTTGACCGCCCCGGGTTCGGGTCTGGACTTGGGGTGGACTTCTTGCTCCAACAGCTCTACTTCGGCTTGGACTGGCAGGACATCCCAGGGAATCTCAATCTCCACCGGCCGTGGCCGCCCGGAGGTGAGTTGCTCCATGGCTTTGTGGACCAAGCCCGGAATCTCGGCGCTTTCGGTGGTCCGCTCACACCATTTGGTCAAGTGCTTGAAAACGTCCAACTGCTCGCCAATCTCGTGGAGCGCGCCCCGGTTGACACCCAGGTTGTAACTCTCGATCTGGCCCGAGATTAACAGCACCGGAGAAGAGGTTGCGAAGGCCGTGCCCAAGGCGGCGGTGGCGTTGAGCGCTCCCGGCACGGGCACCACCATGGCCACGCCGGGCTTGCCGGTGGTACGGGCGTAGCCATCGGCCATGTAGGCCGCCGACTGCTCGTGGCGCACCAGCACCAGCCGAATCGACGGCTCGTCGTAGAGGGCGTTGAAAGCTTCCATAATCTGCACGCCGGGCAGCGCGAATACCACTTCAACCCCTTCCCTAACCAGGGAGCGGGTCAGGGCCTGGGCGCCGGTCATCTGTGCCATGGTTAGACTCCAAATACAGACGGTTCTGCCCATCATAGCCCACGGACTTCGACTGTCAACCGCAGTTGCCAAATGCGCACTCCAGTGGCACCATTAGTGACCGGCGCAGCCGGGCTCTGAACCGGGGTACGGCCCCGGAGACCAGGCCCAGGAGAATAGAAACCGTGACCACAGACGCCTTCCGCTTCGTCGGCTATCTGGTGCGGGTCCATGCCGGACCGAACGCCATCAGCAAGTTGGCCGAAGAGGTTGAACGGGCCGGGGCCGAGCGGGTCTTGGTGGTCTGTGGCCATTCCGTCGCCACCAAGACGAACTTGGTGGACCGGGTGAAAGAGGCAATGGGAGAACGGGTGGCCGGGGTCTTTGACGGCGGAAAGACCGGGTCGCCTTTGACCTCGGTTTTGGAGGGTGTCTCCGCAGCCCGGGGCATCAACGCGGATGGGATCGTGGCCGTGGGCGGAGGCAGCGCCGTGGTCACCGCCCGGGGCATCACCATCCTGCTGGCCGAGAAGGGAACCGCCTAAGAGCTCTGCACCCAATATCCCGAGGGCCAGCCGCCGGTCAGCCCCCGCCTGATGGCCCCCAAGGTTCCGAACTTCATCGTTTTGACCACGGCCACCACCGCCGTGACCCGCGCCGGCACCGCCCTCATCGACCCCGAGTCGGGCCACCGGCTGGAGTTGTTCGATCCCAAGACCAGGCCCGTGGCGGTAATCTGGGACGACTAGGCCCTGCTGACGGCCTCGCCCTCGCTATGCTTGAACGCCACCGCGTCCTGCTTCACCGGGGTGGCTGGAGCCTTGCAACGCACCGGACTGAACCCCTGGCGGAAAGCGACCTCTTGGAGGCCCTGCGGCTGCTGAGAGACAATCTTCCCTTGGTCAACTCCCAGCCGGAAGACCCGGCGGTGCGCATCAATCTATGTGCGGCGGCATTGCTCTATAACCGGGCCACCGACGCCGGGGCCGGAGGCAGCGCTCTGGGGGTGGTTACCGCCCTGGCCCACTCGTTGGACACCCGCTACCCCGAATGCGGCCACGGCGACGCCTACGCCATCCTGACCGCCCCTGGGATGCGTTTCAACTGGACTTCAACGCCGCCGGACAGGCCCGGTTCGCCGATGCCATGGGGGTCAGAGGGAAGGGGATGGACGACCGTGGTGCCGCCGCCGCCGCTGCCGACGCCGTCGAGGAGATTTTTCGGAGTCTGGACCTGCCGGTAAGACTCAGTCAGGTGGGCGTTCCCGAGGACGGCATCGAACTCATCGCGGAAGATGCCATGACCGATTTCGGGCTCCACCGCAACGTCCGCAAGATTCAAAACGTGGACGAACTGAAGGCCATCTTGGCTACGGTTAAATAGCGGGCAAATAACGGGATTTTCCGGCCAGTATATAATGTGCCGGTGAAAATCCCGGGGTTGAGCCTGAGGGCGGACAACCCAGGAATCTTAGATACGTCACCCCGAGGAAGAAAGCATGAAATACGACTACATCGTCGTTGGGGCCGGCTCGGCCGGTTGTGTGGTGGCCACCAGGCTCTCCGAAGACCCAAGCAAGATGGTGCTGCTGCTGGAAGCGGGCCCCGACTACCCCGACTTCGAGCACCTGCCCGAGGACCTTAAAAATGGCTACAACGTCTGGCGGTCGGCCTACGGGCCCCATAGCTGGGACTACCGCGCCACCGCCACACCCCTGCAACCGGAACCCATCATCATCCCCAGGGGCAAGGCCACCGGCGGTTCCAGCGCCGTCAACGGCCAGGTGGTGTTCCGCGGCCTGCCCGAGGACTACGATCAGTGGGCCGAGTGGGGCAACGACGAATGGGCCTACACCAAGGTCCTGCCCTACTTCCGCAAGATGGAGAACGACTGGGACTTCCCCGGTGACGACTTCCATGGCAACGAGGGTCCCTTACCCGTAAGGCGGTTCAAACGGGAGGAATGGACACCCGTCGCCAGCGGCTTCTATGACGCCTGCGTCGGCCTGGGGTTCCCTCAGGACCCCGACCAGAACAACCCCGACTCCAGCGGCGTGGCGGCCCGTCCTCTGAACAAAATCGACGGCGTTCACATGAGCACCGTCCTGACCTACCTGAACCTGGCCCGGCACCGGCTCAACATCACCATCCGCGGCGGCGTCGCTATCCGGCGCATTCTCTTCGAAGGCAAACGGGCCGTGGGCGTCGAGGCCGAGAGCGGCGGCGAAGTGTTCGATGTGTAAGGGAGCGAGATAATCCTCTCCGGCGGAGCCATTGGCTCACCTCAGGCCCTGCTGCTCTCGGGTGTGGGCCCGGCCAAGGAGTTGAAGGCCATGGGCATCAACCTGGTCCATGACCTACCCGGCGTGGGCAAGAACCTTCGCGACCACCCGGCGGTGTACATGCTGTTCCGGGGCGACGGCGATCCCCCCGACCTCGATACCCCCAGCGTCCAAGTGGGCCTGCGCTTCAGCACCCCCGGGTCGCCCACCCGCGGCGATTTCCAGATTACGCCCACCCTGATGAGCAGCGAGCACCGGCCCGCCAGCGTGACCTACGAGGGCGACGAATTCCACTTTGGGCTGAGTGTGGGGCTGCAGAACGCCACCTCCGCCGGCGAGTTGATTCTCAACTCCACGGACCCCCACGAACAACCCTACCTGAACTATGACCTTCTCTCTGCCCCCTACGACCGAGAGCGCATGCGCGCCGCGATGCGCACGGCGGCCGACATCGCCGAACACCCTGCCTTCGCGGCCCACGTCGTCGAGCGGTTGAACCCCACCAAAGAGGAATTGGCCGATGACGCCGCGCTGGACAACTAGATGCTGCGGAACTGCTACACCCAGCACCACATCTCGGGCACCTGCAAGATGGGGCCAAGCTCCGACTCCATGGCCGTGGTCAACCAGTATGGCCACGTCCACGGACTGGAGGGATTGAGGGTGATTGACGCCTCGGTCATGCCCGACGTAATCCGGGCCAACACCAACGCCACCACCATCATGATTGCCGAGCGGGTCTCAGACTGGATCAAAGAAGGTAAGTGGGCGGCGGTTCCTCCGTTCCGTATGTTGAACGGGCGTCGCAGGGGCATCCCGATTCATCGGGGCCGTGCCCCTACGACTCAACTCCCCTCATTCCGATGAAAACCGGAATCCAGATATGCGGGTCGAGTTAGTGTTTGTAGGGGCGGGTTTAAAACCCGCTTGGCCGCAGGTAGACCGAACTTCAATCGTCGATGCCGCTCTGCTGCGCAATGGGACTCTGGTTGCTTTGGGCATGACCTCCCCGAAACATGGCTGGTTAAAAACCTGCGCCTATGCATCTAGCCATGGATTTCGGCTCGTGCCGGAGCGTCTGGGAGCGGCACCAGACTACCCAATAAGCCTTGTAGCCGCTAAAATTACTAAGGCATTAGCGAAAATCCGGCTACACACCCGAGCCTAGGACGGTACCAACATGTCCACGCGCCCAAACGTGAGAATCGAACGGGACTCCATGGGCGAGATGGAAGTCCCGGCCGACGCCCTTTACGGGGCCTCGACCATGCGGGCGGTGTTGAACTTCCCCATCAGCGGCCTGCGCTTTCCCCGCGCCTTCATACGGGCCCTGGGTCTGGTGAAGCAGGCCGCGGCCAAGACCAATATGTCCCTGGGACTGCTGGATGAGAAGACCGGTAATGCCATCGTATCTGCCGCCCAAGAGGTCATCGACGGCGTGCTGGACGAGCACTTCGTTCTGGATATCTTCCAGACGGGCTCCGGCACTTCCACCAACACCAATGCCAACGAGGTTATCGCCAACCGGGCCAGCCAGATCCTGGGCGGCGACTTGGGCTCCAGACTGGTCCACCCCAACGACCACGTTAACATGGGCCAGTCTTCCAACGACGTCATTCCCACGTCCATCCACCTGGCGGCCCTGCTGGGCATCGAAGAGGACTTGATCCCCGCGCTAAAGTTTCTGGCCACCGAACTGGGCAAGAAGTCCGTTGAGTTCTGGCCGATCGTCAAGATCGGCCGGACCCATCTGCAAGACGCCACTCCGGTCCGGCTGGGACAGGAGTTCCAGGGATTCGCCGGGCAAGCGGCATACAGCATCGAGCGGCTGAAGCGGGCTCAAGAAGCCCTGGCTGAGGTCGCCCTGGGCGGCACTGCAGTGGGCACCGGGGTGAACACCCACGAGGAGTTCGCCGCCCGCACCTGCCAGGCGGTCTCCGAGGCCTCCGGGGTGCTGATTAAGGAGACGGCCAACCACTTCCAGGCCCAGGCCTCTCTGGACGCGCTGGTTGAAGCCAGCGGCGAGCTTAAGACCGTCGCCATCAGTCTCCATAAAATTGCCAACGACATCCGGTTCATGGCCTCGGGCCCACGGGCTGGGCTGGGCGAGATTGCCCTGCCCGAGGTCCAGCCGGGCAGTTCCATAATGCCGGGCAAGATCAACCCGGTAATCTCCGAGTCGGTGATTCAAGTGGTGGCCCAGGTGGTGGGTAACGACGCTTCGGTGACCCTGGCGGGCCAGGGCGGCTACTTTGAGTTGAACACCATGATGCCGGTGGCGGCCCACAACCTCCTGCAGTCCATCGCCTTGTTGGCCACATCGGCCCACAACTTCGCCGACCAGTGCGTCAAGGGAATCACGGCCACCAGCGTGGGGCCGGACATGGTGGAGAAGGGATTGATGTTGGGCACCGCCTTGGCCCCGGCCATCGGATACGATGCGGCGGCGGCCATCGCCAAGGAGGCATCGGCCAGGGGCCTCACCATCAGAGAGATGGCTCAAGAGAAGACGGACCTATCCGACGCCCAGTTGGACGAGCTGCTTAACCTTGAGGATATGACTGAGCCTGGCATCGGCGCCGGTGGCCCAGGAGGCGGGGGCTAGTCCTCCGCCAAGTCTTCTTCAAACAGCGGCAGCCCCTGCTCGGTGGCCCTCATGACGCATTCGATGCAGCGGTCAGCCTGGGTATGGCCTTGGGCGGGCCAGAGGTTCTCGGCAGGCTGTCCGCAGAGATAGTCGGGCATGATTTCCTCGATGCCCATGTTCTCCAGATAATGGACGAACCCGGTTTTGTTCTGGTTTACCCACCACCAGCGGGTTATGCTGCTGTCCAGTTCGTCCAAGTAGGTCTTGAACTTGTCTTCCCAGCCGTCCTCGGGCATCACCACCAGCCAACGGCCATGCTCCGAATCCGGGTCGCGCTCAGCCTTTAGCTCGCCTTTCCTGATGTATTCCCGGATGTCATGTTGGGAGATGTTCAGGCGGCGGGAAGCTTCTTGGATTGTCAGTTTTTCCACAGCGGCTCCGTGCAAAGTCCCCCGGCCCCGACTTTGTCGGCCGGGCCGGCTTTAGTTAATTTCCCTTTCCGTTAGACGTGGCCGGGTCTTCTATGGTGTCGGCCAGGGAGCCGCCCGGCGGGACCATGGGATAGACGTTGGTGGTTGGGTCCACCACGAACTCTATCAGGAAAGGCCCGTCGTGGGCCTGGGCCTTCCGCAGGGCGGGGAGGACGTCCTCTTGTTCCGTGACCCGGACCGCCGCCACGTCGTAGGCCTCGGCCAGCTTGATAAAGTCGGGGCCTGGTACCGGCACTGCCTTCAGGTGGTTCTCGAAGTACATCTCCTGCCACTGGCGCACCATCCCCAGGTGCCCATTGTTAATCAGGGCAATCTTCACCGGGAGCTTCTCTTCCGATACGGTTACCAGCTCCTGAAGGGTCATCTGAAATCCGCCGTCTCCGGCGATGGTCCATACCGGGGCGCCGGGCTTGCCTACCTGGACCCCCATCGCCGCCGGCAACTCGAAGCCCATGGCCCCAAGTCCGCCTGAGGAGATAAAGGAGTTGGTCTGGTTGAAGGACAGGAATTGGGCCGCCCACATCTGGTGCTGGCCCACTCCGGTTACCACGGTGGTCTCCGGGTCTTCTTGAAGCACGGTATTCAGGTTGCTGATCACGTGTTGGGGCTGAAGCGAGTCACTGGGTGGGATGGCCAGGGAGGGGTGGTCCCGCTTCAGGTTTTCGATGTACTGCATCCAGTCGGGCCGAGGCGTGTTCTCCACCATGGGCACGAGTTTCTGGAGCAGCGCCTTGGCGTCGCCGACCACCGGCACCTCCACCGGCACGTTGCGGCCAATCTGGCTCGCGTCGATGTCCATGTGGATGATCCGGGCGTGGGGGGCGAAGGTGTCCACCTTGCCGGTCACCCGGTCGTCGAACCGCATACCCACGCCGACAATCAGGTCGGCCTGGTCCACCGCCAGGTTGGCCCAGTACATGCCGTGCATCCCCAGCATCCCCATGCTCAGGGGATGGCCGCCGGGGAATCCGCTAAGTCCCAGTAGCGTGGTAATCACCGGGATGCCGGACTGCTCGGCCAGAGATTTGAGTTCTTTGTTGGCCCCGGAGGTCAGGATGCCGTGGCCGCTGATGATTACCGGCCGCTTGGCCTCGTTGATTAATCGGGCCGCATCTTTCAGCCGCTCCAGGGTTTCCGCAGGGACCTCCGGCACTGGGACGCTGGTCACCTCGGGGAATTCGGCCTCGGTCAGTGCCAGCTGCACGTCCCTGGGAACGTCAATCAACACTGGGCCCGGCCGGCCCTCCTGGGCGACGTAGAAGGCCTCCCTGACGGTGGGGGCCAGGTCGGCGGGACTCATCACCATGAACGCCTTTTTGGTGCAAGACGCGGCGATGGAGCAGATGTCGCACTCTTGGAAGGCCTCGGTCCCCAAGGATGCCCGGGAGACTTGGCCGGTGATGGCAACCATGGGCACCGAGTCGGCCTTGGCCCCCATGATGCCCGTGACCAAGTTGGTTGCGCCGGGCCCGGAGGTGGCGACACAGACACCGACCTTGCCGGTGACCCTGGAGTAACCGTCGGCGGCGTGGGCCGCGGCCTGTTCGTGGCGTACCAGGATGTGGCGCAGTTGGGGATAGGACCAGAGTGCGTCGTAAAAGGGAAGAATCGCCCCGCCGGGGTGGCCGAAGATGACTTCGACGCCCTCCCTGAGCAGGCTTTCGCAGATTATTTCCGAACCCTTGAGCTTCCCGTTCAGCTTCATTGAATCAGCCAAAGCAGCCTCCATGACCCCTAGGACTTCCTCCTGCAGAGAAATGCGCTGGGAGAGCCGCTTTCGCCCAATAAAAAAAGCCCCATCCCACATAGGGACGGGACGTTCTATTCCCGCGGTACCACCCTATTTATCCCGAATGAATCGGGACCTCTCTAGCAGGACACCAACATGTCCCGTCTTTCTTAACGGGGGTACGAACCCCGGCCCGGTCTACTCGCCCTCTTTACATCTTCAGAGGTTTTTCAACTGGCGGCTCCGGAGGGATTTTCGGTCAGCATCGGCGCGCCTGCTCTCACCGTACCAGGCTCGCTTGGCGTCTACCCCTGCCTACTCGTCTCCATCACAGCCTTTCATAGCGAAGATTAACAAACGGGTCTCCCAGTGTCAATACATTGGAAATGGCTGGGGGCATGGCTTGACGTCAATTGTGCATCGGTCAGCGTTCGATGAAGACCCGATTTACGTGTAAGTTGGCCGCTGCCCTATGGTAGTATGGCTATTGGAAGGAGCTCTTTTTGTACGTTAATTTGCCCAAAATCCCACCTGCGAAGTGGCCACCCAAAAAGCTCAAAGACCATGCGGTAACGCGGCCCGGAAAGCCGGTGGCCCTCTCGAGTCGTCTGCACCAAGACCTGCAACATGGGTTATATCAGGGTCTGCACCAAGGGTTCAAGACCCGGGCCCACGATGCCACCGGCTTGCGGAAAGGGGCCCTCAGCGCGCAAAAAATAGTCCACGGGCGCCTCCCCAGCGTTGCTGCAACACTCAGTCCAGGAATCAAGATCCGCCGAGTGAGTCTGCTTTCCGGCGAGACGGTAACCCACACTTTCTGCACCAAGAAGGGCCTGATTCCATATCCCCAGGAACAGGGCCGGATGCTGGTGCTGACCAACCAAAGGGTCATCGCCTTTGGGCAGAGGGATGGCATGAAAGAGACCGTCCTGATGCCGCTGGAAGAGGTCAAGGCCGTGGCAGTGAACGCGGGCCGGCGCAGCAAGGGCACGTTGTTACAGGGCGGGCTGATGATGATTGCCGGTGTCTTTTTTTACGTGTTGCTGGCGTACTGGCTGACGGGCCGGGTAGACGGGCCTACGATACCCGTCATCCGCGTGGACTTGGTGGCTTTTCTGGTCTTCCTGGCCATCCTGTCGGGGGTCGGAATGATTGCCCAGTTCTACTTCAGCAAACCCGACGGCGAGGTGACGTTCCAAGGGGACGGCGTGAAATTTTCCTTCCCTTTCACGGGGGAGGCCGCTGAGGACCAGATCTACCAGGTCGTGGATGCAACTTTCGCCGCCAGGCAATCAATCATGGGGTATTCTGGACTTGGTGTGGAGTAGCGCCACGCCCAATCCTAACCTTCCTCCGTCAGGGGAAAGGGACTAGTACTCTCCCCCTCGCAAGGGCTTTGCCTCAAAACTAATAATCATGGCCCGTGACATTGAGCTATGTACGCCTCCCTTTGTCACCCCGAGCCCTTCGGCTCCGCTCAGGATAAACTCAGCGAGGGGTCTCGTTCTCCCTGCGCCGTCATTCCCAGTTGAAACGAGATTTTTCGTCGGCCTACGGCGCTCCTCAGAATGACAGTTTTGAGGCAAGCCTCCTCGCAAAGAGGAGAGTTAGAGTGGGGGGTGAAATGGCAGTGGTTAGTGTGGCCGAGATTCGGTTGCAGCTTAACCGGCAACCACCTGATTCGCTTATCCCAGCGGCAGCCCAGGGTCCACGTCGATGTCCAAGGCCGATTCCTCACCCCGTTGGTACTGGAAGTAGCCACAAGCCGCTATCATCGCGCCGTTATCGGTGCATAAGACCGGCGGTGGAATGATTACCGGCAAAGGCGACCGCAGGACAATCTCCTCACGCAGCCGCGCATTGGCCGTTACTCCGCCGCCTAAGACGAGGCCCTTGACCCGATACTTGGCCGCCATCTCCACCAGTTTGGACGAGATAACGTCAACCACTGATTCCTGGAACGCAGCCGCCATCTCGCGGACCAGGCGTGCTTGGTCCACACCCTCTTCCGGAGAGGGATAAATCCCCCGCTCTTGGGCCATGTGTAGCAGGGCGGTCTTCAGTCCGCTGAAACTGAAATCCAGTGTGTCTTTCATCCATGCCCTGGGTAGTTTCTCCTCGCCCGTGGCCCCCTCGGAAACCCGCTGTATTTCGGGGCCGCCGGGGAATCCCAACCCCAGGATCCGGGCGGCCTTATCAAAGGCTTCCCCAGCGGCGTCGTCCCGGGTGCGCCCCACCAACTTGTATCTGCCGTGCCCTTCCATCAATAGCAGGTCGGTGTGGCCACCGGACGCCACCAGGCAGGCCAAGGGGAAGCCGGGATCCTCTTTCAGGTCTCCTTGGGCCAGCCAAGATGCGTAGATGTGCCCCTCCAAGTGGTTCACACCAATCAACGAGATTCCCAGGGAATAGGCGATGGCCTTTGCGGCGTTCACCCCGGTGATCAATGACCCGGCCAACCCCGGGCCAAAGGTCACGGCGACCGCGTCCATGTCTTCCAGCCCCAGCCCCGAGTTGGCGGCGGCCTGTTCTAACACCGGCACCAAGTCTCGGACGTGTTGCCGGGACGCGACCTCGGGAACCACGCCACCGTAGGCCGAGTGGAGGTCTGCCTGGGACGAGATGACGTTGGAGAGCAGGGTGCAACCGTCCTCGACCACTCCCGCCGCGGTCTCGTCACACGATGTTTCGATCCCAAGTATCTTTATGGCCATGGTTTATGGTTTGTATCCGGTGCGCGAAGTGCCGGGCGATTGCCGGTCTCAGTCCAACTTTACACTAAATTACGCCCGATGCTATCATCGTGAATAGGCCCGATATTGCCAAGTGGCAACTTTTCGTGGTCTTTGGAGGTGGCTTCCGTTTATGGATGCCGGTGATTCATGGCGATTAGCATTATTGATTCTCTGTCTAGGCTTATCCGGGTTCTTCTCTGCATCTGAAACCGCGTTTATCGCCCTCCCCAGGGCGCGCCTCATGCACTTGGTCCGCAGCGGCCGGCCCGGCGCGGACCGTGTCTCCCACATCATCCAACGGCCCGAGCGTTTCTTGGCCACTGTGCTGTTGGGCAACAACCTGGTGAACACTGCGGCCGCGGCTCTGGCCACGGTACTGGCCTTGAACCTGATTACCAACAAATCCCTGTCCGTATTGGCCGCCACCGCTGGCGTGACTATATTTCTGTTGTTGTTCGGCGAAACACTGCCCAAGAACGTGGCCTGGCGTCGCTCCGAGCGCGTAGCATTCGCCGTTTCCCGGCCCGTCCGGCTGGTGGAACTGGCCTTTTTTCCGGTGGTGAGTCTGCTCCAGCTTTTCAGCACCCTGACCAACCGGGCCCTTGGCATCTCCACCATAACCCCCCCGGTGGGCGAGGAGGAGATTCGCACTATGATTGCCGCCGGGGCCCAGACCGGCACCATGGAGGCCGGAGAAGCAGATCTCTTGGAGAAGGTGTTCCGCTTCGGCGACCGCCAGATGCGGGAGATTATGACCCCCCGGCCGGAGATTGTGTGGATTGAGCAGGGCGCCAGCCTGGACGAATTTCTGCCAATCTACACCCAGCATACCCACACCAGGTTCCCCGTGTACGAGGGGTCAATGGAGAATGTGGTGGGCGTCCTCTCGGTGAAGGACGTGTTGGCCGGAATGCGCGGGCTTCAGAAGGACTCCGCCGCCAGCGTGACCGGACAAGTCCGGTCCGCCTTCTTCGTCCCCGAGACCAAGAGCGTCAGCGGGACCTTCAACGAGATGCGCGAAGGCGGACACAGCGTTGTGCTCACCGTGGACGAGTTCGGCGGCATCGCCGGGCTGGCAACGCTGAGACAGATGATGGCGGTGATTGTTGGTCAGATGGGAGAAGAGGGCTCAGCCCCGGAAGAGCCGGTAACAGCCCTGGGCCGGGACGCATTCCGTATGGACGCCGGACTGGCCATCTCCGACATCAACGAGGAACTGGGGCTGGGCATTCCCGAGGGCGACTACCAGACCCTGGCCGGGTTCATCCTGGACCGGCTGGGCAGCATCCCCGAGGTCGGGGACGTCATGGAATTCGGCGACCTCCGGATTACCGTCAAGGCCATGGAGGGGGTCAGAATCGAGGAAGTAGAGTTGCGGCGGATTAACTCCGGGACCGGGGCCGGGCGGACCGAGGCGGACCAGTGAAGTTCTTCCTGGTGCGCCACGGCGAGACCGAATGGAATAGGCTGGGGAGATTCCAGGGCCACGAAGACATCAAGCTGAACGACCGTGGTCTCTCCCAGGCCAAAGAGACGGCCAAAGCCGCCGCCGAATGGGGCCACTCCGCCATCTACGCCAGTCCCTTGACCCGGACCGTCCAGGTGGCCGAAGAGATGGTCAAGGTCACTTTGGTGCCGGTGTCGAAACAGCCGGGACTGAAAGAACTCCATCTGGGTGACCTGGAAGGGGTAACCGGCGAGGAGATGCGCCAAGGATGGCCCGAGGTGTTTTCAGCCTGGCGCTCCGCCCCGGAGAAGGTGTCAATGCCCAATGGGGAATCCCTGTACCAACTCCGCAGGCGGGCCTGGCAGGCAATCTTGGATATCGAAGAGAAACACTCCGAGGACGAGTCGGTGGTGGTCATCTCTCATAACTTCGCCATCCGCTCCATCGTCGGCGAGCTATTGGGTGTGCCATTGGAAAACTTCCACCGGATGTCATTGAGCCTGGCTTCGGTATGCACATTCGACAGCGATGACCGGGGCCGCCGGCTTACCTCTTACAACTCCACCGGCCACCTATCCTCCGAAAACCGGTAGCCGGAGCCGATCGTGGCCAACGCCGCCCGGCTGGAACGACAGGTAGCGGCCGCCCTCAAGCGGGCCGCCTATTCCAATGCCGTCGTTACACTGGTCGTCGGCGCGTCCGGCGGCCCCGACTCCTCAGCCTTGCTTTACGCCCTTGACCGGCTCAGAGATGCCCATGGTCTGTCCCTCCATGTGGCCCACCTGAACCACAATTTCCGTGGCCAAGAATCCGAGGACGACGCGGCATTCGTGGCCAACGTTGCCGAAGAACTGGGTCTCCCGTTTACCGTGGCGAAAGAGGATCCCCGCGAGTACCAGAGAGAACGGGGAATCTCGTCCTTCGAACAGGGAGCCCGGGAGATGCGGTACGCTTTCTTGGCCCGGGTTGCCAAGGACGCCAGCGCCAGGGCGGTGACGGTCGGCCACACCGCCGATGACCTGGCGGAGACGGTGATGCTCCACGTGCTCCGCGGCGCTGGCCTGCACGGCCTCCGCGGCATGGGCGAGGTTTCCGAATGGCCCTGGCCTGCGGATGCCGGTGGCCTGCAGTTGTTCCGGCCCCTGCTGGACGTTACCAAAGACGAGACCGCCGATTACTGCCGCGAGACCGGGCGCGCCTACCGGGAGGACAGCGGCAACTATATGTGGCGGTTCACCCGCAACAAGCTGCGCCACGACCTGATGCCCCGGCTGGCCCAAGACTACAACCCCCAGGTGCGAAACGCCCTGGTCCGGCTGGCCCGGACCGCCGCAGAAGAACTGGACTTTGTGGAGGGGGAGTTGGACCGGGTATGGCCGGATGTGGCGGAACATTTAACTGCACGTTCAGGGGGAGAGGTGCGCTACGCCAGACCGGCGATGGCGGCCCTCCATCCCCTGCTGCAGCGCCTGGCCCTGCGGAGGGGCTACATCCTGGTGACGGGAGACGCCACCAGGCTTAGGGAGAGCCATCTGGTGGCGATGGAGGGCCTGGCGCTGGGAGAACGGGGCGGCGGCCGGAGCCTGGAGCTCCCGGGAGGGGTGATTCTCCGGCAGGAGTACCGGCAGTTGGTGCTCACGCGAAGTCCAAATCTGGAATGTCCCTATCCAGAGCTTGCTGGCGAACACCCCATCATGTTGCCCGCTAAAGCCGGTGTTGAGACGGTAGTGTCAGCCGGTCCTTGGCGCGTCACGATGCAGGCTGGAATGGCCGGTGAGGAACCTGATTGGGCTGGTGCCGGGGACGAATGGACGGCCTGTCTGGACCGGACGGCCTTGGGGGACGGAGCAACCGTGCGGGCGTGGCGTCCCGGCGACCGGATCCAACCTTTGGGGATGCGGGGGCAGAAGAAATTGCAGGACCTTTTCACCGACCTGCGGGTGCCCCGGCACTGGCGGGCAAGGGTGCCGTTGTTGGAGACTGCAAAGGGGATCGCCTGGGTGGTGGGACACCGCATCGCCGACTGGGCCAAGGTGACCGCAGAGGCCGGTGGGACGGGGCCGGTCCTGTGGGTGAAGTTCGGCGAGAGCCAGAACCAAACTCTCTGATTCGCAGCGGGGGGATCGGGAGCGGTTAGGTCCCCATCAGGCGGGAAGGGTTGTCATTCACCAGCATGCCCACTTCCACTTCCTCCAGGCCGGAGCGCAGCATGGTGGCGATGCCCATGCGCATCCCCTCGGCTGGCATCGGGTGGAAGTCCTGCCCGAAGTCGGTGCTCAGGATGCACTTCTCCGGGCCGATTGCCAAGATGGTCTTGGCCAATTCTTTGGGGTCCATCCGGTGGGTGGTCGGCATCACCACATGGATGCAGTGCTCGATGAAAGCCCCCATTCCGGCCAGCGTCTTCATGTCCTCGAGGGTCATCCCGGTCCAGAACGCCATGGTGGTGCCGTGGGTGACCACTACCCTTTGAATGCCCATGTTGCGGGCCTCCGCCACCAGGGCCATGCTCTCGGCGGTGGATATGTGGCCCGTAGCCAGCACCATGTCGTGGGACTTGATTGATTCGAGGATGGAATGGACCTCCGGCGCCAGGGCTCCGGACTTGTCCAGAATGGAGACGCCGCCCTCCAGCCCCTTTGATTCCCGGTCGGCCTTGGCCGAATAGGTCGGCATCCAGACCGCCCGGCCGCCCATGCGGGCTGTGGCTTCCACCGCGGCGGGATTTGGTCCGCCCACTTCCGCGTCCAGGGCGATGCCCCCCAGAATGGTGACGTCCGGCACCAGGTCGCTGGTGGTGGCCGCCACTGGATGGGTGGGATATTCGTGGCTCTTCAGCACTACTCCCTGCATACCCATATCCCGGGCCTGTAAGGCAATCTCCACAGCGCCAGCCCGCCGTTCGACCTTGGGGTCGGGGCCAAAGTGCACGTGGATGTCCAGGGCGCCTTCCAGTATCCGGTCTACGTTGCTCACGCTCTCACCATGCTGCTGAAATGAAGGCCTAAGGGAGGCCTCAAAAATGGACGGGCAGGAGCAAACCAGGCCGTCCGGATGCGCCCCTTTTGAGGTTTGCGCCAGCATAAATCAGGCGTCTGCGGGTGTCAAGGAAAATCCAAAGTGGGGACTCTTCGCTGCCGGTTGCGACCGCCTTGTCCGGTTGGTAGCATGTTGACACTCTTGCACTGGAGGGTGTGATGGACCTGGGACTAAAAGGCCGGGTGGCCATAGTCGGCGGCGGCAGCAAAGGACTGGGCCGGGCCTGTGCCGACTCCCTGGCCCAGGAAGGCGCCAACCTGGTTATCTGCAGCCGCAACGCTGAGGAGCTGGACCAAGCCGCCGATGGGATCCGCGCAACGGCCGGCGTCGATGTTTTGGCGGTGGCCGGTGACCTTACGCGCTTGGCGGATATCCAGACCTTGGTGAAGCGAACGGTCGACCACTTTGGCCGCTTGGACGTCTTGGTAAACAACTCCGGAGGCCCACCGGCGGGCCGGGCCGTTGACACCACCGAAGAGGTCTGGCTCCAGTCCATCGACATGGCTCTCTTGTTTTTCATCCGCATGAGCCGGGAATCCGTTCCCCACATGAAAAATGGAGGGTGGGGACGGATCGTCAACATCCAGGCCAGTTCGGTCTTTCAGCCAATCGACAATCTGGTCACTTCCGGGGTGACCCGCATGGGAGCCCTGGCCTTCGCCAAGAGCCTGTCTGACGAGGTGGGCCGGGACAACATATTGGTGAACAACGTGGCCCCCGGATATCTGCTGACCGATCGGATGATGCACATCTTCGAGACCTGTTCGCAAGAAACGGGAGCAAATGTGGAGGACCTGCTCCAGGCACATTCGGCCACCATCCCGGTGGGCCGTTTGGGACGTCCCGAGGAACTGGGAGACTTGGTGGTGTAGCTATCCTCCGAGAAGAATAGCTACACCACCGGTTCGACCATCCTGGTGGACGGAGGGGTGGTCAGGTCGGTCATGTAGGTGGGTACCCCTACCAAGATTGTCACGCCAAGAGAAACATGAGTCATCCCGGAGTTTACACGAACAAACACACCTGGGCGCCAAAGCTGTTGTTCCGGCGCAGGCCGAAACCCAAGGCTGCCCCATAACTCCCCGCCCGATGAGAGGCGAAATGGCACCCTGCCCCCGCTCAAAGGCAGCTCGTACGGCGGCACAAAGGCGGCTTGGCGCGGAGTAATTGGATTCTGGCTTTCGCCGGAAAGACGAAAGCGGCGCTGCCCATGTTTTAAGGCAAATCGCCGCCCGCGTACTGACAATGCGCCTGGGTTTGTCATCCCTGGCAAACTCTGGAATGACTCATGAGAATGGTATACCAAAGCGAAGACAGCAATATTTACCTTCGCTCGATATATGAATCTCGATTGGCGGGGCCGGGTAACAGCACCGAGTGGGAGGGTGGGTCATCCGGTCAAACGGGGGATAGAAAGCGGGGTTTCTACTCCAGGCGCCATACCCGCCGGAAGAACGCCAACTGTAGCAACGCCAAAGCGAGGCTGACCAAAGCTATGACTGTGTACGCTCCAGCTGGGCTCCAGATATGGATGAAGAAACTGATGACCATGGTGGCCAGTGGAGTGAGACCGTTGTCCAACATATAGATGCTCATTACCCGGCCTCTGAGCTCGTCGGGCACGATGGTCTGGATCAGAGTAGTGTTTCCCACCCGGAACACGTATTGGAAAAAGCCCAGTCCCGCCAGAAAAGCGATCGAGGAGAAATACCAGGTCGACTGGGAAAAGAGCAGGATGAACAAACACCCGCCGATCAACCCAACGAGCGTCGCCTGACCCCGGCGGATTATAAACCCTATGCCGGCAATGATTATGGCGGCGGTTATTCCTCCGGCCCCCGCCGCTCCGGCCAGCACGCCGCCGGCGTCGGCGCCGCGGCCCAAGACCTCGGTGGTGAATATGGGCAGCACGAAGGTCACCGGCTGAAATACCAGGTTGGGGATAACGGCCATCAGGATAAGCTGCAAGATGGTCCTTTCCTTCACCACGTAGGCCAGGCCCTCCCGCATGCTCGCCATCAGGGAGACGCCGCTGAAGGTCCGCTCTTCCCGGTAGGGCAGCTTCATGGGCAAGTAGACCAAGACGATGAATACGTAGGCCCCCGCCTCGATGAAGAAGTTCCAGTTGAACCCCAAGGTCGCGATGAGCAGTCCGCCGACGGCCGGCCCAACGATGCGCATGCTTGGGTGGGCCATGCCGTTAAGCGCCAGGGCGCTGCCCAGGTCCGACAGGGGAACTGTGTTGGGGATCATTGCCTGCCTGACCGGTTGGACGATGGAGTGGGCTATTCCTGAGACGCCCATGTATATGAAGGCATGCCACCATTTGAGGGGGCCGCTCACCGGCTGCGCGTCCAAATCCGTGGCCAATACCAAAAAGGCAAAGGACACCGCCGCTGCGGCCATGTAGATCTGAGTGACCATCACCAACTTGCGGCGGTCGATCCGGTCTGCCAAGACCCCCGCCCACGGGCTGATGACGAGGATGGGCAGGGTGCGGATGCCAACGGCGGTGCCGGTCAGAAAGGCATTGCCATCGGTGAGGTGCAACACCAGCCAGCCTACAGTGAGGATCTGGATCCACTGCGCGCCGACGGTAAAGAAATTGCCGATCCAAAGATACCGGAAATCCCGGTAACGGGAGATCACCCGGAAGTTGCTCGGCCTTCCTGTAGCGGGCCGGGTACCCGCCGGTGGCGTTGGGCTATGGGCCAAGGGACGACTTGCCGACGGCCCGGCTCGTTATGCTGATAAGGTCTGGGGAAATCGTTGAGGATATTGGAATAGGAAGGGCTCCAAGCAACAACCCAGATATTGAATAGCGCTTCATATTAATATTGATTAATATGGGCCACTGCGGCAAGCTTACCACGGCCAGGCGATTCGTGAGACGGAAATTGGGGTAACAACGGAGCGAACGACGAATATAGGTCCAATTCCGAACCAGCCGCAGACGAAACTTTGACTACCGGGGGGAATGGGACCTGATTGCGTTTTATTTAAGGTGTTTGTCGAACGAGGGCGTGGCCTTGTTCCGGCGTAAGGAGCTTTCTCCAACCATCCAAATGACTAGCCGCCGTGGCAAATCAATCTGACAAATGGCACTGTTCAGGATTTCAATATCGGCTTAGTTTTTGTATGATAAGTAAGGAGCGGCGCGGGAGTTCCCCGGACCAGGAACGTGACGGGCCCCGCCCTCGGGAAATCCCTGGAGGACACCTTTGCGCAACCTGGCCAACTTTCTTGTCCACCTCTTCAACCGCGATGGAGATACCGACCGCACCTATCTGTCGGTGGTCCATGACCGGTGTTTGTTCTGCGAAGAGCCAATCAGCGACTCTCCCTCGTATCTGACCTACCGGGTCTGCCCCTTCTGCCGTTTCCATTACACTATCACCGCCAGGCAGCGCATCGAGCTTCTGGCCGACCGGGGAACGTTCAAAGAGTCGTACAAATACGTGAGCTCGGTGGAGCCTCTTTCTTTCTCCCGCCGGGGCCGCTACCGGAAGTTCCTTTCCCAGGACCAGAACCGCACCGGCCTCACAGAGGCCGCGGTTGCCGGAAGATGCCACATCGACGACACCGAGGTCATGCTCATTGTCTTGGACTTTGGGTTCATGGGCGGGACCATGGGCAGCGTGGTGGGCGAGAAGGTGTCCATGGCCCTTGAGAATGCTGCCCGCCGCGGGTTGCCCGCAGTGGCCGTGGTCTCAGGCGGCGGGGTCCGTGTCCAAGAGGGTGTCCTGTCTCTGATGCAGATGGCCAAGACAGTGACCGCCGCCAACCGCCTGCGTGAAGAGGAAGTGCCCTTCATCGTGGTGTTGGCCAACCCGTCTACCGGGCAGGCCTACGCCAGTTTCGCCAACCTGGCCGACGTGATTCTGGCCGAGCCGGGATCGTTGATCGGACTCTCCCCCCTGCGCACCCTGCGAGAAGTATCCAAGATGCCCCTGCCCTTGGACGCCCACACAGCCGAAGCCCACGTGGGTCACGGGCTTTTGGACAACGTGGTGGACCGGGAGAACCTACAACCGAGGGTCGCGTTGCTGTTGCGGGTACTGACGGCCCAGCGGCAGGGAAAGTCCAACCATAAAAGTCTGCTGAAAGCGGAACCAGAAGAATGCGACGAGGTCGAGCCGTGGGAAGCGGTGACCGCCGCCCGTAACTCGGAGCGGCCCCAGGCCACCACCTATTTCCGGTCGATGCTGGACCCGTTCATCGAGTTGCGAGGCGACCGCTTGAACAGCGATGACCGGTCGGTTGTCGCCGGTCTGGGATTCATGGATGGAGAGCCCGTGGCGGTCATCGGACAGCAGCGGTGGCCCTTGGTGGAAGGTGAGCGGTATCACGTTTATCCCGACGGTCTGCGCAAGGCCCAGCGTCTGATTGAACTGGCGTCCCGTTTCAAGCTGCCCCTGGTGACCCTCATCGACACCCAAGGCGCGGACCCCGGGCTGGAAGCTGAAGAGCAGGGCATTGGAAACGCCATCGCCAGGACCCTTTCGTCGATGCTCAATGTTCCCACGCCCATAGTCTCGGTGGTCATCGGCGAGGGCGGCAGTGAGGGTGCGCTTGCTCTGGGGTTGTCCGACCGGATCTTGATGCAACAATACGCCATCTATTCGCCCATATCCATCAACCATACCCTGGGCGCCGCCCACCATGACCACATGTTGGATCGGGAAGCCGCTGAGGCCCTGATGCTGACGGCCCATGACTGCCTGGAATTGGGCATCGCCGACCAGATTGTCCCGGAGCCTGCGGGCGGGGCTCACGTCGACCCCCGCGAGGCATCTGTGGCGCTGCAAACGGCTATCCTGACCAACATCGCCCAACTGTCCAAGACGTCCCAGGGAAAGCTATTGAAGAAGCGGTATCAAAAGTTTCGGAGGATGGGTGAGGGCAGCGGCCACTCCCAGGAGGCCATGAACCGGGAAGTGGAGCTGCTGATGAGCATCACATCGGGCGAAGCCCCGCCGGAGCGGCCGTCCCGCAGAAAAAAAAGAAAGGGCCGGACGGAAAAAACCGCCGAGGCCCAGGTTTCTTCTGACGACTAATTCCGGGGCGCGCAAGCCCGGGCGCGCCAACCAGGATGGATTTGACCCGGTTAGGCCGCTTCGGAGCCAAACTCCTTGAGGCTCATCTTTACCGCTACCGTGACGGCGGCATACTCCCCTTCCACCGACTTGTCCAAGAGAGCCGTGGGCTTGGATGAGTCCCGATAGACAGAACGCAACGCCAGGTCTCCCAGAAAGGGCGCTTCCACCTCTTTGGCCAGTTCCTTTCCGCCGCCCTCTCCGAAGATCTCCCCTGTGTAGTTCTCCACCACGCCCAGCACGTTCAGGTTCAACTTGCGGATCATGTTGATGCAGCGCTTGGCGTCCAGGTTGGCCAGGTCCTGAGGTGTGCTGACCACCACGAAGCCGTCCATGGGCAGAGTCTGCATCACCGTAAGGGGAGAGTCAGAAGTGCCCGGCGGCAGGTCGACGATCAGGTAGTCCAACTCATCCCAGTCAGTGGCCTGCAGGAACTGGTTGATGGCGTTGTGAATCATCGGCCCGCGCCAGATGATGGCCTCGTCAGGGTTCTCTTGGAAGAAGGCCATGGAGACCACTTTGACGCCCCATTTCTCGGCGGGGATGATCTGGCCATCGACGTAGTCCGGTTTATCGGTTATGCCCATGACCTTGGTAACGTTGGGGCAGTCGATGTCCACATCCAGCAGTCCAACTCGGTGACCCTGGCCAGCCAGGGTCACCGCCAGATTGACGGCGACGGTGGTTTTCCCCACGCCGCCCTTTCCACTGTAGACGCCAACTTTGGTCTTGATCTTGCCAAGTCGGTCGGTTATCTGGCGTTTTTGCTGCCAGGTCCGTTTGATTTGTTCCAGGCGCGCGGTTTCCTGGGGCGTGGGCATGCACTCCTCCAGACCGGATTCAGGGTTGTTGATCGGTGGTGCTGGGCGCTCTAGCCCAGGCCAGACGACTGAGGCGCCCGGCTCTGGACGATGGATGGCAATACCGGATTTGGGGACCGACTAGATGCCCAGTTGGGCGCGGGCCTCTTCACTGATCAGTTCCGGCGACCAGGGTGGGTCGAACACCATCTCGATCTGTACTTCCTCTACGCCGTCCAGTTCCTGGACCGCCCATTCAGCCTGTTGGCCGATGTACGGGCCCATGCCGCAACCAGGGAAGGTTAGGGTCATCTGCACGTAGACGTCAGAGTCTTTTACCTGAACGTCGTAGACCAAGCCAAGGTCTACTACGTTGACCGGGATCTCCGGGTCATACACCGATTTCAACGCCTCGTAGACGTCCTCTGTGGTGACGGTTGCATCGGGCATGTCTGCCTCCTAATCGGGGTCGCTTACTACAATTATATTAAAGTCGACCTACTTGGTCAACAATTATTCAAGGGTCCATCTACTAGGTCGGGGAAGGCCGGGTGTTAGCGGGACCTTCCCGCACCTCTCGGAGTCCTAGGGTATGAGCAGCAGTTTGCCGGTGGTGGCCCTGCTCTCCAGTTGCCGGTGGGCTTCGGACGCATTCGACAGTGGGAATTCACCGCCGATTCGGAGCTTCAATTCTCCAGAGCTGACCCAACCCAGCACGTCGCCGGCCCGCTGTTCCAACTCGGCCCGGTTGACGGTGTAATCGCCCAGTCCGGGGCGTGTTAGCGAGAGCGACCCTGCGCCCAGAATGCCGGGGCTTATGGGGTCCGGGGCCCCGCTGGCCGCCCCGTAGAGCACCATGTGGCCGCGGCGGCCGAGGGAGGCGATGCTCTGGTTGAAAGTGGTTTTTCCAACCCCGTCGTACACCACCTGGACTCCCTCTCCATCGGTGGCCTTCTTGACCTCTTCGGCGAAGTCCTGCTTGGTGTAGAGAATAACGTGGTCTGCGCCGGCCTGTTTGGAGAACTCGGCCTTTTCCTCAGTGGAAACGGTGGAAAAGATGTAGCCGCCTAACCGCTTGACCATCTGCGTCAATAGCAGGCCCATGCCGCCTGCTCCGGCGTGGATGATGACCCGGTCGCCCTTCTTCACAGGGTAGGTGGAGTGGCAAAGATAATGGGCCGTCATGCCCTGCAGGATCGCAGCGGCCCCGGCTTTGGCATCCACGCCGCTGGGTCGCTTCATCAGCCGCCAGGCGGGTACCAAGGCCAACTCGGCATACGTTCCTGGGGCGGTGCAATAGGTAACATCGTCGCCCACCTTGACCTCGGTCACCCCGGGTCCTATGGCTTTGACCACCCCCGCGCCCTCCAGTCCGATGGTGCGGGGCAAGGCCGGGCCGGGGTTGATGCCCTGGCGGCTGTAGACATCCGTGAAGTTCACGCCGGCGGCTTGAATCTCAACCACCGCCTCTCCCTCGCCGGGGGCAGGGTCGGCCACTTCCTGGATCTTCATAACCTCTGGGCCGCCGAATTCGTTGATTTGTACCGCTTTCATGTTGAGCCCTCCTGAATCGTCAGCGAAAATGTCGGGTCTATTTGAGCCAATGGCGATTGGCCTGGGGCACAGGGCGTGCTGTATAGATGGCGGTTAGTATACACCGGGGACAGGGTAGCGGTAGTGACGGTAGGCTAGAAGGAGAAACAGCCTGGTGGCGTCTCCCTGGTGGCGTCTCAATGGAATAAGACTACCCATCAGAGTGCCGCCCGGCGTAAACCGAGACCCAGGGAGACCGGCCACCAGTTCTTTCAGGCGCCTGCTATGAGGCCGAGATGCCCAGGGAACTCAGTACGGAGGCGCTGCCTCTGGGGAGGCCAAGCCCAATGGCAGTTGCCTTTTCGTATATTTCCTGCAGCTTTTGGGATACGACGGCGGCGGGCGCGCTGCCCTCGCCATGATGGGCGTCCAGTTCGGCCACAGTGTCGTAGGCTTGGTCGACGTTCCAGAAGAAGGACAGCAGCCAGGTCAGCTCCCGTTCGTTGGTGGGCAATGGGATGTCAGATATGTCGTAGAGATTGTTCATGACCTTGGTGTAGCGGAGGATTCCCGCTTTGTCTTCCGAACTTTGTCCGTAGAACCGGCGACGGCTTAGCTCGGTGATGCGGCGGGAGTAGTCTTCCTCGCCGTAGATATTCTTGGGCAGCCACCCGGTGCGAAGATCGACAACGCTGTTGCCCGACTCGTCCACGATGGCGACGGCGATGTCTGAGCCCAGGCTGACCTCGTATTCGAACTTCACCGCATCCCGCAGTAAAGCTTCCTGCAGCATCAGGGTCAATTCCCGGGGAATCTTCTTATAGCGAGCGCCGCTGGCCTGGTCATTGGTGTCGGCGCCCACGCCACCGGTGTTAAAGACGTAGTACTCCTGGCGAAGCCCGCCCTGCTCAATCTTTTTGACTATCCTATAGAGGATATTGGCGTTCTCGTCCTCCAGCCCGATGATGAACGGGTCAGAGAAGTACTCGACGTAGGGACGGCCGATGGCTCCAATGGCCGCGCCCATCTGAACCGCTTCACCGTACATCAGGACCCGGATGTATTGTTCGGGGGTCAACCGCCGCAGCGGCGGCACCACAGTATTCTGCCGCATCACGGCCTGCCAAAAGACCCGATCGGTGTCTTCGATGGGAACGTGGACCGCCTCGGTTTCACGCCCGTTGGTAATCTTCTTGAGCAGGTCCATGGCCCCCTTTCTGGATACCAACCTGGAGCGCGGAAGGGTGACCCGCATGTTGCGCACCGGGTTGGATAGGAAATTGGGCGACCATGAGTCCAGGTTGACCGGCACGTTCTCCAGGCATTCCTCGGTGTTGGGGTCCTGGGCTGTGCCGCGAATGGCATCGAAGGTGATGGGGTCTTCCTCTTTATTGAGTCCAAAGGGCATGGCGTAGAGATTGTTCTCAGTGCCGTCTATGCCGTAGTACAGGGTGAACTGCTTACCGTCTTTGGTGACCTTGACCGGCTCCTTTAGAGGTTGCAGCAGCACAATATCATCGTTCATGGGGTAAACGCCTTCTTCGGCGTCTGCCTTCAGGTTGAGCCGCTGTGCCAGTTCGCTGTTGGCCAGTTCCAGCATGATGGTCAATGTGCTTTTGCCGTGGAGCGACGGCCCCACAGTGATCAGCGCCGTGTTCCTCATCTGGCCATCCAGAGTCTTGGCGCGGGCCATGCTCAGCGCCGCTTGGACCGCCAGTCCATCGACCTGCTTGACCTTGAACATAGCGATGGACAGCGGGCCCATCTTGTGCTCGCCAACGTAATCGAAGCCCAGGTGCATGGACAGACCCTTGGTGGGGGCCTTGAACACCAATTGGGTGACCCCGGCATCCCGGACCCGCTGCTTCAGTTCTTCCGGCATTCCCAGGTCCTCAAGCCAGTGGGGAACGGACACTTCAAGAATGTCGGGTACCTGGCGGCTGGTCTCTTCGTCAACGCCGAAGGTCAGTTGCCGCCACATGATGGGGACCTGCAAGTACTCGGTTCCAAAGAGCATCTGGCGTGCGTGGTAAGACCGTCCTGGAGCGTCGCCAATCTGGCGGTCAGTCTGAATGATGGTGTCGCCTGAGGCCAGTTTTTCTTCCATGAAAGCGTTGATATGACTGAAGACCTCGGTGAACAAGGTCTGTTTCTCTTCGCTGAAAACCACACCATCCCGGTTCTTGGGGAACCGGTCGACGAAGTATTGGGTCAGGTCGGGCCTGCGGACGACGCCCAGTTGACTGAAAAAGGCCAACCCGCCAGTGTCCAGGCGGACGACCACCCCGGGCCAGGCCCTGCTGGCCGCTTTCCCGGCGGCGTTGGCCTCTTCAGCCTCTTGCTCGATCAGGCTGGCTTCACCCATAATGCGTTGTTGCTCGTCTTCTGGTAGGTCCTGCAAAACGTGCATCTGGCTGATTAGCCATTCGTCCGGGGGGTTGTTGCAAAGTGCGCCGGGCTTGTGACCCTGGTGGGCCAAAGCTACCAGGAGGTCCAGTTCCTTTTCAAATGCCGGTACGGCGGCGGGTCCCGACAGGGACGAGCCAAATCTCGGCTGAATTTTGGGACTCATGTTTTCTAGTCCCGTATCAGGTGACAGATTGTAATTGTGCTGCCGCTGATGTGGTGGGCACGGGTAACCCTGCAGGCATATGGCGTATTGCCGTGGCTATGCTACATCGTCGTTGTGACCAAGTCAAAGATTTCTAGAGGTGATTTCCATGCCCGCCACGGGGCAAATCCATGGAATCGCCAACTCATTGGTTCCGATTGACATTATTTCGGTTCCGCCGGTCGTGGCTGGGTCTTTGAACGGGCGAATATCTCCTTCGGATTGATAGGGTTCAAGGTCGATCGATGCCATCCTTCGGATGGGTTCCCACTACTGAAACCGGGCCTCTCATCGTCTGCCGCCCAGGATCTTTAGGATTGCCATTTCCGGCCAAAACTGGTATCATTTGTGCGTGTTCTCCCCTCTCACAGAGGCCCCTCCGACTGACCTTTCCGGGCCAAGAGTGTCCAATTCTAGCCTTCCGGCGCCCCCTCAAAACTCTCCGGCGTGTAGCCACAATATTCTGGCGCCCAACTACGAGATTTGAAGAATGACTGACAGTGGAGGTTCTTGAGTGACGACCGAGCAAAGGCTATCAATATTGGAAGCTCTGACCCATTTTGTGGCGGACAAGAAATCCGCTAAGACAGTCCAACAAGGACATCAAGAACTGGGCCGTTTCGTGGCCTGGTGCGGCCGGGACCGAAGGGTGTCCGACCTCTCCCCTTCGGAAGTGGCTGAATATGCCCAACAGATCGGCCTCGGTGGGTCAGAGTCCTTGCACCGGCTGAGCCCCGTCAAGGTATTTCTCACCTATTGGAAAGATCAGGGATGGATTGATAACGGACTAGCATCCCACCTCCGCGTTCCCCGTACCCGCCGCACCGCCCCCGCAACCAAGACTGTATCCCGCCCCACCAACCGCGCAACCTTCGGCGGCTCCCAACTCAGTCAAGAAGGATATGACCGCCTGGTCGGTCAATTGGATGACCTCAAGGGTCAGCGGGCCCTGGTCCTGGAAGACATCAAACTGGCCATGGCCGATAAAGACTTCAGAGAGAACGCCCCGCTGGATGCAGCCAAGGACCAGCAGGGAATCATAGAACTCCGCATCCGCGAGATTGAAGCCAGCATCAACAACGCCCAGATTCTCCCCGAGGGAGCGTCATCCAAGGTGGCCCGCTCCTCTGTCGGCGCAAAGGTAACACTTAAGGACACCCATTCAGGAAAGACCGTGGCTTATACACTGGTCGACGTCCGCGAGGCTGACGTTTCAGAGGGCAAGATATCCACGACCTCGCCGGTAGGCCAGGCCCTGCTGGACCGGATGGTTGGCGAAGAAGTGACCATCAACGTCCCAAAGGGCACTTTGCGCTACCTGGTGCAAAGAATAACCGCCAGCAGTTGATTCACTGGCCGCCCGACAGCTAGAGTTCAAGAAGGCCGCCCTCTTGCTTTGTCGAAATATGAGCCGGCGCATGACCCGTGAATGACCGGACATAAAAATAGCAAATAAAAAAGACGCCCCATTTTCTAGGGCGCCTTTTTGATGTCCTCAGGCCGGGTTAATCCTCTACTTGTTCAGTCCCTGCATCACGTCGAAGATGGTGCTCGGGTCGGGTAGAACGCCCGGCTGATAGGTCTCCCGGAATCGGACTACACCCTCTTTGTCGATGATAATCACGGCCCGGTTGCTGGCCCCGCGCTCTTCATTCCACAGTCCGTACGCTTTGGTGGTGTCACCCTTGGGGTGAAAGTCGGACAACTCGGGGTAGGGCAAACCACCCAACGCCGCGGTCCAAGCACGGTGGGCGGGAACGGTGTCACAGCTTATGCCCAGTACCTGGGCATTGTTTTCCTCGAACCGCTTGTACTCTTGACGGAACGAGGTTGCTTGAGTCGTTCAACCAGCGGTGAAATCAAACACATGGAAGGAAAGAACGATTATCTTGTCGCCCTTGTAGTCGCCAAGGGAAACGTCCCCGTCAGGGGAAGGAAGCTTGAAATCGGGGGCTACATCGCCAACTTCTGCCGGCATACTCTCTCCTTTGTGAACCAGATCTGGGCGCGCCCAGCCGATTATACCCCACAATCCGGCGGGAGGCACCTACCCAACCGATTCACCGCTCCAATGGTGGCCCAAGGTGCCCAAGCTGCATGATATACTTGGCCGCGTCGCCTCTGGCGTGATTTGAAATAAGGGGATGTGTAAGTGCAGGCGGTGTTCAAGAGTGGGGTTTACCTGCCCGAACTGGACCTCTGGTTAGACTCCACCAGAAGGCGGGAGTTCAGCCTCATCTCCCACGCCCACTCCGACCACACCGGACGCCATGACCGGCCCGTTCTCACTCCCAACACCGCCAAGCTATTGGGTGCCTACCTCAGCGATTCTGACCCCGTACTCCTTCCTTACCACCAGCCATTTGACGCCCCGGCCTACACCATGACCCTCTATCCCGCCGGCCATTGCCTCGGTTCCGCCCAGGCGCTGATTGAGTCCAAGGAGACCGGGGAACGGCTGCTCTACACCGGCGATATAAAGAGCCGTCACAGCCCCACCAACGAGCCCTTGGAAGCGGTGTCCTGCGACACCCTGGTAATGGAGGCCACCTATGGCCGGCCCGAGTACGTGTTCCCACCTCAAGAGCAGGTGCTGGATACCGCCTACCGGACCCTGAGGATGTGGCTGTCCCGCGGCGAACGGCCGGTGGTACAAGGATGGCGATTGGGCAAATCCCAAGAGATGCTCCACCACCTGCTGGGCGAGGGATTCGACGTCATGGTCGAGGAGAGCATCTACCTGGGCACGCAGGTGTACCTGGAAGCCGGGGTGGAATTTCCAGGACAGGTCAACAGGTTCGAAGGCGACTGGCCCGAAGGTTGGGTCTTGCTGTTCCCCCCAGGGAAACGTCGAGAGGCCCTAAAGGGCTTCAAGGGGAAACGGACGTTGGAGCTGACCGGCTGGGCGGCCTCGGGGGATATGCCCTGGGGCCGGGGAGCAGACGCCAGCCTGCCCTATAGCGATCACCCCGACTTCAACGAACTGGTGGCATATGTCCAGGCTGTCTCGCCCAAGCAGGTCTACACCGTCAACGGGTTCCCGGAACTGGCAGCACGCCTCCGGGAACTTGGTTACCCGGCGGTGCACCTGAACGCCCGGGGTAAGAAACAAGACAACGGCTTCCAAATGAAGCTGGTCTAGCCCGCCGGGAGATCGAGCCGGCCCCTACCCCGGCGCGCCAACTCCTCGGCCGGACTCTTGGTAGCCGGTCAGGGCCTAAATACAAAATTCCTTAGCCTTTGTCCCGCCTCGCTGGGGGATTTTAGGTTTAATTCCGTTCCTGAGCCAGCTTCATTCCCGTACCCTTTTCCCGAGACTGGTTCGGAGTCTTCCACTAGAGCCGCCAAGAGGTTGGCCGCCATCCAAATCTGCTCCAAGTCGGGAGGGAACTCGCCCGTTTTCCCATTTTTTTTTTGCCTGACGTTCGAACGTCTCCCGGAACAATTCGATGTATCCCATGATGGCGGTGATGTAGGTACGGAGCTCGTGTTTTAGGTCGGGCTTTGGCGCAGAGAATGATTCAGGGTCTGTGCTCATTTGGCTGAGTACTCATCCAAAACGTTTTGAATCTTGGTAAATAGCCGAAAAAAATCGATTGGCTTGGTGTTGTACTCATCGCATCCAATACTCATGCATCTTTCCCGGTCTCCGGACATTGCGTGGGCGGTTAGGGCGATTATTGGTATATGGCAAGTTTCATCTACTCCCTTTATGTGCCCGGCAGCTTCCCACCCGTCGATTTTGGGCAAGCCCATGTCCATTAAAATCAGGTCGGGAGCTTCGGTTTTGGCCTTCTCTATAGCCGCCTCGCCATCCTCGGCAACGACAACCTTGAATCCCTCCATCTCCAGTCGTCGCTTCACGATGTCAATGTTCATTTCGTTGTCTTCAACCAGAAGTATCTTGACCATATTCCTCCTCATAAAACCATGTTTCTGGGTGAATCGGGTTTTCATGCAAGGCCCTGGGCAACGGGCCGTCGTCTGTCCTTAATTTACCTTCGGCAGATATATTTAGCGGCCCCATGCAACTTCGGTGTCTCGTCTGAGCATCGCCCTTAACAGGGCGCAAGTTGATTTGGCAGTGGTCAAAGGTTGACGTCTCTGAGAGCTACCGGGGCATCGATCTTGGGTGTGACGGAAGCCGCGTTTGACCACCGAGAACCGGATCCGGCCTCAACCGGTTTCGATGGTTCCTCCACACTGGTCGGAAGAGAGATCGTGAACGTAGAGCCTTGACCTGGCTCACTCACCACGGAGATGCCGCCGCCCATGAGCTGGCAATAACATTGGCTGATCGCCAACCCAAGCCCGCTGCCGCCATACTGGCGGACGGTGGAAGAGTCGGCTTGGGTGAAGGGTTGAAATAACTTGTCTAACACATCTCGCGCTATGCCGATTCCCGTGTCGGTCACCGAAAAGTTGACCCATTCTGTGCCGTCATTGAAGTACCGGATCACCGTCAGTGAAATAAGGCCATGCTCAGTAAATTTTGCTGCATTGCTTAGAAGGTTGCACAAAGTCTGGCGGATCATGGTTTCGTCGGCTTTGATAAAGCCGATATCCTCGGGACACGTTACCTCCAAGCGATTGTCGCGCTCGAGCGCCAAGGGCCGGCAGATTTGTAGCGCCTCTTCGACCACACCCGGAATGCTGAACTCCTCGAGGTAGAGGTCAATCTTTCCTGATTCGACTCTAGACAGGTCTAAAATCGCGTTGACCAGCTCCAACAGATGCTTGCCTGAATTGCCGATTTTCTGCAGATCGGGGAGATAGTGGTCGTCGCCATGTTTTGTGGCCATGATCTCCAGCAACTCACTGTAGCCGATAACACCATTCAGGGGGGTGCGGAGTTCATGGCTCATGTTGGCCAGGAACTGGCTCTTGGCCTGGGATGCGCCGATGGCCACGTCCCTCGCGAATTCCAGTTCCATGGTGCGTTCCCAGACCCGCGCTTCCAACCGGTGCCGGGCCAGCAACAGTTCGGCCTGGACCTCCAGTAGCTCTGCAACTGTGGCGGCATTGTTGATGGCGCCTGCGATCTGGTCCGCTACTTTAAGGGCTGTTTTCAAGTTTTCGTCCGAGTAGGCGTCACTTTCTTTGGAATAAAAGGTCAACGCGCCGATAACCCGGTCTCGCGAGATCAAGGGAACAGCCATCACCGTTTGAATCCCGGATTCGGCCAGATCCTTCGACACTACTGGGTCCAAATCTTCAGAAATCTTGGGGTTGTCGGAAAACGGCTCTATAACGCCTTCCCGCCGGTGGTTCATGTCGGCATAACGGCTCTTTGAGAGGGGAATCACAACTCCTGGTCCCCGGGTGGGAATGTCCAGTCCGGAAATGTGGTTAAAGGTCAAAGCATCGTTTTCCGGGTCAAAGGAGAGAATAACGAGCTGGTCGAAGGGCAAAAGGACTCGGACTTGTTCGACGAAGGACTCGTACACTTCCTCAACGTTCAGAGAGGAGCTGATGATCCGCCCTAGATCGGCGTCCACAGCGTTCTCGTTGGCCAACCGCCGCTGCTCTCCTTCGCTCACTACCAACGCTTTTTCCGACCGTTGGATTGTGGTCATCATTTGGTTGAATGCCCTACCCAATGACCCCATTTCATCTCTGGAGGCTGTCTCCACCCTGGCCGAAAAGTCTCCTGCCGTGACACTTCGTGTGGCGGTGACTAGTTTGCCCACCGGTCCGGTTACGTTCTTTGCTATCAGGGCCGCCACAGCGGCGACGATGAGCAAGCCGACCAAGAGCAGAAACAGCATCGCGTCACCGGTCCGGGACGCGACGCTTTCCAAGGCGGCCATCCCGACCATAGAGCCTTGTTTGTCCAGGACCCGGATCTGGTCCACCATTATGGTTGCCAGATTGCCGCGCAGATCGAAAAAGGCCACCGAACCAGCGTGTATCTCTTCTTCTAGCGCAAGGACTTGGTCATTAACGTCATTCGACCGCGCGATACGCCATTGCAGGTCAGAGATCGAATACGTATCTGGTTCAGTTAACCCCATGCCGAGATACTCGTAAACCGCAGTTTCAACCCGGCCGGTTGATACTTCACCGAGGCCGTGAACAGAATTCACGCGGGAGTGCCTGGGCAACGACACGCCACCGGCGATGTTTTGAGTAATCATGGCCGATTCGGCTATAATCGCGTCTAATTGGGTCAATCTGGTCTGTGTGCTCGCATCGGCGAGGTCCTGGGATTGGAGAATCGCCGACCTTTCGCTGTTTAGAAATGCGGTGAACAGTTGAAAGCTCTCTCCCATGGTCTCCAACAAATCATCTTGGTCCTCGACGAGGTCCATCAAATGCTGGCCCAAGGCTGCGTATTCTCGAAACGCAACGCCGAGTTGGTCCAACGCATCACGCTCCGCTGGGTTCTTGGCAAGTTCTTGGTACTGAAGCTCCAACCATCCAAAGTCAACTTCCTTCTTGGTTACCATTGGACGGAGCTCCGAATCACTGGTCCGCAAGAACTCCATTACTCCCAAACCGATGCCTTCCGCATTGGCCTCCATCTCGTACCTGGCGACACGTTTGGGGTCTTGGACATCCATCATCATTTGGAGGTGATCGTCAATGGCTTTGGACTCCCAGATGGACAGGGCCAGCGCAATAACGAACAAGGAAAGCAACAGCCCCAGTCCCAGGCCCAATTTGACGCCAAGTGAAATTTTCAACTTTGACATGCGCCGCTTTTTGCTTCCTCGCCGCTCATACGGCGGATGCCCGCCGGACATTCACGCTATTCAGATTATTGGGGTAGGGAAATCCTGCCCTGCCGTCATACCTGTTCTGACGAGAGCACCAAATTTCCCCGGTTCCCCAGGGCGGAGACCCGATATTCATTACATCACACTCATTACCAAAATGATTATATTGGTTAATGCTAAATTGCCAGCCTTTTCCTACATTTCATTGTTCATCCGGCCGAATATCTGACGCCAAAATATGCATTTGCTGAGGTGGACCCAATTAGTTGGACAGGTTTGGTGCAAAACTAAGTGGGAGTTCCGCCGTCTTTCCAAGGTCTGAGAACGCTCCGTTCGGTGCCCGTTTCCCATTGATTGACCGTTCATCTGATGGCGCCAAGTCTCCTTTGAACACCTCAGCCGGTGTCCGGTAGCCCAAGGCCTGGTGGGGTCTTTGGTTGTTGTAGAATCTGAAGTATGCGTCAAGCCCGGCCTTGGCTTCTCGCCCGTTGGAGTAGGCTTTCAGGTAGACCTCCTCGTACTTAACCGTGCGCCACAGCCGCTCCAACAAGATGTTGTCGGTGTAGCGTCCCTTCCCGTCCATGCTGATTCTCACTCCGTGCTGCTCTAGGAGACCGGTGAAGGCTTCGCCGGTGAACTGGCTGCCCTGGTCGGTGTTGAAGACCTCTGGCTTCCCCTTGCCAAGCGCTTCCTCCAATGTCTCGACACAGAAATCAGCATCCAAGGTGTTGGAAAGACGCCAGGCCACCACGTACCGCGTGTACCAATCCATGATGGCCACCAGGTATAAGAAACCCTTGGCCATGGGGATGTATGATCAGCGACAATTACTTTTGCCGGTCGCGTTGCCTCAAGGAATATGTTACCGAAGCGGAGCTATCGCCTCACGCAGATGTTACCGAAATCAGGTCGTTGCCTCATGATTGTGTTACCCAAATCATGGAGGCATGGATATGGTCGCAGAGATCAGCACAGCCACGAGGACGGAGGTTCTCGAAGCGATCCGCGGCCGGTACAGGGAGGCGTCGAAGAGAGACAAGACCAGGATGCTCAACGAGTTCGTGGCCATGGTAGGCTGCCACAGGAAGCACGCCGTCAGGCTGCTGGGTCAGAGTGATGAACCCGTGGAACGTAAGATTCCCAGGGGCCGTCGCATCTACGACGAGGCGGTGAGACAGGCGCTGATCGTGGTGTGGGAGGCTTCGGACAGGATCTGCGGCAAGAGGCTGAAGGCAGCACTGCCCAGCATGGTGGAGTCCCTGGAGAGACACGGTCATCTCGACTTGGACACAGGTGTGCGAGAGCGGCTGTTCTCGGCGAGCGCCAGTACCATGGACCGGCTGCTCAGACCGGTGAGAGAGCAGGCCGGTAGTCGCAGGAGGCTCAAGCGGAGGAGGAAGATGGGTAGCCGGGTTCCAGTCCGCACCTTTATGGACTGGAACGAACCGAGCCCGGGCTATCTCGAGATTGACCTCGTGGCCCACGGTGGCGGCGGCGTGTCCGGAGCCTTCATCCACAGCCTGGTGGCCACCGACGTCTGCTCAGGATGGACCGAGGCGGTTCCACTGCTGGCTCGTGAGCAGTCACTGGTCGTCGAGGGGCTGGAAGCCATCTCCAATGTCTTCCCTGTCCCGGTCCGCGGCATAGACTCCGACAACGACAGCGTGTTCATCAACGAGACCCTGGTAGGGTACTGTGAGGAGAATGAGATCGAGTTCACCCGGTCTCGGGCGTACCGCAAGAACGACCAGGCGTGGATAGAGCAGAAGAACGGCTCGGTGATCCGGCGCTTCGTTGGACACGAGCGCCACTCGGGAGCGGTCGCCGGCCAGACGATGGCCCACCTCTACGGTGCTGTGCGTCTGTACGTGAACTACTTCCAACCGTCCTTCCAGCTGCTGACAAAGAGCCGAAATGGAGGCAGCGTGACCAAACGCTACAGCAAGCCGGCCACACCCTGCGACCGTCTGCTCGATCGTGACGACGTGAGCGAGGAGACGAAGCTCGGGCTGCGCAAGAGCCGATCCGAGTTGGATCCGGTGTCGTTGCTGCACACCATACGTGCATCCCAGTCCGCGCTGGCAGCAGTCGGCTCTCTAGAGTCAGGAAGCACACCCGATGGGGAGAGCCTGGATAGCTTCCTGTCGCAGCTGCCTGATCTGTGGAGACAGGGGGAGGTTCGACCGACGCACGCACGGAGAGCGCAGGCTGCTCGCGGGTGGCGAACACGACCGGACCCGTTCGAAGGGGTGTGGTGCGAGGTCCTGAGCTGGCTGCAGCAACAGCCGGACGCCCCTGCGGCGGAGCTGATGGACCGGCTGATATGGCACTACCCTGAGCGTTACAGTAGGCGTCAGCTTCGGACGTTGCAGCGCAGAGTCAGCCAGTGGCGCGGTGTGATGGCCAAACAACTGGTGTATGCTTCAGCCGAAAGCAGTGGGGCCAATAGTGAGGAGCGACCGATTGACATCGGGCCTGTGGGCGTCAATTAGAAGCCGCGAAGAGTTCGGTAACATTCTCCGGTGAGGCAACAGGGGCGGCAAGAATAGTTGACGTTGATCAGATGTAGGTGATGTCGGCGGCCCACACCTGATTTGGTCTGGTGATCTCCATGCCGCTCAGGAGGTAGGGATACACCTTGTGCCCTGGCCCCGGCTTGCTGGTCCGGGGCCACCGGTAGATGGCACGTAGTCCCATGGTCCGCATCAGACGCTGGACCCGCTTCCGGTTCACCCTGTGACCTTGAGTGCCCAGCCAGACCCTCATGCGCCGCGACCCGTAGAAGGGGGTACTTAGGTACTGGTGGTCCATCGCCTTCATCACGGTCAGGTTCTCCAAGCAAGTCCCCTTGCGCCGGTAGTTTAGGCTGGACCTGCTGATGCTCAGTAAGGCGCACTGTCTCACTGTGGACAAGGCTGGGTGCCGCCGGTCCACCATCTCCCGCCGCCGCTCCCGGCTCATGGACCGAGCCTCTCCGCCAAGAAATCCCGCTCAACCTTCAGTTGGCCGATCTGCTGATAGAGCCGGGCAACAAGGACCGCATCGCTCTTCTGGCGTTTGTCTTGGTTCCCACCAAAGACGCCGACCGCTCCTTCCAACAAGGACTTCTTCCAGGCCTGGATCTGCCCGGGATGGACCTCGTAGGGGGCGGCCAGTTGGGCCACCGTCTCTTCACCCTTCACCGCTTCCAGGGCCACCTTGGCCTTGAATGTTGGGCTGTGCTTCCTCCGCTCTTTTGACATGTCCCACTCCTCCCTCACAGCAACAGCTGTGGCTATTTTAGGAGCAGAACTCTCACTTAACCACCTGTCCGAATTTCCGGGTCCACCTCATGCAACTGGGCTGCCGTCGCCGGTTACACGGTTTGAATGGCCAATCAGGCTTGGACGATTGACAATGCCGTTGGCTAGGTCCGGCGAATCAAGGCAGAAAATGAGGCAAATTCTGTTGCGGCCCACCGGGGTCCAACGTAAATGCTATTACAGTTTTCACACGCGTCTCATGCCGTTGTTTTCTTGTACCGGGAGCCCAGAATCTCGTTGGTGGATGTTCCATTCGGTGAAGAAGTTGTTTACGCCGACAGTCACCATACCGGTGAGAAATTAGACGGCCGGCTTCCGGCGTATTCGCGTGCCCGCTGATGGGGACGTCCGACCGGAGGTCAGGATGAGCGGATTGAGGCGTGCGGATTCCGTTGTGGATTCGGTCAAAGAATAGTGGTCGATGTGCGGCCGGGCGTCCCGATGCATCGGGACGCCCCTACATTGACGAGGCTTGTAGCGGGCAACCATCTGGGGTTACTAGCAGAGAGAAGCAAAAACGTAGGGGCACGGCATTGCCGTGCCCCTACGTTTTTGAGACGCTGGCAAGGCCCCCGGCCTAGTCGGGGGTGCTGCCCAGGGCGGGGACGTTGGACTCCTCGTCGGAGGCCAGTTGGCGGTTGACCGCGCTCAGGTAGGCCTTGGCACTGGCGACGATGATGTCGGTGTCGGCGCCGCGGCCGGTGTAGGTGCGGCCGTCCTTCTCGATGCGCATGGTGACCGTGCCCTGGGAGTCGATACCCTCGGTCACCGCCTGGACGTTGAAGTCCACCAACTTGGACTCATTGCCGATGGCCCGGTCGATGGCGTTGCAGACTGCGTCCACCGGGCCGTTGCCCGTGCAGGCGTCGACGATGGCTTCTCCATCGGGGCCGATGAGCTTGACGGTGGCGGTGGGGATACCCTGGTCGCCGCCGGTGAACTGTACATGGTCCAGGGTGTAGCTAATCGGCTCAGTTGACGTCCGCTTCTCCTCGTCCATGAGGATCTCCAAGTCGCGGTCGGTGACCTCCCGTTTCTTGTCGGCCAGCTCTTTGAAGGACTCGAATATCCGGGCCATGTCTTCCCGGGAGAGGACGTAGCCCAGGTCTTCCAACCGGGACTGGAGGCCCGCGCGGCCGCTGAGTTTGCCCAGTACCAGGCTATTGCCGGGGACGCCCACCCGCTCCGGTTGCATCACTTCATAGGTGGAGCGGTCCTTCAACACGCCGTCTTGGTGGATGCCGGAAGCGTGCCTGAAGGCATTCTCGCCGACGATGGCTTTGTTGGACTGAACGGCCATGCCGGTGATGCGGCTGACCAAGCGGCTGGCCGCGTAGATCTGGGTGGTATCGGCGGCGATCTCAACCCCGAAGTGGTCCTTCCGGGTGTCCAGCCCCATGATTATCTCTTCCAGTGAAGCGTTGCCAGCCCGCTCGCCGATGCCGTTGATGCAGCCTTCTACCTGGCGTGCGCCGAACTCGACAGCAGTTAGGCTGTTGGCGACGGCCAGTCCCAGGTCGTTGTGGCAGTGGACGCTGAGCACCACGTTTTCGATGCCCGGAACATTGGCCTGGACATCTTTGAGCAGTTGGCCGAAACCGGCGGACGACGGGATGGCGTAGCCCACGGTATCGGCGATGTTTATGGTGGTGGCCCCGGCCCTGATCACCTCGGCCAGCATCTGGAACAGGTACTCGGGGTTGGTCCGGGTGGCGTCCATGGGGGAGAACTCAACGTCGTCACAGTAGCCCTTGGCCCGCTCTACCATCGTGACGGCCATCTCCATGACCTCTTCCCGGTTCTTGCGCAGTTGGTGCATCTGGTGGATCTCCGAGGAGGAGAGGAACACGTGGATGCGGGGCCGCTCGGAGTGTTCCACGGACCGCCAGGCCTGGTCCACATCATTGGCCACGGCCCGGGCCAGGGATGCGATGATGGGGCCCTTGACCTCTTTGGCGATGTTGGAAACCGCCTCGAAGTCGCCGGGGGAGCTGGCGGCGAAACCAGCTTCGATGATGTCGACCTGCATCCGCTGTAGTTGGCGGGCGATCTCCATCTTCTCTTCGCCGGTCATGCCGATGCCAGCCGACTGCTCTCCGTCGCGGAGGGTGGTGTCCAAGAGCAATACTCTTTCAATAGCCATTTCTGTTACCTAATACCTTTCTGATGTTATGAATTTGGACGGGCCGTTGCCGCTAGCCGCAGCGCTCAGAAAGGGGCCGCAGGGCCACGTAGTCCACCGCCGCCAGCCCTGCCAGGACCAGCGGGCGATGGTGGACTACACTCAACGCCTCCCGTGACTTTCTTGGGTCTCTCATGATATTGCTCCCAGTTTTCTACGTTACCGAATTATCTGAAAACCGTGAATTCTTCTTTGGCGGCCGTCCAGGCATTAACTCCGTTCTTTTCAAAGACCGGTGAACCGGTTATTTGGGGTCCATCCAGGGCATCATGGACCGCAGTTCCTTGCCGATATCCTCGATCTGGCTGTGCTGGGCCGCTTCCCGCAGCGGCGTGAACCGCTTGCGGCCTTCGTCGTTCTCGGCGATCCACTCGCGGGCGAAGGAGCCGTCTTGAATCTCTTTCAGGACGGCCCGCATGTTGTCTTTAACGTGCTCGTCTATGATCCGCGGGCCGCGCGTCAGGTCGCCGTACTCGGCGGTGTCGCTGACCGAGTAACGCATGTAGTTGAACCCGCCCTGGTACATCAAGTCGACAATCATTTTCAGCTCATGCAGGCATTCGAAGAAGGCTATCTCCGGGGGATACCCGCCCTCCACCAGGGTGTCGAAGGCGGCCTTGACCAAAGAGGTCACGCCGCCGCAGAGGATGGTCTGCTCGCCGAACAGGTCGCTTTCGGTCTCGTCCTTGATGGTGGTCATGAGGACGCCCGCGCCGGTGCTGCCGACACCCTTGGCGTAGGCTAGGCCGATGTCCTTGGCGTGACCGGAGGCGTCTTGGTGCACCGCCAGCAGGCTGGGAACTCCGATACCTTCAGTGAACAGTTCGCGCATCCGGTGGCCGGGGGCTTTGGGGGCCACCATCATGACGTCCATCGTGTCCGGCGGAACGATTTCCCGGTAGTGGATGCTGAAGCCGTGGGCCACCATGAAGGCGCTGCCCGGTCTCAGGTTGGGCTCGATCTGCTCCCGGTAGATGCGGCCCTGGATGTGGTCGGGTATGAGCATCATCAGCACGTCGGCCTCTTTGGCCACCTCGGGAACGTCGGCCACTTCTAGACCGGCGGCTTCGGCTACGGCCCGGCTCTTGCTCTCCGGGTAGAGGCCCACCACCACCTTCTGCCCGTTGTCCTTCAGGTTGAGGGCGTGGGCGTGACCCTGGCTGCCGTAGCCGATTATGCCAATGGTCTTGCCCTCCAGGCGGGCCAGGTCTGCATCCTTGTCGTAATAGACGTCTACCATCTTAATCTCGTCCTTCCCAACAATTCGTTTTAAGCTGCGCGACTTATCTTGGACCGGTCTTTAGGAGTGGCCGTTTCCGTTCACCTGATCTGCGTGTCCGTTGGCCAGCCCGTTGGTTTGGCCCCGCACCATGGCCACCAACCCGGTCCGCAGCATCTCCATGATGCCGAAGGGCGCCAGCAGGTTGTGCAGGGCATTTATCTTGTCCTCTTCTCCGGTGATCTCGATGACCATCGACTCGCTGCCGACATCGATGATGTTGGCCCGGAAGAGGTTGACAATCTGGATAATCTCGCCTCGGGTCATCGGCGTGGTCTTGACCTTGATCAGGGCCAGCTCCCGGGTGACGATGGACTCGCTGGTGATGTCCGAGACCTCGATCACGTCGATGAGTTTGTCCATCTGCTTGACCACTTGGCCCACGGTGTAGTCATCGCCGTTCACCACAAAGGTCATACGGGACAGGCCCGGTTGCTCGCTGTTGCCCACGGCCAGGCTGGCGATGTTGAACCCCCGGCGGCGGAACATGCTGGCCACCTTGGTCAGGACGCCCGGCTTGTCTTCCACCAGGGCTATCAGCGTGTGCTGTTCGGTGTGATTGGCCTGGACCATCTTAAGTAATCTCTTTTGAAGCTGGGGACGCGGGTGGAGCCGGTTCTTCCAGCATCTCTTTGACCGATTGACCGGATGGGATAAAGGGGAAGAGACCCTCGTCTTCTTTCACCACGAAGTCGACAATTACGGGTCCTGCGGTTTCCATGGCCTGTTGCACGGCGTCCACCACTTGGTCCTTTCGGGTGACCCGGATGCCCCGGATGCCGTAGGCCTCGGCAATCTTCACGAAGTCGGGGTTGGCCGAATACTCACTGGCCACGTAGTCCTTTTGGAAGAAGAGTTCCTGCAACTGATGGACCAAGCCCAGGGAGTTGTTGTTCAAGATGGCGAATTTTACGTCGGCGTGGCTCTCCACAGCGGTGGCGATGTCGCACATGGTCATCTGGAAGCCGCCGTCGCCGGCCACCGACCAGACGGTGACATCGGGCCGTCCCACCTGAGCGCCCAAGGCGGCGGGGACCTCGAATCCCATGGTGCCCAACCCGCCCGAGGTGATGAAGGTGTTGGGCTCGGTGAACCGGCAGTGCTGCGCGGCCCACATCTGGTGCATACCCACGCCGGTGACCACGATGCCCCGGCCTTGGGTGACTTCGGTCAACCGTTGGAGCACGTACTGGGGCAGAAGTTCGTCGGACTCCCGGACGAGGTGCGACGGGTGCTGGGCCTTCAGTTCCTCGATGTGCCGCAGCCAGTCGATGTGGACATTGACTTCAACCTTGGGCAGCAACTGTCCCAATACAGCTTTCAGGTCGCCGACCATTCCGACGGTGCTTTTGACGTTCTTGTCCACTTCCGATGCGTCGATGTCGACGTGGATTATCTTGGCGTTGGGGGCGAAGGCCGATATCCGGCCGGTCACCCGGTCGTCGAACCGCATGCCCAGGCCGATAATCAAGTCGGCCTCGTCGATGGCCAGGTTGTTGTAGGCCATGCCGTGCATGCCCGACATGCCCAGGTTCAGTGGGTGGGCCGATGGTATGGCGCTGATGCCCAATAGAGTGGTTATCACCGGTATCTGGGCCTTCTGCGCCAGCTCGGTCATCAGACCGTAGGCCTGGGAGATGAGCACGCCGTGTCCCGACATAATCAGGGGCCGTTGGGCCTTGTTGATTAGCTCGGCGGCGGCGGCCACTTGGGCTTTGGGCGCCTCGCCGGGGATCCGGTATCCGGGCAGCTTGGTCGTATCGGGCCAGACAAACTCCGTCTTCTCGCCCAAGAGAACGTCCCTGGGGATGTCCACCAAGACCGGCCCGGGGCGTCCGGTGCGGGCGATGTGGAAGGCGTCGTGGATGGATTGGGCCACGTCTTTCACGTCCATGACCAGCATGTTGTGCTTGGTAATGGGCAGCGTGACGCCGGTGACGTCGGTCTCTTGGAAAGCATCGCTGCCGATGGCGGGCCTGGGGACCTGTCCGGTGATGGCCACCATGGCAACCGAATCCATCTGGGCGGCGGCGATGCCTGTAACCATGTTGGTGGCGCCGGGGCCGGACGTGGCGATGCAGACGCCGACCTTGCCCGTGGCCCGGGCGTAGCCGTCGGCGGCCATGGCGGCGGCCTGCTCGTGGCGCACCAGGATGTGGCGGATGGCCGGGTAGCTGGAAAGTGCCCCATACAAAGGAAGCACCGCTCCGCCGGGTAGTCCAAAGACCACGTCAGCTCCCTCTTTGAGCAGACTTTCGCAAACTATTTCCGCGCCGGTCAGTTCCATCTTTCGGTTCCAATCACCCGTTTGTTCCGGTTGTCTGACAGTCCTAAATCCAGGAGAACCCGCTCGTCCTGAGCCTGTCGAAGGACTAAAAATTTCCAATAAAAAACCCATCCCACTGAAGGGACGGGCTTGTGGTTCCCGTGGTACCACCCTTCTTCAGGCCCTGCGTCCCGATGAATCGGGATTGCCGCCTGGCCACTCGAAGACTTTATATCGGTGTCAACCGCCGCGCCCTACTGCTGTTTCAGGCGGGCCGCTCCCGGGCGAGTTCGGGGTCCTTCTGCCACCGGATTCACACCAACCACCGGCTCTCTCAGGCAGGGTACCCCTACTACTCCCGTTCCCAGCGGAATTCGTAACTATGTAACTCGAGAATGGTATCAGCAGGGCTGGGGGTTGTCAAACGCACTTGATGGTAGACACGTTCATTCAAATCAACTGATGGTAACGGGAGTCAAGAGGGCCTGACGTGTGAGGTGGACCCAATTAGTTGGACAGGTTTGGTGCAAAACTAAGTGGGAGTTCCGCCGTCTTTCCAAGGTCTGAGAACGCTCCGTTCGGTGCCCGTTTCCCATTGATTGACCGTTCATCTGATGGCGCCAAGTCTCCTTTGAACACCTCAGCCGGTGTCCGGTAGCCCAAGGCCTGGTGGGGTCTTTGGTTGTTGTAGAAGCTGAAGTATGCGTCAAGCCCGGCCTTGGCTTCTCGCCCGTTGGAGTAGGCTTTCAGGTAGACCTCCTCGTACTTAACCGTGCGCCACAGCCGCTCCAACAAGATGTTGTCGGTGTAGCGTCCCTTCCCGTCCATGCTGATTCTCACTCCGTGCTGCTCTAGGAGACCGGTGAAGGCTTCGCCGGTGAACTGGCTGCCCTGGTCGGTGTTGAAGACCTCTGGCTTCCCCTTGCCAAGCGCTTCCTCCAATGTCTCGACACAGAAATCAGCATCCAAGGTGTTGGAAAGACGCCAGGCCACCACGTACCGCGTGTACCAATCCATGATGGCCACCAGGTATAAGAAACCCTTGGCCATGGGGATGTAGGTGATGTCGGCGGCCCACACCTGATTTGGTCTGGTGATCTCCATGCCGCTCAGGAGGTAGGGATACACCTTGTGCCCTGGCCCCGGCTTGCTGGTCCGGGGCCACCGGTAGATGGCACGTAGTCCCATGGTCCGCATCAGACGCTGGACCCGCTTCCGGTTCACCCTGTGACCTTGAGTGCCCAGCCAGACCCTCATGCGCCGCGACCCGTAGAAGGGGGTACTTAGGTACTGGTGGTCCATCGCCTTCATCACGGTCAGGTTCTCCGAGCAAGTCCCCTTGCGCCGGTAGTTTAGGCTGGACCTGCTGATGCTCAGTAAGGCGCACTGTCTCACTGTGGACAAGGCTGGGTGCCGCCGGTCCACCATCTCCCGCCGCCGCTCCCGGCTCATGGACCGAGCCTCTCCGCCAAGAAATCCCGCTCAACCTTCAGTTGGCCGATCTGCTGATAGAGCCGGGCAACAAGGACCGCATCGCTCTTCTGGCGTTTGTCTTGGTTCCCACCAAAGACGCCGACCGCTCCTTCCAACAAGGACTTCTTCCAGGCCTGGATCTGCCCGGGATGGACCTCGTAGCGGGCGGCCAGTTGGGCCACCGTCTCTTCACCCTTCACCGCTTCCAGGGCCACCTTGGCCTTGAATGTTGGGCTGTGCTTCCTCCGCTCTTTTGACATGTCCCACTCCTCCCTCACAGCAACAGCTGTGGCTATTTTAGGAGCAGAACTCTCACTTAACCACCTGTCCGAATTTCCGGGTCCACCTCAGTGTTACTCGGAAAATGAATGGTCTAGGGTGAGAAGTCGACGCTTCAATAATGCGATCATATCCACGGGCAAAGCATCGTAATATTTCCCATTTTGGTGCCGAAGCCCCCCAAAGATAGAAACAACCGAAATTATATTGTCGGAGAGCGAACCGCTCATTCTCTTTGGTGTGAAAATTGTAATCCTGGCTAATTACGTTGGTCCAGCCCCAAGCCGCGATTTGCTCCATCCATTTGTCATCGCCGCCTTCGGGTTGTGAATCACTCAACGGAAAATGCTCTAGGTAATACTCAATACCAATTGGCAAGTTAAGGATTTTTAAAGCTTCCGGGATAGTCTTCGGGCAATTTTTATCCCAGAATAATGTCACTACGATTGGGCTCCAATTATGCCGCGATATCTATTCGCTCAAAGGCTAATGCATCCTTAACGGCTTCCTCCGGAATGGTGAAGTCTTCAGATATTTCTTCGACCGACTCGCCGGCGTTCCACCGGCCTTTCACTACCCATGTCGGTAATCCGTGGACTACCGGCGCTCCAAATGAAACCCGCGGATCAACAACGACGAGGCTGTCTCGCCCCGCCGGGTACCAACGCATCGCTAACTCAAACTCATAATCAAATTCCGCGAACTTGTCTCCGAGTAAGCTAGTCCAGGCTAATTGCCCCGATTTATCAGCGACAATGATTTGGTCGACATTGGGGTCAGGGTCGAATTGATTGTAATCCATCAGGATGTACATGCCCTCTGTCTTAAATTGGTATTCAGCAAGAGGAAATTCGACTGCGAAAGCCTTAGAGACATAGTCTCGCGCTGACCTAATACGACGCATCGAGAAACCAGTAGATCGAAAGAAGGCGACGAAGGCTACTTCCACCAACTCAAGGTAATTCAGAGGTTTCCCACGTTCGCGACCCGGCAGCACAGGCCTTCCTCGATAATGCCAATTCGCGATGGTATTGGCAGCCGCGCCTGTGTAGACAGCTGCCTCGGAGACCCTATATGACGAAAGAAAAAGGCGGCGATACCATGGTTGTAGTTCACACTCGGTGGGGGTCGCGGAAGACATGTCAATGAACCTCCGCCGCACTAGGATTAAGAGGGTCCGATCTGATTTAGGATGGAGCCAGGTGTCATGAAGAAGGACTAACTATGCATCCAACAACGTGGGGAAATAACGCAATAATCACATCCGGATACTAGCATATCATCCCATTCGCTGTCTTTCGAGGGCGCGTTCGAGGCTTTAGCGATTTCGCCCATGGAAAATAATTTTTAGGTTGATGATTCTGTAAGTACCAAATCCCTTTTCTCGGGGGTGCCTTGACAGAGGCTGGAACTTCTCCGATTCGAGTGCCCTTCGACGATTGAGTCAATACTAGGAATTGTGGATTGGTCGCTGCAAGGATTTTCTCAAGCTCATGGCACATCATCTTTGTGCTGTTTCCTCAGGTTACCTCATTCGGTATCTAGATTCTTCCAGCGGATGTCACCCGAAGTCCTAGTCGGGTTCCAGGTCAACTATGTCGTAAAGTACGGATCGCTCAAATTAATACCTCCCGGATGTCCGCCTGAGGTTGGGCTAAGTGCTCTTGGTCGATTCCTTGGAAATGGGTTCATCTAAAGAATTGGCACGGAAGGCCCGCTAAGTTATGAATTCGTTCCTTTGCTTTGGTGTTACGCCTCACCCAATGATAGAATATCCCCACCAAATCCGTAAATCGTAACGGGACTTTTCTCCTTGCCTGAACGCATCCCTGAACGCATTCTGGTTGCCGTGGCTTGGCCCTACGCCAACGGTCCACTTCACTTGGGTCATATCGCCGGCTGCTACCTGAGCGCCGACATCTTCGCTCGCTACCACCGCATGAAGGGCAACGACGTCCTGATGGTGTCGGGCAGCGACACTCACGGCACGCCAATCACGATTAGGGCCGACCAAGAAGGCATCAGCCCCCAGAAAGTGGTCGAGCGGTACCACGCCATGTTCTTGGAGTCCTGGGAACAGTTGGGCATCACCTTCGACCTGTTCACCACCACCCACACCGAGAACCACGGAAAGGTGGTCCATGACATATTCAAGACCCTTCAGGAGAAGGGCTACATCTACACCGGCAACATGCTGTTGGCCTACTGTCCCCAGTGCGACCGCTACCTGCCCGACCGGTACGTGGAAGGTACCTGCCCACACTGCCAGAACCCCCGCGCCAGGGGCGACCAGTGCGACTCCTGCGGCCGCACCCTGGACCCCCAAGACCTATTGGAACCACACTGCTCCATCTGCGGCACCACCCCCGAGTTTCGGGAGTCGGAGCACTTCTTCCTCAAGCTGTCGGCCTTCCAGGAACCCCTCTTGGAATGGGTCGAGAAGCAGAGTCACTGGCGGCCCAACGTCCTGAATTTCACCCGCCGCTTTCTGCAGGACGGCCTGAAAGACCGCGCCATCTCCCGGGACCTAACCTGGGGAGTCCCGCTGCCAGTTGAGGGCTACGATTCCAAGCGAATCTACGTTTGGTTCGAGGCGGTCATCGGATACCTGTCGGCGGCCGTGGAATGGGCCGAGAACAACGGCCGGCCCGGTGAATGGGAGAACTTCTGGAAGGACCCCAACGCCAAGAGTTACTACTTCATCGGCAAGGACAACATCCCCTTCCACAGCATTATCTGGCCGGCCATACTCTTGGGCTACGGCAACGGCCTGAACCTGCCCTATGACGTCCCCGCCAACGAGTTCCTGAGCCTGGAAAACCAGAAATTCTCCACCAGCCAGAACTGGGCCGTCTGGTTGCCGGACTATCTGGAAAAGTACGACCCCGACCCCCTACGCTATCTGCTTTCGATAAATATGCCCGAGTCGGGGGACTCCGATTTCTCTTGGTCCGAGTTCGTGCGCCGCAACAACGAGGAACTGGTGGCGACCTACGGGAACCTGGTCAACCGCGTGCTCTCGTTCACGTACCGGAACTTTGATGGGAAAGTCCCCGGCGTCAAGTCTTTGGACGAGGGGGACGAGGGCTTGCTGCGCACCGCCCGCGAGACCATGGACTCGGTGGACCAGAGCATCTACAACTGCCGGTTCAAGGCCGCCATCACCCAGGCCTTCAGCCTGGCTCAAGAGGCCAACCGCTACCTGGACGCCAAGGCCCCGTGGAAGACCATCAAGGAAGACCGGGACCTGGCTGGGGCCAGCTTGACCGTGGCCATGCAGGCCATCAACTGCCTCAAGATCATCCTCTACCCCTTCATGCCCTTCAGTTCTCAGAAGGTCCACGAGTTCCTGGGCTTTGACGGCCCCGTTGCAGAGGGCGAGTGGGACTTCGATTCCATCGTGCACGGAATCAAGGCCGGCGCCACCCTGCGGGAGCCCTCGCCGCTGTATACTAAGTTGGCCCCGGAAATCATCGAGGAAGAGGTCCAGAAACTGGGTAACAGGGCCTCCGGCGAATAGAATGCTCCATGGCCTCGACCAGCGCACCGCCTCCATCTACGCCCCGGTCCAAGAGGGACTGGCGCGGGTTGAAGATAAGCTCCGCAGCCTGGCGGATACCGAGACCGCCCCCGTCCAGCCCCTGCTCCAGTACGTGACCGACGCCGGCGGCAAACGGGTGCGCCCGGCCGTCACCCTGCTGGCCGCTCAGTTCCATCCCCACGACCCGGCCCGGCCCATCCTCATGGCCAGCGCCGTGGAACTGCTACATCTGGCCACCCTGATTCACGACGACACGGTGGACAACTCGCCCGTGCGCCGGGGCCGGGCCACGGTGAGCAGCACTTGGAGCCCGCACGTGGCGGTGCTCTTCGGCGACTACGTCTTCGCCACCTCGGCCACCTTTGTCTGCGACACCCAGAACATCCGGGTGATCCGCCGGTTCTCCGAGACCATCATGGAACTGGCCAGCGGCCAATTGATGGAGTATTTCACCGCGTTCGACGCCGCCCAGGCCAGGGACCTCTACAATGACCGCATTTACCGTAAGACCGCGTCACTGTTCTGTACCGCCAGCGAATCGGGCGCCGTATTGGGCGACGCGCCGGAACATGAGGTGCAGGCCCTGCGGGACTACGGGTACAACATAGGCATGGCCTTCCAAGTGGGCGACGACCTGCTGGACTTTCAAGGGGACGCCTCCAACCTGGGCAAGCCGGTGGGCAGCGACCTGCTGAACGGGGTGTTGACCCTGCCCACGATCATGTTGATGGAGCGTTACCCCGAGGACAACTTGGTGCCGACACTGTTCCAGGACCCCTCAAACGACAGCAAGCTGGAGAAGGTGGTGGAGGTAATCAACAACTCAATCATCCTCCAGGACTGCGAACAGGTGGTCCAAGACTACTTGGACAAGGCCCGCCAGGCCCTCCAACTTCTCCCCGACTGCGACCCCAAACGCTCCCTGCTAGAATTGGCCGACTACGTAATAGACCGCCGCCGCTAACCGCCGCCGGCGCAGCCGGGTTTTCTGGGAACGGGTGGGTGGGCTGGTGGGGCGATTATTCGATTGGGTCATCTGGGAATGAAGCCGATAAACCCTGCATTACCACGCACCCGGCACACCTAACCTCGTATCCACCACACCGACCGTTCGTGGTGAGCCCGTCGAACCACCGCTCCCCCACAGGCATACCAATTCGGGGCGCATTCTGGCCGAGGTCTCACGGATACCCGCTGCCCGCCTACAGGACGAGAAGGCGTTCCGTGGTTTTCGACTACCGCCCGGGGTGTTCATGATTGGCCGTTCCAACAAATATCCGGTTGAATCTTCTTGAATTCTCTGGCACCATAGATATTAACTAGGACGGCCAGCCGGTTTATTTAACGTGGCACGGAGATAATCATGGCCCCCAAAGTCAGCGAAGAGTACTTGGAGGACCGCCGCAACCAGATTCTTGATGCGGCGGTGGCCACGTTCTCATGCAATGGCTTCCACCAGACGACAATCGAGGACATCAGGCTGGAGGCCGGCCTTTCACGCGGGGCGGTGTACCACTACTTCAAATCCAAGGAAGACATCATCGATGCCATTAGGGAAAGGTCGGCGCGGCAGGCCGAGGCCATCTTTGTTAGTTCAGCCGAAACCGATGATGCTGAGTCCGAGCTGTTGAACCTGATAGACGCCACCTTATCAAACATGGCCTCTCCGACGTCTGTGGATGCCAACCGCCTCGCCATGTTCCTCTGGGCCGAGTCCCTGGTGAACAAGCGAATCATGGACGGCCAGTTGCCTTCCTTCAAACCATATCTGGCCGCTTTGGCAGAGTCCGTCAGTAAAGCACAGAAGGCAGGACGAGTCGACCCAGGTCTGGACCCTCAGGCCGCCGCCCGGCTGATCTTTGGAGCCATGATGGGCCTACAGATTCAACTTAGCTGGGAGCCGGACATTGACCTTGGCGAGTCTTGTCACGCGCTCACATCGATGCTCACGGACCGTTTCTGGCAAACCCCGCCCCTTTCCTAAGCAGTTCCAATCTTGATTTCACATCACATGAAATCGACGAAATTTAAAAAGGTTGGCTAACCGGTTTACACAAATGATTTCGAGGAGGTGAATCTATGCTTCGCATCTGATGCCAGCTGGCAAGGCAATCCGCAAAGAGTCCAGGATCAATCAAAAACACAAACGTAGAAGGAAACAACAATGAATAAGGCAGAAAGTCAAATCGTAATCGATGCTCCAGTGCAGAAGGTGTGGGAAGTGCTTGCCGATTTCGGCGAGGTTTACCGGTGGGCGCCATCGGTTACAAAATCGTATTCCACCTCCGAGAACAGCAATGGCCAGGATGCCTCGCGTCACTGTGACGTCGCGGGTTTCGGAGGCATCGAAGAAACCATTACCGAGTGGAACGACGGCCGGGATTTCGTCTATTCGTTCACTGGCGCAGGCCCCATATCCGGGGGCTATAGCACCTGGTCAGTCAAGGCTCAAGGCGATAAAACTGTGGTGTACACAGATCTTCGCTACGGCCTGCGTTTCGGGCCAATCGGCTCTTTGATGAACGCCCTAATCATTCGCCGGAAGACTCAGCGAAGTCTGGCGAAAACTCTAGAGGGTCTCAAAGAACACGTAAAGACCGGCGAACTGATCGGGAGTGATTTCCGCCCCCTCGTGGCCGCTCAAAACATGAATGTAGGGGCGGTTTTCAAACCGCCCCTACGCACGCCGACCAAACCCCGTCATCTGCAACCACTCTCCGCAACTCCGCTCATGGAGAGCCCGCCGGACCACCGCTCCGTCGAATGCTGATAGCTGAAAGCTGTCAGCTGTCAGCTACCTCCCCTCCCAGACCACCTGCCCCCCGACGATGGTCATCCTTGCCCTGATGTCCTTTAGGTACTCGGGGTCAACCGACAGCGGGTCGGCGTCCACCAAGACTAAGTCGGCCAATTTTCCAGAGGCGATGGAACCCTTGTCTGCTTGTGTGCCCTCGGATTCGGCGCCCGACAGGGTGTACATGCGCAGGGCCGATTCTGCCTTGACCCGCCCGGAGCTGCTTGTTTCCGGGAATGGTTGGCCCTCATGGTCCTTGCGGGTAACGGCGCTGTAGATGGCGGGCCACGGGTTGGGGCTGATCACCGGGGCGTCTGACCCAAAGGCGATATTCACCCCGGCAGCCTCGATTGCTCCGATCGGATACAGATGGGGTTGCAATGAGTCTTGGACATTCTTCCGGTAGCTGGGCCCGTTCCAGTGGATGAACCCCGGCTGGGTGACCACCGCGGCCCCGCTGCGTTGCACCGCGTCCAACACAGAGGGAGGACATTCGGAGCAGTGCTCGTTCCGGTGGGGCGGGACGCCAGAGGGCAGCGGCGGCAGTTCCGAGACCACCTGGGCGGCGGCCTCTACCGCTTCCTCTTCCACGCAGTGCACCGCCAAGGGAAATCCGGACCGGCAGGATTCGGTGGCAACCTGCCGCAGTTCTTCCAGGCTCGGATGGATCGCGCCGGTGCTCATGGTCAGCATGACCTTGATGTGGCCAACCCGCAGACTGTGGTCTCCGGAACCCCAGGAGATTCCCGATTCCAATAGTTCTGTCCGGCGGCCGGCCCCGGCCAACATGGTGACCCTCGTCTGCAGCGTGTCCGAATCGATCAGGTCCCGGAAGGCCTGCCATCTTTTCAGACCGTTCTCCGGACCGGCGTCCTGCATCGACGTGATGCCATAGCTCAAGAGCAACCGGTTGGCCGCCGCCACGCCCTGCTGCATCTTGGTCCGGCTTCGGCCGTTTTTCACCCTCTGCGATAAGAACGTGGACATCTCAAAAAGCACGCCCGTGGGTTCGCCGTCGGCGTCCCGCTCGATCACCCCCGCAACGGGGTCCGGAGTCTCGGCGCTGATGCCGGCCATCTGGAGCCCCAGACTGTTCAGCACGGTGGCGTGCCCGGAGCGGTGGTCCAGCCGCACCGGATGCCTGGGCGAGATCTCGTCCAAGTCCCAGCGGGTTGGATGCCGGCGCTCATCCAAGGCCAGGTCGTCGTAGCCGAAGCAGCGCACCCATTCCCCCGGTGGAACAATGCGGGCCCACTCGAAGACCCGGTGGGTGATAGCCTCCACCGACGAGACCTTGTCCGGCCGGCAGTCCAATTCCTGGGTGGTGCGGGCCAGGGACAGCAGATGGATGTGGGAGTCTATGAAGCCGGGCAGCAGGGTCAGCCCTTGGCCGTCAATCACTTGGGTATTGGGTCCGGCCAGCCGTTTGATCTCCTCAGTCTTTCCAACTGCGATGATGCGTTCCCCGGCCACCGCCACCGCCTTGGCCTGGGGTTGTGACGGGTCCATAGTCAACTCTTCGGCGTTGACAATCACCAGGTCGGGTTTCTGCTGCATGTGTTGGGGGTCTCTCGCTATGAGGATGGCTTTTGGCGGACAACCAAAAAAGGGGATGGCCGTTTGGCCATCCCCTTAACTTTACCCTGAGTGGCTGGGAAAGTGTTAGCTGGACTCGACTAAGCGGGCCCTGTCGATCTCTTCCTGTAGGGCTGGCACTGGGTTGGGGTCGGCGAACACGTCCTTGTTGGAGTAATCGGGCGCCTTCCCGGTGGGATTGGTAATCCAGACCGAAGCCTCCAGGGCGATGCCGCTGAAGTCGTGGAAGTAGATGGAGTGTATGAAGTTGTGGTCAATCACCGTGGTGACTTCCTGACCGGCATCCGCCAGCCTCTTCTGCAACTTCAGCAATTCATCCTCGGTTTCGACGTCGAAGGAAACGTGGTCGAATTGAATCCTGCCCGCTGCTTCCAGGCCGGCGGGCTTGTGGAAATCCTCGGCTCCTTCCCATTCGAAGAAGGCGATGGTCGAGTTGGGCCCGGTCTCGAAGAAATAGTGCCGCGCCCTAAGGCCGTTGGGGTTGTTGCCAATCGCCCCGACCAATGGAAACCCCAAAACGTCCCTATAGAAGCGGACGGTCTTTTCCATGTCGTTGGTTACCATTGCCAGGTGATTGATTCCGCGTGTCTTCATGATGCCTCCAGGCTTTCTAGCCTTCGGATGAGTAGGTATATCACTGGGCCTGAAATCCGGCCCCGAGAGGTACTTGCAGGGGCAATGTAATTGTATACACAATTATTGTTGTTGCAACTATATAGCCCGGAAGTTGTTCTGTCAACCATTTTTCCAGCTATCTCCCAAATCGGTCATCACACCAAAGGCGGCAACTCCCTAGAGCGGGGTATTGTAGAATCTGTCCAACCCGGCATTAGGAGCTGAATCAACCTTTGCAAGACACCGGTGACATACACCTAAAGGCGGTGGTGTTCGACTGGGACCTGACCCTGTGGAACAGTTGGGACATCCACGTGCGCTTGATGAATCAGACCGCCGACGTGTTGGGTTATCCCCAGCCCACTACCGCCGACTTGGGCAAGGAGTATTCCCGTCCCTTCCTTGAGCATCTGGCCTGGTTCTTCCCCGGTGACCAGGAAAAGGTTGTGGCAACGTACATGGGTTTTTACCACGCCGCCGTTTGGCAGGAGCACCGCATTTATCCCGGTGTTGCGGAACTTCTGAAGCAACTCAAGGACAACGGCTACCGTACGGCGATCCTGTCCGACAAGCGGCAGGTCTTCGGCGTGCCCGAATTTGAGCATTCAAACCTGGGCCCCATGATTGACCGGGCGCTGTTCTTCGCAGACGGCATGACCCCCAAGCCAGACCCGTCAGGATTGCATGATGTGATGGAGTCGTTGGATGTCTCGCCGGATAAATGCCTCTTTGTGGGAGATAGTCACCGGGACATTGAGTGCGCTCGGCGTGCCGGTGCTTGGAGCGGCGCGGCATTGTGGGCGTCGGTGGAGCGTGAGCGGATGTTGTCCCTGAAGCCGGAGTTCCGTTGGGAAAGGGTCGACGATGTGAGGCTAACTCTGAAGTTGAAGGGTTCCTAGCGGATGGCCTGGCGCGTTCCAGAGGCCTAAACCGGCAACCCTAAAACCGCCGCGTCGTGCTGCTGCTCGTCGGCGTGGTAGGAACTGCGCACCAGCGGCCCCGATGCCACGTGCTTGAATCCCATGGTTTCCCCGGCCTTCCGCAGTTCTTCGAACTCTTCGGGCCTGTAGAAGCGGTCGATGGCCAGGTGTCTCTGGGAGGGGCGCAGATATTGTCCGATGGTCAGCAGGTCGCAGTCCACTTTCCGTAAATCCCGCATGGTCTCCAGGACTTCATCAGCGGTCTCGCCCATGCCCACGATGATCCCGGACTTGGTGACCGTGGCTGGGTTGATGTCCTTGGCCTTGGCCAGCAACTCCAGCGAAAGTTGGTAATCCCCCTTGGGCCGCACCCTGGGGAAAATGCGCACGGAGGACTCGATGTTGTGATTCAAGACGGCTGGTCCGGCGTCGATGACCCTCTTCAAGGCGGCCCAAGAACCGGCGAAGTCGGGAATCAGCACCTCTACCCGGCAGCTAGGGCTGGTCTCCCTGATCTTGTTGATGCACGACGCGAAGATGTAGGCGCCACCGTCGGGCAGGTCGTCCCGGTTAACCGAGGTAATCACGCAGTAGCGAAGCTCCATGGACTGGACAACCTCAGCCAGGCGCCGAGGTTCCTGCAGGTCCAGGCCCTTGGGGCGGCCCGTGGTTACAGCGCAGTAGTGGCAGCGCCGAGTGCAGATGTCGCCCAGGATCATGAAAGTCGCGGTACCCCGGTCCCAGCATTCGCCGATGTTGGGGCAGTGAGCCTCTTCGCAGACGGTGTGAAGCCGCTGGCCCCGCATCAGGTTCTGAAGTCCCAGATAGCGGGGGCTGCCCGGCATCTTGACCTTGAGCCAATCGGGCAGGCGAGGCCTGGTCTCCATCTTTTCGGGGCGTTGGGCCATTAAATCTCCGGTCGAGGGAACCCCCATCCTAACCTTCCCCCTCCTGGGGGAAGGTTAGGATGGGGGTGAAATGTATTGGTCAGTTTTACCTAGGTCCGGCACTAGTTGATTATATCAAGGTTTACATCAGCCGCAGAGGGGTTCGCCCGGCCCGGTGCTTCTCGTCGGCAATGATGGAATCGATGTTGGCCACCGCCTGGTCCAGGCTGTCCTTGGGGTTCACCACCCGGTAGTTGAACTGGCTGGCCTGTTTCATCTCTTCGGCCGCGGTTTTCAGCCTCAGTTCCATCTCCGTGGTCGGCTCGGTCATGCGTTGGGACAGCCGGTCTCGCAATTCGTCGAATGAACCGGGCACCAAGAAGATGAATAGCGCCTCCGGGGCCATCTTTCTAACCGTGGCCGCTCCTTGGACATCGATCTTCAAGATAACGTCCTTGCCCGACTCAAGACCGGAAGTTACCTGGCTCCGGGGGACGCCGTACCAGCGGCCGTACACCTGGGCGCACTCCAAGAATTGGCCCTGGTCCTTCATGTGGAGAAAGGCGGGCTCGTCCAGGAAGATGTAGTCAATGCCGTCCCGTTCCCCGGCTCGGCTGGGCCTGGTGGTGGCGGTGACCACGAAGTGCCACAGCCGGTCCAGCTTGCGCAGTTCGGCCAGGGCAGCGTCCTTGCCTACTCCCGACGGCCCCGAAAGCACTACCAACAATGGTGGGGCATCGTTTTCCGGTAGCGTTTCAGGCACCCTGTTTACCCAACGTCCTGCAGCAGCAGGTCTAGGTCCCGCCAAAACTCAGGATAGGAAACAGAGGCGTCCGCCGCTCCGTGGACCGTGGTCTCATCGTCGGCCAGCAGTCCTGCCACCGCCATGGACATGGCCAGCCGGTGGTCGCCGTGGCTCTGACATTCGGCCCCGCTGAGTCTGCCCGTGCCCCCTCCAGTGCCCGAGCCCTTTCCATGGATGACCATGCCGTCTTCCCGGGCCTCGATGTTGGCCCCCAGACGGGACAGTTCTTCAACTGTAGTCTCGATGCGGTCCGACTCTTTCACCCGCAGTTCTGCCGCGTCCCGTATCACGGTGTCGCCGCTGGCGAAGCAGGCGGCCACCGCCAGAATGGGCACTTCGTCCAGCATCCGGGGAATCATGTCTCCACCGACTTCGATGCCGTGAAGTTCGGCTGGGGTAACCAGCAGGTCGGCCACCGGTTCTCCGCCCTCGGTGCGTTGGTCGACCAACTGGAGGCCGTTCCCGGCACCCATCTCTTGAAGCACGTCCACGATCCCGGTGCGGCTGGGGTTCATTCCCACACCTCGTATCAGGATTCTGGAATCCGGGTGGCAGAGGCCCGCCACCAACCAGAAAGCGGCCGAGCTGATGTCGCCGGGCACGGTGATGTCCACGGCTCTCAGCCTGGCCGGGTGTAGGACTAGGTTCAACCCGTCCTGTTCGACCTTGCCGCCCATGGCCGAGACCATTCGCTCGGTGTGGTCCCGGGAAAGGGCCGGCTGGTGAATAACGGTCTCGCCCTCGGCGGACAGGCCCGCCAGCATGATTGCCGACTTCACCTGGGCGCTGGCGATGGGCAGGTTGTACTCGATCCCGCGGAGGCCGCCACCTCGGACCACCAACGGGGCCAGGGAGTCGTCCTGGCGGCCCATGATTTGCGCTCCCATCTGCTTCAGTGGTTGGACAATTCGCTGCATGGGGCGTTGCCGCAGGGAACCATCGCCGGTGATCACCGAAACGAAGTACTGGGAAGCCAGGACCCCGGAAAGCAGCCTGATGGATGTACCGCTGTTCCCGGCGTCCAGGACATCGAAGGGTTCTTCCAGTTCGGGGCCGTGACCTTTCACCCTGTAGCTGCCCGCGGCTCCCGCCGGTTCGATGCCGACGCCCAAGGCCTGTAGGCAGTGCATGGTGGAAATCACATCTTCGCCACCGGAAAGACCTTGCACCAGGGCGTCGCCTCGGGCTATGGCGTTAAGAATCATTGAACGGTGGGAGATGGACTTGTCTCCTGGAACGAAGAGGGTCCCGCCCAACGATGCAGGACGGCTTATGGCGCGGGAGGGACTGGACGGAGGGGAGGTGCTCATGGCGCGGCCTGTCTCGCGGCGGCCGCACCAGACCATCGGGCGGTTGTTGCCGCCGCGGCGATGCGGTTAGTTCTTCTTGTTGGCCGCGTCATCCTTCAGCCCGCCAAAGAACTTCTTTTGGGCTGACATCGCCCTTCTGCCCATGAACATTTCGCCCATGCTTTCAGTAAAGGAGGGAATCTCGGTGGCCGGTCCGGAAACCCGGTCGAGGTTGGTGAAGATTCCCGCCTGCCACCGCGCCCGTGCGTCCATGGCGTCGACGAACACCTGTTGCACGGCGGCCGGGTCTGGCCCGTCCTCGGCGGTCAGCAGGTTGCGGAGGTCATACAACTCGCTGATATAGGCGTCCATCCAGGCGACTATCGGTTCCGGGTTGGTCATGCAGATGTCCCGGTGCATCACCGGGTCGCCCGACGCCAGCCGGGAAAGGTCGTCGAACCCGGAGGAAGCCAACTGGGCAATGTCGTCCCAATTGGCGCTCTTGGAGGTGCAGCCCATCAGCGCCACCGACATCATAAAAGGCAGATGGCTGACCGCGGCCACAAAGCTGTCGTGCTCGTCCACGCCGATGAAGAAGGGCTTGGCGCCGATTGCCTCGGCCAGGGTTGTGACCGAGGATACGGCGGTTCTCCCAGCAGTGGGGCTGGGAATGATGCAGTAGGGTTTGCCCTTGAACATGGTTCCGTCGGCATTTTCCGGACCGGTTTTTTCTTTGCCGGCCATGGGGTGTCCGCCCACGAAGCTCACGGTCTTGGGGAGTACTTCTTCGGCCCACTTAAGCACCGCCCGCTTGGAGCTGCCAACGTCCGTTACCACGCAGTCGTCTTCAAAATCGGATGCGACGGCTTCCATCATTTCCCGCATGGCCATGACCGGAGTGGCGAAAACGACCACGTCGGCCCCTCTCACGGCGTTGGCGAGGCGGGCTTCGACTTTCTTGAACCCGCCGGATTTTTTGGCGCCGGAGCGGGCGGAACTGTCGTAGTCGGAACCCACGACGTCCACCTTCAGATCGGAGTTCTTGATGGCCAAGGCCAGGGAAGTGCCTATCATGCCTGTGCCTACGATTGCTATTGTGGTCAAAGATGCCTCATGGTGTGGACGGCGAGAGCGATTTACCAGTAAGCCGCCAGCCTGCCTGGGCGTCTATCTTACACTATGCAGCGCTTGGCTGAAACTTTCACGCCAGGCGCGGATCCCGGACGGGGTAGGGTCACTTGCGGGAAGCCAAGGCCATCTCCACGATATCGGTGCGGACTACCTTGCTGTAGGGTTGCCGCTCCTTGGCAAGCCCAGCGGCAACAAGGATGTCATGGACGTTTTCGTATTCCGGCTGGGCCAGCACCGGGTCGGTGGGCCAATTGTCCTGGGCCTTCAGCCTGGCCACCGATTTGACCACTAGGTCCAAACTCACCTGGGGAAAGAATCCGCCCACTGCTTCTCCCACTTCGGGGGCGTCATGGGCCGCCAGCCAGTCCAAGGCGTTGGCAAAGCCCACGGTGAACCGGTGGGCAGTTTCCGGCTGGGACTCCAGGAAATGGTTGGTCGCCGCAAAGGAACTGTAGGCCAGATGCCCGTTCTCCTTGCCCAATGCAATTGCCAGGTGGCCTTTGCCATCATCCAGCAGTTGTTCCGCCGCAGGCTGGGGGGCATGTATATATTCGGCTTTGCCCTCGCGGAAAGCGGCCACGGCTTCGTCCAACGATAGTCCAATCACCAAGTCCAACTCCGTTGGCTCAACACCGTGCCGGCGTAGGGCGAACTGCAGCGAGGCCCAGGGCATGGGAGAGAACCCCACGGGAATCAATCTGGCGCCCTTCAGCGACTCCCATCGAAAGGGTTCTTGCTTAGTCCGGCTTAGAACGAAAAACCCGTCCCTGGCATTAATCTTGGCGAAGTGGACCGGGACCGTTTCAGCCCCCCAGTCGGAAGCGATGATAGAGCGCATGATGCCGCTCTGGGCGATGTCTGCTCCGCCTTGGTTCAGGGCGCTCAATGGGTGCGCGAATTCGGGCGGGCAGGTCTTGAAGTCGACATTCAACCCCTCTTTCTCCAGGAACCCGCCGGCCACCGAGACGTAGATCGGCGTGTAGAACACGGAACGGAAGGTCTCGATGAGTCTCAAGGGCAGCCGGTTGCTGGTGGAAGCCAAGATGTCTCCTTCAGAAATCTGGCCAGCGGTGGCTAGGCGTCCCGGGGCGGCTACTCGTCCAGGAAAGGCAACAACGCGCCCAAGAAAGCCTCGGGGTCTTCCACCTGGGGGATGTGGCCAAGGCCGGGCAAGACCACTTTGCGGGCGTTGACGATGTTGTGGTGTAGAAGTTCTTCGCCATCCCTCAGCCGGTCTACCTCGCCGTAGAGCACCATGGTGGACGAAGCTTTGACCCTGGGCAGACGGGACATGATGTCGTAGTGGGCCAGGGACTCCATCAGATTGCCGACCCAGACACCGGCCTTGGCCCGGCTCTGGTTGTTGGCGTCCAGCCACTCTTGCCTCGGCTTGGCAAAAGTGGTGGCGTCCTTCAAGCCCTTTAGGGTCCGCGGCTTGGGCATACCTTTCTCATCGTATTGGCTGGCCGCCTCCTTCAACCGCTCTTTGGCCGTAAATGGGCTCCAAACCGGGCAGCCAACCAATACCAACTTGTCCACCCGTTCTGGGAAGCTGGCTGCGGTCTCGGTTGCCAGGACGGCGCCGACCGAGTTGCCGACAACGTGAGCCCGGTGGATGTTCAGCACCTGGCAGGCGTGGTCTAGAGCCCGGGCATAATCGGGAAGATTGAAGGGTCGGGTGGGCTTGTCAGAATCGCCGTGCCCCAGCATGTCAAAGGCGTAGCAAGTGTGGTTCTGGCTTATCGAGTCAATCACACCCTCCCAGGTCCATACGGATGTGCCCAGGGGGTGCAGTAAGACAACCGGATAGCCGCTGCCCTTCTTCACGAAGTGCATATTTCCCGACGGAGTGGGAACGATATCGGTTAGGTCGCGGCGTACGAACATGGGTCCCTTCTCCCTTTGGTAGCGTTGATCGCCCCGTATTGCGGGGCAGCCAGGCGCGAGTTGGCGCTATCGTACTCACAGCCAGGCGCTCTGTCAATTTGGCCTGGGCAGCCATCTCTGGTTGACCTTTGACGCCTGATGTGGAAGAATCCAGCAGGGAGTGAGCGTGCTCTCACCCGACTGCGCGGTGGGCGGACCGCATTCCCACGCCGCGGCTTCTCTTTTGGAAAATACCCGCATACCGGAAAAAAACCCAAGAATCCACGATGCTGGCCCGCTCCAACGCAAAGGGTCATAGGGGGTAGGGTGATGGGTGAACCCACTTGGACCCGGGAAAAACTCCAGCGACTCGTACAACGGGAAATTGGTGACTACCGGCTGATTGTAGTCTCCAACCGCCAACCTTACGTCCACGATTTGGTTGAAGGCGAGCTTCGCTATGCCTCTCCCGCCGGCGGGCTGACCACCGCCATCGACCCGCTGATGCAAGAATGCGGGGGTACCTGGGTCGCCTACGGAGGCGGCAGGGGAGATTGGTACGCTGTCGACGAAAAGAACCGTATTCAGGTCCCTCCCGACAACCCCTCTTACACCTTGAGGCTGGTCTGGCTCACCGAGGAAGAGCAACAAGGATATTACTACGGTTTCTCCAATGAAGGCCTTTGGCCGCTGTGCCACAACGCATTCATAGAGCCGACCTTCCAGACCTCGGACTGGGAAACATATAAGGCGGTGAACAAGGAATTCGCCAAGCAGGTCTTGGACGAGATTGACGGCCGCCCCGCTGCGGTCTTCACCCAGGACTATCATTTGGCCTTGCTGCCCCGTCTGCTCCGGGAGGCGGACTCAGACATCATCACCGGCCAGTTCTGGCATATACCATGGCCCAATTACGAGATTTTCCGCATCTGTCCCTGGGGCGACCAGCTCCTAGACGGCTTGCTGGGCAACGACCTGCTGGGGTTCCACAACGGCGATCACTGCGACAACTTCATGGAGGCCGCATCCCGGGTGTTGGGCTCCCGTGTCCACGATGAGTACAACTTGGTCTATCAGCGAGAGGAACCGACCCTGGTCAGGCCCTTCCCCATCAGCGTCGATTTCGAGCAAATCTCCTTCGAGTCCCAAAGCCCCGAAGTGTCCGATGAGATGGAGAGGTTGACCGAGGAACTGGGGTTGGAAGGTCAGATTGTCGGTCTGGGCATCGACCGCATCGACTACACCAAGGGCATCCCACACCGTATCCGGGCAATTGGGCGGTTCCTGGAAAAGTACCCGAGATATATTGGAAAGGTTGTGTTCATCCAGGCCGGAGTGATGAGCCGGACCAACATCCACGCCTACCAGCACCTTTCGGAGCAGATCGACAGGGAGTTGAACGACGTTAATAGCCGCTTCGGCAAAGACGATTGGCTGCCCATCATCTATCTCCCCGACGACCTGCCCGCCGCCAGCCTGGCGGCCTTCCGGCGCATGGCCCGCTTCTGCGTGGTCAGTTCTCTGCACGACGGCATGAACCTGGTGGCCAAGGAATACGTGGCCAGCAGGTTCGACGAAGACGGCGTGTTGGTCCTGAGCCCCTTCACCGGGTCGGCCCACGAGTTGACCGACTCAGTGATTGTTAACCCCTACGCCACTGATGCATTCGCCGACGCCATCTGCGAGGCCGTGGAGATGCCCTACGAGGAACGCCACGCCCGAATGGTGCGGATGCGCAGCGTGGTCGAGGAGAACAATATCTACATGTGGGCCGCCCGTCTTTTTGTGGACCTGATGCAGGGCGCGCGCCGGTCCCGCCGCCCCATACGCAGTTTTTAGTCCGGCCGTTCCCCCTAGCCACACTCCATGCCCCATCTGCTCAACGTCTGGCCCAGTGTGAGCCGCAAATTGGCGGAATCGGCACGGGTTTTGCTGCTGTTCGACTACGACGGCACGCTGACGCCCATTGTGGGCCGCCCCCAGATTGCTACCTTGTCGGATGACACGCGTAAACTGCTATCGGCCCTGGCCGGAACGGCAAAGTTCGTTGTGGGCGTCGTCAGCGGCCGAGGGCTGGCCGATCTGGAAGAGTTGGTGGCAATCCCCGGCCTGATCTACGCGGGCAATCACGGTTTGGAGATTAGGGGTGGTGGAATGGACTTTGTGCATCCGGAGGCCCGAGCCTGCGAGGCGTCCCTGGTTGAGATAACCCAGTTGCTGGAGCAGGAGTTGGCTGAAGTCCCCGGCATCTTGGTCGACAATAAATCACTGACGCTCACCGTCCATTTCAGGGGTTCTCCCGATTCCTACGGCCCCCAGGTGGACGATACGGTTGTGGCCACCGCCGCGCCCTACGTGGACGCGGGCCGGATGAAAATCACCAGGGGCAAGAAGGTGGTGGAGCTCAGGCCCAATCTGGACTGGGGAAAGGGCAGAGCCATAGAGAAGATACGGGAGGATTGCGGGGACAGTCCCCTTCCGGTGTTTTTCGGTGACGACGAGACCGACGAAGAAGGGTTTGTCGCGGTACAAGACGTCGGAGGGTTGGCGGTGTTTATCGGCCCGTCCCGGGAGAGGACCCTGGCGCTCCACCGGTTGGAATCGCCCGCCGAAGTTGGCCAGGTGATGGCGCTGCTGGCCCAGTTGTGACCGTATTTGAATCCAGCCCCATTAGGTCAGCCCGTTCTGTTCAACTTGGGCGAGCTTGTCCAACCGCCGCTGGAAACGGGGCTCAGGTATGAAGCGGGCCTCCAAGAAAGCCTCCAACACCGCCTTGGCCAACTCAATACCGATAACCCGTCCGCCGATACAGACCACGTTCATGTCGTCGTGTTCCACCCCCTGGCGGGCCGTGTAGGTTTCATGGCAGAGACAGGCGCGGATGCCCCTCACCTTGTTGGCGGTGATGCAGGCCCCCACTCCGCTTCCGCAGATGATGACTCCTTTTTCCGCCTCCTCCGAGCACAGGGAGTTGGCTACGGCGGCAGCAAAATCGGGATAGTCGTCGTTGGGGTCCATGACGTGGGCACCGAGGTCCTTGACTTGGTGTCCCTCGGACTCTAGCCATCGGACGATCTCGCTCTTCATTTCGAAACCGGCGTGGTCCGCGCTGATGGCCACTCTCATCAATTCACTCCAATCGGACAGTTATCCAAGCATACTAATTGGGCCGTGCACGCGCAAGGCCGCTGATGTGAAGTCACCGAAGCGTGCCCTGCTTCGGTGAGATATAGCGCGGCCCCAAGTATTGAGGCACCACGGCCAGAATTGATTTCCATCATTCCTGGCTTATGCTAGAATGCCCCAGATTCAGCTTGGCCCGTTGGCCTGCCGTTAAGGTTGGAAAACGGGCGGTTGCATTTTCTGCGGCGCTTTCTAGACTGCGTTCATAAGACGGGCGGATGATTAAAGCGGTCTCATTCGACTTCTACAACACCCTGGTGCGGTTCTGGCCTCCCCTGGAAGAGATACAGCAGGCTGCCTGCCACGAACTTGGGCTGACTGTGAAGGGGGAGGCCATCACCCGCGGCTATGCCGTAGCCGACGTTTTCTTCAACTGCGAGAACGAAGACCGGCCTCTTTCCCTCCGGTCCGAAGAAGAACGCCTGGATTTTTTTGGCCGTTACGAGCAATTGATACTGGAAACCGCCGGAATCCTCGTTTCCATGGACCTGGCCCAAAGGGTCTGGCAGATGGCCATGGCGGTCCCCAAAGACTTCATCCCCTTCGATGACACCTTGCCCGCTTTGGAACAACTCCGTGAGGCGGGCTACAAGTTAGGGGTGATTACCAATCTCCGCCGGGACCTGGACCAACTGTGCCAGCAGATCGGCCTGTCACCCTACTTGGATTTCACGATGAGTTCTGAAGAAGCGGGTACGGAAAAACCCCATCCCCCCATCTTCCTGGCCGCATTAAAAAGGGCCGGCGCGGCGCCAGAGGAAGCCGTCCATGTCGGAGACCAGGTCCGTTCCGACGTGATGGGCGCCAAGGGCGTGGGGATGCGGGCGGTCCTGATTGACCGGGGCGGGTTCGGTCCCGATTCGGTAGACTGCCCAAAGATTGCCAGCCTGTCCGAATTGAGCCAATTATTGCAGGGTCTTAGCTAGGCTGACTATCGAACCCCGTTTTGGGGACCCCGTCTTGCGTCCCCGCCTTAATTTTGTGCTGGCTATCCCACGTTGATGATACCCTGTGGAAGAACTCTCTCCCAACCGGCCGGCGCTGCGCCGTGACCGACAAGGGGGCCACATGGCGTCGACTTGGACGGCGACGACATGGTGAAGCCACCTGGAAGAGAAGACCTACGCCGAGACGGTGATGAGCCAATACCAAGAGGCTCTTCAGTACGGGATTTGCGGCATCCCCACCTTCTTGGTGGCTTAACCGGCGCCCATCCCTACAGCATCTTCAGGTCGGCCATGGAGCGCTTCCTCACCAAGGGAGTCCCCCCCACTTCCGGGTCCTAACCAGGTTTTGGACCGCCATCAAAAAAGGCCCGCCTCAGGCGGGCCTTTTTTGATTCGAACTCGGCGTTTTCTCCGTCAGTCGTCGGCCGGTGACGGAACCGGAGACGTGCCGCCTTGGATTTGTGGCTCCGCGCCGTCGGCGCCGAGCCCGTAGTTGACCGCATATAGCCGGGCGTAGACCCCGCCCTTGGCCAGCAATTCTTCGTGGTTGCCCATCTCCACCAACTCGCCGTGATCCAGCACCACGATGTTGTCGGCGTTCCGCACCGTGGAGAGCCGGTGGGCGATGACAATGGAAGTCCGGCCCTGCAAAACCCGCTGCAGTGCCCGCTGAATGAGCACCTCGGTATGGGTGTCGATGTTGGCGGTAGCCTCGTCCAAGATGATGACCCGCGGGTTGCCGACCACCGCCCGGGCGAAGCTGAGCAACTGCCGCTGACCCACGCTCAGGTTGATGCCCCGCTCGGCCAGCACCGTGTTGTAGCCCTGGTCAAGGGCCATGATAAAGTCATGGGCTCCGACGGTCTGGGCGGCGGACACCACGTCATCGTCAGTGACCTCTTCACTGTTGTAACGGATGTTGTCGGCCACCGTTCCGGAAAACAGGTAGGGCTCCTGCAGCACCATGCTCATCTGACTGACCAGAGAATGGCGGGTGACGTCCCGGATGTCGTGGCCATCCACGGTGATGCGGCCTTTGGTCACGTCGGCGAACCGGTGTATCAGGGTAACGAATGTGCTCTTGCCAGCGCCGGTGGAGCCGACCAAGGCCACGTTGTCTCCAGGTTTGATGTGTAGTGTTATTCCCTTCAATACGTCCAGGTCGGGCACGTAGTGGAAGCTCACGTCTTCGAACTTGATCTCGCCTTGGATCTGTGGCAGCTCGATGGCGTCGGGCTTGTCCACAATCTCGGGTCTCAGGTCCAGGACCTCAAAGATCCGGACCCCGGCGGCCATGGCCCGTTGCAACTGGCTGTACTGCATGGTCAGGTGGCGCACCGGCTCAAAGAACCGCTGGATCCAGAGGGCGAAGGCCACCAGTACCGCCCAGTCTAGGTTTCCACCTTTGACCATGACGCCGCCCACCAGGACAACGCCGAAACCCATGCCAAGCCCCATCAGGACTTCCACGAACGGCTGGAGTGCGCCAGAGTAACGGCTGGCTTCCAGGTTGGCGTCCAGGTGCTCGGCGTTCAGTTCGTCGAAGTGCTCCATATTGGCTTCCTGCCGGTTGAAGCTCTCCACCACCCGGACACCGGTAATGTTCTGGTTGTACTCGCCGTTGACCATGGCGATGGCCCGGCGGATGCGCATGAAAGAGTGCCGGGCAAACTTCTGCCAATAACCCAGAATGAAGAAAAGCACCGGCAGGATGCTCAAGGTAATCAGCGCCAGACGCCAATCGACATACAGCATGACGCCGACGATGCCCACCAGGCTGAGAATGTCGGAAAGGCTTTGGACAATCAGCTCGAAGGTCTCTTGGAGCTGTAGGACATCGCTTTGGCTCCGAGACATGATGCGGCCCACCGGAGTGCGGTGGAAGAAGGAGGGCGAAAGCTCCTGCAGGTGGTTGAACATGCCGGTGCGGAGGGAATAAAGGATGCCCTGGCCGACCCTGGGCATGTAGACGAACTGGATGTAATTCGATGCGAAATGGACGATGGTGACACCCATGAATACGAGGCCGACGACGTGCAGCCGCCAGACGTCTCCAGCGTTGATCGCCCATTGGATGCCAATCATCATCAGCAGCGGGACGGCCACGTTGCCCAGGGTATAGACCAGCACCGCGGCCAAGGCGATGAAGGCATCCCGTCTATAGGGCCAAATGTAGGTCATCAACCGGACCACTACCTTGTGGTCGTACGCCGTGCCGACGACACTATCGTCGGTCATGTTGTCCATATTGGCGGTGTTCATCCCGTGGGCGCCCAAGCCCCGCATGCCGCCCATCATGCCGCCGACTCCGCCTCCCGGTCCTGATCCTCTCATTATTTGTCCCCCCCTCCCGTTTCAGCAGCCAGCCGTGGGCCTCCGCCGCCCTGAGGGGCTTTGTCCGGAGTTAGAGAGGCGTCCAGCATTAGCTCCTCTTGAGGCTGCAGTTGGAGGTCGTATATTTCCCGGTAGATGCGGCCTGTCGCCAGGAGTTCATCGTGGGACCCCTGCTCAGCGATCTGGCCGTCATTTAACACCACAATCAGGTCGGCTTCCTGGACAGTGCTCAGGCGGTGGGCGATGACGAACGTCGTCCGGTTTTTCATCACATTGACCATTGCCCGGTGAATCATCCGTTCGGTCTCGACATCCACGCTGGATGTGGAGTCGTCCAAGATTAGAACCGGCGGGTCAATCAGGATGCTGCGGGCGATGGATAGCCGTTGGCGCTGGCCGCCGGAGAGGGTGGCGCCGCGCTCTCCAACCCAGGTGTCATAGCCGTCGGGCAGGGAATCGATGTGGTCGTGGAGTTGAGCAACTGTGGCGGCGCGGGTCACGTCTTCCCGGGTGGCGTCTTTCACCCCGTAGGCGATGTTGTCATGGATGGTGGCGCTGAACAGGTAAACGTCCTGCTGAACGATTCCCACGTTGTGGCGCAGGGAATCCAAGGTAAGTTCCCGGATATCCTGACCATCTATCGTGATGCGCCCATCGGAAACGTCGTAGAACCGGGGCAGCAGGTTTACGATCGTGCTTTTGCCGCTGCCCGGAGCGCCCAAGATTGCGGTTATCTGGTCTGGCTTGGCTGAGATACTGACGTGTTGTAGCGCCGGCATCCGTGCCTCGTATGCGAAAGACACATCCTCAAATTCCACGCGGCCCTGTGCCCTCGCCAACACTCTGGCGTCCGGTTTTTCCAACACCGGGGACTCGGCGTCCAGCACCTCAAAGATCCGGCCTCCCGAGGAGATGGCCCGGGAGAAGGAGTTGATGATGAAGGAAGACATGCGGATCGGGAAGGTCAACTGGTTCAGGTAGAGGATGAACTTGGTCAAGCCGCCGGCGGTCAGGTCTCCCCGGATTACTTCCCATCCCCCGTACCAGAGAATCAGGCCCAGGCCCGCGGTGAAAAAGAAGGTCATCCAGGCGCTGTTGGTGCCCTGCAGCCGCTCCGACTGGAAGTACTCTTCCCGAAGTTGCTGGGCTTTTTTGTCGAATTTAGCTTTCTCGTATTCCTCGGAGGCGAAGGCCTTCACTACGTGGATGCCCACCAGGTTTTCTTGGAGGATCGTTACCGCTTCGCCCATCCGCTGTTGGACCTCCAGCCACATCCGCCGGAGCCTTCCCATAACGATGGCAGAACGGAAGACGATGAAGGGCACGAAGATCAGGCTGATGAGGGTGAGCTCCCAGTTCATGAAAATCAGAATCGATACAAGGGCCACCAGGCGGACCACCACTTCCAGTGCGCGGACCAAGCCCATGTTGACGAACCGCCGAATCGCCTCGACGTCCGCGGTGGCCTTGGACATCAGGTCGCCGGTGTGCTCTTTGTCGTGGTAGGCGAAGCTCAGGTGTTGGAGTTTGTCATAGAACCGGTTTCGGATGTCGTAGGTGACCATCTGGGATAGAGAGTCCGTGAGGTAGGTACGGGCGAAATCCAGGAAGCCGCGCAATAAGCTGGCGCCAAGCAGGGCCAAGGCGAGAAAGGTGAGAGTTTGGGTGCTAACTGCTTTCCCCGTCACGCCGTCAACATCGACGGCGACCAGAAGGTCGATGGCTTCACCGAATAGCTGAGGTATGAGCAGGGAGACGGCGACCGCGCCGAGGAAGCTCAGATAAGCCAAGATTAGGCGGGCGCGGAACTGCCACGCAATCTTGATGATTCGGATAAGGGTTACCATCTAATTGTATATGCCTGGTCCACCTACCGCAAAAGAGAGATGCTTTCCGGGCGCCAGAAATCGGCGCGCCGTTCTTCAAGGCAAATTGCGGAACGGGAATTCTGGGCTGCGGGATACGGGGGTATCCGGCGGTTCACCAATCATAAACCCAAATAGCCAGCCATTTCAAGCTGAATCAAATCCGGTGGTGTTTGCCCGGCCGCGGCTGGTTTACATAAAAAGGGCCTCCAACCGTTACGGCGGAGGCCCCATTGATCCCAATTGGGATCTTATAGTTACGGCTTTCTGGCCCGGATGTTGGCGCCCATGGTCTCGAAGGTGTGGGCGTTTGCCTCACCCTCCGCCCCCGCGAACACGTCTTTGGTGGATACCAGTTCCACGTTGGCAAGTCCGGAACTCGCTATGGCGTCCAGGTACTCTCCTTCCAGGAGAGCGCCGCCGATTCAAGCGGTCCAGAGGTCCACATTCTCTTTGACCGCGTCGGGCACCTCTTTGTAGGCCACGATGTCGGCCAGATACAGGCGTCCGCCCGGCTTCAATACCCGGAATACCTCTTTGAACACCGCGTATTTATCGGGAGTCAGGTTGATTACGCCGTTGGAGATGACCACGTCCACCGAGGCATCGGGGACGGGCAGTTCCTCAGCGAAACCCTTCTTGAATTCCACCTGGTTCAAACCCAGGCTTTCGGCGGTCTTCCGGGATTTCTTCAGCATGGCGTCGGTCATGTCAATGCCAAACACCTTGCCGGTGGGACCGGCGAGCCGGCCGGCGATGATGCTGTCGAAGCCGCAGCCGCAGCCGGAGCCGATGTCCAACACCGTCTCGCCCGGGGCAATCTCTCCCAACGAGAAGGGATTACCCAATCCGGCGAATGACTCCACAGCCTCCGGCGGCAGCCCGGCCAAAAGATCCTCGGAATATTCGAGTAGCCTGGCCAAGGGCAGGCCGTGGTTAAAGTGATAGGTCAGCTCGGGACTATTGGCCAGTTCTGTGTATTTCTCTTGGATCTCTCTGCGAAGTATGTCTACCGCGGGCGCAATCTGAGTGGCCATTTCCTTCCCCTAAATTAAGATTAGTCTTCAACGGTTCTCGGCGTTAGTAATTGTCATCTACGGGCAATTATATCGGCCGCCAGGGCTTTTGGATTATTGGTGCGGGCGTTTCTGCTGGTCCGCAGGATTTCCGCGTTGGCGAACCCGGCAGCCCGGAATTCGTCTAGGAAGGCAACACCTTCCTTGGCGCCAGCGACTCAAGAAAACCAGTTGGCGAGTCCGACCCGCTCCTCTTCGTCCATCGGCTCGCGGAGGACTATCTCCCCACCGTACAAGACCCCTCCGGGCCGGATGACCCGGGCCAGTTCTTGGAAAAGGCCGGCACGGTTGGGGTTGAGATTGAAGATTCCGTTGACCAAGGTAACGTCAAACATGCCGTCGGCGTAGGGAAGTTGCTTTCCTTCCGCCTGCCGGAAATTCACATTGGCCGCTCCGGTCTCGGTGGCTCCGGTGCGCGCGTGGAACACCGCCGACGGGCTGAAGTCCACTCCGTAAACCCGGCCTTCGGGCCCGGTAATGGCTGCCGCGATCAATGAGTCGGTGCCTGATCCACAGCCAAAGTCCAAGACTGTGGACCCGGCCGGAATCTCCGCGAAGACGGAAACATTGGACACGCCGGTGAAACGTTCAACCGAGGTTCCAGGGAGACTTTGTAGGAGGTCTTCCGGGTATCCCAGGCCCAAGGCATAGTCATACCCAATGGGGAATGGATGTGAGTCCCCAGGACGGTCCGCTGCGTTGGAATAGGCTTCCCGGACTTTGTCCAGCAGCTCGTCTGCCAGCGCCAATTCGATCTGTATGCCCGCCCCTCCCCTATATGCGTTCTCCGGATTTTACCGGCCTACCTCCATAAATACAATCCTAATTTATCAATATATCTAATAAAGCCAGATTTATATATGGGCAGTACAGTAATCAGGGTATCGTCGCCGGAAACCGGCCGCCGCAAAGAAAAAACCCGGCCCTACGTAATTAAAAGGCCTGGGCGGCTTGGTCAGATGAGGAATACCGGGTGGGACGGCGCCTACATGCCTACATGCGTTCCGGGGCGTTCATGCCCATCAATTCCAAGGTGCGGCGGAACACAATCTGGGCCGACTCCACCAACTTCAACCGGGCCGCAGTGATGGCATTGTCCTCCTCTTTAGAGGAGACCACCCGGCAATTCTCGTAGAAGGTATGGAAAGCATTGGCCAGGTTCATTGCGTAGTGCGGCAGATGGTGGGGCTCCAGAAGTGCGGCCATCTGAGCCACCAACTCGGGAAGCCGCAGCAACTCCCGGACCAGTTCCAGTTCGCTTGGGTCGGTCAGCAGACTGACGTCGCCGTTGCTCCAGTCGATGTTCCGCTCCCTGGCCAGGCTCAGTATGCTGGCGTTGCGGGCGTGGGCGTACTGCACGTAGTACACCGGGTTCTCGGAAGACTCCTTCTTGGCCAACTCCAGGTCGAATTCCATCTGGGTTGCCGGAGTCCGCGCCAGGAAGAAAAAACGGCAGGCGTCCGGGCCGACCTCATCGGCCAGTTCTTTCAGTGTCACGATGTCTCCAGTGCGTTTGGAGGCCCGCACAACCTCCGCGCCTCGGCGCAGCGTCACCATCTGTGAGATGAGCACGGTAAGCCGGTCGGGTTCTATCCCCAGCGCTTGGACAGCGGACATCATCCGGGGAACGTGACCTTGGTGGTCGGCGCCCCAGATGTCGACCACGGCATCGTAGCCCCGGCCGATGAATTTGTTGTAGTGGTAGGCAATGTCCGAGGCGAAGTAGGTCGGTTCTCCGGAGGAACGAACCACCACATTGTCTTTGTCTTCTCCCAGCATGGTGGAGTTGAACCACAACGCGTTGTCCCGCTCCGACAGGTAGTCCTGCTCGCGGAGGAGATTGAGAGCGGAGTCATACTCGCCATCTTCGTAAAGAGTGTGCTCGCTGAACCAGTTGTCGAATTCCACTCCGATCCCGGCTAAGTCTTCCTTGATCATGCCCAACATCTTATCCCGGCCGATACCGCCAATCTCTTTCAGGGCCTGCTCTTCATCCTGGTCGAGAAAACGGGCTCCTTCCGAATCGGCAATCTCCTTGGCCAGGTCGGTGATGTACTCGCCCATGTAGGCGTTCGCCGGCATCTCCGCTTCCCGCCCCAGGAACTCTTTGTAGCGGGTCAGGACCGAGCGGTAGAACGCCTGCATCTGGTTGCCGGCGTCGTTCACGTAGTACTCCCGGGTGACCTCATATCCCGCCGCCTCCAGGATGTTGGCCAGAGCGCTGCCCAGCACCGCGCCCCTGGTATGGCCCACATGGACTGGGCCGGTGGGATTTACACTGACGAACTCCACCATCATCCGGCGGCCGTGGCCGGTGTCGACGTTCCCGAACTCGTTGCCTGCCTGGCGCACCGTTTCCACCTGCTGTTGGAGCCAAGAGTCCTTCAGGTAGAAATTGACGAACCCCGGCGGGGCAGCTTCCACCCGCTCTATCACGTCGCCGGTGGCGATGTGGGCGGCCAGGGTCTGGGCCAATTCCAGGGGGTTGATCCGGGTGGCCCGGGCCAGGCGCAAGGGCAGGTTGGTGGCAAAATCTCCGTGGTCAGAGTTCCCGGGCCGCTCCACCTGAATCTCGGGCATGGTCTCCAATTGCAACGCGCCGTCTTTCCGGGCGTCTTCCAAGGCCTGGGCCACAAGCTGTTGGATTGTTTCGATCAGTAACGGAGCCGACATTGGGAAAAGATCCTTTTGCTCTTCGCTGTAATGCTCGGGGAACCCGATATTCCATTGAATAATGAAAGGCGGCCTTCAGACGGCCGCCTTTCATGGGTGGCACCGGTATATTTTACCACAAGCCGGGGTCGTTTCAGGCACGGATCAGCGGCGCGGTTGGAGATTTACCCTTGGGTGGTCGAAACCACTCGAGGGGCCGCTCCGGTCCCGCGAAGGCGCTGGTGCCGGCAGGCGGATGTGCTGGCGGTAGACTGCCTGTTACAATTGTTGGAACGCTGTTTTTCCTCTTGTGCCGGGCTCGGATCGACGGATCAATATTGCTGGCAGTTGACGGATTTGTACTCGGCGTAGAATCTCAGTAGCGGCAGATTGATGGTCTGCGCCCACGGCCTGCGCCCGATAATAACAAGATGGACCAATTTCAACTAACACCGGCCGACTCCCGTGCCGAAGAGCAGTCCCGGCCTCCGGAAGAGGTGATACAGGAATTGGTCCAAGACATCGGGCGTCTCTTGGAATCCGGCCAAAGGCCGGAGGCCCTGAGTCGCTTTGGCCAATTGCACCCGGTCGACCAAGGCGAGGTCTTGGACGGGTTGCCCAGGGAACTTCGGCAATCGCTGTTGGCGGACCTTGACGCCTGGTTAGTGGCCGAGATCCTGGAATTTCTGGAGCCCGAGGAATCCGCCGAGATGGTCGGTGGGCTCCCGGCCGCCGACCTTGCCCGGATACTTGACCTGACCGCTCCCGACGTGGCTGCGGACCTACTGCGGCAGATCCCTGGGGAGAGGCAGCAAGAAACCCTGGAAGCCATGGCCGATGCAGCAGAAGTGACGGAACTTCTCCAGTACCAGGACGACACCGCCGGCGGCCTGATGACCCCCGAATACCCGGTGGTGACCGAGTCGACAAGAACCCCCAACGCCCTGGACCAACTCCGGTTATTGGGACGCGACGCCGAGGATATCAACTCGGTGCTAGTGGTGGACGACCAGCAGCGCCTGGTTGGGTCATTGAGCGTTACCCGCTTGGCCTTGGCCCGCTCCAATGCCCTGGTCGGCGACATCATGGACCGGGAATTTACATCGGTTACCGCCGAGACGGACCAAGAGGAGTGCGCCCGGGTGATGCAGCGCTACAACCTGAGCCTCCTTCCCGTGGTGGACGGGGAAGGCCAACTCACCGGGGTGATTCTGTCCGAGGACTTGGTGGACGTGGTAGAGGAAGAGGCCACGGAAGACATGTTCCGAATCGCCAGCGTGGGCGGAGAACGTATCTCGGGCCCGCTTAGCAACTCCCTTCGTAGCAGGCTGCCCTGGCTCTACATCAACCTGGCTACGGCATTCTTGGCTGCGGTGATGGTTAGTCTATTTGAGTCCACCATATCCAGGGTGGTGGCCCTGGCGGTCTTCCTGCCGGTGGTCGCCAGCCAAGGCGGCGTCGGCGGCACCCAGACAGTAACCCTGGTGGTGCGCAGCATGGCCCTGGGCGAGGTGCCCCGCCGGCTGGGACTCCGGCTTTTGGCCAGGGAATTGGCCTTGGGGTTGGTCCACGGGGTAGCCCTGGGAGTGGTCGTCGGAATAGTCGCCTACCTCTGGAAGGGCAACTTCACCCTGGGCCTGGTATTGGGTTTGGCCATGCTGGGGAACATGCTGGTGGCCGGAATGTTCGGGGCCGGAGTGCCGCTGCTCTTGCGGCAACTGCGGATGGACCCGGCGGTCTCCTCGGCCGTGTTCGTCACCACCTTTACCGATGTCATCGGCTTCGTATTGTTCCTGGGCCTGGCGGCGATCTTTGTGCAGCGCCTGGTCTGAGCCTGGGCTGGCACAAACGACAAGAAGGGGGAAATATGTCCGGACAGATAGCACTGGTCGGCGGCGATGAGTTCCGGCCCGGCTGTGAGGAGATGGACCGGGAGATTATGCGGGCGTCGGGCAAGGACCCCGCCACGAGCCCCGTCGGTGTGGTGGTGGTTCCGACGGCGGCGGTCACCGGACCGGCCAAAGCCGCCAATGACGGGGCGGTCCATTTCGATGCCCTGGGAGGAGACTCCAGCCGGTTGATGCTGCTGGAGCGCAGCCATGCCGAGGACCCCGAGTTCTTTTCTGCCGCCGCTCTGGCCGACGTGGTCTATTTCACCGGCGGCAGCCCGGACCACCTGCTGGAGACGGTGCGGGAGTCGCCGTTCTTGTCGGCGCTGTTGGCGTCGCTGGAGGCGGGCTCGGTACTGGCGGGCTCCAGCGCGGGGGCGATGGTCATGGGCTCGATGATGCGCCGTCCCAGCGCCGGCGGGTGGGTCGAGGCCTTGGGAGTGGTCCCCGGTGTGGCGGTGCTGCCCCACCACGAGCGCCGCGACCAAGCCGAAACTTCCAAAGAACTTCAACAGTCCGCGCCCAGCGGATTGACCTTCTTGGGCATTGACGCCCGCACCGGCTGCCTGGGGACCCCAGGGAGTTGGCGGGTCGTCGGCTTCGGCCGGGTCACCGTCTACCAAGGCTCCGACTGGCAGGTCTTTAACGCCGGAGACAAGCTGCCGGCCAGGTTCTAACTCCGCCAGCTCCGTCGCAGCTGAGCATTAATCCTCGTTCTAAGGCAGGCGAAAAGTACCGCCACGAACACGTTAGTTGATAATACATGTCTTGACAAATATTGTTCGATCATATAATCTTCTTGACATGACGATCCAACAGGAAAACCCAATAGCGATTCCGACCCAAGACCACCTCGGTTACTGGGTGGGGAGTCTGGCATCGGCGATCGGCAAAGGCGCTGGAGAAGAACTGGCGCCGATGGGCGTAACGCCTTGCCAATGGGCCATTATGGAGGCGGCGTTCTACGGAAACGCCAACACCCTCACCGCGTTGGCCCGAATCATCCCCGTGGACGCCGCCGCCATCAGCCGGCAACTGGACAAGCTGCAAAAAAGCGGACTGGTCCGGCGAAGACGCCTTCGGTCGGACCGGCGCACGGTCCGGATTGAATTGACCGAAGCAGGCCGCGACTTGGTGCCGAAAATTGCGCCTCGGATCCAGGCCAACAACGACAGGTTCCTTGCCGGGGTTAGTGCGGGAGAGCAGGCCGCGTTCACCGAGACTATTCAAAAGATGCTTAAGAATGCCGCCTCCCCCGCGAAACCGGCGGCCGCATCCGAGACCAGATAAACGGCGTCTGGAAACCCTGAACCAAATCCATCAGGAAAGAACCAAGGGAGATGAAACAAAATGACGACCCAAACGATACGCGACCCAAAGACTGACCACTTGCTCACCGCCGAGAATGCGGCGTTGTTGCTGATTGACTACCAGCCCTCACTGGTGGACGGCACCAACTCCATCCGCCCCGAGGCGCTGGTCAACAACGTCGTAGCGCTGGCCAAAGCGGCCAAAATGTTTGAGATGCCGGTCATCCTTTCGACCATCGGGGTCGATGCCGGTTACCAGCAGCCGACCATACCCGAGCTACAAGCAGTCTTGCCCGACGTTACGGCAATCGACAGGACCGCGGTGAACGCCTGGGAACAGCCGGAATTCCGGGCGGCCGTGGAGGCCATAGACCGCCGCAAACTCATCATCGCTGGGCTATGGACCGAGGTCTGCCTAGTCTTTCCGGCTTTGGACCTTTTGAAAGAGGGGTATGAAGTTTACGCTGTTTCCGACGCTTCCGGCGGCACCAGCGTCGACGCCCATCAGCGCGGCATGGACCGGGTGGTCCAAGCCGGAGCGGCGCCCGTGACATGGGAGGCCGTCATGGCCGAGCTGGGACGGCTCTACAAGGGCGACTACATCGGGAGCTTTGTCGGGATCATGTCGGAGCACCTTCCCAACAGCGCCTAAATATCCCAAACGGCGGATGATGACCTGGCGTCGCCAGACCCGGAAGACGCCAGGCCGCCTGGATGGACGAGATCAATGGAAGAGAGAACAACGGGAGCCGAATCAGTTGGGCAAACTGTCGCCGCCGGCTCGGCCAAAGCCATTCTGGTGGTGGTCTGTATTGCGTTGTTCTTCGCGGTGCTCGAAGCCTCCGCGGTCAGCGTGATCTTGCCGGAGATCGCCATCGGGATTTCGGCGGACACGGCTCAGATTGGTTGGTTGATGACTGGTTTCCTATTGGTCACTGGTATCGCGATTCCATTTTATGGCCGTCTCGCCGACCGCTACGGGGCGGGACATCTGTTCATCTTGGGCGTCGCCCTCTTCTCCGCCGGGTCGCTGCTGGCGGGGATGGCGCCTAATTACCAGTTCCTGCTGGTGGCGCGAATCATCCAAGCCACGGGAGGAGCGGCAATTCCCGGACTGGGAATGGTCTTGGTCAGCCGGGCCTATGGGCCAGAGTCCAGAGGCACAGTCTTGGGAATAATCGCCGCCACCATTGGTGTGAGTGCCGCAGCTGGGCCGCTATTGGGCGGGCTGCTATCCGAGCTTTTGGGATGGCGGTCCGTATTCTTCGTCACCACGTTCACGGTGCTAACTATTCCGTTTATCCTCAGGGCGCTGCCAAAGATTGAAAATCGATTGGCGGGGAATGTCGATCTGGTCGGTGGAATCGGCCTGGGGCTGATGGTCGCGGGGATCCTGCTGGTCCCATCCGAGGGTTCGAGGGCGGGTTGGACATCGAGTTTTGTGATAGTTGGCGGAATATCCGCAGTGGCGGGACTGGGGATCTTGGCGGCCCGTCAGGCTTTTGCCAGTTCTCCATTCATTCACCGGGAGTTGCTGCGCAACCTGAGATATTTGGCCCTGGCGGGCATGAGCTTCTCGATAATGGCCGCCAACCTGGCGCCCTTGATTGGGCTCCCGGTCCTATTGGCCATCACCCACGGGTTGTCGTCACTGGAGATCGGTTTGGTCATGGTGCCCGGGGCAATACTCAGCGCGGCGGGCGGCTTGCTATCGGGCCGGCTCACCGACCGTGCCGGTCCCAAATTGCCAGTCCGAATCGGATCCCTGGTGATGCTGTTGGCGTTATTCGGTTTGTCTGCCTACGCGGGGTCTTCGCCTTGGACCATCGCCGTATTTGCGGGACTGATGGGAGCCGGGTTTGGGTTCGTCAACACACCGCTGGCGGCCACCATTTCACGGCTCGTTAGCGGGGAGATGCTGGCTACGGCCTTGAGCATGAATTCGATGTTGTTCTTCCTGGGTGGCAGCATCGGCACCGCTGTTTTATTGGCCATGGCAACCTCCAGTGGACTGGCTGAAGGGTCACTGAACCCGCTGCATTCCGGGCAGGCCGATGGGTTCAGCGATGGATTCTTCTTGTTGATGATACCGGTGCTGGTGGCTATGGGGCTCTCCCTGGCTTTGCCCGCTGCATTCAGACAAGAAATCTCCGAAGAAGAAAAGGCAACGGCGGATGAGGCTCCTGAGGAAGTTCAGGCTGCCCCCCAATGGATTCCCAACTGCTCGGTGCCCTGGCATCCCGAATGTGTTGAGATGGCGGCTGCGGACTGAGAGCCCGCCGGACTTTTGTTGACCCGGAACAGATGAAGGAGACTGATAATGACCAACATTCCTCAGGAATCACAGGTAAATCAAGATCGAACGCCGGTCCGGATCCTCGGAATATCAGGGAGTCAGCGCAAGGCATCATTCAATACTGGACTATTGCGCGCCGCCCAAACCATGGTTCCAGATGGGGTGGATTTTCAGATATTCGACATCAAGGGCATCCCGTTCTATGACGGGGACGTTGAGGCTGAAGGCGACCCGGCAACTGTCGTCGCCCTCAAGTCGGCGATTCAAAACTCCGACGCGGTAATCTTCGCAACCCCTGAATACAATTGGGGGACTTCGGGGGCTCTGAAGAACGCCATCGATTGGGCTTCCCGCGAACGGTCGGAAGGTTCACTGATGGGGAAACCGGTCACCATCATCGGAGCTGGAGGCCGGGCCCGCCCGCGCTCAGATGCAGTTGCTTGAGACCCTGGGCGAGACTGGGTCGCTAGTCATGGTGAAGCCGGGATTGCAGGTCTAGGCGTTCTCCGACCAACAATTCGATGACGACGGCAACCTGATCGGCGAGAAAACCAAAGAACTGCTGGCGAGTCATCTGGAAGCCCTCGTCAAGTGGACCCTCCAGATCGTCCGGCCCGCTGAATTTGTCCGGTACGCCTGTGAGATGGATGTGGCCACTGTCGGAGTCTAGGAGCCAGACCAAAACCGAGGCTTATTTCCGCCTCTCCCGTAGTTTCTCGTAGACGGCTTCGGGTTGAACGCCGGTGGCGGCCAGAAGCACCAGGGAGTGGTATAGCAGGTCGGCCACCTCTCCGGGTAGGTTCTCCGTGTCCCCTTGGGCGGCGGCGATGGCCGTTTCGCCGGCCTCCTCCACCACTTTCTGGGCGATGCGGCCCACGCCCTCTTGGAACAACTTGGTGGTGTAGCTGTGCTCCGGCATCTCCTGTTGGCGGTCTTTGATAACGGCGAACAACTCACCCAGAACGCTGGGCCCAGACTCGGTCTGCTGGTAACTGTCGGGTAGACCCTCCAGCTTGTTGAAGAAGCAGGAGACCTCGCCGGTGTGGCAGGCCGGTCCGTCGGGGTCGACCTTCAGCAGAATGGTGTCGGCATCGCAGTCCAGCCAGGCCTCTTTGAGGTTCAGGTAATTGCCCGAGAGCTCGCCCTTGTGCCACAAATCCTCCCGGCTGCGGCTGTAGAACCAGACCTGGACACCCTCCACGGTCCGCTTCAATGAGCCGGGGTTCATGTAGCCCATCATCAACACCTGGCCGGTGTTGGCGTCCTGGGCGATGGCGGGCAGCAGGCCCTGCTCGTTGAGTTTAACTTTCATAACATGCCTTTTATTATTTGTGGATGCCGGTGGATTTGGATGCCGGCCTAGACGGCCAGGCCGTTTTCAAGAGCTTGGGCAGTTCCAAGAGGCTGGATATCCGGTGGGGCGGGGTGGGCAGATCCGGGTCCAAGGGCCGGTTGTCTCGGTTGATCCATACGGGATGTATACCGGCCTGAGTCGAGCCCAGGACATCCTCCAGTTGCCGGTCTCCCACGTATGCCGTTTCCTCGGGAGACACACCCAGCCGCTCCAACATCAGTTGGAACAGCTCTGGCCTGGGCTTATAGATCTGGGCTTGTTCGGAGGAGAGCACCGTCTCGAAGCCGACCTCCAAGAGCTCCAAGTTGGGCAGCAAGAAACCGTCGTCGGCGTTGGACAGGAGGGCCGTGCGGCACCGTTTCTGGATCTCTGCCACCGCTTCGTTGGTCTCGGGATAGGGATCGCGCTGGGCCAGGTCCCGAAAGAATTGCTCGGTTGCGGCCTGGGCGTCGCCGTCCAGATTCAGGACCGAAAAGGACTGTTCAAAGCCGCCCTTCCAAGAGCCGAAGTAACTCTGAAAGGGACGGTCCGGTTCCACCCGGGTGTTGCGGAACTCCTCGTCGGTGGGCAACCATTGCTCCCATAGCTCATCGACGGTGGTGTTCAGCCCTTGTTGCTCGATGGTCTTGGCGAAGCTGGCTTTGCCGGTGCCAATGGGATTTTGGACCAGCGTTTCATACATGTCGAAGATTACAGTCGTGATTCGCGGCATGGATAGCTACCTAAATAGTCGATTGACCGGCTGGCCCACCGGCTTGCTAAGCCGGCCCCCGATACTTTGGCCTGACCGGGATGCCCTTTCCTTTGAGGTATTCCTTGGCCTGGTCGATGGTGAACGTCCCGAAGTGGAAGATGCTGGCGGCCAGAACGGCGTCGGCTTTTCCTTGGTCCAGGGCTTGATAGAGGTGGTCCAATTCTCCGGCCCCTCCGCTGGCAATCACCGGCACCGGCACCGCTTCGGAGATGGCACGGGTCAGTGCCAGGTCGTAGCCCGAAAGCTGCCCGTCTTCGTCCATACTGGTCAGCAATATCTCGCCCGCCCCCAGTTCAACCGCCCGGACCGCCCACTTCACCGCGTCCAGTCCGGTGGGAGTGCGGCCGCCGTGGGTGTAGACCTGCCACCGGGAACCGGCGTCCAAGGCTAGGTCAGCGGCCTGGGGATTTGCCGCCTCTTTATTCGAAAATACACGTTTGGCGTCGATGGCCACCACGATGCATTGATTGCCGAAGGCGGCCGCGCCCTTGCTGATCAGATCCGGGTTATTCACTGCGGCGGTGTTCAAGGAAACCTTGTCCGCACCCGCTTTCAGCAACCGGCGCACGTCTTCCACCGAGCGAATCCCTCCGCCAACGGTCAGGGGGATGAACACCTGCTCCGACACGCGCTGGACCACGTCCACCATGGTGTCCCTGGAATCGGAACTGGCGGTGATGTCCAGAAAGACCAACTCGTCGCCACCCTCGCGGTCGTAAAAAGCGGCCAATTCCGCCGGGTCTCCGGCGTCGCGGAGCTCGACGAAACTAACGCCTTTGACCACCCGGCCGCCGTCAACGTCCAGGCACGGAATTATGCGTTTGGTCAGCATTGGGACTGTGAATCACCAAGGGTCCCTGGTGGTTCGACAAGCTCACCATGAGCGGGCGAACACCGGAATTCCGCTCATCCTGAGCTTGTCGAAGGACCGTTCTAGTTGTATTTCAGGATTTTGGAACAGCATCTAAAAGTATAACACCGTGCCTATGGAGGACAGCGTGGTTACGCCTGTTGGCTCGGCTGAGCGGCTGAGTTAGAATGGGCCTACTTTTCTCGAGGAGGGCATCATGGCCATCACACTAGAAGAAGCCAACCGCATGGTGGAGGGCGCCATCGTGAAAGCAAAGGAGATGAACATTAAAATCAACGTCGCAGTGTGCGATGCTGGCGGTCGGCTGATCGCCTTCAACCGCATGGACGGCGCCATCTGGGGAGGCGTCTACGGGTCGCAAGGCAAGGCGGTGGCCTCGGCGGCTTTCGGGCGCACCAGCGGCGAGTTGCAAGAGCGGGCCTCGTCGCCTATCGTCAGCGGGATCCTGAATGCCGAGGGCGGTCACGGCATCGCCAGCCAGGGCGGCGCGCCGGTCATCCGGAATGGAGCGGTCGACGGAGCGGTCGGCGTCGGCGGAGGCACCAGCCAGGAGGACGAGGACTGCGCCAAGGCCGGCATCTCCAAACTGTAACCCGTCCCGTGGGACCAGGGCGGTGACGGATGCCGGGCCGCCGCTGCCGCCTTCCAGCCGCAGCAGGCCAATCACCAATAGGACGCCGGTGGGGGGCAACAGGTCAAGGTTGGTCAAGTTCTCCAGGACGATGCGGTGTTTCTTCAGCGCCAACCGGCTGACGAAAAGCCCGGTGTCGGCCCCCGGCTCTGCCCCGGCGGTGTCGGTGCCCAACCCGGCCACGTTCCGGCCCTCAATCATTAACCGGACCGCATCCAACCCGAAACCCGGGAAGTGGAGTTGGTCCGCGCCGCTCACGCCCAGGTAATCGGGCGGACTGTTCCATCTGGCCTGCCAGCCGGTCCGGAGCAGCGCCACACATCCTTGGGGGACTGGCCCGTGGCCCGACTCCCAATCCAGGACATCGTTCATCGTGAGGGCGTAGTCCCGGTCGGTTTCCGCCTGGGCTGTGATATCGATGACGATGGCCGGGCGAACCAGGTCCCCAGGGGAGAAACACTGGTGTCCGGGTGCGCCGTGATGGAAACTCGCGGGAGCGCTCAGGTGGGTGCCGGAGTGTTCGCCCATGGAAAATCGGCGAAGGAAGTAGCCGTCTTCCCCAAATTCGGCCACAGTCTCGAATTCCACACCGGGGTCCCCAGGCCACTGGGGAATGCCGGGGTGAACCGGCCAACTCAGGTCGACGACCTTGTAATAAGAGATGGACCCGCCAGAGGCGGGCCCATCATCCTGTGGCTGGGTCACCATCAAATAAGCCCCCTACATCACAAGCCCGTGCAGGGCCCGTACAGGAATGCCCTCTACAGGCTTCCGCCCATTCTCCCGCCGATGGGGCCCCGTGGCAACCCGTAGTTTTCTATCTAATGGGCGTGGGCAAGGGGGGTGCGGGTTGTACCGTCTGGGTTGCTCCCGGGATGGCCTTCCGCTTGACGTCGCCGTCGATCCATTCCATGGCCTGGCGGGTGGTGCTCTTGGCGGTCAACTCCAGCCTTTCGGGACGCCGCCCGAACACCGAATAGCTGATGGACCGGATCTCCTCGTCGATGACGTATCCCCGGTAATAGATCCTCATGGTGGCCGCCCTCCTCCGGTTGCCAGCGGTCGTCCAAACCCAGACCAGGATGCTGCGGGACACCGCCGGGTTCCTATGAGGACATATGATCGATATTTTCGTAGGGAGGGTCAACGGGGAAATGTCATTTATGGTGCGCCAAGGGAGAGCTAGCAATCGCCTACGGACACAGTGCCCAAGATGGCATGGGGCGGGACCGGTTGGGCCAGCGGGCCGCCGGCGAAGGACGGCCCGCCAACATTGGCGGGCGTCAGTCGGCTAAGTGCGTCGGCCGACGCGGTAAGGTCCAGTTCAGTTGCGTCTCCCTGCACCCAAACGACGGTCTGGTCCGCGTCGGAGCCGCCTATTTTGAACGTGATGGTCTGGCCGCTGAACGACGCACCGGCGCTCTGTTCCCCAAATAAAGTGTAGCTTCCCGACTTGACCAGTGTCGAGGCCGCCAACGCGCCGTTGATCCAAGCGGAGACTTGCACGCCGTCGGCGGCGGCTGAGCAACCCGCTGGGAGGGTCGGTGAAAGTGTAAGCCGGGGTGTGGCCGACGGGGTAGCAAACAGGAACTTGGTACCCGTGGGCGTCGAGGTAGCGCTTACTCTACCGGGGCTGGACCTGGTCGGATCGGCGGAAGTTAACGAGAGGGAGCTGCTTTGGGTTGGCGTGGGAGAAGGAATGGGCGTGGCTTCCAATAATGCCCGGACGGTGGCTTGGACCCTGGCCGTAATCGTCGCTTCGGTGTCGGGTTCGTCGGCGGACTGGGGAGTGGACTGGACTTCGGCCACCAAGGCCCGGATGGTGGCTTCCAGGTCCGGTGGCAGCGGCGTGGTGGGGGTGGCCGCTTCGCCACAGGCCAAAGCCAACAGCATGATGGGGAACAAGTTTGCGCCCAGCCGTTTCATTCCCCTCCTCCCAACATCCACACCTCGTCCCCCTATTTTAACCCATCGGGCCGGAGACACCGGCTCCCGAAAGGCTGCTGCTCTAGGCGCCTCTACCGTGAGATTTGGTCACTTCTTGGATAAATTCGGCCAGGGGTCTGCTCTCTTGGACCGACGATTCCATGTCCCTGACCACCACCTCGCCCGACCGTATCTCATCGTCGCCCAAGATAAGGGCATACGGTATGTTCAGGGCGTTGGCCTGGCGCATCTGGCCCCGCAGCCCCCGGGAGCCGCTGCTCAAGATAGCTCCGACTCCGGCCCGGCGCAGGCGTACCGACAGATCCAGGGCCGCGATGCGGGCGTCCTCGCCCACGTTGGCCACAAGGTAACGGGGCGACGGCTCGTCGGGCACCGGTACCTCGCTCCGTTTCAGGTTTAACGCCAGCCGCTCCAGGCCGGTGGCAAAGCCGATGCCCGGCGTATCCCGGCCTCCCAGTTCGGTGATTAGTACGTCGTACCGGCCGCCGCCGCAGATGGTCGACTGCCCGCCGCCGTCCACCGGTTGCACTTCAAAAACGGTGCGGGTGTAGTAGTCGAGACCGCGCACCAACCGGTGGTCGATCTGATAGGGCAACTGCATGTTGTCCAAGTATCTCAGCAGCTTGATCCAGTGCTCTTCGCAGGCCTCGCAGAGATTGTCGGCAGACCGGGGCGCGTCATTCCCCAAAGCGTGGCAGGTCTCCACCTTGCAGTCCAGCAGCCGTAACGGGTTCCGCTCCAGCCGTTCTTTGCAGTCAGGGCATAGTTTTTCGTGGTGGCCGGAGTAATAGTCCCGCAGCTTGGCCACGTAGGCCGGACGGCACTGGGGGTCGCCGACGCTGTTTATCAGCAGGTTGATATCTTTGAGGCCCAGGCTGGTCATCAGGTCCCAGGCAACATCAATAACCTCGGCGTCCACTGATGGGTCGGCGTCGCCCAGCACCTCAACCCCGAACTGGTGGTGCTGGCGGAAGCGCCCGGCCTGGGGGCGCTCGTACCGGAACACGGGGCAGAAGTAGTACAGCCGCACCGGCTGGGGCAGGTTGTGCATCCCGTGTTCCAGGTAGGCCCGGCACACCGGCGCAGTCCCCTCGGGACGCAGGGTGATGCTGTCGCCGCCCCGGTCATCGAAGGTGTACATCTCCTTCTCGACGATGTCGGTCCCTTCGCCCACCGACCGGATGAAAAGGTTGGAGTCTTCGAAGGCGGGGGTGTCGATGCGGCCGAAGCCGAACCGGGCGGCAACGTCCATGGCTTTGGACTCGATATACCGCCAGTATTTCTGCTCTTCAGGGAGGTGGTCTGAGGTGCCCCGGGGCGCTTGGAACAAGTTTAGTGGTTACTCCGAAATCGACTATTCAAGGGACTATTATAGGCTGATATCGTCCCGTTTGGAATCAGCCTGGGCTAGACCTCTGGGGATAAATGTACTGGTTCGGACCTAGTCCGCCGCCGGGGCCCCGTCTTTGTGGGGCAGCAGCACGGAATAGAGGAAACTGTGCACCGGAGTCGGCACCCCAATCTGCTTGCCGAGTCTAATCACCGCTCCCGATAGGGCGTCCAATTCGGTGGGCCGTCCGTTCTCGTAGTCGGCGTGCATGGAAATTTGGGCATCTGGGAAGCCGTCCAGGAACTCCAAAGATTTTTGGACCAAGTCGCCGGGGAGGTTGACTCCCTTGGCTAGGCCCACGGCCAATGCCTCTTCCATGGCGTCGCAGAGCATCTTCCGGGCATCGGAAAATTGGAGCAGTTCTTTGAACCGGGTGCGGGCGGCGCTGGTGATCCCCGCCAAGGTGCTCAAAACGATGAACTTTCGCCAAAGTACCTGCATGGGGTCGGGGGAAAGCTCCGTCTCCACTCCCGCATCCCGGAACACCTTGCGGATGTCCAGGGCGCGGAGGCTTTCGGTCTCGTCGACTTCCCCAAAGGATATCCGGGCGTCGGCTGATTCGACGACGACCCCGGGAGTTTGGACCCGCGAGGCTCCCCAGAGGGCGCCGGGGAGGATATTCTGAGGCCCCAGGACGGCGCCCAGTTGTTCGTGGCTTTCCACACCGTTCTGCAGGGTAAGAACTGAGGTCTCGTGGCCCATCAACGGCCTGAGCGTCGAGATAGTGTGGCGGTTGTGGTAAGCCTTGACGGTGTAGAGCACTAGGTCAACCGGACCGACCTGAGCCGGGTCGTCGGTGGCTCTTACTTCGACCACAAATTCCCCGCCGGGGTGGACCAATCTCAGCCCATTGGCCTGGATGGCCTCCAAGTGCGCGCCCCGCGCGATGAGCGACACGTCGTTGCCCGCCTTGGCCATAAGCCCGCCAAGGCAGCCTCCGACGGCGCCCGCCCCCATAACCGCTATGCGCATAGGTCCCCCAATCCGGGCGGGTTATACAACGTTGTCCGCTTGCATCCGCTCCAGTTCTTCCGGGCTCACGCCGCCGATGGAGCACAGTATCTCTTCGTTGTTCGCCCCCAGCAGCGGCGGTTCTATGTTGGGCGTTTCGGCCCCGCCAGCAATCTTGATGGGCGTGCTGACCGTCCTGAAGATGCCGCCCAGATTGTTGCCCCCGTCGATGAACATTCCCCGGGCTTCCAAGTGGGGGCACTGGTCCAAGTCAGCCTGGTCCTGCACCATCCCCATGGAGTAGCCAATCTCAATGAGCTCGCGGGTCACATCTGCTTTGGTCCGCTCCGATGTCCAACCCTCTATTGCCGGAACGTAGTGGCTCATGTAGAAATCGCCGCTGATTCCCCGGCCCAGGTAACGCTCGTCTTCGATGAGCTCTTCCCGGCCTATCAGCCGCCAGAGGTCTTTCCATTTCTCGGGTCCGCCGGCTCCAGCCAGCACCACGTAGCCGTCCTTGGCCCTGAGGGCCAGTTGGGCGCTCAGCATGTTACCCCGCTCCCGGCCGGCCACGTTGCCGGTGGCCTGGTAGAAGGGCATGGTGCTGGTGGTGTGGGCCACCATACAGTCGTACATCGACATATCCAAATAGGCCCCTTGGCCGGTCCGGTGCCGGGACTCCAACGCCATCATGATTCCCAGGGCCGTCCAAACTCCGGGCACCGAATCGCCGATGTTGTCGCCCACCATCTGCGGCCCGCCACCCGGCTCCCCGGTGACGGCCATCCAGCCGCCCATCGCTTGGACGCATGGATTGTTGGCCGGCCAGTCGGAGTAGGGCCCCGGGGCCGGTCCTTCGGGGTCGCCGTAGCCGGTGAGGCTGGTGTAAATAAGCCTTGGGTTAAGTTCTTTGAGCACGTCGTAACCCAGGCCAAGACGCCGGAGGGCCCCCGGCCCCCAGTTATCCAACAGGATGTCCGATTCTTTCACTATCCGCTGAAAGGCCGCCTTACACCGGTGGTCGCGGAGGTCCAAGGCCACGCTCTTTTTGTTGCGGTTGAGGCCCAGATAGCGGGCGCTCACCCGTTGGCCGTCCCGGCCTTCGATAAAGGGGCCGTTGCTGCGGCCGCGCTCACCGATGCCGGGCCGCTCTATCTTGATGACCTCTGCTCCCATGTCGGCCAGGATCATCGAGCAGAATGGCCCCGCCACAATATGGGTGACGTCCATGACCCTGATTCCTTCCAGCGGGAGGGTGGGAGTGTCCCGTCCGGCAGCCATGCCCTAGCTTCCCGCCTGATATTGGGAAAAATCCAAACCCAGTCCCTGCTGCCCAAACCGTTTGCCATTTTGAACGTATTTGGCGGTGGGGTCCTTAAGCCGCTCGGCCTGCTTTTCCGAGAGGGGCCGGACCTGGCCGGGGACGCCGATGACCAGGGAGTTTCCTGGCACCTTGCCCCGGACGATGGCCCCCGCGCCGATAAAGACGTGGTCTCCGACATCGGTGTCTTCCAGTAGAACGGCATTCACGCCAATCAAGACGTTGCTGCCAACCTTGCCGCCGTGGACCACCGCGCCATGGGTCAATAGCACGTTGTCGCCCAGTTCCAGGTGGTCGTCGGTATGGAGAACGCAGTTGTCTTGGATGGAGCAGTTCTTGCCGATGATGATGTCGCCGTAGTCCGCCCGGATCACCGCACCGGGCCAGATGCTGGTGTTCTCTCCGATGACCACGTCGCCAACGATGTAGGCCGCTTCACTGATGAAGGCGGTCGGGTGTATCCGGGGGCTTTTTCCATCAAGTGGGCGGATCAACGGGGACCTCCGGGGTCAGAAGATCGGGGCGGGAGCCGGGGTAAGAATACACTCTCGCGTTGAAACCCGCCACTTTTCGTGCCTGGAAGCGTCTCTGCTGGGCTCAGGCTGCTATACGCCCAATAGCCCGGTCAGCCAATCGGCCCCTAAGGAGCAGGCGTAGGCGAAGATCAAGAACTTGAGCAGCTTTCCGGCCCAAACTACCGCCAGGAACCCGCCGACCGGATAACGGAGGGCCCCGGCGGCGATGCCCAAGATGTCGAAGATGGGGTTGGGAACCAGGGACACCAGAAACAGAAGCAACCAGCCTTTCCGGCGCATCCAGCCTTCCAACCGCTGGTAGAGGCGGCTCCGGCTTACGACATCTCGGCCCGCGTAGCCCAGATAGTAGCCGCTCAGTTCCCCGGCGGTCTCGGCGGTCCCGGCGATTACGCCTACTAGAAAGGGGCTGAGGTGGATGGCCGTGATGCAGGAGGTGGCCAGGGCTGGGACCGGGATCAGCAGACCGGCACTGGCCACCAAGGCGCTGAGGGCCACCGCGCCGTAACCCCACTGGGCTGGACCGAAGTTGTCGCGGAGCAGCAGGGCGGTGACTATGGCGGCAATGACCACCGCCAGGATCGCCAGCCGGACCAAATTCTCCGGTTTGCTCCAATCTACCCTAGCGGGGAAGCCGGCCGCCCGGCTGATGTACCGCATCAAGGTGCTTGTTGGGCTGCCTGAACGGTACCGCCGCCCAGGAAACTGGTCAGCATGGGGTTGAACTGGCCGGGTTTCTCCATCTGGGGCCAGTGGCCGCACTCGGGAATGACCCGCACGACGCTGTTGGGCAATTCCCGGCGGACGGCATCGGCATGGGACACCGGGATGATGATGTCCTCGGCGCCCCAAACGGTCATCAAAGGCACCTCAGAATTCTTCAGCCGTTCAAGCATGAACCACCGCTCGCGCAGCCCCCAGAGATTGATGCAGGAGCGGATGGAACGCAGCATGGCGGCGCGTGCGCCGGGCAGCAGCTTGACCCGCTCCATCTCCGGAAGCAACTCTTTCAAGATGGCGGGGGGCCGGTAGAACAGGTACTTGGTGGTCCCCACCATGTTGTTCAGCCAAGGTTGATAGACCAGGTCACCCACCACTGGGAGCGAGATGACCCGCAGGAACCAGGACACCTCCCGGCCGAACCCGCCCGAGCCCACCAGCACCAACTTCTCCACCATGTTCGGGTTCTCCAAGGCGAACAACCCGGCAATCACTCCGCCGGCCGAACTCCCCACCAGAGAGAACCGCTCCAATCCGAGTTGTTGGCTGAAGTCATATATGAAGTTGGCCGCCGAATCTGGGTCATAGTCCAGGTGGCTGGGTTTGTCCGAGTCTCCGTAGCCCGGCAGGTCCGGAGCTATCACCCGGTATCCGGCGTCAGCTAGAACGTCGATATTGCAATACCAAGTAAGGAGCGAGGCGGCGAGGCCGTGGAGCATCAGCACCACCGGGCCTCCTCCGGCCTGAATGTAGCGGACTTTCAACCCCCAGACGCTGATTGTATTTTGTTCCGCCCGCTGCATTATCTATGGGCTCCTGGGCGATCGGCTCCCGGCCCGGCCAGATTGAGGACTCAGATTGGGAACCCGGATTTGAGACCGGGGTTTAAGACGCTGGTACCGCTTCGTCCGTCTCGCTCCCTGTGGCTTCCGGGGCTTCCGCGGCTTCCGGATCAGACTCGGGCACCGTGGCCGCCACCTGGGTCAACACCAGGCAATCCGTTCCGGCGTCCACCAACACGTGGTCTCCCGAGGTGAACTCTCCGGACAGGATGCCCTTGGACAGAGGATTCTCCAAGAAGCGCGTCACCGCCCGGCGCAGGGGCCTGGCCCCATAGACCGGGTCGTAGCCTTCCTTGCCCAACCAGAGGTTGGCGTCGGAGGTCAGCTCAAAGGTGATTCCCCGCTCCTCGAGACGGCCTTGGACATCTTTGGTCATGAGGCCCACAATCCGCACGATCTGTTCTTGGGTCAGTGGATGGAAGACGATGGTCTCGTCGATCCGGTTCAGGAACTCGGGCCTAAACGCCTCTTTTAAGGCGGTGTTGACCGAGTCCCGCAACTGCTGGTCTTCGTTCTCACCGGCCTTGTCGTCGGTGCGGAACCCGAAGGCCCGCTGCCGGATGCCCGAGGTGCCCAGGTTGCTGGTCATGATAATTACGGTGTTCCTGAAATCGACGGTCCGTCCGTGGCCGTCGGTCAACCGCCCGTCCTCCAAAACCTGGAGCAGGATATTCAAAACGTCGGGATGGGCCTTTTCGATCTCGTCGAAGAGCACCACCCGGTAGGGCCGGCGCCGCACCGCCTCGGTCAGTTGACCGCCCTCTTCGTAGCCCACGTAGCCTGGAGGGGCGCCGATGAGCCGTGACACGGTGTGTTTCTCCATGTATTCGGACATGTCGATGCGCACCATGTTGGACTCGTCGTCGAACATAAACTGGGCCAGGGACCTGGCCAGTTCGGTCTTGCCCACGCCCGTGGGACCCAGGAAAATGAAACTGCCGATGGGGCGGCGCGGGTCGCTCAGACCGGAGCGGGAACGGCGGATGGCCTCGGCCACTGCCACCACCGCCTCTTCCTGGCCGATAATCCGCTGGTGGAGATTCTTCTCCATGTGCACCAAACGTTCACCCTCGCCCTCCAACAGCCGTCCGGTGGGTATCCCGGTCCATCTGGAGACCAGTTCAGCGATGTCCAGCTCGCTCACCACCATGTCCACGTTACGATCTCGGAGCAAACCCTGGCGCTCCGATTCGTATTCCTCTGCCAAGCGCAGCCGTTCCACCCTGATCTCGGCGGCACGTTCGTACTCGGTGCGTTGGGCGGCAGCCTCCTCTTGGTCCAGCAATCGCTGGATGCGTTCTTCCTTGTTCTTGACGTCGGCGGGCAGGCTTTCGGCGTCGATGCGCAGTTTACTGGCCGCCTCGTCGATGAAGTCCACCGCCTTGTCAGGAAGGTGTCGTCCGGTGACGTACCGGTCGCTGAGACGGGTAGCAGCAACTAGGGCGGAGTCGTTGATGTCCACCTTGTGATGGGCTTCGTAGCGGGGTCGTAGGATGCGCAGAATCTCTACTGTCTCCTCCACCGTGGGCTCTTCAAGAATCACGGGTTGGAAACGCCGCTCCAATCCCGTGTCTTTCTCGATGTACTTGCGGTACTCGTCCAGGGTGGTGGCCCCCACGCATTGCAACTCGCCCCGGGCAAGGGCCGGCTTGAGCAGGTTGCTGGCGTCGATGCCACCTTCGGCGGCGCCGGCGCCCACCATGGTGTGTATCTCGTCCAAGAACAGAATCACTTCCCGGTGGGCCTGTTTCACCTCGTCCACCACGGACTTGAGCCGCTCCTCGAATTCGCCGCGGAATTTGGACCCGGCGACCAAGGCGCCCATGTCCAGGGCCAGCACCCGGCGGCCCTTGAGGGAGTCGGCCACGTCTCCCGCAACGATGCGGGCGGCCAGTCCCTCGACGATGGCCGTCTTGCCCACGCCAGCCTCGCCGATAATCACTGGGTTGTTCTTCTTGCGCCGGGTCAAAGTCTGCATCACCTGGCGGATTTCTTCGTCCCGTCCCACCACTGGGTCCAACTTTCCTTGGCGCGCCATTTGGGTCAGGTCGATGCTGTACTTGTCCAATGACCGGTAATGGCTCTCCGCACGGGGGTCGTCCACGCGGTGGCTGCCCCGGATCTCCATCAGCGCCTGATAGACCCTTTCCTGGTCTATGCCGTGCTCTTTCAAAACCTGGGCGGCGTCTCCCTGGGACTGCATGACCGCGGCGATGAACAGGTGCTCGGTACCGATGAAGACGTCCTTCAGCCGCTCCGATTCATTCTTGGCGTCCTCCAAAAGCCGGGAGGCCCTTGGCGTGGCGTAGATCTGAGTTGCGTTGTTGGCCACCTTGGGAGCGGCCTCCAACGCCCGGTCCAACTGGGCCTTTACGGCGTCCACCGGTACACCAATCTCGTTGAGTATCTCCCCGGGTATGCCATTTTCCAACTCCAACAGTGCCAGCAGGATGTGCTCCACGTCCCACTGGCTGTGGCTGTACCGGCGCACCAACTCCTGGGAGTTGTGCAACACTTCCTGGGCTTGTTCGGTGAATTGGTCTGGTCTTAATACCATGATGATTTCTCCTAGGTCTGCCCCTTCTGCTGGGGGCTAGGCCGTGCTTCTTTAACCGCTGGGGCGGCTGGCGGCGCCCTGCCCCTGGCGTAGCTCTTGCCGCTGTAAGATATTTACCGCCTCGGTCAATTGTTTCACTTCTCCTTCTAACTCTTCGATGCGTTTCATGAGCTTAAGGGCTACCTCCGCTCCGGCCAGGTTGAGTCCCATATCCTCAGTCAGGGCCTTGAGACGGCGCAGGCGGTCGATGTCGGCCATGGAATAGAGCCGTTGCCGGCCAACGGTCCGGGATGGCCAGATCAGGCCCACGCGCTCGTAGTGGCGCAGGGTCTGGGCGTGAACCCCGACGATGCGGGCGGCCACGCTGATTACGAAACACGGTTCGTCTCTAAACTGATTATCAGTTGTCATAACTACTCCTTGCCGGTCCCGTCATCTCCGATGCCGTTATCGTCGGAACCTGAGGACACCGGTTTTCCAATCCGCTTGACCCTTAATTCCTGGAACAGGCCCAGTTCCTCCTCCGTGAAGGTGGAGGGGAGCTTCACCTTTACCGTGGCGAATAGGTCGCCGCGGTGGGCGACGTCGCTCCCCGGGGTGTTGGCCGAGTTGTTCAGGGCCGGCATGCCCTGTCCCGCCAGCCGGAATCGGCGCCCGTTCTGGGTCCCCTCCGGGATGGTCAACGCCAGCCGTCCCGTAAGAGTGGGCACGGTCAACTCCCCGCCCAGGACTACATCGTCCAAGGGTGCCTCAACGTCCACGAAAAGGTCTTTGCCATTACGTTGGAACTTGCTGTGGTCTTTCACCGACACGACCAAGTAGAAATCGCCGCCGTGGCTGATGTCGGCAGATATGTGGACCCGGGAGCCGTTGTCCACGCCGGGCGGGATCTTGACCTCAAGCCGGCGTCCGTCCTGCATCTGAAGGCGGCGGGCGGCTCCGCTGAACGCTTCTTCCAGGGTGACTTCAACTTTGTACTCAGCTGGTGGCGGACGGATGTCGCGGCCGCTCATACCGCCGAAGAATTGGTCAAAGATGCTGCTCCGGCCGCCTCCTCCAGTGGTGAAGGTGAACCCACCGCCCCGGCCGCCGGCCTGCTCAAACTGGTCGGCGTGTTTCCAATCGTTGCCGTAGCGGTCGTACTTGCGCCGCGATTCGGTGTCGGAGAGGACGGTGTAGGCCTCGTTAATCTCCTTGAACTTCTCCTCAGACGCCGGGTCGTTGTCATTGACATCGGGGTGGTGCTTGCGCGCCAACCGGCGGAAAGCAGCCCGGATATCTTTTTCCGAGGCTCCCCTGGGCAGTCCTAATGTATCGTAATAATCAGCCATGAATCAGTTTGTATCGCACAGATTCGCCAAGCTATATCCAAAATGAATTGTAGCTTATTTGAGACTGAATTTCAATCTAAATGATGAGATACTAATAGATAACTTGATAATTAACACTCAACTACATACAATACGGGTTGTTAGATTGGGATTGAGATAAATCATCCTCAAGCCCAAAAACACCCAAAAATCAGGAGGAGACTGAAAATGGTATTGACTCGTTGGGACCCATTCTATGAGATTAGGCGGGCGCACCGTCTGGCCAACCGGCGTTGGGCCGGATTCCCCACATTTTCCGCAGGCGCGGGCAATTTTGACGGCGCCGAGCGGAGGGACTGGTCCATTCCAATGGACATCGTCCGGGACGGCGACAACGTCACCGTTAAAGCCAGCCTGCCCGGCGTTCAGCCGGACGACATCGATGTCACCATCGAGGGCGGTGTGTTGACCATCAAGGCCGACACCAAGGTGGAGGAAGAACGGGAGAACGGCGGCTACGTGGTGCGGGAGCGCCGGATAGGGTCTTTCCACCGGTCGCTGCGGCTATCCGAGCACGTGGACACCGACAAGGTCGAGCCCCGTTACGAGAACGGCGTCTTGACCATCACTCTGCCGGTGGCCGAGTCCAAGAAAACCAAGCACCTGAAGGTTGCCCTTCCCGAAGGCAAGTAACCGGCTAGCTGGGCCGGGGTTACCAAGATGGACCTTTCCCACTGGGGAAGGTCCATCTTATTTTGTCTGGAATAATTGAGGACCCCAACGGGGAGTGCCCGCCGGGGCCCTTGCTTGGGCGCCCTTGGGGGTGAGGCGCCCTCAGATGGGGAACTGTAAAAGGCGGAGCTAAAGTGGACCACCTGGACGGATTGACCGCCTGACATTGTGGCGGTTGAAAAATGTACCGTCCTGTGCTATCCATAGGTTCGAAGTCGTGCTTATGGGTGGTGGGATGGATGTACCAGGTGGACGTGTATCTACGGGTCCGGCGGGCGGTGATGGTGGATGGGATGAGCATCCGGGAGGTCTCCCGGGTGTTCGGGTTGCACCGTGTCCCGGTGCGCAAGATTCTGGCCTACTCAGCGCCGCCGGGCTACCGGCGACAGACTCCGCCCCGGCGTCCTAACCCTTCGACAAGCTCAGGAGGAGCCCTTCACCGCCGTCATCGACCAAATCCTGGTAGACGACCTCAAGCGTCCCAGGAAGCAGCGCCACACAGCCCAGCGGATCTTCCAGCGGCTCAGGGACGAGCATGGGTTCGGCGGCCAGTACACCATAGTCAAGGACTACGTAAGGGAGCACCGCCGCCGGTCGCAGGAGATGTTCGTCCCTCTGTCTCATCCGCCGGGCCACGCCCAGTGCGACTTTGGCGAGGCCCTGGTGATCATTGGCGGGGTGGAACAGAAAGCCCACTGCTTCGTCCTGGACCTGCCCCATAGCGACGGATGCTTCGTCAAGGCCTATCCGGCCGAGACCACCGAGGCCTTCCTGGACGGCCATGTCTCGGCCTTCGCATTCCTGGGCGGAGTGCCCCAGAGCATCCTGTACGACAACACCAAGCTGGCGGTGGCCAGGATCCTGGGGGATGGACGCCGTAAACGCACCCGGGCCTTCACGGAACTCCAGTCCCACTACCTGTTCTCGGGCCGGTTCGGCCGTCCCGGCAAGGGCAACGACAAGGGGAAGGTCGAGGGGATGGTCGGCTATATGCGGCGCAACTTCCTGGTGCCGGTCCCGTCCTTCGAGAGCTTTGAGGCGCTGAACGCCCACCTGGAGCGTCGCTGCCTGGCGCGGATGGATGCCAGGTTGAGGGGCCACTCAGAGAGCATAGGCCAGCGGATGGAACGGGACCTGGAGGCCCTGCTGCCTCTGCCGGCGGTGGCCTACGACGCCTGCGAGAAGCAGGCAGGCCGGGTGAGTTCGCTGTCGCTGGTGAGGTACAGGACCAACGATTACTCGGCCCCGGTGGCCTACGGGCACCGGGACGTTCTGGTAAAAGGCTACGTGGACCGGGTGGTCATCAGTTGCGGGTCCGAGGTCATCGCCCGCCATCACCGCTCCTACCAGCGAGATGATTTTGTGTTCGACCCCGTCCACTACCTGCCCCTGCTGGAGCAGAAGACGGCGGCCCTGGACCAGGCCGCTCCCCTGCAGGGATGGGACCTTCCCGAGGAGTTTGCCACGCTGCGCCGGTTGCTGGAGTCCCGCATGGGACGAAGGGGCAAGCGGGAGTTCGTCCAGGTACTGCGGCTATTCGAGCATTTTTCGCCTGGGGAGGTCCACGCCGCGGTTCGGGATGCCCTCCGGTTGGGGGCTTTGAGCTTCGACGCCGTGAAGCATCTGGTGCTCTGCCGGCTGGAGGGCCGGCCGCCCCGCCTCGACCTGGAACTCTATCCCTACCTGCCCCAGGTGCGGGTCAGCATCACTTCCGCCGGGGATTACATGACATTGCTGTGGGGGAGGGCGGCATGAACAGCCGGTCCACGCTGCTGCTGGAACACCATCTGAAGGAACTGAAGCTGCCCAGCTTCTTCCGGGAATACGGGAAGATGGCCGCCCAGTGCGCCGCCGAGGGAGTGGACCACCCAGGGTACCTGCTCAGGCTCGCCGAACCGGAACTCATCGACCGCCACCAGCGCATGGTGGAGCGGCGGATCCGGTCCGCCCGCTTCCCTGCCGTCAAGACCTTCGACACCTTCGACTTTACGGCCATCCCGTCGGTGAACAAGGCGCTGGTGATGGAACTGGCCCGCTGCGAATACGTCCAAAACCGGGAGAACGTCATCGCCGTCGGCAACAGCGGCACCGGCAAGACCCACGTGGCCCTGGGACTGGGCCTGGCCGCCTGCCAGAAAGGGATGTCCGTGGGCTTCACCACCGCCGCCGCCCTGGTCCACGAGTTGATGGAGGCCCGGGATGAAAGACGTCTGCTCAGCCTCCAGAGACAACTTTCCCGCCTCAGCCTGCTGATCATCGACGAACCGGGTTGTACCGCTTAGTATCACTTATAAAGTGGTAACTGAGGTGGTACTAATGGAGCGTCCAAGGCGACTATCGGCGGCTTTTGTCCAGACCGTAAACGCACCTGGGCGGTATGGAGACGGGCGCGGCGGGCATGGGTTGAGCGTTTTGGTAAAGAAAACCACAACCGGGCGTTGGTCTAAGTCTTGGTCCCAAAGGCTCAGGAGCGGCGGCCAACCCTTTGACATCGGCCTCGGGAGCTATCCCAAGACGACGTTGGCGAAGGCGAGGGAGCGGGCGTTGAACAATGCCCGGATGGTAGAGGACGGCATAGACCCGCGAGTCAAGCTGGTGACAGTACCAACGTTCGGGGATGCGATGGAATCCACCATTGAGGTACTTCGACCAGGATGGAAGTCGGACAAAACGGAGAGGCAACTGCGTTACCTGCTGGGAGAGTACGCCTTGCCGATGATCGGGGCAAAACCCATTGACTCAATCATGCCCGCCGACATTCTGGCCTTCCTCGCTCCCCTGGCCTTGGCTAAACCCTCCACAGCGGGGAAGCTCAAAACCCAGTTGGGCCAAGTGTTCAAGCTTAGTGTGAGCCAAGGCTGGCGCAATGACAACCCGGCTGACGGTAACATCAACGCGGCCTTGCCCAAACTTTCCACTAGGGACCACCACAAGTCGTTGCCCTATGCCGACGTTCCGGGCGCTGTCAAGACCATCCGGGATTCGGGTGCTTGGCTTGGCACGAAGCTGGCGTTCGAGTTTCTGGTATTGACGGCCGCACGGTCCGGCGAGGTCCGGCTTTCCGAATGGAGCGAGATTGATCTATCGGCGGCCACCTGGACGATCCCAGCAGCCCGCATGAAGTCCGGACGGGAACATCGGATACCCTTGGCCGGCGCGGCCCTGGTAGTCCTGGAACAGGCCAGGGATCTGTCCGATGGGACCGGGTTGGTGTTCCCGTCTGCCAATGGCAAGGCGTTGACCGATTCCACCATTTCCAAGCTATTGAGGGAAAACGGCGTTCAGGCGGTCCCGCACGGTTTCCGCAGCAGCTTCCGCGACTGGTGCGCCGAACAGAACATAGACCGCCAGACGGCGGAATCAGCCCTTGCCCACAGTCTAGGGGATGCTACTGAGGCGGCCTATCTCAGGTCCGATTTGTTTGCGCTTCGGCGGGCCGCAATGGATGGCTGGGGGATGTACTTGACGCAGAGCGATACGAAATGGTAACGTGACGGTAGTCAGTCCTCTCGTGCGCCTTCGTGCGCCCGCACACCGTGGCCTCAGAGCCCCGTGCAACTGATGTAAATCAGACTTGCGTGGGGCTTTTTCTATGCTTCGCGGGGAGAGTGAGATGCCGCGGCTCCTAACGGTTTTGGAAGTCATTAAAACGGTGGGGTTTGGGCGATCCCAACTGTACCGGAAAATCGCCTCTGGCGACTTCCCGGCGCCGGTCAAAGTAGGCCAGAAGTCTATCCGGTTCCGGGACGACGAAGTTAATGCGTGGATTGCCAATCTGCCCAGGCGTACGGAGACCGCATGACGGAAATCCGCAACCGGGCGGATGAAATTACCGGCCCCGTTCTCCCAAGCTTCGGCGAATCAGCCGCGTCGCTGCTAACCAAGCTCAACGATGGTGGATCACTCTACGCCGACGAATGGGAGCAATTGGAGCAAATTGCCAGGGCCGCCAAACACTGCTCCCCACCGCCGGAACGGCCCGCCCTGGTATTTGAGCCGCTGCGGAACGCGCTCAGCGTGGCCGAACCGCGCTGGGTGGTTCCGGGGATTCTCGGCCGGGGGGCAACCACGATGCTGTATTCGGCTCCCAAAACCGGCAAGACCATTTTCCACCTTGCGCTGGCCAAAGCCTTGCTAATCGGCGGTAGTTTCTTGGGACTACGGGTGCCAAAGGTTGAACGCCTTTGGCTACTGTCCGAGCAAAGCGAACACTCCCTTGGGCCCCAACTCCGGATGATCACCTACCAACCTGATGAGGACGCTCACCTAGTGGCGTACGCCTACAAGCAACCCGAAGCCTACACACCCGAACGCCTCGCTGAGGCCCTGGCAAACGCCTACCAGGCGGCGGACCTTAAACCGGACGTGGTGGTGATCGACACCCTGGCGCGCTTTGTCCGCCTTGAGGATTCGAGCAATTACAGCGAGACCGGCAACGCCCTGGCGATTGTTGCTCAAGCGTTCGGAGTGATGCCGGACACGGCCGCCATGTTGGTCCACCATGCCCGCAAGGGCGGCGGCGATGGTTCGACCGGCGTACTCGGGTCGACCGCAATCGCTGGATCTCCGGACATTCTGATTCAAATGCGCCGGGGCGATGGCCACCAACGCAAGGTGACAATCGAATCCCGCCTTGGGCTTGGGGAACTAGAGGACAACACGCTGCTGATTGAGCTCACATTACCCGGGGGTGATTACCAGCGTATAACGGGTACCGACTACGAGGCCCTACGGGGGGGCGTCCTGGACGCCGTGGCGGACGGCGCAACCCGGCGTTCCGAGATCATCACGTGGCTGTGCCAGAACGGATTCGAGGACGTTTCCGAGTACATAGCATCCACGGCAATCAAGACCCTGTTGGACAATGATCCGCCCTTGCTCGTAGGCCAAGGCAACGGCCGCTCACGACGCTACATCCTGGCGGATTAAATAAACTGTTGCCTATAGAGAATATTGCTCTCCAATAGTTTGTTGTGGCCCCAGTGCTGTGAGCGCCCTGAGCCACCACCATTAAGAAACTATTGGAGAGCAATATTCTCTATAGGCAACAGTTAGTTTGAGGAGAAGCAATGACTACTGCAGATCAGAGTCCCATCGATTCAGGCCTTCTTGAGGCGCTGGCAGAGATACGGGAGAGGGTAGGTTCGAACGAGGAGTCCCCTATTCTCAAAGTGATGCGTGCGCATCCCGAGTATTCACTGGAAGACGTGTGCAGAATGTTGACCCCCTTGACTACGCACTGGGAGAGCGTCACCCACGCTGCGGATGGCTTCACTTTGGGTAACCAATCGTGGAACCTGAGGGCGTATGGCCTCTCCCCGACACAAATTGGCCGTCACGTCCGGTTGTCAGAGGAGGCGGTTTCCGATGCTATTTCCGAATATCTGGACCGCAGCGAAAAGGAACGCAACGATGCCTAGAGACGATCTCCGGATGGGAGATGGGATGGGGCTCCGGACGTAACCATAGGGAGGGACCTTGAGATTAGGAGTCATGCTGTCTGTACCACCTGAGATGCCAGAGGAACGCTGCGCGATCTGCAAGACTTCGGTTGAGACTAAACCGCGTTGCCGACAGTGCAATAAGTTGTTGGCGCTTTTTCTTTCCACTCCCTACGATGTCCAGTGTCCACGCTGCAAGCTCCGCCGGACCGTAGGGAACCCTGGAAGGATTTCCACTCGAAATCTCTAGGGGACGTGGGGGGCCTTGATATCTGATAGAGAGGATAAGCCTTGCCCTACAAAAACCAAGCGATTCGGAATACCTACCAGCGCCAGTACGCGGCCCGGAAGCGCAAGGAAGCCAAGGAAGCTAGGCAGACCAGCGCCGGGAAGCCACCGAAGGGCAATCCGGGCGACGTTGTAGCTGACTGGGCGGAAGCGACCCTGAAAGTCCCGACTGGACCACTTCGGGACCAGCCATTCAGGATTGCGCGATGGCAGCGGGAATTCCTGCGGGACGCACTCGGGCCGGGCGTCCGGGAGAGTGGCCTAAGTGTGGCGCGCAAAAACGGCAAAAGTGGCCTGATTGCGGCGCTGGCGCTGGCCTACTTGGTGGGACCGTTAAACGCCAAACTCTGGCGCGGGATTGTGGTTTCCTTGACCGGCCTCTTGGCGGGCGAGCTCCGGGACGCCATCGAACTTACCGCCAGTGCGTCCGGGCTGTCGGGCATCACGGTCAAGAAATACCCACCACCGGGAACAATCGAGGGATTGAATCAGGCGTCACTTTCCATCCTGGCCAGCGACCGCGCAACGGGCCATGCGGTGGGCGCGGACCTGGCCATACTCGACGAGGCGGGATTACTCCAGGAAAACAACCGGGACCTTTGGAACGCCGTACTGTCCAGCACGTCGGGGCGGGATGGGCGGATGCTGTCGATCTCCATTCAAGGCGATGGGCCGATGTTCTCCGAGTTGAAAGCGCGGTTGGATAGCCCGAGTGTGGCGTTCCATCTCTACGCCGCGCCGGATGATTGTTCCCTTGACGATGAATCAGCCTGGGAAGCGGCCAACCCTGGGCTGGCGGATGGGATTAAATCGCGGGGATACATGGTCGATATGGCGGCGCGGGCCATCGCGATCCCATCGGACGCCGCCAGCTTCCGCGCCTATGACTTGAACCAGCCGAGAAACCCGTCAACCGAGATGATCTGCCAAGTCCATGAATGGCTGGCCTGTGAACGTCACCCGGAGGACCTGCCACCACGTTCCGGGGATTGCGTGGTGGGTTTCGACCTGGGCGGGAGCGCCAGCCTTACCGCGCTGGCGGTCCTGTGGCCTGAGACTGGACGCCTTGAGGCGTGGGCCGCGTGTGGAGATAACCCGCCCTTGGTGGAACGGTCAAGGGCGGATGGCCTGGGAGACGCCTACTGCCGGATGCAGGAACGGGGCGAGCTCACCGTATGGCCTGGGCGGGTTACGCCGGTGGCCGAATTCCTGGGCATGTGCGCGGACCGGCTGGCCGATTCCCGCGTGGTCCTGGCGGGAGCGGACCGGTACCGCCAGGCGGAAGCTGAGGATGCACTAACCCTTGCGGGTGTCCAGTGGGAAGAGGAATGGCGGGACCAAGGGGCGAGCGCCACCGCGGACGGCTCCCATGATGTCCGGGCTTTCCAGCGCCTTGTGCTTGGTGGCAAGTTGGCGGTTACGGAAAGCTGGTTACTCCGGGCCGCGATAAGCGAAAGCGTGCTCCGGCGCGATGGGGCGGGCAATCCCGCGATAGACAAGAGGCGGGAGCGGGGGCGGATTGATGCCCTGAGCGCGGCGGTAATCGCGGCCGGCCTGGGAGAGATTATCAGCAACCAACCGCCGGCGATGGCGAGCTACATTGGGATGGTGAACCCGTGAGGAAGTCCAGGGGCATAGGCAGCGCCGCTTGGGAAGTGATTCGCAAGCAAGTTTTGGACCGTGACGGTTGGCGATGCCAGAATCCCGAATGTGGTAAGGCGGGCCAAATGGAAGTACACCACCTGCAGGCGGTCCGGCACGGCGGGAGTGACGACCAAAGCAATCTGATTACCTACTGTCGGACCTGCCATATCGCGGTCCACCGGAAGCCGATTCCGGGCGGTTGGGAAGCCATCAGAAACAGCATGATGATATAATTACCGCCATAACCACCGCGCATCGTGACCCGAGTGTCCCGCGTGAATCCTTGTGATAACGCGGGACTTTTATTTTGGAGGGATAGCCATGAAAGACAGTGTAAGAATCTCCCTGAAGTTGTCGGAACTCCGCCAAGCCATCAACGACTTCGACCAGGAAACCGGAGCTGCTGAGGACCTGGACAAGTTGACGGCGGAATACCGCCAGCAAGAAACCGAGTACCGGGCGGCGGTGGTGGTCGAAGACGTTGACCAGGGACCGGCCAGGAACGGCCAGGACGGGGAAGGGGCGGAGCTGCGGCGACTCAAGGAATCCGCAAAATTCGGAATGTACATTGCGGCCAGCGCCGCCAGGCGCGGGGTGGTCGGGGCGGAAGCGGAGCTGAACGCCGCCCTGGGCATACCGGAGCTGGGGTTTCCGCTGGACCTGCTGGGGCTACCCGAGCAGCGCGCAGCCATCGCGGGAGACGCACAAGAGAATCAAGGAACATGGCTTAACCGCGTTTTCCACGATAGCGCCGCCATGCGGCTTGGAGTCTCTTTTCCTTCCGTACCATCTGGTCTCGCAGCCTACCCGGTGACCGTTTCGGGCGGAGTCTCCCAGCAACGGGGCATCGGCGAAGCCGATGCGCCGGTCGCTCCATTTTGTGTACAGCATCGAAGACGCGGCCCGTCTGCCGGGCCTGTCGGATGCCATCATGCGCGATATGCGGATGGCGATGGTGGAGGACGTAGACCGGGCCGTTTTCCTGGGAGACGACGGGGCGACTGGTACGGACGCCGACATTACCGGATTGAACACGGCTGCCATAACCGAGCTTGAGATAACCCAAGCGGACAAAGTCAAGGGGCCGGAAACGCTTGAGGAATTCGCCAACTTGATTGACGGGCAGTACGCGGCCTCGGCTGCGGACCTACAGGTTGTGTCGTCCGAAGGGGCCAACATACTCTGGCTGACAACCCTGGTAAACTCTGCCGCCAGCAACGAAACCCTGGCGGAGTTTCTGAGGCGAAACGGCATCACCTGGACCGTTCGGGGCGATATCGAAGTCAACTCCGCTGCCGACGACTTCGGCGCTTTCATCGGCTTGGCACGGGGAATCGACGGCGCGGCCCAAGCTCCGGTCTGGCAGAATGCCAATATGATTACTGACCCGTACACCGGCGCCGATAAGGGCGAAGTCCAGTTGACCCTTTCCTACTTGTGGAATTTCATAATTCCCAGGACGGACAACTTCCGCCGTCTCAAGTTTGTGGCGTAAGCCATGGCGGGCCTGCTTATCTCGGGACCGGCGGGCGCTGGTAAATCGGCGGAAGGAAAGCGGCTGCTGGCGGAAGCGCAGCAACCCACCATCCTGGTCGAATTCCAAGAGATTTTGGCTTTTCTGCTAGGACTTCGGCGCGATCCCACCACCATATAGATACCCTGAGCGCCGGCCCCAGGACTCCTACGCGATCCCGCTGGCGGCTGCGATCCGGCGTTTCGTAATCGTTGAAGCGGTGGAAGAGGACATTTTTACCATAGCAAGCAATTCTGACGGAGATCCCGAGCGCCGCGCTGGGCTGCTAAGACTCCTGGGCCCGGGCAGTCTGGAGCGCGTGATCGACCCGGGATACGCGGCCATCGTGGAAAACCTGAGCGTTGATGGTGTCCTTTCGGAGCAATGCGCCCAGGCAGCGGCCCGGTGGTACGGAAGGCGATAATGGACGAATTACTAATCCCGATTGAGTTTCGCCAAGACGAAAGCCGGGAGTCACCGGGCCGTTTGGTGGGAGTCCTTTTGCCCTACGAAGTCCGGGCCGCTGACCGGCCTGAGATGTTCGAGCAAGGGGCGCTCCGAATCCCGCCGGAAGGTATCTTGCTTCGGGAGATGCACCGGCGGGATTCTCCGATTATGCGGATTCGCCCTTTCCTTGAGGGATCCGAGCTCCGAGTTGACCAGGCGTTTCCCAACACCACCGCCGGACGGGATGCAGCCCAAAATCTCCGGCCTCCCGACAACATCTACTCCGGGCTGTCGGTGGAGTTTAAGGCGATTCGGGAAACCCGGCGCGGTGGAGTCCGACTCGTACAGGATGGAATACTCACCGGCGCGGGATTGGTGGACCTGGGCGCGTACCGGCAAGCCTTGGCCGAAGTGAGGCAGCAGGCAACCCGGAGGCGGCGATTATGGCTGTAACGCTGACCGCCGACGAACTGGCATCGGCCATTCGGATCACCCTGCCCTTGAACGTGACCCTGGCGGCGCGTGTGGGGAGTCTGCTAGGAGCGGCCACCGCGATAGTCCAGGAATACGCGGGCGAAGCTCCAGACGCCGTACAGAATGAGGCTGTGATCCGGGTAGCCGGCTACATGCACGATAACGACCCGGCGCGGAATAGGCGCTTTTCGGATGTATTGGCGCTCTCCGGGGCCGCATCTATCCTGGCGATGTTTCGAGTACAACGGGCCATAGCGATATGAAATTCTGGCCTTTCCGCGAAAAGTCCGAACATCGCGCAGCCGACTTCGGCGCGGCCCTGGCGCAAGCATACGAAGCCCTGGCGGCCGGGGCCGCTGGCGTGGACACCGCGCAGACGGCGGCGGCTGAATTCTCCATCGGCGCATGGGGGCGCGCCTTTGCTGTCGCAGAACCCGAGGGGATCCAGATTCCCGCTGGCGTTCTGGAACAGATCGGGCGCTCGTTGGCCCTTCGGGGCAACTTTGTAGCCGACGTGACGGCCAACCCGTTGACCGGGCTGGTGCTGTTGCCCGCGTCATCCTGGGATATCCTGGGCTCCGCCGATCCGAGTACATGGACCTATCACGTCACATTACCCGGGCCGTCCATGCAGCACACCGTCACCCGGGCCTCCGCCGAAATTATCCATGCACGGGGCTTTGCACCAAAAGTAGGGGTTGAACCAAAAGTCTTCGGTCTGAATCAAAAGTCGGGAGGGGCGAGGGACTAGCCTCCGGCCCCGTTTTCTGAGTGCGTGTCCCTGATAAGCGTCTCCAGTGTATTGAACCGCTGGTGCACCGCGTCAATGAACGTGTCCAGCCGCTTGTCCAAGGCATTGAACAGTCCGTCTATCTTCTTGTTTAGATCGTCCACTCGATTATCTAGGGCTGCCAGACCGACCTCTATGGGTGTCATGCTGTTCTCCAGTTTCGTTACCCGTTCCTCTATTGTCGCCATGATCCTACCTCTATTTCTTGTCATTATGCCAGATGCGGTAGAGAGCGCCGTTACTGCATCTTAGGCAGACCTTCCGTCCTCGGAGTGCAAGTCCCTGAACTGCATATCTTGATTTGCTTACTACTACTCGTACAACCACTCATAGTATTTATCCACCCATCCTTCGTCTCTTGTCCAAACTAAGTCAAAATCCAACGTGCCCGCCTTTGGTAGCATAATCCATGTTTCCGCGCAGGTCTGATGCTCGATAAAGGCGTGGGCGGTTACCCCCACTATGATGTTTGCTTTGGACTTTGTAGATATCTCCATCTGTACCTTATGAAACCGGGGATACTCCCCCCACCCATCATGAAACCGGGGATACTCCCCCCACCCATCATCCAGGGTTGCCTGGAATTCATCGAAGCTCAATGGCCCCCACCCGTATTGGCTGAAGCTCACTTCGCCCTTCTTGAACTCGCTGACTCTGGCTACGGGTTCGATGTTTGTTGACAAAACCTGCATGGTTGCAGGGAAGATCATCTTCTCGCGGACCTTGTCGGCCAAGCTCCCAACCGTCCCATCTGCATTACGGCAATGCTCCCCAAGGTACCGAATCTTCGGGTCCGTCTCTTGGAGGCTCTGCAACTCAGCGGCACACCCCATAGCAAGCATCAAAGACAACAAGAATACTGGGAGAACGGACATGTGAAACCCCCTTATGGCGTAGGATGCGGGCATTTGCTACGGCCACCTAACCCTACCATCGAACGACAAGGGGGCACAGAGGCCCGTCCCTGTTGCCATGGTTCGATGGGTGCAAGGGTGAGAATGACCGTAGCACAACCGTCTTGCCACGGTTCTTAAGCCAATAAATAGAGGTGTGCTACGGTTTGGGGGGAACATCTTCGCAAGGTACGGATTCCATCTCATTCGGTTCGATTGGGTTCTCTCGATAAACGTCCACGAGATGTTTCCAAGCTGCAACTCGATTCCGGCGCCGTTCGCATATCTCTTCTAGACGTTTTATGTCCTTCTCCTTTGCGATTAGGTTCAGTTCCTCGTGGATCATTTCCTCCAACAATACGGGGTCAATAATTGACATATGTCCTCCTTTTTGTTACCGTAAATACCTGACATAGAGTCGTCATACGAGGTACATGATGAAGCAAAATGAATCGACTATTGTTGAGGTAGCGAAAGAGCTTGTCGCTCAAGAGCAAGCCCTTATGCACGCAGAGGAAAATATGGAACGTGCTTCGACTCTCTACCGGCTCGCGGCCAAGAGGTATGCGGCGGTGCGTGATATGGTGGCTGAAATGTTGGGTGGGAAGAGTCCTTACAGTGGCAGTTTTGGCCTTGACGCGCAGCTTCTGTTGTCGGAGGAGACTCCCAACTTTGGCCACTACCGATATTTGTTCAAAGCTGTTGGCGACGCTGTCTATGAAGCCCTTGAGGATGCCCCAGAGCCACTTAGCATACAGGATGTGGTCACCGCGCTGCGGCATGGCGGATTGCCAACCGACGCCCGTGCGGTGAATGCATCCCTCTTGAATATGCGGGGTGTTCACAAGTCGCCTGATGGACTCTATAGCCTGGCACAGTCGGAAGGCGACCTGCCCTTTTAACAAGAAGCGGAGTGGCCAGCCCTCCAAGGATAACCACTCCGCCCCTGGAACCATGCCCCGGTAGCTCAGACGGATAGAGCGGTCGGCTGCTAACTGAATGGTCCTGGGTTCGAGTCCCAGCCGGGGCACTTTAACCCACAACCGCCCAACGGCTTTCGTCGTGGAGCAGTCAGAGCTAACACTATTATGCGCCAGCACGTAGCTAGACGCCGAATACCTCCAAAGTTCGGCCTTAATTGGTGCCGAAATGCCGCGACTCAGCTTGATTTTCTGGCTGAAATCAGCGATAATTGTATTCAGATGGGAGCGAACGGTGCGGAAACACCGCCGCCCCCAAATCAGGATGGAGGTATAAGCTCCACCATGATCGTCAGCGATTATAGCACCGCCACGGCTCCCTCTCAATCCCGCAAGACCTACCCCCAGGACTGGCCCGCCTACAACGCCGCGCAGACCTCGGAGAAAGACACCTTCATGGTGCTCCTGACCGACCTGTGCGCCGGTATCGTACAGCCCGAGTACGACTTTGGACGGCCCCGCCTGCCCATGGCGGACATGGTGTACACCGGAGCCACGAAGGTCTACTCCGGCTTCTCGGCCCGCCGCTTCGATTGCGATGTGCGGGATGCCTACAGCCAGGGCCTCATCACCGCTACGCCCTCGTTCAACTCGGTCAATCGGTACATCGCCGACCCCACCTTGACCCCGATCATCACGGACCTCATCGAACGGAGCGCGGCACCGTTCAGCGTCGTGGAATCCCAGTTCGCCGCCGACAGCTCTGGCTTCTCTACCTGCCGGTTCGACCGCTGGTATGATGCCAAGTGGGGCAAGGAGAAGTCCAAGCGCCACTGGCTCAAGGTCCACATCGTCGTGGGGACACAGACGAACATCATTACGGCGGTCAAGGTTACTCAGAGCAACGTCAACGACTCTCCGGTGCTGCCTGGGCTGCTGGACACCACCGCTCGGTGGTTCAGGATGGCCGAAGTGTCCGCTGACAAGGCGTATCTTTCGGAAGCCAATCTGCGGCACATCGAAGCACATGGAGCGGACCCTTACATTCCCTTCAAGTCCAACACCACGGGCCAAGGGTCGCCGATGTGGAAGCGGCTCTACGCTTACTTCACCCTGAATGAAGGAGCGTTCAATGCCCACTACCACCGGCGGTCGAATGTTGAAACGACCTTCTCCATGGTCAAGGGCAAGTTCGGCGACTCGGTACGGGCCAAGTCCGAGGTTGGTCAGGTCAACGAGATTCTCTTGAAGTGTCTTTGCCATAATATCTGTGTGCTGATTCATGCGATGCACGAGCTTGAGGTCAGCCCGTTACACCTGGGCCGGAACTGATTTCTTCCTGTTTCACCCCTTCATTCTCTTAATTGTGTATCCCAGCCGTTTCACCAGCCATATGAAGATGCGCGCCGGCAATATGCGATGGTTTGCTAACCAAACCCCGTATCCTACCCACCGACTTTTCCATGAACGGCGTATCAAATCGCCGCCAATTCGACCAGCGGCTGGGTCATAGGTGACGTTCGTTAGTAGCCCAGTCTTGCGTGCTGCCTGTATGCGTCTCTTGAGGTGTGCATGGCGCTTCTTTCTATCCTGCGATTGCCCTCGTCGGATGATACGTTCGGCTGGGTCCATCCATTGTTTGATTTCTGGTACCCAAAGGGCTACGGCAGACGCCATCAGTGCTCCGAATAACACGAACAACCAGGGTGGATTGAACAAGGTGGGGATAATCGTTTCTTCTAACACAACAGACCCCACAGCCTCAATGCCCAGTACAACAAGGGTCCGAATCGCCTTCCGCATGTGCCCATCTTAATAGTTTTTTCTGTAAGGTGCCTTGAATCAAAAGTCCTCACTCTGAACTAAAAGTCTGGTTCAAAACCGACTTTTGGTGCAAAGCCCATGCACGGGTTAACAGTCTTCCCGAATCACCCTGGGCTGGGCGGAGCCCGTTGGTGTCGGCTGGATTCAGTGCGAAATTGGCGGCGAACATCGAAGAACGGGCCAGCCAAGAGGCGAACGCTCGGGCCGGCACACTCCTGCCGACGCCGCCACTCTCGGACGCCAGCAGGACGGCACTCAAGGCCGATCTCGGGGCCTTGAAAGGCGGATCGCTATGGTGGAGGCGGGCGGCGGGAACGCGCCCAGACCGACGCCAGGGGGCCAACCCAACGACTGGACGCCGCGCCGCTTCGGGCTGACCTATACCGAGCCCAACGTGCTCTTACGGACGGCCGCGAGCGCCGACGTGGTTTCGAGTTTCGGGATACCAGCGGCCCTTTTCTCGGGATCGGATGGGAGTCTCGTTCGGGAGGGCTGGCGACAATTCGGGGTTTCGGTGGAAGCCTGGGGAAAAATCGTGTCGGATGAACTCTCGTTGAAGTTGGAGCGCACCATCACCTTGTCGTTCCGGGAGCTCGCCAGCATCGACATAGCGGCGCGGGCCCGGGCCATGGGCGTCCTTGTTAACGCCGGGCTTTCCGTTGAAGGGGCATTGAAGGAAGCGGGCTTAGGGGATGAATCATGACCCAGCCCAACCGCCTAGCGACACTGGCTGTCCGCCTGCCGGCGGCGCTCGGGCCCAGGCGATACGTCTATGCGGCGCCGAACTTCCTGAATGTCACTTTCGAGAATGGCGAATGGTATATCGCCCAGGGCAGCACCCAGTTTTCACCGCCCCGCCTGGCGTCCACGATGGTATCGGCGGACGATATCTCAATCGCCTTGACGGACTCATTGGGGGCGTCACCTGACCCAACCGTGCTTGTGCCCGGAAGCCAAGTCTTCATCTTTGGCCCGTCGGGATTCCTGACCTTCAACGTCGTGTCGCGTTCTGGATTCACCGGCAACAACTATCAATTCCTGGTAGTGGCGGGCGGCACCTTGACCGGAGACGACTTCCAAGTCACCGCCGGCCTGACCTTGGGATTCTCCGGCACCACCACGCTCCAGCCGGGACCGACTGAGAATCGGGAAGTGTGGGCGCGAATCAATGAGCGCGGGGCGGAGACGGGCCTCCTCGCCATCAACACCACCGAGACGGTCAGTGTCGTCATCGAGACGGCGGAGCTGATTATCCGATTTGTCGACCCTGCGACTTACGAACGGCTGCTATCCATCACCGACGACCTGGGCCGCGTTTGGGAAATCCGGTCCTTCCGTTCACTTGAGGACCGGCGCTACCTGGCGCTGGAGTGTCAACGGAATGCCACCAGCTAGAACCGATGTAAGGTTTACGCTTTCGGGGCCGCTCTTCGATAACCCGAACCTGGGCAATCAGATCGTTTCTGAATTCCTTTCGATTATGCACGACATACTGGACGGGACTGCCATGCCGAGGATGAGGAACCGGATTCCGGTCCAGACGGGCAATTTGAAACAGTCACTCCGGATCGCGTACTCGCCAGCGGAGGGGGTTATCACCCTCGGGTTTACACCAAGGGGTTTTTACTGGCGTTTCCCGCGCGGACTCCGGGATGACCTACACGACATTGCCGTTGAGGTAGTCCGGGCGAACGCGCAAGCCGCGCTCAACCTGGCGGTGTCCCGAGTCCTGGCCTAAAAGGAGGCATCATGCCCAAGCCACTTGATTGGAAAATACACAACCTTGAAGACCTTTTGAAACAAAACCCCAACGCGCTAACGGTCCAGGTTCAACCGCCTGAGACTGACCCTGTGGTCCTGGAGCGCCAACGCCTGGAGAAGATTGTCCAGGACCGCCTGCAGGCGCTCCGCGAAGCCAAGGCGGACCTGGAGCAATTCTCTCAAGACCATCGTTAAGTAATCTCCGGGCTGTTCGTCCCCGGCCGACGACGACGGCACCCGGCGGACGGTTCAAGGCGTCTCTAATTAGGGGGCGCGCGGGCGATACCTTGAGATTTTGGGGCGGCGGGTTGAGTGAGCTGCCTAATGGTATTCAAAGTGGTAACTGAAGCGTTGCCAGCGGACTTTCGTAGCTAATTAAGGGTGTTTTTGGCTCCCCGAGTAGGATTCGAACCTACGACCTAGCGGTTAACAGCCGCCCGCTCTACCGCTGAGCTATCGGGGAACGCTCAAAAAGGGGGTTGCAGCCGTGGTGATGAACCTTACGGATTGTAGCACCTGAGGTGCCAACGCTCAACTAGAAATCAGCATTATCGTTCGCACGTACGTTGGGAGCCAAACCGTTCCCCAAATCGTTCTTCACTCGGAAACTCTACGCCATTATCCCCGGCGCAGTCCTCATGTATCATGGATTGAACAACCCCATTAAATAGTAATTTCCAGGAGCATCCCCATGCCAACCTTTGATGTGGTCTCCAGAACGAACCTGGCCGAAGTGGACAACGCCTTGAACGGCGTCCAACGCGAGATTAAGCAGCGGTTCGACCTCGCGAACACCAAGTGCGCTGCTGTCCGCTCGGACGACACCCTGACGCTGACCGCCGATGACAGGATGAAGATGCAACAGGTCGAGGACCTACTCCGCAAGTACCTGGCCATGCGCGAGGTGGAGTTGGGGGCTTTGGATTTCGGGGAACCTCAGAACGCCGCAGGCGGCAGCCTGCGGGAGATTGTGTCCATCAAGCAGGGGATCGACGGCGACCTTGGCCGAAAGATCAGCAAGGAAGTGAAGTCGGCCAAGATGAAGGTCCAATTGGCGATCCAAGGCAACGAACTTCGGGTTTCGGCCAAAAAACGCGACGACCTGCAGGCGGCCATCGCACTGATTAAAGAGATGGAGAACAGCCAGCCGCTACAGTTCGTAAACTACCGCGAGTAGGGCTGCGCTCACTCCACCGGCGTCGTCGACCATTCAATACTGGCGTAGGTCCAGCTAATCTTGAAGGGCTGGCCGCCGTGGTTGGCGATGCTGTGGTGGGCGCCGGGCGAGATGAAGGCGGCGTCGTTGGGGTGGACGATATGTTCTTCGCCGTTTATGACCATCAGCCCCTCGCCCTCGATTACAATCACCGATTCCTCAGCGTCGTGGTAGTGGGTGGGCGCCGAAGCCCCCACGGCAAATTCAGCGACGCCGCTGGATATCTGGGTGGCTTCGGTGCTGCCGTCCACCAGGCTGGTCAGTAGGACGCCGGCTCTGCGCTCTTGGTGTTCGACGCTGTTGAAAGGCACGAATTTGGCTTTGGGCATGTTGTTCTCTTAAGGTGTACTCAGGTCCCAGTCGGGCAGCGCCAGATAACCTTCCATGGGAATTTCGGCTTTAGTCGTTAAGCCCTGGGCCATTTTGATTCTTTGGATGTTGTAGAGATGGGTGATGTGCTCGAAGTACCGGTGTCGAAAGGTGAACTCAAGGGAGATCCAACCCCTGGTCCGGTCTTGGGAGTCACGCCGCAGGCCGATGCGATGGGCCTTGTAGTACCAGGGCCACTGGCCATCGTCCGAGCGCTCGAACTCCTTGGTCCGCATCGATCCCGCACTCTCGTTGGAGAGTATCGCTTGGCCCAAGGCGAGCCCCTGCCGCAGTTTTTCCAGAAGCACACCAACGTCCCAGTACAGGTCCTCGTCAAATCTCCGGTCGGACTTTGACTCCAGCAGACCATCAAGTTCTTCAGGGCTGGGCAGCCCCCGGGGAAGACCATCGGGGAAAAGCCGGCGGCCCCACCTTCCCCAGAGCCAACGGAAGTCGCCCGAGGCCACGTGGCTCAGATGGCGGCGGATGCTCCATTCGCTCCATCCCCATTTTTCCGACTCGAAATCCAATTGCTCCTCGGTTAGTCCCTCTATCTCCGAAGAGGCCATTTGGTAGATGGCGGACTCGAACTGAGGGAAAAGCAGGGTCGCTGGCGTCTCGTCGGGGATTTTCTCTGTTTTCATGATGACTCTCCTGTAAGGAATCAGATGCCCTGCCAGTACCGGCGGTCTTCTCCCCGGACGAAGCGGCCGAAGCCGGGGTTGGGGAAGTGCCCCGCGGATACCAGGGTGCCCTCGGCTTCCAGCAAGTCCATGACCGCATGCCGGGTGGTCCGGGCCATGTCTTGGTCGATGTCGAACTCGGGACACCAATCCGTGTGGTGGGCCTGGATTGGACTGTGGGCCACGTCGCCCAGGATGAAAGCGTGTTCACCGTTGGAAGTAATGCGGATGGAGTTGTGGCCTGGGGTGTGACCCGGCGTCGGGTAGGTGGTCAGTTCTGGAGTGATTTCATACTCGCCGTCGATGAGGTCCAAGATGCCCAGTTCTCTCAGCGGCAAAACCTGGGGTATCACGTATTCGACCGTGGACATGACCTCGGGCTGGGTCCAATAGTCCCAGTCCTTCTCGGGCACAAAGAAACGGGCGTTGGGGAAGTTGGGTTTGCCGCCGGTGAAGTTCCAGCCGACGTGGTCGGGGTGAACGTGGGTGAAGACCACGATATCCACCGCTTCCCGGTCGATGCCCTTCTCCTTCATGTCGTCCAGCAGGTAGCAGCCCTCGCCCTGCATCCCGGTATCGACGACAATCAACTTGCCGGAGGACCGGACGGCCAATGAGCCCCAGCGGTGTTTCGCGTTGTCCTCGTCGGCCATCAACCCCGGGTACTCCCGCCACTGCTCGATGCTGGTGTGGGGAAAGGCCACGAAGGGCGATCTGATGGGCAGGGAGTCATTGAGGGATATCAGTTCGACGTTGCCTACATTAATTTTGTGATTGGCCATTTCTTACTCCCCTTTGATCAGACTAAAGCTCGAAGGTTTTCCTAAAGATACTTGGGGAACCCGGTCCGTGGGTAATCAAGGCGCGAATCTCGGCGTTCTTGGGGTCGGCCTCCAGTTGGGCGGCCCATTCCGGCGTCTGGGAGACCTTCTCGTTCTCAAACTCGTAGACCACCGAGTACAATGGGTCTTCGCCCCGCACCGTTTTGAACCTCCGCCCTCGGATAACCCCGGGCACTTTCTCGAAATTGGGCACGAAGATGGAGTTATACCACTGGTTCCATTCGGCCTCCCGTTCGGGAGGGATGTTCATGCGACCGACCTGCAGGGCCGGGGCCATGCCGCTCTCTGTCATCTCGGCGGAAACCGAGTCTGGAAAAATCATCTCGTAGAGCGGGTTGAAAAAGTTTTTTCCGATTAAAGTCGGCCCCATGGTCTCGCTCCACTTGGATTTGGTGCGCTTGGTGAAGCCGTCGCCCAGCACTGCGGCGGGGCTTTCCAACTCGTAGCAGGCCAGGTGTTTGGGCCCGCCGCGCACCGCCTCATACCGGGCGGCGCCCAACACTCCCGGAACTCCGAGGATCTCCTCGATGTGCTCCTCGTTGTACCAGCGGTTGAACTCGTCTTCCCGGTCCTCGGGAACGTCGCACCAGACCATCAACAATCCGGTCCCTTTCTTGACAGCCATGATTCCTCCCGGTGTTTTATGCGGCCCACTATATCCCATGCCCGGCCCAAGTGGGAACAGATGCCGGCGGATGACATGATAATATCCCTGATTACAGGATCGAGTATTTGGCGGGCAAGGGTCTTTCGGGCATCGAAGCGAGCGAGGTTGGGATGCAACAAGTCCCCGGTGGGTTTACCCAACATGTTACCGATGTTCACGGGGAGGCAGGTACCGACTGGCTGAGTCGACTTGACGAGACCATTGTTGAATGCGAAAGGCGTTGGTCGCTTAGCGTTCGACCCCCTTTCGTTCCCTTGTCGTATAACTACGTGGCCCCGGTGGTTCGCGCCGACGGCACGGGCGCGGTGTTGAAATTGGGCGTCCCACACCATGAGCTCTTGACGGAAATGGAGACGTTACGTGTTTACGACGGCAATGGGATGGTCAGACTGTTGGAAGCAGACATTGATTTGGGCGCCATGTTGCTGGACCGCCTCGAGCCGGGAACTTTGCTTTCGAGGCTTGCGGATGATCGACAGGCGACTTCGATTGCCGCTCAGGTGATGAGGCAATTGCGGCGGCCGCCGCCACCTGAACACCAGTTTCCCACGGTCTCAGATTGGGCCTCAGGACTAGTGAAACTGCGACATCGTTTTGGTGGCACAACCGGCCCCTTTTCAGCATCCCTGGTCGAAAAGGCCGAATCTTTGTTTGCGGAGCTAATCGGCGCCATGGGTGCGCCGGTACTTCTTCATGGAGACCTGCACCACGACAATATCCTGTCTGCGGCGCGCGGATCATGGCTCGCCATCGACCCCAAGGGAGTGGTCGGGGAAGCGGAATACGAGGTGGGCGCTTTTGTGCGCAACCGCCTGCTCCCCGGGCCGACACCGGAAAGGTTATTGGCGCGGCGGGTGGACCAATTTGCCGACGAGTTGGGGTTCGACCGGGAGCGGGTGTTGGGCTGGTCGCTGGCCCAGGCGGTGCTATCGGCGTGGTGGAGTTTCGAAGACAGCGGTCACGTTGGGGATCAGGCAATCACTTGCGCCGAGCTGCTTGCGGAGCTTTGACGGTTTTACTCCGCCCCTTTTGGTTTGTCGCCAACCACCGGCGGCATTCCCAAACAGAAGCATAGAGCAGGAGGACTTCTCGGAGAATAAGATGGAAAAACAGGAGCCAGTATGGGAGTTACCAGATGCCGCTTGGGAAGCGATAGTGGGGCCATTCATGTCCAGACCGGCGAGCTTGGAGCTTGCCATTGATGAAGTAGACGGTATCCTGTCGTTGACAAAAATCGCGCCTACCGCCCGTGTATTGGACCTTTGCTGTGGGGTGGGGAGGCACGCATTGGAATTATCCCGGCGGGGGTTCAGTGTGACGGGAGTGGACAAGACGGCCACCTTCCTGGAGCAGGCCCGCCGGCAAGCCCAAGAAGAGGGGTTAGTTGTGGAATTGGTCCAGGAGGACATGCGTGCATTCCAGCGGCCAAATTTCTTTAATCTAGCACTGAACCTGAACACCTCCTTCGGCTACTACGAGGACCCAGGGGATGACCTGCAAGTGCTCCGCAACGTCCACGCCGCATTGCAGCCGGGGGGAAGCCTTGTGCTGGAGACTATCGGCAAAGAGGTGCTGGCTCGGATCTTTCAAGCGCGGGATTGGCAAGAGGGTGAGGGCTTCTTCTTCCTGCAAGAGAGGCGCCCATCGGAAGACTGGGGGCGGATGAACGTGCGCTGGATCAAGATCACATCCGGCCACACAGAAGAATGGTCCTTCACCCATCGCTTGTTTGCGGCCACGGAACTGGTCTCGCTGGTATGCGAGGCAGGATTCCAGAGCGTCAAAACGTATGGTGACCTCCAAGGGAATCCCTATGACAACACGGCGCGTAGGCTTGTGGTCGTTGCCAAAAGAGAATAATTACGCTCATCGCAAGCGTTCTCGACTCGGCATTGACAGGTCCGGCCAATCAAGTCAATTGTACTCTGGCAAGGCCGGTGTTAAAGGTTGGCGTCGTCCCATCGCCAGCCCGCTCACACTCCACCGGCTCCACTGCTACGAGGGCTGAGACAGTGACTTATAGATACGAATACAACCCCAAGTTATCCGCAATACAGGTCGGAAATTTGCGGGAAGCCGTTGGTTGGGACGCCCGGGTAGAGAAATATCAGAGAATCCTTGGCAATACTTTCTTGTGCGCTGCGTGCTTCCACAGAGACGAGCTTGTGGGTTACGTCGACGTGGTGAGCGACGGTGTGGACGATGCCTATATGAGAGACTTCATGGTCCATCCCGAACATGAGCATCATGGCATTGCCTCAAAGCTGATGGCGATGATTATCGAGAGGGTGAAAGGGAGTGGTATCAAGATGCTCAGTGTTCTTTTCGAGCCTGATTTCGCAGATTTTTACGGCCAAGCCGGATTTCACGTCATGGGTGGGGGAGAAATTGATTTCGAATTGTGATCCGATCTCTTTCATCCGCAAGCAACATGGCGATGACGAGCCAAGTACGCCCCGCTCCAGCCGCCGTCACCCCTCGTAGGCGTAGCTGTAGCTGGGGCTGGTTACCCGGCCTCCTTCGACGATGATGTAGTCGCGGTCTATGGGTTCTCCGGCGAAGAAGCTCTCCAGGCAATCGCGTATTCCATCGGAATAACGCTTCTGTGCCTCCAGAGACGTGCCGGACACATGGGGAGTCATGGCATGGTTGGGCATCTTGCGCCAGGGGTGGTCTGCCGGAGCGGGTTGAGGGTACCAAACGTCTCCGGCGTAGCCGGCCAGATGCCCGGCCTCCATTACTTCCACCAAGGCATCGGTGTCCACTATCCGCCCCCGGGCCGTGTTCACCAGGTAGGCCCCCCTCTTCATGCTGTAGAGCAATTTCTCGTCGAAGAGGCCCTGGGTCGCGGGAGTGAGGGGAATGTTGATGCTGACGATGTCGGAGGACTGCACCAAGGGAATAAGCTGCGAGTAGCGGGCGCCGAGGGTCTGCTCTTCGGTGGTGCTCAGCCGCCGGTAATCGAAATATGAGGTGCGGACGTCGAAGGGCTTGAGCCGTGCGGCCACCCGTTGTCCGATGCGTCCCATCCCGACAATTCCGACGGACTTGTCCTCAAGGTCGTGGGACCTGGCGGCGACCTTGCCGATGTCCCAACCGCCTTCGGTCACCTCGACATAGGAGGGGATATAGTTGCGGACCAAGGTGAGGATCTGCATCACAACGTGTTCGGCGACGCTTACCACGTTGCTGCCGGTGATCTCGGCCACGGTGATGTTCCGTTCGGCCGCCGCAGCCAGATCGAAATGGTCCGAGCCAACACCCGCGGTGAGCAGCAACCTGAGGTTGGGCGCCATCTGGATGCGTTCTCTGGTGATATAGGCGGGCCAGAAAGGGGTTGCGATGAGGATGTCGGTGGTGGGCAGGTGGGCCTCAAGCCCGGACTCGGTGTCTGAGATCGCCACCAACTCGTGCCCCTGGGACTCCACCCATTGACGCAGCCCGAGGGCATTTTCGGCGCAACCCAGGAGTTTGGGGGTCTCCGCAGCGGCGGGCCCTCCCGGATACAGTACGGCTACGATTTTCATGGTCTCCTCCTGCTGGATTGAAATCCCGAAGGGTTGCTATCGGTGGCGAAGGTGTCGCCCCACAATGAGGCTTGGCGCCCGCTAACTGCGAGACAAACCGCATTGTCCGTATCTTAACCTCAAAATTGCCGCCGAATCGACTGTTGTGTAGAATGCGCCCACCATCCGGGCCCAAGGTAAGGCGACACTCAACGGTTAGAGAGGAGAATTCAAGATGGATCTCGGACTGAAAGACAAGCACGCGTTCGTGAGCGGTGGCGGCCGCGGCATCGGCAAGGCCATTGCGCTGGAGTTTGCCCGGGAGGGCGCGGATGTGGTCATAGCATCCCGGACCCTTTCCGAACTGGAAAAGAGCGCCAAGGAAATCGAGGACATCACGGGCCGGAAGATTATCCCCATGGCCTTGGACGTGACCTCCCGAGAGCAGGTCGATAAGGTCATCGCCGATGCGGCCAGCCAATTGGGGGGCCTGGACATCCTAGTCAACAGCGCTGCATTGCCTGGAGGCTCACCGGGAGCGGTTGGTCCCATTGACACGGTCGACGATGACGACTTGATTGGCGACTTCGATGTCAAGTACGTCGGCGCATTGCGCTGTGCCCGTGCGGCAATTCCCTTCTTGAAGGAACAGCCGTGGGGCCGGATCATCAACATCAGTGGCGGCAATGCTAGGAGCGCTGGCAACCTGAGCGGAGGGGCCCGCAACGTGTCCCTCGTTCACCTGACCAAGACCCTGGCAATCCAGGTTGGCAAATTTGGCATCACCGTCAACTGCATCCACCCCGGCACCATCCGCACTGAGCGCACTCCCCGTCTGTTGGAGGCGCGCGGCAAGGAACTGGGCGTGACTCCCGCGGAGGCTGAAGCCCAAGACTTCGCCGACGGATCGCCCAGGGGCAACCACATCAACCGCATGGTTGACGCCTCGGAGATAGGCTACCTGACGGTTTACCTCGCTTCGGACAAATCATGGGCGGTCACCGGTGAAGTTATCATGGCCGGCGGCGGGTCTGGGAACGCAGTCTATTACTAGACGGCTACACTCCATCTAACCCTGCTCTAGGTGTTCAACTGACCAATGGCGACAAACGAACAATCAGAACTTGACCAAGACGTGGCCGAGGTCCGCCGTAGGGTAGAAGCACTGGCCAACGACATGCGGGGCCTGGGTATGGACCTGCGGATCTCCGTGGAGGAATACGGCCCGGAAAGGGACTCGGACGGGACCATCGCCCGCACAATAACTTTCAGCTTTAAGATTGCCCAACAAGACTAATGGCCCTCAGGACTCCTCACCAACCGTAGGTCCGAGAGTTAACCCCGAAGGTTTCCGGTTCAACCCACCCCGGGAACCTGTCATTCTGAGGAGGTACCAGCCGACGTAGAATCTCGTTGCCCGGAACTGGACAGACGAGTCAGAACGAGACCCTTCGCGGGCTCAGGGTGACATCGGTGAAGGACGGGCTGCCACCCGCCCGTCATTCTGTGGTGTGATCCGAAGAACTCATTGGTTTGGGGAATCTGGCTTTCCCGGAGCCCACCAACTCCTACCAGAGTTCCTGGCTGGCGAGCCGTGCGCCCTCGACCATGGACTCCAGTTTGGCCCAAGCTACCCGCGATTCCACCCGGCGCCCCCAGGCCGATGTGCCGAAGCCGCAATCGCTGCCCACCACTCCGGCGTACCGGACGATCCGCTCGGCAATCAGTTCAGGATGCTCGATAAAATTGGTGGTCGTGTCCAAGACTCCGGGGATGATTATCTTGCCTTCGGGAAGTTTCACGTCCTGCAAGACCTTCCATTCGTGGGCGTGGCGGGGATTGGCGCCCTCGAAAGAAATGGCCCCCGGCGGCGCCTTCAAGACGATGCTGACGATTTCCTTCAGGGGCACGTCGTGATGATGGGGCCCTTCGGTGTTGCCCCAGCACAGGTGAAGGCGCATCCGGTCCGGCGGGATCCCGGCCAGGGCGTGCTGCAATACCTCAACATGCATCTCCACTATTTTGATGAACTCTTCCTGGCTGAGGTGGGAGAACTGGGTGACCCTGGTCATGGCCAGGTCGGGGCAGTCGATCTGGAGTAACAGTCCGGAGTCGACGATGTCTTTGTAGTCGTCCTTCATCACGTCGGCCAGGGCATACAGGTAGGCCTCTTCGGTGGGGTAGTATTCGTTGGGCAGGAAGTTGGCGATGACGCCGGGCGAGGCGGCGGTCATGAATATTTCTTCGGCATTGACACCGGAGGTGGCGGCCTTGAGGCGCTGAATGTCCCGTTGCACCGCGTCCCGGTCCTTCCAGGCGATGGGCCCGGTGCAGGCCGGCCAGGGGATGGTGGCGGATGAGGATGCGCCGCTCTGGGCGGCAAATTCGGGAAAGTCGAGGAGGTCGATCCGCGGGCGGGCCCGGAGAACCTGCTCGCCTTCATAGCCGGTCAAACGGTCCTTGACGTAGGTGGCATATTGGACCCGGCCCTATTCCCCGTCGTTAATCACGTCGATGCCGATGGCCACCTGCCTGGTGACCACATCGGCGACACCCTCATCCACCCCGGCCCGATACGCTTCTTCTTCGTCAGCCTGGGGTTGGAGCCTGGAGCGCAGCAATTCCTGAAGCTCGGGTGAGCGGTGCAGGCTGCCAGTGTGGGTGGTCAGAATCCGGGACTCGCTTCGTTTCATCTTGGATTTGTCCTCCTTGATCAGGCCTGACGCTGAAGGGTGCCCCGGCCGTCAGGCAGGTACAGGTCAGCGATGATAAGGTGCAGGCGGGACTTCGCCAGGCAAGCCCGCGCCTCCGCCAGGCTGCCCGCGATGGCCAAGTGGAACTGTCCTCCGTGCACCTCGAACGCTCGGCACACCAGTTCGACATGGGTCTTGTCGTCTTCAACCAGCAGGATATGAGTCACTTGCTCGCTCATCGCCGTTCCCTGGCCAATCCTGGCCGATTAGTGAAATTAGCTTTGCCCTGCGTTTCGGACTTCCTCATTGTGTGGCGCGCATCTTTTGAACGGTAACGCGAAATGGAACGTAGTACCCCGCCCCAGTCTCGGATTCGACTCAGGTTAGGCCGCCGTGCACCACTGCGTTCGGTTTGACAATGGCCGACCCAATGCCCGTCCTCCAGGCGATTCTATCTAGTTTATCAAAACCAATCGTGGTCTCATTGCGTTGGCCGAGGTGTTCAACGGACACTCGGCGCCACCAGATAAACGACCATCGGAATGGATGACGGGTGGTGGGAGAAGAGCCTAGCTCCCCTTGGCTTTTTCCTCGTAACCTCTGGGTGTAATCACCTTGCCGCCGTGGAGGTAGGTGGTGGAGTTTCCGATTACCACTATCGTCACCATGTCCACCGATTCGGCCTCTTGCTCCAAGTCCTGAAGGCTGGTGACCGTCACGCGCTGACCGGGCCGGAAGGCGTCGCCAACGATGCCCACCGGGGTGCTGCCGGGGCGGTGTTTTAGCAGTATCTCCCTGGCTTCCAGCAACTGGGTCTGCCGACGCTGGCTTCTGGGGTTGTATAGCGCCACCACGAAATCGCCTTGGGCCGATGCTTCCAACCGCCCACGAATCTTCTCCCAGGGTGTGAGCAGGTCGCTGAGGCTGATGGCGCAGAAGTCTTGCATCAATGGAGAGCCCAGCACCGCCGCAGCAGCCTGCATGGCGGACACACCGGGAACCGTCACCACTGCCGGGCTTTGGCCGTCCCAGTCCCGGTCGGTGAGCACCCGGAAAACCGGGCCGGACATCCCGTAGATACCGGCATCGCCGGAGGACACCGCTGAGACGGTCTTTCCCGCGTAGGCCAAGTCTACGGCGGCGGACGCCCGCTCCAGTTCCTGACCCAGTTCCATGGAGACCACTTCTTTGCCGGCGGTCAACGGTTCTATCTGTTGGATGTAGGCGCGGAAGCCGACGATGATGTCACTGGAGGCCAGTGCTTGAGAAGCGGCGGGCGTCATGTATTGGGCGTCTCCCGGACCCAGGCCCACCAGATATATCTTTCCGGATTCCGTGGTCATTAACTTGGGCTCCCGGCAGCGGCGAAAACTTTACGGGCGATGGCAATGGTGGCCCGATCGGTCTTTTGTCTGGTTACCAACAGTTCCCTGGCGCCGGCCGTCAGAAAGGCGGCTGGCTCGGCCACTCCCCAGACACCCACCAGCCCGTGGGCCCGCTCCGATTTGGAGGTGATTGCTTCGGGATTGGTCACAAACACCTCGTTCAGTTCCACGGCTCCGTGGTAATCCAGTGCGACGCCATGGCGTTCGGCCAACTGCTCCAGCCCGCGATCGCCCCGCTTCAGTTCGGCGGTGGCGATGCCAGCCAGGCAGTCCAGAGACAGACCGTTCTCTTGAAAGGTCTCGGCCAATAGCGATTCAAGTTCTTCCACCGGCACGCCCCGGCGGCAACCCATGCCAACCACCAGGCTGCGGGGCCGGTAGACCACAACAATCTTGTCGGCGAGTAGCGTGCCCAAAGGTTCTGACGTGTCGGTGATGATAAGTGCTGCGGCGCAGGCCGAAGCGGCCAGGTCGGTTAGGGCCGGATAAACCGTGAAGTTCTCCGGGAGCAGCGTTTCATCGGGCCACCAGTTGGGTTCTCCAGCTCCCTGCCAGACACCGATGGGCTGCCCGTTGATTACGGCGGCGCTGGCCCGGGTGACCGCGGTGGGACTGGCCGTCAGCCGCCAGCCGAATTTCTCGCCCAACAGGTCCACGGCCAGCGTGCCCGAAGCGTGGGAGGCCGATGTTATAACCGGGGTGGCGCCAATATGGCGGGCCACCTCCAGGGCCAGCCGGTCAGCCCCGCCCACGTGTCCCGAGATCAGGCTCACGCAGAAGCTGCCCGCGTCGTCGACGCAGACCACCGCCGGGTCCACCTGTTTGCTCTCCAAGGACGGGGCCAATAGCCGGATGCTGGCCCCTGCGGAAAGGAAAAGCACCAGCCTGGAATACTCGGCGAAGGCCCGCTCCACCACCGACCTCACCGGCAGGTCGAAGAGTTCGGCGGCATCGCCATCTTCGTAGAACCGGCGGTCCAGAAACAGGGTTACATTCCGGTCCCGGTCAAAAGAGCCCGCCAGAGCCCGTGCCATACCGGCCCCGTTGCGGGTCAGGGCGATAATCGCTGTTCTATCGGGGGCGGTCCTTCCGGGGGCCGCCCTTTCTTGGGGATTATCCTTCGCCATTGGCGCCGTTGCCATTTGTGCCGTTGCCGCTGGTCTGGATCCCGGAGACGGCTTTTTGACCCCTCCGGTAGCGGTGGGTGTAATCCGCGGAATACAGATGGGAGACCGCGCCGCCGCCAAGTTCCGGGTCCACGGCCTCGCCCACGATAATCAGGGCCTGCAGGGTTATCTTGGCCGCCCGCACCTTGCCAGCAATGTCTTTCAGGGTGCCCCGGATCACCTGCTGGTCCGGCCAGCCGACCCGGTAGACCACGGCCACCGCGGTGTCGCCGGAGTACCCGGAAGACGTCAGCTCCCGCACTATCTTGGTCATGCGGGTGATGCTCAGGAATATGACCAGGGTGCAGCCGTGTGCGGCCAGGTCTTTTAGCTGCTCTCCGGGAGGCATGGCTACCCGGCCTTCCATGCGGGTCATGATTACGGTCTGGGACTTCTCGGGGACGGTAAGTTCAGACTTCAGCACCGCAGCGGCGGCGAAGGCCGCGCTGACGCCGGGGATAATCTCAAACTCGATCCCTTCCCGCTCGAGGATGCGCATCTGCTCCAGGATGGCCCCATAGATCGAAGGGTCTCCACTCTGCACCCGGGCAACGGTCTTGCCCTCGCGGACGGCGCTCAATTCCAGGTCCATTATCTGGTCCAGGTCCAGTTCCTTGCTGCCGTGGACCTCGGCCCCCTCTTTGGCAAACTCCACAACTTCCGGAGGTACCAGGGAGTCGGCGAAGATAACAACGTCGGCGGTCTCAATGATCCGCTTTGCCTTCAGGGTCAGCAGTTCCGGGTCGCCGGGGCCGCCGCCGATTATATAGACCTTGCCTTTGGCGTCAATCATTCTTGGTGTTCCTTGGTCTGGGGTTGCCGGGCCTTTCCTTTGACAATCAACAGAGAGAAGTAGTCCAAGTCTTCGTCCGTTATTTCAGTCAGGTCCTTGATTACCTTCTCCTGGTCGGTGGTGACCCGCTTCACGTAGGTGCTCTGTCCGGTTAGCCCCAGCTCCTCAAGATTGGCCAGGGCCTTCACCATGGTGGGGCTTACTTTCATCAATACTACCGTATCGAAATTGGCGGTGGCCTCGGACAGGTCGTCCAGACCGTAGGCCGCCGGCAGGATGGCCAGCCGTTGCCCGTGGGCCGCGAGGGTGACCGCCGAACTTGCCGCCGCGGCCATCACCGATGATACACCGGGGATAATCTCCACGGGGGCCTCGGGGCACAATTCCCGCACCCCGGCCAACACGTAGGAGAAGGTGCTGAATAGCATGGGGTCGCCCTCGGTGAGGAAGGCCACGTCCTGCCCCTTCTTCAGGCGCTCGACCACCAGTCCGGAAGCTTCCTGCCAGACTTGGGCTGCTCCTTCGGCGTCGTCGGTGGGAAAGGGAGCGCGGAGAATCTCCTGCTCCGGCCTTACATAATCTTTGACGATGCTCAGGGCGTAGCTTTCACGCCGGTTCGCCGCTTGAGGCACGCAGATGACCGGTACTTTCTTGATGGCCTTCAGGGCCTTTAGCGTCAGCAACTCGGGGTCTCCGGGACCGACGCCGATGCCGTAGAGGCAGCCCAGTCTGGTGGGGATTTCGGTCATGACAACCGCCTAATTCCTGCGCTGGACGGAGACCCGGCCCGAAACGATGAACACCGGGTTAAGCGATTCCAACCGCACTGCGCCGTCGGACATCTCCTTGCCCCGGGCCGAGGTGACTTGGGTGAGTTCGGTATCGAGGCCAAGTTTTTTAAGCAGCCGGTAGGCTTTTTGGGTGCGCTCCAGCACTGCCAGGTTGACCACAATCGAGCCGCAAGAATCCGGGCCGCCGGGATTGAGACGGGAGGCGGCGTATTCCAGGATTGCCGACAGGTTGCCGCCGCTGCCACCGACGAAGACCGAGTCGGGACTGGGCAGTCCCTCCAATGCGGCGGGCGCTTCTCCGGCCACGATGTGGATGTTCTCAGAACCCCAGCGGGACACGTTGGCCTCCAGCAAGAGAAGGGAATCGGAGTCGCGCTCTATCGCGTAGACCTGGCCCCGATCGGCAATCAAAGCGGCTTCAACGGAGACAGACCCGGTGCCCGCGCCGATGTCCCAGACCACGCTGTCCTGGCGGAGACCCAGGGAGTAGAGGCTTACGGCGCGCACTTCCCGCTTGGTAATTTGCCCCTTGTTGGGGCGGCGCTGCTCAAAGGCATCATCGGGCAAGCCCAAGGACCGGGGAGACCGGCCTAGGTCCGGTTGGTCTTTAACCACTTGGGGACGCCCCAGAAGGTGAGACCGAGGGGGAGATTAACGGGATGCCGTCGGGCGAAGTTGAAGCATAGCCCAAGAGCGCACCGTCGAAGTCGAAGCACATGGCGTCGACAATCAGCTTGCTGGCGTCGTCTCCCAGCAGCTTGTGGCTCTCGTCGCAGACCATCTGACTCATCAGGGTGAAGACCGAGAGTTGGTTGTTGGCCAGGGCTAGCTCGCCGAAATGGCGGCCGGAGCTGGCCGCGGCCATTTCTTTCTGCAACTTCTTGGACGCACCGCCTTGTCCGGCCAGACCGGCCAGGAAACCGGTGTCCACCTTGTTCCCCGCGACGTGGGTTACGAAATACCCCATGGCCATCTTGGAGAACTTGCCCACCATGCCGACGTGGGTGGCTCGTTCGATCCCCCGCAATACGCACCGTTTGAGAGCCGGGCCACTGAAAATGCCAGCCTCCACGTAGGCCATCTCAGGCAGGTCTAGGTGATTCTTGGCGAAGGCCTCGCTCCGGGTGCCCGTGGAAAGGACCAAGTGGGACAGTTGGTTGGTGGCGGCCACATCGATGGCCAGGGTCACGCTGGCCCGCCAAGCGGCGGTGGAATATGGCTGGACCACCCCGGTGCTGCCCAGGATGGAGATTCCGCCCAGAACACCCAGCCGGGCGTTGGTGGTCTTAAGGGCTACCTCTTCGCCGGTGGGCACTGAGAGTTCGACGATGATGCCCTTGCCGGGCTCCAGTCCGTGCGCCTTGGCGGCTTCTAGGACCGACTCGGTAATCATCCGCCGCGGCACGCGGGTCACCGCCGGTTCGCCCACCGGGATACCGGTGCCGGGGAGGGTCACCGTGCCGACGCCTTTGCCACCCTTGATAGTGACGGCCTCTCCGGTGTCCGGGTCAATGGAAACTGTGGAGCAGATCTCGGCGCCGTGGGTGGCGTCGGGGTCGTCTCCTCCGTCCTTGATGACCGAGCATAGAACCTTTTCGCTGCCCGGCGTCCGGCCTCCCGGTGCTCCATCGATCCACTCACAGCGGTTCATCTTGAAATCGGCGTCCCGGCCGATGGGGAGGTGAATGGTCACCTGGTCCACGGGGATTCCGGTCAGCAGGGCCGTGACGGCCGCCTTGGATGCGGCGGCGGCGCAGGAGCCGGTGGTGTACCCGGTGCGCATGCCCTTGCCCCGCACTGTCTGCCGGCTGTAATCGCTCTCGGTCGCTCCATTGCCGGTGCCTTCGTTGTGGCTGGTAGGACTCATTGTGCCGCCTGACGCCAGACTTGACGCACCCGGTCGGCGGTGATGGCCATGATTCTGTCGTCCACTCCCAGGGGAGGGGTCACCGACATGGCGATGTGGGGGTAACGCTCTTTGATCAGCTCCATGCCGCCGATGACGTTGCGCTGGAGGATGATGCCCGGAAAGAAGATATAGGGAACACACATGATGGACGAGACCTGGCGTATATCCACCAGTTTGGCTGCGGCCGCGTCCATGGTGGGGTCGCCGTAATGAGACTGGGCCACCGCCACGGCGTAGCCGGTCCCCAACCGGCCCTCAACGAGTTGGCCCAGGTCTTCCAGCCAGACACAGTCGTCGTATTCGGTCTTGGTACCTGCTTTGACCAGCAGGATACCCCGGCGGCCCGCCACGGGCTGTATTGACGCGGGCTCCGTCGACTCTTCCAGTTCCTGTACTCGCTGGACCACCAAGTCGGCCAGATTGGGGTCCGCGCCCAGACCGTCGGCCAAATGCAACTGGACTCCGGGTAATTGGCCGCGGATTTCGTCAATGACCTCGGTCATCTCCAAGGTGGCGTGCTTTCCGTTTCCCAACAGAAAAGGCGCCACCACCACCTGATGAAATCCCCTTTGGTCCAAGATCTGGACCGCTTCGGAGGGGAAGGGCTCGATGAACTCCAGGCAGGAGAGAATCATCTGGGACTGGTCTATCTCCAGCATACCCCGTAGCCGGTTGGCCGCCTGGCGTAGACCGTCGGGGGTGCTGGGGCAGTCTTGGCACCAAATGGGGGTATCAGACGGAATGCCTGACGGGGTCGGCTGGACCCAGGAGCAAGAACACTCGGCTTTGCTGGTGCCCCGTTGGCTGCCGTGGCCCAGAAGCACCACTCCCCAGCCGTCCTTGCCGTTATTCATCTCGCTCACAGGGCCACCTCTTGCAGCGCCAGTCCCAGCAGGGCGTTAACCGTGGCCGCCGCCGCCGAACTGCCGCCGCGCCGTTCCCAAATGGAGATGTAGGGTACGGCAGCCTTGGCCAGTTCGGTTTTGGACTCGGCGCAGGCGATGAAGCCAACCGGCATGCCGATGACCAGCGCGGGCAACGCCCGGCCTTCTTTGACAACATCAAGAAGGGCTAGAAGAGCGGTGGGGGCGTTGCCGACCACGGCGATGGACCCGTTCAGGTGGGGCGTCAGTTCTCGGATGGCGGCTACTGAACGGGTGGTGCCGTCGGATTTGGCCCGTTCGGCGGTGTTGGGACTGTCGATCTGGCAGCGGGTGGTGAGGCCGCCCTTACTAAGCAGTGCCTTGGATATGCCGACCTCAACCATGCGAACATCGGTGACCACGTCGGCCTTGGCCGTTATGGCAGCTATGCCGCGCTCAACCGCGCCGGGACTGAACCCCACCGCCTTGGCAATCTCCGGGTCGCCTTCCGCCCGCACGATGCGGCACACCACGTACCGTTCCTCGGGGGTAAGGCCGACCAACTGGGGCAGGCTGGCTTCGACAACCTCGATGCTGCGGCGGTCAATTTCCTCTGGGAGGAGAGCGTATTTTTCGACTAATGACACATCAATACCGATAATACCGGTGAGTTATTATAGCCGGTTTCACAGGGTGAGGGCAGCGGGAGCGCCGGTAATGGATGGCGAGAGGGCCGAGGCGGCTAACCGGGAGTTAATCGGGGTTCGTGCGGCCTTCTTCACTCAGACGGAAGATCTCCCTGGCGACCTGCAGCTCTTCCGGGCCTTTACGCTCTTTCAAGAACATCGTCGGGTCGTGGAGCAGTTTGTTGACGATGGCCCTGGTCATGGCATCGAGTGACTCCAGGGCTTCGGCGTCCAGTTTTCCGTCCAGCTTCCGCATGGTCTTGCGCAGTTCTGAGGAGCGTACCTGGTCGGCACGGTTGCGCAGCTCAATCACCGTGGGCAGGGCTTCCAGGTCCAGGCACCACTGCCGGAACTGCTGGGCCTCGCCGGTGGCCAGTTCCTCGGCCCATCCGGCCTCCTTGGCCTTCTCCTCCCGGCTGGCCTGGGACGCCGATTCCAGGTCGTCGACGTCGTTCAAAAAAACGTTTTGCACCTGGGCGGCTTCGGGATCGATGTCCCTGGGCACGGCGATGTCGATGAGGAAGAGCGGCCGGTCCGCGCGCGCGGACATGGCGTCGCCAATCAGGCCCGCCTGCAGCACGTATCCCGGAGAGCCGGTGCAGCCGATGACGATGTCCGATTCCCGCAGAGCCTTGGGCATGCCATCGAAGGGTATGGCTAGGGCGGACAGGTTGGCAGCCAGCTCCTCCGCCCGTTGGAAGGTGCGGTTGGTTACGGTGATGTCGCCCACTCCGGAGAGGCTCAGCACCTCGGCGGCCAGTTCACCGGCTTCCCCAGCGCCCACCACCAGGACCCGGCGGTTGGACAAATCGCCCAGCACCGACTTGGCCATCTCAACGCAGGCCCGGCTCACCGAGAGGGCGTTCCTGCTTATGCCGGTCTCGCGCCTGACTCTTCGTCCCACCCGCAGGGCCTGCTGAAATAGCTGGGCCAGAGGTCCCTGGGCGGTGCCGGCCCTGGTCGCGGCCTCGTAGGCGTCCCGCACCTGGCCGATTATCTGTTCTTCACCCAGGATCATCGAGTCCAGACTGGAGGCCACGCGGAACAGGTGGTGGATGCACTCGTAGCCCCGGTAGACGTAGAGATAACGGTCAACGTCCAGCAGGGAGATGCCGAACTTCTCGACCAGGAATCGCTTCACTTGGTCGGCCCCGGCCTCGGGGTCGGGGGTGTTGCCGTTTGTGGGTGAGTCGAGGGTGTAGAACTCGGAGCGGTTGCAGGTCGACAGGATAACGCCGGGCGCGCCGTGGTCGTTCATGGCGCTGAGGGCGTCGGGGAGCTGCTCCTTGTTCAGGGAGAGTTGCTCCCGGACCTCAACGGGCGCGGTCCGGTGGTTTAGTCCGACGACTAGAAATTCCAAGTTTTCTCCCGGTATTCTGGGCCTTGCAAATGGACCTTACGACTCGGAGAGGATGCCCGCCACCGGTTTCACCCCTTGGTCGGTCCGTGGGGTGAGGCGATAAATTCTATAAAAATCTGTAAAAAACTACGGTAAATCTTACTATTAAGTTGGGCTACAAGGGAGTGTAATAGGCCCATGGTTTGATGTCAACGGGCCTCGGCAGGGGCGGGACCCTCAACCTCGGTGGCCTCATCCTCCACCGGCGACAGATTGCTGCCCAGATTCCGTACCTTGGAGTTGACTGCGGCTGGACCCAGGGCGAAGAGGACTACCGCCAGACCTCCGATGGCGATGGCGATGGGCGCGGTCAATACACTGGTTAATGCGCTGGCCTGCAACGCGCCAAGGGGCCTGATGCTCCAAGTCATTCCGTAGAACCCCATGACCCTTCCCCTCATCCGGTCCGGCACCATTATCTGCAGGGAACTTTGGATGGCGATGTTAGACAACGAATTAAAGATTCCCATGAAGAACATCAATGCCATTACCAAGGCGAACGAGCCCACGTACTCGGCGGTCAGTGCGAAAGCCGCCACCGTCAGGCCGAACAGCACCGCCCCGCCGATGATTGCCAGACCACGGTTGGGCACGCTCCCCCGGGCGCCAATGTACAGAGTGTTGAGCAGGGCGCCCGCCCCGGAGATCCCCAAGAGCAGGCCCTGGCCCTTGGCGCCCACGGCCAGGATGTCCACGGCGAATATGGGCATCAGAATGACGTAAGCCGTGCCGAAGAAGCTGTTGAAGAAGGTCATGCCCATCAGGAAGGAAAAAATGGAATTGACCTTGATGAATTTCAGACCCTCCTTGATGTCCTGGATCGGATTGCCCAGCGCACCCCGGGGAATGGGCGGGATCTTGAGGCGCGCCATCACGACCGCCAGAATTATAAATCCCACCCCCGATATGTAGAAGGCCGACTCGGTGTTGATTAGGTCGATGATAAAACCGGCTATCCCTGGTGCGATGATCCGTGTGCCCTGCCAGATAACTGAGTTCATCGCCACCGCGCTCATCATTACCCCTCGGTCGATGAGGTGGGGATATAGGGCCTGGCGGGCCGGATTGTCGAACGCCTCCACCCCGCCGGCCAGAAAGGCAATCACCAAGACATGCCAACTCTCGACCCAGCCTAAGAGGGTGAGCGTGGCCAGAAGAAAGATGAGACTGCCAGTGGTGAGTTGGGTGAAAATAATCAGGCGGCGTTTGTCCCAGCGGTCCGCAAAAACGCCGCCGAAGAGGTTGAAGAATATGGCCGGGATGGCGTTGGCCGCTCCCACCAAGCCCAGGGACCATGGAGAGCCGGTAATCTCGTAGATCAACCAACCCTGTCCCACCCGGAACATCTGGAATCCGCTGACTGACGCCAGCAGGCCCAACCAATAAGCCCGGTAGGCCGGATAATGGAGGGCAGGCGGGATCTTAAAGCGGCTCCGCTCCACCGGCGTTGTATTTTCGGGCGGTTGGTGCAAATCTATGGATTAACTGTCCACGGCTTCCAAAGGGCCTGGCAGCGCCCAAGGAGTGGGCGGCTCGGACCGGCGTGAGTGTATCACTCTTAGCTAGATTGCCGCTGCGAAATTGATGGGTTTCAGGTACCCCAATCAAAAGGGCCTCCGCAAAGTTGCGGAGGCCCTTTTTGCCCTAAAGTTTCGTCGCGCGGTCCGATATTGGGGGGTCCTAGGTGGTGGACACCTGCTCGGGTTGTTTGGTCAGCATTTCGTCCAGAATCCGCTGCAGGGCCATGGTGTGGCTGCAAATCTCCCTGGTGGCGAAGAAGTGGCATTCGCAACGCCAGGCGCCGTTTTCGAACCGGACATCGTACTGGTCGTGGTTGCCCTGGAATGTGGCGGCGAAACTTGTGATGTTCACCCGGTCCTTCTGTTCTGCGTACTGCCTGGCCTTTTCAATCTTGCCGATAATGCTGGAGTCCATCAACACCTCCTACCAACCGACAGTGGACGCGGTTTGGGTCCGAAAATTCGCGTCCATCAATCAGATTCTACGGTGGTCAACAGGGCGGGTCAAGGAAGATTATGGCAACATCAGAGCATTTCTTTCCGGCTGGCCCTGGGACGCCAAGAACCTTCCGGGCAGCGGTCATAGCCGTTGACTGCCTATGCCGGGTCAAATACAATTCAAATCAGGCAGCGCAAGCAGCGAAATTCGTAACGGTGGCCCTGCATTTTTACCGGCAGGGCAATCGTAATTCACACGGAAAAATCATAAGGGAATCGATGAACGGCGACCAGATCAGGGACTCATTCATAAAGTTTTTTGAGAGCAAGGGGCACCAACATATGCCCTCGGCCTCGTTGATTCCGGCTGGCGACCCGACCCTTTTGTTCACCAGCGCCGGCATGGTGCCGTTCAAGCCCTTCTTCATGGGCGAGCAGACCCCCCCGTCCAAGCGGCTCACCAGCAGCCAGAAGAGCTTCCGCACCACCGACATCGACGAGGTGGGCGACCACAAGCACCTGACCTTCTTTGAGATGCTGGGAAATTTCAGCATCGGCGACTATTTCAAAGAGGGCGCCGTGGGATTCTGCTGGGAGTTGGTCACCGAGCTTTTCAATCTGGACCCGGACCGGATCTACGTCACCATTCACTTGGACGACGAGGAGGCCTACGCCATCTGGCGGGACCGGATCGGCGTGCTGGTGGAGCGCATCTACCGCTACGGCGACAAGGACAACTGGTGGGGCCCAGCCGGGAATGAAGGACCCACCGGCCCCTGCTCCGAGGTCCACTACGACGGCGGCCAAGAAAAAGGATGCAGCAACGGTGAGATGGCGCCGCCGGACGTTTTGACCGCGCAATTCCGGAAGGAACTGGAAACGGGTGAAACGCTGCCCATCACGGGATGTCATCCAAACTGCGACTGCGAGCGGTTCGTGGAGCTGTGGAACTTGGTGTTCATGCAGTATTACCAGGACCCGGCCGGCGAACGCACCCCGCTCCCCGCTCCATCTGTGGACACCGGCATGGGCCTGGAACGGGCGGCCGTCATCCTCCAAGGCAAGAACGACATCTACGAGACCGATCTGTTCGTTCCCATCATCAACCGGGTCGCCCAACTGATGGGCAAGAACTACGGTTCGGATACCGAAACCGACTACGCCATGAGGGTGGTGGCCGAGCATGCCCGCGCGGCCTCCTTCCTGATCGGCGACGGCGTGGTGCCCGGCAACGAGGGCCGGGGCTACGTCCTCCGCCGGATCATCCGCCGGGCCATCCGTTACGGACGCCAACTGGGGCTGGATGAGCCCTTTCTGACCCAGGTGGTGGAAGAGGTCATTCCCCGCTTCAGCGCCGTATACAAAGAACTTTCAGAAAATCATGATTTCATACAGAGGGTCATAGGTCTTGAGGAGGAGCGGTTCGCTGAGGCTTTTGAGCGCGGAATCGTTATTCTCGACGAGATGGTTCAATATCGTTCGTATGTCCGAGAAGAACTGAGCAAGACTTCGGATACTCAGGGAGCTGTCCTGGTTCCGCCTGAGCCTAGTCTTGATAGAGAAGACGAGACTACCGGTGGAGAAATAGCGCATTTGTCGCTAATCCAACTGATGTCGCAATTCGGAAATTTTGAACAGGCATCGGAACAATTGAAAGACCGCATCACTGGTAACGAAACATTTATTCTGTACGACACCTACGGTTTCCCTCCGGAGCTGACCGCCGAGATTGCCAGGGAGCACGATCTGGATGTGGACATGGAGGGCTTCAAGCGGGAGATGGAAGCTCAGAGGGAGCAGTCCCGCTCCTCGGCTTCGTTCTCCGGCAGCATGGAGATGCAGGGCGCCTACGCGGACCTGGGCGTCGGCGCCAGCGAGTTCATGGGCTACAACCTGATTGAACAGGAATCCACCATCGCCGCCATTCTTGTCAGCCCTTCGACGGGCTCAGGACGAGCGGAATCGGTGGACCATGCCGCCCAGGGCCAGCAGGTGGAGGTTGTGATTAGCCAGTCACCGTTCTACGCCGAGGGCGGTGGACAACTGGGCGACCGGGGGACCATCATCGGCCCCAACGGCGTCGTCTCGGTGGAGGACACGCAGAGCCCGGTGGCGGGTCTGATTGTCCAGCGCGGCTCCGTTCAACAGGGGGAAATCTCGGTTGGAGATCCGGTGACCGCTACGGTGGAGGAGGCGCGCCGCCTGGACTCATCACGGAACCACAGCGGCACCCATATACTGCACGCCGCTCTGCGCTCGGTGCTGGGCCTCCACGTCCGTCAGGCCGGTTCCCTGGTGGCCCCGGAGCGGCTCCGCTTCGACTTCAGCCACGTTAGCGCCCTGACCAGAGACGAGCTTCTGTCGGTACAATCCCTGGCCAACGACAAGGTGCGGGGCAACCTGAGCGTGACGTCCCACGAGACCAGCTACAGCGAGGCGGTCCGCGAGGGAGCGCTGGCCTTCTTCGGCGACCGGTACGGTGACGTGGTACGAGTCGTGACTATGGCACCCGGAGCCCCGTTTACAGATGACGCGTTCAGTGTTGAAGTATGCGGCGGCACCCACGTCTCCGCCACCGGCCAGGTGGGCACCCTGGTGGTGCTGGGCGAGTCCAGCATCGGCGGCGGCATGCGCCGGATCGAAGCGGTGACCGGCCGGGCTGCGGAAGAACTATTCGTGCAGCAGTCCGACCGTCTGGAATCCATCTCGCAGAAATTGCAGACGCCGGTGGCCGACCTGGAGGCCCGCCTGGACAGCTTCATCCAAGAGACCGAAGACCTGCGCCGCCAACTGGAGGGTTTCCAGAAGACCTCGCTGCGCGGCGAGGCCGAAGAACTTTTGGTAAAGGTCCAGGACGTTGACGGCGTAAAGGTGGTGGCCGGCCGGACCTCTGCCAGCAGCGCCGACGGCATGCGGGAGATGGGCGACTTTCTCAGAGACAAACTGGGCAGTGTCGTGGTGGCCCTGGGGGCAGTGGTCGAAGGCAGACCGATGCTTGTGACCATGGTCACCCCCGACCTGGTGGAACGGGGGCTCCACGCTGGCAACATCGCGCGGGATACCGCCAAGGTCATGGGCGGAGGCGGGGGCGGCCGCCCCGAGATGGCCCAGGCCGGTGGCAAGCAGCCCGAGAAATTGGATGAGGCCCTGGGCGGCGTTCCCGGCCTGGTGCGCCAGGGGCTGTCCTAAACCGGCGATGTCCGACCAAGCTAAGCTGATCGCCTTGGACCTTGGCGAACGCCGTATCGGTCTGGCGGTCAGCGGCCCCGGCGGCTTGGTAGTCCAGGCGGGACACCTCACCCGCAGTCAGTTGGCCCGAGACGTCGAAAAGGTGATTGCGGCCGCCCAAGACCGTCAGGCACAAGGCATCGTGGTCGGCGTTCCCTATACCCTTGAGGGCGAGACCGGACCCTCAGCCAAACTGGCCCTTGGGTTCATCCGGGCCCTTCGAAAGGAAACCACCCTGGCCGTCCACGAGATGGACGAACGTTTCACCAGCGTTGAGGCCGAGGGTCTGCTGCGGGAGTCCGGGGTCCAACCCTCCCGCGACCGGGCAACCGTGGACGAGACGGCGGCGGTGCTGATTCTACAGCGGTTCTTGGCGTCCCAGTAGGGGCATCCCGATTACATCGGGACCGTGCCCCTACGCCGGTATCGGATTTATTGTTAGACTCCGGGGGCCGAGTGCCCTGCAATCTCCTACCAAACATTCTAAACACAAATAAGGATGCCCGCCATGACTAACGCCAACAGCAAGGCCGAGACTGTAATCAAAAACGCCAACGTTTTGACCATGGATCCCGAACGTCCCAAAGTCCAAGCGCTGGCCATGGCCCACGGAAGGTTCGTTGGGGTCGGCAGCAACGGGGACATCGAAGGCTTGGTGGGGCCGGGCACCAGGGTTTTGGACCTGGGCGGCAAGACGGTGCTGCCGGGGTTTATCGACGCCCACATCCATGTGTTGAGCAGCGGAGTCCGCCACGTGATGTCCGCCGACTGCGACGTGCCGACTCTTACGCAGGTGCAGGCTGGACTGAAAGAAAGGGCCGATAAAACTCCGGCCGGACAATGGGTGCAGGGATTCAAGTTCGACGACACCAAGACGGACCGAACCCCCTCAAACGAAGGACGCCACCTCAACCGATTTGACCTGGACTCGGTGACCACCGCCCATCCGATGTTGGTGGCCCACCGTGCGGGGCACGTCTTCTACATGAACTCCGCAGGCCTGGAGGCGGCGGGTTTCAACGACGAGACCCCTGACCCGCCGGGGGGAAGGCTGGGCCGGGACCCGGACACGGGCCGTTTGAACGGCATGGTCTTCGAACGGGCCATCGATCCAGTGCGCTTCCTAATCCCGGTGGAGACCGAAGAGGTGCGCCGCGAGGGGCTCAGGACCATCTGCAGCATGCTGAACCGGGTCGGGCTGACCAGTGTCCACGACGCCAGGGTGACGGCGGAAGAGTTTCAGACCTACCAGGACGGGAAAGCCGCCGGAGAGTTGAGTCTCCGGGTTTACGCCCTGATGTGGTACCCTCAGTTTCCCGCCCTCCGGGATGCCGGCATCAAGTCCGGCCTCGGGGATGCCCGGCTCAGGATTGGCGGCATCAAGATGGTTGCCGACGGCGCCATCGCCACCCGGACCGCCTACCTGTCCCAGCCCTACGAGGGCTCCCAATGCGACCACGGTATCCTGGTCATGGAGCAAGATGAGATAGAGGAACAGGTTATGGCGATGCACCGGGCCGGATTCCAGGTCTGCATCCACGCCAATGGTGACTTGACCATCGACATGGTGCTGACCGCCTACGAAAAGGCACAAAAAGCCCACCCAAGGGCCGACGCCCGGCACCGCATCGAGCATTGCACCCTGGTCAACCCAGATTTACTCACGAGGATGAAGGCTCTGGGCTGCATCGCGACACCCTTCTGCACCTACGTATACCACCACGGCGAGAAGATGCGCTACTACGGCGAGCAGCGGTTGGAGTGGATGTTCGCCCAGCGGTCGTTCATCGACAACGGGGTGGTGTCAACCGGGGCCACCGACTACCCGCCCGGACCCTTTGAGCCCCTGCTGGGCATTCAAAGCTGCGTCACCCGCACCGACAGCACCGGCAAGGAATGGGGTGCAAATCAGAAGGTATCCATCCAGGAGGCCCTGCGGCTGTACACCCTAAATGGGGCCTACGCCTCCTTCGAGGAGGACATCAAGGGGTCGATCGAGACCGGAAAGCTGGCGGACCTAGTGGTCTTGGGCAGCGACCCCACCCAGGTTGAACCGTTGGGAATCAAGGACATCGCAGTGGAACGGACGATTGTCGGCGGGGATACGGTCTACGGCGATTAACGCAACTAGAGGTACACCCGCTCAAAATCGTCTGAGAGCACGGACATGGCGTCCATGTCCCAGTCGAAGGACAGCACCACCGACCGGTCGGATGTGGCTTCCAGGATCCGTCGGCCGTTCTGGGTGACCACGCTTTCGGCGAGGCTGTAGTCCAGTTCTCCGTCCTCGACGCCCGAGCGGTTGCAGACCATCACCGGCAGTCCGGTGTCGGCCGACCGAGCCTCCCACTCTCCGTCGGGCCCGCAATGGCCGGGGCCCCAGGAGACCGGAGAGACCAGCACCTGGGCGCCTTTGTCCTTGAAAACTTGGGCAATCTCATTCTTGTAGGCGTCGGCGCAAATCAGTATCCCCGTCTTGATTCCGTCGCATTCAATGGGGTCGATCTTCCAGCCGCTGGTGGACCAAGACTCGGCCCCGCCCAGGGCCTTGACCTTCCGGTGCTTACCGATAATCTGGCCGTTCCGGTCGATGACGAAAACGGTGTTGTACATCCTGCCGGTGGCTGCGTCCCGCTCTGGGTGGGACAGGAAAACCGTTAGGGCATGCTTCTTGACCAACCCGAGGAACCCGTCCATCCAAGGGTCGGGCTGGGGCAGTATCCAATCGGTGCCGATCTTCTCCATGAACAGGTAGCCGGGGATGCACAGCTCGGGGGTTATCACCCACTGTGCGCCCTGTTGAGCGGCGATTTTGACGCCCCGCTCCACCAGCTTGCGGTTGTGGCCGATGTCGCTGGTGACGGGGGCCAGATGTAGGAACGATATCCGAAGCGGTTTCATCTTCGGGAGATTATAGCATCCAGCGTGCGTAGCGCCCATCGGCCTTGACGGCCAGGTGCTGCGACATCAGAATAAAAAGCACGGACCGTTTCGACCGCCCGATTTCCCCTTTAGATGATGCCCCGTAGTGTAGTGGTAACACGCCAGCCTTTGGAGCTGGAATCCCTGGTTCGAACCCAGGCGGGGTAGCCACATTTGATTCCCGCTAGAGGAAACACCGGATGAAATATACAGTCATAATCGAAAAAGGTCGTGAGTCCGGCTTTGTGGCGCACTGCCCAGCGCTCAAGGGCTGCGTATCTCAAGGCCCGGACAAAGAAGAAACGGTGTCGAACATCAGGGAGGCCATCGAAGCCTACGTTGAAGCCCTGGTGGAAGGCGGGCTGCCTGCTCCGACCGAAGTCGGTAGAGAAACGGTTGATGTGGAGAACCGCAGCCCATGATGCGACTGCCTCGGAGCCTTTCTGGAGCCGAGGTGGTGAGAGCATTGCAGAGGGCCGGTTTCTATCGGAGACGCCAGAGGGCAGCCACATCGTCATGAGGCGCGATGACCCCTTCGCATAGGTGGTAGTTCCCGCACACCGGTACCCTAGATACCGGAACTCTGGCCGCCATTTTAGATGGCGCAGGTTTGTCAGTAGAACAGTTCACGGAGCTTCTGTGAACGGACAAGGCCACTAGCGAGTAAGCCTTTGGAGCTGGAAGCCTTGGTTCGAACCCAGGCGGGGTAGCCAACCGCCCACATTGGTTTTGCTTTTTCTTCCCATGTCGCTTGCAACCCTCGCGGCCTCGACGGAATGTATCGTTTGTGATATATTTATGTATACGAAGCCGGTCCGGCCCAGATAATATTTGCAGCGGAGCGATGGATACCGACCGTCGCCAGAGATGGCCAGTTCCGGTTTGTCGTGAACACCAGGGAAAACGACTTTGAGCCTCCTCACGTTCATGTATGGGTTGGCAACGAAGACGTATGCCGAATCGAATTGAACAGCACCAGGTTCATGGACGAACCACCGCCTGGCGAGTACCGGAGCATCCTCCAGGCCTACGATAGGCACGCTGAAGCAATAAGGAGGACTTGGGACGAGATTCACCACAGATAGGGTGAGAACATGGGCGCCGTATTAGTTAAGAACGCAGAGCGAATGATGACCTCCGCGGAAATATTGAAGGATGGAATTGAGTTCGCCTTCGCCGATGGCCGGGGAGGCATGGTTCCCTTCGCAAAGATTTCGAAGGTCGAGTCTGGCGAGTTTCTAGCCAGAGTGGAGTTGCCGAACCCATACGAGGCTGTTCTGCACACCAAATCTGGAGAAACAATCGAGCTCCCATGGGACTTCGTTCGCCACTACTGCGACTCCTCTTACCGGCCAAGGGTTGAGGCCGTCGCGCTGTCGGGTAGACAGGCCATCGGCGTCAGAATCCGGCAGTTGAGGGAGTCCGCTGGCCTAACTCAGCAAGCTCTGGCCCAGGCGGCTAATATCGCCAGGGTGACGTTGGTGCGCATTGAGAACGCGGGGCAGGCGCCAAGGTACGAGACACTTGTTTCCCTAGCCCAGGCGTTGGGGCGGCCCATGGGGGATTTGGTGGCTGTCGGACAAGATGCTCGGGCAAAGGTGGCTGCAGCCCCAGGCGCACAAAAGACGGATGAATCCGATTTCAAGCCGATTCAGATAAGCGGGGAAGATTTGTCAGATACTGTGCAGCGCGAACGGCGCTAGGATTAGAGCTGGATTTTCTTGAGACTAGCACGCTGGTAAAGCTTTATTTTCAAGACCCGAGCACGGAGCGGCTCCTTAGACTCGCTTCAACATCCGCATACGCTCCGCAGCTCCTGAACAGCCGGTTTTTTCCTGTGCGGACCGTCGGCTTTTCGAAGCGGCAGAAAACGAAGGCTTGGCTTGCATGGACCCAACAACTCCGTAATCAAGTACATGATAATCAGGTGCCGCCTCAAGCATCCCCAGCGCCCAGCTACCTCTCGCATTGACCCCGTATCGGCGGCGCGGGTATATTAACCGGGATACGGCGGTCTGGCTTCTCCGGGGTCCGCCGCGTGCGAGGTTGTTTTTGACGTGTATGCGTTGATCTTGGCCGGCGGACAGGGGGAAAGACTCCGCCCGCTGACCGATTCCCTGCCCAAGCCCATGGTCCCGGTCTGCGGAAAGCCCATTTTGGAATACCAAGTGGAGTGGCTGAAGGCTGGCGGCGTGACCGACGTCGTGTTTCTGGCCGGGTACCGCTGGGAGGCCATCAAGGACTACTTCGCCGACGGCAAGGCATTTGGCATCAACGCCCACTACAGCGTCGAAGATTCCCCTTTGGGCCGGGGCGGGGCCATCAAGATGGGGCTCCCAATGGTTCCCAAGACCGAAGACACCGTGGCTGTATTGAACGGTGACGTGATCACCGCCGAGACCCTGGATAACCTGTCAGCCCGTCACCGGGAACGAAAAGCGTCAAATAAATCCCACCTGACCACCATCATGGTGGTGCCCATGGTCAGCCCCTACGGGCTGGTGGACATGGACGATTCCGGCACCGTAACCGGCTTCCGGGAGAAGGTGGAGATGGAGCACTGGATCAACGGCGGCATCTACCTATTCGAGCGTTCCATCGCCGCCGAGTTGCCCGACTTGGGTGACCACGAAACCGAGACCTTTCCCCGGCTGGCCCAAGCGGGACAATTGGCAGCCTTGAGGTCGCGCCGGTTCTGGTGCAGCGTGGACTCCTTCAAGGACCTGCGGGAAGCCGAGGAGCACGTCGGAAGCTGGTGAACCAATGCCGCTAGTCCAGCGTTGTACAATTTACTTCCCAAGAATGCTGTTGCACCGGCGGTGGCGAACATCCGTATAGGCATGGTTAGCACGATGGCCCAGAGCGAAGCTCCAAAGGTAGAAATGGCGTCGAATATATCGGGTACCGTCTCCCAGACGGCGGCCAAGATCAGGGCCAACATCGAGCAGGTGTTGGTGGGCAAGGGCGATGTCATTGAGTTGACACTGGCCGCGGTGTTGAGCGGCGGGCATATCTTGGTGGAAGACGTTCCGGGCATCGGCAAGACCACCCTGGCTCGCTGCCTGGCCGAGTCCCTCCAATGCTCATTCAAGCGCATCCAATGCACCCCTGACCTGATGCCTTCGGACATCACCGGAGTCCACTTCTACAATCAGAAGTCCAGCGAGTTTGAGTTCCGGCCGGGCCCCATCCTCGCCCAAGTGGTGTTGGCCGACGAAATCAACCGGGCGACGCCCCGGACCCAGTCGGCGATGTTGGAGGCCATGGCTGAAGGGCAGTTGACGGTTGACAACCTGACCATTCCCCTGCCCTTGCCGTTCCTGCTCATCGCCACCCAGAACCCAATCGAACTCGAAGGAACCTTTCCGCTGCCCGAAGCACAGCTAGACCGGTTCTTGATACGGGTCCGTATGGGTTACCCCGATGATGCCCAGGAAGGGGAAATGCTGGCCCGGTTCAACGGCGCAAACCCATTGGCCAACCTGCAGCCGGTGGCCGACGGTCCAGAGATTCTGGAGATGCAACGCCTGGTGCAGCAGGTGTACGTGGACCCGGTGCTGAGCAATTACATGGTGCAGTTGGTGCAGGCTACCCGCCAGCACGCTGACGTGGAATTAGGCGCCAGCCCCAGGGCGACCATGGGTCTCTACCGCTGCTCCCAGGCCGTGGCGGCCATCCAGGGCCGCGATTATGTGGGCCCCGATGACGTTAAGCTCCTGGCCCCCTACGCATTGGCCCACCGCATCATCCTCAAGTCTCAAGCCCGGCTCCGCGAACGGTCGACGGAAGATGTGGTCGCGGACGTTCTATCCCAGGTGGAAGTCCCGGTCTAATACCAAGGGCTAGGGGACTGCAATGCTTAACGATCTCTGGGTTCTCAGCAGCGGCATCATGATATTCATCGGCCTGGTGGCCAGCGAGGGGTTGTTGCTGGTGGTGGGCTCCCTGGTAATTGTCGTGGCGATAGCAGCCCGCGTCTGGGAACGCTACGCCTTCCGTTCCGTGAGCCATTCACGGTCAATCAACCGGCGGCGCGCCTTCATCGGCGACACCGTGGACTATTCCGTCTCCCTGGACAATGACAAATTGCTGCCGCTAATTTGGGTTGACATCCAAGACTCGTTTCCCCACGGACTGGAATTGGCCGGCGCGACCATGCGGGGCACCGGGCTGGAGTCCAACCGGCAGCACACCATCACCACCTCCCTGCTCCCTTACCAGAAAGCTACCTGGAAATATTCCATGAAATGCTCGGAGCGCGGCTACCACCGGATCGGCCCGGTGCGCCTGCGCACCGGCGACATCTTCGGGTTCAGTTCCGCCGAAACCAGTTACACCAAATTCGACCATATCCTGGTCTATCCCAGGGTGATAGACCTGGAAGGGCTGCTGTTCCCTCCGGAGCACCCGCTGGGAGACGTCCGCGGTTCCAAACCCCTCTATTTCGACACCAATCGGGTGGTGGGCCAGCGGGACTACCAGCCCAGAGACCCTCTGAAACACATCGACTGGAAGGCGACCGCCCGCACCCGGCGGCTGCAGACCAAGGTCTTCGAACCGGTGGTCTCGCTGAACATGCTGATTGTGATGAACGGCTCGTCCCGGGAATACACCTGGCAGGGCAGCAGCCGCCGTCTCTTTGAGCGCGCGGTGACTGTGGCGGCGTCGGCGGTTGCCCTGGCGGACCGCAAGGGTTACAGCTACGGCGTGGTCAGCAACGCCCTAGCCAGTTACACCGGGAAGTGGATCAACGTTCCCTTGGGAGCATCGTCCAGCCAGCTTCCCATGGCGCTAGAGGCCCTGGCAATGGCGGCGCCCTACGTAGCTGCCCCTCTTTCCGAGGTCTTGAATGCGGAGCGGGATTCCCTTCCCAGCGGGACCACAATCCTGTTGGTCACGCCATACCTGGGAGAATCCCTGGTCAATGAAATAACCGGGATCCAGGACCACGGATGCCCGGTTATGGTGCTCTACGCCGGGGACGGGCTTCCGGAGCGGGCCTTGGGCGATATACGGGTGATTCCCATGGCCAGCATCTTGGACCCTCTGGAGGAACATGAGCCGGTTATGGCGGGATAATTCGGTCACCTCGGTAGTCCTGTTCCTGGAATGCTGTGCCCTCTATCTGGTCTTCGTGTCGGCGGCGGTCCTCATTGACCAACCGGGAATAGTTCTGCCGTTCTGGCTGGTGTTGCTGGCGCTGGTCTGGTCCTTCGTCCTCATGTCCTACATCCTGTCGGTCAACGTCAATCCTCGCATCAGAGGCCTGATGGGCCTCGCGTCTGGCCTCCCATCGTTGCTGTTCCTGGCCAACATGAACACCGGGTCGAGTTACATTCCAGTGGAAGCGTTGGTCTCCGGCGATGTCGAATCCAGGGTGGCCATCGTGGGCACCCTGGTGTTCCTTGTCACCGTCTGGTGGCGGGGCGCCAGCATTGCCAAAGAGGAAATAACCCTGGACACGGTGCGCTCCGCTTTCCTCTGGGGCTTGGGCGTGCTGTTCGCCACGGCGTTGGTGGACAGCATGGTAAAGGAGCGGTTGGTGAACGGCTTCCTTGTGGTGGGGTTCTTTGCGGTGGGACTGCTGGGGCTGTCCCTGGCCCGTTTCTCCTCGGAGAGCGGCGAGACCCACGCCATGTCCCGCGAGTGGGTGATGCCCATCGTTGTCAGTGTTGCCGCGGTTGTGCTGCTGGGACTATTCATCAGCGCCATCGGACTGGGAGGGCTGGACGATGTAACCAGGAAGACCCTGACCGTCGTCGGCAATTCCGGGTTCTGGGTGCTGCGGCCGGTCTTGCTGCTGATTGGGTTGTTGGCTGGCTTGATTGTGCACCTTGGCAACTGGCTGATCGGACTGTTCGGCGGAGGCGACTTATCCGGACTGTTGGGCGCTCAGGAAAGTTTGGACGAGTTCCAACAGCGACTTAGAGAGCAAAGCGACGGGAAAGAACCGGCAACCGCCCTAATTACCGCGCTCAAGTGGTTCGCATTTGCCGTGGTGACGTCGATCGCGGGTTGGATCGTCTACCGGTTGTTCCGGTCTCGCCGGTTCCCGGGGCGGGAGGTCGACGTTGAAGAGACCAGGGAATCCCTGTTCACTTGGAGTCGGGCCAACGACGACCTATCGGATATGTTTGCCGCATGGTGGAAGAAGATGTTCCCGGTGAAAGAGAGGGGGTCTGATGGGGGCAAGGAACCCACCACGCCCAGGGAGTATTACCACGGGTTCTTGGGGCTGGCCGCTCGGTTGGGCCGGCCTCGCCGTGATTGGGAGACACCGAACGAGCACCAGCGGGGTATCTGGGGCCTCTTGCCGCCCGACCCGGTCTACCGGCTCGTCCAGCGATTTCAGCGGTCGCATTACGGGCGGGACGAATCGGACGAGACGGGCCTGGCCGGCCTGCGAGAGGACTGGACGGAGATTAATGAGTTTGTGGACGAGGAAGACCTTTAGGCCTGTTGGTCACAGGTCTGCGTCCGACTAACTCTTGCTTCCGGCCCGCAGCGAACCAATCACGTCTTTAATCTCCTCGAATCTCACGTAGCGTACGTTGCCGTCGAAGCTGGACGATGTCACCAGGATCCCCAGGAACTCGCCGAATTTGTTAAATACGCCGCCGCCGCTCATGCCGTTGGTTGCGGCGGCGTCCACCTGCCCGATGGCATAGTTGCCGGGACGGATGTTCCACAGGGCGCCGATGCGGCCAAAGGTTACCACTGGGGTAGCGATTGAGATCTCGGGAACGAATCCGACCAATGCAACCTCGTAGCCGATATCCTCGACGAATCTTTGTGAGAGGTCGGCGAACACCTGGTTCGAGACTGGCAGTCCAACGGTCAAGCCTTCGGTGGGGCTGTCCAAGGTAAGCAGCGCCAAATCACGGTCGGTGTCGTACCCGGTCACCGTGGCCCTTAGAAAGGACCCGCCGTCGATGGAGACCTCCACCCGGCTTGCGCCGCTGATAACGTGCTCGGCGGTGAGTATCTCGGTGGATGAGATTCGGACGCCCGACCCCTGGGAAAGGAGCAGATTAGTTTTCCAAAGGTCACGGCGCTGCGCATCTCACCGATAAAGTCGCTGAAATCCGGTAGCGGTTCACCGGGCAGACCTTCGGGGCCTCTGGGACCTACGAACCCAGGAAATCCCCGCGGCCCGGGGTCTCCCTCCTGCCCTCGATCACCAGGGGTTCCGGGTTCACCCTGAATGCCCTGCGGCCCCAGTTCCGCTTGGGGCCCCTCCGGGCCGGGTTCGCCCCTCGGGCCTTGGCATGCCAGCTGGGCGAGCACGGCAAGCAGAGCCAAGGCTACTAGGACTGGGCGAAGACGGAATCTGGCGCCAAGATCGGCGCGGGAAGTTTTCAAGCTATACACTGGTCACCGGTGAATGACCGCCGTGACGGACACAGCTGGGTTGCCACGGCGTTTATGTTTGGCCTCTTTGTATACGGCAATCAATCAGTTATCCGATGTACGGGCGGTTAATTAGGCTAACCCTTTCACTACGGCTGGGTCACCGCGCCAATCGCATTCTATCTGGCCTACGACGCCGCGCGCGTCATATCTTCCGGCCAGATGAGCACAGATTCTTCGGAGGAGTCCAGGTGTTTCATGGGCCCCGCGCCAAAGTATAATGATGGAAATACGACCCTGTTGAATTTGGAATGGAGGGCTTCCATGTCCACGGCCAAAGATGACCTTACTAGAATCGTGCAGGCACAACCCGAAGACAGTTCGCCCGAGGAAATAGTCCGGGAGTTGGCTTTTCACGTGATGGTTGAACGTGGCTTAGCCGATTCGGACGCGGAACGTACCATCTCAAACGAAGAAACGGCCCGGCGCATCCGTTCATGGCAGAAATAAGATGGACAAGCCGTTCCAACGAAAAGGTGTCGCGAGCAATACTCAGGTTGGGCGGGAATTTGAGACGAAGGCTCTCGAGTTCTTTGAGGGAAAAGGGCTCCGACTTACGCCTGGATTTTCAATCGAAATTGGCATTAACGAACTGAAGGAGCACGCTTTCGACCTTGGCGATGGGGAAAGAAAGATCCTCGTTGAATGCAAGGCGCACAAATGGACCGAAGGTGGCAATGTTCCAAGCGCTAAGATGATTGCGTGGAACCAGGCGATGTAATTTTTTCATGTTGCCCCAAGCGGATATCGGAAGATTATGTTCGTCCTAAAGGATTTCAATCAAAAACGAAACGTAACCTTAGGGGACTATTACCTGCGGACAAATTCCCATCTCATTCCACAGGATGTTGAGTTTTGGGAGTTTGATGAAGCAGTCGATACGGCGGAAAAGTTGAGATGATTTCCCCACGGCCCCCTACCTAAACTCTGGCAACACCTCTGACGCGATGGTCTCCATGAGCCGCTTGAGGGCCGGTACGTCGCCCGAGTTTAGGGCCAGCACCATGTGCTCCACGCCGGCGTCTTCGTAGGCCTTGATGGAGGCCCGCATCATGGCTGGGTCGTGGCCGGGTAAAGTAGTCCGGCTGGCGGCGCGGTCGCTGGATGGCTGGCCGCGAACCTCCACTTCAATCCTGGTCTACCAGGTCATATGTCCGGGGTCCCTTCCCGCCGCCGCAGCGGCGTCGGTGATTTCCCGTCTTGCCAGCGAGTACCCCTCGGGCGAGAGTCCGGTGGGATGCCAGCCGTCGCCGCGCAGAGCGGTCCGCTTCATGGCTCCGGGGCTGGAACCGCCGACCCACAGCGGGATGGTGGGCTGGACGGGCTTGGGCGAGAAGTAGAGTTCCGAGAATTCCCAACGCTTGCTCTGGTACTTGGGCAGATGGCTGGACCAAAGCTCCTTCATGATGTCCATACATTCGTCGGTGAGGGACCCCCTCTGGCGCATGGAGATTCCCAATGCATCGAACTCCTCGGTCATTGCGCCGACGCCCACGCCCAGGATCACCCTGCCGCCGGATATCTGGTCCAGCGTGGCGGCGTACTTAGCCAGTTCCACGGGGTTGTGATAGGGAAGCACCAGCACTGAGGTGCCCAAGGTCACTTTTGACGTGGTAGCAGCCAGATAGGAGAGGGTGGACATGGGGTGGTAGTAGGGCTTGTCTTCCAACCGCTCACGGATGTACCCGGTGTTGAACAGATGGTCCATGACCCAGACCGAGTCGTAGCCCAAGCTTTCGGCCAGGGGCCCGAATTCCAGGACCTGTTGAGGGTCTTCGACTCCCCAGTTATTGGGAATAGTCACACCGAACTTCACGTAACGCTCCCCAATATTGAGATAGGTTATGGACGCCAGAAGAGCTAAGCGGTGTTGGCGGCTTCAATGATCCGGGCCGTCTCGATGGCGGCGACGGCCGTGTTGGCTCCCATGTTGCCCAACTTGCCGCCGGCCCGGTTCAATGCTTGCTCCATGTTTTCGGTGGTCAGCACGCCGAAGATGGTCGGCACCCCGGTTTCCAGTGCCACCGATCCTACGCCGCCGGCAGCCTGGCCGGCCACCATGTCGTAGTGGGATGTCTCGCCACGTATCACCGCCCCAAGACAGATGACCGCTTGGTACCGGCCGGTCTTGGCCAGGGTCTTGGCCACCACCGGCAACTCAAAGGACCCCGGGACCCAACTGATCGTGATGTCTTCGTCCCTGACTCCATGACGGAGCAGGGTCTCGACAGCCGAGTCCAGCAGCTTTCTGGTAATGATTTCGTTGAACCTGGCAACGACCACTCCTACGTGCAGCCCCTGCCCGTTCATATCGCCCTTTAACTCTTTGGGCACGCTCATTTCTCCTGGTTCAGTCTGTTGGTTGTATTAGGCCTGGACCGGTGCGGAGTCCGTTTGCTGGCGCACTCCGCACTGGATAATCTTCGCAACGAATTCGGCTTCGTTCACCACACCGGCGATCTGGGTGAGGTCATTCACCACCGTCAATGGGACCGACCGGACGCCGTACTGTCGGCCGAGGGCGGGGAATTCCTCGATCTCAACCACGTCGGCGGTGATGTTTTGGTTTTCCAGCGCCAGGGCGTGGGCCAACCGGGCGATGGGTGGGCACTGGGCGCTGTCTGGTGTAACGAATACCTGTATGTGCACTGGCTGGTTAATCCGGCGCAGCTTTTTCCGCGTGTCCATGCTCAACGGGCTGACACCCCGGGAGATGGTCCGGATGTTTTCGATGATGACGGACATCTGGTAGCCCATGGGAATCCCAAAGAACCTGAGCTTCGGCCCGCCCCCCGGTGCACCTTCTAAGCCAAAGGTGATGGCAGGCACTCTGGTTATCCCCTCTTCGCGGGCCAGGTCGGGCTGGGCGTAAATGTCCACCGTCTCGAGGTGGACTTTGGGCGACAACGCCGCCAGTTCCTCTAGCATCTTCTGGGTTTGAGGACAGTATTTGCAGTCCCTGCCTGGAACGGCGATGGGAGAGGGCCGCTGAGTGAACAGGCGCAGGCTGACCTCGGCCTTCAAGTCTTTGCGGAAGGTCCGCTTTAGCCGGGATTTTTCCTGGTCCGAGATCAGCGCCTGCTGGGTCATACACCGGTCTCCTGTTCTCGACGGGGCCAGGGCCCCGCCCAGGACCAGGCCCAGGGGCCCGCTTGGACACCAGTTTACACGGGAAGCAAAGCGTTATCCAGCCTTGTCCAGCATGTCACGGATGGTGAACATGCGCTGAAACAGGGTGAAACAGGAGACAACGGCGATGGCCAGCAAGAACCACTCAATCTGGCCAACGATGAGCCCAACGCTAAGCAGCACCACCCGCTCCGGCCGAGTCATCAACCCAGCCTTGGTGAACACGCCGAGACCTTCGCCACGGGCGCGGAGATAGCTCACACCCTGGGAGAATATGAGGGCCAGCAGCAGCACGGTCATGAAGAAGACCTGCCGGTCTTCGCCGATGTCTTCCCGCAGCGCGTAGACCGCCAGACCTACGAACAATGCAGCCTCGCTGAGCCGGTCGAAGACCGAGTCCAAAAGAGCCCCAAATGGACTGACCTTGTCCGTGAGCCTGGCCAGCGCTCCGTCCATCAGGTCCAGCCCTCCGCCGAATAGAAAGACGATTCCGCCCGCCAGCAGCCAGCCGGCGCCGACCAAGTATGCCGACACAACGGTGACCAAGAAACCGAGGATGGTGACGCCGTTGGGGGTGAACTTTATCGCCCGAAAGAACCTGGCCCCCGGCAGCTCTATGTAGCGGAGGACCGCGGCCCTAAGCTGTTCTCTTCCCGGAAGACCCATAGGCCGCCTGTAGACAAGATTCGTAGTAATTCTCCACCCGGCCGGCCACCACTTCCCACCGGTACTCTTTCGCCGACCGGTTGCCCTGAGCGCCCAACTCGTTGCGCAGGTCCGGATTGCGGGCCAAGACCTCCAGTGCCTGGGCCAGGGCGTCGCTGTCTTTCTTCGGGACAATCAGCCCATGCTCGCCGTCGGTCATTATTCCCCGGTACCCCTCAATGTCCGAAGCGACAACCGGCTTGCCCGCCGCCATGGCCTCCAGCAAGACGATGCCGAAGCTCTCGGCGCCGGTGGCCGGGGAGCAGAAGATATCGGCGCTGGCATAGTAGCGTGGCAGGTCTTCGTAGGAGACCCGTCCCACGAACTCCACGTCCTGCAGGTTGTGGGAGCTCATGATGCGGTAGGACTCTTTGTCTGGGTTCCCGGGCCCGACCACGATTAGCCGGATGTTGGGCACGTTCCATTTCAGCTTGCTGTAGGCGTCCAACAGATACCGAAGCCCTTTGCGCTTTTCCAGGCGGCCTACGAACAGGATGTTCAGCTTGCCGTCTTGGTACTGGGGCAGCGGCGCCACGTCGGCTGAGAAATGATCGAAATCGATGCCGTTGGGGATAATCTCATAATCGCCGGGAAAGGTGTTGTTTACATAACGCCGGGCGGCTGGGGAGACCGCGATGCTGCCGTGGAGCCTCTGCTGCCAGCGTTTGATGATGGGGTGGGTCATACGGTAGAGGTGCTGGCGGGCATAAGAGGCGTGGAAGGTACCCACATTCACCGAGTTGGAAAACTCCAGGACGCAAAGCGGGAGGATGGGGGCCATGGGCTCGTGGAGATGGATTATGTCGAAATTCTCCCGCTGCAGAAGCGCCCGGACCTTGGGGTAGAGCCACCAAGACAGGGAGACCCTGGCCGTGGAGCCGCCGCTGGGAAGCGGGACCGAACGGCCCAAGGGCACCAATAGGTCGGCGTCTTGACATTCGCGGGAAGGGGAGTGCGGCGCCAGCACCTGAACCTCGTGTCCAGAGTGGCCGAGCATCCGGGCCAACTGGGAGACATGGGCTGTAACCCCACCGGGCCAGGTGAAGTCGTACGGGGAAACCATGGCGATCTTCACGGTGTCACTCCCGTCCCCTTGCCGATTAAGCGGCTGGCCCCTTTTTTGTCTTCTGGGCAATGAAGGCTTCGACCATATCTCTCGCTTGGTCGTCGGTGTATTGGAGGGGGGGCGATTTCATGTAGTAGGCGCTGGGCCCCTCTATCGCCCCGCCCAGTCCAAGGTCCATTGCCAATTTCGCGCACCGGATGGCATCGACCACCACTCCGGCGGAGTTGGGGCTGTCCCAAACTTCAAGTTTAACTTCCATGTTGATGGGGACGTCGCCGAACACTCGGCCCTCCATGCGGATGTAGCACCATTTGCGGTCTTTCAACCAGGGCACGTGGTCACTGGGTCCGATGTGTATCTGGTCGGCTTCGATGACCTCGTCCATCTGAGAGGTGACCGACGTGGTCTTGGAAATCTTCTTGGAGGTCAGCCGCTCCCGCTCCAACATATTCAGAAAGTCGGTGTTGCCGCCAAAGTTCAACTGGTAGGTGTGGTCCAAGGCGACACCCCGGTCCTCGAACAGGCGGGTGAGGACACGGTGGGTGATGGTGGCGCCCAGTTGGGACTTGATGTCGTCTCCGACGATGGGCACGCCGCGCTCTTCGAAGCGGTTGCGCCAGTACTCCTCTCGGGCCAGGAACACGGGGATGCAGTTAACCATGCCGCAGCGGGCGTTTAGTATCTGTTCAACGTACCACTTGGTGGCTTGCTCGCTGCCAACCGGGAGGTAATTGATGACTAAATCCACTTCCCGCTCCCGCAGGATGCCGGTGATGTCGGCGGTGGAGTCTGGGGATTTCTTAACCAGGTCGGCAACGTATTTGCCCACGCTGTCGTGGGTCATTCCCCGCTCTACAATCACCCCGGTCTTGGGGACGTCGGCGAATTTGATGGTGTTGTTCGGAGCGGTGAATATGGCTTCGGATAAATCCTTGCCGACCTTATTCTCGTCGATATCAAAAGCCGCCACTACCTCGATGTCTTCTATCCGGTATTCACCAATCGTATTGTGCATGACGCCCACTACCTCAGCGTCATCTGGAATTTCCACGTATTTATGGACCCCTTGAACCAACGACGAGGCGCAATTGCCCACGCCAATGATGGCAACCTTGATTTTCCCCACAGATTTGGCTCCTTTTGTCTTCACCCTACGTTGTCCGATAAGGGTGAACCAAGCGGCTGCATTTTAGCAATTTGACTTAGTAGCCACAAGGGGCGGCAATCTGGATCGCGACCTTTACCTTCAGCGCATGAGCGGCAACGGACAATCCCAAACCACTCTGCTTACCCGATTGCCTGCTTACTCAAAGAACCGGATTATGCCGGTTCGGTCATCATAGCGAAACCGCACGCCGATTGTCTCAGGGACACGGCCCTTTTGGAGACGGGTCTTGATTGTGTCTTCGATTGTCTCGGCCGCCTGTTCCGGAGTGGAGGCGTTGCGAATCACCGCGGCCAGTTCTTCGATGGACATGTTGTCGGTGATGCCGTCGGTCGCCAGTAGGAGCCGGTCTCCCGCCGACGGAGTTACTTCAACCCGGGCCGTCTGGCCCAGTTGTTCAGAAGCGCCGATGGACCGGGCGACACCGACATGTAGGAAACCGCTGGCATTGCCCGAAAGCCTTTGGTGGCCCTCCTTATTAATCAAGAACACCGGGCTGTCTCCGGCGGAGACGACCTGGAGTTTATCGCCGTGTCCCAGCACGGCTGAGACGGTGGTCAGAAGGAACTGTCCTCCTCCTACGCCGTAAAAGTCCTCGTTCATCTCGGTTAGGAGGTGGAGTATATCCTCTGAGTTATTCAGTTCCTTGCCGTCCAGGGCCTCCTTCAATTCGGTGCTGGCCTGTTCGCCGCCGTGGCCGGTGACGCCATCCATGACGACATCCAGGAACTCTCCGTTTCCCAAGTCTTTGCTTAGGAAACTGTCCTCCCCGTGGGCTGAATTGTCTTGCATCGTGGTGACTGTGCTTGCCAGCATGGAAGCCAAACCTTGGTTAATTTATTGATTTTGTTTTAATGCCCTCGGCATTTCATCGAGAATAAAGTTGGGGTCCTTGGCGTCAAATCACATAACCCGCCAGTTCCGTTTCCGGGTCGAATAGGAACCCTCGCCAATATTCTTCTTTCAACCATTGAGCGGCTTCCAGCCAAGCCTCCCCGGTTTCGGCCGAGTTAACCAATGCGCCGTTCCGTTCTTCAATTCGTTCCAGGTAGCCTGTCAAGTCGGCCCGGAACTGGGCATAGTCCATGTAGGACCGCGCTCTAATCTTATCCAGGATCACCGTGCCTGCTTCGCCAACCGGAGGAGCGCACACAACCAGGTCCCGGGCCATCTCGTCCAGTTCCTGTCCGATGTCTACGATGGGACGGATGCCCCTGGGTTCTCGGTAGCCGGAAGAATTGGCCGGCGGCTCTTGGGGTGTTGTGTAGAACTTCAGAATCTCCAAACAGGCGTCGTTGACATCGAAGGGCGGCCGCCCCCTGGGAGCATCGTCGTCCAGTCGGGCCAGGGCCCCGGTGTCGATGACCACCATCTCTCCATTGCCCGGCTGGTAAAAGATGTTCTGAGGCCGCAGGTCCAGAATAACGTAACCGGCCTTGAAGTAGACCTCTTCCAGGTCCAACAATTGGTTGTGGACCGGATGTGCCGGGATCCCGCTGGGTTGGACCAAGGGAAACAGGGTGAACAGGTTTTGGCCGGCCCCGATGGGCACCCCTTTGAACTTGGACATCATGTCGCCCGACAGGGGAATTCCGCGGGCCCGCTCCTCCACCAAAACCTGGTATTCCTCTCCTAACTCGTCGCCAAAGAAGCCGTCATGGACGGCCCGTTCGGTGTAACCAAGGATTGGGGAGACCAGAGGTGTGGAGTTCCCAACCTCTTGGTAAGCCCGGAGAATCTTCTCTGTGCGGGCCTCAATGGCGTTGTGCTGGTTCCTGCTGATGGCCTGGGGCACGGGCCGCTTGATGGCCACCTGCTGGCCGGTCTCTCGGTCAACCGCCGCTCTCACTTCATAGTCGGCGCCGACGCCCAGCCGGCCGGTAATCTCGTATCGGTCTAGGTCGAACTTCTGCAAAGATGCCGCTCCAGATGAGTGTGGAGTACGGAGGCAGGAGATTGAGGCGTTGGCAAATGGGGCCGGATTATTAATTCGGGAACCCAGGTCGGGAACCCAGCCATCTGAGGCCGATTGGCCCCTTGCGAGACAAATTGGATGGTACCCCCTGGCCTGGAAAAATGCAACAGGAATTCGAGCCTGAGACAAGCCTGGCCGCGTTAGGGTTATTCCGCGGTGTTCAGCGGGGGATCCGGGGCCGTGTAGATCAGGGTGACCCACTCTTCTTGGGGCCATTCGCTGAGCAAGGTGAACCCCAAGGGCTCCGTTGCGGAAGCGACCTCTTCTTTCTGGGTCATCAGAAACCCGGAGGTTATGAACAACCCGCCTGGCTTCAATGCCGTAAGGATGAAGGGACAGCGGTCCGCGACGCCCCTGGCTGAGATGTTGGCCACGGCCAGGTCGAACTGCCCAGGGCCGGCGGTTGGATGGGGCACCGAGCCCCGGCCCAATCTGACCTGATTGTTGACGCCACATCGCCTGAAGTTGCGGCGGGCGGCGGCGACGGCCTGGGAGTCAATGTCCAGGGCGGTCACCCGTCCGGCGCCCAGCTTGATGGCGGCGAGGGTCAATATGCCCGAACCGGTGCCCAGGTCCAATACCGTCATGCCGGGGGTGATGTGCTGCTCCATGGCCTGTAGGCAGGTATCGGTGGTGGGGTGATACCCGGTGCCAAAGGCGATGCCGGGGTCCAGTTCAATGACAATGTCGTCCGGTCCGGGCTCCAGTTCCAGCCAGGTCGGCTTGATGACCATGCGCTTGCCGATCCGCAGGATCTTGAAGTGGGACTTCCAGGAGTTCTGCCAGTCCTCGTCTTCGGGAATGTCGCGGATCTTCAAGGCGCCAATTGGCTCAACCGCAGCCACCAGCCTTAGGCCCACTTCGATGCGGGCCAGCCGCTGGCGGGAGCCCGATGTCAGGTAGGTTCGCAGCAGGACCCGGCCCTTGCCGTCCAACTGGGTGCTCAGTCCCTTCCCGTACCTGCTGAATAGATAGGTGATGGGCTCCACGTATTCATAGGGAACGGTGACGCTTAACTCTTGCCAGACCACCGGTCCTCCAAGCGCTCGAGGCTATCGCAAAAAGACCCGCGGGACCGGCGGTCCCCGGGTCTTTGCTCATGGCTAATTTCTTGGGGTCTGATGGGGGCCGGGGTCAACCCAGCGCTTCTTTAATCTTTTCGAAGATGCCCTTGTCATCTTCGTTGCCGTCCAAAGGTCCTTTTTTGTTGGAACTTTCGAAGGACCTGGCAAGCTCTTTGAGCAGTTCCTGCTGCCGATCGTCCAGGGACCCGGGTATCCGTACGTCCACCATCACCCTTAGGTCGCCCCGCCGGTTGCCATTCAGGTAGGGCACGCCCTTGCCCTTGATGCGGAACTCGGTGCCGGGCTGGGTTCCCTGGGGCAGTTTTAGCGCTTCGTCTTTCCCGTCCAGGGTCGGGATGGACATGTCAGCCCCCAAGGCGGCTTCGGCCATGTTTACCGCGAGCTCGTAGACCAGGTCGGAGCCGTCCCGCACGAAATACTGGTGTTCCTGTACGTCGATAAATACATACAGGTTGCCGGATCCGCCACCATCGCTGCCAGTATCGCCCTCGCCACTGAGGCGGACCTGCATGCCGCTTTCCACGCCGGCAGGAATGGTAACGGCTATCTTGCGGGACTTGCGTTCCTTGCCTCCGCCGCGGCAATTGGAGCAGGGGGTCTTGATGAGGGTCCCCCTTCCGTGACAATTGCTACAGGTGGTGACCTGAGTAAACTGTCCGAACACGCTGCGCTGGGCACGGCGAACCTGGCCGTTGCCCTTACAGGTGCCGCAGGTCTCCAAAGTGGTACCGGGCTGGTTGCCGGCCCCAGAGCAGACACCGCACTTCTCCAGGCGGTTGAGTTCAACCTCACGCTCGGCGCCGAAGACCGATTCTTCGAAACTTAGGACAACCCGCTGCTGTAGGTCGCTGCCACGCTGCGCCTGACGGCTGCGGCGGCCTGACCCGTCTCCAAAAAACGAATCAAAAATGTCACCAAAGCCACCGAACACGTCAAACCCATCGAAAGGCCGGTCAAACCCTCCGTTGGCGCCCACGCCGGCTTTTCCGAATTGGTCGTATTGAGCCCGCTTATTCGGGTCAGAAAGTACCTGGTAGGCTTCGTTGATTTCCTTGAATCTCTCCTCAGCGCTGGCGCTTTTGTTGCGGTCGGGGTGGAACTCCATGGCCATCTTGCGGAAAGCCTTGCGGATGTCCTCGTCTCCGACGCCTCTGCCGACGCCGAGGATGTCGTAATAGTCCCTGTTAGCCATTCACGAACACCCTTTGTGTTCAATTCTCCAAGCCAGATTCAAATACCCAATCATTATAGAGCAGGCTCCCCGGCCGCTCAAGAGCAAAAATGCCTGTGGCCGGTGGTGTCCCTGGTTGAGCGATCGCGAGATCCCGGTGGCTGTTTGCGTCGATTTGATGTCGAATTGGTTAGTTTACCGCGCCCTCGGAGGCCGAGTTTCGCCTTGACACCCTCTTGGCATCTGTTTAGGATGTTAGCCAGGGAGTATAGGCTCCATTTTAGGCACACTAGGCGGAAAGGTAAGGTGATTACCGTGGAGATGATTATCATCGGCATTCTAGCCGTCCTGGTGGCCGCAGGGATTGGTTTTGCACTCTGGTTCGCTCTCAAATCGAGGAATGAAGCCGTGCAGGCACTGTCCGCTGGAGAGAGCGCCAAGGGTATTATCACCCAGGCTGAAGAGGAAAGTAGAAAAGTCCTCTTGGCGGCCCAGGAAGAGGTTTTAAAGCTACGTAACGAAAACGAGTCAGAACTGAAGGAACAGCGCCAAGAGTTCCACCGCATGGAGAGCAGGCATCTGCAGCGGGAGGAACAATTGGGACGGAAGGTGGAAGCACAGGAAGAAAAGGAACGCGAGCTAGCCTCACAAGAGGCGGAAGTTGAACGGGTCCGGAAGGAAGCCGAGGAACTCAAGTCAGAACAATCGAGGGCCTTGGAGCAGGTGGCGGGCCTCAGCGTAGACGAGGCCCGTGAACAGGTGGTCAGGCGCGGTGAAGAGGAAGCCGTGCACGACTTGGCCAAGCGGTACTACGAATTAGAGAAAGAGCACAAAGAAAGGGCCAACGAAAACGCTCGCAGGATTATCACGGTCGCCATCAACCGTCTGGCAACCGACGTAGTTTCCGAAGTTACCACTTCAACAGTATCCCTGCCCAACGATGAGATGAAAGGCCGTCTCATCGGCCGCGAAGGGCGTAATATTCGCACACTTGAAGCCCTCACCGGGGTGGATGTCATCATTGATGACACTCCGGAGGCTGTGACTGTATCTTGCTTCGACCCGGTTAGGCGTGAAGTAGCCCGCCTCGCACTGGAGAAGTTGGTCTCGGACGGGCGCATTCAACCCGCCCGAATAGAGGATATGGTGAACCGGGCCCAGGAAGAGATTGACCAGACAATCTTGAAGGCGGGCGAACAGGCCACCTTTGATGCTGGGGTCAGCGGTCTGGACTCGGAGCTCATCCGCTTACTTGGTCAGCTCAAATTCCGCTACAGCTACGGGGAAAACGTGCTGCAGCACTCCATTGAGGTTTCGTTGCTCTCCGGAATGCTGGCTGCGGAAGCCGGAGCCAACGTACAAGTTGCCAAGATGGGTGGTCTGCTGCACGACATCGGCAAAGCGGTTACCCACGAGATCTCCGGCCCCCACGCTGAGATTGGCGCTGAGATCGCCCGGAAGCATGGGATCAACCATAGTTCTTACCGGGGGATATTGGAGCACCACAGTGACGACCACGAGACCGTCGAGTCGTTCCTGGTGGCCTCGGCCGACGCCATCAGCGCGGCCCGGCCCGGCGCTCGCAGAGAGTCCCTGGAGTTGTACGTGAAACGGCTCAAGGAGCTTGAAGAAGTCGCCACCGGCTTCAACGGCGTTGATCGGGCCTTCGCCATTCAGGCGGGCCGCGAAGTCCGGGTCATGGTCAAACCAGACGACCTGGACGACCTCAAAGCCGCTGCGCTGGCCCGGGATATCGCCAAGAAAGTGGAGGAAGACCTGGTCTTTCCCGGTCAGATCAAAGTGACCGTGATTCGGGAGACCCGGAACGTGGAATTCGCCAAATAGTGGCCCACAGCGGCAACAAATTGGCAAGCAAAGAGGGACCCAGAAGCGGGAGCGGCCCGACTACTGGGTCCCCTTTTTAATCAAGAATTTAATCAGTGACCCGGCGGACTGGTCCGCCGGGTCCCCGTTGGAACAAGGAGCCAAGGTTCTTGCGTATACTCATGATAGGAGACGTGATTGGGAAGCCGGGACGTGCAGCGGTCCGGGCCGTGCTGCCCGATCTCAAGCGCGAGCAATCCATCGACGTTGTGATTTGCAACGGAGAGAACACGGCTGGAGGGTTCGGCATCACCGCAGAAACGGCGTCGGAACTGCTGGAAAGCGGTGTGGACGTGCTTACCTCCGGCAACCATATCTGGGACAAGAAAGAGATTGTCCCCTATCTGGATGAAGGCTTGCCACTGATTCGGCCGGCCAACTATCCCAACGCCCCCGGCCGAGGATACATACACCACGGCGGAGTAACGGTGGTTAACCTGATGGGCCGGGTGTTCATGGCCGCTTTGGACTGCCCATTCCGCACCGCCGACGCCCTCTTGGAACAGTTGAAAGAAGAAGGACAAAGCAAGGTCATAATCGTGGACTTTCATGCCGAAGCGACCTCGGAGAAACAGGCCCTGGGTTGGTACCTGGATGGCCGCGTCAGCGGCGTGTTCGGCACCCACACCCACGTTGGGACCGTGGACGCCCGGATCCTGCCCAAGGGCACGGCCTACCTCACCGATGTCGGTATGACCGGTCCCATGGACTCGGTGATTGGCTCGGACAAGGATGCCGTGCTGGAGCGGTTCTTGACCTCCCTGCCCCAACGGCTGCCCGTGGCCAATGGCCCGTGCGTGTTGAACGCGGTGCTGGTGGATGTGGACGAAGAGACCGGCTTCGCGTCGTTGATAGAAAGGGTAGACCGGACAGTGAACTAGATTGGCCGCGACGATAGACCTACACCTACATACCCTGGCGTCCGATGGCCGGCTCACGCCCACCGAGTTGGTCCAACTGGTGGCCAAGCAGGGACTAGAGACCGTGTCCATCACTGACCACGACACTACAGAAGGGCTGGCGGAGGCCTACGAGGCCGCCAAGGAGTTCTCCGGTCTGCGGATAATACCCGGCATCGAGATGAGCGCCGACATTCCCGGGGACGAAGTGCATATCCTAGGCTATTTCTTGGAATATGAAGACCGGGATTTCCAGGCAAAGCTGTTGGAGTTCCGCCGCGGCCGCGTTGAGCGGGCCCAGATGATGGTGGAGAAACTGGACACCGTGGGGGTTCACATCGAATGGGAGCGGGTCCAGTATTTCGCCGGAGACGGTGCGGTGGGGCGGCCCCATATCGCGCTGGCAATGGTGGAGGCGGGTTACTGTAAAGAGCCCAAAGACGCCTTTGACGAGTACCTGGGCCGGAACGGCTCGGCCTACGCCGAGCGGCCCAAAATGACACCTGACGAGGGCGTTGAGATGATTAAGCAAGTTGGCGGAGTGCCGGTTTTAGCCCACCCGACCTTCATGAACGACATGGAAGCCGGCATATCCAGCCTGAAGCAGGTAGGCCTGCTGGGCATGGAGGTCTATTACGCCAAGTACGATGATGACACCGTGCGGCATCTGGCCCGGTTGGCCAAGGAATACGACCTGATTCCCTGCGGCGGCAGCGACTACCACGGTCTGGGCAACTCGGATGAAGCCTTGCCCGGCACCCTGGGCCCGCCGGAAGAGACTATCCAGCTACTGGAAGATGCGGTCCAGAAGGCCAAGTCCGGATAGATCAACTTCACAGGACTCAAAGCGGAGCACGTCGCCAGATGTGGTGCATGACCGTGTAGCTGGAGAAGGCCCCCTTCAATGGAAATCGCGGCGCTGTACATAGGTTCTTACCTACTGGGTTCCATCCCCACGGCTTACATCATCGGCCGGTTGGTCGGGGGACTGGACATCCTCGGCTATGGCAGCGGCAACGTGGGTAGCGCCAATCTCTACGAGCATGTGGGCAAGAAGTGGGTCGTTCCCTTGGTGGCCATCGAGATATTGGTCAAGGGGGCGCTCCCCATCTGGGTCAGCCTCTATGTCTTGGGCATCGACCGGTCGTCGGCCTTTCTCATCGGCCCTCCGTTGCTGTCCATAACCGGCAATAATTGGTCGGTATTCCTAAAGCTCCAAGGCGGTCGGGGAATCGCCGTGACTGGGGGAACCCTGTTGGCCTTGTCTCCCGTGCTGCTGGTTACCTGCGGCGTCGTAGCCATCGGCGGCTGGAAACTCACCAATAGTTCGGGGCTGTGGGTACTGATATCCCTGGTTCTGCTGCCTATCTGGGCCTACCTGGCCCACGACAATCTGAACCTGGTCTGGTATTGCTTGGGGCTTCTTGGTATCGTGGTCCTCAAGCGTCTGTCGGCCAACTGGACGCCCTTCCCCGAAGACGTTTCCCGTAAAAGGGTATTGTTCAACCGGTTGGTCCGCGACCGTGACGTGTCAGACCGCACCGGGTGGGTGAGGCGCATCCCGGAAGGCTCTTCCTGAATCAAACTAGTTGGGAAGAATCAGCGACGGGACATTAGAGTCTATGGAACAACAAACTGGGGCTGGCCAAGAACCACAACAAACGGCCCATTGCAATTGGCACCCCACTGTCGAGACGGGGCTATCCTGCGGTCAATGCGGCCGGAGCATGTGCACCCAGTGTTTGGTGCAGGTCTCGGTCGGCATCCGCTGCCCAGAGTGCGGCAAGGCAACCAAGATGCCCACCTTCGACGTCCAGCCGTCCTACTATGCCAAGGCCGGTGGGGTAGGCGTTGCCGTAGCCGTCGGCGGCGGAGTGCTCTGGATGATTTTCAACTTGATATTCGGCGGTTTCGGCATACTGTCGTCGATACCGGCCTTGGGCGTTGGCTACGCCGCCGGCGAGTTGATTAGTAGATCGGTCAACGCCAAGCGGAGCAGAGGACTGGCGTATATTGCCGCTGGTTCCGTGATTGGGGCATACGTAATTAGCCTGCCCTCCAGCCCAGCCTCAGCGGGCTTCTTCGGCCTAATCACGCTGGCCTTCGGCATCTACATAGCCGTGCAACGGGTCAAATAGCTCACGCCAGAGCCGTTCGACCGTCTGGCCCAAGACCTCCCCTTCAAAGCCCCTTCGGTACAAGAACGCGCCCAATTTCCGGCGAAAGGCCCCTGCGTCTTCCGTCGATAGCTTGGCCGCGTATCTTGAACCGGCTTGGTAGGCGTTGGCGGCGGCGTCGAAATCGGAAAGAGCCTCCCGAATGACCTCGGTGTCCACCCCCAGTTTTCGCAGTTCCTGTCTAATCACACCGGGTCCCCTGGGCCGGAACTTTTCCCGCTGCTCCCGCCACTCTCTGGCGAAGGCCGCGTCGTCCAACAACCCTTGGCAGCGAAGGTCTGACAGTGTCCGGTCGATCACCTCCTCGGTGAAGCGGCTCTGTAACCTCCGGCGGACCTCTCGCTCCGACCGTGACCGGTAGGCGAGCAGACGCAGGGCAGCGTTCTTGGCCTTCGCGTATGGAGAGTCAGGGTCTCCGGTCTGATGCGGTGCTTCGGCCATCGGTGGACGCTCCCGAGATTCTGTGGTGCCTGAGGTTGATAATTAGAGGCTACAATTGAATACCGCACGACCCGTTGTTGGGTTCTTCGACAAGCTCAGAGTGAACGTCCTTCCGTTCGTGGTGAGCTTGTCGAACCACCACCGGGGTTAAGACTGTTCTCCACCATGAGCATGGCTTATGCGCATTCTTCGACGGGCTCAGGACGAACGGTTTTGTTGCCCACTCTTCATTTCCAGCCCGTTCGTGGTGAGCTTGTCGAACCATTTTTAACGGGTCCTAGTCGTCGCTGGCGGCGGAGTTATTCCTTGTCGTCCAACTCCAAGGAAGTGGTGCCGGACAGGATGTCGGCGACCGAGCCCCCTGGATGGGGCGAGTCTCCGTTGGTCAATGCCTCGCCGGGGGCTACCTGGCCGTCCGGCTCGTGGTCTCCACCGATGCCGGCGGGCCCCCGGATGCGGCCTTCCACAGAGGCGGCAATCTCCGGGTGTTGGATCAGGAACTCTTTGGAATTTTCCCGGCCCTGGCCCAATTTGGTCTCGCCGTAGGAATAGAAGGCGCCGGACTTCTTGATGATGCCCTGCTCGGCGCCAATCTCCAGCAGGTCGCCCATCTTGCTGATGCCCAAGTTGAACATGATGTCGAACTCGGCCACCCGGAAGGGCGCGGCGACTTTGTTCTTGACGACGCGGGCCCGGACGCGGTTGCCGATAACTTCTGACCCCTGCTTGATGGACTCCACCCGGCGCAGGTCGATGCGCACCGAGCTATAGAACTTGAGGGCTCGCCCGCCGGGGGTGACCTCGGGGCTGCCGTAGGTGACCCCAATTTTGTCCCGAAGCTGGTTGATGAACACCACTGCAGTCTTGGAGCGGTGGATGGTGCTGGTCAACTTGCGCAGGGCCTGGGACATGAGCCGGGCCTGCAAGCCAACGTGGGTGTCGCCCATGTCGCCTTCGATCTCCGCCTGAGGCACCAGAGCGGCCACGCTGTCAATCACCACCGCGTCTATCGCGCCGCTGCGGACCAGTTGCTCGGTGATGTCCAATGCCTGCTCGGCGCTGTCGGGCTGGGCAATCAGAAGGTCGTCCAAGATGAGGCCGCAGTTCCCGGCGTAGACGGGGTCCAAGGCGTGCTCAACGTCGATGTACGCGGCGGTGCCGCCGGCCTTCTGAGTCTCGGCCATGATGTGGATGGCCAGGGTGGACTTTCCAGCGGACTCGGCACCGAAAATCTCGGTGACCCGGCCCCGGGGTATGCCGCCGATGCCCAACGCGATGTCCAGGGCCAGAGAGCCGGTGGGAATGCATTCGGTGGTCAGGGACTGGCTTATCTCGCCAAGACGCATCACGGCGCCCTTTCCGTAGTCCTTCTCGATTCGTCCCAGCGCAATTTCCAGGGCTGCCTGCTTGTCTTTATCTGTGCTGGTCATCCTCACCCATCCTCGATCCGTTGTTAGGCATCCTTTGTTGGGTCAGCTTCCGCCAGTCCAACATGCGCCGCATCCTAACATCGCGTCACGTCACCCAACAAGGTGATGTTGTCAGCAAAAGCTTTCGCCCGCGATGGAATCGGGGCGAAAGCTTTCAGGGGTTTGGGGCCAACTGGCCCCGGATCAGAAGTCTCAGGCACCGCCTTTGAAGCCGATTGTTACGGTTCCGTTCTCCACTATCACCGGGGTGAGTCGCGCCCCGTTGGTCAATTCCAATAGGCTGGGGATCTGGTCAGCTTGCTTGGATACGTCAATCTCGGTGTACTCCACATTGCGGCTTTGGTAGTCCATCTTGGCGGCTGAGGAGTAGGCGCAATCAGGGTGGGTATAGATGATTATGCTTGCTTGGGCCACGTTCGACTCCTGTTGGGTAAGGATTACCGGGAAACACCCGGCATAACCCGTTTCTGGTCTGACTGTAATTGTACGGCTGGCCCGGCGATTCTTCAACGGGCACGCCTATCTGTGCCTGCGGGTCTTTGGCGCAGCCCGGCTGGGATGGTATGCTGTAGACACACATTCAGCAGACGGCCCCGATTCCATCGGGGGCCAAAGCCATTTCAACCCAGGATGGTCTCCAGCCTTGACTGAACACGCCCAAAATGGACCCGGTTCCGAATGCCTCGTGGCCCTGGCGAAGCTGTTGGACCAACATGCCACCGGCCCGGGCCGGATCACGCCCCGGCCACGGGGCTCCCGGCTGGGTCCCGAAGTCCGGGCCTTGCTGGAAGAGGCGGTGGCAGAGGTGGAGGGCTCGCCAGAGGGGTCATTAGATGCCAAGGCGTCGCTGGTCTATGGCAATGGTTGCTACGCGGTTGGCCGCCACGACGACGCTGCTCAAGTCTATCTGGCCATCTTGGAGGAGGAGCCGTCAAACGCCGACGCCCGTTTCAACTTGGGTCTGGCCTACCTGCGGCTGAAGAGCCCGGAGGACGCGGTCCGGGAGTTTACCGACGTGTTGGTCCGTGAACCCTTCTTGCCCGAAGCCTATTACCAACGGGGCAACGGGCACGACGACCTAGGCCAGGTCGAGAGGGCCCTGGCGGACTACAGCCGGGCCATTGAGTTGGACCCAGGGTACGTCCAGGCCATGTATAACCGGGGAGTGGTGTTGGGCCATGCCGGACGGCATCAGGAGGCGGTGGCCCAGTTCGACAAGGTGAATGCCATCCGGCCAGACATATCCAACGCCTACTTGAACCGGGGCGCCTCACTGGACGAACTGGGACTTCACGACGAGGCCATAAGCAGCTACACCAAAGCGTCCGACCTCAACCCGCAGAACTCCTACGCCCTGTTCAACCGGGCCCGCACCAACTATTACCTGGGAAAGCTACACGAGGCGTTGGCCGATTACAGCGAAGTTCTTGAACTCACGCCCGACGACGCCGAGGCGTACAACAACCGGGGTCTGGCCTACGATGCATTGGCTGATTACGAAAACGCCGTTGAGGACTTTAATGCCGCCTTGGGATTGCGACCGTCATTCGCCGAGGCTCACAGCAACCGGGGCGCAGTCTTTGAGGTATTGGGAGACCTGGACGAGGCACTTAAGGAGTACAAACACTCGCTGGAAGTGGACCCCAACCTGGCCTCCGCCCACTACAACGCGGCCCGGGTCTACTCGCGTACCGGCGACGTGGCCGCTTGCCTACACCATTTGGACCGGGTACTGGAGATTGCGCCGCAATTGGCCGAAGACGCCGCCCATGACGAGCATCTGGGATGGGCCTTGGAAATGAGACAGATGCGTGAAGTCAGGGGGCCGGATGAGGGACCTGAGATTTAATGCCTTTACGCGGCGTCATACTGTTGTCCTAACTGAGAAATTGAATGGTTCGGAGTGCTATTGACGCGTTCAGAACGTTATTTTATAGTTCTCGCCACACCACGAGAATCGGTGTTTATGGAAATCCAACCGAATCGAGAAATCGTGGCTAACGAATTCTGACTTAGTTCTTGGAGGTATTCAAAGATGTCCGTTCTTGTGATTCTAGAATTGAACCTCAAACCCGAACATATTAAAGACTTGAAGAACTATTGTAGGGATGAACTTTTTCAGACAAGGGGGTCCGACGGCTGCAATTCGATTACCGTACACGAAAATCAGGTCGACCCGAACAACATGGTCGTCGTTGAAAACTGGTACTCAAAGCAACAACACGAGAAATACCATGCATGGCGTACCGAGAGGGGAGACATAGATAAATTGATGAGTTGGGTGGCCAGTCCACCAAGTATTCGCTACTTCGATGTTGTAGGAGTCTAACTGCGTTCGCTCCCTCACCATAATTAACCTATGGCAACAAATCGGCCCGTCGTAGCTACGACGGGCCGATTTGTTAGGCTAAGCCGAGGGCCTAACGGCGGTTGGCGGCGGGACCAAGTTCGGAGTCGGAGTCTGTTTCAGCATCGGCGCCGTCTTCCAGTCCGTGGTCTTCTTCATTGTCCCGGTAGACCGGGTGGTCTGCGGCGTGGAGTCTGCGCCGCCGGGTGAACATGCTCCGCAGTAGGACCAGAGACGCCAAAACGACCAGCCCGAAGACCAAGTCCCGTTCGATCTGGTAGTACTGGCTGACGGCCAGCATCACCAGGAAACAGACCGATACCCCCCAGATAGACCGCAAGGCTGAATGACGCATGAGCGCGATGGCCGCCAGACCCGAAGCGACACCCAGCACGGCGAGCGCGGGCATCAGCACCAAGGACACGCCCATCAGAGGGGCCATGCCGTCGCCGCCCCTAAATCCGGTGAAGACAGACCTCCAGTGACCCACCACAGCGGCCCCACCCGCCACCAGCATCAGGGCCGGCGGAACTTCTAGGGCCCAAGCGGCGAACACCGCTGCACCGCCCTTGGCCACGTCTCCCGCGAAGACCAATGCTCCCGTACGATGGCCCACGTTGAAGAAAACGTTGGCGCTGCCAGCCAAGGTGCTGCCCGTAGTGAAAACGTCGATCCCGCGAATCCGGGAGGCGATGTGAGCAAATGGCAGAGCGCCCAGCAGATACCCGGCGGCAACTGCCATCACTATTTTTTGGACCAGTATCAGGCCTCCAATCATGGCTTATCTATGGACGAGGGGCCGGGCCTCGGGACCGGTGAAGTGAGGCGGCTGGTCAGGACGGTGAAGAGTGGGGATTGAAGCGATCATCGTCCGGCCGGAAACGGGATAGTCCGGTGTCAATGATATACCAGACAGGCCGATGGCGATAGGTAAGTAAAGGTGGTAAACCGTGACGCTGAAATCCCCTAAGGCCGTTTCTCGCCAACGAAGAGCCAGTAGCCCAACTCTCCCGCCGCCACCATCTCCCTGACCTTTCCCACTAGTTCCGGCGCCCGTTCCAGTTGGCTGCCGCCCGAATGGGCGCTGGCCATACGCTGAAAGGCCAAAAAGGCCGCCAGTTTGGATGCAACCTGGTCCAGGATCTTGACTATCTCACCGGAGGCGTCCAGGCGCTCGGTTACGGTAAACCCGCCATCTTCCAGCAGACCCGCATAGCCGTCGGCGGTCAGGCACAAAACCTGGCCCAACTCCCCTTCCAGCTCGGGGGGCAACGAGCCCGGCTCGATGGTCACGTCGCTCAAGCCGAATCTGCCTCCGGGGCGGAGCAACCGGGCGGTTTCGGCCACGGCTTGGACCTTGTTGATGAAGAGGCTCATGGAGCACTCGCACACTGCGACATCGAAGGCCCGGGAACGCAGGGGCAGGCTTTCGACATCGCCCCGGACGAAGTGTGCGCGGCTTGCCCCCGGTAAATCGTTGTAAGCATGGCGCACAGCCTCGGCGCCGAACTCGACCCCCAGCACGCTGCAGCGGTACACCCGGCCCAGGCCCTGGGCGCTGGTCCCTTGAGCGCTGGCCAAGTCGGCCACCCAGTTGCCGGGTTGTAGCCCCATGAGGCGGCCCAGCTTGTTGGTCAGGCCCAGCCCGCCGGGATGCAGGGTGTCGCAACATAATCAGCTTGGCCAGGTCCGACTGATAGAGGTCGGCGCAACAGGCTTTAGCTATTGCTTCGCTCGGCAAACCTTATCTTGCTCCTGGCTATCTCTAATGATTGTTCTTGGCTGAGTTGTTCCCGTATCTCTTCCCGGTACCCCACCGAGTTATACGCGCAGAACGGTATGATCCGGCCGTCGGGGACCAGGATGCCCACGCAGCACTTCATAACCTGTTTCACGTTGAATGTATAGGGGTCTAGAAAGTCCTTGATGGCGATCTGGAAGATGTGGTCCTTCAGGTGGGCCAACTCGTAGCCCAGTTCCAGTCCCGGTCCGCAGGTGCACTGGAACTGGCCGGCGGTCTTTTCGGTGCCCGCCACGGCCGAGGCCGACCATAGACCTCCCAGGGCCTTTTGCACGTCGGCCGAATTGGTCGGTTTGGGCAGGGCGCGGTTGGTGATGTAGTCCAGGTATTGGTCGATGTCCAACATGCGGGGCAGCGGCACCGTCTTCTCGCCGTCCACGAACACGTAGGAGTTTACCTGGCAGGTGGGAAAATAGCAGGGCACGGGCACAAAGTCCTCCAGCACGAACCGGCCCTTGGTCTGGTCGACGATGCCGTGTATCACGTCGGGGATGGTCACCCGTTCCATGGGGTCGAATGTAATGTGCCGGCCGACGTGGGTCACCGGTTGGAAGACGACGCCACGCACCGCGGGGTGCTCCAGGCCGAATTCCAAGATGGCGCCCACTTCATCGGTGTTTACTCCCCGTTCGATGGCCGCGACCAGAACGGCGTCCAGACCCTTCGCAGCCAACCGGTCCAGGGCCTTGAGTTTCAGGTCCAAGAGGTCTTCGCCCCGGATGGTCTCATAGGTCTCTCGGCGCAGACCGTCGAATTGGAAATAGATTACCGGGTTCTGCCTGGCCAGCCCTTCCAGGAACTTGTCGTCCCTGGCGATACGGACGCCGTTGGTGTTGACCATTACCTGGCGGATGCCCTGGTCCTTGGCGGCCTGAATCATCTCCAACAGGTCGGGGTGAATGGTCGGCTCGCCGCCGCTGAATTGGATGACTTCCGGGTCGCCCTCAATCTCCACGAAGCGGTCCAACATGAATTCCACCTGCTCCATGGTCAGGCTGAACCCCACGCCCGCGTTGGCGAAGCAGATGGGACAGTTCAGGTTACAGGCCGAGTTGACCTCGATCAAGGCGAGGCACATATGCTGTTTGTGCTCCGGGCACAGGCCGCAGTCCAGTGGGCAGCCGTCCTTGACCTCCGTGCTGAATTCCAGGGGGATGGTCCCCGGCTTGTTGAACTTGACGGAGTCCACGTACATCTGGGCGTCGGAGCTGATGATTCCCTCGAACCAGCTGTGGGTTGGGCACCGTTTGCGCATGAAAACCTTGTTGTCGCGGATGATGATTTGGGCGTCGATCACCTCTTTGCACTCTGGGCAGATGCTCCGGGTTAATTCGTGAAAGATGTAATCCGCGTCCTGTTTGACCCTTAGTTTCGCTTTCTCTGCGGGCTTGACCAATTTTCACTCCCTGAGTGGTGGCTGGTTGTTGGAGACTACCCTGCGGGCAGGGTCTTGTGTACTTCGGATGCATCCCGCAATCTTTGGATTCAATCAGTATCCCGTACGTTGCGTCAAGGGAGATAGGCTGGCACGGAGACCAAATGACGACCGATTCCGCTCTGTCCGGAATGGTGGTGTTGGATCTGACCCAAATCATGGCCGGACCCTATTGCACCATGGTGCTGGCGGACATGGGGGCCGACGTAATCAAGGTTGAGAAGCCCAACGGCGGCGACGACAACCGCCGCATGGGCCCGCCCTTCATCAAGGAATGGTCGGCGGGGTTCCTGGCCTTGAACCGCAACAAGCGCAGCTTGGTTTTGGACCTCCGGAGCCAGACCGGGCAGGCCGCGTTTAAGCGTCTGGTGGAGGGAGTTGACGTGGTGGTGGAGAATTTCCGGCCCGGCGTCATGGGCCGGTTGGGACTGGGATACGAGACTCTGGCCGCCATCAAGCCCAGCCTGGTCTATTGTTCCGTGTCCGGCTTCGGCGCCACCGGCCCAGACGCCGCCAAGAGCGGGTTCGACTTGGTGGCCCAAGGTGTGAGCGGATTGATGAGTATCACCGGCCACCCTGGCATGCCCCCGGCCAAGGTGGGGGTGCCCATCACCGACATCTCGGCGGGGCTGCTGGCGGCCAACGGTATCCTCTGCGCTTACATCCACTCCCTCAAGACGGGCCACGGACAGCACGTCGACACCTCGCTGATGGAAGCCGGAGTGGCCTATACCGTGTGGGAGCCTTCGGTCTACTTCGCCGACGGGGAGGTGCCCGGCCCCTTAGGTTCGGCCCACCGGGTATCGGCCCCGTATCAGGCCCTGCGCACAGCAGATGGTTACCTAAACATCGGCGCGGCTACCCAGCCTACTTGGGAGCAACTCTGCCGTGCCATCGGCCTGGAGGCCCTGATTGACGACCCGCGCTTCAAGCTGCCCGGCGACCGCAAAAGCCGGGAAGAGGAACTGGCGAATCTGCTGGAAGAGACCTTCACCAAGGAGACTACCGGCCACTGGCTGGAGATGCTTCAAAAAGCGGGTGTAGTGGCCGGGCCCATCAACAACATGGACCAAGTCTACAAGGACCCCCAGGTGCTGGCTCGGAAGATGCTGGTTGAACTGGAGGACCCTGAGCTGGGCACGATACATAACATCGGTATCCCCGTGAAACTATCGGTAACCCCCGGCCGGATACGCACCCGCGCCCCCATGCTGGGCGAACACAGCGCCCAAGTCCTCCTAGAACAAGGCTTCAGCCAGGCAGAGGTTGACAAGTTGGTGGCGGCCGGGTCGGTAACCCTAATTCGAGCGGACGAACCGGCGGATGCAATCGGGGTTCTCGGGGTCGGGTTCCGATGGGCAGATTCCCGTCATCAGTAACCGGCCTTCTTCGTCGATCCGGTAGTCGCCACGTCCCTCAAATCCGGGCGTCTCTATTCGCTCCCAATCCTTGATGACCTCGATCTTGCCTGTGCTGGGGTCGACCGTATAGGTCCCGAACAGGTCCATCCAGGATTCTAGGAGCATCCAAGTGGCGGCGTATTGCCCATCAGACTGGAACAACAATTCTCTGATGCCCTCGTGGGGATGGTCTTCTCGCCACCGGCCCACCAGAGGGTTTTGCTGGCGAGAAAAAACGGTCAAGTCCCTGACGAGAGCGCTTTCCACTCCTTCCACGTCGGCCTTTAGAGTGACCATCGAACCGTGAGGGGCCGATTCCTCGACGAGCAAGAAGCCGGTCTACTCATTGATGGTGGCAATCCCCTCAGGCTCCACCGACCAGACTGCTGAGACTTGCACCTGGCGAACGACCAGGCAACAATCGAAGACACTCACGGCATACCGGAAAGACTGACCCGCCTTCATCGCCTCTGGGCCGTAGATGATGGGCGTCAGACGCAACGACTCGGACTCCTCAAACGTGGATGGGGTAGTCCGCCGACAACGGGGGCCGGATAAGCAGGTAGGACGGCGCTGGGACGCCTTTGACAATCGGTCCGGACTTAGAGGATTCGCCTTCAGCGGAGCCGCACGCGGCCAAAAGCCCCAGGACCAGTGTGGTCAGGGCAAGTACGGCTCGCCTAAGGATTGTCGGTGGAAGCATGGCAAAAGGCCTAGGAACGCCAAACGTGTTTCCACCATGTTCCCGTGGGGGCTAGAGCTAAGGCAAGCCGAAGGCCGTTTGGCTAAATAGCCGTCCGCCAAGGCTGCCCGTCTGTCGTCCTGAGGAATTCTGCCACCAGAACTGGGCTGGAGACGATTACGCTGGGGCTGAAGAGGGTGGCGTTTTTGCCCTGGCGGTCCACTACTTTGGCCCCGGCTTCTTGGGCCAAGACCAGGCCAGCGGCGATGTCCCAGGGGGACAGGGAATGGTGGAAGTAGAGGTCCACCCGGCCGGCGGCGGCGTAGGCCACGCCCAGGCCCGAAGAGCCCATGAACCGGACGCTGTACATCCCAGGCCAAAGGGACCGGACCAGGTCTAAGGCCAGCCCGGCCTTCTCGTCTACGTAGCCAAGGTCGCAGCAGAGCAGGCTGCGGCTGAGTTCCGTGGTCTCGGAAGCTCTGATCTTGGTGCCGTTGAGAAATGCTCCCTTGCCTTCCTGGGCGGTGAACATCTCTTCACGCATCGGGTCGTAGGTCACGCCGGCGATCACGTGGTCGTCCTTGGCCAGGGCGATGATGGTGCAGAAGTGGGGGATGCCGTGGGCGTAGTTGCGGGTGCCGTCCAAGGGGTCGACCACCCACGTGTAGGGCGAGTCGCCTTTGACGGGCTTGGATTCCTCGGCCAGGATGCTGAACTCGGGGAACTCGCCGGTGAGCAGTTCTAGGATGGTCTTCTCGGCGGCCAGGTCAACATCGGTCACGATATCGGAGCGGCCCTTGAAGTGGACCTCCTTCTCCGAATGGAACCTGTCCCGGAAAATCGCCCCGGCGGCCCGTGCCGCCTCCAAGGCAACGTCCATGGCCGTGCGCCCATTCTTGGACACCGGCAACAAATCGTCAGGCATAAAACTTCGGTGATTCAGGATAGGGGAGTCCCCAAAGAGCTAATAGGCATTGTTGGTATAACGTAGGGGCACGGCACTGCCGTGCCCCTACGTTATACCAACCCCATCTTCTCGTAAACCTCCGCTATGGTTTCCACGGCGATGGCCTTGGCCTTCGTTGCGCCCTCATGGAATATCTCTTGGACGTAGCCGGGGCGGGCCTTGAGGTCAGCGCGCCGCTCACGAAAGTCCATGAGATATTCGTTGATGCTGTCTGCCAGGTGGCGTTTGCAGTCGACGCAGCCCCGCTGGGCGGTGGTGCATTCGGCGTAGACGGTGTTGGACGCTTCGGCCCCGCTGAAGATCTTGTGCATTGAGTAGATATTGCAGACCTCGGGCCGGCCTGGTATCTCCCGGCGCACCCGTTCCGGGTCCGTGAAGGCCGTCAGTACGCGCTTGGTGGTCTCCTCGGGCGTGGCGGCCAGGTCCAAGTGGTTATCCAAAGTTTTGGACATCTTGTTCCGGCCGTCCAGCCCCAACAGAAGGGGCGCTTCGGTGAGCTTGGCCTGGGGCTCGGGGAAGGTCTCGCCGAACAGGTTGTTGAACCGCCGCACAATCTCCCGGGACAGCTCTATATGGGGCACTTGGTCCTGTCCCACGGGCACGGTGTCGGCCTTGTAGAGGATGATGTCGGCGGTCTGGAGCACCGGATAGCCCACCAGACCGTAATTCACCGTCTCCTCGGTCTGATGCATCTGCCGGACCTTGTCTTTGAAGGTGGGCACCCTGGTCAGCCAACCCAGGGGCGTGACCATGCTGAGGAGGGTGTGCAGGGTCATCACTTCCGGGACGTGGGACTGGACGAATACGATGCTCTTTTCCGGGTCGATCCCGGCGGCCAGCCAGTCCAGCACCATTTCTTCGATGTTGGGCTTGATGCTGCCGGTCTCTTCCGCGGACTCCACGGTGGTCAAAGCGTGGATGTCCACGGCGCAGTATATGCAGTCGTAGTCCTGTTGCAGGGCGACCCAATTCTGCAGGGCCCCCATGTAATTGCCCAAGTGCAGCAACCCGGTAGGCCGCATGCCGGAGAAGATTACGCTGCTGGTGTTCTTGGACTTGTTGTTTCCTGGTGCCATAGTCGCAGCCAGTTCCGTACGTCGAAATCGGTCACGCCCCAAAGCGCCAGCGGAGTCTAGCATAGCGCCTGTTGGGCGGCAAGAAGGCGGACACACGGGCGGTTAGGAGTTTGTCAGCAGGGGTTGTTGAACACCGAGGTCCTGGCACGTACAAAAATCCTGACGCCAGCCCTCAGTCAAACGTCAGAATCAAAGTGAACGTAGTAAGCTCTTCTGTCGAGCCGCCGCCGATCATGATGGTGTCGATCGGATCTATAAACGGAGCGGCATTGTCCCGGAATTCGGCCCGCTCAGATGCACTAACCGCATCCAAGGACGCCTCGACGATCTCCCGTATTGAAGCATACACCAGGTAATCCAACTCCCCGTCAATCTCGTTTCGCGCCCGGCAATAACTCGGACTTTGACTGAGCGATTCGATTTCTCTCGCGTTGGCCGCTGCGGACTTCCGCAGCGACTCACGAGTAGTCCCTAAGACAACGTAATTACTTAATACAAAGTAGCCCGGTTCATATTCACTGTCTCCCAACTCATTTTCAAGGTCCACAGTCACCGCCTGTATATCGCCCAATCTGAACCGGTCGATGTCCAGCCCCTGACATTCAAGGCTATCAACAATGTTCTCTAAAGCCGTGTCTGTTGCTTCTCTGTCGTTAAACTCCGCCAATGCCAACGCGTTCAAAACCGGAACGTCTTCGGCTAAGTTGGTGGGCAGCAGCGCAAAGGCTACTTCGCCTGTCATCCAACGCACCAAGTCTCGCTCGATATCAAGTCCGAACTCATCGTTAAAATCTTGAAGGCCCAATTGCTTCTCTGTCGTTAAACTCCGCCAATGCCAACGCGTTCAAAACCGGAACGTCTTCGGCTAAGTTGGTGGGCAGCAGCGCAAAGGCTACTTCGCCTGTCATCCAACGCACCAAGTCTCGCTCGATATCAAGTCCGAACTCATCGTTAAAATCTTGAAGGCCTTGGTCGAATGAAAGTTCAGCGTCACTGCCAATCTGTTCTTTGAACTCGTCCCATAGCTCTTGTACGCCGCCCGTTGAGATCAGCGCCAAAGTGTCGCCGGGAAGATAATCGGCGGCCGCTAAGGGATTCGACCCGTTAACTCCCGGAGCGTCGTCCGGGGTCTTGAATGATGTGGACATCTTGATGCCCTGGTCGATGAAAGACGCGGAGGCCGACACAAACCCTGGGAGTTCGCTCTCGATTTCCTCGAATAAGGTTTCGTCTAATACAGGATTGTCGATTAGGCCAAAACTGGAGCTAATTGTGTCTACAATTCTGTCGGTGCTCGCATATAAAAAGGCGAACCTTGAGTCGTCTACACTGTCCCGAGCCGATATGAAATCTGGATTATCGGCCAGCGATTCTCCGGAGGCATCAATCATGTCGACAGTGCTTTCCAACAATTCCCGCGTTGTAGCAAATAACAGATAGTCGTCCGTAACCACGAAGTGCGCGTTTATGTCTCCGCTATCCACAGGTCCATCGTAGGTAACGTAGCCCTGGTGACTGCCCTCGGTGAATCCAGTTCCTTCCTCTATTTCAATATATTCCAAGAAACCATCGAGAAACACAGTCGTTGCCTCAGTGTCCGTCGTGCCGATGAATGCAACGAAATCTACAGATTCGTCGGCAACATCGAAATCCAACAGCGCAACGGCAATTTCGGGCCCCAACCAAGGCAGAAGGTCTTCCTTGGTGTCGATCCGAGACTCGTCCTCTATTTCTTCGAAGAGTTTGTCGATTCTCTCTCCAAACTTATCGTTAGCGTCAAACTTATCGTATATCGTCTTGAGTTTGGACAATTGGCCGACGCCGGGCCGTAGATTGACCGACATGTAGAACTGCGTGTCCGGAGGTAGGTATTTGGCGGTTTGCTCGTGGGGATGGGTTAACGAATCGTTAATTACGTAGTAGGCAACACCAATCGCCACGCCGGTAATTACGGCAACTGCCACCACCGAAACAACAACCCATCGGAAACGATTCATTAGTTCCTGATTCGTTGCTTGGGAGATTTTCCCGAGTTCTTACGTAGATGCCGTTGTCGGGGTTTCTGTTGTAAAGAGGCTAGTTCCGGTTAAGCGGTAAGTAGTAAGGAGCCGTCTGACCGAAAGGGTCCATTCGTGAGGCGATGAAGACTCGTCTGACCGGGCCGATGGAAAAGAAAAGGCCTACTCTTCGGGGTCTGACTCCAGCCGCCCACCCAACTCGCTTAGGAACTGCTCAATCTCCGGCGACAGGGTGGTGGGAGCAGCCCCTTGGGTGGAGGACGAAGACGACTCTTCCGAGTCGAGCTGGGCGTCGTAATACGCTTCCATCTGCTGAATCAGGGTCTTTAGCTCCGAGTTGCGGTCGAGGGTGGAGTTCAGCTCCCGGTATTGCCGTTGTCCACGGCGCACGGGGGCCAGGTCGGCGGGGATGCTGTCGTAGACCGAAGACAGGACCTCAATCATGCGTGAAGTCCCGGCGTAGTCCTCTTCCAACTGCACGTACTGGGGCAGGTGGACCATGAAGTTGATGGATTCTATGTCGGCCTTCTCGATTCCTTCCGAGAGCAGGTTCATGATTGTGGTGGGGCCTTGGTAGGTGCTCTGGCGGACCTTGAAGTTGGATACCGGGCGATTCTGCTGAACATCGCCCAGGCTGCCGGTGACCAAGAGGGGACGGGTGTGGGGCACCGCGTCGTACATGGCCCCCAGGCGGCAATAGCGCTTCACGTTGAAGTGATTCACCACTTCCAAGATGGAGTCCGTGTAGTCCTCGCCGTTGGAATGGGGCTCCATCAGGTGGAGGAACAGGTAATCCGGCCCTTCTTCGGTGATGGCGTAGCGGATGATGCTATTGGGTATCTTGACCTCACGTTTGCCATCCACCAGGCGCATGCTGGGCCGGTAGCGGGTGAAGTCGAAATAGGTACCTGGGCGTGCCAGGCGGCCCAGTTCCTTGGAACCCATGAACCGTTCCAGCCGGTTGAGCGTGAGGGTACCCACGCTGCCCACGTCCACCCACGGACGCACCATGGCGAACACATGGGGGTCCTTCAGCTCGGGGAGCGGTTCAATCAGTTCGAAGGCACCGATTTGCATAGGCCCATCTTGCCAGAATAGGTTGTGATTATCAAGCCCCGCCCCGCCCTTGGGCCGGACGTGAGCAGGCGCGAGCAGGCTGCTCAACCAGGGTTGAGCATGGTGTCCGCCGATCCCAGGCCCTCCAGGGCCAAACCATAGCCAAGGAGGTCGTGCATCAGGCGTTTCACCACCTGAGTCATGGCCACCCGGCTGTATCGCAGCACAATGTCCGATTGCTGGGCCATCTGCTCGGCCAAGGCCCAGGCCCGGGGAAGCAATTCTGCCTGGGGCAAGACTTCGTTCACCAGCCCCAGGGTCATGGCCTCTCGGGCCTCGATCCTCTGGCCGGTGAACAGGAAATACCGGCCCCGGTTTAGCCCCAACAGCAGGGGATATACGATGTGCATGCCGTCGCCTGGGACCAGACCGCTCATGAAATGGCCCGAGTCTTGGAATGCAGCGGTCTCCGAGGCCAGAACAATGTCGCACAGGAGCGGAATCTCCGAGTGGCGAAGGGTGGGTCCGTTGATGGCGCTAATCATGGGGACTTCGATGTCCAGCAGGTTTGTCAGGAGGCGCTTCCCTTCCCAGTAGGTCCGGTCCCATTCCCGGGGCGCTCGTTTGGGGGTGCCCGCAGGGGTGCCGGGCGGGCCGGAGAAAGCGTCGCCGCTCCCGGTCATAATCACGATACGGTTCTCGGGGTCGCTGCCCACGTCGGCGAAGGCCTGGGGAAACTCGCTGTGGGGGCCACCTCCCCACTGAAGGGACCCGCCATTGGTGTGGAAGGTCATCTGCAGGATTCCCTGCCTGCGTTCCATGCGGATGCTCTGGTATTTATCGGCGTACTGGTCCAGAGAAGCCATATCAATATCTCCCGGCCTCGGAACATTCAGTGCCGCGTTTGAGGCCTGGGTTGGGGATAAACCACCTGGCTAGAAGTCGGGGCCGCTGGCGGCCTCAGCCTCAGGTTCAGGATCTGCAGGCGCAGGCACAGGCACCGAGGTCTGACTGATAAACGCCGGCGTCGGCTCATCTTTGGGCGCGGCGTGGCGGACCACGAAATTGGCCACGTCGCGGTACAGGGGTTCGTCCAGATTGCATCCCCGCAGCATGGTGAACTCCGGATCGAGTTCCTCCAACATCTGCTTGACCCGGGAGTCGCCGTGGCGGGCGGCCAAGGCATAGGCGAGTCCGCGGGTGTCCCGGTCCAGGGAGCGCTCGTGTTCTTCACCCTCTTCCAATTCGACGTCGTAATCGACACGGTCCGCGATGGCCAGGGACTCCATGGCCAGGCGGCGAGAACTGTCCACGTCTTTAAGCACGGTGTATAGCTCGATGACGGCGCGGGCGGCCTGGCCCAACAAATCTGGCACCCGGTTCTGCTTGTCGGCGGCGGCCTGGGCCGCGTTTCTAGCTTTGGAAAGGGCATCCTCTTTGGTACGGTGGCGCTCTTCCTCCCGTTGGGCTTTGGCCTTTTGCAGGCGCAACTGAGGAGCTTCCGCGGCTAAGGGTTGTAACCGCTGCACCTCCTTCTCTGCGGATTCGGCTTGTTTCAGCCGCTCCTGAGAATTTTCGTTGAATCCGTTAATCATGATGAATACTCCTATGGACTGGCATGCCGATAGAGGAAATCCAGCCCAAAAGAAAGAAAAGAAATGATTGCTGTCGGAGTTGAAGCAGCCGGGTGGACTGGAAACGGTCGGCCAGAAGCTTAATGGCCGGCGCATGTTGCTCTATCGTCGGGTTATCGGTTTTGGATAGCGGCCCCGCCGCACTCTGATGAACCACCTCCGCCCGCCGTAAACTGGGCCGAAAACGCTGGTTGCCACTCGGCAAGATGGCCCCTTTCGCCGGATACACGCAACCAAGGGCGGCGATTCGCTGCCCCGTTTAGTAATGATACTCAACCAAACATAATTTCCCCTACGTGGATGCAGACGATTTTTTCCGAATTTGGCCCTGCTCCACGCCCGCCTTGACCCGAGCAGGCGGCTTGAATAGACTCCAATGGCACCGGCCCAAGTTAAATTTCTCCCAATAAAGTAGGCGGTCTAATGATGCGGCGTGCTGCCTTTATCTACGAGGATGCCCTTTCCCGCCACGAGTTGCGTTCGGACCACCCCATGCGCCCGGTACGCCTGCGCTACACCTACCAACTACTACAGGAATACGGGGCCTTTGACCATTCCGGGGCGGTCTTGCTTGACCCGCGTTCCGCCACCGAAGAGGAGCTGGCCTGGCTGCATACTCCGGAGTACGTCGCCGCCGTGAAAGCCCTTGGCGCCGGTACCGGCGTCGTTGATTCCGCGCGGTTCGGCTTCAACGGCCTGGGAGACAACCCGGTATATCCGGGGATGTACGACGCGGCGGTCCTGAGCACCGGAGGATCGTTGTTGGCCGCTGAGATGGTGGCCAGCGGAGAGGTGGGCGCGGCCTTCAACATATCAGGCGGGTTGCACCATGCCGCAGCAGACCATGCCTCCGGTTTCTGCGTGTTCAACGACCCGGCCCTGGCGGTCCACTATTTCTTGAACCGCGGGATGCGTGTCGCCTATGTGGACATCGACGCTCACCACGGAGACGGCGTGCAACAAGCCTTTTACGCCGATGACCGAGTGTTGACCATCTCGGTGCATGAGTCAGGGGAGTACTTGTTTCCGGGCACGGGCTCGGTGGCTGAATTGGGAGAGGGCGCGGGCCGGGGCTACTCCGTGAATCTGCCGCTTTACCCCTACACCGGCGACGATGACTACGTGGAGTCCTTCAAACAGGTGGTGCCGCCCCTACTTCGGGCATTTGCGCCCGACGTATTGGTGACCCAACTCGGCATCGACAGCTATCACAGCGACCCCTTGACCCACCTGCAAGTGACCACGGAGGGTTACATCGAGGCGGTGCGGCAGTTGGCGGAGCTGAATTTGCCTTGGCTGGCGCTGGGTGGTGGAGGTTACGACGTGACTGCGGTAGCCCGGGCCTGGACCTTGGCTTACGGTGTGATGCTGGATATAGACTGGCCGGACCAACTGCCGGCGGCATTCGCCCAAGAGCACGGCGCAGGCCGGCTGAGGGATGAGGTGAGCCCGGATATTCCCGGTCATATTAAGGTGGAAGCCAAAAGATACGTGGAAGAAGCGGTTGCGGCGATTCGCCAGCAGGTGTTTCCGTTGCATGGCCTGACTGGATAGCCAGGCGATACGATCGGGGAGGGTTGCGTGGCCTGACTGAGTAGCCAGGCGGTGAGATTGGGGAGAAAAAGAAAACGGGGGCATAAGCCCCCGTTTCGTGTTCCTGTTTACGCAGCCTAGTTTACGTGCTGCTCTCGGTTAAGTAGCTCCTTGGCTTCGTCGCCAACATTGGCCTCAATGCTGTCGCGCAGTGTCGCATAGACGGCCTTGTTCAGGGCGCCCATCATCCAGGCCTCGTAGTTGGCGTCAGTCTGATAGGTATTCTTTAGGGTTACCAGGCGCTGTAACATACTGAGATAATGATACTGCAGAGGCGTCAGGTCCTTGTCGATACCCGGCACTCTCCAGTCGTTGTCGGCAATTGGAGTGTCCATCTCAGAGTCCAGGTTGGACATGACCTCTTCGGCCTTGTCATTGCCCAGGACCTCTTGGTCTGCCTGATCTCGTTGTCCGCTCATGCGATCTCCGTCGGCCAAAATCTTCGATTCCTCAAAGATTGGTTCATCTTGTGGAGTCTACTCGTTCGTTTAAGTTTGTCGATTAAGATGGCGGGCGTTCGCCATAATTATATCAGACTCGGTTCCTTAAAAAATATGTCACAAGTACGGTGTTTTGAGGTTCGAGGCGTAATCGGGCAGAATTTAAGCCTATTTCCAACTTAGATTTTTATCCTACCTAGATACTACTCTCAAACCTTCGGGTTGGACTCCGGGTTAAACTTCCCGGAATTCTCCCTCAACGGTGCCTTCGTCGTCCGAGGCTCCGCCAGGCTCACCATCCGCTCCTGGACCGCCCGTTCCCATATCGTCAGTGGGGCCCTGGCCGCCATCTTGCTCCCCACTGCTCTGGCTGTACACTGCTTCTCCAACCCGTTGCAAGGCGCTGTTCAAATCAGTCATCGCGGATTGCATCTCAGCGGTGTTGTTGGCGGCTACGGCCGCCTTAAGCGTATCAATCTTGCCCTGCACCTCGGTCTTGAGTTCCTCAGGGACCTTATCGGCGTTCTCCTGCAACAGCTTCTCGGTGCTGTAGACCAAGGAGTCTGCCTGGTTGCGGGTCTCAACTTCGGCCCGTCGCACCTGGTCCGCCTCCTCGTTCTGCTGGGCTTCGTTGACCATGCGCTCGATGTCATCTTTTTCCAGGCCCGAACCCGACTGAATTACAATCTTCTGCTCTTTGCCGGTCCCTTTGTCCTGGGCGGACACGCTCAGGATGCCGTTGGCGTCGATGTCGAAGGTGACCTCGATCTGAGGGATCCCTCGGGGCGCGGGCAGGAGGCCGTCCAGCATGAAGCGGCCGATGGACTTGTTGTCCGCCGCCATGGAGCGTTCTCCCTGTAGGACGTGGATATCCACCGTGGTCTGGTTCTCGGCGGCCGTGGTGAACGTCTCGTTCTTCTTGGTCGGGATGGTGGTGTTCCGAGAAATAAGGGTGGTCATCACGCTGCCCAGGGTCTCCAGGCCCAGGGTCAATGGAGTGACGTCCAAGAGCACGATGTCATCGACCTCTCCCGCCAACACGCCTGCCTGAATGGCGGCGCCCATCGCCACCGCTTCGTCGGGGTTCACGTTCCGGTTGGGCTCCTTGCCGAACACCTGCTTGACCTTTTCCAGCACGGCTGGCATGCGGCTCATGCCGCCCACCATGAGCACCTCTTCGATGTCGCTGGCATTTAGGCCGGAGTCGGTTATCGCCTGCCGGCAGGGGCCTTCGGTCCGCTGAACGAGATCGGCGACCAACTGGTCCAACTTGGCCCGGCTCAGGGTCTTGACCATGTGTTGGGGCCCGCTGGCGTCGGCGGTGATGAACGGCAGGTTTATCTCCGTCTCAAGGACGCTGGACAACTCGACCTTGGCCCGTTCCGCGGCGTCGCGCAGCCGCTGGAGCGCCATCCGGTCGGCGGCCAGATCAATGCCGGTTTCCTGCTTAAATTCGTCAATCATCCACTCCAGAATCTTCTGGTCGAAGTCGTCGCCGCCCAAGAAGGTGTCTCCATTGGTCGATTTGACCTCAAAGACCCCATCGCCCATCTGGAGGACGGTGATATCGAAGGTCCCGCCGCCCAGGTCGAAGACTGCGATGGTGGCGTCGGACTTAGTCTTGTCCAGGCCGTAGGCCAGCGATGAGGCAGTGGGTTCGTTGATGATGCGCAGCACCTCCAGCCCAGCGATGGTGCCAGCGTCTTTGGTCGCCTGGCGCTGGGCGTCATTGAAGTAGGCCGGCACCGTTATCACGGCCTGGGTTATCTTTTCGCCCAGCTTGGCTTCGGCGTCCTGTTTAATCTTCTGCAACACAAAGGAAGAAATCTGGGCCGGGGCGTGGGAATCATCGCCCAACTGCACCATGGCGTCGCCGTTTGCGCCGGCCACAACTTTGTAGGGCAGCTTGACCATGGCGCTCTTGATTTCAGGGTCGTTGAACTTCCGGCCCATAAGCCGTTTCACCGAGAAGAGGGTGTTCTCCGGGTTGGTTACGGCTTGGCGCTTGGCGACTTGGCCAACGTAGCGCTCTCCGGTCTTGGCGTTCAGCGCAACGACGGACGGCGTGATGCGGCCGCCTTCGGCGTTCTCCACGACCACGGGCTCGCCGGCTTCGATGACCGCCGCTACCGAATTGGTTGTTCCGAGGTCGATTCCCAGGACTTTAGCCATTTGGTCTCTCCTAACTATTCACACCCGAATATCTAAATTGACACGGTCGGGGTGCGGTGGTTTCTTTTTCTGGTCTAGCGGCCCTCTTATTTACTTTCGGGCTCCCGGGCCACCATCACCTGGGCTGGGCGAATCACCCGGTCGTGCAGCCGGAATCCCGGCCTGAGTATCTGGGTGACGTATCCCGGCTCGATCTCTGCCGACTCTTCGGTACCCACCGCTTCGTGCTCTAAAGGGTTGAACATCAGGCCCACGGCTTCGATTGCCGCCACACCCTCGGATTCTAGCACGCCGGTCAGTTTCCGTTGAATCAGCTTGATTCCTTCCAGCAAAGATTCGTTGGCGCCGGCCTGCCCTTCGGTATGGCTGATGGCCAGGTCCAGTTCCTCCAGAACCGGCAGGATGTTGGCAATCAGCCGGCTGTTGGCGTATTTGTTGTTGGCGATGCGTTCTTCGTCGGTCCGGCGACGGAAGTTGGCCATCTCCGCCTGGGCCCGCTGAGCGGTGTCCAGGTTTTCCGCGGCTTCCTTTTGGGCCGTTTCGAGATTGGACTTCAATGTGCTGACCTGCTCCTCCAAAGAGAGACTTTCTAGGTTGACCTGGGCTTGAGCCAGGATCTCTTCCAATTCCTGTTCAAGCCCCGATTCTTCGGACTGGCCGTCAGATTCCTGTGGTCCTGTTGCCATCGAGGCGTTCCCCTAGGTGTGACTGATTGGGCTTGAAAATGATTTTGGGCAATGGATGCTGGGGCTAACGGTCAACCGGCAGGTTCAGGCTCTCAAATAGGAGGTCCATCTCTTCTTGGACCACCTGTTGCGCCGCCGGGTTGCCCTCAAGGCGGCCGCTCATCCGCTGCTTGATGGCCGACATGTTGTCGAATGCCGCCAGGGCGAATTCAACCCCGGCCAGGTTAAGACCCAACTCGTCGGACAGGTACCGGATCAACTGTACCTTCTTGATGTCCTCGGTGGAGTAGAGCCGGAGCATACCGATGGTCCGGCCAGGGTTTATCAGCCCCAGCCTCTCGTACTTTCGCAGAGTCTGGGGATGCATGTCCAGGATACGGGCGGCCACGCTGATGATGTATACGCCCTCCATCTCCACGACCGATTCGGGTTGAGAGGCGGGCCGGGCAGTCGAAATGTCTGTGGTTTCCGGACGGGTAGGGGGCGTCTGGCGCGGTGCCCCAGTCCGGTTTTCCACCCTGGAATTAGGCCGTTGGTACATCAAGACTCTCCAGACCCTAACAGTTCCTCGACGGTGTTGACCGGCGATTAATCATATGATAGATTCTGATATAACTCGTGTCAAGCCACATATATCAGGAGGCATAACATGGGTTTAGGTTACCCGGTTAATAGGGGCAGATTTCCCGGCTGGGAAGAGGCGGTCAAGAAATGATTTACTTCAAGCGATGTCCAAAATGCCGCGGTGATCTTTATCTCGGGGAAGATATTCACGGCCATTACGTGAGCTGCATCCAGTGCGGTTATCTTCGTGACGTGGTCATGCAAGGCAACCAAGAGCCGGTCTGGGAGACCTATGTCATTGACGCACCCAAGACCGCCAAGAAGCCCCGGAAAAAGATCCGCCAAGCGGCCTGAAGGCTGAATCGGGACCAAACAAACATGAGTCATCCCGGATTTTTTGGATGGATGCCAGAGACGAAATATAGAATCCAAAGTACTGAAAGCACGTGGGCGGCGGTCTGCCATTGAACATGGGCAGCGCCGCCTTCGACGGGGTGAGTGCCACAGAATGTTCTCACGAGTCAATCTCCGGGATGACTCATGTTGATATTCCACTATGCGCTTCGTGTTTACCGGGACAGTTCGGGCCAGAAGCGCTCCTCTTTCCAGGGGTCACCCTTATTGTTGTAACCGCGCTGCTCCCAGAAACCGGGGGAGTCATCGGCCATGAGCTCGATGCCGTTGATCCACTTGGCGCCCTTCCAGCCGTAGATGCTGGGGACAATCAGGCGCAGGGGCCAGCCGTGACTCTGGCCCAATGGCTCGCCGTCCTGCTTATGGGCCAGTATTCCCTCATTCATTGCCAATTCCAGGGGAAGGTTGGCGGTGTACCCGCCGTAGCAATGGGTCATGACGAACCTCGCATCGGGCTTGGGGCCGGCAGGGGCCACCAGGTCGGTCAAGGTCACGCCCTCCCAGGTGTTGTCCAGTCGGCTCCATTGGGTTACGCAGTGGAAGTCGGCCACTATGGTGGTCCACGGGAGGCTGGAGAACTGCTCCCAGTTGAGGGTTATCTCCCGCTCCACCAGTCCAAACACCCGGATCTCCCAGGTGTTGATGTCTATTTTGGGCTCGGGGCCGTAGGTCAACACTGGGAACTTGGTGGTGAGGAACTGGCCCGGTGGGACGCGGTCGCCCATCCCCTGGTCGGGCGCCGTCTTTACTTGGTCAGGTCGCTTCATCTGACATCCCACTCCGAATCTAGGGTAAGACGCTGATGCGGCCGGGGTTTTCCGCCGTGACTTCGCCCACCACAGCCTTGGTCGGGACGCCGGATGCGTTGAGTTCGGACAACAGTTGGTCCAACTTGGCCCTGGGCACTGAGATCAAAAGTCCTCCGGAGGTCTGGGCGTCGCACATCAACAGCCGCTGATTTTCTGTCAGGCTGGCGTCCCAGTCCAGGGTGTCTTCCACGCTGGACATGTTTCGGAAGGTGCCCCCGGGGACGGTCCCCTTTTCCAACAGTTCCCAAACTCCGGGCAGCACGGGCACGTCGGTCATCCGAATGCGGGCCCCGGCTCCGCTGCCCCGGACCATGCCCTTCAGGTGGCCCATGAGGCCAAAGCCGGTGATGTCGGTGCAGGAGTTCACCCCCACCTTCATCATGGCTTCTGACGCACCTTTGTTCAGTGTTGCCATGGTGTCCACGGCCTGTTTCAGGATGGCGTCGGGGGTGATTCCCTGTTTGCAGCCGGTGGTGATTATCCCGGTCCCGATGGGTTTGGTGAGAACGAGAGCGTCGCCAGGCTTGGCGCTGGCGTTGGATACCTCTTTGCCAGGCTCAACCAAGCCCACCACCGAAAGTCCGTACTTGGGCTCTGCGTCATCCACCGTATGCCCGCCCACAATCAGACAGCCGGCTTCAGTGGCCTTGTCGTAGCCACCCTTGAGCACCTCGCCCAGCATCTCCACGGCCAGTTCGGCGGGGAACCCCACAATGTTCAGGGCCACCAGGGGTTTTCCGCCCATGGCGTAGACGTCGCTCAGGGAGTTGGCAGCGGCGACCGAGCCGAACTCGTAAGGGTCGTCGGTGATGGGCGTGAAAAAGTCCACCGTCACTACCAGCGCGGTGTTGTCATCCAGCCGGTAAACGGCTGCGTCGTCCCCGGTTTCAGTCCCAACCAGAAGGTCGGGGTGGCTGATCATGGGCAGGTGCTTCAGGACCTGGACCAGGTCCTCCTGGCTAAGCTTGGCGGCTCAACCGGCGCAGTGAGACAGTTCGGTCAGGCGGACTTTGCTGCTGGCCATCCGGCGGTTCCTCCATGAAGTGGGTCGTGGGAGTATATGAGCCATGGTAAATCCGGCCAATGTATCAAACTTATACATTAGGATACATCATCGCCGCCTCTATTTAACCTGATTCTTGAAATTCGGCATCACCTATTTGCCAAACAGCTCGGGCGGCTCTTGGATCACCGGTTGCTCGGTGCTCATGGCGGTGGCGCCAACGTTCACTCGCTCTAAACCGGGCGTCCGAGCCCTTCTCCGGGGCGGTTATCTGCTGGTCGGAAAGGCCCGTCTCGCCGCCGCTGACGACTAGGACCGAAGGCTCCAACTGGAAAAGTAAAGCCCCCGCGATTTCGCCGGGGCTTTACTTTTAGGCCGTACTGGAGCGGGAACCGCTACCCAGAGAGATTCAGCGGCTCGAAGACGCCCGTATCTGGGTCGTAGTAGTGAACTTGACCGGAGTCGACCTTGGTGGCAATCAGAGTGTAGTCCAGCTTGTATTCGTCGATATGCCGGTAGATGCGGGCGTCCCGCCACTCTTCCGGCGCCAACGAGTCCCTGATGCGCTTCAGACGATTCTGGATTGATTCCATCCAATTCTCCTAGGCGTTCACCCTTTGCGGACGTACTTGTCGATGGCGTCGGGGACCCCACCTAGATAGATGTCGCCCCGGGAGTCGATCCAACTACCGTGGCCGGAGCCGCGGCACTCGAACCGGGAGAGCACGCCGCCCTTCTTGTCCAATACGCTGATTCGGGCCGAGCCGTCGTCCCGCTGGCCCTCGCTGACCATGTAGTTGCCGTCTCGGTCCATGGAGATGTCCATAGGCCGGTTGATGTCGTCCCAGATCTCCTTGAACTCGCCGTCCAAGCCGAAGACCTGGATACGGTGGTTCTCCCGGTCGCAGACAATCACCCGGTCTCCGTCAACGAGAAGGCTGTGGGGCAGGTGGAACTCGCTGGGCGCCTCCTTGCCGGGCTCGCCCCATGATTTCTTGAGTTGGCCGTCACTTGAGAAACGGTGCACCCGGGAATTGCGGTACCCGTCGGCGACGTAGAGGTCTCCCGAAGGGGAAGGCACCAGTTCGGCCGGATAATTAAATGGGCCTGCGGCCCTGGGCACTAGATCCCCTGGGTTCTCGCAGCCGGTATCCGAGTGGACGCCGTGCCGCCCCAACATCTGGATTGGCTTGCCGTCCAAGGTGTACATGATGCAGACCGAGGTGTCGCGGTCGGTGATGTATACCACGTCGTCGGCGATGTGGATGCCGTGGGCAAACTCAAAGGAACCGTTGCCCCACGAGTCTGTTAGGTTTCCGTCCCGGTCGAAGATGAGCATGGGCGGGTCCTTCCGCTGGAACGCGAATACCCGGTCCTGGGAATCGGTGGCGATAGCGCTCACCATCCCGAAGGTTTCGCCACCGGGCAGCTTGCCCCAATTCTCAATCAATTCGTAAGTGTATTTGCCGGTACCTACAGTAGCCATCTTAGTTGTCTCCTTTGCGGGTATTTGGTTGGTTGCGGATGCCTTCCCGTTCGTCGAACAATCTTTGCAGCGGCGAGATTCCCCCCAGGGTGTCGAGGCCGATGCTGTCGATGGTGGCGCGGCCGCACATGCCCATGGTGGCGTCCAGTTCGTCGCGGAGCATATCCAGGACCGATTTGACCCCTGCTTCGCCGTTTACGGCCAGTCCCCAGAACAGAGGCCGGCCAATCAAGACTGACCGGGCGCCTAACGCCAGGGCTTTGAAAATGTCGGAGCCCCGGCGGATGCCGCCGTCCATGTAAACCTCGGCCTTGCCGTCCACTTGCTCCACCACCTCCGGCAAAACCTCTATGGTTGTGAATGTGGTGTCCAGGTACCGTGTGCCGTGATTGGAAACTATGATTCCCTTGGCGCCGGATTCGGCCGAGCGCTTGGCGTCCTCCCCGGCCATGATTCCTTTGACCACGATTGGCATCTTGGTCTCCCCGGCCAGCCATTCCAGGTCGTCCCAGGTAGCCGCCGGGTCACGGATGTCGAGGGACCCGGCCGGGGCGTCGGCGGCGAATTTCCAGGAGTGGGTGCCCAGGCCCAAGGCGGCATAGTTGGGGGAGACCGGGCCTACGTAATCGTTCCGAATGTTGCGCTCCCGCTTTGGGCTTATCTTGGCGTCTAGAGTGAGGCACAGAGCGGAATACCCGGCCTCTTCGGCGCGGGCCGCCATGCCGAGGGTCAGTTCCCGGTCTTTGAAGAAGTATTGCTGGAACCAGATGGGACCGGTGGCAGCCTCGGCCACGTCCTCAAGGGTCCTGGCTGAATGGGAGCTCAATACCATCACGGTGCCAGCGGCCCCGGCAGCCCTGGCCGAGGCAAATTCGGCCTCCGGGTGGGCCGCTCTGTGGTTCCCGGCGGGGTCCAGCATGACCGGAAAGCTGATTGTCTGGCCCAGGACCGTGGTGCTCAGGTCACGCTGGCTTATATCCACCATCATCCGGGGTTTCATGACGATGGAGTCCAGAACGGCGCGGGTGCGCCGTAGGGTGATCTCGTCCGTGGCGGCCCCGGCGATGAAGTCGTAGTCGCCCTTATCGAGACGCTGTTTGGCAATCTCTTCATACTCAAATATATTGACCGGGTCTTGGGCCATGGGAAACACCTCCAGGAATCCATTGATCTGGGCTTTGGTCGGGGATAGCGAGGCAAGTCTAAAAGCTGGACTGGGCGTAGTCAATCTTGATGAGGACTGCGAGCGCCGGCAACTGTGAAAACACCCTCGTGGTATTCTTGCCCACGGTGAATCGAGACGGCGGCCCCCGGCTGGAAAAGGTGGTAAATCACATGGCGGACTACGAGATCTTCGAGGCGGGCGATCTGGAGTTGCAATCGGGCGTGACTCTTCGCGCGGCCAAGCTGGCCTACAAGACCCACGGTCAACTGAACGCCGACAAAGACAACGTGGTGGTGTTCCCCACCTTTTTCGGCGGGCAGCACACCCACAACGAGGGAATGATTGGCGAGGACAAGGCCCTGGACCCAAAAAAGTATTTCATCATCGTCCCGGATATGTTCGGCAACAGCGCTTCGACTTCGCCCAGCAACGCCACACCGCCCTATAACCGGGCCCGGTTTCCCGATGTAAGCCTTTACGACAATGTGGCCTGCCAACACCGTTTGGTCACTGAGGTATTTGGCATCGATAAGATTGCCCTGGTCACCGGTTGGTCCATGGGCGCTCAGCAGACCTATCAGTGGGGCAGCCTTTACCCGGAGATGGTGGAAAGGATTGTGCCCATCTGCGGCTCGGCCCGGACCTCCCGCCATAACTTTGTGTTTCTGGAAGGGGTCAAAGCGGCCATCACCACCGACGCCGCCTGGGCCGGCGGTTCGTATGACAGTCCTCCGTTGAAGGGGTTGCGGGCCATGGGCCGGGTGTATGCCGGTTGGGCCGTGTCCCAGGCTTTCTACCGGGAAGAGGTCTATCTGCGGATTGGCTACTCCTCACTGGAGGACTATCTGGTCAATTTCTGGGAAGCCCGGAGGATAAACGCCGACGCCAACGACCTGCTGTCCATGGTCTGGACCTGGCAGAACGCCGACATCAGCAACAATGACCTCTATGGCGGAGACTTGAGGAAGGCTCTAGAAGCGATAAAGGCGAAAGCCATCGTCATGCCCGGCCGGACCGACCTATACTTCCCACCCGAGGACAATGAGATCGAGGTTGCCCTGATGCCAAATGCAACGTTGCGCCCCATTGAGTCGATCTGGGGCCATCTGGCCGGAGGGCCGGGCTTCAACCCGGAAGATTCCAAGTTCGTGGACGATGCCTTATAAAGAGATTTTGGCCAGCTAAGGACCCGTTCAAGTTTGGGGAATCCGGTTCAATCCCCATGCGGTTGGGGGTGGGCTATCTGGGGGTCCGGATACCGATACAGCCCATGATGGGCGGCGGCATGGTGGCCGCGGCCCTGGCGGTCTTGGCCATGCTGGTCTTGGAGGGGAATACCGCGGTCTACTTGTTCGTCGTGGTGATGGCCTTGGAGCAAGCCGGCAGCACCCTGAACTGGGTAGCGCTGGGCAACTTTTTCGGGCGAAGCAGCTTTGCCACACTGATGGGAATAATCAGCACAGTCTTCAACATGGGGATGCTAATCTCGCCGATCTACGCCGGATTCGTCTTTGACCGAACCGACAGCTACTCGCTGGTCCTGGTTACCTTCCTGCCCATCTACCTGACGAGCGGCGCCTTCGTCCTGATGACCCGGAAGCACAGGATGCCGGTCTCTCCACGGGCAGCGGCCTTTGGGCGTTAAGGCCTAGAGTGGCTTCCCTAGGCCAGTTTGCGCAAAAGGCTGCCGAAGCCTAGGATGGGCTCGGTCCAGCCGATGCGGCGCAGGGCCAGCCAGATGGTGGCCTGATTCACCGAGATCACGGTCTTCCCCAACTTCTGTTCCAGGGGCTCCACCGCGTCCAGCCCCCGCCAAGCTGTGCCCGGCAGGAAGATGGTGTCGTCTTCGTCTTTGACCACCGTGGGCACGAAGTCGATGATGGTCTGCACCGTCTCCACTTCAATCTCCGAGGGATTCATGGAGTCCTGCATCCAAGGCTCGCCGTCGGCGCTCAGCACCTCGAATCCCGCCTCTTCTAAGGAGGGGCTGCAGCCGTTGGCGCAGGTGGAATTGGCGGTAGGGCCAGCGATGCTGAGGCGCTTGGAGCCCATGAATCGGAACGCCTCGATGCAGGCTCCCACGGCGGTGATGGACTCTACCCCGCTGGCCAACTGCATCTTCTCCGACATCTCCCGGTCGAACTGGATGGAGCCTTTGTGATAGGTGCCCGAGGTACAGGCGTAGACCAGGATGTCGGGCTTGATGTTGGACAGGGAGCAGGCGCCCCGGCTGACGTCTTCGTTCATCTTGTCGGCGTCGAAGCCGAACAGGGCAGTGTCCACGGTGGCCGCTTCTTCGCTGGAGATGCTGATGCGATGGCCGGTGTTTCCCCCGGGTCTTCCGGCGGCTGGAGCTGGGCGCCCCAATCGCCGTTGAACATCCGCTCGAAGTGGACGGTTATCTCCTGGGGCAGCACCCGGTAGAAGTCGGGTTCGACCACGGGGTTGGGGGCGGGCACCAAAGCACCGATGCGTTTGGTTGCGGCCATGGTTACCTACCCGCGTTCGGACTGCTAGAGATAAAAAAGGTGACGTCTCCGCGGGACCTAGTCGGCGGCCCCAGCGGTCTTGGCGGGCGCAGCCTCAATAAGCTCGTACAGGGTGGACCGGGCACGGATCTGCTCGCCCCAGCCCCGGAACCGCAGGTCAATCATCAGGCCGTCCGGTCCCTTGTACTTCCGGTTGGCCTTGCTGCTGCCGGGGCACTCGGTGCCACCGTGGTCCTCTACGGTAGCGACCGCTTCGTCCAGGTCGTCGACGTAGAAACCGATGTGGTGGACTCCCTTTACGGTGGAGGGGCCTTCGCCCAGGTTGGGGGCTTCGTCAGAGCCCATCTTAAGGACGGCGAAATAGATATAGCCGTCGGTGAGCCAGACCCCTTCCTCGCCGGTGTCGGCGGGGCTGCGGCGCAGTTCGTCAAGGCCGAACACGCTCTTGTACCATTCGGCGGTCTCTGCCGGGTTCTCGGTATGCAGTGCTATGTGCTTGATCCTGGCCATGACTCCTCCCTCTGCGGATGTCGTTCAATCGAAATGCGGGCGGGAGTCCGGTTGTCCGGTCTACCCGCCCGCCAATTGTACGTCGGGTCGCGGCGTTGGGCTATCTGGTGTTGGTCAGTTCTCCACCGGCGGTTTCAAGTAAGTCTTGAGCACGCCCAGTGAGTAGCCGACCCCAAAGCTGACCCCGCCGCCCAGAATCAGTCCCCAGACCGCGTTGGCCAGGGAAAGGGGGCTGATCCCGGCCTGTTGCATCAAGACGGCCAGCCCCAGTCCGGTTACGGCCCCCACCAAAGTGCTGAAGATGGAACGTTTCCAGGCAGGCATCGGGACCCACCGGCGCAATCCCCGGGGCCTTCGCCGGGCTATCTGGACCTTGGCGTCCAGCTTGGCGCTCAGTCCGTTGGCCGCCAGGGGGGCGCTGGCCGGTGCTCCGGCCCCGGCGACCGCTGAGACGCCGGTGGCCGCGTAAGCAGCCGTGCCGCCGAAGCCCGAGATGTTTACCTTGAAGGGTTTGCTGCAGAGTTCGATGGGCCCGCTGAGCAGGGTGCCTTCGACCTCGTAGATACCCCGGGCCTGGGAGGAGAAATCAGAAACGTTTACCGTGGTCACCCCCGACATGAACTGCAGGTCCTTGCCCGCCAGTTCCGTGCCCAGGCCTTGGATACCCCAATGAAGGACAGCGTCGACCGGTAAGTCGACACCGCGGATGGTGAGAACGGCGTCGGGCTCGATCTCTATGGTCTCGTCAACATGAGAGGGGAGGGTAAAGGAGGACGGCTGGCCACCCTCAATGATGATTTGAGGGCCCCGCAGTCGGTGTCGTGGTCGCCTTCGTGAGCGTATGCCGAGGGCGCAATCAGCCACAGAATCGCCGTTATCAGCAGTGCCGATAACGCAAATTGTGCGCCGGCTTTGGAGGTCTTCATTGCTGCCCCCGGTGTAGGTCCGCGCTCGAACGGTCTTGGCGACTATTCTAAATGAACGTGGCCATACCGGGGAAGCAAAGTGGTGACGGATAGGTGTGGGAACCGAAGCTGATTCGCCTGTAGTTGCTGGGTGGGGAACAAGGACGGCGTTAGTTATTCGGGGGCGTCTTCCAGCCAATCTTCACCCACTAGAACGGGGCCGATGCCCTCAACGCGAACAAAGTAGGCGGGCAACAGATACTTTTCGTCACCCACGCCGGACCCGTATACCGTGCCACTTGTTTCCACGATTCCGGTTTTTCCCATTAGACGCTCTTCCGGTACGGGTTTTCCGGGATTTTCCATCTCGGCGGCCGTCCTTACCCGCACACGCTGGAATGGTTCAAATTTCGGTCAGTCTACCATACCTCCAGTGCCGCCGAACCGTCCGGCGTCCCGCACTCGGCACCCTCATCACGAAGTGGTGGGCCGAAATATCGAATGAGCTATATATCTGAATAACACTCCACGCCTGTTAAAGCAGTGGTAACCACTGTAGAGCAGGCGTGGCGAGGGAAGAGAACGGGGCGTTCGAAGGGAGAAGAAGTAATCGTGGCACCGACTGTGTTCGAACCAGTGACCTAGCGCTTATGAAGCGCCCGCTCTAACCACTGAGCAACGTTCACACTCATAGACGGCCTGGCCAGCCGGCGTGGTAGGAACCGCCACGTCATTTAAGCAATGCAGGAACCGGGATCAACCTCTGGTGAACAAGGTCCACAGCAAAACCGGCCGTTTCTAACGTGGTGGCACCCAATAGCGGCGCCGTGTCTTCAGCGGCGAAGACGACCATGGCGATTATCTCCCGCTCCTCCAATCGTATACTGGCATATCCAACTGGATATTCAACAATCCGCTCGTCGGCTAACTCAAATGAACGGGTTTCCCGAATCTCAATTCCTAGTTGGGCGAGAGTCGTTTCCGGGATCGACGTGTAGGTTGCCCCGGTATCGACTAGGGCTTCCATATCGACGAATCGCTGACCGGATAAATCCCCTATTTGGATAGGGACGGTGAAAGTACCCACTGGCAATCGCTCCTTTGGTGATAACTGGTTAACGATACTGGTTAACGATAGAAGATATTGGTGGCACCGACTGGGTTCGAACCAGTGACCTAGCGCTTATGAAGCGCCCGCTCTAACCACTGAGCTACGGTGCCACCTGGAGACCACCCGGCCAGCCGCCAGGGTGTGCTCCGACCATTAATGGTAATATCGGCTATTTGGCGGTGTCAATTGGCGTGGGGCCATTCTGACGGTTTAGAATTAACCGGCAATGACCGCTTCCGAAGAATCATCGTCCCCTCACACCTCGCCGGAACAGCACGCGCGGGAGACCGCTGAGCGGTTGCGGGCGACCGTGGCGGCGTTGGCAGAGCAACTGCGTCCCTTTCCACCATTCCTGGGCATGAACTCGCTCCAGGCCATCGAGCTGGAATTGCCTCCGGGGTCCGGGTTCCATCCGCCGCCCGAACTGGGGTGTGTCGTGGTCCTGCCCGACGGAGAGATATCGGAATTAGACCTGAAGATGATCCCGGGACCCGATGGGCCGACGGACGTCGACCAAGTGGAGGAGTTCCGGGAGTTGGACCTACCCCCCGAGCAATACATCGCCTACGCCACGGTGGCGGTGCAACTGCTGCAATTAGAGATTGGGCGAAGGGGTTGACCGGCGTAGGGGCACGGCATTGCCGTGCCCCTACGCCGGATGAGGTCAAACTTGCCCGTGCCGCCCGCCTAATCTTCCAGGTCGATGTCTCCGCTGCGGCCGCCTCTTTTCCGCACCAGGCGGACGGCTTCGATCCGCATCCCCCGGTCCACCGACTTGCACATGTCGTAGAGGGTCAAAGCCGCCACTGACACCGCAGTCAAGGCCTCCATCTCCACGCCGGTGCGGGCGGTGGTGCTGGCCGTGGCGGTGACGTTGATCCGGCTTTTCGCTTCGTCCAATTCCAGGTCGACGTCCACCCGGTCCAAGGGCAGGGGGTGGCACAGGGGGATAAGTTCCGAGGTCTTCTTGGCGCCCATGATTCCGGCCAACTGGGCGATCGTCAGTACGTCGCCCTTCTTCATCAGCCCTTCTTTGATTAGCCGCGCCGTCTCCGGCTGGATGGACACGTAACCCCGGGCCACGGCCTCACGGCTGGTGACGTCCTTGCCGCCCACGTCCACCATCTTGGCCTGACCCTGCTCGTCCAGGTGGGTCAGGTGCTGGTCGGGGCCGTTGTTTGCAGTGGACATAATATTGCGACGCTCCTTGGGCGGTGCGTACCCTTCGACAGGTCCAATTCCATCGAGACTCTCGACTTCGGGTCGGAGCTAAGGACGAGCGGTGGGGGCGGACGGTTATCTCGCTGTGCCGGCCTTTCTGGTGGCCGCCGAATCGGCCAGTTCGTTGCCGGGGTCGCCGCTGTGGCCACGCACCCAGCGCCAGGAGATGTCCCGGCCGCTGACCAGCCGGTCCAGTTGCTCCCATAAGTCGTGATTGGCCTTGCGCTTCCATCCCTTGGTCATGGTGTTGACCACGTAGGTGCTGTCTGAACTAATCAAGACCTTGGCCGACGGGTCCACGGTCTCCAGCCCCTTGATGACTGCCGTCATCTCCATGCGGTTGTTGGTGGTGTGGCGGTCGGCGCCGGAGATTATCTGCTGGTTACCGTTCTGTTGGATGACGGCGGCCCAGCCGCCGGGGCCGGGATTCCCCCTGCAGGCGCCGTCGGTGTGGATGACGATTTCGCTGCTTTGCATCTCAGCTTTCAGCTATCCCCCTATCTGGTACATCTCGATCTTTCGGGGCGATCCTTCCCCGTTGGGCGACGCGGCCCGTTCTTCCGAGTAGCGGTCGGAGCGGACGCTCCATGTTCCGGAGATGATTGCCCGCAGTTCTTCGTCGGGGGCCCCGGCGCGCATGGGGTCCCTCAGGCTTACGCCCTGGCTGGCGAAAAGGCAGGTGAATATCCGGCCGTCGGTGGACAGCCGCACCCTGGTGCAAGCGCCGCAGAAGGGCTTGGTCACCGAGGCGATGACGCCGATCTCGCCGCTGCCGTCCTTAAAACGGTACCTGTTGGCCACCTCGCCGTGGTAGTTGCTCTCGACCGGTTCCAGGGGCATTTCGGCGTCGATCTTGGCGATGATCTCGTCGGCGGGCACCACGTGCTCCGACCGCCAGCCGTTGCGGTTTCCCACGTCCATGTACTCGATGTAACGGACGATGTGGCCGGTGCCCTTGAAGTGGCGGGCCAGGTCGACGATGGTGTGGTCGTTGACGCCCTTCTGTACCACGCAGTTGAGTTTGATGGGCGATAGGCCGACGTCGGATGCTGTTTGAATGGCGTCCAGCACCCGCTGGGGAGCGAACCCCCGGCCGTTCATGGCCTTGAAGACCTCGTCGTCCAGGCTGTCCAAACTGATGGTGACGCGGTCCAGCCCGGCTTCCTTCAGGGGCTGGGCGAACTGGCCCAGCAGATACCCGTTGGTGGTGAGGGTCAGGTCTTGAATACCTTCGGTGGCGGCCAGCATGCCCAGCAACTGGGGTAGGTCGGTGCGCAGCAGGGGCTCGCCTCCGGTGATCCGCAGCTTGACGATACCCAACTCGGCGAAGATGCCCACCAGCCGGGTCAGTTCCTTGAAGGTGAGGATGTCCGCCCGGGGCAGGAACTCGTAGGCCTCGCCGTAGATCTCGGCGGGCATGCAGTAAGGGCACCGGAAGTTGCACCGGTCGGTAACGGAGATTCGCAGGTCCCGCATGGGCCTGCCGAATTTATCGGTTAGCATCTTGGAGCTATCAGCTTTCAGCGATCAGATTTTTTAGGAGTTCCACCGCTTTTCGTGCGGCGTCGGCGCGGTGGCTGATTCTATTCTTGTCGTCCAGGGATAGTTGGGCGATGGTTTTGCCGAATGAGGGGAGATAGAACACCGGGTCGTAGCCGAAACCGTCATCCCCCTGAGCGGTATATTGTATCATTCCGGCCACTGAACCCTCGGCCTGGGCGACGAGCGTAACGCCAAAATCCCCCTCCCGTCCCGCTTTATCAAAGGGGGAGGCTCTTTCCCCCCTTTGATAAAGCGGGGCCAAGGGGGATTTCGCCACGGCGATGACACACCGGAACCGCGCCGCGCGTTCTTCCCAGGGCACGTTTTCCAGATTCTTGAGCAGTAGGGCGACCCGGTCCTGGTCGCTCTTGCAGGCGTCGCCGCCGTAGCGGGCCGACCGGACTCCCGGCTCGCCGGAGAGGGCGTCCACCTCCAGTCCCGAGTCGTCGGCCAGGGTCAGCACCCCGGAGATGGCCGCGTACTCCGACGCCTTGAGCCAGGCGTTCTCTTCGAAGGTCTCCCCGGTCTCATCGACCTCGTGGGTGATGCCCAATTCGCGCGGCGAGACCAACTCAAACGGTAGGTCTTTCAACAGGCCTTGGTACTCCCGCATCTTGCCGGGGTTGCCAGTGGCGATTAGGAGGCGAGCGGTTAGGGCGCTGGACATCCTAGATTGTGCCCTGCTCCGCCAACTCGGCCAATTCGCCCTCACCCAACTCCAGCCACTCACCGTAGATATGGCTGTTGTGTTCGCCTACGGTGGGGCCGGCGTGCTCGACGGCGCCGGGCGTTTCGCTGAACTTGGGGACCACCCCCAGCATCTTGGTCCGGCCCAGTTCCGGGTCGTCGATGTCGATGATGTCCTCCCGGGCCTGGTAGTGGGGGTCTTCCATTATTTGGGCGGCGTCATACACCGGGCCCACCACTCCGCCGGCGGGGATGAGCTGGTCCATGGTCTCCTTCAGGTCCCGCTGCTCCAGCCAACCCTGTAGTTCGTCGTTCAGGGCTACCCGGTTCTCCAGACGGGCGGCGTTGTCCTTGAACTCGGGCCGGCCGATTAGCTCCGGCATACCCATCGCCTGGGCCAGACTCTCAAAGGTGCTCTGGGAGGTGGCGGAAAGGCCCAGCCAGCGGTCGTCGGAGGTCTTGTAAAGGCTGCGGGGCGCGGCGTCAGGGAAATCGTTGCCCACCCGCTCCCGGTTGATACCCAGCAGGTCGAACATGGTGATGTGGGGGATGCAGAGGCGGAAGAGCGGCTCGAATAGGCTGACGTCCACCACCTGGCCCTTGGCATCGGGGTCGCCCGACGTGTCCCTATGATAAAGGGCCATCATGCCCGCCATGGCGCCGAACACCCCGGCAATCTCGTCGGCCAGCGGCACCGGCGGCAGCACTGGAGGCGTGTCTTGGAACCCGGTCATGCCGACGTAGCCGCTCATACATTTTGCGATTGTACCGAAGCCGGGCCGGTCTTTGTAGGGACCGGACTGGCCGAAGCCCGAGTAACGCAGCATCGCCAGTTTGGGGTTCACTTGTAAGAGGTCATCGGGCCCCAGTCCCCACCGCTCCATGGCGCCGGGCCGGAATCCCTCAATCAACGCGTCGGCTTGGGCCGCCAGTTTCTTCAGCAAGTCCTGGCCTTCGGATGTGCCCAGGTTCAGAGTGATGGACTTCTTGTTGCGCGAGTGGACCTTCCACCACAGCGAGACCCCGTTGGCGAAGGGGCCCCAGTTGCGGAGCGGGTCTCCCGTGCCGGGCCGTTCCACTTTGACCACCTCGGCCCCGAAGTCGGCCAACAGGCTGCTGGCAGTCCCCCCGGCGACGATGATGGAAAGTCCAGGACTTTCAGGCCCGCCAGGGGCCTTTGGGCTATGGTCAACACTACCCCTAGGTCCAACGCATTCTTCGGATTTCGGCGTTGGAATAATATTACCAGCTAGCCAAGGGCGGAAAAAGGCGGCAATGAACTGCTGAAATCCCCCTCCGCCCCCAATTTTTGAAGGGGGGAGCTCCCCCTTTTCGTAAAGGGGGCTAGGGGGATTTGGCAGGCAGACCTGCCCATTTCCTGCCTGTAATGGCCGGGGGCTCTCTGCTATAATCTGGACGATTCCGGGGCCAGGCTCAGGCTGATCCAATCCGTTCAGGGTAAATACCGGAGTAAACAAAGGCCAATGCTAGACGACTATTTCCGGCAATACGGCCTCATCGCCATATTCATAGTGGTTGCCATCGGCGTTCCCATCAGCATGCTGATGATGTCCTGGATGGCCTCCCGCATTGGCCTCCGGCCCAACAATCCCACTGACGTCAAGTCCGAGACCTATGAATGCGGGGTAGAGGCCATCGGTGGGCGGTGGGACCTTTTCAACTTCCGCTACTACATGTTCGCCATCTTATTCGTCATCTTCGACGTTGAGGTGGTGTTCCTCTATCCCTGGGCGACCAAGTTCCTGCAATTGGAGTTGTTCGCGCTGATTGAGATGGCGGTGTTTGTGGGGGTCCTGGTGGTGGGTCTGGCTTACGCTTGGCGCAAGAACGACTTGGAGTGGGGATAGGGAACGCCGATGCCAGTGGAGATTTCCAAAGAGGGCGGACCCCTCCAGTCTCGGACCTGGGAGTTGGACCGGCATGAAGGTTCACTGGTCCAAGAGCTGAAAGACACCTCTGTCGAACCCCTGGCCGAGCCCATAATCGAGGTCCCCGAGGACCTGAAGGACAACCTGATGGTCACCTCGGTGGACGCACTGGTCAACTGGAGCCGAAAGTCGGCCCTGTGGCCGGTGAGTTTCGGCCTGGCCTGCTGCGCCTTCGAGATGATTGCCAGCGCCATGGGCCGCTTCGACATCGCCCGGTTCGGCATGGAGGCCTTCCGGGCCTCGCCCCGGCAGGCCGACCTGATGATTGTGGCCGGTACGGTGACCTGGAAGATGTCCCCGGCCATCAAACGCATCTACGACCAGATGGCCGAGCCTAAATGGGTTATCTCCATGGGCGTCTGCGCCACCAGCGGAGGCCCATATTATGGCTCCTACAGCGTGGTGCCCGGCGTGGACCACATAATTCCTGTGGACGTTTACGTCCCCGGTTGCCCACCCCGTCCCGACGCCCTGCTCTACGGCATCATGGAGCTTCACGAAAAGATAAAGAAATACCGCAACCTGCCCAACGGCCCCAACCTGTCCCTCTTCGGACGTGGCTTCAAACCGGATAACTCTTGATGGCCGTTCAGTACCTGAGCGGCGAGGAACTGGCGGAAAAGGTCGGCGCCGCGGTTTCAGGCTCAGTTGAAGAGACGACCCATGACGCCCTTTGGGTCAAAGCTCCCCGGGTGGCCGAGGTCGCCGCTTTCTTGCAGTCGGACGAAGGGCTGGACTTCAAGTTCCTGAACTCCATCTCCGCAGTGGACTACATCGACCACTTCGAGGTTGTCTACCACCTAACCTCGTTCAGCAAAAAGCATGCGTCCATCGTTAAAACCCGGTTGAACGGCCGTGATGGACTGTCCTTGCCCTCGGTCTATCACCTGTGGCGGGGAGCAGATTTCCAGGAACGGGAGATTTGGGACCTGATGGGTATCCACTTTGAGGGACACCCCAACATGAAACGAATCATGCTCTGGGAAGGCTTTGAAGGCCACCCACTGCGGAAGGACTACTTGTAGCTGTCAGCCGTCAGCTATCAGCTATGGGCTAGCTGACCGCTGAAAGCTGAGAGCTGAGAGCTTTACCAATGCCAATCCGAACCGAGCCGATGACGGTAAATATCGGGCCGCAGCACCCCAGCACCCACGGGGTGTTCCGGCTGCGGGTTACCTTTGACGGCGAGGAGATCCTGGAAGTTGAGCCCATCTTCGGCTACCTGCACCGTGGCACTGAGAAGCTGGCCGAGGAACGCAATTACACCCAGATAGTCACCCTGACCGACCGGTTGGACTACGTCTCGTCCATGATTAACAACCAGGCTTATTGCCTGGCGGTGGAGCAGTTGTTGGGGGTGGAAGTGCCCCAGCGGGCCAAATACCTGAGGACGTTGACCGCCGAACTGCAGCGGGTGGCCAGCCACCTGATGGGCATCGGGTTCTTCCTTCAGGACCTGGGCACCTTGGGCACCCCGCTCATGTACGCCTTCCGGTCCAGGGAGCGGATTCTGGACCTTTTCGAGATGCTCTGCGGGGCGCGTATCACCGTGAGCTACATGCGGCCCGGCGGAGTGTTCTTCGACGCACCGGACGATTTCTGGCCGGCTCTGGACCAGTTCCTGAAAGACTTTGAATCCGAGTACAAAGAGATTGAGCAGCTAATCTTGGAGAACGAGATAGTCATGGTCCGGTCCCGCGGGGTCAGCCTCCTGCCCCTAGATCTGGCAATCAACGCCTCGGTCAGCGGGCCGGTGCTCCGAGCCAGCGGACTGGCCTGGGACTGGCGCAAGATGGACCCCTACGACGCCTACGACCGGATGGAGTTCGATGTCCCGGTGGCCACCGGCGGCGACAACTACGACCGTTTCTGGGTGCGCATCCAGGAGATACACCAGAGCATCCGCATCGTGAAGCAGTGCATTCAGCAGATCGAGCCGGGACCGTACCGGGCGGACGTTCCGTTGGTGCTGCGTCCTGAACCCGGGGCTGAGGCCTACGGGCGGGTGGAGGCGTCCAAAGGAGAACTGGCCTTCTATCTGGTTTCAGACGGCGGGATCAGCCCCTACCGGTGCAAGATACGCTCTCCGTCCCTGATTAATTTGACCGTCACCGAGCACCTTCTGGTGGGCTGGAAATTGGCGGACATGATTGTGACGCTGGGCAGCGTAGACATCAACATGGGTGAAGTGGACCGGTGAACTGTGTCCTGGGCCCCGACAATATCCTGCACGATACCCTCTTGTTCCGGGTGATTTACGAGTGGGTGGGCCAGCTATTGCCCTGCTGGCTGTCTTACGCGGTGGCTGGTTTAGTCATCATGCTGCTGCTGGTAAACGCTGTCCTCATAGGAGCCGGTCTCTTCTCCTGGGTGGAACGCAGGCTCCTCGGCCGGTTCCACAACCGGGTGGGCCCCAACCGCTGGGGACCCTTCGGCATGCTCCAGCCCATGGCCGACGTGGTGAAGCTGATTTTCAAAGAAGACCTGACCCCCGCAGGGGCCGACCGCATCGTGTTCATGATTGTTCCGGTGGCCATGCTGGCCCCGGTGGTGCTCGTGATGGCGGTGGTGCCCTTCGCCAAGGACACGGCCCTAGCCAACCTGAACGTCGGCGTCCTGTACGTCTTGGCCGTAACGTCGATAACGTCCATCGCCATCTTCATGGCGGGGTGGGCCTCCAATAACCGGTACGCCATGTTCGGCGCGTCCCGGGGCGTGGCGGTGCTCATCAGCTACGAAGTCCCGGTGGTCATGTCGCTGCTGGGCGTGGTGCTGGTGGCCGGGTCCATGTCCCTGGACGACGTGGTCTCCGCCCAGACGGTCCCCTTCCTGTTGGTGCAGCCCCTGGCCTTTTTTGTCTTCCTGGCGGGAACGTCGGCGGAGTTGAACCGGACTCCCTTTGACCTGGCCGAAGCCGAGTCGGAGATTATCGCCGGGTATCACATCGAGTACAGCGGCGTGAAATTCGCCCTGATTCAGGCCGCTGAGTTCGGCGCCGTCCTGACCTCTTCCGCAGTGATGGTTACGTTGTTCCTCAGCGGTTGGTCCGGTCCCGTTTCCAACTATCTGGGCTGGGTCTGGTTCCTGATGAAGATTGGGGTCTTGGCCTTCATCTTCAGTTGGGTCCGGGCCACCTTCCCCCGGTTGCGCATCGACCAATTGCTGGCCTTCGCCTGGAAGTTCCTGCTACCTCTCAGCATCATCAACCTGTTCGCCACCGCACTGGAGGTCTACTTCCTGCGCGACGGCGCGGGTACGTTGGACACAGTCGACCTGTGGATCATGGCCGGTATCAACTTCGGCGTGGCCATCGGTTGCCTGCTGGTCTTCGGCACGTTGATACAAGAAAAGGTCCGTCCGGTGGCGGCCGTTTCGGGGGTTACCCTTTCCTCGATGGAGGTGAGGTAGCATGTCAGGAGCCGCCGATTCCTCTGGGGAGGTGAGCTAGCATGTACGGTCTGGCCATGGCCAAGGGTCTGCTGGTCACATTGAAGAACATGACCAAGAAACCTTTCACGGTTCAGTATCCCGAGCAGCGGGTCAAGCAACACCCCCGCTTCCGGGGCGAGGAGTTTGTTTGGTATGAGGAACGGTGTACCGGCTGTGCCTCATGCGCCAAGTACTGCCCCCTGGGGATAATAAAGATAGTAACCACCCCCAGCGAGACCGCTCCGGCCGAGGGCGACAAGTACCGGTTGGAGGTCTTCGACATCGCCATAAACCAGTGCATGTTCTGCGGATTGTGCGTCGAGGCCTGCCCGTATGACGCGCTGTTCATGGGCAGCGGGTTCGAGCAGGGGCAATATTCCAGGAAGCAGATGGTCATCGGCATCGACCAACTGCGCCAGGCCGACAAACGCCCCAGTACCTTCTTCCGGCCCCAACTGGAGGACGCCGGCTACGACCCCAGGGGAGGCCGCCCGCTCCACTGGGAAGAAGTGGGCCGGGAGTCTTGGCAATGGCACCAACGGGAGAAAGCGGGCATGAAGATAGACCGGCCCGTGCCGACCGACCTACTCTCCGAGGAGCCACCGGTGGACTCGTCATTCGTTGAAGATAGCCAGGCCCCGCCGCCGGCGCCCCCGCCCTCGTCCCCGGAGGATTCCGAGTAGATGTTCTTCCAGGACATCGTCTTCTGGATACTGAGCGTGGTGGCGGTCGGCGCCGCCCTGGGCGTGGTGCTGGTTCCGGACCTGTTCCGCGCCGCCCTTCTGCTGGTGCTGGTTTTTATGGCGGTGGCCGGGTTCTTTGTGCTCCTCAGCGCCGAGTTCTTGGCCGTCGTCCAGGTCTTGATCTACGTTGGGGCCATCTCCATCTTGATTATCTTTGCGGTGATGCTGACCCGCGACATCCAGCGTGGTAACCTGCCCAACCGGCTCCAGATTCCGGCGGTGGTTTTTGCCGCCCTGCTATTGGTCTCCCTCATCACGGTAGCCGTGGACACCAAGTGGGACTTCCTGCCCACCGAGCAACGAGAACGGGTGGAACTGGTGCAGACCAGCGCGGTAACCACGCTGTCCGGCGACGTGCTCACCGAGTCGGGCGTCACCAGCCCTGAAGACCAGGCCCAGGCCCAAGAAGCGGGTCTGGCCGACCTGTTGATTGGCGATTATGTGCTGCCCTTCGAAGCGGTGTCGGTGCTGCTTCTGGCGGCGCTGATTGGCGCGTTGGTGCTGGTGCGGCCAAACCCCGGAACGGGAAGGGGCTAGCCCGTAATGTCTTTTGAAGCCTTCCTCATCGTCTCGGCGATATTGTTCTGCATCGGCCTTTACGGAGCGCTGGCCCGGCGCAATGTGCTGGCCGTATTGATGTCGATCGAGCTGATGTTCAACGCGGTCAACGTTTCCCTGGTTGCCATGGCCAGATACCTGGCGCCGGCGGCCCTCCAAGAAGACATCAGCGCCGTGTTAACCGGGCAGGTCTTCGCGGTGTTCATCATCACCGTGGCCGCAGCGGAGGTTGCACTGGGACTGGGAATCGTCTTCGCCATGTACCGGACCAACGAATCGGTGGACCTAACCGAGGCCACCCAGTTGCGGAACTGACCCCCCAGCGGGTTTATATCGGGTTTATATAGAGAACTCTTATGTGGGTTGAATTCAAACAAGCGCCCAACTTGATGCTGGCGGAGATGTGGAAGGAAGTCCTCGAAGGCGAGGGCCTGCCCGCCCGCATACTACCGGAGGGCGACATCTTGGACTGGGCCGAGAAGGTCCCCTTCAAGATTTACGTTCCCCAAGGCCGGGAACACGTCGCAGAAGAGATATTGAGGAAGCTTTAGATGTTTGGCGTAATACTGGCCATCGATATAGGGGAGCACGTGGCCGAGGAGATATTGAGGAAGCTATAGATGGTCAGCGAAGCCGTCATCTGGTCTATCTTCCTGCTTCCCCTGGGCTCCTTTGCCTTCATCGCACTGGTGGTCCGGCCGCTGCTCGACCGCTATTCCCTAATCAGCGGGTATGCCACCATCGGCGCTCTGGGTACGGCATTTGCTTTTTCCATCTGGACCCTGCGCTCCGTGATTCTTCATCACGACCTCAACTTCGAACCCCTGGAATGGCTTCAAGTGGGCGGCGCGACCGTCGAGATGGGGCTGCTGGTGGACCCGCTGACCGCCGTGATGCTGGTGGTGGTCACCGGGGTCAGCCTCCTGATACAGGTTTACTCCCTGGGTTATATGCAGGGCGACCCCAGCTTCTCCCGGTACTATGCCTACATGTCCCTGTTCACCGCCTCCATGCTGGGGTTGGTGCTGGCGTCCAACATCATCCAACTCTACGTGTTCTGGGAGTTGGTGGGCGTGTCGTCCTACCTGCTCATCGGCTTCTGGCACGAGCGCCCCTCGGCGGCGGCCGCGGCCAAGAAGGCTTTCATCATCACCCGCATCGGCGATGTCGGATTCTTGATTGCCATCTTGTACCTGTTCGTCAAGGCCGACGACTTTGCCGCCGCCGGACTGAACGCCTTCCACATTCCGGACATCTGGCAGGCGGCCCAACCAGAGGCCGCTGCCGGCGCAGTCCTGGGGGGAGCGGTCCTGACGTGGCTGGCATTGGGAATCTTCGCCGGGGCGGTGGGCAAGTCGGGTCAGTTCCCGCTCCACGCCTGGCTGCCCGACGCCATGGAAGGCCCCACTCCGGTCAGCGCTCTGATTCACGCGGCCACCATGGTTGCCGCCGGCATTTTCTTGGTGGCCCGGTTCTTCCCGGTATTCGAGAACTCCGCCGACGCAATGACGGTGGTGGCACTGGTGGGGGCTTTCACCGCACTCATGGCGGCGTCCATGGGCCTGGTGATGAACGACATCAAGCGGGTCATGGCCTACTCAACCATCAGCCAATTGGGTTACATGATGGCGGCCTTGGGCCTGGGACTGTACGCTGCGGCCATCTTCCACCTGGTGACCCATGCGGCATTCAAAGCCCTGCTCTTCTTGGGGGCCGGCAGCGTCAACCACGCCACGGGCACCTTCGACATGCGCTACATGGGCGGCCTGCGGCGTCACCTGCCCATCACCTACGTCCTGGTTGTGGTGGCAGGCCTGAGCTTGGTGGGCATCATTCCCCTGGCCGGGTTCTGGAGCAAGGACGAGATTCTCTTGGGCGCCTGGAACGGCGCCGGCCCGGTCGACACCTGGGTCAGCCGGGTGACCTTCTCCGCGTTGCTGGCGGGCGTGATTGTCACCGCCTTCTACACCATCCGGATGATAATCCTGACTTTCCACGGAGAGTTCCGTGGCGGGGTCGAGAAGGAGCTGGAGGAGAAGGGTCAGAACGTTCCGGCTGGAGCGGCGGGCCATGGCGGCGTCCACCTGCGCGAATCTCCATTCATCATGGTCCTCCCCATGGTGGTGCTGGGACTGGCGGCGGTGGCCTTGGGCTACCTGGCCAATCCCCAATGGGACGAACAGATAGGCATCCCCAGACACTGGATCACCGGGTTCTTGGCCGACGGTCTGGGCGCGGCCCTGGGCCTTGGGGGACATGCCGAAACCCTGGATTTCAGCCGGTGGATGGCCACCGTGTCCACCGTGGCGGCCCTATCGGGGATCGGGCTGGCCCTCGCGGTCTACCTCCGCCGGCGGGACCAGCGAACCGATCCTCTGGAGCAGGCGAAGTCCGTGCATACCCTGCTGACCCAGAAATACTACGTGGATACCCTGTACGAAGACGTGGCGGTGCGGAGGGGGTTCTTCAGGGTTATCGCCGGGACCCTGGACTGGATAGACCGCAACCTCATTGACGGCATAGTGGACCTGATTGGATGGTTCTTCCGGAACATAGGCACGGCCATCGGAAAGCTCCAGAGCGGCCAGGTGCAGGCCTACGCCACGGGAATAGCATTCGGTGTTTTGGCCATAATTCTGGCCCTCTTGTTGGCCTAGGGAAACACTAGATGCCTGTTAATCGCATAGGAAATTAGTTAGATGGTCGAAGGTTATAACGGACTGCTGACGGCGACGGTGTTCCTGCCTGCGGTCGGAGCGCTGCTGTTGCTGTTGGTGGTCAAAGGTGACCGCAATGTGCGGGCGTTCGCCGTCCTAATCGCCCTGGCCGACCTGGTGCTTTCACTCTTGGCGTTCGGTTTCTTCGACCGGGGCGAGGGCGCGGACCGGTTCCAGTTCGTGGACAAAATCACTTGGATCCCCGACGTAGGACTGAACGCCAACTTCTTGCTGACAGTTGACGGACTCAGCGCGCCCTTGGTTGCGTTGACCGGGCTGCTGGGCATCTGCGCCGTGCTGGCGTCCTGGCACATCGGCCTGCGGGTTAAAGAGTATTTCGCGTGGCTGCTGTTGCTGCAAACGGCGGTCATGGGGGTCTTCACCTCGATGGACCTGCTGCTCTTCTTCCTGTTCTGGGAGCTGGAATTGGTCCCCATGTACATGCTCATCTCCGTTTGGGGCAGCGGCCGCAAAGAATACTCGGCCATGAAATTCCTGATTTTCACCATCCTGGGCAGCGCCTTCATGCTGGTGGCCATCGTGGCGGTGTACCTGACCCCAGGGGTCGGAACGTTCAGCATGGTGGAGCTTTCCTCCAAGGCCACCATGTTGACCTCGGCGGGGTTGTTGATACCGCTGTCCGGTCTGTTTTGGCTCTTCTTCGCCGGGTTTGCCATCAAGCTGCCCACCTGGCCGGTGCACACCTGGCTGCCCGACGCCCATACCGACGCGCCCACGGCCGCCAGCGTCATGTTGGCTGGGGTGTTGCTGAAGATGGGCGGCTACGGCCTGCTCCGCATCAACGTGGGAATGTTCCCCTCGCAGACTGACCGGTTTGCCTGGGCTTTGGTGGTATTGGGGGTGGTGAGCGTGCTCTACGGCGCTGTGGTCACTATGCGGCAGACCGACCTGAAACGGCTGATCGCCTATTCCAGCATCAGCCACATGGGCCTGGTGCTGGTGGGAATCGGCTCGGTGGGTGTCTCCCAGGGGACGCTGACCGTCACCGGACTGAGCGGCGCGGCCATGCAGCTATTCACCCACGGCACGGTGACCGGCCTGTTGTTCCTGGCGGTGGGGTTGGTCTACGACAAGACCCACACCCGCTACATCCCCGACCTGGGAGGCTTGGCCGGACGGATGCCGGTGGTGGCTGTGGCCATGCTCATCGCCGGATTGGCGTCACTGGGCTTGCCGGGACTCAGCGGGTTCGTTTCCGAGCTTTTGGTGTTCCTGGGGGCTTTCCGGGCCTACGATTGGCCCACGGTGCTGGCGGTGCTGGGGATCGTGTTGGCGGCGGGCTACATCCTCTGGATGATGGAGCGCACCTTCTTCGGCGAGCGGCGGGAGCGGTTCGCCGACCTGACCGATGCCTCGCTGGTGGAGGCGGCGCCGCTGGCGTTGATGGTGGTGACCATCATCGGCGTTGGTGTTTGGCCCTCGTTGCTGACCGACGTATTCCAGTCCGGACTGGACCCCATGGTGGACATACTTAACGGGGTGATAAACCAGTAATGTCAGTCCACGACTTCTACGTCATATCACCCTATCTAGCCATGGCCGGGGCTGGGCTGTTGGTAATCCTGCTGGACCTAGCCCTGCCGAGAAAAGGCTTGTTGCCCTACATCGCCTTCGCGGCGCTGGCCGGGCCCTTCGTGCTGAGCCTGATCCAGTTTTACGACCTCAGCGATTCCGCCAACCTGCTGCGCGGGGCCGGCGACTTCGCCACCGAGGACCCGAGCGTCCTTCTGGGGACATTGTCCGTTGACCGGTTCGCCCTTTTCTTCAATTTCCTGGTCATGGGAGCAGCGGCGCTGGTGGTGCTGGCGTCCACCGACTACGTGCGGAACATGGAGCGATTCCAGGGCGAGTATTTCGGGCTGATATTGTTCTCGGCCACCGGAATGATGTTGCTTGCTGCGGCTACCGAACTAATCACGATTTATATTTCTCTGGAACTGACCACTCTGCCGCTGGCGGCGTTGGCTGCCTTCCTTCTTAACCGAAACTCCAGTGAAGCGGGGATGAAGTTCCTAATTATCGGGGCCATCAGCTCGGCCCTGATGTTGTATGGAATGGCCCTGGTGTTCGGCTTCACCGGCAGCACCCAACTGGCCGACATCTCAACCGCCATAGGCCAAGCGTCGGGAGACACGCCCTTCGGCAATTATGCCCTATTCGTGGGCATCATCCTGATGATTGCCGGGTTCGGCTTCAAGCTCTCTGCGGCCCCCTTCCAGATGTGGGTGCCCGACGTTTACGAGGGCGCGCCGACTCCGGTGGTGGCGTTCTTGTCGGTGGCCAGCAAAGCCGCCGCCTTCGCGGTATTGCTGCGGGTGCTGTTCACCGGGTTCTTCGACGTGGCCTTGGACTGGGGCATCCTCATCGCGGGTCTGGCTGCGGCGTCGATGGTCATCGGCAACCTGGTGGCCATCAGCCAGAGCAACATAAGGCGTCTCTTCGGTTACAGCACCATCGCCCACGCCGGGTATATCCTGGTTGGCGTGGCTGCCGGCGTGAAGTCCGGCGAGGGGATCTTCAAAGCGCCCGAGTTTGCGGTCATCGGGCCCGACTCGGTGTTGTTCTACCTGGGCGCGTATACGGCGGCCAACCTGACCGCGTTCTTCGCCATAACCATCATCAGCTCGAAAATCAGCAGCGACCAGATAAGTGACTACGCCGGGTTGGTAACCAAGGCCCCTGTGTTGGCCATGGTCTTGGCCCTGTCGTTGTTGGCCCTGATTGGAGTGCCCCCCACTGGGATATTCATCGCCAAGTTGTATATCTTCACGGCGGCGGTGGACAGCGGACTGACTTGGCTGGCTTTGCTGGGCGTGATTAGCAGTGTGGTCTCGGCCTACTATTACATCCGCATCATCCGGGTGATGTTCATCCAGCCCGCCGAGTCCGAAGAGAAAGTTGCCGCATCGCCCGCTCCTTGGCTGGCCCTGGGGCTGGCCGGAGCGGCCATGGTGTTCATGGGGATTGCGCCTGGGTTCGTCATGGAGGCGGCCCAAGGAGCGGTGCGGGCGCTGGCGGTATAGACCGTCGTTGACACCGATTCCAAGACGGTGCTAGGTTAAGCTCTTATATCCGCCGCCTCCACGAACAACTGGGAAGTAAATAGAAAAGGGTCCATAATTGAGAGCCCGGCAATAAAAACGCCCAGTAAAGCAACCCGATAAAAACACGATGAAAAACGTCGGAATCATATACAACGCCAATATTCCCGAGGCTTTGGACCTGGGCACGGCCATCCTCCACGACCTAAAGCTGTCGGAGGAACGTTGGCTGGCGCCGGCCGAGAACCTGGATACCCTGCTGCCCCGGGCCGAAAACACCGACCTGGTAATCACCGTGGGCGGAGACGGGACCATCCTCCGGGCGGTGCATTTCACCGGCCCCGCCGGGATACCCATCGTCGGCATCAACATGGGCCGCCTGGGCTTCATGACCGAGTTGCAGGTGGACGAGGCCATGGAGCGGCTGCCCTTCTACTTCAACGGCGAATCCAGGATGGACCAACGCAACATGCTGCAGGCCACGGTGTTCAAGGCCAATTCCGCCGGCTCCGAGGGCCCCTACCACGCGCTGAACGACGTGGTTCTGGCCAGGGGAGCGGTGTCCCGGGTGGTAACCGTCTCCGGGACCATAGACGGCGCTCCTTTGACCACTTTCCGGGCTGACGGTGTAATCATGTCAACGGCCACGGGGAGCACCAGCTACAACCTGGCCGTCGGCGGCCCGATCCTGGACCCCGAGTCCAATGCTCTGGTGCTGAAGACCGTGGCAGCCCACATGGGTCTAAGCGCGGCGTTGGTACTCAGGGCTTCTTCCGAGGTCAGTCTGACGGTGGAGGGTTTCCAGCCTGCCATATTAAGTGTGGACGGCTATGTGGATTACCCTCTGGACCTGGGAGACCGGGTCGAGTTGAAACAGAGCCCCCACAAGGCCCGGTTCCTGCGGGCTCATCCCCCCAGTTATTTCTTCGGAACCCTGACCCGCCGGTTGGGCTTCAGCATCCGCGGCTAGTGAACATGCCTGAAAACGTACCTCAGAATCCGGCTGATTCCTTCTCGGAACCCACCATAGAAACCAAGCGCATTTACGAGGGAATCATCATCAACGTGCGCGTGGACACCGTGCGCATGCCCAGCGGCCGCAGCGCCACCAGGGAGGTTGTCGAGCACTCTCATGCCGTGTGCATCGTGCCGGTGGACGAAGACGGCAATGTGTTCTTGGTGCGGCAGTACCGGAAGCCGGCGGAGGAAGCCCTCTTGGAGGTGCCCGCTGGAGCGGTGGAGGACGGCGAGGTGTCCGAGGATGCCGTGCTGCGGGAGCTTCAGGAAGAGATTGGCCACACCGCCGGCAACCTGCAGCACCTCTCCAGCTTCTGGGTAGCCCCAGGTTGGGCCACGGAATTCATGCACGCCTACCTGGCCACTGATTTGACACCATCCCGGCTCGATGCCGACGAAGACGAGAACATCGAGGTGGTCCGTCTGCCCTTCGACCAGGCTCTGGCCATGTTCAAGACCGGCGAGATTAAAGACGGGAAGACCATCGCTTCGATGCTTTTGGCCCAGCCGTTGTTGGGCAACAAATAGGGTGCCTGCCGCCGTGTCCGGCCGAAGCTAGATAGGGGGCGCCTTTTTGTTATATTATTGGGCTGTCTTCGCCTATGGATCTACATAGGGACATGAATTGGAGACTTTCACTACGGTTAAGGTGAGATTGGAGGAAATAGACACGCATGCTCGAGCATGACGTCCTCGTAATCGGCGCAGGACTGGCGGGAATGCGGGCGGCCATCGCGGCCCGGGCCGGCGGCGCCAACACTGCAATCATCAGCAAAGTTCACCCGGTTCGCAGCCACTCGAATGCGGCCCAAGGAGGCATCAACGCAGCCCTCACGGACCGGGGCGACGAATGGGAAGAACACGCCTATGACACCGTGAAGGGCAGCGACTTCCTCGGAGACCAAGACGCCATCGAGATTATGTGCCAGGCGGCGGGTCAGGCCCTTATAGACATGGAGCACTTCGGAGTCACCTTCAACCGTGACGATGAGGGACGCCTGGGCACCAGGGCCTTCGGCGGGCAGCGCCGGGCCCGGACCTTCTTCGTCGGCGACTTCACGGGACAGGCCATGCTACACGTCATGTTCGAGCAACTCATCAAGTCGGGCGTGCGCCGTTACGAAGAGTGGTTCGTCACTTCGCTGATTATTGAAGACGGCCAGGTCTGCGGCGTGATGGCCCTGGAGATACGCACGGGCCAGGTCTACGCTATCCGGGCCAAGACGGTTATCTTCTGCACCGGCGGTTTTGGACGGGTCTTCGAACCCAGCACCAACGCCCTCATCGTCACCGGCGACGGCATCGCCTTGGCCTACAACGCCGGGGCTGAGCTCATGGACATGGAGATGGTCCAGTACCACCCCACAACCTTGGCTGGGAGCGGGGTGCTGATCTCCGAGGCGGCCAGGGGTGAGGGCGCCTACTTGCTGGACAAAGACGGAAACCGCTTCTTGGAAAAGTGCGCTCCCAACATGATGGAGCTGGCCTCCCGCGACGTGGTCTCCCGGGCCGAACAGACGGAGATAAACGCGGGCAACGGCGTCGACGGCTGTGTCTACCTGGACTGCCGCCACTTGGGCGAGGCTCTAATCATGGAGAAGCTGAGCCAGATCCGGGAGATTGGCATCGACCTGGCGGGCGTGGACATGATTAAGGATCTGATACCCATCCGCCCCGGAATGCACTACGCCATGGGCGGCATACGCACCAACGTCGACGGCCAGACCAACCTGCCCGGCGTGTATGCGGCTGGCGAGTGCGCCTGCGTCAGCGTCCACGGCGGCAACCGGTTGGGGGCCAACTCCCTGCTGGATACCATTGTGTTCGGAGAGCGCTCGGGCAATCACGCCGCGGAGGCTTCCCGTAATGTCGACTACGTCGAGTTCGATGTTGACCAGACCGTCCGCAACGAGGAGAAGCGTATCCAGAAGTTCTTGGACCGGCCCCAGAACGGGGACCGGATCGCCGCCGTCCGCCTGGGGATGGGCGAGTCCATGAACCGGAACCTGGCGGTCTACCGAAACGAAGAGGGCATGCAAGAAACCCTGGGCCACCTGACAGAGCTGGAAAAGCGGTTTGAGACGGTGCCGGTGGAGAACAAGGGCAAGGTATTCAACACCGACCTAGTATTTGCCCTGGAGTTGGGCTTCATGCTCAAATGCGCCACTCCCATCGCCATCAGCGCCTTGGACCGCAAGGACAGCCGGGGGGCCCAGGCCCGCACCGATTATCCTGACCGGGATGACGAAAATTGGATGAAACACTTGGTGGTCAAGAAGGGAGAGGTGGGCCCCGAACTTAGCTATGCTCCCGTCAGCATCACCCAGTGGACTCCCGAAGAGAGGAAATACTAGCCGATGGACGTCACGCTGAGGGTACAACGGTTCGACCCGGAAGCCGCCGATCCCAAGCCCTATTGGGAAGACTTCCAAGTAACCATTGAAGACAACGGCACCGTGCTGGACGCCCTGATTAAGGTCCGCGAGGATACGGACGGGACTTTCAGCTTGCGCTGTTCTTGCCGCAGCTCCATCTGCGGCTCCTGCGCCATGCGAATCAACGGGCACGCCGGACTGGCCTGCAAGACTCAGGCCAACGATGTCCTGCAAGACGGCGTCATCACCGTCGAACCCGCGGGCAACATGCCGGTGGTAAAAGACTTGGTGGTCGACTTCGACCTCTTCTGGGACAAAATTATGGAGGTGGAGCCCTATCTGAAGCCCGAAGGCCCCGAGCCGGAATCTGAGTACATCGCTTCCAACGAGGCCATGCTGCACCTGTCCGGCGTTACGGCCTGCATCATGTGCGGCGCCTGTGTTTCCGACTGCACGGTCTTGGAGGTGGACCCGTCCTTCCTGGGACCGGCCGCCCTGGCCAAGGCCTACCGATTCACCGCCGACCCCCGGGACGGCGACGAGAACGGCGTTTCCAAGGACCGCCTGGAAGAACTGACCAAACCCTCGGGCATGTGGGACTGCACCCGTTGTATGGAGTGCGTGACGGTCTGCCCCAAGGGCGTGGCGCCCATGGACCGCATCATGGCCCTGCGGGACCAAGCGATGGAAGCCGGGTTCCACAACACGAACGGCGCCCGCCACACTGAGGCTTTCAGCGACTCTGTCAAGCACAGCGGCTGGCTGGATGAACTCCGGTTGGTGCCCAAGTCGGTGGGCATGACCAACATATCGGCCCTGGTCGGCTACGCACCCATCGCCATCCAGGCCCTGACCCACGGCAAAATGCCGCCCATCATCCATAAGAAGATTGAGAAAGCCGAGAACGTTCGGAAGATATTCGACAAAGTGGAAGGGCCCGAGCAGCGCTAGTCCCTTCCTCCTCAGGGGGAAGGTTAGGATGGGGGCGTTGCCCAGAGTAACAAATCCCGAAATTTACGGAGGCCGGCGTTGAAGTACGCCTTTTTCCCAGGTTGTGTGTCCCGAGGCGGTTGTCCGGAGTTGTACCCGGCGGCCATGCTGATTTGCGAGAAGCTGGGTATCGAGCTTCAAGAGATGCCTGCCGCGTCCTGCACTGGCGCGGGCGTTCTGCAAGAGAAGAACGAGTTGCTGGGCGACACTCTGAACGCCCGTACCTTCGCCATGGCCGAGGCGCTGGACCTGCCCATACTGACCATCTGCAGCACCTGTCAGGGGGTCATGAGCCAGGCCAATCACCGGCTGAAAAACCCGGAGTACCTGGCCAAGGTCAACGGGTTTCTGGCCGATGAGGGCCTGGAATACAAGGGCAACGCCCGTCCCAAGCATCTGCTTTGGGTGTTGATTGAAGACGTGGGACTGGACAAACTGCTGAGCTTGGTCACCCGTCCTCTGTCCGGCATGCGGCTGGCGCCTTTTTACGGCTGCTATATTGTCCGGCCCACCGACGCTCTGGAGTTCGAAGAGCACCCGGAACGCCAGGACGCCTTGGAGAAAATCATCGAGACCATCGGCGCGACGGTGGTGGACTTCGCGGGCAAGACCCGCTGCTGCGGCTTCCCCATCCTGACGATCAACGAGCGCAACTCCATGGCCATGGTGGGCAAGCACACCCTAGAGGCCAAGGACCTGGGCGCCGACGCGATGATTACGCCCTGCCCGCTCTGCCACCTGAACCTGGACAGTTTCCAGCCGAAGGCTGCCGCGCAGGCCGGACGGCCCATCGACCTGCCCATCCTCCATATGCCCCAAGCCATCGGACTGGCCATGGGCCTAAGTCCCCAGGACATGGGCCTGCGCCGCCACATCGTAAACACCAAGCCCTTGCTCACCAAGATCGGGGCCGGTGCGGGCGGCTAAGGCCGGCGGTCAAAGCGAGACGGAAGAATGGGCTGCTGGCATTCAGCGGCCCATTCCTGATGAGCCTAACAGCTACGAAAGAGGCTTCAAAATGACCAGCCCGCCACCACAGCCGGACACTATTTGGAGACTCAGTACCGCGCTGTACCCGTGATTCGCGCTGCTGGCCGCGATCCAGCTTGACCTGTTTACGCCCTTGAGTGACGGTCCCGGGACCGTCGAACAGGTTGCTGAGGCCCTGGGTGTCGATTCGGACGAACTAAGGCCGTTGATGTACATCCTGGTGGCGTCGGGGCCGCTGGCGGTAGAATGCGACCAATTTTCCAACTGTCCCGAAGCCAACCATTATCTGGTTAAGCGTGATTCGAGCTACATGGGCGCAGGCTTTGAGAACATCGAGCGCAAGACCTTTCCGAACGGGGATAGCATCATGGTAGCTCGGAAGCCAGCGTAGGCACTGCACAGACGTCGACGCGAGAAATACCGGAGGCTTAATTTACTCCTCAGCGAGCCATGGCTGGCATGAACTCGTGGGTGTTTGCGTAAGCGGCGGTCGACAATATCGTGCACGGCGGCCAAATCGCCTACTTGCGGGGTTACCATCGGGGCACGGGCTGGTTTATCTAGTTGAAACGCATAATCGGAATCAAGCCGTCCTCGGCGCGGTTGCGTTTCCCTTTGCCAATCATTATCCTGTCCATAACAACTCACCAACCCCCGTCGGCTCTGTGCGGTAACGGCAAAATCGTTCCGCGGGAGGAACGCCATGAAAATGTACATCAATGGTGAATGGGTGGACCGGGCGGAGACCATACCCGTGGTAAACCCCTTCGATAAATCGGTGATCGACACGGTGCCCCGGGGTACCGCGGCCGACGTGGAGCTGGCCATCGGCAGCGCCGTAAGCGGGGCCAAGGCGATGGCCAAGCTCACCTCCTACGAACGTTACGCCATATTGAACCGAGCTGCGGAACTCATGGGGCAGCGGGTTGAGGAACTGGGCCGGACCATTACTCTTGAAGAGGGCAAGGTCATTTCCGAAGGCCGGGGCGAGGTGCTGCGTGCAATCCAGACCATTACCATCTCGTCGGAAGAGGCCAAGCGGTTGCACGGCGAGACCGTACCACTGGACGCGGCCCCGGGAAACGTCAACCAATTCGGGTTTACCATCCGGGTCCCGGTGGGAGTAGTGGCGGCAATAAGCCCCTTTAATTTCCCTCTTAACCTCGTGTGCCACAAGGTCGGCCCGGCGTTGGCCGCCGGCAACTCGGTGGTCCTCAAGCCCGCCGGTGACACCCCGCTATCAGCCCTGAAGCTCGTCGAAATCCTGTTGGAGGCTGGCCTTCCCCAAGAAGCGGTACAATGCGTTACCGGACCGGGCAGCGAGATTGGCGATGTACTGACCGGCGACCCCCGGGTGCGCAAGATTACTTTCACCGGGAGTATGGAGGTGGGGGACCGCATCTGCCGAAACGCCGGGATCAAGAAAGTGACTATGGAGTTGGGGTCCAACAGCCCCCTCATTGTCATGTCCGACGCCGATATAGAGAAAGTGGCGGCGGCGACGGTGAGCGGCGGATTTGGAAACGCGGGCCAGGTGTGCATTTCCACCCAGCGAGTGTTCGCCGACCGCCGGGTATACGCAGACTTCTTGGACGCTCTGGTCGCTCCCACTGAGGCGTTCACCACCGGCAATCCCTTGGACGAGTCCGTTCGCATGGGCCCGATGATCCGGGAGTCCGATGCCGCCAGGGTCGGCCAATGGATCGGAGAAGCGGTGGGCCAAGGGGCACGGATCGTGGCTGGTGGAGACTGGGAGGGCACCCTTCATTCGCCTACAGTCGTGGCCGACGCCACTGCGGACATGCGGATTTCTCGAGAGGAGTTGTTCGGCCCGGCGGTCGCGGTCAGCGCCTTCAACGACATCGACGAGGCTATCAACATGGCCAACGATAGCCGGTTTGGATTATCGGCTGGGATCTTTACTCAAAACATCGACTGGGCAATGCGGTTCGCCAAAGAGGTCGAGTCGGGCAATTTGCACATCAACTCATCTCCTCAGTGGCGGGCCGACCTTATGCCCTACGGCGGACTCAAAGACAGCGGCATGGGGAAAGAGGGCCCGGGCTACGCCATCCACGAGATGACCGAGCTCAAAATGGTGGTGTTCCACTAGGTTCAACCTAAATGATCAAATCGACAGCTGATTACCGCCGTTGGCGGCGCGAATATACTTCCTTCCACCCATGCCCGCTCTTGTGACCGTCATTTCTATCAATCCGGCCAAGAAGCTGCGGGAAGGTTCGTTGTGAGAGTTGGCATCCTAGAATTGCTTACCTCTGGGATCACGACCAGTTGGAAGCAAGGAATGGAGCACTACAGCACCACCAAGCAATATGCCAGCGTGATGCCCCAGGCCATCGCTGTGTGGTGCCGGCAGTTGGGACACGAGGTCTTCTACGCCTCTCATTACGGGCACGGTGATCCCAAGAAATTCCTGCCTAACGATTTGGATGTGGTGTTCATCACTGGCATCACCATGTCCAGCGCCATGTCCTACGCACTGGCCAAACTGTACCGGAGGGAACGTACCCTCACGGTGATTGGCGGCCCCCACGCGAAAGCCTTTCCCGACGACTGCCTGCGGTATTTCGATCTGGTGGTTTTGCAGTGCGACAAACAACTGATCGCCGACATCCTCAGCGGCGCCTACGAACCTGAATCCGTTATCTCCAGTGGAAGAACCCTGACGGAGTTGCCCAGCGTGGCCGAGCGGATGCCAGAAATCAAAGCCGCCAGCTTCTTCCGGGGCTCCAAATCATATTTCGGCACCATGATCCCGATGTTAGCCAGCCTGGGGTGTCCGTACACGTGTAATTTCTGCATCGACTGGAACAATCCTTACGTCGTCCTGCACCCCGACCAGTTGGAGGCAGATATGACCTATCTGTCGCAGAAGCATCCGGGAGTAAAGGTAACGTTTCACGATCCCAATTTCGGCGTGCAGTTCGATAAAACTATGGACGTGCTGGAGAAAATCCCGCCCGGGAAGAGAAATCCCTACGTGATGGAGAGTTCTCTTTCGGTGCTCAAGGGACCCAGGTTACAGCGATTGCGCGACACCAATTGCTACTACACCGCACCAGGAATCGAGTCCTGGTCCAACTACTCCAACAAGGCTGGCGTGGGAAGCACCACCGGGTCGGAAAAAGTGCGCCTTGTCGCCGAGCACATCGAACTCCTGAGCAACTACGTACCGGGTCTCCAGGTCAACTTCATGTTCGGTCTGGATGATGACGAGGGCGACGAGCCTGCCGAGCTGACCAAGGAATTCATGACCAAAACTCCCTTCGCTTGGCCCGTTGTGAACATCCCCATTCCCTTTGGCGGGACGCCTCTGTACGACCAGTACCTCGAAGAGGACCGGATCCTGCGGTCAATGCCATTTTCTTTCTACTACGCGCCCTATCTGGTGACCACATTAAAGAACTACGACCCAATCACCTTCTACCAGAAACTCATTGACATAATGCTTCATTATTCAAGTCGTGGCGTATTGTGGCAGCGGCTGCGCGCTACGCCCAACAAGACTCTCCGCCTTCTCGTTTTTGTCAGGAACCTCAAAGCGAAAAATGCAATACGACGGTACCGTCAGATTCTCGATATGCTTACTAAAGACAAGAATTTCCTGGCGTTTCATGAAGGTCGATCGCAGGTGTTGCCCGAATTCTATCATCAGGAGTACGAGCGGCTACTGGGCCCATACGCGTCCCTTCTATCAAGGGAGGAGCGCGTACCCGTGTTGGCGAGCGGTAGCTCGACGGACTCGCGGCTGGTATTACCAACTGTGTAATGTAAAGTGCCCGGCGCTACCGGCATGCGGATTCAGGGTTGCTGCACGGTCCGCCCGAAATCGACACGCTAACGCCGTTCGAGCCTCGGTTGCCGAAGGCCCAGTCATAGGCGATAATGTCCCTGATACCATCTTGGGTAAAATCGAAATCAACAAGGGGGTTCCGATGTCCAAGATCAGTATGATTCACCACATCAATATTCAAATTACCGACCGGCAACAGACACGGGAATGGTACGAAAGCGTCCTCGGCGCTCAATTTTTGGACCGAGGTCCGGTGCTTAATCGGAGACAACTTCAACTACGGATTGGCACCGGGGAGATACACACCAGCGACACGCCCGAGGTGATAGAGGTGCCCCGGGTCCACTTCGCCATAGAGGTGGAAGACTGGGACGGAATGCTCACTCACCTGGATTCCGTAGGCGTGCCTTATTCCCGGACGGCAGGTGGAGCCTTCGGGTCTAGCGCGGGCGGGGATGATCCCAGCCAAGGACATCGCGAGGACACCAACGAACATTACACCTACATCAATGACCCAGATGGGAATTTGATTGAATTGGTATATCACCCCCTTGGTCTTGAAAACTCGCAAGGCGTGGAAGTGGGTATAGTGAACGATGAGAAAAACGTGCGATGGACGCAAAAGCCGGGATTTGTCGAGGAGGCCTACAAGGCTCAACCCGTCCAGTCCTCTTGATTAGGTAACTGTCTCACCGTCTAATTTTTCGGGCACGACAACGCCCCAGCTTCCAAAGCTGGGGCGTTTTTCTTTCTTACGCGCGATTCCTAATCCGCTCATGGTGAGCTTGTCGAACCACCGCCTAAGTTAAGGCTGTTTTCCACCATGAGCATGGTTTATGCGCATCCTTCGGCGGGCTCAGCAACTGTCTTGGATGTCAAGGCGTTTGAAGGTTTGGCTGCCACTCTCTGCCATGTTTCACCATGGAATTTAGAATGACCAAGAGCTTGCGCATACAGGCCGTCAAGGCCACTTTCTTGGGTTTGCCCATGGAGCATAGCCGTTGATAAAACTCTTTGGTCACCGGATTGTACCGGGTCGCCACCAAGGCCGCCATGTAAAGGGCCGCCCTCACGTGACGGCGTCCTCCCCAAACAGTGCGCTTGCCTCGGAGCGTTCCACTGTCCCTATTGAACGGTGCTACGCCCACCAGCGCGGCGACTTGACCCCGGTTCATCGTGCCCAATTCTGGCAGATTGGCCAAAACGGTTGCCGTGAATACCGGGCCAACGCCAGGAGCGCTCCTTATGACCCTTTCTTTGGTCCGCCACATGGGACTGGAGCGGATGAAGCTGTCCAGGTCTTGGTCCAGGTCCTCCAAGCTTTTTTCCAGCCAGCGGATATGTTCTTCCACCTGAGGACGGATCCGAGCAATCACGGTCCTCCGGCGGTTCTTCTCCGCGGTAATCATCTCCACCAACTGCCGCCGGCGGCCAACCATGGCCTGCAGGTCTTGGGCGTCTGGGTCAGGAAGAAGCCTGGGCTTAGGCCTCCATCGCCTGCCCAAAGTGGGCCAACACCTGGGCGTCCAAGGCGTCGGTCTTAGCCAGGGCGCCAGCAGCCCGGGCGAAGTCCCTTACGTGTCTGGGGTTGACCACCGCCACTGGAAGACCGACCGCCGCCAGCTCAGCGGTGAGCTCCCATTCCAGACCTCCCGTGGCCTCGAGCACAACCAAGGAAGGGCTCATCCCCGTCAGCCGCTGGGCCAGAGCACCGATGCCGTTCGCATCGTTCGTGACCTGCCACACTTCACCCGTGGGCCTGGAAGCCACATCCAAGCAGCTCTTGGAAACATCGATACCTATGAACACCTGCGAATCTTCCATCCATCTACCTCCCATCACTGGTTCCCCTCATTGGTCCCCCGGCACCGGCCCAGCCTTGCTTGATACGGGCTGCCGCCCAGTCAACTGTTCGGGCTCTGGGCGGGGAGGACGTGGCGGCCTCGCTGAGCCTCGGCCTAAAAAGCCTAGGACGATTCGGCCTGCCACGTCCTGGTTTAAGATACAAGGACGAACGAAAAGGCGCCTCCTTCCGTTCGTGGTGAGCTTATCGAACCACATTTTTAACTGGCTTCAAGCAGCTAACGATTTAGGCTCCAGTTCTTTCCGGCCATGAGTCATCCCGGAGTTTGACTCGTGAGAACATTCTGTGGCACTTTGAGGTGGACCCGGAAATTCGGACGGGTGGTTAAGTGAGAGTTCTGCTCCTAAAATAGCCACAGCTGTTGCTGTGAGGGAGGAGTGGGACATGTCAAAAGAGCGGAGGAAGCACAGCCCAACATTCAAGGCCAAGGTGGCCCTGGAAGCGGTGAAGGGTGAAGAGACGGTGGCCCAACTGGCCGCCCGCTACGAGGTCCATCCCGGGCAGATCCAGGCCTGGAAGAAGTCCTTGTTGGAAGGAGCGGTCGGCGTCTTTGGTGGGAACCAAGACAAACGCCAGAAGAGCGATGGGGTCCTTGTTGCCCGGCTCTATCAGCAGATCGGCCAACTGAAGGTTGAGCGGGATTTCTTGGCGGAGAGGCTCGGTCCATGAGCCGGGAGCGGCGGCGGGAGATGGTGGACCGGCGGCACCCAGCCTTGTCCACAGTGAGACAGTGCGCCTTACTGAGCATCAGCAGGTCCAGCCTAAACTACCGGCGCAAGGGGACTTGCTCGGAGAACCTGACGGTGATGAAGGCGATGGACCACCAGTACCTAAGTACCCCCTTCTACGGGTCGCGGCGCATGAGGGTCTGGCTGGGCACTCAAGATCACAGGGTGAACCGGAAGCGGGTCCAGCGTCTGATGCGGACCATGGGACTACGTGCCATCTACCGGTGGCCCCGGACCAGCAAGCCGGGGCCAGGGCACAAGGTGTATCCCTACCTCCTGAGCGGCATGGAGATCACCAGACCAAATCAGGTGTGGGCCGCCGACATCACCTACATCCCCATGGCCAAGGGTTTCTTATACCTGGTGGCCATCATGGATTGGTACACGCGGTACGTGGTGGCCTGGCGTCTTTCCAACACCTTGGATGCTGATTTCTGTGTCGAGACATTGGAGGAAGCGCTTGGCAAGGGGAAGCCAGAGGTCTTCAACACCGACCAGGGCAGCCAGTTCACCGGCGAAGCCTTTACCGGTCTCCTAGAGCAGCACGGAGTGAGAATCAGCATGGACGGGAAGGGACGCTACACCGACAACATCTTGTTGGAGCGGCTGTGGCGCACGGTTAAGTACGAGGAGGTCTACCTGAAGGCCTACTCCAACGGGCGAGAAGCCAAGGCCGGGCTTGACGCATACTTCAGCTTCTACAACAACCAAAGACCCCACCAGGCCTTGGGCTACCGGACACCGGCTGAGGTGTTCAAAGGAGACTTGGCGCCATCAGATGAACGGTCAATCAATGGGAAACGGGCACCGAACGGAGCGTTCTCAGACCTTGGAAAGACGGCGGAACTCCCACTTAGTTTTGCACCAAACCTGTCCAACTAATTGGGTCCACCTCACTCACCCCAAGACGAAGGCGGCGCTGCCCATGGGCAGACCGCCGCCCACGTGCTTTCAGAGTTTTTGTTTCTATCTTTCATCTCTGGCATCCATCCACAAATTGCGGGATGACTTTTGTTATTTTTGCCTTTCTCTGTCAGCCGTACCGGCTAATGGCCTGCCCAGTTCATAGCGCCTCCAACGTCTTCCCGGCGCAAGCCGGAATCCAGTTTAGCCGCTTAGATAACTTTTATGCTGGGCAGGCAGTTTGGAATGACGGAGCGGCTTGGGCCTACTGTCCAACTCTGGACATCAGATAAGCCTCTATGAATCCATCAATCTCGCCGTTCAATACGGCGTCCGGGTTGCTGCTCTGCAGATTTGTGCGGTGGTCTTTCACCGACTTATACGGGTGGAGCACGTAACTGCGGATCTGGTTCCCCCATTCGGCAGCCACCCGTTCGCCCCGGAGATTGGCCACCTCTTTGGCCCGTTCCTCGGCCTGCCGGGCCAGCAGCCTGGCCTTTAGGATGCGAATGGCAAACTCTCGGTTCTGGTGCTGGGAACGCTCGTTCTGGCAGGAGACCACGATGCCAGTGGGTATGTGGGTCAGCCGCACCGCCGAGGCCACCTTCTGCACGTTCTGCCCGCCGGGGCCGCTGGAGCGGAATGTGTCCATCTTGATGTCTTCCCAGCGGACAACCACATCCGGGTCGTCTTCGGCCGTGGGCAAAATCTCCACCTGGGCAAAGGAAGTCTGCCGTAGATTGTTGGGGTCATAGGGGGACAACCGTACCAGCCGATGGACACCCTGCTCGGCCGTCAGATAGCCGAAGGCGTGAGCCCCGCCGATCTCCAAGGTTGCGCCGCGCAGTCCCGCTTCCTCCCCGTAGGAGAGGTCCATAACCTCCAAGGGGCGCTTCCCAGTCTCCGCCCAACGGCAATACATCTGCATCAGCATCTCGGCCCAGTCCTGGGCGTCAGTGCCACCGGCGCCGGCGTGGATGGACACGATGGCGGGCCGGTCATCGTAGGGGCCGGAGAGGGTGAGGTTGATTTCTTCCCTGGCCATGGCATGGGACAACTCTTCTGACTCCGCTGCCAACTGTTCTTGGAGGGACGAATCGTCTTCGGCCAGGGCCAGATCGGTGAGCTCTATGAGATTTTGGGAGCGGGACTCCAGATCCCGCCACAGGGCCACGGTGTCTTTCAACCGACCCAGTTGCTGCATCTTCCGTTGCGCGGCTTGGTGGTCGTCCCAGTAGCCCGGTTCGGCCGACTCGCGCTCCATGACGGTGATGGCGTCTTCTTTACCGGCCAGGTCAAAGACGCTCCACCACCGATGCAATCTTTTGGTTGAGGGTCGATAGGTGTTGTCTCAGTTGCTCCATGGTCGGGTATTTTCTCCGTGCCCGTTCTTGGGACTATTCTTGGGGAATTCGGGTCCAGACAAGGGCGGAGTCCCCCGCCCTGGGCCTGTTCAATTATATCAGCCGGTGGTCCCTGGCCCTCAGCCGCAGACGTCCGATTCGAACCGCTTCTGACCCGTCAGCCGATGCCCAGCTTGTCCGCCAGCCAGGAAAGCTGAACCTGGACGTGCTCGTGGCCGCCGCCTTCCGACGCCCCGTGGTAGACCCGGAGGTCGCATTCGGGAATCTTGGCCCCCAGTTCCTCTCCGAAGGCCAGGGGACAGGAACTGGTGTCGTTGATGCCCACGCTCAACAGCACCGGCGCGGTTATCTTGTCGGCAATCTTGATCAGGTCCAGGTCCGCCGTGTTCCGCCCCACCACGTTCTGCCGAGTGGTATAAAGGCGGATGTAGTCGGACAGCTCCGCCAGTGGGTACCCCAGCCCTGGTTCCAGCGAAACCGGGTTGCCCAGGGCCATGGGGGTGTTGGCCGCAACCGCATGGACCGACCGGCGGCGGGCAGCCCCGGCCAGCGCCAAGGCCCCTCCAAGCCCGCTGCCTACGACGGCAATCTCCCTGAGTTGGGCCTGGCCCTGCACCGACAGGGCGTCGATTCCCCGGAGCGCATCGGCGAAGACCCGGCGCATCACATAGGACTCGGGTTCTTCGATTCCCTCGGTCAGCATCCCTGGAAACCTGGCTTGAAAGACCTGGTCGCTGTGGCGCTGGCCCCGGAAGGTGGGGTTCATCACCACCGCCTGCTCCCGGAGGGAGGTGTAGACGATGTCATGGACGCTGCCGTAGTCCGGCATCCGGACTATCGCCGGAAAAGGGCCGCGGCCCTCGGGGACTGACAACCAAGCGAACAGCCTGAAGCCGTCGGCCGAGGTGTAATGCATCTGATAAACATCCCACTCGGGCTGGGAGTAGAAGTCGTCCCGATGCAGGCGCACGTCCACCGGAAACTCGGCCAGGGCGGCTTCGGTCTCCTGCCAGAACTGGTCGGCTGAGGTGGTCACGAGACCTCCGGTTCCAGGCCGATCTGCCCCACCAGCCAGGCCCTCTCCTGGCCTGGATAATCGTGGGCATTCCCGTGGCCCGAATTGGGGAACAGCCAAAGTTCTTTGTGGCCGGTCAACGCCCGGTAGGCCGCGTAGCTGGTCTCGGGAGGGCAGACTTCGTCGTCCAAGGCGATGCCCACCACCATGGGGCACTTGACCCTGGGGGCGAAGTTCACGGCGTCGAAGTAACGCAGCGTGTCCACCATCCGCTCTTCTTCCTCTGGGTAGGCCCTGGCGTAACAGGTCAGCTCGTCGTAAGGATAGGACCGGAACATGGCCATGGCGTCGATGAAACAGCACAAGAAGGGATACCCGGAGACCCCGGCTTTTATCTCCGGACGCAGGGCCGAAGTTATCAAAGTCAGCCCGCCGCCCTGACTGCTTCCGCAGGCGTAGATCCGCTCCGGGTCTATCTCTGGGCGGGAGCGTAGAAAGTCGACGCCCCGGACACAGTCCGAGATAACGCCTTTGTAGCCGTAGGTGTCTTTGCTCTCCAGTCCGGCGGTGAGCAGACCGGGATAACCGGGGTTGAACTCGGCGCTGCTCTTCAGCTTGCCCCGCACCGCCACCGACAACACGGCGACCCCCTGCTTGCCCCAGTCGCGGCGCACCGCCGGCTCGGACTTATAGCCCGGGAAGTTGATGATGGCCGGGAACGGCCCGTTTCCTTGGGCTGGGAGGGTGTACCAGGCGGAAATCTCCAGGCCGCCAAGACTCAGGTAGGTGACGTTGAACACGTGAACGTCGTCGTTGCTGCGCAGCGCTTCGGCGGTGATGACCGGCTTCAGCGAGATCTGGGACAATTGCTCCAGGGTGCCGCTCCAGAAATCATCGAAGTCGTCCGGACAGGTTACTTGGGTCACGAAATCTTCCAGGTCCTGCTGGGTTGCCATGCCATCCCCTCAACAGGTGATTTTGAGCCGCACTGGGTGTTCCAGTGCCGGTAATTATATCGGGAACGGCGGTTGCCGGACAATGAACCCGTCTCCAGACCCTCAGCGACACCCGCTTCCCGGCTACACCCGTTTTCCGGCACAAGCGTTTTGAGTGGTAACTCAGGCTGAATTGACATCCCCAACGGTACAGGGGTTATCCTGATGATAGACCACCCTTAACGGTACTGGAGATTTCAACTTGGAACTTCTTGCAGTAATGATTCTGGCCCTAGGCGCGTACGTGCTGGGGTCCGTTCCCACGGGATACATCTTGGTCCGGCTGGCCAAAGGCGAAGACATCCGGGAATCGGGCAGTCGCAACGTGGGGGCCCTGAACACCTACCGCCAAGTGGGCGCATGGGCGGGCCTGACAGTATTGCTGGTGGACACATCCAAAGGTGTCCTTGCCGTGGCCGTGCCCCGTTTGGTTGGTGTCGACGATTGGGCCCTATTTATCACCACTCCCTTGATGGTGGCTGGCCACAATTGGCCGGTGTTCCTGGGTTTTCGGGGCGGCAAGGGCGCGGCGGCCATCTTTGGGATCTCCCTGGTCATCGTGCCGTGGCTAACCGTGATAACCGCCGGTCCCAGCATCTTGGTGATGTTGCTGCTGCGGAACTTGGTCCTGGGCGCTGCCTTCGGCTTCATCATGTTGAACATCCTGCTCTGGATCACCGGACAGGGCGCTCAACAGATGGGTCTTTGCCTGCTACTCACCGGGCTGGTTACCGGGACGTACATGGTCAACGTCCGCGAGCACATAATCTCTTCGATCAAAACTCGGCAATGGCGGGCGTTGTTTTTGGAGCTGGCGGGCTAGCTGCCTCCGGCAGGCAAGGCCCGGCAATGGCGGGCGCTGTTCTTGGAACTGGCGGGCCAGCGGACAAAAATCCCGTTCGTTCTACTGCAATCAGCCACGTTATGTAGGCTATAATGGTGCCTGGGCGCCTGTATCCGCCGCCGCCCGGGTCCTCCCGGTATCCATTTACCCCTCGAGTAGGTGAGATGTTAGACCACGGCACACTTGAATCCGCTGGCGTCGACGCGGCCCAAGCCCACCGTCACGCCATGCGTCATTCGGCCGCCCACGTGATGGCCGACGCCGTCATAAAACTGTTCCCCGAAGCCAAGATGGGCATCGGCCCGCCCACCCAAGACGGGTTTTACTACGACTTCGACGTCTCCCGGCCGTTCACCCCGGAGGACCTGGAAGAGATTGAAAATTCGATGAGAGAGACCATCAGCGGCGGTTTCCCCTTTGAGCGCGAGGAACTCAGCCGCGCGGACGCTCAGAAAATGTTCGCCGACCAGCCCTACAAGCTGGAGCTGATTGAGGGTCTGCCCGACGACGCAATTATATCCATCTACCGGCACGACGGGTTTGTGGACCTGTGTCAGGGCCCCCATGTGGAGGGCACGTCGGGCATCCCGGCCATGAAGCTGCTCAGCGTGGCGGGCGCCTATTGGCGGGGCGACGAAAAACGCCCCATGCTCCAACGCATCTACGGCACGGCCTTTGAATCCGAGGCCGAGTTGACGGAGCACCTAGAGCGGTTGGAGGAAGCCGAGCGACGGGACCACCGGACGCTGGGCCGCCAGTTGGGGCTATTCAGCGTCCACGAAGAGATTGGCCCGGGTCTCATCGTCTGGCACCCCAAGGGGGGCCGGATACGGTCCATCATCGAGGACTACTGGAAGGACCTCCACTACCGGCTGGGATACGACATCGTCTACTCGCCCCACATCGGCCGGGCCCAACTGTGGGAGACCAGTGGCCACTTGGACTTCTACCGGGACAGCATGTACGCCCCCGTGGAAGTGGACAATCAGGAATACTTCCTGAAGCCCATGAACTGCCCCTTCCATATCGCAATCTATCAATCGGCGCTGCACAGTTACCGAGAGCTGCCCTTGCGCTTCGCTGAGTTGGGCACCGTTTACCGCTACGAACGGAGCGGGGTCTTGCACGGATTGATGCGGGTACGGGGCTTCACCCAGGACGACGCCCATATCTTCTGCACCCCGGACCAAGTCGAAGACGAAATAGGCGGGGTCCTGGAGCTAACCTTCGAGCTCCTGGACGCCTTCGGGTTCTCCGACTACTCCATCGCCCTCTCCACACGGCCCGAGAAATACGTGGGCGACCCGGAGATGTGGGACCATGCCACACAGTCGCTGCAGGGTGCTCTGGAAAAACGGAGGCTTCCTTTCACCGTCGACGAAGGCGGCGGCGCGTTCTACGGCCCTAAGATTGACATCAACATCACCGACGCCCTAGGCCGCGCCTGGCAGTGCACCACTGTGCAGTTCGACTTCAACCTGCCCCAAAGGTTCGACCTGACCTATCAGGACGCCGAGGGGGGCCGCAGTCAGCCCTACATGGTCCACCGGGCTATCCTGGGCTCTATGGAACGGTTCCTAGGCGTGCTTATCGAGCATTACGGCGGCGCGTTCCCGCTGTGGCTGGCCCCGGTGCAGGCCGTGGTGATACCCATCGCCGACCGGCACGTCGAATACTGCGAATCGGTGTTGGCCAGCCTGGAGGCTGCGGGATTCCGCGCCGAGGTGGACACCCGGAACGAGCGGATGAACCAGAAGATCCGCACCGCCCAACTGCGAAAGGTGCCCTACATGCTGGTGGTGGGCGACCGGGAACTGGAAGCCGGGGCCGTGTCCGTGCGCCACCGGGACAGCGAAGACCTGGGCGCCATGCCCCTGGACAGCTTCTTGGCCCACCTGGGCGAGGAAGCAGAGGTGCCGAAGGGGTAGGCTACGTAGCATTCTCAGCCAGGGTTATCGGACGTTCGGCGCAGCCGACAATTTTCACCGGCCTTTCTCCACCAGCCGGCCGTCAACGTATTTGTGCAGGACACTTCCAATCAAGGTCTGGTAAGGAATCCCCTCTTCCAAGGCACGAGTTTGTAGCGCCTCCAGGTCTTTTTTTGAGATGCGGATATTGACCCGCATGTCCTTTTTGAACGTGGCTCGAGCGTACTCGCGGTACCGCTCCGCCTCTGATTCCTTTTCGTTTACCGGATTCCACTCATCCCGGTCGAAGGACTCCAGCAATTCCTTTTCTTCTCCATCCAGCCTAACCATAATCTTCCCTCTACCTCAGGTACGTATCAGTTGCCTTGCGACTGGGAATAATCGTTTTCAAGAAAACCTCGGTTTCACTCTCTGCAAATGGAACCAAGTACGCGTAGCCGCCAATACCTACCACAAATATACGCTGGCCTGGATAACGCCGCTGATTGGGGTGTTCCAGGATGTCGATCAAATTACCACGCTCGATATGGGAAATTACGTCTTCGAACGAGACTCTTCGTTCCCTCTTCAGAGATTCGTTTTTATCGGCGCTCCAGGCGAAATATTTCACTGTCTAAAAATTAGCACGTTGTATGCCTATTGGCAACATAACAAGCACAGCAAGTCAAGGCCCTGGATTTCTTTAGCATATTAACTGACAATAGGCGTCAGAATCTTCTCCGCCATACGCGGATTTTCATAAAGGTGCCTCATGCCCAATCGGCTGATTAACGAGACCAGCCCCTATCTTCTGCAGCACGCCGATAACCCCGTGGACTGGTACCCGTGGGGCGAGGAGGCGCTGCAACGGGCCAAGGACGAAGACAAGCCCATCCTGCTCAGCATCGGCTACTCCGCCTGCCACTGGTGCCACGTCATGGAGGGGGAGTCCTTCGAGAATGAGGCCACCGCCCAGTTGATGAACGAGCACTTCATCAGTATCAAGGTGGACCGGGAGGAACGGCCCGACTTGGACGCCGTCTACATGGAGGCGGTGCAGATGCTCACCGGCAGCGGCGGTTGGCCCATGACCGTGTTTCTCACCCCCGATGGACGCCCCTTCTACGGCGGCACCTATTTCCCGCCGGTGGACCGGTTCAACATGCCTGGATTCCCCCGGCTCTTGGAGTCGGTGGCCAATTCTTATCACAACAGCCGGGACGAGATTGACCGGGTCACTTCGCAGCTCACCGCCCAGATGGGCCGGACCGGCCAGATGCCCAAGGCCGACTCGCCGCTGACGGTGGAAATCCTCCATCGGGCGTATTCGGTGCTGGCCACCAACTTCGACTACCAGAACGGCGGCACCGGCACCGCGCCCAAGTTTCCCCAGGCCATGAACCTGGAGGTCCTGCTCCGTTATTACCACCACGGCTATAACGACCGGGCATTGGAGATGGTGGACCTGACCCTGGAAAAGATGGCCCGAGGAGGCATCTACGACCAGATAGCCGGCGGCTTCGCCCGCTATTCCACCGATGCCTACTGGCTGGTGCCCCACTTCGAAAAGATGCTCTACGACAATGCCCTGCTGTCCCGTCTCTATCTCCACGCCCACCTGGCCGCGGGCCGGGGCATGTACCGCCGCATCGCCGAGGAGACCCTGGACTACATCCTCCGGGAGATGACCGGCCCGGAGGGTGGCTTCTACTCCGCCACCGACGCCGACAGCGAGGGTGAGGAGGGCAAATTCTTCGTCTGGACCTCCGCCGAGATTGAGGAAGTGTTGGGGGCCGAAGAGGCCGCAATCTTCAACGGGTTCTTTGGGGTCACCGAGGCCGGTAATTTCGAGGGCCGGAACATTCTAAACATCTCCCAAAAGGCTACCGAATATGCCCAGCAGCACGGCCTCTCTCTGGAAGGACTGGTGGAGGCCGTCCAACGGGGCAAGAGGTTGTTATTGGAGGAGCGGGAGAAACGGGTGCACCCGTTGCTGGACGACAAGGTGTTGGCGTCCTGGAACGGGATGATGCTCCGCGGTTTCGCCGAAGCCGGCGCCGCACTGGACCGCCAGGACTACCTGGACGCCGCAATCAAGAACGCCAGCTTTTTGCTGGGAACCATGCGCGTCGACGGCGGCCTACTGCGCACCTACCGCAAGGGTCAGGCCAAGCTACCCGGCTACCTGGAAGACTACTCCTTCGTGGCCGACGGTCTCCTGGCTCTCTACGAGGCGACCTTCGACCGGAAGTGGCTCACTGAATCAACCAGCTTGGCTGACCGTATGATCGAGCTGTTCTGGGACGACGAAATTGGCGGCTTCTACGACACCAGCGCCGAACATGACCGGTTGGTGGTCCGGCCCAGGGACGTTTTGGACAACGCCCAGCCCTGCGGCGGCTCGGTGGCCACTGACCTGCTCCTCAAGCTGGCGGTTATCACCGGCCACGAAGAGTACCGGCTGAAAGCCGCCACCCCGCTGCGCACCCTGCACGAGTTGATGGGCCGTGCCCCGGCCGGCACCGGGCATTGGCTGGCGGCCTTGGACTTCTACGTGTCCTCGCCCAAAGAGGTTGTCATCATCGGCCCCCGCGACGACCCGGCCACCGCCGCGCTGTTGAAAACGGTCTACGCCGGGTTCCATCCGAACAAGGTCTTGGTGGGCGCCGACGACGCCCAAAACCCCGATACCGCCGGGGACCACGGCCTGCCCCTGCTGGAGGGCCGCGGCATGATCGACGGCCAGCCCACGGCCTACGTCTGCCAGAACTACGCCTGCCAACTGCCGGTGACCACGCCTGAGGACCTGGCCGTGCAGTTGGCGGAATAGGGGCCGGAACAGAGAGTTCGCATTGGCCAATTCTGACCTGAACGTTGTCACCGGCGCCTTCGGGTACACGGGAAAATACATTGCCCGGAAACTGCTGTCCACTGGGCACGAGGTCCGCACCATAACCGGCCATCCCGGACGCGCGAGCCCCTTCGGGGACCAAGTAAAGGCGTACCCGTTGGACTTCGATGACCCCGATGGGTTGGCTCAAATCCTCAGTGGGGCAACCACGCTGTACAACACTTACTGGATCCGCTTTCCCCGTGGGGCTGTGACCTTCGAGGCAGCGGTCGAGAACACCAGGATATTAGTTAACGCGGCGATTCAAGCAGGGGTCCAGCGGATTGTTCACATAAGCATCACGAATCCCTCTCCTGATTCGCCGCTCGCTTACTTCAAAGGCAAGGCGTTGGTGGAAGAGGCCATCATCAGCTCAGGTTTGGCCTACAACATCATCCGGCCCACGTTGATATTCGGGGCCGAAGACGTCCTGATTAACAATATCGCCTGGTTCCTGAGGAAATTTCCTTTATTCGCGGTCCCCGGCAAGGGGGATTATTCCGTCCAGCCGGTGCACGTCGAGGATGTAGCCGAAGCGGCGGTCGCCGCCGCTGGACGAGGCGAAAACACTATCCAGGATTGCGTTGGCCCCGAAGTGTATACCTACGAGCAACTAATCCGGCTCATTGCGGGAAGTGTCGGGAGCAAGGCGAAGATTGCCCACCTTCCAGCTAGTCTGGCGCTTTTCCTTTCCCGGATGGCCGGTTACGTGGTCAGGGATGTGGTGCTGACCCGAGCCGAGATTGACGGATTGATGGCGGGGCTTCTGGTTTCCGGCGACCCACCCGCCGGGCAGGCGAGTTTGAGCCGATGGTTGGATGAAAATAGGAACACTCTGGGGCGCAGGTATGCCTCAGAACTGGACCGGCATTACCGCCTCCGGCCCGGTTAAATAGCTGATTGCTGACAGCTGAGAGCTGCGGCCCTACCTGAACCGGGAGCCGAAATACTCCACCACCCGGTCCACATATTCGTCCGGGTAGGTCAGAAAGGCGTCTACGTGGTCCACATCGGGCGCCAGCCAAAGGAAGCTGCCCTCTTCCGCCGCCCTGGCAACCCGCTGACCTTGTTCCCAGGGGATCCGCTGGTCCCCCGTGCCGTGAATCACCAAGATGGGATACCTCAAAAGAGCAACAGCCCGCTCCGGCACAAGCTCTCCGATGTCTATCCCGTAGATACCCTTGGCCATCAGCTTGGCGGAGGGGATGAATATCGGAATCAGCCACCGGGGAAAGGGTGTCTTCCGGGCCGATTCCCGGGCGATCAGGTCCGAGGCTTCGGCGTAGGGACTGTCCGCCACCAAGGCGGTGATCCCTGGCTCCTCAGCCGCCGCCAGGATTGACGTCGCCGCCCCCATGGAGAACCCGATTAAACCGATTTGACCGGTGCGGCCGGGGTCAACGCCCCGTTCCAACAGATAGTCGAAAGCGCCCAAGACGTCCCACCGCTCGAAATAACCGCCAGAGACCTTGTCGCCCTGGGACGAACCGTGGCCCCGCAGGTCGAACATCAATGCGTTGTACCCCTGTTCCACCAGGCGAGCCGCCAACTCCACTGCATTGTCCCCGGAGCGGACACTGCCGATGCCGTGGACGAAAATCAGATGGGGGCTTGAAGCCTCTCCCGGCAGATACCAACCGCTCAGCATGATGTCGCCGCGCCGGGACGGAAACTCCACGTCTTCAAACACCAGGCCGTAATTGGAGGGATGGTCTTCCTGGGGGTCCCGGTCAGCCTTGGTGACTCCCTGGGCGAACAGGAACGAAATCAGGCCGTAGATAATCACGATGATTACCAACCCACCGGTTGCCGTCAGTCGCACTGACCGCCATCTCGACATCGTCCGCAACTGGATCTTCTCCATCGGCCTGAGTAATGTGAACCAGACCGGCCCGGGCCGTGTTATTGAGCCGGAGTAATTTGGGTTTGGGCCGGTCTCCGAATCAGCTACTAGTCTGGCGATCCAACGACGGGAGCTGACATTCTTCAACCATCAAATTATCGATTTTCCTGATGTTGTTATCGGCTTCGAGAATCTCTGATTCCTTGATCAAAAAAACAGCCCATCCACTGGCAGCTATTGTCCGCTCGATTTCTTCCAATTCGTTAGTGTGAAGTTCCAGCAATGTAAGAGTTCCCAGTCAGGCTTAGATGCAGGACTAGGCAATGTCAATTTAGCTGCCTTATAATCGGCATTGATTCATATGGCCGGGACCATAGTTAAACATCTCTTGGCAACTCGTAGCAGCCCGTAAAACTTATATATTAAGGAGAAGAATATGCCAGAAGCGTCCCAGATTATCTATACCAAAGTTGACGAGGCTCCGGCCCTGGCCACGCACTCGTTGCTGCCGATTCTCCGGGCCTTTACCAAGGGGTCCGGTATTGAACTGGAGGCCTGGGATATCTCGTTGACCGGCCGCATTGTCGCCAATTTCCCGAACAATCTGACAGATGAGCAAAAAATCCCCAATTACCTGACCATGTCTGGCGAGCTGTGCTTGGACCCGGCGGCGAACATTGTCAAGCTGCCCAATATCAGTGCCTCTATTCCCCAGTTAAAAAGCGCGATCAAGGAATTACAGGATAAGGGATATGATATTCCCGACTACCCCGATGAGCCTGCAACCGACAAAGAACGCGAACTGCATGGGCGCTTTTCCAGGGTGTTGGGTAGTGCGGTCAACCCGGTTCTGCGGGAAGGGAACTCCGATCGCCGGTCGTCCACCTCGGTCAAAGAGCACGGCAAACGCAATCCCCATCGGATGATGCAGGACTGGCCGGAAGTCTCCAAAACCCGCGTTGCCCACATGACCAGTGGTGATTTCTACGGTAGTGAACAGGCCGTGACAGTCGCGGCAGCGGGATCGGCTGCAATCGAGTTTGTGGCCGGCGATGGTAGTGTGACCGTACTCAAAGCCGATGTCCCCTTGCGGGCTGATGAGATCATAGATTGCACCGTGATGAACGTGAGGGCGCTGCGCCAGTTTTACGCCGACGAGATGGAAAAGGCCAAAGCTGATGGCGTGTTGCTTGGTTTGCATTTGAAGTCGACCATGATGCGCGTGTCCGATCCGATGATTTTCGGCCATTGTGTGTCGGTTTACTACCAGGACGTGTTGACCAAACACGCGGCCGTGCTGGGTGAGCTCGGGGTGAACCCCGACAATGGAGTGGCTGAACTCTACGCCAAGATTCAATCTCTGCCCGAGGCCAAACGAACGGAGATCGAGGCAGATATCCAGGCGGTCTATAGTGCCCGCCCAGATCTCATGATGGTGAACTCCAGCCGGGGTATCACCAGTCTGCATGTACCGAGCGATGTGATCATTGACGCCACCATGCCCGTGATTGTCCGCGATGGCGGCCGCACGTGGGGTCCCGATAACGAGTTGCACGACACGATCGCGATGATCCCTGACCGCTCTTATGCGACTTTATATCAGGCAATCATCGAAAATTGCCAGAAGCATGGGGCTTTTGATCCGTCTACCATCGGCAGTGTCGCCAATGTGGGGCTGATGGCCCAACAGGCCGAAGAGTATGGGTCACACGACAAGACCTTTAAAGCTCCAGGCAACGGGGCGATTCGGGTCGTGGACGCATCGGGCACGACTCTGATGGAACAAAGCGTTGAGGAAGGCGATATATTCCGGATGTGCCAGACCAAAGACGCGGCGGTCCAGGACTGGGTCAAACTTGGGGTCAATCGGGCTAGAGCCACCGGTTCGCCGTCCATCATTTGGTTGAATCCGAACCGGGCTCACGACGCTGAACTGATCAAGAAGGTGGACAAATATCTGCCCACCCACGACACGGCCGGGTTGGACATTCGCACCATGTCACCCATCGAAGCGATGGAGTTCACGATGGCGCGCAGCCGAGCTGGCCAGGATACGATTTCCGTGACTGGTAACGTGCTGCGTGATTATTTGACTGATCTCTTCCCGATCCTGGAATTGGGCACCAGTGCCAAGATGCTTTCTATCGTCCCCCTGCTTGACGGTGGTGGGCTATTCGAGACAGGCGCTGGTGGGTCGGCCCCCCGGCACGTACAGCAGTTCCTTGAGGAGGGCCATCTGCGGTGGGACTCTCTGGGTGAATTCTGTGCCCTCGTTGCTTCCTTCGAGCATTTCGGTGAGGTGTTTAAGAACGACAAAGCGAAGCTCTTAGCTGAGACCCTAGACCAAGCGATTGGGGAGCATTTGGAAAACAGCCGGGCGCCATCGCGCCGGGTGAACGAACTGGACACCCGAGGAAGTCATTTCTACCTCGCTCTGTACTGGGCGGAAATGCTGGCCAAGCAGACTCAAGATACAGAGCTGCAAGCCCGCTTTACCGAGGTGGCCCAGCAGTTGGCCGCCAACGAAGAGAGGATCGTTCAGGAGCTGAACGACGCTCAGGGACAGCCGGTGGATATCGGTGGTTATTACCATCCCAATAACCAGCTGGCCGCCCAAGCCATGCGCCCCAGCGCCACTCTGAATGCGATCGTGGACGCGATCTGATAACACCAACACAGTTGAGGGTTTCTTCTCCATATTCAAGCGTGGTATCTTTGGCATCTACCACCAAGTGAGCAAGAAGCACTTGCAAAGGTATCTGGGCGAATTCTCGTTGCGGTATAATCATCGCGCCGAAGAAAACGGTGCCGCTTTCCTGTCCCTGCTGATGAACTGTAACGGCAGACTGACCTACAACAGGCAAACTACACGGGGACCGTCTTGGAGCGGTTTATCATGTCGCGGTTGGACGACCGAGGCTATCAGTTCGTTCAACGTAACCGCTTCACACCGGCGCATATCCTCAGCCAGCCCATCTACACCCGCAAATTCCACGTCGGCCAAAGCATCTACGGGACTCGCCAATTCTGCGACTTCATCTGCTACCATCCCGACCACTGGCCAGACAATCTGATCATCGAATCGAAGTGGCAGCAAAGCGGCGGTTCCGTCGATGATGAAGTACCCGTACCTTGTCTTGAACATTCAGATTCAGTACGAGTGCCCCACCATTGTTGTCTTGGATGGTGGCGGCTATAAGGCCGGTGCCGAGCGGTGGATACGCACCCAAGTGGGGCATGGCAATTTTAGACACGTCTTTAACATGACTGAGTTCGCAACCTGGGTGAACAGCGGGAATCTCTGAATAGGCAGTGAGGGTTAACCATGTGCCCACAATGTGGCGACAGACTTCGCTTCTCACGCTATGTCCGTAATGACGCCTACAAAAGCTGCCCCAAGTGTTCGGTGAGGCTCGGTGTCCATGCTTACTATGAATATGACTACTTCGGGATGCGCGGCGACATAATCCAGTCCTACTGCCCGGCTTATCGCTCAGGGAGCGTCGATGGTCAGCCCGTATGTCTCTGCACCTAGTTAGATCACTCATGTATATAGTTCCCTTCGTAAAGGGGGGGGTTGGGGGGATTTCTCCCGCCAAGCAAGTTTTCATACAGAGGAGCAATAACCCCATGCGAAGCAAGGTAACGGTTGTCGGCGCGGGCAACGTGGGCGCCACCACCGCACAGAGGATCCACCAGTTGGGCTACACCGACGTGGTGTTGGTGGACGTGGTCGAAGACCTGCCCCAGGGAAAGTCCCTGGACATGCTGGAGTCGGGCCCGGTCACGGGCACCGACGCCAAAATCACCGGCAGCAACGGCTACGAAGAAACGGCCGGTTCCGACGTCGTGGTCATCACTGCCGGCATCGCCCGCCGCCCCGGGATGAGCCGCGACGACCTGCTGTTGACCAACATGCGTATCACCTCGTCGGTAACGGAGCAGGTGGTCAAGCACTCCCCCGACTGCATCATCATCCCGGTGACCAATCCCTTGGACGCCATGGTGCAGAATGTGTTCGAGGCCAGCGGTTTCCCCAGGAACCGGGTCTTCGGCATGGCCGGCGTGCTGGACACCGCCCGTTTCCGAACCTTCATCGCCGAAGAGCTCAATGTTTCGGTGGAAGACGTCCAGGCCTTTGTGCTGGGCGGCCACGGCGACGACATGGTGCCGCTGGTCCGTTTCACCAACGTGGCCGGCATCCCCATCAGCGAACTGATGGCCGAAGAGAAGGTCGACCAACTAGTGCGGCGCACCCGGCAGGGCGGGGGCGAGATCGTCGAACTGCTCAAAGAAGGCAGCGCTTACTACGCCCCGTCCGCCGCCATCACCCAGATGGTGGAGGCGGTGCTGCTGGACAAGAAGCGCATACTTCCGGCCTGCACCTACCTGGAAGGCGAGTTCGGCATCAACGGCCTCTGCGTCGGCGTTCCGGTAAAGCTGGGCGCCAGCGGCATGGAACAAATCATGGAGATCAAGCTGACCCCCGAGGAGCAGGCCGCGCTCAAGAGTTCCGCCGACAGCGTCCAAGAACTGGTGGATGTTATGAACAAGGCCCGATCGGAGTCTCCCAGCTAGATGAAAATTCGAACATACTGACGTAGACCTTTGGATCCCAAACTCTGGAAAAAGGTGGATGTAGTGGATGTAAATGAGACGCCTTCTGGAATTGATGCTATTTTCGGTCGTGATTAGCCTAATTGTGGCTTGCGGAGATTCCCCGCCGGAGCCCAACCCAGTCGCCTACAGTGCCGTTGATTACGCGTTTGCCGGACCGGCGACCCTGCCCTCAGGATTAACTGAGATTACGCTGACTAACGCGGGTGCCGAACTCAATCACCAGCAGTTGATGAAGTTGCCGGTGAATTGGTCCCCTGCTGGCTTTATGGCCGCGTTGGAGGAATTGGATGAAGACGCGCCCCCTCCCCCTGAATTGAAATTCACGGGTGGTATCTCGGTGTTAGCTCCGGGAGTCAGCGCCACGACTACGGTGGACCTTAGTGCCGGGACCTACATGATGATCTGTTTCCTGCCCAGCGCGGAAGGATTGCCCCACTTCGCCCTGGGTATGGCATTGCCGATTACTGTGACCGAGTCCACCGGACCGGTGGCTCAGGAACCGGAGCCATCGATCACCATGGGCATGGTTGACTTCGGATTCGAACTTTCCGGGCCCATCACCGCCGGGTCCCAAATCATCGAGGTCACCAACACCGGGGGCCAACTCCACGAATTTATCATTGCGCGCCTCGACCCCGGAACCACTTCCGAAGAATTCTTGGAAGCTCTGGGGGCGTTTATTGAAGGGGCTACGACCAGCCCGCCCCCAGGTGAAGCACTGGGAGGAATCCAGGCCATAGATCCTGGCGGCCGAGCTTTCTTCGAGATTGATTTCACTCCCGGCGAATATTTGTTGTTTTGCCCCGTCGACGATGAAGAAACAGGGGCGCCCCACTTCGCGTTGGGGATGTTGCACGAGTTCACGATTCAGTAGATTAACCAGCAGTTTCTTGAGCCCATCGTTTAAGCTAGATTCCGCCGGCGGCCGTGCTGAACATTGGCCGCCCGGAGGCTTATCATATGGAGCCAAGCCAATTAAGTGCGAAACCGGAGGAATCAAATGGCGCAGCGGACACCGGTAGAACAACGCCTATTGGAGAAAGCTGCCCAATACCTGCCGGGCGGCACCGGCGGAAACCTCTCCCTCCCCAAGGAGCTGGACTTCCTGGCCTCCCACGGCAAAGGCTCCCGCATCTTCGACGTCAGCGGCAACGAGTACATTGACTGGCTCATGGGCTCCGGCCCCATGGTCCTGGGCCACGCCCATCCTGCTGTCACCGAAGCCGTAATCAAAGCGGTCGGGGGCGGCAGCACCTTCTTCGCCACCAACGACAAAGCGGTGGAACTGGCCGAGGAAATGGTCAACGCCGTCCCCTGCGCCGAGCAGGTCCGGTTCACCACCAGCGGCACCGATGCCTGCTTCCAGGCCATGCGCGCCGCCCGGGCCTTCACCGGCAAAGAGAAGATACTCAAGTTCGAGGGCGGCTACCACGGCACCAGCGACTACGCCCTGATGAGCCTAACCCCGTCCCCTTCGGTCGAATATCCCCAGGCCCAGCCCAACAGCGGCGGCATCCCCAGGGCCATCCAGGATCTGATGCTCATCGCCCCTTACAACGACCTGGCAACCACCGAGACTATAATCCGAGCCCACGCCGATGACATCGCGGCGGTGATTGTGGAGCCGGTGCAACGGGTGACTGCCCCCCAGCCGGGATTCCTACAGGGACTGCGCGACCTGACCAAACGCCACAATATCCCGCTCATCTTCGACGAGGTAGTAACCAGCTTCAGGCTGGCCTACGGCGGGGCACAGGAGTTCTACGGTGTCACGCCGGACCTGTGCACCGTGGGCAAAATCATGGGCGGCGGCTATCCGCTGGCGGCGGTCATGGGCCGGGCCGACATCCTATCGGTTTTCGACCGGGGAGCGTCCGGCGACGAGACCTACATCAACCAGATCGGCACACTGAACGGCAACCCGGTGGCCTGCGCGGCCGGACTGGCCACTCTGGCCGAGATGCGGAAAAAGGGGACTTACCAACGGATGCACGGGACCGGCGCGGCCATACGCAGCGCACTGGTGGACATCTGCAATGAGAACGGAGTGCCGGTCCAGAGCTGCGGAGAAGACGCCATATTCGACGTCTACTTCTCCGAACAGCCGGTTGCCAACTACCGGGACACCCTGGCGGCCGACGCCGGCATGATGAACCGCTTCAACACCGGCCTTCTGGAGCGGGGCGTCCTGAAGGGCGGCCAGAAATATTACCCCTCCGCCGTCCACACCGATGAAGACATCGAAAAGACCATCCAGGCCTTCCGGGAAGTGGTGCCGCTGATTCAGGTGTAGGGCCTGCCGCGGGGGTGGTTCGACAAGCCTGTCCTGAGGTACCGAAGGGCTCACCACGAACGGACTGGAATTAACGAGCGGCCAATACAACCGTTCGTCCTTGTATCTTAAACCAGGACGTGGCAGGCCGAATCGTCCTAGGCTTTTTAGGCCGAGGCTCAGCGAGGCCGCCACGTCCTCCCCGCCCAGAGCCCGAACAGTTGACTGGGCGGCAGCCCGTATCAAGCAAGGCTGGGCCGGTGCCGGGGGACCAATGAGGGGAACCAGTGATGGGAGGTAGATGGATGGAAGATTCGCAGGTGTTCATAGGTATCGATGTTTCCAAGAGCTGCTTGGATGTGGCTTCCAGGCCCACGGGTGAAGTGTGGCAGGTCACGAACGATGCGAACGGCATCGGTGCTCTGGCCCAGCGGCTGACGGGGATGAGCCCTTCCTTGGTTGTGCTCGAGGCCACGGGAGGTCGCTCACCGCTGAGCTGGCGGCGGTCGGTCTTCCAGTGGCGGCGGTCGGTCTTCCAGTGGCGGTGGTCAACCCCAGACACGTAAGGGACTTCGCCCGGGCTGCTGGCGCCCTGGCTAAGACCGACGCCTTGGACGCCCAGGTGTTGGCCCACTTTGGGCAGGCGATGGAGCCTAAGCCCAGGCTTCTTCCTGACCCAGACGCCCAAGACCTGCAGGCCATGGTTGGCCGCCGGCGGCAGTTGGTGGAGATGATTACCGCGGAGAAGAACCGCCGGAGGACCGTGATTGCTCGGATCCGTCCTCAGGTGGAAGAACATATCCGCTGGCTGGAAAAAAGCTTGGAGGACCTGGACCAAGACCTGGACAGCTTCATCCGCTCCAGTCCCATGTGGCGGACCAAAGAAAGGGTCATAAGGAGCGCTCTTGGCGTTGGCCCGGTATTCACGGCAACCGTTTTGGCCAATCTGCCAGAATTGGGCACGATGAACCGGGGTCAAGTCGCCGCGCTGGTGGGCGTAGCACCGTTCAATAGGGACAGTGGAACGCTCCGAGGCAAGCGCACTGTTTGGGGAGGACGCCGTCACGTGAGGGCGGCCCTTTACATGGCGGCCTTGGTGGCGACCCGGTACAATCCGGTGATCAAAGAGTTTTATCAACGGCTATGCTCCATGGGCAAACCCAAGAAAGTGGCCTTGACGGCCTGTATGCGCAAGCTCTTGGTCATTCTAAATTCCATGGTGAAACATGGCAGAGAGTGGCAGCCAAACCTTCAAACGCCTTGACATCCAAGACAGTTGCTGAGCCTGTCGAAGGACCCAACAACGGGTCGTACAGGATTTGAACTAGCCTCTAGCAGTTGCCCAAGATATGACCCATCCGGGCCTTCTTGGTCTTCATGTACTTGCGGTTCTCGTCGGTCACTTCCGCTTCCACGGGGATCCGGTCCACAATCTCCAAGTCGAATCCCGTAAGCCCTACCACTTTCTTAGGGTTGTTGGTCAACAGGTTGAGCTTGCGCACGCCCAGGTCACGGAGGATTTGCGCCCCCACACCGTAGTGCCGAAGGTCGGGCTCGAATCCCAGGGTTTCGTTGGCTTCGACGGTGTCCAGGCCCTCGTCCTGCAGGGAGTAGGCCTTAATCTTGTTATGGAGGCCGATGCCCCGTCCCTCCTGACGCATGTAGAGGAAGATGCCGCTGCCTGCTTCGGCCAGTTTCTTGAGGGACAGTTCAATCTGCTCGCCGCAGTCGCAGCGCAGGCTGCCGAAGACATCGCCGGTGAGGCACTCGCTGTGGATGCGCACCAAGACTGGATCGTCCGGACTCCACTTGCCGATGGTCAGGGCGATGTGCTCGCCTAAGTCCACATGGCTTTTGTAGGCGATGGCCTGGAACTTGCCGTAGCGGGTCGGGAGGCGGGCCTCGGCAACGCGCTCAATCAGGCGCTCGGTCCGGCGGCAACTGGCGATGATCTGGGCGATGCTCAGAATCTTTAGGCCGTGATTCTCCGCGAATATCTCCAAGGTGGGGAGCCGCGACATGGTGCCGTCTTCGCTCATAATCTCGCAGACGATGCCGGCCGGGTACATGCCGGCCATCTCGCAGAGGTCTACGGCGGCTTCGGTGTGACCGGCTCTGGCCAGCACGCCGCCGGGATGGTACCGCAGCGGGAAAAGGTGGCCGGGACGGGTAAATTGCTCGGGTTTGGCCGCAGGGTCCAGCATGGCTTTGATGGTGGCGGCGCGGTCTCCGGCGGAGATGCCGGTGGTGGTGTTTACGTTGTAGTCCACCGACACCGTGAACGCGGTCTGGTTCTTCGATAAGCCGTTCGGGCTGACCATCAGGGGTATCTGGAGCTCGTCCAGACGCTCGCCAATGACGGGCATACATAGCAGCCCGCGGGCGTGCGTGACGATGAAGTTGACAGCTTCCGCAGTCACCATCTCGGCGGGCATCACCAGGTCGCCTTCGTTTTCCCGGTTCTCATCGTCCACCACGATGAGGAACCTGCCTGCTTTTAGCTCTTCAAGCCCTTCCTCGAGACTGCACAGAGGCATGATGTCGTCCTTCCGGCGCCTTCGTCCCCCGGCCCCGGTTAGCGGTCCAGAAGACTCTCTACATACTTGGCTAGGATGTCGGCCTCTAGGTTCACTCGGTCTGTAACAGATAATGAGGTCAAATTAGTATTATTCAGCGTGTATGGTATCACAGCCAAGGTGAACGACGAAGCACCTCTTTTTACCACGGTCAAGCTGATACCGTCAACCGCAACGAAACCCTTTTCAACGATATAGCGATTCAAGCGTTTGGGGACTCTGATACGAAAGATTACAGAGTCTCCCTCCGGCTTGGTAGACATGATACGACCAGTGCCGTCCACGTGCCCCTGGACGATGTGGCCTCCCATCCTGTCGCTGGCGGCGAGGGCCCGTTCCAGGTTCACCGGGCGTCCCTCGGTCAGGTCTCCCAGGGCGGTCCTCCGCATAGTCTCCGGCGAAAGGTCCACGGAGAACCCGCTGCCGCTCAAGCTCACTGCGGTGAGGCAGGCCCCGTTCACGGAGATACTGTCGCCCAGCTTTAGGTCTTCCATGACCTTCGAAGCCCGGACCGTCATGGCGTTGGCGCTAATCTTGGCGACGACACCCACTTCTTCTACGATTCCCGTGAACAATATATTCCTTCAACGCAGGCGTCTATGGGATATCTGGCCCGTTCATCTCTACATGGACTCTTTCTGGGGATACCCTATTATGAGCCAATCCGGTCCTATTTGCTCGATCCGGGTGTTGGTCAGGCGCCAGGCGTTGTCCATGACGGCCACCCCTTGGCCCTCCACCGGGGACAGGGACGTTTCTCCGCCCACCATCACCGGGGCGACGAAAGCGCATACCTTGTCCACCAGTCCCCTGTCGAAAAAGGCCCCGTGCACCGAGCCTCCACCCTCCACCAGCAGGTTGACCACGCCTTTCGAGCCCAGGTGAAATAGCAATGAAGGCAGGTCGACCCGGCTGTCGTCCCCGGCGGGCAGCACGACCACTTCGGCCCCCGCCTGCTCCAGGGCCTCGACCCGCGAGTCTGGGGCGGCGCGGGTGGTGGCGATGAGAGTGGAGCCCGGCTGGCGGAACATGATGGCCCCAACCGGGGTGTGGCAGGTGCTGTCCAGCACGACCCGCAGCGGCTGGCGTTCCAAGGGATTGCCGTCGTCATCTCGGGCGGTCAGGTAGGGGTCGTCGGTCAACGCCGTGGTTACGCCCACCAATATGGCGTCGCAGACACGGCGCAGCTGCTGCACGAATCCCCTTGCCTCGGGTCCCGTGACCCACTTGGAGTCGCCGGTATGGGTGGCAATCTTGCCGTCCAGAGTCATGGCGAATTTGGTGGTGACGAAGGGCGTGCCGGTGGCGATGTGCTTGGCGAAAGCCTCGTATAGCTCGTGGGCCCCTTCAGCCTCTTCCTCCACCACCTGGATGCCCGCGGCGGCCAGTTCGTTCCGCCCCTTTCCGGATACGTCGGGGTTGGGGTCGACCACCGCGAAATGGACCTCTGCGATGCCCGCTTGGATGATGGCTTTGGTGCAGGGCGGGGTGCGGCCCCAGGTACAGCAGGGTTCCAAGGTGGTATAGAGGGTGGCGCCCCGGGCCTGGTCCGAGCCTTGTCTCAAGGCGATTATCTCGGCATGGTCTTGGCCGGGTGGTTGAGTGGCGCCGGTTCCAATCTCGGCCCCGTCCTTGACCAGCACTGCGCCCACGGCGGGATTGGGGCTGGTGGATCCCATAACCTGATGGGCCAGTTCAACGGCCCTCTTCATGTGGTTCATGGCCTGGGCTAAGACGCCGGGTTGGAGTCTCGCCGGGAGGAGTCCTGCCGGGAGAAGTCCTGATAAAACCGGCTGGCGGTTGGAGCGGTCTGGCCCTGGTACTTGCTACCCAGGGATTCGGACCCATAGAGACGGTCGGCTGGGGTACTGAGACGCAGGTAAGAGATTTGCCCGATCTTCATGCCGTGGTAGAGGGTGATGGGCAGCCGGGCCAGGTTGCTAAGCTCAAGCGTCAGGTGCCCCTTCCAGCCGGGGTCCACAAAACCGGCGGTGGAGTGAATCACCAGGCCGATGCGCCCCAAGCTGCTCTTGCCTTCCAGGCGGGCCACCAAGTCATCGGGCAGTTCGATGTTTTCCAACGTGCTGCCGAGGACGAACTCGCCGGGATGGAGGATGAATGGGCTGTCGTCCTCGATCTCGACCATCTGGGTCAGGTCTTCAAGGGCCTCTTTGACATCGATATAGGGGCGGCGGGAATTGGCGAAAACCAGGAGTTTACGGTCCAAATGAAGGTCGACGCTGGCCGGCTGGATGTCTTCGGGATTCAGGGGCGAGATTACGATGCGCCCTTTGTCCAGTTCTTCTTTGATAGTCCGGTCGCTTAAGACCATGTGGCTCCCGCGGGAATTACTTTGGGGTTATGGGCAATAAAATTCTAACAACCATGGAATTGCCCCGCAAGTGAGAGCGGCTCGGGCTAACCGGGAGTCAGCGGCATAAATCCGGGCGGGGTCCGAAAAGACCCCGCCCTGGTGCCGTGGGATTGCCGGTGCCTCTAATTGCCCGAAGGGCCAATGTCAAAGACTCCCTGCACGCTCACGTTCAATTCTCCGGCCAAGATGCTTGTGGACTGGTCGACGGCGAACCCGAAGGCAGGCGCGGCCTCAGCTCTGCCGAATGGCGCCGGGACACCGCCGCCGGTCTCCGTCAGAAAGACCAGCTTACCCAGTTCAACCCCCGCCAGTCGGGCCATGGCGTTGGCTTTGGCCAGCAGGTCGGCGATGGCCTCTTCCCTCGCCTGGGTCTGGAGGGGTTTTGTGTCCTCGATGGTGAAGTTGACGCGGTTGATGCGGATCAGGTCCCCGGCGGCTTCGGTCACACCGTCGATGATGCCGCCCATGTCGTCTAGGTCACGGACCTTGACCGTCAGGGTGTTAGTCACCTGATATCCGATGAGTATCCGCTGGAAATCCACCCTGCATTCGCTGCTCTTGGATTCTTGGATTACCACCATCTCCACGACGGGAGTCGGGGCAATCGGCGGCGGGACGCCTAAAGAGGGAGCGGTGGAGGGCTCTCCGGAAGTTGGGCCCTCCTCTGTGGGGCGGTCCACGCACTTGGTTATTTCCTGGGTGTTGTAGCGGGGGCTGATGTTGAAGTGACTGGTCTGGATGTCCCGGTCCTCGATGTCGCTGTTCCTGAGGACCGAGATGGTCCGGTCGATGGCGACAGCGGCCTGTCCGCGGGCTTCGGCAGCCGTGTCGGCCAGGGATTCCACGCCCAAGCTAATTACGCCAAGGTCCGGCACACCGCTTGCCTTGCCGGTGCCGTTGACCCAGATGCCGGAGCCGGTCCTGGAACCCGAATCGAGCAGCCGGGCAACCGCTTCAGGACTCCCGATAAGGTTGGATAGGTCGGCTGCCGAAACGCCGCCCGCTGTCCCGGAGCCGCCGTTGCCGTCGCTGTCCGAGCCACAGGCCACCGCCAATAACATGGCCAGGGCCGCCGCCAGGATGATTAGCGTCTTCTTGCTTTGAATAATTGCTGGGACCATGATGTTTATCTCTCCTAGATTTACTGGTGGGAAATTTTAGGTATCCGCCCAACGGCGCTGCTTCCATGGTTTATGACGGAGGGGCGGGGGAAATAGTTCCCGGGACCCAGAAATTGGTGGATAAGCGGTCACGGGGTTCCCCCGGGCAACGGCAATTAAGCCGAGTCCCGCCGGCTGGCGCGCCAGCGGAGGCCCAATCCAGCCAAAAAAGCCGCCAATAAAAGCCCGGCGGCGGCTTCTGATACTCGCCACCATACCGAAGTGCCGCCGCCATCTTCGTCAACCAACTGCGGTTCGGTCGGTTCCAAGACTTGTGTAGGTGCTTCCGCGGTCAGCGCTATGGCTGTTTGGTTCTCGACAGAGGAAGCGTCCCCGTCTGCGCCTCCGGCCTCCGGAAGAGGGGTAATCAGAGGAGGCGCCGCAGTCCCAGTGGCCGCTGCTGGGGTAACAGCTTGTTGTTCTTGGACCGTTTGGTCGGCGGTGGCCGCGGCAGGCGCTGAGCCGGTCCCGAACCTGGCGTCGACCTCGGCCTCGGCAGCCGTTTCACCTGCAGGTCCGGGCCCGGAAGGGGGCCCAGACACGCCGGTCTCCTCCGGAGCAGGGGCGGAAGCCAGGGCGGTTGTTTCTACGTCCCGGCGGAGGGGGTCGGACGATAGCCCGCCGGTGGCGTCCACCACGGTTATCGCCAGGGCCAGGGCGGCGACGGACGCGGCCACGACGTAGACCCAGTTGGGCGCACGAAGGGCCAGGGCCGGCCGGACCCGTACCGGTTCCGCTGGTGGGGCGCTCATCACGAAGCTGCGGCGGGGCGTCTCCATGGGTAACTGCCGCACCATGGCCACCGTGGCCTGCAACTCCTCCAGGTCCTTCCGGCAGGCGTCACATTCCTCCAGCCGCTGTCCGACCCGATCCAGGTCTCTGCCCTGCAGCCGTCCGTCCAGGTACTCGCTGAGCGTGTCCTGGCCGATATGCTTATGTGTTGATCTCAGTAGCCACATAGCTATCTACTCTTCTTGACGGAAACGGGAGGGTAAAGGTTCCCCGGTCTGCCGCCGCAGGTAGTCCCGCCCCCGGCTGACCCGAGACTTTACGGTGCCCAGCGAGCAGCTCATCGACTCGGCTGCATCCTCATAGCTCAGGCCGTGCACGTCCACCAGCAACACCGCCAAACGCTGGTCCTCTTAAAGGGTGTCCAGTCCGGTCTGGATAGTTTCCCTGAGTTCCGACTGCTCGGCCCGGTCCTCGAGAGATGGCTCACGGGACGGGATGTCCACTGCGCTTGGGCCCTGCGGCTCGTCGCCGGTGGGTAGAGGGTCCAGCGAAACAGTTGGCCGGGCCTTGCGGGCCCGCAGCATGTCCCGGCAGGTGTTGGAGACAATCCTTAACACCCAGGCGGTGAGGTTTTCGCCGCGGAACCGGTTGAAAGCGCGGTAGGCCGAGACGAAGCTCTCCTGTACCGCGTCCTCCGCCAAGGCCCAATCGTCCAGCATCCGTCGGGCCAGGTTGTACGCCTGTGTCTGGTAGGTCTCAATCACGCAGTTGAAACAGTTGGCCTGCCCCGACTGGTCTTTGACCAGCAGGTTGGCGTGGGGCGAGGTGTGGGTGATTTGCGCCATGAACAAATGATCTGCCGGCGGCAACGGATATGGACCGGGCGATACGGTGGTATCGCCTGAGAATTTTACCGCGCCCCCGTCGGCAATCGTCCGTGCTGGCGAGTCTGATTTGCCCCTGAATCATCCAGGCCTAGACTGCAAGGCCCTTACCTGCAGGGGTCCGGCCCGCACTACCCCTGGAAAGAGACTCTCCCATCCAGCACCGCCCAGCACCGCCTGGGTCTGCATCATGCCACCGGGCTCGGAGCTGGCACGAGGTCAACTGGGCAGCAGAATCTGAGGCCTGGTAACCGGACAGTTAGGAATAAAGGGTGGGGTTGAGGCTAGTGGAAGGGGCAGACCAGTTTGAAAGAGCTGACGAGACGATTGTCGCCTTTGGTGTCGCCAATCTCATTGGTGTAGCTGCCCAGGGCGATGCTGGACGCGCCGGGTTCTTCCGACACAGCCTGGCCGATGGCGGCCACTGCGGTGGCAACGACGGATAGGGACAGGAGGCCCACAACGAATATTGCGACCAGTTTCGGTTTCATTCTTGCTAGATCTTCGCCGGTCATGCAGCCCGCGACTTGCTGGAATCCATTCTATACCGGCGGACCGCCAAATTCCAGAGTCGGCCCCCAATATCTGGGCGGCCGGACGGGCAAGGTGGGGCACGATTTCATCGCATCGACAGGGAATCGGCAGGGGATCGACTGGCCCTCATGCTAGAATATAGGCCGGTCTACGATCAGATACGCCGTCCCCAAAATTTCGAATTGGTTCGGACCAGGCAGATGCAATTTCGCAACCTCCCCAGTGTTGACAGTGTCCTGGCAATTCAGGATGTGGCCGCCGCCACCCAGTCTTTTGACCGTGACTGGGTTGTCGACCTGGTCAGGGAGGCCCTGGAAGCGGCGCGGGAGCAAATCAGACAGGGCGGCGATTCGCCCGACGCCGGTCACGTTGCCAAATCGGTCTGCCGGCGGATAGAAGACACAATGCGAGCCGAGCCCCGGCACGTAATCAACGCCACAGGGGTGGTGATTCACACCAACCTGGGACGCGCTCCCCTGAGCCGGGCTGCAATCGAGGCCGCCAACCAGGCGGCCCAGGGGTATTCCAACCTGGAACTGGACCTGTCCACCGGGCGCCGGGGCTCCCGCCAGGCGCACTTACAATCGCTGTTGTGCCAGATTACCGGGGCCGAGGCGTCCTTGGCGGTCAACAATAACGCCTCGGCCATGCTTTTGGGCCTTTCGGCGCTGGCCACCGGCAGAGAAGTGGTTGTCTCCCGGTCCGAGGCTGTGGAGATCGGCGGCGGATTTCGAGTCCCCGACGTACTGCGGCAGAGCGGCGGGACCCTGGTGGATGTGGGCACGACCAACCGCACCTACGTCCGCGACTATGACGAGGCGGTGACCGAGAACACCGCTGCTTTTCTGAAGGTCCACGCCAGTAACTTCCGGGTGGAGGGGTTCACCGCGTCCGTGGCGACTTCGGACCTAGTGGAGGTTGGAGAGCGGCGCGGCATCCCGGTGCTTCACGACGTGGGCAGCGGGAGTCTGCTATTGACCGAGAAATACGGCATGGCCCACGAGCCGACGCCCCAAGAGAGCATCAAGGACGGCGCCGGTCTGGTGTTCTTCTCAGGAGACAAGCTGTTGGGCGGCCCCCAGGCGGGCATCGTGGTCGGAAAAAAAGAACTGGTGGAACGATTGAGCCGGCACCCGCTGGCTAGGGCCGTGCGCATCGACAAACTGAGTCTGGCCAGCCTAACCGCCACGTTGCTCCATTACCTGCGGGGCGAAGCTGAGCGGGAGATCCCAGTTTGGCGCATGATTTCTACCCCGGAGGCCGACCTCAAGACGAGAGCCCAGTCTTGGCAGTCGGGTTTGGAGTGTCCCTCATCGGTGGAAGAGAGCCGTTCTGCCGTTGGCGGCGGTAGCCTGCCCGGCGAGACCCTGCCGTCATGGGTGTTATCGGTAGACTGCCAAAGCACCGGGCCTGAAGAGGTCATGGGGCGGCTTCGGGAGAGCAGCCCCCCGGTAATCGCCCGCATCGAAGAGGACCGGGTCTTGCTGGACCCGCGCACCGTGTTGCCCGAAGAGGATGGGCCGATGCTGGACGCGCTGCGGTTAGCTATGGCCTCAGAGCCCCCGTGTTGCAACGATACGTCGAAGGAATCAAGGTTGCCAGATTGATAGATACGTATAGGGAAGCTGGATGACCGACTATTTACTCGTGCACGGCGTGGGACAGGGCGCATGGAGTTGGGGCCATGTCTGGGGACACCTAACCGCCCCGGAGGAGCACCCGCCCACATTGCACAAACACCGCCGGGCCAACCGGGTGCATCCTCTCGACCTCCCCGGTCACGGAGCGGACGCTGACGGGGACACCGCCGCGGTGCGGTTGGAAGAGTGCGTCCAGGCCATCACCCGGGCGGTGGAGAGGGAACAGCTGAAGGACTTGGTGCTCGTGGGCCACGGATTTGCCGGGAGCATGGTGGTCCAAGCGGCCAAAGAGATGCCTGTCCCGCCGAAACGGGTGGTGCTGGTGGCGGGGATAGTGCCGGCGCCCCAGCGGCCGTTGCTCAGCGCCTGCTCTACCCGGACGCGGGCCATGTTCAGCCTGTTCTCCACCCTCAGTTCACTGTCCCGTCAGGAATTGAAGGTACCCCGGCCCGCTATCAACGGGATTTTGTGCAACGGCATGGACTCGATGGAAGTGGTGCAACTATTGGGGTTCTTTGGCCCGCTTCCGACCAGAGTACTCAAGTCGCGTTTGCTGATGGATGACTGGACGCTGCCCTGCCCGGTGACCTACATCGTGCTGACCCAGGACAAACTAATCCCGCCGGATGCCCAACTCAGAATCGCCGAGCGCTTCGAGGGCGTGGAAACAGTTCAGATAGACTCTTGTCATCAGGTGATGGCTCAGCGTCCCCAGGAATTGGCCGAGGTTCTGCTGCGGTACGCCTAGTTTTCGGGGTTTCAGGAAAACGAAAGGGTCCGCGTTAGGCGGACCCTTTTTGTTGCTATAGGGGCTCTTTGCGGCCTAGTGGACGTGGCCGTGATCGTCGTGTTCCTCTTCGTGTTCCTCGGAGATCAGGGTCTGGGCGGTCAAAATCATCGAGGCCACGCTGGCGGCATTCTCCAGGGCGGCACGGGTGACCTTGGTCGGGTCGATGATGCCCTTTGCCACCATGTCGCCGTAATCGTTGGCAGCGGCGTCGTAGCCGAAGTTGGTGGTGGTATTGTTGCGGACCTCTTCCAGCACAACCGCAGCTTCGTGGCCCGAGTTGCTGGCGATGAGCCGGATGGGCATCTCCAGCGCCTTCTTCAGTATTGTCTTGCCCACGTTTTCGTTGTCCGGCAGGGTCAGTCCATCCAGGGCTGAGATGGCCCGGACATAGGCAACCCCGCCACCGGGCAGTACACCCTCTTCGATGGCGGCTCTGGTGGCCGACAGGGCGTCTTCAACCTTGGCCTTACGCTCCTTGAGCTCCGGTTCGGTGGGCGCGCCGACCTTCAGCACGGCGACTCCGCCGGACAGCTTGGCCAGCCGCTCCTGAAGCTTTTCTTTGTCGTATTCGGAGGTCGTTTCTTCGATCTGGACCCTGATTTGGTCGATGCGCCCCTTGATGTCGTCCGATGATCCCTTGCCCTCGATGATGGTGGTGCGGTCCTTGGTGGACTCGATCCGGCGGGCCTGGCCAAGGTCGGCGACCGTTGCCTGGTCCAGACGGCGGCCGGTCTCTTCGGAGATTACCTGGCCACCGGTGAGCACGGCGATGTCTTCTAACATGGCCTTGCGGCGGTCGCCAAAGCCGGGGGCCTTCAGCGCCAGGCAGTTGAGGGTGCCCCGCAGCCGGTTAACCACCAATATGGCCAGCGCCTCGCTGTCGATGTCCTCGCCGATGACTACCAGGTTCTTGGTGATTTGCAGGACCTGTTCCAATAGGGGAACTAACTCGGCGGCGGCGGAGATCTTCTTGTCGGTTATCAGCACATAGGGGTCTTCGATGATGGATTCCATGCGTTCGGGGTTGGTGACGAAGTAGGGGCTGATGTAGCCGCGGTCGAAGTTCATACCCTCCACAAACTCGGTGGAGGACTCGACGCCCTTGCTTTCTTCGATGGTGACAACGCCCTCGGCGCCAACTTGTTCCAACACGTCGGCCAGCATATCGCCAATCTCCGTGTTGTTGGCGGAAACCGAGGCCACCTGGGCCATCTGGTCCCGGCCTTCGATGGTATTGGAAAGCTTGCTCAACTCCGCCACAATGGTGGCCACACTCTTGTCGATGCCCCGTTTGATGGCCATGGGGTCAGCGCCGGCGACCACATTCTTGATGCCCTCTTGGACCATGACCTGGGCCAAGAGGGTGGCGGTGGTGGTGCCATCGCCGGCCACTTCGTTGGTCTTGGAAGCGGCTTCCTTAATCAGTTGGGCGCCCATATTCTCGAAGGACTCGGGCAGGTCAATCTCTTTGGCGATGGTCACACCGTCGTTGGTGATTACGGGAGCGCCCCATTTCTTCTCCAGAACAACGTTGCGGCCCTTGGGTCCCAGGGTCAATTTCACGGCGTTGGCGACCGTGTCGATCCCATGGAGCAGCGCTTGTTGGGCCGCCTCGTCTCGGATAATCTCTTTGGCAGGCATTCCTATCTCCTTATTTTCAGTCGGGGAATCTTTCCCCCACTCTTAGGGAATCATCCCCCGGGTCGACTGGCGTTTTTATTTCTAATTGCTCTACGAGATGATGGCCAGGATATCGTTGGACCCCAAGACGAGAAGTTCTTCGTCTTGTACGTCTACCTCAGTGCCGGCGAATTTGGAGTAGATCACCTTATCGCCGGCCTTAACTTCCATATCAACCCGCTTGCCGTTTCCGAGCACCCGGCCGGGTCCCACCGCCACCACCTCACCTTGTTGGGGACGCTCTTGCGCGGTGTCGGGGATGTATATCCCGCTGCTGGTAACGTCTTCTTGTTCGCTGGGTCTGACCACGACCCGGTCTCCCATGGGTTTCAGGTCGGTGGCCGATTTGGCGCTGGTGGTCATAGTAGGCTCCTTTGATAGCAAGGGCCAGGTTTTTCCGGCCCTGCCAGCTTATCCCCGGTTTGTTAGTCGATTATGGGCGTTTCCGGCGGGTTTTTTGAACCGGCCGCACTTTTGCCATATATAAGGATAGAACTGCGTCTGCCAGCGGTCAAGTTGCGAGAGTCCGCCGCCCAACACTCCGGGATTTCCGGGTTTCACCGCATGCTAGACTTCGCCCATGGGATTCACCGCAGACCTGCACCTCCATTCCCGTTACGCCTACGCCTGTAGCAAGAACCTGACTCTGGCGAATATGACTGCCTGTGCCAAGGTCAAGGGCATAGACCTGCTGTCCAGCGCCGATTTCACCCATCCCGCGTGGTTGGCCGAGTTGGAGGAAAATCTGGAGCCGGTGGGCGACGGTGATTATGAATTCGACGGCGTGAGATTCGTTCTGGGCACGGAACTTAGCTGCGTCTACAAACAGGGAGGCCGGTCCCGCCGGTTGCACCTGTTGGTCTTCGCCCCGGATTTTCATGCCGTCCGAGGCATTCGCGAAATGTTGACCGGGCTGAACGCCAAGTTGAACGGCGATGGCAGGCCCACCGTCGGCGCCTCGGCCGGGGACCTGACGGCGCGGCTGCTGGACATCAACCCGGCCTGCATGGTGGTCCCGGCCCACATCTGGACTCCCTGGTATGGAATGCTTGGTTCCAAGTCGGGGTTCGACGCTCTGAACGAGTGCTTCGGAGAGATGGCCCCCCATATCCACGCGGTGGAAACGGGTTTGTCCAGCGACCCGGAGATGAACTGGAACGTGCCTGGCCTGGCCGGGAGGACCATCGTGTCCTTCTCCGACGCCCATTCCCTGCCCAACATGGGCCGCGAGCTGACGTTTTTCAAGGGGGACCCGGGCTACCGGGACCTGTCCAACGGCCTGAAGAATAACCGGGTGGAACAGACCATAGAGTTCTTCCCGGAAGAAGGGAAATATCACCTCAGTGGCCACCGGAGATGCGGGGTCTGCCAGACTCCGGATGAAACCAACCGAGCCGGGACCAGATGCCCCGAATGCGGCAGGCCATTGACCTTGGGGGTCCTGCACCGGGTGAAAGACTTATCTGGCGATAGAACACCCGTGGATGAAGGGGCAAGGAGGCCATTCGCCAGGCTGGTGCCCCTGATTGAATTGTTGGCTCAGACCCTGGGCAAAGGCCGGGCAACCAAGTCGGTGGGTCTAGCCCACCACCACATCTGCAACGAACTGGGCGGGGAAGTCCAGGTATTGACTCAGGCCGGGTTTGACGACCTTGAGAAAGTCGGGGGACAGGCCCTGGCCAATGCGGTAACCAAAGTCAGGAACGGCCAGGTGGAGATTGTGCCCGGTTTCGACGGACGGTACGGAACGGTACGCCCGGGCGATTAACGGGTTATCTGGCCATGGCGGCCCTAACGGCCACCCTGGGCGGGTCCAGCTTGAGTTGGCGGGCCACCAGGGTCACAGGGTCGTAGGACCCGTAGGTTACCTCTTGCCCCACAGCCAAGTCTTGTAGCGCCATGGTCTGCCCCTGCTGGCTGATTGCGGTGTCAGGGCCCACCTTCAAACTGATAAGTTCCAGCCAGATATTAGATACGGTAACCCGCACGTCGCCGCCCCGGTTGCTGCTGACACCTCTGATGATGCCGGTGACCACTCCCGGTTCCGGCGCCTTTAGGTTGAGTGCTACAATCTCGCCGGCCTGCCCTCCGGCGTTGTCCAACGACCGGACCCTGGTGTTGGGCCGGACCAGGTCGCCCACCCGCACCGCGTTGATGGACACCTGTAGTCCGTCCCGGCGAATGAAGCTTTTGGGATTGTGGGTGAACGACCGCAATTGACCGCTGACTGTCCGGATGGTTAGGTTGCCCTCGGTGACTTTGGGTATGAAGCTGTGGACCACGCCGCTAAGCAGTTCCTCTCCCGCGCCCAAGTGAAGACTCTCAATCTCCAGTAATTGAAACGATTCCGGGTCAAACCTGGCCACAACCGTCCGCCCTTCCATGGCGCCGGTTAACTCGGCGGGGCGTCCGTTTTCCGACACTGAGGCGCCGGTGGCATCCAAAGTTGACTGCTGGCCGGTGACCGCGTCCCGGATGGTTACCGAGGCCCCCCACTGCCCAATCTTCACTAAGGTGCCCAAAACCTCGCCCATTTCCGCGGCTTGGGCCAGTTGGACGCCCACGTCGTTATGAAGAGTGTTTCCCGCCAGTACCGATACCTTGCTGGCGTCGCCCGAGTCCAGTTCATAGCGCACGCTAACCCGGCTGGCAAGGTCCAGTTGGCCTGACCGCACCCGCTCTCCAAAAAGGGCCACCGGGGTGGTCTCGGCGATGCGGACGGTTACGGGCCCGCCCTGTTCCAGTTGAACCGTTATCTGCCTGGTGGCGCTGTTCATCGAGGTGACCATGCCGGTGATGTCGGCCGAAGGCTTGCCTGCCCGGTGCTTGGTGAGTACCTGGCTGTATAGCTGCTTGGCTGCGGCCAAAGAACCGGCATCCAGCGCGCTCAAAATGGAAAGGTGGCCGGCGCTGTGCTCAGCCAACCGCCAGCGCAGCGCGGAGAGGTTGTCCGACGCCAACGACCCATCCAATGCCAGGCTGAGTTCCAAAGCCGCAAAGAGCCGGCGGGCGCTTTCCGAGGCCCGGTCAACTGCGGTCACCGTCAGGGCTCCGCTGGCCAGGTCTTGTTCCAAGACTGCGGTAACCAGTTCCTGGAAGGTCAGGCCGGAGATGTCCACCGCCGCCGTTGCCGTCACTTGCTTGCCGGTGTTGTCTTGCAGAGTCAAAGTTTCGCCGGTTTCCGAAGACAGCACCATGCCCGTGAAGTGGCGGGTTTTCACCGGGCGGTTGGACAGGGACAAAATCGAGACTACTTTGTCCCCTTCGGTCAATGCCGCCGCAGCGGTCCCAAGGGCGATGTCGGAGACCGAAGCCGATTCCCAACCTGGGATCCGGGTAGCGGTTGAGCTATCAATCAGAAAGCTCACCGGCCCGGCATCCGTGTTTACGGTAATCTCAGATTCCGCCACGCTGGCTACGGCTCCAAAATAGCCTTGGCCACTGGAGAATATGACGGAGCGCACCAGAGATTCGGTCTCTCCGGTTAAGGACGTAGCGATGATTTCGATGGAGAGGGGGTTCTCAGCATCAGACTTATGTAGAGAGACTGAGAAACGGCCTTGGTCGTCGGGCAGAGCGAGCCGCCCATTCACGCTCAAGGTGGCGTCGGGTGACGCAATCCCAGAGATGGTCACTTGGTCCGAGCCGGTCACCAGGCTGGTCTCCGGCGAGTCCACCCGTAGCAACAGATTTTGTGTCTGGGCGATGACCGCCGGATTCTCCGGGTCCGGCAAGATCGTCACGGAAGCGGGAGTATCGGGGGCGTCTCCGCCGCACGCAACCGTCAGAGCCATTGCCGCTGTCATTGCCGCTGCCGCCAGTCCCTTTCGCCTCACCTTGAACCCGCTCAACCCGCATCGTTGGGGAGTGTCGTTTGTCCATATGGAGTTTATAGGCAGCGGCCGGCTAGGCCACGACTACGGTGCCTACTGATTATGTTAAAATCGGCATTGCCAGGCCGGATGGCCAGGCGTTGTTAACAGATCATTCAAGCCCGCAGCACGGTCCAATTGCAACAGTCCTTACCCGTTTCGGTACGGCGGCTTCGAGCAGAGGATATCGACCAGGTCGTCGCCATCGAAAAAGAGGCATTTTCCCCCCTTTGGGTTAGCTCGCCTTTCAAGCGCGACCTGAACAACAAACGCGCCAGCTATCTGGTGGCCAGTTTCGAAGAAGGCGTCTCCTTTGACGAGATCTGGGCTCAGGTCGAACTGGACAAGACTGACCAGCTCGATGACCCGCCGCCCCCCAATCTTTGGTCGCGGGTGGTGGGGCGTCTCGGTTTCTCGTCTGGTGCCGCTACCAAACATAAAGTAGAGGCTTTCAACATCGCCGGTTACATCAGCGTTTGGTACCAGGGCGATGAGTCCCATATCACGGAGATCGCAGTCAAAGAGTCCCTGCGCGGCCGGGGGATTGGAGAACTGCTGCTGATAGGCTCCCTCAAGGCGGCCATAGAATACGGTTCTAGAGTGATGACACTGGAGGCCCGGGTCTCCAACTTTATCGCCCACCGTCTGTACCAGAAATACAAGTTCAATTCGGTGGGAATCCGCAAGGCGTACTATTCCGACAACCGCGAAGATGCGGTAATAATGACCACCAGTGCGATAGACACAGAGGAGTACCGCAAGTTGTTCGCCGACCTGCAGTTGACCTACAAGTCCCGTTGGGGACGGATGAGCATCGACTACTGAGTATCCGGATTCGCGGTCTACAAAGCGGCGGCGATCAATTTTATATAAAGGCAATGCCTTAACGGCGAAGGTTTCTATTCGTGGGCGATGAAAATTCCGCTGATTCTGACGGGTACCCGCATCCAATCAAGTTGACCAGCCGCAGCCGCGTTGATAGAATAGCTCCGGCGTCACCCGGGCCTATCGGAGCTTGCCCATCAGTATCCCGAAAGGGTATCCTGCGGGCAGGCCAGAATAACGAGTAATGTTGGTTATAGGGTTAACGGGTAGCATCGGCACCGGCAAGAGCGAAGCTGCCCGGCAGTTGGAGGCCCTGGGAGCCTCGGTTATCAGTGCCGACGAGGTAGGCCATGAGGCCTACGCCCCCAACACAGACGCATGGGAGCAGGTTGTCGCTGCCTTTGGCGACGGTATCCTGCGAGAAGACAGGGGGATAGACCGGCGCAAGTTGGGCGCCATTGTATTCTCCAACTCCGGCCAACTGGCCAAGCTGAACCAGATTATGCATCCGCTAATGGCGCGGATGGTTGCGAACAAAATCGAGACGCTGCGAAGCCAAGGCGTTGACGTGGTGGTGGTGGAGGCGGCCTTGCTCTTTGAGGCCGGATGGGATTCCTTGGTTCAAGAAGTGTGGGTCACCGACTCCTCGGATTCGGTGGTGATTGAACGGCTCAAGAAGCGCAACAATCTTACCGAAGAAGAAGCGCGCAATCGGATTTCCTCCCAGATGGACCGGAACGCGCGGCTGGAAAAGGCGGACTTCGTGATTGACAACTCGGGAGATATGGCCGGACTGATTAACGCCATCAAAGAGTTGTGGGGCAGCAGAGTTGAAGGAAGGAACGAAAAAACATAATGGTTGAAGCGGCAGAGGCACACTACACCGAGTACGCGATTGAGGAGTTCCTGGTTAGGGACGAACCTTATTACGTCCCGTTGGGCGATGAGCTTGAACTGTTCACCGCGGCGTACCATCAGCACATCCCGGTCTTGTTGAAGGGACCAACAGGCTGCGGCAAGACACGGTTTGTCGAGTACATGGCCTGGAAGCTGGGTCGCCCCCTGAGCGTGGTTAAGGAAGGGGGCAAGTCAGATGATGAACTGAAAGACGGTGAGGTCCGCGTGCCCCTGGTCACCATCGCCTGCCATGAAGACCTCACTGCCAGCGATTTGGTGGGCCGGTACCTGTTGGATGCCAATGGCACCCGCTGGATCGACGGCCCCATGACTAGGGCGGTCAAAGCCGGGGCCATTCTCTACCTGGACGAGGTTGTAGAGGCCCGGAAAGATACCACGGTGCTGATTCACCCGCTAACCGACCACCGGCGTATCCTACCCGTGGAGAAAACCGGTTCCATTATTGAGGCTGACGACCGGTTCCTTCTGTGCGTCTCGTACAACCCCGGATACCAGAGCGCGCTCAAAGACCTGAAACACAGCACCCGCCAGCGTTTCATCTCCATCGAATTCTACTATCCGCCGGCCGATATTGAGTCCGTGATCGTCCAGCGGGAGAGCGGCTGCACCAAGGAGCACGCCGATAGCCTGGCCAAGCTGGGTCAGAAGATTCGCAACCTGGAAGAGCACGGCCTGCAAGAGGGCGCCAGCACCCGCCTCCTGATTTACGCCGGGCGGTTGATGTCAGAAGGGATCACGCCGCGCCGCGCCGCCCAGGTAGCCATCGTCTGGACGCTCAGCGACGATCCTGAACTACAGCGCAGCCTTGAAGAAGTCACGTCTTCTATTTTCGAGTAGAGGACTAGATGGGTCAGACGCCGACGGAGCTGCTGAAACGGGCCCTGGCGAAGCGTGTTTTAGCAAGGGTGAACGGCGCTGGATTGACGGCGGCAGCCGTCATGGTTCTCCTGTACCCCAAGGACGGCGAATACTGTACCCTATTAAACAAGCGGTCTGAGCAGGTTGAGCACCACAAAGGAGAGATTTCCTTTCCCGGCGGTGCGAGAGACCCGGAAGACCGCGATTCATTGGAAACAGCCCTGCGTGAGACCGAAGAAGAGATGGGCATTCGGCGGGGCGACATCACAGTTCTCGGTGAGATGGATGAAGTCGCCACCCGTAGCCAATTCCGGGTACAAGTGTTTGCGGGCACCATAGAATTCCCCTACAAATTCAGCCCAAGCGCCATCGAGATTGCCGAGGTACTGGAATTCCCGATTTCCGCGCTGATGGACCCAGCCAACCGCCGGGTCGAGACGCACTGGGAAAACGGACAGCCGGCGACCTCATATTCCTATGTCCACGAAGAACACGTCGTCTTCGGGGCGACTGCCAAAATCCTCCAGAGATGCATCGAACTTCTAGATGACGGACTGGAAAGCGAGGGACGCCAAGTTGACTAGTGGTCCTATTCCCGAGATAGAGAGCGAACTGGCGAAACTGCCCCCGGCAGTGCTAGAGGCCTATCACTCGGCCAACGAGACGGTAAAAGAATCCTTTGGCGAAGAGGAGATTGGGCTCTGGGCCAAAGAGGGCCTTACCATCGGCACGCAGACGGTGCGTTCCTGGGAATCGGCCATCGAGTATTACCGGGCCAGCCCAGCGGTCTCCAAGTTCCTGTCTTTCCCGTCGTTCATGCAATGGGCCCGATGCGGCACCTACCTGGCCCAAGACTCGCCCACCCTGGCGGTGGCCTTCTTCAAATCCAGCGTTTCCATAGTGCCCAACCTGCGGCCCCAGTACATCCCCCGCTGGGCGGGCTTGGGACGCAGTCTTTACAAGGGTACTTGGAAGTCCAGCACCCTGGCCGCCAAGTTCTTCGAGGTCAGCCCGGAATTGGTCCGGAACCTACCCTTCTGGGACGTGGAAGTCTTCGCGTCCCTCATCGAGGCGCTTTCCTACAAGTCCTACGATGTGGCTGGCGAGTGCCTGGTCTTGGGACGGGACGTCCTCCCCGGCATGGGCCGGGAACGGGAGCCCTTCTTGGCCATGGCCCGCGCCTTGATCGACACCAGTTGGCGGGAGGTCAAGACCTGCTTGGAAATGGTGCCGCGGGCGCTGCAACTGGTTGACGAAAGCCAGACCGGCCGGTTCCTCAAGCTGGGCGAACGCCTGGCCAAGGTCGGCCTCCGGGACACCTCCCGGTTCCTGTCCGATGGCACCCAGGCATTGAGCAAGGTGCCCCAAGGGTCCCAGGGCTACATCCTAGACCTCTGCGACGCCCTAGTGGTGATTAACCCCGATGCCGTTCCGCCTTTCTTGCGGGGCCTGGACGACGTACTGAACCGCATTACGGTCAACCAGTTGGACACCTGGTTCCAGCACGGGGCGCATCTGCTGCAAGACAACCCGGAAAGCGGCATCGCTTTCTTCAAGATAGAGTCCAACACCTCGGAGTCGATGCTGGAGACTCTGTCTTCAAGTCTGGAGTTGGACCGGGTGAAGGGTATCCTCCGCCTGTATTGCCAGGCCCTGTCAGGGGTCGGTCTAGAGATTTTCGACACCCAAGAACTGGTGCGACGGAACATCGGCTGGGTGGACGAGGACTCGGCATCAACCGACGGTACCAAGGTCTTCCTGCCCCCGGTGGTAGACCACTACCACAACAAGCAGGACAACTTCTCCTGGTTCAAGGTGGTTTCCACCCACCAGGTGGCCCACTTGGAATTCGGCAGTTTCAGGTACGACTTTGAGATACCGGCCACCCAATTTGAAGACCGCCGCCATGAGATGGAACAGCAGATGCTCAAGCGCAAAGAGGAGGAGAGAGCGGCAGCCCAGGAAGCCTACGAATTGGCTGCGCAACTCTTGGCCTCGGGAGCAGAGGGCGACGTCGATATGTCGCCAGGATTCACCGACCCGAATGACGCGGGAAGCATGCGGACCTTTACCGACATCGGCCGGTTCTTGGAGATCTTCGAGAACGGCCGTTTGGCCTTTGACATCTTCACGGTTTTGGAGGACTGCCGCCTGGATTACCGGATCAAGGTGGAATACCCGGGCATCCGGTCAGCGGCGTCCCGTGTCCAGTCCGAGTCCCTGGCAAAACGGCCCAACATCGAGGAGGTCCCGCTGCAACAGGGCATGGTGGAGCTTCTGATTCACATGAGCTTGGATAGTTTCCAAGACCTGCCCGTGGTCAAGGAGTACAAAGAAGCCGCTGAGATGCTCTCCAGCATCCTTCATCAGCTCCGCACCGCCGAAGCCGACGTGGAAGACACCGCGGAGGCCACGCTCAGGGCCTACGAAATCATTTCCCGTATCCCCAACCAACAGGAAGAAGAAGACCAGTTCGAAGAACAGGACCTGGAAGAATCGGGCGAATTCTCTGAAGAGGACTTTCAATCCCTGGTCGACCAACTACAGGCCGGCATGGACGCCTCTTCCGACGGTGGTGATGGAGAGTCCTACGAGTCTCCCGACCCGGTGGACTACCGGGGCGACTTCAAGCCCGAGATGGTCCAGCTAATGACCAAACTGCAGGCTGACAGCGGCGAACAGGGCGATGCCCAGCCCATGACCCAGGAGATGCTGGAGCAACTACTCCAGGAAAGCTCCGAATTGGAGTTGGACGCCGAACAGGGCGAAGTGAACAGCAACATGAGCATGTTCGCCCAGAACCTCATGAAGGAAATCGGCGCCCCGCCGCCCAATTCCCAACCCGGAGAGGGTTACGGGCCGCTGTTGCACGAGGATGACCAAGGCGGCGAACTTGAGGCCCGGGAGCCCGAGACCTACGTGTACGACGAATGGGACTTCCGCGCCAACGACTACAAGCCCCGCTGGTGCATCGTCAAAGAGAAAACGGTGGAAGAGGGCGACGTCAACTTCTATCAGGATTCGCTCAAGACCTATACGTCGCTGTCCCAGCACATCCGCCGCCAGTTCGAACTGATCATGCCGGAGAGCATGCGCAAGGTCTACCGGCTGGTGGACGGTGAGGACATCGACTTGAACGCGGCCCTAGAAGCCTGGGCCGACTTGAAGATGGGCGTTCCGCCCGATGACAAGATTTATTGGCACCGGAACCGGAACCGGCGAGAAGTGGCTGTGGTCTTCCTCTTGGACATGAGCGCCTCCACCGCCGAGGCCATCGACGAAGGCCGCCAGATGGTGGACGACCGTGATGCTCCTGACGACCCGGTGGAGTACATGGTGTGGCTGCGCCGCCGCCGGGAAGGGCTGGTGCGCCGCAACTACAAGCGGATCATAGACCTAGAGAAAGAGGGCACAGCGCTGTTAATCAACGCCCTTGAGTCCATCGGCGACACCTATGGAATCTACGGCTTCTCCGGCTACGGCCGAGAGAACGTGGAGTTCTACGTCATCAAAGACATCAACGAAAACTTTGGCGACAAAATCATGCGGCGGATAGATAAGATTACTCCGCTGCACGCGACCCGCATGGGCGCCGCCATCCGCCACGCCATCACCAAGCTGGAGAACCAGGACGCCAAGACCAAGATTATGTTCCTGATCAGCGACGGCCGGCCCCAGGACCGGGGCTACAGCCGTGAGGGAGTGGAGAAGGAATACGCTGTCCACGACACCCATATGGCGCTGGTGGAGGCTCGCCACAAGGAGATTATCCCGTTCTGTCTCACGGTGGACAAGGGGGGCCACGATTACCTGAAGAGCATGTGCGGCGCCATGGGCTATGAGGTGTTGAGCGACATCTGGTCCCTGCCGGAACGGCTGCCCATGCTGTACCGGCAGCTCACCACCCTGCGCTAGACGGCCCAGCTAACGATTAAACCATGAGTCATCCCGGATTTTTTGGATGGATGCCAGAGACGAAATATAGAATCCAAAGTACTGAAAGCACGTGGGCGGCGGTCTGCCATTGAACATGGGCAGCGCCGCCTTCGACGGGGTGAGTGCCACAGAATGTTCTCACGAGTCAAACTCTGGGATGACTCATGTTTATTTTGCCTGAGTCATCTCCTAGCAAGGGTTCGTTGAGACAGGCTCTACAAACCCGCCCCTACGTGCTGAATCAGGTTCTCAAAAATCGGTCGCGAATCAGCGCACTACGTCCCTAGCTGATTTCTTCCACCAAACAGCGCAGTTCTATCAACGCTTGGTTTGGGACGCGGCGCTTGATGGTCGCCCGCCGGGGTGGCAGGCGCATCTCCATCTCGCGGGTCTGTTTGCCGTTGGTGACTGAGATGTAGGCGAGCCCCAAGGGCTTCCCCTCGAATTCGCCAGGGCCGGGCACACCGGTCACTCCAATCCCCAGGTCAGCGTTCAGGTTGCGGCGGGCCGTCTCGGCCATGGCATTGGCCGTTTGCTGGCTCACCACCCCGTGTTGTTCCATCACCTCGGCGGGGACACCGCTGGCGCTCAGGGCAGCGCTGTCGTAGGCCACCGTGCCGCCGCCCCTGAAGTAGCTCAAGCTTTCCGGGGCCTCGGTGATGCAATTGGTCAGGGCGCCGCCGGTGCACATCTCCATGACGGCCAGGCTCAGTCCCCTTTCAAGAAGGGACTTGCCCGCCACCTGCTCTGGGGTGTCATCGTCGTAGCCCCAAACGTACTCGCCCAACCGGTCATGAATGGCCTTTTCCACGGGCACGATCATGGCCCGGGCGGCTTCACTGTCCCTGGCCCTGGCGATGACCCGCAGATGGATGCCGTCGGCCTTGGAGTAGATGCCCAGGTAGGGGTTCTCGATGCCGAAGAACTCCGAAATCACCTCATCCACGGCGCCCTCGGACATCCCCATGATCTTGATGTTGCGGGTGATGGTAACTTCATCTTCAATCAACTCGGCCAGTTGGGGCTCAATCTGCTCTTCCCACATGGAGCGGTTCTCGGCCGGAGGGCCGGGCATGCAGATTATTACCCTGCCGTCCCGCTCCGCCCACCAACCGGGGGCGGTGCCGTTTCGGTTGGGCACGAACCGGGCCGAGGGAATCAGATGGGCCTGCTTGATGTTGTGACGGGGCATGGGGGCGCCACGGGCGGCAAAGTACCGCTCCAGGCCGTCCACCACCTCCTGCTGAAGAGTGGGAGTCTCGCCCAACGCCGCGGCCACGGCTTCCCTGGTCAGGTCGTCCTGCGTCGGGCCCAGGCCGCCAGTGGTGAAGATGATGTCCGAGCGCTGCATCCCCCGCTTGATGGCCTCGGTCAAATTGGAGAGGTCGTCACCGATGATGGAGACCCATTGCAGTTGTATGCCCAAGGGGGGCAACCGTCTGGCGATCCAAGAGGAGTTGGTGTCGGTCAACTCCCCCATCAATAGCTCGGTGCCGATTCCCATGATCTCTGCTTTCAAATATTCTCCCAGGGGCTTTGGCTATTGGCTCCGGCTGATGGCCCCGGTATCAGCTTTGGGGTGCGGTGCTCGTCTCTTCCTCCAACACCGGGTCGGTGGCCAAGGCGATGATTGAGTCGATGCGGGACGTGAGCACCCCGTAAAGTTTGGTGTCCTCGCTCTGGGTGCCGCCCGCTATCACCGAAACATAACGGTGGGTTCCATCGGGCGTTAGGTCGCCGATGTGGAACTCTATACCCGGTTGTCCACCCTCCCTTATGATTACGACGGCGGTATCCGGAGGCTCCAATCCGTAAAGGGCAGGGTCGTCGATGTTGTGGGCGATGATTTGGTCCATCCTGGGGTTGCTCAACATCGACAGAGACTCGGCCCAAGCGCCGGGGTCCACGGGCTTCGGGTTCTCATCATTGAGGAACCACCTCCCGGTGAGGTCTTCGATGACATACTCGGTGTTGCCATCTCCCCGGAAGATCCGCACCAATAACGCAGTCCGCGGGTCGATGTCGTAGAGGCGCCCCACCGGAGGATCGATGGCCAGACGGTTCACAACTTGAGCCCACTCGATGGGCACCGTGAACAGTGTGTCGTCGCCCACCAGGCGGGCGTATTGGTTCAAGTTGTCTGGAGTGGGGATGCCCAGATGGAATTCCAACTCGTTGCCGGCCCGGTCGATGACCCTAACCGAGGTCTCCGGCGGTTCCAGTCCGAACCCGGCGGGATCGACTATGGTCTCCGACAGCGGCCGGGTCACCTCGGGCCCGCTGAGCAGCAATGGGGTGCCGCCCCACCGCTGCTGGAACACTGGGATGTCCGGGTTTCCTTCCGGGCTACCTTCTATGTACCAGTCGAAGCTGGCCGGGTTCCGGAAGTAGTTGACCGCTTCCCCCTGGTACACCACTTCAAATTTGACGAGGCTGCCGTCGTCGATTCGGTACAACCACGGTCTGGAATCGTCCCGTTCATTGGAGTCGGTGAACCTGAGGACCAAGAAGGTGCCGCCGAAGATAATCAGCACCACCACCAATAGGATTGAGAGTCGCAGATTCATGTTTTGGACCTGTGGAGAGAGTGGGCCTGGCAGGGCCCGATTGTGGGGGCGTCTCGTTCCATCTCAGGGTTTACCGACGCACCCACCAGACTAAGGCGGCCATCAGTCCCATGATACCCGGCAGGAACAACCAGGACGAGAACCGGACGAAGTCGTACTCATTGGCGTCCAAGTTGAACTCGCGAAAGGCGATGTCCTTGGGGCGGATGGACACCAGAGAGAAGTCGCCGACTAGGAAGTTGGCCGAATTCAAGAACAGGTCGGACCCGCCGCCTTGATTATAAGAGCTGTTGGACAGAAAGTCGGAATCGCCGAAAACAATGATGTCGGAGATCTCAGACGGTTCCGGGGTGGAAGCCGGCGGTTGGGAGCCCACCTGTCCCACCGAGCGTATCAGGAGTGCGGGGAAAAAGGGGCCGGACCGGTCCGATTCGGCGCCGGCATCGGTGATGGGCTCAGTGCGGTCGGGCTCGGCAATCAGAAAGCTGTTGGCGGTCGTTGCCACAAGAGGCAAAACAACGATGACCAATTCGTGCGGAAGCAGGTCGATGGCGGTTGCTCCCGGCATGAACACGCTTTGTAGCCGCTCGCCCTTGGGCAGGGTAATTTCCAAAGGCGCATTAGGGTTGAAACTCTGCAGGCTCAGGGTGTGGGGCAGTCCCGGCACCGAACTTCCCACGTCCCGGATATACCCGGTGGAGACCAGCACGCCCCAATCGGCGAAGAATTTCCGGAAGGACATAGGTGTGTCGGGTTCGGCCAGGAAGATCATCCGGCCGTGCTCCCTTCTGGCAATCTCGGCTAATGGGTCAAGCTCTAGTTCCGGATCGAGGAGCTCCTCCGGGGCGTTTTTGACTAATATGACGCCCTCCAGGTACCGATCTAGGGCCGCCTCATGGGCCTCCGGCAGACTGGATGACGGCCCGGCAATCACCACCAAGGCAGCGTCGGAGGGCACTTCCACATCGACGTCAGTGGACCTCCAGATTAGTTCTTGCACCTGATAGTTGTCGCTCTCCAGGCCCTCACGCACCGCTGCGTAGCCATCGGTCGTCTCTCCGTCAATATTGCGCTCTCCGTGGCCGGAGAGGAAGTAAACCTGCTTCTTCTCGCTGCCCGTGGCCACCAGGGTGCTGGTGACCAAGTCCTGCTCCAGTTTGGTGTAGTCGGCGTCGGTGGGTCGCAGCGCGTCGAAACGCCCGCTATCCGTGGCTTCCACTACCACAATCTCGGTGACGAAACCGGCGGGCCGCGCGCCGAAATACTTGCTGACCACTCCGGGCTGTAGGTCTGGGTCGATTATGCGGAAGGAAAACTTGCTGGACCGGGAGTCGAACTCCTCCAGCGTGTTCACCACCTTGTTGCGCCGTGCGTTGCGCTGCTCGGCATCGGCATCGGTGATGTTGGGGTCATCCACATCTTTGTAGAAGGCGGTGGCCTGCACGTCCTCGGTCAGGTTGCTGAGCACGTCTTTGGTGCGGTTGGCCAAGCTGAACTGGTTGGTGGCGGTAAAGTCCATGCGGCTGCTGTTCTCGAAGGACAAGACGTTGGCCACCACGATAATCCCGGTGAACGCGCCCATCAAGACCAGGGTGTTGAACCCGTAGCGGCCGGTGCGGCTGACAAAGGCGGCCAGGACGTCGCTGAAGAACACGGCCCCGACCAAGCCCAACAACGTCGCCCCGATGTAGATGTCAATCATGCCGTATTTGTGCATGGAACTGATGAAGACGACCACAACGATGCCGGTGACCAGGCCGATAATCCCGGCAAACACCATGGGCGCGCTGTAGGAGCCGATCCAGTTCATGGCCGGCTCGAAAAGTGTTATCAGCGGCTGGGAGAGGACCTCGTCTGCGGCTTCAGATTGGGGCTGTGGGGCCTCGGATTGCCCGGCTGGCGTCTCCGGGGTGGTGCGCTCCGACCGCCGGCGTCTGCGCCAGTCCCGAGGCCGTTGGTTCGCCGGCTCCCCGCCTTGCTCGTGGCCTGGGTCTGGGTTCAAAGAACTGGTCATACTAGCGCCACCTGCGGGATTCCAAGGCGCGGATGGACAAGAACAAGAAGAAAGCGATAACGCTCAAATAATAGACGATGTTCTTGGTGTCAATGACGCCGCGGGCAAAGTCGTCGAAGTGACCGCGCAGGCCCATCTCGCCGATAATCTCGCCGGGGAATCCGCCAACGGAGCCGATGGCCCGGTCGGCGAAGAAAAGGGCCAGCAAGATACCCATGGCGACCACGGCAGCCACTATCTGGTTGTTGGTCATGGTGGAGGTGAGCAGCCCAATCGCCAAGGCCGCCGAGCCATATAGAATCAGGCCAAGATAACCGGCGTAGATGGGGCCGGGGTCGGGGGTGGCGTAGGAAAAGAGCAGGATGGCGTAGAAGAACGACAGGGCCACCAACACCAGGAAGAACACCAGGCTGGCCACGTATTTGCCCATGATGACCTCCCAGTCGCGCACCGGGGAGGTCAACAGCAGCTCGATGGTGCCCAGCTTGCTCTCCTCAGCCAAAAGCCGCATGGTGAGGGTAGGAGCCAGCAGGACGAACACGATAATCGCGCCGTCGAAGAAGGGCGTTAAAGTGGCTTCCGGAAAGGGGTTGCCTAGGTCCTGGGTGAAGAAGAACCCGGTCAGCGCCAGAAAAATCAGGCCCACGATGTAGGCCGTGGGGCTGGTAAAGTATATCTGAATCTCTTTCCAGGCTACTGCCTGGGCCGTCCGCATCCCTATAGCTCCTCATGGGTGGTGAGGCGTAGGAAAATCTCTTCCAGACTCATGCCAACCAGTTGCAGGCCCCGCAGGCTCCAACCATTGCTGATCACCGCTTGGGAAACTTCGTCCCGCAGATCCAATCCGGATTGGGCCTGGATGGTGTAGGTGTGGCGGCCGTTGTGGTTGACGTGGGTGACTTCGCTGACGCCCTTTATCGCCTTGAGGACTTGAAGCACCTGCGCGGCGGGCCCGCCGACCTCCACCTCCAGATGTTCCAACCCTTGCAGGCCTTCCGCCAGGTTCTTGGTGGTGTCCTCCGCCACAATGCGCCCTTGATCGATGATTAAGACCCGGTCGCAAATCATGCTTACTTCGGGGAGTATGTGGCTGCTGAGCACCACGGTCTGGTCGCGGCCCAAGTCCTGGATCAACCGGCGGGTCTCGACCACCTGGATGGGGTCGATGCCAATGGTCGGCTCGTCCAGCACCAAGACTTGGGGCTCATGGAGGATGGCCTGGGCAATGCCAACCCGCTGGCGGAACCCCTTGGAGAGTTTGCCGATCTGGGTCTTGTGGTAATCGCCCAGCCGGCAAACGTCCACCACGTCGCCCAAGCGCGACTTGATGACCCCGGGAGACATTCCGCGCAGGGTTCCCATGTACTTGAGATAACTGGTCACCGACATATCGGTGTATAGGGGCACGGTCTCCGGCAGATACCCCACCCGGCGGCGGACGTCCAGCGATTGTTCCACCACGTCGTACCCGTCCAGCGTCACCTTGCCTCGGGAAGGTGGCATGAAGCTGGTGAGGATGCGCATGGTCGTGGTCTTTCCGGCGCCGTTGGGGCCTAGAAATCCTAGGATTTCGCCCTTTTTGACGTTGAAATTGACGTCCTGAATCGCAGGATAAGGACCGTAGTAGTGGGTCAGGCCCTGGGCCTGAATCATGTCCGGCTGCAAACTGTTTCCCGCCGCCGGGCCCGCTTCAGCGGGCCAAATTTAGCCTGTTTGTGCTTGGCCACAAGTGATGATATTCTAAACAACTGAATTTGCCAAGGAGCGCATTTTCTTTAATCCGGCGATCCATAGCGTATCACCCGGAGGTTGGATGCACCTGGTTATCGACGGTTATGGTGGGGATATCGACAAGATGTGGGATGAGGACCTGGTGCGCGATTTCTTGCACCGATACCCCGACTCCTTGGGCATGACCCGCATCACCGAACCCAAGGTGCTGAGATACGAGGCCCCCAAGGTTGAGGACTCCGGCGTCTCCGGGTTCGTCATTATCGCCGAAAGCCACATCAGCATCCATACATTTCCCCACAAAGACTATATCAACATCGATATCTTTTCCTGCCAGCCCTTCGACCACCAGCGGGCGTTGGGAGACGTTAGAGAACTGTTCGACCTGGCCGACGTGAAGACCTGGCTCCTAGAGCGCGGACTGGAATGGCTGGACGAGCGGCAGGGCCTGGCCGAGGCGCAACAACAGCGCGCAGCTTTGGAGGCCGGAGGGCCGGGCCACTACCGTGCCTGAAGCCGGACCAGGATCTGAAGCCGGGCCTGGTCCGGCCGGCCCCACTTGGGTCCCCCACAACTTCCTCGCTCTGCCCCAAGACCAGTCCTCCTTTGACGCCGCCCGGGTGGTGCTCATTCCCGTCCCCTACGACAGCACGGCCTCCTTCCGGAGCGGCTCCCGGGAAGGCCCGGAGGCCATTATTTCGGCGTCCTATGGCTTAGAAGATTACGATTTAGAGCTTGAACTGGATGTCTCGGAGATCGGCATCCACACCACCGGCGCCCTGGAGCCCCACATGGCGGGCCCCGGCCCGATGACCGAGCGAATCAGGGACGCGGTGGCGGTCTACCTGGCGGCAGGAAGGACCGTCGGGCTGCTGGGTGGCGAACACTCCATCACCATCGGTTCGGTGCAGGCCCACGTCGTCGCCTATCCTTCCCTTTCAGTATTGTATCTGGACGCCCACGCCGACCTGCGCAACGAGTACATGGGCACGCCATACGGACACGCATCCGCCGCCCGGCGGGCCTATGAATGCTGTCCAATAGCGCTGGCCGGCGTGCGCAGCCTGTGCCAAGAGGAGCACGACTTCATCAGGGAGAATAACGTGCCCGTATGGTATTGGGACCCCAACTCCCACCGCGGTTCTCCCGAGAGCGTTCTGGATAGCCTCAGCGACACCGTGTACGTGAGCGTGGACCTGGACGTGCTGGACCCGGCGGTGATGCCTGCCGTGGGCACCCCTGAACCGGGAGGAATGGCCTGGCACCAACTGGTGTCGTTACTGGGAAAGGTGGCCGAGTCGCGCCGTATAGTGGGGTTTGATGTTTGCGAACTGGCGCCAGCCTACGGGCCGCCCGCTTGCTCCTACACCGCCGCGAAATTAGTCTATAAGCTGGTGGCCTATGCCCGCGGCCACAAACGGGACCCGTAATCCAGGCTCGATAACCAAATACCGGTCCGGCGAATGTGGCGGCCATACCGGTTGATATGAGATGCTGAATCTAGGACTCAGTCAACCGTAAAATCGGAAGGGTAAAGGCGGTGAAGTTTGGTTCGTGCGTCCCGGGTGTTGAACCGCCAGTTGATGGTGGCTCTGGCGGCGTTGCGCTCCTTGACCAGAGCATCGACTTCCCTCCTGAGGGCCTCCTCGCCGGAGAGCCGCTGCTTCAGGCAGGAGCGGGACAGGACGCTGAACTCGATCTCCGCCATGTTCAACCAACTCCCGTGCTTGGGCGTGTAATGAAACTCCAGCCGCCTGGCAATCCTCCGGGCTTCCTCAGCCGGGAAAGTCTCGTACAGCGATGCCCGGCGATGGGTATTCAGATTGTCCAAGACAACCCTTACCACCTCGGCTTCCGGGTAGGCTTCATCCGCCAGCCAGCGCATCCGGCGGGCGAAGTCTTGCATCGTGCGCCGCTCCGTGACCGCCACCCCTCGCCAACCCGCCAAGGGCTCGCAGGCCAAGAACAGGTTGCGGGTACCCTCCCGCCGGTATTCGTAGTCCTGCCGCAGCGGAAGTCCCGGCCGGGGCGGCAGAGCGGGCTGGGTCTCCGCCAACAACTGGGTGGATGTCTCGTCAAAGCAAACCACCGGACGTTGGGGATCATAGGGTTCGGCGTAGAGATCCAGGACATCCTCCATGTTAGCCACAAATTCCGCGCTCACCTTGGGAATGCACCACTCCTTCTTCTGCCACGGCTTGAGGGCGTTTTTTTGAGACGCTGGCGCACCCCCTCGTGGGACATGGAGGGCGTCAGCCCCAACTCGACCACCTTCCCGGCCAGCAGACGCAGGGTCCAGTGGTCATGCCCTTCCGGCGGCGGGCTGCAGGCCAAAGCAATCAGGTGGGCTTCGCCCCGGTCGTCCAACTTCCGGGGCCGGTTGGCCTGGGGACGGTCCTGCAAAACCCTCTCCAACCCTTCTTCGGCAAAGCGCTGCTTGACCCGGTATACGGTGCTCAGGGCCACATCCAAAGCTTCGGCCACTTGGGGTGCCGCCCAACCGTCGTCGCTCTTTAGGAGAATCCGCGCTCTAGCGGTCACTCGGGCTGAGTTTTTGCCAACCCGGATCAGTCGCTGGAGCTCTTCCCGTTGTTCCTGTGCCAGCCGCACCGCGTATTTGTCCCTGACCATCATTGCCACCCCCGCCATAAACACTTCCCACCAGGCAGGATAGCTCAATTGGCCCCTTTCTTAAACAAATCCCAAAACCAAGTTGACTGAGTACTAGAACACTAGACTGCCAGACCAAATCGGATTATTACCAATGGGTGCATCGCTGCGTTTAGGCCGGGTTTTCGGCATCCCCATCGAAGTGAACATCAGTTGGGTGTTCGTCTTCCTGCTGCTCACCTTCTTACTGGCCGGCGAATTTGAAGACGCCAAACTGCGCTGGCCGGCGGCCCAACGATGGTCGGTGGCCATGGTCACCGTGGTCCTGTTTTTCCTGTCGGTCCTGGCTCACGAACTCAGCCACAGCGTCATGGCCCTGAGCAAAGGGATACCGGTCAGGGGCATCACCCTCTTTATCTTCGGCGGTGTCTCCCGTCTGGACCGGGAGCCCCAGCGGCCCATCACCGAGTTCGTCGTAGCCTTGGTGGGTCCTCTGAGCAGCATCCTGCTGGCGGTCGTCTTCGGTGGGGTCTGGTACCTGCTGGGCCGGGGCGATTCCCCCTTGGAGGTCGTCCTGCTGCTTCTGGCCTGGACCAACCTGGGTCTGGGGGTGTTCAATCTCGTGCCCGGCTATCCCTTGGACGGCGGGCGCCTGCTGCGGGCCGGGATCTGGGGAATGACGGGAAGTTACCATCGGGCGACGCAGATCGCGGCGCTGTCGGGCCAGGCTGTGGGCGGGCTGATGGTCATGGTTGGGGTGTCTCTGGCGGTGTTCGTCGAACCGCTGGACGGGGTGTGGGTCGGGATCGTGGGGCTCTTCCTATTCTCGATAGCGAGAGGCAGCTATCCCAGGTAATTTCCACCTCGTTGAATCGGGGGACGCGGGGGAGGCGTTTGCCAAGCCTGATTTCAAGCTGAGCAGGCCTAGCTATGCTAAAATAGCCCCACCACGGAATCGCGGTCCCGATCGGTATCGGGGCCGACGTAGATATGGATGAACATGACGGTTGAAGGTACAGTCTACCTGGACCATGCAGGCACCACGCCCCTGGACCCCAAGGTCTTGGAGGCTATGGTCCCATATTTCAGTCAACGTTTTGGAAACCCATCCAGTCTCCACTCGGTGGGCCAAGAGGCCCGTTACGCGTTGGACGAGGCCCGGGAACGGGTGTCCGGCGTGCTCAACTGCCGCCCCAGGGAAGTGGTTTTCACCGGCGGTGGGACCGAGTCGGACAACGCCGCAGTGCACGGAGTCGCCACGGCCCTCCAGGAGACGGGGAACCACATCGTAACTTCCAGCGTGGAGCACCATGCGGTCCTGCATGCCTGCCAGAACTTGGAATCACAGGGCTTTGAGGTCACCTACCTGCCGGTAGATGCCAATGGAGTGGTGCAGCCGGAGGCGGTTTACAACGCCATCGGCGAACGTACCACCCTGGTGACCATCATGTACGGCAACAACGAGATTGGGACCATCAACCCAATCTCCGAGATTTCCAAGTCGATCAAGCAGCGGGCCGAAGAGTTGTCCCGGACCATCGTGTTCCACACCGACGCGGTCCAGGCCGCCGGGTACCTGGACTTGGACGTGACCAACTTGGGAGTCGACCTGCTGAGCCTGTCCGGGCACAAGTTCCACGGCCCTAAAGGCACCGGAGTGGTTTACATAAAGCGGGGCGCGCCTTACCTGCCGCTGATTCACGGCGGAGGACAGGAGCGGGAACGCCGCTCGGGCACGGAGAACATACCGGGCATCATCGGCCTGTCCCTGGCCCTGGAAGCAGCCAACGCGAGAAGAGAGGAGACCAGCGAGCACTGCGCCGCCCTACGGGACCGGATCATCGAAGCGGTGTTGGAGCGGATTCCAGGCACCCGCCTGAATGGCCACCCCACCCAGAGGCTTCCTAACAACGCAAACTTTTCCTTCACCGGAGTGGAAGGCGAGCCCATCCTCTTGGGCTTGGACATGGCCGGCATCGCCGCCTCCAGTGGCAGTGCTTGTAGTTCGGGCTCGCTGGAGCCGTCCCACGTTCTGCTGGCCCTGGGCCAATCGGCCGAGACCGCCCGGGGCAGCCTCAGGCTCACCCTGGGCCGGGATAACACGGAAGAAGAAGTGGAATACCTGCTGGGAGTATTGGTGGACCTGGTACAGCGTTTGCGCCAGTTGCCCAGTCTGACCACCGCCGGCTCGTGAATTGGCAATGCCGAGTTTCCATCGGGGACACGAGATGGGGCAAGGGACCGATGGCCCCGGCTGCCCGGAGAACCGGCTTGATATATAGCCGCCCGCTCTTTTGGCTCCTTCTGGTCTTGGCGCCATTACTCCTTGCGGCGTGCAGCGACACGTCCGCATCGCTGGGCCAATTCCACCAAGGCCGGATCCTCCTGCTGAACGTGTTGGAGATTGACCGCACTGACGAACTCCGCTACTCGACCATTGACCCCTCCGACGTTATACGCAAATGGCGGATGCGACCCTCTAAGGAAGGCCAAGAATTGGTGTTGATCCGCTTTAAGGTGGCGAACCATATAGCGGTGAAAGCTGTGTTCGTGGCCGACCAACAAGCCGTTATTTTGAGGGGCTTTTTCCAGGACGAATACCTCCCCCTCAGCGTGACCGACACGGTATATCATGACCAGCGCGGTCAGGAGGATGCCACGGTGACTCTGAAAGCGGACGGATGCGGAGACGACGCCAGACTGGTTGTGAACGCCGGGACCGATGTCCAGTGGACCAACAACGGAGAAGCCGGTTCAGCCATTCAGTTCGGCCCCGGCGTCTTACTTGAATCGGGCGATGACTTAGTAGAGCTCGCGCCGGGAGCGTCGGTCTCCCACCGTTTTGACCAACCGGGGACATTCGATTACCAGTGCAGCGGAGGGGACGAGCCGCCCCAACCAGCGCAGGTTCTGGTGGAGGACGCCGATTCGGTCCGGGGCAAGCAGGAGAACAACATCCTCTTTCTGACTGGCAACTTTGAGTTGCTCAAGGGGTTTGAGATTGACGGCTGGATGGTCTTCGAGGCCCCCATAGATACGAAGTTCCGGGACCTGCGCTGGCGGGCCGGGGACAGCATAACAGTCCGTTTCTGACGGGTCACTTCCTGTCCCTTTCGCCTCTGGACGACGTTGCCTCAAAGTGATAATAATCGCCCGTGGCCCCGATTCCATCGGGGCTCCGTTTTCGCCTCCCATTGTCACCCCGATCCTTCCGCGGAAGGATCGGGGTCTCGTTCTCCCTGTGCCGTCATTCCCGGTTGAAACGAGATTCCTCGTCGCCGTCCCGATTCCATCGGGATCAGCTCCTCAGAACGTCAGCTTTGTGGCAAGCCATCTCTGAACCCACTGTAACCGGCTTCTTGCGGACCGGACATCCCTATGGCGGCGGGTTAGAATCTAGTGCCGCATCCAGGTGAAATTGCCGAATACAATTTCACCTCCAATCTAACTCTGCCCCTCGCAAGAGGGCGTGAACAAATCCCTTCTCCCCTCGCAATGGGGAAGGTTAGGTCCGACGAAGTCGGACTTGGGGGCGTTGTCGGGTTTCTAAGGAATATTTGATGGGGAGCGCCTATGCGCCGGTATATGGACATACTAGGCTTTGGCGGGGAGAGAAGAGGGACACAGAGCGCTCCTCCTCCCGCGTGGCGCAGGCTATTCCACGTAGTCGCCGGGTCCTCCATCCCTCTGGCCGGTATCTTTCTATCCGAGACGGTCATGGTTTGGGCATTGTCCGTCCTGGCGGTGGGCGGTTTGGCATTAGACCTAGCCCGGTTCAACCTAGATTGGCTGAACCGCATCTTCACCGGGATGCTGGCCCCTCTTTTGAAGGCGGACGAGGCAGGGCACATCACTGGGGCCACCTATCTGGTCATCGCCGCCCTGCTGGTCTACGTGCTCTACGGCAAGGAAGTGGCCATTCCGGTGATGTTCTTCCTCTCCTTGGGAGACGCAGCGGCGGCGCTGGTGGGACGGCCAATGCCTGGGCCGCGGATATTGGGCAAATCTCCCGTGGGGACAGCCATGTTCATCGGGGTTGGGGCCGGCGCTGCGGCGGTCTTGATCGCGGCCAACGGCATCGACCATCATTGGGGCATTTGGGTGGGAGCGGCGGTGGCCGGTGTGGCGGAACTGGCGTCGGTCCCGCCGGATGACAACCTGGCGGTACCGTTGCTGGCAGGCACGGCCATGCACTTCATGGGTGTCTGATTTAAGGGGTTAGAGCTGGGCGGCCCCGTCGAATTCCGTTACTTCCGCCCTTTCCCTTTGGAACTTGAGGTAGGCCTGTTTGGTCATGGCCGGCCGGTGACCGGCTTTAACCTCTTTGGCCCGCTTGGCGCCGTCGGCCAGCAACTCAATGACCACCATGGCCATAATCTTAGCCGGCACGATCACCGCCGTCTCATAGTCGGTGATGATGTACTCCTTGCTGTGTCCCGGCCCGGCCGCTCCGGCTGCGTAGGGATGGCAGGCCGGCATCAGGTGGCTCAGGTCTCCCATGTCGGTGGAACCGCCCCGGTTGCGCCGAGCGGGCATCACCAGAGTGGCGCTGTCGCCCACCAAGTCCACGGCGCTGTGCCGGAAGATGTCCTGTAGTTTGGTGTCGTGGCGCATGGGCAGGTAGCCCGGAATCGTGGTGATGTTCACCGCCGAGCCCACGGCCAATGCCCCGGCCTTGAAGCAACGGTCCACCACCAGGGAGTTTTCCACCACCATCTTGGGAGTGGACGAGCGGACCCGCCACTCCAGCCGTACGTCGGATGGAACGGCGCTGACCGCCTCGCCGCCCCTGGTTATGATTCCGTGGATACGGACGGTGTCCTCGGCCCGGTGGGTCTCACGGTTGGCATTGATGGCCTGGATGGCGAAGGACGCCGCGTTCAGAGCGTTTATGCCCTGGTGGGGCAGGCTACCGGCATGGGCCCCGCGTCCGGTGTACCTGACGAACTTCACCACATGGCCATTGCTGGTGCCGCCCATGGCGAATTTCCGTTCGCCCATGTCGCTGGCGGTGTGGCACATCATGGCGATGTCCACATCGTCGAACTCCCCCAGCCGGATCAATTCCTGTTTACCGCCCAAGAACTCCAACTTGCCCTGATCCCGCATCTCCAGCCGCTGCTCGACCTCGATGAATTCCTCGGCTGGCACGGCGAAGGGCACAATCTCCCCGGAGAGTTGGGCCACCACCTCCGGAGTTAGCAGACCCATGGTGGCCCCCAGCATCATCCCGATCTGGCAATGGTGTCCGCAGGCATGGGCCGCCCCGGTTTCAGGATCGGCGTTGGGGTGCTCGGTAACCACTAGGGAGTCCAGTTCGCCAATCACGGCCACGGCTGGGCCGGGGCCGGCGCCGCCCGGGATGCGACCCTTCAGTCCGGTGAGAGCCAGCCCTCTCTTGTGGTGGATGCCGAGTTCCTGAAACTTCTGGGCGACCAACTGAGAGGTCTTGGTCTCGCGGAATCCAGCTTCGGGGTTGGCCAGCACCTGCTTGGCCACCTCCACAATCTCCTTCTTCCGCTTGTCGATGGTCTCGCAGGCGCGTTGCTTCAGCTCTTCGACGGTAAGACGAGGTGTGGGCATGGGCTATGCACCCTCGAAAGTCTCTTCGGAGGCCAGGTCACGCATGAATTTCAGGTATTCGGGGACCGACATGTCCGGGCGTTGACCTCCCACGATGCTGCTGCCGTGGGACGCGCCGTCGCCCAGTAGGTCGATGGCCGTGAAGGCCAGGGCCTTGGCCCCTTTGATCACCGCCAGGCCGTAGTCCTCGATGATGTAGGTCGCGCCATGGCCCAGGCCGGTGGCCCCGCCCACGTATGGGTGGATAGTGGGCATCAGGTGGCTGATGTCGCCCATGTCGGTGGAGCCGCCCCGGTGTTCCACGTAGCCAACGTTCTCTTCGCCCACCAGATTGGCGGCGTTGGCTCTAAAAATATCAGCCATGCCCTTGTTCTGTTGCAGGGGCATGTAGCCGGGGATGGTCTGAATCTTGACCTTGGCGCCCACCGCCATCGCCCCGGCCTTCAGCGCCCGGTCAACTTTGGCGTTGGCGTCCATGATGGCCTCCAGAGTACGGCCCCGGACGAAGGTCTCCATCCTCACGTCGGCGGGCACGGCGCTCACCGCTTCGCCGCCCTTGGTGATGATGGGGTGGACGCGGATGCTGTCCTCATCCCGGAAGGTCTCCCGGTTGAAGTTGATGGCGGTCATGGCCATGGTGGCGGCGTTGAGGGCGTTGATGCCCAGGTGGGGCGCTCCACCGGCGTGACTGGCCCGTCCGATGAACTGGATACGCTTGGCCACGGTGCCGTTGTTGGTGTTGCTGACGCACATCGATTTTTCGGCGGGGTTGCTGGTGGTGTGGAGCATCATGGCCAGGTCGATGTCGTCGAACTCACCTAGGCGGACCAGTTCCGGTTTGCCGCCCAGGAACTCTATCTTGCCTTCCTCGCGCAGCCCATCCCGGTATTCAATCTCGATGTATTCCTCGGCTGGGACGGCCATAAAGGCGATGCGCCCCGCCAGCGACTCCAAGACATCGGACTGGGTGAGGGCCATGGCCGCGCCCAGCATCATTGATATCTGGCAATGGTGCCCACAGGCGTGGGCCGCGCCGGTGTCCGGGTCGGCGTGGGGGTGTTGGGAGACGATCAGAGAGTCCAATTCTCCCAATACCGCTAAGGTCGGTCCGGCGGTACTGCCCAAAGCATCGGCCCGCACGCCGGTCACGGCCAAACCAGACCTGGGTTGCAGCCCGAGCTCGCCGAATTTCTGGGCCACCAGTCTGGCGGTCTTGACCTCCCGAAATCCGGGTTCGGGGTTCTTCAATATTGTCTGGGCCAGGGCGATGAGTTCATCGGCCTTGAAATCGATGACCTCCGCTGCCCGGCGCTTCAGGTCGTCTTTCGAGGGCGTGGGCATGGGGCAATCTCCAAACATGCCGTGCCCCAGTTGGGCTTTCAATCTGGGCTCCGCAGGGGCGGGGTCCACGGCGGGTTTGATTGTAACAAAGGCCGACTGGGATGGGTATCCCGGAGTGTATAATGGCCGGGCCGCGGCTGAGCCTCGATCTAGGCTCAAGATCCGCCCCGGCAGTGTCTTCCAACCCCCATATGAAGGTAGTTATCGCCCCTCAAGGGTTCAAGGGCGGCATCTCTGGTCTTGAAGCCGCCCGCGCAATCGCCCGGGGAGTTCTCGCTGCGGTTCCCGATGCGGAGACGGTGTTGGTTCCCGTGGCCGATGGCGGCGACGGGACACTGCATGCTCTGGTGGACGCCACCGGTGGTCAGATCTTCACCAGCACGGTAACCGGGCCCATCAACCAACAGGTGGAGGCGCAGTGGGGAGTCATGGGCGACGGCCGCACCGCCGTGATTGAGATGGCCAGGGCCTCGGGTCTGGCCATCGTGCCGCCCCGCCGGCGCAACCCAAAGGTGACCACCACACTGGGAACCGGCCAGATATTGAAAGAGACCTTGGAGCGGGGCTACCGGAGAGTGATTGTCGGCCTGGGAGGCAGCGCCACCAACGACGGCGGTGCGGGCATGGCTACCGCTTTGGGCGCGAAGTTCTTGGACTCAGCCGGAAATGCCCTGCCCCCCGGCGGCGCTGCCTTGGCGCGTTTGCACCGCGTTGATACGTCGGGGCTGCTGGACCAGATTGCTGGCGCGGAGATAATCGCCGCCACCGACGTGACCAACCCGCTGTGCGGGCCCACGGGTGCTTCGGCGGTGTACGGTCCTCAAAAAGGTGCGTCGGAAGAGGTGGTCGCCCAACTGGACGCCGCCCTGCTGAAATTCGCCCAGGTGGTCAAGAGGGATACGGGTAGGGATGTCTTAAACACGCCCGGAGCGGGCGCCGCCGGAGGACTGGGGGCTGGTCTGATGGCCTTCGCTGGGGCCCAGATACAGTCGGGCATCGACATGGTCTGCCAAGTACTGGACTTCGACTCCCACCTGGCCGGGGCAGACCTGGTCATAACCGGAGAGGGCCGCGCCGACCGGTCCACGGTCTTCGACAAAGCCCCGGTGGGTGTGGCGCGGCATGCCAGTGCACACGGCGTACCCACGGTGCTTCTCGCGGGCAGTCTGGGTGAGGGACACGAGGAACTATACCAGCACGGTGTGGTGGCGATACTGTGCATCTCCGACGGCTCCATGACCTTCGAGAAGGCCCTCAGCCGGACCGGAGAGATGTTGGAGGGGACGGCGGAACGGGCGGTGCGGTTGTTCCTGCTGGGAAACCGAACCCCCCCCCTTCGCCCCCCTTTCCAAAGGGGGGTTGGGGGGATTTAGACTATCCGCTCTCGGGCGAACTCCACAACCTGCTTGGAAAGTTCGATGGAACGCTCCGAGTCAACACCGTCAAAGGCCTCGGAGCAGGTGCCGCTGGGCAGGTATTCCGGGTACCTGGTGATGTAGTGGTACTTGTCCAACTGCCGGGCTTCGGCCTTAACCGTATCGAACATCATGTCGAAGAGCTTGGCGTCTTCGCACAGGTCCAACAGCGAGTGGCCCCAAACGTCCTCAACCCTCTTGTGGTACAGGTAGGCCTTGATGGCCTTTTCCGCCGCCTGCTGTCCCATGAAGCAGGCTAGGTTGTGCCGGCCGCCTTCCCGGAGGAAGCGGGCGTCTTCCAAGTCTTGCTCGGCCTGGCGCATCCAGCGGGCGCCCTCTGCCAAGTAATCAGGCATTGTATATCTCCCGTCCCTCGCGGCAAGCCTTGGCCAACGCCGGCAGCTTCTCCCGCATTTCCTCAAATTCCGCCGGCGTGTAGACCAGCGTGTCGATGTCCACTGAACTTGGCAGGTGGTACGAGAAGAAATCGGCGCGGCGTCCAAAGGAATATTCGGTGTTATGGACGATGACCAACTCAATCTTGGTGTCTGGGCTGTAGTCCTCGGCGGCCATGTCCCCGGTAAGGATGACTTTCTCCACGCCCAGGATGGGAATCATTTCCTCGATGGCCTCCAAGTCCCGCTCCAGCATCTGTCTGCGAAACTCGGCGAATCCGACGCGCATCGGCATGGATCTTCACCTATCGGTCAGTTTCTGATTGATGAGGAGCTAACCCAAAAGGACCATGTGCACCTCTTTGGGGCCGTGGACGCCTTCCACGATGGTCATTTCGATATCGGCGGTGCGGCTGGGCCCGGTGATGAAGTTCAGGTAGCTGCCCATCTCGCCGCCCCGCTGATGATACTCCAGCCGCCGCAACAAAAACAGGTCGTCCAGGGACTCCAGCACGTCCTCGGGGCGCACCAACGCCACGTGGACCGGCGGGACCAAGGAGACCAGCCGGCTCAGCCCGCGGCGGGGCAGGATAATCAAGGAGCCGGTCTCGGCCAGGGCGTAATCGGCCCCCGTGATGCCCATGTCGGCCCGCCGTATCTCCTCGCGCAGCGTCTCTCGGGGATTGGCTTCGTCCCGGAGCACGGTGGTTACCTTCAAGCCCAGGTTGGCCAGCGCGGCGTCCACCGGGGCTTGGTCGAAGACCTCTTGAGCGGAGCGGACGATATTGGAGACGCCGGAATTTTCGGCCAAGGACTCGATGTACCCGATGGCCTCTTCGCCTCCGGCGGCCCGGAAGACTTTCCAGCCGCCCTTATCCGCCATGTCGGCCAGCTTATCCAAGATGGCCGGGCGGTTTTCTAAGGCCCTTTGGCGTATCTCCGATGCCTGACGCTCCAAGTCGGCGGTGGTTTCGAGCAACCGCGGGTAGGGCTGGGCCGGAGGAATGTTGTCCCGCCCCAGGGTTTCCCTCACGGACTGGAGGAAAGCTTCTTTTGGTACACCGGGCACGCTGGTATCTTGGTCAGTCATCGCGCGGCCCGTCTGCAATCCCCTGCTCCCATACTTCGTGGAAGGTCTGTTTGGGCAGGGTGGGCAGGTCTCTGGACCGGGTCCACTGGGACAGGAGAGGGAGAGGCGCCTTTCTGATCCATCTCCCATCCTTGGTGAAAGGGGAGAACGGAATCACGCGCTCCAGTTTCTGTAGGATGCGTCCGCATCTGACAGCCAGACGCAGCAGACCGGGGCTGCTCATCAACTTGGCGTAGAGCCGGGCGATTACCCGTTCCGACTGCGGTGCGGAGCGTTGGCTTTTGTCTGGGCTTTCGGCGGTCTTTTTGCGCAGGTCCAAGAGCATCTTAGGGATGTCTATCTTGATGGGGCAGGCTTCCCGACAGGCCCCACAGAGGCTTGAAGCCTGGGGCAGTTCTTTGGCCTGGGGCAGCCCAACCAACATTGGCGAGACCACCGCGCCGATGGGACCGGGATACACCCAACCGTAGGCGTGGCCGCCCACCCGCTGGTAGACCGGGCAGATGTTCAAGCAAGCCCCGCAGCGGATGCAGTAGAGCGCCTCCCGCAATGCCGGGTCGGCCAACATGCGGGAGCGGCCGTTGTCCACCAAGATGAGATGGAATTCCTCGGGGCCGTCCTCGTCATCCGAGCGGCGAGGGCCGGTGGTCATGCTCACATAGCTGGTGATGCGCTGGCCGGTGGCGGAACGGGCCAGCAGCCGGAGGAAGACGGCCAAGTCCTGCATGGACGGAATCACTTTCTCCATGCCGGTGATGCCAATGTGTACCCGGGGGGCCGAGGTGCAGAGACGGCCGTTGCCCTCGTTGGTGATGATTACCAGGGTGCCGGTCTCGGCCACCACGAAGTTTGCCCCGCTGATGCCCAGGTCGGCCTCCATGAACTTGTCCCGCAGCACCGTCCGGGCCGTGGCGGCCATGTGGTAGATGTCCTCGTCGTAGGGGATTCCCAGCTTCTCGGCGAAGAGTTCGGCCACATCTTCCTTGGACTTGTGCAGAGCGGGGGCCACCAAGTGGGAGGGCGTCTCATCGGCCAGTTGGATGATGTATTCGCCCAGGTCCGTCTCGTATACGTCCACTCCCATGGATTCCAAAACCGGGTTCAGGCCCAGTTCCTCGGACACCATGCTCTTGCTTTTGGTGGCGACCTTGACGTTCCCGGTGCGGGCGATATGGGCGACTATCTCGTTGGCTTGGCCTGCGTCCTTGGCGAAATGAAGGTTTCCTCCGGCGGCGGTGACGTTGGTGTGGAGGAGGTCCAAGTAATAGTCCAAGTGTTCAATGGTATGGACCTTGATGTCCCGGGCCTCCTGCCGCCAACGCTCCCACACCTCGGGGGTCACGTCCTCGATGGCGTTGCGGCGGGCCACGTCGAACCCGGAGCCAACCCGGTCCAAGGCCCGGCGCAGTTGGGGGTTCCGCATGGCCTGGGCCGACGCGGCGGAGAATTCTTTTGTTTTAATCTCGGCCAACGGGTTTGGTCCCTCGTGTTTTTTTATCGAGGTTAATGGGAGTCGGCGTCCAGAATCTGGGCCAGATGCCGTACTTTTACGGCCGAGCCTTGGCGGTTCAATGCCCCGCCGATGTTCATCAGGCAGCTCATGTCGCAAGACACCAGTGTTTCGGCGCCGCTGGCCTGAACGTTGGCAGTCTTGTCGGCCACCATTCCCTCGGAGATGTGGGGGAATTTCACGGCGAATGTGCCGCCGAAGCCGCAGCAGACCTCCGCCCCCTCCAACTCCTTCTCCTCCAGCCCTGGGACAGAGCGCAGCAGCTTCATGGGCTCTTCGTCGATTTCCAGCTCTCGGAGAAGATGGCAACTAGGGTGAAAGGTGGCGGTGCCTTGGTGGCTGGCCCCGCACAGGGAGGCGTCCTCTACTCCCAGCACTTTCACCAAGAACTCGGAGAACTCGCAGGTCTTGGCGGCCAGGGCCTTGGCCTCAGCCAGCAGTCCGGGGTCGTCGGCGAACAGCTCCAGATAGTAGACACGTATGGTGGCGGCGCAGGAGCCCGATGGGACCACCACGTACTTGCTGTCCCGGAACTGCTCCAAAACCCGCTTGGCCAAGGTGCGGGCCTCCTGCGTGAACCCAGCGTTGTAGACGGGCTGGCCGCAGCAGGTCTGGTCCTTGGGGAAGCCCACGGTCACGCCCAGCCGCCGCAGCACTTTCACCACGCTGACACCGACCTCCGGATAGAACTGGTCGACGATGCAGGTGACGAACAGGTCGGCTTGGTGGGATCTTTCCTGGGTCAAGGGGACTCACTGACAAAGGATATTGAGCGAAAGCGTAACAGACCCCCAAGTGGGAGGCAACCGAAATCAAGCTATGGGCTGGGCTAGACCGTTGGCACGGCTGACTTCCGGGGGCAGTCCCTTGAAGCGCTGCTGCAATCGGGTACAACGACTCGGTTAGGCGCCGCCCCGTTTGACGGGTGGACATTAGGTGTGTACACTCTTAATATATGAAAGAGTTTCTTGACCCGGCCATTGATGAACCGGATGTGGACAAGTGCACCTACATTGTAGCCACATGCGTCTGTCTAAATCTTCGAAAAGTATCCCGGGCAATTACGCAGATGTACGACGAAGCCTTAAGGCCGTCGGGCCTGAGGTCCACCCAACTCCCGGTACTTGTCACGCTGGTCTCTATCGGCCCGACGACCGTCAATAATTTGGCGGACGAATTGGTGATGGACCGGACATCATTATCGCGGTTGCTCCGGCCCCTTGTAACCCGCGGGCTCATCAAGATGACGCCGGGTCAGGACCGCCGCACGCGAGAATTGTCAATTGCGCCCAAGGGAAGGGGCATCGTGGCGATAGCGATTCCGATGTGGGACGAAGTACAAGACGAAGTTTTAGAACGGCTTGGCCAAAGACGTTGGCAAGATCTGAGCGAAAACCTTTCGGTCGCGGCAGCGCTGACCGTTTCATAGGATAGAAGTGTATGAAGGGTCCAGACAAGCCAGAAGATACTGTTAGCAAAGAGAACCAATTCACACTTGAAAATACCGGGGCCTTAGTGGCGCCAGAGCCTACGGGACCGCAAACCGGAGGGTAGCCGCCAGCCGAGGAATATTCATTTCGGGCGATATACGAAAACACTCCGGTCATGATGCACTCGATTGGCGCAGGCCAGCAATTGGTGTCCGTCCATCGTAATTGGCTCGAGGTTCTGGGATATGAAGAGGGCGAGGTAATCGGCCGCAAGTCATCGGAGTTTTTGACCGAGGAGTCGCGCCGGTTCGCCGTTGAGGGTGCTCTGCCCAAATTTATCAAGACCGGTTCCGCCAGAGATGTTGCTTACCAAATGGTGAAAAAGAACGGGGATGTGATCGACGTTCTTCTCTCGGCGGTCGCGGAAATGGATGCAAACGGTCGGTTCATTCGCAGCTACTGTTATATGTTGGACGTCAATGCGCACGGGATATCGGATGATTTGTGGCGGCAGCTGTCATTGGTTGAAGAACGTAATCGTTTGTCGCGCGATCTCCACGACACCGTAGAACATTCATTGATCGGGATTATGCTCCGGATGGACACGGTCAAGGAACTGATGGATTCAGACCCATTAGTAGCGAGAGCTGAGTTGGAGTCGACCCACGCCCTGGCAAAGCTCGGTCTGGAGCAGGTGAGCCGTGCGGTGTGGGATCTCCAGCCACTGGCAATAACCTCTAATCCTATAAGAGATGTCATTTCCCGAGGTCTTTCCCGGCTGGCCGATGAAGGTATAAAGACCTCAATGGTGGTGGATGGAGAAGAACCCCAAGGAATAGACCAACGCAATAAACTGGCCGTTATTCGGATTGTCCAAGAGGCGCTGAGCAACATAAGACTGCACGCCCAGGCCAATATAGCGAGGGTCAGGTTGTCTTACACCCGGTCCAACGTCTTGCTATTGATCACCGACGACGGTGTGGGATTCGAACCCTCCACGATCCACAACGCTCTATCGCCGGCCAAACGCGGAATCGGCCTTGCCAATATGCGGGAGAGCGCCCGTTTGGCCAGCGGTTCTGTTCAGGTGCTTAGCGCACCGGAATCAGGCACCCAGGTCGAAGTCCGCATTCCATTCGAAGTTAGTCCCAAACAGGACCCCGGCCTGATCGAGCAGCCATTGGATGAAGAGACTCCACGCCTTACTGATCGGGAGCTGGAAGTGTTACAGATCCTGGCACACGGTGGCCGGAACAAGGACATAGCCGCCGAGATGTTTGTGAGTCTTCACACTGTGAAGTTTCACATCGAAAACCTGTATCACAAACTGGATGTTCGAACCCGCGCTGAACTTGTGTACGTGGCGGCTCAGCGTGGTCTTCTGAACGGATAATTTCCTAGATTCCCACAGCCGCCTGGCTCTTTAGGGAGGCCCGGTTGGCTTTTCTGTTGCCCAAAACCAGCCAAAAGGCTAGTTGTATTGGTAGAAAGCAATTTCCATTATGGATATTAAGGGTATGTTGTTATTCGTTGTCACTCTATTCCGCCGTTGGGCCAAGTGCCCGTGATCGTTAGTGGCATGAACGAAACTCAGGGATCTCAACAGTCTGTGACAATCCCATCGCTGTCCGGAGATTCATCCTTCCAATGTCCACTTAAGGACAACGTCGACACACCAAGATGACATAAAGCGTCAGCTTGCGGACCAAAGAGTGCATACGCATTTGATGTCTTAGTGCCGCGTCCACCTATCGAACGCCAGGTCCCAATTCCCCGAATGCCACGCAATGCCAAGGAGGCCGAAATGCGTTTGCCCAACCTACTGAACCAACTCAAAGATGCCGTTTTCCTCATCGACCCTGAAAGCGACAGCATCGCTGATGCAAACCCTGAAGCATGTGCATTGCTTGGCTATTCTCGAGAGGAACTTATTTCTATTGGTGTTTTCGCGGTTCATCCCGATGACATACAGGAATTCCAGAAGTTCACCCAATTGGTGCGTGCCGGGGGCGGGGGATGGACTGATGGGCTAAGGTGTCTTACCAAATCGGGAGGCGTGCTGGCAATCGAGATTTACGCTTCAATAATTAGCATATATGGAGAAATCGGCACGGTCGTCATTGTGCGCGCCGTTGCCGACGGCCACCCCGACGCCAGGAAAATCGAGGTAGAAAGACAGAGGAATGTAGCAATCGTTGAGGAGCGCAACCAGCTGGCCAGTGAGATTCATGATACCCTCGTCCAGCCACTCACCTTGATGGTCCTTCGGTTGGAAATGGCCGACGATGCCATGGATGGCGATCAAACGGTCGCCCGGGCAGAATTAGAGTCGATTAGGCTCCTGGCCGCCAGTTGCGTGGAGGAGGCCAGACGGTCGATATGGGACCTACAGCCTCAGGTTTTAGATTCGTCGGGTCTGGTAGAAGCCGTCGAAATTGAAGTGGAGAGGCTCAGGCAGAACAACATAGAGGGTGACTTGCGGGTGACCGGGGCGGAGCCAATCGCCCTGTGCCACCGAAATAAGTCGGCGGCATTAAGAGTTGTACAGGAGGCCTTGAACAACGTCATCAATTACTCTCAGGCGAAGACGGCTGTGGTCTCCATATATTTCGACCTGGAAGAGCTTCGCATTACTGTGGCAGACGACGGAGTAGGATTTGAACACCGGGCGACACAAGGCATCTCGCCCACCGGCGGTGGTTTCGGTCTTACCAACATGCGGGAACGGGCCCGTTTGACTGGGGGCTTGATGCAGGTGCAGAGTACTCTAGGTCAGGGCACCACCGTGGAGGCCCGCATTCCATACGAATCCACCGAACCCGGCGTAACCGGTGCCAATTAGCGGGTTCCATCCGCACCAAATACCGCCGTGGAGGTGAAGTGGGCTGGCTTTTCTCGGGAGCTCACATTGGAGCGGAGTCTGAATTTTGCGCAGCAAGGCCGTAAGGACGGCTGCGGTATTGTCCGTCGATGATGGATCAAGGGGTAGATTTTGACGCTTCCTGAGTCTTCAGACGTCGTAATAATCGGCGGCGGAGTGATTGGCTGCTCCATCGCTTATCAACTGGCCAAACAGCAGGTGCGGACGGTGGTCATGGATCGCACGCGGTTTGCAGCCGGGGCCTCCGGGGCGACAGCGGGGGTGATTTCGCCGCTCTGGCACGTGAACCCGGCAGTCGAGCCAATGTGGCGCCTGGGCATGCGCAGTCTGGAGCTCTTCCCGTCATTGGCCGCCGAGTTGTCTGAGGCGGGAATCGACCCCGAGTTCCGGCAGGCCGGGGTGTTCAAACTGGCCTTTACCGCTGATGAAGCCGAAGAACTGCGCCGTAATCTGGTCTGGCAGAGCGGGTTGGAAATGGGCGTAGTCTGGCTGGACCCGGCCGAAGTGGTCCACCGGGAGCCAGAGGTTAATCCGGCGGTCTTGGGCGGCGTTTTTTCCCCCAAAGAAGGATATATTCGCGGCCAGGGGTTAGTGGACTCGTTGGTCCAAGCCGCCAGCCGGTTGGGCGCTCAGTTTCACCAGGGAGTTGAAGTCTCAGGCCTCCGGCGCGAGGGAAGGCGGGTAACCAGAGTGGACACGCCTGCGGGCGGCATCATCGCGGGACAGGTAGTGTTAGCCGCCGGACCGTGGAGCGGGATACCCGCCAAGTGGTTGCAGGGCGATGGGGCTCCGGCGATTCCGGTGCAGCCCGTCAAGGGAGAAAGAATCTTGTTGCGAAAACCCGGATTTCTGCCCCAGTTTCCGGTGCGCAATTTCGAGGCTTATGTGGTGCCCAGATTGGACGGAAACGTGCTGGTGGGCGCCACCCGGCAAGAGGGCCGGTTTGACGAGATAGTAACCGCCGCCGGCGTCAGCCAGATGATTGCTGCGGCTACCTTGAGCTTTCCCAGCCTGGCCGATGCCGAATTCATCGCGGGCCGGGCCGGAGTGAGGCCGGCTACTCCAGATGGCATGCCGGTGCTGGGACCGGTGCCGGAGATGGATGGTTTCAGCATCGCGGCGGGGCACGATGCCTGTGGCATCATGCTGAGCCCCGGCACTGCAGAATTAATGGCCCAATATCTATTGGACGGGAATTCGGCACCGCTGGAACCGTTCAGCCTTTCGCGGTTCTAGACTGATTCCGGTGCGGCTTTGACGCTCCCGCACTAATCTCCCAAGAGTTGAGAGGGATTGTGCTAAAATTCCGGCCAAAGCCATTCAAGGAAAGAGTGATGCCAGAAGAAAATCAGCAAATCACCGTCCGCCCCGACGGCCCATACATCGTCCGGGGCGGGATTCCTCTGGTTCGCAAGAAGCAAGTAATGTCAGAATACGGCGAGCCGCTCGAATGGCAAAAAGAGGGCGTCATCAGTGCCGAGGACTGTTAGCAACCAGCAAAAGTGGGACACATTGGGAGCCGAGAGATCAGGGGCTGGATGGAGGTCTGGTGAGCTCCCTGAGGGCCCTGTTGTAGCGTCGTCGCCGTTCGGTGGTTTGAGCCTTCACCTCCTTCCTGCGTTGTAGGATCTCTTGCCGTCTTCCCTTGACCCACATCACCGAGATGGTAGGCAACTTTGCCGCACATTTGACCCGGGATGAGATGGCCTATGGCGCCCAGGAGCGGGGGCTCAACTGGGGATCGATTCGGGCGCCCGATGAACTGGTGGATGAGGGCCACCTGAATGATCGCGGCTTTTGGGTGGAGGTTCCCCATCCTGAGCTGGACCGGAGCTTCAAATACCCCGGTCCCGCCGGTATATACAACGGCTCACCCTGGCGAATATCAAGACGGGCCCCCTTGATCGGGGAGCACAACGAGGAGATTTACTGCGGGGAACTGGGGCTTCAAAGGACGGAGTTGGCTTACCTGGCGGAATCGGGAGTGGTGTAGGCCGCCGCGAATTATCGGTCTAAAGCATGTCCTCCGAAGGGACTGGATTGTCTTCATGTCGGCGGCCACCGCCAAACCATGCTGGCACATCCTGCTATTGCGGTTCGAACATCTCATAAAACTCGATGTAGCTTTCCTCCACGAATTCATTCATCTGCTGCGACACAGACCTGATCTCCTCCGGCATTGGGTTACCTTCGCGGTAGGGTGACTCTAACACTGGCGCCGTCCAGTCCATATAGACCGTATTGGCAGGTCCCGGTACAGTGCCACCGCTGGTATATACCCTTATCGGAGAGCGCTGACCGGCGTTTTCATAAGCCTTGCCAATCTTCGTGATCTGCTCCGCCGCCCTTCGAGCTGTCCCTGGTTTACATCTGAAAACCCGCCGAATTAGGTACATGGGAGTCCTCCTTCAGTTAATCTAGTCTTGCGCCCGCCCTTCGACAGGCTCAGGGCGAACGGTTTCCTTCCGTTCGTGGTGAGCTTGTCGATCCACAGCGGGGGGGTTCTGATAAGCCCCCAGTGTGCTTCCTCCCGGAGCGGCCTCACACAGGCCAATTCTACTCCATCGGGACTCTTTCGAACTGGGTCTTGGGGAATATGGCCAACAACCTTGCGGTAGCGCCGGACCGGTTTTCGAACCCGTACTTGACACCTGCAGGGGCCAGGACAGTGTCCCCCTCTCCTAGCGTAACTACCTGGTCACCCAGAATTGCTTCCAGACTGCCCTCCACGATGACCATGGCCTCTTCGCTGTCGGGGTGGATGTGGGTGGTGACCCGACCTCCAGGTCCGATTTCCAGGTGGCTGATGTATAACGACAGGGCACCCTGGGTAGCGTCGACGAGGACCGCCCGCTCGACCCCGGGATATCCCACTTCCGTGGTTGCATCAGCTTGACTTATGATGGGCATCGTCTTTCCTCCCCAGCAAATACAGTAATTGCTGACCGTTGCTCGGACTGATAACTCTTTGTTGGCGGGATTAGGGGAAGCCTGATATGAGACCCCTAATCCCCTCACCCCGGCAAAACACCTGTAGCAAGGCGTACGAGGATCATGACGCGGGCACCAGGGGTCTAACCTCCGCCTGGAAGCGCTCCATGGTCCGGAACTTGTCGGCAAAGGACTCGCCGGGTATCTCTAAGTCGGGATTGCCCAGATCAAACTGATTCCTCCAACCATGTGACCCTGTGGGATGGCTCGAACTATAAAAGGGCAGCCTGAGGGCGTCAACTGCATCCGATTCACTCAACTGACCCACTCCCATAGGGTAACCACCCCCCTGACGAGCGTAAAAGTCTAGAATTGCCTGCCCCTGCCCAAGCGTCTCCCTCGGGGTGGTCTATTTACCCCGGACGACCCCATAACTGTCCGAAATACCTGTGCTCTCAAAGCAGGCTAGCCAGGTGCCAGCCGAAGCCGGCTGATCCGTTCTAGTATCCCGGTCAGCATTTCCCTGGTTGCCAGCACCTCGGCAAGCTGAAACACCAGCCTCCTTGCGTGGCGTACCAGTCGCCCACCCGTCTTGATCAGCCTGGTCTGAAGACTGGTCAGAGTCCAGTGCTTCATATCCTCCGGCAACACCAGCCTTCTCATAAAGTTGCCCAGGTTGTAAGTCAGGACGAACAGCCATAGTCTCACCTGGTTGGCCACGAACTTGTGGCAGGAAAGCCGGGTCCAGTTCAGGGCGTACTTGCCCTCCTTGATCCACTGCTCCGCCGTGCCACGGCCATTGTAAAAGCGGACTATTCCTTTGGGTGGATAGCTCAGGTTGGTCACGATGAAACCAACCCTGGGAAATAGCTCCCCCTGATGCCACTCTACTTTAGCCACCACTCGCCTGGGCAAGTGCCAACTCTGGGCCTGATAGGCAAAGTCATGGTAGGAGACGCTAGGCTCCCGGGATGGCCATTCGGTAGGACGCTCCAGCAAGGGTTGGATCTGCTCCTGAATTACCTGATTGGCGGGAAGCCGGATGGCGTACCCGATCTTTCCTTGTTCCAGATACTCGTATAGCTCCGGCTTGGCAAAAGCAGCGTCACCCCGGAACAGCAACCGCAGCCCTTTCTTCTGGTATCCTTTCACCACCGGCTCAAGGAGTTCCTGCCAGCCATCGGCACTATGCACGTTTCCGGGTCGTAGCGTCGCTCCTTCGCAATCCCCAAACTGGTTGAACAGAAAGAGGGGATGATAGCAGACACACTCGAAGTGCCCGTTGTAGGCGGCTCCTTCCTGCTGACCATGCACTGGACTCTCCGAACTGTCCATGTCCAGAATCACTCGCCGGTGTGGAGTGTGAGCCATGGCCAGCTCCACCCACTGGGGATTCATCAGGGCCAGCCCCTTTAGGTTGTCCTCTTGAGTCAGAGTCTCCGTCTCAAAACGGCTCATGGTGTTGGTTCTGGCGGCGTTGCGGTCTGAGCCTTGCCAGCCCACGACAACTCTCATGGCTGGGTCTTGGGAAAGACGTTCTGCATCGTTGGTATCATCGTAGTCGGCCAAGCGGCTGTAGATGGACTGGCGGAGCAGAGGGACCAGGTGGTGGCGGATGTTGCGGCCGGTACGGCTTTCCTGGAGATAGTCGGAGGCTATGGGGGTAAGGTCCAGGGCGTCATCCAGTTCTCGGAATGCCAGCAGTCCGGCGTCGGAGGTGATGGTGGCACCATGTAACTCCAGCCGGGTAACTCCAGCCGGATTTGGGGATTGAATTGGAGTCGAAGAGAGGCCTTTTCGCGGTCACCCATCGGGTGCCTCCAATGTCGGTACGCAAGTTATCTGAAATAGCCAACTTATTGCATGTATTATATCTGAAATACGGCTAAGAGATTCATGTAACGACTAGAAAAACAAGAAAGTTGCCTGTTTACCGCATCACTTGTTTGAGCCAAATGGGGAATACGGGCTTGAGCACGTCTGATGGTGTCACGTTGCCCAGAGCCTTGTGATAGCGCCGGTAGTTGTAGTAGCTGACGAAGGCCGCGATAGCAGCCTCAAGGTCGGCGGGCAACTCATAAGGCACCTGGTTGACGTCCCGTTTGATGGTCTGGTGGTAGCGCTCCAGCTTCCCGTTGGTCTGAGGGTGGAAAGGAGTTGCTAGGATGTGCTTGATGCCAACCATCCCCAGGTAGTCCCTGAATGCTCTTTAGACATAGCCTGGACCGTTGTCACTCAGCAGCCTGGTGCGGTCTGTGACTGGAACTTGGTCCATGCTGGTCGTGTCCACAGCATCCTGGACCACCTCGATGAAGGAGTCGGCCGTCATATCTTGCTGAAGCCTGTGAGCCAGGATGAAGCGGGAGTAGTCGTCCATAACGGTGACCAGGTAGTAGTAGCCCCAACCAACCACCCTGAAGTATGAGGCATCGGTGGCCCACATCTGGTGAGGTCCTGTGGTCTTGCGGTGGTACTCCTTCCCCGCGGCCAACCGCATCTCAGGCCGCTTCACTAGGCCCTCCCTGCCCAGGATACGGTAGACGCTGGACTCTGAGACTGAGAAGCCCTGGTTGTCGGTGATCCACGCGGCCAGCTGACGGCAGCTCAGCTCTGGCATCTCTCTGGCTGATAACAGGACTGAGCGTTCTTCCTGAATAGTAAGACGGTTCCATGGTGCCTGATCGCCTTCTGGTCGGTCCTCAAGTCCTTGTTGGTCTTGGCGTCTGAGCCACCGGTAGTAGGTGCTCTTAGGGATGCCCAGCTCTCTGAGGACCTTTCGCTTGGGGAGGGGAGACGAGGATACTTTGGTAACTACCTCTGCCTTCTCCGGGGCGCTCATCCGCTGGTACCGGTGGCGTCCTGGGGCACGGGGATGGCCGTTTTTTTGAGACGGTACGCCTCCAGCGACAGATCGGCCACTAGCTCCTTGAGTTCCCCGTTCTCTCGCTTGAGCTGCCCTACCTCATGCTGAGTGGCGTCCCGAACCGAGTCACGGGTCAACCTCTCCTTGCCCGCCTCCATGAACTCTTTGGTCCACGAGTAGTAGGAGTGGGGCTTGATCCCCTCCCGCCGGCACAGGTCGTTGACTGTGACCTCGCGGCGGAAGCCCTCCAGAACAATTCGGATCTTGTCTTCGGAGGTGTACTTACGTCGGGCAGCCGCCTTCACTGTACGGACGAAAGACCTGGTCTGCTCGCTTCGTTCCTCGGCGGCCTCTGCTTTGCTTACTTCTAATTGGGACACATCTGCTCCTTTCTGTGGGTAACTCTACCCTCATTTCAGGAGCTCACACCACCCTCCGACTCTCGGGTTTTCCTACCCTTATATGTGTCCCATTATCGCTGACGGTCTACACCCGATGGGCCTCTGTGGGTTTCCGGAGGCATCCCGATAGAACGGAGCGATGATCAGCCTCTGGAGACGCGCAACAGAGTGGCCCTGTGCCGGTGCGGGGCTTCAGCAATGAAACCGCTTTGCGACGGAACACATAAGGAAATCGGCTTTTCTGATGCGTGACATGGTGATTTCCCCACCGATCGATTGATGGATAGATCCCCAAGACTTATCGACCCAAAACCCAACAAGGAGGCAACGTCATGTCCACGGCGGACGTGTTGCGCCACGTGTGGTTGTTCTCCGGACTGGATGAGCAGCAGCTTGACGCCGTTTCAGGCTTAACATTTCAGAAGAAGTTCGGCCCCGGCGAGTTGATTGTCGAAGAGGGCCGCACCGGCAACGGGCTCTACGCGATAATCACGGGGAATGTGGAGGCGGTGAAAGCCTTGGGCACTGAGCAGGAGCGCACTGTGAACCGGTTGGGTTCAGGGGAGGTGTTCGGCGAGATGGCGCTTCTCGGCGAATGGCCCAGGACGGCAACTGTGCGGGCGATTAACGAGGTTGAGTGCTTGGGTATCGACCGATGGGTGTTCCTCACTCAGCTTGAGCGGCACCCTCAGATGGGGATAAAGCTGCTCCAAATTCTCGCCCAGAAATTAAGGGACAGCGACGCGCGGCTGGTGGAATAACTTTCGCCTCACTCGACCATTGCTACCTTTCCAGTTGTTCTGCGTACCGGCCCAGCGAAGCCCTTACCTTGGTCAAGACCGATGACAAGGACCCCTCAGTCTCAAGAAATCCGCAATATGCGGACAACTCTTTCAACCGCTCAATGAACAACGCCCGGGCTGGATCTCGGTGGGGTGGCGTGTTGATATCCCGGGAGAATCTGAAACTTGGACCCGCCATCAGTCCTGAATGAGAAGGGCCTGCGGGCAGTCGTGTCAGAGCCTCTCCTGGCGGCCCGATTACATCTACCATCAGCCCTTCGGTAATATCCGACAGCCGTGTAAGCTCGTCCTCAGATTCCTCCCCGTGGGCAAACAATCGCCCTAGCAATTGCATCAAAAGCTCGTAGCACCCGTCAAACAGATTGCTTATGTCGATGCTCAGAGGGTCTTCTATTAGGTTCACTTCGCTATCATCATCGACGTCATTCGGTAACATTGAATACGGATTACTCATCACCGGCCGTCCCGGCTCGAATTTGGGGTCTTCCCTTAGAATCTGCTCGTACTCTTCTTGGATAGCAAGAAATCTGCCATGATGGGAATCCTTTGAAACGCCGCGTGCTCCTTCCCCTTGCACGATGATTCCCTGAAGAGCGGCTTCCGCTGAAGCCAGGTCCGTGACCGGGTTCAAGCCTGGTAGGTTGAAATAGGCGCCGGCTATCTGGGCTTTGGGTGGGCCGATGAAGAGCCGTTCCGCACCGTATTTTTGGGAGAGGTATTGGAGTCCGTCTTCGATGCCGTGGTAAAGGCGGCCTTGGTTCTGATAATCTCGGGCGCTTGAGAAAATATCGCTGAGCTTCGGCGGTGGCGGAAACGGCGAACCTGAACTGGCGCCTTCCCGGGCTACCGGTTCCAGTTCCTCTGGCCTTTCGATGATTATGAAGTTTTCCAGCGATTGCCAGCCAAACGGGGCAAGCTCTAATTTAAAGGACGGGGGATAAGCTTTTGGGCTTACGAGGAGGTTTGGCCGGCGTAAATGGGGAGCGCCGCCCACTGCGGTGAGAAGGTTGCAGGCCAGGCACATGTGCAACATTTCCTCAACGGAAATCTGGAGGATAGTCCTTCGCCACCGCCGTACGAAACCAAGCTGCTCCTCGGAGATGCCCTCCTCAACTCCCCGCTTCATGCTGAACGCAGCAAACAAATAACAGCACATGATGCCGTGCTCGATCTCGGCCGCTTCCGTGAGCAGGTAAATCAATTGAGCTCTGTTTTCGATTCTGACCGGAGCGTCCATCGATAATCATCCTACTGGTTGACCCAGGCTTGTCCTCTGGGGCAATGCGGGCCAAGTGGCGCTTTCAACATCTAATTGGGGGCAGCTCAGAACCTAACACGCGCGCGCCAGGCCTCTCCATCGGCGCACACCATTCGGGCCCATTCGGCAGGGGCAGGTCGAGTCCGTCCTGATACCGGTCTGTCGCCTCGACCAGCAGGTTGTGGGTGCGGGTGTCAACCAGAACGTTTGAAATCGGCCAGGATAGTCCTTGCCCACCGCCCCCTTCTCTCAGATTGGTTTGCGCCTCGGTAAGGAGTGATTGGGCTTCGTCGACGTTGCCGCGAAAATGCGCGGTCATCCCCAGTCCCAGCAAAACAGCGCCAACGCCGTGGCGGTCCCCTATGTCTCCCATCACTGAGAGGCTCTCTTGGTAGTGGGCGGTAGCCTGGTCCAACTCGCCGGATGCCAGTGAAATGCTTGCCAAAGGGAGGAGCGTCCAGGCAATGAACGTGGAGTCGCCGATTCGACGGTACGACTCCAAAGACCGGATATAGTGCTCGTATGCCTGTGTCAAATCTCCCATCAACCAGGCGCCAGAACCGAGGAGCCAGCCACAAAACGCATCGCCCCACTCAAACCCGTTGGACCGATAGGCCCCCTGGATATCGACGAGGGCACGGCTAGAGGCATCGAAGTCGCGCAGCCACCACAGCATCACGGCATCGTGGTTATCAGCGGTCGTTTCGCCTTCTGATTCTCCCAACTCGACAAACTGCGCTCGGGCTTCGCGAACCTGTGCTCGACACCTCTCCAGGTCGTCGATGCGCACCATAGTGCTGACAAATCCGGCCTGAAGGAGCGCAAATGCCCTGGCCTTTGATGGGCCTCCTTCAAGAGCCAGCACCCGGTCGAACCATTCACGCCTTCAGCAACGTGTCGGCGTACTATCCAGAACCACCACAAGGCGGCCGCAGTGCGCTGAGCGAGATCGGCATCGCCAGCCTCCAGACCCCAAGCCAGTGCGGCTCGGAGGTTATCGTGTTCCCTTTCCAGTCTCGCGAACCATTCAATCTGGTTAGGACCGTGAATCTCGGGAAATGCCTTTTCAGCGAGATCCCGAAAGAAACCCGCGTGCCGGGCATCTGCTACCGCCGCCTCGTCTGCGCTGATCCGAGCGGCGGCATACTGACGCAATGGCTCCAGTAGGTTGTATCGAGTTTCTTCCCCGGCAGGCATCGTCCGCACCAGGGATTTATCCACCAACTCGCCGAGGGCATCGAGCGCTTCAAACTCATCTTCGGTCTCCATGACGGCGCCGCAGGCGTCGAGGGTGAATCCGCCGCGAAACACCGAGAGCTGGCGGAAGAGCATCTGCTGTTCAGGGTCCAGCATGTCGTAGCTCCAGTCGATGGCCCGCTCGATGGTCTGGTGGTGCGGCAAGGCATCGACCGGTCCGCCCGTGAGAATCTTGAAGCAATCTTCAAGCCGGGTGGCGATCTGGGACGGCTGAAGCAGTTTCACGCGAGACGCCGCCAACTCTATGGCCAAGGGAATCCCATCTAGCCTCCGGACGATCTGGTTAACTGAACCTGCGTTACTAATCGTCAATTGGAATGCGGGATTCGCAGCCTGAGCCCGTTCTAAGAATAGGTCCACCGAAGGGCACCAACCATAATCTCCTGGGCGCCTTCCTCCACCGGGATGGGCAGCGGTGGCACTTGGTACGTCCGCTCGCCCGCGAGGTTCAATGCCTCCCGGCTGGTGGCAATCATGGTGACACCGGGGGAGGAAAGCAGCGATTGGACCAACGAGGCTGCGCCAGCGACCATGTGTTCGCAGTTATCGATGATGATTAAGACGGACTTTTGTCTCAGAAACCCATCAAGGGCGTCTTCACCGACGTTGAAAGTTTCGGCGACGATTGGCCGCAACATCTTGGGGTCGGACAGAGCGGCTAGTCCGACAAACCAGACCCCGTCCGGGTAGTCGTCGACGAGCGACACTCCAATCTCCTGAGAAAGCCGCGTCTTGCCAGACCCCCCGGCACCCACGAGGGTAACCAGGCGAGCGGTCGACAAAATGCCCTTTACCTCGTCGATTTCGTCCTCGCGGCCGACAAAACTGGTTAATTGAACGGGCAAATTGTGAGGATGGGCATCCAAGGAGTTGAGGGCGGGGAAATCTATGGGCAGATCGGGGTGGATCAGCTGAAATACCTGTTCCGGACGTTGCAAGTCCTTGAGGCGGTGGGCGCCAAGCTCCCGCAGGCTTATTTCCCCGGATAGATCGTCCCGGACCAACTGGGCCGTGGCTTCGGAGATCAAGATTTGGCCGCCATGGGCGATGGACCTGAGCCGGGCACAACGGTTTACCGTGTTGCCGTAGTAATCATGGTCACGCAACTCAGATTCACCAGTGTGCATAGCCATGCGAACGTTGATCGCAATGTCCCCCGGCCAAGTCTCCTTCGAGAGCATCAGTTGGGCAGCGCAGGCAACAACCACGGCGTCCGTGGCCCGGAGGAATACGGCGAAGATGCTGTCTCCTTCTCCCCTGGGTCTCACCACGGCGCCACCATTCGCCTCAACGGTGGTTGTCAATAGAGAATCGTGGCGGGCCATGACATCTTTCATCTCATTGGGGTGTTGCTGCCACAGCGGAGTGCTTCCCTGGACGTCGGTGAAAAGATAAGTAATCAGACCGGAGGGGAGGTTCGAGCCGCCCGGTGGCGGGTGATGTGCTTGTCGCATCGGAGGGGCTATCTCCCCCTCTGCTGCCCCGGAAGCGCCCAGTGCCCGTTCGGCTGCGGCAACAAGGGCTTGGGCATCACCGTTCTCGGGGTCTAGCGCAAGCACGTTTTGAGCCCGGTCTCGGACCATCTCCCAGTCGGACCTGGCGATGGCGTCATCAGCTTCGTCTAATAGACTATTGACACGCCTCTGCAATCGCTCGGTTGCCATAATAGGCGGATACTACCGTTACCCCGGGCATTTTGTCCATTGGTTGGGACTTCAATCGCTCCAAAAACGGGACGCGCAATCGATGTCGTTTTTCAATGGAGCCGGGATGCCCCTACGCTTGCCGACAAGGTGGCTTCACCGATGGAACCTGCTCCCAAATGGCCGCTTGTCCCAATGCCGTCTAAGACCATTGCTCCGATTGAGGGCGCCCCCCCTCACCCCGACAGCGCCACGTCCAACAATGCCACCCGGCCTTCGGCCACGGCGGCCAGGCCGTCTTGGATTGCTCCTTGCAGGCGTTTGGGGTCTTCTACCCGCTCTCCGTGGCCGCCAAAGGGGCTGACCAGTTCTTGGTAGTCAGGGCCGGGGATGTCCACGCCGTGGAAGATGCTTGACTTGGCGGCGACGCCGTCGGGGTAGAAGGACAGGTGCGTCCGCTTCATGGCCGCGTAGCTGGTGTTGTTGAACACCACGATCATGATCGGCAGGCTGCTCTCCCTGGCCACGCCCAAGGCCTGAGTGATGGGGTTGTACAACAACGCGCCGTCGCCCATGAGGGCCACCACCGGGCGGTCGGGAAATGCCAGTTTCGCCCCCAAGGCGTTGCCGAGACCCTGTCCCAGTCCTCCGGTTGGCCGCAGGTAGCTCTGGGGGTTGTCCCAGTTGATCCGGCGCAGTATCTGGGCCCGGTGGACGATTGTCTCGTCGATGTAGATGGTGTCGCAGGGCATGGCCTCGTTCAAGGTGTTACAGAGCACGCCGGGGTCGATGGGGCTGGAGTCGGCGGTCCCGTCGCCGAGAGCCCGGTATTGGTCCCATACCCCTCCGTTTCCGGCATAGCCGTTGGCTTTGGCGCCGTTTGACTTAACGGCCTCGGTCAAAAGTCGCAGGGTGATGGACAGGTCGCCCTCCAGGTAGTGGTCCGCGCCCAAGTCTTGGTACACCATGTACTCTTTGATGGGGTTCTCGTCGATGACCACCACAGTGGCTTCGGCCGGGCCGGCGCTGGCCGGGTACCAGGGCGCGCGGTTGCCCACCACCAAGAATAGGTCGAATTCACCCAGCCTGGGCTTCAGGTCGTATCCGTTGTGCAATGGGTGGCTCTTGGGGAGATTGGCGTACGATGGCCCATCGGACTCGAAGACCGGGATGGACAGGGTCTCGGCCAGGGCCACTAGGGCGTTGAAACCTTCGGCGCTCCGACCTGAGGAGTCGGCCACAATCACCGGGTTCTTGCTCTGAGCAATCAGGCCCGCCACTGTTTCGATGGCCGAGGACTCGGGCCGGGTCTTGGGGGGCTGGGGCTTGTTTTTGATTCCGGCGGGTGGGGTCCACTCTTCCAGCATCACCTCGATGGGAACGTTCAGGAAGGTCGGACCTTTGGGAGTGCGCTGGGCCATCTCTCCGGCGCGGCTGACAGTCTCGTACAGCGTCTCGGCGCTGGTCACGCGGCTGCTCCATTTAGTGATGGAGTCCACCAGACGGTTGGGCCCGCCTACGATGCTCAGGCCGCGGAGCCATTGTGGGCCGGGATCGAAATCGTCGGCCTCGCCGTAGGTCGTGGACTCACCCGAGCAGACCAGCATTGGCACCTCACCGTGGAAGGCGCCGTGGATGCCCATGGAGCCTTGGAGCACGCCCACCCCCGCGTGGAGTAAGACCGCCTGCATCCGGCCCGTCATCTTAGTGTAGCCTTGGGCCATGGCCACTGCCAGGGTCTCATGCCAGCAGTTGATGTACTTGGGGCCGGGCTCTTCGTTGATAGCCTGCCTGGCCAACGCCTCCCACACCGAGGGCCACTCTGAGCCGGGCGAGGATATGATATAGTCCACGTCCAATTTACGCAGTGCTTCGAGGATGGCGTCGCCGCCGTCTTTACGCTGGGGCATGGGAGAATCCTCCTGATGGTGTGCGGATCCGGCTGCCGGGGGAATTTTCGCCCATTATACAGATTCTGGGGATTCGTGACGCCAGTGTTTCTCGAATATATCCTCAGCCGCGCGAGACCTGCCTGAAACATTTTAGACGGAGGACCCATGGCCCAGGAATCGCCCCAGGGATTTATCGATGCCCACGCCCATATCGCGCCGTTGAGCTTCCTGTAAAGAGGTCCAGAGATCGGCCAAGACCTTTGGAGTGGAGGTAGAAGAAACCGACGCCGGCCATGCTCTGACCTTTCCCGGTCTGCCGACTCTCCGGGCGGCGGGCGGCAGTCTGGCCGAGACGGAAACCCGGGCCGCTTGGATGCGGGAACAGGGAGTGGGGTCCCAATATCTGGCCGCCTGGCCGGACATCCAAGGCTACACCCTGCCTGCCGAGAAAGAAGCCGACTGGGTGCGTTTGCTGAATGAGCACATGGTGCAGACGGTCAAAGACAGTGGCGGGGCCTTCCGGACCATCGCCGCCGTGCCCATGCGCGACGGCGAGCGAGCGGCCCGGGAGTTGGAGTACGCCGTGAAGACCCTGGGAATGCTGGGCACGATGCTGCCCAGCGACCCCGCCGACGTGGACGTGGCCGACCCCAGCCTGGAGCCTCTGTGGGCTGCGGCGGAGGAGTTGGACGCGCCGGTGATGCTCCACGGGGCTTCCCACAGCAAATGGCCCTTGGCCGGGCCCAGCTATATGGCCTTCCGCCTGGGAAGGACTTTGGACACCACTATCTTGGCGGCCAAGCTGATTCACTCCGGGTTGCTGGACCGCCACCCCAAGTTGAAGTTGATGCTGTGCCACGGTGGAGGGTTTCTGCCCTACCAAATTGGCCGGCTGGACGTGGCCTACCGCAGGGGAATGGAAAAGGTAACGGAACTGGAGCGGGCCGGGCCGGAAGATTACATGCCCATGCTCTACTACGACACCGTGACGGTTAACCCACGCTCGCTGCGGTTGCTGCTGGACCTGGCTGGGCCGGAACACGTGCTTTTGGGCTCGGACTGGGTCTGGGCGCCCATGAGCGGCGGCCTGATGGACGCCGTAGACCACATCGGCTTGGACCAAGCGGGTAAGGACCGCATATGCCGCCAGAATGCCCTGGAGTTGTTCGGGGGATGAACGGCGGGTTGCCGTGATGCGAATGGGGCACGGCACTGCCGTGCCCCTACGTCCTTGGCCGGTTTTCCCAAGTCTGAAGTCCGTCATGCCGGAATGGTGCCTGGGCCGTGCAAAGACATTGCCTTAAGCGGAGACCCTGCATAGCATTAAGTGAATGGCGAAGAATATTTATTTGCTGACGGCCATGCTTGCTGCGGTGTCTATTGCCATCGTGGCATGTGGCGGCGCCGAACCGGCTATACAGGCTCCTACATCGATACCGGTGGCGGCGCCCACGCCAGCCCCGGCACAACCCTCCCCAACCCCGGCCGCTGTAGCACCGGGAGGAACGCTGGCGGACGATCTCCTGGCCCTCGGTCCCGAGAAGCTAACAGAACAGGTAATGAACTCACCTGAACTAATGGCCTGTATCGCCGAAAGCGTTGGGTTTGCCACCATGGTTGAGTTCACTGAGCGGCCACCCACGGAAGACGAGATCAACCAGATGGTGCCTTGCTTCATTCAAGCCGAATCCGTCACCGACTCAGATGGAAAAGATGGCCCTACGCAGGCGCAAGCTCCGAAGTTGACCGCCCCCGAGGGAGTCCCTTGGTATGACGGCCCCCTATTCGACTCCCACATGCACGTGATGGGGTTGAGCAATCCTTTTTACGGAGAAAGGTTCACCACCTCCGATGTCTTGCACATGATGGACCGGAACGACATTCGCGCTGGTGTGGGGTTCTTCATGCCGCCCGTTACAGCCCGGCAGTCGGAGGTGGATGAACTGCTAGGTTACGTGGATGGCTTGGAGGGCCGGTTGGTTGCCCTATGGTTGCCCCCGCCCTTCGATTTCGGACTCGATGCCGGGTTCATGGGATTTGCCGATGGCACCTATACCCGGTCTCTGCTCGGACCGCTATATCCCCCCGAGGGCACCCTGGACGGGTTTGGCGAGATAGCGTTTTACACCGACCACTTCAGTTCCCTGGGGCCGGGTGGCCCGGAGATGGACGACGTTTATCCCATGGTGGCCCAATCGGACGGTGTCATTATGATTCACCCTCGGACCGGCCAGACCGCCGACGAATACGCGTCGGTAATTAGAGACAACCCCGGGATCAAGTTCCTCTTCCACGGTACGAACGGCAGGTATGACAAAGAAGGGGAAGGCATACCAATCTTGGGGCTGCTCAACGATTACGACTTCGACAACGTGTACTACAGCCTGGACACGGCCAGTATACTAGGGAGCCCGCAATACCCAGGGACTCTACAGATGGATCCGGAAAGCACGGAAAAGTTCGTGGAAATAATGAATTCCCTGGGTGTACAGGACTTGGCCCGGCTCGCGTTTGAGGAATACGGCCAAATCATCCTCGACCATCCTGACAAAACGCTGTGGGGAACGGATGTCATCAATTCATGGCATTTTGAGGATGCGGCGATAGACATGTTGGTCGATTTCTCGCGCCGGTTCATCGCCATGCTGCCCCCGGAAATACAAGAGAAATTCGCATTCTCCAACGCTTGGGACAACTTCAGCAGCTATCTTGACTAGATATGCCGGCAAGCAAACGAAAAAAGAGGGGCCAATTTGGCCCCTCTTTTTTCGTTACTCAGCGCTCAGGATTTGACCCACCGGCACTCCGGTTGGTGGCCGTGGGCGCCGTTGTCCGAGCAGGTGCAGGCGATTTCCTCCCGTTTCCTGAAGCCGTGGGACTCCAGGTAGGAGTGAAATCCGAGATAGAAGCCATCGCCGTCGTCGATGGAATCGAAACCGGCCTGGAAGGCCTCTCGCAGTTGGTTGTAGTTCGGCCGCTCGGATACGGAGTTGACCATCAGTCCAGCACTTCCAAGATGTCTTGAGCGAAGAACATGTCTTCGGTCCCTTCCAAAGAGGGGTCTTCGGGAGAGGTCAGGTACTTGGCGAAAACCCAGACGCCGTCTTTGGGGTTTTCGACCACCTCCACCGTGGCCCCAGAGGTTACGGCGATTTTGACGCCGGCTTCCAAGAGCATCAGGTTTACTACCTCAGCCATCTCAGTGCCTCCCGTCGTATCGGTGCAGGGCGGACTCGCCGAACACAACCGATATTCTCATGCGGCTAGATTGTAGGAAAAACCGTGCCTAGAATCAAAGCATGAGTACGCGCAACCTTTTGTTTCCAGTATTGGCGATAATAACATTTATGTTCGTGGCCTGCTCCGGCGGGGATACCCTATCGGTGGCTCAGGTAAACTCACCTGACCCGACCGCCACTGCGGTCCCAACGCCGACTGGAGAACCCACGGCGGCTCCTGAGCCGGCGGCGACGGCCGAGCTTGGACTGGGCCTGGGGAGCTTTGAGGACGTCGATCTGGACGAGTTGATCCAAGAGGTGATGAGCTCTCCAGAGCTTAGCGGTTGCCTGAGGATTTCAATGAGTATTCTCAGTCTGATTGAGAATTCAGAGGGCTATGACCCCGAGGTTGAGATGGCACTGATACTCCCTTGTTTCAGTGAGGACCAGATTGACTCCATCTTCGGCGGTCCCAGGGATCTAGCCCTCCCGAACCGTTTGCGGCCTCAGAGCCGATTCCCACCGATGATGCGCCGGTAGTGCGGAATCGAACTGTATAAATGCGCCCGAGAGGCCGTTACTGGGCAAGAATGCCTTCGGACGCTTTCTGGTTATTCCTTTCAGTGTGGGCTCCTAGAAGAAGAACGACAAGTTTTTGGCCAGGAGCACATTCTGGTCTAAGATGATTTTGCGCCCGGCAATCTTCCAGGTCCCGTTCACCTTCCTGAGGGTGTCTTCCCGCTTGCCAATCAGGAAATCGGTCTCCGTCTCCACCCGGTTGCGGTAGACCAGGAACCGGCACTTCACCGAAACTTCGGTGGGGTCCGAGGTCGACGGAACCGCGTTTAGGACCTGCACATTGGTGACGAAATGGCAGATGCGGGAGAGGGGCTCTTCTGCCCAGTGGACGCCGGTGAGTATCTGTTTCACCCGGCGCTCCAGTGTATCCTTGCCCTCATCGAACCAGTTGATGTCCTGGCCCTCGCGGGTAAACTCCCGGTCCAGCTCGCCGAACTTGACGTTGCGCCGCATGGGCATCCAGTAACGGATGTCGTCGGTGAGCAGGTCCAGCCACTCCTCGAAGCTCCGCTCGTCCAGTAACTCGGCTTCCTGATAGAGGAACTCCTCAATCTCGTTCTTGAGCAGGAGTTGGGCGATGTGCGACTCGGTGGTTGTCATAACGCTGGGCCTCAGTGATGGACTGGGTTGAGGGGTTGCCCCCGTCTCCGACTTCGTCGTGAGTCTCGACTTCGTCGGACCTAACCTTCCCCCAGCGGGGGAAGGAATCAATATACTATCCCAGGGATATCCTTCCTACAACCGTTCGTCCTTGTATCTTAAACCAGGACGTGGCAGGCCGAATCGTCCTAGGCTTTTTAGGCCGAGGCTCAGCGAGGCCGCCACGTCCTCCCCGCCCAGAGCCCGAACAGTTGACTGGGCGGCAGCCCGTATCAAGCAAGGCTGGGCCGGTGCCGGGGGACCAATGAGGGGAACCAGTGATGGGAGGTAGATGGATGGAAGATTCGCAGGTGTTCATAGGTATCGATGTTTCCAAGAGCTGCTTGGATGTGGCTTCCAGGCCCACGGGTGAAGTGTGGCAGGTCACGAACGATGCGAACGGCATCGGTGCTCTGGCCCAGCGGCTGACGGGGATGAGCCCTTCCTTGGTTGTGCTCGAGGCCACGGGAGGTCTGGAATGGGGGCTCACCGCTGAGCTGGCGGCGGTCGGTCTTCCAGTGGCGGTGGTCAACCCCAGACACGTAAGGGACTTCGCCCGGGCTGCTGGCGCCCTGGCTAAGACCGACGCCTTGGACGCCCAGGTGTTGGCCCACTTTGGGCAGGCGATGGAGGCCTAAGCCCAGGCTTCTTCCTGACCCAGACGCCCAAGACCTGCAGGCCATGGTTGGCCGCCGGCGGCAGTTGGTGGAGATGATTACCGCGGAGAAGAACCGCCGGAGGACCGTGATTGCTCGGATCCGTCCTCAGGTGGAAGAACATATCCGCTGGCTGGAAAAAAGCTTGGAGGACCTGGACCAAGACCTGGACAGCTTCATCCGCTCCAGTCCCATGTGGCGGACCAAAGAAAGGGTCATAAGGAGCGCTCTTGGCGTTGGCCCGGTATTCACGGCAACCGTTTTGGCCAATCTGCCAGAATTGGGCACGATGAACCGGGGTCAAGTCGCCGCGCTGGTGGGCGTAGCACCGTTCAATAGGGACAGTGGAACGCTCCGAGGCAAGCGCACTGTTTGGGGAGGACGCCGTCACGTGAGGGCGGCCCTTTACATGGCGGCCTTGGTGGCGACCCGGTACAATCCGGTGATCAAAGAGTTTTATCAACGGCTATGCTCCATGGGCAAACCCAAGAAAGTGGCCTTGACGGCCTGTATGCGCAAGCTCTTGGTCATTCTAAATTCCATGGTGAAACATGGCAGAGAGTGGCAGCCAAACCTTCAAACGCCTTGACATCCAAGACAGTTGCTGAGCCCGCCGAAGGAGCGCTAAAGTCATGGAACCCCTAGTGCCCCCTCACGTTGCCGTTGCGCCAGGTGGCCAGGGTGTCCCAGTCTGAGGCGTGCATGAACTCGGACCACCGCTGGTAGAAGCCGCGCTGGTTCTGCTCGGTAGCCTTGGCGGCTGTCACGTTCCGGATCTGGCCGGGCATATCCAGGCCGTCGGTGTCCACCGGCGGGCCGTCGAAGCCCATTCCCATTTGATAGTTGTAGGGGCGCCGCCGGGCAATCACCCCGTGGCTGGCGTTATGGGCGTAGTTCCAGTTCTCCATGTCGTCCTGCTCGGTGAGTCCGGCGGGGCCGGAGTAGCTGATGTAATAGTGGCGCAGGAACTCTTTGACTTCGGCTGGGGCGTTCTTGTCGACCAGGAACCAGCGCCAGGCCTCGTGGCTGTTGGGGCCGCGGGGGTGCCAGACCGAGATGGTGCGGGGCTGGCGCGGCAGATAGGACATGTTGGGGAACAGGGTGCCGGGTCCGGGGACCAAGCGGGACCACTGTCCGTAGTTCTTGCGGCGCTCGGCTTCGCAGTGAGCGAAATACTCCGAGACAATCTTGGAGTGTTGATAACCGGAAATCACCTGATCGTCGGGCCGCAGGAAGGTGATGGTCCCGTGGCCTCGTTCCGGGAAGGAGATGTCCAGGGCAGTGGCCCCCTCCCGTTCTTGGTTGTCGCGGCGTCCGCTGCCGCTGGGGCCCACGCCCACCATGTCCACCGAGCGGTGGCTGATGTTGTGATAGCGGTCGCCGATGAAGTTCTCCGAGGGGAACTTCCAGTTGCAAGGTATTACCCATTTCTCGACGCCGCCGAAGACCTCCGTCTCTCCGCCGGCCCCGTCCCAGGTGTCCAGCAGGAAATCCAGGTAGGTGTGGTATCCGCCGATGTATTCTAGGAAGGAGGGAGCGGTTTTATCCCACGTGGCCCAGATGGCGCCCCTGTAGTTGCAAATCTGGGCTACCTCCGCCAGTCCCCACTTGGACTTGTCCAGTTTCTCTTTGTAGGCGTCCTTGAAGTAGGGGACCCCCACCAGCTTGCCGTCGGTGGCGTAACTCCAGCCGTGGTACGGGCAGGAGAAAACGGGGGTGTTGCCTTCGTCGTAGCGGCAGACCTTCATGCCCCGGTGGGCGCAGGAGTTGAGGAAAACGTGAATCCCGTTCTGACGGTCGCGGCAGAGGATCACCGATTCTTCGCCCATGGAAGAGACGAAGAAGTCACCGGGCTTGGCGACCTGGCTCTCGTGTCCGATGAACAGCCAGGCCCGGGCAAATAGCTGCTCCTGTTCTTGGGCGTAGATCTCCGGGCTCACGAAGACCTCACGGCTGATGGTGCCGGCGTCCAAGTCGACCATCCCATTGAATTGGCCGTTCCTGTGGCTGCTCTTGCGGGCGGTTGCCATGCTGGATCGCCTCCCTGTTCCAGGGCTTTGGATCTGGGCGAAGCTCTTTTTCCGATTATTCCTTTGACTTGGAGCGGATGTCCATACCAGCCATCTGTTCCAGGACCCGCGCGACGGCGGGGTACCCATCCTTACCCCAACCCTGGGCCTGGGCGCGCTGGAATACGTCGTCTACGATGTCGCCGATGCGGGACGGCGCCTGCACATCCCGGGCCAACTGGCAGGCCAGGTGCAGGTCTTTGGCTACGATATCCAACGATCCGTTGGAGCCGAAGGTGCCGTCGAGCAGGACGTCAACGGAACGGTTCATGGTGCTGCTGGCCGACGCGCTGATGGGGATAAGTTTGGCCAGGATGTCCATGTCCAGCCCGGCCTTGGCCCCAATGAGCATGCCTTCAACGCCGGCCACGAAGTTTGAGTATCCCAGATATTGGGTAACCAGCTTGGCTGTGCAGCCTGAGGCAGTCTCTCCCACGTAGATGACATTTTCGCCCATGGTCTCCAGCACCGGCCGGTGCTTCTCGAATACGGCGGGGTCGCCGCCGACCATCATGGTCATGTTGGGTATCCGGCCGCTGACCGGGGAATCCAGCATCTCGATGCCGCGTTGCTTGCAGATTTCGGCCAACCGGCGGATCACCGTGGGCGAGTTGGTGGTGGTGTCGATCCATGCGGCGCCCCGCTTCAGACCCGCCAATATGCCGTTCTCTGGGTCGGTCAGCACCTGCTCGGCTTCCACCGGGCCGGGAAGGGAGGTCAACACCACTTCGCTGGCCTGAGCCAGCTCGCGGGGACCGGTGGCCCAGTTGGCGCCCATCTCGCACAGGTTGGTGGCCGACTCGCGGCGCAGGTCATAGACGGTGACCGCATGTCCCGCCTCGATGAGAGCCTTGGCCATGGGATTGCCCATGGTGCCGGTGCCGATATAACCGAGTTGCATCTAACGCTCCGTAGGGCGAATTCGCGCTCCGTGGGGCTATTTGGCGCCTGCTTGGGCTACGGGGCGGTGGCCCCAGATGCTGCCTTTCTCGTGGCGCTGCACCTGCCAGGTGGTGTCGTCTACGGTGCGGGCGCCCCAGCCGAACTCGACATCGAAGCCCGAAGGGGTCTTCATGTAGAAGGACGTCATATGGTCGTTGGTGTGCCGGCCCAGCCCCCGGGTCAGGGGAATTTCTTGGTCCAGCACCAGGTCGTAGGTGGAGCCCACGTCGTTCATGGACTGCGTCTGGATCATGAAGTGGTTCAGCCTCTTGGGCGCTTTGGCCTCGATCAACGCCAGCGAGTGGTGGCGAGGGTTGCAGTGGAAGAAGGTCAGGTTGCGGATAAAGTCGCTGATTTTCAAGCCCAACACGTCGCGGTAGAATTTTACCGTACGGTCCAAGTCTTCAACGTAAAGGACCACGTGGCCCAGGCCCTGTTCGCTAGTCACAAAACCGGAGATGGCGCGGGGTGAATTGAAGGGCCGCTCGAAGCTGATGGGGGGTCCGTAGAAGACCTCTGTGGCCGTGCCCTCGGGGTCATCAAACTTGATGAAGCCTTCGACCCGGCGCGACTTGGCTTCGTCGTCGGTGCCCTCGGTGACCTCGATGCCGGCTTCGCGTAGTTGTTCCCCCATCTCCCTGAGGGCGGGCTCGTCGGTGACCTGCCAGCCAACGAAATCGACATCGTCCTTGCCGGTGGGCTGGATGATGAACCGGTGGCTGTATTCGTCCATCCGCAGCGAGAGATTGCCGTCGGAATCTATGCCGTTGCTCTGTAGTCCCAAGACCTCAGTGGCGAAGTGCTCCCACTCCTCCACGTTGCTTACACTCAGTCCCACGTATCCCAGTTGCGTTACGCTGGCCATAATGCTCTCTCCAGAAGTTGGATGATTCGGTGCCGCCCGGATTAGATTCGGTTAGATGGGGTCGGGTTACCTCTTCTTGCCGCGTCCGTTGCCATTTAATTTGGCTTTGACCAAGGGGGCCAGGTCATCCCAATCTTTGGCGTCCATCATGGCGGCCCAGCGGCGGTAGAAGCCCCGCGCGTTCTCCTCGCAGATGCCCTCGGTGACCACGCCCGGCAATCCGGTGTCCTCCTCGATATAGCCGATGCCCATCTCGTAATTGTAGGGGCGCCGTCGAGCGATGACCCCCTTGCTGGCTTTATGGGCGTAGTTCCAGTTCTCCATGTCGTCCTGCTCGGTCATGCCGCCGGGGCCGGAGTAGCGGATGTAGTAGTGCCGCAGGACCTCCTTGACTTCGTCCGGTGTGTCCTTGTTAATCAAGAACCACCGCCAGGCCTCGGTCATGTGGGGCCCCCTGGGATGCCACATGGCGATGGAGCGGGGCTGGCGGGCCAGATAGGACATGTTGGGGAACACCGTGCCCACCATGCCGATGAGGTTGGGGCGGTCTCCCAGGCTGGCGCGCCTCTTGGCTTCCTGCTCCCGGAAGTATTCTTCCACCACCTGTGTGTCGGTGTAGGTGGCGACCTGTGGCAGGTTGTCGGGTAGCATATCGAACACCGCCGCGTGGCCCAGATCGGGGAAGGAGACGTTCAGGCGGCGGCCGGCCAAAGACTCATCGTTGTCCCGCCGCCCCCGGCCGCTGGGGCCGATGCCCACCATGTCCACGGAGCGGTGGCTGATGTTGTGGTAGTTGTCGCCGGCGAAATTCTCGGCGGCGAACTTCCAGTTGCTGGGCATGGTCCACTTCTGGACGCCGCTCAGAATCTCCGAACGTCCCTCCCTCCCGTCGCGGCCGTCTAGGGCCAGGTCCAAGAACATCTTCATTCCGCCCAGGTAGTCCAGGAACGGCGGCGCTTTCTTATCCCAGTTGGCCCAGATGCTCCCCTTGTAGTTATACAACTGGGGCACGTTAATCAGGCCCCATTTGGACTTGTCCAAGGTCTCCTTGTAGGCGTCCTTGAAGTAGGGAACCTCCACCAGCTTGCCGTCGGTGGCGTAGCTCCAGCCGTGGTAGGGACAACTGAACACCGGAGTGTTGCCCTCGTCGTAGCGGCAGACCTTCATGCCCCGGTGGGCGCAGGAGTTGAGGAAAACGTGAATCTCATTCTGACGGTCGCGGCAGAGGATCACCGATTCTTCGCCCATGGATGAAACGAAGTAATCTCCAGGCTTAGTTATCTGGCTCTCGTGACCCACGAACAGCCACGCCTGGGCGAATACTTGTTCCTGCTCTTGCTGATAGATGTCTTCGTTGACGAAGATCTCGCGGCTGATGGCGCCGGCGTCCACGTCGACAATGCGGCCAAAGGTGCCTGGCTTGGTCTTGGTGGCCATGGACTCCGCTCTCTTTGGGTTACGCTCGGACACAGGAATTCGGGGGAACTACGGAGTGGGATAAACGCAGGGAGTTTGTTCCCGATATTATACCGCAATTGCGGAATTAACAGCCACAGACGATGAGATGGACGCCACACCTTTCGGCTGGCGGCAAAAAAAATGGCCTCGGCCACAAGGGCCGGGGCGTACACACGCGGCGTCGAGGCAAAACCCGCGTACTAGACGAGGTCTCCTTCGGGGGCTATTACCTTAAGGGTAGCCTGCCTCACGCTGGGAACTGAAGGTCATAGTAATTTGCGGACAGGGACTCAATACCCATGCCCGTGACCCGGCTGACGCTGGGGACTGGTGGAGGTCATTGATGCGCCGGGCCAGAACGATAGCCTGCAGGAGCATCTCCAGGCCCTACTGATGCCGGTAGAGGTGTCGGACCAAGCGGCCGGTGTAGATCAGAGTGCGAATCTCCAGCGCGGTATCCCCCTCACGCTGAGCTATAGTTAGGGCACGGCCATGCCGAACAGCAGCGCCGCGGCCTCTTCATCGGAAGCCGCCTCCGACCCAGACAGAGCTATGCCTCGCTCAAAGAATACGGCCCCCGTCGTAACCGAGGGCCGTTAGCACATAGACATCAAGATGGGAGCGGCCCGGCCCGGTCAGGGGCTAAACGTCTATCCGGTACACCCGCGCGGCGGTGTCGTGGAACATGTCGGCCCGCTCCGTGGCCGAATAGTCCTTGGATAGGCGCTTGAAGGCGTTGTACATCACATTGTAGGAGTAGGAGACTTTGTCCACTGGGAAGTTGCTCTCGAACATGCAGCGGTTGGGGCCGAACTGCTCGATGCAGTAGTTCATCAATGGGGCCATATCTCCCGCCAGTTCTTCCGAGCCGATGGGCTGGTCCCGGAGGTGCCAATCGAACCCGGTGCGGGGCATGCCGATGCCGCCCAGTTTGATGACCACGTTGGGGCACCCAGCGGCGGCGGCGATGCCCTTCCGCCAAGTGGCCATCACCTCTTCGTCGCGGTTGGCGTAGGGGCCGTCCCTCAGCAGCCCGCCGATGTGGTTGAGGATGATGGTCAGGTCTGGCACCGCTTTGGCGAACTGGGCCAGTTCAGGCATCTGGGGGAAGAACATCCAGCCTTCCAGGGAGAGGCCCATGCCCGCCAACACCTTGGCTCCGGCCCGGAATTTGTCGCTGGACATCTGTCCTGCGGCAGCATGGGCGGCGGTGTTCTCGACCGCCGGATTCGGGTCCCAGGTGACTGAGTGGCGGATGCCGCGGAAGCGGTTGGCGCTGGTGGCCTGCAGTGCCTCCAACACCGGCTTTACCTGGTCGCCCAGGTTCAGGTTGGCGTGGCCGACGATGGCGGCGGCGGCGCGGCCTGGCCCGTAGAGCCCGGTGGCGCTGGCGGCGGCCAGGCCTTGGACGAATTCCACTTCGCCCACCGGTTTCATCTCCTCCGGCCCATCGATGCGGTACATGGACCGGGCCTCGACGAAGACTGTGGAGCGCACGTTGTGGCCGCTGTTGATGTCGTCGGCCAACTCGTGGAGCAGGTACCGTTGGTAAGGGACTCTGGCGTCCCGGTAGTCCCAGAAGTGGTGATGAGGGTCGCAGATGGGCAGGTCGGGCTCCAGGGTGGCTTCTGGGGTCAACGCTAACCAGTCATTGCCTCCGAATGGCATGATGGCGCCTCCGTATCATCAAATTTGACGCCCAATGATAGCACGCCCAAAAATTGAATCAACTGTGCCTGTAATTGGGCCATGGTGGGGCGCCCTTGTTGAAGACTCGGGTAAGCCAGGTATAATTGCGGGCGGCGAAACGGACCGATGGCGCGTACAACACTTAAGGGCATAGCCGAGGAGACATAATGGCTGGAAAGGGACGTTCGATCCATGTCGAAGGGGTGCAGCACGGAGCGCCGATCCCCATGGGCGCGCGGGTGGGCAACATGATTTTCTCCAGCGGCATCATGGGCACCGACCCATCCACCGGGACTGTTCCGGCAGACCTGGATAGCCAGTGCGTGTTTGCCTTTGCCAACATGAAGACGATGGTGGAAAATGCTGACGGCAAGGTCCAGAATATTGGCTCCATCAAGGTCTACATGCAAGGAACGGTCCCAGCGCGAGGCGGTCAACCGCCCCTGGCTGGAGATGTTCCCCGACGAGGACGACCGGCCGGCCCGCCACGCCATGGAGTACGACGCCTTTCCCCCAGGGGTGTTGGTGCAGTTGGAAGTTATTGCGGTGGTAGATTGACCATCTGTGACCACCGGACATCGCAAGTAGAGCGCTGAGTCAGGAGTAGTCGTTGCAACCGGAAAGCAGATTCGTGCAGTCCAACGGGGTCAATCACCACTACTTGGAATGGGGCAACCCCGATAACCCAAACATTGTGATGTTTCATGCCGTTGGCATGTGTTCCCAGATATGGAATTCCACCGCCCGGGACTTGGCCCAGGACTACGACGTGTTGTCATTCGACTTTAGAGGGCACGGGGATACCGAACATCCAGGCGGCGGATACACCTTCGAACAGATAGGGGAAGATGTGGCCTCGGTCATCCAGACCCTTGGTCTGGAGGGGTCCATCGGAGTGGGTCATTCCGCGGGCGGGATGTCCATGCTGATTGCCGATTCACTGGCTCCGGGAATCATCGGCAAGGGGGTGCTGGTGGACACCCGGGTGGGAGAGAGCCCTATGACGTTGCTCACTCCCCAGGAACAGGAACAACGCATCGAGCGCACCCTTCAGAAGCGGTCAATCTGGGAGAGCCGGGAGACGATGTACACTGCCTACCGGGACCGGCGGGTGTTCAAGCCTTGGACCGACGAGGTCTTTGCCGATTACATACAGGGCGCCACCCGGCTTCTGGGCGACGGCCGGGCCGAGTTGAAGTGTCATCCCCAGGTGGAAGAGACTTTCTACCAGAACCGGGTCGAGTTGGACACCTCCAAGGTGCTCCGGGGCCTGGGAGGGGAATACCTGCTCCTGGTGGGCGACTATGAAGGCGCCCAGACTCCCCAGGACGCTGCCGTGCAGCACCTGACTCGAGAGACCAAGGGGTTCCGGGTCAAGGAACTGGGCGCAGGGTCCCACTTCGTGCCCATGGAGCATCCGGCGCTGGTTCTGAAAGAGATACGAAATTATATTGACCAGCCCTAGTACCATGACCAGATGGAATTGAAACTCTGGGCAACGCCCCATCTCCGACAAGGTCGAGAGTCTCCCTCCCGATGGTATCGGGACATCGGGGGACCTAACCTTCCCCCAGCGCGGGAAGGGACTAGTTCTCGCCCCTTTCAGGGGGACAGTTAGATTGGGGGTGAAATCGTAGGCGTCAATTTCAGTGAGATGCGGCACGAGGTCAAATCGGAAAAAGCTAACGAGGTACAGACATTGGCCGAGCAACAAGGCGGATTCAGCCCGGAGACAGTCCTTACGCATCTGAAAGCCAACAATGTTACCCACGTGGTCTGGCTGCCCGACAGCGAGACCAATTTCCTGTATGTGTTGATGCAGGATGAGCCCTCACTGGACCTGATAACGGTCAGCCGGGAGGGTCAGGCGTTCTCCACCGCCTCCGGTCTGTCGGTCGGCGGGGCCAAGCCGGTCATCTTGATCCAGAACACCGGCCTGATGGAGTCGGGAGACTCCCTGCGCGGCTGGGCCATGGGCATGAACATCCCCGTGGTGTTGATGGTGGGATACCGGGGCTGGACGCGCCACGGCGTGAACACCGATTCCGCGGCCACCTATACCGAGCATTTCCTCCACGCCTTCGGCATCAAGTACTACCTCGTGGAGAGCGACGCCGACGCCGACCGGATCTCGGTGGCCTTCGAGCAGGCCGAAAAGACGAAACAGCCGGTGGCGGTGTTGATTGGCGACGAGTATCACGGGTTTGTTCAAGGGGCCAGATAGCAGACACTCCGGCAACGAGATTCCGAACGCTGCATTCTTACAGAGGATAAATGTTCCAGACAGCAGATATGTTCAAGGCCTTCGCGCCTTTCCGGGGCAACGCCGTGGTGATTCCCGGCCGGGGCGGCCGTCACTGGATCAATATCAGCGACAAGCCCGACCGGGACGTTCCTCTGGGCGACCCGGCGATGGGCGGCCACGCTTCCTTCGCCCTGGGTCTGGCCCTGGCCAGGCCCAATGAGAAGATTATTCTGTTCGACTCGGAGGGCGACATCCTGATGAACCTGGGCGCGCTGCCCACCATCGCCGAGAAAAACCCCAAGAATTTCTACCATTTCGTGTTGGACAACGGGGTGTACGCCACCACGGGCGGCCAACCGGTCCCCAACGCCGAGAAGGTCCAATATGATGTCATCGCCAAGGGCTCGGGATACCCGTCCACCTACGCCTTCGACAACCTGGAAGACTTCACCAACAAGATACAAGAGATACTCAGCAAGCCCGGTCCGGTCTTCGTGACCATGAAGGTTGTACCTGAGATCGAGAACGTGCCCATCAATCAGCGGGTCCGCTGGCAGAAGAAGACCAGGGACCAGACCATCGCAGATTTACAGAAAGACCTTGGGCCTCGGAAGTCGTAGGCGGAACTCGCGAGTAATTTCCTTGCAACTACAACGGGCCGGCGTTGACGTTCACGGGGAGTGTGGTACAAAACATCGATGGTTAGAAGAGGCCAAGAACGGCGGGAGGCCGAAAACACCTATGCATTTATCGACAGTCAAAACCTAAACCTAGGGATACTCGACAGTGGATGGAAGTTGGATTTTGGGAGGTTTCGTGTCTACCTCAAGGATAAGTACCGCGTTACCAAGGCGTACCTGTTCATTGGGTACGTCCCTGGACGTGAGGCTTTGTACACATACTTGCAGCAGGCGGGGTACGTCGTCATTTTCAAACCGACTATCCCAGGAGTTGGCGCTAAGCCAAAAGGAAATGTAGATGCCGAGCTAGTCTTGCACGCCATGATTGAATACCCGAGCTATGACAAGGCAATCGTCGTCTCCGGCGACGGAGACTTTCACTGCCTCGTTGAATATCTCGAGGCGCGAGGGAAACTCGCCCGGGTGTTAATACCGAATAGAAAAACGGAATAAGTAGTTAGGGGCTTGATAAATCCAGTGGCCACGGCTACAATAGTCGTAGACGCCAAGAGGAGCAAGCCCAATGGACCTGATTCAAATCTTCCAAAGGTTCCCCGACCACGAAGCCTGTATTGAACACCTTGAACGCACCCGCTGGACCCACAAACCCGCCTGCCCACTTTGTGGCAGCGTCAATGTGGGGCGGAAAGCCGACGGTGACCGGATTGGTCGCTGGAACTGTCACGGTTGTCATTCTAGCTTCAATGTCCTGTCCGGTACCATATTCGAGAAGACCAAAATCCAACTTCAGAAGTGGTTCTTGGCGGTCTCTCTGGTCCTCAATGCCAAGAAAAGCCTATCCTCGCACCAGTTGGCACGCGACCTAGACCTTAACCAGAAAACCGCTTGGTACATGGTGATGCGAATCCGGCGGGCTATGGTAGCCGATGGCGAGTTGCTCTCCGGCATCGTTGAGGCGGATGAAGCCTATATCGGCGGCAAGCCTAGGAAGCACAACAATCATGGCGACAACACTCCTTCCCCTAGGGGCCGCGGGACCGATAAGCTCCCTATCATTGGAGCGGTTGAGCGGCATGGGCGGGTAGTTGCCCAACCGTCTGCAAAGGTGGATGGGCTGGCCTTGGAAACCTTTTTGACCCGGAATATTGACACCGCCAACTCCCTGTTGATTACCGACGAATACCCGGCCTATCGTCGAATGGGCCGGAAGGTCCAACACGCCACGATAGTACACGCCAAACAGTACGCCGACGGCCTCAAGCACACCAACACTATAGAGGGCTTTTGGAGCTTGCTAAAGCGGGCCTGGTATGGGACGCACCACCACTACACCAAGGGCTTCGCCTTGGCCTACGCGGTGGAAGCCTGCTTCAAGTACAACAACAGAGGTAAATCCAACGTCTTCGAGAGCTTCATTCGGGCGGCGGTGTCGGCATGATTGGGAAACTCTACTACGGCGATTGCCTAACCATCATGTCGGAATGGCCCTCCGCTTGCGTGGACCTGATTTACCTAGACCCGCCTTTCAACTCGAACCGCCAGTACAACGCCATCTATAGGGACGAGACGGGCCGCCCACTACCGGATCAGATAGAGGCGTTCTGTGATATGTGGGAACTTGATCAGGAGCGAGAGCGTGCCATACGTACTATGCCTGTTCTTATGCGGGAAAACGGGATAGATGACGCTACCGCAGAGTTTTGGCGACTGTGGATGACCGCCTTGAGGAACACACAACCACGCCTCTTGGCCTATCTGTCCTACATGGCTGAGCGCCTGCTGATAATGCATCGGATTCTCAAGCCCACGGGGAGCCTGTACTTCCACTGCGACCCGACGGCCAGCCACTATGTCAAGTCCCTTTTGGATGCCATCTTTGGGCACGGACATTTCCAGAATGAAATCATATGGCGACGGACGGCCGCTCACAGTCGTGCGAAGCGTTGGGGGCCGATCCACGACACCCTGCTTTTTTACACCAAGTCCGACAATTTCACTTGGAACCGGGTGTTTCAAAACTATGACAAGACTTACATCGACCAGTTCTTTCGGCATGAGGACGAACATGGAAGGTACAGGATAGGCAACTTGACCGGACCGGGAACGCGCCAAGGTAGCTCCGGGCAGCCTTGGCGCGGGGTTGACCCAAGAATGAAAGGTCGCCATTGGGAAGTACCGCCAGACCGGATACTGCCGCCCCACTTCAAGCATCCGCCTAACTATGCTGATATGAACGTCCAGGAGCGCCTTGATGTGCTGGACGCATCTGGGCTTATCTATTGGCCACCTCGCGGAGACATTCCCCAGCCTAAGCAATATTTGAGCGTATCCCCTGGTGTCCCTATACAGGACGTGGTATGGGACATTCCACCTATTGCCGCCCAAGCACACGAACGCATGGGATTTGCTACCCAAAAGCCGCTTGCTCTTATGGAGCGTATCATCAAGGCCAGCAGCAACGAGGGAGACGTGGTGATTGACCCGTTCTGTGGATGCGCCACAACTCTTGAGGCGGCCCATAGTCTAGAACGCCAATGGATAGGAATAGACATAGCCATTCACGCCGTCAAGCGCGTAGCGCGTATGCGGCTACAAGACCGCCTGGGGTTGGTGGAAGGCCAAGATTTCACCGTAGAAGGCGTTCCTAGGACCGTGGAAGGCGCACAAGACTTGTGGCGGCGGGATAAGTACCACTTCCAAAAGTGGGCGGTAGAACAGGTGGAGGGATTCGTTACGACCAAGAAGTCGGCGGATGGTGGCATCGATGGGCGTGTCTACTTCGCTGTACCTGGTGAACGTGACCTTCAATCAATGGTGGTGGAAGTCAAGTGCGGCGCTAACGTCAATGTGGTGGACTGGCGGGCCTTAAAGGGTGTGCTGTCACGTGATGAGGCTATGTTAGCCGGTCTGATTATCATGGAGTCGTTAGGCGGGGGCAAGACCCGCAACTTCAGCCGCGAGGCGGCGGACCTGAAGCCAGCGAACATCCTAGGCATTGACTACCCTAGGATGCAGATACTCACCGTGGGAGAGATACTAGAGGGCAAGCGGTTTCAGACGCCTACCGTGTCGGGGAGGCACATGTTGGAACCTCGGATGCCGGGGATTCCCGCATGAACGAACAAGGTCCAGAGTTCAACGATCTCTTATCTGAAATCCTACAGGATGTTGAGGTCATGTTTGTGCATCGTCAGGGCTATCTGGCGCTGGAGTCTGAGCCCATGGTAGCTCTGAGGGGTAAGATAGATTTGCAAGTTGGGAAGGGGGCAGGCAGATTACATATCCCCATTGTATTGCCTTTACTTCTGTCTGATGCTCGGTCGTTGATTCAAAAATTGGAAACCACCATCGCTGAAGCCGAGCGTCTCTGGTATCAAATGCCGCCATTAGAACCTCCAAGCCCCTAACTACTTATTCCGTAGAAAAATACTCCGCATTGTTGCGGAGATTCAGAACAAGGTATATCGACTATCTTGACGGGCTGAGGCAGAAACTTGGGTGACAAAAAAAGAGGGAGTATCCTTCGGACGAACCTTAGGCGTGCCCCCTCATGGTGATACTTTGAGTCTAGCTTAGGTACGGTTTGCTGTCAATACACCGAGACGAGAGTGCCGATATGAAGGTAACGCCCGAGATCGAGAACGTGCCCATCAATCAGCGGGTCCACTGGCAGAAGAAGACCAGGCACCAGACCATCGCAGACTTGCAGAAAGACCTGGGGCCTCGGCGGTAGTGTCTTGCTGGAACCGGGCGGGGGCGACGCCCAACCTCTGACCGGGATCCGGGTCTTGGACCTGTCCGGCGAGATGGGCGTTTACTGCGGCAAGCTGCTGGCCGACGTGGGTGCGGACGTAATCAAAGTGGAGCCTCCCGGCGGCGACCCCATGCGCCGCACCGGGCCTTTTGTCGATCATGCCGAGCCGCCTGAAAACAGCATCCACTGGCGGCACTACAACACCAACAAGCGCAGTGTCACCCTGGATATCGCATCCGACTCCGGCAACGCCTTGCTCCGGCGACTAGCCGGAAACACCGACGTATTTCTGGAGACTTTTCAACCGGGATACCTGGACTCCCTTGGTTTGGGGTACGCCAATCTCAGCGAGAATAACCCGGGGTTGGTCTACGCCTCCCTGACCCCCTTTGGGCAGACCGGCCCATACCGGGAATACCGGGCCAGCGACCTGGTTGGGTTTGCCATGGGCGGCTATATGTATGTCACCGGGTGGCCGCACACTCCGCCCAACAAACTCTGGGGCTCCCAGGCATATCACACCACCTCCAACCGGGCGTTCATCGGTATCCTAATCGGCCTATACCACCGCTTGGCCACCGGGCAAGGCCAGCATGTGGACGTGTCCATGCAGGAAGCCGTGGCCACGACCACCGAGCACGTGAACACCACCTATAACTACACCGGAGAGTCCGCCGTCCGCTGTGGTTTCCGCCACGGCGGCCAGTTCGTGGCAACCTGGCAGTGCCGCGACGGTTACGTGAGCATCACCACCAACACCCAGCAAGCGTGGCACGACCTGCGGGCTTGGATGGACCGTGACGGCATGGGCGGCGACCTGATGGACGAAAAATACGGTGACCGGTTCATCCTCCGAGGGGAACATTCCTCTCATATCGAGGAGCTGATTGAGGCCTGGACGCTGACCCATACCCGCCAAGAGATTACCGAGTGGGGACAGGCCAATCATCATCCTTGGGGTCCGGTGGCGACTGCCAACGAACTGCTGGACAACGAGCAGCTCTGGGACCGCGGGTTCTTCTTTGAAGTGGAAGACCGTCAAAATGGCGGAAAAGTGGTGTATCCCGGCGCTCCTTACAAGCTGAGTGAATCGGGTTGGCGGTTCGTCTCGTCTGCGCCTCAGGTGGGCCAGCACAACCGCCAGGTCTACTGCGATGAATTGGGGTTGTCGGAAGAAGAATTACAGGACTTGGCAAAGGTCGGGACCATCTGACATGGACGCACATCCGGAAGATGGCGCTCTAGCATTGAACGGCATCCGGGTCTTGGACTTTACCTGGATACATGCCGGTCCCTCGGCTACGAGGATACTGGCCGACCAAGGGGCCCAGGTAATCAAGGTGGAGTCCAACCAGGCCCTCTCGGTGGTGGGCGGCCCCGCGTCCAACACCGACCGGGGCCTGGGACAGCGTCACAACTGGAACGCCGGAAAACTGTCCATCTCGCTTAACATGAAGACCGACGCCGGAAAAGAACTGGCCACACGATTGGTGGCCGTTTCCGACGTGGTCGCCGAGAACTTCAGCGGCCGGGTGATGCCGGGCTGGGGCTTGGACTTCGAGAGCCTACGCAAAATCAGGCCAGAAATCATCATGTTGAGCATGTCGGGATTCGGACGCACCGGGCCCTGGAAAGACCGGGTCAGCTACGGCCAGACACTCCAAGCCTGGTCCGGGTTGACCGACCTGACAGGATTTCCCGACACCAGGCCAAGCGGGCCGGCCAGCGCCTATAGCGACGCGGTGGCCGGCATGGCCGGCGCCCAGGCAGTCTTGCTGGCGCTGATCCACCGGGCGCGCACGGGACAGGGCCAATGGATCGACCTCTCCCAGATGGAGGCCCTATCTTCGTTGCTGGGACCCCTTGTCCTGGAACTGAGCGCCAATAAAGCCCAAGTGCAGCGCACGGGCAACCGGTTGCCCCACGGCGGCGGCGCTCCCCACGGGGCCTACCGCTGCCAGGGAGAGGACCGCTGGTTGACCATCACCGTTTTCACCGACGACGATTGGTACGCATTCGTCTGCGCAATAGGCTCTCCCGGATGGGCTTCGGACCAACGCTTCGCAACCGCGGAATTGCGGCTAAGCCATGCCGACGAGCTGGACGAATTGGTTGGTTCATGGACCGTGGAGCAGAACGCCGAAGAAGCGATGCACCTCTTGCAAGCGGCCGGAGTTGCCGCCGGAGTGGTGCAGACCGGCCAGGACTTGGCCGAGAATGACCCGCAGTTGAGAGAGCGGCAGTTGTTCCAGAAGGTCCCGGACGCCGCCGGCGTGCTGCGAACCATCGAGAGGGCGCCTCACAAGTTGTCCCGCACGCCGGGAAAGGTGACCAAGGGAGCCCCGGACTTTGGCGCGGACCAGACCTATGTGCTCAGGGAAGTACTCGGCATGGACGACGAAGAACTGGCGGAGATGGCCATCGCGGGGGCCTTTGATTAAACAGTACTGCAGCCACCACGGCAATTGTCAAAAAAGGGCCCAAGACCCATAATACGGCTCGCTTTCCCAGCCTTGATTTTCGGTTGGAGACGCCAGTGATTAGGAGACATATTGGAGACCAGGCTTAGGGGTAAATACGCCATCGCCGGTATCGGCGAGACAGAGTACAGCCGCGGCTCCGGACGGAGCACCAGGGCCATGGGCGCAGAAGCCATCCGGAGGGCCATGGACGACGCGGGGTTGAACTCCCAGGAAGTGGACGGAATGCTCAGCTACCACGGTGGGGATTCCACGCCGTCAACGTCCATCATGTACGACTTGGGACTCAGGCCCAACTTCTACATGGACTGTTCCGGCGGCGGTTCAAGCACCGAGGCCTTGGTTGGCCTGGCCATGGGCGCCATCGAGGCCGGTATGTGCGACACCGTGGCCGTATTCCGGTCCATGAACGGGTATTCCAATATTCGGATCGGCGGCACCGGCGCCAGGGCTGCTTCGGGCATATCCGGCCTCGACCTGATGAAACGCCCCTATGGCCTGATTAGCGCCGTCCAGAACTTCGCCTTCAATTTCACGAAGCACATGTCTGAGTACGGAGTGAAGAGCGAGGACCTAGCCCACATCAAGGTGGCCCACAGCAACCATGCCAGCAACAACCCCAAGGCCCTGATGAAACAGAGGGTGACCGTGGAAGACGTCATGGATTCCCGCTGGATTATCCGTCCGGTGGCCCATCTTCTGGACTGTTGTCTGGAGACCGACAATGCCACCTGCGTGATTGTCACCTCCGCGGAGCGGGCCGCCAACCTGCGCCAAACCCCGGTCCACATACTGGGAGCACAAGGGAGGGGCACCAAACCCGGCGGCGACTTCCATTTCCAACACGGGCCGCTAAGCCGCGTGGCGGGCCACTATGTCGGCCCCCGCATCTTGGAGCTGGCCGGGGTTACCCACGACGACATCGACGTCACCGGCTGCTACGACGCCTTCACCTACACCGTTCTGCTCCAATTTGAGGACTACGGCTGGTGCAAGAAAGGCGAGGGCAAGGACTACGTAACCAGTGGGGTTATCAACCTGGGTGGCAAACGTCCCAACAACACCAGCGGGGGCCACCTCTGCGAGGGCTACACCCACGGGATGAACATGGTCATCGAGAACGTGCGGCAACTCCGGGGCACGGCTGACGATTATTGCCCCAACGCCGCTTCCGGAGAGCACACCTATGACTACTCGGAGGGCGGCTGCCGGCAGGTGAAGGATGCCGAGATTAGCATGAACATGGGATGGGGCACGCCTGCCGTGGGCAGCGCCCTCATCATGAGGAGGTAACCGTTATGGCAGTGTACGAAGATTGGATGAGGAGGTAGCTGTCATGGCTGTTTACGAATATAGGGGCCAACGCCTGGATATTCCCGACAACGACAGCGAGTACCGCGGCTACTTCGAGGCCGCCGCCGAGCACAAGCTGGTGGTCAAGAAATGCCGCGCCTGCGGTCTGCTGCGCGGCGAACCCGGGCCCGGCTGCCCCTGGTGTCCCTCCCTGGAATGGGACTGGCAGGAAGTGAGCGGCAAGGGGACCATCTATAGCTATCAGGTAGTCGCCCACACCGTTATTCCCAGTTTCCGTGACATGGCCCCCTTTGCCATCGTGCTGGTGGAACTGGACGAACAGAGCGGCCAGCCCACTCCTGACGACGGCCTCCGAATCACCGCCAATCTGCTGGACGGCGACCTAAAGCCGGAGAAAGAGGAGAATGTGGCCATCGGCAAGCGGGTGGAGGTAATCTTCGACGACGAGCCGGACGGCATCAGCATCCCCCAGTTCAAGTTGTCTGGCGAACCGCCCCAGGGCGAAACCTGGCAGCACTCCATTTAAACAAACGCGGGTAAACAAACGCGGGTAAAACAGACGCGGGCTAAACCGGGGCGGGCAATTGGCCAAACTAATCAGTTTCGACATCGACGGGACACTCGAGGTGGGCGACCCGCCCGGCGGTATAACCATGGAGATGGTGCGGCAGGCGAAGAGCCTGGGCTACCTGATTGGCAGTTGCTCCGACCGCACCGTGAGCGAACAGCAGCGCATCTGGCAGGACCACGGCATCGCGGTGGAGTTCACGGTCCTGAAGCACCGGCTTAATGAGGTCAAAGAACAGTTCCCAGCCGAGGAGTATTTCCACGTTGGCGACACCGAGACAGACCGCCGTGTGGCCGTTCAAGCGGGGTTCAGTTTCTTTACCGTCGGCGACGCGGTCCTCCGGCTGCTGGATGGCCTCACACCCCAATAAGTTGACTCCATATAGGCTAAATCCGTCCGGGGGCAAGAACCATCCGACTCTATTATGAATTGGCCTATCTCTGGCCAATCATCAGTCCGCCCGAAGAGTACGCCAGCGAGGCCGGTCATTTTCGTGACGCCATCCGGGAGAAGCTGGGACCAGGACGGCACAGGTTGCTGGAGTTGGGGGTAGGCGGCGGCCACACCCTTTCTCATCTGACCGCAGATTTTGGATGCACCGCCGTGGACCTGTCGCCGGACATGCTGGCGCTATCCCAGGGTCTCAACCCAGGAATAGAACACCACCTGGGAGACATGCGAAACGTGCGTCTGGGGCAGACCTTCGACGCCGTGTTGATCCACGACGCGGCCTCCTATCTGCTGACCGAGCAAGACCTACAAGGGACATTTGAGACGGCGGCGTGCCACCTGCGGCCCCGCGGTGTGTTGATGGTGGCCCCCGACTGGGTTGAGGAGACCTTCCCCGACGGATGGGTCTACACCTGGGACCGGCAGCGGGGCGACATGGAGGTCAAGATTGAAGAGGTCATGGTGGATCCGGACCCATCGGACACCCAGGTGGAATCGACCTACACCTACACCATCAAGAGGAGCGGCAAAGTCACGGTGGAGGTAGACACCCATGTAACGGGTCTATTCGCCATCAACACCTGGACCAGCCTCATGGAAGCGGCGGGGTTCTCCGTGGAACTGCGGCCCCTGCCGCCCAACGAGGGCGGGTACGGGTCGTGGCTGTTTATTGGGGTAGCTGGGTAGTGACTGAGAGGTATGGTGGAGCCAACGTAGTCTACGATGAATTGCCAACCCCGGGCAGAATTAGAGGGTCTCGCGGAGTTGAGTTAACTCCGATCAGAATATCACCTAATCCACCTGGAAATTTCCGCCAAATCGAAATTTCCTGGAGTTGCGGCTACTTTGTAGTGAGAATTCGACCGCTTGGTTGGTTGGGACATTTAGAAGATATCCATTGAGGTTCAAGAACACCGCGACGGAGGTGAGGGCCAATCTCTTGTTGCCATCGACAAGAGATTGGTTCTTGATTATCGAGCGAAAAAGATCTGCGGCTTTGTCGAAGATGGTTCGACGTAGCCAGCGGCCCTGATACGTTTGCGCGGGCGCGCTAAGAGCGGATTCGAGAAGCCCCTGCCGTAGTCGCCGCCGAAGTATTGAAAGGCGGGCATCGGGTCAGGGTAATCCGCGTAAACCTCGGACGCCAGGTCAAAAATTACCGATTCCACTTCATATGCAGTGAGGAATCGGTAGCTACGTCTAGTGACGCCCCAACTCCTTCAGGGCTTCTCGGTTCATTCCAATAGCCCGTTTGGTAGCCCTCCGTACGTCCCAACCGCTTGGAGAACCAGCCGGGTGTAGTAGAGTCCCAGGAAGTGGTGTAAGAGGGAGAGGGTCTGGAGAAAGAGAGACCACCGCGTCATCCTTAGCGGGCAAAGAAGAAAGCTCGAGAAAGGAGGACAACAGTGGTCAAGGAAAGGATGGACCTGCTGGAGCTATTGCGCGACGTGGACTTCCTACGGGAGGCACTGAGAGTGCTGGTAGAGGGGATCATGGATGCGGAGGTGTCATCGAGGATCGGTGCTGAGTATGGAGAACGCAGCCCTGAGCGGGTGACCCAGCACAACGGGTATCGGTCCCGGGCGTGGGATACCCGTGTAGGGACGATGGATCTGCACATCCCGAAGCTCAGAGAAGGGAGCTACTTCCCGAGCCTGCTGGAGCCACGGCGTCGCAGCGAGCGAGCTCTGCTGGCTGTGATCCAGCAGGCCTACGTGGAAGGGGTATCCACAAGGCGGGTGGACGATCTGGTCAAGGCCCTGGGGTGTGAGGGTATCTCCAAGAGCCAGGTGTCGCGCATCTGTCAGGAACTGGACGTGGTGGTGGATGGCTTCATGGGCCGTCCGCTGGGCGGTGGACCCTACCCCTACCTGTGGCTGGACGCACTGACCCAGAAGGTCAGGGAGGCCGGCAGGATCGTCAACGTCAGCGTGGTGGTGGCAACGGCGGTCAATGGCGAGGGCAAGCGGGAGATCATCGGGATGGACGTGGGTACGAGTGAAGACGGCGCCTTCTGGCTGGCCTTCCTACGCTCGCTGTCCGCCAGGGGCCTCGGCGGGGTGGAGCTGGTGGTATCGGACGCTCATCAAGGACTCCGAGGCGCCATCGCCGCAGTCTTCGGCGGAGCCAGCTGGCAACGGTGCCGCACCCACTTCATGACCAACCTGCTCACTCGGGTCCCCAGGCGCGCCCAGCCATGGGTAGTCACCATGGTGCGCACCATCTACCAGCAACCCTCCCCCGATGAGGTACACGCCCAGCTCGACAGGGTGACCGATCAACTCCAGGACCGGTTCCCTCAGGTCGCCTCTCTACTGGACGAGGCCGGACCCGACTTCCTGGCCTTCTCCAACTTCCCACTCGCCCACTGGAAGAAGGTCTGGTCCAACAACCCACAGGAGCGTCTCAACAAGGAGATCCGGCGACGCACCGATGTGGTGGGCATCTTCCCTAACCGGCCGGCCGTGCGCCGCCTCGTTGGCGCCGTCCTGGCTGAGCAGCACGACGAATGGGCCGTTGGCCGTCGATACATCACACCTGTCGTGCTGACCTTCAACGAAGCTCTTCCAGAGGCCGATCTCGCGGAGGCGACACCCACCTAAACAACATCAACAGGATGCCGCACTCTTACACCACTTGACGGGACGTGACCGCTTTCTCCCATCTTAGAGCGGCGGCCTTGGTTGTCCTGCGGCCAACTTGCACGATGTGAGAGCCAGGCGAGGTCTTTTGGTGTTCTTTCTCCCGCCGTTCTAGGTTGTCAGTGACGCCACGAAATATCACTTTGTTCACATCTGAGCCTGTCCCAGAAGTGGAAATTGCGGATAGGGGGAGCAGATAGAGGTCAAAGGGTTCGCTGAAAGGCCCTGGCCTGAGCGGGTAGGACAGGCGACGGAGCGATGGGTCAGCTGCTGTCATCACTGCAGGTCAGGAGACGGGACAAGGCTCCGGGCCATTAAATAGACCGATGAAGGGGCTGAGCGCCACACCCGCCAGAGAGTGCGCAGGTTGAAGGCTGTGGCCAGCATTGTCCACTCGGCCGCCACGTTAACGAGGCCGCGCAGCAGGAATCTCCGTGCCCCCTGTTGTTCCTTGATGATTCCGAAGACAGGCTCGACCAGTTGCTTTCTCAGCTTGTACGCCTCTCTAGCTGCTGAGGTGGACATCCAGGCACGATGACGGCGCAGCACTGCGTCATGCGGACCTATCGCCAGGCTCCGCCCAATCTCTTTGGCCTTCGTGCAGACTCCGAAGGCTGGGCACACTTGGCAGACGACCCCGGAGGCCCGGTACAGACGCAACGGGACTCCATGCGTATGTTGGATACGAACGAACTTGAGCGTCTGTCCCTGCGGACACGTAAAGCTGTCGCTCTGCTCGTCGTAGGTGAATCGGTCCTTGTGATATGGGTCTTTGAGGAACCGTTGCCGCGACTCCGACACTACCACCTGCTGATCTCGACGGGCGCATTCTTCCAAGTGACTCGCGGCGAAGTATCCGGCATCGGCCAACGTCATCTGCGACTTCGTCCCCATAGTCTCCTCGGCCTGCTCGACCATCGGCACCAGCAGGGCATTGTCATTGGCTGCATCCACCACGTCCACGGCGGTGACCAACATGCCGGTCGCTCCCCCATCCGTCTCTGTGGGTGAGACCATAGCCTGAGCGTTGTAGCCAGCCACGATGCCTTGCCTACCCTTCATCAGCCTGGCGTCTGGGTCGGTCAGGTTGATGCGCTTGTGGCGCTTCTGACTCGTGAGATCGTCCATCGCCTGCCTCACCTGCTCTCTCAAGACCTCCTTGTCAGCCAACTCCTCAGGCAGATGGGCAACAGCAGTGTCTTCTCCCGCTTCGTTCTGAGCCTCAAGGTCGGCTATCGCACGCTCCAGCCGCTCCAACAGACCACGCAGTCCCTCGGCGTCGTAGCTCCTGTTCAGCGACGCGTTGGCGACCACCTTCGTACCATCCACCGCCTGAACCGCCAGGTCCACCAACTTCATCGTCACTGCCATACGCACCGTCCGCTCGAACAGCTTCCTCATGGCCTGCCGATGCCCTTTGTAGAACCTCCACAGGGTGTTGTGGTCAGGATGCTGCCACCCGGTCAGCCACAGGTATGGTATCTGGTCCCGGCAGGCCGCCTCCAGCTTCCGGCACGAGCGCACCCCGGTCATGAAGCCGTACAGCCACACGCTCAACAGCGCACGTGGATGGTAGGCTGGCGTTCCCAGCACCTCCCCGTCTATCTTTACCCCAAGCTCCGCCCAGTCCTCCCGGTCCAAAGCGTCAACGAACTCGGCCACGAATCGCGCTGGATGGTCCAACGGCAACAGTTCGTCAAGCGTCGGCGGCAACATCCATATCTGCTCTCGGCCCATCTCTCGAAACGGCATCTCAACATCTCCCCAATTTATGTCGCCTCGAAAATACACCCAACGACATACCCATGGCCAGTTCAGACTTCTGAGACAGGCTCATCTCTAAGGTGGTACTTGTAAGTGTCCCGTGCGTTTCGATTATCGGCGGCGCCGTTCTGATGAGCTTTCTTCTTGGAAGACTGAGGTGGACCCGGAAATTCGGACAGGTGGTTAAGTGAGAGTTCTGCTCCTAAAATAGCCACAGCTGTTGCTGTGAGGGAGGAGTGGGACATGTCAAAAGAGCGGAGGAAGCACAGCCCAACATTCAAGGCCAAGGTGGCCCTGGAAGCGGTGAAGGGTGAAGAGACGGTGGCCCAACTGGCCGCCCGCTACGAGGTCCATCCCGGGCAGATCCAGGCCTGGAAGAAGTCCTTGTTGGAAGGAGCGGTCGGCGTCTTTGGTGGGAACCAAGACAAACGCCAGAAGAGCGATGGGGTCCTTGTTGCCCGGCTCTATCAGCAGATCGGCCAACTGAAGGTTGAGCGGGATTTCTTGGCGGAGAGGCTCGGTCCATGAGCCGGGAGCGGCGGCGGGAGATGGTGGACCGGCGGCACCCAGCCTTGTCCACAGTGAGACAGTGCGCCTTACTGAGCATCAGCAGGTCCAGCCTAAACTACCGGCGCAAGGGGACTTGCTCGGAGAACCTGACCGTGATGAAGGCGATGGACCACCAGTACCTAAGTACCCCCTTCTACGGGTCGCGGCGCATGAGGGTCTGGCTGGGCACTCAAGGTCACAGGGTGAACCGGAAGCGGGTCCAGCGTGTCTGATGCGGACCATGGGACTACGTGCCATCTACCGGTGGCCCCGGACCAGCAAGCCGGGGCCAGGGCACAAGGTGTATCCCTACCTCCTGAGCGGCATGGAGATCACCAGACCAAATCAGGTGTGGGCCGCCGACATCACCTACATCCCCATGGCCAAGGGTTTCTTATACCTGGTGGCCATCATGGATTGGTACACGCGGTACGTGGTGGCCTGGCGTCTTTCCAACACCTTGGATGCTGATTTCTGTGTCGAGACATTGGAGGAAGCGCTTGGCAAGGGGAAGCCAGAGGTCTTCAACACCGACCAGGGCAGCCAGTTCACCGGCGAAGCCTTTACCGGTCTCCTAGAGCAGCACGGAGTGAGAATCAGCATGGACGGGAAGGGACGCTACACCGACAACATCTTGTTGGAGCGGCTGTGGCGCACGGTTAAGTACGAGGAGGTCTACCTGAAAGCCTACTCCAACGGGCGAGAAGCCAAGGCCGGGCTTGACGCATACTTCAGCTTCTACAACAACCAAAGACCCCACCAGGCCTTGGGCTACCGGACACCGGCTGAGGTGTTCAAAGGAGACTTGGCGCCATCAGATGAACGGTCAATCAATGGGAAACGGGCACCGAACGGAGCGTTCTCAGACCTTGGAAAGACGGCGGAACTCCCACTTAGTTTTGCACCAAACCTGTCCAACTAATTGGGTCCACCTCACCGTGATAGATCAGATGGTGACTGCCACTCGGGGCTCAGAAGTAACAATGACTTCTTCCAAAGGTTCCTCTGGGATTGCTTCTTGATCGTCCACTAATTCCTGGAGCACCATATGTATTACTTCTTGGATGTGCTGCAGGGCTTCCTCTCTAGTGTTGCCCCATGTGGTGGCCGCGTATTTTTCCAAAGCTGGACAGTACACAACCCACCGGTCATCGTCGGGTTCCACTACGACACGGAACATGTAGGTTTTCACCTTTCCGCTCCTCCGGACGCTGATTTTAAGGGTTTAATTTTTCCAGGCTCTATTTCTTTGTAGCAGGTTCAAAAGTTAAGTCGAGCGTAGACCTCTACTAATCCATCTCGCTGCTCGAGCGTTCTGGTTAGTTTAGGTGGACCGCTTGGCTGGCCGGATTATCTGGGAGATATTCATTGAGGTTCAAGAACACCGCGACGGAGGTCAGGGCCAATCTCTTGTTGCCACCCATAAGTGAATGGTTCTTGATTACCGACCGAAAAAGAGCCGCGGCCTTGTTGAAGACGGTAACAAGTAGCCACCGAACCAGAGTGTAGCTGTATTCCCCATAGCCTTCTTCCACGCTTAGTTCACCGCCGTCTGGGCCGGAACTGGACGGTCTAGGGAGCTATCCCCTGCTACGGCTTCATCACCGCCAGGCACTTGCTGGAATTGAAGATGTAGGTCTGCAGGAACTCGATTATCTCCGGCGGGCGGTTCAACTCGGACATGGCCCCGGCCAGACACATCCAGTTCAGCATCTCCTGTTGGCCGGCGTCCTCGATCTGCCTATTGGTGATGTTGCGCCAAGCCTCGTAGTTCCCAGCCTTAAGTTCCTCGAAACGGGCTAAGTCCGACTCCACGTCGGGGTAGAGCCACCAGTTCTTGGGGGTTAGGAAAGCGTGGGACCAACTGGACGACGCTATCAGGGCCACCCGCCAAGGGCTGGCTTGGAGTGCCCGGGCCGTGGCCGCGCCGAGTTCCATGCACCGTTTGGGCGATGGACCGGGCGGGTCCAAAGGTAGATCGACACCGTTAATCGTCTGGGTGATGGCCCCGCCACGGTTGCGGATGATGCTGCTGCCGTAGCAGTTCACGGCAAATGGGATCACCGGATAGTCGAAGCCCTTGCGGTCATAGTCCAGGTAGAGCAGGGTGTTCAAGAACGCGTGGCCCAGGCCCGGCTCGTGGAGGGGCTCGTAGGCGTAGGCGATGTCGAAGCCGTCTTCTAAGAGCGCGCCGGCCAGATAGCGGCTGGCCTCGTGGCCTTTATATCGGAAAATCTTGTCGGCGGGCTCGTCCCAGACGTTGGGGCGCTGGCCGCCGTCCCGGCCCGACATGGGCTGGGCCTCGAATGAATCGTAGGCCAGGATGCAGAAGGCAGGGATGATGTCCTCTTTGAAGTTCTCGTATTGGTCGTCGCCCCAGACCAAGACCACGTCGGGCTTGAAGGCGTCGATCTCGGCCCGCACCTTTCGGAATCCATCGGCCAGCTTCTCACGCTGGTACTTGGCGGAGGTGTACCCTTGGTCGTCCCCCCACTCGGCGCGCATGGCCTCGGGCCAGGACTCTGGGTCCTTTTGCTCGGACGGGATGCGGTCGTTGCCGTTTAACGCCCTGGTGAGGGAGTACTGCTTCAGCTCATCGGGCGTGATGAGCGAAGGGGAGTGGGTTACGCCGACTCCTAGTATCTCTGCCATTTTATTGCTCCGAAGGTAGGAATTTTTGGATTTTGGTTCCTGCTCTGAGACGGCTTAGGTGAGGGGTGGCCCCCATCCTAACCTTCCCCGGCTTTGCTCCATAAGTAGCATCTGTTCCTAAAGTCGGTCGGTTGTTCCAAAAGGTCACGAACCCCTACTTTATATCTCCCACGGGCTTTGCACCTAAAGTCCATGTTGAATCAAAAGTAAGAGCCACGTTATTTCTTACCCCGGCGTTGCTTTTGGCTTCTCGTTTGTCGTTCTTGCTTAATCATTTCAACGGCCCACCGAGGCAATAGCACGGCACCACCAATATTCTCTCCTGCGAGTTTTCCGGCCACCATCCACCGCCTCACTGTCTCCCGATTGACCGCAAGAACATCTGCTGCCTCTTGGATCGTGTAGACGTACTCTCTTATCATAGTGGTGATACTACTGACAGTAATGTAGTATACTCACGCAGTTGGCACTGGGTACTGTAACTATCAGTGCGGAGATATGACACATGCGTGACTATGTAAAGGAAATGATGAACACCTGGACTATGGAGGGTGAGCAAGCAGCTTACGACCTTGGCGGTGAACTGTTGCAAGAGATAGACGCCGAGTTCGATAGGCTGAAAAACCAGCTCTCGGCCATCACTGCGCTTGGTACTTATCTGCAAGATACCGCTAATGTAGAGGCCAGTGACCTTAACCACGATCCACATTTCGATACTGTTGAAACGTCCGAGCGCCCTAGATTGATAGTTGAAGCTGCACTGGCTGTTTGGCGACGCCTTCCGCCTAGCAACGAATTGGTTAAGGTACAGTGTGTGCTTGAGGAACTGCACAGCCAGGGGCTTGACCTTGGCGTAAAACAACCCTTTGCGGTTATCGGAACGGTCCTTTCCAGTGCGGACCGTTTTACAAAGATTGCTCGTAACACCTTCGAGTACAAAGCTGATGACCTGCCCTTTTGATAAGAAACGGCGCGGCCAGCCCGCAAAGACATAACCGCGCCGCTGATGCATGCCGGGGTGGCGAAATTGGTAAACGCAGTGGTCTTGAAAACCACCGGCGGTTTTCCGCCTTGCGGGTTCAAGCCCCGCCCTCGGCACCATAACGCCACGCAGCCCGACGACTTGCGCCATAGGGCGGCGGGAGTTAACTATTTTATGTGCAGCAGAGCCGCTGTACGTCGAAATCCTCCAGAACACGCACCTAATTGGCACCGAAATGACGCGATTCAGCTTGATTTTTTCGCTGAAATCGGCGATAATATAGTCACGTCGGGAGCAAACGGTGCCGAAACACCGCCGCTCCCTAATCAAGATGGAGGCTGTAACTCCACCATGACTATCGCTCATTCATAGTACCACGGCTACACTCCCCCAACCACGGAAGACTTATTCCCAGGATTGGCCAGCTTACAACGCGGCACAGACGCACGAAGAAGAACGATTCGTCGCTTTGCTTCGTGATCTCTGCGATACCATCGAGCAACCGCCACAAACCTTTGGCCGTCCCCGGCTCCCTCTCTCCGACGTAGTTTTTGGCATCGGTCTTAAGGTCTATTCCACCATGTCGGGTAGACGGGCGATGACGGATTTCCGAAACGCCCATGACAAAGGACTTTTGGACAACGTCCCGTCGTTCACCAGCACATTCCGGCATCTGGAGAATCCCGACCTGGCCCCTTTGCTGAAATCCCTGATTGAACAGAGTGCACTTCCGCTCAAGTCTGTGGAAACAGACTTTGCCGTTGACTCCAGCGGCTTTGCTACATCCGTCTACCACCGGTGGTTCGACAACAAATGGGCCAAGATGATTAAGGAAGCCCAGTGGGTCAAGGTACATGTAATGTGCGGTGTTTCCACGAATATCATCACTTCGTGTGAAGCGACCACCACCATGAGCGCGGACTCGCCCTACCTGGCTCCGTTCGTTAAAACCACCGCGCAGAACTTCACGGTCAATGAAGTCTCCGGCGACAAGGCTTATCTGAGCAGGCAGAACCTCCGAGAAGTCCAGGCAGTTGGCGGAACAGCTTACATCCCTTTCAAGACCAACTCCGTGGCCCACAGCGGCCATCATAAGCGTGACGGCCTGTGGGAACGGGCCTTCCACTTCTACAACTTGAACCGAGCCGAATTTTCGGCTAGGTATCACAAGCGCAGCAACGTGGAGACTACGTTTTCGATGATTAAGGCCAAGTTCGGTGGGGCGGTTCGCTCCAAGACGCCAGTGGCCCAAGTCAACGAAGTGCTGGCTAAAATCTTGTGTCATAATATCGTCGTGCTCGTTTCGAGCATGTTCGAATTGGGCATCGAGCCGGCATTTGACACCGAGACTTTTGGAACAGAAGAGCCAGTTGTTCCAAAAGTGTCCTGGGAATAAGACTTTTGGTGCAAAGCCAACCTTCCCCCGATGCGGGGGAAGGGACATTGTGTCGATGCTACGGCTGGAACAGCGCCAGGCATTTGTTGGAGTTGAAGACGTAGGTTTCCACATAGTCCAAAATCTCGGGCTTCCGGCCCATCTCCTGCATGGCCCCGGCCAGGCACATCCAGTTCAACAACTCCTGCTGGCCGGCGTCCTCTATCTGGTCGGTGGAGATCCGTTTCCAGGCGCCGTAGTCCCCGTCGCGCAGTTCCTCGAAGCGGCTGCGGTCCGAATCCATGTCGGGCCACAGGTAATGGTTCTTGGGGGTGAGGAAGGCGTGGGACCAACTAGATGAAGCCACCAAGGCTACCCGGTACGGGCTGTCTTTCAGCACCCTGGCGGTGGCGGCGCCAAGCTCCATACACCGCTTGGGCGAAGGGCCTGGAGGGTCGAAGGGCAGTTCGACGCCATTTACTTTCTGGGTGATGGCGCCACCCCGGTTGCGGATTACGCTGCTGCCGTAGCAGTTCACGGCTATGGGCAAGACAGGAAGGTCGAAGCCCTTTCGGTCGTAGTCCAAGTACAGCAGGGTGTTCAGGAAGGCGTGGCCCAGGCCTTTTTCGTGGAGGGGCTGGTAGGCATAGGCAATGTCGAAGCCCTCATCGATCAGACCGCCGGCCAGGGCACGGCCCGCCTGAGGAGCCCCCTGGTACACGAAGGTCTTTTCTTGGGGCTCGTCCCACACGTTGCGGCGGTAACTGCCGTCGCGGTTGTTGAAGGGAGCTCCCTCGAACTGGTCGTAAGCCAGCACGCAGAAGGCCGGGATGATGTCCTCTTTGAAGTTCTCGTACTGGTCGTCGCCCCAGATGAGAATGACATCGGGACTGAAGTCGTCAATGGCCGTGCGTATCTCCAGGAACCCTTTGAGCAGCCGTTCGCGGTGTTTCTGGGCCGACTTAAAGCCTTCGTCTTCGCCGTACTCCACCCGCATGGGCACGGGCCAGTTCGTGGGAATCTTCATCTCCTCGGGGACCTTGTCATTGTGCTGCAGGGTGCGGGTCAGTGGGAAGGCCCGGTCCTCGTCCGGGATGATTAGCGGCGGGTAATGAGTGATGCCGGCTCCTAGAATCTCGCCCATGGTCGGCCTCCTGATGGGTGCCTAACGGCTATTACCTGATGTTTAGTATCGGGATTTCGTTTGGTTGTAGCAGAGGGCGATGGTAGTGTCAAGAATATAGAGAGTTCTTACGCAGCAAACGGCGCCGATGCCGAATATGCCGACGGAATCGCACAACCGGTCCTGGCATGTCCTGTGAGGGGGACGAGGCGATAATACCGCCTAAAGTTGACCACGTGGAGGATAGATGGGCGCGGTCGAAGATTACGCAGCCTTGATAGACGCCGTAGATTCCCAGCGGGAGCGGCTTCAAAGCCCGCTTCTTCCGGATATTTGGGGCGGGGTGACCGCCAAGCGGTTTCGGGACGACCCCAAGCGGGAGATGGACGACAAATTCCAGGTCCTTGCTTCATTTGTAAGGCCGGACGACGTGTTCGTGGACGCCGGTGGAGGGGCGGGAAGGCTCTCTCTGCCCATGGCGCTTCGTTGCCGCCAGGTAATGAACGTTGACCCCTCCCCCGGGATGGGCCATGAGTTCCAGGAGTCCATGGCCGAGGCTGGGATCTCAAATGCCAAGTTTGTGCTATCCGACTGGCTGGATGTAGACGTGACGCAAGACGGCGTGCAGGGCGACGTAGTACATGCGGCCAACGTGACCTATTTTGTCCGCGAAATCGGCCGCTTCGTTGGCAATCTCGAAGCGGCCGCTCACCGCCGGGTCATCATCGCAAATTGGAGCGTGCCCAACCCGATACACAACGCCAGATTGTTCGAGATGGTCTATGGCGAGGAACAGGCCGTGGTCCCCGGCCATACCCACTTGCTGCCGGCCCTTTGGGAGATGGGTATCCTCCCCGACATCAGGTTTCTCCACCAGGCGACGTTAGTGAACGGCACGCCCCAGCCCCCCTCCTATCCGCAGACCAAGGAGGACGCCATGGAGGTGGCGTTGTCGGGCAGTTGGCTCGCGCCCCATCATCGGGACCGAGGAGGAGCGGTGGTGCGGGAGCACTTCCAAGAATTGTTTGAGGAGGGTGCGGATGGTTTCGTCCCGCAGTGGCTGCCGGACGTCCGTCAGGTGCTCATCACCTGGGAACCCAGAAAAAAGGGGACAACACCGGGTAGCCACGTCTCGTTTCCATCTTGTTACCCGGCCCGGTAGCGGAGATAATATCCCCGGAGCCCAGTCAACATAAGATTGGACTGACCGGGGCCAAGGGCTCGAGTGGTTAAAAACCCGGCAGACACAAAGCCCAGGAGATTCAAACAACGGAGAGGTATGGATATGGACTGGGGAATGGCGAACCGAATGGCGCGATTGATTCAACCCGACGGCCATTGCATGTTCTTGCCCATCGACCATGGGTATTTTCAGGGCCCAACCCGGATGCTGGAGCAACCGGGCGAGACTATCAAACCCCTGCTTCCCTATGCCGACGCCCTCTTCGTAACCCGCGGGGTGTTGCGGGCCGTAGTCGACCCGGCGATGGACAAGCCGGTGATTCTAAGGGCATCCGGCGGCACCAGCATGGTGGGCGCCGACCTAGCCAACGAGGGAATCACCACGTCCATGGAAGATGCTGTACGCCTAAACGTGGCCGCGGTGGGCATCTCGATCTTCATCGGCACCGAGTATGAAAAGGAATCCCTGCTCAACCTGGGCAAGCTGGTGGACGAGGGTGAGAAATACGGCATCCCGGTGATGGCTGTAACCGCCGTGGGCAAAGAACTGGAGAAGCGGGACTCCCGGTACCTGGCCCTCTGCTGCCGCATCTGCGCCGAGTTGGGCGCCAAGGTGGTCAAGACCTATTGGTGCGAAGACTTCGACAAGGTGGTTGCCGGTTGCCCGGTGCCGGTCATGATGGCCGGCGGACCCCAGGCCGACACGGAGCAGGAGGTCTTGGAGTTCGTCAAGGACGGCATGGACAACGGCTCCATCGGCATCAACCTGGGCCGGAACATCTGGCAGAGCGAGCTCCCGGTGCCCATGATCCGGGCGCTGCGCCACATCGTCCACGAGAACGGCACGGTGGCGGAGGCCCAAGAGGTCTTCGACAGCGTCAAGGCCGGCAACGGCCGGGTCGCTTCGCTGCCGGCATAGGTCCCTTTATTCGCGATTGTTCAGAGTCGTAGTGACCAGTTTGGACGTTCCCGTTTAGGTTATCCGTTCGTCCTGAGCTCCGTCGAAGGACTCTGACTTCGGCGCGTTCATGGTTCGACGCCTTTCCTAGGAAGGACACCACGAACGGTGATGGCATCGCCGATTATCGATTAGGAAGTGTTAACTGAAATGCGTGTCGCCATGTACTACAACAACCACGACGTTCGGGTGGAAGAGATGCCGGTGCCGAAGATCGGCCCCGGCGAGTTGCTGGTGAAGGTGGAGGCCAGCGGCATCTGCGGCAGCGACGTCATGGAGTGGTACCGCATCCAGAAAGCTCCCATGGTCCTGGGGCACGAGGTGGCCGGGACCGTGGTCCAGGCAGGGGCCGGGGTTGACCGGTTCAAAGAGGGCGACCGGATGGTCGTTACCCATCACGTACCCTGCAACGCCTGCCACTACTGCCTGAGCGGTCATCACACCGTCTGCGACACCCTCCGGGAGACCACCTTCGACCCCGGCGGGTTCTCCGAGTACCTGCGGGTCCCGGCCATCAACGTCGACCGGGGCGTGTTCACCATGCCCAACGGCCTATCTTTTGATGAAGCGTCGTTTGCCGAGCCGTTGGCCTGCGTTTACCGGGGCCAGCGCCGGGCCAACATCCAGCCCGGACAGACCGTCATCGTTCTGGGCAGCGGCCTGGCCGGACTGCTGCACATCAATCTGGCCAGGGCCTTGGGCGCCGGCCGCATCGTGGCCACCGACATGGTCCCGGCCCGGTTGGAGGCTGCCAAGAACCTGGGGGCCGATTTCACATTTCTGGCCACCGAGGACGTTCCGGCCCGGCTCCGCGAGGTGAACGACGGCCGTCTGGCCGACTTGGTCATCGTCTGCACCGGAGCGCCGCCGGCGTTGCAGCAGGGGTTGGACTCGGTGGACCGGGGCGGCACGGTGTTGTTCTTCGCCCCCACCGAACCGGGAGTAAACATCTCGGTACCGGTGAACGATCTATTCTTCCGCAACGACGCCACCCTGACCACCACCTACGCCGGCGCTCCAGCCGATCTGGCCACGGCACTGGATATGATTGGTTCCGGCCGGGTCCAAGTGGGACCGATGATCAGCCACCGGTTGGGACTGAAAGAAGCGGCCTTGGGGTTCAAGCTCACCGCCGAGGCCCAGTCATCCCTAAAGGTGATAATCCAACCCCAGGCGTAGGGGCACGGCATTGCCGTGCCCCTACGCCTGGGTGGTCTAATGGCAGACACTGCTTCCAAACCTGTAAAGGCAAAGACCCGCCAGACAGGCAGCTACGCCCTGGTTCTGCGTCTTCCTTCCCGTCGCAAGGTAATTGTCGGCAAGCTGGGCTTGGTCAAGTTTCCCCGGGGCCACTACATCTATTTCGGCAGCGCTTTGGGTGGCTTGCGGGCGCGGGTGGCCCGGCATCTGAGCCGCGAGAAGAAACTCCACTGGCATGCCGACTACCTCGGCGCGGAAGTACCCTGGACCCAGGCCTGGCAGTTGGCGGACGGACAGCGTTGGGAGTGTGTTTGGGCCCGCGGCGGCGCCGCCAGAAACGAGGTGTCGCTACCCGCGCCGGGATTTGGCTCGTCGGATTGTCGGTGCCGTTCTCACTTGGTGCGGTTAAACAACGCCAAACAGGTGCGGGAATTGCTGATTAGCTTGAACCCCGCCCCACGCCGGTTGAGACTGAGATACCCGGCTTCTCCTTGACGGCCACCCACCGGACTGTACTATCATAACGCCGACATTCCCTTTGAAATGCCGATTTACACCTTTGGAAAGTAGATGGGCGCCGGTTCTGGTCACTAAACCGCGCCCCAGACAGGGAGGCCCGCCGTGGAATTTGGTATGTTCCTGGAATTCCCAATACGGGAAGGGGGAACGGAAAGGGAGGCCTTCGACGATTCCTTCGTCTTGGTCAACGAGGCCGAGAAACTGGGAGTCGACTCCCTATGGTTGGCCGAATACCACTTCAGTCCCGGACGAGTGTTGGCCTCGCCCATCACCATCTTGAGCAATATCGCAGCCCGGACCGAGCGCATCCGGCTGGGCACTGCGGTGGTCTTGCTGCCTTTGGCCAACCCGGTGAAGGTGGCCGAGGAGATTGCCACCCTCGACTTGGTCAGCGGAGGCCGGGTGGAATTTGGCATCGGGCGCGGCACATTCCCCAACGTCCACGAAGGTTTCAATTCCCCCTTCTTCGAGAGCCGGGGCCGCTTCGAAGAGAGCCTGGAAATCATACTCAAGGCCTGGACCAACGAGACGTTCTCATTTGAAGGGGAGTACTACAATCTAAAGGACCTAACGGTAACCCCCAAGCCTTATCAGGAGCCCCACCCCCCGGTGCGGGTGGGGGTAACTTCCGCCGAGAGTTTCCCGACTACCGGCCGCATGGGCTACGACATCTTGATTAATCCCTCCCGAGTATTCACTCTGACCGGGCTAAAGCCCCAGATAGGGGAATACCATCAGGCCTGGAAAGACGCCGGCCACAAGGGCAGAGGCAAGGTCGGACTGAGGGTGCCCATCTACCTCTCGCAGGACGCGCAGAAGGCCCACGACGAACCCAAGGAAAGCGCTCTATTCTCCATGGGGCGGCTGTCGGACCGGGTGGCCAGCTACGCCGAGTACGGAGGCACCACCGGCAACTGGGGCCAAGAGGCCGAGACCGTTAAGAATATGTCCTACGACGACTGGGTACGGGACAAAGTGGCCTTCGGCACCCCGGAAGCGGTGACCGAGAAGCTGCAGACACTGACCGAAGAACTGGGCCTGGACCAGATAATGTTCGAGGTCAACTACGGCAACCAGTTTCCCTTGAAGAACCAGCTGAACAGCTTGCGCATGATAATGGAAAAGGTGACCCCGAACCTGGGGTAGCAGAGGAAATATGAGTTGGGACATTCTTGAAGCCGGGTCGCGGGTTGAAGCCGTCGAGTCTTTCGCGGTCAAAAATGACATGGGAGGGGCCCCCATCGGCGGCCCCGCCTTCACGATAGAGGCTGGAGACCTTGGTGAGGTGACGATCAAGCGAAAGGCCGGGAAACTTCAGTGGCTGGTAATCAAATGGGACCGGCTCGAGGGGCGTACCTTCAACTTGACCGCAGACCAGTTTGATCTGATAAAACCCGCCGGTGGCTGACGGGGCGGCCCCGCAGTTACCCAGCTGCTTGGGTGGGCGCTAATACCGCTTCGTCTCCGTCTGCAGCGGTTCAAGATAACCCCAACTAAAATCTTAAAGAGGTGTTCTAGGAAATGGTTCAAGCAGAGAAAAAGACCAGATTCGTGACCGGTCCCGTGACGTTCATAGCCAGGCATGAACTGTGGGACGGCAATATCCAAGACCACGCGGACCAAGGGGTATCGATCGTGGTTGCAGGCGATGTCGATGGTAAGGAGACAGCCCTTCTTCGGTTCAATTGCTTCGACATTGAAAGAAGCTATATCTATGGTCCGGAGAATCCCGATCTGAAAACTGAGGGGCCCATGATGCTTGCGGGCCAGGCAGTCCTCCCCACAGGCATGGGGAAAATGTACCGGATGGACCCGATAGCTGATGGCAATCCGATAGGTTGGACCATCAAGACCCTGGAGAAGAAGCTACCGGACATGCTGGTAAGAGCAGGATATCCGGAGATTGCCGAGAAGGTCGACCTTGAAGAGCTAATGGACGTCCTTCCTGATTTGGATGCATGCGCCAGGGACCTTTTCGCCACCAAGCGGAATACGGTTAAGCACAATCGGGGCACGGACATCTTCGAAGCGGGGAATATCCGGTTCGGTTTGGAGATGCGGCGGCTTCCGGTTGGAGACGGCGGCCTTGCGATCCATGTACTGGCCGACTTGGCCGGTACCCCCGGAAAGACCTACGTGGAAGAGACCGAGATAATGGCCTTCGACCTTTTCTGGGATGGCCCCCATTACCACTATGGCCCCAGGAATAAGAACCATCGGATCTATTGGGACAGGACGCTGGTAACCGACCCTCTCGCTTGGGTCATGGAACAGATCGACGGCAAAAAACTGGGACCGATGATCGAGCGCGCCGGCTACCCTGGTGTTGCGGCCGACTTGGACATCGATAAGATTGAATCTGTTCTCCCTGAGGTGAAAAAGAGGGCGCGTGAGATGCAAGATTTAGGAGAGACGTTAACCGGTCATCCAGGGTTGCCTATCGAGCCTACTCCCAACCTAGTTCCCAATTAAGCGGACAATTTAGGTTTCTTACACCTGACTAAGGCGGTTCGCTAGGTGAACTAAACATGAACCATCCCGGATTTCACTCGGATGAACCCACCTGGGCGCCGCCCGCGTGCTGCCAATGCGCTTGAGTTCGCCATCCCTGGCAAATCCCGGGATGAGTCATGTTTTTATTCGATTGGGCCGGTGGGAGTTGTTAAGTCAGATCAACGTACAACACCACGATTCCCGCCGGGATGCCGATAACCACCAAGAGGCGACCCAGCTTGGTGATGCAACTCATGATGGTGAGTGGGAGCCGCGCCAGCTTCATGGCGAGGCTTAACGGCAAGGTCACCAACCTGAAAAGCTTGAATATCATCTAGGCGGCGGTAGCCCACTGGACGCCGTTGAGCACCATCTTCTGGAACTCCGGCGACTGGAAGCTCTTCCCGTCGTGGCCCAGCAGTAGGGTGAAGACCTTGCCCTGGCCGTAGGTGCGGGTCCAGCCCAGGGGGAACGTCCCGCCCGGCATGTGGGTGGGGGCGCGGTCCGGTCCCCAGGGCCAGGTGCCCTCTTCGGAGGTCCCGGTTAGGAAGATGTCGTTCCCGTCTTTGTAGTCGATGCCCATGTACAACTCGTCGTCGGTGCTGAAGTCGGAGACACCGGCGACGCCCACGTGGCCGGTATTGCTGACGTGAACACCAAAGTTTCCGTAGGGGGGATGGTAGCTGGTGCCGGTGACCCAGCCGCCTCCGGTGATCTCGGCGAACTCGGACCAGTAATCGGCCCCGCAGCCCGAGATGTGCAGGCAGACGAATCCCTTACCGGACTTGACGAAATCTTTTATTCCATTCTGCTCGGCCAAGGATAGTTTCATCTCCGCGAAGTCGGCGGCGTTCTCCCGCCGGGTGTTGAACACCAGGGCGTCGTAGGCGCCCATGCCCGCTGTGTCGCCCAGCACCCAGGCGTCTTCGGAAACGGTCACGTCATGTCCTGCCGACTTAAGGAAACTCTCAAGTATGGGGGTGGACTCTTCGTAGGGGTGCCTTCCGCCGGTGATTACAAGCAGCTTCACTTCTGTTGCCTCCGGTTGTTGATTTGTGTAATTGGCGTTCCCGCGTCTGCCCGCGTCTGCCCGCGTCTGTATGATACGGGCGGTATTATACGTCAAAGCAAAATATGCGGCGTCGCTGGGCCGGAACCCGGCCGGAGGACTGATGACCGACACCAACGGAGCACAACCAGGGGTGGCAGTCACCAAGCTGGAGGGTCGAGGACCGCTGAACCTGCTGGGCGAAAAAACCTTTCTAACTTTGAAGGCTGAGTTGGACCGGCTGGAGCGGGACCGGAGCGTCCGGGCCGTTATCCTCACCGGGTCCGGCGACCGCGCCTTCTCCGCCGGAGTGGACCTCCATCAGATGAAAGACCTAGACCCGGCGGACGCCGAGTCGTTCATCACGGCCTTGCACGGACCGGCCAGAAAGCTGCTCACCATGGCCGTTCCCGCCATCGCCGCCATCAGGGGCCCGTGTCTAGGCGGGGCGCTGGAACTGGTCCTGGCCTGCGACATACGTATCGCTGCAGAGGATGCAGTGTTGGGGTTGCCCGAGGTACGGGTGGGTATCCCGTCGGTGATTGAGGCGTCGCTGCTGCCGCCGACCATTGGACTGGGCCGGGCCCGCCGCCTGCTGCTCACCGGCGAGACCGTGGACGCGTCGGAAGCCTTGGCCATGGGGCTGGTGGACCGGGTCGTGCCTGCCGGCTCATTGATGGACGCGGCCCATGAAACGGCCAACCAGTTTCTGGGCATGAGCCGGGACGTGCTGGCGTCCCAGAAGAATATCGTCGCCAAGTGGTTGGAGTTGGGGGAAGAGGAGTCCGCCGAGTTCACCATCAAGGAATTCGCCCGCATCTTCACCACCCCGGTCCCCCATGAGGGAATGTCGGCCTTCTTGGAGAAACGGACGCCTGAGTTTGGGGACCGGTAGTCCGCCCTACCAGCGGAGCCCGGGTTCCCTTTCCTGCAGCACCTCACCGAACAGGGTCAGCACCTGGTCGACCTGCAACACCACCGCAGCGGTCTTTGATTCAGGGTCGGTAATCAGTCCAGACTCGAAGAGACGGTTGATGGAGTCGTCGTAGACCGGGCCTTCCCGGTGCACCGAGGCGGTGCATCGGAACTTCCAGCCCAGCTGCTGTTCGGAGTGGCGGAACAGCAGCAACACCTTGGCGTTGTCCTCGATATGCTCAAGGGGTGTGCGCCCGGTCCGGTCCCGGTAGACGAATGAGCTTTCGTCCAGGGCCAAGACCGTCCCGATGTATCCGCAGTTGGGTGTCCCGTCGGGGGAGGCCGTGGCGACGATGCACGGGTTGCCGCTTTCCCGGGCGTTGTTCACCAGGTCGCGCATATCGTCGGTCAGCTTTATCAAATTCCGCCTCCTTCGTTCTGGTGTCGTTCCTTCGTTTTGGGCATTGGCCGCTGGGCTAAGCTGGGTACCGCTCTTTCCACCAGCGGGCGATCTCGTCCCGCCGAGCGAACCAGACCCCTTCTTTCTCCGAGGCGTATTTCAGGAATTGGTCCAGCGCGTAGGCCCGTGAGGGCTTGCCGATTATCCGGCAGTGGAGGCCCACCGACATCATCTTGGGGTGGGTGGCCCCCTCCTCGTAGAGCATGTCGAAGCAGGACTTGGCCGCTTCGAAGAAATCGCTGGGCGTGATCAAATCGCCGCGCCAGAACTTGTAGTCGTTGACCTCCAGGGAGTAGGGCACCACCAGCCAGGGTTTGCCGTGGACCATTGTGTAGTAGGGCAGGTCGTCGTTGTAGGCGTTGCAGTCATACTCGAAACCGCCCTCTTCGACCACCAATTCCCTGGTGTTGACGCTGGGTCCGTAGCGGGTGTACCAGCCGATGGGACGCTGACCGGTGGTCTTGGTCATGGATTCCACCGCCTGGCGGATGGCCTCCCGTTCCGAGTCCCGGTCCATCTTGTAATACTCTTCCCAGCGGTTGCCGTGGCCCATGACCTCGTGACCCCGGCGCACAATCTCCGGACCCACCTCCGGGTTTCGTTCCAGGGCCAGGGCGCAGGCGAAGAAGGTGCCTTTGACGTTGTGCTTGTCCAAGACGTTCATCAGCCGCCAGACGCCGACCCGGCTGCCGTACTCGTAGAAAGACTCGTTGGCCAAGTCCCGCTCTCCGGGCCCGGCGGGAGACGGCGACTCGCCTCCGGTCTCGCCCTGGGGGTCTCCGTCCAAGATCGAATATTCGGAGCCCTCTTCGTAGTTGACCACCACCGAGACGGCGATCCTGGCTTCATCGGGCCAATTGACCGCCGGGGGATTGGCGCCGTAGCCGACCAAGTCTCTAGTGCTCATGGTGGATACCTCTCTGCTTCGATGTCTGGTGTTACTTCCGAAGTTTCCAGTGATACAGGACCACCGCTACCGAGCAGGCCAAGTTCAGACTGGAAACCCCGTTCTCCATGGGAATGGATACCCGGTGGTCTGCGGCGTCCAGCAGCTCGCGGGTGAGCCCCTGGCGCTCGGTGCCAAAGGCCAGCAATGCCCGGTCCGGCACGCGGAAGTCAGATAGAGGCTGGCCGCCAAGGTCGACGGCCACCAAGGGACGGCCGCAACTGGGCCGGACACCGGAGCGGGCCACCGGCAGGGCGAACTGAAGTCCCACTCCGCTGGTTAAGGCCGCCGGCTTCCAGGGGTCCAGGTTCCCGGTGTTCACCACTCCGGCGGCCCCGGCAGCGGCGGCGGCACGGACGGCAGCGCCGATGTTGAACAGGTTCCTCGGGTTCTCCAGCAAGACCACCGGAGCCGGGGACGGGTTGTCCAGTAGACCGGCAAGGTCCACATCCGGACGCCGGGCGATGGCAATCACGCGGGTGGGGGGACTCACCGGAGCCAGTTTGTCGAATTCGTCGTCGGTGACTGCGGTGACCAGGTCATTTGTGGCGTGGGCGATGTCCGGCGCGTACTGGGATTGCAACTCCGCCAGTTCCTGAGGGCTGGGACTGACGACTTCCAGCACTTCCGCGCCAAACCGGATGGCGTGTTTCAGCGGGTGGAATCCTTCTATCACCACCAGTGAAGGGTCGTTGCGCGCGTTATAAAATCTGTCGTGGATCGTCTTCTGCGTCATGACCCCTACATTCAGGTCTTAGCTGGTCTAGGTGCGGCCCATTATGGCAGATTGATGGTCGACGTTCCAAAGGGGAAAGTTGGTAAGATTGACGCCGGAGCCGCCAGCGCCCACGCCAACAACGAGGAAATCAATGAAACTCGAAGTCGGCCAGAAAGCCACCCGCAGCAGCACCCTGACTTTTGACAACGTTAAGACCTACGCCGAGATAACCGGCGACTATAATCCCCTTCATTTCGATGAGGGCTTCGCCGCGAAGACCAAGTTCAAGGAACTGGTGGTGCAGGGAGGGCTGACCTCTGGGATACTGAATGCCCTGGTGGCCATGGACATGCCGGGTCCGGGTACTGTGTTCATGAGCCAGAACTTCAACTACACGGCGCCGGTCTTCATCGGAGACACCATCACCGCCGAGGCCGAGATACTGGAGGTCCACGCCACCAAGCCCGTCACCAAGCTCAAGATGACTATCACCCGGCAGACCGGGGAGACCGTGCTGGAAGGCGAAGCCTGGTGCTACACATTTACTCCTGAAGGTTGATGCTCATCGAATTGAAAGGCAAACTGTCGGCAGGGGTCTTGGGTTGCCTTCCTCCGATAGATTTACCAAGGTTCTTTACTCTTTGCCCACCAGAGACCGGAAATAATTTGATCAGCAGTAATGAAAACGAGCGTTTTCTGTACTCTGAGACGCGAGTAACTGGAAACCCTGAGGCCCTCCTGGATTCATTGAAGCAGTCAGTTGCTTCGATACGGCAAGTAGGGCTCGGTCTGTTTTCTGGCTGCGCGGGCGACCATGCGCTTGGCGGTTATTATTGCTCATGCGCTCTGTGCCTCCAAGAATTCGGCGACTAATGGGGGTAGCGCGTCTCCCATCTCCTCGGCAACGAAGTGTCCGATGGTGTCCAACTGAATCGCTTGCGCGCTTGTGAGGAAGTTTTCCCACTGCTCAAGTTCTCTTTGAGTGAAGGCGCTGTCCTTCATGCCCCAGATAAACAGGGCCGGAATGCCATCTATATTTCCTCGCTCGCTCCACAAGCTGTCATACCAGTCGCCTGAGGCCACAAGCTCCTTGGCGAATACCCATGTCCCTTTTCGCTCGCGCGGTGTGGGGAGAGCTTTCAGGTAGTGGTCGTGGATGTGTTTGGGCAGCTTTGACTTGTCCCCAACTATCATTTTCATCAAGATCCTCGGAGAGAAGTTCATCTGGCGGTACAGGAGCCGACCAACCGGCCCTCCAAGAAAGCGGCTGGTCCACTTAAATTTTGGGAATTATACGGAATTCTAGCCGAAAGCCCTGTTCCAGCTACCCGGCCATGGCCTTCTTGCAAGCCTTGCATCGCCCATCCCGGTACAGGGTCTCCGGGTAGTAAGCTGCCTCTCCGCAGTCCACACATTTGTAGACCTTCCGAGCCCCGCCTTGGTCGTACTGCCACTTGTAGTCTGCGGGAAGGGCGAACATAGCCTGTGCCATTTGCTCTGGGGTAGCATCTATCCGAGGCGGCAACTTCTTCTCAACTGGACGGCCCCGCGCCACCTTAGTCTTCGCCTTGGTCGCACTTTGCTTCGCCGTTTTTCCCCGTGTTCGCGGCATGGCTACACTCCTGACTCTTAGTCTAGAAGGTCGTTAGCTGACCGGTCTACGTTCTGTTTGCGGCCCTCAGCTAGCCGGTTTATAAGTGTCTGGCTGGGGCATCAGATAATTCTCATTCCATCGATAAAGGGCGTTTGATATATGGTTGGAGCTTCTCGATAAATTGATCATGCGCTTCTTGTCGTTTGGCCCGGGCCTCGTTCTCCAAGGCTTCAGCTTCTCTAACTTGCGTGATCCATTCTCTGACCAAAGACTGTTGCTTCCCTTCATCACTAGGAACTAAAACCAAGATGCGATTTGCGGCATCCTCTGGCAACTCAATATGAGGTGGACCCAATCAGTTGGACAGGTTTGGTGCAAAACTAAGTGAGAGTTCCGCCGTCTTTCCAAGGTCTGAGAACGCTCCGTTCGGTGCCCGTTTCCCATTGATTGACCGTTCATCTGATGGCGCCAAGTCTCCTTTGAACACCTCAGCCGGTGTCCGGTAGCCCAAGGCCTGGTGGGGTCTTTGGTTGTTGTAGAAGCTGAAGTATGCGTCAAGCCCGGCCTTGGCTTCTCGCCCGTTGGAGTAGGCTTTCAGGTAGACCTCCTCGTACTTAACCGTGCGCCACAGCCGCTCCAACAAGATGTTGTCGGTGTAGCGTCCCTTCCCGTCCATGCTGATTCTCACTCCGTGCTGCTCTAGGAGACCGGTAAAGGCTTCGCCGGTGAACTGGCTGCCCTGGTCGGTGTTGAAGACCTCTGGCTTCCCCTTGCCAAGCGCTTCCTCCAATGTCTCGACACAGAAATCAGCATCCAAGGTGTTGGAAAGACGCCAGGCCACCACGTACCGCGTGTACCAATCCATGATGGCCACCAGGTATAAGAAACCCTTGGCCATGGGGATGTAGGTGATGTCGGCGGCCCACACCTGATTTGGTCTGGTGATCTCCATGCCGCTCAGGAGGTAGGGATACACCTTGTGCCCTGGCCCCGGCTTGTTGGTCCGGGGCCACCGGTAGATGGCACGTAGTCCCATGGTCCGCATCAGACGCTGGACCCGCTTCCGGTTCACCCTGTGACCTTGAGTGCCCAGCCAGACCCTCATGCGCCGCGACCCGTAGAAGGGGGTACTTAGGTACTGGTGGTCCATCGCCTTCATCACCGTCAGGTTCTCCAAGCAAGTCCCCTTGCGCCGGTAGTTTAGGCTGGACCTGCTGATGCTCAGTAAGGCGCACTGTCTCACTGTGGACAAGGCTGGGTGCCGCCGGTCCACCATCGTCCTGCCGCCGCTCCCGGCTCATGGACCGAGCCTCTCCGCCAAGAAATCCCGCTCAACCTTCAGTTGGCCGATCTGCTGATAGAGCCGGGCAACAAGGACCGCATCGCTCTTCTGGCGTTTGTCTTGGTTCCCACCAAAGACGCCGACCGCTCCTTCCAACAAGGACTTCTTCCAGGCCTGGATCTGCCCGGGATGGACCTCGTAGCGGGCGGCCAGTTGGGCCACCGTCTCTTCACCCTTCACCGCTTCCAGGGCCACCTTGGCCTTGAATGTTGGGCTGTGCTTCCTCCGCTCTTTTGACATGTCCCACTCCTCCCTCACAGCAACAGCTGTGGCTATTTTAGGAGCAGAACTCTCACTTAACCACCTGTCCGAATTTCCGGGTCCACCTCAATAAGCCCTGTGGCTCCAGTGAACAGTCTAGTGATCTGTCTTTGCCCATATTCACTGCGGAGAAACCACATTGCGTATTCGGGCAGCACGCCATTGTTGAGCCGGATGATGGAAACGTGGCCATCCGCAACTGCGGGAGTACTAGAATCATAAACGGTGGCCTTTCCGAGGGTGCCTTCACCGGTCGAGGCCAACAAGACGTCGTTTTCGTGAATCTGGGCGTTGGCCAACCGCAAGTAAACATTCTCGTTGATTAGATCAAATTCTCCCGTTAGCCCAACACGTCCTATGTTCCCCGCTTTAACTACCCGAATATTGCTGTCAAGGTCTACGTTGTATTCGGCTTTGGAGGGCGACTTGCCTCGATGAATGGACTGCCGAGAGAGTTGCCTTAAGCTTTTGGCTCCGGCATCCTTCAACTGTTCTATAAACTCCAAGGTGCCAGGATCGTAATACTTTACGTCCAGCCTAGTGTCATCCAAGGCGACCACATCAGCGAGCTCCAAGGGATAAGATTTGAATATACCGCCAGTCTCGGCCAATCCCAATGGGAGTCTCCCTATGTCGTTCCAACGGGCTCGTACTAGGTCAATGATTCCATCTATCGGGGTATCAGTGTCTTCTTCGCCCATCGCGTTGTACCCCACCTGGTTTAGCTCAATCATACGTATCGGATAATCTTGCTCCGCATCCTCGTCGGGTTTCCGGGTCATCAAGAGGACGCTGGACCGAACATTTATCTTGTTTGGGCTAAAAGTCACATCAGGTAGCCGAATTACCGCATCTATAAAACACTCCTTGATAAGATACCGACGTATGGTTGAGACAGCAGCGGTGTTCAGCATTCCCTCGTCTATCACAGTGCAAATCTGCCCATTTGCTTTGGTGAGAAGAACCATTTTCTGGAGGAACAGTGCTTGTGTTTTCGGGGTAGGATTCGGAAAGATAGCCAAATCCTCAGGCAGTAGGGTATCTGTCTCCGACATACCGAAGGGGGGGTTGGTCAGAACAAAATCGGCAAGGGTCACAGACCGATTTCGAACATTCAAGAAGTCCACTTCCTCCGTAAGGCTATCTCCATGGCGGATGTTCGCAAAGCCATCACCAGCAATAATCATGTTCATCTTTGCCGTAGATGCAATACGCTGATTTGCATCGGCACCCCAGAACACATCCCGTTTGATCCGTTGTTTCAACGAGTCGGCCCGATCAGCCGAGTATGTAGTCCCTGTCTCGGAGTCAACCTTATCCAAGAGAGTATTCATCGCCGCCAACAGGAATCCGCCCGAGCCGCAGGCAGGATCTATAATCATTGGGTGTGTATCAGGATCAAGCAGGTCAGGAATTGCCTGCTCAATCGGTAAAATTGAGAGCATAAACCTAACCAACGGGCGTGGTGTAAAAAACTGTCCGAGCCGTCGCCCCCTCAGGCTCAATCTGACAAAATACTCGAACACCGAACCGCGTACGTCTAATTCCGAGTCACTAAAATCTGCCTTGGCCAATTCGGAGACCACTTTCAGGAACGTCGCGGGTTTCTCCATGAAAAGAGTCGGCGTCATGACATCGCCATAACTCGGTAGTTTGACCACTTGTCCCATCATGCTTATTACAGCGTCTCTAACCTGATCAGGTGAAGTGCCTAGTTTTGCTAGTTCATGAAATCGATATGTGTAGGGCAGGTCAAAGCCTAATTCACCACGATCTTGCTTTTCCTCCAACAGTTTGAGAAACAAGAGTTTGGACACATCTGAAAACACATTCTCTTCGTCTTTTTCGACGTTACGGATAGTGTTATGGCATCTTCTAATCAATGCCTGCAACTGCGGCAGATTTAGTCCAGGCCGGTATGGAAGGCTATTGTCTGCAGTAAGGTCAATGTTGTCGAGAAAGGGGTTGTCTCTAAGTTGCCTTAACACGGCATCTGTACGGCTGTACAACGGAACCTTGCCGATGACGGACCCGTTAACTTTAAGTCTTTTACCTGTAGTTACATTGTGGAGCTCAAAATCCTCGCCATTGGTGACCACAACTAGTGAGCACTTGAGGACTTTGCCATAATCGATGGCCTGTTTCCGGTGGGAGGCGTTGAGCTTCGCGCTATCTCTCTTAGCTTCAATTACAAACAACGGCTGGGTTGCCCGATCACTCCGCTTTACAAGAATATCAACGAACCCTATACGTTCTTGCTCGTTCTCAGCACGCTCACCGAAGAACATATTGTCATCTAGTGAGTAGCCACGCCGTTGAAGATAGGGGACAATCTTCTTGATGACCGTAGTCATTTCAGTGGCCATTAGCTTAGACCGTCCTCGGCTGTTTCCTTCGGCCCTATCAGCGTGGCGTAGGTCAACCGCTTGCCCTCGGTGCCCTTCGCCAGCTTGCTCATCATGTCGGCGGTGTCCATCGGGCGGTTGTTGTGCCGCCCCTCGAACTCCACGACATACCTTTGTAGGTGCTTGGCCGACATATGGTGGTAAACCCCGTCGTAGCCTCGCTTGAGAGCTGCCCAGTGGCTCTCTATCCCGTTTGTGTGGGCCATCCCTCGGACGAACTCGGAAACGCTGTGCTTGACGCTCTCATGGGGCCGGGGTAGACCACGATAGGCGGCGGCTTCGTCGGTGTAGACCATCGTGTTGTCCTCGGTGTGCTCTTTCACGAACCCTTGGAGCGTGCCTGCGTCGGTGGACTCTACAACCCGGCTAGTAATCTGTCCAGTTTCCCGGTCCTTCATGCCTACCACGGTGGTCTTCCCGACTGGCCCTCTCCCCGCTTTGAGGCGTTTGTTGGCGTGTTTGTTCTTCTCCAGTCCCCCGATGTAGGTCTCATCAACTTCGACGGGGCCGGTGAACGTGCCACCCGTGACGGCCAGCGTTTCCCTGATTCTGTGGGCCATGTGCCATGCCGACGATTGCCGGATGCCTAGGTCCCGGTGGAGCTTCATGCTGGAGACACCCTTCAAGCTGGTCATGTATAGGTAGAACCCGATGGCCCACTTATTGAGCGGGATGTTGGAGCTATGCAGTACCGTCTTGGTCTTGACGCTGAAATGCTTGCGGCACTCTTTCTCCCGACACCGGAAGGGTTGGGGCTTGCGACTGGCGATGTTGGCGATGTTGAGGCTCCCGCAGAACGGGCAGGCTATCCCGTTGGGCCAGCGCTGTTCGATGAACCACGCTTCGGCTTTCTCCACGGTGCTGAAGCGTTCGCAGATTTCCAGCAAGGTTATTCCCTTGCGGTAGGACTTGCCAGGGCCGGACTTAGTAACCATAACCACTCTTGATTGCCGTTTGATTTATGTCATTATTTTAGCCGAAAGGGTTGTCGATGTCAAGGGTTTCGGCTAGAATTCCGTATAATTCCCTAAATTTTGGCTGGTCTTTGAGCGACCACTGAGGTGGACCCGGAAATTCGGACAGGTGGTTAAGTGAGAGTTCTGCTCCTAAAATAGCCACAGCTGTTGCTGTGAGGGAGGAGTGGGACATGTCAAAAGAGCGGAGGAAGCACAGCCCAACATTCAAGGCCAAGATGGCCCTGGAAGCGGTGAAGGGTGAAGAGACGGTGGCCCAACTGGCCGCCCGCTACGAGGTCCATCCCGGGCAGATCCAGGCCTGGAAGAAGTCCTTGTTGGAAGGAGCGGTCGGCGTCTTTGGTGGGAACCAAGACAAACGCCAGAAGAGCGATGGGGTCCTTGTTGCCCGGCTCTATCAGCAGATCGGCCAACTGAAGGTTGAGCGGGATTTCTTGGCGGAGAGGCTCGGTCCATGAGCCGGGAGCGGCGGCGGGAGATGGTAGACCGGCGGCACCCAGCCTTGTCCACAGTGAGACAGTGCGCCTTACTGAGCATCAGCAGGTCCAGCCTAAACTACCGGCGCAAGGGGACTTGCTTGGAGAACCTGACCGTGATGAAGGCGATGGACCACCAGTACCTAAGTACCCCCTTCTACGGGTCGCGGCGCATGAGGGTCTGGCTGGGCACTCAAGGTCACAGGGTGAACCGGAAGCGGGTCCAGCGTCTGATGCGGACCATGGGACTACGTGCCATCTACCGGTGGCCCCGGACCAGCAAGCCGGGGCCAGGGCACAAGGTGTATCCCTACCTCCTGAGCGGCATGGAGATCACCAGACCAAATCAGGTGTGGGCCGCCGACATCACCTACATCCCCATGGCCAAGGGTTTCTTATACCTGGTGGCCATCATGGATTGGTACACGCGGTACGTGGTGGCCTGGCGTCTTTCCAACACCTTGGATGCTGATTTCTGTGTCGAGACATTGGAGGAAGCGCTTGGCAAGGGGAAGCCAGAGGTCTTCAACACCGACCAGGGCAGCCAGTTCACCGGCGAAGCCTTCACCGGTCTCCTAGAGCAGCACGGAGTGAGAATCAGCATGGACGGGAAGGGACGCTACACCGACAACATCTTGTTGGAGCGGCTGTGGCGCACGGTTAAGTACGAGGAGGTCTACCTGAAAGCCTACTCCAACGGGCGAGAAGCCAAGGCCGGGCTTAAAGACCCCACCAGGCCTTGGGCTACCGGACACCGGCTGAGGTGTTCAAAGGAGACTTGGCGCCATCAGATGAACGGTCAATCAATGGGAAACGGGCACCGAACGGAGCGTTCTCAGACCTTGGAAAGACGGCGGAACTCCCACTTAGTTTTGCACCAAACCTGTCCAACTGATTGGGTCCACCTCACACATCCAGCTATTCATGATTACGAGATGCTTCACTTTGTCTGGATGCCGAATCGCGTACGATAGCCCGATCGGGCCACCGAAGTCATGGACTACGAGCGTAATATCCTCAAGGCCTAGCGACTCTATCAGCGCCTCAACGTTGCGAGCGTGCGCTTCGGGCAGATACGACCATTCACTCGGCTTATCGGATAGCCCAAAGCCGATGTGGTCCATCGCAATGCATCGGTACCGCTTCGAAAGTCCTTTGATAAGATGCCGATACTCGAAGGACCAAGTAGGCGTGCCGTGAACCATGACGATGGGATTTCCCTCGCCCTCGTCAACGTAGTGCAGCCTACCCATTTCCAGCTCCAGGTAGCGAGACTGAAACGGGTACTCCTCTTTGTCAATCCAACTGGTGTCGCGCATCGGTCTGGCTCCAGATTCAGGTGTCTCGAAGTAAGGAAGGGCGGACTAAACTAATCAGGATATTTGTTGCAAAGCAGGCACCGGCTCTGTGTCGTAAAACGCCGATTGCGTCTCGAGGTCTACCGTCCACAGGGCAAACCCCAAGGAAATCCCGTTTGGGTCCTCAAAATATATGGCTCGCGCGAAGCCATGGTCTACAATGTCGCTGGCCTGGACGCCCGCCTTACGTGCCCGTTTCTGTAGGTCCATCAATGTCTCTTCGGAGTCAACACCGAGGGTGACATGGTCGAATTGTCGGCCGGCGGCTGGCACGCCGGCATCCTTACGGGGCAGCAACTCCACGCTGGGCCATTCGAAGAAGGACAAACAGCTGGCCGGGCCCAGCTTAAAGAAATAATGACGAATCCGCTGGCCGTTTATGTCTCGGGCATAGGTCACCGCCACAGACATGCCGAGCACGTCACGATAGAACCGGACTGTTTTCTCCATGTCGTTGGTTACCAACGCTACGTCAGCTATGCCGCGGTACTTCATGTAAGTCACTCTCCGTTCGATAGTGGTTGTCGCTCTCATGGCGACTCGTTGACACATCATTGCACTTGCAGCAGGCGTACGTCATCGGCAAAGCGACGGATATTGATTCACCCAAAAGTATGATTAGTCCATCATCCGTTTACCGAATAGCCGTCAAAAAAGACGCCCGAGCCAGGAGGATGTTTTCCAGCAACTTGTGGTGTGACCATTAACTAGGCCTGCCGAGCGAGGCCTGGGGATAATTGAGGGTTTTCTTTACCCTTAGAACGGAGCAGGGGACCGTCAGTTCAGTGCTTGACACCCCATAAAAGTGTGCGGTGTACAATCGGCGTAGGAACCGCATCCGGTGTCGGGGTTCCTCACCGTCACGAACAGAAAATAGTACCCCGGATCTCCAGTGACCGACACCTCGAGTATGTCCGTCCAGCCCGATGATGCCGATAAGGGCGTCGGCAGATCAGCCGGCGTGCTTGACCTGTTGAACAGCGGTGATACCGCCTCACCGCCGCACCCGGTCAACGCCAGCGCCACGGCCCCGGCGATGAGCCCGGCGATCTTTGCTGCGGTGGCCCGTTCTGATTTTTTCCTTTTGAATTGCCCATGGGGAGATTATAACCCGGTGATGCGCCGGGGTGGGCGAGGCGGTTAAAATGTCCGGAACGAGTTATTGAGGGGGAACGGGAGGGGAAACGGGAGGGGGAACGGCAGGCAGGAGAAAACGACATGCGCGGAGTGACATTTCCGGGGAACAGGCAGGCCGAGATTCGGGAGTTCCCAGACCCCCATGCCGGGCCAGGCGAGGCGGTGCTCGAGGTGCGGGCCTCGGGTCTCTGCGGCACCGACCTCCACCGTTACCGAGGCTCGGAACCGACGGATATGATTACCGGCCACGAGCCCTGCGGGGTCATCGAGGAGCTGGCGCCCGGCGCGCCCCCGGGAATCAAGGTGGGTGACCGGGTCATCTGCCATCACTACGCCGGTTGCGGGGTCTACGAGAACTGCTCCATGGGCTACGAGTAGCTCTGCCCACAGGGGCGCATAACCTTCGGCGGCGGCACGGGCCACTGGGCCAACGCCGACTACATATTGGTGCCGTCGCGGAGCCTGGTGCTCCTTGATGACGAACTGTCCTTCGAGGAGGGCGCGGCCATCTCCTGCGGCACCGGCACTGCCTGGAACGGCCTCAAAAAGATGGACATCTCGGGGCGGGACGTCGTGGCGGTGTTCGGCCAGGGTCCGGTGGGACTGAGCGGGACATTGTCGGCCAAGGCCATGGGCGCGAAAGTCATCGCCGTGGATATCGTGCCGGAGCGTTTGGACCTTGCCAAGGAGTTGGGCGCGGACCACGTGATTAACAGCTCGGATGTCGACCCGGTGGAGGCCATCCGGGAACTGACCGGCGGGCTGGGCGCCACTGCCTCCCAGGAGACCTCGGGCAACCCCACCGCGCGCCAGCAGGTGTTGGAGTGTCTGCGTCCCTTCGGCCGCTGCTGCTATGTGGGGGTCGGCGGCCCAGCGGAGATCGACTTCAACCGCGACGTCATCTTCAAGGTGGCCACCATCTTCGGGTTTTGGACCTTCAGCAAGTCGGAGTTGATCGAGATTGAACGGTTCTTCGTGGACACCAAAGCCCCATTGAAGAAGCTCAACACCCACCGCTACCCGCTGGACCAAGCGGTGGAGGCCTTCAAGGAATTCGATGGCGCGAAGACGGGGAAATGCGTTTTTGTGATGGAGTAGCCCGGGCCTGAGGAAGCATTTCCCAGGCAGCGCGGAATTGCCAGGGCGTCGACCAATGGTGCGATGGATCGATACCGAATCTTCGGTCATCATACTGCAAGAGATGCGGCTGGATAATAACCCAACTAACTGGGGATGATAGCAGTATGAATAAGACAGAGCGGATGGGTATTCTCGTCGGTGGCGGACCTGCCCCGGGCATCAACAGCGCCATTGGCGCCGCGACAATCGAGGCCGTGAATTCCGGCCTGTCGGTCGTGGGCATTCTCGATGGGTGGAAGCATCTGGCCGATGGCCGGACCGACATGGTCCGGTCACTGGAAATCTCCGATGTTTCCCGGATCCACTCACAGGGCGGCTCAATCCTCCGGACTTCCCGTACCAATCCAGCCCGAAGTGAAGAGGACCTCCGGCGGACCGTGGACGGCATCAAAGAACTCGGTATCAATTACCTGGTCACCATCGGGGGCGACGACACAGCATTTGGCGCCTCAGAGGTCGCCAGGGCTGCCGATGGTAGACTCAAAGTTGCCCACGTACCCAAGACCATCGACAACGATCTGCCCCTGCCAGGAGGGTAGCCCACGTTCGGGTTTGAGACCGTGCGTGAGGTCGGGACTGAAGCGGTGCTCAACCTGATGGAAGAAGCCCGGACCACCAACCGGTGGTATTTCGTAGTGGTGATGGGGCGGGAGGCGGGCCACCTAGCTTTGGGAATCGGCAAAGCCGCGGGAGCCACGCTGGTCCTGATTCCGGAGGAGTTCCCTTAAGACGGGCCGCGTCTAGACGAAGTCTCCAAGGTCTTGGAAGGCGCAATCTTGAAGCGGCGGGTGATGGGGAATAATCATGGCGTTGCCGTGATTGCGGAGGGGATTGCCGAAAAGCTGTCCGCAGACGAATTGGCGAACCTGCCCGGTGTCACCGTGGAGCATGATGCCTACGGCCACATCAGCTTGAACGACATCCCGTTGGCAATCATCTTGCGGAGGCACGTCCAACAGGCCTTCGCCACAAGGGGCGAGCAGATCGCGATTGTGGGTGTTACGCTCGGATACGAGCTTCGGTGTGCTCCACCAATACCGTTCGACATCGACTACACTCGCACCCTGGGTTACGGCGCGGTCCGGTTCCTGTTATCCGATACGGACGACGAGCGGTTGCGTTTCGGGGGCCTGATCTGCCAGGTGAACGGGGAACGGAAAGTGTTAGGCTTTGATGAACTGAGGGACCCGGACACCGGCCGCATCCGGGTGCGAACGGTCGACATTAACTCGGAATACTATGCGGTGGCGCGGGAATACATGATTAGGCTGGAGCCGGAGGACTTGAAGGACAGTCACTTCAAGTCGATAATGGCCCAGGCCGCCAACATGAGCGTGGACGCATTCGAGCAGGCCTTTGCCGGCGCCGTTGGAAATCCACACCGCAGTTGACCGCTTCTTCCTAGGAATCCATCAGATGGTCTTCGAACCAGTCCAGGGCTTCCATCCAGGCCCCTTCGGCGGCCTGGGGGTGGTAGCGGCTGCCGGTATCGTTGAAGAACGCGTGGTTGGCCCCGGGATAGGTCACGAATTTATAGTTCTTCCCTTCGGCTTTCAGTACGTCTTCCAGGGCCGCCACTCCCGCGTTTATGCGTGCGTCCTCTTCGGCGTAGATCCCCAGCGTCGGTACCTGTAGGTTGGCCACGTCCTCCAGGGGCGGAGCGCTGCCGTAGAAAGGGACCGCCGCGCGCAGTTCCGGATTGCCAACGGCCATCAGCCACACGATGCTGCCGCCGAAACAGAACCCCGTAGCGCCGACCCGGTCGCTCCGGACGTAGGGCTGGTCTTGCAGGAACTTCACGGCGGCGTTGCCGTCGTGTACGACCTGATCGGTGGGGATAAGGCGCAGAGCGTCGCGCATCGCGTTGTCGTCGGCAAAGGAATCCGCGCCCCCTTGCCGGGAGAGCAAATCCACGGCCAGGGCGACGTACCCTTCCCGCGCGAACCGGCGGGTCAGGTCCAAGAAGTGGGGCAGCAGCCCCCGGTTCTCGTGCACCACCACGATCCCAGGATGGGGTCCGGGGAGAGCTGGTCTGGACAGATACCCCTGCAACTTCTCTCCTTCGGCGTCGAACTCCACTGGACCGGCCTCGATTGAGTCCCCGGCAGCGGGCGCCGGCGCCGTGGTGGGCTCGGCTGTCGGACTCGGCGCGGCGGTGGGAGCGATGGCCGTGGCCTCAGAGCCGCAGGCCAGAGCAACGGCCGAGCCGCCCGCGACCAAGGCCAGCCGGCTGAGAAAGGCGCGCCGGGACATGCTGCCACCCAGGAATCTATTGGTAGTTTCCATATTTCATCCCTCAACCATAGGCAAATCCGCAGTGGCGATGTTCGGTTATCTGGATTAGATACGTAAGGAAACACCGAAGCGGATGCAGCCAAGGGCCATCCCCGAGCTAGGGCGCAGAGACACCATGAAAACGCCGTGAACGGCTTAGATACAGGCGTCGCGGACGGCTTGGGAGACGGCGGCCAGTCTGGCGTTGTTGGTGACACTGCCCCGGAAGCCGTTGGTGATGTAGCCCACGGCCAGGCCCGAGTCGAAGTCGGCCCATCCGATGGACGTGCCCGCGCCGCCGTGGCCGAAGGTCTTCAGCGGGTCTCCGGTGGGGGTTCCCATGCGCTCGTCGGCTAGGGCCAGGCCCAGGGATCGTTGGGCGAAGAGGCCCAACGATTGGTCGATGCCCTCCACCTGCAATTCGACCGCTTCGTCCACCATCTCCGGCTTGATCACCGTTGACCCATCCAGGGTTCCCTTGCGCTCCATCATGGCGTAGTACCGGGCCAGGTCCCCCGCCGTGGCGACACCTGCTGCGCCGGGCACGATGGACTGAAGCACCACCGGATTGCTGAAAGTTGCGCTATAGCCGTTGGGATCGGCGTCGTCTTCCATCAGATGCATTGGCGACACCCGGACTTCCAAGCCCGGTGGCAGGCCCACGTAGGTGTTGTCCATGCCAAGAGGCGCGGCCAGTTCTTCCGCGATGAACCTGTCGAAGGTCCGGCCGTCAACCCGCCGCACGAGTTCGGCGATGACCCAGCCGTAGTTGATGGGGTGGTAGGCCAGCGTCTCGCCGGGGGCGTAGATAGGGGTCGCCTGTTCCATGGCCCGGGTCACTTTGCTCCAATCGGGCCAATCGGTCCAGGGCAGGGACTCCGGGGTCTGGGGGAACCCGCCCCGGTGGGTCAGGATGTGCCGGATTGTAACCGTCTCTTTGCCGTTCTGGGCGAACTCGGGCCAGTGCTTGGACACCAGGTCGTCCCAGGCGATCTTTCCGCGCTCTTTCAGCATGTAGAGGCAGGATGCCGTCAATGGTTTGGTGGAGGACATCAGCACGAACATGGTATCGGTCGTAACGGGCCGACTGGACCCGGTGTCGGTGAAGCCGCCATGGATGTCCAGCACCAGATTGCCGTAGCGGTACACCGCCAGGCCGGCCCCCGGATGAAGGCCCTCGTCGATCTGCCGTTGGAACAGTTGTTTGACCTGCTCCAATTTCTGGGTGTCCATCGCTACTGCGTCGGGCGTGGTCAATGTGGCCACGGTGTCGCCTCCGGTGTTGTTGGTTAAATGATTGGCTTAGGGCTTTTTGCCTAGAGTTTTCTTACTGTATCGCCAGTCCTGATCTGACCGCCCTGTACCACCTTGGCGCAGATACCCCGTAGTTGGAGTTCCTTGCCGGTGGGGGAACTGATCAGCTTCAGGGCGTCGACGCCGAAACGGCCGGAGAATTTCTGGCAGCCGGTGTGGGGCTGGTCCGTGGCCTCAAGCACCGCCGAGCCGATTACCAGCTTGGTGCCAGGGGGCACGTTATCTTTGCTGAGATCAAAGTCCACGAACAACGGGTCGCCGGCCAACTGCCAGCGGTCCTTGTTCTGGGCCACCAAGGCGGTGACCCTGGAGTTCATGATATTGATTTGCATGTCGGGATGGGCCTTTCCGTCGGCGCTGCGGGAACTGGGCCGTGACTGCCAGTTGTCCCCCACCAGTCCCGCCACCGTGTCCAGCTCTCCGATTTCGATGACCCCCCGTGCCTCGTCCTCGGGACGCCGGACAATCATGTCCAGAATGACCTGGTCCTTGGGCGCATTACGAATCTCATCAAGCCCCGCTTCCAGGTCGGCTGTGGTCAGGTGTTTGATCTGTGCTTGCACGGTGTGACTCCAGGGGGGGCGGGTTCGTTGGCATTTTAGCACCCTAAACCTCCAACCGCAGCAATTCTTCCGAGAAGACAATCTCCCCGTGGTACATGGGGGTCATCTCTTCGTAATGGCGGTCGAAAGGGGTTTCGGATGAGAGGTTGGGGCCCATGTGGACTTGGACCAGCTTTTTCACGCCGGCTTCTTGGGCCAGTTGAGCGGCGCCGGTGGTGCCGCAGCGACCGTTGGCTTCGTTGACATCGTTCATCACCGCTTGGTCGTCCCAGCATATGCAGAGCATCATGTCGGCGTCGCGGGCCAACTCCCGCACCGTGTCGCAGGGCTGGGTGTCGCCGGTGAAGACCACGCTGCCCTCGGGGGTGTCCACCCGGTAGGCCAGGGAGTCCAACCACGGCTGGACGTGCTCCGCTAGGCCCGCAGTCACCTGCCAGTTCTTGCCCAAGGCCACCTCGCCCGGCCCCACGTCCTTGGCCTGGGGGCTGCCCTAGACGTAGGACCGGGGTTCCGCTTGCGGTCCACTGTCGATCGGCTAGGTGGTGACGCCCAGCCGGTGATGCCGGGCCCGGCGAATGAGCACGGGTCTTTCGATTCACGCCCACGCCGCATGGCCATACACCGGTTCGAATTAACGCCCGGCTCTTGCTAGTATCGATTTATGAGCTTCCGCAGTCTGGCATTCGGTCTAATGGTCACCGTAACTCCCTTTCTTCTTGTCGCATGCCAAGCACCGTCTATCCAGGTGCCGGCACCGGCAACCGCAACTCCTGCTGCGACGCCCGGCCTTCCGCCCAGCCCCACGGCAGTGCCCGCTGCAACATCCGCACCGGAAGAACGGCCTACACAAACCATAGTTCCAGCTTCGAACCATTCTGAACAGCCGACCCCAGCGCCCCAGCCGGCGCCAACAGTTGACTCCGGCAATCAACACGCACCGGCAGCACAATCATCCACCGGCCGGTCGCAAGTTCAAAACGCTGTATTTTATCAACAGAACGGCCTGACGCTTGAATATTATTGGCCCCTTGATTGAGGTGGACCCAATCAGTTGGACAGGTTTGGTGCAAAACTAAGTGGGAGTTCCGCCGTCTTTCCAAGGTCTGAGAACGCTCCGTTCGGTGCCCGTTTCCCATTGATTGACCGTTCATCTGATGGCGCCAAGTCTCCTTTGAACACCTCAGCCGGTGTCCGGTAGCCCAAGGCCTGGTGGGGTCTTTGGTTGTTGTAGAAGCTGAAGTATGCGTCAAGCCCGGCCTTGGCTTCTCGCCCGTTGGAGTAGGCTTTCAGGTAGACCTCCTCGTACTTAACCGTGCGCCACAGCCGCTCCAACAAGATGTTGTCGGTGTAGCGTCGTCCCTTCCCGTCCATGCTGATTCTCACTCCGTGCTGCTCTAGGAGACCGGTAAAGGCTTCGCCGGTGAACTGGCTGCCCTGGTCGGTGTTGAAGACCTCTGGCTTCCCCTTGCCAAGCGCTTCCTCCAATGTCTCGACACAGAAATCAGCATCCAAGGTGTTGGAAAGACGCCAGGCCACCACGTACCGCGTGTACCAATCCATGATGGCCACCAGGTATAAGAAACCCTTGGCCATGGGGATGTAGGTGATGTCGGCGGCCCACACCTGATTTGGTCTGGTGATCTCCATGCCGCTCAGGAGGTAGGGATACACCTTGTGCCCTGGCCCCGGCTTGCTGGTCCGGGGCCACCGGTAGATGGCACGTAGTCCCATGGTCCGCATCAGACGCTGGACCCGCTTCCGGTTCACCCTGTGACCTTGAGTGCCCAGCCAGACCCTCATGCGCCGCGACCCGTAGAAGGGGGTACTTAGGTACTGGTGGTCCATCGCCTTCATCACGGTCAGGTTCTCCGAGCAAGTCCCCTTGCGCCGGTAGTTTAGGCTGGACCTGCTGATGCTCAGTAAGGCGCACTGTCTCACTGTGGACAAGGCTGGGTGCCGCCGGTCCACCATCTCCCGCCGCCGCTCCCGGCTCATGGACCGAGCCTCTCCGCCAAGAAATCCCGCTCAACCTTCAGTTGGCCGATCTGCTGATAGAGCCGGGCAACAAGGACCGCATCGCTCTTCTGGCGTTTGTCTTGGTTCCCACCAAAGACGCCGACCGCTCCTTCCAACAAGGACTTCTTCCAGGCCTGGATCTGCCCGGGATGGACCTCGTAGGGGGCGGCCAGTTGGGCCACCGTCTCTTCACCCTTCACCGCTTCCAGGGCCACCTTGGCCTTGAATGTTGGGCTGTGCTTCCTCCGCTCTTTTGACATGTCCCACTCCTCCCTCACAGCAACAGCTGTGGCTATTTTAGGAGCAGAACTCTCACTTAACCACCTGTCCGAATTTCCGGGTCCACCTCAGATTTCAGCAATCTCTCTGCGGACGAGACGGAAATTTTGGCCTACAACGAAAGCGACCAAGTCATTGAATTTAAGTCGCCAAAGATGACGTTCACGGAGAACGGCAGTCCGCGGGCGCAATACAGCGGCACCTGGGGAAAATTCCCGTCTCGGGCCAGTTGGGACCGGATTGAATACAAAATGATTCCGCCCTCTTCCTACCAAGGAGAAACCCTACTCGTACATCCGGGCGAAAAGGCGAAGTTGCATTGGCACATAGAAGGCATCACCTCTAAAGAGACAAACCAATCGATCGCGCTTGACCTCACGGTTACGACCGGGGTACGCACCGAAAGAATCACACCGACGCTCTTGCGGAATTCAGAGCTACCCAATTCTGTTGTTGCAACAGCGTCCGAACCCATTCAAGGGCCCACTCCCGAAGCCGCTCATGCGGGGTCAAACGAAACGCAACAGGCCACAAGCAATGACGGTCATACCGTCACTTCCGGCGCTACATCCGGCGTTAGATGGTCGTTCGAGGGAACGAGTTGGTCGCCAAGCGGCACGCCGCCAGATTGCTCAGAGCCCCTCGGCTTACAGACGCCTGTGGACATGGATTTGGTAACTTCGGCGCTGTGGCCCGGTCAGGTGCGCGGTGGCTATAAAGGTCATGGCGGATTTCGCTTCGATGCGAATACTGGCGGCAATATCACGGTCCGAGCTCCAATCGGCTCCCACTTGGTACAAGCAGCCCGATATCTAGAGGGCAGCGACGAACAGTACCTGCTGTTTTTCTCGGTGCCATGCGGATTTTTCTATCGGTTCGATCACGTGCGCGTGGTGTCCCCAATACTATCGGACGCACTCAGCTTCCTGCCGGCTCCCGTTGCCGATGACAGCAGATCCAGCTTTATCAATCCGCCGGTGTGGATCGAACAAGGAGAGGTCGTCGGCACTTCGGTTGGGATATTCCCCTCAAACATCTTTGTCGACTTTGGCCTTTACGATGTGCGAACGCCGAACAATGTCACGCCAAATCCGGCCTGGACGGATCTTTTTGCCGCCGACCAAGAATTCGGGCACTACGGCGTATGCTTCTTCGACTACCTGCCCGGCAACCACGGCGATATCATGCGCTCTCTCCCCACCGGTAAAGAAGGGCCAACGAGTGATTATTGGTAGTAACAAGTGGACCTGGCCCAACAGCGAATCCCAGACGATAACAAACCCCCGGGAACCACCCCGGGGTTTGTTTTGTGCCTAAAAACCTTGCCGGAAGTACGAAAGGGTCGAACACACCTAGTCACACGATTCTCGCCAGGCGTCTAAGTCCAGGTTCTTCCTCATGGAGTTGAATCCCAGTTTCTCGGCCTCGGCGCAGTACTGGCCGGCCTCCAGACCGTACTCCACATTGAAAACCGCTTTGCCGGCTTCGATGAATGGCAACAGGGTTTCGCATTCGCGGTACTGGAAGCACTCCTCATTCAACGCCCAATCGAAATAAGACAGTAGATCTGGGATCTGGTCCATGTCGTTCTTGAGGCCGATGGAAAGTCCGCGCTCGTGGGCGGTCTCGGCCAGCCAGATGTTGTACTCAAGCTGGTCGTCGTAGGTCAGAGGAAACCCGGTGTCATTCAGGAACCCGTCCACGTTATCGGGTTCAATACCGTCGAAACCTTTGAGCTTGCACGAGTCCATCCGGGCTTCCATGATTGGCCCCAACAGGTCGATACGCCGGATGTCCAGCCACCTCTCACCTTCCCAATCATCGAGATTGGCGCCGATGATCCCCTCATGGAGCCGGACCTTTCCGCCAAGAAATCTTCTCAAACAGACTCCGATTGGACCAATACCAGAATTAAAGGAGAAGGTGCCGTTTTCCTGACCCACAACTCATCGACATCCCCATAGGGTCACCTGGCCCGTTTTCGTGGCTCTATCTGGTTTCACCGTATAGGCCCATCCGGGCGAAGATGATGGCCCACATGGGCCTTGGTTGTTGACCATCGAGATGGAACAATTCAATGGTTCGAAGGCCCCGAGCTTTTGAACGAAGTTGTGGAATTGTTCCAAGAGAGATGCTCGGATGTCGCAGATTCGAGAGGCTATCTCACGACAAGACGAAATAACCTTGGAAATAGTTGGGCATGGGATGAAGGGTTGTGTAAACAACTTGGCGCACAGCGGAGACATTGCCACGACAAAAGGAATTGGGCCCGAACTCGAGATGGAGATCGCCAGCTTTAGCCATGTGTCGGAGACTCTCCATAACGAGATTCAACTATCGGCTAAGAGGACTAAGATTCGAAGTTCGTAAGTATTCGCTACCCATTGCAGAAAATAGGCATGCTGAGCCCTGAGATTAGATATCTCGTAATTGCCGTCCAAGACTAATCCAAGACTAAGGTGATTTCTTGACTTCATTAGGAAATAGAGTACCAAAAAACCAGGCAAGCGCTAAACCCTCTAAACAACGGGAGCGAGGGTTCACCCTAATTGAGATTCTCATTGCAGTTTCCATCCTGGCCATACTTGCTGCAATCGCCGTTCCAGTCTCAATGCACCTAAAGGGTGGGAGCCAGGTCAACGCTGCTGCAGCCGAGATATCAAATGTTCGGGCAGCAGTAGATGCTTTGATGTCCGATCAGGACATAGAAACGCTATCCGACCCAGTGACAGTTGCTACAGGTGACATGTCGCAGTTCCCAGACTGGGAGACCGCCATACTCGGCGGCTATGTGCTTCGCCCAGGCTCGGTGTATAAAAACTCGGATACGGACACATTTATCCGGCAGGCGACTGTTAGCAACCAGCAAAAGTGGGACACATTGGGAGCCGAGAGATCAGGGGCTGGATGGAGGTCTGGTGAGCTCCCTGAGGGCCCTGTTGTAGCGTCGTCGCCGTTCGGTGGTTTGAGCCTTCACCTCCTTCCTGCGTTGTAGGATCTCTTGCCGTCTTCCCTTGAGCACGTCTGATGGTGTCACGTTGCCCAGAGCCTTGTGATAGCGCCGGTAGTTGTAGTAGCTGACGAAGGCCGCGATAGCAGCCTCAAGGTCGGCGGGCAACTCATAAGGCACCTGGTTGACGTCCCGTTTGATGGTCTGGTGGTAGCGCTCCAGCTTCCCGTTGGTCTGAGGGTGGAAAGGAGTTGCTAGGATGTGCTTGATGCCAACCATCCCCAGGTAGTCCCTGAATGCTCTTTAGACATAGCCTGGACCGTTGTCACTCAGCAGCCTGGTGCGGTCTGTGACTGGAACTTGGTCCATGCTGGTCGTGTCCACAGCATCCTGGACCACCTCGATGAAGGAGTCGGCCGTCATATCTTGCTGAAGCCTGTGAGCCAGGATGAAGCGGGAGTAGTCGTCCATAACGGTGACCAGGTAGTAGTAGCCCCAACCAACCACCCTGAAGTATGAGGCATCGGTGGCCCACATCTGGTGAGGTCCTGTGGTCTTGCGGTGGTACTCCTTCCCCGCGGCCAACCGCATCTCAGGCCGCTTCACTAGGCCCTCCCTGCCCAGGATACGGTAGACGCTGGACTCTGAGACTGAGAAGCCCTGGTTGTCGGTGATCCACGCGGCCAGCTGACGGCAGCTCAGCTCTGGCATCTCTCTGGCTGATAACAGGACTGAGCGTTCTTCCTGAATAGTAAGACGGTTCCATGGTGCCTGATCGCCTCCTGGTCGGTCCTCAAGTCCTTGTTGGTCTTGGCGTCTGAGCCACCGGTAGTAGGTGCTCTTAGGGATGCCCAGCTCTCTGAGGACCTTTCGCTTGGGGAGGGGAGACGAGGATACTTTGGTAACTACCTCTGCCTTCTCCGGGGCGCTCATCCGCTGGTACCGGTGGCGTCCTGGGGCACGGGGATGGCCGTTTTTTTGAGACGGTACGCCTCCAGCGACAGATCGGCCACTAGCTCCTTGAGTTCCCCGTTCTCTCGCTTGAGCTGCCCTACCTCATGCTGAGTGGCGTCCCGAACCGAGTCACGGGTCAACCTCTCCTTGCCCGCCTCCATGAACTCTTTGGTCCACGAGTAGTAGGAGTGGGGCTTGATCCCCTCCCGCCGGCACAGGTCGTTGACTGTGACCTCGCGGCGGAAGCCCTCCAGAACAATTCGGATCTTGTCTTCGGAGGTGTACTTACGTCGGGCAGCCGCCTTCACTGTACGGACGAAAGACCTGGTCTGCTCGCTTCGTTCCTCGGCGGCCTCTGCTTTGCTTACTTCTAATTGGGACACATCTGCTCCTTTCTGTGGGTAACTCTACCCTCATTTCAGGAGCTCACACCACCCTCCGACTCTCGGGTTTTCCTACCCTTATATGTGTCCCATTATCGCTGACGGTCTACAAACTCTACCCTCATTTCAGGAGCTCACACCACCCTCCGACTCTCGGGTTTTCCTACCCTTATATGTGTCCCATTATCGCTGACGGTCTACAAGCCAATCTTATTAGACCTTCCTTACAAAATCCTGTGGTGGAACTGGAACCTAGTTTAGATTGTCCTCCGGAATTGCCCGTAGCCGAGTATGCTGTAAATTTGGGCCTCCCTCTGAAAAGGCGTAGGTCTGGGAGGTTTAGACGAACATCCGGTTTCCCGGCTTTGGAGATGGCCATGCTACCCGATGGCTACAGAGGTCATGGACCGCCGGTTAAAAGCCTGATTTTCGCATTACTAGCAGCAGTTTTTGTAGCATTGCTAATTCCAATGTACCTAGCGAATAATGATATAAACGATGAAATCGCCAGTTCGGAGTCGGAACTCGTTGCCCTTAGGCAGCAACTGATAGAGTTTCGGGAAACAGTCGATCCTTTAGAGAGCATAGCAGCCGAAGCGAGCCAGCTGAGGACCGAACGTGAAGCGGTTCTCGGCAAATCCAGTAATTTAGCTGATGGACTAGAACTCGTCGTTGGGAATGTTTCACCTCAATTGAATCTTAGCTCCTTAGTCACATCAGACGGTGCAATCACGTTGAACGGCGTCGCAACAAATCGCTCGTCCGTTATCAATTACGCAGCGCTTCTCGAGGATCAGGATCTGTTCTCGATTGTTCACATAGGTTCTTTGACGACGGTTGCTAGTGACGGCGACGCTGGCCTGACTGAGGTGGACCCGGAAATTCGGACAGGTGGTTAAGTGAGAGTTCTGCTCCTAAAATAGCCACAGCTGTTGCTGTGAGGGAGGAGTGGGACATGTCAAAAGAGCGGAGGAAGCACAGCCCAACATTCAAGGCCAAGGTGGCCCTGGAAGCGGTGAAGGGTGAAGAGACGGTGGCCCAACTGGCCGCCCGCTACGAGGTCCATCCCGGGCAGATCCAGGCCTGGAAGAAGTCCTTGTTGGAAGGAGCGGTCGGCGTCTTTGGTGGGAACCAAGACAAACGCCAGAAGAGCGATGGGGTCCTTGTTGCCCGGCTCTATCAGCAGATCGGCCAACTGAAGGTTGAGCGGGATTTCTTGGCGGAGAGGCTCGGTCCATGAGCCGGGAGCGGCGGCGGGAGATGGTGGACCGGCGGCACCCAGCCTTGTCCACAGTGAGACAGTGCGCCTTACTGAGCATCAGCAGGTCCAGCCTAAACTACCGGCGCAAGGGGACTTGCTCGGAGAACCTGACGGTGATGAAGGCGATGGACCACCAGTACCTAAGTACCCCCTTCTACGGGTCGCGGCGCATGAGGGTCTGGCTGGGCACTCAAGGTCACAGGGTGAACCGGAAGCGGGTCCAGCGTCTGATGCGGACCATGGGACTACGTGCCATCTACCGGTGGCCCCGGACCAGCAAGCCGGGGCCAGGGCACAAGGTGTATCCCTACCTCCTGAGCGGCATGGAGATCACCAGACCAAATCAGGTGTGGGCCGCCGACATCACCTACATCCCCATGGCCAAGGGTTTCTTATACCTGGTGGCCATCATGGATTGGTACACGCGGTACGTGGTGGCCTGGCGTCTTTCCAACACCTTGGATGCTGATTTCTGTGTCGAGACATTGGAGGAAGCGCTTGGCAAGGGGAAGCCAGAGGTCTTCAACACCGACCAGGGCAGCCAGTTCACCGGCGAAGCCTTCACCGGTCTCCTAGAGCAGCACGGAGTGAGAATCAGCATGGACGGGAAGGGACGCTACACCGACAACATCTTGTTGGAGCGGCTGTGGCGCACGGTTAAGTACGAGGAGGTCTACCTGAAAGCCTACTCCAACGGGCGAGAAGCCAAGGCCGGGCTTGACGCATACTTCAGCTTCTACAACAACCAAAGACCCCACCAGGCCTTGGGCTACCGGACACCGGCTGAGGTGTTCAAAGGAGACTTGGCGCCATCAGATGAACGGTCAATCAATGGGAAACGGGCACCGAACGGAGCGTTCTCAGACCTTGGAAAGACGGCGGAACTCCCACTTAGTTTTGCACCAAACCTGTCCAACTAATTGGGTCCACCTCAGACCAAGTTTAGTATTACAGTTCAAGAATAGCCGCCGCCTCATCGATTACGGTTCAAAGCTGTGAATGGACGATAGCATTTCACCCAAAAGCACCGCGCTGAAACGGTTTGGCCACATACTCCAACACATCGGGCAACACTGGACAGCACGTTCAGCTACAAGTGACATCTGTCGACCGATCACACCGGCCGGTACGTGCTCTCCGCCTACTACCAGGCCGGTCATTGTGCGGTCCACCCCATCGATGCAAGCGGCGCGGTGGGCGGGGCGGCGACCGAGTGGCTGGAGACCGGCTCCGGGGCCCATTGTTTCATGACCGACCCGACCAACCGCTATGCCTTCTTGCCGCACATCGCCAATGGGTCTGGCGGGATCGCCCGATTGCCGGTGGACCGGCAGCAGGCGCTGAATGCCATCTACCAGTACCGGTTCGACGCGGCCACGGGCCGTCTAACCCCCAACGATCCGCTGATTGTCAGTCAGGACGCTGAAATCGGCCCCCGGCACTACCGCTTCCATCCCAGCAAGGACCTGATGTATGTCTCCAACGAGCAGGGAGGCAGCGTGACCGTGTACGCGCTGGACAGCTCCAATGGGACGTTGCAGGCCGTCCAGACGATCACGACCTTGCCCGCAGGCTATTCGGGGCACATCTCGTGCTCGCAGATACAGATGCACCCCTTGGGCACGCATCTGTACGTTGGAAACCGGGGCCATGACAACATCGCCTCGTTCGCCATCGACGCGGCGACCGGGGCGCTTACCGCCACCGGCTGGACCGAGGTCGACCCGGTGCCGCGCGCTTTCAGCCTGGACCCGACGGGCAATTTCTTGTACGTAACCGGTCTGGAGACGGGTAATCTGATCGGCTTCCGCGTTGATCAGCAGTCCGGCGCGCTGACTCGCCTGGAGACCCATGCAGTCGGAAGCCTGCCGATGTGGGTCTTGATCACCGACCTGCCTGGATAGCCCGGATTTACCGGGGTCGGGCCGTCCCGCCGAAGCGCTCCCAGTGGACGATCTCGCTCATGGCCTTCTTGGGCGTCCCGGGTCCTGTGGGGCCGTCGGCGCGGTAGCCGAAGGGCAACACCGTGATTAGCTCCATACCTTCCGGTATTTGGAGGAGTTCCTTTATCGCTTTTTGTTGGTCCGCCTCGCGCACGCCCACGAAGCACATGCCCACGCCCTCCGACCAAGCCATCAGCTCCATCTGCTGCAACGCCCTTCCCGCGTCCAGTTGGGGCCGGGGTGCGTCGTCCATCACCACAGCGATGGCCAGCGGCGCCTGTCCGATGAAGGGGCCGTGGGTGGCAATCTTGCCCAAGGCCGCCAGCGTGTCTCGGTCTTGGACGGCGATGAAGTACCATTTCTGGGTATTGCTGGAGCTGGGCGCCCACCGCCCGGCCTGCAGAATCTTCCGCACCAACTCCTGAGGAATCGGGTCCGGCTTGTAATCCCGCACCGTTCGGCGGGATTTGATGGCTTGATATACGTCCATTGTTTGTACTCCGAAGGGTTGTGTCCTTCATGGATTATAGGATGAGAACCGCTGGGTAGAGAGTAGCAGATGTGCGGTGGGCCTTTCTTGTGCCCAAAACATTGGCGGGAGTGCGAGGTATGCCATACGGCTGTTATTCGTGCCTAGACTAGCCCATCCGGCGGCCTTGGCCGAGGTTTTGTACAAATCTTTGTACGTTTGCCAAGGCAAAAAGAAAGAGGCCGAAAGGCTTTGCATCAAAAGTCAGTTGCCTGCATCAAAAGTCCTGATTTTTGCGGACTTTTGATGCAAAGCCAGCCAGAGGTGAGGAGTGGGAAAGCGCAACACGGAACTGGATGTCCTCGTAACAGTAAAGGATTACGGTGTGCTAGGGTATTTCAATAGTGGCATTACAAAAGGGTCGGAGCGGTTACTCAGTTTGTATCCAGATGAAAGCGTTGAATACGATGGAATAGTAAGCGTTTTTGTTGATGCACTGGTTGATTCAGGGCATTTGCTACCTGTCAATAATACGCAAGGCATTCGACTGCAAGCGTCTGCTCGTGGACTGACGCCTAAAGGTGTGCGTCGATTATATGAAGTGGAGCATCCTGTTCGAGCGTGGATGAAGGCGAATTGGTTTCCATTTGTAGTTGCGTGTGTGACAACTTGTGTCGGTGTCGCTAGTACCATTTCCAGCTATATTGGTTGATACTGGAAAGCTGTCTCTAACTCTGGATTCTTGGCCGGAATCTTCTTGAAGGTAGCGGTCGATTTACTGAGCTCGCGAGCAATTGCTCTCTTATCTAAAGCTTCTGGTCTCTGAGCTTGAGGGTTCTGGGTGACATTAACCATCGGTCTATCCTACTATCCGGTTTCGGCGAATTATACCAGTATGGGTTCCCGGACTTCCGCCACTTCGCTCGGCTTCGGGCTCCGCTCGAAAGCGCCGGCCACTAGAACCAGGGCGGCCGCTACGTCGTCTCGGGAAGCGTTGTTGTGGTCCCGCTTCACCAGCCGGAAGGAACCTTGATCGTCGTTTTTGACGTGGGCCACCATAAGGGAAGCTGCCACCAGTAGGCGGCTATCTTCGGAGCAAACCAGCGGCCCATCCTTGATACCCTTCCGCAGCGCTCGAATGTCGAACGCCGCTTCACTCCAGCGGCTCACCCTGGGCTCGATCGGTGCGCCGGTCCCTATCACGTCTTCCAACTCAGGGAGCCGGAAACGGTCACACACCACCAACGCAGGCCAGCCCCACCGCTCGATTACGTGGTCCCATAGCTGGCCCACCGGCTGGACTCTCAGGCCCTCCGCGATGGACAGCAGCCCCTTGTCGAATAGCCGTTGATAGAGCCCACCGGCTACGTGGTCCCTCTTTTCCTGTGCTTCAAGATCAGGGATTCCCGGAGCCAAGGCGAGAGCTTCAACCCGACCGGTGTGCCAGACCGCCACCGCTGCGCTCCAAGCACGTCCACCGCCAAGGTCGATTCCCACAATCGGCTGGCCGTCCCGGGCCGGTGTCTCCCGGTCCGCCATGCGCTCCCAGTCGGTAATGTCCAGAAGCATTGTCGATTCATCGCCGGAAGGGACGTTCAATCGGTAACTCAGGAACCGGGCTTTCAATCGGGTGTCCGCCAGGGCCCCGTCACGCTCCGATCGGAGCCGCTTTTGGAAGTCTTCGGAGATTGCCGTGAGTGGATTCACCCGGCGTATCTCTCGCCATGAATCCCACTTCTCAACATCGGCTTGGAGTGCTTGAACGTAGGTGCTGCCCTTGGAGCCACCGGCTATCAAATCATGCCACCAGCCGCCATGAGAAGGCGCTAGAGTGCCAATGTAGATCGCCCTCATCTTGGAGCCCGGCTTGCCCAGCGCCGTCTCTATGGCATCGCTCATAAGCTGCCCGCCGACTGTCTCCCATGCTCCCGGCTCATCGGCCACCAGAGTCGGGCAGTTCACTATTCCCATCGCCGTCTTGCCGTTGCTGCTGATTACGCGGAGCCGGGTGTTGGTGGCCTTGTGGACGATGCCAACCTTCGTCGTAGAGTCCAACCAACGATACTCGCCGGTCGGCTCCAACGCTTCTCGGATGAACCTAAAACACAGTCGGGCTTGCTCCAAGCTGGCAGCGCACAGCAGATATTCGGAGCCCTCTTGAAACAGGGAGTCTCCCGGCGTCATGCAACGCTCGAGGATGTGCGCCGCCAACCACGTCTTGCCGTTCCCGCGTGGCAGACTCAGGGCAGCAACGTCAACTCCCTGGGCCAGGGCTCCCTTGAGAAACCGTTTCTGAAATGGTCTTAGCATGGCTCCAACCGTCTAGTAGAAAGGCGACCCCCTGCGACCCCCATGAACCAAAATGTTTTCAAATGGGAACCCGCGAAGACTCCCTAACTATTTTTCGTTTGCGATAGTTTCATCGCCTGCCAATCGGCTTCCGGCAGAGCGGTGGCGGTCGCGATAGCGGTCGTCTCTACTCAATGTCAAAAGGTTCGCCAGCGAACCTTTATCATGCGCCCCGTCCGACACTCGATCATTTTGGATTACCTTCTCTGTCGCTACTGCCCCTCGGCAGGGGGGGGTATCTATTAGGGGGGCTGTAATTTACGACGGCACTGGCGTCATCGGAAGTCCAACCAATTCCAGCAACGTCGCCTTGTCTGTTCGTTCGTATCCAACATACGCATGGAGTCCCGTTGCGTCTGTACCGGGCCTCCGGGGTCGTCTGCCAAGTGTGCCCAGCCTTCGGAGTCTGCACGAAGGCCAAAGAGATTGGGCGGAGCCTGGCGATAGGTCCGCATGACGCAGTGCTGCGCCGTCATCGTGCCTGGATGTCCACCTCAGCAGCTAGAGAGGCGTACAAGCTGAGAAAGCAACTGGTCGAGCCTGTCACCAGCTCACCCGCTGCGCTGGCCGCCCTTGCCCGCAGGTGAACGTCAACGCTTTGATCGGCCAGGTTGGGCCAAGTGATAGAAGTCTCGCCCAACTTATCGTTCAGTTCCTCAGTGAGTAGCGCAGCCAATGGCAGCGTCTTGTTCAGGAAGGCCAGCCGCTTTGCTTCTCTCAGGGCCGGAGCCGTGGCGTTCATGCTCATGTACGCAGCGGGTACGCCGTAGGCCGCGGCTATGCTCCCTTGGATGCTGTCCCGCATGGACACGTTGCCCGCGCTGTGGGCTTGGCCGACTGATACCGGCACCCAGTCCCGCGATGGTGCGGAAGTCTTGCCCGCTCCAAAGCCCTGCGCGGTCGTTTCACTCACAACTTGCTTGCCGCCCTTCATCGCTTTGATGGTTGTCGCCATGCCCTGTGCTTGGGCTTGGGTTGCCCCGTCCGGCGCTAACCACACCCGCCCCGTGGTAAGGCGAGACTCATCACGGATGCCCCGCTCAATCTCTGCCATAGCGTCGGATGATAGATCGGCAGACTGCCAGGGAGCCGAGCCGTTCCAGTCGGAATCACTCGGGCCAATGAGCCGCAGGTGAACCACGCTTGGAGCCGCGAGAGTGCGCTTGACCACGCCGTCGGGCGCCATAATCTCAAGGTCGTATTCCCACGTCGCCGGGTCTGCGGAGCCGCCCCTTACTTTCCATTTGTGGGCCCGTTGAAGACTCAGGGAGCCGCCTTCCGTGCTGATGGACCATACGCTATTCCCAACCCGCAGCACGTCCCTAGCGGCTGTGTAGAGAGTTCTTGGGGACGTGAGTGCTCCAGAGAGCCGAGCCACCAGAAACGGCTCCGCTATCAGGCTCACACAGGTTTCGACCACGGCCAAACCGCTGGCATTGACCGGCGCTTGCTCCGCGAGTTCTTGCAAGGCGTTGGCTACGGCTTGAGTGTAGTCCACCTGCCGAAGTTCCGCCCCCCTGCCGATGTTCCAGCCGAAGATGTTCACAGGCATAGCCGAGCCGCCATGACGATTTTGTTGGTCTCCAACTTCCCCCGGACTTCGGCCAGGGAGTCGGAATAGCTCGGCGTGTCCACAAGACCGGCCCGTGGAACGTAGGCCTTCAGAATCTCCCTTACGCCAGCCCTACGGGTTTCCTTTTCGGCGTAAAACTCTACGGATAGGCCGGTCAGGATGCCCTCGCGCAGGTTGGTGGCAGCGTCTCGGGCCCGCTGTGTGTCAGGGAATGGGGCGTCGATCTTCAAGGCGTCGCCGTCCAGGAAGGGGACCGCCCTCAGCAGCGGAGCCCGCCTATCGTGCATATCGTTGACCACAAGGCCGGTCTCGGGCCAGTGAATCGCCCCACGTCGAAAGAGTTCCCGGCGGTCACTGGCCCGAGTCTCATAGGTCAAGAGCGTCCCCACCAGTCGGCCCGGCGACTTGGCGGTTTCATCCTCAGTGAACCTTACTTCGCATAGAAGTTGGTCCATCTTAGGTTACGTACTTCAGCCGCTTGAAGTTGGCTGGCCTGGGTACGCCAAAGTTCCAGAAGTAATTCATGGTCAAGCCGACTTCACCTTGGGCCGCACGGGTTCCGTATTCGTCACGGACTAGCTGGGCCATGCTCCAAATAGGAGCCACGGCTGCACCTTCCACTCCCCGCGCCAAGCCGACGAATGCGCCAAAGATGTCATTCCCTGTACCAGTGGCAATGCCGCCCCGGACAGTCCAGTTCACGCCGTTGGCTCTCAGGAACGCGGCTACGGTTTGGTTGTCTACGGTTGCGGCGTGAACGGTTCCGCCCCACAGGGTGTTACTGCCCACGGTTGCCACAACCCGAACGTCAGCCATTGACACGGCATAGGCGCCGTCGATGTAGGCCAGGAACACTTTCAGGAGTTCGTCACCCTTGATTTTGTTGGCCTGCGTTAAGGTCGTCTCGGTGATTCCGGCTGTCTGAAACCCGGTTATGTCGGCTGCGTTCTCTCCGGCCCCGGCGTCTCCGACGAATACGGCTTTGTCGATGGTTTCAATCATGCTGGCCCGCATGTCTCGGATTATGGCGTCAGCCAGTCCGGGAAGCCTCAATTCGTCTTCGATGCTGTAGATGCCAAAGACGGAATTCCGGGAAGGCTTCAACTCTGTGACGGCGACGGTGTAGGTCCCTTCCGTAACCGCCTCAGTGCGCCCGCGCTGTACCCCGGAAGGTCCGGCGGACATGACGGGGTAGGCTGCGACGCCCGGCGCGACGCTGGGGAAGGACACGCCTAGACTGGCTGCGCCTGTAGCTGCCACAACCCGGTCTAGCCAGGTTGCCTGATTCCCTTCCGCGTCGCCGTCCCTTAATGCACGGTGTTCGAGACTTCCGCCCAGGAGTTCGAGCGGGAAGTAGTTCCCGGCAATGCCCAGGTGCTGGTTGTACTCAAGTTCGGGGCCAGACATGACAGGCATTCCCGCCAGGGCCGCGCCGATGTACTTCCCGAATTCAACCTTGCCCCGGAGTTCCGCAAGCTCCCTTTCCTCGGAGCTTTGAATGGCGCCGGGTATGGTGGCGGTGGTTTCAGGCTCTAGGAGCTTCTGAGCCACTAACCGGGCGTCGGTCGAGCGTATCTCGCCCGTCAGCCGTTCGATGGTTTCAACGTCGGGTTCGGAGGCCGCGATAGCTTCCGCCAGTTTCTTTCTGAGTTCGCCTAGGTTCAATTCCAAAGTCTGTACAGGTGTCACAGTGGTTCCTCCGAATAAGGTTGGAACCAGAATAACATGCTAATGGACGCAGATGCAAACAATTGCACATATTGAAGGGTATGAAAAGCCCGTTCCGACCTGAGAGACGGGCAGCGGTCTGAAACGCGTTGTGCTTCTAACCTAGAGGGGTCTGCGTTTAGGGTCGAAGCTCATCACCCATCGCTTGCCACTTGCGTCGTTCATGGAAATTCTTCTCATAGCTAGCGTTCTCGAACACCGTCGTTACACCCTCGCCTTGGTGCGCGCATTCTTGGCAAATGGGAGTTCCTCTGTCTCTGAGTTCCAATAATTCCCCAAGGTTTACAACAATTTCTGACGGCCAAGCCATTCGCCCACACACCGACATAAACCGCTTCCTATTACCTACGTCCTTCTGGCGGTGTCGCCCGATATGCTTTTTGTGAGCCATGCTGCCCTCCCTTCACGCCTTAAGAATCTATTCATTCACCTAAGGGTCTATAGTGAATGAATAGATTCTCCAACCAGGTGATAAACCGTGTTTCGAGCCTTGCCTTGCCGCTCCACAACGCCACTGTCCATCAGCCCCTTTAGGTGCCTGTTAACGCCGGACTGCGACAACTCCATCCCCGCGTCTTTGAGCTGGTCTTTAAGGTCATTGCTTCCCAAGTCGCCATTCTCCAATATCGCTTTGATTTCGTCGTCAACCTCGGCCCGGGTGTCGACCACATCATAGCTTCCCGTATTCAGGTCAAGGACTATGCTTAGGTCAGAACCCAAGTCAGTGATGCCAAAGCGAGACTGTATGGATAGGCGCCGACGTTCGCCGTCGCCGTTCCCAAGGTAAGCCATTGTGTCCACCATCGCGGCTATCTTCTGGGAACCCAACGATTTGTCGCTTCCGTCTCCCCCGGACTTCCGGGTATGGTGAACCAACAACGTAGCGGTCCCTTCCGCATCCCCGACAATCTGACCCATCTTGAGTATGGGTTGAAGCCGTTCGGTGACTTGGCTGTAATCGTTCGAGTCCTTAAAGTCCACCCACGATCCCAATGTGTCGATTACCAATATCGCCGGCTTTTTAGTTGCCGCCATGAAGTCAGCGTGAACAGCATCGGCGAAGTCCTGGGGAGTCGCATACCCCGGCTGTTGCCGCCACAAGGCTATTCTGACATTCTCAGAATCCAAGCCAATCGTCCTAACTTGGGCCGCTAGGCTGCGCTCGGATTGCTCAGTAAAGAGCCAGGAGCGCTTAGGTTCCCCCAGCGTCGAGCCTAGGAATTTCCCGCCAGCCGCAGCCGCCTTTAGGAGACTCAGGACCAACATGGTTTTGCCAGCTTTCGGGGAGCCAACCAAGAGCGTGATGCTCCCAGCCGCCAACAAGCCGTTGACAAGCCATTCCGCAGGCGGAGCCTCAAGGACTTCGGTTATCGAGGTCCAGACAATGCCGCTCCTGGCGGTGGTGGCCGACGTGGCCCAGGGCGTCAGCGTTTCTAGGCAGAGTTTAACCATAGGCGGCAGTAGGTCCCCCGCGCCCCAGCCCGAACCTTCCACGCCCACGTAAGGGAGTGTGTAGAGTTCGCCCACGCCAGCGTCGATGCAAGCCTTAGCAGCCAACGGCAAGGTCTTACGGCCCTCTTCGTCGTTGTCCGGCCATATAGCCACACGTCGGCCCCGGACTGCGCTGTAATCCTGTTTCGCCACTTGACCGGAGCCGCCATGCCAACAAGCCGGTGCAATGCCGGGAACGTCCGCAGACAGCACGGCGTCACGGTCGCTTTCCCCTTCCACAATGACTATCAGGGCGTCGGGAGTGTCGTTAGACACCATTAAGGGTATCCCTACGGTTTGCGTCTTTTCAATCTGCCAGTTCTTTTTGACGCCCCCTTTGTCATCCCTAAATGCCTTTTTCCCGTTGGGGTAGGTCCATTCCCGATGGACCGTCAGCCCGTCCTTTTGGAAGGCTCCTAGAATCTCGTTGAAGCTGCAACCCTTGCTCCAACACTTGAGTATCAGGCCGCCGTCCGGCGCGTCGGCAATCGCAAGGTTGTTATCAGTTCCCTTGTGAGCTAGGCAGGGTATTCGGTAAAACCCATTCTGAGGACGTGCACCAGGAACGTAATGTTGGGCTATCGCAATGGCGGTCGAAAAAGCAGACGTGGTAGAATGCATTTGTCAGTTTCACACTCCCATCACAGGTAGAAACCGCTGGGTTGTCAGTCCCCAGCGGTTTCGTTTTTGCCCCTCAAACGCCCTTATTGCCAGTAGCCCGCTCATGCGAGTTCACCCATTCCTCTACTTCAGACATCCGCCACCGCACCGCCTTGGCCCCGATCTTTAGCGGCAACGGGAATGTCCCGGCCCGCATCTTGTCGTAGATGGTGGAGCGCGAGAGTCCTACCATCCGCTCCACTTCCTGCCGTCCTATCAGTGTCTCAGTCGCCATAAGAAAAGCCCCTCCATTCCGTTCTACACCGAAATGGTAGGGGCGCATAAGGGATGGCGCGTGATATTTGTTTTACCAATCCCTTAGAACGTCATCCTTACACTTTCGATAGGCGGCAGCTACCAGCTTGTAATCAAGGTTCAGAGCCACTCGTACCACGTCGCAGGCGGATGCGATATGTTCGGTGGCGTCGTTGCGGTAGGGATTCATCTCATAGGTTCGGCAGAGTGCCAACACCATGCGGGCAAGTCCGTGGTCGCGGTACAAAGTGGCGTAGGCTCCGGTTGCCGGTTTCTTGATCTCCCCCTTCAGGCCCAAGGCCAGCCATAAGGCAAGTTGCCGGGGTAACGGTAAGTCAGACAACAGATGGTCGATGGCAACGGCTTCCAGGGAGTGCCAGGCGGCTTTGATGGTGAACTGGCAGTCCAGCCAATATGCCAGCAGTTCATCCCTCTTTTCCCCTTCTCGATTCCGATAGTTCGCCACTGAAGCGGTGGCATGGTCTTGCCAGTCGCCACCCACTAAAGTCCGATTCATTTCGTCCCAACTTTGGACCAATTTGACTGCATCCTCGAACGTCGGCATTGCTACTCACCCCCCTACAAATTCGGCCCACTGGCCCATTAGGTCGCGCCTCTTATCGAATAGGTCCGTTCGTGCATACGCCGCCTCCATGGAGTTCCCGAGATTGTGCGCTAGAGCGGCCTCAGATACCGCCCACGGAGTCGAAGTCTCACTGAGGCACCAATCCTTGAAACTGGATCTGAAACCGTGTGTAACGCCTTCCAGCCTCAGGCGCCTCAAGAGCATCGTGAAGGCCATGTTGCTGAGCTGTCCCTTGCTTCCAGGGAATACCAGCGCTTCGTCTCTACTCTGAGCCTGAGCCAGCCGCAGTATCTCGATAGCCCGCTCAGACAGTGGTACGCGATGTTCCTTTCGCGTTTTCATACGGGCCGCCGGAACGGTCCAGGTGGCGCACTCGAAATTGATCTCAGCCCACGTCATGCCCCGTACTTCCCCGGCCCTTGCCGCGGTCAAGATGACAAACTCAAGAGCCAGTTTGGTGAAAGTGTGGGCGGTCGATCCCCGGATGGCTGCTACTGCCGCAGGAACATCGCCATAGGGCAGGGCGGCATGATGTTCCTTGAAGCGTGGTCGGCGTGGTAGAGCCTTGGAGACTGCGGCAACTGGGTTGTCATTGCGGAGGCCGGCAGCTATGGCGTAGTCGAAGACAACCTGAGCCCGTTGCTTCACCCGTGTTGAGGTTTCTGGCAGTTCATTCCAGATCCCGGTCAACATCCCCAAAACATCGCCGGAGGTTATCTCGGCAATGGGCGAATCCCCAATCACAGGGTAGGCGTGGTTGGTCAGCGATTCGGTCCATTGCTTTGCATGGCGGTCACTAGACCACGTGGGGCGCCTCAGCTCGATAACCGTCTCCGCTATCTGCCTGAACGTCGGCTTGACCGGCTCTGGCCTCTTCGCTGCTGCAACTTCCCTTGCACCAGTGGGCCGCAGCCCCTCGGCAATCTCGGCTCTACGTTCAGCGGCGAGTGCGCGGGCTTCCTTGAGGCCCACGGTTGGATAGCTGCCAAGCCCGAGGTTGGCGGGCTTGCCGCCCCAGGTGTAGCGGAGTACCCAACTTCGCTTGTCCCCTTCCCCTACGCGAAGGGTGAGACCGTTCCCGTCATTGTGAGTGCCAGCCCCGACGTTGCGAATGGCCCTATCGGTCAGCAGCTTTTCCTTGACTGGCATTTGTACATCCCCTTTTTGTACAGAAATTTTTGTACAATTCAAGCGGGATTGTATAGGAATCACTCGGAACAGGCAAGCATTAAAATAGCCCCATCCGTAGCTGAATTAGCTACGAATCGGGCCGATTCAGGTCAATTTGTGGGTAATATTGGCGGGAGTGCGAGGGAGTCGAACCCACCTACCCCGCTCGTCACGAGGCATAACGGATTTGAAGTCCGCAAGGGCCACCGGGCCCCATCCACTCCCATGTTTACCTACCCTGTACGGTAGCAAATAAAAGGCGCCGCCGGGCGGCGGCGCCTGAATTCGCGCCTTTGGGAAAGAGCGGTTAGCTTCCGAGGACGGAGTCTACCTTCTTCTTCAGAGCGCCCTTGGGCACTGCCCCGATGATTTGGTCCACCGGCTGGCCGCCTTTGAAGAAGATCAAGGCCGGAATGCTGCGCACGCCATACTGCATGGCCACGTTGGGGCTGCTGTCCACATCCAACTTGGCCACCCCCAACTTGCCGTCATACTCTTCGGCCATGTCGTGAACGGCGGGGGCAATCATCTTGCACGGACCGCACCATTCGGCCCAGAAGTCCACCAGGACCGGCGTGTCCGAATCTAATACCAATTCTTGCCAAGTGTCGTCATTTACCTCGAAAGGTTCTGCCATTTCCATCCTCCGGAATCTCTCGCGCAATAACTTAGATGCTGTTAGTTGGTTTGGGGTTCGCCACGAACCCCGGTCTGATCTACCCCAATCTAATCCACTGGGTCAGCGGAAACAGGGGTCGGGTCTGCTCCCGCATCAGTGTAATGGGCGCGTACACCAAGGTCAACCGCCGGGAGTGCCGATTAAACCGGATACCGTTTTTGCTAGATTCTCGCCAGGGACGCAAGCCCTCCACTGCCTGATTCTGCCACGAAACGAGCCTGTCCACCGGCCCGGCCGCCTTGGTTTCTCACCCTCCGTGAATTATAGTAATCAACAGCCCATGGAGATAGCCGAGCGCATCACCCAGCAAGGAGACCGGGTAACACTATCGCTAAAGTCGTGGGGTCGGCTGGGAGAGGCCATGGCCGATTTTGACGGACACAACGTGTTCGTGGCCGGAGGCATCCCCGGCGAACGGGTGGTGGCCGAGGTGGTGAAAATACACCGGAAGTACGTGTCCGCCAAGGTGGTGGCGGTGTTGGAGGCGTCTCCCGACCGCGTGGAGCCACCTTGTCCCTACTACGGGGAATGCACCGGATGCCAATGGCAGCACCTCTCCTACGACGCCCAACTGAAGACCAAGCGCGAGAAGGTGTTCGACGCCCTCCAGCGAGTCGGCGATTTCGAGAATCCCCCCGTATCCGAGGTAATACCCTCCCCCGATCAGTACGGCTACCGCAACCACGCCCGGTTCACTATTAAACGGGACGGGGTATTGGGATTCGTTAACCGCGAGACCCGCCAGTTCGTGCGCATCGACAAGTGCCTGCTGATGCACGACGGCGTGAACACGCTTTTGGAAGGGCTGCAGGACCGCTGCGGCGAGACCACCCAGCTTTCTATTCGTGCTGGCAAATACTCGGGGGACTACCTGATTCAGCCGTACCTGGTCCATCCCGGCATCAATGTCACAACCGGACAGAAAAGTTACACCGAATCAGTGGACGGCCGGAATTTTGATGTGTCCTCGCCCTCTTTCTTCCAGGTGAACGTGGACCAAGCCGCCGGCGCCGCCCACCTGGTCCGGGACCGCCTGCAATTGGGACCTGATGACGTACTGCTGGACGCCTACACCGGCGTGGGCACTTTCGCCATGCTGCTGGCCCCGTCGGTGAAGAGGGTGATTGCCGTGGAAGAGTCTTCCGCGGCGGTGGCCGACGCCAAGAAGAATGCCGCCGGACTGAACAACCTGGATTTCGTGTTGGGCCGTACCGAAGATGTCCTGAGAGACCTGCCGGAGAAGCCCGACGTGGTGGTGCTGGACCCGCCCCGCTCCGGCTGCCAGCCCCGGGCACTGGAGAGCCTGATCGAGATGGCCCCGCCCAGGCTGGCCTACGTTTCCTGTGACGCCGAAACTCTTGGTCGTGACCTCAAGATCCTATGCCAGGGAGGCTACCGGCTTGACGAGGTGGCGCCCCTGGACATGTTCCCCCAGACACACCACGTTGAGTGTGTGGCATTCCTGTCTCGAAGCAAGTCATCCGATGGTCTGACGCCGGTCGGTCTGACGTTGGCATCGGCGTCGCCCCGCCGGCGCGAGCTGATGGAGGCCCTGGGCCTGGAATTCACTGTTACGCCCTCCGACGTGGCGGAGGATTGCCTGCCCGGTGAATCTCCTCAGGACATGGTGCAGCGGCTGTCTCGAGAAAAGGCCCAGGCTGTTGCCGCGGGGATGGATTCGGGACTGGTCATCGGGGCTGACAGTACCGTGGTGTTCGAGGGACGGGCCGTCGGCAAACCAGTGGACGATGACGAAGCCCGCCGGATGCTGCGGCAGTTCAGCGGCACCACCCACCACGTTTCTACTGGACTCACTTTGGTTGATGCGAGGTCGGGCCGAACGCTGAGCGACGCCATGACCAGTCAGGTTACTTTGCGTGACATAACTGACGAAGAGATCGAAGACTCCATTGCGTCGGGCGTGCCCAAAGACAAAGCCGGGGCCTACGCCGTCCAAGACCCCGATCTTCGGCCCGCCACCGGCTGGCAAGGCTGCTACAACAATATAGTCGGCCTGCCTATCTGCCGCCTGTTGGAGATGCTGAGGGAGCTTGGCTACCGATTCCCGGCTGACTGGACTGTGCCCAGCGGCATCGTCTGCGGCGAAGATTGCGCAATTAGCGGCACCGATGGGGAGGGACAGTCTCCATGAACTTCATGGGTATGGGCATCCCCGAGGTCGGCGTGATTCTGCTGGTGGCTTTCTTGGTGCTGGGCCCAGGCCGCTCCATCGACATGGCACGTAATGCAGGGAAGATGCTGGGCGACTTGCGCCGTTCATTCAGCGACGTGACCAGCGCGTTAACCATCGAAGACCAAGACCAGCGCGGGGCCTCCCAGTCCGGCTCACAGGAACGTGGAATGGAACCGCCCCCCGGAGTTCCCATGCGGGCCGAGACTCCTCCCGATGACGAGGAAGAGGGCGGGTCAGGCGGAACGAACCCCGGATTAGAAGATAAGGCCGGCTCTGAGGATAAGGGATGAGGACCCGGGAACAGACCTTGCTGCAGCACCTGAGCGAGTTGCGGCGGCGGGTCGTCATCTGCGTAGTGGCCCTGCTGGTGGGCAGCGCCGTCTCATTCGTCTTCTTTGAACAGCTAATTGAACTGCTGGTCACTCCTGCTCGGGACTTGGAACTCGGGCCCGGCGGGGAGCTGATTTACACCGAAGTCACCGAGCTGCTGACCACCGCCATCAAGGTGTCCTTTGTGGCCGGACTGGTCTTGGCCTCGCCGGTGATCCTGTTCCAAGTGGTGATGTTCGTCGCCCCTGGGCTCACCGGACGCGAAAGGCGTTATCTCTTTGGGTTCATGCCCGCTGTGATATTTGCCTTCTCCGGCGGAGTGGCCTTCGGCTACTACATCCTCACCCCTCCGGCCCTCCACTTCCTGCTCACCTTCGGCAACGGTGTGGCGGTGCCGTTGATCCGGGTCAGCAACATCATCAACCTGATGATCCGGCTGTTATTCTGGATGGGCTTGGCCTTTGAGACCCCGCTGGTGATGTACCTGCTGGCCCAGTTGGGCATCGTCTCGGCCCGGTCGCTGTCCCGGTTCCGCCGCTATTGGGTGGTGGTGGCCTTTATCTTGGGCGCGATAATCACGCCGACCTTTGACCCGGTGAACCAGGCTTTAGTGGCCGGGCCGCTTTTGGTGCTCTACGAGTTGGGTATCTTGCTGGCCCGTATCGCTGGGCGCGGGCGGAGCAAGTCCAGAGCCATATCATCGGCCTAGCCCCGGATGTATCAGGGTCAACAAAAAGGACCGGAGAATTCTCCGGTCCTTTTCAATCTACTAATCCCAGATCTATGTGCGGTTGTCGTCGTTGCCGCTGGACGTTGGTTGCTTTTCCGACTCTTCTTTCTCTTCTTCGCCCATGAGCGCGGTCTTGAAGGTGCGGATACCCTTGCCCATGGATGAGCCAATCTCGGGCAGGCGGCGGGCGCCGAAGACCAAGAGGATGATGACAACGATGATTGCTATTTCAGTTATGCCCAAGGGCCCAACTCTCATGTCTCTTCCCCCGCCATTGGCGGCTCGGTGGCCCTTCCGGCGGGCCATTGCATCTAAACCACTGAATGGTAGCAGAAACGGCCTGTCACGACAATGAATCACGCCTGTATTCCACGCCACCAGGCCACGCTTATCGCCGGCCTTGGCCTGTCCTTGTTCCGGCCAACGGGCCCCGGAAGGGACGCCACTTTCCAGGCGTGGCCTAACGGGCATAAAATATATTGTATCGATAGAGAGCCACCGCTATAATTTTGTTTTACGATAGATACCGGGTTCTGTTAAAAAACGGGGTAACGGGAACTCACGGGGCTGTGGTCGTCTTGGGTTACATAACCCGCAGGTGAATATGGAACTGAACTACGACTTGGTGGTGATTGGCTCGGGGCCTGGTGGCTACGTGGCCGCCATCCGGGCAGGCCAATTAGGCTTGAAGACGGCTATTATCGAGAAAGAGGCCTTGGGCGGAGTGTGCCTGAACTGGGGTTGCATCCCGAGCAAAGCTCTGCTGAAGAATGCCGAGATACTGTCCTACCTGAACCGGGCCGACGAGTTTGGCCTGAAGATGGACAACTTCCATGCCGACTATTCGGTGGCCATCGACCGCAGCCGGAAGGTCGTTGACCGCAACACAAAGGGCGTCGCTTTCCTGCTGGACAAGAACAAGGTCGACCACATTCAGGGAACAGGCAGGATAGTTGGGTCCGGCAAGGTGGAAGTCGCGCCCAATGCGGACTCCGCGGACCCAATTGAGGCCAAAAGCGTAATAGAGGCCAAAAACATCATAATCGCCACCGGGTCCCGACCCCGGAGCATCCCGCCCCTGCCCATCGACGGGGACACGGTCATCACCAGCCGGGAGTCCATCGTGCTCAGCGACCTGCCGTCCTCAATCGTCATAGTCGGCGGCGGCTCCATTGGAGTGGAGTTCGCCTACATCTATAAGATGTACGGCGTCGAAGTCACCATTGTCGAAATGCTGCCCCGTTTGGTGCCCAACGAGGACGAAGACATCAGCGCCCAACTGGAGCGAGCCTTCAAGCGCCACCGAATCGAGTTCCTGACCGGCGCTGTGGTTACAGGCGTGGACACCACCGGATCTGGAGTGAAGGTGACGGTGGACAAAGACGGGGCGGCCCAGACGTTGGAGTGCGACAAAGTGCTGGTGGCCATCGGGGTCCAGCCCAATGTGGAAGACTTGGGTCTGGAGACGGTTGGCATCGCGACAGACCGGACCGGTATCATAGTGGATGAGGGAATGGCCACCAACGTTGCCGGTATCTACGCCATCGGCGACGTTACCGGCAAGATGCCGCTGGCCCACGTGGCGTCGGCCCAGGCGGCCATGGCCGTCGAGAATATCGCGGGGCTGGAGACTCAGCCGTTGGACTATACTTATATGCCCCGGGCCACCTACTGCATTCCCCAGATCGCCAGCTTCGGCCTGACCGAGGCCCAAGCCAGGGAGCAGGGCAAAGAAATCAAGGTAGGGACGTTCAACGTCCAGGCCAACGGCAAGGCCTTGGCCATGGGCGAGACCGCCGGGATGGTGAAGTTGGTGGTGGACGCCAAACACGGAGAACTCCTCGGGGGCCACATGATTGGCCCCGAGGTCACCGAGTTGCTGGGCGAACTGTCCATGACCCGGTTACTGGAGGGGACTACCCTGGAATTGGGCTGGGCGGTCCATGCCCATCCCTCCCTCTCCGAGATGCTCAAGGAGGCTGCATTGGGCGCCCAGGGCCGGACTATCCACATGTAGCGCTGTTAAGCGGCAAAGAACCATGTGGCACGGCTGGCAAAGTGGGCCAACGGGTGATTAAATACGGGATAGGTGAAGGCACCACCCAGACCCGAAGGAACACCGAAATCAAGGAGCGGACCAAATGGGGTTGGGAACGTATGATTTCGCACTGGCGATAGGCGGCGAAGCGGGACAGGGTATCGCCACACCGGGAGACATCCTCGCGCGCATTATCGTCCGCCGCGGGCTGCACCTGTGCACCTACAATGCCTACCAGTCGATTATCCGGGGCGGGCACATCTACCTAACCATGCGCATCAGCGATGCGGAGATTCACAACCACGGCGACAAACTGGACCTGCTCCTGTGCCTCAACCAAGACACCATGGACCGGCACCAGCGCCTGCTGGGTCCGGGCAGCCGGATTATCTACAACAGCGACGCAATCAATCCTGGTTCCGAAGATAAAGGGGCGGACCTCTGTCCTTTGCCGGTGGGAGAACTGACTCAGAGCAGGAACCGGTTGATCCAGAACACGGTGGGCATGGGAGCCATTGCGTATCTCATGGGCATCGATTTCTCAGTTTTGGAAGAGAGCTTAGCCCTCCGGTTCCAGCGGCGAGGCCAGGCCATGGTGGACGAAAACGTCGGCGTCGCCAAGGCCGGTTTCGACTATGCCCAGGAGCATTTCCAGCCCTTCGAGCAGTCGCCGCCGGTTGGGGAGAAGCCACTGGCCGTTTGGTCAGGCAACGAAGCCCTGGCCATGGGCGGCGCCGCCGCGGGCGTAAAGTTCTACGCCGCCTACCCCATGAGTCCCGCGACCGGAGTGCTCCACTGGATGTCCGCGAACGCCCGAAACCTGGGAATCATGGTCCGGCAGGCTGAGGACGAGATTGCTGTTTCCAACATGGTGGTGGGCGCGGCCCACGCCGGTACCCGGTCTATGTGCGCCACCTCTGGCGGCGGTTTCGCTTTGATGACCGAGGCCATTGGCGCGGCCGCCATGATGGAGATCCCGGTGGTCTTTATCAACGTGCAGCGCGCCGGCCCGTCCACCGGAGTACCAACCAAGACAGAGCAGGGCGACCTCTGGCAGGTCTTGGGGGCCAGCCAGGGCGACTTTGAGCGGATTATCGTAACGCCAGTCGACTCCCTGGACGCCTTCAACACCATGCCCGAGGTGTTCAACCTGACCGACAAGTACCAATGCCCGGCCATCGTAATCTCGGACCTTTACATCTCTGAAGGCCGGTTCAGCGTTGACCCGGACAAGATAAACATGCACCCCAATATCGACCGGGGGGCGCTAATCGCCCAACCGTCGAAATCCGATGGGTATCTCCGGTACAAGGACACCGAAAGCGGTATCTCGCCCAGGGCGGTCCCGGGGCTTGAAGGGTACGTCCACGTGGTCGCCACCGATGAGCACGACGAGGACTCCACCCTCCTCAGCGACGAGTTCACCAACCCACACAAACGCCGGCAGATGGTGGAGAAACGGGCCAGAAAGTTCGATACCATCCTGGAGGATATCCCGCCTCCCGTTCTGCAAGGACCGGCCGAAGCCGACGTTACCCTGGTTGGCTGGGGGTCCACTCAGGGAATGATTACAGAGGCGGTGGCCGCCCTGAACGCTGAGGGAATCTCCACCAACCACTTGCAAATCAAGTGGATGGTCCCGTTCCATGGCGAACAAATCATGGAGATTTTGTCCACGGCCAAGCGGACCATAATCGTAGAGAACAACTACTCGGGCCAGTTCGCCCGATATCTGCGGAGCGAGACCGGCTTCTCCGCCGACGGGCACATACGCAAATACGACGGCGAGCCCTTCATGCCCCATCATATCGGCGACGGGGTGAAGGCCCAGATCGGCGGAGAGACCAACAAGTACGTCCCTTACCAGGAAGTAACCGTTTAGCCGGCAACGTCTATCAAGCCGGTGTGCAGCGAGGTGAGACCATGGCGACCACAGCCGTAAACCTTACGCCCAGGGACTTCAAGGGCCAGACAGACCCCGACTGGTGCCCCGGGTGCGGCGACTTCGGTGTTCTGAATGCATTGCAGCGGGCCGTCGCCGAGTTGGGGTTGCGCCCCCATGAGATTCTGACGGTCAGCGGCATCGGCTGTTCCTCCAACCTGCCGGGTTACTTCAACTCCTACGGCATGCACACCCTCCACGGCCGGTCCCTGGCGATGGCCACCGGGGCCAAGCTGGGCAACCACGAGCTGAACGTGTTGGTGACCGGCGGGGATGGAGACGGGTACGGGATTGGTGGCAACCACTTCACCCACACTGCCCGGCGCAACATCGACCTGACCTACGTGGTGATGAACAACCAGATCTACGGGTTGACCACCGGCCAAGTGTCTCCCACCAGCAGCCTGGGAATGACCACCAAGAGCACCCCCTTCGGCAGCGTGGAACAGCCAATCAACCCTATTACTGCGGCAATCATGAACGGCGCTACGTTCGTAGCCCGCGCCTACAGTGGCGACGTCAGGCACATGACCAGCCTGATTCAGCAGGGCATCAAAAACAAGGGCTTCTCTCTGATTGACATTTTCAGCCCTTGCGTGACTTTCAATCTCGATAACACCCACGACTTCTTCAAGGAGCGGGTCAGGAAGCTGGAGGACGACGGGCACGACACCAGTGACTGGAAGACCGCCTGCGAGAAGGCCATGATGTTCGGCGACACCATCTACACGGGAGTGTTCTTCCAGGGTGAGCGGCCCACGCTGGAGGATGCTGAGCCGGTCTTGAGCAAGGGTGGCCCCTTGGTCAACAGGGAGTTGGAACTGGACAAGGAACAGGCGCAGAAAATCATCGACCGAATGATGTAACCCAATCTGGGCATACCTGACCCTCAGATGGAAACCTAATCGGGAGTCATCCCGGATTTTGCTAGGAATGGCAAGACCAGGCGCATTGACACTACGCGGGCGGCGAATTGCCATAGAGTAACGGCAACGCCGCCTTCGTCTTTCCGGCGACAGCCGGAATCCAGGAATTGCTGCTCTTCAAACCGGCGGCCCATCAGACGGAATTGCCTAGATGGTAGCCTCTCTGGGTTCCGGCCTTCGCTGGAACAACGGAGTTGATGCCGGGGTGTGTTCATTCGGGTGAAATCCGGGTCCGCTCCCGTTTTGATTCGCTCACATTCCGGCGGTTGCCCCGCTACGTGCCGTGCATTAATATCTATGCAGCGTTGGCCTTGGGCAGCGTTGAACCCCCACCGTAGCTGGACCGGTCCCAATTTGGACCCAATCGTTCGTTAGCCGGGCCGAGTATACACCGGCCCCGTCAGGAGGCAGAGATGGCCACATCGATTGTTATGCCCCAGATGGGCTACGACATGCATGAGGGCAAAGTGGTCCGCTGGCTCAAGAAGGAAGGCGAGGACGTGGCCCGCGGAGAGGTCATCGCCGAGATTGAGACCGACAAGGCCATCGTTGATTTCGAAGCCTATACCGGCGGCGTACTCGGAAAGATTGTGGCCGATGAGGGCGTCGCCATCCCGGTGGGCGGACTCATCGCCGTGATCACCGACCCCGGAGAAGCCGTTCCAGACAATGTTGGCACGGCGGCTGCTCCTACCGAACCCACTGCAGAAGCGGCCCCGGCTCCGGCAGAAGCGGTCTCGGCCCCAGCCCCGGCTGCGGCAACGGCAGCCAGCGCTGGTGAGGTGCGGGCGTCGCCATTGGCCCGGCGGTTGGCCCGGGAGCGCGGGATTGACCTGACCACCATTAACGGCAGCGGGCCCGGCGGCCGCATCGTCGAAACCGATGTCCCCGAAGAGGCTGCCCCGGCCGCCGCATCGGCAGCGGCCCCAGACGGGACGGGGGCTCCGGCGCCCATGACCTCCGAAAGTATTGAACTGTCGCGGATGCGCCAGGCCATCGCGCGGGTCACCGTGGACAGCAAGAGGGAGGCCCCCCACTTCTACGTCACCGCCGAAATGGACATGACCAAAGCCATGTCGCTCCGGCGGGACATCAACGACGAGCTGGACGCCGAGAAAAGGGTTAGCGTCAACGATTTCATCGTCAAAGCATCGGCCATCGCCATCGGACGTCATCCCAAGTTCAATTCCTTCTTCCGGGACAACCATCTCCAGATGAATGCGTCCATCAACGTGGGCATCGCCATCGCCTTGGAGTCGGGACTGATCGTGCCCGGAATCAATGGCTGCGAGAGTAAGAGCTTGGTGGAGATTGCCGCCGGCAGCCGCGACCTAGTGTCCAGGGCCAGCGGCGGTACCCTGCGCAACGAAGAGTACAGCGGCACCACCTTCAGCGTGAGCAACCTGGGCATGTTCGACGTGGACAGTTTCACCGCCATCATCTTCCCACCCCATGCGGCGGTGCTGGCCGTGGGCACGGTGAAGGAACAACCGGTGGCGCGCGACGGTGAGCTGGCGGTGGCCCAAATAATGAAAGCCACCCTATCGGTCGACCACCGCGTGGCCGACGGAGCGGAAGCCGCCCAATTCCTGATGGAAATCAAGAAACTCCTGGAAAACCCAGTGAGCCTGGTAATTTAGTGGCGGACAGCCATACGGAAGGAGAGCACAAGTGCCTAAACTAACCGGTGGACAGACTGTAGTAGAGTCGCTCAAGGCCCAAGGGGTTGATACCGTATTCGGCATCATATCCATCCACAACCTGGACCTCTTCGATTCCCTATTCGCCAGCCAAGATAGCCTGCGGTTCATCGGAGGGCGCCTGGAGTTGGGTTGCGGGTTCATGGCCGACGGTTACGCCAGGGCCACCGGCAAGCCCGGGGTGCTGATTACCAGCACCGGACCCGGCGCGGCAGACTCGGTAGGCGCTCTGGGCGAAGCCTACTTCTCCGGGTCTCCCGTGCTGGAGATTACCACCAACGTGGAGCAGGAGTTCTTCGGCCAGGGTAAGCTGTCCACCCACGAGACTAAGGACCAACTCCGCATGTTCGAGGCGGTGACCGATTGGAACGCCATGATTAACCAGGTGGAGTCCATCCCCGACAACTTCATGGAGGCCTTCGACCGGTTCCAGACCCGCCGGCCCCGGCCCATCGAACTGGAGATACCCACCAACCTTTTGGGCGCCCAGGCCGACGTTGAGGTGTTGACCGCCAGGGAGCCGGATATCCCCAAGGGCGACCCCAACAAGGTTGAGCAGGGGCTGCAGATGCTCCTCAAGGCCTAGCGGCCTGCCATCATGGTGGGGGAGGAAGTCCAGATTCAAGGCGGCACCCAGCAGATTATCGAACTGGCGGAGAAACTGGGCGCGGCCGTGGTCACCAGCGACGGCGCAAAGGGGGCTTTCCCCGAGGACCATCCCCAGTCCCTGGGTCAGACCCTGGGGCGGCGAATCTGGGGCGAGAACCCGGTCCAAGAGTGGTTGGGCACCTGTGACTCGGTCGTCGTTCTGGGGTCCATACTGCCCCAGCGCTCCACCACCGGCATCCAGTTTCAACTGCCCAAGGACTTGGTCCACGTGTTGCTGGACGGAGATGCCATCGGCAAGAACTACCAGACCACCGTGCCCATCGTAGCCAACTCCCAGGCCGTGGTGCAGCAGTGGTTGAGCGCTATCGGCGGCCAGGACGTCTACAAAGGCGACTCCTTCAAGGACGAGATTGCTTCGATGAAGGGCGAGATACGCCGGAAGCTGAAGGAAACCTGGGGCAACGAACTGCGGGTCTTCGAGACCGTGCGGTCGGTTACGCCCCGGAACACCATCTTCTCCCTGGACCCGGCAGTGGCCTCCAGCCGGGCCAGCCGCTGCCTGGAGATATACGAGCCACGGACCTTCATGCACCCCCACGGTTGGCTCGGTCTGGGGTTCGCCTTTCCAGCGGGAGTCGGCGCCAAGGTGGGCAAGCCGGACAGCCCGGTGGTCTGCGTCACCGGCGACGGTGGGTTCCAATACAACCTCCAAGAGCTGGCCACCTGCGCCCAATATGGCATACACCCGGTGGTGTTGATGTTCAACGACGACTCTTGGGGAGTGTTGAAGAAGTTCCAGAGTGAGCGGTTCGGCGACAACCACCAGTTCGCCACCGAGTTGGTCAACCCCGACTTCGTCAAACTCTTTGAGTCCTATGGCTTCGAAGGCACCAAGGTGTCCACCGTCAAGGAGATGGGCCAGGCCTTGGAGAGCGCCATCGAATCGCGCAAGACCCACTTGGTGGAGGTCCAGACCCCAGACGGGTTCGGGGCACTCACGTAGGCTGAAAAACTGAAGCACCAACCTCTTTCTGCCAAAATCCGGAACCCAGTGAACCGAGGACTCAGATTATCCGCTCATGGTGAGCTTGTCGAACCACCGCCTAAGTTAAGACCGTTCTCCACCATGAGCATGGTTTACGCGCATCCTTCGACGGGGCTCAGCAACTGTCTTGGATGTCAAGGCGTTTGAAGGTTTGGCTGCCACTCTCTGCCATGTTTCACCATGGAATGAGGTGGACCCAATTAGTTGGACAGGTTTGGTGCAAAACTAAGTGGGAGTTCCGCCGTCTTTCCAAGGTCTGAGAACGCTCCGTTCGGTGCCCGTTTCCCATTGATTGACCGTTCATCTGATGGCGCCAAGTCTCCTTTGAACACCTCAGCCGGTGTCCGGTAGCCCAAGGCCTGGTGGGGTCTTTGGTTGTTGTAGAAGCTGAAGTATGCGTCAAGCCCGGCCTTGGCTTCTCGCCCGTTGGAGTAGGCTTTCAGGTAGACCTCCTCGTACTTAACCGTGCGCCACAGCCGCTCCAACAAGATGTTGTCGGTGTAGCGTCCCTTCCCGTCCATGCTGATTCTCACTCCGTGCTGCTCTAGGAGACCGGTAAAGGCTTCGCCGGTGAACTGGCTGCCCTGGTCGGTGTTGAAGACCTCTGGCTTCCCCTTGCCAAGCGCTTCCTCCAATGTCTCGACACAGAAATCAGCATCCAAGGTGTTGGAAAGACGCCAGGCCACCACGTACCGCGTGTACCAATCCATGATGGCCACCAGGTATAAGAAACCCTTGGCCATGGGGATGTAGGTGATGTCGGCGGCCCACACCTGATTTGGTCTGGTGATCTCCATGCCGCTCAGGAGGTAGGGATACACCTTGTGCCCTGGCCCCGGCTTGCTGGTCTGGGGCCACCGGTAGATGGCACGTAGTCCCATGGTCCGCATCAGACGCTGGACCCGCTTCCGGTTCACCCTGTGACCTTGAGTGCCCAGCCAGACCCTCATGCGCCGCGACCCGTAGAAGGGGGTACTTAGGTACTGGTGGTCCATCGCCTTCATCACGGTCAGGTTCTCCAAGCAAGTCCCCTTGCGCCGGTAGTTTAGGCTGGACCTGCTGATGCTCAGTAAGGCGCACTGTCTCACTGTGGACAAGGCTGGGTGCCGCCGGTCCACCATCTCCCGCCGCCGCTCCCGGCTCATGGACCGAGCCTCTCCGCCAAGAAATCCCGCTCAACCTTCAGTTGGCCGATCTGCTGATAGAGCCGGGCAACAAGGACCGCATCGCTCTTCTGGCGTTTGTCTTGGTTCCCACCAAAGACGCCGACCGCTCCTTCCAACAAGGACTTCTTCCAGGCCTGGATCTGCCCGGGATGGACCTCGTAGCGGGCGGCCAGTTGGGCCACCGTCTCTTCACCCTTCACCGCTTCCAGGGCCACCTTGGCCTTGAATGTTGGGCTGTGCTTCCTCCGCTCTTTTGACATGTCCCACTCCTCCCTCACAGCAACAGCTGTGGCTATTTTAGGAGCAGAACTCTCACTTAACCACCTGTCCGAATTTCCGGGTCCACCTCAATCTTGACTACACCACTGGTGAAGTCATCCCGGATGACCGGTGACAGGCAACGACGAGGAGAGAAAGGCCCGATTGCGCTTGGTTCGGCTCCACACCGGTGTGATCCAGTACCTGTTGATAGCGTTCCCTGTCGTGGGGGTGTTTCTTCTCGGAGCATCGCACGTTTGGGACCTTCAGCAAGGCGAGGACTGTGAGGTATCAGAGTCCATGCTGGACTTCTTCTCGGTGGCGGTCAGGTGGTACTTCGGGGCAGTCGTGGCTGCGATTGTGGTCTTCCCTAGGGTGTTTGCTATACTTTTCCCGAACCCTCCAAGGTGAGAAAAGTGGATCACCATAGTCCCTAATTCAAGCCATTTCAGGCGATGCCCCGATTCCGTAATTCGTAACCTTTGCCCCCTAAATCCGGGCCGTGGGCCGGCACGGGAGTTTTGCAATTTTCTCCCATAGGCTCGCTTCGCACCTACGCTACCTTCCTTACCATCCACCTCATCCACTCCGCCTCCCCGGCCAGAATCCGCACCAGCGCCGTCACCTGGAATGCCAGGGCTGACATGAACGCGTGGAGGGTAATCTGCCGGAGCCCGCGGACGCAGTGACGCTCCAGCCTGCGGCTTTCCTTCATTGACTTGAACACGCGCTCAATGGCTTGGCGCTGTGTGTACAGCTCTTTCCACTCAGGGCCGTCCCGCCTGATTACTCCGAACAGCCGCAGGTCTCGGGTCCTCCCACACCCAGTCCCGGCAGTGAACACTCCCGCCGTAGAGTGACCCCTTGAGGTGGCAACCCTCCGACCGGCACCGGTACAAGCGGCCTCTCTCAGGGTCGCTGCCCACGTACTCCATCGGGACATTTCCTACGCAGTTCGGTGTTCCCTCCTTCGTGTAAATCTCGCCCTTGGCCAGTTTCCTGATGTGGATGATAGGGATAGCGCCCTGGCTTACAACGTACTCGTGGTTGGTCAGCGCGTCGTATCCCCGGTCGGCAATCGCCACCTTCGGCTTGAACCAAGGCAAGAGCGCCTTCGTGTGCTCCATCACCGCGGGGAGCTCCGGCGAGTCGTTGCGGCTGGCGGTGGTCACAATCTGGCCCAAGGGCAGCCCGTACTTGGCGTCGGCCACTACGTGGGACTTGTAGCCGAAGTGCCATTCCTTCCCTCGGGACTTGGCCCTGGGGGAGTTCTTGGCTGCCCAGGACGCCTCGGGGTCGCTTATGACTCTCCGGTTGGGGTTGCTGTGGCTCCGCACGGTAGTCGAGTCCACGGCTACCGTGTCCCCAAGGTCTGGCAGCAGCTCCTGCAACCTGCACGTCAGGCCAGCCAGGATGCCCTCCACCTCTGTTGCGTGGTGGGAGAGCCGCTGGATGAAGCGGTTGAAGGTCGTCCGGTGGGGAAGGACATCCCCGAAGCCGCACAGGGCGCGGAAGTCGGCGTCATCCTGGAGACGGCGAATGAGTGCGTTGGTGTGGGGAACATTGAGGAGGAACGATGCCGGGTAAGCCCGCCAGAGAGCCGTCAGGGAGTGGCCGGGGCGACCGTTCTTTCGATACTCGCGCAGCGTCTCCAGCAGGGAGAGAGCCGTTGTCGTGAGAGTGTCTAGCGACTCCCGTAGATCATCGGAGCTGAGGGAGCCGCACGGTTGCGGAGCGCAGCTGAATTGGGTAGACTGAGCCGAAGCCACTTGGAACCGAACCTTCCTAGTGGACTAGAACCCGCTAGGAGTTGATGCTCCGGCGGGTTCGCTTTATGCCTGCCACTATACACCTCAAGCGGCGGACTGGTCAAACTCTACTGAGCCCCAAAACCCTTTTTCCGGGGGGTATTTTGGGTCAGAAACGCCAATGTTGGGGTCAGACTCACCAGACTGACCCCAAGAAAGGGGGTGGGGAAGATGGGTTGGGTGGTACTATATTACAAACCTTTGAGTTGGTGTCAGCGCTGTAAGCCTGCCATTCTCAGTGGGCCTGTTAGCGTCTGCCGCAGGGTTAAGGATTTAACGGGAGAAGGGGGAAACAGATATGGCATACATGGGCGACAAACTAGCATTTCCAGTATCACCTTTTACTGATGGTCGAGGAGTCAGTTCTCCTGGTCAGAGCGGCATGACCCTAAAAGGAGTACTATGCGGGTCAAGCGCTGATCGGGTTACTGGCCAATAAGTGGGCTTTGCAGACCGTTGATATGACAGTGAGTGAAGAGGGCATACCCCAATCGCTGGAAAGCGTAGGATGGAACACAATAGGCGCGATGGCTTGGGACTTGGCAGAGGCCATGATAGAAACTCATCCGGCGTCTACATCGGACTCGGAGGGGACGTCACCGACCCCACCGGTAGAGGTGGCACCGTCTACGCCGAATTCGGCGTCTCGCTTCAGGCCATGAGCTTCCGGTGTTCCGAGGGACTGATGGCACTCCACTTCTGGAACAGCTCGGTGAGAATGCGGCGCGTTAGCACCAACGCCAAAGTTGCCTCATCGTTCCCGATCTCGTCCCAGTAGTCATCCGGCGGGTGTGAACCCTTGCTGCCTAGGAACACCGCCGCCTGACACAGCCTCGACGTGATCTCACTCAGTAGCTTGTCATGCCTCGCCTTGTTGACCATCTTCATCGGCGTGTCATCGCCGACGCCCTTCTCAAGCAAAGCTCTCTGGATGACATACCGGCACGTTCCAGCCGCCTGGCGCGGGAGCTGGTAGTCCCGGCAGAAGACCGCATCCCTGAAATCCCTGCGAACGGCTGCCGGGATCGTGTAGCCGTCAAGGTCGTCGAGGAACACGGGATCGCCGATGGGACGTACGGGGGACACCATGTAGCCCCCGATAAGACGCTGGCTTATCGGGGTGCCCGGAGGGTTGCTGAAGTGCACCATGTACGCCTCTGGACAGTGGAGACAGGGCACCGGCCCTTTGTAGAAGCCGTAGGTGTTCTTGTCCAGTACGTTCTCTGTATGGCAGTGAGGGCATACTGGATTTGGCACGATGGGATCAAACTCCTCTTGGCTGATGTCTCTCTCCTGAATGGCCATTGTGGATTTTACTCCTAAATTCAAGATTTGTGCTTTATTGTGCTTTAGACGTGGGAAATTCGTGCCTGCGGCGGGGACTTTTGCATTCCACATCCACTTTTCGGATACTTTTCGGCTACTTGTCAGCGATTTCATGCGTTATATTCCCACTTGGCGACGGTTTCTGTGCAGATTTCTTGGGATTATGTGTGGAAAGGTAACTTATGCACTTGTCTCTGCTAGGACGATTCGGCCTGCCACGTCCTGGTTTAAGATACAAGGACGAACGGTTTTGCCGGCCACTCGTCATTTCCAGTCCGTTCGTGGTGAGCTTGTCGAAACATCTATTTCGCCTGCATAATCCTTCACGGAGGCCTCATTTAACAGGCTCAAGATGAGCGATTTTAGGGGAGAGTTCGTTTCTGCTTCCAGGCCCTTGTTTATTGCCCAGCGGGCCGCCACAATTGTCCTAAAGTTGGGACAGGAAATCCTTGACGCCGATGGCGGATTCTAGGCAAATAGCTTAGGCGCCTTTCTCAGTAAACTACACGTGAGTTTTCACCGCCCGCTGACCGATATCCAGGGAACCGGACCGCATTACCCCAGGCGTGTTTACCCGCTGGACGCCCATGATTTGAGCGAGGAGCAGATTGCGGTTGCCTTTGCCATGACCTCCCGCCGGCCCGAGGCCTTTGACGAGATTGCGGAGCAGGTGAGCCAAGAGAAGGCGGCCGACTTCCACGAGCGCTGGGTGTTGGGCTACGGACACGCCTCAGTTGCCGAGCATGCCGTGGTGCACCTGGCGGTGGAGAACGTGTCGCGGCTGGCTTGCGACACTCTGGAGGACAACCGGCTGGCATCGTACACGGAGAAGTCCTCCCGCTACCAGGTGATGCCGGAGGACTATTACCACGTCCCCGAAGAGCTGACTCAGCACCCGGCCCTCAAGAAAGAGTACGAAGCCGCCTGTCAGGGCCTATTCCGGGGCTACATGAAGCTGATTGACGGCTGCATGGACCATCTGCGGGAGGCCACGCCCCGCATCGCGAGTGAGCGTGACGGGGCCTTCAACTTGCGGCTGCGCCGGGTGGCCACCGACCATTGCCGGGCGGTGCTGCCAGCGGCCACGCTCACCAACGTTGGAGTTACGGCCAACGCCCGGACATTGGAGCACGCCATCTCCAAGTTGGTGTCCTCGCAATTGATTGAGGAACAGCGCTTGGGCGACGAGGTGAGAGAGCAGGGCCGGTTAATCACGCCGACGCTAATCAAATACGCTGGCATAGCCGACTACCTTGAGCGTGCGCCGGGGCTGCAACTCGACCTGGCCCGGCGGTTTGGTTTCCCATCGGAAGAACCGTCTTTGGAGGCCGCAAAGTCCGGGGTGAGCGCTCCCGAGGTCAGGCTGGTCCACTGGGACCGAAAGGGCGAGGAGAAACTGGCGGCGGCGCTGCTCTACCGCCACTCCAACCTGACCTATGACCAGGTCTTGGAGCGGGTGAAAGACCTGGGCCCGGAGTCCCGGCAGGCAATAATCGACGAGTGCGCGGCTGGTTTGGGGCCCCACGATGCCCCCTTGCGGGAGTTTGAAGTCGTGGACTACAGCTTCGAATTCCTGCTGGACTACGGCGCCTACCGAGAGTTCAAGCGGCACCGGATGATGTCCTACCTGCCCCAACCCCTGACGGTGGCCCACGGCTACCGCATCCCTCCGGTGGTGGCTCAGGCTGGGCTGGAATCAGATTTCGAGGAAGCGGTGCGCCCGGCGGAAGAGGTCTACTGGAAGGTGCGGGAGGTATCGCCCCTGGCCGCCCAATACCTGGTGACCCACGCCCATAACCGGCGGGTGGTGAGCAAGTTCAACCTGCGGGAGTGCTACCACCTGTTCAAGATGCGGACCTCTGAAGAAGCCCACTTCTCCATCCGGGAACCGATGAAGGAAGCGATGCGTTTGGCGGTGGAGGTCCAACCCCAGCTCTTCCGTCATCTGAAGCTTCGGAATTATCCGGAATGGTGGCCCCACCGAACTGGCACCTGAAGCTCCGGAACTACCCGGATTGGTGGCCCTACCCGACCGAGAATTAAGCTCTAGCCAGCTTGACAGCTACCGACGCCAATCGGGCGCCCAATTCCCGGGCTTGCGCCAGGTCTTCATTGGTCACTTCCCCCACAGCCGTCGCCCCGTAGTATGAGCCCGAGCTGCGCATGCGCTCTCCCCAGGGCAGCCCCACCACCACCATGCCGCAGGCCAACATCCAGTGGAGCATCTGCAACAGGGTCATTTCCAGGCCGGAGTGTTGACCCGAACCCGTGGTGAAGGCGGCAGCGGGTTTTCCGGCCAGCGAGCCATCTTCCCAGAGATCGCCTTGGTCGTCCAGCCATGATTTCAGCGAACCGGTGATTCCGCTCCAATTGGGACACCCCAAAAGCAGGCCGTCGGCGGACAGCAGGTCGGCTTGAGACGCTTCAGTGGTCCGTTTCAGAGTTGCAACGGCCGCCCCGGATACCTCCACGCCCACGGCGGCGGCCCGGGCCAGGTTCTCAATGGCTGAATTCTTGCGGTCGTATAGCACCAGTATTGAGACCGGCGTTGGGACCGGATTTTGGACGGGCATCAGGGGTCCGAGCAGTCCCGGGTGAACCCGCAGTTGAGACACCTGATCTTGCACTTCTGCTCAATCATCGCACAGCCGCAGATCTCACAGGTCAGGTCGTAGGGCTTATCTGAAGTGTCTTTGACCAACAACACGGGCACCGCACCATCCACACCAGAATTGCGCGGAGTATACCAGCCGGCGGAACAGGCGGCCAAGAACGCCTCAGGGGAGATTGAGAGGGAGTATGGCGGGGTGTTACCGCCAGGCGGCGTAGGCCACCAAACGCGGGGCGTTCATGGACACGAGATGTCCTTCCAAAACCATATCGCTCTGGGACTGGGCGGCATCAGGGTTGGCGCTGGCGGTCAACTCCACTTTCTCGAAGCCCATGATTGGCTCCGGCAACTGCAATGACACGGTGCCCCAGCCACGGGAATCGACATCAATCTTTCCTGCCCACACTTTGTCTTGACCGCGCATCAACCAGACGTGATAACTGGTGGAGGGGCTGGGAGGTTCCATGCCCGCTACCATAATCACGCCGCGGCTCCCATCGCTGCTCACCAGCAATATTCCCTGGGAGCGGCTTCCGGCGTAGGGCGAGCGCAGTTCCATGGACATATTGTCGGGCCGGGCCAATTCGTAACTGGCTTCCTGAAGCTTGAGCACCGTGTCCATGACCTTGGACTCGGCATCGGCGGCGGCGTTCATCTGGACAGTCATGGTGGCCATATTGGCGACGAGGCGGGCCTGGAGGGAGGCGTTTTCCTGCTTCAGGTCGCCAACTTGGCCGGAGGTACGGACGTTCAGGGCCACGGCCAACACCACCAACACCATGGCCGCTGAAGCGGCCATGGGCACCAGCACTCGGTCCAACCGGCTGTCGATCAGCCGGTCTCCTAATGATGGGACCAATCTTGGTTCCGGGGCGGGCGGAGCAGGCGGTTCCTCCCGCGAGACGGCCTGCATCAGCCGCGCCCGCAGGTCCGGCGGCGGCTCCTGGGGGTCAACCGTCCGGGCCAATAGGGCGGCGGTTTCCTGGTAACGGTCCACCACCTCGCTGCACTGGCCGCATCCGTCCAGGTGGTCCTGGACCCGTTCTTCCTCGTCCGGGTCCAGGGCATCAAGGGCGAACGCCTCCAACATATCCTCCGGATGGGCGGTGCCATCCCAATGGTTCGGTGGGTCGTTCGGGGGCTGGTTCGTTGGGTTATTCGTAGCCATCGTTTTCCAATACGGTGCGCAGCTTTTGTATCGCCAACCGCACTCTGGTTTTGACTGTACCCAGCGGCTGGTCCAATCTCTCGGCCATCTCCGACTGGGTATAGCCCTCGAAGTAGGCCAGCATAATCACTTCCCGCTGGGATTCCGGGATGGTATCCAGGGCCCGCATGATGCGCTCTCGCTCCAGGGTTTGTTCCACCTGCGCCTCGGTGGAAGCTCCGCCGGCGGGCAGCAGGTCTAGGGTTTCGTAGTCGGCCGGGTCGGTGTTTACGATTGTCCGCCGCCGCGACCGGATAAGGTCCACAATCTTGTGGTGGGCCACGCTCATGATCCAGGCCCGGGGCTGGCCACGCTCCGAGTTGAAGCTGGAGGCTTTCAGCCAGATGTTCAAAAATATGTCCTGGGTGACCTCTTCCGCGAGGGCCGGTTGTTTCAGCATGAACATGGCAAGAGAAAACACCGGTGTCCGGAACCTGTTGTACAGCGCCTCAAGGGCGTCCTTGTCAACCCGGGAAACCCGTTGGATCAACTGCTGGTCGTCTAGTGACTCGTAGTCGACCACAGGTTTCTCCCGGCTTGGGCCCCTCCGGCTTGAGGACAATCGTTAGACATGAATTTCATGTCCATAATTATATACGGAGGATGTTCCCGGCTGGATTTGGCCATGTAGCGGCTAGTTGAGTCTGCTGAGCGAGGCCCAAAGGCCGTTGATCTGGTTTTTGACCCGTTTGATGTCTTCGGGACTGTCCACCTTTTGCAAGTAGGTCTCCAAGGTCTCGATCGCCAGCCGGTACTCCTGCTGTTGAGCGTGGCACCAGGCCTGCTCTTGGTACAGCGACGGCAGGCCGGGACTGATGATAGCCATGCGCTGGATGACGCCGACGGCCTTGGCATATCCCTTGTTCTGGATATAGACGCTTTTCAGGTTGTTCAGCATCCGGAAGAGGATATCGTGCTTACTGCAAGGGGCCAGGAATTCGTCGGTCCAATCGAGGCGCCCTCCGGATAATCTCTGGACCAGGTTACGGCAGTCCCCGGCCGAAAGAAACGCTCCGGCATTGAAGGGGTCCAGGTACTCACCCGAGTCATCAAGGCTAACGATGAAGTGACCCGGCAGCCCCACCCCGGCGCATCTGAGGCCCAAGCGGCGTGCCACCTCCAGAAAGACCAAGGATAGGGTTATGGGTATCCCCGTCCTCGTCTCCAAGACCCGGTTGAGAAAGCTGTTGTCTGGACCGTAGTAATCGCCGGTGTTGCCGTGGAAACCGACTTCGTTGAATAGATAGCGGGCGATGGCGCGGGCCAGGTCCGCGGGGCCGGTCTCATGGGTCACCCGGAGAGAAATCTGACTGGCAAAGGCGTCCAACTCGGCCAGGTGGGAGAGGACATCAATCTCCGGGTACTCTTCTCCGGCCAGGTACAGGGCGGCCCGGTCCAATTGGATGTCCTCTTGGGGTTTCAGGACTAACTCGGTGAATAGGGACCTGAAACCGGCGTTGGTGGTCATGGGGCCGCCTACACCACCAGGCCGTCGAAGAGGTCGTCCATATCGGTGGCCTCGTCCACCGCCCAGATGGTCGCCAATACTTGGTCGCACTGCATGTCGGAGAGCACTCCGGCGGAGAAACTGCGGAACTTGCCCTCCAGTTCCCTGTCGTCCAGCGGGTTGTTCTTGTGACCCCTGGAGAAGGCGGTGTGGGCGGTGTGGACCCCGTCCGATTGGTCGGTGATGGTGATCCGGCAGTTGTACTCGGACGGGAACTTGGCAGTGAACCCGGGGTCTTCGGCCAGGGTCATCTTGGACATGGTGTCGCGCTTGGTGGTGTCGGCGATGCCCTGGGGCGTGAAGGTGCCGGGGGTGACCCCGCCTTCTTGAAGGGCCGCAGCCACCAGGAAGGGGATGGAGTGATCGGCGGTCTCCCTGGTCTTGGGGTCCCATTTTTCCGGCTCATCGGAAGCGCTGCTGGCGGCGGACTTATAGGTGTCGATCTGGACCGACTTGATGTCGGCCAGCGCCACCTCCTTGCCCAGCTCGATGGCCAGACCGATGGGCGCTTGGGTGTGTATCTGCGACGGGTAGCTCTTCACGATGGTCTGGGTGATACGGAATGGGTCGTCGTCGCTCCGGGTGCCGCCCAGGGGAAACTCGGGAATCTCCACCGGCTTGCCCACGGCCTGTTCCCAGAGTCCCCGTTTGCCGTCGAAGGGCTTGTTGGGCCCGCTCATGCCTTCGGCGGCCAACATGGCGGCGAATATGGCGGAACGGGTGGCGGCGGCGGTGGCGCAGCCCTTCCACATGGAGAGTTCGCCGCTGCGGGTGACCGCCAAGGGCAAGGAAGGGGTGACGGCCAGGGAGATGGCGTGGGCCATCTGCTCTTGGTCCAAGCCCAGGACCCTGCCCGCGCCGCAGACCGCGCCGATGACGCTGAACATGCCTTGGTCCCAGCCCAAGTCGCCGGCCACCACCTCGTCGCAGAGACGGCAGAAGACCTCGTAGGCTAAGACGATGGACGTCACAACGGTGCGCCCATCGGCAATCATGGGGTCGGCCATTGCCAGCACGGCGGGGATCATGTCGCTGGGGTGGCCGCCGCCAGGCGAGAAGTAGGAGTCGTTACAGTCCAGGTACCGGACCATCACGCCGTTGGCGAACCCGGCCATATCGGGCGAGGTGTACTCGGTGGTACCCAGCACCCGCGCCGGGGTGGTGCTGGTGACCGATGAGGCCATGCCCCGGGCAATCTTCGCCGGTTCCGAGACGAAGCCGCCCATGGCGCAACCCAAGGTGTCCACCAGGGTGCGCTTGACTTGGTGCACGGTCTTGGGCCCCAGGTCTTCGTAGCTGAGCCTACAGGCGTACGACGCCAGCATTTCGGTGGTCCGGTCCATGGATTGTCTCCTCCCTGGTTGGTCAGTCCTCTTAATCGCGAGTCATCCTCGACCCGGCATTACTACCCACCGTCATTCCAGCGAAGCTGGAATGACGGAAATTGCCCAGAGTGATTCATTTCGGATTTCGCAGCGTCGATGCCATAGGCGCGGGATTCCAACCCGCCCGGACTTTCGTAAACCACGATAATTCCTGCCGGGGTTTTGTGGGTTAGTCTACCGTTACCCAGTAACCTTTTCGATCCGACAAGCGCTATGGCAAATTAACAGGGCGGGTTAAACACCCGCGCCTACGGGAGATAACCGGTTTGGCGCAAGGCTCGATGGATTCCCCCGCCTAGCGGAGCACGGCCTCGGCCATGCGCTCCAACTGCTCGCCCATCTCTTTTTCGGTCGCCACGTGCTCGGGGCGCACCACCACCCGGTCGGCGCCGGCGTTGAGCAGCGACTGGACGATGTCCCGTTCCGGGGCTTGGCCGTAAACCGAGATGGTGATGGACTTGGGGTCGCGGCCCGCCTCTTCAGCCATGGCGTCCAGCTTCTGGCGGCTCTCTTCGACCTCCTTTGGCGTGACCCGGTTGGGCAGCCAGCCGTCGGCGTGGGTCACCACCCGGCGCAGCACGTTCTTGGCCATCCCGCCCAGGATTACCGGCGGGTGGGGCTTCTGGGCGGGTTTGGGGTAGGACTTGACCGGAGGGAAGTCGAAATACCGGCCGTGGTACTCGGCCTCTTCCTTGGTCCAGAGTTCCTTCATCACCTCGATGGCTTCCCGGGTCTGGGTCCAGCGGTGCTCGAAGTCGCCCCCCATGAGCTCCGTCTCTTCCTTGAGCCAGCCGGTGCCGATGCCGAACATGAACCGGCCGCCGCTGAACAGGTCCAGACTGGCAATCTCCTTGGCCAAAAGCAGCGGGTTCCGCTCGGGGACCAAGGTGATGCCGGTGCCCAGCTTAATCTTGGTGGTGGCGCCGGAGGCCCGGGCCAGGGCGATGTAGGGGTCGGTGAAGTGGGAGTAGGTCCAGGGAATCTCGCCGCCGGTGGCGGGGAAGGGGCTGTCGCTGTGGACCGGTACCGCAGGGTGCTCGGCATACCAGATGGACTCGAAGCCCAGGTCTTCGGCCTTCTTGGCCATGAATGCCGGGTCGATGGTGTAGGCCGGCAGGGGTACCGATGTTCCAATGTTCATCTTCTTCTCTCCAGTGTCGATTCTGGTTCCGGTTATTCTAGTCTCCGGCCGGTTGCGCCTGTTTCACCTGAGACTCCAGTAGGTCGTAACGCTCGCCTGCCTGCTGGGCCACCGTTTGCAGGTCTTCTTTCAGCATATAGCCTTGGGAGACCAACTCAAGGGCCGCCTGCTCAACCCTTTGGAGGTAGTCGTCCCGTGACGCATAGCGCTCTTCCACCGAAGGGCGCGAATCTGAGGTGTCTTCCCGCTCCTGTTGGGTGAAGGCGAAGGGCACCGTTGACCCCATGGTCTTATGGGTCTGGCCGGCGCCTCCGGTGTCTGGACGGCGCAGGTTCCAGCCCATGACTGTGGCCAGGGGCACCGCCACATCTGGGAGGCGGATGCCGGCCAACTCGTTTCCGTCCTGGTCCACGCTGGACACCAATCCCGGATAGGGTTTCCCGGTGACCGGCGGCAGGTTCTCAGTGATTCCCTCTTGGGATCCGAAGTCGAGCCTGGCCAAATGCCTCAGGTACTCCGGGAAACCGACTTGAGGGATGGCCTGGAATCCGGACTTCAGCGATCCAGGAGGCACGGCAGTGCCGTCGTCAAGACGCGGATGTTTGCTGGGCGGCGGTGCGGAGCCTTGGCTGACCCAATCATCAAGATTGACTACCGCGGCCCGCATCAGGGGTCGCCAGTCCACCCAGTTGAAGGGGTGGAGTCCGCTGGCGCCGGTGGGCTGGGTATGCGCCAACGGCAGCACTCCGGCGGAGTGTTGAGTGCCCGAGAAGTGGTAGATACGCACGCAGTCCGACGGCGTGATGTCCCTGGCGCCGGTGGAATCGACATGAGTCAGGGCGGCGTGGCCGGCCCAATATTCGCTGGAGGTGTTGGTTAGGAACACCTTGGGGAGTTTGCCCCTGGCCGTCAGTCGCGACAATAGCCCGTCCGTCTGGCCGGTCTCGGGGTCGGTCTGCTCGATGTCGGCGAAGGGGAAGACACTGCCGGTGCTGGACTCCACCAGGTTGGATGGCTGGCCGAAGCGCTGGTTGAACTCGCCGCGGCGGCCCCCGGCGATGTTGGCGATGATGCCGTCGAATACCATCCGGTCATCTTCGTCTTGGTTCATGGCCAGGTAGAGCATGTGGCGCAGGAAACGCCCGCTCTGGGACGAGCCGAAGGCCAGAGTGTGTTGGATGTCGCCAGCGCAGGGATTGTCCTGGCTGTTCGAGTATCTGAGGTGGGAGATGAAGTCGCGGACGGCCGCCAGACCCAGACCCACCACCGGCGCGGTGGCGGTGGTGTAGATGCAACGGTAGACCTTGCCCGGCTCAAATCCGGGCTCCATGCAGATGTGACTGGCGTCCGCCACGATGTTGCCCTGCTCCAAACGGCCAAATGACCACTCGGAGCGGGGGATGACTGTGGGCGGACCGGCGTCGTACTCTTGGACGGTTAGTTCGGCATCGGGTTGGTCTAGGTCGCTGGCGGAGTAGGGGAGATGACCCCGGTCGGACAGCATCTGGGTTGTGACCGGTTCGTTGGGCTGGAAGGTGACGGCGATGCGGCCCTTTGTGCCGGCGGCGTCGGGCACGTTAACCCTGAGAGACCCCGGTTCTTGAGGCACGTCGTGTTGCCAGCCACACCAAACTTGGGTGTAGCCGCGGCGCATCAAAAACCCGTTGCCGGGGCCCATTCGAGAGTTATCGGGCGTGCTGTTGATGCGGCCTAGGGACAGAACGTTGCCCCGGTTCACTACGTCGAAGAACAGTTTGTGGCTGCCCTTTTGCGGGACCACGGGCTTCAGAATCCTGAAGTCGGCGGAGAACTCAACCAGTCCCGCCGAGTTTTTGGGAGCAAGTTCCAAGTCAGTAATCAGGCTGTTGGCTGGGTTGGCCGGATTAGCAGCGAAGTGGACCGTGCCGTCCAACTGCTCGTAGGCGCCCGTGTCGCCGAAGGTCACTCCGTCGGCGTAGGGGCCATGTTCTTTGATGTCGATGGATGTTACTGCCATGGGTCACCTCCGCAGCGTTTGTAGAAAAAAAGTTTATAGGACTGTTTCGGGATCGACGTCCAAGTCGGAGGGTGGGTCTTCTCCGGCGAACTCCCGCCACCAGGCGGCGAAGTTATCCTCGCCGTGCTTGTCCTTCAGCCGGGCCAGGTGGACCTTGACTTGGACCAGCACCGGCAGCTTGTTGCCCTGGGCAAGTTGGTAGGTGCGGCCGGCCCACAGTAGCGCCCCCGGAATGTCGTCCCGTTCCTCGGCCACCATGCCAAGTTGACCATAGGTGCGGCAGACTCGGTTCAGGTCTTGGACCTCCTCGAAAATGTCCCGGGCCCGGCCGTACCATTCCTCGGCCTTGTCCAAGTCCTTCTGCTCGTGGAACAAGACGCCCAGTTGGCGGCACTCGTCGCCCTCGGAACGGCGGTCGCCCAGCTTCTGCCACTTCCCCAAGGCCATCTGGAACCAGTGCTCGGCGTCATCGACGAACATCTCTCTGGCCTGTTCCACCAGACCCAGGTGGTGGAACTCGGTGGCCATCTGTGCGTCGTTGCCCAGGCGGTCGCTGATGCTAAGTGACTGCTGGTACCAGTTCTCGGCCTCGTCGAACTGGAACTGGGCGTGGCAGACGGTGCCCAGGGAGTGGTAGACCAGCACTGCGGTCTCCTCGTCCCGGTTCTCTTCCAGTATTTCCCGGGCCCGCTGGTACCAGCTCACGGCCTCGTCGTACTCGAACTTGTACTGGGAACATAGGCCCAAGGAGCGGTAGTCCTTGACCATCTCCTCAGCGTCGTTGACCCGCTGGTGTATCTCCAAGGCCTTGCTGAACCATTCCTTGGCTTCGGTGTAGCGGCGGCGGTACTGACAGACCAAGCCCAGGCCGTAGTAGTCGTCGGCCACCGGCTCCTGGTCTTCTCCGCCCTCGATGATAGCCAGGGACCTGGTGAAAAGCTCCTCGGCCTCTTCCAACTGCCAGCGGTTCTGGGCCACCTGGCCCATCTGGTGGAAGACCGCGGCGGTGCGGGGGTCGGTCTCGCCGTCCTCCTTGCCGGATAGGTACTCAAGGAGTTGCTTGTTCAGGGCGTCGGCCCGGTCGAACTCCCCGGTCTCGATGCACTCGCTGGCTTCAGTGCCCATCAGGTACAGCCAGAGTTGGATGCCGCCGGTCTTCTCCGCTTCCTCGGCGGTGGCGCCCGCTGTTTCCAACAGTTGACGGCGCAGGCGGCGCAGTTCCGGGTAGCGTTTCTGCATCCGGTAGACCTGGGCCAGGGGCTGGACGAGCAGTTGGGCGTTCTCCCACTGGCCCGCCTCCAAGGACAGGGCCAGCGCCTGGGTGATGTTGCCCTCCTCGGCCAGGATGGCGGTGGTGCCGGCGTCCTGGTTCTCGTAGAGGGTCTCCATGAAATAGTCGGCGGTGTCGGCGTAAACGCGGACAATCTCCTGTTCCAGTTGCTGAATGGCGCTCTGGGAGAACTGGCGGTAGAGGCCGCGCCCGTAGAACCAGGGCAGCGACGGGTGGATCTGATAGACGCTGGGAGTGATGGGCTCCAGGAAACCGCTGGCGCGGGCGGTGCGGAGCAGGGTGCGGGTGGCCCCCCAGCCCAGTTGCTCGCCCATCACCGACCGGTAGGCCTGTTCTTGAGTTATGTGGGTCAGGATGTCCATCATTACCCGGCTGCGGAACAGGGAAAGGAAGGGTAGGTGCACCCGGCTGCGGCGGGTCATGCGGCTGAAGGCGTGGTCCATGACCACGGTTAGGTAATTGGGGCGGCCCTCTTCGTCGGGCCCCGGTTGGCGTTGGGCCATCTCGGACCGGAGCTCTCCTACCAGGACCGAGGCCGGGACGTCTTTCAATAGGGGCAGAGCAATCTCCATGGCCAGCGGGTGGCCGTTCACCAGTTCCAGTATTTCCAGGTACTCGGGACCCAGGCGCATGGGATCGGCCCCGGCTTCTTCCAACAGACGGGTTCCCAAAACGATGCGGTCCGGCTGGCCCAGCCCTCCCAGATGGTAGTTGCTATGAGGTACGGTGAGCCACGGCTCTTGGTCCCGCCGGCTGACCAGCAGCGCCCAAGTCTGTCCGCTCTCCGCCACTTCCGTTATGAAGGAGTCCAAGTTGGACATCTCATTCTCGTCCAGCAGGCCCGGCGCGCCGGTGGGGAACCCGGCCAGGTTCTGAAGACTGTCGAAGACCAGCAGGGCTGGGTTTGCTTTTAGATAGTCCACCACCCAGGTGCGGCGGTCTTCGTTACGCAAGTCGGCGAAGTCCAATCCGGCCAGGAAAGTGCCGATCTCGTGCAATACCCGCTCCAGCCCGGCGCCAACTTCGAACGCCGAATAGAATACCCCTCCGGAACGCCCACCGGTCTTGCGCAGCCATGAAGCCAGGCCCAAGGCCAGCTCCGACTTGCCCGTGCCCACATCTCCGGACAGCAACACCACGGGCCCCTGCCGGAATTGGCGCTCCAACTCCAACATCTCGCTGTGGCGGCCGATCAGCCCGTAGGGTCCGCCCCGGGGCAGGTCGGTTCCAGAGGAATCTGGTTCAGGTTGGGGCATGCCGGGCACTGGCGCGGCCGGTTCTTCCACCTCTATCGCTGCTGGTGAATAATCTTGTGACTCGAATACCATGGGAAGCGTCCAGTCCCAGGAGACCAGGGGTCCGGTGGCGGAGGGGCGCTGGGGATGGTCCATCATGGCCTGGCGGGTAGTGGCCAAGGTATGGGAAACCAGCGCGCCGGCGCTGAGGCCTTTGAAGAAGTTTTCGCAGAAGAGAACCCGGCCCGCTCCGGCGATGGGGACCGGCGTGACCACCACTTGGGGGACACCCCCTTGGGCCAATCCGGCGGCGAAGGACATAACGTCGTTCAGGGCGCTGGATGATGAGGCGTTGACCAACACCACCGGGGTCCGGGCCCCCGTCAACGACTGGGCCAATCCGGCGGCATTGACGGAGTTGACCCCACCGGACCCGTCTTCCATGCGGATACCTTGGCCATCCATGGAAAAGCCGTCGAAGTGGACCAGATGGTAGTGACCGGACTTGCCGGCCAGTTGTTCTTGAAGGTTCGACGGGGACGAAGGGCGCAGGCAGTCCAACTCGGCCTCCACCGGCAGCGACTCCAGGGCGGTCAAGGCCTCGGTGGCGATGCTCCCGGAGCCCGCTCCCGTGGGCGGAAGGAGCAGCAGGACGTTGAGTTGGTCCGTGGGCATCCGTCCGGAAAAGGCATCCAGAGGCGCGGCGGACAGCCGCCGCGAGACGCCCGCCAATCGGGAGATCAGATAGCCATTGTCGTCGTGGTTTAGCAACTCCCATGGCAGGCCCAGAAATTCGGGCCGGGTGGAGACGATGGAGAGTTGGAGCTGCTCCGTTCCGGTAGCCCGGTCCAAGAGCGATTGGGCTTCTTCACTGGAGCCGAACACGGCCTCGTACAGCAGCCGGCCCAAGCCTTTCAAGCCAGCTTCGACCGCTTCGGCGCGGGTCTTGGAATCGCCGAAGGTGTTTTCCGGGTATTCGGTGCAGTACCAGCGTATCTCCGCCAGTTCAGAGTCGGTGAGTGGGAAGGGGAAGTTGGCCGGTGGAGCGGTCTCCTGACCGGACCCTCCTAACAATGAAAATTGAACCTGGCCTGAGTCGGCCAGGTCCACGATTTGCAATAAGTCCGCCAAAGTGGCCTCCGGGTGGATTTCATTGGTACGACCTGGGGTAGAACCGGCCCGAGGCTACCGGGCCGGTAAATCGCGTCCATTCGGCCTGAGAATGAATCTGCGGACATATTATCACCGGTCACATTGCCAGTCCAACGAAATACGCCCTTCCGACAATGGAGGGGCGTTTGCGTGGCCCACGTTATTTGGGTGGAGTCTTGGAAGCGGTGAATTGAGGATTCAGCCGACGCCCCAGGGATTGTCGATGACGAACTTCCAACTGCCGTCAGCCTGACGGCGGACTACTTCGGCCGATTGACCAGCCATATCCACCGGGCTACCATCCGGCGCGGTAGCCTTCATAGTCCACTTGTTTTGGGTCAGGCAAATATCGCCCGATATGGCGGACACTACGGTCTCGATATTCATGGCCGGCTTCATCGCAATGAACCCACCGAGAGCCTCACGGATCGCGGCAGTGCCTGTGGCTGGATGACCTGGTTCCGGAAATAATGTGGCATCAGCTTCATACAGAGCTACCGCGGCTTCAAGGTCGCCCGAATGGAAAGCCTCTACAAGCATTTGGTTCGTCTGTTCTGGTGTATTGGCAGGCATAGTATCTCCTCTAGCAATGGAATCTTAATGAGACATAGGCTGGGGTGTTTCCGATGTTATTGGGCGGTGAATGCCCCGTCGACCGACATGGCGAGTCCGGTGACTAGGGATGCTGCGTCCGAGCACAGCCACGCCACCGCTTCGGCAATCTCTTCAGGCGTGCCTTTGCGGCCGATGGGCTGGCGGGTTGGTATGCCCGTAGCGTACTCTTCCCGGCCTGCCACCAACCGGTCCATCATCGGCGTGTCGATGATTCCGGGACAGACAGCGTTCACCCGGATGCCATCGGTTGCGTATTCCAACGCGGCTGACTTGGTGAGGCCCACGACAGCGTGTTTGCTGGCCACGTAGGCCGACAGTTGCCTGGAACCCACCAGTCCGGCGGCCGATGCGGTGTTGACGATGGCCCCGCCGCCCTGTTGGAGCATCTGGGGAATCTCATATTTGAGGCAGAGCCAGACGCCCTTCACGTTAATGTCGATGAGGCGGTCCCAGGTGTCCTCCGGGTATTCGTGGAGGCGTCCGCCGATGTGCCCTTCAATACCGGCGTTGTTGTAGGCGATGTCCAGGCGGCCGTAGACTTTGACGACGGCGCCCACCATGGCTTCCACCTCGGCTGCCCGGGAGACATCGGCGTGGACGAACATGCCGTCGCCGCCCATGTCCTTGATGGCGCTTACAGTCTCCTCGCCGCCGTCGGCGTTGATGTCGGAGACCACCACCGTGGCCCCTTCGCGGGCCAGGACCAGGGATGTGGCCCGGCCGATGCCGGAACCGGCGCCGGTGACCAGCGCGATCTTCTCATGTAGTGTGCCAGGCATGGCTGTCGCCTCCTGATGGACTAAGTCTGCCCGGCCCGCCAGGCGCCTGCCCGCCAGTCGTCGGGGCTGGGGCCTGGATCGACCAGAACGTCAACCACCGCCGGCCTGCCCGAAGCCTGGGCCTCTCTGAGGGCGTCGGGCAGGTCCTTGGAATGGCTGACCTGGACCCCGAAGGCGCCCATGCCCTGGGCCACGGTGGCGTTATTGGTGGGGAAGAACTCGGAGGCTATTTTGCGGCCTTCAGGCTGGTGGTCGTGGACCATGCCCAGCACGTTGTCGTTGAACACCACGCAGATGATGGGCAGGTCGTACTGGACCGCCGTGGATATGGCGTTCACGGTCATCATGTAGCCGCCGTCACCGGTTACGCAGACCACCGGCTGGTCCCGGTAGACCAGCTTCAAGCCCACCGCAGCCGGCAGCCCCCAACCCATACCCGCGGTGCCGCCGGGGCAGTAGAAAGTGTTGGCCTGGCGGGCCCGGTATAGATGGGCCATCCAGGTGCGGTTGTTGCCCGCGTCCAAGGCGAAGATGGTGGATGGGTCCATGGTCGCCTGTAGCTGGGCCACCAGCCGCTGGGGCGTCACGGGTGAGCTGTCTTCGTGCATCTCCGGCTGGTCGTAGAAGCCGTCGGCGTCCCGTCGGCCGGCCAGACTATCGGTCCATTCTTTCCGCCTGGCGGCACTATCCGGCGCAGTGTCTCTTGATGCCTCCACCAACTGGCCCAGGATTACTCCGGCGTCTCCGATGAGGCCCAGTTCCACCGGGAAGGACCACCCGGCGTTGCGCTCGTCGATGTCGATCTGGATGATGCGCTGGCGGTTTGGGTTGAAGATGTCGGGACGTTCGCCCACTTTCTCTTGGGAGCGGAGCAAAGCGCCCACCACAACCACGGTGTCGGCGTCGCCCACTGCCTTGTTGGCCGTTTCCTGACCGTAGGTGCCCACCATGCCCAGGGCTAGGGGATGGTTCTCGGAGATGGCGCTCTTTCCTTTGTAGCTGGTGGCCACGGGCATGCCCCACTGCTCGGCAAACTCCTGGAGTTGGGAGTGGGCCCCAGCCACGTGCACTCCGTTGCCGGCGATGATTACCGGCTTACGGGACTCGTTCAGTATCTGGATGGCCCGCTGGATGTCCACGGGCGCGCTGGCCGGCTTTACCGTATTCAGGAACCCCGAGGCGTTGTGGATGAAGGGCGGGGATTCCACGTCCACCTGCCCGCTGATGGCTGCCGAGCGCATAAGCACCGTGGCTGGCCCCGGACGGCCGCTGACCGCGTGCTTGATGGCCATTTGGGTGCCCAGCACGGCTTCTTTAGGACTGGTAGCAAGAGTCGTATATTTGGTCATCGACTTAAATATCGACTGGAGGTCGATGCTGCCGTATTCCCCGGCTCCCGACTGGTTGGCGGGACGCTGGGCCGCGCCGCCGTCGGAGGTGTCGGTGATTACCAACATGGGGGAACTGCTGAGCATGGCCTCCATGATTCCAAAGGTGGCGTTGGAGCCCATGAACAGCCCTTGGCCCATGATTGCCGCCGGTTTCCCGCTGGCCCGGCCGTAGGCGTCGGCCATGATGGCCGCCACCTGCTCGTGACGCACCAGGATGGTATTGATGCGGTCCTTTTTAGTCTCAAGTATCTGGAAGATCTGGCCTGTTCCGCCGCCGGGAATGCCGAAGACGTACTCTACTCCGGCTTCCTCCAGGGTCTGGACAATCATCTCACTGGCTGATGGCATGGGTGCCCTCTCTTGGTCGGTATCGGGTCGGCGTACAGTTAGTCCCGGCAAATGCTGTGGGGATGATACCCTTCGCCCATAGCCGGGTCAAGAAATTATTTCACGCCTAATTCGAGCCTGCCATTAGGTATCCGGAAACCCGGCTATGGCAGTTGACCCTCGGTAGGTACGGGCGTATCATCTCCCCAACTTGAGGGTGCCAGGCACGGCTGCTCGCTTGGGTATCCCCGCTGGGCAATCAATCACCCCCGAATAAGAGAGGAATCATGCGTGGTGCCGATGCCGTAGTTCACGCCCTGGAAAAGGAAGGAGTGGAGTACATCGCCGGTTTCCAAGGCGGCGGCCTGAATCCCCTTTGGACGGGCCTAAGAAACTCTGAGACCATCAAGGTCTTCTCCGCCAGGAACGAGAGGCTGGGTGTGGAGATAGCCGACGGTTACGCCCGGGCCACCGGCAAGGTGGGCGTGGCCATGACCGGCACCGGGCCCGGCGCCACCAACACGCTGACCGGCATCGCCGGCGCCTACGCCGACAACATCCCGGTGCTGCTTCTGATGGGACAGGTCCCCCTGGCTCAACTGGGCAAAGAGGTGCAGCAAGAGGTCTCCGCCAGCATCTTCGACACCCTAGTCAAGTGGCGGGGCACCATGGCCAAAGTGGAAGACATTCCGGCCCTCATGCGCCGCGCCTTCACCGCCCTGCGCTCCGGCTCTCCCGGCCCAGTGGTGCTGGAGATGCCTCAGGACGTCCTGATGACCGAGGCCCCCGACGAAGCCTTGGAATACCAGCCGGTGGGCCCTGGACGGAAGGCCGCACCCGATGCCGAGGAGGTGGCCAGAGCCGCCGACCTGCTGGTAAACGCCAAGATGCCTGTGTTGAACCTGGGCGGCGGAGTCCTGTCCGCCGAGGCCTGGGACGAAGCCAAAGAGTTGGCCGAGTTGCTGTCGATGCCGGTGGCGACCACCATGGTAGCCAAAGGGGTCTTCCCCGAGGACCATCCTCTCGCCATGGGAATGGGTTGTTACCCCCGCAGCCGGTACGCCAGCGGGGCTTCGCTGCACATGAACCGAAAGGCAGACGTGGTGCTGGCCGTCGGCAATTCCTACCGGTTGCCCAACGGCACCGACGGGCGGCCCATACCCGAGGACGTGAGTCTGATCCACGTGAACGCGGACGTGGAGGACCTGAATAAGACCTACCTGGCCGATGTGCCGATCCTGGCCGACGCCAAGTTGGCTCTCCGGTCCATTCTGGAGGCCGTGAAAGAGCGGGTTGGCCCAGGCAAGGGCGGCCTTAAAGAGGAGGTGGTGGCGGAGATTAAGCAGGCCAAGGACAAGCACATGGGCGAGTGGGAGACTGTTTTCAACGATACGTCGGCCCCCACCAACGGCTACCGGGTGGTGAACGAGCTGGCCAAGCTCGTCGACCCCGACAAAACCATCGCCCTCCACGACGCTGGGGGCAGCCGCGGCTATATGTCGCCGTTCTGGACCGCCACCAAACCCCGCAGCTACGTGGGAATGGGCGGCATGGCCGCCATGGGCTGGTCCTTGGGCGCGGCCATCGGCGCCAAGTTGGGGCGGCCCGACGACTTGGTGGTCCACCTGCTGGGCGATGCGTCCTTCGGCATGGTCGGCATGGAACTAGAGACCGCCGTGCGGATGGGCCTGCCCACTCTGACGATTGTGGTCAACAACGAAGGGACCGGCGGAGGCTTGATGGGGATGGAAAGCCCCAACGGACCGCCGCCCACCATGGCCCAACTCACCGGAGACTGGAGCCAGGTTGCCAAGGGCTTGGGCGCCTACTCGGAACGGGTCGAAGACCCGGCGGAGGTCGGACCCGCATTGCGCCGGGCCATCGACGCGACTGAGAAAGGCCAGGCTGCCCTAGTGGAGGTCATGATTAAGCCCATGGCCACCCCGGGCCTGCCTGACGATTGGTCGATCTAGGGCAATCAGCTAACAGCCGTCAGCAGTTGAAAGCTGACCGCTGACAGCTCGGAGTAGGTTGGAGTCTCCATGAAGAGCATCGAGATAGACCGCACCAAACGGCTGAAGGACGATCCGGGCAAGGGCCACAACCGGTGGCACCCGGACATTCCTCCGCTGTTGGAGGTGGACCCCGGCGAAGATGTGGTATTGGAGACCCGGGACGCCTCCGACGGGCAGATGGCCCCCAGCGTGACCGTCGCCGATTTCCCCAATTTCGCCGGAAAAGTAGGCCACCCGCTGACCGGCCCGGTTTACATAAAAGGGGCCGAGCCTGGGGACCTGCTGGAGATCGAATACGTCGACATCGTCGCCCAGTCCTACGGCTGGACCCGCAACCGCCCCGGCGCCGGGTTCCTCCGCGACCTGTTCCCCGAGCCATTCGCGGTCCATTGGGATATGAAGGACGGCTGGGCGACCTCCAAGGACCTGCCAGGCGTGAGGATACCCAATGGCTCGTTCATGGGTACTGCGGGGATCGCACCGTCCAGAGCCCAGTTGGAGACGTGGGCCCAGCGGGAGGCCGACCTAGTGCGCCGCGGCGGGGTGGCCTTTCCTCCCGATGCCGAAGATGCCGTGCCCGAAGGTCCCATAGCCGCCGAGGGCCTCCGCACCATACCGCCCCGGGAGAACTGCGGCAACGTTGACGCCAAGCAACTCACCAAGGGGTCCCGGCTGCTGATACCGGTGAACGTGCCAGGCGCACTCTACTCAGCGGGGGACGGCCACTTCGCCCAGGGGGACTCCGAGTGTTGCATCACCGCCATCGAGATGGGGGCCACTGCGGTGGTCAAGTTCCAACTCCACAAAGGAGAGGCCGCCCGGCACAACATAACTTTCCCCCGGTTCGCCCACTCCGGATATTTCATCGCACCGGAGTGGGCCGCACCCCGGAATTTCATCGCCACCATGGGGATGCCCATCCGGGATGACGGCACCCAAGAGGGCGAGGACCTGACCCTGGCGGCCCGGAACGCCCTGATTAATATGATTGACCTGCTCCAAGAAAGGGGTTGGACCAAGGAACAGGCCTACGTTATCTGTAGCGTGGCGGTGGACCTCAAAATTAGCAACGTGGTGGACCTGCCCAACGTTACCGTCTCGGCCTTCTTGCCGGAGGATATCTTCCAAGGTTAAGGGACCGTCCGAAAAATGCTGAAATACCTGGCCTTGGTGGTCACAGGGGCGGGTGGATGCGGAAAAATGGCCTTAAATTGGGCGAGAAGGCACCAATGATTTTGAGGGGGACGGAGCGCCGTGGTTGGGTGAAAAAGGAAAAGCCCCGTCCTTCCGCGGAAGGACGGGGCTTTTTAAACAATTGCTTGGTTGTCGGGTATTTGACGGGCCGGGGTGTTAGCTGACCCGCTTAACTTCCAGGGTTTCCCCGGGCGCAAGCGCTACACGGCGTACACTTATACCCAACTTGAGCAGCCAATAGCCGAGTGTGGCCTTGCTGACGCCCAGTTCCTCGGCGGTGGCCGAAAGACCAATCTCGTTCACCTTCTCGGGCAACAAGCGCTCCAAGGGGCGCTGGTGTTCCTTCTCTACGCGCTGCATCAGTTTCGTCTTTCTAGCCATCGTTCCCTCCGTATCATCAATTATTAGTGCTGGTTTATACTGCTACCCGGGCCTTCGGGCTGACATTAGAATAACACTTGTTTTGATTAAGGTCAATATAATGTCTAAAAAATATTTCAAAATAATATAAGAAATGATTAGAACATAATATTGGTGGAGACATCCATAAGTTTATCCGGTCACGCAGCTCTTTCCAAGGTTTTTAACCCATGAATGGCATAGAAACCTGGTTTCTGAACATAATCACCAACGTCTATGACGCCATGGGTTGGCCCGGGGTGGTCTTTCTCATGGGCATAGAGAGCGCTGCCATTCCCTTCCCCAGCGAATTGATTATGCCCTTGGCTGGCTGGCTCTTGATCGAGGCCAAAGGGGACTCGGCTTGGATGCTGGCCTTGGCGGCCTTCTACGGGGCGCTGGGCAATCTCCTGGGGTCGTGGGTGGCGTATTGGATCAGTTTCAAGGGCGGCCGTCCCTTATTGAAGAAGTATGGAAGATATGTGCTGGTGACCCAACATGAGGTGGACCGGGCCGAGGTGTGGTTCCAAAAATACGGCGAGCTGGCGGTCTTTGCGTCCCGTCTATTGCCGGTGGTCCGTACCTTTATAAGCATCCCGGCCGGCATCGCCCGAATGAACATCTGGAAGTTCAGCTTCTACACATTCGTCGGATCCTACCCCTGGAGCCTCGGTCTGGCCTACGGCGGTTACAAATTGGGCGAGAACTGGGAGGACCTGCGCGAGGTGATGCGGCCCTTCGACTTCCCCATCGCCGGGATAATCGCTGCGGTGGTCCTTTGGTTCATCTACCATAGGATCAAGACCATCCGGAACGAAGAGCGTCGTTGACACTGTCGTAACGGGCCCATAAGCTGGATGGAACTCTACGGAAAAGGCGGCACCATATGCAGGCCCCCACGCTGCGGGACGTCTATCGAGCGAAGAAGACAATCGCTCCCCATTTACCACGTACACCATTACATTATTCCGCTGGCCTTAGCGAGATGCTGGACGCAGAGGTGTACCTGAAGCATGAGGAGTACCTGCCCCTCGGGGCCTTCAAGGGCCGGGGCGGCATCAACCTGCTGGCCAATCTGACCGACGAGGAGAAGGAGCGGGGTCTGATTACCGCGTCCACCGGCAATCACGGCCAGTCGGTGGCCAACGCCTGCCGGATGTTCGGCGTGCGCGTGGTGGTTGGCCTGCCTGAGAACGCCAACCCCAATAAGGTGGCGGCCATGAAAGCCTTGGGCGCGGAGTTGATTTTCCACGGAGATAACTTCGATGCGGCCCGGCTGCATTGCGAACGTCTGGCCAAGGAAGAGGGCTTCCGGTTCGTTCACCCGGTGAACGACCCATTGCTCATCGCCGCCGTGGGCACCCAGGCCCTTGAGACCATCGAGGACCTGCCCGACGTTCAGGTGCTGATGGTTCCTTTGGGCGGCGGATCGGGGGTGTCCGGCGCCTGCATCGTCGCCAAGGGCATCGACCCTTCCATCGAGGTGCTGGCGGTCCAGTCGGAGCAGGCGCCGGCCGGGTATCTGTCCTGGAAGAAAGGTCGGATAGTTGAGGCTGATATGACCACTTTTGCCGAGGGTGTGGCCACCGGGTCGGGCTACGAGTTGGCCCAGGCAATCATCCGCGATCTGCTGGACGACTTCCTGTTGGTGAGCGACGACGAGATCCGCCGGGCCATCGGCACTCTGGTGGAAAAGGCCCACACCCTGGCCGAGGGCGCCGGGGCCACGGCCCTGGCAGGCGCCATGAAGTACCCAGGAAGGCTAAATGGCAAAAAAGTGGCGATAACTGTGAGCGGGGCCAACATCACCGTGGACCAACTCCGCCAGTCACTGGAGGTCTACCAGAGCTGACCCCTGCATCAGATTCAAGGGAACTCGCGGTTACCATAAATATGAGTCATCCCGGATTTGACGCGTAAGAACACGCTCTGCCGCCCACCCCGACCCTGCCCATGTTCAATGGCAGACCGCCGCCCGCCTGCTTTCAGTGCCTTTCGCCGCTATCCCTCGTCGCTGGCATCCATCCACAAATTCCGGGATGACTCATGTTTATGGTCATAGGGCGGGCCATTAATAATTGAACCGGGTTTTTCACGGCGATATACTGGGCGAATATAAATGGCTCAGGGCCGGGCCCGGCGTCTATTCACCCGGCATCATTTGGATGGAGGGGCGGAAGTGTTTAAAAACGTGTCGGAGCATCTGGACGAGGCTGTGAGGCTGGCGGAACGGTGCCCCGAGAAGTACCAGATCCCCTGTTTCCAGGCCCTGATTCGCGTCCTGGCCCAGTCCGACTCCCCTCCTTCCCGAGACGAACAGGCACCAAACAACCACAGAACGGGCCATCCCCGTAACGGCACCGGCGACGCCCCTGCGTCTCAACCCAACGGCTCCCCTGTTGATAGCGGTCACGCGCGCCAGCAGCAGGGCAATGACCGTGACCTCGTATTTTTGGCCCAACACCAAATACCCAGCGCGAACATATCACGGGTCTATCATTTGGACGGCGGCTCATATCGTATTATCGTCAAGGACCTGAAAGAAAAGACCAACTCCAAGAAGCAGATCAAACTGGCCCTGCTGCTTGGCGTTGGCGGTCTCTTGGTTGGAGGAACCCCCATGTTCTCCAAAGAGAGATTGATTGAGGTCTGCCGGGAGTATGGGGCCTACGACGGCCCAAACTTCGCTTCTCACATGAAGAAACAGCGGGATATGTTCATCGCCCAGGGGAACGAGTGGTCGCTCACCGTGCCAGCCCAGCAGCGGGCGGCGGAGGCCATAAAAGAATTGGCTTCTTAATTTTTATCCCGGCCGAGGTATCCTGACTCCCTACGTCATGCTTATTGCGATTGGGCCAGCCTATCGGCTGAAATAGCGGGCTAGTTCGTCGCGGCTGAACTGGGGGAGCTCAACCTCACCCTGATGGCCGATGGAGACCAGCCCCTCTTCCGGCGCAAGCATCTGCCCAATCTCCCAGCCATCTATTCCCCTTTTCTCCAATGCCGAGAGTAAAGAGGGAACGTCTCCAGGTGAAAGTGTAATGAGTAGCGCTCCCGAGGCGAGCAGACCCATGGGGTCCAGTTTCAGCGCCTGGCATACCTGACTGGTGGCCGGCAGCACCGGCACGCCGTCCTCCTCGATGGCCAGCCCCAGCCCCGAAGCGGCGGCGACCTCCCGGAGCCCGGTGATTAGACCCCCCTCTGTTACATCGTGCATCGAATGTACCTGCGCCGTGTCGCAGGCAGTTTGAGCGTCTACAATTACACTTATGCCAGGAGTGTCCAACAGTTCTGCACTTTGCGTAATTATGGAGTCGGGTACCCCGGCGTTCCGTAGATCGCCGGCCCGCTCCAGGGCCAAGAGCGCTGTTCCCTCGATGGCGATGCCTTTGGTCACGACGATGCTGTCGCCTTCTTGGGCGCCACCGGTCTTGACCAAGCGGTCCCGCGCCACCTCGCCCAGCATGGTGCCGGTCACCAATGGACGGTCGATCCCGTAGGTGACCTCGCTGTGTCCGCCCACCAGGCTTACGCCGATGGCGTTGCAGGCATCCAGCACCTGGTTGAACAGTTCTTCGGCTTGGTCCTCGGTGAAGCGCTGCGGCACCAGCAGGGTCGCCAGAAACCACAGCGGAGTGCCTCCGGTGCAGGCTACGTCGTTGGCGTTCACCTGCACGGCATACCAGCCGATACGGTCGGTGGCGAAGGTTATGGGGTCGCTCTTGGCCACCAGCAGCGTCTCGCCCAAGTCCAAAACGGCTGCGTCCTCGCCCACGCCGGGGCCCAAGACCACCCGGGGGTCCGAAGCCCGGGCCTTCCGCAGCAGTTTATCTAGCAGTGAGGGAGGGAATTTGCCGATGTCCACAAGAACTCCTGGCCGGGCGGGGCCGGGCCATAACAAGCTGGCGTTATAATAGTCCACATCGATTGTCCACAGCCAGGGCTCACAGCCAGCCAGCGGCGCGTTTTCAACCGGTTTCAACCGTGTTCGATCGTGTGCAGACACTTTGACACCACGCACGGATTGTGATAAAAATAACAAACCAGTTATCCGGTAAAAACGGAGGCCGATCGGTGAGAAAGCCACTCGTAATAATCTTCGCTATTATGGGCGCAATTATGCTCTTGGCTGTCGCCTGCGGCGGCGACGAGGCCGACCCCAATGCCACGGCAACTCCTGCGCCGCCCAACACGGTGCCCGCAGGAGACCGAGCCACCGAGCCGCCGACCGCGCCTACGACGGTTCCTCCAACTAGCCCTCCAGCCACCAGTCCTGCAGCGACGCCTGAAGGACCGACTCTAATCGACATCGACGTGAACGGCGAAGCCCTGGAGTTCAACGTAAACAGCATGTCTGCTTCGGCGGGGGCAGAGGTTGTGGTGAACTTCAATAACTCATCCACCGTCAACTCCCATAACTGGGTGTTGGTCCCGGCGGGCACCAAAGACGCCGTCGCCACCGACGGCACGGCCGCCGGCCCCGATAACAACTGGATACCGGTGAACGACTCCCGGGTGCTGGGATCGACCGTCCTCATCGGCCCCGGAGAGAGTACCCAGGCCACCTTCACCGCGCCGTTGGCGGGGACCTGAACCACTCTCCTAGTGTCCCATCCAGCAATCGGCGGGGAGTTCGTCTGCACCTTCCCGGCCCACAATTTCACCATGTTCGGTGACTTCATCGTGAACTAGGCGCCCGGACCCAGACAATCGAACCTGAACGTACGGAACTAAGACCGGCCCGGGCCTCTGGGCCGGTTTTCATATGCTGGATATTCCCAGGGGTTTTTAGTACCTGTGATTTACAACCAATGCGGTGTTTGATAGCATGATTGGGCTAGACCCGTTCGTGGGCCGAAGGGTCCGGCGCTTCATGTGTGGGGCGTTCGTCTAGCGGCCCAGGACACCGCCCTCTCAAGGCGGAGATCAGGGGTTCAAATCCCCTACGCCCTACCAAACTTAGGCATGAAAATGGCCTCTGGAAAACTCCAGAGGTCTTTTCTTTTGACATCTTGCTACCGATGGCTCACTCCGCCACTAAAAGTTGTGGGGAGTCCAAGGCTGATACTGGACCGCGAACATGCGGTCAGCACGTTGCAACGCCCCTGGAGTGCGCTCATCTACCAAGCCTGCTTGTGAAAGCGTAGTGAAACTGACGGTCCCCAAGTACGCTGAGGCTAAAACAGAAACAGCAAGCAACAAATCTGGAGATGAACTCGAGGCACGGCATGTGGCCCCCTCGGCCGACCCTTCCAATTCGAACCGTCCTTCGTTCCAGGGACATAGTTCGTCCCGTACTTCCAACACCAAACTGTCGCTTCGCATATAACGCCGGAGCTCTAGGGAGGCGCCTACATCTATCAGACGCAGCCACATTCCATCGCGTGTCGACCTCTGCAGCCGCCGTGGGTCCGCTAACATCCACGGCAAAGGGTCATCCAACGGACGTTTAAGCGCTTCGGTGGAGTCCATGAGGTCCGTATCAAAGCAAAACCGCCACAATGCGGTATTCGCCTCTTTAGTCGCGGCCATCAACTCGTTCACGACCAGGGTGGTCCCGCTGATACGGTACGTTGCATAGCCGTCCACCCTCCCGCCATCCTCATAGGCAGCGTAAAACAGGCCTCCTGGGCCACCCTGCCTGTGCTCTGGTGCTTGGGAATCCCGCTCCCATTGGTGAGGCGCCCTCTGGAACACGCCTGGGCGGTCCATAGTGCTCCGCCGGAAAACCTCGGGAAGCTCTTTAGTGATATCTACTGGGTCTACAAACACGATTCGGCCACGACTCTCATGTGGCCGAGCGTATCCGTTGTACTGGCGATCAATCATCCATCGCTCGTGCAGTGACCCAATACCATATCCGAACCTACCGTAGATTACGCTTTCGCGGGCAAACAATGCAGCCAACGGCTCTTCACGCTCGTGGATATCTTTAATCTGATGGTGCATCATCCTGGTCATCACCCCTTGCCGCCGATGCGTAGGCTGTACGGCAATGTTGGCCACCCCTGCTATCACCGCCGAAGACCCAGGTATGGACATCTCAAGCCTGTGAGAGTGAGCACCACCGACAATATTTCCTTGGTCGAACACAGCGATGGAGCGGTCCAGATCGAAATGCGGCCTCAGTACCTCTGGGTCACCGGCCAACCGGTTGCCATGAGCCCGCGCCTCAGCACGACACCACTGAACAAACTCGTCAGTGGTTACGGTCCTCATTTCTAGCATCGCGATTGCTCTCCCTGTTTATAAATCGATTCCACCGCCTGCAGCTTCCTCAGACCACCAAAGCCCGGTCATACCCGACCACCACCCCTCACACGGTCGAATGCTAACAGTTTTGCCAACGAACCCGCTAACACCCTCCCAATAGTAGGCAACATCGCAAGGCGCAAATACCCAGAAAAAGTCGGGACTTTTGTTCGAATTTCGTATCCGGAAATATGGAACAACTATTGGCATGAACCACATGAGTCATCCCGGAGTTTACTCGAATGAATATCCCTGGGTAGCAACGCCGTCGTTCCGGCGCAGGCCGGAACCGGGAGTGGCTACCTTGTAGTCACCGCCTCGAGGACAGGGGAAACGGCGCTCTGCCCGCAATCAGATTCAGTGTGTACGGCGCGACAGAGGTGACCTGGCGCGAGGTGGGTGGATTCCGGCGAAAGCCGGAATGACAAAGGCGGCGCTGCCGATGTTCAATGGCAGATCGCCGCCCACGTTTTCTTGGTGCCCCTAGGTTCGCCCGCTTTCATTCGAGCAAGCGGAGCATTTGTTCCGGGTTGGGTTGCCCGACTAATCGTTGCCCGTGGCAGGAGCGCCTTGGGCTTGCCCAACCAACGGTTCGGCGTCCAATGGAGTAACTTTGGGAAGCCATTCCAGCCACCCCGGCAGGTACCAATTCCATTTACCCAGGAGCTTCATGCTTGCTGGCAGCAGGATTACCCGAATAACGGTGGCGTCGATGAAAACGGCGACTGCCAGGCCCAGGCCGAATTGCTGCAGACCCAATATCCGGCTGGTGGCAAAGGCGGCGAACACCCCCACCATAACCGCCGCCGCGCTGGTTATCTGTCCGGCGGTGAGGCCGATCCCGGTGGCGACGGCCCGCTCATTATCCCCATGCTTGTCATACTCTTCTTTAGATCCGGTTAAGCAGCAACATGTGATAGTCCATGGAGAGCCCAAAGAGGGTACCGAAAAGGAACAAGGGTAACCACGTTTCGATTATTCCCGTCTCTTCGGAACCCAAGATGCCGATGCCCCATCCCCACTGGAACACGATTACCAGAACTCCGTAGACGGCGCCCACCGACAGGAGGTTGAGGACCAGCGCCTTCAACGGAATCACGATGGACCTGAACATTATCAGCAGCAAGAGGAAGGACAACCCCAAGACAAAAGCAAATACGTAGTACGCGGAGCTAAACATTCGGTCCCTGAAATCTATACTTTCGGCCGTGTCTCCGGTCACGTAGACTTGGGCGCTCGTACCGGAAAAAGCCTCCGGCACTATCCGGTCCCGGAGCAGCCTAACCGCATCTTCCGACACACTATCGTCGATGTTGCCCGCCAACGGCACGTTGATCCGGAGCAGGTTGCCTTCTACATTTGTAATCGTCCCGAAGGGACCAAGAAAAGCGTCATTACCCTCAACACTCTGGACCAGACCACGTACCGCCGACTGGATTTCCGGGGCGTTGACGTCGGGGGCGTCCACGACGACCTTCGCGGGGACGATCAGGCTACTGGAGAAATGTTGTTCCAATAACTCCAGGGCCCGTTTACCTTCGACGGCGTCGGGAATGGCGTCGGCGCCGGCATTGAATCCCAGATTGAGGGAATACACCGGGACCGTGAGCGCAACCAGCGCCGCTATGGTCAACCCCGCTAAGGGTATCGGCCGGGCTAGGACCCATCTGGTCACGGCGGCCCTGATCCCGCCCTGATCGGATTCCCGCCCAAAGAGCGGTATCCGCAGGCGGTTCACGTTGTCTCCAATCAATGAGAGCAAAGCTGGCAGCAACGTCAGCGACTGTAGACCGTCAGCGACGCCACCACGGCCACGAAAACTACGATGATTGCTCCCAAGGCCAGTGAGATGAAGGTGAAATCCCTGGTTAGCGTCAGCCCGGCCAGTGACAAGACCACCGTAACCCCGGCGTAGAAGACTGCCCTTCCGGTGGTGTTGGCGGCCACGGAGATGGCTTGCATCTTGTCTCTTCCCGCCGAACGCTCCATCCGGTAACGGCTGATGACGAACAAGGAATAGTCGATGCCGACGGCCAAGCCCATGAGCAGAATCATTTCCGCATACAGTTCCACCAGGGGATAGACCTGGCTGACCAAGGCCGCGATTCCAATGGCGGTGAAGATGGAGCCGATGGCCATCACCAGCGGAATAACCGCGGCAACCAGTGCCCGGAACGCCAATATCAAGATGATTAAACCGATGACCAGAGAGATAACCAGGATGCGGCTGAAGTCTTCCTCCAAGATTTCATCCAACTCGTCTTGCATTAACCGGAAACTGTAAACGCCAATCTCCAATCCGGCAGCATCGTCCGAGGCCTGCCGCACTGACTCTAGAAAGGGTTCTATCTCGCTGCGGCCTGCCGGGTCCTCTGGGTTTTGAAGAGTAACCGCAGCCAGCACGGCCTTCCCATCATCCGCCAACATACTGGCATTTTCGGTGTCGTAGTAGCTGACAGCATTCATCACCTGGGGAAGGTCCCGGATTATCTGGATCGTCGAGTCAACGGCATCCCTGAATAGAGGATCATTCACTTCATAGAGAGGGGCTGCTGAATATCACACCCTCGTGCCTGGAGGAGCTGGTGGTCCGAGAGGCATAGCGAGGGGTGTTGAACCGTTCCCCAAGCAATTCCGACCCCCGGCCGGACTCCCCCACACCGCTATCGTCATCCCTGGTTTCAGCCCCAATATATAAGATGGAGAGGAACGCCAGCACAATCACCACGGCGGCGGCAAGCAGAATCAACCAGCGGTGTGCGGCGCTCCAATACGCCACCCGCGCAGTGAATGTGTGGCCGGTGTTCGCGCTACTCAAATTTCTTGGGCCTCCTTTCCATATTCTTTCCAGGCCCGACGAATATTACGGAAAACCCAGCAACCCCGGATTCTAAGTCCCTTAGCCTGTGTCTAGCAACGAATATCCTCACATTTATGCAGAGATTAGGAGTCAGCGGTCCGAGCGGGCCAGGACTGACTACCCTCTAACCCTATTTTTCTCCCACTCATCCAGAGGGGCGAATAGCCCTCTTCAAGGATGCTCCATGGCCGGTTGTCTCCGTATCAGCCCCACGACGTGGGGCAACTTATTGAACTCTCAACCAGGGACCGCTAGGGCAGCCGCAACCAAGAACGCAATCCCGATCAGGCCGAAGAAAAAGGATGAGAGGATGAAGACACCCCAGCTCAGCGGTGGTGCCCAGCCGGCGCCGTATGCGGCGAAGTCGACCGCTAAAAGCACAATCGTAATCAGCACAACAGCTACCTGGGGCCGTCTACCCCACGGGCGGGATAACCCCACCACGAACAGGTCGGGGAGATAGTAAAAGGCGAAGACGACGCCAACCAACCAACCCACATTGATATCGCTGGAGCCGATCACGGACTCGCGCTCGATTACCACCCATGCGAAGTAAAACAGTGCCCCCACGCCGAATATGAACCGGCCAGCCCTCCCTATGGACAGTGGCTTTGGGAGCGTTCCCGGCGCTACGAAATCACCCAGCGGCATATCGAGCCCCCCTGATCCAGGGATTACGGATTGACATCAGCGAAACCGATGAAGTCAAGCTGCCAAAAATTCCAGAGCAGTCCATCCGAGTAAACACTTATCTATGAGCAACACAATAGGTCCAGGCGTGCCATTTTTTGGCGGAAAACACTTACGCCCCCTACGGACCGGACGGTCCTGCTGGCCAAGAATTTGAGCAACTTCTTTTAGATCTACCCGGGACTCAGGACCGGTCATTTGGCCGCCTGAATCGCCGCCTTGACCGTCTCCCCGAGTTCCTCTGCGTCTATGGGTCCGGAGTGCAGCTTTCCGCCTATTCGGAATGAAGGCGCTTGGACGACGCCAGTGTCTTTAGCCTCTTCGTATTGAGTAATCACCAGATCGTGGTAGCCGCCGGACTCCAGCTTGGACCACATGTCGTTCCAGTCCAAACCCACGGACTCGGTGATTCTGCGCAGGGTGTACCGGTTGCCCAGGTCCACTCCCTGTTCCCAGTACATTTTTGATGCCGCGAAGAATAATTGGCCGTCCAGACCTTTCTCCTTGGCGTAGGCCGTTGCCGCATGGACGGGAAGGGTGTTTAAAGACCGGTTGGAGGCTGGTTCAGTCCCGATTCCCTCGCCGGGCTTGTAGAGGGGTTGCCTCCTTCCAATCCGGCCCTGTTCCCCATCCTCCATATCCCTTTGGAAATAGCCTTCGCTGATGGAATTGGGCCGCATGAGGAAAGGCCTGCGGTCGATTTCAAATTGTAGGCCGGACGCCAATTCTTCAATGCGCCCCAGCCCGAGATAGGAGTGGGGGCAGGTGTAATCGAACCAAACGGTTACCAGGGCAGGGGACATGCCGGATCGATCTCTCATGCGACGGCTAACTCCGGCTCAGTTCCTTCGCCTGATTTAGAACCTTCACCAGAGCGTCCATGGACAGCACACCGGTGTTGGTGTTGCGGGGACTGGGGTGGTACGAGGCGACCATCATGGGTAACGACGGCCCGAATCGGTACACCTCTCCGTGCCTGAACTTGCCCCGCTGCCTTTCTCCGGCCATTTCGCTCAATGTTTGCAATGCGGCCCGAAAGGCGATGTGGCCCAGCGCCATGATGACCTTCAGGTTGGGCAGCAGCTTGAGCTCCCGGACCAAGTAGGACAGGCAGGTGCTCTGTTCCTCGGGGGTGGGCCGGTCACCGGGAGGCACGCACCGCACCGCCGCGCAGACGTAGGCCCCGGTAAGGGCCAGCCCGTCGTCCCGGTGGTCTGAGTTGGGTTGGTTGGCAATCCCGGCTTGGTGCATGGCGGCGGTCAAGAACGAGGCCGAGGGGTCGCCGGTGAAAACCCGGCCCGTTCTATTGCCGCCGTGGGCCGCCGGAGCCAGGCCCAGCAATACCAAGGGCGCCTCCGGGTCGCCGAAGCTGGGGACCGGTTTGGCCCAGTAGTCCCAGTCGCGGTAAGCGGCCCGTTTCTGGCCGCCAATCTCCTCCCGCCAGTTCACCAGACGGGGACACAGGCGGCAGGCGACAATCTCCTCGGTGAGGGCCGCCAACTGTTTCTGATAACTAACTACCACACCCGACTCCGCGAGATTTCTTGCATCGGGAAATGAAAGGCTCTTGCCGAGCCCGGTGCTATACTCCGGCCCATGACCGCCCTGTCCCTGCTCCTGGTGCTGCTGTCCGCGGTCGCCCATTCATCATGGAACCTGCTGCTAAAGCGGGCCGGCGCCCCCGAGGTTTTCGCCTGGTGCCTGTTGGTTGTGGCCACGGTGCTGCTGGCCCCGCTGGGGGTGGCGTTGGCCTGGTTCTACCCCGTTGGATTTCCCGGACTCTGGTTCGTAGCGGCCACCATCGGTCTGCACATCGTCTATTTCGTCTTGCTGGGACGCGGGTACGCCAGTGGAGACTTGTCCCTGGTGTACCCGGTGGCGCGGGGAATCGGACCGATGTTGGTGCCGGTATTGGCGGTGGTCTTCCTCGGCGAAGAGATCGCCCTTCCCGCAGTCATCGGCATCGGCGGCATTGTCGGCGGGATATACACCATCTCATGGCGGGGTAATTTTCATCAAGTGTTTCGCCGCCCATTGTTGTTTCTCAAAACGGCGGGCATGGGCTACGCTGTATTGACCGGCCTGATTATCGCCAGCTACGCCATAGTGGACAAGGAAGGCGTGGGCCACATCCAACCCTTCCTGTACATGTATTTTATGACCATAGGCTCCGCGGTTGGGCTAACCCCCTACATCCTAACCAACAAAGGCGCAGCGGCGATGGCCCAAGAATGGCGGGTGAACGCCAAGCCCATCATCTTGGCGGGGCTTTTGACCTTTGCCGCCTACGGCATGGTCCTGACCGCGTTTTCCCTCTCACGGGTCAGCTATGTTACCCCGGCCCGGGAAGTCGGCATCGTCATCGGCGTGCTGATGGGCGTCTACCTGTTGAAAGAGTCCTTCGGCGGAGGGCGCTTGCTTGGGTCCAGCTTCATAGTAGGCGGGCTGGTCCTTATTGCCTTGTCGCCGTGATTTGACCTGCATTTGAGCCTGCGATTGAACCTGCCGAGGGGGACATAAGGTATAATACCCGGAGCCTAAAACGGGCCATCACGGGCCACCACATAGAAGCGGGAACAGAGGGAACGGATGATAAACCAGGAACGCTTGGTCAATGCATTCTGTGAGCTGGTGAAGATTGACAGCCCGTCCGATGAAGAAGAGGACGTGGCGAGGCACCTGACTGACCGCCTGACCGCGCTGGGCTTCAGCGTTGCCAGGGACGCCCACGGGAACCTCATCGCCTCCGAGGACGGAGACAACCCGCTGATGCTTTCGGCCCACATGGACACCGTGGAACCGGGAAGGAGCATCAAGCCCCAGGTGGACGGCGACATAATCCGGTCCGACGGCACCACTATCCTGGGCGGCGACTGCAAAGCCGGGGTGGCCGCCATCATGGAAGCCCTTCAGTCGGCAAAGGAAGACGACTCGCCCCGCCGGCCCGTTCAAGTGGTCTTCACCAGGGGCGAGGAGATTGGCTTGGTGGGCGCGTCCAACCTGGACTACTCTATGATCCACTGCAAAGAAGCCGTCGTCTTCGACGGCAACGGCCCGGTAAACACCATCACGGGCGCCAGCCCAACCTATATGAAGTTCGACGTTACGGTGACGGGCCGTGGCGCCCACGCCGGGGTGGAACCGGAGAAGGGGCTCTCCGCCATCCGCATCGCCACCGAGATTATCAACGAATTGCCCAATGGGCGGCTCGACGAGGAGTCCACCTTCAACGTGGGACTAATCTCCGGCGGCACCGTGCGCAACGCCGTGCCGGTGGAAGTTACCTTCGGTGGCGAGTTCCGCAGCCGGAACACCGAGACTGTGGACCTGCTGGAGTTGCAGGTGATGGAAGTGCTGAACAAGGCCAGGGCCAAGTACCAAGAGGCCACCATCAAAGAAGAATTGGAAATGATGTTCCAGATGTACACGCTGGACCCCAACGAGCCGGTGGTCAGGATGGTCACTGACATGCTGAAGAACATGAAGCTGGCGCCGGACATCCGGCCCTCGGGCGGCGGCACCGACGCCAATGCCATGCGGCTGAACGGCATCGACTGCATCGTGGTGGGGATGTCCACCAACGAGATGCACACCGTGAACGAGTACGTGGTGGTGCCCGACCTGTTGGCCACCGCCCGCCTCTGCCAGAGCGTAATGAACCCCAACCAGTAAATCAGGGCAGATTTGGAACCCGTAGGGGCACGGCATTGCCGTGCCCCTACGGGTCTAGGAGGAGGAAAAAGATGAACGGAGCAGAACTAAAAGCGACGTTAAAATCCGGTGGCCGGGTGTTCGGCACCATGATTTCCATCGCCAGAAACCCCAAGTGGATACCCATCCTGGACGGTGTGGGTTTGGACTACGTGGTCATCGACACCGAGCACAATTACCGGAGCCGCGGAGAGTTGGGCGATTTCTTGATTATGTGGAACACCAGCGGAGTAGTCCCTATCGTCCGCATACCCATCCCCGACTCCCATTACGTCACCATGGCCATGGACGCCGGGGCCCAGGGCGTGCTGGCGCCCTACTGCGAGACCGTGGAGCAAGTGAAAGAGGTGGTGGCTGCGGCCAAGTGGCGTCCCCTCAAGGGCGAGGCCCTTGACCGGGTGATGAATTCGGGGGAACACGTCAGCGACGACACCAAGGCCTACTTGGAAGCTCACAACAAGAACAGCATCGCCATCATCGGCATCGAGAGCGTGGCTGCGGTCGAGAACCTGGAAAACATGCTGCAGGTGCTGGGCATCGACGGCATCTTCGTCGGACCCAACGACATGAGCATATCCCTGGGCATCCCAGACCAGTACGACCAAAAGGTGTACCAAGACACGGTCCAGAAGGTCATCGACACGGCCGAAGCCCATGGCATCGCCACGCTGGTTCACCAACAAACGCCGGAGCTATCCACCTATTGGATATCCCAGGGCGCCCGGTTCATCCTCCACGGCACCGACCGCCGCGCCCTGACCGAGGGTTTCAAGTCGGACTTCGGCCGCTTGAGAGACTTCGCGAAGGATAACTAGAACCCCTAATAGCACATTCATCCCAGTGCCGGCGCACAGCGCAGCTCAGAGACGTCAGCCTCGTTGCTGCAACCGGCGTGCGCGCCTGATCGTGTAGACCGATAAGGCTATCGCGACCAGCGGCGGCACGATCGCCCAGAAGATGGACGCCGCGAAGGCGGCACTGGCTACCACCACCAGGAAGGCGCCCAGCGATGGCGCGCGCCGCATGACTCGGAACCCGCCGACGATAAGGCCGATGGACAGCGGCCAGACGACCGCCATCACCAACCCGGGAGCGGGCATCCACGCGTAATCGACGTCACGCTGATACTCGAACTGATGGACCACCGTCCAGGTAAGGGCCGCCACCAAAAAAACGATGGCGAACCTGCCGACCCCAAAGGTCATCGTGCGCGATATCGACGACTCAACCATGGCTGTCTCCTTCGGCCCGCTAATTTCTAATGTGTCCCGTGCGATGCGGAGATAATTACCCCAAACATTACCGTCCTGCTAATGTAGCGGTTTCCATCATCTGTTTCAAACGGCTAAATTCATTGTGTTAGGGATTCTTAGTTTACTGGGCCTCCACAGCGTCGTTCCGGCGGTAGCCGGAACCCAGAGATGCGGCGCCAAAATACCTTTCTTCGACTGTGAACTCGTCATGACCAGCGGGAGTTCCTGGATTCCGGCCTTCGAGTTTGTGACTTTATCGCGAAATTGCCGAATTTGAGTCTCAATATAGCTTTGAAATTAGTCTCAACAAGGCCACCCTGGGGAATAAAATCACAACCTCCTTCGCCGGATAGACGGTCGCCCATTGGATTTGGTTGACGAACGTAGGGGCACGGCATTGCCGTGCCCCTACGGGTCTGAGGCGCCGACGGACCACGCTTACGGCCCGTGCCCTCCAATGAACTCCAGAACCAGCCGGTTCCAGACCTCCGGCTGCTCCCAGAAGGCGGCGTGCCCGGCTTCGGGGACGGTCTCGAACCGGCAACCTGGGATGTGCTCCGCCACCAACCGCATCATCGCCGGCGGCGAGAGAAGGTCTGCTCCTCCCGCCAGCATGAGCACCGGCGTTTTCATGGTGGCCAGACGGGCGTAGGTCATGGGGCTCCGGGGCGACTGGGCCGCCTCGGGGCTTATCTGGTGACGGCTCCCTTCCTCAATCTCCAGCCACCGGGCCGTTCCGTCCGGGTTGATGGCCCGGTAAGACGGCCCCACCTCACGTAGCACGATGGGCAGGTCTTGAATCTCCGTTGGCCGCAGCCGGTGCTAGACCTCCAAGTAAGACGGGTCTTGGACCCCGGTGAAGCTGCTGGAAACCACCAGGCTGATTACCCGCTGCGGGTATTCCACGGCGTAGTCCAGGCCGATGATGCCTCCCAATGCCGTCGACACCAGATGGAAGCGGCCCAGACCCAATTGGTCTGCGAACGCTTCCAAGTCGTCGCTGGCCGAACCGGGTACCCTCGTAACGCCCGCGGGGTATGTAGATTCCGAACGGCCCCAGTTCCGCCGGTCGTAGGCGATACATCGATAGCCGCCCTCGGTGAACACCGGCACCTGGTACACCCAACTATCGGTGGTGCCCGATGCGGCGTGGAGAAAGACCACCGCAGGTCCGTTGCCTCCGGTATCGGTGAACCGAATCCGCACGCCGGGTATCTCTGCGTAGGGCATCTCGCTATCCCTCCATCTCAAGCCGGTGGCGTGAGAATATCACACCTGAATCTGCTAACGTATTGGTCAACGTCAATCTACCGGATACCGTAATTTATCAGACACGGTTTTAGGAGGCGCCCAGGTAGTGAGCCAGGACAATATTATCCAGGTCCAAGACCTGGTCAAGGTATACCCGGGCGAAGTCAAAGCCCTTTCCGGCATCAACTTCTCGGTGGGCAAGGGTGAATTCTTTGGCTTCCTGGGGCCAAACGGCGCGGGGAAAAGCACAACCATCAAGATCCTGAGCACCCTGTTGAAGAAGACGTCGGGGCGGGTGAGTGTGGCTGGTTTAGACCTGGAGGAATCCTCCTCATCCATGGAAGTGAGGAAGGCCATTGGGTTCGCCATGCAGGAGGTGGGCCTGGACGACCTATCTTCGGGGATGGACTTTCTGGTGATGCAGGGCTTGCTGTATAAACTGGGCCGCAAGGATGCCCAGGTCCGGGCCGAAGAGCTGCTAGAACTGGTGGGCCTGACCGACGTGGCCAACCGGAAAGTGGGGAACTATTCTGGGGGGATGCGCCGCCGCGTCGATCTGGCCGGGGCCTTGGTGCACCGCCCGGAGATACTCTTTCTGGACGAGCCGACCACGGGCCTCGACCCCCAGAGCCGCCTGGCCATCTGGGACCATCTGAACGAACTTCACAGCCAGGGGACCACTATCTTGCTGACGACGCAGATGATGGAGGAAGCGGACCAGTTATGCCAGCGCCTGGCCATAATCGACGACGGCTTGATTGTTGCTGAGGGCACGCCCGAAACCCTCAAGGACGAGATGGGCGACGACGTGGTGCGCATCTCCCTTGGGTCGTCCAGCGAGGAATTGCACGAGAAGGCGCTGTCTCTGCTGGACGGGGAGAACTATGTCACCGGTAGTTCCCTGGATGAAGACGGACTAGTGGTCAATGTTAGCGACGGCGACGCTTCGGCCCCGAGGCTGCTGAAGCTCATGATTGAGAACGATATCGAGATCGCCCGCTTGGCCGTTTCCCGGCCCACCTTGGATGATGTCTTTTTGAAGTACACCGGGCGCACAATCCGGCCGGACCAAGGAGGAGGGGACGAATACGCCCAGTCCATCCGACCCTTGCTGGGCCTGCGCCGGAGAGGGTAATGAGTAGGAGAGGGTAATGAGTTCGATGCTGAGAGAGGTCTATTTCATCTACCGGAGAAATCTCAAGACCTGGCTCGCGGTCCCAGCCAACGTCATAGCGCCATTGTTCATCTCCGGGCTGCTATTCATCCTATTTGGGGCCATGTTTGAGCGGACCATCAGTCTCGGCGGTTTCGGCACCGATGACTATCAGGCGTTCTTGGTGGCCTGGATCATCGTACAGGTAGTGGTCTTCAGCGGCACGGATTCGGGGTTTGCCCTGCTGACGGACATCCTGTCTGGTTACTTCGATAAGCTGCTGCTGGCGCCCATCAACCGTTTCTCCATCCTCTTCGGCACTCTGATGGTCTCCGGCACCAGGGCTTTATTGCAGGCGTTGATTGTGGTCTTTCTCGCCCTGGCTTTGGGGGTCGATTTCCAAGCCGGAGTTCTGGGGGTACTGGCCATGCTGGCCTTGGCGGTGCTCTTCGGCCTGGTGTGGTCCTGTTTGGGGATAATGATTGCCCTAAAGACCAAGAACGCCCAGGCGACACAGTCGGCCGGGTTGTTGTTCTTCCCATTCATATTCCTGACCACCGCCTTCATGCCCGAGGACCAGCTAACCGGTTGGTTCAAAGTGGCGGTCAAAATCAACCCCGTTACCTACGTCATGGAGGCCATGCGGGCCATCGTACTCGAAGGCTGGGAATGGGGGACCATTTTCACCGGGGTCTGGATCGCCGGAGTGATGCTGGCGGTGCTGTTGGCTGCCACGACGTGGATGTATCGGAGGCAGACGGCGTAGGGGGGTGGACGGCTGTCAGCTATCAGGATTGTTGGCGGCCTCGTCTCTCCTCCAGCGCCATCAGGGCTCCCTCGTTTGCTCGGTCAGCAAATCCCGCGGCCAAAGATTTGATTCTGTTTCAACCGATAAACTGGTATAAATAGTTGCGTGACTGAGTCTGCGCGTTCCGATTGATTTCGAGGATTGCATGATTGTTGATGATGGAGACTTAAAGCGTATCGGCGCAGTAAACATGTATATCAACGCCCCTCGAGAATTTGTGTGAGAGTTCGTCGTTGAGATTGATAAATTAAAACTTTGGCTGCTAGCCCCCACCGGCCAAACCGGAAGATTGGACCTGTCAACCGAGTTGGTAGAGTCACTTGAGCCAGGACGCAAAGCAGTGTTTCGGAGCCCATTTTTCCGCTACGTCATCACTCTTGAAGACGCGGGCGAGGGCTGTGTCGTCCGGTTTGAAAAATACACCGAACTCGGGAGTATTGCGGTGCTATTCGCAAGATTGACCTCGCCAGTCCTCAATTCCCGCTGGATGTGGTTCATAGCGCCTTTGCGGAAACTTCGAAGAGCGGTCCACAGCGAGTCGTCCGATCGCCCGGATGAGTATTACTGAACCCTTCAACGATTCCGGTACGAATGTTGCATCGATTGAGGCAAGGGCGCAATCGTGTTCTTTTTGTGATGGGGGCCCGGTGGATAATGATCGCCCTCAAGACCAAGAACGCCCAGGCGACCCAGTCGGCCGGGTTGTTGTTCTTCCCATTCATGTTCCTGACCACCGCCTTCATGCCCGAGGACCAGCTAACCGGTTGGTTCAAAGTGACGGTCAAAATCAACCCGGTGACCTACGTCATGGAGGCCATGCGAGCCATCGTCCTTGAAGACTGGGAATGGGAGACCATCCTAACCGGGGTCTGGGTCGCCGGAGTGATGCTGGCGGTGCTGTTGGCTGCCACGACGTGGATGTATCGGCGGCAGACGACGTAGGTAAACTGTCAGGTTTCACCTAGCGGCCCGTGTAATCATTATGACCCCACAACTGGCCTAACTTCCATCACTATTAGATCGAAAATCTCGATGGCCGTGGCTTTATGTAACAAAGGCCTCTTTATTAGGCGGTGTCCTATGGGCTCCCAACTGGTTCGTAGAGATGGTGACCCTTTTTTGGTATTATCGCCAAATGCAAGACGCGGCTGATGGAACAGTGAGGTGGACCCAATTAGTTGGACAGGTTTGGTGCAAAACTAAGTGAGAGTTCCGCCGTCTTTCCAAGGTCTGAGAACGCTCCGTTCGGTGCCCGTTTCCCATTGATTGACCGTTCATCTGATGGCGCCAAGTCTCCTTTGAACACCTCAGCCGGTGTCCGGTAGCCCAAGGCCTGGTGGGGTCTTTGGTTGTTGTAGAAGCTGAAGTATGCGTCAAGCCCGGCCTTGGCTTCTCGCCCGTTGGAGTAGGCTTTCAGGTAGACCTCCTCGTACTTAACCGTGCGCCACAGCCGCTCCAACAAGATGTTGTCGGTGTAGCGTCCCTTCCCGTCCATGCTGATTCTCACTCCGTGCTGCTCTAGGAGACCGGTGAAGGCTTCGCCGGTGAACTGGCTGCCCTGGTCGGTGTTGAAGACCTCTGGCTTCCCCTTGCCAAGCGCTTCCTCCAATGTCTCGACACAGAAATCAGCATCCAAGGTGTTGGAAAGACGCCAGGCCACCACGTACCGCGTGTACCAATCCATGATGGCCACCAGGTATAAGAAACCCTTGGCCATGGGGATGTAGGTGATGTCGGCGGCCCACACCTGATTTGGTCTGGTGATCTCCATGCCGCTCAGGAGGTAGGGATATAGCCCCGGCTTGCTGGTCCGGGGCCACCGGTAGATGGCACGTAGTCCCATGGTCCGCATCAGACGCTGGACCCGCTTCCGGTTCACCCTGTGACCTTGAGTGCCCAGCCAGACCCTCATGCGCCGCGACCCGTAGAAGGGGGTACTTAGGTACTGGTGGTCCATCGCCTTCATCACGGTCAGGTTCTCCAAGCAAGTCCCCTTGCGCCGGTAGTTTAGGCTGGACCTGCTGATGCTCAGTAAGGCGCACTGTCTCACTGTGGACAAGGCTGGGTGCCGCCGGTCCACCATCTCCCGCCGCCGCTCCCGGCTCATGGACCGAGCCTCTCCGCCAAGAAATCCCGCTCAACCTTCAGTTGGCCGATCTGCTGATAGAGCCGGGCAACAAGGACCGCATCGCTCTTCTGGCGTTTGTCTTGGTTCCCACCAAAGACGCCGACCGCTCCTTCCAACAAGGACTTCTTCCAGGCCTGGATCTGCCCGGGATGGACCTCGTAGCGGGCGGCCAGTTGGGCCACCGTCTCTTCACCCTTCACCGCTTCCAGGGCCACCTTGGCCTTGAATGTTGGGCTGTGCTTCCTCCGCTCTTTTGACATGTCCCACTCCTCCCTCACAGCAACAGCTGTGGCTATTTTAGGAGCAGAACTCTCACTTAACCACCTGTCCGAATTTCCGGGTCCACCTCACTCAGCTGATTAAGAATGCGGTCGTTGAGGTCTTTATAAAGTTGTAGGCCATCCTCTTGGTTGGACAATTCGTTTCACCCTATCAAGTCTGTCTGCCAGCCTGCGGAAATACGAGGAATTGAACCCTGTTCTCCTAGGTTTTTGCTATCAAGACTCTTTTCGGTTCCCCTCCCCACCACCGTCCCACCTGGCCCGCAACGTCTCCACGTAAACCCGCTCGTAGTCGCCGTGGTGGGCGTTGTTGGGGTCGTCGGCCAGGCGCTCGGCCCAGAGGTACTCCACGTCTCCCCACTGGATGGGGTAGGGGGACTGGTCGAAGAAGGCGGTGACGGCGGCCAAGGGGTCGGCGCCGTCCGAGTAGCCCATCATCTGGAAGTTGTCGTAGGTGTGCCCCTGTTCCGAGACAAACCGGCCTTTCATGGCGGCCAACACAAGGTAAGAGGGCACGGTAGCTGTCAGCTTTCAGCGGTCAGCAGTCAGGCCTTTCCCCGAGTATGACTGCTGGTGGCCGAAGCCTTTTCATTCCCCCTTTTGGAATTCCGGCACCGAGTTATCAATCGTCAAGTCTTCCCCAAAAGCTGACGGCTGATAGCTGTCAGCTCCGCTTCAGGATATGGACCGTGGTGACGTCGCCGGCGCCGGAGCATTGGGCCACGCCGACCCTGGCGTTGGGCACCTGCCTGGGGCCGGCCTCGCCGCGCAGTTGGGTCACCGTCTCGTGAATCATGCGGATGCCCGAGGCCCCGAAGGGATGGCCCATGGCCAGCAGTCCGCCGTCGGTGTTCACCGGAATGTCGCCGGTGAGCGCCGTCCGCCCCTCCACGGTGCCCTGCCAGGCCTCGCCGAAGGGGAACAGATGCAGGGCCTCGATCTGCTGCAACTCGCCGATGGTGGCCGCGTCGTGGACCTGTACCAAGTCAACGTCTTCCGGGCCCAGGCCGCTCATCTCGTAGGCTTGTAGCGCCGCCGGCTCGGTGCGGTAGGGGCTGAACGCCGAGTGATCGGCGCCCCGTCCGTTGTATTCGCCGGAGGTCAACACCGCCGCGGCGATGGACACCGCCCGGCTCTCGTCGATGCCATACATAGGAAGAGAATCGCGGGCGCACAGCACCGCCGCCGCGCCGCCCTCGCTGGTGGGGCAGCACTGGAACAAGGTCAGCGGGTCGGCCACCATCCGCGAACCCAGCACCTCTTCCAGGGTGTAGGTCTCCTTGCGGTGGGCGAATGGGTTGAGGGCGGCGTTCTGCCGGGCCTTCACCGACACTTGGGCCAGGGCCGTGGCCGGAGCGCCGGTCTCCTCCATGTAGCGCCTGCCCCGCAGGGCATACCCGGCCATCATGTGGTCGCCGCCGATGTACCGATCCGGGCTGTCCTCGGCGGTCACCGTCACCGGCCCCCGGGGGACCTTCTCCGCGCCAAAGGCCAGGGCCAGGTCATATAAACCGGTGGTGATGCTCCAATAGGCCTGCCAAAATGCTGTCGAGCCGCTGGAGCAGGCGTTCTCCACGTTAATGATGGGCACCCCGGTCAGGCCCAGTTTGGACAAGGTGGTCTCGCCCACCGACATGCCCTGGTAATAGACGTGGCCGAAGTAGGCGATGGGTATGTCCTTCCACTTGACCCCGGCGTCCTGCAGGGCCGGCACCACCGCCTCCACGGCCAGGGTGCTGAGGTCATTTTCAGGGAAACGGCCGAAGGGGTGCAGGCCCACTCCCACCACCATAACTTCCCGGCCCGGTCTTATCTGAGTCAAGGAATTACCACCATTGATAGGCTTGGGCCGTTGCTAGAATCTGCCGAGCCAATAAGACGGCCGACGACGGTGGTGAGCAACCGCCAAGACTTGAACCGCACCCCCGGATTCACGGAAGAGAACCGTGAATGGAAACCGCCTTAACGTAATGCGGCGGATGTCCGGGTTGTGCTCGATTGGATACCGGCTTGGCGCTTTGCAAACCAACTCCAAGATTGATTCGAACTCAGCGAGGTAGGACGCGGCTAGTCCGGCTTGTCGAGTCTCGTAGTAAGCGATGGTTTCAAGATGCTCCGCCTCTGCTTCCGGGTGAAACTGGTAGATCACCGTAACAGATCTTTTGCTTTCCTTCGGACCTCATCCGCAGATATGGGCTGAACATCCCCACGGTCAAGCTCACGGGCCCGACGGTCGGCCTCGATTAACCACGTTTGTCCTGATTCATCTTCCGAAAGAACGTCGAGACTCAGAAGAAGCTTTTGGGCGAGTTTGGCCCGATCATCTGGTGACAGGCCAAGCGCCTCATGCTCTATGGTCTGGGGATCCATGTCGATACCTCATCGTTCTGGTGTGCCTAGCCAACAACAATGGTACACCAGAACGGTTTTATCTTGATTACAGGACCTTCCCTTGGCTACGCGGGCCGATCAAGCCGGGCGCCACTTGTAGACGGCTTTGTCCGGTCCGCCGTTCTCGGCCGGAACGGCTTGGATGGTCATCTCCACCGCCATTCCTATCATGAGGTCGTCATGTTCGCAGTCGATGACTTCCGCCAGCACCTGCGGCCCCTGGGGCAGTTCCACCTGGCCCAACACGTAGGGCACCGGGCCGGGCCAGCCCGCGGGCGGGATCCTCACTATGGTGAAGCTGAAAAGGGTGCCCTTGCCCCCAAGGTCCACCGGCTCCAGGTCCGAGGACGTGCACGACTGGCAGAAGATAGCGGGACCGAACACCGATGTGCCGCACTCGTTGCACTGGAATCCGATGAGGGTTCCGCCTAGCGGCCCTTTAGATGCGTCGTCGTTGGTCAGCTTGAGCCGGTTGGGGTCGACGGACACCGGTGGCGCCGGCGGGTTTGTCTCAGGCATAATCGGCATTATACGGGGCCGGCTAATTGGAGTGTCAACTTCGCCGCCGCCGCTTGATTCGAGGCCCATTGACCCGCCATGCCCCACATGGTAGTTTGAGTTCGCCCGGCGACCTAGCCAGCGGGCCATCAACACCACAGATTCACGGGGTAGTCCAGTCTATGCCGACAGACACCAACAAGGCTTGGGAAATGTCCCTGGGCCAGTTCCTAGAGCAGGTCGTGGCCCGGGATCCCGGTAAGACCTTCATCGAGACCGGTGGTCAGAGCCAGACCTACCAGGAATTCTATGACGGCGTCTTGAAGGCCGCCGCCATGTTCGACGGTCTGGGCATCGCGAAGGGCGACCGGGTGTGTCTGTTCCTGCCCAACTGCATCGAATACGTATACTCTTGGTTCGGCCTGTCCCTCATCGGGGCCATCGGCGTTCCGGTCAACACCGCCTACAAACGGGACGAGATGGCCTTCATATTGAACAATGCCGAGGCTAAAGGCCTGGTCAGCGATTCATCGCTCTGTGAAGTGGCCGGGGCGGCCGCAGACTTGGCTTCCAGTGTCACGGTCAAGCTGCTCAGGGGGACAGAGGGTTCGAACCTCCGCCTCCAACCATGGACCGACTTCGGCGAAGCCCATGCCAAGGCCCAGCCTCTGGAGTCCCTGCCCGAAGTTTCGCCCCAAGACATCTCCATGCTGGTCTACACCTCCGGCACCACCGGCAATCCCAAGGGGGTCCAGGTGACCCACATGATGTATGTTGCCGCCGGGCAGGGGTTCGCCCACTGGACCCAGGCCACTTCCGATGACCGGCTCTTCACCTGCCTGCCCTATTACCACGCCAACATCCAGTACTACTCCACCATGGGGGCCCTGGCCGCCGGCGGTACCCTGGTGGTGGTCGACCGCTTCAGCGCGTCCCGGTTCTGGGGCCAGGTGCGGGAAGCCAAGGCCACCGTGGTGAACTTCATCGGCATGATGATGCCGGTACTGGCCAAGAACCCTCCGTCGCCCGACGACAAGGACAACACAGTCCGGCTGTTCTACGGCTCGCCGTCCTTCTCGCCAGAGTTTCTAGACGAGTTCCAAGAACGGTTCGCCACGGACATAATCGTCGGCTTCGGCATGACCGAGACCTGCTTCGGCACCATCGAGCGCATCGGAGAAGACCGGCGCGCCGGGTCTTCAGGGGCGCCGCGCCAGCACCCGTCGGAGGGGTTCGAGAACCAGGTACGCATCGCCGACCAGGTGACCGGCGAACCCTTGGGCGTGGACACGGTGGGTGAGATTACAATCAACAACCCGGCCATCATGCCCGGCTATTGGCGCAACGACGAGCAGAACACCGAAACTCTGCGGGACGGTTGGCTCTACACCGGAGACCTAGGCTGGGTGGATGCCGACGGGTTCCTTTACTTCGTGGACCGGAAGAAAGACATCATCCGCCGCCGGGGGGAGAACATCTCCTCCCAGGAGGTGGAGAACGTCATCAAGCGCAATCCCAACGTGCTGGACTGCGCGGTTTTGGCCGTGCCCTCGGAGCTGGGCGAGGACGAGGTCAAGGCCTACGTCACGCCCAGGGAAGGGGCAACGCTGGACCCGGAAGAACTGGTCTATTGGTGCGCCGAGAATCTGGCCTATTTCAAGGTCCCCCGGTACTGGGAGATCCGGGACGAGCTGCCCCGGACACCCAGCCTGCGGGTCCGGAAAGACGTCCTCCGCCAAGAGCGCGAAGACCTGATTGAAGGCTGTTTTGACCGGGAGGCGGCGGGAATAAAGCTACGCTGAACGAGCTATCCGCAATCAGCAATCAGAGCTGGCTGCTGACCGTCCCGATTCCATCGGGGCTGACAGCTACCTATCAGGAGGGAGAATGGCCGAGAAACGTTACTGGCTCTTCAAGTCCGAGCCCAACGCCTATTCCTTCACCGACCTGATGAACGAGCCGGATGGGTGGGCCGAGTGGGACGGCGTCCGGAACTACCAGGCCCGGAACTACATGCGCGACGACATGAAGGTGGGTGACAGGATCCTCTTCTACCACAGCGCCGTCAAACCAATGGCAGTGGTGGGCATCGCCAGCGTCGTGCGAGAAGGGTATCCCGACTTCCACGGTCTGGACCCCAACGACGATCACTACGACCCCAAGGCAACCCAGGAAAACCCAATCTGGTCCATGGTCGACATCAAGGGGGAACGCGCCTTGGCCCGGCCCGTAACCCTGGACGAAGTCAAAGCCAACCCCAAACTGAAGGACATGCTGCTGATCCGGAAGGGGATGCGGCTCTCCATCCAACCAGCGACGAAAGAACAATTCGACGAGGTCGTGTCCATGGGCGGTGGTTCGACAAGCTCACCATGAGCGGGCTGAGCGGGGGACGTTTCGATCACCGGATTTTGGTTGATGAGGGTAGGGGCCGGTCTCTGACCCGCCCTGCTTCGACTAGGTCAAACTTTACGACGAAGACAGGCTCAACATGAACGGTTAGCCGGTGGACCAAGAAAAGATTAACGGGAAGGCTCAATATTTGAAATTCCCGAAAGGATAGTAAGTACTAATGAGTGTCTATTGGAGAATTGTGAAAAGGGGACAAAATCTGGTCGTTGACGATACTGCCGGGCTCGAGGAAATCATCGGAGGGTATAGGGAGAACAAGCGCGGCATCGACGCCTACGCAAGAACTATGGGGTATGAGCCGGAGCGCTCACGAAAGGGATTCGACACAGTTGAGGATGCCAAGGCGTTCGTGGAGTCCTTCAGCCCTTGGGAGCTTTTTGGCGCCCGGAACGTTACGGTTGATCCCGAGGCAAGGCCTTTCTTGGAATGAGTTTCGGTGGAACAAGCTCCGGTTGATGCAAGAACCGCCAAAGGACCGTATATGTCACGCCTGCCACCCTCGCTGAAAACAAAATTTTCGCCCGAGATGCAAATCAAGTATGAAAGAGTTACCAAGGCCGAGTCGGGCTTGGCGGCCACCTTCCAGGCTTTATTCGCCAACTCTCAAGTAGCATCCGGGTTGGCCGACCTCCACGAACTCGTCGGTCGAATTGGTCTGGAACCTTGGGTAACCCTGACCGTGGCTCATGAGCGGAATAGCAGCGCCCTCTGGGATTCCTTTGTACCGTTGGCGCGTGAAGCCGGCGTCAGCGACGCGGTCATCGATGGTATCGCTGCCGGGACCGCGCCGCGCGGGCTGCTGCCGAAAGAAGGTATATGGGTGCACTTCGCGTTGGAGGTAATCCGGGACCAGATGCGCGACTCGACCTGGCAGGCCGTAACCCACCTGGCCGGAGATGAGGGAGCCGTTGGTCTGGCGTTTACGGCGTGCTATTACGAGATGATGGCCCGCATCAACCGCACCTTTGCGACCGCACCTTTGCGTTGGATACGGCGTAGGGCCGGTGGTGGTTCGACGAGCTCACCACGAACGGTTGATTTTAAGTTGAACGATTCATCGAACAAAAGATTTGACACTTGCCGCTCATCCTGAGCCCATCGAAGGACGCACGCCAGCCACGCATTGATTCGACACCGCGGGCAAAGAGTTCCTTCCCCCTTAAGGACCAAGGTTAGGATGGGGGCGGCGGACCATGAGAAGAGAATATCGGAGGCCGAAGATGCCAGATTACAAGTACGAGACCCTGCTGGTGGAACAGGACCAGTCGGTGCTGACCATCACTCTGAACCGGCCCGAACGCCTGAACGCCGTCGACGAAGTGATGCACCGGGAGTTGGAAGCGGTCTTCGGTGAAATGGCCATCGACCCCAGCGTGAGCGCAGTGGTAGTGACCGGCGCTGGGAGAGGGTTCTGCTCCGGTGGCGACGTCCGGGCCATGGACGAGCGCGGCGGCGCGATCGCGCTCCAGCAACTGCCTCTGGGTGCGGTATCCCAGGGAGGCCGCCGGATCTTGCATAACATGCTATGGGTGGAGCAGCCCATCGTCTGCGCCCTGAACGGCGTGGCTGTCGGGCTTGGCGCGACCATCGCCCTGTTCTGCGACATCATCTACGCCTCGGACCAAGCCCGCATCGGCGACACTCACGTGAAGGCCGGGCTGGTGGCGGGCGACGGCGGTGCCGTTATCTGGCCCCTGTTAGTGGGTGTGGCCAAGGCCAAAGAACTGCTGATGACCGGCGACATCATCGACGCCGCCGAAGCCGAGCGCATCGGCTTGGTCAATAAGGTGGTCCCTCACGACCAGTTGATGGAGGCGGCCATGGACCTAGCCCGCCGGCTGGCCAACGGGCCGGCATTGGCCATCAGAGGCACCAAACACGCCATCAACAAGAAGGTGTGGAACGACCTGAACCTGGCCTTGGACATGGGCCTGTCTTTGGAAGAGCGAAGCTCCCGCCATCCCGACCACTCCGAGGCCGCCCGCTCCTTCGTCGAGAAACGAACTCCAGTGTTCAAGGGCACCATCTAGACACCTAGACTAGGGAGGCGGTCTTGGCCAACGGCGATAAGCAAGCTGCTTGGGCGTTTCACCACGCCACCAAGCTGAGTTACATCAATCTGCTGACGAAACCGCCGCTCTACAAGTCCTATTCTGGCCTGACTCAAACCCCACTTCCCCAGGCAGAGCCGCCTGAGATGTCCGCACTCAAGGCAGTCTCCGGCCCAGCCTCAGCCGCGTCCGGTCCCCTGGACCTGCGGGGGGTTGCCCAATTGCTCCACTACTCCGCCGGCCTAATCCGAAAGACGGTTCTGACTTCCGCGGGCGAGGTCCATTACCGGGCCGCCGCCTCAGCCGGGGCGCTCTACCCCATCGAACTCTATCTGGTCTGCGGCGACCTGCCGGGACTGCCAGCCGGGGTTTACCACTATGCTCCCGCCAGCAATGCCCTCACCCAGCTTAGATCAGGCGACTTCCGGGGGAACCTTGCAGCCGCTGCCGCCGACGACTCCCTGGCATCGGTCCCGGCCATTTTTGTCAGCACGGCGGTCTTCTGGCGCAGCGCCTGGAAGTACCGGGCCCGGGGATACCGATATTGTTTCTGGGACAACGGCACGGTGCTGTCCAACCTGCTGGCCACCGCCAACTCCCTGGGGCAGCCGGCCCGGGTGTTGACCGGATTTATCGACTGGGAGGTGGACCGGATACTGGGTGTGGACTCAGAGCAAGAGGCCAGCACTTGCCTTGTGGCCCTGGGAGTAGCTAGGGATTCGCAGCCTGCCGGACCGAATCCCCTTAGTCCAATAGACCCAGGCGACTTGGGCTTCAGCGAAACCATCCCATACCCGGAGTCGGCCTTGCTTCACGCCGAGGCCTGCCTGAACTCGGCGCAAGAGGTGTCAGAATGGCGGGGTCAGGCCTCGGCTGTCGGGACGAAAAGAGCGGCCCCCCCAGACATCGGGTCCGCTTCCCTGGGAGAGGTTATCGCGCAACGGGGCTCAACCCGGAGGTTCGCCAGGGAGTCCATATCCTTGGAACAGCTTTCGGCCCTGCTGGCGGCATCCTCGACAAGGATACCGGCCGACTTTGGTGGCGGACTGGCCGAACCATACCTGATTGTGAACGCCGTGGACGGCCTGACGCCGGGCGCCTATTACTATTCCCGGGAGTCCGGGGTATCCGGGGAGCACGGGGAGCACGGGGAGCACGGGGAGTTGGAGCTCTTACAGGAAGGAGAGTTCAGGGAGGAGGCCGGCCACCTGTGCTTCGAGCAAGCCCTGGCTGCGGACGCCAGCGCCGTGGTCTTCTTCCTGGCGGACCTGGAACGGGGGCTGAGCCGGCTGGGCAACCGCGGATACCGGGCCGCCCAATTGGAGGCCGGCGTCATGGGGGGAAAGATGTACCTCTGCGCCCATTCCTTGGGATTAGGAGCCACCGGCATGACCTTTTTCGATGATGCCGTGACCGCCTTTTTCTCACCCCAAGCCGCCGGAAAGAGTCTGATGTTTTTGGTTGCGCTGGGCCGCACCGCAAAGCCCAACCGGGTGAGGCCCTTCCGGTCCAAGTACGGCGTGCTGAAAGACTCTCTGGCCCGAGGCGCCGGCGAGGGCCGGCGTCCCATTCCCGCTTGGCTCTACAGCAACTAGCCGCCCTAACTATCCGCCGTAACTATCCAATAGAATTCTTGCGGATGTGCTCCAGGGCCATCTGCATGTGCCACTCCATCGCCCCCAGGCCCACCACCAGCACGCCCAAGTCGAACAGGCGCTTGGCGGAGGCGGCCATGGAGTCGAAGTCGGGCGAGTCCAGTCCCATGTTGTACATGATGGACGCCCCGTGGCTCTCGGCGGTCTTGACCGCCCCTTCAAGCAGCCGCATCACCTTGGGGTCCTCGTACTTGAACGGCACCCCTAGAATCTTGGTCACGTCTCCAGCCGCCAGCCAGACCAGTTGTATCCCCTCTATGGCCAGGATCTCGTCCAGGTCGTTCAGGGCTCCTTCGCTCTCCACGGTGGGCACGATGAGCGTCCCTTCGCGGGTCTTGGCGGCGTATTCGGGAAATTCCTCGGCCGTCCAGAACCGGCGCAGGTGAATCTGGCGGTGCCAGTCGTCACGCAACCCCATCAGGTCCCGCACCTCTTCCTTGGACCCGACGGACACCGTGACTGCGGTGGCTCCCAGGGCCAGGGCCCGCGCCGCGTCGGAAACCGTGCGCCGGTCGGTTCCTTCGGCCCAGGGATAGGCCTGCACCCGGATCATGGGAGAGATGCCGGTGCCCCGGGCGGCGCGGACCAGATGGGCGATGTTGTCCCAGTCGTGGGCGGTGAACATCATGTCGGCCATGAAGCAGTCAATGCCCGCTATGCCGGCCACCTCCACCATGTTGGGGTGGCTGAACACGTAGGCGCAGAGCGAGGGCTTTCCGTTTTTTAGATTTGCCAATAGCCGGTCGGTTTCCTCGGTTGGAAAAAGCAACTTACACCTCTGGTATCGCGTTTGGCGAATCCGCAGAAAGTGTAGCCCAATTGGGCTGCCGGCACAAAAGTAGGGGCACGGCATTGCCGTGCCCCTACGGGCCATCGCCGGTAAAATGGCGCCTAGGCGGTTACCACCTGGGGTTTGAAGGCGGGGATGACCTCCTTGGCGAAGCGGGTCAACTGTTCCTTGAACTGGGCCTTGGTCTCGCCCATGGGGAAGCCAATCATCACCTGCTCCACGCCGGGGTACTTCTCTTCAATCTCCTTGATGTAGGCGATGGTGGTCTCGGGGTTTCCGGCGAACCAGGCGCGCTTGTCCAACACCTCGCGGAAGTCGGCGCCCGCCGCGATGTGCCGGGCCACGCCGCCGGGGCCGATCTCCTTCATCTGCTCTTCGGTGTAGCGGAGCATGCCCAGCGGAGCGGCGAACTTGACGTGCTCTTCAAAGAAGGGCTCCAAGGCTTTCTCGGCCTTGGCCACCGTGTCGTCCACGTAGGCCCACAATCCGATGCCTATGTTTCCTCCCAAAGGGAGGTCCCGTCCGTACTTGGCGTTGGCCTCTTGGAACTTGTGCAGGTACTCGTCCACGTAATCCGAATGAGTGCCCAATATCAGGCCCTTTATTCCGTGCTTGGCCATGAAGTCCATGCCCCGCTCGCTTCCGGACACCACGGGCTGCCAGACCTCCACCGGGTTCACGGGGCGCGGCACCACGGTAATCTCTTTCAGGGTATAGCCGCGGTAGGGGACCTCGGGTGGGAGGGTGTAGTGCTTGCCCTTATGGGCGAAGGACTCTTCGTTGAAGGCCTTCATGATAATCTCGAACTGCTCTTCGAATAACTCCCGGTTGGCGTCTGGGTCCAGCATGGGTGCGCCAAAGGTCTCAACCTCCCGGGTGTGGTAACCGCGGCCTATGCCGAAGATCACCCTGCCCCCGGTCAGGATATCGACCATGGCATAGTCTTCGGCCAGCCGGATCGGGTGCCACATGGGCAGGATGTTGAACCCGCAGCCGAATTTCAGGTTCTTGGTGAACTGGCACAGGTACTGGCTGAGGATCAACAGGTTGGGGATACACTCATATCCTTCCCGCTGGAAGTGGTGCTCCGCCATCCACAGCACGTCGTATCCCAGCTCGTCCATCAAGATGGCCGAATCTTTGGCGATGACGAATGCCTCAATCAGGCGTTCGTTGGAGTACCAACGGGCGTCATGGGCGGTGCCGTCGAATCCGATCCCCTCGCCTTCCAAGACGTGCCCCGCGTACAAGGTAGAGAATGACTTAATCACAGTTTCCTCCTAGTGGCCGGTTTTAGTTTCGGTTATCTTAATCCCGCCTCCGGGGCGCCATGAATACCCGACATCCCCCAATCGAGGGGGCCGATTGGCACTAAAATCCGGCTTTAGTCCGCCGGAACCGGTATTAGTGGTAGTATATCCAAAATTATTGGACTTGCCACGGCCAGGCAGGGCCGTCAGACCATCGCCAAAATCGGAATTCGCGGAGCAAAGGAGACACAGATGGAAACCGTAGGATTTATCGGGCTAGGCAACATGGGCGGCGGCATGGCGGGGAACATTCAGAAGGCCGGATACCCGATGGTCGTTTACGACATCAACGAAGGGGCCACCCGGCCGTTCTTGGAGGCCGGAGCCCGTCTGGCCGGCTCCCCCGCCGAAGTGGCCAGCCAGTGTGACATAACTCTGACCTCTCTACCGGGACCCAGAGAGGTTGAGTCTGTTGCCGCCGGTCCGGAGGGGGTGCTGCAGGGTGCCAAGCCCGGCTCGGTATACATCGATCTATCCACCAGCAGACCAACCTTGATCCGCGAGCTTGAGCCCAGGTTCCGGGAGAAGGGAATCCACGTTTTGGACGCCCCAGTGAGCGGCGGCAAATCGGGCGCCCAGAGCCGGAACCTGGCGGTGATGGTCGGTGGCGACAAAGAGGTATTCGAACGGGTCAAGCCCCTATTGGACGCCTTCGGCGACAAGGTCTTCTACGCCGGGGAGATTGGCGCAGGATCGGTTGCCAAATTGGTCCACAACATGATTGGCCACGGCGTCCGTCAGGCCATCGCCGAGGGTATGACCCTTGGCGTGAAAGCCGGCGTCGAAACAGAGGCGCTTTGGCAGTGCATCCGCCGGGGTTCTCTGGGGCGGATGAACGTCCTGCATGAGGGATTTGTCAGGACCGTATTCAAAGGGGAGTACGAGCCCGCCAGTTTCGCCCTGAGCCTGGCCCGGAAAGACATCGGCCTGGCCACGGAACTGGCCAAAGAGTTTGATGTCCCCATGCCGGTGGCCAACCTGGCCGAGCAGTTTGCGATACAGGCCATGAACCGGGGCTGGGGCGGCATGGACAGCACGGTGGTGGTGCGGCTCCAAGAGGAACAGGCAGACGTCGAGATCAGGGCCGACATCGATGTTGCCAAGGCGGCCCGGTTCATCTCGACGCATCCGGAGGAGTAACGGCGGAAACAAAACCGGGCGGGTGGCATCGGTCCAATGGAGCATCCCGGCCAAGGTGGGTCATTCGACTAGGTAAGCCCATCCAACAAGCGCGGCTTCTTCTAACCGGGACGGCTTTGGGATCGAAAAAGACCGGCGCTCCAAGCTTGGAGCGCCGGTCTTCTTGATAGCCGTTCTAGTTAAGGTGAGGGGCTAGGATTCCGGGTCCACTGTGTTCAGGATTTTGTCTTGCGGGCTGACCACGCCGTTCAGCAGGTCGCCGTCGGTGAATTGACCGTTGGTTAACCGGGAGGCAATGTCCGCCCGGCCTTCCCACAGTTTCATCAGATCGTCATCAATCAGCTCGATGATGGCCCGCCTGACCCCGGTCTCTTCTCCAATGTCCGGGTAAAGCTTCCACGACTCCTTGTTCACCGAGGCCAGCCAACCCGAGGAATCCCCGTTGCTGCCGCGGACGTCCTCGAAGTGCCAGGCGTGCCAGGCATTGACCATGTCGCGGTAGATGGCCAGGTCAGAGATGGGCGCTCCAACGGTGGACATCTGGACCTCGAACCGGTGGTTGTCACCTGGGTGGCCTTCCACCGCGGCAAACTTCCGCCCGCCGCCCAGGCCCCTGAGGACCGAGTCGTGCAGGTTAGAAGCCGTGATGCCGACGCCAGCGGCCGAGTCAACGTGGCCGACGCGGACTTCGCCAACCCGCCACATCTTCTCTTTCATTGCGGCTGCGCCCAAGTGCATGTCCACGAGAAGTTCGCCCAATTCTTCTCCGAACCGGGCGCCGGTGGATATGAGGGAAAGGAATCCGGTGTCGATGGACACCGTGCTGCGGATTTTTTGCCCAGTTGCCAAGGCCAACAGGTCTTCCAATTCTTAGGAGTCGACCCTGTTGGTCCCATATACCGGTTTACCGGTCAGGGACTCGTGGACCGAGCCGGCAATTTCAATCAGGTCCTGATTGCTGAGCTGGAACCGGCTCAGGATGCGCAGGGCGATGTCTTGGGCCTGCTCGCCGGTCAGCAGATTCTTTACGGTGGGGTCGTCGCTGTCGAAGGTCCAGAATTCGGCGTCGGTAACTTTTTGGAAGAGCTGGCCGCCGGAATTGGAATGACGCCTGAGCTCCATCCAACTGGCGGAGTACTCGTTGAGTTCTTCCAGGAGCCCGTTGATAACCTCTCCAACGTGGTTGAGGCAAACGGTTTCCAGGTACTCGTCGGTCTCCTGCTGCCACTTTGCCAGCCGTTTTTTGCGTTCGTTGGCGGAGACGTCGAGGTCGTCTTGGCTAGGCTCGGAGACCATGGGCAGGTCCCGGCGGATGGCCCGGTCAGCCAGGGCGGACCACCGGCGTACTGGCGGTTCTTGGTCGGGGGCGATCACCAGCCGCTGGATGAACAGGTTCTCCAGCCTGCTGCTGATGGCCAACAGCATCTCGTCTCGCTTAACGTCGGCATAAGTATTAGCGCGGGCCAACTCGGTCCGTAGTTCGGCGTTGGCTTCCATACCATGCGGTCACTGATGTTGCCGTCGGGCCGCAGCCGTTCAAACAGGGAGTTGATAGACCGCTCGACCTCGCCCAGAACGCCGTGGATAGCCCCATGAATCTGCATGAACGCGTCCCTGGAGCCGGCGCCCGTGCGGCCGGAGTTCAGAAAGTCCAGGGGGACCCGGTTGGTCATCTCGTGAAACGAGAGCCGCCTTCTTTTAAAACTAAACTTCGCCATTCCTCTCCTCCCTACAGCCTGGTCCGCCATTGGTTTTGCAGGTACTGTTTGGCCGTCTGGACGAAGAACCCTTCCAACAGACCGACCTCCCGGGAACTGATGGAGCCGAACCGTGCGTCGACGTTGTTGTTGGCCTCGCGCATGGTTTCGTGATACCGGGCCCACCAGTCTTGACCGGTGCCCCAGGCGTCGGCCACCAAGTCCTCAAGTATCCGCGCTACGTGGACCCGCTGTACCGGTAAAGAGTCCTTGGGTGAGCGGTGCAGCAACGCCACATCATAGTGAGGACCTGGCGCGTTGATGATTTTGTCCGGATAGACCGTAACGTTGTAGCTGTCCTTCCCGGTGAACTCTCCCGGTCCGACCTCGACACCACTGGCGGCGCGGAGGAACTGTAGAGTGGCGTAGGCGTTCCTAAGCTGTAGTGGGTAGGTCGTCTCCGGGTCTCGGGACATGCCGCGCTGGGGCAATACCAGGTGGAGCACCACGCTGAAGTTGTAGGAAGTGCCCCGGGACTCGGACAGCGCCGCGAGCAGCACGGGCAGGGCGCCCACGGTCCCGCCCGCCCAGGAAGGCAATCACATGGATCCTTAGATAGGTAACGCCTTCATAGTAGGGACAGACCTGTTCGATGGTGGCGTCGATATGGCCGCGCAGGTTGCCGTAGTTGAACCTCGAAGCTACCCCGGCGTTGGCCAAAGTTCCCAGCGCACCCTCGCGAGACAGGCTGAGGTTTTTCAGCTCAGGCACACACTCCGTGATCCACGGGCGCATGTCACGCAGATTGGAGAAGTGGGGCAGGGTCAATGGGATAAACCTGGACGACCGGGAGATTTCTCCCCTAGTCGCCTCCCGGGTGTCCATGTATAGGTAGCCAAGGCTCTTCCGGTCGGAGAAGCTCCATGACGAGGAGACTTCCTCCAGCCTTCTGACGATCTGACAACTGGTGGAGCCCAGGCCAATCACGACTGAAGGCGACGCGACGCGGTTTGTCGTCTTGTTGGCTCCCAATCGCGGCAATGCCGCGCCCCTAAGAGCTGATGAAACCATTGAACCTCCTGCTCTCTACACACCCCAACGAACCGGAAGTATGTGTGCTAGCTATATTGTTACCCAATAAAAGGATAGGGTAGTACAGTATCATAATTTACAATATCTACCGTCTTGAAGTCAAACACTGGCAGGGTAACCCAGATGGTTTCGTCTACATAATCTGTAATCCTTGCTGATTACATAACTTGATAGACATAAATGAAGCGAAAAGAGCCTATCTTAATCGCCGAACACCGCAGCAGGTCCGTAGGCTCGCTTGAGTAACACTTTAGGTGGGGCAGATCCAGGATACCGACCTCTCGGGGATACCTATCATCTTAGGATACAGCGAAGCGGCCCGGCAGCAAACGCTAAATCCAGCCCAGGTTATGGGAAAATAATGCCGAAGGAGACCAAATGGCGGATACCGTTGGTCCTCCGGTGTCTACGACAGAAAAAGGCGCGGTATCCTTTGAGGCCGCGCCTTTGTTATGGCCATTTCGGATTGGCTGGATGGGTGCGTCTAAATCTGAGCCAACCACCGGCGGCTGTGCCGATTAACGCAGTTTCAGGCAGTATGGACCCCTATCTTGCCTACCTGCAGCCGGGTATGTCTTCCACCGCTTCCCGTAAAAATGGGACACACTGGTTCGATATCAGATGTAGACCATCCACTCCAAGAGGTTGTGGTCGGGGTCTCGGGCATACATGCTGACTGCGGGCAGCGAACCCCTTGAGCGGGCGCCCTTGCGGGGCCCGGGCCCCCGGATGACCTCGACTCCGGAGTCGGCCAGCATCTTCTGACACTCCTCGGCGGTGCCGTCCCAAACGAAGCAGATATCTGCAGAACCGGGCAGGGCGGTGTCGCCGCGCAGGCTGGCGGTGAAGCCCTCTGGATGCACGTTTATCTTCGAGTCTCCGATCTGAATCGAGAAGATGTTTGCTTTGCCGGCCCGCCAATCATCCTCGTCGTTAATCTCGAAGCCCAGTTTCTTGTAGAACGCGATGAGCCGTTCAGCGTTGGCGGTGGGCATTGCCAGGTGGTCTATACCAACGGTCCCCATGTTGAGCCTCCCCGTATGAAAAATCGGTTAGAGAGTCGGCTGGTCTTAATCCAGATTTTCCCAATGTTATCCGCAACGTCGACCACTGGCAAGGGGTTGCCCCCATGCCGGTGCACTGCGGATGTGGTACTTTATGGTCGCCTGCTTTATGGTCGCTTGATGAAAAGTCACGGGTCCGCTGCATCGGATGATTCGCATTGAATTAGTACCGGGGAGAGACCATGTTCGACCTGCTCCTTAGAAACGGCCGGCTCGTAGACGGCACCGGCCAGACCTGGTTCCGGGCCAGTCTGGGGATCGCCGGGGACGCCATTACCGTGGTCAGGGGAGACACTTCTCAGGTCCAAGCAGGGCGGGTAATCGACGTTGCAGACTCGGTGGTCTGTCCCGGGTTCATCGACATGCACTCCCACTCCGAACTCAAGCTGATGACCGAGCCGGAGCACCAGGCCAAGATCAGGCAGGGCGTGACCACCGAGGCCATCGGCATGGACGGGCTGTCCTACGCCCCCATATCCCCCCCGAAATTGGAACCGCTGCTCACATTTCTGGCTGCCATAAACGGGACGCCGCCGCCGGACGCGCGCTGGAACTCGGTGAAAGAGTTCCTTGACCTTCTGGACGGCCGCGCCGCTTGCAACGTGGCTTTCATGGTGCCCCACGCCGCCGTCCGCATCGAGGCCATGGGCTGGGAGGACCGGGCGCCCACACCGGCAGAACTGGCCCGGATGCAGGAATGGGCCCGTCAGGGCATGCTGGACGGGGCCTTCGGTTTCGCCACCGGCCTGACCTACCCTCCCGGCGCTTACAGCGACACCGGCGAATTGGTGGCGGTTTGCGAGGCCATCTCGGACCTGGGCGGGTTCTACATGACCCACGCCCGCTACACCAAAGGAGACCAGTTGTTGGACCCCTTCCGCGAGGCCGTGGAGATTGGCCAACGCAGCGGCGTACCGGTACACATTTCCCACTTTCACAGCCCCGTCGATGGCATGGGTGAGCGAATGGTCGGTTTGGTGGACGAGGGACGGAATGCCGGGGTCGACGTGACCTTCGACCAATATCCTTACGCAGCAGCCAGCACCATCTTGCATTCCCTGCTGCCCTACTGGGTCCACGCGGGGGGACCGGCGGCATTGCTGGAACGAATCAAGGACCAGGACGTCCGCGAGCGGATCGGTGACTCGGTGAACCCCATGTGGGGCCGGACTCTGGACGACTACATCTTCAGCCACATCGGTTCGGACCAGAACAAAGAATGGGAGGGCCGGTCTCTTACCGACCTGGCCGGCTTCCAGGGCAAGAAGATCGTGGATTCCATCTGCGACCTGCTGATTGAGGAGAACTTGGAAGTGGCCTTTGTGGCACGGACCGGAAACCCTGAGAACATACGGACGATTGTCCGCCACCCCGCCCACATGGTCGGGTCCGATGGGGTTTTGACCGGCGAGATGCCCAACCCCCGGACCTACGGCACATTTCCCTATGTATTGGGCCAGTTCGCCCGGGAGGAGGGCCTATTCCGTATGGAAGAAGCTATCCGCAAGATGACTGCACTTCCCGCCCAGCGGTTGGGGCTCCAAGACCGGGGCATCCTGCGGGACGGCATGAAGGCCGACGTGGTGGTCTTCAACCCGGACACGGTGGAGGCCAAATCCACCTTCGACAACCCCAAGCAATACCCGGTGGGCATCGACTACGTCATTGTTAATGGCAAGCTGGTCATCGATAATGGAAACCATACTGGGGCGCTGCCCGGCCGGGCGCTCAAATCACAGTAAAGCTAAAAGCCTTCAGCGGTCAGCGTTTTAAATGGCCAGACTTGTTGTGCAATTACCCCATAAGGCATAATCCATAATCGATTCAATCATTCCCTAATAGTCCTGATTGCCCCGATTCCATGAGGGCTGATGGCTGAAAGCTAAATCCCCCGGAGGACACCCATGGACTTCGAACCCACCTATACCCAGGAGCAAGAGGAGTTCCGCCAGGAGGTCAAGGCCTGGCTGAAGGAAAATGTGCCCACGGGCATCACGCACCCGGCCGACCCCATCGATCTGACCGAGGAGCAGTACCAGTTGCGGCGGGACTTGGGCCGCAAGCTGGGCGCCAAGGGCTGGCTATGGCCTACCGCTTCGACGGAGTACGGCGGTGGCGGCTTGGACGTGGACCATGCGGTGGTCCTTGAAGAAGAGATAGACGTATTCGGCCTAACCCTTCCTCCTTACTATGACTCCGGCGGAAGACTGGGGGGCGCGTCGGTCATAGTCTGGGGTTCCGACGAGCAGAAACAGTTCTTCTTGCCTCCAATCTTCACCGGCGAGGTCCGCACCTGGCAGCTACTCTCCGAGCCCGAAGCTGGCTCCGATCTGGCCAACGTCCAGACCACAGCTATCAGGGAAGGTGACGAGTACGTGATCAACGGCCAGAAGATATTCGTGGGCAGTTCCCTGGGTTGCGACTACATGTGGACCATCACCGTGACCGATCCCGAGGCCAAACGCCACGAGAACCTGGGCTGGTTCATGATTCCCTCGGACCTGTCAGGGATCACCGTGCAACCCATGGACTTATTGATTTCCGGTGGCGAGTCGGGCGCGGGTTCCGGAGTCAAGAACACGGTGTTCTTCGACAACGTGCGCGTCCCCGCCTTCAACCTAATCGGCGGTGAGAACCAGGGTTGGAAGGTTGCCACCACCCACTTGGAACTGGAGCACGGAACCGGCGGCCGCATCGGCCGCAATTGGCTGGTTGACCGGCTCTTCGAGCATTGCAAGACCACCATGCGCCGGGGCCAGCCCATCACCAAGGACCCCGACGCTCGGGAGCGGCTCATCGACGTCTACATCGAGCAGGAGGTGGTCCGCCTGCTGCAACTCCGCAACTATTGGATGCGCCACAGCGGTGTAACCACCACCTACGAAGGCCCCCAGGCGTCCTACGTGCGGAAGACTTACGGACTGCGCATGTCGGGTGCGATGCTCGACATCCTGGGACCCGCCGGTCTGACCTACGACCCTGAACTGGGTGCCGCCGACGGCCATATGGAGGCCCACGCCCGGGCCGGCATCATCGCCATTCACCCGGGCGGCACCACCGACATTCAAAAGGTAATCATGGCCCGCCGCATCGGCATCGGCCGCGAGGTAAGAGAAAAGGCCGGCGCACTGTCGTAAGAGCCGTCAGCGTTCAGCTGTCAGCCCTATAGCTGATAGCTGACTGCTGATTGCTCGACCGAAGGGAGAAACTATGGACCTGTCCCTAACCCCGGAACAAGAGATGCTCAAAACCGCTGTGCGCCGCTTTGTCCAGCAGGAGTACCCCAAAGAGACCCTGCTGCAGATTGCATCGCCCACCGAGCCCACCCCCGGTGAACCCTGGGAGCGGCTTACCCAAACCGGCTGGCTGGGCATCTTGATACCCACCGAATACGGCGGCGAGGGCGGGTCTTTCACCGACGCGGGAGTGCTCTTCGAGGAGTTGGGCCGCGGCCCGGTGCCGGGTCCCCACATCAGCTCGGCGGTCTTGGCGGCGTTGACGTTGTTGGAGGGCGGCACCGAGGAACAGAAGCGGGACTGGCTGCCGCGCATGGTCACCGGCGAAGTGCGCATGGTAGCCGCCGTCACCGAAGCCGACTACGGCTGGCTGGAAGGCGACGTCCGTCTCACCGCCAAGCGGAACGGCGACGGGTACAGTCTCAACGGCACGAAAGCCTACGTGTACGACGGCGAGTCGGCCACCCATCTGCTCTGCGCCGCCCGGTCCGAAGAGAGCAACGACGTTGGCCTGGTTATCGTCCCCGCCAACGCCCCCGGAATCAGCACTCGGGACCTTCCGGGCTTCGCCTGGAACCTGTCGGAGATCACAATCAAGGATGTCTCAGCCGACCCGCTACAGGTCTTGGGCGGGGCCTTCGCCGGAGGCTGGGCAGCCCTGGAGAGGGCGGAAGAAAAGACCATTCCGGTACTGTGCGCCTACCAGGTCGGCGGCAGCCAGGCGATCTACGAACTGTCGGTGGAATACAGCCGGACCCGCATCCAGTTCGGCACGCCCATCGGCCGGTTCCAACGGGTGCAGGACCAAGTCATCAACCTGTTGAACGCCCTGGACGCGGCACGGTGGACGGCTTACGAAGCGCTTTGGAAGTTGGACATTGGCCGGGAGGCGGCCGATAGCGTCCACCTGGCCAAGGCGGTGGGCAGCGAGGGCTATTACGAGGCCTGCAACTACGCCCACGAGGTCCATGCCGGCGTCGGCAGCATGACCGAGTACGGACTGACCCTGCACACCACCGCGTCCCGCACCCTCTACCACTACCTCGGCGACCCCAAGTTCCACCGCCGCCGTCTGGCGGATGCCCTGGGGCTTTAGGCCTGGGGATTGGCTTATCTTTTCTCTCCTACCGATTCCCCAACCGTTCGTGGTGAGCTAGTCGAACCACCGCCACGGGTGAACAAGGTGTTGCCTTCCGGGTGACTTGGCTGATGCCCGCCCTTCGACGGGGCTCAGCAACTGTCTTGGATGTCAAGGCGTTTGAAGGTTTGGCTGCCACTCTCTGCCATGTTTCACCATGGAATTTAGAATGACCAAGAGCTTGCGCATACAGGCCGTCAAGGCCACTTTCTTGGGTTTGCCCATGGAGCATAGCCGTTGATAAAACTCTTTGATCACCGGATTGTACCGGGTCGCCACCAAGGCCGCCATGTAAAGGGCCGCCCTCACGTGACGGCGTCCTCCCCAAACAGTGCGCTTGCCTCGGAGCGTTCCACTGTCCCTATTGAACGGTGCTACGCCCACCAGCGCGGCGACTTGACCCCGGTTCATCGTGCCCAATTCTGGCAGATTGGCCAAAACGGTTGCCGTGAATACCGGGCCAACGCCAGGAGCGCTCCTTATGACCCTTTCTTTGATCCGCCACATGGGACTGGAGCGGATGAAGCTGTCCAGGTCTTGGTCCAGGTCCTCCAAGCTTTTTTCCAGCCAGCGGATATGTTCTTCCACCTGAGGACGGATCCGAGCAATCACGGTCCTCCGGCGGTTCTTCTCCGCGGTAATCATCTCCACCAACTGCCGCCGGCGGCCAACCATGGCCTGCAGGTCTTGGGCGTCTGGGTCAGGAAGAAGCCTGGGCTTAGGCCTCCATCGCCTGCCCAAAGTGGGCCAACACCTGGGCGTCCAAGGCGTCGGTCTTAGCCAGGGCGCCAGCAGCCCGGGCGAAGTCCCTTACGTGTCTGGGGTTGACCACCGCCACTGGAAGACCGACCGCCGCCAGCTCAGCGGTGAGCGACCTCCCGTGGCCTCGAGCACAACCAAGGAAGGGCTCATCCCCGTCAGCCGCTGGGCCAGAGCACCGATGCCGTTCGCATCGTTCGTGACCTGCCACACTTCACCCGTGGGCCTGGAAGCCACATCCAAGCAGCTCTTGGAAACATCGATACCTGAGCCTGTCTCAGAAGTCTGAACTGGCCATGGGTATGTCGTTGGGTGTATTTTCGAGGCGACATAAATTGGGGAGATGTTGAGATGCCGTTTCGAGAGATGGGCCGAGAGCAGATATGGATGTTGCCGCCGACGCTTGACGAACTGTTGCCGTTGGACCATCCAGCGCGATTCGTGGCCGAGTTCGTTGACGCTTTGGACCGGGAGGACTGGGCGGAGCTTGGGGTAAAGATAGACGGGGATGTGCTGGGAGCGCCAGCCTACCATCCACGTGCGCTGTTGAGCGTGTGGCTGTACGGCTTCATGACCGGGGTGCGCTCGTGCCGGAAGCTGGAGGCGGCCTGCCGGGACCAGATACCATACCTGTGGCTGACCGGGTGGCAGCATCCTGACCACAACACCCTGTGGAGGTTCTACAAAGGGCATCGGCAGGCCATGAGGAAGCTGTTCGAGCGGACGGTGCGTATGGCAGTGACGATGAAGTTGGTGGACCTGGCGGTTCAGGCGGTGGATGGTACGAAGGTGGTCGCCAACGCGTCGCTGAACAGGAGCTACGACGCCGAGGGACTGCGTGGTCTGTTGGAGCGGCTGGAGCGTGCGATAGCCGACCTTGAGGCTCAGAACGAAGCGGGAGAAGACACTGCTGTTGCCCATCTGCCTGAGGAGTTGGCTGACAAGGAGGTCTTGAGAGAGCAGGTGAGGCAGGCGATGGACGATCTCACGAGTCAGAAGCGCCACAAGCGCATCAACCTGACCGACCCAGACGCCAGGCTGATGAAGGGTAGGCAAGGCATCGTGGCTGGCTACAACGCTCAGGCTATGGTCTCACCCACAGAGACGGATGGGGGAGCGACCGGCATGTTGGTCACCGCCGTGGACGTGGTGGATGCAGCCAATGACAATGCCCTGCTGGTGCCGATGGTCGAGCAGGCCGAGGAGACTATGGGGACGAAGTCGCAGATGACGTTGGCCGATGCCGGATACTTCGCCGCGAGTCACTTGGAAGAATGCGCCCGTCGAGATCAGCAGGTGGTAGTGTCGGAGTCGCGGCAACGGTTCCTCAAAGACCCATATCACAAGGACCGATTCACCTACGACGAGCAGAGCGACAGCTTTACGTGTCCGCAGGGACAGACGCTCAAGTTCGTTCGTATCCAACATACGCATGGAGTCCCGTTGCGTCTGTACCGGGCCTCCGGGGTCGTCTGCCAAGTGTGCCCAGCCTTCGGAGTCTGCACGAAGGCCAAAGAGATTGGGCGGAGCCTGGCGATAGGTCCGCATGACGCAGTGCTGCGCCGTCATCGTGCCTGGATGTCCACCTCAGCAGCTAGAGAGGCGTACAAGCTGAGAAAGCAACTGGTCGAGCCTGTCTTCGGAATCATCAAGGAACAACAGGGGGCACGGAGATTCCTGCTGCGCGGCCTCGTTAACGTGGCGGCCGAGTGGACAATGCTGGCCACAGCCTTCAACCTGCGCACTCTCTGGCGGGTGTGGCGCTCAGCCCCTTCATCGGTCTATTTAATGGCCCGGAGCCTTGTCCCGTCTCCTGACCTGCAGTGATGACAGCAGCTGACCCATCGCTCCGTCGCCTGTCCTACCCGCTCAGGCCAGGGCCTTTCAGCGAACCCTTTGACCTCTATCTGCTCCCCCTATCCGCAATTTCCACTTCTGGGACAGGCTCTACCTATGAACACCTGCGAATCTTCCATCCATCTACCTCCCATCACTGGTTCCCCTCATTGGTCCCCCGGCACCGGCCCAGCCTTGCTTGATACGGGCTGCCGCCCAGTCAACTGTTCGGGCTCTGGGCGGGGAGGACGTGGCGGCCTCGCTGAGCCTCGGCCTAAAAAGCCTAGTACTCAGTCAACCGTAAAATCGGAAGGGTAAAGGCGGTGAAGTTTGGTTCGTGCGTCCCGGGTGTTGAACCGCCAGTTGATGGTGGCTCTGGCGGCGTTGCGCTCCTTGACCAGAGCATCGACTTCCCTCCTGAGGGCCTCCTCGCCGGAGAGCCGCTGCTTCAGGCAGGAGCGGGACAGGACGCTGAACTCGATCTCCGCCATGTTCAACCAACTCCCGTGCTTGGGCGTGTAATGAAACTCCAGCCGCCTGGCAATCCTCCGGGCTTCCTCAGCCGGGAAAGTCTCGTACAGCGATGCCCGGCGATGGGTATTCAGATTGTCCAAGACAACCCTTACCACCTCGGCTTCCGGGTAGGCTTCATCCGCCAGCCAGCGCATCCGGCGGGCGAAGTCTTGCATCGTGCGCCGCTCCGTGACCGCCACCCCTCGCCAACCCGCCAAGGGCTCGCAGGCCAAGAACAGGTTGCGGGTACCCTCCCGCCGGTATTCGTAGTCCTGCCGCAGCGGAAGTCCCGGCCGGGGCGGCAGAGCGGGCTGGGTCTCCGCCAACAACTGGGTGGATGTCTCGTCAAAGCAAACCACCGGACGTTGGGGATCATAGGGTTCGGCGTAGAGATCCAGGACATCCTCCATGTTAGCCACAAATTCCGCGCTCACCTTGGGAATGCACCACTCCTTCTTCTGCCACGGCTTGAGGGCGTTTTTTTGAGACGCTGGCGCACCCCCTCGTGGGACATGGAGGGCGTCAGCCCCAACTCGACCACCTTCCCGGCCAGCAGACGCAGGGTCCAGTGGTCATGCCCTTCCGGCGGCGGGCTGCAGGCCAAAGCAATCAGGTGGGCTTCGCCCCGGTCGTCCAACTTCCGGGGCCGGTTGGCCTGGGGACGGTCCTGCAAAACCCTCTCCAACCCTTCTTCGGCAAAGCGCTGCTTGACCCGGTATACGGTGCTCAGGGCCACATCCAAAGCTTCGGCCACTTGGGGTGCCGCCCAACCGTCGTCGCTCTTTAGGAGAATCCGCGCTCTAGCGGTCACTCGGGCTGAGTTTTTGCCAACCCGGATCAGTCGCTGGAGCTCTTCCCGTTGTTCCTGTGCCAGCCGCACCGCGTATTTGTCCCTGACCATCATTGCCACCCCCGCCATCAACACTTCCCACCAGGCAGGATAGCTCAATTGGCCCCTTTCTTAAACAAATCTCAAAACCAAGTTGACTGAGTACTAGGACGATTCGGCCTGCCACGTCCTGGTTTAAGATACAAGGACGAACGGTCAAGATGCCTACTTCCGTTCGTGGTGAGCCTGTCGAACCACATTCGAATAAGCCTCTAGGGTGCGGGTATGGCGCCCAGTTGCACCAGGAGACCCAGTCCGTCAATCTCGGTCCATTGTTCGGCAATCTTGCCGTTCTCCAACCGGTAGATGTGGATCTCAGTCCAGCCGACCTGCCGTCCGCCAGCAATTCCTAGACCGATGCATGAACATCGGGAAAACCGGCCACGATGGACTGGCCCAATAATTTGATCCCTTCCCGGCCTTCGGGCAGTCTGGGGTCAGTCAGATGGTGAGCGAAATCCGGGCTCATCAACTCATCCACGATTCCATGGTTCGCTTTATTCTTGAATTCCTCGATGAACCTGCTCACCACCCCTTTGTTCGCCGTGGCGATGGAATCCGCTTTCGACAACGCCGATTCTCCGCATGCTGCGAGGAATACCGCAGGCAGTAGGATACCTATGAGCGCCAATGGCGCCTTTAGCTTGAACATTTCTCAACCTGTCCTTGAATTCCGCGGCCCCCATTCAACTAAAGACCGCAGAGTAAAAATGTTGCGGCCCGCTTAGAATGATCCGGGAATCCGGGCCGCGGTTAGGATTTCCGGTTATTCGGCGGGTTGGGCCATCGCCAAAGCGTCGTCCCGGCTAACGTCTTGCTGGTGAACTTCCTTCCCGTGTTCTTGGACCAACTTCACCAGTTCGTCGTCGGTTTCTCCGGTGATTTTTCCCCCGCATGGGCAATTTACTACCTTAGCCATATTCATTCTCCTTTTTGAACTGACATCGTATTGCGACCCGCCGCTATAATACACATCTGTATTTGGCAATATCTTGGCAAATGTTTGGCAGCCGATGGGCTTAAGGATTTACGTTACCGGCAGGGTCGCCGTCGAAATAAACGGCCAGGTGGTGGTCAACGAGCGTCAATTCCGCGGGAAACAAGGGCGCCTGTTGTTCGTCTATCTGGTGTGCGAGAGGAGCCGCCCGGTTTCCAAGGAGGAACTGGCATCGGTATTGTGGCCGGAAGAGCAGTCGGAGGGATGGGAGGCCGCGCTTAGCGCTCTGACCAGCCGGTTGGCTGCAGTGCTCTCCGCCGGGGAACTGGCGGGCCAGGGGGTGTCATTTTCACGCCGGTTCGGCCAGTACCAGATCGCGCTGCCCACCGATGCCTGGGTCGACATCGAAGCTGGGATTTCCGCTTTGGACCGGGCTGAAGCTGCTGTTCGGGCCGGCGAATCGAGAAAAGCCTTGGGGCCGGCCACCGTGGCGGTTTCCATCGCCCGGCGTCCACTATTGCCTGGGGTGGGACGGATTTTGGCGGGAGAGCCTACAGGGAAGGCTAGATCGCCAACTAATCAGGGCCTTGGACTGTTTGGGGGAGATGCAGTTGGAGATTGGTGAGCCCCAGACCGCCGTGGAATCGGCGTTGGAAGCCTCAAGGATGGACCCGTAACGGGAGCGGACGCACCGGTGCCTGATGCGGGCTTACGCGGCGACAGGGAATAGGGTCAAGGCTCTGGCCGCATATCATGAGTTCCGGGAGTTATTGGCCGATGAGGTGGGAGAAGAGCCCGAGTCCGAAACTCAGGCACTATACCTCCAATTACTGGATTAATCATGCCCGGACCGTCTCCACACGGCATAACTAGCCGAAGCAAACATGAGTCATCCCAGAGTGTTTTCGGCAAAAACGTGGAAGCGATTATGCCGACGCTCCGGCGAAAGAGTTTGTGACTTTATCGCGAAATTGCCGATTTTGAGTCTCAATATAGCTTTGATATTTGTCTCAATAAGGCCACCCTGGGGAATAAAATCACAACCTCGAAAGCCGGAATCCAGAAGGCTGCTCTGCCGCTAACTTCTCGATGGCACGGGATCAGTTAAGCTGCCCTCCAACCAGAAGCAGCGAGTGAAGAGGCACAGAGACGGTCTGATCCGAAGTACCTGGATTCCGGCTTTCGCCGGAAAGAAGAAGGCGACCCTGCCGATGAACATCGGCAGGGTCGCCTTGCACGAAATCTCATTCACGTTGGTCCGCCATCCCCAACCGCCGAAACTCCCCGCAAAATTCGGGATGACTCATGTTGTGTTGCCTAATCAGGTTTCGAGGTTTAGCCTTCTCCGGTCAAGACGCGGACCACGACCGGGGCCAGTTCCTCGGCCCTGGCGCGGAGGGCTTCCCGGGACAGGTTTTCGATGGGGTGTTCGGTGTAGATGGTCGGGTAGTCGGGCGCTCCCCACATCTTGGCCATGCCGGTGGCCGTCGGCACAAACCGGTCGGTGCAGATGGTGGCCGAAGGTATGCCGGCGTTTTCAACGTGGATCCCGTCGTGCACACTGCACGCGCTGCAGGAGCCTCAATCACCTATGGCGATGATTACCGAGTCAACCTGCTCGGTGAGCGCCTTCAGGGCTGTGGGGTCCGCGGGCCGGGAAGCGCTGGGCTTCCGGTGCCACTTGACTTCAGATATCTCGTAGCGCGTCCTAAGGATTTCCGAAAGCTCTTCCAGAAGAACGTCGGCATTGCGCTTGCTGTCGTCGATGATCCCCAGGCGGGTGCCCGCCAGGCTGGCCAGCCGGGGTGCTCCGTCGAACGGGGCCACAATTGGTTGGGTAACCGGGTTAACCAGTACGTGTTCGCTCTGGGCCATTTAGTTCCTTTCCTCCGCGCCTGTTATGGGCGCTTGGCTGGTCGCTCCTTGAATTGTCGCAATGCAGCCGCGAAAAATCAACGGCTGAGGTGACGGGCTAATTAGTTGGAATACTCGAACGGGCAGAATTCACCATATTTTCCACTGTAGTCGTTGGAACGCCCACCCACTGCGAATGTGAAACGCTCGGCGGAGCAAAGTTCCTGGATGTTGGACGTGAAGCCGGTGGGCTTGGTGAGGGTGGCCAGTTCATCTTCGCCGGTTACCGGGTTTTTCATGGGGCCCAATTGGAGGTCCAGTATCCCGGGGATCTTGAGTCCGCTACGGATCCCGTCCAAGTGGATTTCCATGGGTACATATCGGAATCCCAAGAAGTTGGAAGTTAGGTCGTGGAATACGCCAAAGGGCTCCACATATTGGAGTATGGTTTCCACCGCCTCTCGTTGGGGGGGCGAAAGGCGTTCGTCAATCACGTCGAGCATGGTCCCATTGCCCAGGTGTATGGCTTCTGGGAACATGCCGAGCTGGCCGAAGGTTGTGCCATCCAGCGCCACCCCGTCGTAGTGCCCGGTCTCGATATGCCAAACGTAGACCCCTTCGCAATTTCCGTAAGATGGGGCCACCTCAAAATTACATGGGCAACCCCAGTCGCAGTTGCAGCCAGACAGCAACTGGCCCTTCAGCGAATACTTCTTCCCTTGGGACACGCTCGGTTTCTCCCTGACTATCTGATCAGTTTAGTAACGGCGGTGCAAGCGACTTTTGGACCCCAACTGGGGATCACCGACGACATGTTGGACTCCTCGCCGCCAGCGAACACCAACAAAATATCGTCGGGTTCCGGGATGAGGGGGACCATGATTTCCCCGTCTCCGGGAGTGGGGTCGCCATTCAGCACGCTTGCCGCCTTCAGATCGGCCACCGAACGTTGGGTCCGGTTGTGGATGTACTCTCTGGCCTGGGCTTTGGTCCAGTCCTTCCAGAGGTTGGAATTTCCCGCGATGGTCACCACAATCTGGCCTTGGCGCACACCGATGGCGGTGTTGCCCACCGACCCCGAGGTGGACATATTGCTGCCGAGGCTTGAGGCCACGTCGGCGATGGCGTACAGGATGGGCTCAGGATGCCCCACGGCCCGTATCTGCCGGGGCGACTCACCGGCAAACACCGTTACCGTGCTCTGGTCCGGCGCGAATCCGCGTTCCACGTGCAGCGGAGTCCAATGGGTCTCGGTTTCGGCCTCGGCGATGCAGTAGGTGTACTTGCCTGGATGGCCGATTACGCTGCGGTCGAAGACGCCGGGGATGGCGGCGCAAGCATTTATGAGTATCAAACGCACAGCGCGGCCGATGGTGGCATTGGCCCGGTTTCCCGGCCCGAACAGGTTGTTCCGCGAGTTGATGTTTAACTCTTGGGCCACCGGGCCGTTCACGATGGACAGGATGGCGGAACCGCCCATGCTTGAAGAAGGCCCCACCAGATTGAACACCGGGTCCAACATGCCTTCGGTGGCGGCCAACACCACCGGCATATATTCGGGCAGGCACCCGGCCATCACCGCGTTGGCGGCCACCTTGCCCACTGTAATCTCGCGGCGGCGCTCCGGAATCTCGCCGACCACCTCTCCGGCGGAACGGCCGCAACGCTCGACGAATTCCCCCACCCGCTGTTCGGTAGGCGGGACCACCGGCAGACCGTCGGTCCAACCCAACTCATAACAGCGCTCGATGGCCTCTTGGGCCGAGTCCCACTGTACCGTCGTAGTATCGCCCGTCTCAGGCAATGTTGATGCCCTCCGGTTGGTATTCGGCCGCGTGAGCCGCGCTTAACGACTGCGCGACACCGGCCTAACATTCCCCGGCTACGTTCCCAAGGCCAGACATCCCGCACTCATCCCCGTCATTCTGAGCCCACTGCCTGTCATTCTGAGCGTAGCGAAGAATCTCTTTACCCCGGCAACGAGACCCTTCCCCCGACTGCGGTCGGGGTCAGGGTGACAATGGTCTCAGTCAGGGTGACAGTGTAACCAACTGCCGGCTGCTGAAAGCTGACCCCCCCCCGATGGAATCGGGGCTGACAACCATTGCTAGGCCAACGAGTACTTGGACAGCGACCGCAGTTCCTTGGCCGGGCTCATGTGTTGGCCCCGAATGGTGTAGGAGACCTCGGCCACGTAGATGGAGCCCTGGGAGTCGACGGCGATGCCGTGGGGAGCGATGAACTGGCCCGGGCCTTCCCCTTCATTCTTGTCGCCGAATTGACTCACCAAGTTGCCCTTCAGGTCGAAGATTGAAACCCGGTGCCCCAGTCCGGGGGCATCGTCCACGCCTCCCATCCCGTTCAGTTCACCGACGTAGATATGTTCGCCCCAGAGCACCATCGAGTCGGGGCGGTGAATGTTGTTCCACATGGTGATGAACGTGCCCTGGGTGTCGAAGATCTGGATCCGGTGGGCTTCCCGGTCCACCACATAGACATTGGCGTCGCCGTCGATGGCGATGTTGTGGGGGCGGATGAACTGCCCGGCGTCGATGCCCGGGCTGCCCCAGGAGAACTTGTACTCGCCGGTGCTGGTGAAAACATGGATGCGGGAGTTGCCGTAGCCGTCGGACACGTAGATGTCGCCGTTTCCGGGGTGGATTGCGGCGGAGGTGGGCCGGTTGAAGGGTACTCCGCTCCAGCGGGGAGCGGGGTTGTTCTTGTCGCCAATCTCCATCAGCTTCTCGCCGTCGGCACTGAACTTCTGGATGGTGTGGATGCCGTCGTCGGCGCAGAGGACGGAGTCGTCGTGGGCGATGTACAACCCGTGGGTCCGGTTGTCGCTGAAATGGCCTTTGCCGAAAGACCGGACGAAGTTGCCGTCCCGGTCCAAGACGATTATCGGTTCCTCTCCCCGGGTGAGAACAAACACGTTGTCCTGTGAGTCGATGGCGACGCCGGGGCATTCTTTGAAGGTCATGCCGCTGGGCAACTTGGCCCAGTTCTCAACGAATTCGTAGCGGAAATCCCCCTGACCGTATACATCTGGCATGGTGTCCACCTTCAGTTGTTAGTTTTTAGCTGCGGCCCCTGCCGCCCGGAACAAAGCGCCGAAACCTGGCAAAAAAAGCCTAAGACTGTGTCCGTGAGCAGGCATGGTAATCCTAAGACTGGCTGATTCCGGTGTCAATGGCCGGGATGGAGCCTGCGCAGGACCGTCTTTTTAACGGGAGAATCAGGTGGCGTTGGAGTGGCCCCCATCTCCGACAGCGTCGAGAGTCTCGACTTCGTCGGACCAAACCGTCCCCCTTGCGAGGGGCCTTGCCTTAAAAGTGTCATTCTGAGGCGGCAGCCGAAGAATCTCGTTGCCAAGGTACCGTGACTGATCGAGAAGAAAGAGACCCCTCTCCTTCCGCGGAAGGAGAGGGGTTACAGAGGGAGGCGTACACGGAGCCCCGATGGAATCGGGGCCACGGGCCATTTTACTTTTGGGGCGAGGCCCTTGCGAGGGGAGGGGAAGTTTTAGGGCTGACCGCTGATAGCTGATAGCTACTGAATCACCTGTCCGCCCTCGCCCTTCAGGTAGTCGGCGGTGCGCAGCGCCAGTGCTTGGATGGTGGGGGTCGGGTTTACGCAGGCGCCGGTGGTGAAGATGCTGCCGTCGATAATGAACAGGTTCGACACGTCGTGGGTGCGTCCCCAGCGGTCGACCACCGACACGGCCGGGTCGTCGCCCATGCGGGCGGTGCCCAGTAGGTGCCATCCTGCGTTGCGGCGCAGGTTGGATGAGAGCACCTTCTTGGCCCCGGCGGCTTCCATAATCTCGGTGGCCCGGGCGACCCCGTGGTCCAGCATCTTGGCGGTGTTCTCGCTGACGGTGTAGTTAATCTTGAGTGCGGGTATGCCGTCGCTGTCGGTCAGCTCGTGGTCCAATGTGACCATGTTGTGCTCTTCCGGCAGGTCCTCGCTCATGATGGCGATGGCGACAGTGTGGCCGAACCGCTCCTTGAACTCGTCGTGATGCCCCTCGCCCCAGGTGACCTTCTGGCCCACGAGGCCGCCAAAGGCCGTGGCAAGGGGCGTGTTGCCGAAGGACAACATCTGAAGGTCATAGCCACGGATGAAATCGTGGTCCGGGTTGGTCTCGTAGAATTGTTGGCTCAGCATCGTGCTGGTCCTCGGACCGCCGTCATCCGTTCCCAACCACTCGTCGAAGATGCCCATTACGCAGCCCACTGGGTGGTGCATCAGGCACTTGCCTACCATTCCGCTGCTATTGGCCAGGCCGTTGGGGAAGAGGGCCGAGGTCGAGTTGAGCAGGAGACGGGAAGTGCCGATGCCGTTGCAGGCCAGGACTACTGCCTTGGCTTTCTGTTCCTTCAGCTCGCCGTTGGCGTCGTAGTAAAGCGCCCCGGTGGCCTTGCCCGAATCGTCGATTGTAATTTCTCTAACCCTGGCGTGAATCTCCAGACGTGCTCCCAACTTGATGGCGGCAGGCCAGTAGTTCAGGTCGGTGCTGGCGGAGGAGCGGAGGAAACAGCCCATGTCCGGCTCCCGGCCGTCGTATGGGACCGACGAGATGGCGGTGTCGGAAGACCACCAATGCCAGCCCAGCTTGTCGATGGCCTTGGCCATTAGCTGGCCGCCGGGCCTGATGGACAGTGGCGGGCAGGGCCGCTCCGGTTTCTCGGGGTAGGCAGGGTCGCCCCGGAGACCGGATACACCCAGCATCTTGTCGTTCAGGTCGTAGTAGGGTTCCAGTTCTCTATAGGTGAGGGGCCAGTCGTCGGCGACGCCATCAAGGGTTTTGACCCGGAAGTCCGACGGATGGAACCGGGGAAAATGGGCGCCCCAGTGAATGGTGCTGCCGCCGACGGCGTTGTACATCAACGGCGCGATGGGGGTCTCGGACTCGTTGACGGGATAGTCTTCGGGCAGGCGCCGAAAGGTGGGGTCCGGGTGGAAATCGGTCTGCAGGTGTAGTTGAGCATCGGCCGCAGAGGTCGGAAAGGCGTCGGTGGGCACCCAGCCACCCTGCTCCAAACAGACCACCTTGATCCCGGCCTGGGCCAGGCTCCAGGTAAAGGCCGCTCCGGAGGCCCCGGCCCCAATCACAAGCACATCTGCAATGTCGTCGATCTGGGCCATGATTTTCCCTCATATGCGTAGGTGCACCCCGATTCAATCGGGGCCGTGCCCCTACGGGCTGACTGCTTTCTAACGCCGCTCGAACATGGCGGCTACGCCTTGGCCGCCGCCCACGCACATGGTTTCCAGGCCGAACTGGGCATCGCGGCGCTCCATCTCGTTCAGCAGGGTGGTCAAGATGCGGGCGCCCGTGGCGGCGATGGGATGGCCCAGGGAGATGCCCGAACCGTTGACATTCAGGTTGTCGTGGTTGGGGAGTTTCCACTCCCGGAGCACCGCCAACACCTGGGCGGCGAAGGCCTCGTTCAGCTCGATTACGTCCATGTCCTCCAAAGACATGCCGACCTTGTCCATCAGCTTGTTCACGGCGGACACTGGGCCGATGCCCATGGTGGCCGGATGGCAGCCGGTGACGGCCCAGCCTTTGAGGAAGCCCATGGGCTCCAAGCCCAATTCCTCCAATTTTTCTTCGGCCACCACCAGGCAGACCGACGCGGCGTCATTCTGGCTGCTGGCATTTCCGGCGGAGACCGAGCCGTCGGTCATCACAGGGCGAAGGCGGGCCAAAGCTTCCATGGAGGTCTCGGCGCGGGGGCCCTCGTCCTTGTTGAAGATCACCGGGTCGCCGCGGCGCTGGGGAACCTCCACCGTGACAATCTCAGCGTCGAACTTGCCCGCTTCCTGGGCGGCGACGGCCCGCTGGTGGCTGCGCAGAGCGTACTCGTCCTGTTCCTCCCGGGATATCTCGTACTGCTTTGCCAGGTTCTCGGCGGTCTCCACCATACCGGAGATGACACCGAAGCGGTCCTCGGGGGAGATGGTCTCCCGGGAGCGGGCCAGGCGGTCGTGCAGGGTGACCGAGCCGAAACGGGCGCCCCAACGGGACTCGTTGACATAATATTCGGCGTTGCTCATGCTCTCCACGCCGCCGGCGATGACGACATCGGCGTTCTCGGTCTGCACCATCATGCAGGCGTTCAGGATGGCCTGCAGGCCGGAGCCGCAACGGCGGTCAAGCTGGTAGCCGGGCACTTCGATGGGAAGGCCAGCCTTGAGCAGCGCCAACCGTCCGATGGCCGGGTTCTCGCCGCTGGGATACCCATGACCCAGAATCACGTCATCCACGTTGGCCGGGTCCAGTTTGCTTCGCTCCAGCGTCTCTTTAATCACAGTGCTGGCCAGCTCATCGGCTGATACATCTCTGATGGAACCGCCGAAATTCCCCACGGCGGTGCGGACCGGCGAAACGATGGCTACTCGTCGCATGAATCACCCTTAAAACGGCCTTGAAAATGGTTCCCGTAATGATAACCCCTTTGTTCCAAATGTGTCGAATGACCGTGATGGGTCTGGGAAACAAAAATGGGCCGGCGGATTCTGCGCCGGCCCCGGTCGGGGATGATTTTATTACTGGGGAGATTTTTTACCTGATGGCGGTTCGCATAGTCTCCAGACGGCGTTCCAGATGGTCTAGCGCGTCCCGCCAATCTTCGGGGACCACCTCCAAAGCCTTGCCCGGAATGATGTCCGCCGCGCTCACGAGAATGGGGACCAAGGCCGACTCGGTGAGCGGGGCCTCCAGTCCTGAGATGTCGGTGGCGTCATATGGGGTGTATTGCAAGACCTTGCCGGCCACCCCTTGATTCAGGGAACTGTTGGGGTGGGAGAGTCCGGCCATGCCCAGGACCATTACGCCAGCTAAGGCCGCGCCCACGGCCAGACCAGCGGTCATGCCAGCCAGGCGGTCCGCCCAACCCATGAACATGCCGTAGACCAATCTCCGGGCGATCCCGGCGGCGACTACGGTGGCGGCGACCGTGGCGGATATGGTGATGGCGTAGGATAGTATTTCTATCACCGTACCGTTGGCCATGTACCCGGCCAACCAGGATGCAGCGCCGTCCTGGAATTGAGCGACCACCACGAAACCTGCAATGACCCCCAGAACGCTGAACGAGGCGCGCACCATGCCAATCCACATTCCCAACAATCCGCCCGACGCCAATGTACCAATCAGCACCAAGTCTACCCAGTTCATGTCTTGCTTCCTATCTCCCAGTTCCGGGAGTCCAGTTACGTTGCATAGACATAATCGCACCGAAAGTATTACGGCTGTATTAAGGGCGTCTGCCGGGCAAGTAATGGGGAACTCTCGCCGGGGAAAATAGAAAAGGGCCGGGGCTCCTCAAGTGAGAAAGCGGCGGCCCTTTTCGCTGGGGTTTGGGGAGACCATGGTAACGGCCCGGTCTGAAATCAGGCAACAGGCTGGTGTCAGCGGCTGTTGTGTTGCGGCGTCATCCGCGCTGGGGACCGCTGATCAGGTCCAGGTATTTGTAGCCGGAACCGGTGTTGAAGAGGACCACCGACTCATCGGGGTCTAAGAACTTCTGGTCCAACAGTTTTTTCAACCCCACCAAAGTCGCCGCACCCTCCGGGGCCGGAAAGATCCCTTCGGCGGTGGCCAACTCGTACATGGCATCAATCATTTCTTGGTCTGATACAGCCAACGCTGTCCCACCGGTGGCCCGTATGGCGTCCAGTATCAGATAGTCCGCGAAGGGGTGGGGCACCCTCAGGCCGTCGGCTTTGGTCGAAGCGTTGGCCCATAGCTCGGAGGTGGATGCCCCGTCGTTGAAGGCTTTGACGATGGGCTGGCAGCCGTCCGCCTGCACCGAGATGAACTTGGGTTGCTTCCCCTGGATCCAACCCAGTTCCAGCAACTCCTGAAACCCCTTGTACATGCCGATTATTCCGGTGCCGCCGCCGGTGGGGTAAATCATGGCGTCGGGCATCTTCCAGCCAAGCTGCTGGACCATCTCCAAACCCATGGACTTCTTTCCCTCGGCCCGGTACGGCTCCTTCAGGGTTGAGAGGTCAAATAATCCAAGCTCCTTGGCTACGGCCACCGCCTCGCGGCCGGCATCATTGATCAGGCCATCCACCAGGTTCAATTCCGACCCGGCCACCAGGGTCTCTTTCTTGTTGGCGTCGGGGGCGTCCTGGGGCATGAAGACCTTGACTTCCATCCCGGCCCTGGCCCCGTAGGCGGCGGCCGCCCCAGCGGCGTTGCCGGCCGACGGCATGGTGAACCCCTTCACGCCCAATTCCATGGCCTTGGAGACCGCGGCGGAAATGCCCCTGGCCTTGAATGTGCCCGTGGGGTTAAGGCCCTCTTCCTTAACATAGAGGTTGGTCATGCCCAGCTTATTGGCCAGGTTGACTGTCTTGATCAACGGCGTGCCGCCCTCGCCCAGGCTAACGATGTTCCCGGGGTCGCCTACCGGAAGCAACTCGGCATACCGCCACATGTTATCTGGCCGGCTGACCAGGCTATCGCGGTCGACCTCCCGCCCCAGCTTTGCCAGGTCGTATCGGGCGAACAACACCTTCTCGCAGCACGGGCTAACACCGATCAGTTTCTGGTGAGGAAAGGTCTTGCCGCATACGGTGCATTCCAGATGGTCGATGTAGCTGGTCATGGAGTCCCTACTTTCTTTCCGAGTTCCACCGGGTGATGGCCGAGTCGCCTTTACTATACGCCAGAAACCGCCTCGTAAAACGTAAGAGGGTAGGTCGCAGCCCTTGCCACCGGGGCGGTGTTTCAGTAACATGCCACTGCTTCATGGGGTTTAAGGGGCCCAATCCGGCGGAACCCCCGATCCGGTGAAACCAGGGAGAGAGATATGAGACTCGTATTCTTCGACGATTTCAAACTCGGCGTGGTCAAAGACGACACGGTAGTCGATGTTTCCGGTGCGGTGAGCGGCATCGAACACACCTCGCCCCAGGACCTGATCAACAAGGTCATCGAGAACTTCCCCCAGCACCGCGCCTCGTTGCAACAGGCGGCCGACACCGGTCAGGGCACGCATATCAACCAGGTGAGGTTGCGTTCTCCATTGCCCAAACCGGCCAACATCGTCGCCATGGCGGTGAATTACATGGAGGACGGCACCCGGGACGAGCCGGCCCCCATCAATGCCTTCCACAAGTCGCCCAACGCCGTGATCGGCGACGGCGACACCATGGTGCTGCCGGACATCCCGGCCACCATCTTCGAGGGCGAGGCGGAGATGGCCTTGGTCATCGGCAAGCGGGCCAGCAACGTGAAACAGGAAGACGCCTACGACTATATCTTCGGCTACCTGAACTTCATCGACGGTTCCGCCCGTGGCCTGCAGGCCGGCGGAAACACCTTCTACCAGATGAAATCCCGGGACACCTTCGCGCCCATGGGCCCCTATCTGGTCACCGCGGACGAGATTGATGACCCCCACAAGTTGCCGATTAAACTTTGGGTCAACGAAGACCTGAAGCAGGACTTCAACACCGACGACATGGCCCACCAAATCCCAAGAATCATCGAGTGGGTCAGTTCCATCCACGAACTTGAGCCCGGAGACGTGATTGCCACCGGGACCAACCACCGGGGCCTGAGCGCGCTTCATGACGGCGACAAGGTCGAGCTGGAAGTGCAAGGACTGGGGACGCTGCACATCAACCTCCGCGACGACCTCAAGCGCACCTGGCCGCGGACCACCCGTTTGGAGATGGCCGAACAGGGCAAAGAGGGCACCGCCCCCCAGGCCACCGGGAAGTACTCCTAGGGCGGATTCGGGCCGTCTCAGAAATCTTTTCGGACATCCTATCCAGGTGTTAGGAGTGACAATCATGGTTGAGAATCCGGAACCACAGATTTCGATGGAAGAATTCAGGTTCATGGCCGACCGGGCGGGACTGGGCATGGACCAGCAGGAACTGGAGGACCTGAAGCCCATCTATGAGTTGTACCTGGAGCACATCGCAATGGTGCATTCCGTCGAGTTCGGCCCCGAGGAAATGGTGGTGGAGTTTCGTCCGGACTAACCGGGAGATTAACAGTTGCTCCATGTACGCCTCCATCTGTCAATCCGAGCGTCGCGAGGGGTCTCGTTGTTCTGGGTTAGTGTTGGTATGTTAGCAACGAGATTCTTCGGCTGACGCCTCAGAATGACAGTTTTCAGGCAAGCACCCTTGGAAAGGGAAGGGACTTTTTCTCAATAACGGCGCTGGAGAGATGACAACAATCGATAGCAAGCTACATCATCTGACGATCCACGAAGCGGGTAAGCTGCTCAAAGGCGGCGAACTCTCCCCGGTGGAACTGACCCAGGCTATGCTGGACCGGATAGCCGAGACCGATGACCGGCTCCACTCCTTCATCACCCTGCTTTCCGAAGAGGCCTTGAGCGAGGCCCGCACTGCGGAGGCGGAGATCCGCAGCGGCCGTTACAAAGGCCCGATGCACGGGATACCCATTGCCCTGAAAGACCTCTACGACACGGCGGGGATACGCACTACTGCGGGCTCACGGGTCGATTTCGACCGGGTGCCCACCGTCGACTCGACACCCACTGCTCGTCTAAAAGAGGCCGGGGCCATCTTAATGGGCAAGCTGGCCATGCATGAGTTCGCCTTGGGCGGTCCAGACTGGACCACTCCCTTCGAGCCCGCCCGCAACCCCTGGAACCTGAACCACATCACCGGCGGCTCCAGCAGCGGGTCGGCCTCGGCCGTTGCTTCGGGGCAGGTCATGGGGGCCTTGGGATCTTGCACGGGCGGGTCCATCCGGGGCCCTGCTTCTCTCTGCGGCATCGTGGGTTTGAAGCCTACCTACGGCCGGGTGAGCCGCTCCGGCGTGGTGACATTGAGCTGGTCTCAGGACCACGTGGGCCCCATGACCTGGGCGGTGGAAGACAGTGCTTACATGCTCCAGGCCATCGCGGGTCACGACCCCAAAGACCCCACCAGCAGCCGCGCGCCGGTCCCCGACTATTCCATGTCCCTGCGTGAGGACATCAGGGGTAAGACCATTGGGCTGCCCCGGCACTATTTCTTCGACCCCGACCCCGGCGTGAACCCAGAGGTGGTGGCCATCGTCGAAAAGGGAGTGGCCGAACTGGAGTCCCTGGGAGCGAAGATAGAAGAGATTAACCTCCCCAGCCTCGAATACGTGCGGGCGGCCAACACCATCATCATGGTCAGCGAGGCCTACGCATTTCACGAGCCGAATCTGAAGGCCCGGCCACAAGACTTCGGCGAGATTGTCCGGTCCAGGTTCCGCATCGGTGGGTTGCTCAACGCCAGCGATTACCTGCAGGCCCAGCGGTGCCGTCAGTGGAGCAAACGGGAGTTCGCCGACGCTCTGACCAAGGTCGACTTTTTTGTCACTCCCACCATGACCCAGCCTGCTGCGGCATTCGAGGGCTACGACCCCATCGCCACCATCCAGGGCCGGAGCTTCACCGCCCCGTTCAACGTTACCGGGCTGCCCGCCATCTCCGTACCCTGTGGCTTCACCCAGTCGGGACTGCCGGTGGGGATGCAGATAGCGGGTAAACCCTTCGACGAGCCCGCCGTGATTCAGGCGGCCTACACCTACCAGCAACACGCCCGCTGGTACGAGCAGCGGCCACCGGTCTAGCCGCCGGCTGTGCCGGGCAGGGGCGATGAGCGGGCTTCTTACAGAAGATTCTCCACTCCGACGATAGAGCCTACTGGTTGGTCGCCCGACACAAGGCACACCCCCGTAGGGGCAGGTTTGTAACCTGCCTGCTCCGACCTGACAACATTTCGGTCCTCGGAAACCATCTAGTGCCTGGCAGGGCGGGTTGAAAACCCGCGCCTACGTGGATTTCCTGTATTAGACGCACGATTAGCCTAGAACAAGGTAAAATTACCCCACCGGCCATCCCCTTCGTGGGCCGGACCGTGAACCCATGAACACCAACGGGCTGACGCTCAGCATCCTGGACCAGAGTCCGGTGCACCGGAATGACACCGCCGCCCAGGCCTTCCAGCACACCATCGAGCTGGCGGCCAAGGCCGACGGCTGGGTCTACCACCGCTATTGGGTGGCGGAGCACCACGGCTCGGACCGGGTCATGGGGTCGTCGCCCGAGGTATTGATTGCCCATCTGCTGGCCAAAACCAGCCGCATCCGGGTCGGGGCGGGCGGCGTATTGCGGGGATAATCACCACACATCAAATACCCTCGAAGTCGTGCATGACGCCGACTACTGGAAGCCTACTAATCCACTAAGAGAGCATGCGTCAACGGCTACCGTCCTGGAAGAGTAAGTACTCAGGTTCGATCACCAAAGGCAACCGTTGTACTTCCTCCTAGCATCGTTCTCCAGGCCCACCAGCAGGTCCCGGTGCTGGCCGTCCCGCGTCCATGCCTCAGCCAACCCTTCCCGGATAAGAGTCGCGTCAATGTTGATTCCGTCCTGGGCGTAGACGTAGGCCAATCGCCTGCCGTACTGGTCTGATAGCCGGGTCCATCTTCAAGGCGAACCTGCTCACCAGCCAATTCCCGTAGGCGCTCGGTGGCCTCTGACGCGCACAGCTGATCACGCTCCGGAGTAACCAGCACCAGAATTCGGCCTCCGCTACGGGAAGATTTGATCGGAGTTGATACCGCAGTAACCGTCGGCGTCTGCGTCGTACTGGAAGGTGATGCGTCCGGAACTCTGCCACCGGTAGCAATAAGTAGTGGCGGCTGCACTCATGTAGGGCTGTAGTTCTAAGGTCGCGTGTAACTGGGTGCCCGTGCCGTTGATTTTCTCCCCGCCCGCGCCAGAAGTGCTTGGTGTTACCTCGAAGAGCTTGTTGTCGGCCATAACCACATCGATAGCCGCTTGGAACGCATCCCGCTCAGCTGCCTCAGGTCCTCCATCTTTTTCCCAATCCGAGCAAAACAACCCCCCGGGACAAACCGAAAGGAAGGGGACCATAAACGCGGCCAGAAGCCCTCCTGCGATCATTAGTGGCACAGTCACTTTTTTAGGAACACCCTTTGCACTTCCTTGGCTAGCAGACGGGTTTCCTGGAAAGAACAGAAGGGTCAACATCATCAACAGAATGCAGATAAATATCACGAATCCCGGTGTCAGTAGTGAGGTGGACCCAATCAGTTGGACAGGTTTGGTGCAAAACTAAGTGGGAGTTCCGCCGTCTTTCCAAGGTCTGAGAACGCTCCGTTCGGTGCCCGTTTCCCATTGATTGACCGTTCATCTGATGGCGCCAAGTCTCCTTTGAACACCTCAGCCGGTGTCCGGTAGCCCAAGGCCTGGTGGGGTCTTTGGTTGTTGTAGAAGCTGAAGTATGCGTCAAGCCCGGCCTTGGCTTCTCGCCCGTTGGAGTAGGCTTTCAGGTAGACCTCCTCGTACTTAACCGTGCGCCACAGCCGCTCCAACAAGATGTTGTCGGTGTAGCGTCCCTTCCCGTCCATGCTGATTCTCACTCCGTGCTGCTCTAGGAGACCGGTAAAGGCTTCGCCGGTGAACTGGCTGCCCTGGTCGGTGTTGAAGACCTCTGGCTTCCCCTTGCCAAGCGCTTCCTCCAATGTCTCGACACAGAAATCAGCATCCAAGGTGTTGGAAAGACGCCAGGCCACCACGTACCGCGTGTACCAATCCATGATGGCCACCAGGTATAAGAAACCCTTGGCCATGGGGATGTAGGTGATGTCGGCGGCCCACACCTGATTTGGTCTGGTGATCTCCATGCCGCTCAGGAGGTAGGGATATAGCCCCGGCTTGCTGGTCCGGGGCCACCGGTAGATGGCACGTAGTCCCATGGTCCGCATCAGACGCTGGACCCGCTTCCGGTTCACCCTGTGACCTTGAGTGCCCAGCCAGACCCTCATGCGCCGCGACCCGTAGAAGGGGGTACTTAGGTACTGGTGGTCCATCGCCTTCATCACGGTCAGGTTCTCCGAGCAAGTCCCCTTGCGCCGGTAGTTTAGGCTGGACCTGCTGATGCTCAGTAAGGCGCACTGTCTCACTGTGGACAAGGCTGGGTGCCGCCGGTCCACCATCTCCCGCCGCCGCTCCCGGCTCATGGACCGAGCCTCTCCGCCAAGAAATCCCGCTCAACCTTCAGTTGGCCGATCTGCTGATAGAGCCGGGCAACAAGGACCCCATCGCTCTTCTGGCGTTTGTCTTGGTTCCCACCAAAGACGCCGACCGCTCCTTCCAACAAGGACTTCTTCCAGGCCTGGATCTGCCCGGGATGGACCTCGTAGCGGGCGGCCAGTTGGGCCACCGTCTCTTCACCCTTCACCGCTTCCAGGGCCACCTTGGCCTTGAATGTTGGGCTGTGCTTCCTCCGCTCTTTTGACATGTCCCACTCCTCCCTCACAGCAACAGCTGTGGCTATTTTAGGAGCAGAACTCTCACTTAACCACCTGTCCGAATTTCCGGGTCCACCTCATAGTGCCCACCACGGGAGAATTACTACGGGTATCAGTATCGCCAAAGCCCACCACGGGCTGTGGCTCATATCTTTTAAACGTGGTCTGACGATGTATTGCAGGTAAAGGAGGAACAATACTGATCCTACTAAAAGCCAAATCCAGTCTCCCGAGACGCCAGTAACAATGAAGATCAATCCTACGACTACCAAGAAACCAAAATAGGCGAGCGTGCCCTGGAAAAATTGTAGCCGGGACACCCGGTAAGTTGAGTTAATTAGGTTCATAACGTCCAACTGGGAAACGAGGTTGCCAGCGCACTTGAGATGTTCACTCCAGAATCACCTCACTTCCAGTTTCTCCAGAATGATAGGTAATTCAAAGCCGCTAGCCCTGCGGCTCTTAGACCTGGGAGGACGCAGGACTCTCACCTAGCATTGCACCAAGCATGTCCAACTGATGGGGTCCACCTGAGCAATCTAAGAAAGGGGCTTCTATTTTGAGCCACATACCTAAGATTCATGGTTAGTGCAGGCGATAAAATGATCTAGTGAGAGGGAATTAGTTATAGATACCACATTTACTCTGGCGCCACCCGATGGGTGAAAGCTCAGGCCACTTCATTCGTACTCTGCTTTCGGTCTGGGGCGGCCAGAAATAGGGAATCTAGGTGTAAGCGAGGATCAACCAAATGTTGGAGGCGGTGAGGATCGGCGTGGCTGGCATTCTGTTGCTGCTTGGCGGTCTGATGACACTGGCCAATGGGTATTATTTTTGGTTAGGGATTCGACACCCGGGAGAGCGGACCCCATCGCTTGGACCATTGATTGGCGGCATCGCAGGGGTCGCCGGTTTGTCTTTGGCGCCGATTGGCTCATTCTCGGACCGGCTGCCATATCTGTGGATTCCGTTTGTCCTTGACCTCGGCTCTGGAATGTACTTCGGCATGTTTGTTGCCGGGATGGTCGGAGAGATTGTTCGAAAGGATGGGGGATAGGATGCGTTCAACGGATTTTTGTTGTTGGAGCGGATTGAAACGCGATACTTTTGGGCTGGAATTCTCGGAACCTCTCTAAACAAGGGGCCGCAAAAACAGGTCCTAATACGGCGGCGCCAGCCGCCGAAAACCGTGCAGGAGCACCACCAGCAAAAAGAAGAGATTCCGCGGAACAACTCCTGGCCAGAAATAAGATACAGGTAAACCGGCTTCCGACGGCTGACCATTCTTCGCCAGCTGCTCGGCCAATGCACGAAAGACCCCTATCCCCCGGGGCCAGTCATGAATACCGTTCAGCCAATCACTGGGAATTCCCTGTTCGCCTACGACTGTGCCTGCCAATGCTCCGGCTATTGCCCCCACCGTGTCGGTGTCGCCACCACAGTCAAGAACCGCGCTGACGGTATCTTCAAAGCAGCCGAAATGTCGGAGCCAAGAATAAATGGCTACCGGCACCGTGTCGTACACATAACCGGTGACGCCATCGGATAGGCCAAGAGACTGGGCAAACTGCTCGACGGACAGTGCCTGATGGTAAGCAGTGGCTATCGACTGAATCTTCGTGGTCCACTCATCGTCGTTGTGGCCGGCCCTGTAAAGTAAGGTCAACACGTCGTCCAACTCAGGCCTCTCCACCAGTCTTTCCCTGATGATCCAAGCCGTGAGGTATGCCACTGCCTTTGCGCCCGTCAATGCACGCGGATCAGAATGGGTGAGTCTAGTGGACGCTGCAACGTGTTCATCTATTTGATCGGGCGAATCGGCAAAAAACGCTCCTATAGGTGCAGAGCGAATAGCAGACCCATTGCCTGCCGAGTAAACACCGCTGTGGGCGGGACTTACGCCCAGCCAGAGACGAAGGACAGACCGAAGCGTAGCGGATCCGACGCTCGCAGGGCCTGACAGCAACGACCATCTAAGACACCAAGAAAGCCGCTTGGCAAAAAGGTCGGATGAATGCGGGTGAGCCAGCAAGCTCTGGGCCACAAAGACCGTATGATCTGTGTCATCGCTAACCATTCCCCGATTGAATACGAGCCGATGCCGCCATCGACCGCGAAAAAGCTTCTTGGCCCTTTGCCGCGAAATCCCCTCTGCGGGCAGACCGATGGAGTCACCAACCGCCGTGCCGAGAATAACTCCCCTACAGCGGTCACGAACGGTTAGACCTATCATGAATCCATGTCTCGGCGTTGGACTCTCATGAGTCGATGCTAAAGGAAGCCGGGCGTTTCTTGCGAGCCGCTGATTTGCCACGGTTTTCTGAACTTCCTTAGAGCCAGTGATTATCACCGGTTACCGCCGGGTCGTAGCGCCGGCCCCACGATTAACCGGAAAAAGGGTAAAATTGCGGCACGGACCGCCTCATTCGCGTAGCCGGACCGTGAACCCATGAACACCAACGGGCTGACACTCAGCATCCTGGACCAGAGTCCGGTGCACCAGAATGACACCGCCGCCCAAGCCTTCCAGCACACCATCGAGCTGGCGGCCAAGGCCGACGGCTGGGTCTACCACCGCTATTGGGTGGCGGAGCACCACGGCTCGGACCGGGTCATGGGGTCGTCGCCCGAGGTATTGATTGCCCATCTGCTGGCCAAAACCAGCCGCATCCGGGTCGGGGCGGGCGGCGTGATGTTGCAACACTACAGCCCGTACAAGGTCGCCGAGAATTTCAACGTCCTGGCGTCCCTGGCCCCCGGCCGGGTTGACCTGGGCATCGGGCGCGGTCCGGGGGGATTGCCTCAGTCGACCTTGGCCCTGCAACAAGCGGTAGCCGGCGAACGGTCCATCGGCGACAAGATAGTGGAACTACGAAGATTCCTCGATTGCGAAGTTGTGGGCGGGTTGGAGGAATCCCACCCGTTACACGGGCTAAAGGCCAGCCCCCAGGCCCCTGAGCCGCCGGACCTGTACCTGCTGGGCACCTCGGTCTCCAGCGCCGAGATGGCGGCCGAATTTGCCATGCCTTACGTTTTCGCCCTCTTTCTGAACAGCGACGAGGAGGAGATGGCCAAAGCCATGAAGACCTACCATAGTATGTTCAATAGGCGGTTCGATGCCTCCAGGCCGGGCCGGAAACAGGCCATGCTGGCCCTTCCGGTGGTGGTGGCCGACTCCGCCGACGAGGCTGCCCGATTCGCCTCCGACATCAAGGTAACCCGCATTAGCTTGGAGAGCGGCCGGACCCTGACCACCGGCAACCTGGAGGCGGCCGAGAAGTTCGGTAAACAATCGGGCGAGAAGTTCGAGATCAAGGTCCACGACGCCCCTGTGATTCACGGCTCCCCGGAACTGGCCCTGAAGAAGTTGTTCGAGGTCCAGACATTACATAACGTGGAAGAGATAATTGTGGTGACGGCCATCAACGACTTTCAGAAACGGTTGCGTTCATACGAGCTGCTGAGCGAGGCCTTGATTGAGGCCAATAAGGCCAATAGCGTACGATAAGGGCTAGGACTAGCATGACCGAACAACGAAAGATACGAATCGGCGCGTTCCTTTCGGGCACCGGCGGCAATATGGCCTCGTGGCGCCACCCCAGCGCCGTGGCTGATGGCGCCGTGAACCTGGAATACTACCGGGGCCTGACCCGCAAGGCCGAGAACGCCAAGCTGGACTTTGTGTTCTTCGGCGACGGACTTTACATCAGCGAAAAGTCCCATCCCAATTTCCTGAACCGGTTCGAGCCCCTGACCCTCTTGGCCGCGCTGGCAATGGACACCACCAGGATCGGCCTGGCGGCAACCCTGTCCACCACCTACAGCGACCCCTACACCGTGGCCCGCCAGTTCTCGTCCATCGACCATCTCAGCGACGGGCGGGCGGGCTGGAACATCGTTACCTCGCCGTTGGAGGGTTCCGCCGCCAACTACAACAGGCCCGAGCACCCCCAGCACGACCTGCGCTACCGCATGGCCGGCGAGTTCTTGGAAATCACCAAGGGGCTGTGGGACTCCTGGGAGGACGACGCGTTCATCCGGGACAAAGAGTCTGGGCAATTCATCGACCCCGCCAAGATGCACCGCCTGGACCACAAGGGCGAGTTCTACTCGGTGCAGGGGCCTCTGAACATCTCTCGTTCCAGGCAGGGCCGGCCGGTGCTGATCCAGGCCGGGTCGTCGGAGGCGGGGAGAGGCTTCGCCGCCGAGGTTGCCGACGCCATCTTCACCGGACAGGCTACCGGGGCCGACGCCGCCGAGTTCTACCGGGACATCAAGAAACGGGCGGCAAAGGCGGGCCGCAATCCCAACGAAGTGTTGATCATGCCGGGCTGCTCGCCCATCGTTGGGGATACCCCGGAGGAGGCCGAGGCCAAGTACCAGGAGATTGCCAACCTAGTGGTCATCGAGGACGCCCTCAACTACCTGGGTCGCTATTTCAATGACATGGACTTTTCTCATTATGACCTGGACGAGCCCTTCCCGGACCTGGGGGACTTCGGGCGCAACGGCTGGGAGAGCACCACCGACCGGATCAAGCAGGTGGCCAGAGACGAGAACTTGACCCTGCGGGATATGGCGCTCAGGTCCACGACCCCCCGGAGCGAGTTCATCGGTACGCCCACCCAGGTGGCGGACACGATGCAGGCCTGGTTCGAGGATGGCGCGGCCGACGGCTTCATGCTGAACAGCAGTGTGCTGCCCCAGGGCTTTAACGATTTCGTGGACCGCGTACTGCCCATCCTGAAGGAAAGGGGCCTGTTCCGCACTGAATACGAGGCCGACACCCTGAGGGCCAACCTGGGGCTGCCCAAGCCCGAGAACCGCTACAATCAGAAAGCCGTCCGGAAAAATGTCTGACGTTCACCAACTATAATCGGCGTCAACAACCGTTCGTGGTGAGCTCCGTCGAACCATGGACACGCCGCAGCCGAGGCCCTTCGACGGAGCTCAGGACGAACGGTTGACCGTAACGGCTACTTCCAGAACCAGGTTTTAGGAGGCGTCCCATTGCCGACGCTGTTGGGCATCCACGGGTCGGTGACCACTCCGGGCCGTCTGCACCAAGCCTTGCAACGGGCCCTTGACGCGGCCTCGGCCCATGACCCGTCGGTCACCACCGTCCTGCTCCACCTGGGCGACCACCGTATCTCCTTCGCCGACGGACGCCCTCCGGAAGCCTACGGAGACGACACCGAGAAGGTTTTAGCGCAGGTAACAGCTGCGGATATGTTCCTCATCGCCACGCCCATCTACCGGGCGTCTTTCACCGGGGCGCTCAAGAACCTGCTGGACCATATCCCGGTGGAGGGGCTGATGGGCAAGGCCTGCGGGCTCATCGGCATGGGCGCCACCGACCATCACTATCTGACCGTGGACACCCAACTGCGGCCGGTGCTGGCCTGGTTCGGGGCCCACTTGGTCCCCGGTCAGGTCTATCTACAGTCGCAACATTTCTCGGACGGCAAACTGGCCGACCCCAAAGCCATCGCCGGGTTGGAGACCCTCGGCAGAGCGGTGGTGGCCCTGCATACATTGATTGCGACGGGGGCGGGCAATGCCGATCCGGCCGGACCGGCGCCCCTGGCCGCCGGTTAGCTTGGGGTCGACGCCGGACACCATAGACGCCACTCTGTCCCTGGAGACCGAGGCCGAGTCGGGCGAAACGGTCCATTACCAGGTGCCCATCACCGCATACTCCACCGGCTCGGGCGCGATCTTGGTCAACTCGCCGGGTTCAGGGGAACTCAAGGATGGGCGGGAGCAGCGCTGGCGGGACCTGGGAGTACATCTGCAAGAACGGGGTCTCGCCACCTTAATCACCTACAACGCCCCGCGGCCCGATTTCCAGGTCCAGTTGGAGTGGGAGGCTTACTCCTACCAGGGCGTCAGCTGGAACAAACTGCTTATCGAGAGTCTGTGCCACGCCGTCGACTGGTCCCTTGGGCGTGCCGCTGAGTTATGTGGGACTGAATCTCCGGTGGTCTACCTGTCGGGTTTTTCCTCCGGCGGGTCGGCCGTGGGGGCCGTGGCCCACCGGTATCCCAGTGTGGCGCGGGTACTCCTGCTCTCGACCTATGACAGCGTGGGAGACCCGTTCACAGGCGACATCTACTTGGTCTACGGCGGCGAAGACCCCACCGCCGGCATGCTGGCCCAAGTTCTACGGATGGGTCCCCTGGCCGCCAAGTCCTTCCAGATCAGGGAGGTCCCCAACTGCGGGCACCGCTTTGACGGTGAAGCCAACAAGGAGCTACTCACCCAGGCCTTTCACTGGGCCTTTGAAGGGGACAACAGCCAGCCAATTTCCGACCGCCGGTAGCAATCGGATATCATATCTCGCGCGAGCTAGTCCCTTCCCTCTCGCAAGGGGGAAGGTTAGGATGGGGGTGTCGCGCAGGGTTTCAAATACATCTTGTTATGGCACCAATATAGGAGAAAAGATGCCGAGAGCAACGATTTATCTGGGCGAACAATCCGGCCAAGCTCTGGTCAAGGGGACTTGGAAGTATGCCCGGGGTTACGTGCCCGGCCAGCCCAACGAGGGACTGGTGGAGCAGATCGAGGGCAGCCGAGCCCGGTTGGCCGACTACGACGATTCGGGCTGGGATGTCTGCCACGATTTATCCGAGCGAATGTCCCACGGTTTCAGCTTCATGTGGTACCGGATCAACGTGACCTTCCCGGAGGAGGTGGACGGGCACCCGGTTAGGGGAGTGCGGGTGCAGTTCGAGACCTGCATCGACGATTACGGCGAGATTTGGATCGACGGCGAATGCAGCCGAGACCGCGGCGTGATCCAAGGCTTCAACGTGCCCCAGCGCGTGCTGCTCAGTGACAGCGCCTCCCCCGGCGAGCAGCACACCATCGCCCTCCTGGCAGCCAACGGCCCCCTGGCCGCCCCCGGCGGCACCGTCTTCTGCCGCTACGCCAACCTGGCGTTTGAATGGACGGGGGTGTAGGTGCCTATGGGACAAACGCAAATAATTGGGCACAGCCTGTAATGCCACAACCTATGACTGTTTTCCCTGCCAATACTTGAAAAGCCGCCAAGCTACGAAATGGATGAATGCCGTTATCCAAATCGTGTTGATTAAAGGGATTGTGGTGCCTTCGATTATTGAACCGTAGACCAATCCAACTATGCTGAATATGCCAGCGTATAGGAAAATCGATTGAATGACTGGGGATTTGGTGAGCTTGGTTACTATTTCGACGCCTCGATCATTAAATTGGTCCAACGTAACACTCTCCTGGAGCGGCTGAGTTTTTCCGGGACAACGCATTATTATTGTCTGAGAATTCCGTGCTCGTCCCGCCCTCGAGTCGACTGGTAAGGCCTTCCTAGCGCTCTGCTAATCATTATGGTCAAGAATAAATTTAGCTCTTGTGAATAATTCGTCGAACGTAAGGATTTCAGGATTGGCTAAATTTCTGCGATATAGTTCAAATGTTTTCTTTTTAAATAGCTCATCAAGGGCGCCCAAATGCCCAATAACCAAAATACCCTTAGGTTGAACTGTATTGGTATCTCTTAGATGTTCCGTATTCTGGTCTGCTCGCGATCCTTCCACTTCCCACATATTGCAATTATTTTGGAGCTGAGCAACTCCTCCAATAAGTTCTTTGAGGTGGACCCAATTAGTTGGACAGGTTTGGTGCAAAACTAAGTGGGAGTTCCGCCGTCTTTCCAAGGTCTGAGAACGCTCCGTTCGGTGCCCGTTTCCCATTGATTGACCGTTCATCTGATGGCGCCAAGTCTCCTTTGAACACCTCAGCCGGTGTCCGGTAGCCCAAGGCCTGGTGGGGTCTTTGGTTGTTGTAGAAGCTGAAGTATGCGTCAAGCCCGGCCTTGGCTTCTCGCCCGTTGGAGTAGGCTTTCAGGTAGACCTCCTCGTACTTAACCGTGCGCCACAGCCGCTCCAACAAGATGTTGTCGGTGTAGCGTCCCTTCCCGTCCATGCTGATTCTCACTCCGTGCTGCTCTAGGAGACCGGTAAAGGCTTCGCCGGTGAACTGGCTGCCCTGGTCGGTGTTGAAGACCTCTGGCTTCCCCTTGCCAAGCGCTTCCTCCAATGTCTCGACACAGAAATCAGCATCCAAGGTGTTGGAAAGACGCCAGGCCACCACGTACCGCGTGTACCAATCCATGATGGCCACCAGGTATAAGAAACCCTTGGCCATGGGGATGTAGGTGATGTCGGCGGCCCACACCTGATTTGGTCTGGTGATCTCCATGCCGCTCAGGAGGTAGGGATACACCTTGTGCCCTGGCCCCGGCTTGCTGGTCCGGGGCCACCGGTAGATGGCACGTAGTCCCATGGTCCGCATCAGACGCTGGACCCGCTTCCGGTTCACCCTGTGACCTTGAGTGCCCAGCCAGACCCTCATGCGCCGCGACCCGTAGAAGGGGGTACTTAGGTACTGGTGGTCCATCGCCTTCATCACCGTCAGGTTCTCCAAGCAAGTCCCCTTGCGCCGGTAGTTTAGGCTGGACCTGCTGATGCTCAGTAAGGCGCACTGTCTCACTGTGGACAAGGCTGGGTGCCGCCGGTCCACCATCTCCCTCCGCCGCTCCCGGCTCATGGACCGAGCCTCTCCGCCAAGAAATCCCGCTCAACCTTCAGTTGGCCGATCTGCTGATAGAGCCGGGCAACAAGGACCGCATCGCTCTTCTGGCGTTTGTCTTGGTTCCCACCAAAGACGCCGACCGCTCCTTCCAACAAGGACTTCTTCCAGGCCTGGATCTGCCCGGGATGGACCTCGTAGGGGGCGGCCAGTTGGGCCACCGTCTCTTCACCCTTCACCGCTTCCAGGGCCACCTTGGCCTTGAATGTTGGGCTGTGCTTCCTCCGCTCTTTTGACATGTCCCACTCCTCCCTCACAGCAACAGCTGTGGCTATTTTAGGAGCAGAACTCTCACTTAACCACCTGTCCGAATTTCCGGGTCCACCTCACTTTTCCGAGCATTGGGACACTTGGTCGATAGGATGTGTTTTCAAATAGGCTGGAATCTGGTCGCTTGATTTCAACGAGTACTGTGAATTTGACGTGCGCCTCGGTTCTTCCCAAGAAGTCTGGAAACTGTGCTCCCCGAGACATAATATCCACCCCGCCTACATTTGGCTGTGTGAGGTGGACCCGGAAATTCGGACAGGTGGTTAAGTGAGAGTTCTGCTCCTAAAATAGCCACAGCTGTTGCTGTGAGGGAGGAGTGGGACATGTCAAAAGAGCGGAGGAAGCACAGCCCAACATTCAAGGCCAAGGTGGCCCTGGAAGCGGTGAAGGGTGAAGAGACGGTGGCCCAACTGGCCGCCCCCTACGAGGTCCATCCCGGGCAGATCCAGGCCTGGAAGAAGTCCTTGTTGGAAGGAGCGGTCGGCGTCTTTGGTGGGAACCAAGACAAACGCCAGAAGAGCGATGGGGTCCTTGTTGCCCGGCTCTATCAGCAGATCGGCCAACTGAAGGTTGAGCGGGATTTCTTGGCGGAGAGGCTCGGTCCATGAGCCGGGAGCGGCGGCGGGAGATGGTGGACCGGCGGCACCCAGCCTTGTCCACAGTGAGACAGTGCGCCTTACTGAGCATCAGCAGGTCCAGCCTAAACTACCGGCGCAAGGGGACTTGCTCGGAGAACCTGACGGTGATGAAGGCGATGGACCACCAGTACCTAAGTACCCCCTTCTACGGGTCGCGGCGCATGAGGGTCTGGCTGGGCACTCAAGGTCACAGGGTGAACCGGAAGCGGGTCCAGCGTCTGATGCGGACCATGGGACTACGTGCCATCTACCGGTGGCCCCGGACCAGCAAGCCGGGGCCAGGGCACAAGGTGTATCCCTACCTCCTGAGCGGCATGGAGATCACCAGACCAAATCAGGTGTGGGCCGCCGACATCACCTACATCCCCATGGCCAAGGGTTTCTTATACCTGGTGGCCATCATGGATTGGTACACGCGGTACGTGGTGGCCTGGCGTCTTTCCAACACCTTGGATGCTGATTTCTGTGTCGAGACATTGGAGGAAGCGCTTGGCAAGGGGAAGCCAGAGGTCTTCAACACCGACCAGGGCAGCCAGTTCACCGGCGAAGCCTTTACCGGTCTCCTAGAGCAGCACGGAGTGAGAATCAGCATGGACGGGAAGGGACGCTACACCGACAACATCTTGTTGGAGCGGCTGTGGCGCACGGTTAAGTACGAGGAGGTCTACCTGAAAGCCTACTCCAACGGGCGAGAAGCCAAGGCCGGGCTTGACGCATACTTCAGCTTCTACAACAACCAAAGACCCCACCAGGCCTTGGGCTACCGGACACCGGCTGAGGTGTTCAAAGGAGACTTGGCGCCATCAGATGAACGGTCAATCAATGGGAAACGGGCACCGAACGGAGCGTTCTCAGACCTTGGAAAGACGGCGGAACTCCCACTTAGTTTTGCACCAAACCTGTCCAACTGATTGGGTCCACCTCATCCACCTCACCGGCCCTCTATCTCAACCCGGCCCTACTGTAATTTAACCACATCAGATTTCTATCAACCTTCACTGTGGATAGGAAGGGCGCGAGATGAGAAGAGCATTTGAGATGGAGCGAATTTGGCGGCTGGCTTGTTCCAGCCCCGCTGGCCCCATGACCGCCAGCCGGGAGCCGAGAGGCCGGAGGCCCGGCTGAGTCTAGAAGAGCAGTAAAGCCCCCGAAGATATACGAGGGGCGGCTCATTCAGCCCATCCGCTGGAATACAGAGGGCCAAAAGCCAGCAACCATCAAGCAGGCGCGGGTATGTCCCGGGCCTGTTTTCTTTTGGTTGGCATGGAGCGCTCCCGTACTTCCATTTCCCCAGCCGATCCTCGCCTCCCGCAGCTACTCCCGAGGAGGACATCAAACTGATGCGGGAGACGGGCCGGAAGCTTGCTGAGGAATACATCGAAAACCCGCCCCTCTTCAAAAATAGCTAGATACCAAGCCGGCGTCGCTCATGAATCAGCCCAGGAGCCAATCCTGGGCTGATTATTGTTCATCGTGCCAACAGCCGTTCACGGATTCCGTCAATGGCAGGCCCAGCAAAATCGTCTGGGCTTTGTGCCCTGCTGTTATACTGGGTAACAGGCTTCGGCCAATCCCCAATCTAATCGACCACCATTATCTGGCTGAAAGACTGTTCGGTTTTCCCGCTGGGACTTATGGAGTCATGGAGTAACAATCCCCAGTGAATTTCGAGCAGTTCTCCCTAGGCGATAGCATCAACTCCGGCATCAAATCCGCCGGGTACTCGGTCCCCACTCCCATCCAACGGCGGGCGTTGCCATTGGTCCTTCAGGGACGGGATGTTCTCGGTCTGGCCCAGACGGGCACCGGCAAGACCGCCGCCTTCATCCTGCCCATTCTCCACCGGCTGAACGGCACGCCGCCGTCCAGAAAGGTCCGCGCTTTGGTCGTCGCGCCCACCCGCGAACTGGCCGAGCAGATTCACCAGGCTGCTTCGGTGCTGGGCAAGCACACCAACGTGCGCAGTACACCGATCTATGGCGGAGTGGGCAAGGCGCCCCAACTATCCGCCTTACGGCGGGGCCCGGGAATCGTCATCGCCTGTCCCGGACGTCTGCTGGACCATCTCGATAACAAGGACATCGACCTTTCATCGGTGGAGGTCTTGGTGTTGGACGAGGCCGATACCATGTGCGACATGGGATTTCTGCCCGACGTCCGCCGCATACTGAGATACCTACCGGCGAACCGGCAGAACCTGTTCTTCTCGGCCACCATGCCGCCGGAGATCTGGACCCTCTCGGGTAGCATCTTGAACGATCCCGCAGTGGTGGAGGTCGATCCCATCGCCCCGGCGAAGACCGTGTCCCACGCCCTTTATCCGTCTCCTGAAGGCCTCAAGAAGCGGCTGCTGTTCGCCATCTTGGAGAAGACTCCCACCGGGCGGGCCATCATTTTCACCCGCACCAAGCACCGGGCGCGCGCCCTGGCGCGCGACCTGGCCAAGGCCCGCTACCGCGTGTCGGCCCTGCAAGGAAATCTGTCCCAGAACCGCCGTCAGGAGGCCATGGACGGGTTCCGCCAGGGCAAATACGACTTCCTGGTGGCCACCGACATCGCGGCCCACGGCATCGACGTTCCAGAGGTCACCCACGTCATCAACTTCGATATGCCCAACACCGTTGACGCCTATACCCACCGCATCGGCCGCACCGGGCGGGCCCAAGAGACCGGTGAGGCGTTCACCTTGACCGAGAAGGACGACGCTTCCATGGTCCGGGAGGTCGAAAAAGTGTTGTCGTCCCCCATCGAACGGCGGCGGCTGCCCGGTTTCGACTACGGCGATTTCGTCCCCGAGGCGCAATTTCCGACCCAGCCTTCTATGCCAGCCCGCGCCCGTTCCCTCCCAGCGGCTGCCGGACCTCAAAGGGCCAGACCGCGCCACGCCGCGAGCGCACCTTCCGCTGCCCGGCCCGGCCCCGGTCCTCGATCTGGCTCTCCTGGAAGACCGAACTCAAGAAGGCGTCCCGGTGGGACCTCCCCAAGCGGTAGACGCTAGGCCAACCTAGAATCTTCCAGGGCAGGTGGCCTTCTCACCGTGGCCCGCTGGACTCTGGCGCGGATCAAGGCAAGCTGTTGCCGCCTAGACAAACACGCAGGGCGCAAGCTTAATCTGGGGGATCGAGATGATCGAAGGCCATAGAGAAATCGACGCTCCAGACGGCGTACCAATATGGGATGTCGATCTCTATGACGTGGCATCCTTTCCGACCCAGCCGGATCTGCGCTCCAAAGGGCCATTCGCCTACCTTCCCAAATACTCGGTCCTGGCCTGCGGCCGGTACGAAGAGACGAAAGAGGTCTTCGCTGATTGGGAGCGGTTCGTGTCTTCGCGAGGGGTTGGGCTACAGGACTTTAGCCTGGGAGAACCCTGGCGGCCTCCGAGCATCGTTTTGGAGGTGGACCCGCCCTATCACATCAAGACGCGCGCGGTGATTGAGCGGGCTCTCTCGCCCCGGGCCGTGGCGGACCTGAAAGAGGCCTTGAGAAGGGCGATTTCGAGGCCGTAGAAGAGCTCGCGGAGACCTATCCTACAACCGTGTTTCCCAGCGCGGTGGGGCCTGGGCGAAACCGACCGGCGACTGCTCGTCGATTACGGCGAGATGGTCTTCAGTGCTCTCGGTCCCGACAACGAATTGCGTCGAAAAGCCATGGCGAAGGGGTCCGGCGTCGTTCGCTGGATCACGGAGCATTGCAAACGCGAGCGGCTGAAACCCGAGGGGTTCGGAGCGACAATGTACGCTGCCGCCGATGCGGGCGAAATCACCGAAGAAGAAGCAGGGTTACTGGTGCGCTCGATGTTGTCCGCCGGGGTCGACACCACAGTCACGGCTCTGGGCGCCGCCATCTGGTGCCTCGCCAACAACCCGGACCAGTTCTCCACCCTCAGGTCCGATCCAAAGCTGGCACGCTGGACCTTCGAGGAAACTCTGCGCCACGCCTCGCCGGTCCATTCGTTCTGCCGCACCGCCAATGTGTACACCGAAGTGGGCGAGGTCAGGATTGTCGAAGGCACCAAGGTCCTCTGCGTTCTGGGTTTGGCCAATCACGACGAAAGCCACTGGAAAGAGCCCGAAAATTCGACATCGGGCGCAGGCCGACGGACCACTTGGCCCTTGGCGTTGGCATCCATGGTTGCGTCGGTCAGGTCGTGGCGTGGGCCGAGGGAGAGGCGGTGCTGACGGCTGTCGCGAATAAGGTCGAATCGATCGAACTTGCCCGTCAGGCCGTTTGGCGTCCGAACAACTCGATTCGTGCCTTGGACCGCCTACCGGTCACCTTCCGAGGAGCCTAGCGAACGGCTGGAAGCCGTCATCGTCCCTTGCGACTAGCCCGGCTGTTCGCATTGATTTCTATTGCGCACACTGCCTGTTTTCTTAGTATCCGATCTCCAAGCCCAGGCCCCAAAGCTGTGTTTGTGTAGCTACGACTGATTCGAATTCCGCACCGGTCAAGAGATGTGGAGATTCGCCACCGGGGGAGAGATAAAATCTTCCCCTGCGATATTCCAAGAGACCCTCTACGTCGGGAGTCATGGCGGCAGGCTTTATGCCCTGGACGCGAAAACCGCATTGGAGAGATGGCGGTTCCGGACCTTGAACCACGTGTTTTCCTCTCCCATCATCGCCGACGGCGTAGTGTATTTTGGCAGCGACGATAGCCACTTATACGCTGTGGAGTAAGATGTATCCGGCGCCGGGAACACCACCCTCATACTAGAATCCCTGGGGTACCGATTCCTTGAGCTGACCGACGCGACCAGGTGGAATCTGTCGGTTGGTGCCACCCTACAACAAGGTGACAAGGTTGACGTTGACCTCGGTGCATTCACCACATAGAAGGGAAGTCTCCCGGGCTTCTCCTTCATCACCAGTACAAGAGGGTCACGTCCCGTCAAGTGGTGTAAGAGTGCGGCATCCTGTTGATGTTGTTTAGGTGGGTGTCGCCTCCGCGAGATCGGCCTCTGGAAGAGCTTCGTTGAAGGTCAGCACGACAGGTGTGATGTATCGACGGCCGACGGCCCATTCGTCGTGCTGCTCAGCCAGGACGGCGCCAACGAGGCGGCGCACGGCCGGCCGGTTAGGGAAGATGCCCACCACATCGGTGCGTCGCCGGATCTCCTTGTTGAGACGCTCCTGTGGGTTGTTGGACCAGATCTTCTTCCAGTGGGCGAGTGGGAAGTTGGAGAAGGCCAGGACGTCGGGTCCGGCCTCGTCCAGTAGAGAGGCGACCTGAGGGAACCGGTCCTGGAGTTGATCGGTCACCCTGTCGAGTTGGGCGTGTACCTCATCGGGGGAGGGTTGCTGGTAGATGGTGCGCACCATGGTGACTACCCATGGCTGGGCGCGCCTGGGGACCCGAGTGAGCAGGTTGGTCATGAAGTGGGTGCGGCACCGTTGCCAGCTGGCTCCGCCGAAGACTGCGGCGATGGCGCCTCGGAGTCCCTGATGAGCGTCCGATACCACCAGCTCCGCCCCGCCGAGGCCCCTGGCGGACAGCGAGCGTAGGAAGGCCAGCCAGAAGGCGCCGTCTTCACTCGTACCCACGTCCATCCCGATGATCTCCCGCTTGCCCTCGCCATTGACCGCCGTTGCCACCACCACGCTGACGTTGACGATCCTGCCGGCCTCCCTGACCTTCTGGGTCAGTGCGTCCAGCCACAGGTAGGGGTAGGGTCCACCGCCCAGCGGACGGCCCATGAAGCCATCCACCACCACGTCCAGTTCCTGACAGATGCGCGACACCTGGCTCTTGGAGATACCCTCACACCCCAGGGCCTTGACCAGATCGTCCACCCGCCTTGTGGATACCCCTTCCACGTAGGCCTGCTGGATCACAGCCAGCAGAGCTCGCTCGCTGCGACGCCGTGGCTCCAGCAGGCTCGGGAAGTAGCTCCCTTCTCTGAGCTTCGGGATGTGCAGATCCATCGTCCCTACACGGGTATCCCACGCCCGGGACCGATACCCGTTGCGCTGGGTCACCCGCTCAGGGCTGCGTTCTCCATACTCAGCACCGATCCTCGATGACACCTCCGCATCCATGATCCCCTCTACCAGCACTCTCAGTGCCTCCCGTAGGAAGTCCACGTCGCGCAATAGCTCCAGCAGGTCCATCCTTTCCTTGACCACTGTTGTCCTCCTTTCTCGAGCTTTCTTCTTTGCCCGCTAAGGATGACGCGGTGGTCTCTCTTTCTCCAGACCCTCTCCCTCTTACACCACTTCCTGGGACTCTACTGCGTGGGGAGATTACGCCTGGGATATCCGACCGTTTTAGACCAGTTGCAACGCCCGCCAGAGTGAGGAAAAGGCGCCGGGCATGATGGCGTTGACCCTTATCTCAGGGGCCAACGCGCGGGCCAAGGCGGTGGTCATGGTGTTCAGCGCGCCTTTGGAGGCCACGTAGGCGATTGAGCTGCCCGCGCCGGTGATGGCGGATATGGACGACACGTTGACGATCGCACCCCCGCCTTGGGCCTTGATGTGGGGCGCAACCGCCCGGGTCATCTGATAGGCCCCGACCACGTTCACCGAGTAGAGGTCCATGAAATGTTGGGCCGACAGCGACTCCAAGTCCTTGGAACTGGCGAAGACCGACCGCGCGGCGTTGTTGACCAGCCCGTCTATGCGGCCCCACTTCTCAACGGCCTCGGCGGCCATGCGGCGGCAGTCTTCGTCCACCGACACGTCCGCTTTACATAAAATGGACTCCACGCCCAGGTAGTCGCAGACCGCCTCCGTGTCCCGGGCCTCTTTCTCACTCTTGGTGTAGTTGATGACCACCCGCGCTCCTTTCGCCGCCGCCTGTTTCACGATGGCGGCGCCGAGCCCGGTGGCCGAGCCAGTAACGATGATTACGGAATCTCTCAGGTTCATAGTTCTCCTTACGGGAAGCTGACAGCTATCAGCTTTCAGCTTTTTTGGGTTGGTTGGTGGCTGGCGAAATCCCCCCTTTGCGAAGGGGGACCGAGGGGGACTTGCGCCCCCTGTAAGCTAGCGGCTAAAGCGCCAGCAGGCGCTCTGCGTTCCCGTGGTTGATTAATTCGCGGTCAGACTCGGGGCAGTCCAGACTGTCCACCATCTCGTTGTACTCGCTGAAGTGGGAGAAGGGATGGTCGGTGCCGTAGAGCAGGCGCTCGGCCCCGTACATCTTGTAGCAGTACTCCAGGGCAGCCGGACTGTGGGCCACGGTGTCCACGTAGATTTTGTCGAAGTAGGCCTGGGAGGACTCGGACAGGTCGGCCCAGTCTTGGGGTGACGTCCAGGCGTCAATCATCCGGCCCACCCGTCCGCGGATGAATGGCACGAACCCGCCGGTGTGGGGAACAATCAATTTCAGGTCGGGGTATTCCTGGAAAACGCCGCTCATCACCATGCGCACCGTCGCCAGGGTGGTGTCGAACATGAAGGCCATGCCGGGGACCAAGGGCCGGTGGTCGATGCCGTTCATGTTGATGGGCGCCGTGGGGTGCATGTCCATAGCCAAATCCAGGCTCTCGATGTACTGGTACACCGGCCAGAACTCGCGGCTGTCCAGGGTCTTCTGGTTGATGTTGGAGAAGAGATAGACGCCCTTGAAGCCCAACTGTTTCACGCAGCGGTCAATCTCGGCGATGGTGCGCTCAGCGCTCCCCCAACCCAGGGTGACCCAGGCCTCGAACTTGCCGGGATGGGCCTGTATCACCTCGGCCAAGTGGTCATTGATCCGGGAGGCCCAATCGTCGGCTTCGGGACCGCCCAGCAGATCGGGTCCCGGCATCCCGTGGCTCAGCACCGAGATGCCGATGCCCAGGTCTTCCATGTCCCGCAGCTTCTGGTCGACGTCGGCGTGCACGATGGGCGAGGCGTGCTGGTAGCCTCCCGTGCAGCTCACGAAGTAGGTCCCCCCTTCCAGGACTCCCTGGGGCAGGGAACTGCGGCCCGCCAGGTATTCCAGGTAGGGCAGATATATCAGGTGGCTGTGGACGTCGATGCGCACTGTGGGGGCTCCTTTGGAGCGGCCATCAGCCGTTATCTTTCAGCATTCAGCTTTCAGCGGTCAGCGGATGGCGCTGGGTGATTTTCAGGGACAGTTTACCTTGAGAAAGGAGTCACCTCAACGGCGAGGCCTGATTGCTGAAAGCTGATCGCTGATAGCGATCAGCTTTCTACTCCACGATTACGTCCACCACCTGGACCATGTTGTTGCCCATGCCCTGGATATTCCAATCCGGTTCCACCGGCTGGCGGTTGCCTTCTGTGTCCGTGGCCCGCACCAATAGCTTGTGTCTCCCCAGGGCGGCGTTCCATTGGGCCGTCCACCCCCGCCAGGCGAACTGAGGCGGTTTAGCGCCTAGTTGGGCCTCGGACCAAGTCGCGCCGCTGTCGGTGCTGGTTTCCACCCGCGAGATGCCCAGCCGTCCAGCCCAGGCCCGGCCGGTCAGCGTCGCGGTCCCTGGATTAAGGAGCCTGATCCGGGTCGAGAAATCGGGGATCCCGGGAGGGACCATCAGCGCCCGCACCCGGATCAGGTCCACCGGTTCGCCGGGTTCATCGGCTGTTTGGGCATAGCGGTAGCTGGCGTGCATCTGATACCCGTTGAACGGTTCGCCGATGGCCTGGATGCTGTCCAGCCACTTCACGCTGGTCATCCCGTACCAGCCGGGCACGATAAGCCGCAGCGGATAGCCGTGTTGGGGCTCTAGGGGCCGCCCGTTCATCTCGTAGACCAGCATCACCTCGTCTCTCGTAGCCTCTTTGACGGTAAGGCTGCGCTGATAATACTGGACCTCTTCTCCTTGCACTCCCTGGTCGAACCCGGTAAACAGTATCTCCACCGCCTCCGCTTTTACGCCGGCCGCCTCCAGAACGCCTTTGAGCGGCGTCCCGGTCCATTCGGCGGTGCCGATGGCCTCAAGGAGCCAGGGCTGTGATACCGAACGAGGCGTGAACAGGGCCCGCCCGTTGCCAGCGCACTCCATGGTGACAACCTCGGTCCGCGAAGGCAGGGCCTTGATATCCTCCAGTGAGAGGCGGGCGGGTTTTCCAACCAGACCGCCGATTTTCAGGTTCCAAGCGCTCAGGTCCACGTCCGGGATATCGAAGTGAATCAAGAGGTAGTGCATCCCGGTGGGCGTTACGTCATAGCGCAAACCTTCAAGGGGCATGCCGCGGTTGCGGAACGTTAACTGAAGCTCTTCCCGGTAGAAGCGTGGGTCGGAAGTCATTCCGCTCCCATCCCCAACGGCGGGAAATCTGCTGCTTGTTTCTTGTTGCGTCATTTGGTGCCTCCGATTGGAGGGATTCCAGGAATCACTTCCTGCGCGGACCAACGCAGAACGATGCTATGGATAGGATACTCCGACCCGCAACAGTCGAGGGCCTCCGGGCAATCTGGCGGCCCCTCCGGGCAATTAGGCGGCAAGAACCCGTCAATCGGCAGATGCAGGCGCTGGCGTCTGGGCTTCTTTCGGCAGGGACTCTTCCCAATCGGGAATGAGTATCCGCTTAGTGGATTCCATAAAGAAGATGGCAAGCATTCCGCCCATGCTGGCGACTAGGGACACCGTCCAGGCCACGTTGTAGGAGCCGAACGCATCGTAAATCACGCTGCCCACCAGGCCTCCCAGCGCCATGCCCAGCCCGGAACCCATGCTCTGGATGCCGAAAACCGTCCGCACCGGGCCCATGCCGAAATACTGGCGGTTGACCACCAGGAAGGCGGACATCTCGCCGCCGAAGCCGAAGCCGAAGACGGCGGCGAAGAGATAGAACTGCCAGGGCTCCTGGACCCAGAAAAGCATCAACACCGATGCTCCCTGGAAGAAGTAGAACATGGCCATCACTCCCTTGGCGCCTAGCCGGTCGGCCAGGATAGGCACCATGAACCGGCTGGCGACGCTGGCGAAGGAGTAGATGCTGACTATGAAGGTGGCGGCCTCCAGGGAGACTCCCCGGGTGGTGGCGTAGAACACGCCGTGGACCATAACGATGGAATGCCCGATGCAACCCAGGTGGTGGACTAGAGGCAGGAACCAGAACGCCTTAGTTTCCCTGGCCGCTTTCATAAAGGCCTGGCTCCTGATTTTGGCGACAGCTCCGGTGAAGGAACTCCCCGGGGTCTTGTCGTTCTCGGCCGCGCCGTAGGGGAGTTGGCCTCGGTCGGCCGGCTCGCTGTGGAATAGAGCTAAAAGTCCGAATATTAGGACGCCTCCACCGGCGCCGATGATTAAGAAGGCCGTCTGCCAATCGGTCCGGCTCAGCAGCACCGCCAGTGCCGGGGCCAGCACCGACGAGCCCATCCCGCCTGCGGATTGCTGTAGGCCCACGGCGAAGCCCAGTTTGCTCTTGAACCAGGCGGCCACGGTGGTGGGGATGTTGACCCGGAACAATGCCTGGGCGATACCCAAGACCAAGCTGTAGTAGAGGTAAAGCTGCCAGACCTCGTTGATGGTGCTCAGAAGCAGCATCCCAGCCACGAAGCAGACGCCGCCCAGTAGCATCACCTTCTTGGCGCCGTACCGGTCTCCCATAAGGCCGGCGACGGGGGAGAGCAGCGCGCCGATGATGCTGCGGAAGAAATAGGCGAGGACGATTGCCGTGATGGACCAACCGAAGTTGTCCTGCATCACCACCAGCAGGATGGCGAAGGCCTGGCTGACGAAGTTGGTGGTCAGTTGCAGCATCGTGGCCATCGCCACGATGTACCAGGCGTAATGAGCGTGGAGTACGTTGGAGACGGCTCGGTTAGCCAAGTTTTGTTCAGCCAAGGGCGGGCTCGGCTATGGTTGTCATAACGTTGGTCAAATAGTGCCTGTCTGATGGGCTTGGTCCGGGGTTCAGCCTAATATAGCACGGCTATGGGCGGCAGTTCTCCCCACACCTACTTTTCGGCCGGCGACGGATGCTACAACCGGGTCATGCCGGTTCCTTCGGGAAGCAGCGAACCGCCAAGTATACGGCCGCCACTTTAGGTAGGCTCCAGCGCCTATTTCAAAATCCTGTAGGACCCCTGTTGGGTCCTTCGACAAGCTCAGCAACTGTCTTGGATGTCAAGGCGTTTGAAGGTTTGGCTGCCACTCTCTGCCATGTTTCACCATGGAATTTAGAATGACCAAGAGCTTGCGCATACAGGCCGTCAAGGCCACTTTCTTGGGTTTGCCCATGGAGCATAGCCGTTGATAAAACTCTTTGATCACCGGATTGTACCGGGTCGCCACCAAGGCCGCCATGTAAAGGGCCGCCCTCACGTGACGGCGTCCTCCCCAAACAGTGCGCTTGCCTCGGAGCGTTCCACTGTCCCTATTGAACGGTGCTACGCCCACCAGCGCGGCGACTTGACCCCGGTTCATCGTGCCCAATTCTGGCAGATTGGCCAAAACGGTTGCCGTGAATACCGGGCCAACGCCAGGAGCGCTCCTTATGACCCTTTCTTTGATCCGCCACATGGGACTGGAGCGGATGAAGCTGTCCAGGTCTTGGTCCAGGTCCTCCAAGCTTTTTTCCAGCCAGCGGATATGTTCTTCCACCTGAGGACGGATCCGAGCAATCACGGTCCTCCGGCGGTTCTTCTCCGCGGTAATCATCTCCACCAACTGCCGCCGGCGGCCAACCATGGCCTGCAGGTCTTGGGCGTCTGGGTCAGGAAGAAGCCTGGGCTTAGGCTCCATCGCCTGCCCAAAGTGGGCCAACACCTGGGCGTCCAAGGCGTCGGTCTTAGCCAGGGCGCCAGCAGCCCGGGCGAAGTCCCTTACGTGTCTGGGGTTGACCACCGCCACTGGAAGACCGACCGCCGCCACTGGAAGACCGACCGCCGCCAGCTCAGCGGTGAGCGACCTCCCGTGGCCTCGAGCACAACCAAGGAAGGGCTCATCCCCGTCAGCCGCTGGGCCAGAGCACCGATGCCGTTCGCATCGTTCGTGACCTGCCACACTTCACCCGTGGGCCTGGAAGCCACATCCAAGCAGCTCTTGGAAACATCGATACCTATGAACACCTGCGAATCTTCCATCCATCTACCTCCCATCACTGGTTCCCCTCATTGGTCCCCCGGCACCGGCCCAGCCTTGCTTGATACGGGCTGCCGCCCAGTCAACTGTTCGGGCTCTGGGCGGGGAGGACGTGGCGGCCTCGCTGAGCCTCGGCCTAAAAAGCCTAGGACGATTCGGCCTGCCACGTCCTGGTTTAAGATACAAGGACGAACGGTAAAGACACCTCCTTCCGTTCGTGGTGAGCGCTGATACGCCCCGCAGTGGCGATACCACTGGAAGGAACTGCTACGAGATTCGAAGCTGTCCATTGGAAGCTTGTCGAACCGCATTTTTCAATGGCTCTACGCAGAGCGTTCCGCCGCCGCGTCAACCGTAGCGGCTGCTTGGGATGGGGCGGCAGCCGGCCCTCCCAGAAACAGGAACAGCGCCGACCCGACAAAGCTGACCACGGAGACTACGGCGAAGGACACCGTATAGGTGCCGGTGGCGTCGAACATTATTCCCGCAAACAACGGCGAGGCCAGTAGCAGCACGTTCATCGGGATCATGGAGATGCCGGTGATGCTCGCGAAGGCCTTGCGGCCGAAGTAAATGCCCCTGATGGCGGTGGTCATCGGGCCCCGGCCTCCGAATCCGACGCCAAGCAACACCCCGAATAGAAAGGCCATCGCCTGGGATTCTCCCACAACCAGTACGGCCACAGCCACGGACTGAATCGCCGAAAAGGCGAAGATCGCCCATCGGATCGGTATCCGGTCGCCCACGTAGCCGCCGATCAAGGTGAAAACCGCCGCCACCGCCGTATAGGTCGCCACCACCCACCCCACGGTCTGCAAAGAGAAGCCACGGTCGTCCAGCATCGGGCCCAGATGCACCATCATGGTTACGATTATGATGGAAGAGCAGGCATGCCCAATGGAGATGAGCCAGAACGCCTGGGTGCGAACGGCCTCCTGCCAGGTATAGCTGGGCTCCCCGGCGCCCGCGGTAGACTCCTCGTGTTCAGCGGGCACCGGCTCGGGCGCCTGACCGTCGGGTTGCTGGCCGTACTCCTCGGGATTGTTCCGCACCAACCGGGACAATGGCACGGCAACGGCCATCAGGAAGATGCCGATGGCCGCCGCAGTCCACCGCCAGCCCGGCCGGCCCGGGATGTCGGGGTCGATGGCCCAGACCAGGACGGGCACCAAAATTACGCCGCCAATCAGGAATCCCTCCATCGCGACGGCCATGCCTATGGCCCGCCGCCGGGAGAACCAATTGTTGATGGCGGTCATCATCGGCAGCCAACTGCCCAGCCCGGTGCCCATGCTCATGACCACGAAGGCCAGATAGAGCTGCCAGAGGCTGTTGGTCACGGCCAGCAGGAGGAACCCGCCCCCGGCGATAGTCATCCCCCAGGCCACCATCGTGCGGGAACCCAATTTGTCCACCAGATAACCGCTTACCGGGCCCATGATGGAGCCTTCGACGCGGGTCAAGGAGAAGGCGATGGTTAGTTGGGTGCGGCTCCAGCCGAACTGTTTTTCCAACACGACGAACCACGCGGTCATGCCCTGGAACAGCGGCACTGTGCCCACGACCATGATCAGGGCGGCCACCCCGACCAGAACCCACCCGTAGAAAAGCCGGCGGGGACGCGCCGGCATAGGGGTCTGAGGCATCTTCGACCTGCGTTGTAGATTGAACGGAATGAGATTAGGCCCGACCTAGGATACCAGAGGGGCGTCTTTCCAAGCCTTGGAGTCCAGCACCCGTCTCTTGAGGAAACCATGGGCCGGACTTAGGCGGCTTTCATCATGAACTGAGTTACTGATAACGACGACAATATTGCGATTTATGCCAAAATTTGGACACCTATCTGATGGTTCTCGTAGAATCAATCGGGATATCGGTCCACGGAAATCACCGGCAGACACTGGGGAGACGGATCACGGCTTTACTACAGACTCCGTGTGCCGCGTGCTGAACATCGATGCTCCCATCGTGCAGGCGCCCATCGGTCCAGCGACCAACCCCGCCCTAAAAATTTAGGAGGACCATGTACCTTCCCAGGCATTACGCAGTAACCGATAAGCAGAGGCTCCGCGATTTCATCAAGGAAAACGGCTTCGGTATCCTATTTTCCGGCACCGGACCCGAGCCGGTGGCCAGCCATCTGCCTTTCATCCTTGACGAGGTCGCCGGAGAGCAGGGGACGCTCTTGGCGCACATGGCCAAGGCCAATGACCAGTGGAAACATGCCAGCGGGCAACCGGTGCTGGCCGTCTTTCAAGGGCCTCACACCTATGTCTCTCCAACCTGGTACCAGGATGCCGATACTGTTCCAACCTGGAATTACGTCGCGGTGCACGTCTACGGAACGCTGAGGGTCGTCAAAGACCAGCCTCGACTCCAAAGAATCATTGAACTCATAACCGACTACTACGAGTCCTCGCATCCGCAGCCATGGCGGGCTGAGTTCACCTCGGAATATTCCCAGCGGATGCTGAAAAGAATCGTGGCCTTCGAGATAGAAATCCAAAAGATCCAGGGCAAGTGGAAGCTGAACCAGAACCATCCAGAGGCGAACCGCCACGGATAGGCTGCGGAAGCTTGCTGGCGACTCGATCCGGGTTGAGTCTGGTCCAAGGGCTAAGGATAGCTATGGCAGGCCGTTGTTCTACACCTACACTCTGAACGGAGAGAGTATTGACGCCATGCTAATCTCGGAAGGGCTGGCTACGGCCTGGACGCGGGACGGCCGACACCGGGACTACTTGGTGGGGTTGGAGCGAGAGGCTAGAAGGCCGGACGCAGGGTGTCTTTGGTGATTCATTCCCACCGCCGGGGGGGTCTGAGCCACCGCTGAGGCGGCGGCACCAAAGGCTGGCTTCTACCGCGCAGTCGATTGACAATAAACTGTATAAAAACCAACGACTGCGCATCTAGGGTTCCGAGGCACATATAATGCAGCACCGACCGAAAATATTAGTGGTTGACGACGACGACGGACAGCGAGTCACCCTCGTGGAAATCCTGGAAGACGAAGGCTGCGACGTGACCGCAGTAAGTACCGGTCTGAAGGCCGTCGAAATGGCGACCAAGAATCACTTTGACCTCATCTTTATGGACTATAAGATGCCAGGAATCGATGGGGAGGAGGCTTACCGTCAAATCAAAGCGGTCAGGCCCGAAATTTCCATAATCATGCAAACTGCGTACGAAGATGGCCTGATTAAGCGGTCTTTGGACGAGGGCGTGTATGCAATTCTTAATAAGCCATACGAATTGAATCAAGTGACCGAGCTGGTGCGTAGCGTTCTAAAATCGACGTGTGTGTTAGTGGCCGACGATGAACCAGATATGAGGGCACTGTTGCGTGCCATCCTAGAGGACCGCGGTTTCCAAGTATCCGAAGCTGAGGACAGGATAGACGCGGTCACCAAGGCTAGAGAAAGGCACTACGACGTCATATTGATGGACGTAGTCATGCCGGTTATGGATGGGTTTGCCGCTTGCGAGAAAATCGTCGAAGAGGACCCGGACGCCAAAGTTATTTTTCTTACCGGGCACTCGGTGAAGGGTTGGATAAAGCAGGCCTTATCCATCGGGGCGTTCTTTTTGTTGGAAAAACCAGTAGAGCCAGACGATATGTTATCCCTGGTGAAGTCCGTCGTGGAGGCTGATGCACCGCAGCTGACGGTAGGCAACGATCAACCAGGGTAGGCAATACTAATACCCAACTCGCGGCTTACTGGCTTCGGCGGATAGACCACTCAGGGTCATCGAAGTCTGCCAAAACGGTATCCTGGCGACGACGGGGAATGACCGTTTGCTCGGAAAGCAAGACATGGTTCACACCACCAAACTGTGGTCACAGAGCAAGAAAAAGGTAAGGCCGGTGCCCCATCAAATCGGAACACCGGCCAATAGCTAGTCCAGGGAACCTTACGCCAACCCGAGCAGGAACTCTAAGCCGCGATCAGTCCTTGATCGATGGCTTTCGAGATTTGGTCACTTTCTTCTGCCAAGCGGGCGATTATGGCTTCCGACGCAGCTCCAACCATCTCTTGGTCAAGGGACTTGGCCGCATCTGGGAATCCAGCGTCGGCAAGTAACTCCTGTGCGTTTTCCCGTATCTGAGCCAATCCCCAAGAGATCTGTGACTCGATGTCTCTCACGTCGTCTGGAAATTCCACGTGGGACCCGCCGGCGCCCAGCTTGTCATAGCCGCCCTTGTGCCAGTGGCCGCGTGGGCCATGAGAGTCATAGCGAATGACCTCTTCACCCTTGATATCGACACCGAATGTTGGGCCCCCCATCTTGCTCTTCAGGCACCTAACGGGCCACAGATAGATAGTGACATCTCCCGATTTATCCAATGGACGCACCAGTACTTTCCCCAAATACGACTCGCCATCAATCATCGTAGCCATTCAAAAATCTCCTCCGCCTTTTATAGAGCGACAACCATTCTACGAGATATTAACACACTGGCGATATTCTCAAGCACCTGAACGCGGTCAGCTATCAACCGTCAGGGTTATGAGACGCCGATTGCCCCGACGGAAACGGGGCTGTCGGCTGTTAGCTCAAATGGGCTCAGCCACCAGCAGCAACTGGACCGACACTTCGTCCTCGACGGACACGACGAGCCGGGCGGTGGGGACCGGTATCTGGAGCTGGTCCCAGGTGAAGACGGTGCGACCCAAGACGTTCAACACATCGCCATCGTTCCTGACCTCCAAGTCGAAGGTCAGCGGGACATCGATTCCGTTGATGTTGAGGATGCCGGTGACCTGGCTGGTGAACGTATCCCCACTGAAGAATTCGGTCGGCGGGTCGGAGAGGTCGTTCACCGTAAAGACGGCCACTTGAGCGTCGCGGAACATCCGTCCCCGCATGTACTGGTCGCGGAAGTCTTGGCCGCTGGACAGGGTCAGCAGGTCGACAGACACCTCCGAGGGCTGACCATCGAAATTCAACTGGCCGGACAGCGCGTCGTTGCGCACGACGGCGTCGTTGGGCAGGGGCAACCGGGTCAACACTTCGCCGACAGTGAAGGTAATCACCGACCCTTCGGTCACCTCGTATTGCAGGACGTGCACGCCGGTGACTGTCGCCACATTTTCCGGCAGCGACAGGTCCCCGCTCTCGGAATCGCCCTGACCCGCTAACCCGATTCCCATAGCAGCGGCGACAATCAAGAACGCTGGGGCAAGCCAACTTGATGTGGCCAAGAGGACTCGGCCCAGCTTCGGCGCCAGCACGCCGGATACAGCGACTGCGATGACCGCCAGCGGAACGGTGAAGGATATCATCCGCTCGAGCCAGATATTGCCCACCACCGAAATAACCACGACGGTAATCAGGCCCAAGACCAGAACACCGGCGTAATATGGCAGTCGTCGCTGCCTGGTGGCCAGCTTGTCCCAGATCAGTCCCGCCGCGACTCCCACGAGCAAGGACGCCAGGGCAACCGTTGCGGTGTTGAAAACGTTGTCCACCGGCGACCGCAATGGCAGCGACACCAGGGTCGCCACAATCGCGGCGATCGACCCGGCAATTAGACCAGTTCGCATCGCCTACGACCCAGCCAGGTACAACTGAGTTTCCGGGTGGTAGGCCGACCAGCCATACCACTCTGAGATGAACGACGGCACGAATTCGAGCCGGGCTTCCCCGTAGGCGCCCTCGACGGTGCGTCCATGAACATCCCACAACGAGCCGGTTTCCCGGTCCCTGATCTCGTGCCCGTCCTCACTCACGTTGTAGAACTCCAGGACCTGACCATCGAACTGGCGCAGGTAGGCCACCCCCGTCCTGGCGGCCGAATCATAGAAAACGACGATTGGTTGGCCGCCAACGGTGTCGTTGACCACGAATCCGGCCTCTTCCAACTCAGAAAGTGGATAGCCCTTGAAGACGCCCTCAACCTCGACACCAACTATCAGTGTGTTCGAAGGGATTCGGTCGTCGCCATAAATCGCCTCATTCGGATTGAAAACGCCGATCTGGACCGGCCGGGCGTAGCGGTCTTGGAAAGGGGTGTCCGGGTCGAGAACCAGCGTATCCGCGTAATCGGCCTTCCACTGGCCCCAGGTGGTCTGGGGAATCGGGATAATATTGAGCCGTTGTCCTTCCAGTGGGCCGGCGATTGCTTTGCCGTCCAAGTGTGTCCAGATGGTCCCAGTCTGGCGGTCTTTCATCTGGAACACGCCGTCCAGCAGGCCTAAAACCTCAAAAGTGAGGTGCTGTCCATCGACCACGGGGTCGAACCCGACCCCCGAACTGCATTTGATTCAATAGGTGACGAGCAGCGGCTCGCCCCCAACTTTGTCGTTGACGACGTGGTGGTAGCGAAGCATCCGCACGGGGTAGGCACGCACTTCGCCGGCGAATTCAACCCCGAGGACTAGCTCTTCGTCACCGAAATATTCGGTCTCATGAGCGGCCAGAAACGTTGGGTCGTCCAGCGGTACAAATCCGCGGCCCTGTGGGGGGACCTGTCTTGCCCCGGCCGGTGCAGCCGTTTGCTCTGGGGCATTGGCCGCCGCTGCGTCTGTAGGCGCGGGCGCCGCCGGGTCCTCGTCATTTGTTGCCACAGTTTCCGCAGCCGTGGGTGCCACGGTGTTTGGGACCGCACTTGCCGTCGTCCCATCTTGCTGGGAGCAACCCACGGCAATCCCAAGGGCAAATATCGCAGAGATGACCATTCCCCTCAACACTATTCCTCCTAAATAAAGCGCGCCTCACATTCCACGTCCATCCTACCAAGTAAATTTAAAGAAAATGTGAATGCCCTCGGATCAATTCTCAGAGCCTTTTTCGGGCGTGGAAAGAAGGGTGGTGCGCTTGGCGGGTTCGAACCCACCGCCTCTGCCTCCGCTGGGCAGCGCACAAAAGCCATCAGCTATCACCCCCAATTCCATCGGGGCCGTCAGGCTTACGAACGCCTGTGGGGCGCTGACGGCTGAGAGCTGTAGGCTGTTAGCCTGGATGGTTGCGATAGATTTCAACTTACACTAGAGTCTATCTGACACAGTGCGCAATCTACGACCGGCAGGATTTCTTCAAGTCACGCCTATGAACATGACAATATTAATCATGATTGACGGTCTGGACCCCGAGTACCTTGAGGTGTGCCCGGCGCCCAGGCTGGAGGAGTTAGCCCGAACCGGGTTCCGGCTGGACGTCCGAGGCATGATGCCTTCAGTCACCAACGTAAACAACGTATCTCTGGTTACCGGCAGCTACCCCGAGACGCACGGCATCACCTCGAATTACTGGTTGGACCGGGAGCAGGGGGGCGAGCACTACATGGAATCGGCCGAATACATCAGGTCCGAGACCATGTTCCAGCGAGCCGCAGGCAAGGGCATGAGCTCACTCTTGGTCACCGCCAAGGATAAACTGCGGCGTCTACTGAGCAACGGCACGACTCTGAGCGTTTCCTCGGAGCAGCCGCCCGATTGGGTGGTTGAAGGAGTTGGAACCCCGCCCGATATCTACTCATTGGAAGTAAACCGGTGGGTGTTGGATGCCGGACGATTCATCCTGTCGCAACGCGATTTCGACCTGGTGTACCTGACAACCACCGACTATGCGATGCATTCCCATGCCCCGGACGAACCCGAATCGGCCCGCCACATCGCCCTGCTGGACGAGGGCATCGGCAGGCTGATAGACGCCTTTCCCCAAGCCCGGTTTCTGATAACAGCAGACCACGGTATGTCATCGAAATCCCGGATGCTCCACCTGCCGGATGACTTGGCTAGGGCTGGGATTAAGGCCCGGGCAATACCAATAATCAAGGACCAATACACGGTGCATCATTCCAATCTAGGTGGCTGTATCTACATCCATCTCGACGGCCGTACCGACAACCCGGAACCTGCGCTTGAGGTCCTTCGGAACATCGATGGCGTGGAGGAAGCCTTATCCAGGCAGGATGCGGCCAGTCGTTTCAAGCTGATGCCGGAGCGCATAGGGGATATCATGGTGCTGGGCGCTCAGGACGTTGTCTTCGGAAACCCCTTGGCGGTGGCTATCCCGCCCAAACTACGCAGCCACGGATCAACCCACGAACTGGACATCCCGGTAATAGCCTACGGCCAAGGACTGAACGCGGCCCACTTCACGGAGAACCGCAGCCTAGGCCAATACATCATCGACCACGTCTTGGCCTAAACCTCACTGATCCGGTGTAGCGGACGCCGCGCTGTCACCAGACTTCAAAGTAGAGCAGGGCGTGGTCCGAGTATTCGTCGAACCAGTCCGCCCATTGGGCCTCAGCCAGCTTGGGCCAGCCAAGGATTGAAACGTTAACCGCCCCGTTCCCTTGACCGCGCACCTGCATGTGGTCGGAAGCAACGACGTGATCGAGATTGCTCGGTTCATACCCGCTGCTGCCGTTGTACCAAGTTACTTCTTTGAGGACGCCGTCGACGGAAGTTGGTTCCTTGGTGAGAAGCAACATGTCTCTCCGTTTCGCCCAGTACGCCATCCGGTCCACCTCTTCCTTCGCGCTCAGGTCCATCACCTTTAAATAGGGAACAGGGTCGTCCACGCCCATGGTATTCAGGTCCCCGAGGAAGATGAAATTGGCGCTGCCGCCGGTGGCCTTGTCCAGTGCTTTCTTCAGTTCATAGGCGTGCATCAGAGCGGCATCGCGCAACCCGAAGTCCTCGGGGGCGTCTCCGCTGCGGATGTGCAGGAACAACAGGGAGTAGTTAACGCCGTCGACACGTAGCGTCAGCAGCAACCCCGGGCGCTGATATTCCCGGTCGGTCTTGAATTCCAGCCTCTGTGTTGAGAAGGTCTGAAATTTCCGGTGGACCCCGACGAAAATCTCCTGGGACTGTTTGCCCTCGGTGAGATGAAAGCGGTGGTCCGGGAATTCGTCCATGAAATCCTGATAGATATATTTGCCTTCAACCTCGTACAGAGCGAATATGTCGGGAACGAATGTTGGCCCTCCGGCCTCACCCGATATGAACTTGGCCACCCGTTTGACCCGGGTTGAGTCATCGGTGGATGATTTCCTGAAGTGCTCAACGTTCCAAGATGCAACGGAAAATATCTTTGCCATGGCGTCTCCCTCCCATGAAGTCGAATAACCACGTGAGTCAGCTGTAAAGCAGATCCACGCATACGCGGACTGAGCCTTCGTCTCCGGCTCTAGATTTGGTCATTATGACAGAAAACGGGTATCCATTTCGGTTAAGGTGGAGCGCCATTCTTTGCCGTCGAAGCAGCCTGTCCGCATTGCCTATGGCCGGACAATACAATGACGAGTGGAGGACACCGGCAGACCATGGACTATCCAGCTTCACGGACGGCGGTTCCAGGGTCTCGTATGGGGCGTGGAAAAGGGGGTGGTGCGCTTGGCGGGATTCGAACCCACGACCTCTGCCTCCGCAGGGCAGCGCTCTAATCCGCTGAGCTACAAGCGCAGGGAAGCTATCGGCTATCAGCGGTCAGCAATCGGGGGGATGAGCGCCTGCGGGCGCTGTTTGCTGATTGCTGTTGGCTGTTAGCTTTTTGGTGCCGAGGGAGGGATTTGAACCCACACATCCGTAAGGACACTGCGCCCTGAACGCAGCGCGTCTGCCGTTCCGCCACCTCGGCACGGGAGAGAGAGGCTGACGGCCTCGACTCTGATGGCCCAAACTACGTGGTGGGCGATGGAGGGGTCGAACCTCCGGCCTCCTCGGTGTGAACGAGGCGCTCTAACCACTGAGCTAACCGCCCTCGCCGTTGGGACACGATAAATTATAGGCACAGCCATTCTCCGGCGCAAGCGGCATTGCCGCGGCCTGGCCTGCCTTTGCACCCACGTAGGGGCACGGCAGTGCCGTGCCCCTACGTGGGTGACATAACATCTGCCACCTGGGCCGGCCCCATGAAAACCCGGCTGAGCCGGCCGTCGCCTATTGGGCGGTCATGCCGCCGTCGATTACCAGTTCGGCACCGGTCACGAAAGACGACTCGTCCGAGGCCAGGTAGAGGATGCCCGCGGCGATGTCTTCTGGCTGGCCCATGCGGCCGATGGGTGTCTTGGCGACCCGTTCTTCGTAGATATTGGGATTGTCGTGATGGGCGCGTGTCATCGGGGTGTCGATGAAGCCGGGGTGGACCGAGTTGGCCCTAATGTTCTCGGAGGCGTATTGAATGGCGGTGGACTTGTTGAAGATACGGACCGCGCCTTTGGATGCGTGGTAGCTGGCCGAGGCCCCGCTGCCGACCAGGCCGTAGATGGAGGAGATGTTGATGATGGAACCTCCCCCGGCCTTGCGCATCTCGGGGATGGCGGCCTGGGTGCCCAGGAACACTCCCTTCACGTTAACGTCCATGACCTTGTCCCAGGCCTCAGAGGTGGTCTCTTCCACGCCTGCTCTTTGGCTGATTCCCGCGTTGTTCACCAGAACGTCCAACTTACCGAAGCTGGCAACCGCCGCCTGAACGGCGTTTCGCCAACTGTCTTCGCTGGTAACGTCCAGGTTGACGAACAGGGCCTTGCCACCTGACTCGGCGATCTGCGCCTCGGCAGCCCTGCCCTCATCCTCCAAGAGGTCGGCAATCACGACAGCGGCGCCCTCTTTGGCAAGCAACTTGGCCCTGGCCGCGCCGATCCCTCCGGCGCCCCCGCTGATAAGGGCTACTTTGCCTGCAACACGCATGGTCCACCTCGACATAACGCAATCCGGCTGTCCCGGATGAGTATAGCAGCCAGCGGACATCCCCGATTCCATCGGGGCTGTATGCTTCTTGGCGGCAATTGCCCGGATTTCCGGACTCCAAAGAAGGCTGGAAGGGCACGGTCAACCAGAATCCTCTCTTTCCAGTCTGAGCATTCACTGTAAATAACATTTACCGGCGCCGCGTTAAAGGGCGCGCGTTAAAAAACGATGGCAGATAGACTTAAGAATATGTTCAAGTTGAGTATGGCAATGACAATCGGTGCCGCCCTGGTCCTGGCCGTGGCCTGCGCCGCCTCGGACCAGCGAACCACTTCAGGCCAACAGCCGCAGGAGCCGACGGCTGTAGCTCAGGACCGGGCAGAGCCCACGGCTGTTGCCGCTGACCGGGTTGGCCCCACACCTGTTGCCCTTAACCGGGCAGAGCCCACGGCGGCTCCCCAGCGCGCCACCCCGTCAACGAACTCAGCGGACCCGGACCACGATGCCAAAACGAACCCCCAGCCCGGGGTTTCGGCGTTCATTGAGGGAATCGGCAGAGAATATCCGGGCCTGCTGACCCTGCCCGAATGCAGCGCAGACACCCAGCTTACGTTAGCCCCCCTGGAGGACGACGCCTACGAGTTCATTACCCCTCTGGGTTTCCTGACCGCCCCGAAACACGTGATGCCCACAACCCACGTCTATTACCGGCTGGTGCGGGAGTCCACGTCCTCTAGCAGCTACGGAACACCGGCGGGTGCCGAAGTCAGGGCCCCCGGGAACATCCGGATATTGGGCGTGGATTCCTCGTCATCCATCGGGGGGCCCCAGGGCGACTACATCGACTATGACATAACCTTTGCACCTTGCCAGGGGCGAATGTTCAAGTTCATCCACGTTAGCACGCTGATCCCCGAGTTAGAGACGCTGTTCGAAGGCGGACTCACCGGCCGCTGCGACGAGTACGGAGGCGCAATCCAGTACCGACTTTGCACGGCCGCCGTCCAGTTGGACGTGCCCGTGGGAACCGTCATTGGGACCACCGGCGGAAAGGTGAGCAACGCCCTTGATCTGGAAGCCTACGACTTGGAGGGGCCATCCCTTGGGTACGCCAACCCAGCCCGATTCCGTCAGGGATTTAATCTACAGCTTAAGGTGGCTTGTCCCTTTGACGGTTTCACCACCGATTTACGGGAGCGGCAACTGGCCCGTATGGGAGGAGTAAACGGGCAACTGAGGACCGCCGAGCCCCGGTGCGGCGAAGTGATGCAGGACATTCCCGGCACAGCTCAGGGGAATTGGTACGCCGGAGAGATGGGTCCATCCGACTGGAGCCGAGAGCTGGCGCTGGTACACGACCATGTGGACCCGGACCTGGCCGCAATCTCAATCGGTGGAACGGTGACCGACCCCGGTGTGTGGCTATTCAGTCCAGAGTCCAGCGGTCTTATCAACCGGGATTTCTCCGATATTGCACCTGACGGACGGACCTACTGCTACCAAGGGGCAATGACCTTTAGTGACGGCCGAGCGACAGCTCCCTTTCCGGGGCGGCTGCTGATGTCTTTGATCAGCGACGCCGAGATGCTGGTGGAACAGCAGGACGGCGGTTGCGCCGATGGCGCGGCGTTCATCGACCCGGTGACCTACAAACGATAGCGGCCGGACAAAGAAGCCAAAATCATTATGTAAGCGCCTCCCGCCGGGAACGGGGAAACGTTACATAACATATCTTGTGCGAACCAACCGGTATTTATGTTTGCTCGGCCGGCCCCTCTTAACCTGTCTCCCTATTTGACCACTGTTCTCCACCATCTGCGGTGCACTGTAAGCCCCGTAGCGCCCTTTTTACTCCCTTTTCCGGCCAAGGGGGAATCGCCTCGGTAATCTTCTTCCCCTTATTTGCCGGAAGGTCCCCCGTTGAAAAACGCCGTCTCCGCGGACCGGCTCCTCAACATCTGAATAATTTTCCCGGGGGCGATAACGTCTGAGTTGAAGGTTTCGGTGAAAACAGGGGCGTGGACGCAATCTGCGGTAGGCGAGACAGAGCAACGCGACGACCACAGAGTTAGTGGGTGGGCTTACCGCGAGGGAAGTGGCGTCTGGCAGGTTATGTCATGTGGGCCGGACTGGCCGACGGTCGTCTGGGGTTTTAGCGCCCCTGGCCGCTGCCCGCCGGAGTCACCACCGTCAGAGGGCCGTCCATGGAGATGAGCAATTCCTCGATCTCCCACAACAGGTGATCTAGGTTCCACCCCTTGGCGGCCGAGACCAATACGCCGGACGACGCTTGATGGGCCGGCAGCCCATCTTGAGCCTTGGCGCCCTCTTTGCCCGACCAGCCGCCTAATTGCCCGGAGGGGACGCCAGATTGCCCGGAGGGGCCGTCGGACATCAGGTCCATCTTATTCATCACCAGCAATCGGGGACGGTCCTCCAACCCCAAGTCCTTCAGGGTCTTTTCCACCACCCTAGTCTGCTCAGGCGCTTTGGGATGAGTAACGTCTATAACGTGGAGCAGGATGTCCGACTCGGCTAGTTCCTCCAAAGTGGCCCGGAAGGCCGCCACCACGTTGGGAGATAGTTTTTGGATGAACCCCACGGTGTCGCTCAACAGCAGTGGCGCTCCGGAAGGCAGCCTGATTCGACGGGTGACCGGGTCCAGGGTCGAAAATAGCTGGTCGGCGGCGGTCACTTTGGCGTTGCTCAGGGCGTTGAAGAGGGTGCTTTTGCCAGCGTTGGTGTAGCCCACCAAGGTCGCCATAGGGATGCTGGATTTCTTGCGGCGGTCCATGTGTAGGTTGCGGCGGCGGCGGACCCCGTCAAGTTCGGCCTTGATCTTCTGCAGGCGCCGCCGCACCAACCGGCGGTCGGTCTCTATCTGGGTCTCGCCGGGGCCCCTGGTGCCGATACCTCCACCCAGCCGTTCCAAGTGAGACCATTGGCCGGCCAACCGGGGCAACAGGTACTCGTGCTGGGCCAGTTCCACCTGTAATTTGCCTTCGTAGGTCGAAGCGTGTTGGCCGAACACGTCTAGGATCAGGGCGGTACGGTCAATGACCTTGCAGCCGAGGGCGTTTTCCAGGTTGCGCTGCTGAGCGGGGGTGAGTTCGTCGTCGAAGATCACCGTTTCGGCTTCCAGTTCGTCGACCATCTCGCGGATCTCTTCGACCTTGCCAGAACCGACGTAGGTGGGACCCAGACGGTTCGCGCGCTGGGTGACGTTGCCAACAACCTGCGCTCCGGCGGTGTTGGCCAGGTATTCCAATTCAGAGAGGGTGTCTTCCAAAGACCATGGGTGGTCGCGGCGGTTCATCTCCAGCGCGACAAGGACCGCCCTTTCGGGTTCGGGCTCTACCGGTATCGAGCGTTTACCTATGGGCTCTACCCTCCCTTTGTTGCCTACCGCCCCTGGGGCGGGGGGATATGCCAGGATTCCATCCGCTGGCAGCCCTTTTCCACCTGCTCGTCGGGAGTGGTCAGGGACAGGCGGATGTAACCCTCTCCATATTTACCATAGCTGGAACCGGGCGTTACCACAACGTCAAGTTCTTCCAAGAGCAGTTGGGCCATCTCTGCCGAGGTGTAGCCCTCCGGTACCTTGGCCCAGATGTACAGGCTAGCACGGGGAACGGCGGCGCTCATGCCCATGGTCTTGACGGCTTTGACCACCCGGTCGCGGCGGCGGGTGTAGGCATCCACGTTGTCAGCCACGCAGTCTTGGGGACCGGTTAGAGCCTCCATGGCCATCTCCTGAATAGCCTGGGGCACTCCCGAGTCCAGGTTGGCTTTGATCTGGAACAGGGCCTTAATCATTTCGGCGTTGCCCACGGCCATTCCGATGCGCCAACCGGTCATGTTGTAGGTCTTGGATAGGGAGTGGAACTCCAGACCGATGTCCTTGGAGCCAGCAACCTGCAGGTAGCTGATGGGCTTGTACCCATCGTAGCCGACCTCGCTGTAGGCAGCGTCGTGGAGCAGGGCGATGTCATTCTCCTTGCAGAAGGCGATGGCCGAGATGAAGTCCTCTTCGCTGGCGGTGGCGCTGGTGGGGTTGTTGGGGTAGTTCAGCCACATCAACTTGGCGTTACGGGCCACATCGGCGGGGATGGCGTCCAGTTCGGGCAGCCAGCCGTTCTTCTCGTACAGCGGCATGATGTGGCTCTCGGCTCCGGCGAACATGGTGCCCGCGCCGTAGACGGGGTAGGCCGGGTCGGGAATCAAGGCGATGTCGCCGGGGTCCAGGAAGCAGAATGCAGCGTGTCCGATTCCCTCCTTGGCGCCAATGAGGGGCAGCACTTCGGTGTCCGGGTCCAGCTTCACGTTGAAGCGGGTGTCGTACCACTGGGCGAAGGCTCGCCGCATCTCAGGCAGGCCGTCGGTCTCGGGATAGCGGTGGTTGGGCGCGTGCCGGGACGCGGTCAACAGCCGGTCGATGATGGGCTGGGGCGTCGGTATGTCGGGGTCCCCGATGCCAAATGTGACCACGTCGGCCCCGGCAGCCCGCTTCTCGGCGATAATCCGTGAGATTTCGACAAATGGGTAGGGCGCCAACTTGCCCAGACGATCAGAGAATTTCATCTATTCGACATCCTAGCTAGCGCAGATTCAACGCCCCCCTCAACTTCCGGTGGGAGCGGGTCCCCGCTTGACTTGTAAGAGCCTATGAACCCTGCCGCCACGCCCTGGAGGTTCTCCATCACTTCTGTAGGCGAATCACCCCAAGCCCTGCATCCGGGAAGGGCGGGAACTTCCGCCATATATTTATCTTCGGTCTCCTCGCTGGGCTCGTGAATGACTAGCGGGAGTTTATATAGTTTCATGGCGGATCCTCGGGCTACTAATTTCCAGTCGAACGGCAGGTCCGCTGTTCCTTTTGGATTGGCGGTCTTGAGACTAACTGACTAACACCTGCCTCTCGCTACGATGGCTTCGCAGGTTATGGCAGGCGTGACCTCAACGCTGCCCATCTGCGCGAAAGGGGTCATGAATTCATCCACCTTCTGGCTGTCCCCGGCATCCATAATCAGGTGCAGGGTGTGTTGCGATTCAGCGCCTGCGGAAGCTTGGATCTTGATGCCAAATTTACCTGCGTTGTCATCGTGGATATGTGAAAGCAGCATCTTGCCCATCTCAGGGTTTCCTGCCGGACACGGCTCTGGACTATGTTTGGCAATAACGATGAAAAGCGCCATTCTTGTTCCTCCCAGGCTATTATTTCTCAGATCAAACTGATTTTCCGGGACATAGGACTCTCGGGGCGCGCTTTACGTCCATACCCCGCTGAAGACTTCCTCCGCCGGGCCTTCCAAGAAGACCTCTCCCTCACCGTCCCAGTCAATCTTGAGTGTGCCCCCGGGCAGGGTTATGTCAACCGTTTTTCCACTGTGCCCGCAGAGCATGGACGCCACTGCGATGCCGCAGGCACCGGTGCCGCAGGCCAACGTCTCCCCGGAACCCCTCTCCCAGACCCGGGCCGTCAGATGGGTGGGACTGTCCACATTGACAATCTCGAAGTTGACGCGGTTGGGAAAGATGGAGTGGTGCTCCACCTTGGGTCCAATTGTATGCAGCGGGAATCCGGCCACCGGTGTTTCGATGAAGGTGACGGCATGGGGGTTGCCCATGGAAACGAAATTGAGCGGCAGATCGTGTCCGTCCATCCGGAACGGATAGTCCAACACTGGGCCCTGCCCGTACTCACCGGCTGGTTCCAACTTCACCGGGACTTCTTTGGGGTTCAAGATGGGCGCGCCCATGGAAACCCTGGCTCCCGTGACCTGGCCGTCTTCAAGGATGGGCACAATGTGCCGGATGCCGGCCAGAGTCTCGACGCTGACCGAGTCGGCCGAGGCGGACACGATGCCGCGGTCGATGGCGTACTTTGCTAAGCAGCGGATGCCGTTGCCGCACATCTCGGCCTCGGACCCGTCGGCGTTGAACATGCTCATCTTGAGGTCGGCCACGTCGGAGTTTTTAATCAAGATCAGGCCGTCGCCGCCCACACCGAAATGGCGGTCGCTCATGCGGCGGGAGAGCTCGGGCCAGTCACGCTGCTTAGAACGGGCATCGACGTAGATGTAGTCGTTGCCCGCGCCGTGCATCTTGGTGAATTTCATGTCTGGGCTCCCAGTGAAACAGGACGCTCATTGTACCATAGGGCCGGCCTCTGACAGGTACGCGGAGACCAGTTCCGCAGCCTGCTCAGCGACCCTTTTACCCGAGACGTCCAACCAGCGAATCTGTGGGTCGGATAGCTTGAACCAAGTGTACTGCCGCCGGGCCAGCCTGTGGGTCTGGGTCTTGGTGCGGGAGACGGCATCTTCCAATGACAACTCTCCCGCTAGGTGCAGACCCAATTCCCGGTAGCCGGGGCTATCCAGTGCGCCCTGTCCCATGGGGTAGCCGTCTTGGGCCAATCGCTCCACTTCAGCCAGGAACCCTGCTTCCAACATCGCGTCAACCCGGTCGTCGATGCGCCGGTAGAGGGCTTTTCGGTCCATGGTCAGGCCAATGACCAGGTAGTTGACGGGCCCAGAGGCGTCTTGGCGCAACTCGGATGGTTTTTGTTTGGTGGTTTGGTAAATCTCCAAGGCGCGCACCACCCGCCGCACGTTCCTGGGGTCCAGAGCGTCGGCCCGGGCCGGGTCGACTAGCCGGAGCCGGTCATGTAACGCCTGGGCACCGCATTCCGCTGCTTCTTGCTCCAAAGAGGCCCGCAGCTCCGAGTTAGGGGGTACTTGGGGGACGGCCTGACCCTCCAACATGGCCCAAACGTATTGGCCGGTCCCTCCAGCCAGGACCGGCAGCTTGCCACGGCCCGTTATGTCGACGGCCGCGGCTCTGGCCAAGGGCAGGAACGCGCCCAGTCCAAAGTTTTCTGAAGGGTCCAGCAGGTCCAGAAGATGATGGGGAACCTGAGCGCGCTCTGCGGCGGTGGGTTTGGCCGTGCCGATGTCCATGCCCCGGTAGGCCTGGCGGCTGTCGGCGTTGATAACCTCGCCGCCGAAGCGCTGGCACAATTCAACGGCCAAGCGCGTTTTGCCCACGGCGGTGGGGCCGACTATGGCGACCAGGGGAGAATCGTTTGGTGTCACCCTGAAGATGGGAGCGAAGGATCCCTAATAACTACACATTGGAGAAGACGCGCTCCCAGGTACTGGTGTCGATTTCTTCGCGAAATGCGTAGTAGTCTTTGCCCCGGACATTTGCCTTGTCGAAGGCACCAATCTCAGCTAAAACATCGAGAGCATGATTAAACTTATCGGACCTTCCGGATGATGCCTCTGTACCCAAGAAGGCCTCTTCAAGCTCACCCGATGAGTAGGCAAGGTCACTGTGTTCGGCAAGCAATTGATATGCTTGGCGCATCCAATCTTCGGCCTCGGAATCGATTCCTAGTTCAAGCTGGCGCTTGGGTATCGGCATTCCTATCTCTCTGTTCGAAATCCCAACCTTCGCTGGACGACAGTATACCATCGCTGGTGTTCCATCTCGCTCACCCAGACCCTATCGAGTTGGACGAGCACTTGCAGTGCCCGTTCTACCTCAGGTAACGCTGCGTCCCGTCCATCTTTCTCCATCAGCAACTGCTGGACATCCTGGGCACTGAACCCGAGATCCGGTCTACTTGTAAGTATTCCAACAATGGGAACAGGCAGGTCGATTCGACCTTCCTCTAGCTCCTCCCGGCTAATGGGCACAATTCATCCCCCGCCCCGCCTAACCCTTGGCGGCAGCGACGGCGGCAGCCACTTGGAGAAACTGGTCGGCCTGTAGGGCGGCCCCGCCCACCAGACCGCCGTGGATGCAGTCTTGGGCCGCGAATTCCCCGGCGTTGGCGCCGTTAACGCTGCCGCCATAGAGTAGGGGAACATTGTCGGCGGCGGCGGAGAACAGACTGCGCAGAGTCTCCAGGATAGCGCCGCCCATAATCTCGGCGGCAATCTCAGGAGTGGCGGCCTGGCCGGTGCCGATGGCCCAGATGGGCTCGTAGGCGACAATCAGGCTGGAGGGGTCGCCAACCCCCTGCAGTCCCGCGCGGACCTGGCCGCTGATAACAACCGAGGCTTTGCCGTGTTCTCTCTGCTCCAGGGACTCCCCGACGCACAATATCGGCTTCAACCCGGTCGCCTGGGCCGCCTTGACCTTGTTGTTGACCGATTCGTCGGTCTCGCCGAATAACTGACGGCGTTCGGAGTGGCCCAGTATCACGTAGTCGCAGAGGCCCTGGAGCATACCCGCCGAGACCTCGCCGGTGAAAGCCCCCGATTCCTGGAAGTACATGTTCTGGGCACCCACTTTGACCGCTGAGCCGTTGACGGCATCTCTCACCGCGGCCAAGGAGACAAAGGGCGGGCAGAGCACGAGTTCCACATTTTCAATGCCGGGGGCAGCGGCGGCGCCGTCCCGCACTCCTGCAGCCAGGACGGCGGCCTCCGAGACGGTGGTGTTCATCTTCCAGTTTCCAGCGACGACCAGAGCGGGCATGGGCCTATCTCCAATTGACGGATGGGACAGCGGGGAGCTTTATGGGATATCCACTTTATGCGATTCCAGGGAGCTTCATAGGATTACAGCTCCAAGAAATTCCAGCACGCCGGCTAGGGGCCGAACTTGGTCATCTTGCCGGCGTGGGACAGGCCCAACACCATGACGCTGGTGGCCGAAATCTGTCCGATGGCTCCCAGGGCGCAGGCCTTCTCGTCAAAGGTGGGCACGCCTTGACCCTTGGTCAGCTTGGAATTGAGCATGAATGGCACCGGGTGCCAGCTATGTGCGGCCATGATGGCGGGCGTGGAGTGGTCTCCGGCCACCATCAGAACGTCGGGCCCCAACTCGCGGATGGCGGGGATAAAAGGGTCCAGCTCCTCAAGACACTTCACCTTGGCGTCGAAGTCGCCATCCTCTCCGGCGGCGTCGGCCGGCTTGTAGTGGATGAAAAAGAAATCGTGCTTGTCCCAGTTCTCCCTCAGGGTATCCACCTCGTCGGCGAAGGTGCGGCCTGTGGAGATTACCGTCATGCCGGCAACGGTGGCCAGGCCACGGTACATTGGGTAGGCCGCGATGGCCGCCGGGTCCAGCCGGTAGACCTCGCCCATGGGAGGCAGTGAGGGCATCTGGGCGAAGCCGCGCAGCAGCAGCATATTGGCCCGTTCTTCCTCGGACAGCAAATGCGCCGCCTTTTCCACAAACTGGTTGACCAAGTCCGCCGTTTTCTTGGCTTCGGGCTTTAGCGGCTTTACCAGCGGGGCCTTAGCGCCGGTGACCTGGGGGTCGGTCTCGGTCACGGCCTCGGAAAGGCCTTCGCCCCGCAGGCGCAGCACGAAACGGTAGTCCTGAACGGGGAAAACGTCCAACTGGACGCCGGGAAGCTCGATCCGGTCCAGCCGTTCGCAGATGGGGGCGCTGAGTTCGGTGGGGATCCGGCCAGCGCGGCGGTCGACGAGTAGGCCGTCGCCGTCAACGGTACAGAAATTGCCCCTGGCGGCCACGTCTCCCGGCGCCAAGTCCACCTCGATCCCCAGGGCTTCCAGGGCCCCGCGGCCGATCTGGTTCTTCAGCGGATCGTAGCCAAAGAGGGCCAGGTGGCCTGGGCCGCTGCCCGGGGCCACGCCGGGCAACACCGGAGTGGTCAATCCGCAGGCGCTCTCTTGGGCCAGGACGTCCAGGTTGGGCGTGTGGGCGGTCTCCAGTTCGGACTTGCCGGTTTCCGGGTGGGCCAGCCCGCCCAAACCATCTGCAACCAACAACACCATCTTGGAAGATGTAGAAATGTAACAGTCCCTCAGTTCTTCGACATCGATCAAAGTCTATTCCCTCGCCATTCGGGCACCATAGGCAAAGTCTATTCCCACGCCCTACAGCTTATCACCCCGGTTTCTATTCCGTCGTTTTCTTGGCCGTTGTTCGACTAGGCGTCCGGCAAAGCCGCGATGCCGGGCAGTTCCTTCCCTTCCAGGAACTCCAATGACGCCCCTCCGCCGGTGGAAACGTGGGTCATCTTGTCCATCAGGCCCAGTTCCTCCACGGCCTCGGCCGTTGAGCCGCCGCCCACCACGGTGGTTACGCCGCTGAGTCCAGCTATAGCCTCAGCCACGGTGCGGGTGCCTTGACTGAACTTGGGCATCTCGAACACGCCCATGGGGCCGTTCCAGATGATGGTCTTGCAGCCGGTCAACGCTCCGGCGAACTCCTGGGCCGAAGATGGGGCTATGTCCATGATGTACCAACCGTCGGGAACATCACCGACGTTCACTACATCGGTGTCCCCGGGGGCGGCGTCGAACTCGCTGGCAATCACCACGTCGTCGGGCAGATGCACCTTGATGTTGGCGGCCTTGGCCCGGTCCATTATGTTCCGGGCAAAGTCCAGGCGGTCCTCTTCGACTCTGGACGCCCCGGTGGAGAAACCCAAGGCGCTGAGGAAGGTAACACACATGCCGCCACCGATGAACAGGTGGTCCAGTTTCTCCAGCAGGTTGTCGAGGAGCAGTATTTTGTCGCTCACCTTGGCCCCGCCCATCAGCGCCGCCAGGGGTTTCTCCGGAGACTCCAGGGCCCGGCCCATGGACTCCACCTCTTTCTGGACCAAGAGCCCCATGGCCGAAGGCAAGAACTTAGTAATCCCGTCAGTTGACGCATGGGCCCGGTGGGACACGGCAAAGGCGTCCATCACAAAGCAATCCACTGTGCCAGCCAGTTCACAGGCAAAGGCGCCGTCGTTCTCCTCCTCGCCGGGGTGGAAACGCAGGTTCTCCAGCAGCAGGACGTCCCCAGGGGCCATATCGGAAACGGCGCTCTCAACGGCCGGGCCGGTAATCTCGGGCACGCTCTTTACCGGACGTTCCAGCAGTGCCGCCAGCCGGTTGCCAACGGGGGCCAAGCGCAGCCCCTCCACGACTTCGCCCTTGGGGCGGCCTAAGTGGGAACAAAGCACCACCCGGCTGCCTTGGTCGATCAGGTACCGAATAGTCGGCAGGGTGGCCCGCAGGCGTTGGTCGTAAAGGGAAATGCCTTCGAGACCCTGATCAATGGGAACATTGAAATCCACGCGTACCAGCACCTTCCTGCCGGCAACCTCCAGTTGGTCCAAAGTGCGCTTCGCCATTACCGGCCCCCCTCCGCCGCCCACCGGCCCAGGCCGGCCAAAGCGTCCATGCCTTCATCGGAAACGCCGGACACGTCCTCCAGTCCGGACAGCGCCTGGTCAACCATTTCTTGGGCCTTGGCCTGAGACGCCTGGCGTGCATCGGTGCTGTCCAAGATCTCAATCATCTTGGCGATATCGCTGGGCTCGAGGACCCGCTTCATATATATAGAACCCAACTCCCGTTTGACGCTGACGCCCGCATTCTCCAAGGTATGTACTAACGGAAGGCTCTTTTTCTTGTTAAGAACATTGCTGGGAGTCATCCCGTCGCCGCGCTCTCCCCAGAGGTCGTCGATGTCCCGGGCTATCTGCCAGGCCATGCCCATGTTCCGGCCCATCCTCCCGATGCCGCTAGAGACCTCGTCACCGGCCCCGGCGGCCAACGCCCCGGACTCGGCGGCGCAGTAGGCCAAAGCCCCTGCTTTTCGGCCGATCATGTCCAGATAGGCAGCGGTGGTGACCATCATCTGGTCCTGAAACTCCAGGTCCATGTACTGGCCTTCGCAAAGCGTGAGACAGGCCATGTCCAGGGATCTTACCGCCCTCAAGACCTGGTCGGCAGGCACCCCTTTCTGGGCCAGGCGCATCATGGTGGTGCGGCCCAAGGCATGCAGACCGTCCCCCGCGTTGATGGCCTGGGCCGGTCCCCAAACCCACCAGATGCTGGGCCGGTCTCCCGGCTCGGCGCGTCCGGCCTGAACGTCGCCGTGGACCAGAGTGAAGTTGTACATCAGTTCCACGCTGGCGGCAACTGGAAGGGCGTCTCGGAAGTCTCCGCCCAATGCGTCGCAGGAGGCCAGGGCCAGCGCGGGCTGGAAGTTCAGAGGCGCCGAGCCGTCCTGGGGTTGACCCTGTTGGTCGACCCAGCCCAAATGGTAGCGGAGCACGTCGTACAGGAAGCCCTCTCTGGACTCGAAAACGACCCTGAGTTCTTCTTCCAGGGCTTGCTGGTAGGGCTGGTATTTCTCTGGAACCGGTATGACGTGTCTCCTAATCCAAGGCCGTTTCCCAGGTTTCCAACACCAAGTCGAAAGGGATCGCACCTTGCCTGAGTAGCTCGGGCCGGTCAGTCGTTATGTCCACCACGGTGGACGCGGTCCCCTTGGGCTCAGGACCGCTCCCAACGATGTAATCCACCCGGCCACCAATCTGGGCGGTCAGCTCTTCCAAGGTCGTAGCGTCAGGGCCTCCGCTGATGTTGGCGCTGGTGCCGGTGATGGGGCCGCCTAGTCTGTTTGTCAACTCGATGGGGACCGGATGGCCGGGCATCCTGACCGCTACGGTTGGGCCTCCCGCCGTGAGGCGGTCAGGCACCCGGTCGGCCTTCAGCACCACCAGGGTCAAGGCCCCGGGCCAGAACCACTCTGCTAAACTTCTGGCCTGGGGAGGGACTCTCTTGGCCAACGTTTCGACCTGTTCCCAGCCGTTTATCAGCACCGGCAATGCCAGGGTTTCGCTGCGGCCTTTGACGGCGAAAACACGGTCTAGGGCGGCGGGGTTGAAAACGTCGGCGGCCAGTCCGTAGAGGGTGTCGGTGGGGACGGCCACAACCCCTCCAGCCTTCAAATGCCGGACGGCCTGTTCCAAGTCTGCTGGGCCCCTCCCATATTGGGTATCCGCTTGGGTATCCGCCACTACTGGTCCACGCCCCGGAACGCTGGTGTTTGCGGCGGGCGGAGTATATCACAGGGCCGCCGCTCTAGACCCGTCACTGAGCCTCTGGAAGCCACCGAAAATCGGTCAGTTTTTCTCCTCACAGCGGTTGACTTTATGTCGACTGCAATGCCTATACTCGCCCATACTCTGCCAGTATAATTATTTCATATTATGTAACACGATTGACCTATAGTTAGCCGGGCCAATTAGGAGGCTGAGTTACGACGGAAAGCAAGCTGCCCCAGGGACGGCGGGTCGCCACCAGCGATGACTTGGAGGTGTCGGCCTACCTTGAGATTGCCAAGGGGTTGGATGGCGTTGAGCCGGAGGACGGGGACGGCCAGCAATTGGTCAGTGAAGGCGTCGTCGTAATCGATTTCGGTTCGCAGTACAGTCACCTAATCGCCCGCCGCATCCGTGATCTAAAGGTCTATTCCATAATCTCCCAATCAAAGAGCACCTGGGACTCGGTAAAGAACATCAATCCCAAGGGAATCATCCTCTCCGGCGGTCCAGCCAGCGTTTACGAGGAAGGGGCTCCCAAGATACCGGACTGGGTCTTCGAACGCCACCTGCCGGTCCTGGGCATCTGCTACGGCATGCAGGCCTTGGTGCACCAATTGGGCGGCACGGTATCCCCTGGGTCCAAACAGGAGTTCGGCTACGCCGTCCTGCATCAAGACGATTCCAAGTCCGGCTCCACTCTCTTCAGTGAGCTTCCGCCGTCGTTCCAAGTTTGGATGAGCCACGGCGACCGGGTCGAAACCCTGCCCCCCGGTTTCTCCGGCATGGCCTACACCGAGAACTCCCCGGTGGCCGCCATCGGCAACGGCGATAACATGTTCGGCATCCAGTTCCACCCAGAGGTGAATCACACGCCGCTGGGCCAGGACATCCTCCAGAATTTTCTGTTCCGGGCCTGCGGTTGCAAGGGTGACTGGACGGCGGGCAATGTGGTCCACGACTCCATAAAGAACATCCGGGAACAGGTGGGCGACGGCAAGGTTATCTGCGCCCTCTCCGGCGGAGTGGACTCGGCCGTTACCGCTGGACTGCTGCACCGGGCCATCGGCGACCAGCTCACCTGCATCTTCGTCAACAATGGCTTGCTGCGGCTGGAGGAGGCCGAGCGGGTGCAGGCCACATTCAAACGCGGCCTTGGCCTAAATCTGATGTACGTGGATGCCGAAGACCGGTTCTTGGACAAACTCGAGGGCGTCACGGACCCTGAGATGAAGCGCAAGGTTATCGGCGAAGAGTTCATCCGGGTATTTGAAGACGCGGCGTCGGGCCTGGGCCAAACCGATTTCCTGGCGCAGGGCACCCTGTACCCGGACGTGATTGAAAGCGACGCCCCGGAGAACCGCGCCTCGGCCCGCATCAAGACCCATCACAACGTGGGCGGTCTGCCGGAGAACATGAAACTTGAGCTGGTGGAACCGCTGCGCTATCTGTTCAAAGACGAGGTCCGCGAGGTCGGCATGGCGTTGGGGCTACCCAACGAGATGGTCTACCGCCAGCCGTTCCCCGGACCGGGCCTGGCCATCCGGGTCATTGGGGAAGTCACCCGGGAACGCCTGGATATGGTGCGAAAGTGCGACTGGGTCGTCATTGACGAGATTAAGGCCGCCAACCTGTATGACCAACTGTGGCAGAGCTTCGCCGTGCTCAGCGACAGCCGCACGGTGGGGGTGCAAGGCGACTATCGCACCTACGGTTACGTCTGCGCCATCCGAGCCGTTTCCAGCGAAGACGCCATGACCGCCGACTGGGTGCGCCTGCCCTACGAGGTGCTGGCCCGGATCTCCAACCGCATCGTCAACGAGGTCCCAGGCGTGAACCGGGTGGTCTACGACATCACCAGCAAACCCCCAGGCACCATCGAGTGGGAATAGGGGCCTACCCCCATCCTAACATTCCCCCGGCGCGGGGGAAGGGATTATTGTTCTCTCCTCCTCGCAAGGGGGAGAGTTTTGAGAGGGGGTGAAGCTCTCTTTAGTCATGCACATCACCGGGAACAAATCATGGGCTTAAACATCTTTTCCTCACTCAAATGCGAGTCGCACTCGTGAAGGTGTTGATTGTTGGCTCCGGCGCCCGCGAGCACGCTCTGGCTTGGCGCATCAACCAGAGTCCTAACCTGACGCGCCTATGGGTGGCCGGGGGCAACGCTGGCACCGCCGCCTTGGCGGAGAACCTGGACATCCGGTCCAGCGACGTAGATGCCTTGGCAGCCGCCGCCCGCGAGGTCGGCGCGGACTTGGTCGTCGTCGGCCCGGAGGCGCCTTTGGCGCTGGGACTGTCGGACCGGCTGACCGAGTTGGGCATACCTGTATTCGGCCCCAGCCGGGCCGCCGCCCAGATCGAGGCCAGCAAAAGCTTCGCCCTGAACCTGATGCGGGACGCCGGGGTCCCCTGTCCCAATTTCCACGTATTTACGGACCAGTCCAGCGCCCTTTCCCACCTGAAGGCCCACCGGGGGCCGGTGGTGGTGAAGGCCGACGGACTGGCGGCGGGCAAGGGCGTCCTACTGTGCCAAGACCCGGAAGAAGGTGCCGCGGCGGTTAAAGAATGCATGTCGGAACGGGCCTTTGGGGAGGCCGGGGACACGGTGGTCCTGGAAGAATATCTGAGTGGGCCGGAGGTGAGCGTCTTCGCCTTCTGCGACGGCGAGCATCTCTCCCTATTGGTGGCCGCCTGCGACTACAAGCGGCTGGAGGACGGCAACCACGGCCCAAACACCGGGGGCATGGGCAGTTTCGCCCAACCGGAGTTTTGGTGCCAGCAATTGGCCTCTGAGGTTGAGGAGACCATCATGAAGCCGGTGCTCCAGGCCATGGCTGAGCGTGGCTCTCCGTACAAAGGTGTCTTGTACGCGGGGCTGATACTGACCGGTCCCGATTCCAATCCCAGGCCCAAGGTGCTGGAGTTTAATTGCCGTCTCGGCGACCCCGAGACCCAGGTGGTGATGCCACTCTTGGCATCGGACCCGCTGGAACTGATGCTGGCCTGCGCCCAGGGCAATCTTGACCGGGTCCCGGTGCGGTGGGACACCAAGACCTACGTCGGTGTCGTCATGGTATCCGGCGGTTACCCCAGCGAATACCAGACCGGGTTCGAGATATCCGGTCTGGAGCATGACGGGCCGGAAGACACGATGGTCTTCCAAGCCGGCACCCAGTTGGGCGCCGGCGGGCTCGCCGGTCCCCCGCTCACCGCCGGAGGCCGTGTCCTGACCGTGGTCGGCGGCGGCGACACCTTAGAGCAGGCAAGGCAGCGCGCCTATGCCAAGCTGGAACACATCAGCTTCCAAGGGGCCAGGTGGCGCCGGGACATCGGCTCGGCGGCGAACCAAGGGGCTGCCAGGGCGGCGGGCTAAGCTGATGCAAAAGCTCGAAAAGCTTTTCACCCTGGCCACGGACGACCAGCGGTTGCAGGAATACCGCCGCAAAAAGTGGCATCGGTCTGGCGAGTTTTACGAGTGGCTACAGGAGGGCGCGCTGGCGACTCTTGATATGAAGCAGGCCCTGGGACTGTACCGGGCCTCTGGAGGCCGGGACACTTCCCGGTTCAAGACGAACCCAATCGAAGAGGTGAGAGACGGTCTCGACTTTCTGCTCTATGATATTATCAAGCTGGAAGGCCGCTTTGACGAGTGCGCCGCGCCTGAGGGAGCCTACCGGTTGGCTGGCGCCGGAAAAGAGTTCCCGTCCTATCTCCTATGCCTGAGCAACCCCGGACTATTCGCTGTTTGGAACGCCAACGCGGAACGCTTGCTGCAACGGGCGGGCCTGCTTCCCAACAACATCAAGCGCGGCCCCATCGGCATCCGGTACCTCGACATATTGGAGGCTCTGAACAAGGTCCGCGCCCGCTCGGGCCTGCGCGATTTTCGGGAAATTGATGAATTAGCCTATCAGGCAGCCCAGAGGAAATCCCCCTGAGGGAAGGCCCATGACCTGGCGTGACACATTGGAAGGCTTGAAACAGGAACTGACGGAGGTCCGTGCCCAGCGGCAGAGCCGGATGGCAGAGGAAGAGGCCGAACTGGAAAAGGAGCGCGGCGACCTCTCTCGAATGGCCCAGACCCTGGGCATCAATGAACTGTTGGCTGAGATGAATGACACCCTGCTGAACGGCAAGGGCGGGATTGAAACCATCGTCGGCTGGGAGTCCGGACTCGAGGACCTTGATTTGGACCCTGGAATCAGCATGAACGGCGACGAGCCGGACAATGGAGATGAAGACACCGACGTGATCACCAGCATCTTGTCCTGGGAAGAGGGCGGCGAGATGGAGATTGCCGTTGATTTGGGACTGTCCAACGACGGGATTTACCTGCAGATAAATGAGATTGAGATCAGGCCGGAGCGGGAGGCCTTGGAGCAGGGGTTGATTGAGGCATTTCGAGACGAGCTAGAGCTATAAAATTCAGATATTTCAGCCAGATTTTTTGGGCGACATTCAGCCGAAGAATAGCAGCCCGTTGGGGCCGTCCCGAGCTATGATTCTGAGCGTGGGCAGGAGGTTGTTTTGCCGTTGGTAGGTGTTATTATGGGAAGCGCCTCGGATGAGCCGGTGGTGCAGGAAACCATCAAGACCCTGGAACAGATGGGTATCGACTACGAAACGCGGGTGATGTCGGCTCACCGCACCCCGGAGAGGGTCCACGAATACGCCCAGACGGCCCGAGACCGGGGCATCGAAGTGATTATCGCGGCCGCCGGGGGCTCCGCAGCCTTGGGCGGTGCTCTGGCGTCCATGACCACCTTGCCGGTCATCGGCATTCCATTGGCATCCAGCGAGCTGAAGGGCATCGACGCCCTGATGTCGACGGCCCAGATGCCGCCGGGTATCCCCGTTGCCTGCATGGCGGTGGGGAGTTGGGGAGCCCGGAATGCCGCATACTACGCAGCCCAGATCCTGGGCTTGAAGTACGAGAAAATAAGGCAGGCCTATGAAGACTACCGGCGCGAACTCCGCGAGCGGTAGACCGCATCTCGCTATCCTCACCGACTTCGACGATACAGCCGCGGCCCAAAACGTGGCGGAGATGCTGCTCACACAGTTCGGCGACCCCGGCTGGAAGGACGTGCGGCAGCGCTTCCGCGACGGCCAGATTAACCTAAAGGAATACCAGGAGATTACCTTCCGGAACATCCGGGCCGACCGCGCCACCATGCGGTCTTACGTGAAGGAGCATGCCAACCTCCGGCCCTACTTTCTTGAGTTGTGGGGCTTCTGTCAGGCCAACGACATTCCCATGGCCGTGGTCAGCCAAGGGCTGGATTTCTATATAGAGGCGGTCTTGGAACGGGAGGGAGTCAGCCAGGTTCCGGTTTACGCCGTCGATACCGAGTTCGAAGGCGGCAAGATTTCCTATCACTACAACCACGTTTATCCGGGCAAGGAGAGCCAGGGGAACTCCAAGGGGTTTGTGGTGGAGTCCTTCCAAGAAAAAGGGTGTTATGTCTTCTTCGCGGGCGACGGGCGATCTGACCTGGAAGCGGCCCGTAAGGCAGACGTGACCTTTGCCCACCGGACACTGGCGAAATTCTGCGACGAAGAGAGCATCCCATACCGGCCTTTTGAGGATTTCATGGGGATGTTGTTGGCCGTTAGGGAGTATTCCAGGAATGGCCACAATCCAGGAGCCGGGTAGCGTCGGGAGGAAGGCGCAGTGATTGACCGCTATTCCAGGCCCGCCATGAAGCAGGTCTGGTCCGACGAAAACAAGTATTTCAAGTGGCTGGCCGTGGAATTGGCCGCCTGCGAGGCCTGGACCGCCGAGGGCGTTATCCCCGAAGAGGACATGGCCAAACTGCGCGCGGCCAAGTACAACCACACCCGCATGACGGAGATCTTCGAGACCACCCGCCACGACGTTACTGCGTTCTTAAGCTCCATCACCGAGTCCATGGGTCCCGAGGGACGCTGGCTCCATCTGGGCCTGACCTCTTCCGACATGTTGGACACGGCCTTGGACCTTCAGTTGATTGAGGCCGGGGCTCTCCTACAGACCGAACTGGACCAAGGCATCGCCGCCCTGGGCGAAAAAGCGGTCCAATACAAAGACACCCTGATGATGGGCCGCACCCACGGAGTCCACGCCGAGCCCATGACCATGGGTCTGAAACTGGCCCTCTGGTGGGACGAGCTGCAGCGTCAGAAAGGACGGTTGAGCGACGCCGTCGAAAATGTCCGGGTGGGCATGATTTCGGGCGCAGTGGGCACCCACGCCACGGTGCCGCCATCCGTGGAAGAGCGGGTGTGCAGAGAACTGGGCCTGAAGGTCGCCAAGATATCCAACCAGGTGATCCAGCGGGACCGGTACGCCCATTTCATGAGCACCCTGGCCCTGATTGCGGCCTCTCTGGAGAAGTTCGCCACCGAGATCCGGGCGCTGCAACGCACCGAGATTCACGAGCTGGAAGAACCCTTCGGCGAGGGCCAGACCGGCTCGTCTTCCATGCCCCACAAACGCAACCCGGAACTGGCCGAGCGTGTCTGCGGCCTGGCGCGGGTGATCCGGGGCAACGCTAACACTGCGCTGGAGAACGTGGCCCTCTGGGGCGAGCGGGACATCAGCCACTCTTCCGCCGAGCGCATCATCCTGCCCGACTCCTGCCTGGCGCTGGACTACATCCTGAGCATATTCAGCCGCATCATCGAGGGGTTACGGGTGTTCCCGGAGCGGATGTTCTCGAACATCGAGAGCAGCCGCGGCCTGGTCTTCAGTCAACGGGTCCTCCTGGCCCTGGTGGAAAAAGGACTGGGGCGGGAAGGCGCCTATAAGATCGTGCAGACCAATGCCAACCGCAGCTGGGAAGAGGGACTGGACTTCAGGGACTTGCTGAAAGCCGACCGCCAGGCTGGAGAGCACCTCTCGCAATCGGAGCTTGACGAACTCTTCGACTATGGGTATTACACTCGCTACGTGGACGGCACCTTTGACCGGTTGGGGCTGATCAAGAAAGCCTCCCGGAAGAAGAAAAGCCGCAACGGCCGGCGACTGGCACGGTAAAATACAATATCGGCCCGTGTGGGGCAAGTGAGGAGGGGAGAATCCCATGTTACTGGAAACCCAGATGCCAGACATTCTCCACCGTGGCAAGGTGCGGGATACCTATGGACTGGGCGGCGGACACCTGCTGATGGTCGCCACCGACCGCATCTCGGCCTTCGACGTGGTGCTGCCAACGGGCATAACCGACAAGGGTCTGGTGCTAAACCGGATCTCGGCCTTCTGGTTCGATCGCACCAGGGACATAGTGCCCAACCATTTCATCTGCCTGGCCGATTCCGACGAGGCTGCCCAGTACCTGGAAGGCAGCAGTGTCGCCTCGGCATCTCGCCCCAGGTGGCCCGGCAGGCCATGGTGGTTAGGCAGGCCGAGCGCATCGACATCGAATGCATCGTAAGGGGATATATCACAGGGTCGGCTTGGTCCGAATACCAGCGTCAGGGTACCGTATCCGGTATGGATGTGGGCCAGGGGTTGGTTGAAGGCCAGGCGTTTCCCGAGCCCCTGTTCACCCCCACAACCAAGGCGGAAGAGGGCCACGACGAAAATATGTCCAAACAGGAAGTCCTAGACATGGTCGGGGCCGACATGGCGCGGCAGCTTGAGGAGACCAGCAAGGCAGTGTTCACGGCGGCCCTTGGCTATGCCAAAGAGCGGGGAATAATCTTGGCCGACACCAAGATGGAGTTCGGGGTCATTGATGGCGAACTCACACTGATTGACGAGCTGCTCACTCCGGATTCCAGCCGGTTCTGGGACGCCGCCGGATACGCCCCCGGAAAGTCCCAACCCAACTATGACAAGCAGTTCGTGCGCGACTGGCTGGACGCCCAGGGCTGGGACCACGAGCCCCCGGCCCCGGATTTGCCCAACGACGTGGTGGCAAAGACGTCCGAGCGGTACCGAGAGGCGTATTACAAATTGACCGGGACGCAGCTCTAAGAGTTACGGCGCCCACTCGCCCCGGCGTAGACGGGGCCCCGGCACATATCGGAGGACGATAGATTGCCTGTTTCAAGACGCCGCCGCGGCAGAGCCGCCACCAGAGCGGCCCGGTCCGGCAACCCGACCACGACCATCCGGCGCAAGAAGACCAATAAGCTCTATCTGGTCGCATCCGTAGTCATCGCGGTCTTGGTGATTGCCAGCTTCGCCTTCGCCAGCTTCAGCGGTGGAGGCGGCGGCGGACGCGCCGAGCGCGGCAACGCCCCAGAGTACGTTGATGGCGTGGGCATCCAAATACCGGCCCTTGCCGCCAACCATATCGCTGAAGGAGCCCAGGCCTCTTACAACAGTCAGCCCGCCACTTCGGGAGAGCATTGGCCCGTCCCTGCGCAGTGCGGGTTCTATGATGAGCAACTCCCCGACGAACGGGTGGTGCACAATCTTGAGCACGGCAATATCGTTGTGAGCTACAATCTGCTGCTCGGGTCAGATGTGTCGTCCCTGAGGGACGCCTTCGAAGGCATCGGCTTGAGCCGCTTGTGGGGCGTCGCACGCGCCTACGATCAAATACTCCCGGGAGAGATATCCCTCACCGCCTGGGGCGTGATGGACACCTTCTTAGGCGTCGACCGGGAACGCATCTCCCGATTCTTCGAGACTTATGCCGGCAATCTGGGACCAGAGGGTGGTATCACTTGCTAAGAAGCTTGCCTAGAACCTCAATCGAGTCTCGTTAGCCCATGTACCAGGCGAGGATCTACGTTACCCTCAAGGCCACGGTGAACGACCCACAGGGTCTAACGGTGCTGTCCAGCCTTCACCGCTTGGGCTTCGGCAACGCGGAGGATGTCAGGGTCGGCAAGTACCTGTTGGTGAACGTAGACGAGCCTGACCGCACCAAAGCCGAGCGGTCCGTGACCGAGATGTGCCATAAGCTGCTGGCCAACCCCGTCATCGAGGACTTCCGGTTCGATCTGGAAGAGGTCCCGGCGCCAAGTCCGAAATCGTGAATAAACCGTGCCCGGGTTAGGGCGCGCGGTCAAAATTGATTGGGAAGGAATCAAATGACCACAGAAACCAATAGCACCTACGTTTACGCCGGGGCCGAGACCAGCGGCATCTACCGGCTGTCTCCCGGTTCCGGCCGGTGGGAGGAATTGACCAACGGACTGCCCGTCGATCCCATGGTGCCCGGCATCGTGATTCACCCGGACAACCCGGAGGTTATCTACGCCGGGACCCAAGACGGCCCTTACCGCAGCACCAA
>CBDEFY010000005.1:0-129701 GCA_965237595.1 Dehalococcoidia bacterium | reverse complement strand
CCACCTTCAGTCCGGGCACATGGGCGAAGAAGGCCTCAACGCTCTGGGAGTGGTACAGCCCACCCCGTACGCCTTCGCCGTAGGGCGCGCGAATGACCATGGGCACCGGGTACTCCCAATCGCTGCGGTAGTACATCCGCGCCGCTTCGCTGACCAACTGGTTGAATGCCGGGAATATGAAATCGGCGAACTGAATCTCGACCACCGGGCGCAATCCGTTGAGGGCCGCCCCGATGGCGACGCCCACCATGCCTGATTCGGCCAGCGGGGAATCGATGACCCTATCGGGGCCAAACTCTGCCAGCAGACCTTCGGTGACCCGGAATACGCCGCCGTTTATGCCGACGTCCTGACCGATGGCGAACACGGCTGGGTCCGCCGCTATCTCCTCTCGGATGGCCTCCCGCACAGCCTCAATCAAGCGCATTTCGCCCATCAGGCCGCCTACGGCGCGTACACCCGGTCCAACACCGATTCAGGGTCCGGTTCCGATGCCGCGTCCGCAAATTCAATAGCCTCTTCAACTTCGCGGTCCACGGAGTCCCTCATCGTCTGATCTGATTCCTCGTCAAGAAGTCCGGCGGAAATCAAAAAGTCCCTGAAGCGCGGCAACGGGTCAAGTTTTCTCTCCCCGTCCAATTCTTCCTGGAACCGGTAGCGTGAATGGTCGTCGGAACTGGAATGGGGCATCATGCGGAGGGTGGTGGCCTCCACTAGAGTGGGACCCTCGCCAGACCGGGCCCGGTCCACCGCCGCTTTCACCGTTTGGTGGACCGCCAACGGGTCGCAGCCGTCCACCGTTTCGCCGGGGAACCCGTATCCCAGGGCCCTTTTGGCGACCAAGGGCTCTGAATTCTGGAGGCTGACTGGGACCGATGTAGCCCAACCGTTGTTGTTGCAGAAGAACACCACCGGCAGTTGGTGGACGCCCGCGAAGGCCAGCCCTTCATAAAAATCGCCCTCGCTGGCCGAACCTTCCCCAAAATAGACGATAGTCACGGCGTCCTGCTTCCTGAGCTTGGAGGCCAGTGCCACACCTGCCGCCCTGGGGGTCGTGGTGCCCACCGAGCTGCCCATGGAAATGATTCCCAGTTTTTTGTGGCCCCAGTGCATGGGCATCTGGCGGCCGCCGCTGTTGGGGTCCGCGGCCTTGCCGAACATGTTTAGCATGACCTCTTGGGTAGTCATGCCTTTGACCAGCATGGCGCCCAGATCACGGGCGTAGGGAACGATGAAGTCGTTGCTGCGGTCCAAGGCGTAGGCGCTGGCGACGTCGGCTGCTTCCTGGCCGTCGCAGGGCATCGTGAACAAAACGCGTCCCTGCCGGGTGAGGAGCCAACTTTTCTCCGAGATGACCCGCGCCAGAAGCATGTAGTGGTAGATCCGCTGGGCGTCCGAGCCGTCCAGTCCGGAGTCGCGGAGACGTTCAATACCGCCGTTGGCTGGCATCTTAACTCCCTGACTGCAGGCGGGTGATTAGCCAGTGAGAACCAATCCCATTGAGAACGATCAATGGAGCCAATGTTAATCTCGAAACCATGATAGCACGCCGGCTTTGACCGCCATCGACATTAGATTGCGTTGTCAATTGTTGATTGACCAATTAAAAAGACCTATAATCTAGGCATGACAACGGCAAATACGGGGGAGCATCTACGCATGTGGCGGTCGTTCTTGGAGGCCCATTCGTCCGTGATGAAGTACCTGGAGCGTCAGATGCAGGAGCAGCACGGTCTGCCGCTGTCGTGGTGGGACGTTTTGCAGCAACTGGCCGATGGGCCGGGCGGCAGGCTGCGCATGGGCGAACTGGCGGACTCGGTGCTCTTGACCCGCAGCGGCATCACCCGGCTGGTTGACCGGATGATCGAGGCTGGCCTGGTGATTCGGGAGACCTGCCCGGGGGACCGGCGCGGGTATTACGCCGCTATCACCCAGAAAGGCAGGGAAACCATCGAAAACGTAGGCCCGGACCATTCCACGAACGCGTGGGAAGTCTTCCTGGGCCACATAGCCGAAGAGGAAGCCGAGATGATGGGTAACGTATTTAACAGAGTGCTTGCCGCTGGGAAGTAGGCACTCTTCAACTTCCGCCGCTCCGGTTGTTTTAAAAGACCCGGCCCGGAATAATTGGGCGGGGTCTTCTATTCGTGGAGGTTAAGCGCCGTTCAAAACTGTGTCGATAACATCGGGGGAGAAAGGCGCCACTTCCACGCCCAATTTGCGGCTCAAGGCCTCGGCCAGGGAGTTGCCCAAGGCCTTCAGCTCCCGGCGGTTGAGCTCGGGTAGCCAGTCCAACGCCTGGGCCAGGTCCACCCGGTAACGCTTGGGGTATTTGGAGCTGCTGGTCCCTAGGCAGCGGAAGCGTATGGGGGTGGCTGGCATGGTAGAGAACTGGTTTTCCATGCAGGCAGTCCGTCCTTCATCGGTCCACCACCAAAAAACCGTAGCCTCGACGGGTTCGGGAGTATACGGTTGGCGGTCACGGCTGCGGTGCTTGGGGGCCGGCTCAGGCTTGATGGGAGCCGGTGCAATGGGAGTGGCGACGGCGGCAAAACCGTCTACGGGTCGGTCTTTGGTCAGGGTCATGGTCCCTCGTTCGAACTAAAATGGATGATTACTCGGTCCGGTGAGGACATTTTATATTGGAAAGAATTACGGGAGAGTTACGGGAGTCCCGGCGGACTAACCCGTTAGATAGAGGTTTAACCCCGGACCAAGAAGATTATTCCAGATACCAACAGCATGGTCGTAACTATTATGGGGAACACCTTTATTTAGAGGCAAAAAAGGCCCCGGTCCATCTCTGTGGACGGGGGCCGAATAGCCGGATTTAATGGTTGTTATTCAGCAGAGATTGGCAGCTTTACTAGGCGTCCATACCCTCGGAGATAGGGTGGAGCTAGATCGACTTGCCGCTACAGCCGGGACCCGAGTGAGCGGGTTTTTCGTCCGGCGCGCTGGCGGCTGCGGGTACTACCGCTGCAATGGTCAACAGTGCCACGAAAACCAAGGGAATCAAAAACCGGCGCATATACCACCTGCCGTATTTCACGTGTCGAGGCTGAACTTGGCCCTAATTTTAATGACTGCCGCTGTTAGCGTCGAGGAGTAAATGCTGTGACCGGCTACGATCAATGGGCCTAAGGCGGTACGTTGAGCACCTCTGCCCTCCCCTTGACCAGCAAACGCCGGTGAGACTGGTGTCGTCGCTCCGGTAGAGGATGTATCCGTCGGTCTCGGTATAGACGAAGTTGGGGTCGGACGGAGAGAAGACAATCTCCTGCACCCTGACCGGACCGGGCATCACCACCGTTCCAGCCACTGATTCCGCAATTTCGGGGAGCACAAGAAGATACAAAGCGGACTCTGCATCTTACAGTTTCCCAATGCATCTAATCTAACTGTTAGATAGGGCCTTTTGTAGACCGTCAGCGATAATGGGACACATATAAGGGTAGGAAAACCCGAGAGTCGGAGGGTGGTGTGAGCTCCTGAAATGAGGGTAGAGTTACCCACAGAAAGGAGCAGATGTGTCCCAATTAGAAGTAAGCAAAGCAGAGGCCGCCGAGGAACGAAGCGAGCAGACCAGGTCTTTCGTCCGTACAGTGAAGGCGGCTGCCCGACGTAAGTACACCTCCGAAGACAAGATCCGAATTGTTCTGGAGGGCTTCCGCCGCGAGGTCACAGTCAACGACCTGTGCCGGCGGGAGGGGATCAAGCCCCACTCCTACTACTCGTGGACCAAAGAGTTCATGGAGGCGGGCAAGGAGAGGTTGACCCGTGACTCGGTTCGGGACGCCACTCAGCATGAGGTAGGGCAGCTCAAGCGAGAGAACGGGGAACTCAAGGAGCTAGTGGCCGATCTGTCGCTGGAGGCGTACCGTCTCAAAAAAACGGCCATCCCCGTGCCCCAGGACGCCACCGGTACCAGCGGATGAGCGCCCCGGAGAAGGCAGAGGTAGTTACCAAAGTATCCTCGTCTCCCTCCCCAAGCGAAAGGTCCTCAGAGAGCTGGGCATCCCTAAGAGCACCTACTACCGGTGGCTCAGAGGCCAAGACCAACAAGGACTTGAGGACCGACCAGGAGGCGATCAGCCACCATGGAACCGTCTTACTATTCAGGAAGAACGCTCAGTCCTGTTATCAGCCAGAGAGATGCCAGAGCTGAGCTGCCGTCAGCTGGCCGCGTGGATCACCGACAACCAGGGCTTCTCAGTCTCAGAGTCCAGCGTCTACCGTATCCTGGGCAGGGAGGGCCTAGTGAAGCGGCCTGAGATGCGGTTGGCCGCGGGGAAGGAGTACCACCGCAAGACCACAGGACCTCACCAGATGTGGGCCACCGATGCCTCATACTTCAGGGTGGTTGGTTGGGGCTACTACTACCTGGTCACCGTTATGGACGACTACTCCCGCTTCATCCTGGCTCACAGGCTTCAGCAAGATATGACGGCCGACTCCTTCATCGAGGTGGTCCAGGATGCTGTGGACACGACCAGCATGGACCAAGTTCCAGTCACAGACCGCACCAGGCTGCTGAGTGACAACGGTCCAGGCTATGTCTAAACCCGAATCCACCGAAGGACACCGATGGACGGCGTGAGGACAGCGGAAGGGGGTGGGTGAGGGAGCTACAGGGGAGATGGCCTGGGGTTGGGGTAGATGGGAGGCTGGCGGACGGTCTTCAGTCGCCGCACAGGGCCCCTAAGGCCCTATGCGGGAGTTGCGATGCGCGGGATGGCGAGAGGATACGCAGCAGGGGACTCTCGCGACCGGGGTGGCGCGAGATTGCGGGGACGTTGAGTCAGTTGCAGGCTGGCCGTCAGGCCGGGAACGGAATGGCTTGCAGCCGGGCCAAGGCGCGACTGAACTGGGTTTCCCAAGGCCAGCGCCGGGGGAGATGCAAAGTGAGGCGGCGCGCCGAGCGGGTGATCCGTCCCACCAGAGCGAAGACCCGCCGCCTGAGAGTCTTGGTGATCACGGTCCGCTCGCCCAGACCAATCCGCGCCGTCCAGCGGGCCAGGTTATGCGCCATCACCTGCGCCGTTGGCGGCGAAGCGCGCCGACGGCATGTGGTTCAGCCCGACGCCGTACTTGAGGTCGCGTATGGCGTTCTCGACCTCGGCGTGGCGGCGATGATCGGCCTCCAGTTCCAGCGTCTCCCCATCGCGGTCGGTGATGAAGGCGTGATAGCTGTATCTGGCGAAGAGGGCGAGCTGGGAACCGGGCGTCGGCTTCACCCGCCGGACAATGAGCCGCACCGGCGCGGCGTCCGGCTTGGTCTGGAACGGGGTGTAAGTCGTCTCGGCGACATCGGCGGCGCCGTCCATCCAGTAGGGAATGGGAGTCCAGTCCTCCTCTGGTATCGCCTCGATCAGGTCCCGCAGGCTGGCGCGCTGGCGGATGGTGATAGAGAAGCGGACATCCATTTCCCGGCAGGCGGCAACGACAGTGTGGGCGTAGAAGCCGCTGTCGGCCCGCACCGTGAGTTGTCCCCTGGCCCCGCCGTAGCGCACCCGCCCCACCGTCTCACGCAAGAAGTGGGCGGCGCCACGGGCGGTGTTGGCCCGGCCCTCGCGCAGCCGGGACATCAGCACCTCGCCGGTGCCGGCGGCAATGGCCAGCAGCGGGTGATAGCCGCGGGCGCCGGTATAGCCGTGGTGGCGCGCTCCCTCCTTGGCCAGTCCATAGGTCTCGCAGATGGTCGAGTCCAGGTCGATGGGCAGGGGCGAGTCGCCGGGTCCGGCCCCAGCGGCCCAGGCCCGGGCCAACAACTGGCGGCTCACGCGGTCGAGTTGACGGACATGCCCCCACCGGAAGCTGCGCAGGAAGGTCCCCAGGGTGGATGACGCCTTGACCACGCAGCCTAGAACACCGACCGTCCCACCAGCGCGCAGTGCATCGGCGTCGTCGATGCAGTCGCCGCCTGCCAGCGCGGAAGCGACCAGCGTCAGCATCTTGTCCCCAGTGTTCGCCCGTCCCGGCGCGCCGCCGAGGTCAAGGTGATGGTCGACGAGTTCCCGCAGGCCCAGGTGCCGGGCGAGGGTGGCCGGCAGGAGCAGGCCGGCATTGGCCACCAGGCGATGGTCGTCAAAGAGGATGCGGATACGGTCGGGTTTGTTCTGTGGCAGCATCTATTGGGTGCTCCTTGTTTCCGGGCGGGTTTCTGTTCCAAAACCATTATCCCAGATTCAGAGGTGCACCCTCTCGCTTCTTCAACGGCTGTCCCCAAGGCCGTCCTTCGGTGGATTCGGGCTAAAGAGCATTCAGGGACTACCTGGGGATGGTTGGCATCAAGCACATCCTAGCAACTCCTTTCCACCCTCAGACCAACGGGAAGCTGGAGCGCTACCACCAGACCATCAAACGGGACGTCAACCAGGTGCCTTATGAGTTGCCCGCCGACCTTGAGGCTGCTATCGCGGCCTTCGTCAGCTACTACAACTACCGGCGCTATCACAAGGCTCTGGGCAACGTGACACCATCAGACGTGCTCAAGGGAAGACGGCAAGAGATCCTACAACGCAGGAAGGAGGTGAAGGCTCAAACCACCGAACGGCGACGACGCTACAACAGGGCCCTCAGGGAGCTCACCAGACCTCCATCCAGCCCCTGATCTCTCGGCTCCCAATGTGTCCCACTTTTGCTGGTTGCTAACAGCCAACTGAAACGGGCGCAATGGCCCCAACGCCATGAATCACTGGATTCACCTGGTGGGCATTTTGCGACTAACCAAATGCATCGGGAAGGGTCTCGGACGATCTGTGGACATTGTGCTAAAACCAAAGGCCCTTGAATTTACTCAGGGGCCTATTTTCGTGCCTAAAATCTTGGTGCCGGGAGAGGGACTCGAACCCACACACCCGCGAGGGTAGCGGATTTTAAGTCCGCCGCGTCTGCCATTCCGCCATCCCGGCTGTTGAGGCTGGGGTTACATCGCTTTCGGCCCTGGGGTGATTGGGGTTCTCGGAAGAGGTCAGAGGACGGTAGCGAGATAGGGACCACCAATCAGCTGAAAAGTGTAACACCGATGGGCGCATGCTTCTAGAAAAACCAATTTCCCCTGGCATCTACTTCGACCAGCTGGCCGAGGAATGGGCCTGCCGTTGGTGCGGCTGGCGCTCCGGCCAGCGGGCCGTTGCCCCGGTTGTGCCAAACCCGCCCTGGCCCCAGCAGCGTTATGGGCGCATAAAGAATAGATCACTCGCTGATCGCCGTCGCGGCCGCAGAGGATGCGCGCGAAAATATCGGTCGCCGGCGCGGCCGGCAGCTGGTGAATAAACGCTAAAACTCCGATGTGTCCAGACGCCGGGGTTTCTTTTTGCGCGCTAAACCGTCCGCCTTGCTGAGTCAATCCTGCCTTTGTTCAAAGTCATCAGGCGTCGGAACACTAGCACCCGTGGTAACGTGAAAAACATACTCGCCTGTAGTCAATCTATTGGCATCACATTCTTCGAGGACTAGAGGAAGATCGGTGCCCGCATGCCACTTGCCTGAATGGTAGATTTTGATTCGAGCTTGATACTGGCCCGCCGAGAAGTCTAGGTCTTGGTCAAAACCTGGGGCATCTTGGGCATCTCCATGGGGTGTGAACCAAATGCCAACCAATTTTTGTTCCTTCCCTTCCAGGTAAAGACCATGCCAAACTTCAGGTGTGTTAGCAACCAGCAAAAGTGGGACACATTGGGAGCCGAGAGATCAGGGGCTGGATGGAGGTCTGGTGAGCTCCCTGAGGGCCCTGTTGTAGCGTCGTCGCCGTTCGGTGGTTTGAGCCTTCACCTCCTTCCTGCGTTGTAGGATCTCTTGCCGTCTTCCCTTGAGCACGTCTGATGGTGTCACGTTGCCCAGAGCCTTGTGATAGCGCCGGTAGTTGTAGTAGCTGACGAAGGCCGCGATAGCAGCCTCAAGGTCGGCGGGCAACTCATAAGGCACCTGGTTGACGTCCCGTTTGATGGTCTGGTGGTAGCGCTCCAGCTTCCCGTTGGTCTGAGGGTGGAAAGGAGTTGCTAGGATGTGCTTGATGCCAACCATCCCCAGGTAGTCCCTGAATGCTCTTTAGACATAGCCTGGACCGTTGTCACTCAGCAGCCTGGTGCGGTCTGTGACTGGAACTTGGTCCATGCTGGTCGTGTCCACAGCATCCTGGACCACCTCGATGAAGGAGTCGGCCGTCATATCTTGCTGAAGCCTGTGAGCCAGGATGAAGCGGGAGTAGTCGTCCATAACGGTGACCAGGTAGTAGTAGCCCCAACCAACCACCCTGAAGTATGAGGCATCGGTGGCCCACATCTGGTGAGGTCCTGTGGTCTTGCGGTGGTACTCCTTCCCCGCGGCCAACCGCATCTCAGGCCGCTTCACTAGGCCCTCCCTGCCCAGGATACGGTAGACGCTGGACTCTGAGACTGAGAAGCCCTGGTTGTCGGTGATCCACGCGGCCAGCTGACGGCAGCTCAGCTCTGGCATCTCTCTGGCTGATAACAGGACTGAGCGTTCTTCCTGAATAGTAAGACGGTTCCATGGTGGCTGATCGCCTCCTGGTCGGTCCTCAAGTCCTTGTTGGTCTTGGCGTCTGAGCCACCGGTAGTAGGTGCTCTTAGGGATGCCCAGCTCTCTGAGGACCTTTCGCTTGGGGAGGGGAGACGAGGATACTTTGGTAACTACCTCTGCCTTCTCCGGGGCGCTCATCCGCTGGTACCGGTGGCGTCCTGGGGCACGGGGATGGCCGTTTTTTTGAGACGGTACGCCTCCAGCGACAGATCGGCCACTAGCTCCTTGAGTTCCCCGTTCTCTCGCTTGAGCTGCCCTACCTCATGCTGAGTGGCGTCCCGAACCGAGTCACGGGTCAACCTCTCCTTGCCCGCCTCCATGAACTCTTTGGTCCACGAGTAGTAGGAGTGGGGCTTGATCCCCTCCCGCCGGCACAGGTCGTTGACTGTGACCTCGCGGCGGAAGCCCTCCAGAACAATTCGGATCTTGTCTTCGGAGGTGTACTTACGTCGGGCAGCCGCCTTCACTGTACGGACGAAAGACCTGGTCTGCTCGCTTCGTTCCTCGGCGGCCTCTGCTTTGCTTACTTCTAATTGGGACACATCTGCTCCTTTCTGTGGGTAACACTACCCTCATTTCAGGAGCTCACACCACCCTCCGACTCTCGGGTTTTCCTACCCTTATATGTGTCCCATTATCGCTGACGGTCTACAGTCGGCGTCCCCCGTCGCCCTAACCCATTCGATTGGGTCGGTGTCAATCCGGTGTAATGCACGCCACAACATTTGCTTAGATTGTGCTTCTCCAATCGTCTTTATGGACATCGCTATGTCCTGGATTATGCCACCCTGGGAACCAGCGTTCACAAATAGGATCGGGACGTCTATATCCAGAGGGTCCAGCCCACCCACGGGTTTGAGTACCAGCGTGTCCGCGAAAATTTTGGGATTAAATGGGGACAGATAGATGTTCCAGGCCACCACCAATGAGGTGACCATAGACGCAATGGCGATGTAAAAGGCGGAGCTAAAGTGGACCACCTGGACGGATTGACCGCCTGACATTGTGGCGGTTGAAAAATGTACCGTCCTGTGCCATCGATAGGTTCGAAGTCGTGCTTATGGGTGGTGGGATGGATGTACCAGGTGGACGTGTATCTACGGATCCGACGGGCGGTGATGGTGGATGGGATGAGCATCCGGGAGGTCTCCCGGGTGTTCGGGTTGCACCGGGACACGGTGCGCAAGATTCTGGCCTACTCAGCGCCGCCGGGCTACCGGCGACAGACTCCGCCCCGGCGTCCTAACCCTTCGACAAGCTCAGGAGGAGCCCTTCACCGCCGTCATCGACCAAATCCTGGTAGACGACCTCAAGCGTCCCAGGAAGCAGCGCCACACAGCCCAGCGGATCTTCCAGCGGCTCAGGGACGAGCATGGGTTCGGCGGCCAGTACACCATAGTCAAGGACTACGTAAGGGAGCACCGCCGCCGGTCGCAGGAGATGTTCGTCCCTCTGTCTCATCCGCCGGGCCACGCCCAGTGCGACTTTGGCGAGGCCCTGGTGATCATTGGCGGGGTGGAACAGAAAGCCCACTGCTTCGTCCTGGACCTGCCCCATAGCGACGGATGCTTCGTCAAGGCTTACCCGGCCGAGACCACCGAGGCCTTCCTGGACGGCCATGTCTCGGCCTTCGCATTCCTGGGCGGAGTGCCCCAGAGCATCCTGTACGACAACACCAAGCTGGCGGTGGCCAGGATCCTGGGGGATGGACGCCGTAAACGCACCCGGGCCTTCACGGAACTCCAGTCCCACTACCTGTTCTCGGACCGGTTCGGCCGTCCCGGCAAGGGCAACGACAAGGGGAAGGTCGAGGGGATGGTCGGCTATATGCGGCGCAACTTCCTGGTGCCGGTCCCGTCCTTCGAGAGCTTTGAGGCGCTGAACGCCCACCTGGAGCGTCGCTGCCTGGCGCGGATGGATGCCAGGTTGAGGGGCCACTCAGAGAGCATAGGCCAGCGGATGGAACGGGACCTGGAGGCCCTGCTGCCTCTGCCGGCGGTGGCCTACGACGCCTGCGAGAAGCAGGCAGGCCGGGTGAGTTCGCTGTCGCTGGTGAGGTACAGGACCAACGATTACTCGGCCCCGGTGGCCTACGGGCACCGCGACGTTCTGGTAAAAGGCTACGTGGACCGGGTGGTCATCAGTTGCGGGTCCGAGGTCATCGCCCGCCATCACCGCTCCTACCAGCGAGATGATTTTGTGTTCGACCCCGTCCACTACCTGCCCCTGCTGGAGCAGAAGACGGCGGCCCTGGACCAGGCCGCTCCCCTGCAGGGATGGGACCTTCCCGAGGAGTTTGCCACGCTGCGCCGGTTGCTGGAGTCCCGCATGGGACGAAGGGGCAAGCGGGAGTTCGTCCAGGTACTGCGGCTATTCGAGCATTTTTCGCCTGGGGAGGTCCACGCCGCGGTTCGGGATGCCCTCCGTCTGGGGGCTTTGAGCTTCGACGCCGTGAAGCATCTGGTGCTCTGCCGGCTGGAGGGCCGGCCGCCCCGCCTCGACCTGGAACTCTATCCCTACCTGCCCAGGGTGCGGGTCAGCATCACTTCCGCCGGGGATTACATGACATTGCTGTGGGGGAGGGCGGCATGAACAGCCGGTCCACGCTGCTGCTGGAACACCATCTGAAGGAACTGAAGCTGCCCAGCTTCTTCCGGGAATACGGGAAGATGGCCGCCCAGTGCGCCGCCGAGGGAGTGGACCACCCAGGGTACCTGCTCAGGCTCGCCGAACTGGAACTCATCGACCGCCACCAGCGCATGGTGGAGCGGCGGATCCGGTCCGCCCGCTTCCCTGCCGTCAAGACCTTCGACACCTTCGACTTTACGGCCATCCCGTCGGTGAACAAGGCGCTGGTGATGGAACTGGCCCGGTGCGAATACGTCCAAAACCGGGAGAACGTCATCGCCGTCGGCAACAGCGGCACCGGCAAGACCCACGTGGCCCTGGGACTGGGCCTGGCCGCCTGCCAGCGGGGGATGTCCGTGGGCTTCACCACCGCCGCCGCCCTGGTCCACGAGCTGATGGAGGCCCGAGACGAGAGGCGTCTGCTTAATCTACAGAGACAACTTTCCCGCCTCAGCCTGCTGATCATCGACGAACTGGGCTTCGTGCCCCTGTCACCCACCGGGGCGGAACTGCTCTTCGAGGTCTTCAGCCAGCGCTACGAGCGGGGCTCAATCCTGGTGACCACCAACCTTCCCTTCGACGAGTGGACCGAGGTCTTCGGGTCGGAACGCCTGACCGGGGCCCTGCTGGACCGCCTCACCCACCACGTCCACATCCTGGAGATGAACGGCGAGAGCTACCGGCTCAAGCGTAGCAGAGAGGGAGTTGCCTCCCAAACTCAAGACAAGCCTCACGAAGAATAGGTAGCATCAAGACCTTCCTGCCTGTCCTCTGCTGACCCACCCGTAAGCAGGCCATTTCCCTCAACAAGTGGTGCGGACATTTATGCTGGCCAGTTAGCTCGGGCTTTTTCGCTGAACATGAACACACCAGGTGGTACAGTTTTACTCCGCCCCAGTGGCCCAACATGCCTCCGCCATTGACAGGCGACAAGTAAAATCGCGAGTTCTATAAGCATCTGCGCTCGTAAGCGTCGCCTCAGACCATTCCTCGCGGCCTGGGCATTTCCCTAGCCGATTGTTTCCGGGTTCGGCCTACACGTTCAATCCAGATCGCCGTCGTGGGCCGCAAAAAATGCGCGCGATTACCCCGGTCGGGCAGCCGGTAATTGAACGCTGAATCGCCCCTGGACTTCGAGGACCAGGGGCGATTTTGCATGCAAAGTTTTGTCCCGGGTTCCGGACCCGGGGGATGGTTATGCGTCAGAGACCGGTTGAAATGTTAAAATTGGGTATGGCCAGAAAGAGTATTTCAAAGGAAACCGAAAAACAGGTACTTCTCAAGAGTAGAAGGCGATGCTGTCTGTGCTATTGGCATGACGGGGTAGTTGATGTCCAGAAAGGACAAATTGCCCACCTCGACCAAAATAACCAAAATGCTCAAGAGAGCAACCTCGTTTTCTTGTGCTTTGATCACCACGATGAGTACGACGGAAAAACTAGAATTGCAAAGGGCTTGACGGAATCTGAAGTAAAGGCGTGGCGAGACGAACTGTATGCGGATATTGAGCATAAGTTCGGTTCGAGAACGACGGTCAATGCTTTAGGCCTGAAATTGGAAGAAGGCAACAACCTTTTCTATGAGCTCGAAGACGATGCCGAGTTCCAACAATGGAAGATTGATGCGGCCCAATGGGAGACGGAAACCGAAGCGTTGATCGAGAAGGGATTACCGCAAGCTGATTTGTCTCTTTTTCGTAGTGCACCGCCGCCATCGGCTACTAGGTGGGAGGCCCGCTTCAACCGGGAGCACAACTCAATGCTCAGCGCTCTGACGAGGAGAGTTGGATGCGTTGACTAGCATAATTACCCGCCGATCTTAGTCCAACGAGATTCTAATGGTCTCCACCACTTCCCCGTTCAGCCGACAGATCACGCTGACCGGGAAAGTCGGCGTTAGGACGTGGTTATCCGGCGTCTCCGGCGCGCCGTCCAGTTCCACGTGGCCCGCTTCGCAGATGTACCCCATGCCTTCGTAGGTGCCCGAACCCGCCCGCGTGTAGAGCCGCTTCATGACTTCACTGCTGCCGCCCTTGAGGGCCAGTTGGACATACCCCTAGGGGCTAGTGCACTGGTGTAGGTCCAAAGGCGATGGCAAGCGCCGCAAAATCGCTGTCTCGGCCTGGGCATTAAGCAACTCCTACGGGCGTCTTTTCCAACACCCGCTTAACCTTCAAGTGGGACACGTCGATGGAGAAATCGGCCAACAGGGCGGCGACAATCTTCCGGTAGCTGCCGATGCCGGGCCGGGCGGTAACTTGCCTAACCGCTGTTCCACTTGGGCCGCGTCTTGGTGTAAAACTGGCCCCGGCTGTCCATCCGCTGCCCGGCCGTCCAAAAGAAAAAGCCCCGCCAGTCTGGCGGGGCGTCTTTGACCACTTGGAACCAAATGGGGTGGAGGCGACGGGCGGATTCGAACCGCCGAATAGAGGTTTTGCAGACCTCCGCCTTAACCACTTGGCTACGTCGCCCCAATGCGCTGCTTGATCGCGCAGAACAACCAGGCCTACCAAATATGGTGCCGAGGGTGGGATTTGAACCCACACAGGCTTACGCCCACGGCCCCCTCAAGACCGCGTGTCTACCAGTTCCACCACCTCGGCCCAGCCGTGCGCGCAGGTATTATATCATTTCTTAGGCATGGCGACACCCGTCATTTACGCCTGGAGACACCCTTGGTCAGCCACGTCGAACACCCCCCGCCCGCCACGGCGAACACCTCGGTAATCCAACCCCTATAATGGGCTTATGCCCAGCGAGCGAAGCAGAAAGCAAGTGTCCTTGACGGTCTTCGACAACGAGCCGACGGCCCGGATGGCCGAACAGCGCCTGCAACAGGAGGGCATACCTTGCATGGTCCGTTGCCTCCGCGGCGGCCCCGGCCTCTGGGGGTCGTCCTACAATCTGCCCCACGACCTGCTGGTTTACGAGGACGATGAAATGAGGGCCCGAGAGGTTCTGGACTTTGTGCCCAAAGAGATACTGGAGCGGGAGCGCGAAGCTCAGAAGCCCCAAGAGGCCCAGGCGCCCACGCCCCAGTGGACGATGCCCCAATGGATGGTAACCGGAGCGATACTATTTGTCGTGGCAGTCCTGGCGATGGCCGTGGTGATTGCGAGCCGGGCAGTCCGCTAACCGCATCTCATTGTTGCCCGGCAGTTGTCCGGCAATTCGTTGACACCCCTGAGGGCGGAATCTAAACTTTTTGTAGGCGTTTCCCATGCAGAAATTACCTCTTGAACCGGTGCGCGCCATCACCCTCGACATGTACGGTACGTTGCTGGACTTGGAAGCCAGCTTCGCTCCGGGGTTTGCCGAATTTCTAAAAGCCAAGCGCTATCCCGGCAACGCCAGCGAAGTTGTGCAAGCCTGGGAGGCCGCTTACCTCCATGAGAGTAACGTGGATTCCCTGATGGGCCGCCCCCGCACCCCCTTTGAAGTGGTCCGCCGGTTGACCCTTGGCCAGCTTTTCTTCAAGCTCAAGATCGAACACAGCAAGGACGACATCGAGCGACTGGTCACCTCCAAGGCGACGCCGACCCTCTTTCACGTCGGGAAAGAGAACCTGACCCGGTTGAAGAGCAAGTACACAATGTCGGTCCTCTCCAACGGAGACTTGGAGTCGCTGGACCGGACGGTCGGCGGACTGGGCATCCCCGTCGACCAAGCCAACTCCGCCGAGCAAGCAGGCTACTACAAGCCCCACGCCGGCGTCTACCAACACGCCATCAAAGAGCTGGGACTCCCCGGCGAGCAAGTGCTCCACGTGGCGGCCCACGCCTGGGATATCCGAAGGGCCAGGGCAGCAGGCATGGCCGGGGCCTATATCAACCGTTATGACATACCCTACGTCGACGCCGATGGCTCAAAGCCGGACCTGGAAGTGCCCGGTCTGGCCGAGTTGGCCGATTGGCTGGCTGCGATTTGGGAAGATTGAATTTTCCTGACCTGGCAGGGGCGGTGGGCGGGACCGGACTCAGCCTGACCTGACCGGTGGCCGGGCAGCCCGGTTGTGAGGAGGAAGCAGTGTCTAAAAGGTTGGGCATCGATCTGGTTATGGAGCCCACGTTCACCGCACGGGCCTACCGTGCCCGGCAGATAGTGTGTGGGCAGTACGGATCGTGGGCCGCCGAGATGCACATGGTGCGCATGAGCGTGGTCAGTTATTTCCAGTGCTCAGACACCGTGTTGGACCTGTTGGCCCACGGCATCGGCCGCTTGGCCGAACAGAGTCGAAAACGCAGCCCCCGGTTTTCCATCAATTGCCGGGGTGTGGCCAACGGAAGGAACGGCAATGGCAGCGGCGGCGCAAACGGGGAAAACAACTGCATCTATCTGGAGTTTCAGCAGACCGACCCCAATCATCCCCTGACCCTCCTACAGCGCGAGGCCATGACCTTGGTACACGAGTTGCCCGGCGCGGTCCCGCCGCCGGAGAGCGATGATTTCCACCCTAAGATCAACCTCATGGAGTTCGCCAATCTGCCGCCAACGGTTATGGCCGACGCCTCTGAATTCGCCAAGGGCGTGGCCATCGACGTGGGAGTGCCAGCGGTGGCCCGGGCCTGGAGACTGGTGCTTCTGCGTTACCACTCGGAAGCCGTCGGCGACGACTGGAGCCGCGGCGGCTGGGCGCCCGACCTGCGCTGGGAATACCTCTACAGCTACGTTCTCTAGGCTGGCCTGAAATCCCCCTAAATCCCCCTTTACGAATGGGGGACTGGCCTTGCTCCAAAATGTCATTCTGAGCCAGCCGCAGTGGCGAAGAATCCAACGTGGTGGGCCAAAATGCCTTGGATCACGCCCAACCGCGGTAGATTCTTCGCTTCGCTCAGAATGACATGTAAGCCGCAAGCGACTTTTGATGCAACGCCAAGGGGGACTGAGGGGGACTGAGGGGGATTTCCGCACCCCTCCGCTGGCGGTCAGACAGACCCTGGGTTATCATGCTCTCAATTCACGGGTTCCTGCCTAATCGGACCCCGTTTTGAGAGGGGATAAGGGAATGAAGACCACTGCCAAGCTGTGCCAGATGCTGAGTTCAGGCAGCCTCGTCGTCGCACCGTTCGTGCTCAACGCCTTCCATGCCAAGATTGCCGAGTCGGTGGGATTTAAGGCCGTCTACATGACCGGGGCTGGCACCGCCGCCGAGCGGGGTTTCCCCGACGTTGGCCTACTCACCATGACCGAGATGGTTGCCAATGCCAAATTCATCGCCGGAGCGGTGGACATCCCCGTGATCTGCGACGCCGACACCGGCTATGGCAACCCCCTAAACGTCCAACGCACCATCCGCGAGTATGAGGCGGCGGGAGTCGCTGGGGTCCACATCGAGGACCAAGTGTTCCCCAAGAAGTGCGGCTTCTTTGCCGGTAAGCAGGTGATTCCCCAGGAAGAGGCCGTGCAGAAGATTAAGGCCGCATTGGATGCGCGCACCGACCCGGATTTCGTGGTCATCGCCCGTTGTGACGCCTACGCCGTCACCGGCTGGGAGGACACTGTCAAGCGCTCCAACTCCTACATCGAGGCGGGCGCCGACTTGGTGTTCGTCGACGGCATCAAGAGCCAGGACGACATCCAGAACTATGCCCGCGACATGGCCGGCCTGCCCCGGATGTACAACGGCGACTTGGCCAACACCAAGGAGATTGACGCGCTGGGCTACAAATTAATGATTTGCGGCAGCACCATCTGGCTGATTTACAAGCAACTCAAGGATTCGTACACCGAGTTGATGGAGGAGGGGGCGGTCAACCCGGACCGCTACGGCACCCGCTGGGACGTGGCCGGTCTGTTGGGCCTGGACGATGTCTACGAGCTGGAGAAGAAATACGGGGTAACCGAGGCGACCATCGCCTGAGGGCGGCGTGTCCCCTTGCACCGGGTCCCGGTATATCGCCGGACCGGCATTGATTCAGGCTTCCTACACCCAACAAGGCTTGGCCGGGCTGGTGAAAAATCCGGAGACCGGACGGCAGTCGTAGGAGCCCTGTTTGAGGGCATGGGCGGTAAATTGGAAAGCATCGATTATGCTTTCGGCGAGTTCGATGTGGTGGGCATCTGCGAATTGCCCGACAACACGTCCATGGCGGCATTTTCTATGGCGGTGGGTGCCAGCGGCGCCGTGACCAACCTCAAGACCACGGTGCTTATCCCTGCTTCCGAAGGAGCCGAGGCGGCCCGGCGGGCTGGTTCCATTGCCTACCGGCCTCCCGGCAGCTAACCCCCACCTGCAGTAGACCACCAACAAAAAGACTCCCGGTAAAACCCGTGGTCTTTTAGTTCTGGGTCAGAGCGGGTATCCTACAGCCCCGTTCAGTGATGGGCGCGGTCCTGGAATTCCCTTTCTGTCGTCTCCGCTTCCACCTGCTGGTACTCGGGCAGGCTGATCAGCGCCTCGACTTCAGCGCGCATCTGCTGGACCTGTTGGGCATTGATGCCGATGTGGCCGGTGTCCCTCAAGCTGGTGTAGATGCGCCGGTAGCCGTCGACGGCGGCGATGATGGGCGAAGTGGCGTAGATGACGCACTGGTAGCCCAGGTCTTGGTATTCCTGGACCGTGATGTCATCTGCCCCGGCAATCACCAGCAGCGGCACGTCGGGCACGCCCTTGCGAAATGTGTCCAGGTCCTCCCTTTCCCGCACGCCCCGGGGCATTACCATGTCCACTCCCAGGTCCTTGAGGCCGTTGCCGCGGCGGATGGCCTCGTCCATGTCCCCCTCCACGGCGGTGAACGCATCGGTGCGCCCGACAATCATGAAATCAGGGTCGGTGCGGGCCTGCAGGGCGTAGCCTATCTTCTGCAGGAATTCATCCATGGGGATCACGTGCTCCAAGCCGGCGTGGTAGGACGCCCGTTTGGGGAAGAACTGGTCCTCGATATGGATCCCGGCCACCCCGGCCGCTTCGAAGGAACGAACGGTGTGCATGGCATGCACCGGCTCGCCGTAGCCTGCGTCGGCGTCGCAGATCACGGGAAGGGGCACGGACTTGACCACTTTTTCGGCCACTGTCAACTGTTCGGTCATGGTCATCAGTGGCTCGGTCACGGCCAGATGGGCACCGCTCATGTACCCGCCGGTGTAGATGGTGTCAAAGCCCAAGGACTGGACCAAGCGGGCCGATATTGGGTCGTAGGCCCCGGGAGCGACTATCTGCTTCCCGCTGTTGAGTTTTGCTCTCAGGTCTGTTCTGACTGACACGGTCAACTCCTCGCTTTTGGGAATAGGCGCGGTCGAATGGCTGCCAAGGGTTAATCGGGGACCAGGGTCATGACCTCCCTGGAGAACACCTCCATGTTTTCCTGTAGCTCGGCGACACTGACGCCTTGGAAGCCGATGATGAAATTGGACACGCCCAGGTCTTGGTACTGGCGCAGATCGGCGGCTATCTGCTCGGGTCGCCCCTGCATTAACGGACGGGAACTGCCAGCGGAGTCGTCGAAGACAACATTGGTGCTGAAAGTGAGGGAGACCGCGTCCTCGGGCCGCCCCGCCTCCGCGGTCAGTTTTCGTAGACGGGCAATCTTGCCGGCCAGCTCTTCGGGCTCCAGGATGGCGGGGGGACGCAGCCCGATGGGCATCCAGCCGTCGCCGTACTTGGCCGCCCGGCGGATGGCTGGGCCGGTGTGGCCGCCGATCCAGATGGGCGGGTGGGGCTTCTGCACCGGCTTGGGCTCAAACCCGGTGTCGGAAATCTGGTAGTACTTGCCCTGAAATGATGGGTTGTCCTTGGTCCAGAGCTCCTTGTAGAGCTGGAGGTATTCGTCGGTGACCGCTCCGCGTTCCCGGTATGTGTCCAGCCCCATGGCCAGGAATTCCTCTTCCATCCAGCCGACCCCCGCGCCCAGGATCACCCGGCCACCGGACAGCACATCCAGGGTGGACAGTATCTTGGCCGTGAGCACCGGGTTGCGGTAGGGCAGAATCAGAACGTGGGTCCCCAGCCGTACCCGCTGGGTGCAGCCCGCGATGAAATTCAGGGCCGCCAACGGCTCGTAGTAAGGCTCATCGGGCCGGAAGGTTGCAACGCCGTCCGAGGCGTAGGGATAGAACGACTCAACCTTCCGGGGCAGGACGATGTGGTCGCTGACCCATACGTGGTCGTAGCCCAAGTCCTCGGCCCGCTGGGCCACACTGCGGAGTTGTTCCGGGCCGGCCATCCCGCCGCGGCTGGGCAGTGAAGTGCCAAAGGTGACTGCCATGAAATGCCTCCATCTGATGCTCAGGCAACGCCTGTCCCCGGTTGTGGGACAGTGTAGCAGACCCAAGCATCCGAGGGCATCCAGAGTCCACGCCAGGGACTAGTTGCGCTGCCTCTTGACCACGTAGGTACCGGCGATGTGGTCATGCCAGCCACGCTTGCGGGGGTCCCAGATGATCCAGAGATACCCTATCAGCAGGGCCAGGGCGGAGATTGCCTTGCCCACCACCTCACGCAGGAGGACCTGCCTAAGGTTGGGCTTATTGCCAGCTTCGTCCACGACGTGGAGCCCCAGCAGCATCTTGCCCGGTGTCTGCCCCCTGGCGTAGGTGAATATCACGTAGTAGACCACTGAGAGCACGGTGCCGAAGGCCGGGATGTCTGTGAAGCTGGAGATGATGGCCGCCGGGACCCCGGTTATCAGGCTGTCGATGATGGCAGCGCCGAGACGGACCAAGAATCCGGCGTAAATTGAACCTTCGCCGGCACCGTCCTGCTGACTGCCGCAATTGGGACAGAACTGCACACCCTGGCGGATGCGGGCCCCGCACTGAGGGCAGGGCACGGAGGCCGCGGGCTGGGGCCATGGGCCGTTGGGCCGGTTGGGAAGCGTGCCGGACACCTGTCCGCCTGGCTGCATCGATTCGCCTGGTTGGGTCAATTCAAAGGGTGGGCACAGGGCGCAGGTCCGGGATGACGGGTAGTAATGCTCGCGGCAGAGGGGCGTCACGCCGCATTTTGGGCAGGCTAACGCCGCTTCCCTGGCCACCGGCACCCCGCAGGCCCGGCAGTAAGGGATATAGTCGCCCGATAGTTCCGGGGAGTCCTCCTCAGGTGGCACGGGGCTACCGCATTGACCGCAGGTTGTTACGCCCGGCGTCAAGGATGCTCCGCAGTTTCCGCAGAACCGGCTCTCTGAGGATTCGTTGGGGTCTCTTTCCGTCATCCGCCTTCCTGGGTCTCACCGAGCACATCGCGCCGGACCAGACCGTCGCACTATTACTGGACCATAACTGGGGAAACCCAATTCAGGCCCGCTACGGGTCCGCTAATAGAATACTACGACAGGCGGAATTCGGATGTTTGAGAATCTTAGGTGGATGCTGCCCTGGGATGGATTTCGAATTTGCTGATAAACCAGCGGATATACCACACCATCATCCAGGGTGCGGTGATTATCAAGATACTAACCAGCGCCGTTACTATCGCACGCCAAAGGATTTCCAGACCGCTACCGGTAAACTCCAAATGTTCTTCCCGCATTGTGACGTTCCGGCATACCCAGCGCATCACTGCCCCAATTACCCAGGCCCACCCGATGATTGTGTAGACGGAAATCATGAACAACAAAGACCATCCGAAGAATGGCCAATATGTCCCGTCGAACCCGAGGATATGCCCGGTACTCAACGATATTTTGCTGAAAAACCAGCGGACAACAGCAAGGTGTATCCGCATGGTCAGCAACAAATAGATTATGGTGCCGACGATCGGAATCCAGCCAAGAAGGATTCCCAGCACAAAGATCAAGATGTAATAGCCCCAGATCTGACTGCCTCGTCCGGTAAACGTAGCCGTCCTGCCGTCGCTGATCGCAAGGTTATTTACGTACCAGCCGGATAACAGGGAGACTGCCCACCCGTAAGGTATGATTAATGTCATTAGTATGAGGGATACTATCCAGTAACCCAGTCCGTCCCCATAAACTGCAAGAAGACGGGGCCTCCTCCACGGTTAGCCCCGTCACTGACCGCGTTGGTATCAGACCCGCCAACCTGTGTCCCGCAGGCAGAGCAAATCCCTTCTCCCTGAGCAAGCTCCGCCCCGCAATTGCTGCAGTAATTACGTCCCGCGGTTTCTTCTGCCATGAATCACTCCTCCGCGTACGCCCTGAAGCAATCTTCCTCTGAATATATCGCCGGATGAAGCTGAGGTGGACCCAATCAGTTGGACAGGTTTGGTGCAAAACTAAGTGGGAGTTCCGCCGTCTTTCCAAGGTCTGAGAACGCTCCGTTCGGTGCCCGTTTCCCATTGATTGACCGTTCATCTGATGGCGCCAAGTCTCCTTTGAACACCTCAGCCGGTGTCCGGTAGCCCAAGGCCTGGTGGGGTCTTTGGTTGTTGTAGAAGCTGAAGTATGCGTCAAGCCCGGCCTTGGCTTCTCGCCCGTTGGAGTAGGCTTTCAGGTAGACCTCCTCGTACTTAACCGTGCGCCACAGCCGCTCCAACAAGATGTTGTCGGTGTAGCGTCCCTTCCCGTCCATGCTGATTCTCACTCCGTGCTGCTCTAGGAGACCGGTAAAGGCTTCGCCGGTGAACTGGCTGCCCTGGTCGGTGTTGAAGACCTCTGGCTTCCCCTTGCCAAGCGCTTCCTCCAATGTCTCGACACAGAAATCAGCATCCAAGGTGTTGGAAAGACGCCAGGCCACCACGTACCGCGTGTACCAATCCATGATGGCCACCAGGTATAAGAAACCCTTGGCCATGGGGATGTAGGTGATGTCGGCGGCCCACACCTGATTTGGTCTGGTGATCTCCATGCCGCTCAGGAGGTAGGGATACACCTTGTGCCCTGGCCCCGGCTTGCTGGTCCGGGGCCACCGGTAGATGGCACGTAGTCCCATGGTCCGCATCAGACGCTGGACCCGCTTCCGGTTCACCCTGTGACCTTGAGTGCCCAGCCAGACCCTCATGCGCCGCGACCCGTAGAAGGGGGTACTTAGGTACTGGTGGTCCATCGCCTTCATCACGGTCAGGTTCTCCAAGCAAGTCCCCTTGCGCCGGTAGTTTAGGCTGGACCTGCTGATGCTCAGTAAGGCGCACTGTCTCACTGTGGACAAGGCTGGGTGCCGCCGGCCCACCATCTCCCGCCGCCGCTCCCGGCTCATGGACCGAGCCTCTCCGCCAAGAAATCCCGCTCAACCTTCAGTTGGCCGATCTGCTGATAGAGCCGGGCAACAAGGACCGCATCGCTCTTCTGGCGTTTGTCTTGGTTCCCACCAAAGACGCCGACCGCTCCTTCCAACAAGGACTTCTTCCAGGCCTGGATCTGCCCGGGATGGACCTCGTAGCGGGCGGCCAGTTGGGCCACCGTCTCTTCACCCTTCACCGCTTCCAGGGCCACCTTGGCCTTGAATGTTGGGCTGTGCTTCCTCCGCTCTTTTGACATGTCCCACTCCTCCCTCACAGCAACAGCTGTGGCTATTTTAGGAGCAGAACTCTCACTTAACCACCTGTCCGAATTTCCGGGTCCACCTCAAGCCGCATTAAGCGCTGCATTTCCTATATTTGATTCATGTGAAGCGTTGGAAATGGGATAATCGCTGAGGGTTTCGGGCAAACCGGCCAGCGGTTGTACCTAACAGCAGTTGCAGGGATGGGCTGCCCACCGCCGGCGTGAAAGTTGGGCTGCAGGACCGTCCCGGCTTCTATTGGCCGTGCCCACCGAATCAGGTATGCTAGTTCTTGGACTGTATAAACTTGATGGGAGCTTCGAAGAAACCGGGGACGGGAAAGATGCCGGAAAAAGTGGTCGTCGCCATGAGCGGAGGGGTGGACTCCTCCGTTGCCGCCCTGCTGTTGCAGCAGCAGGGCCACGACGTTGTGGGCGTCACCATGAAGCTCTACAACCTGGACGGGTCCAATCTCCCCGCCAACTATCAAGGGTGTTGCACACTGGACGATGTGGAAGACGCCCGGTCCGTTTGCCGCCGTCTGGGCATCCCCCATTACGTCTTGAACACCCAGCGCGAATTCCAGTCCCACGTGGTGGACTACTTCACCTCCGAGTACCAACTGGGCCGTACGCCCCATCCCTGCATCGCCTGCAACGACAAGATAAAGTTCAGCCACCTGATGGAACGGGCCGCGGTCCTGGAAGCCGATTACGTTGCAACGGGACACTACGCCCAGATCGAGCGGCGCCCGGACGGCATCGTTCTGAAGAAGGCTCTTGATTTGTCTAAGGACCAGTCGTATGTGCTGTTCGGAATGGGGCAGGACCAACTGGCCCGCACCCTGATGCCCGTGGGCGCCTACCCCAAGAACGAGATACGGCAGATGGCCGAGGACGCCGGCCTGGTGAACGCCGCCAAACCCGACAGCCAGGACATCTGCTTCATCCCGTCCGGGGATTACAAATCGTTCCTCAAGCAACGGGTAACCACCGTGCCCGGCGACATCGTCGACCTTGAGGGGACGGTGGTGGGCCGGCATGAGGGCATCGAGTATTTCACCGTTGGACAACGGCGTGGCCTGAGAGTCGCCGAAGGGGAGCCCCGGTTCGTGGTCCGATTGGAGCCCGAATCACGACAGGTGGTTATCGGGCCGCATGAAGCCCTGTTCCGAGAGGAGATGTGGGTCTCCGGCGTTAACTATCCCCTGGGTAACCCGCCCCAAGGGCCCGTGGACGTCAACGTCAAGATTCGTTACAACTCAGATGAGGCCGCGGCGGTGCTACAACCCTGCGGCGACGGCGCAATGGTCCGGTTCGTGCGGCCCCAGCAGTCGGTAACCCCGGGCCAGGCTGCGGTATTCTATCAAGGCGATGTGCTGTTGGGCGGTGGGACGATTGAGCCGGGTCTGGAACCCGGTGCGCCAAAGGACCTGCCCACGGCCACTCCCTAGCCTTTGATCTATCAGACGGGAGGTGGCCAATGCCGGACCTTTTCTTGGAATCGGGGCTACACAGGCGCGGTATCCGGTTGGTCGCCGGCGTCGATGAAGCGGGTCGCGGGCCCTTGGCCGGGCCGGTGGTTGCTGCGGCGGTGATACTTCCTCCGGGCCTGACCGGCTCGGAGATCTGGCTTCAGTTGTTGGACGATTCCAAACGGTTGTCCCCCGGCCAACGGGAACGCGCCGCGGATGCTGTCTACCAGAATGCGCTCGCTGTTGGCGTGGGAATGATTGGTTCTGAAGACATCGACAAAATGGGCATCGGCCGCGCGGCTCTGGCGGCCATGCTTCGCGCCGTGGGGCAGCTTCCCCTGGAACCCGGGCACCTGCTCTTGGACTTTATCCACGTCCGGGAATGTCCCTATACCTACGACACCATCGTCAAGGGAGACAGCCTAAGCTACTCCATCGCCGCCGCATCCAACGTGGCTAAGGTTACCCGGGACCGGCTGATGGTGGAGGCTGAGGAAACCTATCCCGGCTACGCCTTTGCCAGGCATAAGGGTTATCCCACCAAAGCCCATTTCGAACGGCTGCGTGAGCTTGGCCCCTGCCCGATCCACCGCCGGTCATTTGCCCCGGTGGCTCAGGCGTGCCTGCAGTTCTCCGCCGGTCCCTGAAATTGACCACGCCGCAGGGCCGTCTCGGCCAATGGGGAGAAGGGCATGCCCGGCGGTACTTGGAGGGAAAAGGCTACACGGTGTCGGCCACCAACTACCGTTGCCGGTGGGACGAGGTTGATATCGTGGCCCGCCACGGCGAGGAGTTGGTCTTTGTCGAAGTCCGTACCCGGCGGGGCGCTGCATTTGGAACTCCGGAAGAATCTGTCACCGCCGCCAAATCCCAGCGCTTGATTGCCACGGCACAGGACTACTTGGAGCGCAACGGTCTTGAACAGTCCCAATGGAGGATCGACTTGGTTGGCATCCGCCTTGATGTTGCCGGCAAGCTGCTTGAATCCTGATAACCCACGACGTGGAGGAGGCGTTGCTGGTTTCTGACCGGGTCTACGTGCTTACTGCTAGGCCCGGACGAGTAACCATGGTCCTGGACGTCGATCTGCCCCGTCCCCGGAGCTACGAACAGGTTACCCAGCCAGCCTTCGGCGAGCTGAAGGCTGGCTTGCTGGCCCCGTTGCGCGGAGATGTGTCCAGCCGGTCTCCGGCTAGCCAGTCCAATGTACAGCCTGAGGTGTGGCGCCAGTGAATGACGACTCTTCCCAACCTGGGGTTCTCGTGCCGCCGGGGGAAGCCGGCCCTCCTGTCGCGCCGGCAGTTTTCCCGGCGGTTCTCAACGTGCTTCCAGCGACGGGCCGCAGACGCGTGGTCAACACATTCATGGCACGGCTGCGGCAGTGGATAGCGCCGCTACTCATCCTGAATTTCCCAGATCAACCTGATTTCCCTGAACCGGTGTCATCCTGTGCGGCGGGAACTATAGTACGGTATCCTGAGCGCGTCAACTGCGCTCCGATTCACTCAATTGCTCCACTCTCATAGGATATCCATCGTCCTAACGAGCGTAGAAATTCCAAATCCTCTGCCCTTGCCCAAGCGTCTCCCTCGTGGCGGCCCATTTACTCTTGACGACCCCATAACTGTCCTAAATACCGGTGCTCTCAAAGCAAGCTAGCCAGGTGCCAGCCGAAGCCGGCTGATCCGTTCTAGTATCCCGGTGAGCATTTCCCTGGTCACCAGCACCTCGGCAAGCTGAAACACCATCCTCCTGGCATGGCGTACCAGTCGCCCACCCGTCTTGATCAGCCTAGTCTGAAGACTGGTCAGAGTCCAATGCTTCATATCCTCCGGCAAAGCCAACCTTCTCATGAAGTTTCCCAGATTGTACGCCAGAACGAACAGCCATAGCCTCGCCTGGTTGGCCACGAACTTGTGACAGGACAGTCTGGTCCAGTTCAGGGCGTACTTGCCCTCCTTGATCCACTGCTCCGCTGTGCCACGGCCATTGTAAAAGCGGACTATGCCTTTGGGTGGATAGCTCAGGTTGGTCACGATGAAGCCTACCCTGGGAAATAACTCCCCCTGATGCCACTCCACCTTGGCTACTACTCGCCGGGAAATACTCCAGCTCTGGGCCTGGTAAGTGAAGTCGTAGTAGGAGACGATCGGCCTCCTGGAAGACCAGTCGGCAGGTCGTACCAGCAGGTGCGCGATTTCTCTCTGAAGTACCGCGTTAGCTGAAAGCCGGATGGCGTACCCAATCATCTCTTGTTCCAAGTACTCGTACACCTCTGGCTTGCCAAAGGCGGCATCACCCCGGAACAACAGCCGCCGTCCCTTCCTCTGGTATCTTTTCACCACCGGCTCAAGGAGTTCCTGCCAGCCCTCGGCGCTATGGACGTTGCCGGGGCGTAGCGTCGCTCCTTCACAATCGCCGAACTGGTTGAATAGAAAGAGGGGATGATAGCAGACACACTCGAAGTGCCCATTGTAGGCGGCACCCTCCTGATGGCCATGCACTGGACTCTCCGAGCTGTCCATGTCCAGAATCACTCGCTGGTGTGGAGTATGGGCCATAGCATCTTCCACCCATTGGGGATTCATTCGTGCCAGCCCCTGCAGGTTGTCCTGTTGGGTCAGAGTTTCAGTTTCAAAGCGGCTCACGGTGTTGGTGCTGGCGGCGTTCCGGTCTGATCCTTGCCAGCCCACGACGACTCTCATGGCTGGGTCTTGGGAAAGGCGTTCGGCATCATTGGTGTCATCGTAGCCGGCCAAGCGGCTGTAGATGGACTGTCTGAGCAGCGGGACGAGGTGGTGTCGGATGTTGCGACCGGAGCGGCTTTCCTGGAGATAGTCGGCAGCAATATGGGTAAGGCCCAGGGCATCATCCAGCTCTCGAATGGGCAAGAGTCCGGCATCGGAAGTGATGGTGGCACCGTGAAACTCCAGACGGACTTTGGGGTTGAACTGGAGCCGGAGAGGGGTTTTGTCGCCGTCACCCATCAGGTGCCTCCGGGGTTGTTACGCTATCTGAAGAATCTTACTATTCTAATGAATGTATTATAGCCGAGATGTTGGTGAAAAGTTCATGAGACGACTACAAAAGCAAGAACGTTGCCTATATACCGCATCACACTGTTATCCTAACTGGGAAATATGGGTTGAAGTTAACCATTTGGAACATGCGGTGGAGGTTTGAAGTGAGTTCGGGCTAAGGCGGGGTTGCGGTCCGTACCGGAGTTGCCAATTGTCTCTGTTAGCAACCAGCAAAAGTGGGACACATTGGGAGCCGAGAGATCAGGGGCTGGATGGAGGTCTGGTGAGCTCCCTGAGGGCCCTGTTGTAGCGTCGTCGCCGTTCGGTGGTTTGAGCCTTCACCTCCTTCCTGCGTTGTAGGATCTCTTGCCGTCTTCCCTTGAGCACGTCTGATGGTGTCACGTTGCCCAGAGCCTTGTGATAGCGCCGGTAGTTGTAGTAGCTGACGAAGGCCGCGATAGCAGCCTCAAGGTCGGCGGGCAACTCATAAGGCACCTGGTTGACGTCCCGTTTGATGGTCTGGTGGTAGCGCTCCAGCTTCCCGTTGGTCTGAGGGTGGAAAGGAGTTGCTAGGATGTGCTTGATGCCAACCATCCCCAGGTAGTCCCTGAATGCTCTTTAGACATAGCCTGGACCGTTGTCACTCAGCAGCCTGGTGCGGTCTGTGACTGGAACTTGGTCCATGCTGGTCGTGTCCACAGCATCCTGGACCACCTCGATGAAGGAGTCGGCCGTCATATCTTGCTGAAGCCTGTGAGCCAGGATGAAGCGGGAGTAGTCGTCCATAACGGTGACCAGGTAGTAGTAGCCCCAACCAACCACCCTGAAGTATGAGGCATCGGTGGCCCACATCTGGTGAGGTCCTGTGGTCTTGCGGTGGTACTCCTTCCCCGCGGCCAACCGCATCTCAGGCCGCTTCACTAGGCCCTCCCTGCCCAGGATACGGTAGACGCTGGACTCTGAGACTGAGAAGCCCTGGTTGTCGGTGATCCACGCGGCCAGCTGACGGCAGCTCAGCTCTGGCATCTCTCTGGCTGATAACAGGACTGAGCGTTCTTCCTGAATAGTAAGACGGTTCCATGGTGGCTGATCGCCTCCTGGTCGGTCCTCAAGTCCTTGTTGGTCTTGGCGTCTGAGCCACCGGTAGTAGGTGCTCTTAGGGATGCCCAGCTCTCTGAGGACCTTTCGCTTGGGGAGGGGAGACGAGGATACTTTGGTAACTACCTCTGCCTTCTCCGGGGCGCTCATCCGCTGGTACCGGTGGCGTCCTGGGGCACGGGGATGGCCGTTTTTTTGAGACGGTACGCCTCCAGCGACAGATCGGCCACTAGCTCCTTGAGTTCCCCGTTCTCTCGCTTGAGCTGCCCTACCTCATGCTGAGTGGCGTCCCGAACCGAGTCACGGGTCAACCTCTCCTTGCCCGCCTCCATGAACTCTTTGGTCCACGAGTAGTAGGAGTGGGGCTTGATCCCCTCCCGCCGGCACAGGTCGTTGACTGTGACCTCGCGGCGGAAGCCCTCCAGAACAATTCGGATCTTGTCTTCGGAGGTGTACTTACGTCGGGCAGCCGCCTTCACTGTACGGACGAAAGACCTGGTCTGCTCGCTTCGTTCCTCGGCGGCCTCTGCTTTGCTTACTTCTAATTGGGACACATCTGCTCCTTTCTGTGGGTAACTCTACCCTCATTTCAGGAGCTCACACCACCCTCCGACTCTCGGGTTTTCCTACCCTTATATGTGTCCCATTATCGCTGACGGTCTACAGTCGCGGGCATCAACCGCCTCGGTGCTGCCTAGCGCCTTGAACTGTGCGCTGTAGGCTTGAATATCCGCATGTCCGTTGGCGGCGGCGTTCTGGACGTGGGTGTCATAGTCCTCGATGCTGCTAGACCTCGCGTCGCGAGTCGTCGAGCTGACGAACAGCAATCGGAATGAGTCGCCCTCGCTGAGGCCGCTGGGTATCAGGCTCCAGTCGGCGGGGACGACGGTCACCGCCGACCCGGCCACGGCTCCGGTGGCGGCGCTGGTCAGGGACTCCTCGTTATTGAGGTCGTCGTCGAAGGTCACCCGAACCTTGATGGTCTGGCCCAGGTGCTTCGCCTGCGGCCAGAATCTGGACATCCTGGCGCCGGAGATGTCGCTGTCGGTGGTCCCGTCGTTGGCGATCCACTGGTATTCGAAGTCGGCGTTGTCGATGCCGTCGGGGTCGCCGATGTTGGATGTGTCCGCCGTCAGCAACTCCCCCACCTGGGCCGTGCCGGTGATGGTGGGCTCGCCGGTGGCCGGGTTGTTCGCCGGCGGCCCGGTGCTCCCCGTGCCGCTGGCCGACCAGTCGCTTGTGCCCTCCGCGTTCTTCGCCAGCACGTGCACCTGGTAGGACGTGCTCGCCTCCAAGCCAGTGATCGTCGTGGTGGTGGCCGTGCCGGCGTGGGCGTGCGCCGTCCACGCCGTATCACTCGACTTGCGGTACTGCACGTCGTAGTCGTTGATCGCCGGTCCGGTGTTGGCCGGCTCCTTCCAGTCCACGACCAGGCTGTCCGTCGTCCCCGAGGCCGCCGTAACGTCCGGCGCTCCCGGCGCCGACGGCGGCTCGTCCACGTCGCTGACGCTGTCGGTGACCCGCTCGGCCAGTTTTCTGACCTCGTCGGCCACAACCGCGAACCCGCGGCCTTGCTCCCCGGCCCTGGCACCCTCAATGGCGGCGTTCAGCGCCAGTAGGTTGGTCTGGGCGGCGATGTCGTCAATCACCGTAACAATCTTGCCAATCTCCGCGGACTGTTCGCCCAGGCCGGCGATGCGTTCTGAGGCGGTGTCCACAGCACCTTTGATCTTCTCCATTCCCGAGAGGGTCTTGATAACCATGTCATTGCCGGCGGTGGCTGCCTCGCTGGCCTGCCTGGAGCCTTCGGCTGCGGACTGGGCGTTGCGGGCAACATCCTGGGTGGCGTTGGAAACCTGGCCAATGACGGTAGTGGCCTGCTCGACGGCGCTGGCCTGTTGCTGGCTGCCCTGGGCAACCTGCTCGATGGCCCGGGACAGTTGGCCCATGCCGTTGGTGACCTCGGTGGACTTGTTCGTCTGGTCCTCGGCGGCGCGGGCGACTTCCTGGCTGGTGGCAGCGATGCCCTGAACTGCCTGGCCCGCCTGCTCCGCCGTGGTGGACAGCTGACCGCTGGCCTCGGCGAGGTTAATGGCGGTGCTGGCTACCTGGGTCACCAAGCCGCGCATCTGGTCAATCAGGCCGTTTATGTAGGTGTCCATGATCAGGGCCTGGTCAAAGTTGAGCAGCTTGTTCAGCGCGCTAACTGCTTGCTCGGCGTCCTCGCCGGCTTCTGTAAGGACCCGCGGGTAGAACATCTCGTAGTAGAAATGGTGGGAAGTGATGTACCACTGGGGAGTGATGTTGATCCGGGCGTGGAGCTGGCCGATGGCTGTCCGGCGGTTAACGTAGCTCATGTCGGGGTAACCGTCGAAAAGCATCCGGGCGTAACCGGCCTGGGCGTTCTCCAGACCGTCCTGGGTGGCGCCGTTAGCGCGGATGATACCGGCAAATTCCGAGTTCCGGAATTGGTAGTCGTAAAACTCTTTAACGAATTCGGGGATGGCTTTTCCGCCCACGGTTTCATTGACCGGAGCAATTCAGCATCAGATTGAGTAAATCCTAGGAATTCGAGCCGATTCCGGATCTCGCGATCGTCCATTGTAATTTCGTTTGCCATTGTAGGGTTCTCCTCTTGTGTTTGGGGTTACCCGGTCCAGTTCGAGACTGCCAATAATGATGATTCCTCGTCGCTGGGCCAATTGTTTGGTGCCACTGATACCGATGTCGCATGTCCCCTGTTGAAAGGGGAGAAGGGGCTATAGCTGCATCTGTGAATGTCTCCTTTTTCCGGAAGTCCGAGAAGGCCCTGTTGCTTCTCTTTCTTCTGGGAATGTTTGTGATTTACACTTTGGCGAGTCTCCGGAGGCTGTGCCATTCACCTAGTCGACTTCGCCCGATATTCAACCTCTGTCGAATGTTTGTGTCCCGTAGGCATCGCCTTCCCATGAAACAACCGGCTGATCCTGCTGGACTTGGCTGTCGCGCTGGCGATAGCGCTTTCCGTCAAACGCACATCATTTTGGTCAGCACGATGTCGCTGGTCCGAGTTCTCAGGTTGGATCAACACTGCCGCTGTCCTGCTAAAGCCGGATAGATCGGATTTCCCGCATCTGCTCCGGACTTTAATAACAAATATGGACAGGGATCCATGTATCTTGATAGATGTTTTTAACGTCAACTAAAACTTATATTGAGGTGGACCCAATTAGTTGGACAGGTTTGGTGCAAAACTAAGTGAGAGTTCCGCCGTCTTTCCAAGGTCTGAGAATGCTCTGCTTGGTGTCCGTTTCCCATTGATTGACCGTTCATCTGATGGCGCCAAGTCTCCTTTGAACACCTCAGCCGGTGTCCGGTAGCCCAAGGCCTGGTGGGGTCTTTGGTTGTTGTAGAAGCTGAAGTATGCGTCAAGCCCGGCCTTGGCTTCTCGCCCGTTGGAGTAGGCCTTCAGGTAGACCTCCTCGTACTTAACCGTGCGCCACAGCCGCTCCAACAAGATGTTGTCGGTGTAGCGTCCCTTCCCGTCCATGCTGATTCTCACTCCGTGCTGCTCTAGGAGACCGGTGAAGGCTTCGCCGGTGAACTGGCTGCCCTGGTCGGTGTTGAAGACCTCTGGCTTCCCCTTGCCAAGCGCTTCCTCCAATGTCTCGACACAGAAATCAGCATCCAAGGTGTTGGAAAGACGCCAGGCCACCACGTACCGCGTGTACCAATCCATGATGGCCACCAGGTATAAGAAACCCTTGGCCATGGGGATGTAGGTGATGTCGGCGGCCCACACCTGATTTGGTCTGGTGATCTCCATGCCGCTCAGGAGGCAGGGATACACCTTGTGCCCTGGCCCCGGCTTGCTGGTCCGGGGCCACCGGTAGATGGCACGTAGTCCCATGGTCCGCATCAGACGCTGGACCCGCTTCCGGTTCACCCTGTGACCTTGAGTGCCCAGCCAGACCCTCATGCGCCGCGACCCGTAGAAGGGGGTACTTAGGTACTGGTGGTCCATCGCCTTCATCACGGTCAGGTTCTCCAAGCAAGTCCCCTTGCGCCGGTAGTTTAGGCTGGACCTGCTGATGCTCAGTAAGGCGCACTGTCTCACTGTGGACAAGGCTGGGTGCCGCCGGTCCACCATCTCCCGCCGCCGCTCCCGGCTCATGGACCGAGCCTCTCCGCCAAGAAATCCCGCTCAACCTTCAGTTGGCCGATCTGCTGATAGAGCCGGGCAACAAGGACCGCATCGCTCTTCTGGCGTTTGTCTTGGTTCCCACCAAAGACGCCGACCGCTCCTTCCAACAAGGACTTCTTCCAGGCCTGGATCTGCCCGGGATGGACCTCGTAGCGGGCGGCCAGTTGGGCCACCGTCTCTTCACCCTTCACCGCTTCCAGGGCCACCTTGGCCTTGAATGTTGGGCTGTGCTTCCTCCGCTCTTTTGACATGTCCCACTCCTCCCTCACAGCAACAGCTGTGGCTATTTTAGGAGCAGAACTCTCACTTAACCACCTGTCCGAATTTCCGGGTCCACCTCATACCCAGAGGATACCGTCCGGGTTTTGGTCATCGTTGGCGCAGTTATCGGGATGATGATAGGAAAGGTGAAAGTCCAAGAAACTAGCAGCGGAAGCAATGCTATTTTGGAAGAAGAGCCTCAGGGCATTATCGTGGTAGACGACGATGGCGTCATTATCCAAACCAATCGCCATCTAGAAAACTTGTTCGGTTACAACCGGGAGGAACTGGTCGGGAACTCTGTAGAAATTCTCGTACCAGAATCGTTAAGGAATACTCACGCCTCTCATCGCGCAGGATACCTCAGAATTCCCGCCTCGCGACCCATGGGTGAGGGACCACGACTGATACGCCATCAAATATTGAGCCGTAACTCCAAAAGACGGGTCGGCAAGCGGCTCGGCGACTATCTCCGTTCCCTCAGGCACCAAAGAGGCTGGACCCAATCTCACGCCGGAGAAGCGGTAGGCGTAGACGCCGTGACCATCCGGAGATGGGAACTGGGCCTGTTTTCTCCTTCTAGCAGCCGGATAGGACGGGTGGCTGAGGCCTACGGAGTGGCCATTTCCACCCTGCTTGAGGCCGCAGAAGCTGCCGAACGAGACGATTCAACGGCAGTACTGCCCATCAAAGGATACGTGGGACCTGGAACCACTCCGGAATCTGGGACTAGCGATTTGGGGACTATCTCACTGCCCTTGCAGATGGATCAGGGACATCCCGACGACTATTGTCTGCGGGTCAGGGGCGATTCTCTGGCGCCGGACGGTATCCACGATGGTGATGTGCTCTTGGTGTGCCCAGACCAAACGCCCAGCATCGGCAGCCTTTGTGTTATAGACATGGATGGCAGTTCACGCGTGGTCACCGACATAACCCGGGAGAACCTCCGTGTGAGAACGGCCACGGGTGCGACCGTGGACGTGGAAATAAGGCCGGAACAACTGGCTGGCACCGTCGTCTGGCACGTACGGAAATTGTAGCCCTCACCCACGGGTTCCCGCGGTCCGCCCAGTCCCTTAGCTAGTCTCCAGTCCTCCCCATTTTGATCTGCGGCGTGGGGGTATCAACCGTCTCCGGCCGCCAGCGTCACTTCTCCGCTTGCGTCAATGCTCCGCCGGCAGTGTCCTGGGAATAAGGCAGGCCTGAGATTCGGGTGGAGATCAGTGTCAATAGAAATAACGCAGTCAAGAACAGTCCGATAATCAGGCAGCCCCATCGTGCGGTCACAGGAGAGGTCTAATAGCCCTAACAGCCGTCTGTGGCGATAACCAGGTTAATGATTCGGGGCCGTCGTCGCCACCGGAGATATCTGCCCCAACGCAGTTGGTCAGGGCGGCCATGTGGCCCGCGCCGAAGCCGTTATCGATGTTGACCACCGCCACCCCGGGGGCGCAGCTATTTAGCATGCTGAGCAATGCGGCCAGACCATCGAAGCTGGCCCCGTAGCCGGTGCTGGTGGGCACCGCAATCACCGGGACCGACACCAAGCCGGCGACCACTCCGACCAAGGCCGCGTCCATCCCCGCCACGACGACAATCACCCGCGCCTTCTGGAGCACAGGCAACTGGTCCAACAGCCGGTGGAGACCGGCCACCCCCACGTCGGTCACCAAGGCGACATCGTTGCCCATGAGGGTTGCGGTCAGCGCCGCTTCCTCGGCCACGGGCAGGTCCGCGGTGCCGGCCGTCACCACGACTATCCCCTCCCTCAGTGGCGCCGTTTGGGGTGCGGGGACCACGATGGATTTGGCCAGTTGGTGGAACTCGGCCTCCGGCGTGTCATGAAGCACCGCTTGGTACGTGTCCTGGTCTGTTTTCGTCACCAACACCGGATGGCCCCTTCCCTTCATTGCGCTCACTATCTGAGCGATCTGCTCCTGTGTCTTGCCCTGGCCAAAGACAACCTCGGGCCAGCCGGTGCGCAGAGGCCGGTGGTGGTCCAGCTTGGCGAACCCAATGTCTTGATAAGGCAGGTCTCGCAGCTCTTCAACGGCGGAATCCACGGTCATGCCATTGTCTTTGAACCTGGTTAGAAGGGCCCTCAAGCGGCTCTCTTCGATGGTGACTCTCCTTGCGGTGTTTCTCTTTGGCGCCAATCAGTGATTTGCTGAGAACGCAAAAATGCGTCCGGCGGTCCCCGCAGATTTTTGTCCGATGCTAGGCGAAGACCTTGTTGCCGACGAAGGGTTCAACGGCTTCTTTAACACTGGAGCCCACGGCGCTGAACTTATTCGCCACGTCGGCGGGAATGCTGGCTTTGGAGAACATGATTACCACGAACAGTTCTCCGGAAGACAGGATACCGCCAAAACCCAGAACAGACTGGATGCCGTTGGGTATGACGAAGTCGTCTTGAGCCGGGATGTAAGAACTGCCCGGGGCCTCGGGAACATAGAACGTGTTATAGGTTTTTGCGGATAGGTCGCCAATCAACATGGGGTCGGGACGCATGACCGACCCGACATCGACGCCGAACTGGGTGAGCAGCCGGGAAATCATCGGGATGCTGGCAACCATCTCGGCGGAAGCCAAGGGGATGGCGCGATGTCCGTTGGATTTGGTCCGGGATTTCCAGTCCTCATTGTCTCCAACAGTTCCCAACATGGTCAGACAATTCGTGTCATCACTGGGGGCCGATCCCAGGATCCCTTGGGCGAAGCTCTGCAGTCCCGAGTCCAATTGATTGTACGGATGGGTCTTGTAGAAACGGACCAAGGCGTTGGCTCTATTTCCCGAAGAATCGGTGATGTTGTCGTAAAGATAATTCACTATCTTGTTGGCCGCTTCTTCCATACTTGAACTGCCGCCGCCCAACGCCGCGAGATTGGCACCGCACTCTTTACAGGTCTGCATCCGAAAATCTAGCGAAGTCGTACATTTTCCCTCTCCCTTTATTCTGGTCTTTTCTTAGCCTGCGTCAGGTCCTCGAGGTGAATCGATTTGCCAGCACGAGGCCGGCCTAGCTATAGCAATTGCCGCCGCGCTTCCTCTGTAGTCCTTTGGTAAACCTCTTGGAAAGGCCTCCCTGTCTCCAAAGCAATCCGGCGGACTTCATCGGGTTCCGGAGCGGCGCTGATTGCCGTCCCGTCCAACAACTTAACCTTTACTGCGATTGGTCCCAGCTCGGTCTCGATGGTGACCATCTCACGGCCGGCAACATACCGGTCGACGGGACGGGTGCGAACACCCAAGGTTGGGGTCTCCCGCAGTATCAATTCTGACGCTTCCCGCTCCTTGTCCTTGGGCACCAGGGCTGAAAGCACGGTGCCAGGGCGGTTCTTTTTCATCTGTATGGGCGTGTTCCAAACATCCAACGCGCCAATCGCAAAGAGCCTCTCCTGTGTGTATCCCAGTACCAGGCCCGACACATCGTCCAAGTTGGTCTCCAACAGCACAACTTGGCCCCGTTGCGCCCCGTACTCGGCCCCGTTCTCCGCTTCATCTGCCTGTGATGTCTCGCCCAGCCACACCCGCAGCGCGTTGGAAAACTCGGCCGGGTCTTTAGTTCCCAGTCCTATTCCGACCCGGTCCACGGCAAAAGCAGGGCGGTTGAAGTCGGCCAGAGTGGTGATTAGGGCCGCTCCGGTGGGTGTGGTGAGTTCGCCGGCCTTGTCGTACATCGGGTTTTCGCCTGCCACCGGCGCGCCTGTCGCAGCGATAAGCTCCAATGTGGCAGGGGCGGGATTGGAATAGCCGCCCGCCCGGCGGGGAGGACTGGCGTTTCCAAGAACCAGCGGCGCGGCGTGGAATCCTTCCACACCCAGGTACTCAAATCCGATGGACGAGCCGACCACATCGACCAAGGTGTCGACACTGCCAAGTTCCTCTAGCGCCAAGATGTCTAGGGCTTCGCCGTGGACCCGGCTTTCGGCCTTCCACAACGCCTTCAATACCCGGCAGGACCGGTCTATGACGGACTGGGACAGGCTGCTGCCCTCCACGGTTTCCAATAGCTGCTTGGGGGAGTAGCGGGTAGGGCCTTCCGCGGTTTGTTCTAAGACTACCTTCAAGTAGGTGCCCCGCATCTCGCAGCGGGTCTCCTGCTTGGCTTCCAGGCGGTAGCCGTCGACCTTCAGCTTGCTGAGCTCGTCCTCCAGGTGTTCAAGGGGCATGCCCAAGTCGGTCAGGGCGCCGAGCATCATGTCGCCGCTGGCCCCGCCGATGGGCTGGATATAGGCGATTCTCATGCTCTGGCCTCAGCTATTCTGCCCGTTTGCGGTGAGATTGAGGCGGTGAGTTTGAGTTGGTCGTTAAGGCTCCCGGAACGAAGACCGGCCATATCCATAGAGACCCACAGGTAGCCAATCTTCTTAAGAGCCGCGACAATCTCTTGCCGGTGGCCAAATGCGAAATCCATCTCTTCCTCGCCAACCTCGATCCGGCACAGGCGGTCATGGTGCCGGGCCCGCACTTCTCTAATTCCCAGGCCTCTCAGATAGTCTTCCGCCTGCTCAATTTTCGATAGGTTCTCAATCGTTACGGGTATGCCGTATGGGATCCGCGAGGAAAGGCAGGGTTGGGCCGGCTTGTCCCAGATCGGGATGTCCAGGGTCTTGGCGATGGCGCGGACGTCAGCTTTGGTTAGTCCGGCCTCCACCATCGGGCTGCGTACCCGGTGTTCCGACGCTGCCACCATGCCGGGACGGTAGTCTCCAATGTCGTCGGTGTTGGCGCCGTTTACTACCCACTGGTAGCCCTCCTGGTCGGCCAGTTCGGTTAATTGGGTGTAAAGCTCCGTCTTGCAGAAGTAGCACCGCTGGGGCGAATTGGCCACGTAACCTTCCTGGGCCATCTCATTTGTGTTGATGAGGCGGTGAGCGAATCCGAACCGTTCGGCCAGGCTGGTGGCCTCTTCCAGTTCCCGCCGGGCCAGGGCCGGGGACACGGCGGTTACAGCCAAGGCCCTTGAGCCGAGCACGCGGTTGGCCGCGACGGCGACCAGGGCACTATCCACACCGCCCGAGAAGGCCACGGCTACTGAGCCCATCTCTTGGAAGATATTTTCCAGAGTTGCCAGTTGCGGTTTATTTGGTGGCGCCATGCTTACCTCCTGGCATTGGACCTAAGATGATTGAATCCGGTGAAATATTGCAAATATGATAAATGGTGTCCGGCCAAGGCATCCACTAGAGAACCTCGGCGGTTAGCTCAAAAAGCCAGCCACGGCGTCGGCGAACACTTCGGCGCGTTCAATCATCAGCAGATGCCCCGTTTTGGGCAGGACCGAAATTTGAGAACCAGGGACCAGCTTGGAAAAGTCCTCGGCGTAGACCGGGGGGATGATGCGGTCGTTCTCGCCCCACAGAATCAGTGTCGGTGCTTTGATGCGGTACGCCCGCCTATTCAGTCCTCGGTCGGGGATGGGCCAGAGGAATTTTCCGGCGGCGGTCAGGTCCTGCATCCGGTCGGCGGCAAGCTCCGCCTTCAGCCGGGAGTTGGCCTCGAAATCCGCAGCGGAGAGACTCATGGAGCTGGAGGCCGAAGACCATAGATTGTCCTGTAGTTGATTGGTGGTCATGGCCAGCAGGTCGGCCACCGGTTCTGAATCGCGCCAAGTCCCGGCGGGCGCCGCCAAGACCAAACGGTCAACATAGCTGGGGGACAGCGCGGCCATCTCGGCGGCGACCATCCCCCCCAAGAAATGGCCCACCACGTGGGCCTTGGGCACGTCCAAGGCGTCGAGCAGTTCGAATTGATAGAGTGTGAGGTCGGTTAAGTCGTGCAACTGGTCCAGCCCGTTGGACTTGGAATAGCCAGGCAGGTAGGGGGCATAGACCGTGAACTTCCGGGCCAAGGCGTCCAAGAACGGGGCCCAGCCCTTCTGGCCGATGGCGCCGTGGAGGTACAGCAGGGGTGGGCCGCTGCCGTCCTTCAGCACCTCGGCTTCTAATTCGCCGTCCCTCAGGGATAAGTTCATGGTCTCCGGCATGCGTTCTCCATCTTTTTAGTGAACAGACATACTCTTATCAGATAGTGCGGTACCAGTCGGCGATCGCCCGGCCAATCTCGGCTGGTGAGTCTTCCTGGATGAAGTGGATTCCTTTGACCGTAACTTCCCGTTGGTTGGGCCACGAGCGGCAGAACTCCCGCTGGGGACCGGTGAGGATCGCGCCCGGCTCGGCGTTGATGAACAGCTTAGGCACTTGGCTGCTGGCCAGCCACTCCCCATATTTGGGCACGATTTCCACGACATCGGCGGGCTTGCCGTCGATGGGAATCTCCCTGGGCCAGCTTAGGGTGGGCCGCCGGGATTCGCCGGCCTCCAGATAGGGGCGGCGGTAGACCTCCATCTCCTCGTCGGTCAGGCCGCGGAGCACGCTGCCCGGAAGCACCCGTTCCACGAAGACGTTCTTCTCCAGCACCATCTCTTCGCCCGCGGGCGAGCGGAACCCCTGGAACACCTGCCGGGCGGCCTCCGGCCATTCCTCCCAGGTCATGGGCCGGACGATGGCCTCCATGTAGACTAGGCCTTTGATTACGTTCGGATGGCGTTTGACCCAGTGGAACCCCAGGGCCGAACCCCAGTCGTGCAGGACCAATGTGACGTCGCTGGTCAGCCCCATCTTTTCGAACCATTGGTCCAGGAATATGCTGTGGTCGGCAAACCGGTAGGAGCCGTTGGGAGCGCTTCCCGAATCGCCCATGCCCGCCAAGTCGGGCGCCAGGCAGCGGCCCACGGGCTCTACGTGGGGTATCACATTGCGCCACAGATAAGAAGACGTGGGATTCCCGTGGAGGAACACGATGGGATGGCCAACGCCGGTATCCCCCGTTCCGGTATCGATATAGGCCACCTCGGCTCCGCCGGCCGGAACGTGGCTACGCGGATAGGGGTCTTTGGCTGAGATTGTTTCCTCGGTCAACGGTTCTCCGTTCCCTTACCGGCTGGCGTTCTGGGCGGCGTGGGTCAACTTCTCCGGCCGCCTATTCCGACTCGTTATCTCTGATTACGGCTATCCGTCATAACATCAGATTAACGCCGCAGCTTGCGCAAATTGTTTCTCTAGGCTCATGGTTGTAAATTGTTCTAATACGATTGCATGAATCGCGAGAAAGGCATCAGTTGGAGACGCATCTAACTCTGGAGAATTTTTTTCCAATTCTTCGGTTATGTTCTGAAATAATCTGGAACCGAGTGCTTCAGGGTTGTCTGAGAACGCATCCTCAAAGGGTTTTTCAGTTTGCTTCAACATGAATATGCGACATGTGGCGTATTCATCTTGAGCGCTATTGAAATTCTCCAGTTCATCATGTATTAGACGCTGCCATGACTCCTCCCCGGCATCGGGAAAGGAATGCTTAATCAACGGGGTCAGTCCCAAATCTACTATCGCATCCACAAAAAAATCTCGTCCTTGTTCCCCTAGTTCTTGAAAGGCGAATCTGTCCATCACATGAGCATAAAAATAATAGAACTCGCAATGTACTCTGGCTTGGACAAACGGCGCAAGTTTAGCGTTCCATTTAGTATCACTAATAGTATTAACGGCAGACGCAGAAGTAGCCGCCGCAACGAATATCGTTGCGTACACTTCGTCAAGTACATTACCTAACGCTGTAACTTGGTCCTTTTCCCCATTTATCCGCTCTTTGCCGCGACCTCGGCCAAAGAATCGCATAAATCCCCCCTTACCGGCTGGCATTCTGGGCGGCGTGGGTCAACTTCTCCGGCCACCAGCGGGTCTCGTACTCCGACCAGATATCCCGCATGTGCGGCATAACCTCGTTGGCGAACAGGGTGGTGTTCTTCATGGCCAGTTCTTTGGGCATATCGCCGAACTGGAGCAGGAGCATCAGGTTGCCCACGCGCAACTCTTTGACGGCGTGAGTCAACTCTTGGCGCACCGTTTCTGGGCTGCCCACAATGACGTTGCCCGCCTCCAGATAATCGGTCCAGGTGAAATCACTGAGCTGTTTTGTCCGGGACTGGGTGGTGGCGGCGCCGGCCTGGGAGGCGTTGGTCTTAACCGACCGGTAGCCGGGCGGGTTGGCGTAGCCGGCGGGAATGTGCAGGCTCTTCTTGAAGAAGTACTCGATGGATTCCTTGTACTCCTGGGCTTGCTCGCCGGTCTCCGAGACCGCAACTAATTGGAGGAAACCGGCGTGGTAGGGATTGAACTCCTTGCCCTGGCGGTCCATCTCGTCCCAGAACCCGTCCAGGATGGTCTTGCCCACCTTGTACCCGGAATAGCTGAGGTAGCAATAGACGTAGTCGTGCTTGATGGTCCAGTCCCAGGTTTCCAGGCTGCCGCTGCCCGGCACCCAGATGGGAGGGTGGGGCTGTTGGTAGGGCCGGGGCCAGATGTTCACGTAGCGAAGCTGGGTGTATTTTCCATTGAAGGCGAAGGGCTCCCGCTCTTTCCAGGCCTTCAACACCAGGTCGTGGGCCTCTTGGTACTTCTCCCGCAGGGTCACCGGCACCTGGCCGTAGCCGAAGATGGTGTCCATTGAGGTGCCCAATGGGAAACCCGCAATCAGCCGCCCGCCGCTCAATACGTCCAGCATGGCCATCTCTTCGGCCACCCTGATGGGAGGGTTGTAGGGGGCCAGGCTGTTGCCCAACACCACGATGGCCGACTTGGAGGTTGCCCGGGTCATGGCGTCAGCCATGAGGTTGGGCGAGGGCATCAGTCCGTAGGCGTTGCCATGGTGCTCGTTCACGCAGATAGCGTCGAAGCCCACGGCCTCGGCGTACTCCAACTCGTCCAGAAAATCGTGGTACATGTGGTGGCCCTTTTCCGGATCGAAGAGGCTGTTGGGTGCGTCCACCCAGACGCTGTGATAATCTTTCTCGAAGTTATCGGGCAGGTCCTGATAGGGCATCAGGTGGAAGAAGCACAATTTCATGGTTGAAATATCCTTGATGGCGCGCCGCCGCCTGAGTTTCAGGCAGCTCATTCCCGCTGGAGATTTGCTGCCTGAAATTGTACAAGAACGGCGATGTGGACGCCACCACGAAGTGAGGTGGACCCGGAAATTCGGACAGGTGGTTAAGTGAGAGTTCTGCTCCTAAAATAGCCACAGCTGTTGCTGTGAGGGAGGAGTGGGACATGTCAAAAGAGCGGAGGAAGCACAGCCCAACATTCAAGGCCAAGGTGGCCCTGGAAGCGGTGAAGGGTGAAGAGACGGTGGCCCAACTGGCCGCCCGCTACGAGGTCCATCCCGGGCAGATCCAGGCCTGGAAGAAGTCCTTGTTGGAAGGAGCGGTCGGCGTCTTTGGTGGGAACCAAGACAAACGCCAGAAGAGCGATGGGGTCCTTGTTGCCCGGCTCTATCAGCAGATCGGCCAACTGAAGGTTGAGCGGGATTTCTTGGCGGAGAGGCTCGGTCCATGAGCCGGGAGCGGCGGCGGGAGATGGTGGACCGGCGGCACCCAGCCTTGTCCACAGTGAGACAGTGCGCCTTACTGAGCATCAGCAGGTCCAGCCTAAACTACCGGCGCAAGGGGACTTGCTTGGAGAACCTGACGGTGATGAAGGCGATGGACCACCAGTACCTAAGTACCCCCTTCTACGGGTCGCGGCGCATGAGGGTCTGGCTGGGCACTCAAGGTCACAGGGTGAACCGGAAGCGGGTCCAGCGTCTGATGCGGACCATGGGACTACGTGCCATCTACCGGTGGCCCCGGACCAGCAAGCCGGGGCCAGGGCACAAGGTGTATCCCTACCTCCTGAGCGGCATGGAGATCACCAGACCAAATCAGGTGTGGGCCGCCGACATCACCTACATCCCCATGGCCAAGGGTTTCTTATACCTGGTGGCCATCATGGATTGGTACACGCGGTACGTGGTGGCCTGGCGTCTTTCCAACACCTTGGATGCTGATTTCTGTGTCGAGACATTGGAGGAAGCGCTTGGCAAGGGGAAGCCAGAGGTCTTCAACACCGACCAGGGCAGCCAGTTCACCGGCGAAGCCTTCACCGGTCTCCTAGAGCAGCACGGAGTGAGAATCAGCATGGACGGGAAGGGACGCTACACCGACAACATCTTGTTGGAGCGGCTGTGGCGCACGGTTAAGTACGAGGAGGTCTACCTGAAAGCCTACTCCAACGGGCGAGAAGCCAAGGCCGGGCTTGACGCATACTTCAGCTTCTACAACAACCAAAGACCCCACCAGGCCTTGGGCTACCGGACACCGGCTGAGGTGTTCAAAGGAGACTTGGCGCCATCAGATGAACGGTCAATCAATGGGAAACGGGCACCGAACGGAGCGTTCTCAGACCTTGGAAAGACGGCGGAACTCCCACTTAGTTTTGCACCAAACCTGTCCAACTGATTGGGTCCACCTCAAAGAGCCAACCAGAATAGATACTTGCGCACCCAGGAGCGGGTGATATGACTGAGATTGAGCACCGCGTGGGAGTGGCCAAACAATTGGCCGCAAACATCAGGGAAGGCCTGGGCAAATTGACTCCTGAGCAGTGGGAACTACCCAGCGCCTGCGCCGAATTGAGGTGGACCCAATCAGTTGGACAGGTTTGGTGCAAAACTAAGTGAGAGTTCCGCCGTCTTTCCAAGGTCCGAGAATGCTCTGCTTGGTGTCCGTTTCCCATTGATTGACCGTTCATCTGATGGCGCCAAGTCTCCTTTGAACACCTCAGCCGGTGTCCGGTAGCCCAAGGCCTGGTGGGGTCTTTGGTTGTTGTAGAAGCTGAAGTATGCGTCAAGCCCGGCCTTGGCTTCTCGCCCGTTGGAGTAGGCCTTCAGGTAGACCTCCTCGTACTTAACCGTGCGCCACAGCCGCTCCAACAAGATGTTGTCGGTGTAGCGACCCTTCCCGTCCATGCTGATTCTCACTCCGTGCTGCTCTAGGAGACCGGTGAAGGCTTCGCCGGTGAACTGGCTGCCCTGGTCGGTGTTGAAGACCTCTGGCTTCCCCTTGCCAAGCGCTTCCTCCAATGTCTCGACACAGAAATCAGCATCCAAGGTGTTGGAAAGACGCCAGGCCACCACGTACCGCGTGTACCAATCCATGATGGCCACCAGGTATAAGAAACCCTTGGCCATGGGGATGTAGGTGATGTCGGCGGCCCACACCTGATTTGGTCTGGTGATCTCCATGCCGCTCAGGAGGTAGGGATACACCTTGTGCCCTGGCCCCGGCTTGCTGGTCCGGGGCCACCGGTAGATGGCACGTAGTCCCATGGTCCGCATCAGACGCTGGACCCGCTTCCGGTTCACCCTGTGACCTTGAGTGCCCAGCCAGACCCTCATGCGCCGCGACCCGTAGAAGGGGGTACTTAGGTACTGGTGGTCCATCGCCTTCATCACCGTCAGGTTCTCCGAGCAAGTCCCCTTGCGCCGGTAGTTTAGGCTGGACCTGCTGATGCTCAGTAAGGCGCACTGTCTCACTGTGGACAAGGCTGGGTGCCGCCGGTCCACCATCTCCCGCCGCCGCTCCCGGCTCATGGACCGAGCCTCTCCGCCAAGAAATCCCGCTCAACCTTCAGTTGGCCGATCTGCTGATAGAGCCGGGCAACAAGGACCCCATCGCTCTTCTGGCGTTTGTCTTGGTTCCCACCAAAGACGCCGGCCGCTCCTTCCAACAAGGACTTCTTCCAGGCCTGGATCTGCCCGGGATGGACCTCGTAGCGGGCGGCCAGTTGGGCCACCGTCTCTTCACCCTTCACCGCTTCCAGGGCCACCTTGGCCTTGAATGTTGGGCTGTGCTTCCTCCGCTCTTTTGACATGTCCCACTCCTCCCTCACAGCAACAGCTGTGGCTATTTTAGGAGCAGAACTCTCACTTAACCACCTGTCCGAATTTCCGGGTCCACCTCAAATGGCAGGTGCGGGATGTAGTGAGTCACCTGATCGGCGGCGCGGAACGGCAGGCCGAAAGCATGGAGCGTGGCCGGGGCGGCGATCCCAACCCGCCGGCCGGATTTGTGCCCCCGGAACCGGAGGCGCTCTCAGCCAACAACGCCCAGCGGGACATCGACCGCCGCAACCAGTTGGGCGGCAGCATCCTGGAGGCCTTCGACGCCAGTTACGGGAGACTCCACCAGGAGTTCGATAGGTTCAGTGAAGGCTCATGGGACACGCTGTGCTGGCACGTGCGCCGCGGCGCAATGACGGCGGAGTCCTACGTGGAGCTGCGCATCCAGGAATTGGCCATCCACGATTGGGACATCCGCTCCGCGTTTCAGCCCGACGCCGGACTGGACCTCAACTGCGTGCCGGTGCTTTTGGACATGTCGCCCACATGGCTGTGCATGTGCTTCCGTCCCTCGGACAGACTGCCCAAGCCGGTGGTCTATGGCTTCAATGTCAGCCCGAATGAGTCCGGGGTCACCACGAAAGAGTCCCGGCAATACCGCATGAGTGTGACCGGCGACGCCTTCGAGATGGTCTCAGGCGCAGCGCGCCAGGCAGACCTGTTGCTGAGTGCCACTGCGGAACAATACTTGTTGTTCTCTTATGGACGCTTGACCGCCGCCGGGGGCGTCCATTCCGGTAAACTGAAGGTACAAGGCGACGCCGCCCACCTGGACCGCTTCGAGGTCTGGTTCAAGGGGCTATAACCGAGCCACCCGGCGATACCGTTGGCTGGAGGTCGTTAACCTACCGCCGCGCCTGTGGTAAGCTCGGTGCCAGACATAACAGCCCGTTTAGACCCAAAGCAAGAGGCGGACGTAAATAATGAGAATAAGAATTTGACCACTGGTTCACGCGACGCGGTGATTATCGGTGGGGGCATCGTGGGCTGCCTCATCGCCTATCTTTTGGGCCGGCAGGGATTCAAGGTGACGATACTGGAGGCGGACTCGGTGGGCAGCCACGCTTCGGGGTTCGCCTTCGGCGGCCTAGACCCGCTGACCGGGGTCGGTCTTCCAGAGCCCCTGTTGGAGTTTAGTCTGTGGTGCTACGGGCGTCACCGGAGTATGGCCAGAGAACTTCAGGAAAACACCGGCATCGACGTGGGATTTGAGTTGCGGGACCGGCTCAACCTGGCGTTTGACGACGAGGAGACCCGGGCCTCCAAGAAGGACTTGGACTGGATGCGGACCGTTGGTGGGTTCAAGGTCGAATGGCTGGACGGTGGCCAAGCCAGAGAGTTGGAACCCCAGCTCAGCCGCGAATGTGTCGGTGCACTCCATGAGCAGGGCCCAGGCGCTCTGGAGCCCTACCGATTCGTTCTAGCTGCCATGCGCGCCGGCGAGCGCCATGGCGTGGAGATGCTCCAACGCCGGGCCACCGGTCTGGTCAGTGAGGGAGCACGGTGCACCGGGATTACACTGGAGAACGGGCACATCGATGCCGGGGTGGTGGTGCTGGCCATGGGTCCTTGGACCCAGCAGGCCTCCGCATGGTGCGGAGTGGACATACCTGTTACGCCCCTGAAAGGACAGATATTGCGCCTCAGGTCTGATAATAAACCCATCGACCTGGCAATCAACTACAAGGGCAGTTACGTGGCGGCCAAGTGGGATGGCCTCATCTGGGCTGGAACCACGGAAGAGGAGGCCGGGTTTGACGAGAACATCACCATTGCCGGTAGGGACAGCATCATGGACGATTTCTTGAAGATGATTCTCGGCATGTGGGAAGCTCAACTGGTGCAGCAGACCGCCTGTCTCCGCCCCCTTTCAGCCGAAGGTCTGCCCATCGTGGACAAGGTCACCGGATGGGACAATCTTTACGTCGCCACCGGGGCGGGCCGCAAGGGAATCCTCTGGAGCACCGGCATGGCCCACGTGGTGTTCGACCTGATTAACCACGGCTATTCAGAGGTGTCCGGTGCCGAACACCTCAAACTTGACCGGTTCCAGGGCACGGCTTAGCCAGTATGCTTGCGGGCCACCAGCAGGCCATCTTCCCGGCTGATTTTCATGGCGAAGGGATAACGGTCGGCCTCGAGGGCCAGGGTCACGTCCTCAGGGTGGTACTGAGGTTGTTCCGGGTCAAAAAACTTCTGGGTTGCGCCGCCCTTTAGTATCAAGGTCTTCACTGCATCGAAATCGGGCTTCCGCTCCTCCAGCAGGTTCCTCAGGTAGATGCCGCAGTGCTCGTCCTCGTCCGAGCGGTTCACGCCCTGGTCCCCCATGGCGATGATGGAGACCAACTCCGGACCGGTGCTCCTCATGGCGTCCACCGTGGCTTGGGCGACCACGAAGGCCCCCAGGTAGACGTCTGAAGCGTTTACGGCCGCCGCCACGCCCACCGTGCCGGCCCTGGTGGACTGCACCAATGTCTTACCCGTTAAGTTCACCTGGGATATCTCGTAGGGCGAATTGCCGAAATCGAAACCTTCGGGCCGTTTGCCGGCCACCTCTCCCATGATGTAGTCGCCGACACCCCGGCGGTGTAGTTCCAAAGCCTCCTTGGGCTCGGCCACCAGGGTGATTTCTCTGGCCCCGTGGTCGAAGGCAATTGCCGCGGTGGTGAAGGCCCGGAACACATCGATGATGATTGTCGTTCCCTGGGCCTCGTGGGCGTCCCGCAGCAAGCTGCCAAGTCTTATTTCCATCTGGTCGTCTGGTTAGTATAGATAATCGGGTAAGACCTCTTGTCAAATTCAACGCGAAAAATACGGCCAATTAAGCTAATCGGAATCTCCGTTGGTTCGGCCCCGTCGTCTTCTTGAAAGTAACTCGGTTCCCCGATCTTCGATACCAAATGTGAGCTCGGCTGCACGTACCGCTTGATTCAAGAAACCAAGAACAAGTCGGGTGCTGTAGCCTGCGAGAAGAGAAAGCAACAACAACGGTGAGATATTGCCGTCTGTAGTCGTGTCCCCTACAGTTGATCCGATATTACCTTGGAGCAGCAGGAAGTAAAACACCCAACCGAACAATGCACCAAGTACCATGCGCAAATAATTGGAGAAGGTATCACTTATGTTAAACGCTTTGCTGGACAGTTCCCCAATGACATTGAAGATTATATATACCAACGTGCCCATCAGACCCAAAGAAAGAGCCAGGCCAGATTCCCATAACTGCCTGTCCGCACCTGTCTTACCAAGCTCGATGTAGCTGAAGATAGCGAACCCTAGTACTCAGTCAACCGTAAAATCGGAAGGGTAAAGGCGGTGAAGTTTGGTTCGTGCGTCCCGGGTGTTGAACCGCCAGTTGATGGTGGCTCTGGCGGCGTTGCGCTCCTTGACCAGAGCATCGACTTCCCTCCTGAGGGCCTCCTCGCCGGAGAGCCGCTGCTTCAGGCAGGAGCGGGACAGGACGCTGAACTCGATCTCCGCCATGTTCAACCAACTCCCGTGCTTGGGCGTGTAATGAAACTCCAGCCGCCTGGCAATCCTCCGGGCTTCCTCAGCCGGGAAAGTCTCGTACAGCGATGCCCGGCGATGGGTATTCAGATTGTCCAAGACAACCCTTACCACCTCGGCTTCCGGGTAGGCTTCATCCGCCAGCCAGCGCATCCGGCGGGCGAAGTCTTGCATCGTGCGCCGCTCCGTGACCGCCACCCCTCGCCAACCCGCCAAGGGCTCGCAGGCCAAGAACAGGTTGCGGGTACCCTCCCGCCGGTATTCGTAGTCCTGCCGCAGCGGAAGTCCCGGCCGGGGCGGCAGAGCGGGCTGGGTCTCCGCCAACAACTGGGTGGATGTCTCGTCAAAGCAAACCACCGGACGTTGGGGATCATAGGGTTCGGCGTAGAGATCCAGGACATCCTCCATGTTAGCCACAAATTCCGCGCTCACCTTGGGAATGCACCACTCCTTCTTCTGCCACGGCTTGAGGGCGTTTTTTTGAGACGCTTGCGCACCCCCTCGTGGGACATGGAGGGCGTCAGCCCCAACTCGACCACCTTCCCGGCCAGCAGACGCAGGGTCCAGTGGTCATGCCCTTCCGGCGGCGGGCTGCAGGCCAAAGCAATCAGGTGGGCTTCGCCCCGGTCGTCCAACTTCCGGGGCCGGTTGGCCTGGGGACGGTCCTGCAAAACCCTCTCCAACCCTTCTTCGGCAAAGCGCTGCTTGACCCGGTATACGGTGCTCAGGGCCACATCCAAAGCTTCGGCCACTTGGGGTGCCGCCCAACCGTCGTCGCTCTTTAGGAGAATCCGCGCTCTAGCGGTCACTCGGGCTGAGTTTTTGCCAACCCGGATCAGTCGCTGGAGCTCTTCCCGTTGTTCCTGTGCCAGCCGCACCGCGTATTTGTCCCTGACCATCACCACCCCCGCCATCAACACTTCCCACCAGGCAGGATAGCTCAATTGGCCCCTTTCTTAAACAAATCCCAAAACCAAGTTGACTGAGTACTAGTGCGATGCCTGGCAAAATAAATAATAATGTCTTAAAGATATTTACTTGCACTATGGAGCTGATTTCAGCATTTGGGCTCGAAAGTCGTAGCGTTTCGGCTGTAGTTGGGTATGTGATTCTCGTAAGGCTCTTTAATGCATTGTCGATATCTGTATTGACCTGATAATCTGATAAATCAGATTGATTGATGTCGATGTTATTGAGGAGCCGGATGGTTTGATCTGGAACCTCCAAATTGTTTTCGATCGCATGATCCTTCAGTGCGATGGCGTCACGTAACTTCGATTCGAAATTCCTCTGGACAGGCGGGTAATAGACTTCTCTTGTACTTCGTTCGCCACTTATCTTTCCTTCCAAGGGTCCTAATATCGAAACTTATGTCCGGCTCTGGACCTGAGCCCGTCGAAGGACCAATCTACCCTTTCTTGGTCAGTTTCTGGAGAGAGCGGACCTCACGGGGCGGGGTGAGCTTGCTGCCCGTGTGGGTCCATGAGACCTCGGTCACGAAGATGTCGCCCTTGGAGTTGATGCACACGCCATGGGGGGCGATGAAGCTGCCTGGCGCCTCGCTCTCCGGGACGTCCCCCAGCTTGGCCAGGTAGTTGCCCTTGATGTCCATGATGCCGATCCTGGGCCCAAGTCCCGTGGCCTGGCTGTTGGGGCCGATGGCCGCGCTTAGCTCGCCCACGTAGACCCGCTGGTCGCCCTTGGGGTCAATGTACAGGCCGCAAGGCCGGGCCATGTCCATCCACTGGGTCTCGAACTTGCCGTTCTTGTCGAAGACCTGCACCCTCTGGTTCTCCCGATCGGCAACGTAGACCCAGCCGTCCTTGTCGGTGCAGATGTTGTGGGCGATGTTGAACTCGCCCGGCCCGGTGCCGGACTGGCCCCAAGAGAACAGCAGCTTGCCGTCGGGCGAGTACTTGTGGACGCGGGCGTTGCCGTAGCCGTCGGAAACGTAGAACTCGGCGGTCTGGGGGTCCAAGGCAACGTGGGTGCAGCGGTTGAAGGGGTCGCCGCTCATGAAGGGGGCCGGCTTGCCGCTGATGCCCAGGGTGAAGATGACCGTGCCGTCCAACTTGCACTTTCGCACCGTGTGGTCGCCGTCGTCAGTGCAGTAGATGCTGTCGTCGGGCCCCATGGTGATGCCGTGGGCCCTGGGGAACACACCCTCTCCCCAGGAACGGAGAAAGTTGCCGTCCTGGTCAAAGATGGTCATCGGGTGCTCGCCCCGGTTGAAAACATATACGTTGTCCTGGGAGTCCACGCCGACGGCGGCGCACTCCTTGAAGGACCACCCGTCCGGGAGCTTGCCCCAACCCTCTTCTACTTCATAGGTGAAAGACGCCGTGCCCAAAGTTACCATTTCTGCACCTCTTGCCCTATCGCCGATGGTTGGGCGCGCGCCGTCTGTATCCAGTCACAACTGCGGCCCGGGGAAATTGTAGCACCGCTGGACTGAATTTCAATGTGGCGTAGCGATGTAGCTTATTCCACGAAGATTCGTACCTTCTGGCAGCCGGCCTTGACGTCCACTTCCAGTTCCTGCAGGGCATCCACCAGGGATTCCAGGTCTTCAGCCTTCAAGCTGCCTACGCCGATGTTGATTCCCTTTTCTCTCAGTTTTTCATTCACTGAGTTCGCCGCTGAGCTTGGAATCAGGGCCGCCAACTTGACCCCAGCGCGGATGAGCCCCATCGGCACCCGAATGTTTACCCGCTCGGAATGTTCTTCGTCGGCGCCTGCCTCGGGTTCCACACACACACGTAGATACTTAGCCGAAGGACGGCCCTCTTTCGATTGTTGGCCGGGGCCTGCGGACTCGCCCTCCGGCGATACCAGAGAAAGCAAGCGTTCTGCTTCCTCGACACCAATCTTGCCCTCGGCCAACATGTCTAGAATCTGTCTGCGGTTGTTTTCCATAAGTAGTCCCTCCAACATTACCGGTCAAATTGTCTAATCTACCGAAAACTCACGTGAACGTGCTTCTTCCGGTCATTGACGTCAATCTCCAGTCCCCGTAAAGCGCAAAACATGGCAAAGAAAATGGCTCCGGAATGGAGCACCGGCCGCCCCCAGCCGGTCCACCAGAGAACGATGGCCACAGCCAGAACCAGGGGCGCCAGGACTACTGCGGCTAACAGCAGGAAAGGCCAGATGGCGAAGAGACGTAATCAGAGGTGAAAATCCCTGGATTCGTTCTTCAAGTCCACCCGCAAGACTGATGGCGGCCAGATCATGAGGAAAGCCTCTCGATGGCTTCAGCCGCGTTGATATCCCCCCGTTGCAACTGAGAAAGCACTTCTGATTGGCGCGGCTGGGGGTCGGTGTCGACGAATTCAAATTGCGCAGCGATGCGGTTCAGCCGGTTCTTGACCGTGGGGTAACTTATGCCGAAAATCCGCTCCATCTCTTTGATGGAGCCGTGACTGCGGAGGAAGGCGATGACAAATATCTGGTCGTCGCCCGGCAGGCGGGCCAAGGGAGGAAGCTCGAAACTTCCCTCGATTGCGGTGTCTTCAGCATCCAGCCTGACCCGTTCCACCAACACCGGGCGATTTCCGGTAAGCCTTGTAAGCTGTTGCCAATCCTGCGCCATACCAGCTTCCTTTGAGAATATGAAGATATTATAATAAATAAATGAATAAAGTCAATATAAGACTTAATTAAATGAATATTTGTCTTGATATGACAAGCTGACCTCAGGTGGGCTGGTAGTCGGGCCAGTACTACATTGCCACAAGCAGGGAGGCGTTGCTATCATTGAACTCGATACTCCCGATTATTTTATTTGTTCGCGGTTTCTGCGAGGCACGGATAGATGGTTGAGCAAGTCAGGCGAGATTTCGTAAAGTACTCATTCTTCAAAGTTGACCCCGAGTGGCGCCGTCTTCCCGACAAGGAGCGTCAGGACAGCAAGGCCCAGTTTGCGGAGGTCTTGGGCGAGTTCTCCGACCGCGTGTCCATGTCCAGTTACAGCCTGGTGGGCACCCGCGGCGAGGTGGACTTCATGTTGTGGAAAGTGAGCGAGTCCCTGGAAGCCATCAACGAGCTAATGGCCAGGGTGAACCACACCGAACTGGCCCGGTACCTGACCATGCCCCATTCGTACTTGGCCATGACCCGCCGCTCTCCCTATATCGACGACCATAAGCATGAAGGTCAGGAGGGCACGGGCGCTTCGACCATGCGCATCGTCGGCCGGAATTACCTGTTCATCTACCCCTTCGTTAAGACCCACGAATGGTACCAACTGCCCAAGGACGAACGCCAAGAACTGATGAACGAGCACTTCGTCATCGGGCATAAATACCCCGACGTGAAGATTAGCACCGCTTATTCTTTCGGGCTTGACGACCAAGAGTTCGTGTTGGGGTTCGAGACCGACGACCCGTCCCATTTCCTGGACCTAGTGATGGACTTGAGGGAGTCTAAAGCCCGGCCCTACACCCTGTTGGACACCCCCATCTTCTCCTGCATCAGCAAGCCCGTGGACGCCTGTTTGGACGCCCTGGGTTAGACGGCACCGGCTCACTATCCAAGCTCCAATCCGCTCATCCTGAGCCTGTCGAAGGAGGCCGCACCACCAAGGTCCCGTCCAGAGCATTTTGGCCCATGGGAAGCGGTGGTTCGACGGGCTCACCATGAGCGGACAAATAGATTAACCGTTCTCTCGGTATCTTGGTTGCATTAAGAAAAGGGGCGTCCCGCCGAATCGGGACGCCCCTACGTTTGCCATTCTGGATTAACCGTGTCCGAGGGTTTACCGGCCTCCGGCCACGTTCTTGATGTAGTTCATAGCTGAGCCAGCCTTGAACCAACCAATCTGCCCATCGTTCAACGAGTGGCGCAGGTTGATGGTTTCTTCCGTGCCGTCGCTGTGATTGAGGGTGCAGGGCACGGGTTTGCCCGAGGCCATGTCGTTGAGGCCCGTCAGGCTGACGCGGTCGTCCTCCCGGATTTTGTCGTAATCGGCGGCGTCCTCAAAGGTCAGTGCCAAGAGGCCCTGCTTCTTGAGATTGGACTCGTGGATGCGGGCGAAGCTGCGAGCGATGATGGCCGACCCGCCCAAGAGCCGTGGCGACAGGGCCGCGTGCTCCCGGCTGCTGCCCTCTCCGTAGTTGCTGTCTCCCACAACGACCCACTTAATGTCTTGGGCCTTGTACTGCCGGGCGAGACCCGAGATGCCCTGGCCGCTTTCGCCGGTGATGGTGTTCAATCCCAGGCCCGCCTCGCCGGTATAGGCGTTGGTGGCGCCCATGAACATGTTGTCGCTGAACTTGTCCAGGTGCCCGCGGAGGCTCAGCCAGGGGCCCGCCGGGGAGATGTGGTCGGTGGTGCACTTGCCCGAAACCTTCATGAGAATGGCCGCATCCACCACGTCCTGCCCATCCCATGCCGTCCAAGGCTCCATCATTTGCAACCGCTCGCTGGTAGGGCTGACCACAATCTCCACGCTGCTGCCGTCTTCGGGAGGCGCAATAAAGGTGGCCTTGCCCGGATCAAAACCCGTGGCTGGGACCTCGGGGGCTGGCTTGGGTGGCTCCAGCTTCACCTGGTTTCCTTGGGAGTCGGTGAGGGTGTCCGTCATGGGGTTGAAGGACAGTCTGCCGGCCAGGGCGAAGGCCGTGGTAATCTCCGGGCTGGTGATAAAATTCATGGTCTGGGGCTGCCCGTCATTCCGCCGAGGGAAGTTGCGGTTGTAGGACGTGAGGATCGTGTTGGCCTCGTTCGACGCTCCGCTGCGCCGCCACTGGCCGATGCAGGGACCGCAGGCGTTGGCCAAGACAGTTGCGCCCACGCTCCGCAGCGATTCTAGCTGGCCGTCCCGTTCAATGGTGGCCCGCACCGACTCCGATCCTGGAGTCACCATCAGCTCGATGGCCACCTTAATCCCGTGGGCGCTGGCCTGCTCAGCTACGTCGGCCGCCCGGCTCATGTCCTCGTATGAAGAATTGGTGCAGCTGCCGATAAGGGCAGTGGAAATCTGGTCCACGAACCCGTTGGACGAGTCTTTCACCTCAGCGGCCATGGCCGATATGGGCCGGGCCCGGTCAGGTGAATGGGGTCCGACCACGTGGGGCTCCAGCTTGGAAAGGTCAATCTCCACCACCCGTTCGTAGTAGCTGCCGGGGTCATTGACCACTTCTGGGTCGGACTGGAGCATCTCCTGGTTTTGGGCTGCCAATTGGGCCAGTTCGCCCCGGTGGGTCGCCCGAAGGTAGGCCGCCATGGGTTCGTCGAAGGGGAAGACCGAGGTGGTGGCGCCCAGCTCGGCGCCCATGTTGGCGATGGTGGCTTTGCCGGTGCAACTGATGGAGCTAACGCCCGGGCCGAAGTACTCGATGATAGCGTTGGTGCCGCCGGACACAGTGAGTTCGCCGGCCAGGTAGAGGATGATGTCCTTGGGCGCGGTCCAGCCGCTCAACTCGCCAGTGAGCAACACGCCGATGCGGCTGGGGTAAAGGACCTCCCAGGGAAGTCCCGCCATCACCTCTACCGCATCGGCCCCGCCCACGCCAACGGAACAAGCGCCCAAGCCGCCGGCGTTGGGGGTATGGGAATCGGTGCCGATAATCAAGCAGCCGGGAAAGGCGTATTGCTCCAGATTGACTTGGTGGATGATGCCGGCCCCCGGGCCCCAGAATCCGACGCCGTATTTGGCGCCTGCCGACCGCAGGAAATCGTATACCTCGTCGTTCTCGGCCAGGGACTCCTTCAGGTCCTGGGCACCTTCCACCCGCGCTTGAATCAGGTGGTCGCAGTGGATGGTGGTGGGAACGGCGGCGCTGTCTCGGCCGGTCTGCATGAACTGCAGCATGGCGGTCTGGCCCAGAACGTCCTGGAGAACCACCCGGTCGGGCCGGGCCCACAGGTAGCTCTGCCCCGGCACCAATTCTTGGCCGGCGGGGTCGTCCAAGTGGGATAGAAGGAGCTTGTCGGCCAGCCCCATGGGACCGTTGACGCGGGAACGGACCACCGCCAGGTTGCGCTCCATCTTCTTGTAAGCTTCTGTTACGAACTCTGGGGTTGAATCGATGTTCATATGATGGCTCCTATAAAAATTAAATGAAACTTAGATCCTCCACCCCACCGCAGACAAGACCCGCGGCGTACCTTCCATCCCCAACATCCCACCTAACCCGGATCTATAGTTCCGGCCTGACGATATAAAACCTTTAAAGGGTCACCCTTTAAAGGTTTTATCTTTAGTCTGTCCAGAGAGACCGGTCCCACGGTGAACGAAAGCTACCGGAGACCGGTTTTATTTGCGTTTCATCTCAGAGGGATCAACGTTCTTGAAGTAGTCGTAGTTTATCGCGATGTATTTGGTCATGTCGGCGGGTACCGCATCCTCGGCGAAGATGGCCGTTACCGGGCAGACCGGCTCACAGGCCGCGCAGTCGATGCACTCGTCGGGGCTGATGTAGTACATGTCGTCTTCGTCGCGGGTGTAGATACAGTCAACCGGGCAAACATCGACACAGGCCGAATCCTTAAGTCCCACGCAAGGTTCGACGATGATGTAGGTCATGTTGAGCGGCTCCTCTTAAAGTTAAGTATGGGGACCGGCCCGCAATGGCTCTGTCGAGCCTGCGCGCAGCAGGGAAAATCGCACTAAAATTATAGCATAGCGCCGCGCCTTTGCAAAAAGTCTGAGCTAATTAAAACCACCGCCCGGGCGGCGGTGGTCCTAGTCGCGGGATTTGGCTGTGGGTTTGTTCGGCTAGAGGACCAGGCCGTAGGTGCGCTTTTTAATCGAAAGGTTCACGAAGGTCTCGGTGCGCTGGACGCCTTCGATGACGCCGACCTTGGTCCGCAGGAAGTTGCCCAGGCCTTCCGCAGATTCCAGCCCGGCCCAGATGAACACGTCATAAGCGCCGGTGGTGATGGCTACGTAATGGGCTTCTTCTAGGTTGGCGATGGCCTCGGCCACCGCGTCGGACTTGCCGGGGCCGGTCTGTAGGCCGATGAGGGCGGTGGTGGCGTAGCCAAGCTTTTCCAGGTTGGGCACGGCGATGATCTTGACCACGTCGTCGGTGACCAAGCGGCGCAGGCGGCGGCGGACGGTGCCTTCGCTGACGCCGACCTCACGGGCGATCTTGGCGTTGGAGGCCCGGCCGTCAAGTTGCAGCAGGGCTATTATCTTTCGGTCTAGTTCGTCCATTGGTGTTACTCCCCGTGGGTTGAGGGCCCGTTGGTTGGGTTATGCTCGTTCATTGGGTCATTGAGTCCCGCAACATCATATGATTGGCCCCAAGGGGTGTCAATACCGAAATCTTATCGGTTGTCGGCGCAAATGGTCGAATCTCGACCATACATTTCTGGTTAGTGTCCATTAAAGTTGAAGGCCTACCCACAATGAGGCATCCCGGCGCCCTGTCTGCCTGTTCCAGCGGGTCCTGTTCCAGCGGGTATTGATGGGTATAGGCCCATTTGTTAACATCTACTATGCGCAGGGAGGGATCGCATAGTGGCCTAGTGCGGGCGCCTGCTAAGCGCTTAACCTGTCAAAAGCGGGTTCATGGGTTCGAATCCCATTCCCTCCGCCACTATTTCCTGAATTTGTCGTAGTCAAACGCCTAGATGTTTAACGATTCAGCTAACGAAAAGCCGGGCCATTCGCCTGATCGCCAACCGCTTCCCATGAATAGTTACTATCTCTGGACCATCGGTTGCCAGATGAATACTGCGGACTCCGACCGCTTGGCCGCTGCCCTAGAGCAGATGGGGATGCAGCCGGTGGAGAAGGCCGCCGATGCCGACCTCATCGTGCTCAACTCCTGCGTCGTACGGCAGGGCGCTGAAGATAAAGTCGTCAGCAACCTTGCTTGGATCGCCCCCCTAAAGAAGAAACAGCCCCAGCGCATCGTGGCCCTCATGGGCTGCATGGTGGGGCCCAAGACCGACGAGTTAGCCCGCCGCTTCCCCTACGTGGACGTGTTCATGCGGCCCCAGCAGTACGGGCCTGTATTGGATATGGTGGGAGAGCGGCTGGGTGTGGACTGGGAAGGGTGCGTTGGCCTGTTGACCCCGACCCGTCCCGACGTCACCTGTCACGTGCCTATCATCCACGGCTGCGACCTGATGTGCACCTTCTGCATCATCCCCTATCGCCGCGGCCGCCAGGTAAGCCGTCCCGTTGCAGAGGTCGCCCAGGAAGTGGAGACGCTGGCTTCCCGTGGTGTGAAAGAAGTTACTCTGCTGGGCCAGACCGTCGACGCCTACGGCTACGATCTGCCGGAAAGTCCCAGCCTGGCCGATTTGTTCACCCGGCTAAACGACGTGGAAGGCATCGAGCGCATCCGTTTCCTAACCTCCCACCCTAAGTTCATGACCCAAGACATTGTCCAGGCGGTGGCGGACCTGCCCACGGTCTGCGAGCACATCTACCTGCCGGTGCAGGCGGGAGACGACGGGATTCTAGAGCGGATGCGGCGTCAGTACAGCCGGGCCGAATACGTAGACTTGGTCGGCCGGATACGCGAGACCATACCCAATGTCGCTATCAGCACCGACATCATCGTGGGGTTCCCGGGGGAAACGGAAGAACAGTTCCAGCAAACCCTGGACCTGCTCTCGGAGTTGCGCCTGGACAAGGTCCACTGCGCCGCCTACTCGACACGGCCGGGCACCACCGCCTCCCGGACCATGGACGACGGTATACCCGAAATCGAGAAGACCAGCCGCCGCCAACGTGTGGACCGGGTGCAGGAGGAGATCCTGACCGAGATTAACGCTGGACTTGTGGGAGGCTACGAGGAGATTCTGGTGGAGGGCCGCCAGAAGGGGAAGTGGCAGGGACGCACCCGCTCCAACAAACTGGTGTTCTTTGAAGACGAGGCGTATCATCAAGGTGAGATGGTTACAGTGAAGATTGAGCGCTCCAGCCCCTGGTCCCTACAGGGATCATTGGCTGTCGAAGCCAAATTGATTAATCCGGTAAACAGTCGAGGCGACGATTGATGGGCGTTACAACCCGCCGGCCAACCGTTCCAATCACCGAGCTTGAGCACTCGGCTTTTTGTAAAACCGAAGACGAACTCCCTGCCAAGCCCTTGGCCGAGGAACTGTCCGTCAACGTGCGATGGCAGGAAATACCCTCGGAATATCTACACTACACCGCCGAGGAATTGGACCGGCGTATCGGCGAGGACCGTCGTAAGCTGGGGGCCTCGGTCACCATCTTGGGCCATCACTACCAGCGCGAAGAGGTAATCAAGTACGCCGACTTTCAGGGCGACTCCTTCCTGCTGTCCAAAGAAGCCGCTAAGCGCTCTGATGCCGACTACATCATCTTTTGCGGCGTGCACTTCATGGCGGAGACCGCCTGCATCCTGGCGGCCCCCCACCAGAAGGTGATCCTGCCGAATATCACCGCCGGTTGTTCCATGGCCGACATGGCGCCCATGGACGATGTGGACGATGCCTGGGCTGACCTGGAGGAGGTCCTGGGGCCCAGCGGCATCTTGCCCGTCACTTACATGAACTGCATCGCCGGGATCAAGGCCCTCTGCGGCCGGAACGGCGGCGCTGTATGCACCTCGTCCAATGCCACTGCGGTGGTGGAGTGGGCCTTCAATCAATCCGGGCGTGTCTTCTTCCTGCCCGACCAGCACCTGGGCCGGAACACGGCTCTGAAACTGGGAGTCCCACTGGACGAGATGGTGGTCTGGAACCCCTTCCGGAAACTGGGCGGCAACACCCCTGAGCAACTTCGCCGGGCAAAGATGGTGCTGTGGCAAGGCCATTGCTCGGTCCACACCCGGTTCACCGTCGGCCAGATAGAGGCGGCCCGGGCCCTTCACCCCGATATCAACATCGTGGTCCACCCGGAATGTCCCATGGAGACTGTCCAGGCGGCGGACATGGTTGGGTCCACCGAGTACATCCGCGAGAAAATTAACTCAGCGCCCGCCGGCAGCAAATGGGGAGTGGGCACCGAGGTCAGCCTGGTCAACCGCCTGGCAATCAATAACCCCGATAAGACAGTGTTCTGCCTGGACCCGGTCACCTGCCCGTGTTCCACCATGTACCGCATCCATCCTGCGTACCTCCTCTGGATGCTGGATGGGCTGTTGGAAGGCAAGGTCCATAACCAGATTACCGTGCCGGAAGACATTAAGCGGGATTCCCAATCGGCCCTGGACCGGATGCTTTCGCTTAAGTAACGGGTGACCCTTTATTTCGCGCCTATCGCCGTATAGCCCGATATTGGGCGTTGCAGTACAATTGTGCCGGCCGATTCATCGGGCTTTCATCGCTTCTTTGGAGAGAGTAAGGAAGGCGTGCAATGAGCCAGTTCCCTCCCGACGTCCACGCATTGATTGACGCCGCCCTCGCCGAAGACCAGACCTTCAGTGACCCCACCACCCAGGCGGTCGTCCCGCCGGAGATTCAAGGTACCGGGATGCTGCGGGCCAAGGCCGTAGGGGTGTTGGCCGGGGTGGGGGTGGCGATTGAGGTTTTTCACCGGGTCGAACCCACCCTGGACGCCTGGGCCGTTTTGCAAGACGGCTCGCCACTGACCCCGGGAGACGACATCGCCGTGGTCCGGGGCTCGGCGGCCGCAATCCTCAAGGCGGAGCGCATCGCCCTGAACTTCATGCAGCGTATGAGCGGGATCGCCAGCGACACCAACCGGTACGTCCAGGCGGTTCAGGGACTTAAGGCCCGGATTGTGGACACCCGCAAGACCGCGCCGGGCCACCGCTACTTGGACAAGTACGCGGTGCGCATGGGCGGCGGCTTCAACCACCGGCTGAACCTGGCCGACGGCATCCTGATCAAGGACAACCACATCCAGGCCAACCGCTCCAGAGAGATGGGCCTGAAAGACGTGATTCAACTGGCCCTAGCCCGAGCCTCCCACACCATCAAGGTGGAGGTGGAGGTGGAGACCATGGACCAAGTGAAAGAGGCCCTGGAGGCTGGGGCCCACATCATCATGCTGGACAATATGCCGGTGAAGGAGATGGCCGAGGCCATGAAGGTCATCGGTGACCGGGCGATTGTCGAAGCCTCTGGAGGCATCAACTACGACACCGTCCGGTCAGTGGCGGAAACGGGCGTCGACCTGATTTCCATCGGGGCGCTAACCCATTCGGTGATTGCTCTGGACATCAGCCTGGACTTGGAATTCGATTAGACCTTTACGGCTGCGTAAAGATTTGTTAGACGGAGGAGCCCATGGCGAGCCCAGTTGACCCGGTAATCCTGGCGATGGAGCGGAATTGGGAGATGATCGACGGAGCGTTGGAGGGTCTGGACGAGGCGGCTATGGCCCGCCAACCCACTGACCAATGCAACTCCGTGGCCTGGATTTTGTGGCACCTGACCCGGGTGACCGACATGTTCATTCACTCCCGGCTCAGGGACCTGACCCAGGTCTGGGTGTCTGAGGGCTGGCATGAGAAGTTCGGCATGCCTGCCGATGAGGAAGACCGTGGAGTGGGCTGGACCGCCGCCCAGGTGGCCCAGTGGCAGCCGCCGTCCAGAGGCGTGCAACTGGGCTATTACGAAGCGCTGAAGGAACACACCAGGGACTTTCTGGCTAACATCACCCCAGAGGAACTGGAGCGGAAGATTGTCATGAACCGCGTGCCCGAACCGCGCACGGTGGCGGTGTGCATGGGTCAGATGGTCTGGGACACCATCTCCCACGGCGGGCAGATAGCCTATCTGAGAGGGTTTTTCCGTGGAATGGGTTGGTTTCGTTAACCCTTTAAGCCAGGGCTTATAGCGGAATGGGTTGGTTTGGTTAACCCGTATCGCCGCCGTTAGCCCCGGCGCGGCCGCTGCCGGTCGGCGCTGTCCAACATCAGGGTCACAGGCCCGTCGTTCTCCAGAGCGACCTGCATGTACTCCTGGAACCTTCCGGTGGCCACCGTGATCCCGGCATCTCGGAACAAATGCACCGTATGCTCGTAGAGGCGCTTTGCATCTTCCGGTCCCGCCGCTTGGTTGAAGTCGGGGCGCCGTCCCTTGCGGGTGTCGCCGTAAAGTGTAAACTGGCTCACGACTAAAAACTCCGCCCCAACGTCCAAGGCGGAGCGGTTGAACCGGTTGTCCTCGTCGGCGAATATCCTCAGGTTGGCAATCTTCTCCACCAGGTACCGGGCGTCAGCCTCGTCGTCTTCTTTGGAGACTCCCAGCAGAATGACCAAGCCTGGGCCAATCTCTCCGGTGGTCTCATCGCCAACGGCAACGGAGGCTTTGGTAACCCTTTGGATCAACGCCCTCATACGTGGCCCTGTGGGATGGCTCTGGGGGGCCCAGGACCTGCCGGCTAGGTGGAGCTGGCGGGCGTGGAGGTGCTGCTGCCGGAATCGGTCGAAGACTTGGCCGGGCTGTCACCGGTTGACTTGGCGGCCGAGTCTGACTTGGAGTCCCCTGAAGAGGCGGAGTCGGAAGAGCTGGAGCTAGAGGAGGACGAACTCTCGCTGGAACTATTCTTGTTCTCCGCCGATTTCTTGGGCCGGCCGTAGTCGGTGGTGTAGAAACCGCTGCCCTTGTAAATAACCGGAACAGCGTGGAATACGCGGCGGCCCGACCCGGAACATGTCGGGCAGGTGCCTGAGCCGGCTTCAGCGAAGCTCTGCAGCAACTCAAACTCGTTATCGCAACTTTCGCAACGGTAATCGTATCGAGGCAAATGTAATCTCCTGAGTGTGATCACCCTTTGGCAGTCCCAGGAACGGAGTGCTAAGGGCAACCAATCTAATTTAACAGCGTCACATATAGCTGTCAACGCGCCTGTGCACCCTTTCACCTGGGGTGCGAGGCGCGGTGGTGGCAAAGAAAAAAGGCCGGTCTGAGGCCTTTACGGAAAGCGGGCGGCAATTAACGCCGCCCGGTGCTAGCAGTTGCCTTAGAAGCAATTTCAGACGGCCTCAAGCAATCAGGCCAGGCACATACGCGCTGGGACCTTTGCCCTCTGAATCGCCCTACCGGCGGTTCTGGCGGCGGCGGCGGCGTGCGGCTCTCTGGGCTGCCAACCGCTCTTTTTGCGCCTTGGACCGGAAAAAGCGGCGGTCCTTGAGTTCGCGCAGAATGCCCGAGTGCTGCACAGAAGCCCGGAATCGGTTAACCAGGCTTTCCGGGTTCTCGCCATCGCGAGGGGTCACATATGCCATTCCAAGCTCCAAGTATGCCCGGCCGGTTTGACCAGCCTATTAGAAGCTAATTTAACACAGGCATGATTACCAATCAACCGACGTGGGTGGCCCGACGGGGCAGGTCCCATCGAAGAAAGTGCACATGGCTAACAATACCGAAAGAGAACAAAACGAGGCTCTGCTCGATCGGCAGATCCAGACGTTTTACCAGGTGAACCAGTTGATCAGTTCGATTCACAAATTGGACCAACTGCTTAGTCTGATTATGCAAGAATCGGAATCGGCGGTGGATGCTGAGGCCAGCTGCATCGCACTCTACGATCCGGAAGACGGCCGGCTCCACATCGAATTCGCAAATGGCGAGGCCGGTCAGAAGGTCCAGAGTTTAGATCTGGGCATGGGTCGGGGCGTGCTGGGCAGCGTGGCCGCCAGCGGCGAAACTCTCCGAATCGATGATGTGGACTTGGACTCCCGTTTCGACGACTCCATAGACCGGAGAACGGGATTCGTGACCAGATCTCTCCTGGCCACCCCAATTCAATGGCATGGCAAACTATTGGGTGTGTTGGAGGTGGTTAACAAACGAGATGGTTCTACTTTCAGTCAGAACGACGAACGCCTTTTGGAGATAGTGGCCTATCAGGCGGCGATCGCGGTGGAGAACAGCCGGCTGGTCGAGCGCATGGTGCAATCGGAGCAGCTTTCGGCCGTCGGAAAGATGGCGGCGTCAATAGTTCACGATTTCAAAGGGCCGCTCTCTGTGCATCCGTGGCTATGCCGAGCTCTTGGCCGAATCGGACATTGGCGCCGAAAAACGTACTCTGTTCTCGGACCTAATCTTGGAAGATGTCGATCATTTCCTGGGGATGAGCCAGGAGTTGCTGGACTATTCCAGAGGGACCATAAACCTGGAGTCCAAACCGGTACAGTTCGGGACCTTGCTGGAGAAGCTGGCGGACTCCATGAAAGAACGCATGGAAGCGGCCAACATCCGGCTGAACAAGGACATCAGATTCGCCGGAGAAGTGCAGATGGACGAGGCCCGGGTCCGGCGGGTCGTGCAGAACATCGTGGGCAATGCGGTGGACGCTATGCCGGATGGGGGAGACCTGACTCTCGCCGTTGACATGGCAGAGGGTAAGTGCCGGTTATCAGTGACCGATACGGGTCACGGTATCCCAGCCGATATTCGGTCTCGAGTCTTCGACCCATTTGTAACCACGGGAAAGGACTATGGGACCGGACTGGGCCTGGCCATTGCCAAGGAGATAGTCGAAGGCCACGGTGGCAGTCTGGACTTCGAAACGCGGACTGTTGACGAGACCGGTGGGATGGGGACCGGCACCACGTTTGTGATTGAGCTCCCGGTGGCGGGTCCACCCGTTCCGAAAGGGTCATGAGACCGCCAAGCTCCGCAAGGAAATAAAAAACCTCCGCAGCCAAAACGCTGCGGGGGTTCTTGATTCCTGAAATTGTGCTTGGTGTTAGATTGCCGTGCCGCGCTTGGCGCCCACCTCGCCCAGGTACTCCAGCACTTCGGCCAAGGGCAGGATGTCGGCGTATTTCTGGTTCATGTCGAACAGGTTGATGGCGTGGGCCGCTTCGTGCCGGTCAAACACACCCTCTTCGACCACAATCATGCGGTAGCGGTTGGTGCACCCGTCCAACACGCTGGCCCGGACACAGCCGCTGGTGGTCTCGCCCACGGCGATGATGGTGTCCACGTTGTGGGCGTTCAGGTGGCCGATGAGGGGTGTGCCCCAGAAGGCGCTGGGCGAGTCTTTGCGCATCACCGGCTCCCCGTCGATGGGCGCCACCACCTCGTCGATGATGTCGTTGCGGCGGTTGCGCCGTTCCAGGGTCTCCGGACTGCGGTCGGAGTTGCCGTAGACTTGGCGTCCTGTGCTCCAGCCCGCCAAGCCGTCATCGTCCCGGCCCGTGGCGTGCACCACGGGGATGCCGGCATTCCGGGCGGCCTTCAGCACGGTCTGGATGGCGGGGATGGCATCCCAGGCGGCCAGGCCGCAACTGGCCGGCCACTCCTTGGTCGCCTCCAGGATCGGCTGGGGTTTGTCGCCAAAGACCCAACGGTAGAGGTCAATCAGCAGCAGGGCAGGCTTCTCGCCGAAGCCCACTTGCCTGTTTTCACTCATCGCAACGTGGGCCTGGTCCTGCCCGGTTAGAAACTTTTCCCAGACTCGTTCAGCCATGGCAATCTCCCTTCGATCAGCAACGGTTGGAGGGAATCTATCACCCGGTTCACTGGGGCGTCAATCGAGGTGCCGCTACTCCTTGGTCGGCAGTCCGGCCTCCCGCCAGGCTTCCATCCCGCCTTCCATGTAGGTCACGTTGGTGGACCCATCTCTTGGAGAATCTGGGCGCCCACGGCGGCCCTGAGTCCAAGCCTTCAAGTTGTGATAATCTGCCGTGACGGGTCCAACAATCGCGGGTCCAGCTTCTGTTTGGAAGCGTCGCCAGCCTGTTCGTCCAGCTCTTCCACCGAGATAAATACCACGTCCTCAGCCTGCTCACTGAGAGGGACATTCTCCCGAAGCCGTGTTTCGATCAGTATGGCGTCGAGGTTTTGATCAAGCCGCTGTTGGGCATCCGTCGGGGTAACGGGTTTTGTCCGGCCCTTGGCGGCCTCTACCCGCTGTCTGAAATCATCGGTCATCGGTGTGGCTTCCTTGGGGTGAATCGCAACCGACATCATAAAGCACAATCGGCGTAACGGACACTTTAATCGCGGGTCTCGTTTATCCGCATGTGCTACCATCCCTGGGCGCGATTTACCGCGATTTCCAAAGAGGCGGAGGCCAAAAGACATGCGGTGGCTTTTGGTATCGATTTTCCTGGCAACTCTGGGAGTCGCCTGCGGGTCTTCCTCCGGCTCTGATTCCGATTCAGAGGTCAACATGGAAGAAAAAACCACCACCACGTCTTCAGGGCTGCAGTACAGGGACTTGGTCGTTGGGACCGGAGAGGCGGCATCGGCGGGAAGGACCGCGGTGGTCCATTACACCGGTTGGCTGTTGGACGGCACCAAGTTCGATAGCTCCGTGGACCGGGGCACGCCCTTCGAGTTTCCCCTGGGCGCCGGACGGGTGATCAAAGGCTGGGACGAGGGCGTGGCAACCATGAACATTGGTGGCAAGCGGGAGTTAATCATTCCTCCTGACCTTGGCTACGGGGCCTCGGGCGCCGGGGGCGTCATTCCACCCAACGCCACCCTCAAGTTCGAGGTTGAGCTGCTGGACCTGAAATAGCGGATAAACGAGGGTACCAGACGGCCGCCGGGCCCTTTACAGTATTCCGGCCCTCAGGTCGTCGATGTAGGGCTGGAACGCTTGATGTTCCGGGCTATCCTCCGGCAGGGCGGCCGCCAGTACTTGGTTGTAGTAGTTTTGGGCAATCTGCCCTTGCTGCTCCCGGTTCTACCCGCTGAACCGCTGACCGTTTTCCCGGTCTCGGGCCAGTTGTTCCCAGCCCCCGTAACTGTAGCCATTGGTCTTTTGCGCCCTCAGCGCTTCCCAGATATAGACGCTCCCGACCTGCTCGAATTGGTACACATGGACCATCTCGTGCACCAAAAGGTCTAGGTTGCCCCTGGAATGGTGGCCGGTCTCGGGAAGGTTGATGGTGTGGAATAACGTGAACGCCCGATTGCTGTTTATCTTAAATATCAGGCGCAGGACCCGGCCCTCCGCCACCCTTACCGCGGAATACCGGACAGCGTCCGGACCCAACACCTTGCTCGCCGCAACAATCTCTTCGTCCGTTAACCGGCTAACTCCGGTCAACAGATGCCACACCAACTGGAAAATCCTCGTGCCTCGAAGAAGGTCAAACGATTTGAAAATCCATCTGACTACCATGGCATCCCCCTCGTAACCTGCAGGATTTTTGTCTCCGCCAGAGCTACTTATATCGGTTGCCAAAATGGTTTGGAGGAATCTAACACCGGCCGTGTAGGGAGTCAATCAGGGCGGCAATTGGGCTAACAATGGCGATAGAATCGAGGGGAGTGCACCGGACCACGAGGCCGCACGCCCACGGTCCAAATTCCAAAAGAGTCAATTCTGTGGCGGGAGTATTAACCATGTGGCTGACGAGTTTCGTTGATAGAATGATCACCGGGTGAAGCGAATATGAGACTCTTCGGCGGGAAAATATTCTACGGCTGGTTCGTCGTGGCTGGGTGAGTTCTGGTGTCCTTCGGCGTTGCCGGAGGGCAGTTCTCATTCGGCGTGTTCCTCAAGCCGATGACCGAGGAGTTCGGTTGGAGCCGGGCCTCGCTGTCCCTGGCCTTCGCAGTGACCTTCATGCTCTCGGGGCTGCTGAGGCCGCTGGCAGGTTATCTGGCCGACCGGTACAGCCCCAAGACCGCCGTCCTCTCCGGCGTGGTGGTCATGGGGACGATACTCCTGTTGATCCCCTTTATCAGCAACTTGGCCCAATTGTACGCCCTGTTTGCCGTCATGAGCATTGGAATCACCCTGGGCACCGGACCCATTCTCACAAAGGTGGTCAGCGCCTGGTTTTACACCAGAAGGGGGCTGACACTGGGACTGGTCAGCGGCGCCGGGTCGTTCGGAGCGATGATTCTTGTACCGGCCGCTTCCATATTCTTGGTGCTATTTGATTGGAGAGAGGCCTATTTGTTCCTGGCTCTGCTCTTGCTTATCTTGGTGCTGCCCGCCGGTTTCTTACTGATCAAGAACCGGCCCCAGGACTTGGGACTGCAACCCCTGACCGCGTCCGAAGGCGAGTCTGGTGGTGGTCGTAGGTTTGGAACCGGCGATGAGAAATTACTGGGGCGGGACGCCACTTTCCGTGAAGCTTTACGCACTCCCCTGTTCGCCAGGCTCACCTTGGGTTACTTCGTTTGAGGGTATTCGATGAGCTTCGTGAATGCTCACTTCGTCACCTACGTTCAAGACCTGGGATACCACAAGATGGTGGCGGCGGGGGCCTTTAGCCTCATTGGAGCGTCAGCGATGGTTGGAGCGTTGTTGCTGGGGCACCTTTCGGACAGGCACGGCCGCCGCAGATTGCTGAGTCTCTCCTACCACCTGCGAGCCTTGGGATTCATCACGGTTTTGTTGTCCATGGGCATTCCCTTTCTCGACATTCCTCCCCTGGGCATCCCGGCGTTGCTGGTGGGGATACTCCTGGTCGGGTTCTCTTGGAACGCCGTGGTCTCCATCACAGCAGCCTACGCCTTAGACCGCTTTGGGATATCTCAGTTGGGGACCATTTATGGAGCCATGTTCGCTGTGATGCCGCTGGGGTCCGGCCTTGGCGCGTACTTGAGGAGGATTGCTCTATGACACCCGAGGTACTTACGACGTTGCCATCTGGACCAACATCGTGCTCTTGATTCTGGCCACGGGTGCCGTCTTCTCCATCAGGGAGCGGCAAACGTCCGGTACTGACGTGGCGACAGCACATTAGCATCTGAGGCGGGTGTCCCTTCTTTCCATCTCCGGTGCCGTACGGAGCCGATCGGCGATGGGATTTGAGTCCACGACGTTTCAGCCGCCGGCTCGCTCCACGAGGTCGATAAACACCTGCCGCCATTCGCTGGGACCTCCGTCGCCTTAACCGGCTCGGTATGAGATTATGCCTTGGTGGTCCAGGGCAATCTTGGTGGACTGCCGAAGAACACGCAGCTTTTTTAGTACATCCGTATCTATCTCAGCGACGGGCCACGGATAGCCCTCTTTCTTACGGTCCGATTCCAGTAATTCGATGCTCTCGAACGGGCTTTGGCCGATTGCATAGAAATCGACTTTGTCCGCGAACTCCAGGTACACATCCTTCATGCGCCGTAACTCGGCGCGGCAGACCGGTCACCAAGTCGCGAAGAAAAATAGAAACACCGGTTGGCCTTGACTAGATAGCTGTGCAGTAGACTGCTTCGTGCCATCGACCAACGTAAACTCAAAGTGCGGCACGGTGTTGCCAACGCTGGTTCCAACCTCAGGTTGGTCTATGATTATCGCTTTTGGCGCTGGTACAGCGGTTGGTAAAGGCGTGGGTTCCAGGTTAGGGCTAGGTAGGGTTGTCGAGCCGGGAGCGGTGCCGGAGTTAAATAGGGGTGTCGTTGCAGGCACAGTGGTCGATGCGGGAGCAGTTGTCGGGCTGGTCTCAGATTCGGGGCTCGATGTCGCGGTAACGGTAGGCGATGTATTCGGCGCCAAAGTTGGTGGGGCCCCCGTCGCGGCGGTACCGCAAGCTAGTAAACCGATAATGATTGCGATCAATGGTAAAGCTAGTAGTCGCGACATTTCCGAATCAATCTTTTTTCATCCAGATTTTGCAGCCTAACACGTTACCCAATTGAATACGCCAGCCGTTGGGGTCGCGGATTTCCTCGCCGTGCTGGGGCGATTTGTGGCAGCGGCTTTAGGGAGTTGCTAACTGTGAGGAGAGGCTGGAAAAAAGAAAACGTGCCTGTGGCACTGGAGCGGGCGATGGGATTTGAACCCACGACATCTTGCTTGGGAAGCAAGCACTCTACCCCTGAGTTACGCCCGCTCAGTCACGCCTACCGGATAAGTATATCAAAGGGCCGCCGGGGGCCGCCGCGACAATAATCCCGGCCCCTCAGGTCACTTCTCTTTGCGGTCCATCAGCCAGGACATGGCCTGCACGTCCGGCGACATCCACCGTTTGGCGGCCTCGACCCGGTTCTCTTGGACCTCCACCCCCAGACCGTCGGCCAGCCGGGTCATGAAGTTGAAGCAGCAGGTAATCAAGACCGTCGACAGTATCTGTTGATCATCCAAGCCCAGCCCGCGCAGCCCCTCTATGTCGGCCTTCTTGTTTCCGGACGGGTCCTTGGTGAGCTTCACGGCGAAATCCAACATGCCCCGGGTCTGCTCGTCCAGATCGGCCCCGGTGTAATCGTGCATGATATGGCTGGATAACTCGGGATCGTCTGAATGTTGACGGAGGAACCCTCCGTGGGACATGGTTCAATAACGGCAGTTGTTGGCGGAAGACACCGCAGTGGCGATGGCCTCTTCCTGCACTCTGGTCAGCGCGGAAGCGCCAAAGGTGATGGCGGCGTTCATGTTCTGCACCGCTTCCATGGCCTGCTTATTTATGGACATGACCGAGATTACGGGAGAGAGGTCCACTTTAGCTTCTTCGATCCAAGACATCTGTATGCTCCTTGAAGCCGTTAGCGAGCTTTATGGCGGCCATCGCCGCGCTATTCATTTTCCAATCCAGACTATATACCATTCAAACACTTCTCTTATTACCCCCCCTCCCATGAAATCGAATAAAACCAGGGCGGGTATATTCACCCCAAACCGCCTTGACACCTCTCTTTCCACCCCATAGATTGACGGGCGTCCCCCCGTTAGTCTACGAAGACTTCCCCATCTCCGGATGGCCCGCCGTGCCAGTCCGGCCTCGGAGTTAAAGAATGGCCCGGCCACTGGACCTGGACAAGGTGAGACAGGCCTGGGAACTCAGACGCCAGGGCAGCCAGCAGAAGGAGATTGCCCGCTCCCTGGACCTCAGCCTGCGCCACACCCAGAACTACCTCAGCCTCGATTGGCTGGCGCAGCGAAGCCTGCGTTCCTTGACCAAGGGCGCCGTTGAGGAGGTGAACGAACAGCTGAAGATTCTTTAGAGGCAGGGACAAAACGGCCAGGAACATTCACGGTTCCGGCGGCGTCTCGTCCAACGGGAACCAGGGTGGTTGCCTGTCTCCCGGCCACTGGCCCGACGTTAGCATTTTGGAGGAATGGGGCATACCGAAAGCCACCGCTCCGGGCATGCTGGGCGCTTGGCGGCGGGCCCACCGCGAAGGGGCCCACGGGGTCTGCAGCTTCTGGGCCGGGCTGTCGGAAAACGTCCAGACCGGCATGCCCTTCGCGGACGCCTACGACCTGGCTACGGCTTGCTGCTTCTCCGACCAAGAGGAAGTCGAAACCATCCGTAATATCGCCGAGACCTTCCGGTTGTTCCGTCCCTGGGAGGGCAAGATCAACCGGAGGGTGTACCTGGAAGAGGTCCGGCACACTCTGAAAGACAGACTGAATGGATCGGCCCCTGCCGACTTGGCGGCGGCCACTTACGGACTGCCCCGGCGCTTCACCCAGGACAATTTCAAGCTTAAGGGCGGAGAAGACCGGGAGCCGGATTAACCCGCACAGCCCTCCAGCCTTTCTACGGCTCGTCGCCTAGGAATTGCTCTCCTGCACACCGGCCCAATAGCCGGTCCACTCCTCCCTCATCTCCGCTTCCGTTTTACCGGGCGTGTATCCCGGCGACACCAAGGCCGCGTCCTTGGTCACGGTAATTAGGACATACCCCTTGGCTGGCAACCCCAACCTCTGTATGCCCCGGCTGCCGGTGGTGTAGGATTCCTCAATCTTGTCGAAGATGTCCCCGCTGGTGATTACTTGAGCGGTCCCCTTGAACCGGTAGCCCTTGCGGACGAACGCGTCGATGACGTTAATCTCGCAGGCGGGGTTTTGGCCCAGGTTCTCAATGGTGACCGGGGACGCGAGGTCGGCAAAGACTAGGTGGTCGTTGTCCCAGACCGTGGCGGTGCCCTTGGGCGAGAGGTTGGGCGAGCCGTCGGGGCACACGGTGGCGATGAAACCCAGGCGTTGCTGGCGGACCACCCGTTTCATGTCGTCGGTCAGTATCCCCATTTTCGCTCCTCCAGACCAAAGTCCAGCCGGTAAAGTGGAAGCCAGTGTAATCAGAGGTTGGACCGGCGGAAACCGCTGGTGCCCCGCTTGAACGGGGCGGGGACGGGTGCTAACCTTCCCCAATACTAAATCTTTAACCCGCAACCGTCATCAAAGTTCAGTAACTGGCGCAGAGACCGGAGGTAAGAGATGCCCTACGTGAAGACCATCCCCTATGAGGAAGCCAAAGGTGAGCTGAAAGAGACCTACGATATGATGCTCAAGGTGCGGGGCAACATCTCCAACGTTCAGGCTGTTAGCGGCCTCAGGCCCCACATCATCAAGACCCTGATGGGACACGTGGCCTCGGTCATGCACGCCGAATCCGGGGTGTCCCGAGCAGAGCGGGAGATGGTGGCAGCCGTGGTGTCGGCGAACAACAAGTGCCAGTATTGAACCCTTGCCCACGCACAGGCCCTCCGTGGTGAGGACCCCGAATCGCAGCTAGCCGAGCAACTGGGCGAGGACTACCGCGACGCCGGGCTTTCGGCCAAACAGGTCGCCATGCTCGAGTTCGCCGAATTTCTGACCACCAATCCTTCGGGCGTCACCGAAGACTGGGCCAATGAACTCCGGAGCGTCGGATGGGCCGATGAAGATATCATCGACATCGTCCACGTGGTTGCGCTATTCAATTACATGTGCCGGGTGGCCGATGGTCTGGGCGTTGAGTTGCAACCGGACCGGGGCTGGGAAGAACAGTCAACCAAGCTGTCATTCAAGGATGAAACCGCGCCCAAATTGTTCGGCAAGATTGCTGTTGCCCCCAAGGCCCCAGCAGCCTAGAAGATAGTCAAAAGAGGGACGCTAACTGATCCAGCCGGCGGCCCTCTCGGCAATCATGATTGCCGTGGCGTTGGTGTTGGCCCGGACCACATTGGGGCAGATGGACAGGTCCACCACCCGCAGGTTTTTCAACCCCTGGACCCGGCAGTACTGGTCCACCACGGCCATGGGGTCGGACTCCGGCCCCATATTGCAGGTCCCGGAAGTATGTTGGGTGGTGGCCACGTTCTGCCGCAGCCAGGCGTCCAGGGCGTCTTCGGTGGCCACGTCGGCGTCGGTGGGCGAGATGCGACGTTCCACCAACGGGCCGAAGGCGGAGTGCTCCAACAGCTTCAAAGAGAGACGTATCGCTTCCCGCATACGCTGCCGGTCCCACTCTGTCTCGAAGTACCGGTACTCAAGACGGGGCGGTGCATTGGGGTCCGCGGAGGTCAGAGTTAACTCTCCGGCGCTGTCGGCCAGCTTCAGGATGCAAGTGATTCTCAGTCCCTGGGGACGGTCGGGGCTCCGGCCCTGTAGAGGGTCACCTGCCCGCAACCCGGTGAACGACGACGGAAAGACCTGCATGTCGTTCCGGGTGTTGGACCCCTGGGCGGTGTAGCGCAGCCCGCTCTGGATGCGCGGCACAAAGGCGGCCAGCTTGACTCCCTCCCTGGGCTCGAGTTCGATGGTAATCAGCGGGTGGTCGCGCAGATTTTGGCCCACTCCGGGCAGGTCCTTCACCACCGGGATAGCCAGCTCATTCAGGTGGCCAGCGGGCCCGACGCCCGAAAGCAGCAGCAATTGGGGGGAGGCTATCCCGCTGGCGCAGAGGACAATTTCCGACCCTTCCCCAGTGAATTTCTCGCCGCCGCTCTCCAACCCCACACCCACGGCCCGGTCCCCGTCGAACACCACCCGGTGGGCTAGGACGTTGGCTTTGACCGTCAGGTTCAGCCGGTGTCGGTTGGGGTTCAGGTAAGTTAGCGCGGCGCTCATGCGGATTCCGTCCGGGTCTTCCAGGAACCCATGGGCGACGGTTGCCTGGTGAAAGGCCTCGTTCACCGGCATCCACTCTTCGCGGGGCAGCCGGCGCACCGGAATGGGCCCGCCGGTCCCGTGAAAATCGTCCTTTACGTTCAGATCGGTCTCCAGCTTGCGGAAGAATGGTAACAGCTTGATGAAGCTCCATTCGCCGTTGCCTTCGTCGGCCCAATCGTCATAGTCCTCGGGTAGCCCACGGAGGAAAACCTGGCCATTGACCGACCCGGAACCGCCCATTACCTTGCCCCGGGCCACCTGCATGGGCACCATCTGCTCCGGGGCGCCCTGGCCCTTGTAGGCCCAGTTGAAGGAGGAGTCGATATCGCTGGCCTCTTGGCGGTGGCCGAACTTCAACTCCTCGGGCAGGTGCTCCAAGTTGGGGTAGTCGGGTCCGGCTTCCAAGAGGATGGCCGACCGGCTGGCATCCTCGCTCAGGCGGGTGGCCAGGGCACATCCGGCAGAGCCCCCGCCAACAGTCACGACGTCGTATCTCATGGCCTCATGTTAATTAACGGCTTCCGCCGCTTGGCCCAGCAGTTTCATGGTCCGCTCCAAGGATGCGGCCCGGTCGGCCCCGGCGGTGACGGGGGAGGCCAACACTTCGGTAGCGCCCATGGCGAATAGTTCCTGGATGCCTTGGGCGGCGGTCTCCTCGTCGCCCCAGATGACCACGCCGTCGATCATGGCGTCGCTCCAGTTGCCGTCGGTGGCTTCGGGGTAACCGGCGGCCACCAGCATGTTCTGGTAGTAGGGCAGCTTTGGGTTCATGATTTGCTCCCGCACTGCGGCCCGGACCTCTTCCGGGTTGTCGTGGACGCAGACCGGGGCGTGGGCAATCAGTGGCGGCACGGGCCGTCCCGCCTCTTTGGCCCCCTTCTCCATCGCCGGCAGGGCCACATCCCTCAGGTAGCTCCTGGGACAGATCCAGCTTATGGCGCCGTCGGACTCGGCCCCGCAAAGTTCGAAGGAACCCTTCCTGAGAGCCGAGCCCATCACCTGGATATCCAACGGCCCCGGGATCGATGCGTGGGCCGAATAGTGCTCCCCATCGAAGTCCACAGAACCGGTCTGCAGGATGGCCTTCAGGATCCTCAGATACTCCCTCAGGTGAGCCAAGGGCGCGTCAAACTCGATGCCCATGGACTCTATCGTCGGTCGGTGGCTGGGGCCCACGCCCAAACGGAAACGTCCCGGCGCCAGTTGGGCCACCACCTGGGCCTGCTGCACCGTGACCAACGGGTGGCGGGGATAGGTGGGAACGATGGAGGTACCCAGCTTGATGGTGGTGGTAGACGCTGCCGTGGCCGCGAAGCAGGTCAAGCTGTCCAGGCTGGCGCCGCCGGCGGTCATCCAAGCCGCGTGGACGCCCAGTTCCTCAGCCCGCTGGATGTTGCCTTGGACCTCGGCAATCGTATTGCCCCTTACCGCCGTCCCAACCAATCTTTCAGTCATAATTGCACCCTGGTCAGTTCTTGAAGTATTTGGTTCGGGCCAAGGAAACCATGACTGGAGCGGGGTGTCAAGCTAGGGGGACGTAGCGGTCAGCCGTCAGCTTTCAGCATGTAGATGCCGCCCTCTTGCGAGAGGACGTAGATCTCGCCGTCACTGTCCTCCCCGAAGGAGGTGATCATGAGACCGGAGTCAATCAGCAACGCGTGTCCAATCACTTCGTTGTTCCCGTACCGGAATCCGTGGACCTCTCCGGAGCAGAAGTCGCCGTATAGGTAGGCCCCGGCCAGGGAAGGGATGCGTGTTCCCCGGTACACGTACCCGCCAATCACCGAACAGCCTTTGTTGGTGCTGTATTCGATCACGGGCAATCGAGTGCCGGAGGGGTCGCACCCCGAGCGGGGAGAGAAGCAGTGCCCGCCCTCCAGGATGTTCCAGCCGTAGTTGCCGCCCCGCACCACCAGGTCAACTTCCTCATAGCTGTTTTGGCCCACGTCGGCGGCCCAAAGGTCTCCGGTCTGCCGGTCAAATGAGAACCGCCAGGGATTCCTGAACCCATAGGCCCAGATCTCATCTCTGGCGCCGGGGGATGCCACAAAAGGGTTGTCCGGAGGGACCCGGTATCGATTATCGGGTCCGGCATCCGGTCCGGCCCCGGACACGTCGATCCGCAAGATGGACCCCAACAGGGTGGCGGGGTTCTGGCCGTTGCTCCGGGGGTCCCCGCCCAGGCCGCCGTCGCCCAGAGAGATGTACAACATGCCGTCCGGCCCAAAGGAAAGCTGCCCTCCGTTGTGGTTCTGATAGGGCTGGGGAACCTCCATGACGACCAGTTCGGTTTCAGTTTCCACCGCGACGGCGCTGGACGTCTCCGCCGTGAACTGCGAAACCACCGACCGCCGGGGATTGGCGGCGGAGTAGTAGACGTAGAAGTGGCCGTTGGAGTCAAAATCCGGGTCGAAGGCCAACCCCAAAAGGCCCTCCTCGTTCCCGGCGTCGCTCACCCGATCTCGAATGTCCAGGAACACCGCTGCTTCGGAGGCTTCCGGGCCGCTTGGGAAAGCCATCACCCGGCCGGTCTGCTCGGTCACGAACAACCGGCTGCCCATCTGGACCAGATTGGTCAAACGGCTGAAGGGAAGACCTTCAAACACCCTTTCAAGCGCCAGTCCCGGCAACTCAGGAGAAGACGACGATTCTTTGGGCGCCACCGTTTGCGCCACCGTTTGCGGCGCCGGCGGCGCCGGTTCTTTGGGCGCCACCGTTTGCGGCGCCGGCGGAGTTAGTTCATCGGGAACCACCGTTTGCGACGCCGACGGAGACGGATCTAGGATAGCAGCACCGCCGCAAGACACGACCAACATCAACGTGGTCACGGAGACTGCGAATGCCAGGGGCTTCCTGAGAGGTAGAGAGGCCATTAAGAGATATTTTAGCTGCATTGTCAGTGTTCTCCAGATTGAGCCTCCGGCGAGTCCCCGTTACAATCTGACTAGCCATAGGGACTCAGGCCGCCGGCAACAGAGGAGACATGACCGCAACACAACGCTGGAAAGAGATGATTCGGGTGGAGCATGCCCAGTCCGACGGGATGCGCCAAGGCGAGCCCCGCCCTGAGGACTCATGGACCGACTTCGCCCAGCGGTTCAGGGCGGACCCCCGGCGCACCGACGACCTTTTGGTTAACCACCTGCGGCGGCAGGTCTCCCCGGAGCAGGTGGTCTTGGACGTGGGCGCGGGCGGGGGCCGGCTGGCGCTGCCCCTGGCCCTCTGCTCCAAGAAAGTGATTGCGGTTGAACCGTCGCCCAGCATGTGCCGGGTCTTGCGTGAGGTGGCCGATGAATTCGACGTAAGGAATGTCGAGGTTGTGGAGTCGGGCTGGCTGGATGCCCAAGTTCCCCAGGCGGACGTCGCCCTCTGTAGCCACGTTCTCTACACCATCCAGGAAATCGAGCTTTTCGTCAGAAAGTTGGAGGAACATGCCAACCGAATACTGATAGTGATGTTTCAGGCCCCGCCTCAGTCCCAGAATTATCCCCTCTGGGAACGGGTGCACGGCGAGCCCCGGCTGCCCCTGCCCAGCCTACCGGAGTTCCTGGAGGTTCTGGGCCAGTTGGGGACCGAGCCGGAGATTGAGGTGGTCCACGCGGAGCGGAACCGGGGATTCGACAGCCTGGAAACGGCCAGAGAACAACTGGCGCGCCGCCTTTACGTGATGCCGGAGTCGGCGGAGATGGAGCGTCTTGAGGCCCTGCTGCCCCAAGTCCTTGAGGAAAAAGATAGCAGCTTCGCAATCAAGGGCGCGACCCCACTGGAGCCACGGGTTATCTCCTGGCGGCCTGGGTTCTAATCGCCGGCCCTTCAGCCGGAAAGATCGATTTCTATCAGTGGCGCGGCAGACCCGGTGAGCTACCGTAGAGGCCGTAAAAAGTCGCGGACATCCTCCACCAGCCTTACCGGTTCCTCTAAGGCGGCGAAGTGACCGCCGCTGGGCATGACCGTCCATTGCTGCACGTTGTAAGAACGCTCGGCCCATTCCCGGGGAGGAACGCTGATCTCGGCGGGGAATACGGCAATGCCGCAGGGGACCTGGATCTTCTCGTCCTTCCGTAGAGTCCAGGGTTTTCGGAGGGTCTCGTAATAGAGCTTGGTGGACGACCCTATAGACTGGGTGACCCAATAGATGGTGACGGTGGTCAGCAATTCATCCTTGGTGAACCGCTTTTCCACGTCGCCTCCACAGTCGCTCCACGTCCGGTATTTCTCCACGATCCAGGCTGCCAGCCCGGCGGGTGAGTCGTTCAGACCGTAGGAGAGGGTCTGGGGCTTGGTGCCTTGGATGTGGGAGTAGCCTCCCTCCGCGGCCAGCCAGTCTTCCCGTTGCTGTAGCAGGCCCTTTTCCGACTCGGAGAGCTCCCGTGAGCCCGGCCCCATGTAGGGCGTTGGCCGCGTGACGGAGGTCGAGTGTATGCCAATCACCTTGTCGGAGTGGGACAGTCCCAGCTTGGCGGTGACGCTGGCGCCCCAGTCGCCGCCCTGCGCCCCGAATCTCTGGTAGCCCAGGTTCTCCGACATCAATTTGGCCCATAGGTCTCCAACGCCCAATACGTCCAATCCGCGTTGGGTGGCGTGGCCGGAAAATCCGTAGCCGGGCATGGATGGGACCACCACGTCGAAAGCGTCGGCCGGGTCGCCGCCGTGGCTGGCTGGGTCGCTGAGCAGGGGGATGATTTTGTGCATCTCGAAAAAGGTGCCGGGCCAGCCGTGGGTTACCACCAGGGGCATGGGGTTCGGCCCCTTGCCCTTCTCGTGGATGAAGTGGATTCCTATGCCGTCGACATCGGTCTTGAAATGGGAGAATGAGTTAATCAGTTTCTCCTGGGCACGCCAGTCGAACTTGGTGAGCCAGTACCCCACCAACTCCTTGATGTAATCCAGATTGCTCCCGTAATCCCATTGGGAGCCGGGGATCTCGTCCGGCCAGCGAGTGCGCTCCAGACGGGCTTTGAGGTCGTCTAGGACCGAGTCGGAAATTTCTACTTTGAAAGGTTGGACCGCCATGTCGATGCCCTCCTGAACCGGGAAGGGTTGGACCGCCAAGTTGATGCCCTCCCGATTAGGGCTAAGCGGGCAACAAGGGTTCGGTGCGGTTGGGCGGCAATTCGGCGTCAAAGGCGTTGATGGCGAAGGCCAGAAGGGCGTAGTTGCCCATGGTGAGGGTGAGTTCGATCAGGCCCTGCTTTCCGAACTGCTCCAGTCCTGCCTGAAAAGCGCCGCGGCTTACCTTATGGGTGCGGAAGTACTCCCGGCCGTAATTGATGACGGCCGCTTCGTCTGGGGCAAGTTCGGGTAGGCCTTTTTGTTCCCTGAGCGCATCGACTACTCCGTCGGGAACTCCGGCAGCCCTTGCCGAGGCGGCGTGAGCATTCCAGATGTGCATGCAGTCATTCTCCCGGGCCGTGACCAGCATGGACAACTCCAATACCTTGTTGGACAGCGACGATTCGTTGCGAAGGTACTGGTTCAGCCCGGTGGCCAACTGATGAGCCTTGGGGACGTGAATCATCACCGATCCGGGTCCGAATTGGGGCACCGAGCCCAAGCCGGCAATCATCTCGTCAAACTCGGCGGTCTGGCTGCTGGGGACGGTCTCTCGGGTAGCTGTTGGGATCCTGGCCATGTCAGTCTCCTGGGGCGCACGAATCTGGGCGTGTGTTTGAGGCCCTGGCTTGATGGCCTTAAAGGTACGCGCCCGGTTTTGGGATGTCAATCTTGCGGGGCTGGTGGGATCCCAGCCGGGGCGTCGGTAACGTTCCTGGGCAGCAATACGCCAGCCAGAAATAGGGTCCAGGAAGCGGCGGCGCATACGGCCAACCCTGGGACAAAAGACCCCGACAAATCGCGCAGGCCTCCCACCAGGATGGGCGAGAGGAACATGGCAAAACCTGAAAATGTCAACAGAGAGCCCCAGACCACGGCGACCCGCTCCGGTGTTACTCCGGCCATCTGCATGGGCAGTGTGAGCAGAGTGGGCACGTAGAGCCATGACCCGATGCCGAGGATGACGACTGCCGGGTAGATGCCGCCGATTTCTGGAATCAGAAATGCCCCCAGCCCGCCAAGCCCGGCCATCAGGCCCGAGGCTGCAAATAGGAACTTTGGGGATGCCACCCGCAACGCCACCGCCCCGCCGGCCAATACGGCGAATACCCCGACCAAGGGAAGCATTCCGGTGATGAACCCGGCTTGAGATAGGGAGATGCCCCGGTTCTCGTTGTAGAAGGTGGGCAACCATCCGGTGAACGCGGCGTACTGGACCAAGATTCCTGCGTCCGCCGCCAGCAGGAGCACCACGGAACGGTTGCGCAGCACCGCCCCAACCTCCCGAAGGGAAATGTCGCCACCGGCTCTTTGGCCGCTGCCGGAGGTCCTACCCAGCGCGAGCCAGACGACGAGGCCAACAATTCCCGGAAGGGCAAACACCGTCAGAACCCTCTGCCAGGGCATCACCTCAGCCAGCGGCGCGGCGGTGACCACCGATAGGGCAATCCCCAGGCTCAACGCCGCAGTGGTCAGAGCGTTCATCACCAGCACTTCCTTGGGCCGAAACCACTGCATCAACAGGGGGCCGGTGGCGGTGAGGATGAAGGCGAATCCCAGACCAACCACGGACCGGAGGACCAACAGAGTGATGAAATTGGGGGCCAAGTCTGAGAATGAAATCAGGGCCACGGCGGCCCAGCCAATGGTGAACGCCCGCCGGAGGCCGACTCGGGCAATCAGGATGCCGCTGGGCAGTCCCAGGCCGGCAGCCACCAAGAGGGGCAATGACACCAATAACCCCGCCGCCGTCCGGTTGATGCCGTAGTCGTCGATTACCAGAGGAATGAGTGGCGAGACCGGAAATACGTTCAGACCCACGCTCAGGTGACCGGCCAGAACCATGGCCGCCAATACGAACCGGTACCTCCTGATAGTCGGCGCAAACTGACTGGATATGTCTTCGGGCGCGTTGGCCATGCTCAAGGTTCACCGAGTATTTCAGGACCGCCGACCGCCGTCCTGGCCGCCGTTGTTAATTAGCGATTATTGAGGACGGATTACGTAAAAAGACGGCCTCTTTCCGGCGGATCAGGGAGCGGCACGATGCACTCACGGCCCTGGTTCTTCGCCGAATTTACCGTGTCCGATACCCGATGGGAGGTCAGCAGCTCGATGGGGGCCGGGATCAGCAGAGGTTCCAGGACTTTGGGGTCTTCGGTCAATGGGTCCAGCCAGAGGGCCTGGGTCTCATCGGGCAATATTACCGGCATGCGGTTGTGTACCGGCTGGATGAACGAGTTGGCCGCGGTGGTGATGATGGTGCAAGACTGGACCACCTGGCCCTCCGGAGATTTCCATGTTTCCCATAGTCCGGCGAAGGCCATGGGCTCGCCGGTCTTCGGGTAGATGTAGGTTGGAATCTTCCCCTTGCCATCTTTCCTCCACTCGTAAAACCCGTTGGCCAAGACCAAACAACGCCGCTTCTTGAACGCGGTTCGGAAGGCCGGTTTGGCCGAAACCGTCTCTCCCACGGCGTTAATCATGCGAGCCCCTATCTTGATGTCTTTGGCCCAAAAAGGCACCAGGCCCCAGCGCATCATCTCGCCCCTCCGGTGGCCGTCGTTGGTGACCGTTAGCACCTGCCGGGTGGGCGCAATGTTGTACCTGGGCTCGTGGTCGGTGTACTCGGTTAAAAACCCGAACCGGCCCTGTAGCTCGTCCAAGTTGGAGGTGAGAGTGAATCTACCGCACATAGTCTCAAGTATGCCAAGGGTCAATAAATAGTAGCTTCCGGAAAAATCATAATGTTGCCGCGTCCGGGACGCAACCCTAAACTTGTTTCGCACCTGAGTGGCCCTGATCGGCCACTCGAATGGTCCTTAAAGCCCACCAAACGGACAAATTAGAGTCGATATCTGGGCCCAACGGCACTTTGGCGGCGCACCCCTTGGTGAAACAATCATGTCGACGGAATCCGTTTAATTTTTCATCCTTTGATCAGGCGTGGAATATCGGCCCCGGGGCTGGCCCAGATCGTGGCCAACCGGTTTGGGCGCAGCACGTGAGAGCGAATCTTTATAAGCTTCTCCCGCTAATAGTAGTGACTATGACTGCAGCCATCGCTTGCGCCTCGCAAGAAGCGGACGCCACCCATGTTGAAGCCGAGCCCGGCGTTGCGGTGATCCGCATTTCAGGGGCCGGAGGCACTACCAGCGTTCTCAGAGGACTGGCTGAAGAATATACCAGGACCAACAGCAATGTTTCCTTCAAGTTCTTGGAGGGGTCCGGTTCAGGGGGAGGAGTGAAGGGCGTTAACGCCGACCTCCTGGACCTGGGAGCTATGTCACGCGAACCGATGGAATCGGAAGTTGAAACCGGAATCAGGTACATCACCTTCGCCGAAGAGAGAGTGGCAGTGGTAATCAGCACCGATCTAACCATCTCCAAGTTGACTGTTGAGCAGGTCCGCGCCATCTTCACCGGCGAGATTGACAACTGGTCTTCAATCGGCGGGCCCGACGCGCTAATCAGGCTGATTACCAGGGGGGAAGACGACAGCAACACCAAGATTATCCGGTCAGGAATCTTGGGGGATGCGCCGTTTAGCAAGACGGCTGTTGCGATGACCAGCGAGGCCGACGCGATGGAAGCTCTAAACGGCGCGACCAACGCCATAGGATATCTGGCCTACGGCGGTATCGCTGCCGGTGGTCTCTCCGTGCATCCCGTCGCTCTAGATGGACTACATCCGGCAGACAACGATAGAGAATACCCGTTGCCTTCCCGCAGCTTGGGAGTCGCTTTTCTACCTGAAAAGATCAAGGAACTCCATGGGTTTGTCGATTTTTTAACCGGGTCCGTGGTCAGAGAAATGTTGGCCAAGCAGGGTCTGCTGGCAGTTAAATGAACCTCCCACGCTTATCCCACCGGCAATCGGGCGAGAATCAAGCCCTTGTAGGTTTTCCCCGGATCCCCATTCTGGCAAACCTCTCGTTGTCCACCAAGTTGATTCTATTGGTGGTTGTTCCCCTGGCACTGACGTTGGCTGTAACCCTTCCGCTGACCGTCACCGGCCTGAATAGGCTGGCATCGGTGACCAGCACCGAACAGCTTGAAGAAGAGGTCCATCTCATCGAAGAGCAGTTTGAGGACGACTTAAATGGATCAGCCGATGAAATCGCCAAGGAGCCATTTTTGCTGACGGCAACACGGGACTCCAACGGCCCGATGATCATTTCCAACCTACTATCCACCAGAATACGACTGGGTCTTCAACACTTGCAAGTTGTCGACGCCCAAGGCGCAGTTATTGGCCAAGAGCAGCAGTCCGGTGGTGATTTTAGCCAGTCGGAAATCCAGGAACTGCAACAACTGGGGTTGGCCGAGCTTGAGTTCGTCAGTATTGTACAATCGCCCGACGGATGGTTGTTAGCTGCGGTTCGTCCGCTGAAGGACTCGGAAGGCCTTATAGGCGCAATCACCGTCGGCAGGCTGATTGATTCCGAAGTCCTTGCTCGATTGAACTTTGAACGCTCCGACCCTTTGCTGATGGTGTTCGACGAGGCAGGCAATGTTGTCGCCTCATCGTGGTCTTTCGCGGATGATTCAGAGCTAACCCGAATTAAGCCCGACGATAAGATGGTGGCCATGGCGAAGGCTGGTCAGGTGTCCCTCGGTATGGTGGAACTGGGAAAGAGTGAGCACCGCACCGCATATGCGCCGGTGGTGCTAAGAGACAGTATTCAGGGAATATTCGGCATGGCTCTGACCACCTCACCTGTTGTGGGTCTTCGTGACCAACTTATTGCCAACCACGTTATGGTGACAGCCGCGTTGGTGCTCTTGGTGTTGGGTGTCGGCTACGTTGTAACCAGGACCATCACCCGGCGGATCCTGCGCCTTCGGGATGGGGCGGTTGAGATTGGCAACGGCAACCTGTCCGCCAGGATAGAAGAGAGCGCAAACGACGAGATGGGCACCCTTGCCCGCGAGTTTAACCGGATGGCCGATAGCCTGAGCGAAAAGAACTCTCAACTGGAACAGGCAAACCGGAACCTGGAGATGCGTGTATTCGAGCGGACAGAGGAGTTGGAACAAGCCAACGCCCAACTGCTGGAGGCCCAGAGCCAATTGGTCCGCACCGAGAAATTGGCGGCCATCGGTGAACTGTCCGCCGGCGTTGCTCACGACCTGCGCAACCCTCTGGGCGCGATTCGGAACGGTGTCTTTTTCTTAAAAGCCAGGCGGACCAAGTCCGACCGCCTGACAACAGATCCCAAGGTTGCCGAATTCCTCAGCGTGATCGACGAACGCATAACCAAATGCGACAAGATAATCGGAGATTTGATTTCTTTCACCAGAATCTCCAATCCGACCTACTCGGCGGTGACACTCAGCGATGTGCTGGAATCTACCCTGTGGGCAATTGAGACTCCGAATGGCATCTCAATCATAAGGGACTACGGCGATGAGCCGGTAGAAGCTCAGGCAGACCTGAACCAACTGATTAGGGTGTTCACTAATCTGACCATCAACGCCCTTGAAGCCATGCCGGATGGCGGCGAGTTAACCATCGGCATGAGAAGGGCGGGGACGATGGCGGAAGTGACCTTCAAGGACACCGGAACTGGGGTGAGCCTGGAAGAACTGGAAAAGATCTTCGACCCGCTCTACACAACCAAGATACAGGGCACCGGTCTGGGTCTGGCGGTCTGCCAGGAGATTGTTGCCAAGCACAACGGCAGGATTGATTTCTTCAGCGATGTTGGTATTGGCACCACCTTCACCGTGAGACTTCCCCTAAATGTCGGAGAGACTGTAAGCGCTGCCGTCCAGTAAAGGTTGGAGCCACTCTAACCGCCGCCGACCGCCGGGCGGCGGCGGGCCGGTTACCGGCGGATGGTACAGGGTCGCACCCCTAGCCGACCACATCTTTGAACTGCTGTATGGCGTTGATATGGTCTTGAGGGGAATTCAGTCCGGCCCTCATGGTATTAACCGACACATGGGTCGCCCCCAGTTCCTGCCATGCCCTTGCCTGTCCCTGCCAGAACTCGGGGTTGCCGTCGGCCAAGTTGATCCTGGACTCCATGCCGATATTTGCGGCGTCGCGCCCGGCATCAGCGGCGAATTTTTGCAGTCTTTCCACCGTGGCCTTGGCGTCGTCTCCAGGCTGCATCTGGGGGAACCAGCCGTCGGCAAGCCGCGCAACTCTCCGGAGCACCCGGTCGGTGGGCACCGGGTTTGCCCTGGCCCCGGCACCCATCCATATGGGGATCGGCCGCTGCACCGGCTGTGGGCACACTCCTGCATAGTCGACTTTGTGGTACCGGCCATCAAAATTAACCACGTCCTTGGTCCAAAATTCCCGCAGCAGGCCTATCTGTTCAGCATAACGGCGGCCGCGATTGCCGAATTCCTGGTTCAGCGCCTCGTACTCTACGTGGTTCCAACCGACGCCCACACCCAGCCGGAGCCGCCCGCCGGTCAGGAGGTCCACCTCGGCGGCCTGCTTGGCCACCAAGGCGGTCTGACGCTGGCCCAAGATTAATACCGCCGTCACCAGTCCCAGCTTGGTGGTGATGCCGGCTAGGTAACCGAAGAGCACGAACGGCTCGTGAAACATGGACTCAGAGGTGTAACTGCCCTGCCAATTGGCGTGGTGGTTGGTATCTGCGCCTAGAACGTGGTCGTAGACTATCAGGTGGGAATACCCCAGTCCCTCGGCCGCCTGCGCATAATCGCGCACTGCGGCCGGGTCGGCGCCAATCTCGGTTTGGGGGAACACAACCCCTGTTTTCATAGGACGTCTCCCATCGATTTATGGGCCGGGGACGGGCTGGTTAGTCGTTGGCGGCAGAAGGCACGCTGGACGATGCTTGGGCCTTTCCCTTGGCTCGGAAGTGGGGAATGACGTGTTTGCCGAACATGGTCAGGGTGTTCATCACCTCTTCATGACTGGCCGGGCCTATGGCGGACAGCAGGAACACCTGCTCGACCCCCATTTCCTCGTAGCTTTCGAAGAACTTGATGCACTGGTCGGGTGTGCCCACGCAGAAGGACGTGCCCCGCTTCACGGTCTCGCTGGCAGTGGCTTCTCCAGGGTGCGGGCCAGCGGCCAATTTCATGTCCCGTTCGTAGTACCCCTGGTAATCGGGCGGCACGGCGGCTGGGTCAACGCCCTGCCACACTAGGCGGGCCCGTTTCCGCTGTTGGTCCATGTACCAGCCTATTAGCTCCGTGCCCCTGCCCTCGATCTCCTTGGGGTGTTCATGGCAAAAGCCGGCGGTCATCAGCGCGTTATGGTTATTAACCAAGCCCCCGGTAGTTTGAGCTGATTTCAGATTTTTCTGGTACAGCTGGAGAACATCCCCCACCTTTTCCGGGCCGCCCTCGCTGCCGACCAGGGCTCCCAGACCCAACTCGGCGGCGGTGCGGATGGTTTCCTCGCTGGAGCAGGCCGACCAGAGCGGTGGATGAGGTTTTTGGAGCGGCTTGGGAACCACCTGCCGGGGAGGAATCTTGTAGTACTTGCCCTCGTGGGAGACCACCTCCTCCGTCCAGATCTTCGGCAGAACGCGGGCGTACTCTTCCCACATGCCCCTGGTGTCTTCCAGGTTTGTCCCGTAGGGCGCAAGTTGGTACGGATACCCCGTGCGGCCCAGGCCGACGTCCACCCGGCCGTGACTGAGTATGTCCAGGGTGGCCATGCGGGCTGCGGTATGCAGAGGGTGATGGATGGGCGCCAACACCACTCCCACACCCATGCGGATGCGGGATGTGCGCTGGCTCACGGCGGCCAGGGTCAGGTCCGGCGCGCTGTTATGGGACCACTCCGGGCGGAAATGGTGCTCTGAGAACCAAACGCTGTCGTAGCCCATCTCTTCAGCGTAGGCAATCTGGTCCAGGGCCTCCCAGATTCGCCTGGCTTCGCTTTCCTCGTCCCAGGGTTTGGGGACCTGGATCTGGTAGAACAGCCCGAACTTCATGAATCCCCCTCTGTGGTCACTTCCAGCACAGCGCCGGATGGTGGCGTCAAATTGGCTGGGGTCCAATAGCCGCCATTATAGAGAGGGAAAGAAGCCCGTCAATGCCGCGCTTGGAGTGGGAGGATGAACGGAGGTCCAGAATTATCAGGGAAAGGAAGAGATGGCGACAGGGCCTGGGGCGTTAGGAGGGAGTTCGATCAGAGGAAACCATAAGAAGTAAGATGCGAACCGCTCATAGAGGCTGGCATTTTCTGATTGGGAAATCTGCAAGTCAGCGCTCAGTTGGCTCATTGTTTCTTCGGCGGCGTACAGTTTGCCCGTGGCAACGTCGTTGGCATTTCGGGCCGAACCCAAATCGTCATTGAGCGTAGAATTGATTGAGACGAGATTTATATTCTCAGCCATCGTAGACCTGATGATAGGGCCGTCAATCTCCCGGTAGATGGTGGCGGCCACGGCAGCAATCAACACTATGACCCAGAGACTGGCCAGAGCGATGCCCACCTGCTTGAGGTGCAGAGATTTAACGTAATCCATTTTTCTTGGGTCGGTCGACAACGGAACTCACCCGATTGGAACACCGAATTTCTTGTATAAATGCTGCCGGTCGGGCACCCTACAGTCAAGCCTAGATTTTTGGATACAACATGCCCCAGAGGCATTTGAAACAGCCTGTGGACCGGAGAATATACCGCAGATGAGCACCCTAAAGTTTGGCGAAAGGATCGGAAAACAAGGCGTATTACGGCCCGGCGCTTCGGCGTTGATCTTCGACCCCCCGAGGGAGAAGATCTTGTTGACCCGCCGAGAGGACAATGGCCGGTGGTGTCTTCCCGGCGGCGGGATGGACCCGGGAGAAAGCGCCGCGGAGGCCTGTGTCAGGGAAGTATTGGAGGAGACCGGCCTGGAGGTACGGGTCACCAAACTGGTGGGCATCTATACCACCCCGGACCTGCTCATAGAATTTCCCGACGGCGACAAGATTCAACCCGTCGCATTTAGCTTTGAAGCTGAGATAACCGGCGGGGAACTGGGTCTTAGCGACGAGACCACCGATTTCGGCTGGTATACGGTGGCTGAGATGGAAGCCATGGACACCGTGGAGAACCATGTCCAACGGATACACGACGCGTTGAAGAACCGCCCGGAAGCAATCTTTCAGTGACTCCATGACCAGGACATCCCTTTCGCGTTCCAGCTGCTGTGGCGGACTTTGCACCTGGTTCTGTGGCTGTTGGCAGCGATTCTCCGCCTGACTCTCGGCTGGGCTTGGCGGCAGACCTTGGGCCGGGCCAGGTGGTCTGACCTGCGAAATCCCCGCTGGGACACGGTGGCCGGAGGTACTCAGGTGGAGAACCCACTGCCCTTGCTCCACGCCTACGTTTGGTGTGATAAAGTGCGGGGCAAGATTGGCCATTCCTGCGCCCACGGCCCGGGGCCCCACAACATCAAAGTCTGCATGTTGCGCCAGGACAACAGCCGCCGCATCTGGCGGCGTTTGCTGGTACTCGCGGGGCCGGACCGGAGGCGGGAACCGAACTGAACCGGGTCCGAATCTAGCGGCCCGGCTGAGATGGTTACTTCGACAGGTTGGGAATCTAGCGCGACGCAAGGGCCTTATTTAACCCAAGTGCCAGGTTCTCGGCAGGTCTTGGCCGGCGGGCAGCATTCGTATCTGGAGTGAAGGAATCATGAACGCCCGGCCGCATTCGCGGCATTGCCATCTACCCAGGTGATGAAAACCCTCCCTGCGGTGTATCTCGGTGCTCCTGCACCTGGCACACGCCTTCACTTCGTAGGGGACCTCGTCGGGTTGGGAAGGTGTGCTCATATCGGCTAGTCTGGTCTGCGCCGGGCGGGCCGCTAGGGCAGCGCCCCGGGTACGTCACTAAGGCAAGGGCATTGATATGCTGACCGAGCGGACCGGGAAGCGGGTCTTATGGCCGTGGCCGGTCACATCCTCCCACAACCTCAGGTCGTTGGGCCCAAAACTTTGGATGGCGCAGTCGGCCAATTGGATATCAATCTGACCGCTTAACATGCTCATCCGGCGGGGAGCGGGGTGAAACTCCGAAAACTCGGTTGGCTCATTAATCTGGATGGAACTTCCGGTGCAGGCCTTAAGTGTCTCCAGGATTGGGTTGTCGAGTTGCAGTTCTTCGATGATGCTCTTTCCGTCATCGCCGGTGTACATCCGGAAGATGCCCATTCTGGAGTCCTCCTGAGAGTGGCGTTGCCTACGTCTGTCTACTCTAACCTACTTGAGATTCCGCGCCTGGTTAATCCCGTACTGTCCGTCCAGCCAGGTTGAACAACGTGGAGGTGGTGGCCATTTCGTGGGCGCGGGCGCGGGTCTCACGACAACCGGCTCTGACTAGGCGTACCGGCGGTTCAGGGCAAAAAATATTCCTACCGGTCTGCTAGCACAGGTCCGGTTGCGTCCGGCACCGGGTATTCTGATCAACCTCGGTTTCAAGGTTCAACCCGATAGCCTGCGCCCTTAAGATGCTTGTCCAGAGGATGGCGAGACGCGTCTGAGGAGACATGTCCTTGAACGTTTCAGCATCCCGGCACGCTATCTCTCCCAGGTGAGTGCCGCGGGTATTTAGCCGGTTCCATTCCGGCGCCGTGAAATATATCTGCATGTCAGAAATGCAGTCATCCACCGAAACCCAAGCTAAAGAATCCTCGCTTGCCGTCTTCAAGAGTTCGGAGCCACCGCCGGTATCGCCCGCGTCTTCTGTGGCCGCTGGACCGCGGGCTATCGACACCAAAGCCACGAGAACGATGAGTAAGAGCCCGACATTTCCCGGGGACTTCATCACGACCTCCAAGCCGTTCCGCCCGTTTCATCACCGCCTAGCGAGAGACCACCACGACTTTCGTGGACGATGGCCAAGGTACAGAACATGAACCGGCACCCATTCCCTTTAGAACTTTGTAACAAGGGGAGGGTGGAGAGTCCAGCCGTGCCAACGGCTCCGGCGTGCCAGCCGGTGGTGATTCTCGCCGGGAGTCCCGCCGGCATTGCTGTCGACCGCGATGGCCCTAAATTCCGAAACGAAGCCAACGTGCCTGGAAAGGAGGCTTCAGAAAAAAGTTCGTTGACATTGATTAAATGAGGAAGGCCCCTGAATCAAATTCAGGGGCCTTTTCGTGCCTAAATAATGGAGCCGGTGATGGGAATCGAACCCGCGACCTGCTGTTTACGAAACAGCTGCTCTGCCACTGAGCTACACCGGCCTGGCCATGGCAATAGCTGGGGCTGCTGCAGCAAATATCTTAGCATATGGGCGTGCCTGTAGACCCCGAAGGCGGCACTAGAACTAGTCGAACCGGTCGGGCCGGTATTCGCTAAGCAGGTCCACCCGGGCCCCGTCCACTATCTCCATGGTGGCCAGTTGTGCTATCAAAGGGGCCAGGGTGACCCCGCTGTGGGTTAGCGCCAGGTAGACGTTGGGGGCCTTGGGCGAGAATCCCACCACCGGGAATCCGTCCAAGGGCATGGGCCGGTAGCCCACGGGCACCGGGATGGCCGAAGCCCCTTTCAGGGCTGGGACATACTCGGCTGCCCAGGCCAGCAGTTCATCGGCATGCCCTTGCGAGTCGTCTCTGGCCAGGCTCTCCTGGGATCCCTCGCCAATCATGGCCGTGCCGTCCAGGCATTGGCGCAGGTGAATCTCCGGCCTGTCCGGTTCAAGGGGAGGAGCGTAGACCACGGAAGCGGTGGAGAGCAGCGTTTGCGTTAAGGGGTTGGTGCGGATCACCACGCCCGGACTGTCCTGCTGGGGGATGGTTACGCCGGCCATAGCCGCAAGTTGGGTGTTGCCCACCCCACCGGCCAGCACCACCACGTCGGCGCCTATGCGGTCTTCCCCGGCCACGACTGCATCGACCGTGTTTGGACCGGACTTGCCGGTTTTTACAGAAAGGCCGGTAACTTCGGTTTCGAGTTTGACCACCGCGCCATGCCTGGCTGCCGCCCGGATACAGGCTTCCGCGGCGATGGTGGGTTCGACCATCCCGTCCAACTCGCAGTAGACCGCGGCGGTCACCTGCCGGGGGGATAGTCCGGGCTCCAGTTGTGCCATCTGCGTGCCGTCAATCATCTGGCAGGGATAGCCCCAGGCTTGCCGTTGCTCGGCCCGGGACTTTAGTTCGGCTGCGCCCTCGACCGTGGAGGCCCATTCAAGCTGCCCGCCCCAGCGTAGGCCGACGTCCACATCAAGGCCCCCGGCGAACCGGTCCCACAGGCCCAGGGACCGCCGGTTGAAGTTGTGGTAAGAGACCGGGTGTTTGGCGGTGGCGTTGATCCAGGCGAAGGAATGGCTGGTTGCCCCGCCGCCTGGCCGTCCTTTATCGACGACGGTTACTGTAACGCCGCGTCTAGATAGGGAGTAGGCGATGGCCGTACCGACGATACCGGCGCCGACCACTGTTACGTTAATTTTCTTATCCGAGGGACCGGTTGACATAAAATGCCTCAGGCCGCGGAGAAATCCCGGTCCTATTTGTTAGCAACCAGCAAAAGTGGGACACATTGGGAGCCGAGAGATCAGGGGCTGGATGGAGGTCTGGTGAGCTCCCTGAGGGCCCTGTTGTAGCGTCGTCGCCGTTCGGTGGTTTGAGCCTTCACCTCCTTCCTGCGTTGTAGGATCTCTTGCCGTCTTCCCTTGAGCACGTCTGATGGTGTCACGTTGCCCAGAGCCTTGTGATAGCGCCGGTAGTTGTAGTAGCTGACGAAGGCCGCGATAGCAGCCTCAAGGTCGGCGGGCAACTCATAAGGCACCTGGTTGACGTCCCGTTTGATGGTCTGGTGGTAGCGCTCCAGCTTCCCGTTGGTCTGAGGGTGGAAAGGAGTTGCTAGGATGTGCTTGATGCCAACCATCCCCAGGTAGTCCCTGAATGCTCTTTAGACATAGCCTGGACCGTTGTCACTCAGCAGCCTGGTGCGGTCTGTGACTGGAACTTGGTCCATGCTGGTCGTGTCCACAGCATCCTGGACCACCTCGATGAAGGAGTCGGCCGTCATATCTTGCTGAAGCCTGTGAGCCAGGATGAAGCGGGAGTAGTCGTCCATAACGGTGACCAGGTAGTAGTAGCCCCAACCAACCACCCTGAAGTATGAGGCATCGGTGGCCCACATCTGGTGAGGTCCTGTGGTCTTGCGGTGGTACTCCTTCCCCGCGGCCAACCGCATCTCAGGCCGCTTCACTAGGCCCTCCCTGCCCAGGATACGGTAGACGCTGGACTCTGAGACTGAGAAGCCCTGGTTGTCGGTGATCCACGCGGCCAGCTGACGGCAGCTCAGCTCTGGCATCTCTCTGGCTGATAACAGGACTGAGCGTTCTTCCTGAATAGTAAGACGGTTCCATGGTGGCTGATCGCCTCCTGGTCGGTCCTCAAGTCCTTGTTGGTCTTGGCGTCTGAGCCACCGGTAGTAGGTGCTCTTAGGGATGCCCAGCTCTCTGAGGACCTTTCGCTTGGGGAGGGGAGACGAGGATACTTTGGTAACTACCTCTGCCTTCTCCGGGGCGCTCATCCGCTGGTACCGGTGGCGTCCTGGGGCACGGGGATGGCCGTTTTTTTGAGACGGTACGCCTCCAGCGACAGATCGGCCACTAGCTCCTTGAGTTCCCCGTTCTCTCGCTTGAGCTGCCCTACCTCATGCTGAGTGGCGTCCCGAACCGAGTCACGGGTCAACCTCTCCTTGCCCGCCTCCATGAACTCTTTGGTCCACGAGTAGTAGGAGTGGGGCTTGATCCCCTCCCGCCGGCACAGGTCGTTGACTGTGACCTCGCGGCGGAAGCCCTCCAGAACAATTCGGATCTTGTCTTCGGAGGTGTACTTACGTCGGGCAGCCGCCTTCACTGTACGGACGAAAGACCTGGTCTGCTCGCTTCGTTCCTCGGCGGCCTCTGCTTTGCTTACTTCTAATTGGGACACATCTGCTCCTTTCTGTGGGTAACTCTACCCTCATTTCAGGAGCTCACACCACCCTCCGACTCTCGGGTTTTCCTACCCTTATATGTGTCCCATTATCGCTGACGGTCTACAAAAGGCCCCCGGCGAACCGGTCCCACAGGCCCAGGGACCGCCGGTTGAAGTTGTGGTAAGAGGCCGGGTGTTTGTCGGTGGCGTTGATCCAGGCGAAGGAATGGCTGGTTGCCCCGCCGCCTGGCCGTCCTTTATCGACCACTGTTACGTTAATTTTCTTATCCGAGGGACCGGTTGACATAAAATGCCTCAGGCCGCGGAGAAAATCCCGGTCCTATTATCCGGTCTTTGGTCGGAAATACTCAAGGTGGGAGCCCTCTTCTACCATTCCGAGGCGCTCCCAACGCGTTGATACCGCGTCAGGATGGTAGGTAATTCCGGGTTTCAACAGTGGCCGCCGCGACATGACTAACCCCCCCAGATTGCGTCGAGGTCAGAGTGACAGTAAGGCGGGCGGAGGAGGGCCTCATGAGAGGCGGGGAGGTGGGGAACTACCGGGACTTTGCCTTGCGAGGGTCATTGTGCTTGGGGCTGGCCCATCCGGCCAGGTCGGTATGGTAGCCTCGCATCTCATTGGAGAGTACCTCGATAAAGTTCCGCACCGCCTGTCCCAGGAACTTTCCCTTCAAGGTGCAAACCCCAATCACCGAAGACTGGAAGATGTGGTCCAGCCGCACCACTCCCAACCGGTTGTGGTCTTGGTGGTGAAGGGTAAAGTCGGAGCAGACGGCCACACCCATCCCGGTCTCCACATAACGTTTGATGGACTCTGTGTCGTCCAACGATAGCACGATGTCGCAGGACACGCCTTGATTCCGCAGTTCCTGCTCCACCGTTTGGCGGGTTAGGCTTTCGGGCCCGGAGAGAATCAGGGGCCACGGAGTTAGGTCTTTCAGCGTAATCCGGTCCCTTTCCAACAATGGATGGCCCGGCGGAGTCATAAGCACGATGTCGTATTGGAACAACTCTTGGAATTCCAGGGATGGGTCATCGGCCGGCGGCGGAGCGCAAAATCCCAGGTCAACCTCGCCGGATTTAACCAGGCGCAATAGAGGGGCGTAGGGCCTGGCCATTAGCTGGATGCGCACATCGGGGTAGTTCTTGCTGAAAGCCTGGATCCCCGGCGGAAGGTGGTGCATCACAAGGTCCGGGTAGGCGCCCACGACAAAAGCCCCCCGGCGTTCGGTGTAGTCCATCTGGGTCTTGAGGGTGTCCACCGCTTGGACCACTGGGGTGACCAGTTCCAATAGAACCGTCCCTTCGGAGGTAAGCTGGATCGGCCGTTTTATCCGGTCGAAGAGGGTGATTGCAAACTCATCCTCCAGCTTGCGCAGATGGGTGGTAACGGTTGGCTGACCGAGTTCCAGAGTGCGGGCCGCCTTGGAGACGCTTCTTAGCCGAGCAACATGGTAAAAACTGACAAGCTGCCGCAGTTCCATCAGGCGTTGCCTCCCCGTTGGCATCACGGCAGCAAATATAACATATCATTGAGGATTAGGGTAGTAGGAATAGAAAACCCGCAGAAACCGATTTGGCGAACAGATCAGGCAGATTGGAACAGGGTACGTCTGAAGATATACTTGGCAGCGGTCCACAGGGCGTAATAGGGGAAGATCCACATGAGAAGAGCCCTGGAAAGACCGCCCAAAATCACACCGGAAGGGGACGATGGCTATTTCGAAGAGTTGACCAAGGCGGTTTTCCGGGCCGGGTTCAGTTGGCCGGTGATACGGGAAAAATGGGACGGCTTTATCAAGAGTTTCGACCATTTCCATCTCGAGCGTGTTGCGGCATACGGACCGGATGACCTGGAGCGCCTCTTCGATGACCGGAGCATCGTCCGTAACCGCCGCAAGATTGTGGCAACTGTGGAGAACGCCCGCACCATGCTTGACCTGATTGAACAGCACGGGTCGTTCCACGCCTACCTGAGGGCCTTGGACCACCTGGACTATTACAGCCGGGTCAAAACCTTGACCCGGCCATTTGGTGGTCTTGGCCGGACCTCCGCCTTTGTCTTTCTCCACTGTGTCAATGAAGAGACCCCGGCCTGGCAGGACAGATAGCGCCGACCGGTCTTATATCTTCCTTCAGCGCCCCTCTTTGATCCAGTCGGCCACCTTCTCGGCAATCATTATCGTCGTGGCGTTGGTGTTGGCCCGGATGCAGTCCGGCATCACCGAAGCGTCGGCTACCCGCAGGGACTCGACGCCCCGCACATGACAATGCTGGTCCAGCACCGCCATGGGGTCGGAGTTGGGCCCCATCTTACAGGTGCCCGAGATGTGGTGAGATGTTCCGGTATTCCGCATCAGCCATGCGTTCAGGGTTTCGTCCGAGACTAGGTCGGTGTCGGTGGGGTTGACCCGGTCCAGGAGGAGGCTGTTGAAACTGGGCTGTTCGCAGATCTTGATTGACAGATGCACGGCCTCCCGCATGCGGCGGAGGTCTTCCTCCTCCGTGTAGTAGTTGTAGTTCAAGAAGGGCTGGATGTGGGGGTCGGTGGAGGTCAACTTCAACTCACCCTGGCCCAGGGCAAGCTGTAGGCTGGCGCTGACCCCGATGTAATTCTCGTCGTCGTCAATCTCAACCTGTGCGGGACGGTGCTCGCTGGTCATCAGCATGGGGCTGATTTGCATGTCGTTGCGTAATTTGGAGCCTTGAACGGTGTAACGCAGGCCCACCTGAATGACCGGCGCTTGCACGTCGGGACGCTCGCCGGTTGCATGGTAAAGGACGGCGGCTGAGGGATGGTCGCGCAAGTTCTGGCCGACGCCGGGGGAGTCGTGGACCACGTCGATGCCCAGACTTTTAAGGTGTTCGGCCGGCCCGATGCCCGAGAGCATCAACAACTGGGGAGAAGCAACCGCGCCGCTGGAGACCACAATCTGGTCCGCCTCCACCTTGAATATCTCGTCGCCGCACTCCGCCTCTACGCCCACGGCCCGCTTGCCTTCGAACAGAATGCGCCGGGCGGTGACGTTGCCCCGGATGGTGAAGTTCAGCCGGTGGCGTGCCATGTCCAGGTAATTCAGGGCGTTGCTCATGCGCACGCCGTCGATGGTGTTTCTGGCCCTGGGTGAGACGCCGGTGGACTCGGGATGGTTCATGTCTTCGTCAATCTCGTATCCCTCTGCCACGCAGGCCGACTCAAAGGCATTGGCGTAGGGCAGCCAATCGCTGCGGGGATAGCGCTTCACGGGGACCGGGCCGTCGGACCCGTGGAAATCGCCGCTGAAGTCCAGGTCGGTCTCCAGTTTGTTGAAATAGGGCAAGACCTTGGTGAAGGCCCATTCGTCGTTGCCCATGGCCGCCCAGCCGTCGTAGTCCTCGGGGATGCCTCGGAACAGCACCTGTCCGTTGATGGCGCTGGAGCCGCCGGTGGCCTTGCCCCGGGGGATAGTCAGGTTGGGCTGCTCGGGGGTCACCTGGGCCACGTAGTCCCAACTGTGGGGGCCGTAGGCCGAGAGGAATACATTGTTTCCGAATTTGATGTCCTCGGGGAGATGTTCGAAGTCGGGATAGTCCGGGCCTGCTTCCAGGAGCAACACCGACTTTGATGGGTCTTCGGATAGGCGCGTGGCAATTGTGCAACCCGCGGAACCTCCCCCCACCACGATGTAGTCGTACTTCATGGTTCTACCCTCCGTGTAATTGAATGCGATTGGGGGACGGCGGTGGTTTGCGGGAAGACGTCCCCGATTTTAATCAACCAATGATAATACAAAGTGGAGGGCTGACGCACCTAGGGGATTCAATAGTAGGGGTTGGGGGGCGCGGACCGTGGCGAAAAAGCCTTATTCCAGTTCGATCAGGGGGTCGTTGGTACGGACCGAGTCCATGGGTTGCACCAAGACCGCTCTGACAACGCCGTCACGGGTGGCCCGGATGCTCTGCTCCATTTTCATGGCTTCTACCACGCACACTTCCTGACCGGCGGAGACGTTATCCCCGGGCCGCACCATTATGGAAATGACCCGTCCGGGCATGGGCGAGACGATGATATTGTCCGGCCCGCGGCTGGCGGAGCCACGGGTGGGGGGAGGGGGGACTACGATGCCGGGAGTCTGGGTGCGTCCACGGCGGGGTCGGGTCGGAACCTGGGCGGGCAAGCCTTCAACTTCCACTAGGAAGGTCTCGCCTTCGACGGTGACCTGGACCGGGGAATGGGTCAGTTCACCTACTTCGACGTTGTACCAGTTATCCCCAACCTTGATCCGAAGATTGGTTACCGCCAACCCCGGTTCCCCAGTGTCCGAGAGAGGAGCTGCTCCCGACGCCCATACACGCGCCATTGGCTGATGGCAGCGGATGCATTTTGAGGCTGGGCAGACTTCATTGCCATGGCCAGAGAGACGCCAATGGTGGCGGCGATTTCGCGTTCGCCGGTTTCGTGACCGTTCTTGTGCCCATTGCCGTTCTTATGCATCTTTCCGTTGAGGCCGTTATTCAGGGAGCGGTTCTGGATTTCTTAGGTCCATATTGGCATGGACCCGGTCTGGTAGGTGGCAGCGGTAAATTCCTTGGTGGCCAGAATTTCCCACAGCAACGGGACGTTGCACTTAACGCCTTCCAGCCGGAACTCCAGCAGTGCCCTCTGCAGGGTTTTTATCGCCTGATTTCGGTCCTCTCCCCAGGCCATTATCTTGGCCAATAATGGCTCATAGTCTAACCCAACGGTGTAACCGTTGCAAAGCGCGGAGTCAATGCGGATGTGCTCGCCCTCAGGCTGGTGGAGGTCTGTGATGTCGCCTGCGTTGGGCATGAAGGTCTCGGGGTCTTCGGGGTAGACCCGGCGGACCTCAGTGGCATGTCCGTTGACCGAGACGTCGTCTTGGCTTATGGGTAGGGGTTCACCGGCGGCGACCCGTAGTTGCAGTTCCACCAAGTCCAGGCCGGTCACCAGTTCGGTCACACCATGCTCCACCTGGAGCCGGGTGTTCATCTCCAGGAGGTAGACGCTGCTGTCTCCCGACACCAGAAACTCCACTAGGCCTCGTCGGCCTGTTTGACGTGCAATGCTTCTCGGTCGACCGCCGAGTAGATGGCGACGGTCTTTATGCCCAACCTCTGACAGGTGCGAATGATCCGGCAGGCGATCTCGCTCCGGTTGGCAATCAATATCTTGGTAAACACAACTTACCTTTCCTATCGAGGAACGGCAACCCTTCTTTTAGGCGTGAAACGACGGGCCCCGCTCAAAAACTAGCTACAAATTCTGGATATATACCTCAGGGAGGGACTCATTGTGTAGGCGTTCCAAGAACGAGTTAGAGCGAATTTCCTTACCCAGCCAATAGCTCACGGTGGTTGAAAGCAGGCTCTTCAGCTCTTCCGCCAGGCTGGTGTCTATGGCCAGTTTGCCGGCCTCGGCGATGCTGCTCCGGTCGAAGAGACGCAGCACCTTTAGAGCGCGAAGGGACAGGGGCCTCAGGTGGGCGTCGTCAGGGCTGCAACCCAGACATAGCGTTCCGCCCACGTTGGGGCTGAACCGGTGGGAATCGGGTTCCAGTTCATTTCGGCACTCAACACAGTGGTAGAGCTCGGGCATCAGGCCGGACACCTGCAACAGGTGGAGTTCGAAGAACCTTAGCGGCATGTCCGAGGCCGGATCGGCCTCCACGGCCCGCAGGGTCTCAATCATCAACTGGTACAGGTCCGGGTTGGCGCTGGCCTCGGCCCCAAAGCCATCCACCAATTCCGCCAGGTATTGGCCCTTGGTGATAGCCGTCAGATTCTTCTTCAGCGTTGCGAAGCTCTCAACGACTTCCGCCTGGGAGATTATGTCCATGGTGCGGCCGCGGGCCATGGACATCTTCACCACGGTCAAAGGCTCCAGATGGCCCACCAGCTTGCTGGTCGACCGGCGGGCCCCCTTGCCCACGGCGCGCACCTTCCCTTGGTCTCTGGTGTACATGGTGACCAGCAGGTCGGCCTCGCCGAGCGGTGTGTGGCTCAGGGTAATGGCTTCGCAGCGGTAGGTCCTGGGAGGGGCCATGATTAGAGCTCCGGATTAAATCTCTTGGCGGCCCTGAAACGCCCGGGTCAAGGTGGTCTCATCGGAATACTCCAATGATCCACCCACCGGCAGCCCCCTGGCAAGGTGGGTGATGCGCAGGTCGTCCCGGCCTTGGTGGCGGCGGATGTACATGGCCGTGGCCTCGCCCTCCAGCGTCGGGTTGGTGGCCACCACCATCTCAATTAATTCCGGCTGGGGCAGGCGGGCGAAAAGCTCCTTCAGCTTTAGCTGGTCGGGCCCGATGCCGTTGATGGGTGAGATTACGCCGTGGAGGACGTGGTACAGGCCGCGATAGCTGCGGGTGCGCTCCATGGCCAGCACGTCCAATGGTTCCTCCACCACGCAGAGGATGGACCGGTCGCGGCGAGGGTCGGAACAGATTGAGCAGGGGGAGGCGTCGGTCAGGTTCTGGCACTCCTCGCAGAAGACGATGTTCTGCTTGACGGCGGTCACTGCATCGGCCAGGGCATAGGCCTCTTCGTCGGGTAGCCGGATGATGTGGTAGGCAAGGCGCTGGGCACTCTTGGGTCCGATGCCCGGAAGCCGGTTAAGTTCCTGCACCAACCGGGCCAGAGAAGGGGCTGCGCCGGGGACGTGTTCGTCGCTCATGTCGAGGCCTGCGAGAACCGGGCGAGAATCTCTCCATCGAAAGTCTTGAGAGGCATTCCCAGTTCTTCGGCGAGAGCGGCGACCACTGAATCTGCGCCTTTCAGACGGTCTCGCTGGGCAATTGTTAGGGAAAGTTCGAGGCGCTCTTGGTCAAGGGGATAAAGCGAGATTTTCCCAGATCGCTCCCATTCTATTAGACTTTGGTTAGTCCTAGCCAATAGTGCGAGCCGATTGGCGGTCGGCATTCTGCTCATCGTGCCAATTAATTCGGCGATGACCAACATTGGTAGGTGAAATATATAGCTTCCGTTTTCCAACCCCTCGATGTACGGTTGGGATTGTGGTTGTAGCGAGTCAGATTCATTGAATGAAGCTACCAATATATTCGTGTCGACAACAAATTGCTCCATTTTCTCTTATGCGCGTTGCTCGCGAATCGCATCTACCGCAGAGATGCCTTCTGGCCACACTTTGCTAACTTCCTTGGAAAGTTCCCTCCAACCGTCAAACGGGTCTTCAATCGATAAGAGTCTTACCATGAGTGCTAGCTCGTCTATCGCAGCTTGGAGTTCAGGAGGGACATTGTCTTTAGTTGCTGTACTTACTGGAACCATGATCGCGCTTTCCAAAGCTACGGATCTGGATTCGTTCAGAACGTGTAGGTATTCTTTGACGGCCTTCTGGGCTGTGGTCACGTCTTGGCGCAATATGCCTGACAAGCCGTGAAGCAGGGCGCAGCCGCTCCAAGACTTAAGAAGCGTCGGCAGATGCTTCCTAACTTGGGTACCGAACCTCTTGCGGGATAGGAACGCCGATTCAAAAGATGCCGTAGCTTCGTCAAACCGCTCCAGCCATAACAGGACGGCTCCCTGTGCCAGCCAATTTGCCGGAGATCCATCATCATGGACGAGGGCTCGTTGGGCGTATTCAGCAGCTTCCTTGGCACGATCTTCGCGCAGCGACAAACGGGCCTTCTGAGCCAGTAAGAATCCCAACAGAGAATCCCTAAGTTCCGGTGGAATCTCTAGCTGCTTGTTCAGGTAGTTTTCTACCTTTTCAACGCTGGCGGTACCATCCCGAATTTTTTTCGCCAACGTCTTGGGCGAAGCATCGAGAGCGACTAGTTGTTCCTTCGTGAGAGCCTTTTCGGGCTCCAACGTGGGCTCCATAATGCCCAACGCTTCCCTGGGTGTCATTGCGACCATATCGTTGGCCAACTCTTCGACTGCCCCGACCCTAGGAGAATCCCGGGATGTTCATGCCGCCGGTGACCACGCTCATCTTCTGGGCGGCCAGTTCCTGGGCTTTGGAGGATGCGTCGTTCACCGCGGCCAGCACCATGTCCTGGAGCAGGTCAACCTCTTCCGCGGCCTCGGGTTCGATGGTCACCGACTCCACGATCTGCTTGCCGGTCATGACCACCTTCACCGCGCCGCCGCCGGCGCTGCCCTCAACGGTAAGGGTCTCCAGCTCATCCTGGATTTTCTGAAGTTGGGCCAGTTGTTTCTGCGCCTGACGCATCATGTTACGGTTCATTCTTCAATCTCCTCTAGGACTCTAGCGCCCATCCCCAAGGCCGTGCGGACCAGAGAACTCTGTTGTGCGGTCTTCACCGTGTTGGCGGTGGCCCCGTTTCCGTTGGCCAGGGTGAGGCGGAGCTCGTAGGTCGCCCCGAACGATTTGGTGACGGCCTCGGTCACTTGGCGGCGGGAACCTGGGTCTTCCATCTCCTCTTGCATCCGTTCCAGGTTGGCCTTATTGGAAAAGCCCAACACTAAGGTGTTGCCCTCCAAAGAGACAGCGTTGGCCTTGCAGTCTCGAAGCAGGGCTCCCAGGTTATATTTCTTGCCCTTGTGACGTGCCAACACTTTAACCGCCACCAGCCACTGGGCGCCAAGTTCGGAAACGGGCGCGGGGTCTGGGGCAGTCCGCCGTTGCCCGGAAGCCTGTTCCGGCGCCCTGGCTGGAGGCCTTGCCGCAGCAGGCCGTCCCGCATCTGGCGCTCCGCGCTGTGGAGGCGGTGCCCCGCCACGAGGCGCGCGGCTTTGTTGGGCCGGGGCTGCGGACCGTGCGGCCGAAGGAGGTTGTGCAGCCGGCGGGGCCGTATCCTCGCAGATCTCCACCACGGCCAATTCCAAGGGCAGGGTGGACGGCGCATCGTAGCGCATGTTGACATCGCCCCAGATCTTCAGTCCTCTAACGATTCGCCAGGGTGGGAGGTTGCCCACCAATTCCTTGAGTTGGGCGGTAACATCGTCAGGAAGGTCCACAGCATCTTCTGAGCCCCATTGCAGGTGCATCACAGCCCGTAGCAATTCTATGGTCTGTTTGTGCAGTTGACGCAGGTCAGTGGCGCCCCAGGCGGCCCGGTTCACAGCCGACAGCGCGGCCGACGTGTTGCCCATGAGCAGGTATTTAACCAATTCCAAGGCGCTTTCGCCGTTGTCCAGGCCCAATAGCTCCTCGACCTGCTTCAGCGTGACGCCGTCGGATGAGGAGACAACCAGTTGTTCCAATAGGTTTTCGGCGTCCCGCAGACTGCCGGAGGCGTGGCGGGCCACCAGGCGCAGGGCCTCGGGTTCGACATTCACCCCTTCGGCCTCGGTGATGTCGGCTAGGCGGTTGTAGATCAACTCCGAGCCAATCCGGCGGAAGTCGAAGCGCTGGCACCGGGAGATGATCGTCGGCAGGATTCGGTGGGCTTCGGTGGTGCAGAGAACGAAGATGACGTGGGCCGGCGGCTCTTCCAGGGTTTTTAGAAAGGCGTTGGAGGCCGCGTCGGTCAGCATGTGGGCTTCGTCGATGATGTAGACCTTGCGCTTGCCCTGGGCCGGGGCGAAGTTCACCTTCTCCCGGATGTCCCGTATCTCGTCGATGCCCCGGTTGCTGGCGGCGTCGAGTTCGATGATGTCCATGAACTGGCCGCTGTTGATTGATTGACAGATCGCACAGGCGTTGCACGGGTCGCCGTCCTGAATGTCCAGGCAGTTGACGGCTTTGGCGACGATCCGGGCGGTGGTGGTCTTGCCGCTGCCTCTGGGACCGCAGAATAGGTAGGAGTGGGAGACCCGGCCTTGCCTGATGGCCTGGCGCAGCGTGGTGGAGACGTGTTCTTGCCCCACCAACTGGCTGAAGCTGGAAGGCCGCCACTTGCGGTAGAAGACCTGGGCGGCGGCGGCCGGATCGGTTGTGGCCTGGCCGGTCATGACAGGTGGGTCTCCATCGTGTTTAGTGCGTGTTTAGCCCGTGTTTAGCCTGGGATATTGAGTGCTGCCAGGGCTGTCCGTTCTTTAGACTGCATCAGCGCCGTTTCTTCGGGTTCCAGGTGGTCGTGGCCGGTCAGGTGCAGCACTCCATGTACTACCAGAAGGGCTAACTCATGTTCAAGGGGAACGCCCCGCTCGTCTGCCTGACGTTGCGCCTGAGGGTAGGACACAATCACCTCACCCAACGGTGAAGGCTCGCCGGGCGGCATGACGAAATCGAACCCGCCGGTGTCCTCGGGTGGTTCTGCTTCGCCTTCCCAATGGCCAGAGTGGTCCCCCGAGAAAGACAACACGTCAGTCACTTCGTCCAGTCCCCGAAACCGGGCGTTCAGGCCGCGGACAGTGTCATCGTTGCTAATGAGCAGGCTCATCTGCGCCGCCTCCGTCCCGCCCAGCGCTACATCCAGAGCCGCCTTCGCTATCTCTGTCAACCAATCCTCGGTAGACGTACCCGGAATATCTCCCAGAATATCGCAGAGGATACTGCCGGTGAAGGGCTCATCCACGGATAGGTAGACCTGACGGTCCTGTTGGCTGCTCAAATATGAGTCTCGAGCCTGGGAACAGGGATTCCGGCCGTAGTTTTAGGCCGGAATTTGAGGCTGAGGCAATCATAGCATGCTGCTTGGAAAAGGGACAAGAACCGGTCGCCAGAAGACATAACTTCCTGCCCCGGGCCACCTGGGAATTGCGGGCTGCGGAGGCGGAGCAAGGCTCTTAACCGGCCTTCCAGACCTGGTGCTGGAACTCTTCACCTACCAGGGTATTGGCTGCGGCGCTTTCGATGTCGATGGCGAAGCAGTGGAATTCATGCCCCTCGGGTTGGAAGCCAATCTTTTGGAATAAAGCCTCCACGTATCTCTGACGTTCGCCGGGATTCGTGATGTCCAGGGCGCGGCCGTAGACCTTGAACTCTCCCTCTGTGGCTTGACGGTCCGAGACTGCGTTGTGGATGGAGCAGCGAGGGTCCCGCAGCAGGTCCAGCGCCTTCATGGATTGCCACATCATGCCCAGGTAAAGCTGGCCGTTGAAGAACAGCGGCTCCACCGGCGATATTCGAGGCCACCCGTTCTTCCGCAGAGTGGCCAGCATAACCAACCCATTGCGGTCCAGCCGCTCTTGGCCCAAAGCGGCCAGTTCAGGGTCTTGCCGCGCAAACTCTTGCCAGGTCAAGTCAGGTCCCCCAAATTCAAAGAGCCCCGCGGTTCAGGCCGCGAGGTTCTTTGGGGTTTATATCAACTCCGGACTGGAAAGGCTAACCCATCCGACCTTCGAACATCGACAGCTGACGAGTCGTAAGTTTCGGGGAGAAGTGCTTACTCAATATCCGCCCCGCCTCTTGATACGATGAGCCCACCTTAGGTCCGTACCACTCTTTGAGGTGGACCCAATCAGTTGGACAGGTTTGGTGCAAAACTAAGTGGGAGTTCCGCCGTCTTTCCAAGGTCTGAGAACGCTCCGTTCGGTGCCCGTTTCCCATTGATTGACCGTTCATCTGATGGCGCCAAGTCTCCTTTGAACACCTCAGCCGGTGTCCGGTAGCCCAAGGCCTGGTGGGGTCTTTGGTTGTTGTAGAAGCTGAAGTATGCGTCAAGCCCGGCCTTGGCTTCTCGCCCGTTGGAGTAGGCTTTCAGGTAGACCTCCTCGTACTTAACCGTGCGCCACAGCCGCTCCAACAAGATGTTGTCGGTGTAGCGTCCCTTCCCGTCCATGCTGATTCTCACTCCGTGCTGCTCTAGGAGACCGGTGAAGGCTTCGCCGGTGAACTGGCTGCCCTGGTCGGTGTTGAAGACCTCTGGCTTCCCCTTGCCAAGCGCTTCCTCCAATGTCTCGACACAGAAATCAGCATCCAAGGTGTTGGAAAGACGCCAGGCCACCACGTACCGCGTGTACCAATCCATGATGGCCACCAGGTATAAGAAACCCTTGGCCATGGGGATGTAGGTGATGTCGGCGGCCCACACCTGATTTGGTCTGGTGATCTCCATGCCGCTCAGGAGGTAGGGATACACCTTGTGCCCTGGCCCCGGCTTGCTGGTCCGGGGCCACCGGTAGATGGCACGTAGTCCCATGGTCCGCATCAGACGCTGGACCCGCTTCCGGTTCACCCTGTGACCTTGAGTGCCCAGCCAGACCCTCATGCGCCGCGACCCGTAGAAGGGGGTACTTAGGTACTGGTGGTCCATCGCCTTCATCACGGTCAGGTTCTCCAAGCAAGTCCCCTTGCGCCGGTAGTTTAGGCTGGACCTGCTGATGCTCAGTAAGGCGCACTGTCTCACTGTGGACAAGGCTGGGTGCCGCCGGTCCACCATCTCCCGCCGCCGCTCCCGGCTCATGGACCGAGCCTCTCCGCCAAGAAATCCCGCTCAACCTTCAGTTGGCCGATCTGCTGATAGAGCCGGGCAACAAGGACCGCATCGCTCTTCTGGCGTTTGTCTTGGTTCCCACCAAAGACGCCGACCGCTCCTTCCAACAAGGACTTCTTCCAGGCCTGGATCTGCCCGGGATGGACCTCGTAGCGGGCGGCCAGTTGGGCCACCGTCTCTTCACCCTTCACCGCTTCCAGGGCCACCTTGGCCTTGAATGTTGGGCTGTGCTTCCTCCGCTCTTTTGACATGTCCCACTCCTCCCTCACAGCAACAGCTGTGGCTATTTTAGGAGCAGAACTCTCACTTAACCACCTGTCCGAATTTCCGGGTCCACCTCACTTTGGGTGTTTCGAGCATACGCTGGAACGTCAGGGTGCAGACTTTTTGGCCTGGCCCAATCATGAACGGGACATCATGTGCCCTAACCTCTAAGACAGGCTGGACCCCGGTAAGTCGGCCATCTTCACCGTAGCCGAATCCAGGATCGAAAAAACCGGCATAATGGGTGCGAAGTTCGCCACTTGACGTTTCATACGCGGTCATCTCGGCCGCATATTCAGGTGGAATTGATACTCGTTCGGTAGACGACAACAAGTAAAATTCCTCTGGTTCCAAAATAAGTGGGGAATCTTCGTCAGGAAAAACAGGCTCCCAAAAATCCCCCGCAGCATAGTGATCTGTCCGCGACAAGTCGAGGAGGGCGCTGTTCTTTTTCGCTCTGTAACCTATCCCCCGGTATGTACCGATAAGATCAATACTAAGCCCAAGGGTGTTGTCTTCATTCGGCTGCGTCAGATTTCCTAGTTGACCGTCCTTTTCAAATACTATCGGTTTGGTTTCGTGTACCTGTTTGAGCTCCCCAAGTTCGCATTCCGATTCTCCTTTGAACAAACGAAGCTGGTTCAAAGGAGAATCTTGTTTGCACCTTGATAGCAAACGACCTCGAAAACACCTCCAGAAACATACGTCCTTTATAGCCATCTAGAGATGTCGTCAAAGCGGTCGTTTTCGTCGGTGATGACTCTAGTGAAGATGTCGAGCCTTCCCGTCGAACTTTTTGGGTTAGTTCTGGCACGAATACCATTGGGTAGCCGGAGTTCCTCGAGTAGCGGAATCAAGTAAGGACGGTTTTTCTCCAAGACAGCCCCGTCGCCAATATCGATGTCACCGATCTTAAGCCGTTGCAACTGGCCTTCGACGCTGCCCGCATAGGGCAAAAAGCTGCACTGAAGGCTATACGCTGTCTCACCCAGGCTGAGGTCGAGGCTCGCCGGTTGAAAATTTTGCTCCTGAATCTTGTATATGTCGCTGTAAATAATGTTGTCTTGAGCGGCCTGTCTTAACCAATGGGCTGTCAAGATTCCGCCGTTCTCGATTTCGTTAATTGCATCGAACATGATTGACTCAGTTGCGACCTGGTGGATTAAATCTTTGTATCATCTTCAGCCTAAATCCGGAATAACACTCCTTAAAGTGCAAAACACTCCCTCCTCCACATTGCCGGACCCTACACCAGACACCACTTGAGTACCGCATTCGGGGCATGTGCCATTTTCCCGGGCCTCTTGCAGGACCATTTTCACACGTTCATTTAGTGATATCAGGTCCTCGAATTCTGTCCAATCGAATGCCAAAACTTATTACGGGTTGGAAAAAGCAGATTATTGTGCGCTGTCGATGTCCCGTAGAACAATCGTGGTCGCCGAATCAGGAGTAAAAAAAGCCCGTTGCCCGAGGGCAAACAGGCAATCTCTTTCCATCACCACCGTCCTCCCGACTGTGCGGCGATGGTATATTGCCCCAAGCCAGGTGTCAAGGCAAAATTGTCGGTCAGTTGATGTTCATGTATACGGGGCCGAACCGGCGGAGTGCCGGACCCCACCTTAGAGCCATCGAAAATCTCTAAATCACGGCGTAGGTCACTGATGAATTGCGCTAAACCAGGGTGTAGATCATGCAGAAGGTCTAGATCAGAAAGCTCTTTGTCGTTCATTCATCGTGCAGCCCCCAAACCTATCGGCCGATTTTGAACGTGTTTTAGCTGCTTTGGTACCCCGGATGGGCTTCGATCCCATGATCTCCACCTTGAAAGGGTGGCGTCCTAGACCGGGCTAGACGACCGGGGCACAGGCGTATTCTACTATAGCCAGGATGCCATTGGTAGGAACCCGGCTGACGGCTGATAGCTGATGGCTACGGGTAAACCGCCAGCGCTTCCAGGGACGTTTCTTCGGGGAAGCCGCACATGACGTTCATGTTCTGCACGGCCTGGCCGGCGGCCCCTTTCACCAAGTTGTCCAGACAGCTGATGACAATCAACCGTCCAGTGCGCTCGTCGATCACCGGGTGGACGAGGCACAGGTTGTTGCCCAGGGTGTGCTTGGTCTGGGGAGAGGCGGGCACTACCTGCACGAAAGGGTCGTCGGCATAGTAGTCCCGGTACAGGTCCATGATTTTCTTCTTGCCTTCGTCGCCGGTCCATTCCTCCGCGTCGGTCAAGGTGGCGTAGCAGGAACTGAGTATGCCCCGGGTCATGGGAATCAGGTGGGTCAGGAAGGTCAGGTTCAGCGGTTTTCCGGCCAACGGAGTTAGCTCCTGTGTAATCTCCGGCAGGTGCCGGTGGCCGTTAAGCGCGTAGGCAAAGACGTTCTCGTTGACCTCGGAGAAGTGGTTGGTCAAAGTTAGGCTCCGGCCTCCGCCCGACACCCCCGATTTGCTGTCCACGATGATGTCTTGGGTAATGACACCCTGGGAAACGGCCGGGGCCAAGCCCAAGATGGCGCTGGTGGGGTAACAACCCGGGTTGGCGACCAATCGGGCCGGCTTGACGTCCTCGCGGTGCAACTCGGTGAGACCGTAGACGGCCTCCTCAAGGTAAGTGGGGTCCTGGTGAGCAACGCCATACCATTCTTCGTATTCGTCGGCCTGCTTCAAGCGAAAGTCGGCACTGATGTCGACCACCTTCACGCCCTGTTCCAGCACCGGGATGCACGCCTCGGCGCTGGCCTTGTGGGGCAGGGCCGAGAACACCAGGTCCAGGCTGCCGCTCAGTTCCGCCTCAATGGTCAGGTCCATGGCGGACAAGTGGGGAAAAACATCGTTCAACTGCTGGCCAGCGGCGCTTCTGCCCGTGACCGAAGTCACTTCCACCTCCGGGTGACGGTACAGGATACGGGCCAACTCGCTGCCCGCGTAACCGGTAATGTTGATGATCCCTACTTTCATGTCGCTTACTCTTTTTTGATCGTGCTTAGCACGGGTGGGCTTCGGTCCGGGGGACGTGAGGCATGGCAGACCTTCCGGTTCCCGCCAGGGTCCGCTCTTCGGCGGCGGCCAATTCGGCCAGCTCTGGTTTGGTCATGAACTTCTTTCTGGACGGACAGAGGCCTCCAACCACGCATCCGGGACACATGGGCCGTTGGGCCCGGCACACCTGGCGGCCGTGGTTGATGTACGAAACGTGGAAGTTGAATACTTCCTCAGGATCGACTTTGGCTTCCAGTATGTCGTGGGCCTTGTCTGCGCTCACCTTGGGGCCGATGACCCCCAGGCGCTGGCACACCCGGTAGATGTGAGTGTCGATGGCCATGGCCGGCATGCCCAGGGAGAAGCTTAGCACGATTCCGGCCGACTTTGGGCCGATGCCGGGCAACTGCCGGAGCCAGGCCTTGGCCTCGTTCAGAGGCATCTCTCGGAGGAACGACAGGTCTAGCGAGCCGTTCAGCTCCAGCACTTTGTTCAGGACCAACTTGATGCGGGGCGCCTTTATCTTGGCCAGACCTCCAGGCGCTATGGCCTTCTCGATTTCAGCGATCTCGGCCACCGCAACCTCTTCCAGCGTGCCGAAGCGGTCCATCAACCGCCGGAAGGCACGGCTGGAGTTGATGTCAGAGGTGTGCTGGGAAAGGATGGTGAACACCATCTCATCCATGGGCGGCAGGCGTGGCTCGGCGGAGAATGGACCGTATTGCTCGGTCATCAACTTGATGGTCCGAGCGATCTCAGCCTTGCTTTTGGTCCTGGGAGCCCTTTTTCTAACGCTGGTCTTGGGCATCGTCTCTAGTCGATTCAAAATTAAGACGCGGCAGCTCGAAGTGGACTATCGGGCTGACGCCGCTGCAGATTTTAGCACCCGCCCCATTAATAATAAAAACCCGGGAGGCTTAGCCTCCCGGATCTACGTTGCTAATCTGATGCTGGGAAGGCTAAAACAGGTGGCACGAAAGCGTGTGCCCGGGCTCAATATCTTTGACCACCGGCTTATCTACGGCGCGATGGTCCATGGCCGCAGGGCATCGGGGGTGGAAGTAGCAGCCCGCCGGTGGATTGAGGGGCGAGGGGACCTCACCCTGGAGGATTATCTCCTCCTGTTCCATGTCGGGATGGGACGGCAAAGCCGCCGACATCAGGGCTTTAGTGTACGGGTGGGACGGGTTGGTGAACAGCTCCTGCACCGGCGCAAGCTCCACAATCTGCCCCAGGTACATTACCGCCACCCAGGTGCACATATAGCGCACCGTGGCCAGGTCTTGGGCGATGAGCGTGAAGGCTACCTTGTATTCGGCCTGCAGGTCCTTGAGCACGGATTTTTGTGCCGTGGGCGGGATTTCTATCCACTTGTTACCGGCGCGAATGTGGGGAGGGGGCTGACTCTCGGCCGCCCAAATCGCCAACCAGATATATACTATCGGCATTCGCAAGTCAACACGTAGGCTGGTCCGACGCACCAATAGTTATCGGATTGTGCCTGGTTGAACCTAAATCACAGCTACTATCTTACAGCTTCGGCTGGCCGATTTCGTCAAAACAGCAGCATTTGGGTTGTAGCTGGAGGGACGCCGGGGCCTGAACCTAGGCGGACGGGTCGGTGGGCGGACGGCGCTGTTCGCCCCGAAGGAACTGCTCCAAGTCGCGGACCAGTTCGGCCGGGTCTGGAATCTCGATGGCGGCAACTGCTTCGTCGTACTGGCCTTCCAGTTTGGCGACATAAGAGCTAATCTGCTCGTCCCTGGCAACTGCCTTGGCTACTTCTACATTAAAGGTGTCGGCTGCTGACTTCAGTTCAGTCGGGTCCAGGGGCAGATTCAAGAGCTTTACCAAGATCTGCAACAGAATGGAGCCCACCTGGTAATTGGGCGCCGCCTGCAGGTAGTGGGATGTGTGCCCCCAGATGGATGTGTATTCCATCCCTTGGTTGATACAGGCTTCCATGACGGAAGCGCTTATGCCTGTGGGGCCTTGGTAGTTTGACGATCGAATGCCTTGACTCTTCAGGAACTCATCGAGCTTGGGTTGACTGGTGGTGCCGCTTAGTTTGACCGGGCGCGTGTGAGGGACTGCGTCCAACAGCGCTCCGATGTGAATCACAGATTCCACGCCGTGGTCCCTGGCCACCTTTGCCACCGTCTTGGAGAATGTGCGCCACTTTAGGTTTGGCTCAACGCCCACGAACACCATTATCCCTGACTCGCCGCTGGGATCGGTTAGGTAAGAAAACTCGTTGGACGGCCAGTTGATACGGCGTTTCCCGTCTCTGGTGCGCGAGGTGTAGGGACGCGTCTGGGAGAAGTCGTAGAACTCTTCTGGGTCGATGTCCGCGAATTTCTTGGCGTGGAGCTTCCGCTGCAGGAATTTAATGGCGCTGGTCGCGCCCTCTGCCGCGTCGGCCCAGCCGCTGAACACGATTATCAGGCTGTCCAGCTTCTTGTTTGGAGTCTCGTGAATGGTCAGATGGTCCATTGGTTTAAATGCGTTCCGGCAGGGGGTCTGGAGACCGTTAAGATTGGTGCGGGCAAGCCCAGCATATCACCGGCGGTGATTCGCTCACAAGCACGCCCCACCACCGGTGGGTGGCCAAAATACGCCACTCGGCTGATTAAGGAGCGAATCTGTCCAGTCGGAATAGGCTAATGTCGTGGCCCGTCTCACCGTTTTGGGCCAGGTCGGCCATTATCTCGCCAATAACGCTGGCGAACTTGAATCCGTGGCCTGAGAACCCAGCAGCCACCGACACCTGGGGATGGGACGGTAGCGCGTCGATGATGAAGTGCTCGTCCGGGGTGTTGGTAAAGATGCAGGTCTTGAGGCTCAGTACCGGCCCTGCGGCCAGAGGGAAATAGCGGCTGGTGAACTGGCGCAGGACCTCTTCGTCTTTGGCGTGCACCTCACGGTCCATGTTGTCCGGGTCCACCTGCTGTTGAAGATGGTGAGAGCGGCCGATCTTGAACCCGGGCACGCTGTAGCTGGGAAAACCGTAGTAGTGTCCCTCCTCGGCCAAAACTCCGAAGACTGGGAAAGATTCAGGGAGGAACAAATCGGGACGCTCCGGTTGAAACCAGCCCAGCACCTGACGTTCGGGCACGACGTACTTCGCCACCTGGGGGGCCAGCTTGGCGGCCCAGGCTCCGGCCGTGACCACCAATCTCTCGGCGGTATAGGTTTCCCGGTTGGTGCGGACCCTCACTCCTTCGCCTTGGGGTTCCCAGTCCAGCACCGTCTCCTGGCTGTGGACCTCGGCCCCCACTTCCTGGGCGGCCCGGACGTGGTCCACGATGCAGCGCTCCGGAAGCAGGAAGCCGCCATCGGCCTGGTAGATCGAAGAAATCTCCTCTGGGAACTGGTAGCCGGGAAACCGCTTGTTTGTCTCCAGGCCGGTCAATATCTCGTAAGGGATGTCGTGGAGGTCGCAGGCCTTCATCGCGTTTTGAAAGTAGGGGCTTTCCGGTGGGCCGGCGCGGACCGAGCCGGTGGTGACCACCAGCTGCTCCCTGGAGACTTTCTCCAGTTGGTGCCACAGCTCATAGGCGCGGCGTACCAGAGGCACGTAGGAGGGATGCTCCTGTAGGGTGTAGCGAATCATCCGGGAGTAGCCATGGGAGGACCCCAGTTCATGGGGGATGTCGTACTGCTCCAGCCCCAGCACTTTCAACCCCCGCATGGCCAGGTGGTAGACGGCGGCGCTGCCCATGCCACCGACACCGATGACTACTGCGTCATAACCGGGCATTGCGTTCCTTTAGGTTTCTGGCTGGTCTTAGCCTCGGGGAATGACTGTCCCGGGGGTCTTCATGCGCATGCTGAAGACCGAGGTGCGGGCGGTGAATAGCATAGTGCGGTTATCCGTTCCTCCCCAGGCGCAATTGGCGGGGATCTCCGGCAGGCGGATGATGCCCAGGTGGTTGCCCGAGGCGTCGAACACCCAGCAGCCTTCGGAGCCGGTGCAGTAGATGCGGCCTTCTTGGTCCACCTTCATGCCGTCGGGAACGCCGTCCTCGGCGGAATACATGGTGGCGAAGACCCGGCTGTTGCTTAGGCTGCCATTGGCGGCCACGTCAAAGGCACGAATCAGTTGATGCTCGCACACCTGCTTCTTCTCTTTCTCTTCCAGGCAGCGGGCGTCCCGGCGGGTGATGGCCACAAATAATATGCGCTCGTCTGGAGAGAAGGCCAGCCCGTTGGGGTACTCGGTCTCGGCGGTGGCCACTGAGTGAGTGCCGTCGGGGCTGATGCGGTGCACACCGCTGAAGTCCAACTCCCTCTCTTCATCGGTCAGCCGTCCACTGGGATCTGTGAAGTAGAGGGTGCCGTCGGAACGGCCAACCACGTCATTCGGGCGGTTGATCCGCTTGCCGTCCAAGTGGGTGGCGATGGGCTTATACGTGCCGTCCGCCTCACGGCGTGTCACCTGCCGGTTCTCTCCCTCGCACATAATCAGGTTGCCCTGTTTGTCGAAGGTCAGGCCGTTGGACCCGCCGCTGGGTTCACGGAAAACCTCCAACTGGCCGCTGGGCGACATCTTATGTATCTGCAACTTCCGGATATCGACAAAGAGCCAATAACCGTCCGGGTGCCACAGGGGACCTTCAGTGAAGCCAAAATTTCCGGCCAGCTTCTCTGCCGGCGAGTCGGTGATGTTGGCGATTTGGTCGGACATAGCGCACTGTCTCCATGTATGGATGTAATTTTGCTGGCGTAGGGGCACGGCACTGCCGTGCCCCTACGGGTTATCAATCCAGGTGGGCCAGATACTGCCCCTCGAAGTCCATCCCGGCCAGATCGCTGAACGCATCCATCAGTCGGCGGGTGATGACACCTGGTGCGTTCCCGCCCGCAACAGGGGTGCCGTTCACCGAGGATATGGGGCAGATGCACAGGCTGGTCGAAGTCAAGAACGCCTCGTCGGCGGTGTAGGCGTCATATAGGTCCAAGTCCCTTTCTTCAACCGGCAGGTCCAGGCCTGTGGCCAAGTCCATGGTTACGCCCCTGGTGATACCCTCAAGCACATATTGCCCCTTGGGCGTGGCGACGGTCCCGTCTTTCACCAGGAATATGTTTGAGCCCCGGCCCTCGGTGACGTTGCCCGCCTCGTCCAATAACACCGCCCAGCCGTCCGGGTCGCTGGCCTGGGCCTCCAGTTCGCCCAGGATCAGGTTCAGATAGTTGTGGGTCTTGGCCCGGGGGCTCATGAACCGGGGTGGCACTCTGGGCACCGAAGGGGTGATGATTGCCGCACCGTCTCTGTATAGGGAGGCCCGCCGGGCAAAGGGGATGGGGTGGGTCTCAATCAATACCGTGGGCCGCATCTCGTCGCCGGGCAGGATGGGCTCGATTCCCCGGCTGATGCGTTGCATGACCCACATGTCTTGGCCGGGCGGGAGAAGCCGATAATTGTGCTCAACCACCTGCCGCGACCAGTCCTCCATCTCTGGAGGTTCCATTTCGGGGTCGATGCGCAGGTAGCGCAGCGAGTCGTACGACCGGTGCACATGCTGCGTCAGCCGGAACGGAGTCCCATTGAAGGTGCGGGCGGCGTCGAAGACCGCGTCCCCGTACAGGTAGCCGCGGTCCCGGATGGAGATACCCACCTGGGACTCAGGCTTCAGTTCGCCATTGAAGAACACGATGGGCTCGGCCTGCGCCATATCATGCACCTCCAGTACATTGGCCGGTTCATGCTGGGGAAGGGACCTCTTGAATATCCCCTAACCCCTATCGGTTGAATGCGTTGGCGCCGGTGACTAGGGCTGGCATGCCTCCGAATAGAAAGGCCACGCCCACGGTCTCAGCAATCTCTTCCTCGGTCGCACCTGCCGCCCGGGCCCGGTTGGCGATGTTGGCCACGCCGTCGGGATGCGCCAACAGGGCGTCGCAGAGCATGGTCATCAGGGTTTTTACCTTAAGCGAAAGGGCTCCTTCAGTCAGCACCGATTCGCGGGCGCCGTTCACCACTTTGAAAAGCTCTGGAGCGTCTTTCTGCAGGATGTCTTGCCAGGTTGCTGGCTGTGTCATGTCTTCTCCGGCCGACGGGTGGCACCGACAGGTAGCATTGGATAAAATCACGCTTGAGAAGCAGCTTGGCGGCGTGAGCCGCCATAATAGCACAGGAAGAGGCAAATCAGACCGGCCTGGTCTAAAGGGATAATGGGGGAGAGGGAAAGGGGGCATAAAAAAGGGGGCGTATAAAACCTGTGGCCGGAGGGGAGGGTCCTCCGGCCACGATGCGATTATTTACCGTACCTGCACCATCAGGCGCAGGGGCATATTCAGACCAAAGTGCACATCCAGGTCGCGGGAACTCCGCAACTAAGCGCCTCTGCTAAATCAACATCACACAAAATCAAGGCAGGCAACAACCAAGCCAATCAGCAACCACTGTCAACAGCTACCCCACATGGGTGGCTGCCACAGGCTTTGATCTCGGTAATCAGGCGAGGGTTTGGCGGCCAGTAAACAGCAACCGGATTGCCGGTACGCCGCCCGCAATCAGCGAAGAAAAAGGCCGAGGGCCGCTGTTAAGCGGCCCCGATGCGAAACACCTTGGTGCCACAGGACGGGCATGTGCCCTGAGTGGCAGGTTTCCCATTCTTCATCGTGATTTTCTGGGGATTCCTGATTTCGCGTTTGCTCCTACACTTTACACAGTAGGCTTCCATACACGCACCTCCCATCGATACGATCGAGATATTGTAGCTTGGATATCAGGACATGTCAACATATAGTATGCCAATTCCTTAAATTATGGCGACTACTGAGGCTATTAGCTTCATCAATATGTTGTATGCCAAGACATCTCGACGACATTAACTTACACTCATCGGTGTACTTTCAAGTGCGTGATGTTTAGAATATCCACCAGAATGGGCATGCTTTTAATCGTCCGTCACGGCAAGACTGGCTGGAACACCCAGGGACGGATCCAAGGACACACCGATATCGGGCTCTCGGACAAAGGCACTGAGGAGGCGCGGTTGCTCGCGAAGCGCCTCGCCTCGGTGCCAATTAACGCCGCCTACTGCAGCGACCTCCTGCGGGCTTCCGAGACCGCCAAGCTTGCCCTGGAAAATCGGAACGTTGTACTACACGAAACGCCCAGGCTTCGGGAGTACCATAAAGGGGCTTTTGAAGGGCTGACCCTGCCCGAGATTCAGTCCCAGTTCCCCGGCGACTTTCCCAGGTACCTGGAGAAAAACCTGGACTATGCGCCGGAGGGCGGGGAGACCACCCGCGGCGTGAGTGCACGCATGGCGGGCATCTTTGGCGAGATCAAGGCCCGTCATTTAGATGAGACCGTTCTGGTGGTCGGCCATGGCGGTTCTCTCCGGGCCGGCATGGTCTCACTCCTGGGGATGCCCCTGGAAGGGAACTGGTCATTCGCGTTCGGGAACTGCGGTCTGACCATGGTTGAGACCTACGAGGACAACGCGGTCCTGCGGCTGTTCAACGACACATCCCATCTCGATGGAATCACCGGGGAATAATCGAGGTATGACCGGATAAAGGAGGCTACCTCCCTACGATGACAGGACAGGTATTGATGGTCCAAGGCACCGCCTCCCACGTGGGGAAGAGCGTGCTGGTGTCGGCTTTCTGCCGCATATTCCGCCAGGACGGGTTCCGCGTCGCGCCGTTCAAAGCCCAGAACATGTCCAACAACTCCTATGTGACTGCCGACGGCGGCGAGATAGGCCGCGCCCAGGCGGTGCAGGCCGACGCCGCCGGAGTCGAGGCCCGGGTGGAGATGAACCCGGTGTTGCTGAAACCCGAGGCCGACCACATCTCCCAGGTGGTTGTGATGGGCCGCCCCATGCTGTCGGCCAATGTCAAAGACTACTTCGGTCTCAAGCCCCAACTTTGGGAGGCGGTGCACACCTCGCTGGACAGCCTGCGCAACGACTTTGATATCGTCATCGCCGAGGGCGCCGGAAGCCCCGCCGAGATAAACCTGAAGGCTACCGAGATTGTGAACATGCGGGTGGCTCGCTACGCCAACGCTCCCGTCTTACTCTGCGGCGACATCGACCGCGGCGGGGTGTTCGCGTTTCTGGTGGGCACGTTGGAGCTTTTGGAGCCCGAGGAACGGGAGATAGTCAAAGCCTTCATCATCAACAAGTTCCGGGGCGACCCCAGCCTGCTCACCGACGGCATCACTTGGCTGGAAGAGCGCACCGGCATTCCCGTGGCAGGGCTGGTCCATTACTTCCGCGACATACACATCCCCGAAGAAGACTCGGTGGCCTTGGACGGCGCTTCGACAGCGGCGGCTCAGTCGGTATTGGACGTGGCGGTGGTCCAGCTTCCCCACATCTCCAACTTCGACGATTTCGATCCACTGGCCCGCCATCCCGGCGTCGATCTGCGGTACGTGGATTCTCCCGCTCAATTGGGCCGTCCCGACCTGGTAATCATCCCCGGCACCAAGACCACCATCCCCGACCTGGCCTGGATGAATGAACGGGGTTTGAGCGAAGCTGTAAAGGAACTGCACGGCAACGGCGCCGCAGTGGTGGGGATCTGTGGCGGCTATCAGATGCTGGGGACCAAACTCAGTGACCCCGGACATGTCGAATCGTCCATCACGGAGATGGACGGCCTGGGGGTGCTGCCCTTGTCAACTGTCTTCCAAGGAAGCAAAGAGACCCATAGAATAAAAGGCCGCGTCGTTGGGGCCACAGGGCTATTGGCTGGCGCATCCGGGTTGCCGGTGCACGGATACGAGATACACATGGGAAGGACCGTGGGCGAAAGTTTTTCTCCCCCATTTCGCATCGAGGACCGTGCGGATGTACCGGTGACCGAGGCCGACGCTCTGGATGGGGCTTTGGACGCGTCGGGCAGCGTGATGGGCACCTATATCCACGGTCTGTTCCACAACACCGAGCTTAGGGGCGCCATGCTGGGGGAGTTGGCCCGCCGAAAAGGTGTAGCCCTCCCGGATGCAATCTATGACTCGGACCTGGACCGGGAGTTCGACAAATTGGCTGATTGGGTCCGCTCCAGCATGGATATGGACCTCATCTACCGGGTATCCGGGCTAAACCGCGAATACGACGCGGCCAGGGCATAATGGCCTCCCAGTTATGTCTGGTGTTGGGGGGAGTCAGATCTGGAAAGAGCGCTTTCGCTGAAAGCAGGGTGGCGTTATTCAATCAGCCCGGGGATCAGTCGACGCTGTACGTGGCCACCGGTCTGGCGACTGACGAGGAGATGAAAGAGCGCATCCTCCGGCACCAAGAGTCCAGACCGCCTAACTGGTCGACCCTGGAGGAACCCTCTAAACTGGCGGAGAAACTGGAACCACGGTTGAAGGGCCCCGACAGCCCAAGCACCGTGATTATCGACTCGCTGGACGTCTGGGTGGCCAATCTTCTGATGGAGCATCAGGGCGAGGCCAAGTCCCGTATTGAGCAAACCGTGATGGCTGAGACGGACAAACTAATACAACTGGCGGCTGCGTCATCCCAAGGGTTCATCATGGTTAGCAGCGAGGTCGGACTGAGTTTGGTCCCTCCCGAGCCGTTGGGCCGCCGGTTCCAAGACATCTTGGGGATGGTCAACCAGAAGATTGCCGCCGCAGCCACCGAGGTGTTTCTGGTGGTTGCGGGACTGCCCAATCGAATCAAACCGGCAGGTCCGGAGTAGAGTCCCTTGGCCTTATCTTCGAATAGCAGTTTCTCAGACGAAAACGGAGCTGTGCTCTTGGGCAGCGCCACTGTCCGTGCGCCAGGCGTCTGCGGTGAACTGGCCCAGGGTGTGATTGAAGGGATCCACTTCCTGGTCACCTGTCCGGTGGACTTCTACTCTCGGGTCAAGGTTGATCTCTATTCCGACGGCCCAGGCGTGGAAGCGCCCGAAGACTGTGGGAAGGCGGCCGCTGCCGTTCGCCGCACACTTTCGCAGCTGAAAAATGCCAAGGTCCGCGCTCGGTTGACCATCAACAACCCCATCCCCCGGGGCAAGGGCATGGCCAGCAGCAGCGCCGACTTGGCCGCAGCCATCGCCGCCACCGGTCTGGCTCTGGGCCAAGAGTTAACGCCCTATCAGATTGCCCAGATCGCCCTGTCAATCGAGCCCACCGACGGCATCATGATCCCTGGAGTCGCCCTCTTCGACCACCGCGCCGGCATCATCCGCGAGAGCTTGGGCCCGCCGCCGCCCATGGAGATTGTGGCCCTGGACTTGGGCGGCACCGTGGACACCGTGCAGTTCAACATGGTCGACCGCTTTGGACGCTGGCAGGCGGTTGACCAGCAGACCACGGAAGCCCTGCGCCTGTTGCGCCAGGGTATCGCCAATCAGGACCCCGTTCTGGTGGGTCAAGGGGCCAGCATCAGTGCCCAGGCCAGTCAGAACGTCCTTGCCAAGCCAAGGCTGGCCGAAGTGCAAGAGTTCGCCGAGTCGGTGGGTGCGGTGGGAATCAATGTCGGCCATAGCGGCACCATCATGGGCGTGCTCTTGGATGCCAGGGAGCGCCGGGGCAAGTCGACCTATCACAAAGCCCAAGAGGCCTTCCCTGATGCCGACTCGGTGTACCATTTCCGGTTGTTGGGCGGCGGTGTGCAGCGGGTGGACGTCTGATCCGCACCCGCCCAATCATCACCAGATAATTCAATAAGGACCGTAATGGCAGAGTACAAATTAGCGGTGATTCCCGGCGATGGCGTGGGCTTGGAGGTCATCGCCGAAGGCAGGAAAGCCCTTGAAGCGGTGGCCGGCGTCACGGGCGGGCCAAGTTTTCAGTTCACCGAGTTCCCCTGGGGCTCCGAATATTACCGAGAGACGGGACAACTCATGCCCGACGACGGCATCGAGACCCTGAAGGGCTTCGACGCCATCCTGTTCGGCGCGGTGGGAGACCCTCAGATCCCCGATCACATCACCCTGCACGGCTTGCTGCTGCCCATGCGGCGGGGCTTCGACCAAGGGGTGTGCATCCGGCCGGCCTATCTCTATCCCGGTGTGGTATCGCCCCTGGCTGGCAAGAAGGCCGGGGACATAGACATGGTCATCTTCCGGGAGAACACCGAGGGCGAGTACGCACCGGTGGGCGGGCGGCTATACAACGGCACCCCCCACGAAACGGTGGTCCAGACCAACATTTTCACCCGCCGGGGAACCGAGCGCATCATCCGCGCCGCGTTTGAGTTCTGCGTGCGCCGCAACAAGGGCAACAAGGTCACCTCGGTGACCAAGTCCAACGCCCAAGCCTTTGGCATGGTCTTCTGGGACGAGGTGTTCCGGGACGTGGCGGCCGAGTTCCCTCAGATCGAGACCGAATCGCTGCTGGTCGACCGGGCCTGCATGGACTTCGTCCGCTGGCCCGAGGCTTTCGACGTGGTGGTGGCCTCCAATCTTTTCGCCGACATCCTGTCCGACATCGCGGCGGTGGTGACAGGCAGCATGGGCCTGGCGCCCAGCGCCAACATCAACCCGGAACGACAATATCCGTCGCTATTCGAGCCCGGTCCACGGCGCGGCCTTCGACATCATGGGTAAAGGCATCGCCAATCCCCTGGCGACGGTCTCCGCCGTGGCCATGATGCTGGACCACCTGGGCGAACAGCAAGCGGCCCAGCGGGTGAACAACGCCGTGGCCCGCTGCCTGGAGCAGCGCACCGTCCTCACGGCAGACTTGGGCGGCGCCGCCTCGACCTCGGAGATGGGCGACGAAGCGGCAAGGCTGATACGGGAGGGGTAGGGTAGTCGGGCGGTTTACGGGTTTCTAATATCACGCTAATATCGGGAGAAGAGAAATGCCATACGTAGATAACTCAGGCGTAAAGATCCACTACCATGTTGAGGGAGACGGGCCTCCCCTAGTGCTGCAACACGGGCTCACCAACAGTCTGAAAACCTGGTACGCCTACGGTTTCGTAGAGGAGCTGCAAAAAGACTACCGGCTGATCCTGGTGGACGCCCGAGGGCACGGCCGCAGCGACAAACCCCACGACCCAAAGGATTATGACCCGAAGCTGCGGGTGAGCGACATCTTGGCGGTGATGGACGACTCAGGCGTGGACAAGGCCCACTACATGGGCTATTCCATGGGCGGGCGCACCGGGTTCGGCCTCGTGATGCACGCACTTGACCGGTTCCACTCATTGATCATCGGTGGGATGGGCGCGGACACCGCGAATACCGATACTCCGCCTCAAGACCGGATTGACTTGCTGCGCCAAGGAATGGCTAGCTACGTGGCAAACACCGAGGCCAACGAGGGACCCATGGAACCTGGACGTAGAGAGCGTCTTCTGGAAAACGACCCCGAGGCTTTGATCGCGGCGACACTTGCGCCTAGGGGAACCGATGGCGTGGAAGGACTTCTGCCTGGACTGGACATACCCTGCTTGCTTAACTGCGGGGATGCCGACGGGTTCTATCACGGTTCCAAAGAAGCTGCAGAGGCGATACCAGGCGCGGAATTTGTGCCGTTGCCCGGTCTGGACCACGGTCAAGCCTCCAGGGCCGGAGAAATGGTACTGCCCCACGTGACCAGATTCCTCAAAGGGGCGACCATGAAAGTGGGAGCAGGCCGCTAGCCTCGGTCAACGGCTAAATACGATATGAAACGGATCAATTAGAGGGTGTTGGATTGGGGATAGGTTGGGCATTCATCGGTACCGGGAATTATCCTGATTCCCGGGTGGCGCCGGCCGCGGCCTTGGCAGAAGATACAGAAATCATCGCGGCCTACAGCAGAGACCAACAGCGGGCGGACGCGTTCGCAAGCAAGCACGGCGCGCTGGCTGCCTACACCTCTATTGAGGCGTTGTTGTCGGATTCCAGGGTGGACGTCGTCTTTACAGCTTCCCCCAACCATTTGCATGCTACACACACGCGATTGGCCGCCAAAGCCGCAAAGCATATCTTGGTGGAAAAGCCAATGGCGACCACGCTGGACGATTGCGTGGACATGATCAAGGCTTGCAGAGCCAATGGCGTCAAGTTGGGCGTCGGATTTCAGTTGCGGTTCCATCCGGGCCACGTGGAGGCCAGCAGGCTGGTTCGGGAGGGCGCCTTGGGTGAGGTATCACTGGTCCAGGGCCTGCTGGGCTCAGGCGTCAGGGGAGAGGTGGAGCGGGAACTACGCACCGGATTAAGGGAATGGTGGGAGACTCCGGACTTGGTCGGGAACTCCAGGACCATGATCGGCTCCGGTGTTCATTGTGTGGATGGCCTGGAATTCATACTGGGCCAGACGGTGGTGGAAGTTGCTGCCATAACCGACGGCCAAACGGTGGACGCTCCGCTGGAGAATCTGGCCTCCTTGTCCTTGAGGTTCAGTGGTGGCGCCATCGGGACGATGGTCTGCGGGAACCGGATGCCCGACGCCTTGAACGATGTGACGGTCTACGGCAGTGACGGGCGGGTTTTGCTAAAGGACTCCTCAAGGCCGGCCTTTGGAGGCAGTCTGGAGGTTACTAGCGAGACTGTGAATACCACGGTCTCCTACGAACCTGATCCACTGGCCCTAGCCAAGTGGCAGATTGAGGGCTTCAACCAGGCCATATCCCTGGACGAAGAGCCGCGCGCGTCGGGTCTCGATGGCCTCCATTCCGTGCAGATCACTGAGGCCATGATAGAGTCGGCCAGAACGAGAAGAACCGTTAAGGTGGAACCCATTCAGCTGTAACCTGAGCCCCCTACCCCGAGCCCAAGACTATTCTGACCATGCGTTTTTCCAGGGTCTGGCCGAGCTGCATCACTTGGTCGAGGCGGTCGTGGTCGCCGACGACGCCGATGAAGACCACCCCCAGTAGGCGGCCCACCCGGAAGTCCACCACCGTCGAGGATATCAGGCCGTCGGCCCCGCCCTGTAGAACCCTGAGGCCCACCGACTCGTCGAAGAATCCACTGGGTTCTAAACGGGTCGCCGACACCAATTGGTGACCCTGGCCCACGCTCTCGCCGACCCGGTCTTCAAAGTCCTTCAGAAAGATGTCGTGCATCCACCCGTGGACCGAGTCCGGGGTGTCGAACAGGTGGACCACCGATGCCGCCATGAAATCGAACCCGTCTGCCATGGCCATGTTGGACGTGGGTCCCAGCTCCCGCATGACGCCGGTCACCCGTCCGGCCTGCCTAAAACGCTCGGCGGTGCTTCCTTCAAACCCGTTCTGGGCCAGGGTATCGTTATCGAGGGTTCCTTCCCGGATCACCTGATGACGTTGGAACGGTTCCGGGAACTCAGCCTTCTCCAAGACCATGAGGTCCAGTGCGCTTTCGCCGACGCTGTAGGTCGCCCGGTCGATCGAAGAACTTGTCAAACCAGTCTCCTGCCAGTCTCCTGTTGGATGAACATGCGTGTAGGGCAAAGAGATTCTAGGGCTCTTTGCCCGATGTCCAGACGCCTGATTTAGTTATGGCGGATTTTATTCTGACCGAGGCCGGGAGGACTAACCGCAGACCATGGGATACACGTGCAGATACCGGGAGGACTCCGCTGGGAGCGTGCTCTTAGTCCAGTTGCTGCCGCCGTCGGAGCTGCTGTAGACCTCGCCGCTGTAGGCCGCGCAGTAGATGTGGTCCGGAGCGGCGCTGTCAATGGCGATCTGCATCATGCGGCCCGGCACGGTCTCTCCCAGGTCCAGCCTATCCCAGGTCTCGCCCACGTCGCGGCTGCGGAAAAGGGCGCCCTCTTGGACCGTGTCCGGAGGCGCGGCCCCGCCGCCGGCGCCGGCTGCCAGGTAGATGGTCTTGGGGTCGTCGGGAGCCACCAGCAGATCTCGGCAGTAGGAACCGCCGGGGAACATCTCATCCACCTGCACATGTTCCCACCGGACGCCCCTGTCCCTGCTGCGGAACATGGCGGTCTGGGTGGCGATGTGGACGGTGCCCGGAGCGGCGGCGCTGACCTCGACTTGGTGCAGGTCCAGGGTGTTGTTACGCACGTATGGGCCGTCAATAATCGAGACCCAGCTTTCGCCGCCGTCGCGGCTGGCCAGCAAGCCGCCGACCTCGATGGCGGCGTACATTTCCTTGGTGTCGGAAGGGTCGATGGCCATGCCGATGACCCGCTTGCCAGTGGGCGGCATATAGGTCGTGATGTGGGGGTGGACCACCTTGCTGGTGTCCATCTTTTCCCAGGTGGCCCCGCCGTCCTGAGAACGCGAGATGGAGCAGGGGTCGTATCCGGCGAAAATCACGTCCGGGTTTTTAGGGTGGATGGCCAGCGACCAGACCTCTTTCCCGGGGCCGGGCTCTTCCAAAGCTTCCCAGTGCTCACCCCGGTCGTCCGACCGGAAAACTCCTTGGTGGGTGCCGGCATAAACGACCTTGGGGTCGTCGGGCCGTATAGCCAAGGCCCGGACCTGAGGGTTGGACGGGAGGCCTTTGGAGATGTCCTTCCACTCTTCTTCTCCGTCGGCGCGGCGCAGGATGCCGCCTTCGCCGATGTAATCGCCTTCTCCTGCCAGTCCGACGTAAACGTATGTCCGGTGATCTGAGGTTGCCATAGCGTACCTCCAGCCCTAACAGTATCCGAGATTAAGATACATGAATTCTTGGTATATTACACTCAGATGTCAAGTCGGATTTGGAAAGCCGGGGCTATGGCGTGCCGCATTAGTCTGAGGTAGTATTTAACACGCCAACGCCAGGGCCTTGCCATCCGTTGGCGATCACCGCCCAATGTGGAGCCCCCAAAGCGGAGCCCCCAAAGCGGAGCCTTAGTTAGAACAGGGTAATTCATGAAGAACAAGATCTATGGAAGCATGGATGATGCCGTGGCGGATATTCCCGACGGCGTTACGATATTTAGCCCCGGGTTCGGCGGCGTGGGCGTGCCCAGGAACCTGCTGGCGGCCCTCAACCGCCAGGGGGCCAAAGGACTGACCGCAGTGTCCAACAACGCCGGGACGGTGGACGAACTGGTGGACATCGGCACGCTGATCGAGGCCGGGCAGATCAAGAAGATGATTTGCGCCTTCACGGCCTCCACCCACCCGTCCCAGGTAACGCCCTTCACCCGGATGTACAACAATGATGAGATTGACGCCGAGTTGGTGCCCCAGGGCACCCTGGCGGAGCGGCTCCGCATCGCCGCCGCCGGCATCGGCGGTTTCTACACCCCGACTTCGGTTGGAACTGAGTTGGCTGAAGGTAAAGAGCACCGGGAGATCAACGGTCGAATGCATGTGTTGGAGCACCCTTTGCCCGGCGACTACGGACTGATTCGAGCCTGGAAGGCCGACACCCTGGGCAATCTGATCTTCCGGCTGACCCAACGCAACTTCAACCCGCTGATGGCCATGGCGGCCGCCACCACCATAGTTGAAGTGGAGAACGGAATAGTCGAAGCTGGCGAACTGGACCCCGACGCCATCCACGTGCCGGGGATCTACGTTGACCGGCTGGTGTGTATCCCCGAAGACGGCATCTGGGACTAAGAAGCAATCAGCCTTCAGTATTAAACGGACGGCTGGCTGACGGCTCAATCACGGAGATCTGTAATGGCCGAAAAGGTGAAACTCGAAAGACAGGCAATGTGCGACCGGCTGGCCATGGAATTTCAAGACGGCTGGATTGTTAACTTGGGCGTTGGGATGCCCACGCTGTGCTCCAACTATTCCGACCCTGACAAAGAAATCATAAATCACGCCGAGAACGGAGTGGTCGGATACGGCCCATTGGCCAAGGAAGGGGAGGAGGACCGGCACCTGGTTAACGCCGGCGGACAGAAGATTACCCCCCGGCCCGGTATGGCCTGTGTGCACCATGCCGACTCCTTCATGATGATTCGCGGCGGCATGATTGACGTCACCGTGATGGGAGCTTATGAGGTCGCGGAGAACGGCGATTTCGCCAACTGGCGCATCCCCAGCCGCAAAGGCGGTGGCATCGGCGGGGCCATGGACCTGGCGGCCGGCGCCAAGCGGGTGTTCATTGCAATGGAGCACACCACCCGGGACGGCGAACCCAAGTTACTGAAAAAGTGCACCTTGCCCATCACCGCACCCGGTGTGGTGAAGATGCTGGTTACCGACCTGGGCCTATTTGAGCTCACGCCCCAGGGATTCAAACTGATCGAGCACGCCCCTGGCTGGGCCCCCGAAGAAATCCAGGAACAGACCGAGGCCAAGCTCATCATCCCCGGCGACCTGAAAGAGTTCCGGTTCAGGAGTTAGGGCCGAGAAGAAGTCGGTCCCCCCGTTTACGTGTAGTGTCTGGCCGGTCATGAAGCCGCACTCGCCGGTGACCAGGAACATGCAGGCCGAGCTATATAGTTCACCGAACCCAGGCGTCCCACCGGGATGTCGGACGTCTCGAGTATCCCGCCCTGGGGATACCAAGTCAGGTCTCTGGTGGTGTCGATGCGGCCCGGAGAGATGACGTTCACCCGGATGTTCTTGGGCGCGAACTCCGAGGCCAACCCCCTGGCCAACCCCCTGGCCAGACCGATGATCCCCATCTTGGCCGCGGGCACGTGAGCGCGTTGGGCCGAGCCCTTGAACGCGCCGTCCCCGGTGAAGAACACCCACCCTCCCGTAGCCGTTCTTCTCCATGGACGGGATGGCCGCATGGGCGCAGTAGAATGCCCCGTCCAGCACCACGCCCCGGACCAATTCCCAGTCGTGCCGTGTGACCTCGGTGAAGGGCTTGTGGGGCCGGATGGCGGTGTGGATCTACTGGTCACCTGCTGGTGGTCTGAAACGTCGGCCACGAAGGGCAGGGCCTCGACGCCCAAGGCGCGGGCCTCTGCGGCCACCGATCCCGTTTCTTCCTTATTGCTCCCGGCATTGACGACATTGGCGCCTTCCTCGGCCAGCTTCAGGATAATGGCCCGCCCGGTGTTGCGACCCGAGCCGGTGACCAAGGCTGTCTTGCCATCCAAACGCCTAATGGTTGGACCGCGAATAAAGGGTCGGTTGTTGGGGTTTCAGGCACGTTTGTTCCGCACCTTCGACCGGTGGCCAGGGTTATAACATGGGGCCTTGCTTTATTCGCAGTGACCCCGCGTTCTTCGCGGTTTTCCGGCTTAACCAGCTTGTCCCATGAGAGGAAATCCCCCTTAATCCCCCTTTCGTGAAGGGGGATTAAGGGGGATTTCCTTCATCACTGATTCAGTCTCAATCGGTTCCTCAGAGGCGTTTGGCTGCTAGAAGAAAAATATCCGGCCATTTAAGCCGCCATAATCCGGAAACGCGCCTAACGTCGTATAATCCAACGCTGTGATGTCAAATTTCAAAAATCGAAGGACTAGAGGGTCATGGCCCGCCGTGAAGGCCACGCCCAAGGGACCAGCTTTCGCCTGTGACCGGGAGGGCCGCTAAGCTCCATGCAGCTTTTGTCGCTGGTCTACTGGTTGTTGCGTCGGCGGCTGCGACAATCCTGGCTATTGCTGGCGGTCACATCTTTTGGGATCCTCGCTTCGGTCACCATCATGTCCACCGGGGCCCTGTACTCCCGAGCCCTGGGAGAGGCAGGTCTGCGCCACACTCTCGCGTCGTTCAGCCCCGAAGCTCTTAATGTTCATGTCACGGCCCAGAACCGGCCCCTGGGACGCGCCGATTACCTGACCCTGCAAAGCCTGTTCCAAGAGGCGTCAAATGACCGCCTCGTCGAGGTGTTGCGGGGCACCGAACGGTTTGGACGCACTCAGCCCAATATTCCCCTGTTGAACACACCCACATCGCCGGTCCGCGACGTTCCCATGGGCCGCCTCTTCTTCCTCACCGGCTTCGCTGAGCACACCAGACTCACCGAAGGCCGCTGGCCCGAAAGCGGGAGCGCCGCGGAACAGGGCGACATCGAAATTGTAATCGGCGTTGGGACGTCCAGACAGTTGGGACATAATGTCGGAGACCGGATATTCTTGGCGCCCCTCCGGGGATCGTCGGAGCGTATCGCCCTCAGGGTGGTAGGCCTGGCCGAGCCCATCGACGCCCTCGAGGAATACTGGATGGGGTCGGCAATCTATTTTGACCCCGGGGTCGTTGGCGAGTTGTTGTCGGTGCCTTTGTTTGTAACGGAAGAGGATTTTTTCCTGGGCGTAGGCGCCCGCTATCCGAATTTGGTGGGCGACTTCGGGTTTTACTTGTTCCTTGACACCGGTTACCTAACCGCAAGCAACGCCGAGGAGGTGAAGCGGCAGGTACTGGGCCTGGAGACCGACCTGAACAAGACTTACCCGCGCACCCTGGTGCTGAGCCGACTAGGCCGCACGGTAGACGAGTTCCAACAGTCGCTGACCCTGGCCAGGGTGCCCCTCTATCTTTACCTATCCATAGTCGTGGTGGTGGTCCTTTATTTCCTTGCGCTCATCACCGGAGTCCTGGGCCGCAGCCAGGCAGAAGAAGCAGGCCTGCTCCGCAGCCGGGGCGCAAGCGTAGTCCAGGTGGGCGGTGTGTTGGCTATGGCGGAGGGTGCTGTTGCCCTGGCCGCCATGATAGCCGGCCCATTCTTGGCCTGGGCCATTGTGAAGTTTCTCCTTTTGGACACCATTAACCCCAGGGGCGAGTTCGCCAGTCCTCTGCCCTTGGGGCTGGCCGGCGACATGTTCTGGATGGGGGCTTTAGGGGGTGTGTTGGCCCTGTTGGTGCTGGTGACCACCGCCGCAGGCCGGGCGAGAATGGGCACGTTAGAGGCCATGCTATCCCGGGCCAGACCGCCGTCGGTCCCATTCCTGCACCGGTATTATCTGGACATCTTGGCCGTGCTGGTCGTGGCCGTAATTTGGTACCAGGTGCGTGGCAGGGACGGGTTCGTGGCCGAGGAACTGGCGTCCCAGGGATTGAACGTGGACCCGACCCTGGTCCTGGGCCCGGCGATGGGACTCTTTGCTGCGGCCGTCTTGCTGCTGCGCGTGCTGCCTTTGGTGGTCCGGATTCTGGCCTGGGCCGGAACACGCGCCGGCGCGGCCTGGTTCCAATTCTCCCTTGTGCGGTTGGCCCGCGATCCGATTCCCCACGGCTCCCTGGCGATTATCCTGATGCTGGCGGCGGCGCTGGGGGTATTTGGTGCCGTCTTTCAGTCCAGCTTGTCCCAGAGCCAGAGTGACCAAGCCCGCTACAGGGTGGGCGGAGATATGGTGGTGAGCAGTGCGGCCATTTCGGCCGATGGGCCGGAGAAACTGGGAAGGATCGCTGGCGTGACGGCGGTCAGCTCGGTACTCCGCGAGCCGGTTGGGACACTGGAGGACACGCATCGGGGGAGCGTGCAACTGCTGGCGGTAGAGCCCAGGGCCTTGGTCGAGGCCGCGTGGTTTCGGGATGACTTTTCGCCCGGAGGCCTGCAGGAGATTAGCAGGCTGCTCAGGCCCCGGCCTTTGCCGTCCAACCTCGCTGGCACCGGCATCCCTCTGCCCGAAGACGCCGTGTCGCTGGGAGTGTGGGTGGACACCAGCGGCTTCGCCGGGCCGGACCTGCGCGCCGACGTGACCGTCTGGGGGAGGGTAATGACGGCCACCGGCGATTACCGTTCCATCCCCATGGGCAGCATATTTGGTCTAGACGAACGGGTCTCCGATGGCTCTGAGGCGGCGGATGACCTATGGAGATTATTTACCGGCGACCTTCCCTCCACCTCAACCATAGTATCGCCGCCCTTTGAACTGGTTTCCATCTTCTTCACCACCAGCACATCCGCCCGATTATCCGAGGGGGTCCTGCATCTTGACGATATCACCGCGTTCGGGCCGTCCTCCGGTCCGGATGGGTTGGTGATCGAGGGATTTGAGGGTCTTGCCCGATGGGTCCCGCTGTCCAGCCAGGCCGGAACTCACGACCTCGCCGAACGGGACGCCAACAGCGCCCGAAGCGGTGGAGCGGGCCTTCAGTTCTCCTGGCAGGAGCCGTTCTCGGCCGCGCAAAGGGGCATCCACTTGCCGCCGGGCCCGTTCCCCATCCCGGCCGTCGGCGGGCCGGGCTTCCAGTTGAGGCAGCAGGTCCGGGTGAAGCAGGGCAATCTGGCCGTGCCGGTGCAGTTTGTGGGCCTCGTAAGCCACTTTCCGACACTGTACCCGGACCGGGGTCCGTTTCTCTTGGTGGACCTGGCCGACTACCGGGAGTATGTGCGGCGTCTGCCAATCAGCGGCCTGGACCGGCCCGGCGAAATGTGGGTGTCCCTGGACCCGAGTGCAGACCGCCAGCAGGTCATCGACGAGATAGAGGACGTGTTACGCTGGGTGGTCTTCATCAGGGACAGGGAGGCGGCGGCGGCGTTGGCTGAGCGGAACCCTCTGGCGGGTGGGGGATGGGACGGCCTCACGGCCTTTAGCATGGTGGCCATTGGAATTGCGGTCCTGCTTACCTTGACCTTCCACGCCTTGGTCTCCATTCGGATGGGGCGGATGGACTTGGCGGTGGCCCGGGTCCTGGGCTTCTCGCGGCGACAGTTTTTCCTGTCCCTGGCGACAGAGCGGTTGATTGTTGCCGTGTTGGCCATCTCCGCCGGAGCAGCCATTGGTTACTGGCAGGGTCTGGAAATACTGGAGCTGGTGGACCTGACGCCCCAAGGAGATGCCCCAGTGCCGCCGCTGGCGCCGTCCATAAGGGGTTGGATGATGGCGGGGGTCTTGTCGGGATTGGTGGTGGCATCGGCCTTGTCGGTGGTCTTCGCCACGGTGGCGGCCCGACGGCTCAACACCGCCGAAGTCTTGCGGGGTGGCGCCTGATGATGGCCATGATTAGGTTTGCTTACGTGATTGCCGTGCGAAGAGTCGTGGCTGCCTGGCGGTTGGAGGCCGTGCTCTTCGGCGGCATCCTGCTGGCTGTTGCCTTGATGGCCAGCGGCGTAATATTCTCCGATCTTTTGTCCAACGCCGCCCTTCGCCACGCGCTGCGCCAAGCTCCCCCAGAGGAGGCCAACTTCTGGATTCGGTCTTTCAGCGGCCAGGACGAACCGGCCACGCCTGAAGGACGCCGCTCCGCCTATCAGAATCGGCTGGAATTCGCCCAAGAGCGGGTGTTCAAGCCGTTCGAACCGTATCTGCAAGACCAAGCGCGAATCTTTGAAACCGCCACCTTCTACTTCCAGGGTCACCCCCAACTGGAGTTGGACAACGAGATACGTCCCAGGGGTTCCATCATCTACATGTCGGGTTTTGGGCCGGACCGGGTCAGGCTGATCCAGGGGAGTTGGCCTGGGGCACAGAACGCCGCCGCGCCGACGGGCACTCCTGTGGACGTCGTGGTGGACGAGTTGGGCCAGGAGCTGCTGGGCCTGGATGTGGGTGAGGTGATGGACATCTTCCCGGCGGCGTCGTTCATCGACCCGCCCACCATGCCGGTGCGGATAGCCGGGGTGTTCGAGCGTATCGATCCGGATGACGAGTTTTGGTACGGGGTCCAATCGGACTTTAGCATCAAGGACGACCGGTGGACCATTGTGCCGATGTTCACCAGTGAGGAGGCCGTCATCAATCGGGTGCTTGGCGAGTATCCAACGCTGTACACCGATGTCACTTGGTATTACTACCTGGACCGGGAAGTACTACGGGCCGGAGACGTGGACGAACTACAAGAGACAATCCTCCTGGCCGAGAGAGACATCGGTTTCGGTCTGAAAAATTCCAGCAGGTCGATCCGGCTGGACAACCTGCTGCGCAGCTTTGACGAGCAATTGTTGCTGGCCAGGGTGCCTCTGTTCCTGGTGGTGTTCCTGATTACCGGGATACTCCTCTATTACCTGGCGTTGGTGGCCGGGTTGATTGTCCGTTCCCGCTCCAGCGAGATTGCC
>CBDEFY010000004.1:0-511928 GCA_965237595.1 Dehalococcoidia bacterium | reverse complement strand
GATGCTGTGGACACGACCAGCATGGACCAAGTTCCAGTCACAGACCGCACCAGGCTGCTGAGTGACAACGGTCCAGGCTATGTCTAAAGAGCATTCAGGGACTACCTGGGGATGGTTGGCATCAAGCACATCCTAGCAACTCCTTTCCACCCTCAGACCAACGGGAAGCTGGAGCGCTACCACCAGACCATCAAACGGGACGTCAACCAGGTGCCTTATGAGTTGCCCGCCGACCTTGAGGCTGCTATCGCGGCCTTCGTCAGCTACTACAACTACCGGCGCTATCACAAGGCTCTGGGCAACGTGACACCATCAGACGTGCTCAAGGGAAGACGGCAAGAGATCCTACAACGCAGGAAGGAGGTGAAGGCTCAAACCACCGAACGGCGACGACGCTACAACAGGGCCCTCAGGGAGCTCACCAGACCTCCATCCAGCCCCTGATCTCTCGGCTCCCAATGTGTCCCACTTTTGCTGGTTGCTAACACATGTCGAGGGCATCTCGGAATCCCTGGATCAATTGAGCCTGAGTCAAATCGGCGCGGCCCAAGCCGATTATCCCATCGTCGTTTAGCGTGGAGCGAAATCCTTTGGTACCTAACCAGCGTGTGAATCCCCGAGTGAAATCGCGTACTGCGGGACATGCCTGGTGGCTGAATGGCAGTCGTTGCCCTGTAGCCAGATCGTCCACCGTGATCGTGAATTGCGCCTGGTCCAGTTCTACCGGAGCAGTCAGGCTAAGATTAAATCTCACCCCTGCCGATTCATAAATTGCACTCGTCTCCATGCTGATTTTAGAAGACATTAACCCCTCCTTGCCATGCGGGATATCAGTAAAGAGCTACCGAAGCTGGCAATGAAAAATAGTCCAGTGACTAGGATAACCCACTTTGGCTGTGTTGAGGCTTAAGTTCGGCTGCTCCTGTGGCAATCGGAAGAACGCTACCGCCAAAGTTCTAAGATTGGGATCACGGTGTGGGCCATCTGACAGCGGTCAGGATGACCAAAATGCCGAGCCGCGCATGTTTTAGACGCACACTACTTGACGATGGTTTCCGGGCAGACTACGCTCCGTGGCGTACGAATGGTCGAGGGAACCTCGACGGCCCTGGCACGATTGCAGTGATTCGATCTAGAGGAGAAACAGCATGAAGTTGCAGATCATGTCCCCTGCTGCGGACAGAGTTGATTTCAAGGTACCGCCAGCCCCTCGCGTGGCCGGTCTTGAGGGTAAGACCATCGGCTTATACAACAACATGACGGGTGGCGCTGATATTGCCGTAGACCGGGTGGCCAATCGCATCAGCCAACGGTTTCCCAACGTAAAGTTCGAGAGATACGGAGGAGACCTCCGGCCCGGCCGGCCTGCTCTCAGCCGCGGGAATCATATCGATGATGAGGAGGCTGCCCGGATAGCCAAGGAGGTAGACGCCATGATTGGAGCGACCGCCCATTGAGGCGGTTGTACGTCGTGGCTTGCCCACGACATGGTCGCCATTGAGAAGGCTGGTATTCCGGCCGTGGGCATCACCGCCAGAAGCTTTGCCAGGGCGTGGCAGTCCTGCGTGGATGGATGGGGCCAGCCCAATACCGAATTCGTCACGATCCCGCACGCGACCACGGGCCAGCAGGCGGACTTCATACACAAGATGGTGGACGAGCAGATCGATGACATCATCCGGGGCCTCACCGCGGTTCCCGCTCCCACCGGGACCACCCGAGGGGCTAGAAACGGCAGCAAGACCACCGAGACATTCACGATAGAGATGGATTCGACGCCTTTGGGGCTGGACGCGGTGAACCGCTTTTTGGCCGAACGGGACTGGAGCGACGGAATCCCCGTCCTCCCTCCCACCCCAGCCGCCGTCGAGCAGATGCTGAGGGGGACCAAAAGAGCCCCCCAAGATTTGCTCATGGTAATGGAGCCCGGCTTCGGGCTGGCAACCGTCGAAAAGATCGCCGTCAACGCCGTCATGGCGGGCTGTCGCCCGGAACAATTCCCCGTGATCCTTGCCGCGATCGACTGCCTGGCCCAACCGGAGATGAACCACCGGGACATGCAGGTCTCCGGCCACACGGAAGAGCCCATAATCCTGGTTAACGGCCCCATCGCAAAGAAGGCGGGTATAAATTTCGGGCCTACGGCCATGGGTCCCGGCGTCGTCAATAGCGCCAACACGGCCATCGGCCGGGCGCTGCGCTTGTGCCTGATCAATATCGGCTATTGCCATGCTGGCGCCGGAGACCCCAATTTCATCGGTCTGCCAACCAAGTTCGGTATGTGCATAGCCGAGAACGAAGAGGTCAGCCCGTGGCAGCCCTACCATATGGACCGGGGGTTCAAGCGGGACGAAAGCGCGGTTACCGCGGTGACCGTGACCGGTCCGACGACTATCATCGATGCCGGCTCCAAGACCCACGAGGACACATTGAATAACATTGCCTCTATAGATGTTCTACCGGAACGCTGGAGCCGGCGGCTGGATCAGGGGTTGGCAATCGGCCCAGGTCGGTCACACCAATAAGCGGGTACCTTACCAGGGCCCCTACCATCCCGTCATCCTCAGCCCTTCCCGGGCAGTCCTCTTGGCTGAGGCCGGCCTGAGCAAGCAGGACGCTCAGGCCTGGCTGCACCAGAACTGCCGCGTCTCTCTAAAGTCCGTGTTGAGCACGGGAAGCATGCCATTGGATGACAGCGGCAGTTGGCTGCACCACCCGGAGTTACAGCATCTGGCGGACGACCCTGAAGCGACCATCCCAGCTCTGGAAAGCCCAGAGCAATACCTTCTCTTCGTCACCGGTGGATCGACCCACTATGCCCATTTTTTCTATGGGACCTACGGCATAGCCACGTCGTCCGTGGAAGAGGTCTAGTTGAAGAAGCTTAGTTCCTGAAATTAAGGCTTTGGCCAGCGGAGACGAGATCTCGAAAGTTTTGCGATGCTATGTTGAGGTGCGCTATGGGAATGTATCGAGTTTTCGCGGGGAGCGACGGTGAAAGCCATATTGAGGAAATGCGATTGGAGGACAACCCAGAATTGGGCGCATTGACCAATATATCCGAGATCCGGGTCGAAGAGTTTGACGGCATCCGAAATATGGGCTTCCACTCTCTGCCCGAACACCGGCTGATAATCCATCTTTCCGGCGAAGTCGAGATTGCGGCCACTGATGGGTCCAAGCAGGCGCTTCGAGCCGGCGATATTCGGCTCATGGAAGGCGTGACCGGCCGCGGTCACGCGCACTTTGACCGTAGCCCATCATCCGCTGTCTACGTCATCCTCAAGGACTAGGGTAGCCCTGCGAACCGTCAACATTGAATCGTCCAGGAAACGCCTGGGCATAGCGGGGCTTGGCTGGCATCATTACTCAACGATTGTCCAATAGAGGTTCAGATGAAGTACACGCTCCTATATGCAGACTCGGGCGGTGAGACTCACTTTGAGGATGTAGATGTTGAATTTGAGGAAGGCAAGTCCGGTCTGGCAGCCCCAAATTAGGGTTATCGGTTCCTCAGCGAACCTCAGATTCCTGTTTCCTTGAACCCTACACAGAATTTTTCACCAATTACCATCCCAACCCACGAAGGCAGTGGTACATTGTATTGTCTGGGATAGGCGAGTTGGGTGCCAGTGATGGCGAAGTTCGGCGGTTCGTACCCGGCAATATGATTCTTCTAGACGACATGGAAAGTAAGGGCTACACTTCGCGGGTAATCGAGGTGGGTAACATCATGTTGGTGGGGTTGGACGAGTAGATTAGGCTCTGAGTTTCAAACACTGGCCCTGGTCGAATAACTAAAGGAAGAAATCATCATGTCTATTGCCCGCGAGCGGTTTCGCACCGTGCTATCCCGGCCGGATTGCACCTTGGCCGCGAACATTTTCGATCCATTGTCGGCCCGCATCGCCCATATGTTGGAATACGAAGTCTGCTTCTTGTCCGGCTCGGTGCACAAGGTCGCCAACCTGGCCGTACCCGACATCGTGCTGGTCAACATGTCTGATCTTGTAGATGTTTGCCGGCGCATCACCCGGATCGCCGATGTGAGCTTGATGCACGACGGGGAAGACGGATTTGGCAACGCAGTCAACGTGGTTCGGTCCGTAAAGGAGTTGGAGGCTGCGGGCGTCTCGGCCATCGAGATCGAAGATGCCATCCCTCCGGCGCGCTTCAACCAAGGTGACCTGGGGCTGTACTCCGAAGCGGAGCAGGTGGGCAAGCTGGAGGCGGCCGTGGCGGCCCGCACCGATCCCATGACCGTCATAGTCGCCCGAACCACCGCTCTGACCCAGTTTCCCCTGGATGAAGCATTGGACCGGATCAACGCTTATTCCCAGACCGGAGTGGAGGCCATCAGGCTGGCGGGTCTGCAGACCAGGGACCAGTTGGAGGCGGTTCACCACGCGACTCCGTTGCCCCTCACGGTTTTGAGCCCGCCGGACGGCATGATGAAAGACAGGTCGTTCCTGGCCGCCAACGGAGTGAGGATACTTATGGCCGGCAACCCAGCTTTCGGGATGGCGGTACAAGCCGTGTACGATTGCTTCAAGCACTTGAAGGAAGACGGCGCGGTGGAAGACCTGGCGCCCAGGGAAGCTAATGCCGAGTTGCTGCGGAAGGTCAACCGCACCGACGAGTTCATTCAGTTGCAGGAGCAGTATTTGCGCGAATAGCGCTACCGCCGGTTGTCAGACCCGAATCTGTCGATGCCGGAACGCTCGAACCTTAAATTTGTATGTAGAGCGGCAACCCAATCAGAGTGCCTCGGCCAGGGTGGGTTACACTGCGCGAATAATAGAGCTGGGGAAACGTCACGTCATGTTGTAGGGCTGGTCGGGCGTAGGGGACTCTGATTAGCGAAGGACTGGCCACGTCGCCCGCGGAAGAAGTTTAGTTCCTGAAGTTACCTTAGTCCCTTTGATCGGGATCACTCGTTTGGAGTAGATTGTCGAAATTTACCGCCACCGTAAATCGGGCAGGCTATCCCCTCTCCGTCTTTCGATACCGTAATTTCTCTTTCGTCTGGGCTTCCACCACGTTGGTGACCATGGGTACCCAGATGGAAACGGTGGTTTTGGGGTGGTTCATTCTCACCCTGACCGACTCGCCCTTCCTGGTGGGGGCAATTTCGGCGGCCCGGATGTCCCTAAATATCTTGGCCCTCTTTGCTGGCGCGGTCGCCGACCGGGTCCCCCGTCACCGGATCCTAGCGTCCGTGGAATTCATAATGGCCGCCTTCGCCGGGGTGATGCTTTTATTGATCCTGAGCGGTCAATTGGAAACCTGGCACATCTTCCTGATAGCCGTGATAGCCGGCATGGTGCGGGTGTTTCAGATGCCCGCGGCCCAATCGCTGGTTGCCGACACCTTGCCTCAAGACCGCATCGGCAGCGGCGCCGCATTCAATACGCTGGGAAGAAATATTGCCATGCTGATCGGGCCTTTGGTGGGTGGCATCCTGTTCAATAGCTTCGGGCCGAAAGGTGCTTTTACCGCCATCGCAGCTTTATATTTCTTGAGCGGCTGGGTTGCCCTTTACATTCGGTCATCGGGCAGTAGTAACCCCAATAGTCAAAATGGGGAACCAGAATCCGTGGTCCACACCGTGATTGCGGGATTGAAATACGTCAAAGGGCATCAGGTGCTCTGGGGCACGTTGGTATTGGCCCTGGTCATCGAGTCCTCAGGGTGGACCTTTCATACGACCCTGATGCCCATATTTGCCAGGGACGTATTGAATTCCGATTCCACCGGGCTGGGGTTGTTGCTGTTTGCCTTCGGGATCGGAGCAGTTGCCGCATCCCTGGGCTGGGCGATGGTCGGGAATCTGCCGAATGTCGGGAAATTGATGATCGGGTCGGTGGTTGTGTGGCACGCCAGCATTTTGGTTTTTTCCAGCTCGCAGTCCTTTTACCTGTCCATGGCGATTCTTACGGTAACCGGAGCGGGCTTCGCCTCGACTCAAGTTTTCATCCTGTCGGCGTTGCTAGGTACCGCCCAGTCTGAGTATCGGGGCCGCGTCATGAGCTTGCGTTCCCTGGCGATATATGCCTTCGCCCTGGGCAGCATGTCGTCGGGAGCCACGGCTGGCCTTTGGAGCGCACCCCAGGCAGCGAACATTGTCGGGGTAATGGGCATCGTCTTGGTGCTTATATTGGCCGTTTTGGCTCCCAAGCTGCGGAGGCTTTAGATATCCGGAGTTCGGTGTTGGCCTTTCCCTCTTGCGTCCCGATGCCTCAACTTTTTAAAAAACCAATGGAAAGATAAGGGCCCCAGCCGTCGTCGGTTGGGGCGCAATTTGCCGGTGGAACCTTCGGTTAACGAACGAAGCTGTGAGGACCCGCTAGTCGCCGGCCCCCACAGGAAGCTTGGCGCCCTGGAACGGTCCCTCGGTAGCCTCAAAGGACTTGGAGAAATCCAATATCTCTTGGTCCGTCTGGGTTTCCAGGTCGATCGGCCTGCTGAAACCCTGCTTCACGACAAAGCCTGTTTTGTAGTAAACCTCTCCCACGTTGTTTTCGGGATCGTGGAAGTAGATGCTGCAGGAGATACCGTGGGTGACCGTGCGGAGAATCTCGATCCCCTCGGCCTTGAACCGCCGGTTGAGCTCCCGCAGCGAGGCCAATTCAGGCACGATGTAGGATATCTGTCCCACGTTCTGGGTGGCGGGGCGGGCACCGTCGGGATGGTCCGCGCCGCGAGACTGGCCCAATGCCAATTCGTGATGCTCGTTCTCCGGGTCCGCACTGAGGAAGCAACTGCCCCGGTCGGGGTCTTCGTCGGTGACAGTCAACCCCATCACCCGGGTGTAGAAATCGCGCATCTTCATGAAATCATCACAAATGATGCCCACGTGTCCAAGGTTCTTGATCAACGACATGTTTTTCCTCCTTGTACCGTACGACTGCCGGAAATTCCGGCAGTCTGATATTATCACGGGCCGGTGGACCACAGGGGACCATGGAAGGGACTCTTCTAAATCACCCGAGATGGAGATTTATTATCGTCTCGGCCCTAGCCGTGTCCTCCGCGGTTTAGCGGACGGTCTGGTTTTCCAAGTCCAGCACTTTCTCCGCCAGCACGCTGTACATCCGCCACGATGGTTCGCTGTGCCTGACAGGTTCGATATCATCGTAGTAAGTATCTAACACGACGTAGGAACATCCCAGGGCTGCCAGTTCCGATAAGTCGCCGTGTATTTGGTCTAGACTACCTTCACCCGCTACGCGTTCGGTGTCGGGCACGGGTGAGTCGGTCAGCCGGAGCCTGATCCTGGGACACAGCATGGGCAAAGGCTGTCCCTCTTCCTCGGCAATCTCATTGAGACGGGGGATCCCGGTGTCCTTGAACCAATCCATGCGTACCCGAATTGGATGCCACGCGTCGCCGTAGCGGACGGTGCGTCGCATCGCTGCATCGCTGGAACCACCCACCCAGATCGGGGGATGAGGAGAGCGAATGGGCCTGGGCGCGGTGTGTACGTTCTTGAACGAAGCGAACTTGCCGTCATAGGACGCCACATCGTGGGTCCAGAGGAGCTTGATTGCCTCCAGATACTCGTTGGTTATGGCGCCTCTGGACTTGAAAGGAACACGCAACGCCTGAAATTCTTCCTGGGCCCAGCCAATACCAACGCCGAGGATGAAGCGGCCTCCGCTGAGCTGATCCACATCGGCGCTGGCCTTGGCTATCTCCAGAGGGTTGCGATAAGGCACTATGAGTACCGTCGTGCCGATCTCGATGGTGCTCGTGATACCCGCCAGCCAGCCAAGCAAAGAGATGGGCTCAAAGAAGGGGGCAGGATAACGAGACTGCACATCCGGAGTGATGGCAATGTGGTCGGACGTCATGATTAGTTGATAGCCCAGGGATTCCGATAATTGTGCCCAGCGCTTTAATGACTTGGGGTTCACCCCTGGCCCAAAGTTGATCAAGTTCACGCCAACTTTCATTTCAATCTGAGGTGGACCCGGAAATTCGGACAGGTGGTTAAGTGAGAGTTCTGCTCCTAAAATAGCCACAGCTGTTGCTGTGAGGGAGGAGTGGGACATGTCAAAAGAGCGGAGGAAGCACAGCCCAACATTCAAGGCCAAGGTGGCCCTGGAAGCGGTGAAGGGTGAAGAGACGGTGGCCCAACTGGCCGCCCGCTACGAGGTCCATCCCGGGCAGATCCAGGCCTGGAAGAAGTCCTTGTTGGAAGGAGCGGTCGGCGTCTTTGGTGGGAACCAAGACAAACGCCAGAAGAGCGATGGGGTCCTTGTTGCCCGGCTCTATCAGCAGATCGGCCAACTGAAGGTTGAGCGGGATTTCTTGGCGGAGAGGCTCGGTCCATGAGCCGGGAGCGGCGGCGGGAGATGGTGGACCGGCGGCACCCAGCCTTGTCCACAGTGAGACAGTGCGCCTTACTGAGCATCAGCAGGTCCAGCCTAAACTACCGGCGCAAGGGGACTTGCTCGGAGAACCTGACGGTGATGAAGGCGATGGACCACCAGTACCTAAGTACCCCCTTCTACGGGTCGCGGCGCATGAGGGTCTGGCTGGGCACTCAAGGTCACAGGGTGAACCGGAAGCGGGTCCAGCGTCTGATGCGGACCATGGGACTACGTGCCATCTACCGGTGGCCCCGGACCAGCAAGCCGGGGCCAGGGCACAAGGTGTATCCCTACCTCCTGAGCGGCATGGAGATCACCAGACCAAATCAGGTGTGGGCCGCCGACATCACCTACATCCCCATGGCCAAGGGTTTCTTATACCTGGTGGCCATCATGGATTGGTACACGCGGTACGTGGTGGCCTGGCGTCTTTCCAACACCTTGGATGCTGATTTCTGTGTCGAGACATTGGAGGAAGCGCTTGGCAAGGGGAAGCCAGAGGTCTTCAACACCGACCAGGGCAGCCAGTTCACCGGCGAAGCCTTCACCGGTCTCCTAGAGCAGCACGGAGTGAGAATCAGCATGGACGGGAAGGGACGCTACACCGACAACATCTTGTTGGAGCGGCTGTGGCGCACGGTTAAGTACGAGGAGGTCTACCTGAAAGCCTACTCCAACGGGCGAGAAGCCAAGGCCGGGCTTGACGCATACTTCAGCTTCTACAACAACCAAAGACCCCACCAGGCCTTGGGCTACCGGACACCGGCTGAGGTGTTCAAAGGAGACTTGGCGCCATCAGATGAACGGTCAATCAATGGGAAACGGGCACCGAACGGAGCGTTCTCAGACCTTGGAAAGACGGCGGAACTCCCACTTAGTTTTGCACCAAACCTGTCCAACTAATTGGGTCCACCTCAATCTCCTATCCAATGCAACGGGCGTCACGAGAATCATCTTATGATTGAGGGAGCATGCTTACAATACCGTACATAAAATTCGTTGAGGTGACTAATGGTTGAAGGAACGGTTACCGGGGAGACTGACCAAGATCAGCCGAGTAGAGTTGCGCGGTCTGTCGGAAAAGAAACAGTGCTCACGGTGGTTGGCACAGGGCCGGGTCCGAGGGGGCCGTGGTCTTGTCGTCACCGGCATCCCGAGCTCCAACTCCGAAATGCTTGGACCATTCCCGCTCAAGAAGAAACATGGTTGATGAATTGAGCTGTTTGTTTTCCCAAGGGGCCAGCAATGTGACAATCGGTTGAGGTGAATCAAGGCTCCCATTGTCGCCGCCGGCAAATCGCCATCACTATTCTTGAATAGTGTCATTCGACTACGCGCCTCCAGTTACCCGTCCTTTCCTTTCTCGATAACTTCGTAAGACATCACCCTGTCAGACATTTGGGACGGCATGGCGCTGGCAGCGGGTCCATCTTCCGGAAGGCTGTCGGCTTCAGTGAAGATTAGGTTTCTGTGAGTGAACTCCTCGTCGTTATAGACAACGACAGTTGTATGGCTCAATCCTCTCAGCTGGAACAGTTCAAAACCTCGCAGAGAGCATCGACCTACCCGCCCGTGGCCATTTGGTTTATATTTGCCTTGACGAAGGTTGAAGCATCATCCCACAAGCAGGTGCCGCAAAATGGACCAGATATATTTGGACTACAACGCTACCACTCCCATCGACCCCCAGGTGGCCGAGGCCATGTTGCCCTATATTCATCAGCGATACGGCAACCCTTCCAGCAGCCACCTGCCTGGTGTGGCCGCCAAAGAGGCTGTCGAGAATGCCAGGAGCCAGCTGGCGGATATGCTGGGATCTAAAGAGGAAGAGGTCATCTTCACCAGCGGTGGCACCGAATCCAACAACCATGCGATCAAGGGGGTTTTTGGCGCTTACCGCGACAAGGGGAACCACATAATTACCTCAGCGGTGGAGCATCCGGCAGTGTTGGAAGTGTGCCGTTATCTTGAAGATCAGGGTTGCCGTGTAACCTACCTACCGGTGGACGAGTTTGGCATGGTGGACCCCCAACAGGTTGCCAGAGCCATCACTCCCAAAACGATCCTGGTTTCCATAATGCATGCCAACAATGAGGTCGGCACCATCGAGCCTCTGGAAGAGATATCCAGGATCACTAGGGAGCGCAGTGTGCTGCTCCACGCGGATTGCGCCCAGTCGGTGGGTAAGATACCGGTGCGGGTGGACGAGTTGGGGGTGGACCTGCTGTCTATCGCCGGACACAAGGTCTACGCGCCCAAGGGCATTGGCGCGTTGTACATCCGCCCCGGAGTACGCTTGGAAAAGTTAATGCACGGGGCGAGCCATGAGATGGGTTGGCGGGCGGGGACTGAGAACGTCATCGAAATCGTGGGTCTGGGCCGGGCCTGTGAATTGGTGAAGAACAACCTGAAGGAATATCACCGGCACATGCAAACCATGCGTGACCGGTTGGAAGCAGGGATTGGAGAACGGTTTGAACAGATACGGTTTAACGGCCATCCGAAGAAGCGGCTGCCCAATACACTCAGCGCCAGCTTTCGGGGAATGGAAGCAAACATCATCCTGGAAGAACTGGAGGGTGTCTGCGCCTCGGCGGGAGCGGCCTGCCATAGCGACCACTTGGAAGTTTCCAGCGTATTAGAGGCCATGCAGGTACCGTTGGAGTACGCCATGGGAACCCTGCGGTTCTCGGTGGGCAGGTACACCACGGAGCAAGAAATCGACCGGGCTCTGGTCGAAATCGCCCGAGCGGTCCACCAGTAAACCCTGAGGGATTCGGCCAGGAGATTGTACAGGCTCCTTTCCAGGTAAAGGACGGATACATAAGCGTTGTACCAGTGGAGACCACCGAAGAAATCGGCCATCAAACTAAGACCCCATTGCCTGGCCGAAGATGGGTTATCGGCAGCCTGCCCTGCGCCGCCGTGTCTCTGGCCATCGCTCCCGTGGTGTTCGGGCCGCTGGGCGTAGTAACTGGCGCCGCGGCGGTTTGGAAGGGCGCCAGGCGGTGGGGAACGGCGGGCGTCCCCGCTAGCTTTGTGGCAGCTATGATTAGTTTTTACATGGCCGGGTAGCCGGAAAAGTAAAAACCGCTGGCAGGACCCGTTCGTTAGTCCGCCAGCGGCTCAGTTGGGGTAGTCCCTCTGGCTCCAGTGTATACACCTTTTACCCGGCGATTTAACCAAGCATGATCCCACCAACGAGCATAGGCTATTGTTGGTCACGGTGACGATGTTGGCGAGGTTGCCCGCGCCGGAGCCCACAATCACCAGGTAGATGGAATCGGTCTTAGTAGTCTTTACCCACCAGTGTCAGGAGACCAGTTGTAAATCTTCGCGAGGGTCCCTCCCATTAGTGTGGAACGCTCTGAATCCGAGAGTTTGTTAGTGACCCGAAACGCCTCAACGCCCTGCTCGAAGTTCAACAGCCTCACTGCCCGAGTCCAGTCAGTGCCCCACAAACACCGGTCGAAGCCGAACGCGTCGAATACCTTGCCCAGGGGTTCCCAGATGTCAGGGAATGGGAACGGCTCATGGGACAGAGTACAGGCCCCGGATATTTTGACGGCCACGTTGTCTAACTCCGCCAGCGAAACCACGGTGGCCAAATCGGCGAAAGGTTCCGGCGGCGCCGGCGGGACGAAGGGCTGGGCCAGACCCACATGATCGATCACCACCTGGGTTTTTGGATTGCGGCGGGCCAGTTCACGTAAGAGAGGCAGCTTGCCCGAGGCCATAACGTTCACCGGAATGCCAGCTTGGGCACCAGCGGTGAATAGACGATTGAGACCCGGGTCGTCCGGTTCGAATTCCTGGTCGGCGAGCATGACTCGGGCTCCGACCACACCCGCTGTCCCGGCCCACTCAGCGATTTCGTCCGCGACCGCTTCCGACTGCGAATCAAATGGCTTGATCAAGCCGAACCGGCCCGGATGTTTCGCATACACCTCGAGTACATAGCTGGCGTCGTTGCCATACAAACGGAACGGCGAGATCAGCAAAGCCCCGTCGACGCCGACCGCGTCCATCGCCGCCACCATGTCGTCGCCGGTGACCTCGTCCGGGCCCTCCAAGAAAGTACTCCAAGGACGGTCGGGACGGTTTCGCTCGTAGGCATGTACCTGTGAGTCAATTGTCGGAGTCTGAGTTGCCATCGTACTTACCCCTTTCCTCGCCGGAATTTTCCATTTAACCCGGTCTCTCCATTCGGCATGATCTTGACCTCTCAACGAATCTAAAATCGGCGCCTTTGGCGATGGTGTGGCCGTGGCCCCGGTGAGTGCTGGTGATCCGGTCTTCACGGCGCAGTGCGGAACACACGCCCACCGCCACTGCTTCTTCGCCGATGTAGGCGTGGACCACCCCTGGAATGTTTCCGGCGTGGTACTCCTCCACGGCCTTTTGGTCGAAGGTCCGGATGGTTACCATTTTCCGGTACATCTCTAGATATCTGTCGGGTTCTGAAGCCATGGCGTTTTCTCCTTCTGGCGCCGCGACGCCACGTTGAATGGAATAACCTAGATGGCCAGGAACTCTCGGTGGCGGGCCGCGATTACGCTACACGCCGCCTCCGGATCTGCCAACGTAGTTATTGGACCATCCACCAAGGGTCTTCCAAATACTTGCTCACGGCTTGTAAAAATTCCGCTGCTGGAGCGCCGTCCACTATGCGGTGATCAAAGGTCAGACTTAGATACATCATGGACCCTTTGGCGATCTGCCCATCGGCTATCACGGGCTTCTCCACGACTCGGCCCACGCCCAGTATCCCGACCTGCGGTGGATTGATTATAGGTGTGAAAGCATCGATGCCGAACCCACCCAGATTGGTGACCGTAAAGGACCCGCCGGTGACATCTTCAGGCCTAGCTTTCCCTTCTCTCGTCTTGGTGGCCAGTTCCCTGCTTTCAATGGCTAGTTGAGCCAGAGTCTTGGTGTCGGCTTCCCGAAGGACAGGGGTGATCAGACCTTCTTTAAGGGCAACCGCAACCCCGATGTTGACTTGGTCCATCAACTGGACCTGGTCTTCCATCTGCACGGCGTTCAGGTAGGGATACTCTTTCAAAGCCCGGGCTGTGGCTTTGAACTGGACCTGGTCTTCCATCTGCACGGCGTTCAGGTAGGGATACTCTTTCAAAGCCCGGGCTGTGGCTTTGATCAGCAGATGGAGTGGACTGAGGCTGCCGCCTTCTTGGTTCCGGGACAGTCCCTTACGCAGAATCATGGCCTCGCTGACGTTTATTTCAGTGGTCACCGTCACCTGGGCCATGGACTGGACGCTTTGGAGCATGCGGGTGGCGATGGTCCGGCGTATTCCCTGGATCTGGACCATGTTGAATGCAGCAACCGGGCCTCGACTCTGGACGGCGTTTTCCACGTCTGCCAGCAATATGCGTCCGCCGGGACCGCTACCATGGACTTGAGCTAGGTCGATGCCCTTTTGCCCTGCCAACCGCCGAGCGGCCGGAACGACCTGGACCCCGGCTCCGGCACTTCCTCCGGCCGCAGTACCGGAGGCTGGCCGCTCGATAGCCTTTTCCACATCCGCGATCAGGATAGGTCCCTGGGGGCCGCTGGCTTCGACCTGCGCCAAATCAATGTTGTTCTCGGCAGCCAAACGCCGCGCCGCCGGAACAACCGGCACCCTTACTCCACACCATCCGACCCGGCCGGTGCTCCCTCTCTAGCCCAAGTCGGCGCCGAGGGAATCTGCGACGCAGGTACGGGTACGGCCGATGGGTTGGCCGGGGGGCCGATGTCTTCGCCCGGCGCCGCGATCACAGCTAGGACACCCCTGATGGGGACGATTTCCCCCTCCTGCGCCACGATCCTGGCGAGAACCCCCGTTACGTTGGATTCCAACTCAGTGGTCAGCTTGGCGGTCTCCACCTCCACGATGGGTTCCCCTTCTTGGACGGTATCGCCTTCCTGTTTCAGCCATTTGACGATGGTGCCATCTTGCATCTCCATTCCCCATTGGGGAAGGACAATCTCCGAAGCCATGACAGTCCTCCTCGGGCCGCGCGGAGAAGAATGGCCTTGAGGCCACCAAATCAACGAGTCAGCAGTTAGTAGATTTACCTAGGCAAGTGTCGTTCGAACCGCCTCGGCGATCGACTCATCCGTGGGATAGCACAATGGCTCCAGCGCCGGGCTGAAAGGTATATGCACATTGACGGTGCCCAGCCGCTGGATGGGTGCCTGGAGGTCCCAGAATCCTTCCATTGCCACAATGGCAGCGATCTCGCTGGCGGCGCTGCAAGTCTTGTGGGCCATGTCCACCACCACCAGCCTTCCGGTCTTGGCCACGGAATCGAGTATGGCCCGCTTGTCCAAGGGCACCAACGTGCGCGGGTCCAACACCTCGGCGGAAACCCCCTCTTGGGCCAGGGTCTCGGCGGCGGCCAAGGCCCGCGGCACCATCCCGCCGATGGCCACGATGGTGGCATCGGTGCCTTCCCGCTTGATATCCGCCACACCAAATGGGATGGAGTATTCTTCCTCCGGGACGTAAGCCCTCGCCCCCAGAATAGTCCGGTCCTCCCAGAAGATCACTGGGTCGTTCTCCCTGATGGCGGTCTTCAGCAGGCCCTTGCCGTCGTAGGCGTTGCTCACGAAGACGTTCTTGAAACCGGGAATGTTCATGAACAACGGATGGGACCGGTCGGAATGATGAGCGGCCATGTTGCCTCCGTAATACATAGCAGCCCGGTAAACAATGGGTAGATCGACTTGGCTGCCGAACATATACCGCATCTTGGAGGCTTGGCTGACCAACTGGTCCATGCCGACCCACATAAAGCTCGACAGGCTTTCCACGATAGGCCTCATCCCCACGGCGGCAGCGCCCACCGCCGCGCCAAAAAAGGCGTTCTCGGAAAGCGGACAGTCCCTGACACGTTCGCCGCCGAATTCGGCGAACAAACCTCCCGAGGCGCCATATACGCCCCTTTAGATATCCTCTCCCATGATGAAAACCCGGTCATCCTGCTGCATTTCTTCCCGGATGGCTTCGTTGATGGCTTGGGTTAGGGTAATGTTTCTGGTCTATGTTTGTGTCTGCGTCATCGGTCATCCTCCTAGGCAGTCCTCTCGTTGTCGTTCTTGACGGACCGTGTTTATTCCACGCGTTCACTCCAAAAGAATCGGGTCCGCGAACATGTCTTCGAACAACGCCGATGGCTCGGGATAGGGGCTCTCCCGGGCGAACGTGACGGCCTCTTCTATTTGCTCCTCAATCTCTCGCTCCATCTGGTCGATCTCGTCCTGGGTTGCAATGCCTTGTTCAATCAGGAGTCCACTATGGAGGGTGATGGGGTCTCGCTGCTTCCACTGCTCCACCTCGTCATCGCTCCGGTAGGAGTCTCTGACGATGCGCCCGAGCCCCAAGGAGTGGTCGTGGTAGCGGTAGGTCCTCCCTTCCACCAGGGACGGGCCTTGACCGGACCTGGCCCTTTCCACCGCTTGGGTGACCGCTTCGTGCATGGCGATTACGTCTTGACCGTCGACCAGCACGCTTGGGATGGCGTAAGCCGCCGCGCGGTCGGAAATGTTGTCCACCGCCACCATCTCTTTAAAGCTGCCGGTTACCGCATATTGGTTGTTCTCGCAGAGGAAAATCACCGGAAGCTTCCACACGGCGGCCAGATTTATGGACTCGTGAAACGAACCTTCATTGCTGGCGCCGTCACCAAAAAAGCAAACGGCCACCCGGTCGTTGCCTTGGAGCCTGCTGCCCAACGCCGCTCCCACCGCCACTGGGATTGACGAGCCCAAAATGCCAGACTCCCCAAGGATCCCGATGCTGAAATCCGCCAGGTGCATAGAACCGCCCTTGCCCTTGCAGATGCCGGTGCTTTTGCCCAGCAACTCGGCCATGGCGGTTCGCACGTCGCCGCCCTTGGCTATGGGGTGACCGTGAGAACGGTGATTGCCGGTCATCCAGTCGTCGTCCCGAAGCGCCATGCAGGCCCCCACTGCCACAGCCTCCTCGCCGATGTACGAGTGGGCGGCTCCCACGATCTCGGCCCCCTCAACCAGCCTGATGACCGCTTCTTCGAAGTGCCTGATGCGCATCATGCGCCGCATCATTTCCATGAGTTCGGGTTTTTCCAACATGCTGCTCTCCTTCTGAGTGCTTACCGGCGGTTGTCAAGACGTTAGCCGCCGTAGCACTTCGGCGGGTTTAGCTAAACGTGGGCGGTTTCGCTGTTATGCGACGGCCACCCACGCATCCCGGTTCCTAACTGCAGGCCAGGGAATACAATTGCGTCGCCCCTTCCGGCAGCGGGTACTCGCTCCAGCTTTGGCCGTTGTCCCGGCTACCAAAGACCTGGCCGCCGTTGGTGGCGCAGTACATGTTCCGGGGATTGCGGCTGTCGAACGCCAGCCCGAAAATGGTGCTGGGGGCCTCGAATCCGGTTTCAACCTTCCCCCAGTTCGCACCGCCGTCGGAGCTATGGAATAAGGCGCCCGAATCGCTCTGGAAGTTGGGACCTCCGGAGACCCATATGTTCCTGGAATCCCCCGGGGCTTCGCGGATGGACCGGCAATAGGTCTGGCCCTTTTCGTTGAGGGCGTCGATCTGGACGCGATTCCAGTGGTCGCCTTGGTCTTCGCTCCGGAACATCCCGGCCCGGCCGATGCTGAGAATATCACCGGGACGGAAGCTGCTGGCCAAGACCCCATGCATGTCCACCGGGTCGTCGTTCACGTATTGGCCATGGCTAAGGTTTTCCCAGTGTTCGCCGCCATCCCTGGATCGGATGATGCCGCCCACCTCGATGGCGCCGTATAGCAGATCGGGATCGGCAACCGTGGCCGACATCATCAGCACCCGCTTGGCCAAGTTGGCCCCGGGTCTCACGGTCACCTCGGGGAACCGGACGCTCACCGGCAACTGAGTCCAATGCTCGCCTCCGTCATCGCTGCGGTAGATTTCCGCTGACTCGTATCCCGCGAACATCACATTGGCGTCCCTGGGATGGAAGAGCAAAGACCAGACCGGCAGACCGTGGTCTCCCACGTTCACCTTTTCCCAGGTGTCGCCGTAATCGCCGCTGCGGTAGGGCCCGTCCTGAGTGCCGGCGTAGACTACCTCCGGCTTTTTGGGGTGCACCGCGATTGCCCTCACCGCCGGAGATTCGGGCAGTCCGTTGTTAAGCTGCGACCACTGGCCATCGTCGTTACTCATGCGGTACAGGCCGCTATTTACCACCCTGCCGGGGGCGGTCTCCCCGGCCAGGCCCGCAAATACAAAGGATTTTTGACTGGATCAAGTCGTAGTCATAGTTTCCGCCTCCTTACTAAATCGATCGCTCGAATTGTGCCGGTCGTTTGCCAACTCCTACCGCTGATTATTCGTGGCTTATCAAACCTTCGTCCATCATGGCTTCGATCGTCACCCCGCTGTGGCTTTTTGCCAAGGCTGAACTCGCCAAAATGTAGGGTGCGCGCGTTTGTTGGCATCTCGTACTGCGGAGTACTCAACTCGGTTTGCCGAAAATACGTCAGGAAGAAACCCATAGCACCGAAGATATCTCGCTAAACTCCCGCCAGAGCTTGATCCAGGAGTCTCCACCGTCGTCACTGCGGTACAAATAGCCGTATCGGCTGCCAGCGAACACCACCTGGGGATTGCTGGGCTGAATATTTACCACCCACATAGCGGTGTTGGGGTCCACCGGCAGTTCCATCTTTTGCCAACTCTTGCCGGTGTCGGCGGAACGCATGACTGCGCCGGTCCGGCCTGGGGTCGTGTCGCCGATGGTCAGGAAAATTGTGTTGGGGTTGGCGGGATGGACCGTTATTCCCCTAGGGTAGCCATAGGGCCAGTTCTGCCGGATGTCCAGGGAATGCCAGGTGGCGCCGTCGTCGTTGCTGGTGTACACGTCATCGTTCACCACCACCACCACGGTCTTAGGGGGACCCGCAGATACAGCTACGTTGTGGACGTCCAAGTTGGGGATGGCCCCGTTGATGGTCTGCCAGGTGTCGCCGCCGTCCCTGCTGTAGCGGACCCCGTCCACTTCCAGGCCCACCCAGACATCACGGCGGTTGGTGGGGTCTACAGCGATACCCGTGACCCTGGGAATACCTACGTTGGGGCAGGTTTCGGCTGCTTTCATGGACGTTTTCTGCCAGGTTATGCCACCGTCATTTGAGCGAAATAGTGCCGCCGGGTTGGGGGTACCGGTGCCAGCGTACATGGTCTGCGGTTCTTGGGCGTCTGCCGCCAAGGCCCAGACGCAGTACCCGCCCAAGGGCGACTCTACTAATTCCCAGGTAGCGCCGGCATCCTCACTTCGGTACAGGCCCTTATCGGTGCCGGCGAAGACCACACCGTGCCGATTAAGGCTCGTCAGCAGGGTTCGCACCAGGGCATCGGAGTGCAGACCTTGGTCAATGCCGACGCGCCGCCAACTCTCACCGCTATCTTCGCTGCGCATTACTCCCTGGCCGACGGTTCCCACCAGAATGGTCATGTTGTTTGCCATAGCTCAACCCTCCTTCGGCCTGATCTGGCCGGTAGTGAACCACAGTGTATCGACCCACCGGTAATCGGACAATCCCCGGTGGCACCTGAGCCGCCTGCCGACTCCATGGCCCATACCGCCCTTGACGGGCGTTCCTGCCTGCGAATTTGCTGAATGTTAATACAGGCGGCCATCAGCAATGCTACGCTACGCGTGTCAATGAGCATTTCTGAGAAATTCTTTTGTTGCTGAATGCCTTGACCCTCTAAAGACGGTAATAGAGGGCCCGTCAGAACAAATTCATTCCAACGAACCCATCAACTCTTAGATTTCTCGCTTCATTTCTTTTCCTATGGGCTCTGGATATCTCCAACAAGTCGCAAAAAATATAGGTCGCCGGGGTCCTCGTTACGGATAAAACCGTACTCTTTTCCTGTTACGGAGGGTTGTCCTCCTTCGCCCACGGCTGAAACTGTGCCGTCGATGCTTCGATCTTATTTGGAAGGTGTGCTCACAGAGGGTACCTCAGACTTGGTAGAAGCCGCATTTGATGACCGGCACCTTAGCCGTGGCGGAAATGCTTTTTTGCTATTGATCGGTAATTACTACCGCTTTGACGACAATTCGGTACAAAAACGAGTTTGACGAGTTTGACCAATTCGCTCCGGGCCGGGCAAAGCAGGGGATACGGATTAACGGCTAAATCTCGACGGGATGTATGGGTAGACGTAACTCAATTCTACCTAGATTGGGAGTTGGACTCAGTGCAAAACCCCTATCTCCCCGTCCAATTTTTCAGGCACAAAACACCCCGGCTTTTCAGCCGGGGTGTTTATCCTTAGCTTGGTGGAAACGTGTCAGGACGTGTCGTACGCAACCCGAAAACCGGGTCTGGAGGAAGGAGAGGAATCGCAATCTCGATGCGAATTGTTTTTTCGACGAAATTATCGCACGGTCGATCACTAGCCGCAAGAGCTTCTGACGCTCTTCAAATGTCATTTTTTCAAGACCAGAGCCTATTGTTTGGCAGAAGGTTTCTAGGTTCGTTGTTGAAAGCGAATTGTTGTCTGTCTCGCGGCTTTGATGCTCAAGAGTACTCATCTCGCTTTCCGCCCTACGCTTTTGGGCGTTGACCTGCTCAATCTTTCGATCCAGAACACCCCGGTCGAAGGATCCATCCCCGTAGAGGTCGAGGAACCGGTTCTCCTGAGTTGCCAGCCTCTCTATCTCGGCTTCCAGCTTTCTGCATTTATCGACGATGCCGTAATCGGTGGTTGTTTCGGCTTGCCTCCGTCGAAGCTCATTATCGAGCGTCACGGGATCACAGAGTAATTCCGATACTGTGTCCCAAATTAGCTCTTCCAGCACCTCAGCGCGCACCGCGCGATTCGGACATTTCTTACCGCTGGGGGCGGTCAAGGGGTCTTTCTGCGTGCATCCGTAATAACGATAAATCCGCCCTCTCCGTTTGGATGAGTAACCAGAGTACGCCATTCCTCAGAGACCGCAGCGGGTTAGCTGCCTAAGCAGATATTCCAGCTTAGAGTTTCTTGGCGAATACTTAGAGTTGGCTACTAACTGCTCCTGAGCCCGGTCCCATGTTTGGGTATCAATAATGCACGGGACGGCGATTCGTATCCAATCTTCTTTGGGACGCTGACGCCTGCTGGTTTTGGTTTTCTTGCCGATCGGCGAATTTGTCCTTCGACGGATCGGCTCCGCGGGGGTACGCCGTCTGAAATACGCTGTCCCAATGTAGGTTTCCTGGTGAAAATATAGTTCACCACGCTAGGTGCCCAGACAGGTTTACCTTTTGGAGACGGGATACCAAGCTCTTTCAACCTAATAGATACTCCTCGGCAAGACATACGCTCATCTGCCAGCCATCGGAACATTTCCTTAACCACTGCTGCTTGCGGTTCGTTGACCTCGTAGTGTGCCAGGGTATCGTCAGCTCTCGGGACATAGTCGTACCCATATGGTACGAAGCCTCCCAGGATGCCGCCCTTGCGTGCGGTCGCTAGTCTTCCCTCAGTTGTTCGCTCTCTAATCCGATCCCTCTCCCACTCAGCGATACCAGCCAACACCGTAAGGACCAGTTGGCCAGAGCCGGTTTCGCTGGTATTATCGCCACGAAGGCCACCCCGTATCGTTTCAATTCCTCAATCGCATTGAGCATTTCCCTTGCATCCCGCATGAAGCGGTCAAGCTTTGTGACCACAACTAGCTGGAAAAAACCAGCTTCAGCATCCCTCAACATCCTTTGGAAACCAGGCCGATCCGGGGTACTACCGCTGTAGCCTGGGTCCGAATATATTTCGTAGACCTCATATCCGTGGAGCTTCGCCCAATCTCGAAGAAACTCGGTTTGGGTCTCGACGCTGGTTCCTCCTTCGGCTTGTTCAGTGGTGCTAACCCGTGGATATAATGCGACAGATCTGGTCCCAGTTGAATCATTTACCATTTAGGTCTCCTCTTAGGTTTCCTCCGTATTGTGTAGGCCAACTATTGTGTAGAAGGGGTGGCCAGGGTAGGGTGAACTTGGAGCTAGGTCAACAGAAACTATAGTTCTGTTGGTCCACTTGAATCCGAATCATCCGAAACAGACGGATCACTCCGATTCGCGGCAGTAGAGTCCCAGGAAGTGGTGTAAGAGGGAGAGGGTCTGGAGAAAGAGAGACCACCGCGTCATCCTTAGCGGGCAAAGAGGAAAGCTCGAGAAAGGAGGACAACAGTGGTCAAGGAAAGGATGGACCTGCTGGAGCTATTGCGCGACGTGGACTTCCTACGGGAGGCACTGAGAGTGCTGGTAGAGGGGATCATGGATGCGGAGGTGTCATCGAGGATCGGTGCTGAGTATGGAGAACGCAGCCCTGAGCGGGTGACCCAGCGCAACGGGTATCGGTCCCGGGCGTGGGATACCCGTGTAGGGACGATGGATCTGCACATCCCGAAGCTCAGAGAAGGGAGCTACTTCCCGAGCCTGCTGGAGCCACGGCGTCGCAGCGAGCGAGCTCTGCTGGCTGTGATCCAGCAGGCCTACGTGGAAGGGGTATCCACAAGGCGGGTGGACGATCTGGTCAAGGCCCTGGGGTGTGAGGGTATCTCCAAGAGCCAGGTGTCGCGCATCTGTCAGGAACTGGACGTGGTGGTGGATGGCTTCATGGGCCGTCCGCTGGGCGGTGGACCCTACCCCTACCTGTGGCTGGACGCACTGACCCAGAAGGTCAGGGAGGCCGGCAGGATCGTCAACGTCAGCGTGGTGGTGGCAACGGCGGTCAATGGCGAGGGCAAGCGGGAGATCATCGGGATGGACGTGGGTACGAGTGAAGACGGCGCCTTCTGGCTGGCCTTCCTACGCTCGCTGTCCGCCAGGGGCCTCGGCGGGGCGGAGCTGGTGGTATCGGACGCTCATCAGGGACTCCGAGGCGCCATCGCCGCAGTCTTCGGCGGAGCCAGCTGGCAACGGTGCCGCACCCACTTCATGACCAACCTGCTCACTCGGGTCCCCAGGCGCGCCCAGCCATGGGTAGTCACCATGGTGCGCACCATCTACCAGCAACCCTCCCCTGATGAGGTACACGCCCAACTCGACAGGGTGACCGATCAACTCCAGGACCGGTTCCCTCAGGTCGCCTCTCTACTGGACGAGGCCGGACCCGACGTCCTGGCCTTCTCCAACTTCCCACTCGCCCACTGGAAGAAGATCTGGTCCAACAACCCACAGGAGCGTCTCAACAAGGAGATCCGGCGACGCACCGATGTGGTGGGCATCTTCCCTAACCGGCCGGCCGTGCGCCGCCTCGTTGGCGCCGTCCTGGCTGAGCAGCACGACGAATGGGCCGTTGGCCGTCGATACATCACACCTGTCGTGCTGACCTTCAACGAAGCTCTTCCAGAGGCCGATCTCGCGGAGGCGACACCCACCTAAACAACATCAACAGGATGCCGCACTCTTACACCACTTGACGGGACGTGACCGGTCGGTCACGTCGGTCTCGATTACCTTCACCCGGCTGCCCGTGTTCATCGCCGCCACTTCGCCGGCAACAATCTCGGCCTGGCTTGGAACCAACTCGGCGATGGAGATATGCGAACCCTCAGCCGCAAAGGCGTGAACGATGGCGCGGCCGATATTGGAGCCGCCGCCGGTGACGATGACGTGTTTACCCTTTAAGCCCAGTTCCATGAAATCGAACCTCCTGAATGTTTGCCGAAAAATGCCGGCCGTTATTCCCCTGGGGACCGAGCGCCTGGCCGGTCCACCCGCGGGACCCCACCGAACCGTAGCCGCAGCAGGCCCTTCATGTCTTCCATGACCGTGCCGACGATATTGACCGTACTGGCCGGGTCGTCCTCCCACTTGACTGGCACCGAGGCGACGTTGTACCCGCGCTTGACGGCGATAATCAGCAGCTCGGTGTCGAAGAACCAGTTGTTGTTCTTGATGCTGGGCACGATGGCCTCGGCCGTGGAACGGGTGAGGGCCTTGAAACCGCATTGGGCGTCGGGCAGGCCGGTGAAGAACATGGATTTTATCAACAGGTTATACCCGCGCGAGACGAATTCCCGCTTGAAGCCCCGGCTCACCTGAGACTCCTTGCTCAGCCTGCTGCCAACGGCGATGTGGTTCCCAGATTCGATGCGCTGGATGAGTTGGGGGAAGTGGGATAGGTGCGTCGACAGGTCGGCGTCCATGTAGCTGACGATGTCGGCCTGGCTGTCCAACCAGGCTGTCCGCAGGGCTCGTCCCCGCCCCTTCTGGGGGATGTGAATATAGTTGACCCCGGAATACCGCTCGCAGAGCATCTCCGATACCGCGCGGGTATCGTCGGTGGAGGCGTTGTCGGCAATGACAATCTGCCATGGGTTGGTCAGGTTGTCCCGCAGGAACTCGGTCAGGATGACGATGGTGCGCGGGAGGGCCTCTTCTTCGTTGTAAACGGGAATGGTTATGTCAACCGTGGCCGGCTTGCCGGGTTCCCTGGGTGGCCAAATATCTTGATTGGCGCTCATTTCTGCCGGCCCCGGCAATTCCAATGGGAACGGCCTAGTGTCTCGATTGACGGTCATCCCTGGCCATTTCAATGCGAACGGCCTAATGCCTGAAGTGGCGCACGCCGGTGAACACCATGGCCAGCCCCGCCTTGTCGGCGGCGGCGATGACCTCATCGTCGCGGATGGACCCGCCCGGTTGCACGATGGCGGTGATACCGGCCTCGGCGGCGAGCTCGATGTTGTCGGCAAAGGGGAAGAAGGCGTCCGACGCTAGTACGGAACCCTTGGCCTTGTCTCCGGCGATCCGCTGAGAGAGGTGGACACTGACCACCCGGTTGGGCTGGCCGGCCCCCATCCCCATCAACGACAGGTCTTTGGCGAAGACGATGGCGTTGGACTTGATGTGTTTGGCGGCCTTCCAGGCGAAGGCCAAGTCCCTCGACTCAGCTTCCGTGGGCGCCCGTTTGGTGGCGGTGGTCCAGGAGGCCGGTTCTTCGTCGATGATATCGGCAGTCTGCACCAGGACACCGCCGCTGATGGGCCGAAGTTCGAAAGCGGCAGATCTCGGCTGCGTATCGATTACTAGGATGCGCAAGTTGCGCTTTTTTTGAAGTATCTCCAGGGCCGCTGGTTGGAAGTCCGGGGCGATGACAACTTCGTAGAACACCGGTTCCATGGCCTCGGCGGCGGCGGCGGTTACGGTCCGGTTGAAGGCCACGATCCCCCCGAAGGCGCTAACCGTGTCTCCCTCGTAGGCGTATAGATATGCCTGGGCGATGTCGCCCCGGCTGGCCAAGCCGCAGGCGTTGGCGTGCTTCACGATGGCCACCGTGGCGTCAGCAAAGTCGGAAGCGGTGCGCCAGGCGGCGTCGGCATCCATCAGGTTGTTGTAGGAAAGCTCCCTGCCGTGTAACTGGCGCGCTCCGGCCATTCCAACCGGGGCGTTGGAATCGGCATAGAGGGCCCCACTTTGATGGGGGTTCTCACCGTAGCGTAGCCCAGCCACTTTCTGCAGCGAGATGGTCAGCGAATCGGGCAGGTCCTCCTCTCCGCCTTCGTCCTCCATCAGGTATCCGGTCACCGCAGCGTCGTAGGTGGAAACGTGGTGGAAGGCTTTGGCGGCCAGTCCCCGGCGGTCTTTGGCGGTTAGGCCGCCGTTGGCCAGCTTCTCGCCTACCCATCCATAGTCGGCAGGGTCCACCACCACGGCCACGGACGGAAAGTTCTTGGCCGCGGCCCGCAGCATGGTCGGCCCGCCGATGTCGATGTTTTCCAAGGCGTCTGACAGGGCCACGTCCGCCTTGCTGATGGTCTCGACAAAGGGGTACAGGTTGACCACTACCAGGTCGATGGTGTCGATGTCCTGTTTCTTCAACTCGGCCATGTGCTCAGGGGAATCCCGCCTGGCCAGCAGACCGGCGTGAATCACTGGATGGAGGGTCTTGACCCGTCCCTCCAGTATCTCCGGCGACCCGGTGACATCGGCTACCTGCTTAACCGGGAGGCCGCCTTCCTCGGATAATGTGCGGTGGGTGCCCCCGGTGCTGATTAGCTCATACCCGGCCGATGCCACTTGGCGGGAGAATTCCACGATACCGGTTTTGTCGTAGACGCTGAGCAGTGCTTTCAACTTCCTCTCCGTCTTTCTCGTGTGATTTGGTCGACTGGCTAAGGCGGGCCGTGTTCTAAATAATCAAGAAGAGATTCAGCGCGGCGGGCCGCTTATTCTTTGAAGACCACCTGTTCGCCGTCTCCCCTCGGAATCATCTTGCCGATGATTACAGCGTCGGGCAGGCATTCGAGGACCTTCGTGACATTGGATTCAGGGCAGACGGCCACCATTCCCAGGCCCATGTTGAACACCCGGTACATCTCCAGGTCGCTGATACCGCCTTCTTGCCGGATCACTTCGAAGATGGGCAGCACCGGCCAAGACCCGTGGTTGATCTCAGCCGCCAGGTCATCGGGCAGAATGGCCGGCAGTTTGCCGGGCAGCCCCCCTCCGGTGATGTGGGCCAGGCCGTTGACCAGTCCCAACACAGGCTCCATCAGGGGATAATAACTGCGGTGTGGCACCAGCAGTTCCTCGCCAAGTTGATGGTTCAGGGCGTCGATCCGGCGGTACAGCACGGTGGGGTCGCCGTCGGTGTTGAAAACCCGGCGCACCAAGGAGAAGCCGTTGGTGTGAAGGCCGCTGGAGGGCACGCCAATCAGGACGTTGCCCGCCTGAATGTTCCGCGATTCCAGGAGTTGGTCCCGTTCCACCACTCCGACCACGAAGCCAGCTAGGTCCATCTCATCGCCGGAGTAGACCTGGGGCATCTGAGCGGTCTCCCCGCCAATCAGCGCGCAGCCCACCTCGCGGCAACCCCAGGCTATGCCGCGAATGAGGTTGTCCAGCAGCTGGGTGTCCAGGTTGCTGAAGGCCACGTAATCGAGGAAAAACAGGGGTTTGGCGCCCCGGGTGAGAATGTCGTTGACGTTCAGGGTGACCAGGTCTTGCCCCACGGACTCGAAGTGTCCCATTTGGGCCGCGATCTTGATCTTGGTTCCCACGCCGTCGGTACTGGCCACCAGTACCGGTTTTCGGTATCCCGCAAGTTGGTAGAGGCCGGCGAAGCTTCCGGCGCTGTCCAGTACCTCGGGGCCATGAGTGCTGGCGGCGAACCCTTTGATCCGCTCCTTCAAGCCGTCCATCCGGTCCAGGTCTACGCCTGATTCCCGGTATGCTTCACTTGCCAAAATGAGGGTCCTCCCGTTCCCATCCGCCCGGCGGCAGGCCTGGGTAGTGTGCCGCAGTAAAAGGTTAAATCAAGGGTTCTGCGATGGCAAGGGGCAACCGCTGCATGGGGGCATGCCGGAGTCAGGAGAGATTGGTCCGGGGATACGGGCGCTAATCGGACCCAGATGCGCCCTGCTCCAACACCAGCTTGGTCAGTTCCAACTGTACGGGCACGGGGTAGTTGCCGGTGAAGCAAGCGTCGCAGAAGCCGCCGTCGGAACCGCCCACCACCTTCATGAGGCCCTTTACGCTGAGATAGCCCAGGCTATCCGCCCCGATCATGGCCTGAATCTCATCCAGTCCATGATTGGCGGCCAACAACTCGTGGCGAGACGCCATGTCCACACCCATGAAGCAGGGGTGCTTGATGGGAGGAGCGCACACCCGCATGTGCACCTCTTTGGCCCCGCCCTTCTTCAGTAGGTTCACCACGTGGGGAGTGGTGGTGCCGCGGACGATGCTGTCGTCGACCACCACCAGCCGCTTGCCCTGAATCACTTCCACCAGAGTGTTGAACTTTTGCCGCACGCCCAGGTCGCGAAGCCGTTGTTCCGGCTCAATGAACGTCCGGCCCACGTAGCGGTTCTTGACCAACCCTTCGCTGTAGGGGATGCCCGATTCATGGGCGTAGCCCACCGCCGCCGCGGTTGATGAGTCGGGTATCCCGATGACCAGGTCGGCATCCACCGGATGCTCCCGGGCCAACTCGGCGCCCAATTGCTGTCGTACCGAATGCACCAATTGGCCGTCCATGACGCTGTCGGGCCGCGCGAAGTAAATCAGTTCAAACACGCAGAGAGCACGGCGTCCGGTGCCGCCGGACCAGGTGGAAGTCTTCAGGCCGTCGCCGTCGATGATGACGACCTCGCCGGGTTCCAAATCACGGAGATACTCGGCGCCCAGGTGGTCTAGGGCGCAGGACTCGGAAGCCACGATCCAGCCGCCGTTCAGCTTGCCCAAGCAGAGGGGACGGATGCCCAATGGGTCGCGGGCGGCGATCAGTGTGTCTTTGGTCTGGGCGACTATGGAGTAGGCCCCTTCCAACTGACGCATGCACTGGAAGAGCCGTTCCTCCCACGTCGCACCGGTGGAGTGGGCCAGCATGAGGGCGATGACTTCAGTGTCGGTGGTGGAGGTGAAGGTGCAGTTCCATTCGTCTTGGAGCTGCTCTTTCAGTTGGGCGGCGTTGATGATGTTGCCGTTGTTGGCCAGGGCCAGTTGACCGTGATGGCCTTCGACCAACAGGGGCTGGGCGTTGCAGAGCTCGCTGCTGCCGGTGGTGGAGTACCTGGTGTGCCCGATGGCCATGTCGCCGACCAGGGGATAGAAATCGGGCTCCCTAAATATCTGGGTCACCAGGCCCATATCGGCATGGACCACCACGCTCTCGCCGTTGGCGGCGGCGATTCCCGCGCTCTCCTGGCCCCGGTGTTGCAGGGCGAAGAGGCCGAAGAAAGCCAAATGGCTAGCCTCCCCCTCCGGGGTGAACACCCCTATCACCCCACACTCTTCGTTGGGGTGATCGAATGGGACGCGGCCGAAGGGCAAATCCAGCTCGCTACTCACGGCGTTATTTTATGTAATCCATTTTGCTGTAGTCAACTTGAAGGCCCTCGGTTTAAAAGGCTTTCCAGAATCGGTCCGGGAATTCCGGTAACATCCGGATATTAATGATGCCGCGAGGCCGCCCCAAGCAATAGGTGCGGAAGTACCGATTAATTGGTCTTTTAGTCCCGTTTTGGCATGACCGTAACTTTACGGCCTTCGCCTTCTCCGCTGCTCTCGGTGGATACTCCCGGGTGGTCCGAAAGGCTGGTATGGATGATGCGCCGGTCGGCCGGCGGCATGGGCTCCAGGGTGATACTGCGTTTGGTCTGGTCCACCCTGGCGGCCACCTTGCCCGCCATGTCGCGGAGGGAGCTTTCCCGCCGCTGCCGGTAGTTCTCAACGTCCAGCACCACGCGGACATCGTCGAACTCCTTGCGGACAATCAGGTTGACCAGAAACTGGAGGGCCTGCAGCGTCTGACCCCGGCGCCCTATCAGCAGACCGGAGTCCTCTCCCGCCAGGTCGATGATGGGTCCGCCGGATTCGGGGTCGTTGGCGGCCCGCAGAGTCCTGCTGACATTGACGCCGGCCGCCTCCAAGATGCGGCTTACGGCGGTGGTGGCCGCGGCGGCGGCGCTACGGTCCTGGGATATCCTGGTGACCCGGACCCGGGCCTGTTCGGAGCCGATGCCCAGGAAGCCGGACTTGCCCCTACTTAGTATTTCGACCTCGACCCCGTCTCGGTCGGCGTCGAGTCCTTTCAGCCCCAGTTCGATTGCTTCGTCGACGGTTTGGGCGGTCATCACGATTTCTTCCATCTTGTACCATCTCCTCCTGTGCAACATTTTGGGATGGCCGGGCCGCTGCCGGCGCCGCCACCGGCGCGGCTTTGGGGAACAGGGGGAATAAGGGTCCCCAACCACCGGTCACGAAATATTGGATGCCGATGCCAATGAGGTTGGACGTAATCCAGTACACGGCCAGACCGCTTGGCAGCGTAATCGAGAAAAACGCAATCATCAGGGGCATCAGCCAGAGCATCATCGCCTGATTGCCCGACTGCCGCGGGTCGGTCGACGGGGTCATGGTCATCTTCTGTTGGACCCAGGTGGATGCGAAGACGAGCACCGGGATAATCGGGTCTCTGGCGTTTTTGGCAAGGTCAAGCCATAGGAAGCCTGAATCCAAGGGCGCCGCTGTGAAGATGGGCGCCACCGGGACCCAGGTGTACAACTTTTCCGACAGTCCGACCAGGTTGTCGGGGCGGGAGAACACAACCTGGATCAGCACCCGGAACAGTCCAATCAGGATGGGCATCTGGACGACCATCGGGCCCAGACAGCCGAAGGGGCTTACCCCGGCCTCCCGGTACAGGCGCATGGTCTCTTGGGAAACCCGGGACCGGTCTCTGCCGTACTGGTCTTGGATCTCTTTCATCTTGGGCTGCAGCAGGCTCATGGCCCGCATCTGATTCAACTGCTTTAGCGTCAGAGGCAGTGTCACCAGCCGAATGATGGCGGTTAATACGATGATCGCAATACCCATCTGGCTGAAGAAGATGGTGTAGAGCACCACCAGGCTGTTGAGCATGGGCCGAATGATTACTTCGGTCCAGAGGGTTGAGATGACCTCCAAAGAGCCCTACCTCGCTGCCGGCTTAGCCGCCGGCCCAACTGCTGGAATAAATCTGATTGACCCCAGGGTTGGTGTTCCCAGGGTTAGTTTTCGCATTGGATCTTCTCCGTGTGACGGCACCATATCACCACCTGGCCGCCTTTGACCTCGATCCGCCTGACCGTGCTGTCCTGGGAGCCGACGTACACCGAATCACCGTCGGCGAACAGTGGAGCTTTCACCTCGGCGTCTCCCAGCGTCAGATTGGACAGTTCACGCTGGAATCCCAGGGCTGTGGCCCCGGTGTCCAACAAGAGGAGCTTTCCCTCTTTGGCCGCTACCACTAGGCCCTTTGGCACCAGTACCGGGGGAGACACTATGGACGAACCCACGTCGTGCTTCCAGAGCAGGTTGCCGTTTTTGTCCAGAGCGTAGATGTTGCCGTCCATGTTGGGGGCAAAGATGGTGCTTCCGTCGGTAACGGCCCCAGCCCAAAACCAGTTTTCGCCCTCGAAGGTCCACTGGACTGTTCCGTCTTCCACCGATAAGGCGTAGAGAGATTTGTCGAAGGACCCCACGATGACCTTTCCGTTAAAGACCAACGGCTTTCCGGCCACCACGCCGCCGGTCTCGTAATGCCAGAGCTCCTTTCCATCGTTCAGCGTTACCGCGTAGACCTTGTGATCGTGGGAGCCGAAGTAGGCAATGCCGTTTTCCACCGCTGGGGTGGACCAAATGCTCGCCCCGGTTTGGAACGGCCTCCAGGCCTGGTCTCCGGACTTGGCGGTATAAGCGTAGAGGCGCCCATCTTCCGATGGGGCCAAGACTAGGTCGTTTAGCGCGTCGTAGGCCGGGCCGGCGACCAACGGTTCCAGCTCTTCGGGTTGCCCTTGGGGCCGCCGCCAGCCGCCGTCTCCCAGGGTGCCGGTCTCCCTTTTCAAGGCGTAGAGGAACCCGTCCTGGGCGCTAACGTAGACCAGGTCCCCGACCACCAAAGGAGTGTTGTAAACCCCTCCCAGGTTGGCCTGGGTCTGAACGGGAGCGAAGGTCCAGCTCTCTCGGACACCCTCAAAGCCGTTGTCGATATAGGCCTTTACCTCACCCTGTTTGGTGCCGACGTAGACCACGCCATCATTGCTGACCGGCGGGTTCCAGCCGGTGGTATCGCCTCCGATGTTCCGGGTGCAGGCTGCGAGAATGGGCAGCATAATCAGGACGCAAATAGCCAGCAACCACCGGTTCGCCCCTCTCCCATCCAGGGGAGAGGCCTTTGGCCGCTCCGTCTGAGTTGAGTGACCGCCCGGTAACTTGTATTTACCGCTGAATAGCCGGAGCAAGTTTCCGGAGGATTTGGCGCCGTATGAATCAGTTTCTGATTTGGCGAATGATTGGAAGATGATAGGTCCCAACAGACGATTAGGCGTCGTCACGGTACGGGGTCATAACCTTGGCCGCCCAGAGGACGGCAGCGCCCCAGACGTTTGACGCCAAGCCAGATTCCCTTGACGACCCCGTATTTCTCGACCGCTTCCTGTGAGTAGTGAGAGCAACTGGGGTAAAACCGGCAGGACGTGGGCAGAATGGCTGAAAGGGTCCGTTGATAGACCCAAATCACAAAGAGCACGACATACTTCATTTAAGCAAGTCCAATGTCAATTAGTCTGCCTGAGAGTCCGGAGACTGGTCCACGGTGTGCCCTGGACCGGTGGGCTGTGTACCGCCGTCCACCAATTTTGCGCGCCGCAACAGATTGTCCGTTGCATCCTTTAGTTCCTGGTACTTGGCAGTCCCGGCCCCGCGGCGGGCTATGAATAAGGCGTCCCAGCCGTCTTTTACCGGGTTGAGCCGGACCGCCTCCCGAAGCCGTCGTTTCACCCTGTTTCTCACGGCCGCGTTGCCGATACGCTTATTTACCAGGAATCCGAAGCGGCTGCAGTCAGAACCGTTGGCCAGATACCGGATAACCAATAGCTGGTTGGCTGCGCTGCTGCCCTCGACATGGATCTGAGAAAACCGTTTGCTGCCAGTTAGCCGTTGCTTTCGCTGCATTACCGGGCTGAAATATCAGGCTAAAATACCGATCACTGACTCTCAGACGGTCAGCTTGTGACGGCCCTTGAACCGCCGCCGTTTGAGAATCGCCCGCCCGTCGGAGGTGCTGGAGCGGTGGCGAAAGCCATGGACGCGAAACCTGCGTCGCTTCTTGGGTTGATAGGTACGTTTAGGCACAGAAAATCATCCTCACTCGCTGGAATTATAGGCGTGCCCAAATATGGCGTCAAGGAGAAGCCGTGCGGCGACGAGCTTATTTGGGAGTTCCCTGGCATCGAGATTGTCCGCCAACCTGACTCAGCATCGCTGGCCGCATCATCAAACACCACCCGAGAGTCCTGCTGACATCAACGGGCTTGCCACAAAACTGTCATTCCGAGGGGTGAGTCCCGACGTCCCGATCGGTATCGGGAGGAAAGAATCTTCCAATCATAACCTTGGCAGACCCTTCACAAGCTCCCAGGGTGACATATGGGTAGCGCCGTTCAAACCGGAAACCAGGCTCGGTCGATACTTAAGAGGCAAAGCCAACATCAACCGGTAGTTGATCGTATTTATGATATCCAATAAACTATTCATAGATAATTATCGGTTACCATCTAAAATATGCCAGTTGCATTCAGAAAAGCTCTTACCGATATTCATAATCTAACTAATTATGTTCAGTTAAAATGCCAAAGCAAATCCCGAAACAAGTAGAACAAGCGGTATTTCGTATTGTCGCGGAGGCTGTCCGAACCCAGCGGAAGCTATCGGTTGACAGACTATAAGAGGAATTGCGCCACGACCTAGGCGAGCCATTGCCTGTGGGTCGCACGACGATATGGAAGATTCAGAAAAATGCTTTGACTCAAATCAAACCTGATTTGCTACCACCCGACACTTCGTGGAACCCTTCCCCGGAGGAATGGAGTCCTGAAGCCTACCCATTCTTGCTAGCCCTAAATCGATTTTGTGTGACTGGGGCGGACAGGAGCCGGAACTCGCTGATAGGAGGTCCGGAGAGCAACCAGCTTACCGTTGAGAGGCTGGGTGGAGAGCCAAGCTATATTCGGCGCTAAAAGACGCTCCAATTGACCTTGCCTAGCATGTAGTGAGTATGTTCGTTAGCCGAGAAACCGTGAAGGAAGTTTATGAGCAGCCGATCATCCTCGATGATTTGGTGGGGTATCTGGGATTTAAACCCTGGGAATCAATACAAGCGAATGAGACCTATGAACTGGCCTGCCGACTAGGCAGAGTCTCAAGGGTACGGAGGATACGGAAGATAGATACAATGTCGGCCGGGGAGCAGTCGGAGAGGTCGACGGGATGGGATAGAGACGAACAAATAGGCGAAATACGGACTTCAGCGATAGACGATCGGCAGCCTACATTAAGGCGCTGCTGTCTACCCCGGAAAAGCGAAGGTGGGACGAGTTACAAAAAGTTGTTGAACGGGCCGAGATGCTCAAGCAGGCTGCCATGGAAAGGATTGACGCGATTTGGGAATCAAAATCCGGTCAAGCGCCATCTAGGCCCATGAATGCAAAAGAGGCGGACGCAACCTGAGAGGCAACTCAAAAAAGGTCCGAGACTAGACGGCCGCCACCCGCTGGAACGTTGTATTTGGAAAACAAGCCAGGAGCACCGCATTGCCGCCGGAACGGTGTAACGAAGCCGTGCTTCACGCCGGCCGGGGCCAACACCGTGTCGCCCGGCGCCAATGTGACCACCTCGTCACCCAGCACGGCCTCCAGTTGCCCCTCCACGATGACCATCGCCTCTTCCGTGTCCGGGTGTATGTGCGTGGTGACCATGGCTCCGGGGGCAATCTCTAAGTGACCCACCCAAAGGGACTTAGCCCCGTGGATGGCGTCCACCAGGATAGTCCTGGGTATCCCAAGGTATCCCTCCTCCGTCTTGGCGTCGGCCCGGTACAAGATAGGCATCAGAACCCTCCTAGCTCAGGGAGTCTCGGTGAACGATTCAGAATAGCCGCCGGAGGCCCACCGCAGGCCGGTAATCGTATCGTATAATACCAGCGGACAAGCCGAAGTGGCGGAATGGTAGACGCGCCGGTCTCAAAAACCGGTGGGGGTGACCCCGTGTCAGTTCGACTCTGACCTTCGGCACCATGAATTTTTGGCACATAAATGGCCTCCACTGGACTAGCGGAGGCCATTAACTTTGCCAAATTGCCCGCGTGTTGCCAGCTGAGCGCTTCAGATTTCCGGAGAGTGTTATGGTAGGGCGAAAATAGTGGGAACCCGGACATGGACATGAGGAAAATTTACGCTACTGCATCAATAGCTTTCCTATCGATATTAGTCGCATGCGAGACTGAGTCCGGTATTGCGAATTCGATTGCGGACGTGGGTCCTGATTATCAGGTATCTGCCGTTCAACTGTTCGCGGAGTATGAATCAAACGAAGCTGCGGCGGACAAAAAATACAAAGGAAAGGTGACTGTTGTTACGGGCGTTATCAGCAAGATCTAAAGGGGTTTTCTGTATTCCCCGTACGTGGAATTGGCAGCAGGCGTACGGTGCAATTTTAGCGATACGGAAGACCCTGTTATGCTTACTCTATCAGATGGCCAGTCGATACCGATGAAAGGGAGGGGGACAGATTGCTCTCATTAATTTCAGGCGTCGAGCTTCGAGGCTGTACCGTAGAATGAGCGGCATCCCGGTCCCATCGGGACCGTGCCTCTACGTTTTCGGCGTAGATATTTCATTCGGCCCCCTAGCTGGCGGTATCAACCATTGGCCGGACAAGGCACTCCGCAGCGTTGAATTGGCCGCCACCGCCCATCTAAAATTATGTAACGTCTGGACCGTAGGGCCCAAGTTTCTCGGCCGTGTGGCAACCGGAGGCGGCAATGGTAGTCCTGGCCATCTTCCTCGGCGCGGTTATCGGCGGCATCGCCGCTGTTTTGGGCACACTGCTGGTCCGCGGGGACCTGGGCTTCCAGTTTCCCAGGGCATTAGACCCCGAATACCGGCACCACGAGGTGGTCACCTGCGGAGAGCTGATGGCCATCGGGATGAAAGCGGGTTCTGTGGGCGGAGGGGCCGGGGCGGTGCTGGGGCTCCTGGTCTACCTATTGGCCTTCTAGTACCAGACTTGCCCCCGTCCCCGATCCGCGAGAGAATCTACCCATCTGACTTGAAGATGATTGCCGGGGTACCGCCGGCGGTGAGTGGAGATATGTACGCAGTAACCAACCGGATCAATGTCCAGAACGGCCACGGCCACGACATGGAAGAGGCATTCGGAAAGCGGGGCGGAGTCGAGAAGGAACCCGGCTTCAAAAGCTTCGAGCTATGGAAGCTGGACGCTGACGACGACCACGAGGAATACCTGGTGGTGACCCGCTGGGAATCCAAAGAGGACTTCAAGAACTGGACCCAGAGCGAGTCCTTCAAGCAGGCCCACGCCGGGCCTCCTCCGGCCTACATCATGGGTCCGGGGCAATTGGCCAACTTCGAGGTCAAGCTCTCCTCCGACAAGGGCTGAGCGCCCCACCTTCTGGAATCGACGTAGGGGCACGGCATTGCCGTGCCCCTACGGTTTCAAGGCGAGAATTTGTGTTTGGGGCAACGCCCCTTCCGTTTATTTGCCGTGGCAGCGTTTGTACTTCTTGCCGCTGTTGCACGGGCACTTGGCGTTGCGGCCAATCTTGCCCGTTTCGGGCTGCATGGTCCGCTTCTCGTTGCAGAAGGCGCAGGTGCAGGCCGCCGGGTGTTCGCTGTACCAGTTGGTCCGAGTGGACATCACTTCCCAATCGTTCTCCAAGCAGTGATCAAGAACTACAAGTTCATTATCTCCATCCTACAACCCCAAGAATCTCCATACAAGTAAACCAACTGCTTTTCCTACCGGCCCGCGCTCCAGAAAACCCGGCGTCCCGGCGTAGCCCCATAAAACGCGGCGAGCCGCCCAGTTGACGAAAAGGTGAGGGACACTACAATACCAGCGGAATAGTCCCTGTGATGCTGATGTTCCTGGAGTGACGATGCCCGGCACCCAAGGGGAAATCGACTTCCTGCTCGCCCCTTACCGAGTACTGGACCTTACCGACGACCGTGGCCTGCTCTGCGGCAAGATATTGGCCGACCTTGGCGCCGACGTGCTCCAGATCGAGCCGCCAGGCGGTAGCCCCGCCCGGAACATCGGACCTTTCTACGAAGACGACCCCCGTCCCGAGAAAAGCCTCTTCTGGTGGTCCTACGCCGCCAACAAAAGGAGCATCACCCTGGACCTGGAGCAGAGGGACGGCCGGGCGCTGCTGGAGAAGCTGGTCGCTGAGGCCGATTTCCTCATCGAGTCCTACGCCCCTGGCTATCTGGAGGGACTGGGCCTGGGCTACGAGCATCTGGCAAGCATCAACCCCAAGCTGGTCATGGTGTCCATCACGCCATTCGGACAGGACGGCCCCTACTCCAACTACCAGGCGTCGGACATCGTCGGCATGGCCTTGGGCGGGTTCATGTACCTGACCGGAGACGACGACCGGGCGCCCGTCCGGGTCAGCTTCCCCCATTTCTACCTCCACGGCGCCGCCGCCGGCGCCACCGCAGCCATGCTGGCCCATACCTACCGGGTCACCACCGGCCAGGGGCAGTACGTGGACGTTTCCTGCCAGCAGGCGGTGGCCAAGACCCTGGCCCACGCGCCCCAGGTCTGGGACATCGAAGGCGCCGTCCTGAAACGCATGGGCGTCTACCGGCAAACCTCGGGTGAGAACCGCGTGCGCATCAACTGGCCCTGCAAAGATGGTTATGTCAACTATATGGTCCAAGGCGGGAGCGTTGCCTACAGCACCCGGGCCCTCTTGGACTGGATGAAAGAAGACGGCTTCGACGTGACTGAGCTGGATGCTGTTGGCTGGGAAGATCTGGGCTATGGGGCGGTCACACCGGAGCTGATGGCCCAATTGGGCGAGCCCCTGGAAGAGTTTTTCAACGGCCATACCAGGGCCGAGTTGGTACAGGGGAGTTTGGACCGCAGGATATTGCTGTTCCCGGTGGCCACACCCTCAGCCCTCCAGGGCCATCCTCAGTTGGAAGCCCGCGGGTATTTCAAAGAAATCGACCACCCGGAATTGGGCGCGGCTATCCAATATCCAGGGGCCTTCATAAAATCGGGCGATGGCGGCGACATCGCAGGTCTTTACCGCAGGCCGCCTTTGATAGGCGAGCACAATGTGGAGATATACCAGGAGGAGTTGGGGCTTTCCGGCCCGGAGGTCGAAACCCTGAAGCGGAGCGGGGTGATTTGACGGCTGCTCGACCTGAATCAAAAAACCCTCTAGAAAGCAAAAAGCCCCTGGATGGAGTCAACGTCCTCGACTTTTGCTGGGTGGCCGTCGGCCCCATGACCACCAAGTACCTGGGGGAGTACGGGGCCACCGTGGTGCGGGTGGAGTCGGCCAAACGGCCCGGCGTCCTGCGCCGCGGCGCTCCCTTCAAAGACGGCATCTCCGGACTCAACCGCAGCGCCTACTTCGCCAGCTACAACGCCAACAAGATGGGCATCACCGTCGACATGCGCCACCCCAGGGCCCGCGATTTGATGCTGCGCATGGCCAAGTGGGCCCACCTGGTCACCGAGAATTTCACACCCGGCACCATGGAAAGCTGGGAGCTTGGCTTCGAACAGCTCAAAGAAATTAACCCTGGCATCGTGATGTTCAGCACCTCAATGATGGGACGGGGTGGACCCATGGAGCGGCAGCCGGGTTTTGGGCCGGTGCTGTCGTCGCTGGTGGGCCTGACCAACCTAACCGGCTGGCCCGACCGCGACCCGGTCAACCCCTACGGGGCCTACACCGACTTCATCGTCCCCCGGTTCGCCGTGGCCGCCATCCTGGCGGGTTTGGACCGGAGCCGCCGCACCGGCGAGGGCATCCACATCGACATGTCCCAACTGGAGACCACGCTGCACTTTTCGGCGCCGGTGTTGCTGGACTACGCCGTCAATGGCCGGGAGCAGTCCCGCATGGGCAACCGGGACCCGGGCGCCGCCCCTCACGGCGTCTACCCGTGCGCCGGAGATGACCGCTGGATCGCCCTGGGATGTTTCTCCGACGCCCATTGGGAAGGACTGCAGCGGACCATAGCTCCCGAAGGCTCAGGCTGGCCCTACAACCCCGATTTCGCCACTCTCCTGGGAAGAAAGGCCAACGAGGATGAACTGGACCGGCTGCTGTCCGGCTGGACCGTTCCCTGGGAGGCGGGGGCGCTGATGGAGACTCTCCAGAGCGCCGGGGTCCCTGCGGGGATGGTCAACGACCCCCGGGACCTGTTCGACGACGCCCAACTGCTGCACCGGGGCCATTTCCAATGGCTGGACCACCCCGAGATCGGGCCCTACGCCACCGACATCAGCGAGATGGTCTTCTCCCTTAGTCCAGGCTCCCTGGACCGGCCGGCCCCGCTTTTGGGCGAACACACCAGCCACGTTCTCAAAGACTTGATCGGCCTGTCCGATGACGAGTACAAGTCATTGGAGGATGATGGGGTGTTGGAGTAGGTTGTAGCCGTCAGCTATCCGCTTTCAGTGGCCAGACGTTGTGTGCCGAACCGAAGTGTGCTGCCGGCCAAGACCAAAGTGAACGAAGCGAAGCTGATTATGAATAGCGCCAGCTTCAGGTCGCCGAAGGCCTCTTGCATGAACCCGGTAACAAGCGGCCCCAGGGACGTTCCTACCGATGTCATCATCATGGTGAAGGTGAAGGCCACCGCCAACTCCCGGGGCCTGATCCCCGGCAGGTGGAAGGGCACCGTCACCAAGATCGGGAAGAAAGCCCAGGCCACACCATTCAACAACGACAAGATAAACAATGCCGGCACCGCTCCCGTTAAGACCATCCCCAGGTTGGTGCCAATCATCAGGACCCCCAAGACCTGAAGAAAATTTCTCTCGCGGCCGCTGGTGGACGCCGCCCAGGCTACGGCTATACCGCCCACGCCGCCCAGGATGACGCCGGACGCCAAGATGCTGCCGGAAAGGCGCAGAGAGATGTCGAATTCCTCCAGCATTAATGTGGGGTAGAAGGCCAAGAATGCGCCGAAAGACATGTTGCACCCTACGAACCCCAGCCCGCCGATCCACAAATCCCGGTAGCCCAAAGCCCCCTTGACCACGGCCAGGCCCTGGGACACTACGACGTCCTGGTCGGCCTCGTTGGTACGTGTCTTTCCCAGGACCAGCCACAGCACGGTGATCCCGGCGAGATAAAGCCCAAAGATACGCAGTGTCATCCGCCAATCGCCGTCCATCAGCCCCAATATCACCGGAGCCAGGGCCAGTCCTCCGCCTACCACTATGCCGAAGAGCACGTTGGACACGCTGTTTACGATGATTACTTCCCTGGACGGGAACCACTGCCGGGTCAGGAGCGCCCTGGCTGGCGCTTGAGCGATGTTGCTGATGCCGAACAAGAGCCGCCCCAAGAGCAGCACGATGAAGACCGGAGCCCAACTCTGGAGGAACAAACAAAATGTGGCCAAAACGAGAGTTGCGGTGGTGAGCCATTTGGCGGAGAGGCGGGAGGTGGCCCAACTGAGGGGGATGGCCAAGGCGATGTTTCCCCAGTGGGACGCCGACCCCAGCAACCCCTGCTGGCTGGGCGACAGGCTGAGTTCGGCGCTGATGGCGGGCAACAGGATGCCCAGCGTGTTCAACACCATGAAAGAAGATACGTTGGAGAACAGCCACACTCCCATGACTGTCCAGCGGTATCTGCTGAAGGTAGGCGGGGCCTGGGGACTCAAACTGGCTAGGTCCGATCTCCAATCGATGATTTGACGCTGTCGTCCGTTGACGGCATGGCATATCATAGACCCTCAAATGGAATAGAAGCCAAATTACAGCCACCGGTTGAATGAATTTCGCCCCTGGGAGGGTTGAATGGGAGGGTTGAACATGGAACGCATCGGAGTCGGGTTCTCCGGGGGAATGTCGCCTCAGGACATAGTCGAGTGCGTCAAAGTGGCCGAGGAGTTGGGCTACGAGTCGGCCTGGGTGGCCGAGGGTCATGGCGGCGACCAGTTCTCCATCCTCACCGCCTGCGCCGTGGCCACCGAAAGAATCAAGTTGGGCACCAGCATCACCAGCGTCTATGTCGGCACCGCGCCGACCATCGCAATGGCTGCGGCATCGGTGGACTATTTCTCCAACGGCCGGTTCACCCTGGGCCTGGGCACCAGCCACAAGGTTCAGGTGGAACCGGAGCACGGTCTGAAGTTCACCCGCCCGGTCCCGCGGCTGCGGGAGTGCGTGGACATCGTCCGGGCCATCCTCAAAGACTCAGACGTGAACTACCACGGCGAGATTTACAATATCGAGCGGTTCGAATTGTGGTTCGAGCCGCTGTGCCGGGAGATACCCATCTACGTGGCTGCCGTGTTCCCCAAGATGTTGGAGGTCTGCGGCGAAATCTCCCAGGGAGCAATCCTCACCTGGTGCACCCTGGACCACGCCGAGTCCGCCGCCTGGCACGTGGGCATTGGCGCCCGCAACGCCGGACGCGCCCCGGGCGACGTTGAGGTGGCCAGCCTGCTCCCTTGTGCCGTGTCCGAAAACCGGGACGCTGCCAGGGACCTGATGCGCCAGCCCATCGCATCCTACGCCGGCCGATTCCCCCGCTACCGCAAGCTCATGGTTGACGCCGGATTCCCGGAGGAGATCGAGAACGTCCGGGCGGCCTGGCAGGAAGGGCGCACCCAAGAGGCATTGAACCTGGTCCCTAGCGGCCTCATCGACAAAATTGGCCTGGTGGGCACGGCGGATGATTGCCGACAGAAACTGGCCGACTACCGCAAGGCCGGCATAACCCTGCCCATCGTTTCACCCCGTTTCATGGGCGACGGGGCCAAAGATCAGGCATTGGAGATTATCCGCGCCTGCGCCCCCGCCTGATATACTCAGCCGGGCGGCCATCGAGGCCGGCCACTCCATCTTCGCCGGAATCGCCTTCACCGTCGAACACGACATGCAACTCTATTCCGCCAGGGGCAAGATTGCCGAGGCCAACCTGGGCGAAACCGAGTACCACCTGGACCAACTGGCCGCCCAGATGGAGCCCTAGAGGGCATTTCAAAATGTGGTTGGACGCCCTTCCGCGGGTAAGGACACCGCTAACGGAGGGTTGCTTCTCTACCGTTCGTCCTGAGCCCGTCGAAGGACCCGGCAACAACCAACCCAACAATAAACAGGGGTTCGAACATGCCCGACGCCAAACCTATCTCCAGCCAGACTCTGCAAACGCTCCGCGACATCCCCACCCAGACCCTGATAGATGGCCTCTGGGTGATGGGCTGGCCCATGAGTTTTATCCAAGGGGCCAAGCCCCTGCAACCGGGGCAGCACATGGCCGGACGGGCGGTCACCCTCAGGTTTGTGCCCCACCGGCCCGACCTGGCCGGGGACAAGCCCAAGGGCGACCAATCGGCCGAATACGTGGCCATCGAGCTATGCGGCCCCGAGGAAGTCTTGGTCATCGACGCGATGGGCTGGGAGTATAGCTCCATCGGCGGCGACATCAAGTTCCTGCGGATGATGCAGCGCGAGGCTGGGGGCTTGGTCACTGACGGCGCGGCCCGGGACAGCAACACCCTCAAGGGATACGGTTTCCCGGTGTACGCGGCCAACACCACCGCCAAACAGGGCCCCGCCGAATTCTGGCCCTGGCAGGTCAACGACGCCATACAGTGCGGCGGAGTCCTGGTGCGGCCCGGCGATGCCGTGGTGGGCGACGATGACGGCGCCGTGGTGGTGCCTGCCACAGTGGTGGACGAGGTTATCCGCATCGCCCACGAACGGGAAGAGGTGGAAGAGGTGATAAAAGCCCAACTGGAGATTGAGCAGTGTTCTCCCGGCAAATACTACCCGTTCAATGACCTCACCTGGCAGTTGTTCGAGGAGAAGACGGGCAAGAAACGCACCGGTTAGGGCGGCCATTGAAATCCATGGCGTGATTCAAAGACGTATTTTACGTATATTGAAACCTGGCAATTCACTACACAACGGGCCTAGTCGGGAGTGGAACAATTGAAATCGCTTCGCCAGAAGAATCTCAAAACCTGGTTGATAACCGGAGCACTGGGACTATTGCTCTTCGTCCTCGCAGCTTGCGCAGGAAGCGTCGCCCAGACCCCTGAACCCGATACGGCATCCCCTTCATCCGTTGAAACAAGCCAGACCAGCGGTCCGGTGTTCGCCGGCAGTGATAGCGCCGCTGACGAGTTGGTCGCGGCCCAAGAATCGGTCATGATCCGGATCTACCAGAAGGCCCTGCCGTCGGTGGTGCACATCCAGGTTATCCAGGGACTGGAGGGGAACGACGGCGCCGGCCGATTCCCCAACATCCCCGGGGTTCCCGAAGATTTCTTCGAGCGCGGCGAGGGCTCCGGTTTCGTGTGGGATGACCAGGGCCGGATTGTCACCAACCAGCACGTGGTTGCCGGGGCCGAGACGGTGACTGTGATATTCGCCGACCGCACCCAGGTGCTGGCCAAGGTGTTGGGAGGAGACACGGATTCCGACTTGGCGGTCCTGGAACTGGAGGAGCCCATGGATAACCTGGTCCCCATGGACCGCGGCGACAGCGGCGATGTGATGGTGGGACAGCTCGCTGTGGCCATCGGCGCGCCCTTCGGCCAGTCATTCACCATGACCAGCGGCATTGTCAGCGCCGTGGGCCGCACCATCCGCAGCGGGGCCAGCCAGTTCACCGTTCCCGAGGTGATTCAGACCGACGCTCCCATCAACCCCGGCAACTCCGGCGGCCCACTGCTGGACCGCCACGGCCGGGTGGTGGGCATCAACACTCAGATAATCAGCCGCACCGGTGGCAACTCCGGTGTGGGCTTGGCCGTGCCCATCAACATCGCCAAGATGGTGGTGCCCGCCTTGATCGAGAACGGCAAGTACGAGTATTCCTGGCTCGGCATATCCGGGGCCTCCGTGGGGTCTGAGGTTGCCCAGTTGATGGAACTGCCCAAGGGGACCCTGGGCGCCTTGGTAATCAGCGTGAACGCAGACAGCCCAGCAGAGGATGGCGGGCTCACCGGCAGCGACCGCACCGAGGTTGTGAACGGGATACAATATGCCTTGGGCGGCGACACCATCACGGCCATCAATGGGTCTATGGTCAGGGACATGACCGACCTAATCGTTTACCTGACCAACAACACCAGACCCGGCGATGAGGTTGCGTTGAACGTGTTGCACGAAGACGGAGCATCGGAGGAGCTGCCTGTCGTCTTGGGCACGCGGCCCGGCGACGGCTAGGAAAGAACAGCAAAACCGGTCACAGATTAAGGGGTGTCCGTTGCGTTCTGTTGCGGCAATCTTTACCTCGCCGGTAAAGTCCCTTTCCCTGGAACAGCCCGCGTCAGTGACGGTCGGGTACTCCGGTATCGTCGAAGACCGCCGGTTCCACCTGATTGACGCGGAAGGGCGGCTGCTGACCCAACGACAGGACGGCCGCTTGGTCTTGGTTAAAGCGCAGTACTCCGCCGAGTCTGAAGTCCTGACCCTCCAGTTCCCCAACCGCGACCTCGTGGAAGGCCCTACGGAATTGGGCGACCCTGTAAGCACCATCATGTGGGGCCGCCAGGTGCCGGGCCGGGAAGTCTCCGGGCCGTGGAACGAGGCGCTGTCCCGATTCTGCGGTTCGCCGGTACGTTTGGTGAAGACCGACAACCCCGGCGAAAGCTACGATGAGTACCCCATATCCCTGCTCTCCCAGGCATCCATAGATTTCCTGGGTGAGCAGGTCACCGGCGGACGGAAGTTCGAAGGAAAAAGGTTCCGGCCAAACTTCCTCATCGCCGGCTGCTCTCCCCATGAAGAGGACCTCTGGATGGGCGGCCTGGTGCAGATAGGTCCCGAACTGCGGCTGAGGCTGGTAGCGCCCGACCCTCGTTGCGCCATAACCACCCTGGACCCCGAGACCGGCGAACGCGACTTTGACGTCCCCAGGCTGCTCCTCAGTTACCGTCCCAGCGTCCGCGCTCCATACTTCGGCGTCTATGGCGCGGTCGAATCCACCGGCACGGTATCGGTGGGGGACGCCGTGGAGTTGGTCCAAGACCCGGCCCGCGGCTAGCTCCGGCATCTTCCTCGGGCAGCCGCCGTAGATTGACACCAGTACTGGCCGTGTCTACACTCCATCCAGCTTGAGAGATCGAAGGTCGCGGCGCGATGTTCTTGGCCACTCTGGGGCCAAGAATATGCGGCCAAGAATACAGGGAGAAATTGATGAAACCGAATAGAATAAAGAAGGTGATGCGAGAAGGCGGCCTGGCCATCGTGAGCCACGTGGGTTTCGCCGACCCGGCGGTGATTGAGATTATCGCCCTGGCCGGTTTCGACGGTGCTTTCATCGATATGGAGCATTCGGTCTTCGACCTACAAACCGTGGGCGAGATGATCCGGGTCGCCGACCTGTGCGACATCACGCCCGTCGTCCGTGTACCAGACGACAACCCCAAGACCATTCTGCGCCTGCTCGACATGGGCGCCCAGGGCATCCAGGTGCCCCACATTGCCGGCGCCGAGGGCGCAAAGCGGGCGGTGGAGGCCATCCGTTATCCGCCCCTTGGAGACCGGGGCGGGGCCGGCAGTTCCCGGGTCGCCGGATACGGCTCCATACCCTGGACCGAGCACATGCGCGTTTCCAATGAGGAAATCCTCCTCATAGTCATGACCGAGGACGAACGCGGCCTAAATGAGATTGCCGACATCGCCGCAGTGGAAGGCGTCGACCTAATCGCCCTTGGGCCCACCGACATCAGCATGGTGCTCGGGATGAACGACCCGGCGGATCCTCGCCTGAAGCAGACCTTTGAGGAGCTGGCCGCCAAGGTCAAGGCCGTGGGCAAGGCCAAGGTCTATATCCCGGTTAATCACGCTTCCTGCCGGTTCACACCTCAAGACCTGCTCAACATGGGTGTCAGTTACACCTCGGTGGCCCCCGCGCCGCCGACCATCGTGTTGAATGCCCTGAAGGCGTCGGCCCAAAACATCCGAGAGGAGTCGGCCAAGGCGGTCACCGCCTAGCCCAGAGCCAGGAAAGTTCGTGTTGCCAGGGATTCCCCGCAACGTGCTTCGGCGGCGGTTGGTGGTTGCGGTGCCCAGCGGCTATACTTCGGGATAATATCCGGCGGGGAGTTTTCAGCGTGATGGAGTCCCCGCCGCAGCATGTCTAGCACCATGGGAGATGGACACAATCAGTACAGAAAACTTGATCGGAACTCCAGTCGGCGTCACGCCCAATCCCAGCATTGAGGTGGAATCGGCGGAACCCGTAACCAACCGGGAGCGCGACAGGGAATACCTCGAACTGAAACGCATGGTCGCCGGGCAGGGGTTGTTGGACCGGCAATATTTCTACTACGCCTGGAAGATTCCCAGCGTCTTGGCAATGGTCGTCGCCAGCGTCGCGCTTCTGGTTATCTTCAGCGGCACGCTGTGGGTCCAGATGCTGAATGCGGTTTTCCTGGCCTTGGTGTTCACCAACCTGGGTTTCATGGGCCACGACTCGGGTCACCGGCAGATATTCGAGTCGGCCACACGCAACGACTGGGTGCTGCTGTGCGTGGGGTTCCTAACGGGGATGACGCCCAGTTGGTGGCAGGACAAGCACAACACCCACCACCGGGCCCCAAACCAACTGGAAATCGACGGCGATATAGAGGTCTCTCTTTTCGCCTTCACCGAAGAACAGGCCCTGGCCATGAAGGGCATCGGCCGTTTCACGGTCAAATACCAGGCCTTCCTGTTCTACCCCCTATTGGTGTTGACCGCCCTCAGCTTGCTCTTCGGCGGCATCGCCTACCAGATACGCAAGGAGCGGGTGCGATACCCCATTGCCGAGCCAATCTTGGTGGTAGCCGGGCTGGCCGCCTACCTTGGCCTCATCTTCGCTTTCTTGGGCCCTTGGCACGGCGCGCTGTTCATTCTCCTGCACAGGGCATTGGGCGGGGTCTATATGGGTTCGGTCTTCGCCCCCAACCATAAGGGCATGCCCATCTTGGACAATGAGACCGAGATGGACTATCTGCACCAGCAGACCTTGACTGCCCGGGACGTGAAGGGCAGTCCCCTCGTCGACTTCTGGTACGGCGGGCTGAATTACCAGATTGAGCACCACTTGTTTCCCAACATGCCCCGCAACAACCTCAAGAAGGCCCAAGTGATTGTGCGCTCGTTCTGCCAGGAGCGGGGGCTACCCTACCACGAGACCGGGGTATGGCAGTCAAATAAAGAGATACTGGGCTTCCTCCACGAGGTCAGCGCCCCGCTGAGACGGAAGCGCGCCTGAGCCTCCGGCAACAGTCAGGGGATGTGATACATGAGTCATCCCCGAGTTGTGGGGGCCGTGCTTGCAAAACGGGATGACATCGTAGGGCATTTACAGGAAGTGGGCGGCGGTCTGCCATTGAGCATTGGCAGCGCCGCCTTCGTCTTTCCGGCGAAAGAGGTTGTGAACTCGCGCCGGATGGCGTAGGCCGCTGCTTCGGTCCGGTTAGCCAAGCTGGTCTTGGTGAGGATGTTTGTATGTCCGCGAATCCGGATTGCGCCTAGGAAATGAACTGCTGTTCATTGGAAGCTCAGACCTAGGTCGAGAGTCTCGATAAATCTGACCCGTCGAACCAGGCTATCCTATGTCGTTGTGAGCGCACCGACAGGCGGCGAATGTGGCGTTTAATTAGGGACGTGGCCTCTGATGGGAAGCGAGTCCCGATGCATCGGTACGTCCATACGCACGTGACCTAGGATACCGCCTAGTCTGGGTTCATGCCCGCGAAACGGGGCATGACTTCCTTGGACAGCAGCTTCATGGACTTCTCCCAGCCCTTCTGGTTGTCCATGTTGTCGTAGATCAGTGACAGCAGGGTGCCGAAGCCGCCGCACATCTCGTAGAGGCTGAGGATTTTCTTCTCCACGGTGTCGGGCGAGCCGATGAGCCAGACGTGTTCGGCCATGTATTCCGGCGTGACGGCTGAATCAGGGATGCTGGAGTCATGCTTGATGACGTGGATTAACGAAAACTGGTCGAAGAGGGGCAGCAGATACTCGCCCCAGACGCGGCCAAGCATCCCGTTTACGGCCTGGTCGTAGGCCTCGTCGTCCGAGTCCGCCACCCAGACATCCCTGGTGATGCGCCAGTCCCTTCTGCTGGGAGTCTTGCCGCTGCGCTTGGCGCCCTCCAAGACCGCGTCCCAGTGGCTGATAACATAGTCCCCGTTAAAGGCTAGGCTCATGGGGATGAACCCGCGCTCGCCGGCAATCTTGAGGGTCTCGGAGCCCACGCTAACCGAGGCGACTCCGATGGGCGGATGGGGCTTCTGGAAGGGCTTGATGTGGTGCCGCAGGGTGCCTAACTGGGGCTCCGGCAGATTGGCGTTCCAGAACTCGCCCTTGTATTCGAAGGGCTCATCTTCCGCCCAGAGCTTCAGGATTATGTCGATGGATTCCCGGGTCATCTCCCGGTGCTGCCCGTTCACGCCGTCCACGTCGAACATGGCGTAGTCGGTGGGCAGGCCTCCGGAGCCGATGCCGAACATCAAGCGACCTTGGGCCATGTGGTCCAGGTATGCCACCCGGCACGCCAGCTCGGCTGGATGGTGGTAGGGCAGCAGGTGCACACCCGTCCCAAGGCGGATGTTCTTCGTCCGCATCAGGGCCTGGGCAATCATCAGGTCCGGCGATGGGACCGGCTCCCAGGGCGCTGTGTAGTGTTCGCCGATCCAGGCCTCGGAGAATCCCAGGTCGTCGGCTAGGGCCAAACAGTCCAGGTCCCATTGGTGGGCTTGAAAAGGGTCCCGCTCCGGCGGATGGGAGGGCATCAAAAATAGTCCGTATTGCATTGCTCCTCCAGCCCATAAGTAGATCGCGAATCTTCCGGTGTCTGCGTTTGAGCGCCCCCATTCTAGCGGTCAATGGCCAAATGGTATAGAGGCGATACTCGGGGCCGGGTTCAGGCGGGACGAGCTGGGCGGCTACAACCTGGCCTTTCTGCTGCTGGCGGGGCTCAACTTCCTGGGCGCGGTCCTTTTCCTGATTGCCCGCAAGCCCAAGCTGCCGGGCCTGGTCCGGTCCGAGGCAGCAGCCTGATTCTTCGTAGGGGCAGGTTTTTAACCTGCCTTGTTATCTTGCCGCTACGATTGCCGAAACTATGAGGAAGTTGGGAAGGGTATGTTGCCCCTTGAATGTCTTAACCGGTAGGAGCGCGTTTTACGAGGGCTAAGGCGTCCCGATCCATCGGGACGCTCCTACGATGCAGAACCGTTTCGAACGTGATGAAGACCATCCCTAAAATTGCCGAATGAGATGGCCTTCCATGTAAGGACTGCTTACCTAGGCTAGGCTCTTGGCAAGCAGTGCCTTTATCTCCACCACCGTGGCGGCGATCCAATCGTCGGCCTTGGCGGCGGTGCGGGCCCGGCGCTCCCGGCCGAAAGCCTGGTCGTCGATGCCCGGGTTCTCGTCCCGGATGGCTTTTTCGATCTCGTGCTGCTCTTTCTCCGCGATTTCAGGCCGCTCGATCCAGTGGCAGATGTATTCGTGGTCGGCGGTGTAGAAAACCGCCACCGGGATGGACATGTACTTTCCCTCTTTCAGGAACTCGTTCATGATGTCGGTGTGTGAGTCCCTGGGGAAGATGCTGATCGGAATACCGGCGGCATCGGCGATCTTGGCTAACACCGGCAGCCCTCGGATCACGTCGCCGCACCAGTACTCTCCAATGACCATCATCCTGGCCGGACCGTTGGGGCGCTGGGTCAACTCCTTGAAGAATGCCGCGTCTTCCGGGCTCACATTGAAGCCGTCATAGAACCCTTGGAACCGAGCCTTGTTGACCTTGATTTGGTCGATGTAGCTGGAATAGTCCAATCCCTGTGAAAACCGCTCTGGAGTTACAACGCTGGTCTCTCTAGCCATGGCTCCTCCGCATCCGTTTATTAATTCTGGCCTGACTGCGCCGGGAATCTGAGACGGGCCGCCGGCCCGTCAGCCAATCTCTCAACCGGTCATTCCCTCGAAACCCACCTCCACCCGGCCGTCGGGATAGATAACGATGGGCACGGTGTCAGCGTAATCCAGGGCCGCGTCCAAGTCGTCTTGATTCTGGTCCACCCGGATCTCCTTGTACTCGATACCCTGCCGCTTCCACGCGGCGCGTAGGGCATCGCAGGCGGGGCAAACGGTCAATGTGTAGACCACCGGGATATCAGCCATGAAACAGGCTCCCTAATTATTGATAAGCCATTCTACAACGGGCGTCGAGCAGTGTCGTCCGGCGCGATCGGTACTTCTTGTCTCGTCAAATCCTCACAGCTATAATGTCGCTGGCGTCGGCCCGACGCACCACCGCGCCCATCCGGAGAATTCCCCGCCAGGAAGATTACAGGAGGAGAAATGTTCGCGCTTTTCGTAACCGTCAGGATCAAGCCTGGGCACCGCGGCTAATTCATCGAGGCGACCATGGGTGACGCCATCGGGTCCAATAACGACGAGCCGGACTGCCTGCGGTTCGATGTTCTGGCGGACAACAACGACCCCAACACGGTGTACCTCTACGAGGTCTACAAGGACCGTGCGTCCTGGGAGGTAGCCCACCGGGCAGCCCCTCACTACACCAAATGGCGGGAGACCGTCTCAGACTGGTTTGACGGTGACCCTCAGCGCGTGGAACTGAGCCCGCTCTATCCGCCCGATGCCGCCTGGGCCAAGTAATCAGACCTGCTATCTGGAACCAGAGTACTGACGGGAAAGAGGGCGTCCCGATGGAATCGGAGCGCCCCTGTGGTTGTCCGCTCCGTCGCAGATGTTAGCCCATTGCCCGGAATCGTGCGGCGGCTTTGAATGACTTCCTCAAAGCACCAGCATCATCTTGGTCATTTGATTGTAATAGGTGGTACTTCATAATGATTGTCGTTGCGGACTATCTAACTAGCCGATAGAATAGGGTACGTTTCGGAGACCTTAAGGAGAGCTATATGGCAAATCCTCTACAGCAAACGCCGGATGCCGGCAAAGACTTGGTCGAGGATGTCGAGCAGTTCGATGCAATCATCATCGGAGCCGGGGTCACAGGTTTGTATTCGTTGTACCGTTTGCGCGAGCTCGGTTTCTCGGTCCGGGCCTTCGAGGAAGGTGGCGGCGTGGGCGGCACCTGGTATTGGAACCGCTATCCGGGATGTCGTTTCGACTCCGAGAGTTACACCTATGGATATTCGTTCTCAGAGGAACTCCTGCAGGAATGGGACTGGAAAGAGCATTATTCCGGTCAGCCGGAGAACGAGCGCTACCTCAATTACGTGGCGGACAAGTTCGATCTGCACCGGGACATCCGGTTAAACTCGCGCGTGGCATCGGCCGTCTTTGACGAGGACAAGAGCTGCTGGGGGGTCCAATTGGTGGATGGCCACCGGGCGCGGGGGCAATATTTGATTACGTCGGTTGGCATCCTGTCTGCGGGCTACACACCGGACTTTGAGGGAATAGACAGCTTTAAGGGCCCCTGGTGCCACACCAGTAGATGGCCGCAGGAAGGCATGGACCTAGCCGGAAAGCGGGTGGGAGTCATCGGCACAGGCGCCACCGGCGTCCAGCTCATCACGGAAATTGCCAAGGAAGTCTCTCACCTGACAGTCTTCCAGCGCACTGCGAATTTCTGTGCGCCGCTCCGGAATGGCCCGATCGACCCCGATTGGCAGCGCGAGATCAAAACAAGCTACCCGGAGATCTTCAAGAAATGCATGGAAACCCCAGGCTCGTTTGTACACGAATTCGACCAACGGTCGGCCATGGAGGTCTCACCGGAAGAGCGGCTGGAGCAGTATGAGAGGCTGTGGGCGGAGCCCGGGTTCAAGAAATGGTTGTCCAATTTCTATGACGTCATGATGCCCGGGAAAGCCAACGAGGACTACGCCGAATTCTTCCGTAATAAGATTCGCGAGCGCGTGAATGACCCAGTGGTGGCGGAAATGCTGGTGCCCAAGGACCATATGTTCGGCTCCAAGCGCCTCCCATGTGAGAGTGGGTATTACGAGGTCTACAACCAAGACAATGTCTTGCTGGTTGACGTGCGCGAGGCCCCAATCGAGCGCATCACCCCCAAAGGAGTCAAAACAAGTGATGCCGAGTACGAACTGGACGTAATAATCTTTGCCACGGGATTTGACGCCGTGACCGGGTCGTTGAACAGATTGGATATCCGAGGCGAAGGCGGGCAAACGCTGAAGGACAAATTTGCCGGAGGCCCGCGGACCTATATGGGCATCACGAGTGCCGGCTTCCCGAATCTCTTCACCATCAATGCAGCCTCGGTCGGCAATTTTGTCCGGGCCGCCGAGCCGCTGGTGGATTGGGTTGGCGAAGCCATGTGCCATGTGCGCGCAAATCAGTTTACGCGTATCTCGGCCACGCTCGAGGCGGAAGATGCATGGGTCAATCACGTCAACGAGGCCGGCGCTAAGATTCTGCGGACACAGGCCAACTCCTGGTTCGTGGGGGCGAATATCCCCGGTAAGGCACGGGTCTTGCTAACGGCTCCGGATACCGCCCCGGCCATGCGGGCCAAGCGTGCGGAAGTGGTAGCCAACGGCTATGAAGGGTTTCTCCTTCAATAGGATTCTCGCATTCTCCGGCTGGTTCGACGGCGACCCCCAACGCGTGGAGTTGAGTGTGCTCTACTTCTGCTGAAACGTAGGGGCACGGCATTGCCGTGCCCCTACGTTTTAGCCAATGTTTTCTTCTCCGCGACGGGAGGGAGTGGGCAACGTTTATCGGATGGCTGGTCCGGAAAATAAAATGGGCGGGATTAACCCGCCCATTCGTTCGTCCGGCTCCGTTATTAGAGATCGCGAAACAGAGGGATGATTTTTTCACTGAGCAGCTTCAAGGAATCGGCGGTCTTCTCCCGCGACATCAGGCCCCGGTTGGTGAGCATCAGGTTCCTGACACCAGCATCCTTACAGATGGGCCATCTGCTCGGAAACCCGCTTCGGCCCACCGACCAGATTCTCGGATGCGTCCGGGTCCGGGGTTTCTCCGTAGCCTGAGCGGTCCGTCGGCGGGGTTCCACTTCGCGCGAATCTCTTCCATCTTTGAATAGGCTCGGAAGTGCGCGGGCAGAAACTCGCCCAGCGCCTCGTCGTCGGTCTCGGCGATGTGCATCTCGCGCCACACCCAGATTTGGTCCAGGCTCTTCTCCACCGCCGCTTCGCTGAATCCGGCCGAGGCCATGGTATCCCGGTATAGCCTGATTTTCTCTCCCGTCGCGTTGGACGAAGCGCCCCTGATCAGGACCGGCCTGCCGATCTTAGCCATCTCGACCAGCGACTCGTCTCCGGTGCAGGCCCGGGCCAAGGGCGGGTGGGGTTTCTGGTATGGCCTGGGCCGGACCGAGGGGAATGACACCTGCCAATACTTGCCTTCGAATTTCACGTTGTCGGTGGTCCACGCTTTGACCAAGAGTTCCTCGGCCTCGTCCAACTGCGCGGACCCCAGAGCCGGTGTGGTCCCGAATCCGACGTACTCGTAAGCGTTGTAGTTGGAGCCTCGGCCCGTCCCAACCACCAGCCGTCCCTGGCATAGGTTATCCAGCAGGGCCGTCTGGATGGCCACCCGCACTGGGTTGTGCAGCGGGAGTTCTAGAATCCCGAAGCCCAACATGATTTTCTTGGTCTTAACGGCCACCGCGCTGGCGAACACCAATGGGTCTCCGTAGACGCACTCCCCGGTGAAGTAGTGCTCGGCGAACTAGATAGCGTCCAGCCCCAACTCCTCAACGAGCTGGGCCTCGTCCAGACACCCTTGAATCTCCTGCTCGTCCCGGGTGTCGTCAAACTTCATAGGATAAAAGAAGTGACCGAACCGCATAGTGGGTTAATCTCCAGGACGGTTTCCATTCGTCGGTAGTGGTGCTTGGCGGGGGTATTGTACTACCGATGTTGCTGGGTTGGTCGCCACGATGCCAAGGGGCAGGAGAACACGTCAGATTGGTTCGATTGCGACCCGCAACTCCGACAACTGGCCTCCTGTACCTAACCGAGAATGCTCGGGCCAAGTAGAAATACAGGACCCGACCTGAGAAACCGACAGGTGCTAGGGAACAGGCTTCGGATCTGAATTCAACCGGATATCCGAAATAGGGTGGCATTAAACGCGCAAAATGGGGAGCGAAAATCAAGTTATTCCGGTGCCATCGAATTTACTCCTGCAGGTGCGAAGGTGGGCAGTAGCCGTTATTGGGAGTGCCCCAGCCTTGCTGATGTGGACAAATGCTAGGCTTAAACGGTAATATCACGCATCATGGTCAGCGAGGGAATGCAGTAGGGGGTCGAACGCTTGGTAGATAGAATAGACCAAGTCATGATACGGGGGCGGATGCACATCCTGGCTTACGACCAGCCACCAACAGATTCCAACTGTCATGGCAAAGACCATTCCTGTGAGTATAGGATTAGCAATTGTCGAAATCACGCTCGCGCCTCATCACACCCAGGCCTTTTTGTCTTGACACGGCGCACGCAGAGCGAGGTAATCAGGAGAGCAGCAGTGGTATTCAGCAGTGGTATTCAACTGAAGTTTCCCAGACTCATCCACACTAATGGAGGCGCTGTTATGACCACCAAAAAGCAGGATTCGACCTTGGCGGCAATAATTCTTGATTTCTTTAACACAGTCGACGACCCTTTCGTACTGAGAGAGCGGATAGGAGACGACCCAAACTTCAGTACCTCATCTGCATCTGGTTACGGAATTAACCTGACCCTAGCCAGCCGTATTCTCGTGCAGTGAGGTGGACCCAATTAGTTGGACAGGTTTGGTGCAAAACTAAGTGGGAGTTCCGCCGTCTTTCCAAGGTCTGAGAACGCTCCGTTCGGTGCCCGTTTCCCATTGATTGACCGTTCATCTGATGGCGCCAAGTCTCCTTTGAACACCTCAGCCGGTGTCCGGTAGCCCAAGGCCTGGTGGGGTCTTTGGTTGTTGTAGAAGCTGAAGTATGCGTCAAGCCCGGCCTTGGCTTCTCGCCCGTTGGAGTAGGCTTTCAGGTAGACCTCCTCGTACTTAACCGTGCGCCACAGCCGCTCCAACAAGATGTTGTCGGTGTAGCGTCCCTTCCCGTCCATGCTGATTCTCACTCCGTGCTGCTCTAGGAGACCGGTGAAGGCTTCGCCGGTGAACTGGCTGCCCTGGTCGGTGTTGAAGACCTCTGGCTTCCCCTTGCCAAGCGCTTCCTCCAATGTCTCGACACAGAAATCAGCATCCAAGGTGTTGGAAAGACGCCAGGCCACCACGTACCGCGTGTACCAATCCATGATGGCCACCAGGTATAAGAAACCCTTGGCCATGGGGATGTAGGTGATGTCGGCGGCCCACACCTGATTTGGTCTGGTGATCTCCATGCCGCTCAGGAGGTAGGGATACACCTTGTGCCCTGGCCCCGGCTTGCTGGTCCGGGGCCACCGGTAGATGGCACGTAGTCCCATGGTCCGCATCAGACGCTGGACCCGCTTCCGGTTCACCCTGTGACCTTGAGTGCCCAGCCAGACCCTCATGCGCCGCGACCCGTAGAAGGGGGTACTTAGGTACTGGTGGTCCATCGCCTTCATCACGGTCAGGTTCTCCAAGCAAGTCCCCTTGCGCCGGTAGTTTAGGCTGGACCTGCTGATGCTCAGTAAGGCGCACTGTCTCACTGTGGACAAGGCTGGGTGCCGCCGGTCCACCATCTCCCGCCGCCGCTCCCGGCTCATGGACCGAGCCTCTCCGCCAAGAAATCCCGCTCAACCTTCAGTTGGCCGATCTGCTGATAGAGCCGGGCAACAAGGACCGCATCGCTCTTCTGGCGTTTGTCTTGGTTCCCACCAAAGACGCCGACCGCTCCTTCCAACAAGGACTTCTTCCAGGCCTGGATCTGCCCGGGATGGACCTCGTAGGGGGCGGCCAGTTGGGCCACCGTCTCTTCACCCTTCACCGCTTCCAGGGCCACCTTGGCCTTGAATGTTGGGCTGTGCTTCCTCCGCTCTTTTGACATGTCCCACTCCTCCCTCACAGCAACAGCTGTGGCTATTTTAGGAGCAGAACTCTCACTTAACCACCTGTCCGAATTTCCGGGTCCACCTCACAACGCGACGGGCTACCAGACAAGCGTTTCCAATCAATTCAGCAAATCGATGACGTTCAAGGGGTGGGTCCCGTTGCCCTACACAACATTATCAATAGCTTTGCTAGTCCAAGCCCATGGGAAATTAGTGAAGATGCCCGAAGTATCGCTACTAAGTTGAACGTCGGCATCGGGACGACGAATCCGGTGAGTAAGCTAAATGTAGTCGGTGGGGCAATTGAGACTAACGACCAGTACCGCCTAGCCGGCTATACGCTCGCATTTAGAGACATGGACGACCGAGTGAAGATTGGAGGGGGAACCGGTGGATTGGCGTTCTTGGATAGCGGGGGCAATGTGAGCGCCCTCATCGACAACAACGGCAACGTCGGCATCGGTACATTGAATCCGGTGAGTAAGCTAAATGTAGTCGGTGGGGCAATTGAGACTAACGACCAGTACCGCCTAGCCGGCTATACGCTCGCATTTAGAGACATGGACGACCGAGTGAAGATTGGAGGGGGAACGGGTGGATTGGCGTTCTTGGATAGTGGGGGCAATGTGAGCGCCCTCATCGACAACAACGGCAACGTCGGCATCGGGAATACGACTCCAGGAAAGAAGTTGGTCGTAGGGAACAATCTGCACGATTCTGGTGATGGTATCGGCGTTGACGGTGTGCTGGCTATGTATTGGGGAAGTAAAGTTCCCAAAGCAGGACTTGGGGAATCTTTCCGGTGGTACAAATCACATGAGGGATTGAGGTTTGATTTCGAATCCGGGACCACCATGAGCATAGGAAGCAACGGCAAAGTCGGCATAGGTACGACGAATCCCGATAACTTATTGTCCGTCAATGAAAGCATAGAGAATCTGGGAGCGAACTCTGGCATTACGGTCGGAAACCATTCTGGTAGTGCCACTATTCATCTTGGGCAAGGTCTAGAAAATTTGCTGGTCATCGCTGTTGGTATTTCCACCGACAATAACCGTCCAGAACGAAGTGGGCACGGGGAGATCAATACTTGGCGCTCTGAAAATCCACTAGTCTTGCAGGATCATGGTCATGGGAACGTCGGCATTGGAACAAGATTTCCAGAGCATAAATTGCACGTTTGGGGCCCGGCGCTAGCAGACAGTTGGCTGATCCCCTCCGATGCACGCTTTAAGACCGATATCCGGCAGGTAACAGATGTGTTAGAAAGACTGAGCAGAGTGAATCCAATATATTTCAAATGGAATGAGCTCTATGAATCGTTAGGCGACTCGACAGGATTTGGGGGAATAGGTTTAATCGCTCAAGAGGTGGAAGCCGAATTTCCTGAACTTGTGACCACATGGGGAGACGAAGGCTACAAGTCAATTGATCACGGAAGGCTAACTGCGGTGTTGATACAGGCTATCAGAGAACTGAAATCCGACAATCAATCATTGAGTCAGCGAACTGAGTCGTTGGAATTAAGATTAGCGGAAAGATCGTGAGTAACGAGACGAGAAACATAAAAAAACAGTTGGAACGGTGCCTCGGCGAGCTTAGAACTGAATACGAGGCGGGTGAGAAGGCGATGGCGGAGTTAGAAGCCAGGCAGGCAGACTTTCGGCAAACCCTGCTACGCATCAGCGGAGCCATTCAGGTACTGGTAGAGGAATTGGAAAAAGTAACATCGACTGCTTCTGGGGCAACTGACCTGCCAAAAGGTGAGCTTAAGAAAATTAGTTGACCCAACCCCGTCACTAGGTTGCACAACATACTCCACCAAACGGATGAATCGGGCGGCTCCTGATTGCGATCAAACCCGTCTTTTATCGAGAGAATCAGAGGGTCATGATGGATTGGCTTCTTTCAGCAATTCCTTTACCTAATGTGGAATCAGGGACTGGCAGATTAAATCAACAAAGGCGGGTCAACCAAACCGCCCTTGTTGTTTTTTCGCCTTCAGAATCCCCTACCCCTCCAAATGCACCGTCGCCGTAACCCGTGGGACATCCCCCACAACCCGCGTCGTGTGGCCGTTGCCGGTTAGGTCCTCGGCCAGGTTTACGTCCCCTGGTCCTAGGCGGTGGACGGTGCCGTCCTTCAGTCCGATCTCAGCTTCGCCGGAGAGGGTGATGATGTACTGGCGGCGCGGGGCCACGTGCCAGTCGCTGAAGAAGCCCGGCGGCGAAGACCGGAATTGAATGCCCTTGACGCCGTGCAGGGTGTTCCACGCGGGGTGCTCGGTCGGGTTAATCTCCTCGATGTGGGACTGGCCGTCGTCGCCGGTGTACAGTCTGATTGATCCCATGGTTTTTCTCTCCTTTGTTCCTGTATTATTGTTCGCTTTGTCAGTGGTTTTGTTCTCCCTGTCTACGAACCGCACTTCCAATCGTTCGTGGTGAGCCCCGTCGAACCATGACTGCGCAACAACCAGGGTCCTTCGACGGGCTCAGCAACTGTCTTGGATGTCAAGGCGTTTGAAGGTTTGGCTGCCACTCTCTGCCATGTTTCACCATGGAATTTAGAATGACCAAGAGCTTGCGCATACAGGCCGTCAAGGCCACTTTCTTGGGTTTGCCCATGGAGCATAGCCGTTGATAAAACTCTTTGATCACCGGATTGTACCGGGTCGCCACCAAGGCCGCCATGTAAAGGGCCGCCCTCACGTGACGGCGTCCTCCCCAAACAGTGCGCTTGCCTCGGAGCGTTCCACTGTCCCTATTGAACGGTGCTACGCCCACCAGCGCGGCGACTTGACCCCGGTTCATCGTGCCCAATTCTGGCAGATTGGCCAAAACGGTTGCCGTGAATACCGGGCCAACGCCAAGAGCGCTCCTTATGACCCTTTCTTTGGTCCGCCACATGGGACTGGAGCGGATGAAGCTGTCCAGGTCTTGGTCCAGGTCCTCCAAGCTTTTTTCCAGCCAGCGGATATGTTCTTCCACCTGAGGACGGATCCGAGCAATCACGGTCCTCCGGCGGTTCTTCTCCGCGGTAATCATCTCCACCAACTGCCGCCGGCGGCCAACCATGGCCTGCAGGTCTTGGGCGTCTGGGTCAGGAAGAAGCCTGGGCTTAGGCTCCATCGCCTGCCCAAAGTGGGCCAACACCTGGGCGTCCAAGGCGTCGGTCTTAGCTAGGGCGCCAGCAGCCCGGGCGAAGTCCCTTACGTGTCTGGGGTTGACCACCGCCACTGGAAGACCGACCGCCGCCAGCTCAGCGGTGAGCGACCTCCCGTGGCCTCGAGCACAACCAAGGAAGGGCTCATCCCCGTCAGCCGCTGGGCCAGAGCACCGATGCCGTTCGCATCGTTCGTGACCTGCCACACTTCACCCGTGGGCCTGGAAGCCACATCCAAGCAGCTCTTGGAAACATCGATACCTATGAACACCTGCGAATCTTCCATCCATCTACCTCCCATCACTGGTTCCCCTCATTGGTCCCCCGGCACCGGCCCAGCCTTGCTTGATACGGGCTGCCGCCCAGTCAACTGTTCGGGCTCTGGGCGGGGAGGACGTGGCGGCCTCGCTGAGCCTCGGCCTAAAAAGCCTAGGACGATTCGGCCTGCCACGTCCTGGTTTAAGATACAAGGATGAGCGGGGGAATGTGACTGCTATCTCTAGATATAGAAATTCTTTGATCGCCGAGTATGCCTCATCAGGGAGTTCTTCTGCTATGTAATGGCCGCAGGGTAGCGAGTGGCCCCGCACGTTGGTGGCGTAGTCCAGCCATATTTTAAGCACGTCCTGGGTCCGGCCGACGTAGCCCGTGGAACTCCACAGGGCCAGCATGGGGCAGTTGACCTTCTGGTCGAAATCTTCCTCATCGTGCACCAAGTCGATGCTGGCCCCGGCCCGGTAGTCTTCGCAGCAGGCGTGGATGGTGCCGGGGTTGTTGAAGCAGCGCAGATAGTCGGCCAACGCTTCCGGCGTGAACACCTTGTCGGCGTCCTTGATGCGATCGAACCCCCGGCGGGCGAAGAACTCCGGGTCGGCCCCAATCACCTTTTCCGGGAAATCGAAGGGCTGAATCAGGAAGAACCAGTGGTAGGTGTTGGTGGCGAACTCCTTGTCCACAATCTGGAACATCTTGTGGGTGGGGATGATGTCCAGGGTCGCCAGCTTGAGAACGCTTTGAGGGTGGTCCTTGGTCAGGCGGTGGGACACACTGCCGCCCCGGTCGTGGCCCACCAAGAAGAAGGTGTCGAACCCAAGCTCCTTCATCACGTCCACTTGGTCTTGGGCCATGGTGCGCTTGGAATAGTTCAGGTGCTCCGGGTCGCCCTCCACCTTGCCGCTATCGCCGTAGCCGCGAAGGTCGGGGCACACCACGGTGAAGTCCTCGGCCAGACGCGGGGCAATCTTGTTCCACATGGCGTGGGTCTGGGGGTAGCCGTGGAGCAGCAGCACCGGAGGACCGCTACCGCCCGTCACCAGATTGATGGTTGTCCCGTTGGCTTCGATCTTTCGCTGCTCGAATCCTTCAAACATGGCTCGTCCCTCGTAGGATTAGATACCGGTTTAGGCCGACGGGGCCAGCGCGCGTTCCAGCACCCGCCGCAATGCCGCAGTAAAGGCATCAATCTCAGCCTCGCCAATCTCCGTGGAGACCGCGCCCACCAGATTGGCGGCCATCAGGATACCTTCGTTCAGCAATCCCAAGAACACTTGGTGCCGGAAGACGGCGTCCTCGGTGGCGATGTCCCGGTAGCCAATCAGTTCCTCGGCGGTGAAATGAATGCCGAACAAGGAGCCCAGCCCTGTCACCTGGACCGGCGTCTCCAATTCCGCGCCGGCCTTGAGGATGCCGGCCCGAAGATATTCGGTCAACTCGGCCAGTTTCCGGTACACGTCGGGAGTGAGTTGTTCCAGAGTCGCCGCCCCCGCCAGCATGGTCACCGGGTTGGCGTTGAAGGTACCGGCGTGGGCCACCCTGGGTCCGCCGGGCGCCGTGGGGTCGTAGAGGTCCATGATGTCCTTGCGGCCGCCAAACGCCCCGATGGAGAACCCGCCGCCGATGATTTTGCCCAGCGAAGTCATGTCTGGGGTGATTCCATAGTACTCTTGGGCGCCACCCCAGGAGGCGCGGTAGCTGATGACCTCGTCGAAAATCAGGACGATTTCGTTGTCCCTGGTGAAGTCCCGCAGCATGGTCAGGAAATCGGTGGTGGCTGGCAGCATCCCCACGGAGCCCAGCATCGGCTCGATGATTACCGCCGCCAACTGGTCTTGGTTCTCCTCCAAGATGTTCCGGGCTATGGCCGTCTCGTTGAAGGGCACAACCACCACCTGTTCCAGGGTGCCTTCGCCCAGCCCTTCGGTGGCGGCCAAGGCGTCGGGCCGGGACCGCTCACCGGCTTTGGCCGGGTCCACGCGCACGCTGACGCTGACTTGGTCGTGACTGCCGTGGTAGCCGCCCTCAACCTTGGCAATCTTGCTCTTTCCGGTGACGGCCCGCGCCGCCCGAATGGTGTTCAGAGTGGCCTCGGTGCCCGAGTTGGTGAAGCGGACCAAGTCGAAACTGGGTATACGCTGGCATAACAGCTTGGCCAGGTGGATCTGGTGCGCCATGGTGTTCAGAGTGGCCTCGGTGCCCGAGTTGGTGAAGCGGACCAAGTCGAAACTGGGTATACGCTGGCATAACAGCTTGGCCAGGTGGATCTGGTGCGCGTTGGGGGCGTTGTAGACCACGCCCTGTTCCAACTGCTTCCGCACGGCCTCCATCACCGGCTTGGGCGAATGGCCCAAGATAAGGGACGTCATGGTGCCGATGAAGTCCAGGCGGTCGACACCGTCGGCGTCGACGACATGGCAACCCGAGGCGTGGTCCACAAAGATGGGGTATGGAGCCCAGAAGATGGAATTCCGGCTATCGCCGCCCGGCAGGTAGTTTTTGGCGTCTTCCCATAGGGCTTTCGACCTGGGAGTCGATTGGACGTACCGTTCCAGGTCGCTAATGGTCTCGGCCATCTGTGCCTCCTGCTTCGGTGTGCGTCGTGGGCAGGTTATGGACCACCCTGGGCAGTAAATCCCTTCCCCCTCGCAAGGGCTTTGCTTCTAGAGTATAGACTGCACCTAGTGTTCGGTTTGAACTGCGCTACCCATATGTCACCCTGGCGTAGCGAAGGGTCTGCCAAGGTCATGATTGGAAGATTCTTGTATCTTGACGGAGGGTTTATAAAGGTATCGACTCCTCGCAAGGGGGAGGGTAGGGACGGGGGCGGCTCCTCGTCCTGTCGGCAGTTTAACGCTAATCGGCAGTCGACGCCCCAACTGATTCTGCCGCCGACACAGCGCCTGGGAAGTAGAGCTTCCTCAATGATCCGCTGCCGAGGCTGACGAATACGACTGCCACGAAGATGAGGCCGCCGAACACCATCACCAATGAGGCGCTGAATACATCGGCGAAGGCGGCGTTTGCCATGTTGGTAACTGCCATGCTGCCCCCCACGTGGACCGAATAGACCCCGGCCACGCGGCCCCGGACGTGGTCTTCGGTAAGAGACTGGATGATGGTGTGGCTGATCGTCATGAACCCGGCCTGGTTGGCGCCCATCACCATGGTGGCGGCAATCGACACCGTGCTGCTGTCCGACCATGCCAGCAGCATCGGTCCCAGTCCGCTGGAGAAGGCGAAGAACAAGAACAGCTTGCCTCTGACGGACTCGCTCCGGACCCCGGCCAAGAAGATGGAGGCCAACAGCGCTCCGCCGCCGATCCCGGCAATCAGGTAGCTGACTCCCACTGAGCCGGCCGCCAATTTGTCCTGGGATATGGCCGGAAGTAGGGACTCGTAGGACATAGTTAGGGCGCAGTGGGCCAGAACCAAGAGCACCATGGCCATGATGGTAGGCCGCCGGTAGACGTAGACGAATCCCTCCAATAAGTTCGCCAAGAAACCCTGGCTCTTGTCGATGACTCCGGTGGACCTGGTGGCCACCCGCGAGACCTGCATGAAGCCCAAAAGGTAGAACCCGCCGCAGAGCCAGAAGGCGGCCTCGATATCCAGGAAGCCCAGTAGCGGGACTATGGCCAAGGCCCCGACCATTCGCGCTCCCTGTTGGGTGGCCTGGTTCAATGCGATGGCGTTCAGGAGATGCTCTCTGGACACCAGGTTGGGTATCAAGGCTGTGGCCGTGGTCATCTGAGCGGAGCGCAGGGTGCCGTTGGCCAGGGCCAGGAATGTGAGAGTCCAAGGCCCCGCGAAGCCGTTCATGACCAACATGGCCAGGAGCACGTTGTTGCCCAATTCCAGGGCGAATATCCAACGCAATAACCGCTGCCGGTCGAACCGGTCGGCCAGGAACCCGGTAATCGGTGTGGAGAATACCCTGGGCACGATGGCCGCAAAGGTGACTATCCCGACCCAGAGCGAGCCTTCAGTGAGCTCAAAGGCCAGCCAGCCACGGGCGATGATTAGCGCCCAGCCCGCGGAGGAGGAGAAGGTGGTGGCGATCCATAGGTTTCGGTAGTCCTGGTATTGCAGGGCCAGGAGAAACCGGTCTCGTATGGTCGCTAGTAGGGTAATCATGCCAATCCTTGATACTTTTCAGCCTGGATGATTATAGCAGTAGATTCAGGTCTGCCAGATAGCAACCAATCGTCCGATTCAGCCTTGACTGCGCCTATGGCGCTAACTACAATCGCCAAAGCCGCTCCCGTGGCTAATTCTACAGGCCCAATCAAGGAACCACATGCCCTTCCAAGCCCCCGCCGAAGGCGTCCTTCTGCCGCCCTACCGCGTTCTGGACCTGACCGGCCCCGAAGGCGTGTTCTGCGGCAAATTGCTGGCCGACTACGGCGCGGATGTAATCAAGGTGGAGCCCCCCGCAGGAGACCCGACCCGCCAAAGGCCGCCGTTCGTGGGAGACCGGCCCGGACCCGAACGCAGCGCCTACTTCCTGTTCTACAACACCAACAAACGCTCGGTTACCCTGGACCTGGAAAGTCCTAAGGGGCAGGGGTTGTTCAAGAGCTTGGCTGCTTCCGCCGACGTGGTGATTGAGAGTTTCCCGGTCGGCCGCATGAAGTCTCTGGGCCTCGATTTCGACACCCTCAAGGCCGACAACCCAGGGCTGGTGATGGCTTCGGTTACGCCCTTCGGCCAGACCGGTCCGTGGAAGGATTTTCTGTCCACGGACCTGATTTCTCTGGCTGCCAGCGGGTTCATGCAAATCACGGGCGACCCCGACGGCCCTCCCCTGCGCCAGGGCAACGAGCAGTCCCACTTCCCCGGCGCCCAGCACGCCGCCACAGCTATCCTGGCGGCGTTGTTCTACCGGGACATGCAGGGCGGTACGGGACAGCATATCGACGTTTCCATGCAGGAAGCGATGATTACCTACTACACCGACGCCCACCCCGCGCTGGCTTGGATGCAGCGTGGTGAGAACGTGACCAGGGTTGGCACCAACTCCACCCTGGTAATCCCTTTGGGCGCTTACCCAAGCAAGGACGGCTGGATATCCGCTGGCATCATCACTCCCCGGGAATGGGAAAACCTGTCCCAATGGATGTACGAAGTGACCGGCAACGAAGAGATCCTGAATGACGATTACAAAGGCGGCAACCAGGACCGCGCCCCCTACAACGACATCATCACCGCCTTGGTCATCGACTTCACCACCCGTTTCACCTCGGAAGAACTCTTCCACCAAGGCCAGGAGCGGAACTTGGTCTTCATACCCGTCAACACGGTGTCCGACCTGCTGGCGGACCCCCAGCTTGAGGCCAGCAATTTCTGGTTCGACCTGGACCACGCCGATGCCGGCACGCTGAAGTACCCCTTGGGCGTGTTCGACAGCGAAGAGGTTTCGCCTGGCACCAAGCCAGCACCGCACTTGGGCCAGGACAACGACGCCGTCTACGGAGGAGACCTGGGGCTCAGCGCGACAGACCTCGCCTCTCTCCGTTCCCAGGGAGTTATCTAGGTATGACGTTACGATGACCAGCCAAACCCTTCCAAAGAAATCCCTGGAAGGCGTCCGCGTGCTAGAGCTGGGGCCGTACGTGGCCCTACCCATGACCGGCCGCATCCTGGCATCAATGGGCGCCGAGGTCATCAAGGTCGAGACCAACAAGGTCTTGGACGAGATGAACTTTATCCCCGCATGGTCTCGTGGCGGCGGGCAACCGGAGTTCCAGCGGGCGAAGAAGCGGATTACTATTGATGTCCGCACGCCGGACGGACTGGAGGTTTTCAAAGAGTTGGTCAAGGTCAGCGACGTGTTCATGACCAACTTCCGCCGTAATATCCTGGAACGCTGGGGCATCGACTTTCCGGAACTGCGGCGACTGCGTCCAGACATCATCCTGATGTGGCAGACCGGCCTGGGCGGCATCGGCCCCTATTACACCTACAAGTCCTATGGGATTTTGGTGCAGCACATGGGCGGCGTCTCTCTGATGTCCGGCGAGGAAGGTGAGCCGCCAGCCACCATCAACACGTCCTACTCCGACTATCACACCGGCGTATTCCAGCCCGTGGCAATCATGGGCGCCCTGCTGCGCCGCAGGCTGACCGGCCGGCCCGCCACCATGGAATCGTCCATCTTCAAGTCGGGCGCGGTAACCGCCGGGCCGGCGATCTTGGACTACCAGTCCACCGGGCGGATGCCCCAGCGCATGGGCAACCGAGACCCCTTCGCGGCGCCTCACGGAGTCTACCCGTGCCAGGGAGACGACCGCTGGTGCGCCATCGCTGTACAGACACAAGAGCAATGGGCCGCCTTCTGCATGGCCATCGGCAGCCCGGACTGGTGCGGCGACGATGCCTTCTCCTCCCTGGACTCCCGGCTGGCCAATCAGGACCGGCTGGACGAGCTTGTTGGACAGTGGACCGCCGGCCACACGGCTGAGGATGTCATGACACGACTCCAAGAAGCCGGAGTCCCTGCCAGTTTGGTGTCCCAGGGCAAGGACCTGTACGAAAGTCCGCATCTGAAGGCGCGTGAGTTCTACCGGCCCACGCCCTTCTACCTGGCCGACCGCGATAAGCCCGCCTACGAATGGGAGGCCGCCGAAGGCCTCGCTTTCGACAACCCCTCTAAATTGTCCGAGTCCCCCATGGATTTCGGGCACTATAGCAACATCGGCGAGGACAACGGCTACGTCTTCAAAGAACTCTTGGGCATGTCCGATGCCGAAGTACAACGCCTCACTGAAAACGAATCCCTGTTCTAAACCAACTCCCTGATAGCTGAGAGCTGTTAGCTGACAGCTATTCCCACGAGGAACTGATGGCCGACTACAGCAGCTACGAAAACATAATCATCGAGATCAAGGACGGCATCGCACTCCTGACCATCAACCGTCCGGAGGTCTACAACGCCACCGACTTCAAACTGCACAACGAACTCAGCCGGATCTGGCTGGACCTGGGCAAGGACGACGATGTCCGGGTGGCCGTCATTACCGGCGCGGGCAACGCATTCTCCGCCGGCGGCGACTTCGACCTGATTGAAAAGTCCATCGGCAACGCGCAGGTCATCGCCGGGACCATGGAGGAGGCCCGGGACATCGTCCACAACATGATTAACTTGGACAAACCGGTGATCTCCGCCATCAACGGCGTGGCGGTGGGCGCCGGTTTGGCCGTGGCCCTGTTGGCCGACATCTCCATAGCTTCGGAGAGGGCCCGCTTCACCGACGGTCACGTGCGGCTGGGGGTGGCCGCCGGAGACCATGCGGCGGTGATTTGGCCCCTGCTCATCGGCATGGCCAAAGCCAAGTACTATCTGCTCACCTGCGAATTTCTTGACGGTAAAGAGGCCGAGCGGTTGGGCTTGGTCAGCCAGGTGGTGCCCCATGAAGAGTTGATGGACAAGGCCATGGACGTTGCCCGCCGGCTGGCTTCCGGCTCACAACCCGCGCTCCGGTTCACCAAGCGCTCGTTGAACCAGTGGCTGCGCATGGCCGAGCACACCGCCTTCGACTACTCCCTGGCCCTGGAGATGCTGGGCTTCTTCGGCGAGGATGTCCAGGAAGGCCTGGATTCGGTCAAGGAGAAGCGCGACCCCAAATTCCCGTCGGCCCAATAAGTGCTCATCAGAGGGATGAATGAACTATAGAAAGTTCGGAGACACCGGCATCGACGTGTCGGAGATTGGGTTCGGCTGCGGCGACGTGGGCGGACTGATGGTCCGGGGTGACCCCGCCGATCAGGTGCGCGCCGTTGCCAGGGCTATGGAGCTGGGCATCAACTACTTCGACACCGCCTCCCGTTACGGCGGAGGCCGGTCCGAGACCAACCTGGGCCGGGTATTGAATGAGCTATCCGCTGATGTTTACGTAGGCACTAAGTACAGTCTGGGCGAGGCCGATCCCAACGACCTCAAGGCCGGGGTCATCCAGTCGGTGGAGGCCAGCTTGAAGCGGCTGAACCGGGAGCAGGTCGATTTGATCCAACTCCACGACCGAATAAGTTCCCAGACCCATCTGCAAACTCGATCAATCACAGTGTCCGATGTGTTGGGAGAAGTACATGAGGCACTTGGAGTGCTCAAGTCCCAAGGCAAGGTCCGCTTCTACGGGATGACCGGCGTGGGGGAGCCCAAGGGTATCCATGAAGTCGTGGTTTCGGGCACGGTGAACACGGTGCAGACGGTATACAACCTGATTAACGCCAGTGCCGGCGCAACGGCCCCGCCGGGGTTCGACATGCCTGACTATGACCGCCTAATCGACCTTGCGGCGGAGAACCAGGTCGGCGTCATCGTTATCCGGGTGCTGGCGCTCTCACCGGAACCACCGAGCGCCATCCCGTTGCTGTGCCGTCGGTGGCGCCCATCGGCTCGAGTAGGGACTTCCAAGAAGACGTGTCCAGGGCCGGGGAGTTTGCCTTTTTGATCGATGAGGGGTTTGCGGAGGAAATGGCTGAGGCGTCGGTGCGCTTCGCCCTGAGCAACAAGGGCGTTTCCACCGTATTGGTGGGCTATTCCGACTTGGACCACTTGGAGAAGGCGGTGGCCTACGCGGCCAAGGGCCCGCTGCCGGCGGAGGCGCTGACCCGGCTGCCTCAAGCTTGGTCGAAGTTCGTGAGTTAACCGGCGTCTGCCCTCGTCGTCATCCGCGACCAAGTCGTCGTCCGTAGGGGCGGGTTTTTAACCCGCTATGCCTCGCCTTAACCTTCCCGTGAACCACGGGATTCTCCCGGTCTTCCGCCCAATTCAATGGGTTCTCAATGATGTATCTCCGAATAGCATCCAAGTCATGCTCGGTTCGCACCACATGCTCATAATAATTCCGTTGCCAAACAGGCTGACCAGATGTGTTGGCATGCTGGTTGATAATCCGGGCTGTGTAAGTCTTAAAACCCCGGATGATTTCTGGTAGGCCATGCCGGGGTTTGGTCGGATCAGCAGCGTGGGCGGGTTGGAAACCCGCCCCTACGGACACGGTTGATGCATCCGTAAGATGAACTATTCCGTGGATGTGATTTGGCATGATCACAAACGCATCAACAACTGCATTTCGGTAGTGATTGGACAATCCAGCCCATTGTTCAGTCACAAACTTTCCGATCTGATTTAGCCGCATTTCTCCATCTGCTATTCCGCCAAAGATGCACCGCCGACCAGCGACACAGAGAGTAACAAAATAGGCTCCGGGCTGGGAATAATCATAATCGGGCAGCCGGATTGAAGTACGGCCGTGTTTCTCTGGGTCAAAAGTCATTGTAGAACCTGACAAAGGAGAATTGTCCACAATGATGTCGCAATGAAAGCAAAAACGCGCCCCACCTTTGTTCAGTAACCCAGTCGTAGGGGCGGGTTTCCAACCTGCCCTGACACTCAGGAACCACGTTGGCCGAGGTTGCAATCTTGGACTCTGCCCTACGGCCGGATCAACCACACCGCCAGGACCAGGATGGTCATCGCTGCCAGGAGGTTCACCCCAGCGGTCACGCGGAGGACTTTCCGGCCCAGGCTTTGGGGTGGGGCCTGCCCCGAGGCGCGGGCTTGGTCCAGCCGCTCCAAAATCTTGGGGCCCAGCCAGAAATCGTGGAGCAGGCTCAACACCAATACGAATAGGAACAAGCCGCTCTTGATTTGCAGGATGCGCATGAAACGGCCGCCGTCGGTGAAGAACACATCGGGGCGGATTCCCCAATGTTCCCAGGCCAGATAGGCGCCGGTCACCGCCAGGACGATCATGGACCCCCAGGCCACCGGCACGAACCGGTTGGCCGCGTCCCTCAACACCGCCAACCCCGGCCCCGGCTGCCCCGACGCCATGTCCCTTCTGGCCAGGGGCAGCATGACCATCACCAAGAACGACATCCCGCCCAACCAGGTGACGGCCGAGATGACGTGGATGACAACCGCTGCTTGGTACACGGTTACTGGGCCACGTAGCCGCCGTCTACGGGCATGTTATGTCCGGTAACGAATGACGCTGCGTCCGAGGACAGCCACAAAACTGCCTCGGCTATTTCTGACGGCTCGCCCAACCGGCCCACCGGGTGCCGGGACTTGACCTGGTCCTCATAGCCTTCCACGGTGTCGAAGATGCCCTGCACCAGCGGGGTGTGGATGTAGCCTGGGCACACGGAGTTGACCCTGATTCCCTGGGCGGCGTATTCCAGGGCCGCCGCCTTGGTCAACCCGGTCACACCGTGCTTGGACGCGATGTAGGCCGCCGTGCCTCGGATGCCCACCAGTCCGGCCACCGAGGCGGTGTTGACGATGGCCCCGCCTCCCTGTTTCAGCATCTGGGGGATCTCGGCCTTCATGCAGAGCCAAACGCCCTTCAGGTTGATGCTGGTGACCCGGTCCCACTCTTCCTCCGGGTATTCGGCGGTGAGCCACCGTTCCCGGCCCGAGATTCCGGCGTTGTTAAAGGCGCAGTCCAGACTGCCGAAGGCCTCCACCGCCTTGTCCACCATGGCCTGGGTGTCCTTGGGTTTGGCCACGTCGGCATGGACCAAGATGGCATCGCCGCCGGCCTCCTTGATTTGCTGCACCGTTTCCTCGCCGCCCTCGACGTTCACATCGGCCACCACCACCCGGGCTCCCTCTCTGGCGTAGACCAAAGATGCGGCCCGGCCGATGCCCGACCCTCCGCCGGTGACCAAGGCTGTCTTGCCATCCATATTTCCGGCCATGTTTTTGCCCCTCGCGCCATGAATAGCTTGACGGAATTATACCCACGCCCCGTGGATTGGCAACCGGTTGGCAACCTTCCCCATGCCCAGCGCAGCGTGTAGAATAGCCCAACACTATGTCACGACTGAGAAAGGCATTATGAAAGACGTTGCTCCCAACATGCCAGATTACGAAACGGCCTACCAAAACGACCGGTTGGAAGTCCCCGAGTATTTCAACTTTGGGTTCGACGTGGTAGACAAATGGGCCGAGGACCGCACCAAGCTGGCCCTGATCTCGGTGGACTCCAGTGGAGAAAACGTTCAACACCATACTTTTTGGGACCTGAAAGTCCTTTCCAACAGGTTCGCCAACGCCCTCCGCGACCGAGGCATCCAGAAAGGCGACCGGGTGTTCATCATGATGCCCCGGGTCCCCGAGTGGTACGTGGCCATGCTGGGCCTGATGAAGCTGGGTGCCTTGCCGATGCCCGGCACCACCCTGCTCACCCCCAAGGACATCGAGTACCGGATCAACACCGCCGAGGCCGTGATGTCCATCACCGACGACGAGAATGCCGCCAAGGTTGAGGAAGCCGGCGGCGGCTGCCCAACCCTGAAGCATTTGATGGTGGTCAATGGGGAAAAACGTGGTTGGCTGTCCTACGAACAGGAGATGGCGGGGGCCTCGCCGGTGCTGGAGGACGTCGAGCGGACTCGCAGCGACGACCCGTTGCTGATTTACTTCACGTCCGGAACGGTGGGCTACCCCAAGATGGTGCTCCACACTCAGGCTTCCTACGCCATCGGCCACATAATCTCCGCCAAGTACTGGCACGACCTGAAAGACACCGACCTGATGTGGACCCTGTCCGACACCGGATGGGCCAAGGCCGCTTACGGCAAGCTGTTCGGCCAATGGACCCTGGGCGCGGCGGTGATGCAGCACGACGCCCGGGGCCGCTTCGATGCTCAGTTGACGCTGGGGCTACTGGAGAAGCACGGCGTAACCTCGTTCTGCGCTCCGCCCACCGCCTACCGCATGCTGGTGCTGGAGGACCTGACCAAGTACAACCTGGACAACCTGCGCCACTGCACCGGGGCCGGAGAGCCCCTGAACCCCGAGGTAATGAAGCAGTGGGAAGACGGCACCGGCTTGGTGATTTACGACGGCTACGGCCAGACCGAGACGGTGATATTAGTGGCCAACTTCCGCTGCAACGAGGTCCGGCCGGGGTCCATGGGTTTGCCCGCGCCAGGCTTCACTATCGGAGTGGTTGATGAGCAGGGCAACGAGGTGCCCGCCGGGGAAGAGGGTCAGATAGCAGTGAAGATTAAGCCCGAACGTCCCGTCGGGCTGTTCCAGGAATACTGGAAGGACCAAGAGGCCATGGAGCGGTCTTTCCTCGGCGACTGGTACCTGACCGGCGACAAGGCCTACAAGGACGAAGACGGCTATTTCTGGTTCGTGGGCCGCGCCGACGATGTAATCATATCCGCCGGCTACCGCATAGGCCCTTTCGAGGTGGAAAGCGCCCTGATTGAGCACCCCGCCGTGGCCGAGTCGGCCGTGGTGGCCAGTCCCGACCCAGTGCGGGGCGACATCGTCAAAGCCTTCGTGATACTGGCCCCCGACTACGTGCCGTCCGATGAGTTGGTCGTCAGTCTGCAAGACCATGTCAAGAGCGCCACCGCGCCCTACAAATACCCCCGGGCAGTGGAGTTCGTCACCGAGCTACCCAAGACCGTCAGCGGCAAGATACGCCGGGTGGAACTGCGTGAGCGGGAATTGGAGCGGGCGGGAAATTGATGCCCAGTTTCAGCGAACAACTGAGAAATGAGGCCGAGCCCATCTGGCGGCGGATCTTCGACCACCCCTTCCTCAAAGAGATTAAGGACGGAACGCTGCCCTTGGAAACCTTCCGCTACTACCTGGCTCAGGACTATCTGTACCTGGAGGGGTTCGGACGGACGGTGGCCATGGCATTGGCCAAAGCGCCCGACTCTCAGACCTTTGAAGACCTCGCGCAGCGGGTCATGACTCCGGTGGAGCGGCCGCTGCACCACAAGCTGCTGGCCGAGGCCGGGCTAACCCTGGCCGACGCCGAGAACGCGGTGCGCTCGCCAATCAACACGGCCTATGTGGACCACATGCTGCAGACGGCATCGCTGCACGGCCTTGGTCCCACCGCCGCCGCGCTGCTGCCCTGTCCCTGGACCTACCATTTACTGAAGGATGAGGTGGGACAGTCGGAGCACCCACTCTACGGACAATGGACCCGGTTCTACGTCGAAGGCTTCCTGGAGGGCAGTGTTGATGCGTGGCGGGGTTTTGTGGACCAGATGGCCGCTGATGCCGGGCCCACAGAACTGGAGGCCATGCGCCAAGCGTTCATGACCAGCAGCCGCTACGAGTACATGTTCTGGGACGCCGCCTACCACCGTCAACAGTGGCCGGTGTAACGGGCTATCCTGCCATCCGTTTCACGGACTAGGCGGTTTCCAAGAATTTTTCCTCTATTTGGTCAAGGGCCTGCCGGCACATGGACAGCATACCGCGGCGCTGCTCATCCTCCATTCTGGAGAAACATGTCTCCATCATCTTGGGCATTGCATCGTGCATCATCCGTTCCATATCTTCCGGCCGCATCTGCTCAAAGGAACCCTCCATCATGTCCGGCATAAGGTCGGCCATTCCGCCCGGTCCCATTTTTCTAGACATGATGGGCATCATGACCTTCATCGAGGCTGTAATGCCTTCGGGGCTCTTTATCCCCATCCACCGCTTCATCATGGCTGTTTCGAATAACATGATCCGCCTCCAAAAGTTTTCTGAGAAACATCAAGGTCCAACCACTGCCTAAATTGCCGGGCCGGGCGGCAGGTGATTTCGTATATCTGTTGTGACCGGTCCCGCCAGATTCGGGTGATGGCCGGTTGGCATATTCTGATTGGAGGCGGAAGGGTTAGCTCTTCCGCCCCGCTAACGACTCCACCGGCGATGGAGCGGCGTGGTAAGTGTAGTAGCGGACACCAGCGCAGGGGACGAAGTGATACCAGTGCACCAACCCTGGCTCCGCTTCCGAGTGTTCAACAATCTCCTCCAATTCTTTGAGGAGATACTTGGGAACCTGACGGACCTCAGTTTCGGCCTGAATGACTCGTTCAGGCAACGTGGTAGTAGTCATACCGCCGCCTCCTTCCCAGGCTCGGCGGGCCCGCCATGGTATGTTGACGCCAGCCCGCCGCCTGGGCACTCCAAGACAATGTCATTCTCTCCCCGAATCCGCAAATGGCAGCAGGGCCAAAAGGCCCCGGCAAGATAGGCCAAAAGGCCCTAACTTATGTCATGGGGTATACTTGGCGTCAGATCAAACCCCTCGGCAATCCTTTATGAATCCGAAGCTAACGGAGGCCCACCGTGCCCAAAGCACCGATAAACGGAATCGACCTTTACTACGAGTCCCACGGGGACGACTCTGCCCCGGCGATAGTCTTCGCCCACGGGCGCGGTGGCAACCAAATGAGCTGGTGGCAGCAGGTCGCCGCCTTCTCCGCCGAGTATCGTTGCATCACCTTCGACCACCGGGGCTGGGGAGCTTCTATTGTACGGGGAACGACTGGCGCCGAGCACGGCTCGCCCCTGCGGGAGAACTTCATCGATGACCTGACCGCACTGCTTGACTACCTGAGGATTGACAAGGCGATCTTGGTGGCCCAGTCCATGGGTGGGTTTAGCTGCCTGGGATTCGCACTGGCCCACCCGGAGCGGACCCTGGGATTAGTCTTGGGCGACACCACCGGCGGAGTAGCCACCGAAGGCGTTTTGGCAGCCCTCAAGAACACCAACCCGCCGCCCGAGGGGCCAGCGCGATCGCTTTCAGCCGGTTTCATCAAAGAGAACCCCGCCCTCACCTTCCTCTACCAGCAGATCGGCGGGCTGAACCCGCCCCGGGGGGAGGACGGGGTCATCTCCGGCTTCCGACGCGAGGACGGTCCCCAGGCCGAGGCCTTCGCCGGTTGGCGGATACCCACTCTGTTGATTGTCGGCAAAGAAGACGCCATCTTCCCGCCCGAGGTCATCGCCGAGGTGCAAAAGGTGATTCCCGGCTCCCGCATGGAGGTGGTGCCCGGCGCCGCCCACTCGGCCCACTTCGAACAGGCGTCAGTGTTCAACAAGCTGCTGTCCGAGTTGTTCGCCAGAGTGCGGTCCGGCAGCGCAGCGGCGGCCGCCGCGGACTAGGACTTCCCATCGATAATCCGCGTTACCAACCGATAATTTGCGTTGCCAACCGTTCGTGGCGTAGGGGCACGGCATTGCCGTGCCCCTACGCCACGAACGACACGTGTTCAGGTATCTACGGTGCCTTGGAGCCCGGCCCCCAGTTGTTGGGAATATTGATCAGGGCCGACTCGAGGTTGCTCACGTCGCTCTGACCGCAGAAGTCCATGGCCCGGCCGACCTCTTCCCGCAGTAACTCCAAAACATTGTGGACGCCGTCGGAACCCTCGGTCGCCAGACCCCAGAATAGGGGCCGGCCGATGCCAACAGCCTTTGCGCCCAACGCCAGGGCCTTGATGACATCGCTGCCGCGGCGGACCCCTGAGTCCACGTATACCTCGGAGTTACCCTTCACCGCCTCGACTATCTCCGGCACCATCTCGATGGCGCCCATGGTCTGGTCCAACTGCCGCCCGCCATGGGTGGACACCAAGATGCCTTCAACACCGCTTTCCGCCGCGATGTGGGCATCTTCGGAGACCCGGACTCCCTTCAGCACGAGGGGCAGCGAGGTCAGGCCACGGAGCCATTCCAGGTCATTCCAGGTAATGGGGTCGGCCCGGGAAACGTCCCAGCCGGGAGTCTCGTCGGTGCCGCTAATCTCCGAGCGGGGAAGGTTCAGGTCCCGGAAGTTGCCCAACTCCAGTCTACGTTCGAACCTGTTGCGCAAGTCCCGCTCCTTGGGACTGGGCACCGGGGTGTCGATGGTCAGCACAATGGCTTTGAACCCCGCTGCCTCGGCCCGGCGGACCAGCATCTCGGTCAGGGCGGTACCTCGGTGGTAAAGCTGGAACCAAAGCGGTCCGGTGGCGGCTTCGGCCACCTCTTCCATGCTGCAATTGGATGAAGTGCTGAGCATCATCAGGGTGTTTGATCTGCCGGCCGCCTTGGCAGTGGCTACCTCGGCGTCTGGATGGGCGATTCCATGGCTGCCGGCGGGACAGACAAAGACCGGCAAACTGAGATCTTGCCCCAGCATGGTGGTGGCAATCTTCCGTTCCTCGACACTGCGCATGAACCGGGGGCGCAGGGTCAATTGGTCGAAGGCGCTCCGGTTGCGCTGGGTGGTGAACTCGTCCATGGCGCCGGCGTCGATAAAGTCCCAGCTGTCGTGGGGCAAGCTCTGCTTGGCCCGGGCTTCATAGTCATAAAGGTTAATGGGGTCGTTTGCCATCGGGTCCTCCTAAGTGGTGTGAGTGGATACAGAGCCCTCACCCGGCCCGGAGGCCGGCCCAACGCGTCCCATCACAGAAAGAGATACCTCAGTGAGGCCAAAATCGGACATACTCTAACCCGAACTGCCGATGGTGGCAAGTGTGGGCGGGATTATGAATGTTTTTCCGCCGTATAGTAACGCTTGACGTTAATAGCGTATGGCGATGTTGATGGTGTGGAGATTACCGATTATCACTAGGAGACGGACATGACCTCGGAGAGATTGGCGCCGGTCCATCCCGGCGAGATATTGTTGGAAGAATTCATGAACCCGCTGTCCATCACTCAGTACCGCTTGTCCAAAGACATCGGCGTTCATCCCCGGCGCATCAACCAGATCGTCCACGGCAACCGGGCGGTTACCGCCGATACGGCCCTTCGCCTATCCCGGTATTTCGGCACCTCCGAGCGGTTCTGGATGAACCTGCAAATCCGATATGACCTGGAAATTGAGAAGGGTCGGCTCGGAGACCGGTTGGAAAGAGAAGTGAAGGAGTTAGCGAAGAGGGAATGACGATGCACCCGGTTTGTACCCATCATGACTTTCCCCAAATTGGGGGAAAGAACTAACAAACGAGAGGGGCAGACTCAGTCTGCCCTTCTTTTACCTGTTCGGGACCGGAGGTATTTGCCGCGCGGCGGCCCTACTCTTCTTGGCCGGCGGAGATGGGGATGACGCCGGGGAGCCACCACTTCTCCCAGCTCTCGTCCACCTTGTCTTGGAAGTGTTTGATGTCTTCCGGGGTGAAGTGAGCGAAGCGGCCCTGGCGCATCAGGTAATCTTCCACGGGCTTCCGCTGGCGGATTCCCTTGGCGATGGACCGGCTGGGACCGTTGAGGGTCAGCTCACCGTCGATTATCTCGTACTGGACCCACAGCCCAACCTCGATGGCCAGCATCCCCAACTCGTGGGAGTATTTGGGGTCGTAGTCCCAACCCTTGGGGCAGGGGTCGATGCTGTGGATGAAGGCGGGACCGGGAGTGGTAAGGGCGCGGCGGATTTTGTTGTTGAAGTCCAACCCGTAAGACCCGCAGGCCGTGGCCACGTACCGGACATCGGGATGGCCGACGGCGAGCATGGGAGCCATGTTCTTCTTCCATCTGGTGTTCATGATCCGGGTCTTTTTGCCGGGGGGGCTGAACGTGGTGTTGGCGCCCCAGGGAGTACTACCGGACGCCTGGATATCGGTGTTGGCGTAGGACTCGTTGTCGTAGCACAGAATCAGCAGGTTGTACTCGTCGTGCTGCAGGGCCGCCGATATGGCGGAGAGCCCCATGTCCATGCCACCGCCGTCGCCGCAGAAGGCGATGACGTTTACGGGCTCCTGCTGCATCTTGCCCTTGCGCATCATGGACGAGAGGCCCGCGGCGGTGCCGGTGGCTGCGGAGCCCGAGGAACCAAGCTGGGTGTGCATCCAAGGCACTACCCAAGGCGTGCTGTAGTAGGTGGTGTTGGCCACGTACATGCAGCCGGTGCTGCCCAGCACGATGGTCCGGGGGCCGGCGGCCTTAATCATCAGCCGCATCACCAGGGCCGATTCGCAGCCCTGGCACGTCCGGTGACCGGAGGAGTACAACTCCTCCAACGGGATATTCTTTACTCCCTTTACTTGGGGAAGTTCTTGCACGGTAGCCATTTCACTTACTCCCTTACCGCTATCCAGGTGGTTTCTTGTTCGATTTTACCAGTGTCGATAGCTTTTTGGGTTGTTTCAACCATCTCGTCTATATCACGAACCTGGACCTCTCGTCCGCCCAGCCCGGCGATGAAGTTCAACATCACGGGCCGATCGTTCAGGGGGTAGAGGGCCGATCGCAGTTCATGGAACAGGACGCCGCCGTAGGATGGGGAGCCGTAGGAATAGTCGCGGTCGATGACGGCCACGGCCTTGGCTCCGCCCAGTGCCTTCTGGATCTCTTCAGTGGCGAAGGGCCGGAAGAATTTTATCCGGAGGAACCCTACCTTCTTGCCAGCTTCGCGCATTCGGCGGACCGCCACCCTGGTTGGCATGGCAAGGGTGCCCATTCCCACCAGGATGATCTCCGCGTCGTCGCACATAAATTCTTCGATGAACGGGCTGGGGTCGCCCCGGCCAAACATCTCTCTGAACTCTTCATAGGCCTCGATAATCACGCTGGACGTACGGCGCATTGCTTCGTCGGTCTGTTTTCGGATCTCCATGAGCCAGTCCTCGTTCACCTGAGGGGCCACGGTGATCGGGTTGTCGGGGTGTAATTGCAGCGTGCCCCTTTGGTAATCGGGCAGGAACTTTTTCACTAGGTCTTGGGCGGGCACCTGCACGATCGCCTGCGAGTGGGTGAGGAATGACCCGTCGCAGCTAAGGGCGAAGGGCAGCAAGACCCTCGGGTCCTCTGCCACCTTCCATGCTATCAGCGCCATATCCAACGCCTCTTGAGCGGTGGCTACCCAGTAGAGGTGCCAGCCCAGGTCGCGGACCGCCATCGCATCGTTGTGCTCCACGCCGAAGGCGCCGGGGTCGTCCAGCGCCCGGTTGCCCACCATGGCCACCACGGGCATCCGGAGCCCGGCGGTGACGGTGATGGCCTCGAAGGCGTAGAACCAGCCCACCCCGCTGGAACCGGTGAAGGTCCGGGCGCCAACGGCGGAGGCATGCTTCACTATCTCAAACTGGGAATGCTCGCTCTCGGCGACGATGAAATCGCAGTCGAAGGCGCCGTCTGCCTTGAGACGGGACACGTATTGCATCACCGTGTCGTAGGGCCTGATGGGATATGCGGTGATAACGTCGACGTCGGCGAGGGCGCAGGCGATGCCTATTGCCTCACTGCCGCTGATTAGCTCTTCGGTGGACCCTTGAAAGAGCGCCGCCTGTACGGTGGCCATTAGGCTTCCTCCAATGCGTTGATATCGTCAGCGTACCCGCCGACATGGTGGAAACCGTGGGTCCTGGTCTCGTCTTTCTGCTTTTCCACCAGGACCGTCATCCACTTGTTATAGCCGTCTTTGTCGGCCGTCCAAGCGTCCCATTGGCTGTCGTTGCCGGTGAACTCGGCCTCGCTCACCATGGTAACGCAGTCGGGCACGGGGCAAACGGCCTCGCAGACCCCGCAGCCGCAGCATGATTCCATGTTGGCGTCATACAGCCCGTCGGAGGTCACGTCGAAACAGGTGTCGGGACATTGCAGCCAGCAAAGGGTGCACTTGATGCAAGTGTCGAAGTTGATGACCGGCCGCATGGAGCGGGTGCTCCACTTCTTGAATACCTCGCTACGGCCTGGGGTGTAGCCCTCTTCGCCGCCTCTGAAACCGGTCCCCGCCGCAATCCCGCGGATCACCAAGCCCTCTTCCATGGACTTCCAACCGGGCAGGTCGAAGCTGAAGGGGGTCTCGCTGTTGCCCTCGCCGGGTTCCACAGGGCGGCCGATGGTCCGGTCGTGGGCCCGCTGGACCGAGGATACCTTGGCGTCGCTGCCCGTCTGTTCCTTAATGGACTCCAGCATGGCCTCAAGACTGACCAATTCGGGGCAGACCTTGCACAGAGCGCCCAGGGCCCGCATGTCGGTGTGGTCGTCTTTGTAGACCCAGAGACCGGAGAAACTCACCGTGCTGGGGATGATTGCCAGGTTGTATGGCGTGTCCTTCTGGTGGATATCCTCGATCAGAGAGTCGGCGTCTTGGCGGGAGGTCACAATCAGGGTGCCGCCCGGCTTGGTCAGTTCGTTGATGGGTTGCAGACCGTACCAGGCCCAGGACTCGATGCCTTTGCACATGGTGTCGTCCACGTTGATGGTGACATCCACGGCGTTGGCCTCATAGACGGCCAAGCTCTCCTCAAGTTCCAGGGGCGTATCGGCTACGATGGCGAACTGCTTGGCCGGGATGCCGTTACGCTCTGGAGAGTCGCCGTAGCGGCCAAAGGCCGTGCCAATCTTGCCGTCTTTGCGGGCGGCGAAAACGATGTTTCGGACGATGTTCCGGGCCAGAGTCCTCTGAAAAATTCCCCGGTACACCACCTCCACGGCTAGGGTAGCCATAGGTCTCCTCCTAATCTATCCGAAAACTGTTGCGTATTATCTATTGCTGTTATTCCCTGAATACCGCGGAAGGCTCCACTGCGGTCAGATGGTGTTCCATGGCTTCCCTGGCGCCCAGGTGGTTTCCCTCCCGGACCATTTCCAGGATCTGGTGATGGGAGGCCAAGGACCGTTCGGCCCTTCCCGGCTGCTGCAGCGACTGGTTCCGGGACTGCCGCAGCACGTCTTCCACTGCGCTCACAACCTTAACCAGGGCCGCATTGTGGGTCGCGGTGGCCAGTGCGAAGTGGAACTCGGTGTCGGCGTCCACGCCGGTCTCGCCCTCCATAATCTGACGCTGCTGTTCCTCCAAGATGGTGGCCAGGCGCTCAACGTCTTCTGGCGTGGCCTTTTGTGCGGCCAGAGCGGCGAGCTGGGGCTCAAGGAGGTGGCGGACCTCGAAGATGTCCCGGAGTTGGCCCTCATCCGCGCCCAAGCCCGCGCCCAAGGAAGTTGTCATCAAAGCCGCCACGGCATCCAGACTCTGCGTGTTGATGAAGGTACCGGAACCGTGCTTGCTGACCACCAGGCCTTGCAGTTCCAGGGTTCTGATGGCCTCTCTGACCGAACTGCGGCCCACGTTTAACTGCTCGGCCAGCACCCGTTCCGCAGGCAGCTTGGCGCCGTGCTTTAAGGTGCCCTGCTGTATCAGCGCATGGAACCGCTGCACGATGGACACATGGAGCCGCTGCCCCTGTAGGTTATGTAATTTGGACTGTATCAGCATTCGGTAAAAAGTGGTCTGACCAATCTTAGATTTGCCAAAATTATACACGTCCCCCAGTCGATGTCAAGGCGTGGCGTGACCGGCCAATTTTTACCGGACCTGACCGGGAACTTGACCGGAACCAGCCCGATGATCCGCCGTCGGTCAGTTGACAATAACGGTGGAATTAGCTTGCCTGACTGCGTGCATACCCTGGGAGTATAATCGGCGCGTGGCAACCGGGCCCCAGATCCGGGGCTTTTCGAGGTACGCTAAATTTTGGAAGATGTGATAGTGGTGGGAGCCGGTCCGGCCGGCAACAATGCTGCTCTCTCCTTGACGTCCCGAGGCTACGGCGTCACCGTCATCGACTCTAGGGAAAATATCGGCGACAAATTGTGCACCGGCTTGGTCGGAGAGGAATGTTTTCGCCGTTACCCCATCGACCCCAGCCTGGTCTACCGTGAAATCAACTCGGCCCGGGTCGTTGCCCCTTCGTTGGAAGGAATCAGATTCGAGACCCTAGCGCCGGTGGCGCGCGTGGTCAACCGGGTGGCTTACGTCTCTTCATTTGCCGACAGAGCGAGAGAAGCCGGGGCCCGGTACCTACTTGGCCGGCGGGTCGTGCAGCTAGAGCAGCACAAAGACCGGGTCTCGGTGGTTACCGGTGACGGAGCTATAGAAGCCAGGGCCCTGGTCTTGGCCACCGGATTCGGCTCTCAACTGAACCGTGTTTTGGGACTGGGCGAAGCCTCGGACTACGCGGTGGGTGTCCAGGCCCTGGTCGAAACCGATGGTCTGGACGAAGTGGAAGTGTACCTGGGCCGTAACGTGGCCCCTGGGTTCTTTGCCTGGCTGGTGCCCACCCGTCCCGGTTACGCCCTGGCTGGCCTCTTGGCGCGGAAGGACGCTCCGGAGCGATTCGCCCGATTTATCTCCGCTCGGGAGGCGGAGGGAAGAATCAGGGGGTCGGTAGACAAATCCACCTGCTGGGGCATCCCCCTCAGGCCCCTCCGCAAGACCTACTTGGACCGCGTCTTGGTGGTGGGCGACGCCGCCGGTCAGGTAAAACCGACCACCGGCGGGGGCATCTTTTACTCGCTCCTGGCCAGCGAGGTCGCCTCCGAGGCGCTGGACCAAGCCCTGTACGATGATAATCTGTCCGCCAACCGCTTGGGGGCCTATCAGAGAGAGTGGAAGAGCCTGCTATCCAAAGAACTGGAAGTGGGATACTGCGCCCGCCGCCTGTTTGAGTTCCTGGGTGACAGCCACATTAGCTCCCTTATCCACCAGGCCAGCAAGAACGGATTTGTTGCCGAGTTGGCCAACTCCCCGGAGGTCTCCTTCGACTGGCATAGCTCGATGATTGGCAAGATCCTGGGCAACCCCACTTTGGGCGGCGTACTGAGGCTGGTGAACCCCCTTGCTAGCGCGGATGGCAAAGGCGCCTGAGCCGACAGAGCTATTCTCATCGCAAGAAGCCCTGGCAGAATCCGTGTCCCGGGTCTAACTTCCACCTACAGGCCGTTTCCGGTTAGACTGGAAGCCTCGAACCCAAGGCGGTGGACTTTATGACCCGGCGGCTCCGTATCGTCCGTCTCTGCTTCGTTTCTCTCTCGTTAGGTCTGTTGCTTACCGGCCTACTGGGCCCCTTGCTGGCCCATGCTCAGGCTCCCCAGGGCCCCCACGCCTTGGTGATGACCGTCGACGGCATCATCAATCCGGTAAAGGAAGGGTTCATTTCCCGGGCCATAGACCAGGCCCAAGAAGACGGAGCGGCGCTCTTGATAATCGAACTGGACACCCCCGGTGGACTACTGAGCTCCACCAGAGAGATTGTCGAGTTGCTCTTGGAGTCGCCCGTCCCAGTGGCGGTGTTCGTCTCGCCAAAGGGAGCCAGGGCCGGCTCGGCGGGGACCTTCATAACGGCGGCCGGCAACTTCGCGGTCATGGCTCTAGGAACCAACATCGGCGCGGCCACTCCCATATCCGCCACCGGCGAAGACTTGGATGACACCCTGGCCAGCAAGGTGGAGAACGACGCTGCCGCCCTGATGAGGAGCATCGCCCAGGAGCGGGGCCGCAATGAGGACAAGCTGGAAGAGACGGTCCGATCGGCGGCCTCTTACTCGGCCCAAGAGGCGTTGGCCGACAACGTGGTGGACCTCATCGCCGAGGACCTGGACGACTTGTTGGTCCAACTCGACGGCTTGAGCGCGGAAACGTCTATGGGAACGGTGGTAATGGAGACGGAGGGTCTGGAGATTCGGTCCTTCGAAAAGAACGTCTTGGAGCACTTCTTGGAGTTCATCTCCGACCCCAACGTGTCCTTTATCCTGTTGATCGTGGGTGGCCTGGGCATCGTGGTGGAGCTGTTCAACCCCGGGCTTGTCGCTCCCGGGGTGGTGGGGGTGATTTGCCTGCTGCTGACGTTCTTGGCCTTGGGCAACCTGCCGGTGAACTGGGCCGGAGTGGTGTTTATTCTGTTGGCCGTGGCACTGGCAGCCCTGGAGGTGGCGGTGGCAGGGTTCGGTATCTTAGGCGTGGGCGCCATAGTGAGCCTTTTGGTCGGGGGGTTGATTCTGTTCACTCAGTTCGGCGACGCCTCCCCTACGATGCCGTCCATCTCGGTGAGCCGCTGGCTGGTAGCCATCGTGGTAGGTCTGGTCGCGGTGGTGTTGTCGTATGTCGTTAAAGAAGCCTACCAGTCACGAAAGCGGGGTCCTCCGGAGAAGGCGGCGGTCTTGACCGGCATGCAAGGCAGGGTGACCGGCGAATTGGCCCCCAGGGGCATTGTCTTGGTGGGAAACGAAACCTGGACAGCCATAAGCGGAGATGGTAGTGTGATTCCAGTTGGCGAACCGGTTGAAGTCACGAGCGCGGATGGACTGATTTTGACTGTATTTAGACAAAATGACTCAGAAGAGCCAGAGAACTCGTAACACAATCGGGCAACTCGTAAACTCGTTCCGAACACGCTAGAAAGGGTCCGGTATATAGGGAGGATCATATGTCAGCGGGAGTGGTACTGGTACAACAATACCAACGGATGGTCGTGCAGAAGTTTGGCACCTTCGTGGGCACCCGGCGTTCGGGGTTGCACTTCCTTGTGCCCTTGATCTACCACGGGACCAAGGTAGACCTGAGGGAGCGGGTGACCCGGGTGCCGACCCAGAAATACATCACCGCCGACAACGTGGTGGTGGACATGGACTTCGTCATCTACTACCGGGTGATGGAGGAGTACGCCGAGCGCGCGGTTCTGGAGATTCAGAACTTTGAGTTGGCCGTGGTGAACCTGGCCTTCGCCACCTTGAGGGCGGTTATTGGCGGCACCACGCTGTCCGAAGCCCTGGCGGAAAGAGAGCGCATCAGGGACGCCCTCCAAGTGCGGATGGACGAAGTCACCGAACGTTGGGGGGTCAAGATCTCCCAGGTGGAGATCAACGAGATCGACCCGCCTCCCGGCGTGAAGGCGGCCATGGAACGGGAAAAATCGGCGGAGGCAATCAAGACCGCCGAGATCACCGAGTCCGAGGGCGCCAGGCAGTCTCAGATCAACGTCGCCGAAGGCGAGAAGCAGGCGGCCATACTATCGGCCGAGGGCAGCCGCCAAGCGGAGATTCTCACGGCAGAGGGCGAACAGCAGGCGGCCGTGCTTAGGGCCATGGGGTTCAGCGAAGCCCTGGAACGCATCAATACTATTGCCTCCACCGCCGACGGGCGCACCATGAGTCTCCAGTACTTCGAGACTCTGAAATCCCTGGGCGACAGCCCGTCCACCAAATGGATCTTCCCCATGGAATTTACCTCCATGTTGGGCAATTTCTTGGGTATGGGCGGCAACCAGGGCAACGGTGACGGCAAATCCGCGTAGCACCAATCTCTCAAGGCAACCAGTGCCGGGATAGCAAAAAGGCCATCCTTCCTCCGCAGAGCCGGTTGGAGGGATGGCCTTATTAATGCGCTGTTCCTGTCTAAGAGGACTTGGGTTGTATCAGTCCGTAATTTCCGTCTCTCCGCGGATATAGGACGCTGTGCTTGTCTGATTCGGAGTCCAAGAACATATAGAATGAGTGGCCCAGAAACTGCATCTGAGCGGCGGCCTCTTCCACGCTCGTGGGCTCCATCTCAAACTCTTTCACCCGGACTACCTGCCCGTCCGCGGACCCGCCGCCTGTTGCCGCAGGCCCGGCCATTATTCCCTCATCCGGCCCGCCGGTGTCATCATACGATGCCACTGTCTCTAGGTTGGCGCCGCGGCTTGCCAGACGGCTGCGTTCGCTGCGGTACGCATGGCTCTTGTAGCGCTTTATCTGCTGGTCCAGCGTCTGGGCTACGGAGTTCACCGCAGCTTTGGTGTTTCCGGCCCGTTGCTGGGCTCGAAGCAGAGTCCCGCCAACATGTAGGGTGACCTGGGCCACGATGCGGTCATTGTTCGAGCGGGTAGCCTCGCACGCCAACTCCACTGTCACATCCGAGATTCCCGGAAGGTGGCGGTCTATCTGTTTCAGTTTGCTTTCGATGTGCTCCTGGGTCTTCTCGGTGATTTCCAGGTTGCGCCCGTGTACTTGCAGGTCCAACTTCCACACCTCCTCAGACGGCTCCGGCCCGGGTCTATCAACCTCTTCTAATCCCACCATAGGGGTACCTGCCGGGAGAGGCAAGCCTCGTTGCACTCTCATATTGTGGGCCGTCCGGCCCCCAAATTCCCTGGACCGGTCATAACGGGACAGATTAAAAAAGCGCTCATGACCGACCTTCTGAATCCGGCCATGGGCACTTTATGGTCCCTGTTTGGGGTCCGGTTCCCCTGTTTAATTTGGCAGCTTGGGCAGTACCAAGATACCCTCCTCTGGGTCTCCCAGGATATCGGTGTCGCGTTGAGCGTGCAGTTGTCCCGTGTAGGCGTTGATTATGGCGTCACAGGCGTTCCGGTCCAGGTCGTCGGCACGTTCTTCCATCCCTGAGACCAGAGGCGTCAGATGGCCAATCAGATAGCTCAAGCTATTCGGGCTGTTCTTCGGCGGTACCTTGTCACCAAAGAGAAGCATCTTGGTTGCGTGGGGATATACCTCAATCACGTTGTAGCCCATGGCTTTGAGGTCGTGGCTCAAACTGGTCCCCCGGTAAATCAGGTCCCTGATGATGGAACCCTTGTTGGTGTAGAAGCAACTGATCCCCATCTTGGCCATTTCGAGCTCAAGCAGACGGCCTTTCCTATCGGGTACCGAGAACCAGCAATCGCAGGTCTGGTCCAAGCAGCAAAAGCCCGACGGTAGGTTGAGCGGGGCGCCGATGGCGATTAGGCTAGGCCGGACTTTGTCCACCAGCTCAGCCAGTTCGCTGTCTTCGTAGAAACTTCCCAATTCAGTCAAATGAGAATGTGAATCTAATATGGCTACCGCGGAGGGCTTTTTACGAGAGGCCCTTAAATCGACACCTAATACTGACATTACGAATTCCCACCTCCGAGAATCGGATTTTGTAGTCTCTCTGTCCGCGCCAGAGGGACAGATGGCCTCGGGGAAAGTCCAGTGGAGTAGCCCGCCCACCGGCGTGCCGATTTGGTACGCCTACTGGGTGTTGAGCCAGTCTGATGATAATGGGGAAGATTCCAGGTACTCCAACGCTGCGGAGTATGGATCGGTCTCTTTCCCCGCTACCTTCTCCAAAGTAGCGCTGAGGTCAGGGTCGTTTTCCACCTTGTTGCGAAGACGTTGCGCCAACACCTCCTCCACCGCCTCCAAGAATTCCCTTTTGCGCTGTCTTACCCGGCGGTCTTCTAGGCCGCCACTGGTGGTGAGGAACTCGCGGTGATTTTGTACCTTTACCCAGAGGTCCTCGATGCCCTGACCGGTATGAGCGGTCGTCAGCAATACAGGCGGGCTCCAATCGGGACTGGTGATGGACAGGTGGAGCATTCCGGTGATGGCTGTCGCCATTTGGTCTGCTCCGTCGCGGTCCGCCTTGTTTACAACGTAAACGTCGGCGATCTCCATAACTCCCGCTTTCAGTGTTTGAATCGCGTCTCCCGATTCGGGGTTCAACGCAACCAACACGGTGTCTGCCACACTAATGATACTCAGTTCGGTCTGTCCGACTCCCACTGTCTCGACGATTATCAGGTCGATTCCGGAGGCATCGAGCGCCCGGACCATGGTTTTAACTATCCGAGGCAACCCGCCAGTTTGGCCCCGCGTAGCCACGCTACGGATAAAGACCCCGGAATCCAGATAGTGGCGTTGCATCCGAATGCGGTCGCCCAGTATGGCGCCGCCGGTAAAGGGGCTGGTGGGATCGACAGCTATGATGCCCACTTTCGACCCTGTCTCCCGCACCAACTGCGTCAGTTGGTCCACAATGGTGCTCTTTCCCGAGCCCGGAGGACCTGTGATTCCTACGGTGTATGCCCTTCCAGTATGGCCGTCGACCGCCTTCATTGCCTCGGCGGCCGCCGGGTCTCCCCGCTCTAACAAGGTGATTAACCGCGATAGCGCCCTTTGTTCGCCGGCCAATAGTCTCTCGGAAATCTCGGACATTGGTTAGGCGCTCCGCCGGACGGTGCGGGGGACCAGGAAAAACAGTGTTGGACCAGACCGGAATCTAGCATCAGCCAGGCACAGAGTCAAGGATGAGATTTGGATAATGATTGAAGATGAATATCGCATGTCGGAGATGCAGCTAAACCCGCGAAATTAGACCTAGGTTGCCCGGCCAAACGAAACCAATGGGGAAGTATTACGACGCGAATATAAGATCGGTTAGAAACCATCTTACGATGTTGGTTAGTAATAAATCAGTATTAAAAATCAGCGGTTTCCGAATTTGTTGTGGGGCCATTGGATGAAGCCCGACGAGACCAGATATTGCGGCGAGACCTGACCCTGGAACGTTGGGCGGAAAGCAGGCTTATCGGAAGCCGTTTAAGACCCCGCTGGCACAGGGCGGCCTAATGGTGGAACCGTTGCTGGTTCTCAAATCCCACAGCGTCCGCGGTAATCAGGAGATCGGGCCGGTTGCCCCATCGCTTCAGGAACCGTCCGAAGTTTTTTCTGCTCAGTTCGTCGCGCTGATTGTCGTCCAACTCCGTCCATTGGCGGTGTTCGTGGCGGACCAAGGGTAAGGAGGAGTCGGCCACGACTCGGAAACCCTTGTCCTTGAACTGGAAGCAATAGTCGATGTCCAAGTTGCGGTAGAACCGGAAGCACTCCCGCATCAGCCCTACGGTGTTTACCGCCTCACGGCGGAAAGCCATGCAGTATGCCTGCATCGCGTCGGCATCGCCCTCTTCCACCTCCTCGTGGAAGTGTTGGAGGTCGTCGGTGCTGAGTCCGTAGGGACCAAAGATTCCCACAGTCGGGTCTTCCAGTTTCTGGGAGATTGGGCCCAGGATATTTCCTGTAATCTCCGCAGAGCCGTCCATCACCACGATGTTGTGTCCCCGGCTCTGTTTCAGACCGATATTCTTGCTGGCGGCGTCGCCGATAACGTGGTCGCAGTGGACCAGCCGGAGAGCCGGATGTTGACTCTTCAACTCCTCCAGCATCTCTCCGGTACCGTCGGTAGAACCGTTGTCGATGACGATGGCCTCCACCGAGTGGTCCCCGGAGTGATTGAGCATTCCTTCCACACAACGCTTGACGTCGCTGGGATACCCGTAGGCGTTCAATATGAATGTGAAGTCCAACTCGGAGGGCTGGTCCAAGTAAGACTCCACCTCCCGGGACGATGACACCGAGACCCATTTCTCTCGCCGCAGTTCCAGGGGGGTTTTGGGCCGGGCCCGCGTGCCGCCGGGGGTGTCTTGGACCACGTATCCATCTGAGGCGAGTTGGCCCCTCAGGGAATCCGCAATGGAGTAGTCGGACTTCTCCCGGTGCCCGTCTCTGACCTTGATAGCGGCGGTAACATCGACCGCCACGGCATTCTCGGCTGGGGCCTTGCCCAGGTCCAAGCCGAACATCTGGTCAAATTCAAGCAGCAGGTCCATCTTGGCGCGGCCCGGCAGTTCCGACCGGACCATCTCCCAGGTCAAGGCAAGGGCGCTCGGAAGGTCCAAGTCGTTCTCGATGGTGTCCCAGAATCGCCGCCGATATTCCCCGGTTTTCTCGATTTCACCGGTTTCCGCCGAGTGTCCGTTGGATTCCGGTTCCTGGTTCCAGAGCCATACCCGCTGCCGTAGGCCGGTCAGGGCCTTTTCTGCGGCCTTTAACGAAGTGAAGGTGAAATTCATGCGGTGGCGGTACAGGATGGTCATGCACAGGTACCGGAAGGAAAGGGGCGAGAATCCCCGCTCAATCAACTCCTCAATCAGGAAAACGTTACCCGCCGATTTGGCCATCTTGGCGCCGTCGGCCAACAGGTGCTGCGCGTGGACCCAATAATTCACGTGTTGATGGCCGAAGGTGGCCTCGCTCTGGGCAATCTCGTCTTCGTGGTGCGGAAATACGTTGTCGATGCCCCCGGTGTGGATGTCGAAGCTCTCTCCCAGGTACTTGAAGGCCATGGCCGAACACTCGATGTGCCAGCCGGGGAATCCGGGGCCCCAAGGGCTGTCCCACTTCAAGTCGCGGCCCGGCTCAGCGGCCTTCCAGAGGGTGAAGTCCCTGGGGTCGCGCTTCAACGGGTCGGCCTCGGAACGGACGCCTTCCAGCAGGTCGGCGCCGGTGTTGCGGGAGAGTTTGCCGTAGCCGTTGAAGCCGGCAACGTCGAAATACAGGTTGCCGCCCTTCTCGTAGGCATGCCCATTGGCCAGCAGGGTTTCGACGATGGAAATCATCTCAGCGATGTGGTGACTGGCCCAGGGGAACACCGTAGCTTCCAGGATGTTGAGGCGGGCCTCGTCCCGGTGGAACCGCCCCGCATACATATTGGCGATTTCCTGAACGGTTTTGCCCTCGGCCAGGGCTGCCATAATCATCTTATCGCCGCCGGCCTCGACCAATTCCTGCCGCATGTGGCCTACGTCGGTGATGTTTTTGATGTGCTGTACCTGCAGGCCGCTGTGAATCAGCGAACGGCGGACCCAGTCGGCCATGAGGTAGGTGCGAAGGTTGCCGATATGGGCGTCGCGGTACACAGTGGGGCCGCAGGTGTACATTTGGATGGTCCCCGGCGTAGCGGGGCGGATTTCTTCCACCCGTTTTGCCAGGGTGTTGTAGATGCGGAGCAAAGGGACCTCTTCTACCTGAGGTTACGCGTGAAGACGCTGAGCCAGTTTAGCACGTTCCGGAGATGGCCGCCATCCGGAGTTCCAGCCAATGACACGGTGGGACAATATGCGCAGAATATTTCCTACCCGCCGGTCTCCCCGGCGGGTGCGAACAGGTAAAGGATAACGAGCATCAGCACCGTGCCGCCAACGGACGCGATGTAGAGCCCGGAGCCCACCGCTATGCCGATGGTCGCAGGCCCGCCGGCTTGTCGGCACTGTGACGCTCGTAGCCCACTGCGGCGCCGAAAATGGCCGCCAAGACCAACCGGACCGCAATCTCCATTCTTCGGCAACGGTTGGCGAAAATATATCGTCCAAAGGGTTATTCCCCTAGGTCTGCACCTGGACAACCGCTCCGGCGAGCTTGAGCGCTTCCATCTGTTCTCCCGTGTAACCGGCTTCGCTGAGTATTTCGTCGGTCTCTGCCCCCAAGACCGGAGTGGGCCGACCGACGCGCATGGGGGTCTCGGAGAGTTTGGCCACAGTACCCAGATGGTCTGCTTTGCCCATGCCCGGATGGTCCCGTCCCACGATGAGCCCGGCCTTCCGGATGTCGTCGTCGTCCCGGAACTCCGCCACCGTCCGGTTGGCAATCACGCTGACCCCGGTGGGGTTTATCAGCTTCTCCCACTCAGCCCTGGGCTTGCTGGCCAGAACAGACGCCAGTGAATTGCTCAGGGCGTCTTCGTTTTCATCTGAAACCGGACCGGCCGAAACCAAACCGGCGAACTCGGATAGCCGCACCAGCCGGTCCCAGGCCCCGTCGTCGGGGCAGTGGAAGAACATCCAGCCATCGGAGGCGCGGTAAAGACGGGACTTGGCGGAGAACCCGCGGACGCCCAGACCTTCTGGTTCGTCTCTCTGGTAGCCTTTGAAGTCCAAGAAGTAGGGCGACTGGAGCAGAGCGGCGGTCAATGCCAACCCGCTGTCCACCGATTGCCCTTTGCCCGTGCGGTTCCGCTCGTGGATTGCCAGGGCCACGGCGTAGGCGCCCATCAATCCGGTGCCGTAGTCGTTCATGGGATAGGGCAGTAATTTGGGGGCCGCATCACGGCCGCCCCGCCGTACCTGCATGCCGCTGGTGGCCTGGGCCAACTGCTCCCAGCCGGGCCGCTCGCTCCACGGGCCGTCGTAGCCGAAGGCATTCAATGACGCGTAGACGATGTCCGGTTTTCGCTTTCTGGCCTCCTCGTAGCTGATGCCCAACCGGGCCAGGCTGCTCTTCCGGTTATTCTCCACAACTACGTCGGCGGTTTCCAAGAGCTTATAGAAGACCTCCAGGCCCTCCTTGGTCTTGAGGTTGATCTGGATGCTGCGCTTGCCACGGTTCACGTCGGTATTTCCCGACATGTCGTAGGGGCGGGAGGGGTCGTCGATCTTGATGACGTCGGCGCCGAACTCGCCCAGGGTCCGGCCGCAGGTGGGCCCGGCTAGAACGATGCACAGGTCCAGCACCCGCACGCCTTGCAGGGCGCTCATGATATTTTCGTTGTTGCCATTGGTAGCGGCGTAGGCGGCCGGGCCATTATTCAGCTCGGCCAAAATTTCTGAGGTGTGTTCACCCAATGTGGGGGCCCGTCCTTGGACTGCTCCGGGCGTCCCGCGCAGTCGCACCTGAACTCCCGGCTGCTTCATCCGTCCGTATTGGGCGTCGTCAATCTCGGTGACCATCTTGCCCGCAATGGCGTGCTCGTGGACCAGCCATTCGTCGATGGTCTTGCAGATGGTGCCGACGCCATTGGTTTCGGCGATGGCGTCCTCCCATTCTTTGGCGGTCCGCTCCAAGAACATTTTCTCGAACCGCTCCTTCCACATAGCCATGGTCTCCGGTGCGACCTCCGCACCGTAGAGGTCCTCCAGGTCTTCGATCCATTCGGGACGGTGCGCAGCGGTCATCAATTGGCCCACGAACCGCTGGTACATACCGTGGGACTGGAAGTAACGGCCGTCCGCGCACATATATTGGTGTGACATGACGTTCCGGGGTAGGTCGAACATGTCGGGCGGGTTGATGTCGTACAGCTTGACCAGGTGGCGTCCGATGGCCGAGAACATGGCGCTGTGCATGGGCACTTCGATTCGCTGCCCCTTGCCGGTCCGGTCCCTGGCCACTAGAGCCATGGCCACTGAGACCGAGGCCACGATGGCGGCGAAGGTGCTGGCAGCGGGCAGCGGCAGGAACAACGGCTCGTCCATGCCCCCGCCGTTCCCATCAATATGCTGGTAGACACCGGTGGAGGCGGACACGATGCTCTCCCAGCCAGGTTCGTTGCGGTGACGGCTCTCTTCGCCGAAGCCGGGTATGGAGCAATAGAGCAACCCGGGATTGTCTTTGGATAGGGTTTGGAAGCCGATGCCCAAGCGGTCGGCCACTCCGGGCCGGTAATTCTCAATCACCACGTCGGCCTTCTTGGCCAATGCCACGGCGGCGACCTGCCCATCGGGCGATTTCAGGTTCAGCACCACCGAGCGTTTGCCCCGGTTCCAGGTGGCGAAGGCAGGCTCGCTCCGGGCGGGGTCTCCGCCGGGGCGTTCAACCTTGATTACGTCGGCCCCTTGGTCGCTCAATAACATCCCCAACAGGGGGCCGGGGATGTACTGACCAAATTCCAGGACCTGTACGCCCCGAAGTGCGCCCTGCGCCCGGGTACGGTCGGTGGTTGTCATGGCAATAGCCCTCAATCTCTTGGAATCTACTGGGACGATGGCTCTCCTGGGCGTGGAGAATCGTAGCAACGGGCATCCAGTCCGTCAACCGCAGGTCCGGACAGGTCTACGACACTTGCCTTTGGTCAATCTTGACCGCCCGGCCCGTGCGGGCGGACTGTATGACCGCCGCGTTGATCTCCGTGGACCTCAAGCCGTCGACACCGGTGCCTTTGGGCTCCCGGTCCTCTCTGATGGCGGAGTGGAAATCGTCCAATTCGGCAACGAAGTTGGCCAGATAATCGTACTGCCAGCTCTCTGTCCGGTTGACCGTCTCGCTGACCACCTCCACCTCGCCTGTTCGTGCCTCCCAGAGGGTGGCCCGCCCGGTGAAGCGGCCGTCGGTACCGTAGACAGTGAAGTCATTCAGCGTGTCGGGCAGCATCCTACCGCAGCTTATGTTGGCGATGGCCCCGTCTTCCAGGCGCAAGGCGGTGCTGGCGATGTGCTCCAGCGGTTGGGCGTCGGTCTGGCCGTCGGTCATGGCCACGGCCTCTATGACTTCCTGTTGCATGATGAACCGCACCAAGTCGAATACGTGGACGCCCAGCCCCATGATTACCGAGCCGCCGCCCATGGCCTGGGGGTCTTCCCACCAGCCGCGCAGACCGGTGCGCGGCAGATGCTCCGGTTCTCCCCTCTCCCCGCGGCCCCAGTGTCCCTGGACCAGCCGCACTCGGCCCAGCTTGCCCTCAGATACCAAGTCTCGGGCCAGCAGGTGGGCCGGGTGGAAGCGCAGTTCGAATCCCAACCCCAGCTTGACGCCGTTGGCCCGACATTCCCGTACCATGGTCAGCGCGTCAGCCACCGAGGTCGCCATGGGTTTTTCCGACAGCACATGCTTTCCGGCCCTGGCGGTCTGCACCGTGTGCTCCACGTGCAAGGAATTGGGCGACGCCACGAAAACGGCGTCGACGCGGGAGTCAGCCATCAGTTCGCCTAGGTTGGAATACCCAACTTCCGCCCCGTGGGCCTCGGCAAAAGCGTCGGCCCGTCCTTGGTCGCGGCTCAACACGGCGATGAGCTCGGCGTCCGGCGTCAGTCCGATGGCCGGAGCGACCTTTTGCTCTGGATGCATTCCCACGCCTATGATGGCCCAACCTAACGCCAACGTCGGCCTCCTAGGGAACGATCATTCCTCTGGGATTGTGAAATGCCCACGGGCCCCTATAATACCGCCAATGAATGGGGATTACAGTGGGGTGGCAGCCGCCAATCTAGGAGAGGATGAGATGGACTCGTTAGCGGAGAAGGTCCGGTTAGTCCACAAAGAATCGGCGCGGATCGGCGAATACCTCAAAACCTTGTCGCCCACTGCCTGGTCGACCCAGAGCGCCTGTGAGTCCTGGCAGGTCAGAGACGTGGTGGCCCACATGACTGGGGCCGTCGACATGTTCGGACCCAACATCACCAGGGGCGCCGCCGGGGATGATTCGCCGCCAGAGGGATTTCCGCCTGCGGGCGAAGGCGATATGGCGGTACGGTTAGCGGCCAATGCCCAAAGGGCCGTAGACCTACGAGAAAGTCTCGGCGACGATTTGCTGACGACCTTCAACGACCGCCGGGACCAGTTCGACGGGATATTGGCCGGGTTGGGCGAGCCGGACCGGAACAAACCCTGCTATCACCCTGCCGGGACCATCACGGTGGAAACCTACCTCAATCTAAGAATCACCGAATTGATCGTACACGAGTGGGACATCCGTTCCAGGCTGGAACCGGCGGCGGTGCTGTCTCTGGACAGCCTTCCCGCAATCATGGAGATGTTTCCGGTGTTCGTGGTGGGGCGGCTATTCAATCCGGGGTCAAGTTTGCCGAAGCCAGCCCGGTTCAGGTTTGAACTGACCGGCCCCGTTTCCGGCAACCACGACATCGTTGCCGGCGGAGGCGGTAAGGCCCTAATGGAGCCAGCAGGCCAGGAACAGCCGGAGGTTACCTTCAGTTGTGATACCCAAACCTTCGTGCTGCTGGTCTACGGCCGCATCACCCTCGAGGAGGCGTTGGCGGGTGGACAAATCACCGTGTCTGGGGACAGCGGCCTGGCAGCCCAATTCGGGAATTAAGGCCACAGAACTACTACTCTACTGTTTTGTAAATGGCTGTACGTCAATGAGATTTTGCGACGTTCCCTTGCCGGGATGACGGACAAAATGTCAATTGATTTTCGATACCTAGTACTCAGTCAACCGTAAAATCGGAAGGGTAAAGGCGGTGAAGTTTGGTTCGTGCGTCCCGGGTGTTGAACCGCCAGTTGATGGTGGCTCTGGCGGCGTTGCGCTCCTTGACCAGAGCATCGACTTCCCTCCTGAGGGCCTCCTCGCCGGAGAGCCGCTGCTTCAGGCAGGAGCGGGACAGGACGCTGAACTCGATCTCCGCCATGTTCAACCAACTCCCGTGCTTGGGCGTGTAATGAAACTCCAGCCGCCTGGCAATCCTCCGGGCTTCCTCAGCCGGGAAAGTCTCGTACAGCGATGCCCGGCGATGGGTATTCAGATTGTCCAAGACAACCCTTACCACCTCGGCTTCCGGGTAGGCTTCATCCGCCAGCCAGCGCATCCGGCGGGCGAAGTCTTGCATCGTGCGCCGCTCCGTGACCGCCACCCCTCGCCAACCCGCCAAGGGCTCGCAGGCCAAGAACAGGTTGCGGGTACCCTCCCGCCGGTATTCGTAGTCCTGCCGCAGCGGAAGTCCCGGCCGGGGCGGCAGAGCGGGCTGGGTCTCCGCCAACAACTGGGTGGATGTCTCGTCAAAGCAAACCACCGGACGTTGGGGATCATAGGGTTCGGCGTAGAGATCCAGGACATCCTCCATGTTAGCCACAAATTCCGCGCTCACCTTGGGAATGCACCACTCCTTCTTCTGCCACGGCTTGAGGGCGTTTTTTTGAGACGCTGGCGCACCCCCTCGTGGGACATGGAGGGCGTCAGCCCCAACTCGACCACCTTCCCGGCCAGCAGACGCAGGGTCCAGTGGTCATGCCCTTCCGGCGGCGGGCTGCAGGCCAAAGCAATCAGGTGGGCTTCGCCCCGGTCGTCCAACTTCCGGGGCCGGTTGGCCTGGGGACGGTCCTGCAAAACCCTCTCCAACCCTTCTTCGGCAAAGCGCTGCTTGACCCGGTATACGGTGCTCAGGGCCACATCCAAAGCTTCGGCCACTTGGGGTGCCGCCCAACCGTCGTCGCTCTTTAGGAGAATCCGCGCTCTAGCGGTCACTCGGGCTGAGTTTTTGCCAACCCGGATCAGTCGCTGGAGCTCTTCCCGTTGTTCCTGTGCCAGCCGCACCGCGTATTTGTCCCTGACCATCATTGCCACCCCCGCCATAAACACTTCCCACCAGGCAGGATAGCTCAATTGGCCCCTTTCTTAAACAAATCCCAAAACCAAGTTGACTGAGTACTAGCATACGGCAACCGATTGGTCTTCCTGTGACTTAACGGGCCTGGTCAGTCTAGCTGGGTGGCGAACCGTTCCGGGGAGTAGCCCTGTATGGAAAGCGCGGTCTCGCCGGTTGTCATCAGTTCGGCGATGGACTTGCCGATCCCCGGGGCCAGCAGGATCCCCTTCTTACCCGCGCCGGTGGCTAGATAGACGTTGTCCCAGCCCGGCGCGCGGCCCAGGATGGGCAGCCAGTCGGGGGTGACGGGCCGCAGGCATGCGGTGTGTTTCACGATTTTGGCGTCCGCCAGATCGGGCACCAATCTTACGACCCGCTGCCTGATCTCGCGGGCGATCTGCTGGGATGGTTCCCGGTCGAAGCCCTTCCAGTCCTCGGTGGTGCCACACCAGTTCAGACCGTCCAGCTTGGGGTAAATGGTCCCACCGCCGCCGGAGATGTCGTGCTTGAAAGGCTCGCCCTTGTTCTCCAGCCGGATTATCTCCCCTTTTAGGGGGTCAACCGGTATGTAGGCGCCCAGCCAAGATTCGGCCTTGCGCGACCACGGCCCCATGGCCATCACCACCTGACCGCAGGATATTTCTCCATCGGCCAAGACCACCCGGTCTATCTTTCCGCCGCTGCTCTCCAGGCTCCGGACGTTTCCGGCGCGGACGGTGGAGCCCATGTTCTTCGCCGCCGCTGCCATGGCCCTGGTGAAGTCATGGCTGTCCACTGCGGTGTTCCCGTAGTCGTAGAGGCCGCCCAAGACTCCGGGGCCGATGCGGGGCTCCAGCTTGGCAATCTCCTCCGGTTCCAGCCAGCGCGCTTCGAACCCCCCTACTCCGTCGAACAGCTCCACAGACGCCCGCAGGTCCTCCAGTTCCGACTCCTCCAAGGCCAAGTCGATCTTGGCCACCGTCCGTTGTTCGTAGTCAATACCCGTCTGTTCTTTCAAGCCTTCGTACAGGCCGACGTGAAGCAGGAAACTCTCCCAGGCGAAGGTCCCCAAGGGGCCGGGGATACCGATGCCGGTCAGTGGGTTCAGCCCTCCGGCGGCGTAACCGGAGGCCTGGTTGCCCACGCCTTCCCGCTCGATGATGGTAGATTTCACGCCTGACTGGGCCAGGTAAAAGGCCACGGCGCAGCCCGCCGCCCCACCTCCGATTATTGCAACGTCTGTGGTATCAGCCATTATTTCTTCACCTGTGTTCGGATTTCCATGATTATCTCTCCTTTAGGAGGAGAGTCCGAGAGTGGCTTGCTCTTTTCCACCGAAGCGGAACTCAACTACGGCAGCTACCCCCATCTCCGACGCGGTCGAGAGCCTTCCCGGTGCATCGGGAGGCCCAACCTTAGCCCTAAACCCAGAAAACTTATATGGGTCGCGTACTCACTTGGATATCAAGAATTGAAACAAGCCGAGCTCAACCATACCGGTTTTTACAGAGTCACTTAAGAATCTCGGTGATCTCTCCCACCAAGTGCAGCCCACCGAACGCCAACAGCCCACCTACACCCGATTGTCCCGATCCACGTACCAGCTTTTGACGGGATGAACCTGCCCCATGGCGTATAGCGGGTCCAACTCAGCAGCGCCCCAACCGCGGCGACCGAGAAGAATCCTCCTGCCACCCTCGGCGGGTCCTGGACCACTGCGCCGCCCACGAAAAAGAAGACGAAGATCAACGGAATGGCTACAAAGGCACCGACCCCAACCATGGAGGCGTAAAATTCGCCCGCGTCCGGTTTACTTGGCAATCGACGTTGCAGGATCCAATCTCCATAGGCGGTGGCGGACCCGGTGAGCATAACCAGCATCATAAACATCGCCACATTCAATCCCACCGGAGCGAACACGGTAAAGTCGGAGTTGCTGGCTTCGATGACAACGAAGCTCCCGACGAGAGTCGCGGTCATACCCGCTAATGGGATGCGGAGAAACAAATGCTCGGGCAGTCGTTCCCGGACCACGATCCAGATTCCTCCGGCGAAAATCCCGCCAAACCCGCCGACAAAAATTACGAGAATAAAGGTGCCTTGAAATGTGAAGTCGCCCACGAGTTGCCCCGCGTCGGTAAGTGCGCCCTCGGTCTCCGCGTTGAGTAGCGTCACAACCCGCATGAAAATACGGGAGCCGATGCCAAGAAATACGACCCCGGCTAAGATGCCCGCGAGACCACCGCAGAAGATGCTGCGAAAGAGCAAGAACCACTGTGTGGGTTCAGAGTCCGCACCTATGAACTGAGGGTGATCAACCTGTCGGATAGCCATAATCAGCCTTTTTCGGCCAGATTGTTCCTGAGGAAGGGACCGTTAGCGATTCATCACCGTGGTGTCTAATTGTTTGAGGGACTAAAATGTACAGAGGTTCAGGAGGTTTCAATGCCCATCTATGAGTATTACTGTGCTAACTGTGGCCTTGACTACGAAGTGATGCGCTTAGTGTCCCAGTCTGACGAGCCAGCCAATTGCGGGACCTGCGGCGACCCAGGCGAGCGCCAACTCTCCAACTTTGCTTTCAAGTCCAACACCTTCACGTCACCCAAGTTCAAGGCGTCCCTAGAGAAGCCCATGCGCTCCAAAGACAGCCAGCCCGCCAAGGACTCAGACTAGAAATAGAAACCGGTAAGACTAGTTTTTGGCCTTGGCCCGGGCCTCACCGCAAACGATGCAGGGACAGGCCGCCCGCAACACCTTGTAGGTGTAGATACCGGTGTAGTGGGTGTCGCTCCACAGGAACTGCACCCCGTATTTTCCAACGGGCATCTGGTCCACGGCTTTCACGTCCTGGGGCACCGTATCCGGGTCCAGGGTGCGCTTTCCGCTCATTTCGTCCACGCAATTGGCGCAAGGGCAGCGCAGGCGCAAGTAGCGGTGGGGGAAGGGACTGCGGTGGGCGTCCTCCCACAGAATCACTACGGCGTCGTCTTCCAGGTTGATGGCATCGGGCCGGATTACTTCTTCCATTTGTTTACCGTTAGGCTGATTATCTTTTAGGCGGAGTAGCCGCCCGAATTTTTTAATTTTTTATGATTGGGGCGGCGCCTGGACCTCGGCCAACCGGGCTGGGCGCGGCATTTCGTCGGGGTCGGTGGGTATCTCGATGATGCTGGGCTTTCCGCAGCTGAGGGCCTCGGTCAGGGCGTTACCGATATCCTCGGGCCTTTCAACGTAGAACCCGGCGCCGCCGAAAATCTCAGCGTATTTGTCGAAGCGGGGGTTGGTGGTGTCGGCGCCCACGTAGCGTTCATTGAAGGCGTAGCGCTGGTAGGCCTTTTCCGAGCCCCAGATGCCATTGTTCATGATGACGGTGACCAGCGGCAGGTTGTAGTGCATGGCCGTTGAGAACTCTTGGGCGTTGAACAGGAAGCCGCCGTCGCCATTGAAGTTGATCACCGGGCGGTCCGGAGCGGCGAATTTGGCGCCGATGGCCGCTGGGAAGCTGAACCCCAGACCACCCAGGTCCAGGGAGGTTAAAAGGCTCCGGGGCTCGTAATAATTCAGCCGGTCCTGCCCGTAGTTGGGGGCCAAGCCAGCGTCCAAGGCCACGATGGCGTCCCGGGGCATAACATTCCGCAGTTCGGCGTAGACTCGTTGGGGCTTCATGGGCGAGCCGGAGAGCTTTTCTTCGTCCCGCAGGCGGGCGGCACGGCGCGCGACCCAATCGTTGATCTCCGATACCCACTGCTGGTTGGGCCGGGGTTCTCGGTCCCGTACCTTCCCCAATAGTTCTTCCATCACCGCTTTGGCGTCGCCTTCGATGCCTACGGTCACTGGATAGTTGCGTCCAATCTCTTGGGGGTCAATCTCTATCTGGATGATTTTAGCGTCTTCTGGGATGAACCGGTGGTCGTAGAACGTGGTCGACTGGCTGAGACGGGTGCCCACGGCCAAAATGGTGTCGGCCTGGCGCATCGCCTCGATGCCTTCAAGAGACCCCAGGCGGCCCAGGTGGCCAAGGTAGTTGGGGTGGTCGTTGGGCACCGCGTCGGCCCGGCCGTAAGAGGTGACGATGGCCGCTCCGGTCAGTTCGGCCATGCGGCAGACCTCGTCTCCGGCGTTGCTCCACTGCACTCCACCGCCCGCCAGAATAATGGGACGTTGGGAGGCCGACAGGACACTCGCTGCCTTTTCGATTAATGCCTGGTCTCCCCTTGAACGGGTCTGGCCGGGGCGGTAGGCGTCGGGGGTCAACAGGTCCAACTCAATCTCCGCGCCGGGCAGAAGGTCCCTGGGAATGTCAATCATCACCGGCCCCATCTTGCCCGAGGTGGCGACACGGAAGGCGTGGCGCAGAGCTTCAGGAAGCACCTCAATCTTGTTGATCGCGAACACCGCCTTGGTGATTGGCTTGAATAGGGCTACTTGGTCAAACTCCTGGGTGGAGTTGCGATTCTGGTGGCTGCGGGACGCAGAGGGCGCCAGCACCACCACCGGCGAGTGGGCCACATAGGCTGAGGCGATGCCATAGGTCAGGTTCAACACTCCGGGTCCGTTGGTCACCAGACAAACGCTGGGAGAGCCGGAGATGCGGCTGTAGCCGTCGGCCATCAGGGCCGCGCCCTGTTCGTGGCGGACGCCGATGAACTGGATGTCGTCCCGGTCGTACATGGAGTCTAGGATATCCAAGAACGACGAGCCAACGATGCCGAACATGTGGGAGACGCCTTCCTGCCGCAGCATCTCGATGATTGCGTCGCCAGCCTTCAGTTTCTGAGCCAACCCAGGTACCTCCAAGATACGGTGGTGTCTCTCTCCGCACGCCTGAGCATACTCGTTGGCAGTTTACCATAAGCGGGTGTCAAACTTGCCCAAATTGACTAGCCACGGTCCCAACCTTAAAATCGGGGTGCAACACAGACTCGAGAAAGATTCCTTCCCCCGCTAGAGGGAAGGTTACATGGGGGCGAACAAATGGCTTACGAACACATCCTGGTGGAGAACGAAGAAGGCGTGGCGGTCATCACCATGAACCGTCCCGAGGTCCTAAACGCCATGAACCACAAGTTGGACGAGGAGCTCCACGACGCGGTGATGGCGGCCAATGGCGACGAAAACATCGGCTGCATCGTGATCACCGGCTCGGGAGACCGGGCCTTTTCCGCCGGAGGCGACATTCATGAGCAGCGGGTCGACGCCCGGGAACGCACCGATGAGGATCGGGACGTCCGGTCGGCGGAACAATCGCAATGGATGTACGAGATATCCGCCTCGCCCAAGCCGGTTATCGGGATGATGAACGGACTGGCCTACGGCGGCGGGTCGGTGCTGGCTTCTTGCCTCGACATCCGGATTGGCTGCGAGAACACCAAGTTCCGGTTCCTGGCCGTGGCTTACGGCCGCATCAATTGCACTTGGACCCTAACCAACCAGGTCGGCTGGCCCATCGCCAAGGAATTCTTGTTCACGGGGCGGGTGGTGGAAGCCGAGGAGGCCTACCGCGTGGGGCTGTTGAACCATCTGGTGCCTGCCGACGAACTTCGGGCTAAGACCATGGAGATTGCGGCAACCATCGCCAAGCACCGCCGAGAGTCGGTGATGGGCATCAAGCAGATTCTGCTCAAAGACAAGACCGCCGACCTGCGGGGCATGTGGGAGAACGAGCGGGACTACACCACCAACGTGGTCAAGGGCTACGGAGTCGAGGACGCCTTCCCGGAGTTCATCGCCAGGAAGGGCCGTCCGTAAGCCGGGCGAGAATCCCTTCCCCCGCGCCGGGGCTTTGCCTCAAAAGTAATAAGCATGGCCCGTGACATTGAGCTATGTACGCCTCCCTTTCTCACCCCGAACGTAGCGAGGGGTCTCGTTCTCCCTGCTCCGTCATTCCCAGCTGAAACGAGATTCTTCGTCGGCCTACGGCGCTCCTCAGAATGACAGGTTTGAGGCAAAGCCCCGTGCTGGGGGAAGAGAACGACCCGGCTAGAGAGAACTTACCCGCTGAGGGTCCCCTTGGTGCTGGGGATCTGGGAGGGGGCACGGGGGTCCGGCTCTAGGGCGTCGCGGAGGGACTGGGCCAGGGCCTTGCACAGCGCCTCGGCTTTGTGGTGGGGGCTGATCCCGGCCATGATTTGGGCGTGGAGGTTTATCTTTCCCTCCAGGGCGAAGGACTCGAAGAAGTGCTTCACCAACGCGCCGGGCAGCGTCTCCACTATGGTGTCGTCCAGAGTCGTGTCAATCACCGCGTAGCCCCGGCCGCTACAGTCCAGGGCCACCATGGCCAGTGTCTCATCCAATGGCACAATGGCGTGGCCCATGCGGCGGATGCCCCGGGCGTCGCCCAAGGCCTCATTGAACGCCCGGCCCAGGGTGATGGCCACGTCCTCCACCAAGTGGTGCCAGCCGGTGTGAACGTCTCCCTTGGCCCGGAGTGTTATGTCAATCAAACCGTGGCGGGATATCTGGCTGACCATGTGGTCGAGGAAACCGTTCCCGGTGTCCACGTCATACACGCCCTGGCCGTCCAGGTTCAGGGTTAGCGTAATCTCGGTCTCGCCGGTCTTGCGCTCGATGGTCGCAGTCCGGCCGTTATTCTTGGCCAGTGCCGGTTTTCTAGGCGGCATCTCTTTCTCCTCAAGATCCAGTCACACGGTCTAGGCGTGCAATTTAGGCACACAACTCCGCGAATGCCTCCACCACGGCATCGGTCTCATGGGGCAGACCGATGCTGGTCCGGATAAAGTCCTTCAACCGGCCGTTCCCCCAGTAGCGCAGGAAAATTCCCCTGCTGCATAGACTCTCGAAGATTTCTTTGCCGCGTCCTTCGGGCACCTGACAGAGGATGAAATTGGCCCGCGACGGCCAGGGCGTCAGGTTGGGTATCTCTTGCAGGCGCCGCATCATCCGGTCGCGCTCAGCCACTATCTGCCGCACCCGTTCCAAAAGGCCGGGGGTGTCCTCCAGAGAGGTCGTCAGGGCAACCTCGGCGGCCAGATTAACGTTGTACGGCGGTTTCATGGCCATCATGGTGGCGGCCAGGTCAGGGTCCATGGCGCCCACGCCGATCCGCAGTCCCGCCAGTCCGGCCCATTTGCTGAACGTCCGCAGCACCACCAGGTTCTTGAACTCGGACAATAACGGAATAGCGGTCTCACCGCAGAACTCGAAGTAGGCTTCGTCCATAACCACCAGCAGTCCCGTGCCCAACAGGGCCCTGATCTGGGCCTCGGGAATGATGTTGCCGGTGGGATTGTTGGGCGAGGCCAAGAATATGATTTTGCTCTTGGCGGTGATGGCCGATTTCATGGCCTCCAAGTCAATCTCAAAGTTGGCGTCCCTTTCCACCGCGATGGCCTCGCCGCCGCAGATGCCCGCCGAGAAGGAGTACATGCCGAAGGTCGGAGTGGGGATGATGACGTTGTCGCCGACGCCCACATACATGCGCAGCAATAGGTCAATCATCTCGTCGCTGCCGTTGCCCGCCACAATCCGTTCCGGGTCCACGTTCAAGTAGCCCGAAAGCACCCGGCGCAGGTTGCGCTGCTCTGGGTCTGGATAGTAGTTGAAATTCTGGAAACGGCCCAAAGCCTCGGCCACTTTGGGCGAGGGCCCGTAGGGGTTCTCGTTGCCGTTCAGGCGGATGATTTTCTCCTGGGGGATCCCGGCCCGTTCGGCCAGGACCTCCATGGGGTCGACACCCTCATAGGTCTCCAGCGCCTGAATGTGGGGCAGCATCGACGGCATATCTTGGGATGTTTTACTCTGGGTCATCTCTAATTGCCTGGTCTAGATATGCCTTAGGCGCCCTTGGCCAGCGAATCGAGCCTCACCTGAATGGCGCTGGCGTGGCCGCTGAGCCCCTCCGCTTCGGCGATGTGCACGGCGGCTTGGCCCAGCTTCTGGAACTCGGCGGGGCTGAGGCCGACCACCGGCATGGTACGCAAGAAATGGTGCACGCTGAGGGCAGACCCGAACCGGGCGGTGCCTCCGGTGGGCATAACGTGACTGGGTCCGGCGATGTAGTCGCCCATGACCTCCGGGGAGAACTCACCAAGGAACAGGCCGCCGGCGTGCTTGACCTTGCCGACCCAAGACCAAGGGTCGTCAACCAGCAGGCACAGGTGCTCCGGAGCAATCCGGTTCGCCAGGTGCACGGCGTCGTCCAATGAATCGACCAACACGACCCGTCCCTGGCGGTCCAGAGCCGCCTTAGCCACGTCGCCCCGCGGCAGGGAGGTCAACATCCGGTCGACCTCTGTCTCCATTTGGTCAATCAGATTTTGACTGTTGGTAATCAAGATTGCGGTGGCCAGAGGGTCGTGCTCCGCTTGGGCGATGAGGTCGGCGGCGCAGAAACTGGCGTTGGCGGTCTTGTCGGCCAGCACAATCGTCTCGGTGGGGCCGAACACCCCATCGATGTCCACCTGGCCTTGGACCAGCTTCTTGGCGTAGGCCACGAAGATGTTGCCAGGGCCGCAAATCTTGTCGACCTTGGGCACCGACTTGGTACCGTAGGCCATGGCCGCGATGGCCGGGACCCCGCCCACTTGATAGAGGGCGTCCACCCCAGCAATCTCGGCGGCGACGATGACCGCCGGGTTCAATGCTTGCCCGCGTTGGGGCGGCGTGCACAGTATGACCTCGCGGACGCCGGCCACCCTTGCCGGAACAGCCGTCATCAACACAGTGGAAGGGTAGGCGGCGCTGCCGCCGGGAGCATAGAGGCCCACCCGGTCCAAGGGCCGTAGCAATTCGCCCAGGCCCTGTTCGCGGTCGACCCATTCGCTGGGCAGGGTAGCTTCGTGGAAACTGCGCACCCGTTTGGCGGCCAATTCCAATGATTCCCGTAGTTCTTTGCTGACAGAGTCTCTGGCCTGGGCCTTTTGACCTTCGGTCACCCGGAAGTCTTCCAGGTCCGAGCCGTCCAGGAGTTTGGCGTAGCGCAACACAGCGGCGTCGCCTTTTTCGCGCACGTCGCCCAGCATCTGATGCACCGCCTGCTCCGGGGTCACTCCCTTACCAAAGGCCTCTTCGGTGCGGGCCAATACCGACTCGGGCAGCGAGTCCAGGTCCACGGGGTCGGTGCGGACCAGAACGGTCTCGGCGTTCTGGATTCCGTGTATCACGTTAAGGGGCAAAGGGGCTTCTCCATTCTTCGTGTGCTCATCAGGGCTCCATTATCCGGGGACCGGATGGGGGCGTTGCGCAGAGTTTCAAATCCTTCTGGTCATGGCACTATTCCGGCACGAATTCCCGGACTTGGGCGATGGTGGCGGCCACGGCCCGTTGCTGGTAGGCGGTTACCTCACCCTCGGGGACCTTCTGGTAGACCTGTTCCAGACTGCGGGGCATCCCTTCCAAGAACCGGCCCACGGTCCGTTGCACGTCTTCATCATCACGATACAACCGGTTCAGGGCCCGTTTCAACCGGTCCCAGGTGAACTCCCAGCCCATGAACCGCCGCACCCAGTCCTTCCATTCGGTCAGGAGGCCGTCCTCCAAGAAGGCCACCGACACGTCCTCGTCGGCGCAGATCATCGCCTCCTGGGGGTTGGTCTCTCCGTTCAGTCGGGGCAGAGTCTGCCGGTCCATGTCCAGTTGCAACGCCCGGTCCCAGATGTTGGCTTCAACTTCATCATCGGTTATTCGGCTGTGCTCCAGGGACGTGTCGAAATGAGGCCGGAACACGCTGGTGATCCAGACCTCGTCCGCCGCCAGATGGGAGACGTAACCGACCAGAAAGGCCCGGGTGGCGGGCGATATGTCTTGGCTCAACTCGGGGTGCATCCGGAACATGGTCCTGGTCCCGGTGCCGACCTCTGCCACCGACAGCGGCGCGAAGTGGGTCTGCTCTCTGGGCCACTTGGTCATGGCCCGGATGTCTGGGGTGGTGGAACCCAGGAAGTAGCTCCCGAGGTGGTCGTAAACGTAGCTGAGGTCCAGCTGCTCAGCTATCTGGTTGGCCAGATATATGTGCATCGGCAGGTTTGGCATTATCTTAAAAGGCTCTCGACCCATTTAACTGTGGATTTTTGTGTCCTCGCCGAAGAGGGTTTTGTAAGCCTCGGAGTGACCGTCGAACAGGTAGCTCAACTGGGATGCGGCCACGTCGATGGCCCCGCAGTCGCGCAGGTGGTCGACTGCTTCCAGAAGCTGACTTTTCTTGATTAACAGGCTCACGTTGTACCAGTCCTGCTCCTCAACGTTGTAGACCCTGGCGACAGTGGGGCCGCGCAGCCCGGCCAGACCGGGACGGGCCAGCACCATTGAGCTGACCTCCTCCGGCGAAGAGCCACGCACGTTGGCGGTGACCCGGTAGTAGGGTTCCGCCCGCAGATGGCCCTCCATCAACTCGGCGATGGAACGGGCCAAGGCCAGGGCCTCTCTGGACGCCGAAAGCATTACCGGGTTGGCGATGAGGCACGCCTGGGAGGCCAATATTGTGCCCTCGTCCAGGGTTTTGAGCTGATTCTCCCGCAGGGTGACCCCAGTGGCCGTGAGGTCGGCGATCAGGTCTGCGTAACCGGCCGCCGGGGCCGCTTCCATGGCGCCGCTGGCCGGGACCAAGGTGAAATAGTTGATGCCCCGCTCGTACAGGTAGCTCCTCAATAGCCGTGGGTACTTGGTGGCGATGCGGAGCTGCTTGCCCTCCTGACGGAACTCCAAGGCTAGGTCGGCCAAGTCGGAAAGGGAAGTCACGTCCATCCAGGAATCGGGCACCGCCATGACGAACTCGCACCGGGCGTATCGCAGGTCTTCAATCAACACCGCCGCCCGCGACTCGTCACTGCGGTATTCCAATACCCGGTCCAAGCCTGTCACGCCCAGTTCCGCGCTGCCCTCCTCCACCTTTTGGGTGACGTCGGCGGTGCGCTGGAACAGCACCGCCACCCCGGGGATGGCGGGGACCGTGCCGGTATAGCGCCGAGTGTTGGGACGGGAGACCGGCAAACCGCAGGCGCTCATGAAACTGAGGGTCGAATCGTACAACTCGCCATCGCTGGGCAGAACTATGCGCAGCGGCCCAGGTCCGTGGTTCTTATTTTGGTCTTGAATAGTCAATCTTCCGGCCTATTTCGCTCCGAGAGCAATGAGCGCGTCCAGGTTGTAGGCGAAACCCAGGGCCGGGACCGCCTCGTCGCTGCCCAGTACCTTGGAAAGGGTGTCGTACCGGCCGCCGCCGCCCAGGGTACCCGGCCAGCCGGGGTGGGTGACCTCGAATATCCCTCCGTTGTAATAGGCCAGGCCGCGGACCAAGCCAAAGTCCAACATGATGAGTCCTTTGGCGTCGGGCCCGTTAGACACGAGGCCTATTATCTCCGACAGGCGGTTGGCGGCATCTTGGTTGGCCCCGGCCGATGCCAAAGTTTTCCTGACCGAATCCAGCGCCGGTTCAGGCTCGCCCTTGATTACCGCCAAGTCGCTGGCCAGTTCCAGTCCCTGACGCAGCTTGTCCTCGCTATCGGTGCCCCGGATTTTTCGGAGCAAACGCTCCACCACCTCTTCGGGGGTGCGCTGGCCCAGTTGGTCGGCCGAGTTCCATTGCAGCAGGCCCAGCAGCACAGTCCTGGCCTGAGCGTCGTCCAGGCCTTGGACCGCCTGGCGCAGCGCGGCGTCCTCGGAATCTCGGTACCCCGAGTTTATGGAACCGTTGGTCCCACCGACGAGGTGCAGGTGCCGGCCTTGTTCTAAGGGCTTGGGCACTGCGGAGCGCCCTTCCCTCAGCCGGGGCATGCTTTGGATGATGAAGGACCGGGCACGCTCGGAAACTCCCACCGGGTCCAGCAGGCTGTTGAGTATGTCCAGGTCGGCAAGTTGCAAGCTCCAGCCGTCCAGTCCCAACTGTGTCGGCACGGCCACGGCGAGATTCAGGAGTTCAACGTCGGCGGCGATCTCGGAAGAACCGATGAACTCGCCGCCGACCTGGGTGAACTGGCCGCTGGCCTCGGGGTGGGAGACGTCGAACCGGAATACCGGCCCGCAGTATTGCCACCGCGCCGGCAGGCTGATGCTGGCCGCGTTCTCCAGGTAGTGCCTCATGATGGGCGAGGTGAACTCCGGGCGCAGACTGACCGAGTTACTCCCGGCGTCGGTGAAACTGTATAGCTGGGAGGCCAATTCCCCGCCCGACTTCCTCAGGAAAAGCTCGGTGGGCTCCAGGACCGGGGTCTCCATAGGTTGGTAGCCGTAACTGCTGAGGAGTTGCCCCAACCGGTCCTGAAGTTCTAGCTTGCGGCGCCAGGAATCTTCGGACAGGTCGTTCATACCCTGAAGCCGAGAGACAGTCTTGGTGGATTGGGCCGGTTGGCGGTACATAGTTAGATAGGGGGTACGCGGGTAGCCGGGATACGGGCCAAAATAAAGAAGGACGCCTCGAATGAAATGAATTGAGACGCCTAGGGACTCCCGGTATTGTACATCAGCCCAGGAGTTACTTCCAAGAACGAAGGGTGCGAGGAACGTGGTGGTTCACCCTCCAACGGCGCCTAGGGGTGCGCGTTCGGGCCGCCCGGCGAAGCCTAGGGGTGGGCGTTCAGGCCGCCGTCAATATACACCGGTTGTCCGGTGGAGTAATCGCAGGACTCGGAACAGAGGTAGACCAGCAACGGGCCAACGTCTTGGGGGGTGCCCTTGCGCCGGAGGGGGGTGTAACGGACCACCAACTCTTGCTGTTGTTCTTCAAGAGTCTGGCCCTCGGTGTCGATCAACCCGGTGCCGATGGCGTTGATCCTGATGTTGAACCGGCTCCATTCCACCGCCAGGGACCTGGTCAGGGCCAGAACAGCGGCCTGACTGGCGGCGAAGGCGGAGCCGTTGATCATGCCCCTTTCGGCCAGTTCCGAGACCATGTTAACCACCCGGCCATATTCGGCCTTGGCCATGCGGGGCAACACCTGCTGGGAGAGTAGGAAGGGCGCTTTGGTGTTGCGGGTCTGGACGGCATCCCAATCGTCAAAGCTGATTTGCTCCAAGGGCTGGGCGTACATGCTGCGGGCGTCGTTGACCAGGATGTCCACCTTTTCGTGGGCTTGGTCGAACTGCTCCATGACGTTCTTGGCGCTGTCGGGAACGCTGGCGTCCATGACGGCCCCGCTGGAATTTGGCGGCAAGGACTTTAGGACCGCATCCAAGAGGGCCTGGGTGCGGGCCACGGCGAAAACAACAGCGCCGCCCTCGGTCAGAGCCTGTCCCAAGAAGGGAGCCTCGACTCCGCCGGAGGTCGCCAGTATGGCTGTCTTGCCGGAGAGGTCATATTCGGGAAGGACCGGCATGTAGGTTCTCCTGTTCCCCCCATCCTAACCTTCCCCGGCTTTGCTCCATAAGTAGCATCTGTTCCTAAAGTCGGTCGGTTGTTCCAAAAGGTCACGAACCCCTACTTTATATCTCCCACGGGCTTTGCACCTAAAGTCCATGTTGAATCAAAAGTAAGAGCCACGTTATTTCTTACCCCGGCGTTGCTTTTGGCTTCTCGTTTGTCGTTCTTGCTTAATCATTTCAACGGCCCACCGAGGCAATAGCACGGCACCACCAATATTCTCTCCTGCGAGTTTTCCGGCCACCATCCACCGCCTCACTGTCTCCCGATTGACCGCAAGAACATCTGCTGCCTCTTGGATCGTGTAGACGTACTCTCTTATCATAGTGGTGATACTACTGACAGTAATGTAGTATACTCACGCAGTTGGCACTGGGTACTGTAACTATCAGTGCGGAGATATGACACATGCGTGACTATGTAAAGGAAATGATGAACACCTGGACTATGGAGGGTGAGCAAGCAGCTTACGACCTTGGCGGTGAACTGTTGCAAGAGATAGACGCCGAGTTCGATAGGCTGAAAAACCAGCTCTCGGCCATCACTGCGCTTGGTACTTATCTGCAAGATACCGCTAATGTAGAGGCCAGTGACCTTAACCACGATCCACATTTCGATACTGTTGAAACGTCCGAGCGCCCTAGATTGATAGTTGAAGCTGCACTGGCTGTTTGGCGACGCCTTCCGCCTAGCAACGAATTGGTTAAGGTACAGTGTGTGCTTGAGGAACTGCACAGCCAGGGGCTTGACCTTGGCGTAAAACAACCCTTTGCGGTTATCGGAACGGTCCTTTCCAGTGCGGACCGTTTTACAAAGATTGCTCGTAACACCTTCGAGTACAAAGCTGATGACCTGCCCTTTTGATAAGAAACGGCGCGGCCAGCCCGCAAAGACATAACCGCGCCGCTGATGCATGCCGGGGTGGCGAAATTGGTAAACGCAGTGGTCTTGAAAACCACCGGCGGTTTTCCGCCTTGCGGGTTCAAGCCCCGCCCTCGGCACCATAACGCCACGCAGCCCGACGACTTGCGCCATAGGGCGGCGGGAGTTAACTATTTTATGTGCAGCAGAGCCGCTGTACGTCGAAATCCTCCAGAACACGCACCTAATTGGCACCGAAATGACGCGATTCAGCTTGATTTTTTCGCTGAAATCGGCGATAATATAGTCACGTCGGGAGCAAACGGTGCCGAAACACCGCCGCTCCCTAATCAAGATGGAGGCTGTAACTCCACCATGACTATCGCTCATTCATAGTACCACGGCTACACTCCCCCAACCACGGAAGACTTATTCCCAGGATTGGCCAGCTTACAACGCGGCACAGACGCACGAAGAAGAACGATTCGTCGCTTTGCTTCGTGATCTCTGCGATACCATCGAGCAACCGCCACAAACCTTTGGCCGTCCCCGGCTCCCTCTCTCCGACGTAGTTTTTGGCATCGGTCTTAAGGTCTATTCCACCATGTCGGGTAGACGGGCGATGACGGATTTCCGAAACGCCCATGACAAAGGACTTTTGGACAACGTCCCGTCGTTCACCAGCACATTCCGGCATCTGGAGAATCCCGACCTGGCCCCTTTGCTGAAATCCCTGATTGAACAGAGTGCACTTCCGCTCAAGTCTGTGGAAACAGACTTTGCCGTTGACTCCAGCGGCTTTGCTACATCCGTCTACCACCGGTGGTTCGACAACAAATGGGCCAAGATGATTAAGGAAGCCCAGTGGGTCAAGGTACATGTAATGTGCGGTGTTTCCACGAATATCATCACTTCGTGTGAAGCGACCACCACCATGAGCGCGGACTCGCCCTACCTGGCTCCGTTCGTTAAAACCACCGCGCAGAACTTCACGGTCAATGAAGTCTCCGGCGACAAGGCTTATCTGAGCAGGCAGAACCTCCGAGAAGTCCAGGCAGTTGGCGGAACAGCTTACATCCCTTTCAAGACCAACTCCGTGGCCCACAGCGGCCATCATAAGCGTGACGGCCTGTGGGAACGGGCCTTCCACTTCTACAACTTGAACCGAGCCGAATTTTCGGCTAGGTATCACAAGCGCAGCAACGTGGAGACTACGTTTTCGATGATTAAGGCCAAGTTCGGTGGGGCGGTTCGCTCCAAGACGCCAGTGGCCCAAGTCAACGAAGTGCTGGCTAAAATCTTGTGTCATAATATCGTCGTGCTCGTTTCGAGCATGTTCGAATTGGGCATCGAGCCGGCATTTGACACCGAGACTTTTGGAACAGAAGAGCCAGTTGTTCCAAAAGTGTCCTGGGAATAAGACTTTTGGTGCAAAGCCAACGTTCCCCCTTGCGAGGGGGAAGGGACTAGTTCTCTCTCCCAGGACGGGGAGAGTTGGAGTGGGGGGTGAAATGCTATTCGTCAATTGCACCCAGATACGGCAATAGTTACGCCTAGGATTAGGTTTCTAGGGGGATTACCGGAGCGTGGCCAGTGGGCGTGACACCCCCGGCCAAACCGCCGCCGTCGGCGATGAACATCTCGCCGGTCATGTAGTCCGAGGCCGGCGACGCCAGATAGACGGCCAGCGGTCCAAAGTCCTCGGGCTTGCCCAGTTTGCCGGTGGGCAGGAACTCGCCGCCCCTGGGCAGGCTGGCGGACATGGTGTCGGTTGCCCCGGTGGGCACGAAGCCGGGCACGATGGTGTTGGCGGTGATTCCGTAACGGGCCAGGTTGAAGGAGAGCACCCGGGTGAGTTGAATCATGCCGCCCTTGCTGCAACAGTACATATAGATGTCACGCCCGCCCCGCATGCCGAACCCGGAAGCCACGTTGATTATTTTGCCATGGCCCTGGTCGACCATGGTCTGGGAGACTTCCCGGGAACAATAGAACGCGCCGGTGAGGTTCACGGTCATAACCCGGTCCCAGTCCTCGTCGGTCAGGTCCCAGATGGGCTTGCGGACGTTTTCCGAGACGGCCCCGGCGTTGTTCACCATCACGTCGATCTTGCCGAACCGGTCCTGGCAGGTCTTTATCAGATTGACCACTTGGGCCGAATCGGTTACGTCCGTCGCCACCGAAGCCGCCATGACGCCCAAGCTCTCTGCCTCAGCGGCGGCCTCTTCGATGGGGCCCGTGCGGCGTCCAGCGATGACCAGGTCTGCTCCGGCGCGGGCCATCGCGCGGACCATTGCCCGGCCCAGCCCAGTGCCGCCGCCAGTGATGACAACCGTTTTGCCTTCCAAGCTCAGTGATTCCAGCATCTATCCCTCTGGCGGCGGTGCAACCGCGTTAAAATTGAGAAGCGACTAGAATTGCACCCACAGAAAGCGGATACCCATGACCGGCGTTGCCTCAAATGTGACAGATATGATTATATTGGCCCGTCTGGTGGCTCCACGTACGCTTCCCCTTGTCACCCCGAGCCCTTCGGCTCCGCTCAGGATAAACTCAGCGAGGGGTCTCGTTCCGTCTGCGCGGTCATTCCCAGTTGAAACGAGATTCTTCGTAGGCCCACGGCACTCCTCAGAATGACAGATTTGAGACAAGCCCCCCAATGACCATTTAGTCTTGACTCAGCGTTACGTCCCCGGCGGTCAGGGTTAAGAGGGAACCGTCGCCCTGCCGCAGGAGCAGGTTACCCAATTCATCGGTACCCTCCGCCACGCCGGTGAAGGTGTCGTCTCCCCAGGTTGCCACCAGGCGTTGACCCGCAGTCTCCAGCAGGTCTTGCCACTCGGAGATGGGGGATTTCCCTTGGCCCAACGCCAGGTAGAGGGCGTCCAGGTCCATGAGGAATTGGCGGAGCAGGTCTTCCCGGGGGACCTCCCGCCCGGCTGCGGCGTTGACGCTGGTGGCGAAGGAGGAAATCTCATCGGTCTGGCTGGTGTCCAGGCTCACGTTCATGCCTACGCCGAGCACAGCATACCATACGGTATCCCCGGTGATTGCGCTCTCGGCCAGGATGCCAGCGGCTTTGCGACCGCCGATGAACAAGTCGTTGGGCCATTTGATCTTGGGGTCCAGGCCCGTGATTTTGCGCACCGCCCGGGCGGCGGCTATCCCGCCGATGATACTGATGAACGGCAGGGCTTCCAGTGTTGGACGGAACAAAACGGAAACGAGCAGGTTGCCCGGTTGGGATACCCAACCACGGCCCTGGCGTCCCCGGCCCGCCCGCTGCACCTCGGCCACCACCACCGCACCCTCTTCGGCGTCCCCTTCCCCCAGCTTGGCGGCCTCGTCCATGGTGGAAGAAAGCTCCGGGTAATATAGCAGCCGCCTGCCAACGATGCGGGTGAACAACCCCTGACGTACGGTTGCGGCTACAAGATTAGGAGGCATTTCCCTCGATCCAAGCCGTAATATGAAAACCCGGCGAGCCGGTGAAAGCGCGGCGAGCCGCCCGCCAGGTTACCAGCCGTGTTCCATTTTGTCTTTGAGGATGTCCACCAGTTCAGACACTGGGACCCTTGCCTGGTACATGGTGTCCCGGTCGCGGATGGTCACCTGGTTGTCGTCGATCGTGTCGAAATCGATGGTCACGCAGTAGGGAGTGCCAATCTCGTCCTGGCGGCGGTAGCGGCGGCCGATGCTCTGGGCGTCGTCGTAATGAGTCCTGAAATGCTTCCGCAACACATCGTAGACCCTCCTGGCGGTGGGCAGCAGCTTTTCGTTCCTGCTCAGCGGCAGGGCGGCCACGGTGACCGGCGCCAGGTCCCGGTGTATGTGGGAGACCACGCGCACGGCGTCGCCGTCGGGTTCCTCGTCGTAGGCGTCCAGCCAGAAGGCCAGGGTGGCACGGTCAACGCCGCCGGAGGGCTCAATCACGTAGGGAAAGTAACGTTCTTGAGATTCGTCATCGAAGTAGGAAAGGTCCTCGCCGCTGTACTCGGAGTGCTGCTTAAGGTCGTAATCGGTGCGGTCCGCGATGCCCTCCAGTTCCGCCCAACCCCAGGGGAACCGGTACTCGACGTCATAGCAGTCGGTGGCGTAGTGGGCCAACTCGTCGGAGCCGTGGCGGCGCAGCCGCAAGTTCTCAGGCCGGATGCCGAAGTCGATGTACCACTGGAAGCGTTCTTTGACCCACCTGTCCAGCCACTCTTGGTCGGTGCCCGGCTTCACGAAGAACTCCACCTCCATCTGCTCAAACTCCCTGGTGCGGAAGGTGAAGTTGCCGGGGGTGATTTCATTTCGGAAGGACTTGCCTATCTGGCCGATGCCGAAGGGTAGCTTCTTGCGCGTCGAGTCGAGCACGTTTTTGAAATTGACGAAGATGCCCTGGGCGGTTTCGGGACGGAGAAAGACCTCGCTGGCCGTGTCTTCCACCGGGCCCATGAAGGTCTTGAACATCAGGTTGAAACGGCGCGGTTCGCCCAGTTCGCCTTCGCACTCCGGGCAGCGCAGCTCCTTGAGCGCGGCAGCGGCCTCCGGTGATTCCGGGTCCACGCCGGTGGCTTCCAACAGATGGTCCTGTCGGAACCGTGAGTTGCATTCTTTGCATTCGACCAAGGGATCGGAAAAGTTCTCAACGTGACCGCTGGCGACCCAGGTCTGGGGGTGCATCAGGATGGCGGCGTCCAGCCCCACCATGTCGTCCCGCTCTGTGATTACCGAGCGCCACCAGGCCTCTTTGACGTTGCGTTTCAGTTCGACGCCTAGAGGGCCGTAGTCCCAGGTGGAACCCAGCCCTCCGTAGATCTCCGAACTCTGGAACATAAAACCCCGGCGCTTGGACAGAGACATCATCTTGTCCATGTCGGCATAGGGCATATAGCGGACCAAGCAGATACCTCCTGACCGGCTCGCCGGTTTTTCATAAAACGGGTTAAGGCTAGGTAATTCATGCCTCCCAATCGTGCGAGGGTTCTATTGATCCAGCACTCTTCAGATTGGGCCACAGTCGAGGTTACCAACTCCCGTGGGTGATGTAAACGGGCCTTACGGGCGAACAGTGTCAATTGACGTGGGGCGGAACTTCACCGATGACTGGCATCCTGACCCGCACGGCCTCGGCCAGGTTGTCGGCCCGCAGGTCCTCCAGCTTGAGGTACTGGGCGCCCATGGCCTCTGCTACTGGCTGAATCATGCCCAGTCTGACGAAACCGGACTCAGTGTCCACCACCACCGCTGGTATCTTCCCGTCGCCGATGATTCCCGCCGCGGCGGATGCTTCGGCCAGCGGCGAATCCGGCCCCTGGGCCACGTTGCCCCGGCCGTCGGAAAGCAGGACCACCAAGGGCAGCACGCCCCGGTCCTTGATCCGTTCAGTCTCAATGACCTCCAAGGCTTTGAACAGACCGGCGCTCAGCGGGGTCCGGCCTCCGGTGGGCATCTCCTGAAGGTGCGCCTGGGCCAGTTCCACGCTGTTGGTGGGCGGAAGCAGAAGGTCGGCCTTCGTGCCACGGAAGGCGATTAGCCCCACCCGGTCGCGCCGCTGGTAGGCGTCCAGCAGCAGGGACATGATGGCACCTTTCACCGCCACCATCCGCCGCTGCGCCCCCATGGACCCGCTGGCATCCACCACGAACAAAACCAGACTGCCGGCTTTGCTCTCTCTAACTTTCTCGCGGATGTCCCACGGCTCAATCAGCACTGCGTTGGCGGAATCGGCGGCCGCCCGGCGACCCTCTTGGTGGGGAGCGGCGGCGCGCAGAGTGGCGTCCAATGCCAAGCCGGACGCTTTGTCCTCGGGCTGGCGCGAGCGCACGTACCGCCCAGCCGAGGAGTCGGTGATGGTGACGTTGCGGCGGCCGGAAGCGCGGCGGGAGCGCTTGTCGGGCGGCTTCAGATTTAGCGGCCGCACGGCAAAGGGGTCGCCAACTTCAAAATGCTGGTCCCGGGGCATAGAGGCCGGGCCCTGATTATCGGGCTCAGCATCCGGTTCCGGGACCTCTGGTTCTGAGGGTCCTAAATCCGAGGGCCCTGGGTCTGGGGGCTCTGAATCGCCCTCTCCTTGGTTCCCGTCTCCGGATTGGTCCTGCGGCTCCCTCTGGTTGTCCCGGCTTTGAAAGTCGTCCACCATGGAGTCCAGTTGCTCGGTGGCCAGGTTGGGCTGCTGGAAGGGCTGCCGCCGCTGCCGGTGCAAGAGGGCCAGGTTGGCCGCCTCGCGTACGTCCTCGGCGTTGACCTCGGTCCGGTCTTCGTAGGCGGCGATGGTGCTGGCAGTCTTGTACATCACGATATCGCCGCGCATCCCGTCCACATCGTACTCGGCGCAGATGGAGGTGATTAGCGTCAAGATGTCGTCGCTGACCTGCACCTGGGGCAGCAGTTGTTGGCTGCGTAGCACCCGATCCCGCTCTTCCATTTCCGGCTGCCGCCACTCCGCCATGAACCCATGGGGGTCGGCCTCGTAGGCGATGCGGCGCTTGACCACCTCTTGGCGTTCTTCGGGGGAGAACCGGCTGTCCACCTCCACGGCAAGGCCGAACCGGTCCAAGAGTTGGGGCCGCAGGTCGCCTTCCTCGGGGTTCATGGTGCCCACCAGGATAAACTCCGAGCGGTGAGTTACCGAGATACCCTCCCGCTCGACGTAGTTGCGGCCCATGGCGGCGGCATCCAGAAGGATGTCCACCAAGTGGTCGTTTAGCAGGTTCACTTCGTCGATGTAGAGGATGCCCCGGTGGGTGGCTGCGATTAGGCCGGGCTCGAAGACCCGGTTGCCGGTCTTGATGGCCTCTTCGATGTCCAGAGAACCCACCAGCCGGTCCTCGGTGGCGCCCACGGGCAGGTCCACGATGGGTATCTGGCGGACCACTGTCGGCGCGCCGTCGTTCTTGGGCTCACAGCGGGCGCAGAGTCCCTGCCGGTCTTCGGGGCTGCAATTGTAAGGGCAGCCTCGGACCACCGTAACTTCGGGAAGCAGTGCCGCCAAGGAACGTACCGCAGTGGACTTGGCGGTGCCCTTCTTGCCGCGCACCAAGACGCCGCCAATCTTCGGGTTTACGGCGTTCAATAGCAGCGCCCGTTTCATGGCCCTTTGACCGACGATGGCCGTGAATGGGAACCTGTACTCCGGTTGCTGTTGCGACAAAAATCCTCCTGAATCCACCGTCGGGCGTCTAGGAAAAAGCTAGAGCCCGAAAGAGTGTATCACTTTGCCGATGGACAAAAGCCGCCTCAGGTCTAGGGCCGGTAGGTGGTCGGGCAAGTTCCCGGGGCCTGTAATCAAAATGGCTCCTGGTCCATTTCCAACGATCGCCTACACTATTCCCAGATAGTGTTAATCCCATCTTTGCCGTTTCGGTCCAAGTAAAAATTCAATCGTGGCTTTCCGGTGTAAGTGTTATGGTCCACCGAGGCTACTACTCCGAAGACCTGCTTTATCAATCGTGGCCGCAAGACCTCCGAAGGCGGGCCGCTGGCCACTATTCGCCCACCGTCGATCACGTATATCTTGTCGCAGTATTCCGTGGCTATGTTCAAATCATGTAGGGCTGCCAAGGTAGACAGGCCCAACTCCTTGACCAGGTTCATGATTTCCAATTGGTAGCGGATGTCCAGGTGGTTGGTAGGTTCGTCTAATAGGAGGAAACTAGCCTGCTGGGAAAGGGTACGGGCAATCAGGATTCTTTGTTTCTCTCCGCCGGACAGCGTGGCGAAGCTCCTGGCGGCAAAGCTGGCCATTCCCACCTGATCGAGGGCGTCTTCGATGATTTTATTGTCTTGCTCGTTATCCCGGTCGAACATCTGCTTGTGGGGATTCCGACCCATGGATACGATCTCATATGCCGTGAAATCGAATTCGGAGGGAGTTTCTTGGAGGACCACCGCTATCCGGCGGGCAGCCTCTTTGGAACTGATACTCCAAAGATCGTCCCCGTCGATGGCAATGCTGCCCGCCCGGGGTTTCAGTGCCCGGTACACACATCGGAGCAAAGACGACTTGCCGCTGCCGTTGGGTCCTATCAACCCAACCATGGCGCCGGATTCCACGCTTATCTCAACGTCGTGGAGTATGTCTCGGCCATCGACGCCCCAGTAGAGCCCTTGTACATCCAGCCTCAAATTCTATCTCCGCCGAAGGCATTCTTCCGCCACCGCAAAAGCCATAAGAAGAATGGCGCACCGACCAGCGCGGTGATCACGCTTACTGGCAGCTCTTCCGGCTGCACCACTGTACGCGCTCCTACGTCCACCCAGATCAAGAAGACTGCTCCCAGCAACACTGAGGCCGGCAGAACCTTCCGGTGATCCGACCCGACTACCAAGCGGACGATATGGGGCATCATCAGCCCCACGAAACCGATTGCCCCGGAAACTGCCACCATTACACCGGTCAACAACGCCGCGAGCACCAGCAAGTGGCGGCGGAACTTCTGAGGGTCGACGCCCAACGCGGTGGCTGTTTCATCGCCCATTAGCAAGGCGTTCATGGACCTCGCATGGATCAGCAGAGTTCCCACACCTAGTGCCAATGCGATGGCCGGAAGGGTCAAAAACTCCCATTTTGCCCCGGCCAGGGTTCCCAGCATCCAGAACAAGACCTCTCGAAAGTCCCGTTCGTCGCCCATAAATAGTATAAAGCTGGTGATAGCCGACAGGATGTAGGCCAAGGCTACGCCAGCTAAAATCAGCCGAGTTGGCGATATCCGCCCCGAGCTTTGGGCCAGGAGGAACACCAAGATAAATGAACCCACGGCGCCGATAAATGCAGTTGCCGACAAAGAGTAAGGGTCGAAGAAATTAAGGCCGAGCACAATTACAAGTACCGCGCCTACTGAAGCGCCGGAGGATGTTCCTAGAATGTACGGATCGGCGAGGGGGTTTCTCACCGTGGCCTGCATGGCTACGCCTACTGCGGCCAAACCGGCCCCCACCAGCCCGGCCAAAAGCACCCGGGGCAACCGGATCAGCCAGACGATGTTGTCTTGGCCTTGACTCCACTGCCCGGCGTCCACACCGAATACATGGGAGAGGATGATCTCCCACACCGTAACCGGCGAAATAAAGACCGGCCCAACGGTTACAGCCATCGTGACAGAAACGACGACGGCGATAGAAAGGCCAACGAACAGGGGACGGGCCCTGCTTACCTGACGCCTTGGAATCGCGCCAGTAGCGCCTGTATATGGAACCGGGGTACTCTCGGCCTTGCTGGCCGTCCGGGAACGCTGCCCTAACATGGTTCTCTTTCTGTCGGATGGGACGTTGTCATGTTTGTCTACTTAAAGGATTCGGGATATATCCCCTCGGCCAAAGTTCTGATTGCTTCCGGGTTCCTTATGCCGGGCATCATGGAGCTGAAGTTTATGGTAACAAACCTTCGTTCCTTGACTGCGGTAATGTCGGCCAGGGCTTCGTTGGTAGTGAGGAAATCCATTTTCTCCTGAGTGGTAGACCAAACCGCTTCGATCAGGACTATGACTTCGGGGTCCCGTTCGATAACTTCCTCCCAGTTGACCGTAGCCCACCTGCCACCGACATCATCGAATATGTTTTTTGCTTTTGCCAATTCTATGAGATTGGTGAACATAGAGCAGCATACTGAAGTGAAGGGGGCGTCGTCTCCAGAGTCGTAGAGAAAGGCCCGAACAGGGGTGCCCGAGGAATCCACTTTGGAAGTCACCGATTCGATGTCCTCCTTCATGGACGCTACGAGGGCTTCTCCTCGCTTTGTAACCTCAAAGATTCGGCTGATGTTGGAGATGTCATCATAAATATCCTGCATGGAATCGGCTTCTTCTCTGCAAATCGCCAAGGTCAAATACGAAGGGATCCCCAATTCTTCCAAGTCGGCTTGGGGGCCGGCGGCAGTTTCCCGAAAAGCGCTGGCAAATCCCGCATAAATGAAGTCCGGTTCGGAGCCCAAGAGAACCTCTTTCGACGGGTATTCATCGGCCAAGACCGGGACGGAATCGTAGGCTTCTTTTAATTCAGGGAGTATGAAATCGTCGATGTAAGCGGTTCCAGCCATACGGTCTTGTAGCCCCAACGCCAGCATCAACTCGGTGGTGTGCTGGTTCATAGTAACCGCTCTGGAAGGCGCCTCGGTGTAGGTATGTGACGAGACCGGGAAGGCTCCCTGGCTGTCTTCGCCGGTAGTGGTGCCGCAGTTCTCGACGCTGACCGCCGCCGACTCTCCGCCTTGCGCCTCCTCAGAGTCATCGCCTCCGCAGGCCGCCAACAGGAGGATGGCTGCTAACATCGCCAGTAATACAAATGACCTATTCCGGATCATCGTTTCTCCGATTTGATCTTTTTAAAATGTATTAGTTCCGGTGCTATCCACCGGGTTAGGCGAGTTAGTCACGTCAGGTGTAAGGATTCTGCGATTGCGACGTAGATTGCCGCTGGGAAGAGGGTTGGTATGCGTAGTCAGTCACGACCTCTCCTCTGAGGAAATGTTCTTCGATAATCCGATCAACCGCAGCACGGTCAAGCCCGCAATACCATGTTCCTTCGGGATAAACCACCATCAACGGGCCTAGGTTGCACGGGAAAAGGCAACCGGTTTGAGCTTCCAATACGTGACCCGTGTCCTCGTGGAGCCCCTCTTCTTTCAATCGCTTCCGGAAGTAGCTGCCTAGTTCCCCCGAACCCGCCGTGGTACAACGAGGCCCCTGGCAGAATAGGGCATGATGTTCGTGGGGCGGGATCACCGACCAGGCCGGGTGCTCTTCTTTGTTGGCTCTTTGTTTGGCCTCCAACGGTTTCCCTTGGGAAAGTGCGCATTCCACAGAGCTATTTATTGCTTCAGCTACCAATGCACTCTCTGCAACCGGCTCGGCAAACGTTATCTCGACGGCGGTATTTGACTCCCTCAGCCACCGGCGGGCGACATACTTGAGCCAGTTGATAATGGGAGGCTCCACCGGGAAAAACGCTGGCACTGGGATGATACGCCGGGCGCCCAATTTGACGCAGGCGTTCAGAGCGTGAGGAAAGGATTCCTGACCCTGCTCCAATACCGCCTCCACAAAGTGGAACGTGTTACCCCCATCCGCCAGCCGCGCCGAGATTCTGCCGAGTTCCTCTTGAGGCCGCTTGCTGTACAAGTGGCCCCGGCCCAATAACACCACGGCCACATCTTGGACCTTCGCGCCGTCGGACACGTGGGTGGCTATTGTCGGCCCATCGCCGTTGGTTATGGTCATAATTTTGGCTCCAAGTTGCATCTGCCGATAGTTCCGAGCGTAATCTCACCGGCGAGTTATGTTATTTCTCTAATTCCTGGTGTGATTTCTGGGCAATAAAAAAGCCTGACACGGGCGGTCAGGCATCATCAAATAATGACTCATACCCCTTCCAGCGAAGCGCATCAAGTCAAGTCATAGGCAGGTCTCCTGGCTCCTGGTTATATTCCGTATCCCCCCATTCCAGTCCCGATGCATCGGGACTATGGGTATGGTTGTTGGGGTGGATGACACCAGTTACAGTGGCGCGACCGCGCCGGTATCTCACCGGCTTCCCTTTTCAGTCCCGATTCCTCGGGACCACCTATAAACATTTTTAGATTGTTAAATGAATGACAGCCCTATCTGGCTGCCATTGGGCGTGATGCTACCACCTTTGGGCGGGGTCGGTCAACAGCAATCCGTAGGAAATTGACAAGTTGATTCGGCCAGCCCGAAGCGACAAAGAGAATGGCTGTCAACTGGTTTGTCGAGGCCGCCGAACGAACACGATGCCCTCGCGGCCCACGTACCGGTCCCGGAACTCCTCGAAGGCCTTCAGCTTTCCGGGCTGAAACTCAGTCCGCTTTTCGTCGTCGTCCAGGCCGGGATTGGGGAAGTAGCTGCGGACCAACGTATCCTCATAGCCCGGGCCGGAGAACCGGACGTAGTAGGAGTGCATGTCGCCATGGCTTTCGGCCTCGACGAACTGGATCCCGGTAACGTCGTCCAGAGCCAGGTGGAAATGCCAGTTGTCCGCTTCGATGGTCACGTATTTGCCCGAGACTTCCGGCTCCTTGATGCCCTTGGAGCTATTCTCGCTGGACACCTTGCTGCCGCCGATCACCCACGTCTTCTTGTCGTCTTTGGTCAGTTCACGGAGTAGTTCCATCGTTATGTCCAAAGGTGGCCTCCTGGTTTGTGGTCTTTTAGCTTTGCGGGCCCTCTTGACGGGCTTCCAGGTCTGCTTCCAGGTCCAAAAACATCTTTTGAAGTTTCTTTTTCATGTCGGGGGGCGGGTTCTCCCACATACCGCGCTCGATGGCCTCCAGCAACCGCTCCACGATGTCCCTAAGCGCCCAAGGGTTGCTCTGTTGGAAGAACTCCTGGGTCTCCGGGTCCAGCACGTAGGACTCGGTGACATTCTCGTACATCCAGTCTTCGATGACCTGGGCGGTGGCGTCGTAGCCGAACATGTAATCCACGGTGGCCGAGAGTTCGAAGGCGCCCTTGTATCCGTGGCGCTTCATGGAGTCGATCCACTTGGGGTTCACCACCCTGGTGCGGAAGACCCGCCGGGCCTCGTCCTCCAACTTGCGGACCCTGGCGCGGGTCGGGTCCGAGCTGTCCCCGAAGAATTGCTGCGGGTTTCTGCCGGTCAGCGCCCGCACGGTGGCAATCATGCCGCCGTGGTACTGCATGTAGTCGTCGCTGTCGAAGATGTCGTGCTCCCGGTTGTCCTGGTTCTTGGCCGCCACCACAATCTGGCTGAACCGCCGCCGGAACTGGTCCCTGGCATGCACGCCGGATTCCTGGCGGGTGTAGGCGTAGCCGCCCCAGGCGGTGTAGACCTCGGCCAGGTCCTGGACGCTTTCCCAGTTGCGTTCATCAATCGCCGCTAGTATCCCCGCACCGTAGGTCCCCGGCTTGCTGCCGAAGATCCGGTACAGCGACGCGGTTCTCTCCGAGTCCGCTGTCGACGGACCGGCACTGGAGTTATCGGCAAGGTCACTGGTCCGGTCCTCCTCGAGGTGCTTGAGAATCATGTTGTCCTCGGGCGATTCGTCCAGCGACGCCACCAGTTCCACCGCCTGGTCCAAGAGGTCAATCAGGTTGGGAAAGGCGTCCCGGAAGAACCCGCTGATTCGCACCGTGACGTCGATTCTCGGGCGGCCCAGTTCGGCCAGGGGTATCACTTCCAGTCCTGTGACGCGCCGGCTCTCCTGCTGCCAAACCGGCTTCACTCCCAGCAGGCTCAACACTTGGGCGATGTCGTCTCCGTGGGTGCGCATGGCCGAGGTTCCCCAGATGACCAGGCCTACCATCTCGGGATACGCCCCCTCCTCCTCCAGATACACCTGGAGTAAGGCGTCGGCTAAGCCGGTGCCCATCTCCCAGGCGGTGGGCGATGGGATGGTCTTGGGGTCCACCGAGTAGAAATTGCGGCCTGTGGGCAGGATGTTGGCCATGCCCCTGGTGGGCGCTCCACTGGGACCGGCGGGGACGAACTGGCCGTTCAACCCTCGCAACAGGTTGCCGATTTCATCGGTGGTCCGCAGCAGGGCCGGATGCAGGGTGTCGGTAACGTAGTTCAAAACGTGGTTGGTCTGGGCGTCGGTCGCGCCGAGCAATTGTTTAACGGTCCCGGCAACCCCCCGGCTCTTAAAACCACCGGAGGCAAGTAGCGAGTAAGCCGACCGGGAAAGGTCCTCCAGCCGCTCCAGCAGGTCGCCCTGAGTGCGCACCGGCGAATCATTACCGTTGGCGCCGCTGGCCAAGGGCGCGGGAATCGGCTCGGGAGCGGGCAGGGCCGGTTCATCCAGCAGGCTGGTGTAGTCCAGTCCCATGGCTTCGGCCAGAGACCTTCTTAGACTGGGTATCCCGCCGGTGTCCAACCTGGTCAGAGCTGAGAGCAGCCCGGTCATCTGTTCGTCTTGCGGCACCTCACCCAGGGTGTGCAGCCCGTCCTTGATCTGAGCGTCTTTCAGTTCACAGAGATAACCGTCTATATGCAGGATAAATCCGCCGAAGTCCTCCGGTTGTTCGTCCACCCCCAAGTCCCGGTCCAGGTCGGCTTGGCGCACCATGTCCCAGATCTGGCCCTCCAGTATTGGCAGCTTGGCTGGGTCCAACGTCTGGCATTGGTAGTGCTCATCCATCAGTTGTTCCAGCCGCGCAATATCGCCGTAGCTGTCGGCGGTGGTCATGGGAGGAATCAGATGGTCGACAATGGTGGCGTGGGCGCGGCGTTTGGCCTGGGCCCCTTCGCCGGGGTTGTTAATGATGAAGGGGTAGAACAGGGGCACGTCTTCCAGCGTCACCTCCGGGTAGCAGGCGTTGGAGAGACCGATCCCTTTGCCGGGTAGCCACTCCAAGGTGCCGTGTTTGCCCAGGTGGACCATGGCGTCGGCTTTGAAAACGTCCCGCACCCAACGGTAGTAAGCGACGTAGTGGTGGGTGGGGGCTAGGTCCGGGCTGTGGTAGATGGAGATGGGGTTCTCTCCGAAGCCCCGGGGCGGCTGTAGGCCCACGAATACGTTGCCCAGGTCGATCCCGGCTATCGCCAGGTTGTCCCCGGTGCGGTACACCTGTCCTGGCGGCTCTCCCCAGGCCTCCGTCAACTCGTCTTGGACCTGTTGGGGCATAGTGCTGAACCATTCTTTGTACTGAGCGCTGCTGACGTGTCCGGCCGCCAACCGGAGCTGTTCTTCGGTCAGGGTGTCGGTGTCGTTGCTACAGCGCTCGATGATCCGGTGTACCAACTCGTCGCCGTCGGCCGGGATGTCGGTCACATGGTAGCCGGCCTGCTTCATGGCGTTCAGCACGTTCACCACCGAGGCCGGGGTGTCGAGCCCCACGGCGTTGCCCACCCTGGCGTCCTTGGTGGGGTAGTTGCTGAGGATGATGGCGATGCGCTTCTCCGAGTTGGGCTTAAGCCTCAGGGCGGCCCATTTCACGGACAGCCGGGCCAGGAAGTCGATGCGGTCGGGTCGGGGCACGTTCCGCTGCAGCCGGGCGTCCATCTTCCCATCGCGCCCGTTATTATCCGAAGCCGCCTCTTCCTTGCCTACTTCGGACGATAATATTTCCGATGCTACCTCTTCTTTAAAAGAGATGGGAACGGCGATGATCCGGCCGTCGAACTCGGGCAGGGCCACGCTCATGGCGGTGTCGATGGGCCCCAAACCCAGGGAACTATTCTCCCAGTCGGCCTCGTTTCCCGTGCTGAAGATGCCCTGAATTATCGGGACGTTTAGCCGGTTCAGATAGTCGACCTGTGGCCCGGTGGCGAAGGTCGCCCCGTCCTGTTGCAGGTCGGTCATGGACATGCCCATCGTGTTGACGATGCAATGGACCCGCGCTTCTCCATTGGAGTCGCAAAGGATCTCCGAAAACGTCCGGTTGACCTGGCCGTCGCCCTCGGGGTTGTGCTTCAAACTGAAAGAGTAGACCGGCAGCACGTTGGCCCCCAGTTCCTCCAAACGCCGGACCAAGGCATCCACCGTTTGGAGGTTTCCGCTCATCCAATGGGCCCGGTAGAAGAGGACCGCCACGCCGGGCCGGCCCGGTCGGAACCTGCGTTCAACGAAGTCTTGGGCGTCCAAGCCGTCTGCTTCGTCGGGGTGGTACACGCCTTCCCAGGGCACTTCCGCGGGCGCTTCATGGCCGTAGTCCGAGCCCAGATATGAGTCGCTCAAGAAGAGAAACAGGTTCTGGAAATTGGCCACGCCGCCCCGGATGAGATATGAGAAAACGGTATCGAGTTCCGCAGGGGGAACGGTGCAGGCGGTGACCAAATCTTGGTCCCATTCTTGGTGGCCGGGGCAGGCGATGAGCGGGGTCCCCCTCTCGTGACAGAGACGCACCAGCTTGTCGAACGTCTCGGGCATGGCCCGCTTTCCGCCCAGCAGACGGAGCACCACGATATCGGCTTGAGCGGCGGCTTCCAGGATCTCTTGTTGCCCGCCCCCATCGGAAGGACCAGCCTTGGAAAGGTTGGCCGGATTGTAGGCCTTTATCTCAGGGAAATCTTCCGGCAGCACCTCCAGCGCCCGGTCGGCGGTGAGCAGGTCGGTGTCGGCCGTGGTGACAAAAAGAATCAAACTGGGCCCAGTCCCTCCCGGTCTCGCCTAATCGGAGGCAGGCCGGTGAATTATCATTATCGACAGGTCGCTGAACTCGGCGGTGATGGCGGCACATTCGCTGATGCTACCCATCCAGGACTGTTCGTCGTCGTGGGTCAGTCGTTGGTAAACCGTCATCCGGCGGTCTCCGGGCACACCCTCTTCAATCACGCTTGCGGCGATGCTGGCCGGCATCAAGTCGTAGGGACGGGGTAACAGTATGACGTCCCGGCGACCTTCCTTTAAATAGTAGACCAGCTCTTCCAGGGCCGAGCCGGCGCCGGCTCTCAGGTGAAGGGTGATGAAGACCGCATCTTCCAGGGATAGGCCTGAGCGGGCGCAGGCAATCTGCACGGAGCTAATACCGGGCACCAAGTCAACGTGGTCGACCCGCCGTCTAACCCGGTCCAGCAACTCCTTGGCTGAGACATTCAGGTCTCCCCAGGCGCAGACGACAAGGCACTTGCCCTCTTTCACCTTGCCCACCGCGTAGTCCAGGACCTCCTCTTGGTTTCGGTAGGCCATGGAACAAATCTCGGCCTTTTTGGCAAAAGGGCGGACGACATTCAGGACCGTCTCGAATCCAGCGACCAAGTCGGCCTCTTCGATGGCCTGTTTTCCCTTCAGGGTCAGGTAACCGGCGTCGCCCGGACCGACTCCTACTATGGTCACCCTGGTGCCGTCTTTGCCGTTATCGTCTTTGGCAATAGTCATCGGGCGCCCGCCGCGGATGGAAGGAGATTGTGATGAGTCATGGGCGTTAAAAAACCCCGGGCATTTGTGACGCCGAGGGTTGAGATCGGCAAACTGGAGTCATGGGCTACTTTATGGTTGGCCGAAGAGGTTGTCAAGAAGGGCGAATTTCAGACGGCAAACGGGTCAAGATACCGGTCCGTTTTTGCCAAGTCTAATCACAGGGAGAATCACGCGTAAATTCCGTTGACATACTGAGCTTCGATTGATAGAGTTATATATCGCGCCCAATGGGGCGAGGGGATTCCCTATGCCAACTGTAAACCAACTGGTGAGAAAAGGCCGAAAGCCGGTCCGTAAGAAGACCAAGGCCCCGGCCATGCATTGGGTCCAGAATTCCCTCACTAACCGGACGAAATGGGGACCCGGCTGCCCGCAGCGGCGCGGTGTCTGCATCCAGGTGCGTACCATGACTCCGAAGAAGCCCAACTCGGCCCTTCGGAAGATTGCCAGGGTCCGCCTAACCAATGGGGTAGAAGTCACCGCCTATATCGGCGGTGAGGGGCATAACCTCCAGGAACACTCGGTGGTGTTAATCAGAGGTGGCCGCGTCAAAGACCTACCGGGTGTCCGTTACCACGTAATCCGCAGTGCTCTCGACTGCGAGGGCGTGCCGGACCGCCGGCAAGGCCGCAGTAAGTACGGGGCAGTAAGGCCCCGGGATGGCGGTTAGCCGGTTTCCACGGCTTCCACTTTCTAAAGTTTTCCCTGGACCCCTGCCCGGTGTCTTTTAAATAGTTGGACTAAACGCAGGTGTAAATACCTATGTCTAGAAGACGGCGCGCCGAAAGAAGGGTAATAGCACCCGATTCGCGTTTCAATGACGTGGAGTTGGCCAGGTTCATTAATAGGCTGATGTTGAAGGGCAAAAAGACCACTGCCCAGCGCATCATCTATAACGCTTTTGACATTATTCAGGAAGAGTCCAACAGGGAACCCCTGGAGGTCTTCCAGCAAGCATTAAGGAATGCCACCCCCGCGGTGGAGGTCCGCCCCAAGCGTATCGGCGGGTCCACCATCCAGGTACCCACGGAACTCCGTGCGGTGCGTAGCGAGGCGCTTGCCATGCGCTGGCTCATCAGAGGGGCCAGGTCCCATACCGGGATGCCTATGCGGCGGGGATTGGCGCAAGAATTGATGGATGCCTCCCGTGGCGAGGGGTCGGCAGTCCGTAGAAGGGAGGATTTGCACCGGATGGCGGAAGCCAACCGGGCCTTTGTGCACTACCGAAGGTAATTTACTTTCCAGTTAATTCCCCTGTAGGCCCCAGCGCCCAGTCTTCATTGTCCAGTATCCTGTGCCCAGTCTCATGGAAGCCACCTACCCCATTGAGCAAATCCGCAATATTGGGTTTATTGCCCACATTGACGCCGGCAAGACCACCGTAACCGAACAGGTCTTATTTGCCACCGGCCGCATCCACCGCGCGGGCGGCGTAGACGACGGCAACACCGCTATGGACTGGATGCCGCAGGAGAAAGAACGGGGCATCACCATCACCGCTGCGGCAACCACCACCTACTGGAACGACTGCCGCATCAATGTAATCGACACCCCAGGCCACGTCGATTTCACCGCTGAAGTAGAACGCAGTCTCCGCGTCTTGGACGGCGGCATCGTCGTGCTCGATGCCGTCGCTGGCGTCCAGTCTCAATCGGAAACCGTCTGGCGGCAGGCCGACACCTACAAGGTCCCCCGCATCTGTTTCGTCAATAAGATGGACCGGGTCGGGGCGAGCTACGAGCGCACCATCGAGTCCATTCGCCGCCGCCTGAATGGCAACCCCGTGGCCGTTCAATTGCCCATGGGCGCCGAGGACAAATTTGCTGGAATCATAGATCTGATTAACGGCAAGGCCACGTTGTATCCCTTGGGCAGGGTGAATCTAGGCACAGCCGACCGGCCGGAAGAAGTCGACAGGCCGCCCGAGTACGAAGACCAGTTCGAGCAGTACCGCCAGGCAATGATCGAGAAGATTGTGGAGACCGATGAAGCCCTCCTTATTAAATACCTGGAAGGCGAGCAGATTTCCCCTCAGGACCTTACAAAGGCACTGAGACAGGCCACCATCGACCAGAAGTTGGTACCCGTCTTGTGCGGCAGCGCCATGTTCGCCAAGGGTATACACGCCTTGCTTGACGCCTTAGTCGCGTACCTGCCCTCCCCTGCCGACGTGCCTCCCGTGGAAGGCGTTAACCCCGACACCGAAGAGATTGAACTCCGGTTCCCCGACGAGGCTGCTCCCCTGTCCGCCTTGGCGTTCAAAGTGGCAACCGACCCCTACGTGGGCCGCCTGGTGTTCCTCCGCGTTTATTCGGGAACCGTTAAGGCCGGGGCCGTGGTGAACAACGTTTCCAAGAAGGGCCGGGAGCGCATGGGGCGCCTGCTCCGGATGCATGCCAACTCCAGGGAGGAACTGGAGGAGGTCACCGCCGGAAATATCTGCGCCGCGATTGGATTGAAGAACACATTCACCGGCGATACCATCGGAACCCAACATAAGCCGGTAATCTTGGAGCCGCCCAAGTTCCCCAAGCCGGTTGTGTCGGTGGCCATTGAGCCCATGACCAAGGCAGACCAAGACCGGCTAACGGACGCGCTGCGGAAATTGGCCGACGAGGACCCCACTTTCGTGGTCCACGTCAACGACGAGACGGGCCAGACCATCATGTCGGGGATGGGAGAGTTGCACCTCGAGGTGTTGGTAGACCGTATGCGCCGCGAGTTTGGTGTTGGAGCCCAGGTCGGAATGCCCCGGGTCTCCTACCGCGAAACGCTGACCAAGTCCCGTCAGGTCGAGGGCCGGTTCGTTCGGCAGACCGGCGGCCACGGCCAGTTTGGCCACGTGGTGTTGGACCTGGAACCCCTGGAACGTGGCGAGGGAATTGTCTTTGAAAATAAAATCACCAGGGGCGCGGTTCCCAGGGAATATATCCCTGCGGTCGAGAAAGGCGTGAGGGACGCTCTGGACAACGGCCCTCTGGCCGGGTATCCTCTGGTAGACTTAAAGGTGTCCTTGGTGGATGGAAGCTTCCACCAGGTAGACTCTTCCGAGTTGGCTTTCCGAAGCGCCGGAATGCTGGCAATCAGGGAGGGCGCCTCTAAATGCGCCCCTGTCTTGCTTGAGCCCATCGCCGACCTGGAAGTGGTGACCCCTGGAGAATACCTCAGCGAGATCATTGGCGACCTGGGGACGCGGCGGGCCCAGATCCAGAGTATCCAAGGTCAGGACGACCTACAGTCGGTGCGGGCGATGTTACCCCTGGGAGAAACTTTCTCGTATACGACTGCGCTCCGTTCCATGAGCCAGGGCCGCGCCTCGTACAGCATGGAATTTAAGTATTACGAGCCCGTGCCGGACCACATCTATAAGACGTTAGTTCCGGCATAGGATTTAGCGTAGGTCCGGGGCCTGTTCCCAGTAAGAGAACCATTCAGCGAAAGGACGACTGAAAAAGCAGGTTTATGGTAACTCGGCAAAAAGTACGGATCATACTAAAGGCTTTCGACCACAAGATGTTGGACCTTTCCACGGGACAGATCGTGGAGACGGCCGAGCGCACTGGGGCGCGCGTCGCCGGGCCGGTGCCGCTGCCCACCCATATCCGGCGTTTCTGCGTCATCCGTGGCCCCCATGTGGACAAAGATTCCCGCGAACATTTTGAGATCCGGACCCATAAACGCCTGATTGACATACTGGAACCTACGTCAAAGACCATCGACTCGCTGACCAGGTTGAACCTGCCGGCGGGCGTCGACATCTCCATAAAACTTTAGTCCATAGATTGGGAAAGGCGACTTTAAGATGCTTCAGGGATACCTGGGAAAGAAGATTGGGATGACCCAAATCTTCCGTGAAGACGGAAGAGTGGTCCCTGTAACTGTCATAGAAGCCGGCCCTTGCGTCGTCACCCAAGTGAAGACCATGGAGACCGACGGCTACGAGGCGGTCCAACTGGGTTTCGGCGACGTCAAACGGCGGAACAAGCCATTGAGCGGCCATCTGAAGGACAGCCGATTGAGCCGGTTCCTCCGTGAGGTAACCGCCGACGACACCAGCGAATTTGAAGTGGGTCAGACAATCGGCGTGGACATCTTCCAGCCCGGAGAGATAGTAGATGTTATCGGCCGTTCGAAGGGCCGCGGATTTGCCGGCGTCATGAAGCGCTGGGGATTCGGCGGCGGGCCCCGGACCCACGGTCAGTCCGACCGGGCCAGGGCTCCGGGATCCATCGGCGGCGGCACCACCCCTGGAAAGGTCTACAAAGGCCTGAAGATGGGCGGGCACATGGGCAACCGGCGAATCACCGTGAAGGGCTTGGAGATTGTCGAAGTTGACACCGAGCGGAACCTGCTCCTGATCAAGGGCGGCATACCGGGAGCGCCCAACAGCCTGGTACAGATCCGAAGGACCGGCGCCTAGCCGCGCCGATCGACGTTTGAAACGGAAGTTAGAAAGAGACGTTAGTAAAGATTCGATGCAAGTTGCGGTGAAGAATCAAAGTGGGGACACGCTGGAGAGCATCGAACTCAACGATGCCGTCTTCAACGTGCCCATGAACCCCTCTTTGGTGCACCAGGCCATGGTCATCTACCAGGGCAACAAGCGCCAGGGTACCCATGACACCAAGACCAGAGCCCAGGTTTCCGGTGGTGGCCGCAAGCCATGGATCCAGAAGCACACCGGCCGTGCCCGCCAAGGTAGCATCAGGTCTCCCCAGTGGCGTCACGGCGGCGTGGTCTTTGGCCCCCATCCCCGCAGCTACCGGGCAGCACTGCCCAAACGGATGAAAAGGCAGGCCCTGCGGTGTGTGCTCTCGGACAAGGCCCGACAAGACCGGCTGGTCTGTCTGGATGCCACCGACACCATCGACGGCAAGACCAGGTCCATGGCCCAACTGTTGGAGAATCTCTCCGTCGCCGGCTCGGCCTTGGTGGTTACCAAGGGCTCCGACCGGGACGTTATTTTGGCGGCCCATAACCTGAAAAAGGTCTGGACCCTCCCCGTTAACCAACTGAACGCCCAGGAATTGCTGGCCAGGGACACCGTGATTATGACCTTGGAGGCTCTCCGTTGGGCTGAAGAGACCTTCGCGGCAGAACCCCACGGACGGCGCGGCGCCAAATGGGCCAACGCCACCCTTACCGACGACGAGGTCTCAGTCGCCGATGTGGCTGCCGAACCGAAAGCCGCCGCTCCCGAAGCCGTAATAGAGGAAACGCCGACCGTGGCAGGAGTGGCTCCTTCGGTTGAAGAAGAAGCCCCTGCGACCCGGCCCCGTCGCCGCACCGCTGCACGGGCGACCGAGGCCGCTGCACCCGACGCCGCTGCCGAGACGCCGGCTGAAGAAGAAGCCCCGGCGCCCAAGCCCCGCCGCCGCACTGCCGTCCGGTCGACCGAGGCCGCTGCACCGGACGCTGCTGCCGAGACGCCGACGGAAGAAGAAGCCCCGGCTCCTCGGCCTCGCAGCCGCCGCCGGACCACCGCCAGCGCGGCGGAAGAAGAGCTCCCGGCCCCTGATGCGGAGCCAACGGAAACTCCGCCACCGGAATCTCCTGAGGAGGGGGCTTAGATGGATATTCACCAAGTGCTCATCAAGCCCACGATCACGGAGAAGAGCACCCTTCTGCAGGAATCGGGCAAGTATACCTTCCACATCGCCCCCCGGGCCAACAAAGTGGAAGTTAAAGAGGCCGTTGAACAGAACTTCAGCGTCACCGTGATGGATGTGAATATCACCAAGCTTCGGGGCAAGAAGAAGCGCTACGGCCCGCGCATCACTCAGCAACCCGACACCAAGAAAGCGGTCGTCACGCTGAAACCGGGCGACCGCATTAACCTCATCGAGGGGTTGTAGAGGCCTCGCCATGCCGTTGAAGAACCTAAAGCCGAGGACGCCGGGGACCCGGAACGCGGTGCGTGCCTCTTTCGAGGAGATTACCACCCAAAAGCCGAAAAGGTCCCTTTTGGAGCCCAAGGCCAATCATGCGGGACGCAACAACCGGGGACGCATCACTTCCCGGAGCCGTGGCGGCGCGTCGCGCCGCATGTACCGCCAGGTTGACTTCAAGCGGACCAAGGACGGGGTGCCGGGCCGGGTGAAGTCCATCGAATACGATCCTAACCGGACTACCCGCATCGCCCTCATCTTTTACGTTGACGGCGAGAAAAGCTATATTCTGGCGCCCCATGGATTGGAAGTGGGCGCCTTCGTGCAATCTGGACCGGATGCCGAGATCAGCTTGGGCAACTGTCTGCCACTGCATAACATCCCCACTGGAACGGTGGTCCACAACCTGGAGTTGACTCCGGGAAGGGGCGGCCAGATTGTCCGCGGCGCCGGCACCAGCGCCCAGGTCTTGTCCCGGGAGGGCGAGTACGTGTTGATGCGCCTGCCATCGGGCGAGATGCGGCGGGTGTTGCTTCGCTGCCGGGCCAGCGTCGGGCAGCTTTCAAATCCCGACCACAAGAACGAAAGCCTGGGCAAGGCGGGAGCAACCCGCCACAAAGGACGCCGCCCCCACGTGCGCGGCGTGGCCAAGAACCCGGTGGACCACCCCCACGGCGGTGGCGAGGGACGCTCTCCCATCGGCATGCCGGGACCAAAGACCCCCTGGGGCAAACCTACTTTGGGATACAAGACACGGCGCAAGAAAAAGGCGTCCAGCAAGTTCATCATGCGCAGGACGAGGAGACGGTAGGATGTCCCGCTCGATAAAAAAGGGACCGTACGTCCATCCCAAACTTATGAAGCATGTAGAAGCGGTGCAACGATCCGGTGCCAATACGGTCATCCGGACCTGGGCCCGCGCCTCTATGATTATGCCCGAGATGGTGGGTCTAACCATTGGAGTACATGACGGCCGCCGGCACGTGCCGGTGTTTATCACTGAAAACATGGTGGGCCACCGGCTGGGAGAGTTTTCTCCGACCAGGACCTACCGTGGGCATATTTCAAGGTCCGAACGGACCAGCCGGGTGGTGAGGTAACCAGTTGCCGCCGGTCAGAGCATTAGCCAAACAACTGGGCGCATCGCAGAAGAGGCTCAAGCCCATCTTGGACCTGGTCAGAGGCCAGCGGGTTGAGGACGCCCTGAACAGCCTGAGCTTTCTGCCCTCGCCGTGGGCCAAGTCCGTGGCCAAAGTGGTGGCCTCGGCGGCGTCCAATGCGGAGAACAACATGCTGATGAACCGGGACAATCTGCGGATTGTCCATATCTCGGCGGACAATGCCAAGTCGCTAAAACGGTTCCGGCCCAGGGCTAGGGGCCGCATTGGTCGGATAATCAAACGTTCCAGCCACTTGATGGTGGTCGTGGACGAAGACGAGGAATAGGAGCTAGGCATGGGGCATAAGACACACCCATACGGGTTCCGGTTGGGTATCATCAAGGACTGGAAGGCCCACTGGTACGCGCCAAACAGCAGCTCCTACCGCGGTCTGGTAATCCAGGACATTCGCTTGCGCGAAGGCATCCGTGACGAGTACAAGGCATTCTCCGATGCGGGCATCGCCCGGGTCGAGATTGACCGCGGCGCTCAGGATAGCGTCATCAACATCCACTCGGCCCGTCCAGGTATCCTGATTGGCCGGGACGGAGAGCGGGTGAAGAATCTGCGGTCCAAACTCGAGGCTATCACGGAGAGCAGGATCCAACTCAATATCATTGAGATTGAGCAGCCCGAGACCAACGCCTACTTGGTGGCGCGGAACGTGGCCGATCAGATGGAGCGCCGGGTTGCCTACCGCCGGGCCATGCGCCAGGCCGCCCAGAGGGCCATGCAGGCCGGGGCCCAAGGAATCAAGATTATCGTCAAGGGCCGCATCTCCGGATCTGAGATTGCCCGTGTCGAGAAGCTGATGATGGGCCAGGTGCCCCTCCATACGCTGAGGGCCAACATCGACTATTCCTTGGCCGAGGCGCACACGGTCATGGGACGGGTCGGCGTCAAGACCTGGGTCTACCACGGCGAGATACTGCCTCCCCAACCGGAAGAGGTTGAGGAATTGGAAAACATTGAAGTTACTGTCCAGGCCGAGGAGATCGAGGAAGCCCTGGAGTCCATCGACCTGGAGAACCCCGAATAGGGACCGTACTAGGAGCAATCCATGCTGCAACCCAAGCGGACAAAATTTAGGAAGCATTTCCGTGGCAAGATGCGGGGCATTGCCACCACGGGGAGCTCCGTTTCCTTTGGGGAGGTTGGTCTGAAGGCCATGGAGGCCTCATGGATCACTGCGCGCCAGATCGAGGCCGCCCGTATCGCCGTGACGCGGCACCTCAAGCGCGGCGGACAGGTCTGGGTCCGCGTTTTCCCCGATAAATCGGTCAGCAAGAAGGCCGCCGAGACCCGGATGGGCGGCGGAAAGGCCGCCGTGGACTATTGGGTGGCCGTGGTAAAACCGGGCCGGGTGCTCTTTGAGGTGGCTGGCGTGCCCCACGATGAGGCAGTCCGGGCCCTGAATCTGGCCTCCCAGAAACTGCCCATCCCCACCAAGATTACCGTCAGAGACCGCTTGGCCACCGCAGTGGCCAGCGGCTCGATTTAATATGCGTGTTCACGAAATAAGAGAACTGAGCAACGACCAGTTGTACGAAGAGCTGCATAAAGCCGGTAGGGAACTGATGAACCTCCGGTTCCGTGCCGCGACTAACCAGTTGCCCGACTCCAACGAACCGAACTCAGTCAAAAAGACCATCGCCAGGCTCCAGACGGTGATAAAAGAGCGGCAGATTCGGGAGGTTGGTTAGTGGCAAAGACCATGCGTAAGGTCCGCGTCGGCGCCGTCGTGCGGACCAATGAAGACAAGACTGCCATTGTGGAGATGGTCTGGAAACAGCGACACCGTCTATACCGGAAACAGGTGCGCCGGGTGGCCCGCTTCTACGTCCACGACCCAGAGAATCAGTGCCGCCTGGGCGACACGGTGCGCATCGAAGAGACGAGGCCAATCTCCAAGAACAAGCACTGGCGTCTTCTGGCAATATTAGACCGCAGACAAGTGGCCGAGGTCCGTCCCATCGAAGTGGAAACCGATGTTGGCCCTGAGATAACCCAGCCGCGCATCCTGGCTGCGGAAGCCAGAGCCGAAGCCGCCGAAGCCGCCGCGGAAGAAGCAGCCATTGCGGTGGTCGCGGAAGAAGAACTGACCGTTGTAGAAGATTCCGGAGAAGAAGAACCTGAAGCGGAGGAAGAGACCGTCGAGGAAGAACCTGAAGCGGAGGAAGAATCCGTAGAAGAAGAACCTGAAGCGGAGGAAGAGACCGTCGATGAAGAGCCTGAGGCCGAGGAAGAATCCGTAGAAGATCGACCTGAGGCCGAGGAAGAGGCGGTAGAAGAAGAGCCTGAGGCCGAGGAAGAATCCGTAGAAGAACCTGAAGCGGAAGAAGAGGCTGTCGACGAAGGGTCCGAAGCAGAGGAACCCGAAAGCGACGAAAACACGGGCGGCGATGACCCGGACGAACAGGAAGAAAAGGAATGATTCAGACCTATACCCGGCTGACGGTGGCCGATAACAGTGGGGCCAAAGTGATTCGCCTCATCAACATTCCAGGCAGCGGTAAGCGCAAATACGCCCACGTTGGCGACATCGTCGTCTGCAACGTGAGAGAAGCCGCCCCCAATTCGCCGGTCCGGAAGGGCGAGATTGTCCGGGCCGTGGTGATCCGCCAGGCCCAACCCCGCCGCCGTCCCGACGGTACGTACATCAAGTTCGACGACAACGCGGCGGTGCTCATCGAGGAAAACCAACTCCCCAGAGGCACCCGGATTTTTGGCCCGGTGGCCCGTGAGTTGAGAGACAGAGGATTCATGCGTATCGTTTCCCTTGCGCCGGAGGTGGTCTGATGCGTGTCCGCACCGGAGATAACGTGTTGGTGATTGCTGGCAAAGAGAAGGGCAAGACAGGCCGCGTGGAACGGCAGATTCTCGAGAAAGACCGGGTGATTGTCGAGGGTGTAAACTTGGTAACGCGTCACATGAAAGCCAGGCCCGGCGTGAGCCAAGGGGGAAAGATACAAAAAGAGGGCCCGATCCACGCATCAAATGTGGTCCTGATCTGCAATAAGTGCAACGAACCCACTAAACCGAAGACCATCTTATTGGATACGGGATCCAGGGTGCGCCGTTGCACCAAGTGTCAGGAAGTTATCGACGATGCCCGATGAAGAAAGACAACAACCTGAGGACTTAGAAGAGTCCTCAGGGACCGACGGGTCGGAAGAGACCGTCGGAGAAACCGCCGGAGAGATTACCGAGTCCCAAGATTCGGCTGAAACAGAAGGCGGTGACGAGGCAGTTGAAGGCGAGGAGCAACAAGCCCCGCGCCGGAGCAGGCGTGAGCGCGCCGGCGGCCGGTCCGGCGGCGGAGCGGCCGTAGCCGAACTTGAGCCGCCAACGGAGCCTCCGCCTCCGCCCCGTCTCTACCATCAGTTCAAGAGTGAGATTATTCCCACCATGATGCGGGAATTTAATTACCGGAACCCCATGGAGGTCCCGCGGCTGCAAAAGATTGTTCTGAACATCGGTGTGGGTGAAGCGCTGACCAACGGACGGGCCATGGAGGCCGCCGGCCAAGACCTAACAATCATCAGCGGCCAGAAACCAATTGTCACCAGGGCCCGTAAGTCTATAGCAGGGTTCAAGATCCGGCAGGGAAACGCCATCGGCACTGCGGTTACCCTCAGAGGCGCGCGGATGTACCACTTCTTGGACCGTTTGGTGAACACCGCCCTGCCCCGTATCCGGGACTTCCGTGGCCTACCCAGGCGGGGCCTGGACGGGCGCGGGAATTTCTCCATCGGTATTCGGGAGCAGATCATCTTCCCGGAGATTGACTACAACCAGATAGACAAGATTAGGGGACTGCAGGTAACGATCGCCACCACGGCCAAGAACGATGCCGAGGCCATCCGCCTGCTGGAACTATACGGGATGCCGTTTATCAAAGACACAGTTGAGGCCTAACGGAGGCGTCGTTGGCGAAGACTTCCATAATTCAGAGATGGCTCAAGGAGCCAAAATTTCCGGGCCGGGCCTACAACCGGTGTCACCGTTGCGGACGCCCGCGTGCCTACATCAGATACGCCGGAATTTGCCGCATCTGTTTCCGGGAGTTGGCCCTAAACGGAGAACTGCCCGGCGTGCGCAAGGCCAGTTTGTAATCCGATTCAGAGTTTGGTAAAAAAAGAATTAAACGTCGTTAGTATCAGGCGGAGAGGGGAGATAGTCCTAAAATGCCGGTAACCGACCCATTGGCAGACATGCTGACCAGGATTCGTAACGCCATACAGGTGCGTCACGAATCCGTTACTCTCCCACACTCCAAGTTGAAGTTGGCCGTCGCCAAGATTCTCAAAGAAGAGGGCTTCATCCGGGACTTCGACATGCCCCGGGCCCAGGCCCATCCCACCCTACGCCTGCACCTTACCTACCGCGAGGGAAGGCAGTCGGCCATCTCAGGCCTCAAACGGGTTAGCAAACCCGGACTGAGGGTCTATGTGGGAAAGGGGGAGATACCCAGAGTCTACGGAGGGCTCGGTCTAGCCATCGTATCCACCTCCAAGGGCGTTATGGCCGGGCGGCGGGCCTGGCGTGAAGGCGTCGGCGGAGAGCTACTTTGTTATATCTGGTGATTCGGCTGTGAACGAGAAGAAACAGGAAAAGACCCTCTCCCGCATCGGCCGGAAACCGATACCCCTGCCCGACGGCGTTCAGGTGGAGGTCCAGTACGGCGGGGTCAAGGTCACCGGGCCCAAGGGGACCATCGATCAGAAGTACCATCCCGAAGTGATTGTCAAAGTTGAAGATGGGCAGGTGGTGGTGGAGCGCCAGTCGGACAATAAATTTCACCATTCCCTGCATGGCCTTACCCGCAGTTTAATTGCCAACGCCGTGACCGGCGTGTCCGAGGGGTTCACCAAGACCCTGGAGATCATGGGTGTGGGCTACCGGGTCGGCGCAGCCGGTGATGGGGTCGTGTTGAATGTGGGCCACAGCCATTCCGTGGAGATCCACCCTGGAGAAGGGGTGACCATGGAAGTAGAAGGCACCAATAGGGTCCATGTCCGCGGCATCGACAAGCAGAAAGTTGGGCAACTGGCGGCCCAGGTGAGAAGGGTCCGCCCACCCAACGCTTATAAGGAAAAGGGCATCAGGTACTCCGACGAAGTCCTCCACTTTAAACCTGGAAAGGCGGCGGCTAGAAAGGCCTAACGGCCCGCGGACAAATCCCGTGAGACACCGAAAAAATCATGCCTAAAGATAGAAACGCAAAAGGTCTCAGAAAAGTACGTCGGATGAGGATACGGAAGAAGGTCTCCGGAACTCCGGAACGGCCCCGGCTCTCCGTGTTCCGCAGCCTGCAGCACATCTACGCCCAGGTGATTGACGACAGCACTGGGCGCACCCTGGTGGCGGCTTCCAGCGCCGATGCGGTGAAGGAAGCCGGCGGGTCCATCACCCCCAAGATTGCCGCGTCCAGCGCGGTGGGCAAGTTGGTGGCGGAAAGGGCCATGGCCGAGGGTATCACCCAAGTGGTTTTCGACCGCGGTGGATGCAAATTCCACGGCAGAGTCAAGGCCCTGGCCGAAGCGACCCGGGAAGCCGGGCTGCAATTCTAGAAACAAAGTTAACTTAATCCACAGACTGGGAGGTCTAGCCCGCTGATGGTTCAAGCCCCAAACAGGTTCTTCTCCGACCGAGGCCGAGGCCGGGATGAGGACACCGGAGGATTCTCCGAAAGGGTTGTCTTCACACGCCGCATCGCCAAGGTGGTGAAGGGAGGCCGTCGTCTCCGTTTCAATGCGCTGGTCGTAGTGGGAGATGGCCAGGGCCAGGTGGGCGTTGGCCTGGGCAAGGCGCTGGTCATTCCAGACGCGGTCAGAAAAGGCAATGCCGTCGCCCGGCGGGACATGGTCACCATCCCCTTGCGCGGAAGCACCATTCCCCAGCAGATTACGGTCAAGAAGGGCGCGACCATTGTGCTGATCAAGCCTGCCCGGGAGGGGACCGGAGTCATTGCCGCCGGCGCCATGCGCGCCATCTTGGAACTGGGCGGCGTGAAAGACGTTGTCGGAAAGTCATTGGGCTCTCGGAATCCCATCAACATCGTCTACGCGACCATGGAAGCTCTGCGGCAGTTGAAGGACCCCGAGGTGGAGTTGGCCCGCCGCCTGGGCCGTCCCATTCCAACTAAAGAGGAACCCAAGGCAGAACAAGAGCCGGAAGACATAGCCGCAATTATGGAAGGACGAGATGCCTGAGGGGGAATTAGGACCGCTCCCCCAATCGGAACTACGGGTCGACACATTATGGCGGAAATAAAGATTACCTGGACGAAAAGCGCAATCGGCCGCACGGAGAAACAGCGGCGGATCATCAAGTCACTGGGGCTGCGGCGCTTGCACCATTCCGTGGTCCATCAGGACTCACCGACCATACTCGGCATGGTGAACAAAGTCAGCCACTTGGTGAAGGTAGAAGAAGCCTAGCTGGCCCGCCAAGCTGGGGCGGTTCCTTTCCAATTGAAACGGGGAGGTACGGGTACAGGATTGCCGTTAAACCGGCATTATGACAACCACCAAACCGTTTACCGCCAGGCATGACGCAGCTACAATCAACTTGAAGGGCGTAACAGCTTTCGTAAGGCTCGCTATATGATGGAACATGAACTGGCCCCAGCCAAGGGAGCCAGAAAAAAAAGAAAACGCATTGGCCGCGGCGACGCGGCAGGCCAGGGAAGCACCGCGGGGCGGGGCATGAAGGGACAAAAATCCCGCTCCGGCGGCGGGTCGCCCGTTTGGTTCGAGGGTGGCCAGTTGCCCTTGATCAAGGGACTGCCCATGAAGCGGGGCTTCCACAACAAATTCAAGACGTATTACTCCTTGGTCAAGTTGGAGACCCTGGACAAATTTGACGATGGCGAGCGTATCACCCCGGAACTCCTTCTGGAGAAGGGCTACTTGCGGAACCTAAACCAGCCGGTGAAGGTTGTTGGTGATGGAGAGATTAGTAAAGCCGTGACCGTGGTAGCTGCCAAATTCACCCGCTCTGCTAAAGACAAGATAGAAGCGGCGAAGGGTACGGCGGAGGAGAGCCCGGCTTAATGATATCCGCCGAGGCCCAGGCCGGCAGATTCCCCAAGCTGATTCAGGCGGCGATCGATGCCTTCAGCCTGCCTGATCTGCGGGCCAAGATACTGTTCACGCTGGCCATCCTGGCCCTATACCGGTTCGTTGCCCACATCCCCCTTCCCGGTATTGACCAGGTAGCGCTGGACAACCTTTTCAGGAACAACGAACTCCTGGGCTTCTTGGACCTGTTCAGCGGCGGAGCCCTGAGCCGCATGAGCATCGTGGCCCTGGGTGTTTTCCCCTATATCACATCGTCCATCATTATCCAGTTGCTGACTCCGGTCATCCCCTCGTTGCAGGAAATGTCCCGTGAAGGCGAGGCTGGCCGGGCCAAGATGAACCGGATTACCCACTGGATTACCATCCCCATCGCCTTTGCCCAGGGATATGGTCAACTGGTCCTTCTTGAGCAGAGCAACGTCATAGCCGATGTTGGTTTCTCCGGCGATGCTCTCTTACCCACCATCGCGGCCCTGTTCTCCATCGCCGCCGGGACCATGTTCTTGGTCTGGCTGGGGGAGATGATTACCGAGCGGGGCATCGGAAACGGAATATCCCTGATAATCTTCGCCGGAATCGTGGCTGGATTCCCCAGACTGCTGACTCAAGGCTTCTTGGACCGGGACAATGTGCTGGGCATCGGTTTCTTCGCCATAATCGGCGTGCTGATCATCGCCTGTATCGTCATGTTCAACGAGGCCCACCGCCGCATCCCGGTGCAGTACGGCCGCAGCATCTTCCGGGGCGGCAGGATGTACCGGCAAAGCGGTGCCACCTATCTACCATTGCGTATAAATTCGGCGGGCATGATTCCTCTGATCTTTGCCTTTTCCATCGTGATTTTGCCCGGCACCATCGCAACCTACTTCGCCACCAACACCACTTGGGTTGGCGACGTGGCCAACTTCTTCGCCGACCTGTTGATACCCACCTCGCCCCTCTATTGGGTGATGGTGTTCGTGCTGGTGGTGATTTTCACTTTCTTCTATACCATGGTGGTGTTCAACCAACAGCAACTGGCTGAGAATCTCCAGAAGAACGGCGGTTTTGTGCTGGGCATTCGCCCCGGCAAACCCACCCAGGATTATCTGAACCGGGTGATTGTGCGTATTACATTGGGCGGGGCCCTCTTCCTGGGCACGATCGCCATCATGCCCTATATCGCGTCGCTCATCACTGATGTTCAAGCAATATCTCTCAGCAGCACCAGCCTACTGATTATGGTCGGAGTCGGCCTGGATACCCTGCGCCAACTTGAGGCGCAGTTGATGATGCGCAATTACGAGGGGTTCCTGAGATAGCATGGCCCAGGGACTTAGATTGGTGTTGTTTGGGCCCCCCGGCGCCGGGAAAGGCACCCAGGCCCAACTGCTGCGGGACCGGTTGAAAGTTGCCCACATCAGTTCGGGAGACCTATTCCGTCACCACCTGGGAAAGGGAACGCCCCTTGGCCTGCGGGCCAAGGAGTACTTGAACAAGGGGGAATTGGTCCCCGACGAAGTGACAATCGACATCATTCTGGACAAGGTGATGTCCGTCCCGAACGACGAAGGGTTCATCCTGGACGGGTTCCCCAGGAACCCCAACCAGGCCCACGCACTGGAGGAGGCATTGGCTGCCAAATCCCGGGACCTGGATAAGGTGATTCATCTCGACGTCTCCAAACCGGAGTTGCTGCGCCGGTTGGGCGGCCGGTTAGTCTGCCGCGACTGCCAGGCGCCCTACTCCATGGTTGAAGGCGAGGACGCCGCCGCCAAGAAGTGCGGCCAATGCGGCGGGGAACTCTACCAGCGGGACGACGACAGTCCGGAGACGGTAAAAAAACGGATCGAGGTCTATAACGAGGAAACCATTCCTGTGCTCGGCTTCTACCGGGAACGGGGGGTCTTGGTGGACATCCCGGGCGACAACACCGTTGATGAGGTCAACAGACAGGTCATGGGGGCCTTGGGCGCCTAAACGGTGCGGCAGAGTCGAATAATAGTTATAATCCATCGGGTTCCCAAGGAAATCAATCGGGAGTAGAATACACAAAGTGAATCGCGGCCGAAAACATGAGACCGCTTCCAACTCGGCGTCCATCTACTCGGGGGGGATTACGATTAAGTCTCCCCAGGAGCTAGATTCTATGCGCCGTGCGGGGGCGGTTGTAGGCGCGGCGATTGACCTTTTAAAGGCCTCGGTGGAACCGGGAATAACCACCAAGGACCTGGACAAGATTGCGTACAAAGAGATTACCCGGCAGGGCGCCAAACCCACGTTTATGGGTTACCGGGGGTTCCCAGCCAGCATCTGCACATCGGTGAATGAAGAGATTGTCCACGGGATTCCTGGCAAACGGGTGCTTCGAGAAGGCGATATCGTCAAGGTAGATGTAGGGGCGACGATTGAAGGCATGATTGGCGACGCTGCGGTGTCCATAGCGGTGGGCCAAGTGGCGCCGGAAGTGACCGCCTTGATGGATGACACTCGTCTAGGCCTGGAAGAGGGCATCAAGGCGGCCCTGCCCGGTGGCCGGATCGGAGACATCGGCGCCGCGGTGCAGGGCTACGGCGAGATCCGGGGCTACGGCGTGGTGCGGGAGTTCGTGGGACACGGCGTAGGCCGGTTCCTGCACGAGGACCCCCAGGTGCCCAACTATGGGCAGGCGGGCATGGGCCCATTGCTCCGCGTTGGGATGTGCATCGCCATCGAGCCCATGTTCAACATGGGGGACTGGCATACCAAGATACAGGATGATGAGTGGACCGTGATTACCGCCGACGGCAAACTGTCGGCCCACTTCGAACATTCAATAGCAATAACCGAGGACGGACCGGAGATCCTGACCGTCCATAGCTAGTCCCGGCGTGAATCCCGGGGCGGACACAAATCCGAATTCAAGAGGACTTATGGCAAAGAAACAGGCGATCGAGGTGGAGGCCAGCGTAAAGGAGGCCCTGCCCAACGGTATGTTCCGCGTGGAATTACCCAACGACCACGAGGTTTTGGCCCACGTCTCCGGCAAAATCAGAATGCACTTTATCCGGGTGTTGCCCGGCGACCGGGTGTTGGTGGAGCTCTCTCCATACGACCTGACCCGGGGCCGCATAACCTACCGATTCAAATAGCCCAGGTTCAAGTAGCTCAAGGGCGTTAGTCGTGAAAGTATCAGCATCGGTTAAACCCAGGTGTAACAACTGCCGTGTCATCAAGCGCAAGGGCGTGGTCAGGATAATCTGTTCCAACCCCAGGCACTCCCAACGGCAGGGTTAACCAGAAACTTTATTTAGGTAGACGGGGACAGTTAAAGGAGGTCCGGAGTGGTCCGTATCGCTGGAGTAGACGTTCCTGACCGGAAGAGGGCTCACGTAGCCCTCCGAAGCATCTATGGCATAGGCCCCAAGATTGCCCAAGAGATCCTGATCAAAGCCGACTTGGACCCGGTCATTCCCCCGCGGATGAATGAGCTAACCGACGAGCAAGTCGACCGCATCAGGGAACTGGTGGACCGAGACTACATCTCGGAAGGCGACCTTCGCCGGGAAGTCAACCAGAACATTCGCCGGTTGATTGAGATTGGCTCCTACCGGGGTTCGCGCCACCGCAGGAACCTGCCTGTGGCAGGTCAGCGCACCAAGACCAACGCCCGCACCCGCAAGGGCCCTCGCCGCACGGTTGCCGGCCGCGGCAGGCGCACCGGTGGGAAGAAGTAAGCAGTTCGAGTTGAGTGAGAATAATTTATGGCTAGACCCAGGACCAGGCGCCGCGAGCGCCTCTCTGTGCCCCAGGGACGGGCGTATATCTACTCCACGTTCAATAACACGTTAGTGAGCCTTACTGACCCACAGGGCAACGTGATTGCCTCGGCCAGCGCCGGGACCGTTGGCTTCAAGGGTTCCCGCAAGGGCACCGCCTTCGCCGCCCAGCGTGCTGCGGAGCAGGCAGCCCGCAAGGGTATGGACTCAGGCCTTCGCCAGATAGACGTGCTCATCAAGGGGCCTGGCGCGGGACGGGAGGCAGCCATCCGCTCTCTGCAGGGTGCAGGACTATTCGTAACCAGTATCCGGGACGTGACACCCATCCCCCACAACGGGTGCCGCCCGCCAAAACGAAGGAGAGTGTAACTCCAAACCGATGGGAAGATATACAGGACCCTCCTGCCGCCTCTGCCGGCGGTCCGGTGAAAAGCTATTCCTGAAGGGCGACAAGTGTTTCACGCCCCGCTGCGCCTTTGAAAAGCGCCGCAACCCCCCCGGCGACGTGTCCCGCCGCCGCAGAAGGCCCTCGGACTACGCCGTGCACCTGCTGGAAAAGCAGAAGGCCAAGTACATCTATGGCGTCCTGGAAGGCCAGTTCCGCCGCTACATGACCGACGCGTTCAACACCCCGGGAGTGACCGGAATGAACCTGCTGCGTACGTTGGAGCGCCGTCTGGACAATGTGGTGTTCCAACTGGGCTTCTCCGACTCCAGGAAACAGGGCCGGCAGATTGTGCTCCACGGCCACTTCCGGGTCAACGGCCTCAAGACGGACGTGCCCTCCTATCTGGTCAAGCCCGGAGACGTAATCTCCTGGAAGGAAACGGATAAAGGGACCGACTTTTATGCGCGACGTATCGACGGGATACCCAAGCGGCCCGTTCCCGCTTGGATGAGCCTGGACCAGGGTGAAATGGCCGGTACCGTCGTGTCCTTGCCTGCCGATGAAGACCTGCAGGCAATAGTAGATTCAAGGCTAATCGTAGAGTTTTATTCGAGGTAGTTGGTCCATGTTGGACACCTTAATTCTAACTCCGGGTACGCCGGAGGCTGGCGCAGAAACAATAAAACCCGACATCCGGGTCATGGAATCAGAAGACACCTACGGCAAGGTGGCCGTCGAGCCGTTGCCGCGCGGTTTTGGGCTGACCATTGGGAACCCTCTCCGGAGGATACTGCTCAGTTCCACCAACGGCAGCGCCATCACGTGGGTGAAGATTGATGACGTGGTCCACGAATACACCGCCATTCCCGGCGTCAAAGAGGAGGTCATGGAACTCCTCCTCAACGTCAAGCGCATCCGGATACGCTCCCAGTCGGACCGGGCAGGGAAGATGCGCCTGGACGTCACGGGTGAAGGCCGGGTGTGCGCGGGGGACATCTCCACGTCCAGCGACTTCGAGATTGTGAATCCCGAGCTGCACCTGGCGACCCTAGACTCCGATGATGCCCATCTGTCCATCGAGTTCAACGTCGAGCAGGGCGTGGGTTACCAACCTGCGGTCCAGAGCGATGGGACCGCCAACCTGCCCGTGGGCGTCTTGCCCGTGGACGCAGTTTTCAGCCCCGTGCGCAAAGTCAACTACAATGTTGAGCGCACCAGGGTCGGCCAAGTCACGGACTACGAGCGTCTGGTGATGGAGGTCTGGACCGACGGCACCATCAAGGCTGTGGAAGCAATCCAACAGGCGGCGGAAAACCTGGTGAACCATTTCTTCCTGTTCAGCAACCTCAACAGGGTTGCTGAGGAGGGCACCGACCGGGCGCCTCTGGTCGTTTCGCCGGAGATTTACCAGACGCCCATCGAGAAATTGGAATTGTCTCCACGGACGCTCAACTGCTTGAAACGTTCCCACATCTCGAAAGTGGGCGAAGTGCTGGAGATGTCCGACGACGAGTTGCTCAAGATTCGCAACTTCGGCGAGAAATCTCTGGTCGAATTACAAGAGAAACTGGCCGAACACGGTGTCACTGATCCGTCGGACGGCGCCGAGGGCACCGTGCCCGACATCTCGCCCGAAGACCTGGGTGAACTCATGGGCGGCGATGAAGTGGCGTCCGGCTCGTCTGCTGAAGCTCCGGGTATGTCCGTTGAAGACCCGGGCGAATACTTGGACGAAGACGCCAGCGGCGATGACGGTGAGACCGGCGACGACGAAGGGCAGGACAGTTAGCCATGGCCTCCCACAGAATTGCCGGCAGGAAACTCAGCCGGTACCGGGACCAACGCGTTGCATTGTTGCGGGGTTTGGTCGCGGAACTTATCACCCACGAACGCATCACCACCACCTTGGCCAAGGCCAAGGAAACCCGGGTGATGGCGGAGAAACTAATCACCCACGGAAAGAAGGGGAGTCTGCATCACCGCCGATTGGCCCTGGCCCAAGTTCCCAACACCGGCGTGGTCAAAAAGGTGTTCGACGTCGTTGCCGTCCGTTACTCCCAACGCGCCGGCGGTTACACCAGGATCATGAAATTAGGACCGCGCAACGGGGACGCCGCGGAGATGGCAATCATCGAGTTGGTCTAGTGCAGCAGGTATCAGAGGTATTAGTTAGATAGAAGAAGGCAAAGTCCATAACCCAGACGTCGAGTCAGACAGAGGAACGGGCGGGCACCCTTGGCGGGCCGCCCTTCTAGTTGAATACCAGGGAACGAAGTACGCCGGTTTCCAACTACAAGTCGGCCAGGCGACCATACAAGGGGAGTTGGAAAAGGCCCTGGCCCGGTTCACGGGCCAGGAGACCAGGATCAGGGGCGCCAGCCGCACTGATTCCGGGGCCCATGCCAAAGGCCAGGTGGTCGACTTCCTGACCAGCACCCGGCATCCCCTGGAAAGATTCGCGCCCGCGATGAACTTTCACCTGCCCGAGGACATCAATGTCCTTGAGGCTTACCGGGTTGACGAAGTGTTCGATTCCCGGCGGTGCGCCCTGAGCAGGACCTACCAATACAGTATATTGAACCGGCCTGCGCCCTCGCCGTTGCGGCGGCACACTCAACTCTGGATAAAGGAGTGTCTGGACACCGAGAAGATGGCGGAGGCGGCCCAACTCCTGGTGGGGACCCACGATTTCCGGGCTCTGGCTGTGGGACACCCCAAAGACCGTAGCGCGGTCAGGGATGTGAAGCGTTGGGAAGTGGAAAGGGTCGGAGACAGCATAGTGATTGAGTGTGAAGCCAACGGCTTCTTGAAGCAGCAGATAAGGAAAGCTAACGGACTACTGACGGAGATAGGAAGAGGAAAATACCCATTGGAGCGGGTGACTCAGGCGCTGGCAGGCGCCGCAGGCGAGACTCCTCTGCTTCCTGCCCACGGGCTCTGTTTAATTAGTGTAAAATACCCGAGTCCCATAAGAATCGGACCCAACACCGGAAAAGTGGAAGATGAAACGAACTAGCACATACTTTGCCAAGCCTGGTGAGACCGCCGAAAGGTGGCGCGTGATTGACGCCCAAGGTCAAACTCTGGGCCGCCTGGCGCGGAACATCGCCATCGCCCTCCAAGGCAAGGACAAAGCCGCCTATACCCCCAATGCCCTCACCGGAGATTTCGTGGTGGTGACCAACGCGGCCGATCTGCGGGTTACCGGGAACAAATTGGACCAGAAGATGTACTACCGGCACAGCGGGTACGTGGGAAACCTCAAGACGTTCCGCCTCAGGGAGATGATGAAGTCCCGGCCAGACCGGGTGCTGGAGTTAGCGGTAAAAGGCATGCTGCCCAAGAATCACATGGGACGGCAGATGATGCGCCGGCTCAAGGTTTACAGCGGCCCGGACCATCCCCATGAGGCTCAAGTAACCGGAACCCCCGTAGCGGCCGGAACCCCCGTATCGGATGGAGGATAGAACTTACCTTGGTACAAGCTGAAGCCAACCAGACCTATTACTACGGCACCGGCAAGCGTAAGACCTCCATCGCCAGAGTACGTCTATACCTGGACGACGGCGGGCCCATCCTGGTCAACGGCAAGCCCATGGACGAGTTCTTCAACTGGGCCCCGTGGCAGAAAACCATCAACGAGGCTTTCCGCATCAGCGACACCGTGAACAAGTTCCGTGTGGTGGTTAAAGTCGCCGGCGGTGGAGTGAACTCACAAGCTGAGGCCATCCGGCACGGCATCGCCAGGGCTTTGGTGGTTTACGACGCCAGCCTCAAAATAAACCTCCGCAGGGCCGGCCTCATCACCCGGGACGCCCGCATCAAAGAGAGCAAGAAGTACGGTCTCAAGCGGGCCCGCAGAGCGCCCCAGTACACCAAACGGTAAAGACCGTCTCCTAACTCAACCCAAAGGCAGAGACCGAAAGGCCCCGGATTTATCCGGGGCCTTTCGGTCTTTACGGCGTTAGGAATAGCGGAACATTCTCCATTTGAGGGTAGACGCCCCCGTGCTGACCTTCACCATCGAAGGTGGTTTCCTCAAAGGTGATAATAACTGTTTGTGCATTGCTCAACGTAGGTCACCTGGTGTCACCCAGAGTGGACCGAGGGGTCTCTTTGTTCTCGGTCAGTCCTACTACGTTAGCAACGGGATTTTTCGTCTGACGCCTCAGAATGACATTTTGAGGCATGCCCCTTCGAGGTGGAGGGATTCTTCTGGTTGCTGGTGCACTACACTTCCAAGTACTCCATGGCCCCATCCAACAGCTTGTTCACCAGCTCCGGAGTGGCGGCCTCAGCGTAGATCCGCAGCAATGGCTCGGTGCCGGAGAACCGCACCGCCAGCCATCCGTCTTCCACTAGGAACCTTCGGCCGTCGATGGAGTCCGAATCGAGTATCTGGATGCCGGCAATCTCGGTTAGGTCGGCGATGTTCAATCTTTGATGTATCCTCTCCCGGTCCGACTGCTGGAATACGATGTCCCGCCGGTGGTAGGAGTGGGGACCGACTTTGCTGGTCAGCCGCCGCAGTAACTGAGTAGGGCTGTCACCGGTGGTGGCCACGTACTCCAGGAAATACAGCCCGCTGAGGATGCCGTCGCGCTCGGGGATGTGGCCCCGGAAAGCGAACCCGCCGCTTTCTTCCCCGGCCATCAGAGCATCCACCTCGGTCATCTTGGGGCCGATGTTCTTGAAACCTACCCGCATCTCGTGTACGTCCACCCCGTAGGCCTCGCCCAGTTTGTTGAGGGCGATGGAAGATGTCACGCCCTTAACCAACGCGCCCCGCTGCTGTTTCTGCTCCAACAGGTATTGGGCCAGGATAGAGAAGGTGTCCAGGGTGGTGACGAAGCTGCCCTGCTCGTCGATGATACCCACCCGGTCGGCGTCGCCGTCGAGGGCGATTCCCACCGATGCGCCCTCTTTGGTGATGAGGGACGAAATCTCGGTCAGATTGTGGGCGATGGGCTCAGGTTGGTCCATGCCGGGAAACGCCGGGTTACGGTGGCCGTGGAGCTCTCTCACGGTGGTCTTGCCGCCTTCCAAGAGGGAGGGTAAGTACCCGCCGCCGGCCCCGTACATGGAATCCACGACTACATCGAGCCCAGCGCCCTTGATTGCGGCCAGGTCCACGAGAGAGGCGATCCGCTCCAGATACGGTGGCGACGGGTCCAAGTCCACGATAAGGCCACTGTTGCGGCCCTCAGAGACGCTATGAGTCCCGACTTTAGTCGGGACGGCGGTCTGGGCGATGCACTCTTCCAGACGGTCGGTTATCTCTTGGGTGGCGCTGCCTGCGTATTCGGGTTTGAACTTGAACCCGTTCCATTGGCTGGGGTTGTGGCTGGCAGTGATGATGGCCGCCCCGGCAGCCTGGTGATGCAGCACGTTGTAGCTCAGCACCGGGGTTGGGGCGGACTTATTGGCCAGGAAAACCTTGATTCCCTGGGCTGAGCACACCCCGGCCACGGTTTCGGCGAACTCGGGAGATAGGAACCTGGTGTCGTAGCCCACAACCAGTCCCCGGTCTGCGGTGCCCACTTCTTTCAGGTAGGCGCAGAGGCCCTGAGCGCAACGGGCCACGTTCTCAAAGGTGAGCTCGTCGGCAATCAGGGCGCGCCATCCGTCTGTTCCGAATCTGATGTCTGTCAACCAAGTTCCTCCCCGGCGCGCCGCCTCATGCGCCGCATGCCAACAGCATAAGAAAAATGGGGCATTTGGTCGAGCCGTAAAGGCCCCCAAAAGCCCCATTTGTTGCGCCGTTTGCTGATATTGGAAAAGGCTAGAGACCAGCGTCCTTGCGCAGGGCTTCCGCCTTTTCCGTGCGCTCCCAGGTGAGGTTGAGGCTCTCCCGGCCGAAGTGGCCATAGGCGGCCGTGGCCTGGTAGATGGGCCGGCGCAGGTCCAGGTCCCGGATGATTGCCGCAGGGCGCAGGTCGAAGTGTTTGGCCACCAGGGCGTGGATTGTCTCGCTGTCGACCTTGTTGGTGTCGAAGGTTTCAACCGCCACCGAGATGGGAGTGGCCACGCCGATGGCGTAGGACACCAGCACCTCGCAACGGTCGGCCAAACCGGCTGCGACCAGGTTCTTCGCGACGTGCCGGGCGGCATAGGCTGCCGAGCGGTCCACCTTCGTCGGGTCCTTGCCCGAGAAGGCGCCGCCGCCGTGGCGGGCGATGCCGCCGTAGGTGTCGACCAGGATCTTCCGGCCGGTAAGTCCGGTGTCGCCGGCGGGACCGCCGATGACGAACCGCCCGCTGGGGTTCACGAAGATTTTGGTGTCCGAATCAAGCAGGTTGCCAGGGATGATCTTTTTGATTACGTGCTCGGTAATGTCTTTCTCGATCTTTTCATTGGTGACATCCGGGCCGTGTTGGGCGCTGATGACCACCGCGTCTACTCTGGCGGCGACGCCGTGGCGGTATTCAACGGTCACTTGGGACTTTCCGTCGGGCCGGAGGTAGGGGAGGATGCCCTCTTTCCGGACCAAGGCCAGTTGTTCGACCAAGCGATGGGAAAGGCTGACGGTAAGGGGCATCAGCTCCGGGGTCTCGTTACAAGCGAATCCGACCATCATTCCCTGGTCGCCGGCGCCGGTCTGGAGCATGGCCTCTTCAGCCGCATCGCCCCGTTGTTCCAGGGCAGTGGTGACGCCTTCGCTGATGTCTCTGGACTGCTCCTGGATGGAGACGGTCACTCCGCAACTCTTGGCGTCGATGCCGTAGTCGGAGTTGGTATACCCAGCCTTGGCCAGGGTATCGCGGACAATCTTGGGCACGTCCACGTAGGAGCTGGTGGTAATCTCACCCATGACGATGACCAGACCGTTGGTAACGCCGGTTTCGCAGGCCACGCGGCCCATGGGGTCGCTCGTTAGTACCGCGTCCAGAATGCCGTCGGAGATCTGGTCGCAGAGCTTATCCGGGTGCCCCTCGGTTACCGATTCCGAGGTCAGCAGGTATTTCGGTGATTCGTGGAATAACATTGGCATATTTCTGTATTTCTCCTATCGTGGACCGGGGCTATTCCGAGCCCCGTTGCCCGGCTTCTAGTTTGTTTCAGGCTAGGTGCCTTTCTGCCAACTCTCCTGGTATCTCTTTTGGGCATCGGATAGGGTGTCGATGCTGATGCCCAGGGAGTGTAGCTTGAGACGGCCTATCTCCGCGTCCATATCCGGGGGCACGACGTGGACACCGATGTCGAGTTTGCCTTTCTTCTTGAGGAGATATTCGGCAGACAACGCTTGGTTGGCGAAGCTCATGTCCATCACCGCGGAAGGATGGCCCTCAGCGGCGGACAAGTTGACCAACCGCCCTTCGGCCAACAGATAAATCAGCCGTCCGTCTTTCATGGTGTATTCTTCGACGAAAGGCCGTAATTCACGGCTGGAAGCGGACAACTCCTTCAAGGCCGGAATGTCTATCTCGTCGTTGAAGTGGCCGCTATTGGAGAGGATTGCCCCGCTGGCCAGGACTTGGATGTGTTCCCGGCCGATAGCGTGAAGCCCACCGGTGACGGTGATGAACACCTCGCCGACCTTGGCGGCTTCCAAGCTCGGCATGACCGTGAACCCGTCCATGACTGCTTCCAGGGCGCGCACCGGGTTGGTCTCGCAGACGATGACGTGGGCGCCCATGCCCTTCGCCCGTGAGGCGACGCCACGGCCGCACCAGCCGTATCCCGACACTACTGTGCGCCGCCCGGCCCACAGGATGTTGGTGGCCCGGGTGATGCCGTCCAGAGTGCTCTGGCCGGTGCCGTAACGGTTGTCGAAGAAGTGCTTGGTCTCGGCGTCGTTGACGGCGATGACCGGGTACTTGAGTTGATTTTCGGCGGCCATGGCGGTCAGCCGGATTATGCCGGTGGTGGTCTCTTCAGTGCCGCCGATGACATCGGATAGCAGTTCCGAGCGCTGGGTGTGGAGCAGGGTCAGCAGGTCGGCGCCGTCGTCCATGGTCATCTGGGGTTTGACGTCCAGGGCCGCGCCCAAGTGTTCGTAATAAGTCTTGTCGTCTTCGCCCTTGATTGCGTAGGTCGGGATTCCGTACTCCTGTACCAAAGCCGCGGCAACCTCGTCCTGGGTGCTCAAGGGGTTGCTGGCGCAGAGGGTGACCTCGGCGCCTCCGTCCCGCAGAGCGATGGCCAGGTTGGCCGTTTCACTGGTCACGTGCAGGCAGGCGGACAGGCGCACTCCGGCCAAGGGCTTCTCTTTGGCGAAGCGCTCCCGGATCAGTTTCACCACGGGCATCTCCCTTCCGGCCCATTCAATCTTGTTGACTCCGTCTTTAGCCAGGGACAGGTCCTTAACGTCCCCTTTGGCCTGTTGTGATGCCAAATTGTTCTCCTTGCGTCCGGTTTTGGTTCACCGGGCCCGCATTTGATTGACTAAATATTTGGTTGCTGGTACCTCGTACAGATGGAATTTATGCTCTGAGCAACGCCCCCATCCTAACCTTCCCCCTTGCGAGGGGGAAGGGACCTTTTCTCTCCCCCTGCAGGGGGAGAGTTAGAGTGGGGGTGAGATGTATGCGTCATTCTTCCCAAGGTGCGGTACCCCAAGCTCAGGACTCATCACCGTAGGACGTGGGATGGCCTCCCGAGATCCAGGCAGGAGTCCCGTCCTCGATGTTGTAGAGATTCGCTGTTTCATAACCCATGGATGCGGCCATCTCGCAGGCCAGTCCGCTCCGCACTCCGGCAGCGCAGATGAATAAAATTTTCTTGTCGGTGGGTATCTGGTCCATCCGGTCAGTAAGATCGTCCACTGGAACGTGAATCGCTCCCGTTACGTGTCCGGTTACCCATTCGTCGTCCCGCCTAACGTCGACCACTAGTGTGCCCTCGGGATCTGCGTCAACAATCGACCGGCCTTCGTTGGAATCTACGCGGAAATATGGCTCGCCTGGGTCTTGTCTAGGCATTGGAAACCTCCTGGACCTCGCCGGTCCCTAGCTTAAATATCTCCCCGTGACCGGGGCAAGTTTTCGTTTCAGGTCCTCCGGGATCTCCTCTTTTCGGGTGATGATCGCGTCCCGCAGGGCCGATTCACAGGGGCAATTGCGCTCGCCGCCCAGGGCGGGAATCACCTGCCGCAGTAATGCCTTGGATGTCGCCACGTTCTTCTGCAGATTGGCGACCACCATCTCTACCGTGACCGATTCCGACCCCTGGTGCCAACAGTCGTAGTCGGTGATCCAGGCCATGGTGGCGTAACACATCTCAGCTTCCCTGGCCAGCTTGGCCTCGGGAAGTGCGGTCATGCCGATTATGTCTGCTCCCCAAGAGCGGTACATGAACGACTCGGCCCTGGTGGAGAAGGCGGGCCCTTCCATCACCACCAGGGTGCCGCCCGGATGGACCGTGATGTCCAACTGCTGGGCCGCTTGGTGGATCACCTGGCTGGTGTGGGCGCAGAACGGGTCCGCCATCGCCACGTGCACCACCACGTCGGTGTCGAAGAAAGTGCTCTCCCTCAGCCTGGTGCGGTCGATCAACTGGTTGGGAACCACCAGGTCCAAGGGAGCGAATTCTTCCTTCAGGCTGCCCACGGCGCTCACGGAGATAATCCGCTCCACCCCCAAAGACTTCAGGGCGTATATATTGGCCCGGGCCGGTATGTGGGAAGGGTTGAACCGGTGCCCCCGGCCGTGCCGCGGCAGGAAGGCGACCCTCACCCCGTCCAGGTCCCCCAAGACGACGGCGTCGCTGGGCTTACCGAAGGGCGTGTCCACATTCACGAATTCGACACCGGTCATACCGTCCATCTCATAGAGACCGCTGCCGCCAAGAACCCCTATTGTCGCTCTCGTTGTCGCATCCGGTTTCGTGCTCATCTGGCGTCTATCGGACCGACCTTACTGCCAAGTCCAGACTCTCTATAAATGGCGGGCGGGCCACCCCAGCCTCGGTGATTATGGCGCTCACGTATTTGGCGGGCGTCACGTCGAACCCCGGATTCAGGGCCTCGACGCCGTCCGGGGCCACGGGCACGCCGCGGAACTCGGTCACCTCGCTCTGGGCGCGCTGTTCAATCTCAATCTCGTCTCCGGTGTCGAGGCTCAGGTCCACTGTGCTGGTTGGAGCGGCGACGTAGAACGGGATTCCGTTCTCTTTGGCCAGCACCGCTAGGGTGTAGGTGCCTATCTTGTTGGCGGTGTCCCCGTTGGCCGCGATCCGGTCGGCCCCGGTGATGACGCAGCCAATCTCTCCCCGGCGCATTAGCATGCCTGCCGCCGAGTCCACCACCAAGGTGGACGGTATTCCAAGCTTCTTAAACTCCCAGGCGGTCAGCCTGGCGCCCTGAAGGAAGGGGCGGGTCTCGGTGTTGAACACCTTGAACCGTTTGCCGTCTTCCCAACCGGCCCTGATGACGCCCACCGCCGTGCCAAAGCCGGCCGTCGCCAGGGCGCCGGCGTTGCAATGGGTCAGGACCGAACCGCCATCGGGCATGAGTCCCTTGCCGTGGCTGCCCATCCGGCGGTTCACCGCTTCGTCTTCCTGTTCAATCAGGACCGCCTCTTCCAACAGCCGCTCTTTGATCCTCGTTGTATCGGCTTTGGACTCCGCCACCGTCATCATCCGGTCAACCGCCCACATCAGGTTCACGGCGGTGGGCCGGGCGGCTTTGATCTCTGCGCCAGCCTCAGCCAATCGCTGCAAGAACGTGTCCCGGTCCAAGGCGCTGGGGCCAGGGGAGTCCAACTCCCGGGCCGCCATGGCAACGGCGTAGGCGGCGGTGACCCCGATGGCCGGCGCGCCGCGCACGCGCATCTCTTTGATGGCGTCCACGGCCTCCAGATACCCGTTCGCCTCCACCATCACTTCTTCGGATGGAAGACGGGTCTGGTCCAGCAACCTGAGGGTGCCGTTGGACCACTCTATGGGTCGGATCTCGTTCACCGGATATGCTCCCAGGACTTCGACTGGAGATTCTGGCCGGAGGCTCTAACTGGAATTACCGGGCAGGTCTTAAACATCAAAAAAGCTTCTCGACAGAGAAGCTCACAGAAACTCTGAGCCCCCCTCATCTATCGTCTGACGCCGTTTTACCAGTGCCAGACGCCGGAATTAGCACCGTATCCCCGCCCGCCTTAACGGACCGGGACCGGTTGCCAGGCTTCACAGGGCCGTCCCCTCTGCCGTTCTGGATAAGGGTTTCTGAGTTGCCTTTCGATTTTTAAGTCGGTCTTTGAGTTGAATAAATGTTACTAAGGGCCAGTCACCGTGTCAAGAAGAGCCGCATCGCCGGGCCGGTTTGATCGTAGGCGTGACCCACGCTCAAACTTGGTTGACATCGTCTTCGGAACCCCAACATAATATCCCTTAACCTATCGCACAACCCCTCGCCCAGTTACGGATTCGATGACCGCATCTAAGTTACCCCTGCCCGGAGAAGACCTGGGCTTGTTCACCGACCTCTACGAGTTGACCATGTCCCAGGCGTTCTTTCGCCAGGGGATGTCGGCCACGGCCACCTTCAGCCTGTTCACTCGCACTTACCCGCCCAACCGCGCCTATTTCGTCTCCGCAGGGCTGGAAGACGTGCTGGACTACCTCTCCAACCTGAACTTCAGCGGCTGGGCCATCGATTACCTACGGGCCACGGGCATCTTCGCCGAGGACTTCCTGGAATACCTCCGGGGCGTACGGTTCACCGGCAGCGTCCGGGCGATTCCCGAGGGACGGCTGTATTTCACCGACGAACCGGCGGTGGAAGTGACCGCGCCCATAATCGAAGCCCAACTTGCCGAGACCTTCATCATCAACCAGATCCATCTCCAGAGCATGCTGGCCACAAAAGCCGCCCGCTGCGTCTGGGCCGCCCAGGGACGGGGCATCGCCGATTTCGCCTCCCGCCGCACCCAGGGCACCGACGCCGCGCTGAAGATGGCCCGCTCCAGCTACATCGCCGGGTTCAGCTCCACCAGCAACGTGCTGGCCGCCAGTCTCTACGGCATGCCCCCGGCCGGCACCATGGCCCATTCATTCATCTCCAGCTTTCCCTCGGAGATTGAAGCCTTCCGGGCCTACGCCGCGTCATTTCCCGACCGCACCATCCTGCTTGTCGACACCTACGACACCATAGCCGGGTCCTGGAACGCGGTGCAGGTGGCCAAGGAGATGGAGGCGGCCAAGGAGACCGATGGGGGAACGCTCATGGCGGTGCGCTTGGACTCGGGGGACTTCGATGGACTGAGCCGCCAGGTGCGCAAGATACTGGACGACTCAGGGCTGGGTTACGTCAAGATTCTGGCCAGCGGCGGACTGGACGAATACGAGCTGGAGACGCTGGTCAAGGCCGGAGCGCCCATCGACCTCTTCGGCGTGGGCACCAAGGCTGGAGTCTCCGCGGATGCCCCTTGGTCGGACATGGCTTACAAACTGGTCTGCTTTGACCAACGGCCGGTGATGAAGCTCAGCACCGATAAAGTATCCCTGCCCGGCGCTAAGCAGGTGTTCCGGACCAAAGACGCCGCCGGCAGGTTCGCCAAAGATATCATCGCCCTGGAAGACGAGGAACTCCCAGGCGGGCTGCCGGTGCTGGAAGAGGTTATGAAGGACGGGCAGAGAACCGGGCCCGCGGCCACCCTTGAAGAGATCAAGAGCAGGTTCCAGGAGGACTTTGCCGCCCTGGACGACCGGTTTAAGGCCCTGAACAACCCGCCCCGCTATCCAGTTGGCATCAGCGGACGCCTGGAGCGCCTAACCTCGGAGGTCCGGGAAGAGGTTTTGGGCGTCAACGTTTCGGACAGCGACTGAGTACTCAAAAACCCGGGCGGCTGAATAATCAAGAACCTAGGTGGCCCGAGGGCCAATTCAATCTTGAGGCGCAGCTAATCCATGAAGACCGCCGTGTGCATGAAATACGTGCCAATCATCGCGCGAATCCAGTTCGACTATGAGGCCAAGACCATCATCCGCGAAGGCGTTCCGTCCGAGGTCAACCCATTCGACCTCTTGGGACTGGTCCGGGCCGTGGAATTGAAGAGGTCGCCCGACGACGAGGTGGTGGTCGTCTCCATGGGTCCGCCCGGGGCCAGCGAGGGGCTGACCAACTGCGTGGCCCTGGGCGCCGACCGGGCGGTCCTGGTCACAGACCGCGCCCTGGCCGGGTCCGACACCCTGGCCACGTCCCGGGCGCTTTCTTTGGCGCTGCTGAGGGAAAAACCCGACCTGATTATCTGCGGCCGCAACAGCACCGACGGCGAAACGGGCCAGGTAGGCCCGGAGATTGCCGAGCTCTTGGGCCTGCCTCACGTTAGCCACGTGCGGAAGTTGGACCTGAGTGATGATGGAAAGTCCGTGATTGTCGAACGCATGACCGACGAGGGATTTCAGACCCTGGAATGCGACCTGCCTGCTCTGATTTGCGTCACCGAAGGGGTGGCCCCCGAACTCTACCCCAACAAAGAGCAGATGGACCGGGCCCAAGAGATTCCAACCGAGGAAGTGACCTGCGCTGATCTTTTGACCGATCGTCCCGCCAGGGCTTCTGGCGACCTGAGCCAGTTCGGGGCGGCGGGCTCGCCAACCTGGGTAGATGAGATTCGTTTGGTGGAGCCCAACCGGCTGGGGGTCCTACTGGAAGATGTTACCCCGGAAGACGCCGCCAAGCAGGTGGCCGATGCCCTGCGACAACGCCTGGCCGAACTGGCGGCCGAATCAGGGGCTGATTCCGATAAAAACGGCCCCGCAGTGCTACCCCGGTATCCCGGCAGCAATGAGAAGAGCATCTGGGTGGTGGCCGAGACAACTCGCCAAGGTCTGGCCCACGTGACCCTGGAGATGCTCGGCAAGGCACGGGAACTCACCCAGTTCACCAAGAGCGAGGTCGTGGCCGTGCTCATCGCGCCCCAGCAGGATGACACAATCGCAGAGCTATCATTCCACGGTGCTGACCGGGTGCTGGTGCTGGACAACTCACAGATCGGGCCGGTGTTTGGCAGGGCGGTCGGTCAGGCATTAGCCCGAGCCGTCCAGGGTGAAAATCCCTACGCCGTGCTCTTCGCCTCCACCCCGGACGGCCGCGACCTGGCGTCCCGGTTGGCGGCCAGGTTGGAATTGGGTCTCACCGGCGACGCCATCGGCTTGGAGATAGACGCCGAAGGGCGGCTGGTGCAACTGAAACCGGCCTTGGGCGGCAACGTGATGGCGCCCATCCTGTCCAAGACCCTGCCCAACCTGGTGACGCTGCGGCCCGGCCTGCTCACGCCGGCCGCGCCAGAGCCCGGCGCAACCGTCACCGTGGAGCAACTGCCCACAGCTCCCTTCGATGGACCGGATGTACGGTTGCTGAACGAGGAGTTCCAAGAGGACCAGGAGGGCATCATCCTGGCCAAAGCTCCGGTGGTATTGGGGATCGGGATGGGTATCGGCGGAGTCCGGAACCTGGCCAAGGTGCAGGAGATGGCCCGGTCCATCGGCGCCAGCATCGCCATCACCAGGGACGTGGCCCACGAGGGTTGGCTGCCCCAACAGGTGCAGGTTGGCATCAGCGGCCGGACCATCGCCCCCGCGGTCTACTTGGCGGTGGGAATCCGGGGCGCGTTCAACCACACGGTGGGCCTGCAGAGGGCCGGAGTGATTATCTCCGTGAACCAGAACCGCCGGGCGGTGATGTTCCGTTCTTCCGACTTCGGCATCGTTGGCACCTGGGAGGAATTCCTGCCTCCATTGATTGAAGAACTGCGGCCTATATTATTGGAGCTAAACCCGGCCTAACCTGCGTCCTAGAAACGCTAGGTAACGGGTGGAGATAAAGCGTCTGGAGGTATCCGAATGGGTTGGTCGTGGGTCGTTCCCGGCGTCGTTATGGGTTTGGTGGTGGGGGGTGTGGTTGGGGCGGCCCTTATTTTTGCGGAGTGTACAGACCCAGGATATGACAGCGACACCTGCCAACTCGTTGCATATGCGTTCGCGATAATCGGGGCGGGAACAGGCGCCGTAGTGTCGATCGTGCTTTTTGGCTTCGTCAAAGCCACGAAAGTGTGGGTAGTTTTCGTGATGTTCATGGGGATCACTCTGGGGGTGTCTATAGGGGGAATAACCGGAATGGTTTTCACAGAGGACATGGCCTTCGTGAATCCACGACCCTCTTCGGTTGCCCCATATGTAGGACTCGTTTCGGGAGGAATCCTGGGCGCGGTCACAGGAGCATTCGGTTACTTATACCGTCGTCGAATCCTCGGACCCATGCAAGCTGACGAGGATTGGCGGCGGTAAGTAGAGGAACGTGGACAAGCATGCTGCGATTAGGAACAATACGGGCCTCGGTCCTGCAACGACACAAAGGAACATTATGGGTTGTCTCTTCCTTGGCATTGTTCGTCGCTGGGAATCAAATTTTCGGTAATCCTTCTGACTCCCCCGATGGAGCCAGCCATGCGTTAGCGCATCTTTACACGGGCGTTCCTTTTCTCCTTCTGGCCTTTGCTGCTTATAGGCTGTGGAGGCCCCGCAATCCAATCCTGCGGGTCGCCCGGGTAATGTTTGTCATGACCGCGTTAGTTATCGGCGCAGGTCAGCTCGAGCATTCCGTAGGCGTTTATGTCGGAGATCCTCCCCATATTGTGGGGAAAATGACCCCATCCCAGGTTGCCGTCGTTGGCTTGGGCATTCTGCTGGCAGTCGCCAATCTGGTTAAAGCGTGGAAATCTCGGAATCAGCATACGTCCTCCGGAATCTAATTTTTACTGAAGAGATTGTGCCGGTCCGTCCGCCTAGCCGTGCCGCCTGCCTCAACTTGACACCTATTCCACGGCGCAGCAAAATGGCTAATGCGTGATTATGAGTAGCGGTCGCACGTTTACAAGCCCGGTTTTCACCCAGGATTGGAGAGTCGCAAAATGGATTTTGGTTACACAGCGGAACAAGAGGACCTGCGCCGGGAAGTTCGGGAATTCATCGCCGCGAACGTCAGTCAAGGACTCCTTGACGAACTGGAGAGCGGCGAAGAAGGGGGCCGCGGCCCCGAGTACCGCGACCTAGTGAAGAAGGTCGCCGACAAGGGCTGGATCGGCATCAGCTGGCCCAAGGAGTACGGCGGCCAGAGCGGCAGCCGCATCGACCAGTACATCGTTGAGGAAGAGTTCACCAGGGTAGGCATCGGAGTGGGCGGCGCGGGAAGCGGAGCGCCGGCCATCCTTGCCGCCGGGACCGAGGAACAGAAAGAATACTTCATCCCAGGGATGATCCGCGGCGAGATCATCTTCGCCCTGGGTTTCACCGAGCCTCAAGCTGGGGCCGACCTGGCGGGACTGCAATGCCGGTCCGTGCGGGACGGAGACGAGTACGTAATCAACGGACAGAAGATGTACACCTCGGCCGCCCACTACGCATCCCACATCTATATGATGTGCCGCACCGACCCCGACGCACCCAGGCACCACGGCATCTCCATCTTCCTGATACCCATGAATACGCCTGGAATAACCGTCCGGCCGCTGTGGACCATCCAGAGCGACCCACCCGCCCCAATCGGCACCACCTACGGCATGGCCCGCACCAACGAGACCTTCTTCGAGAACGTCCGCATTCCTGCGTCCTGCATGCTGGGCGAGGAGAACGCCGGTTGGTACGTGGGCGCCATGGGGCTGAACCTGGACCGTGTCGGCGCCAGCCGGTATCTGATCTCGGTCCGCCGCGACGAGGACATCGTCAACTGGGTCAAGGAGAACGACTTCGGCGGCCATTCCCCGGCTGATGACCCAGCGGTCCGGGACAAGCTGGCCGAACTGTGGATCGAGGCCCAGGTCTGCCGCCTAATGACCATGCGCAGCATGTCCCTGGTGGAACGGGGCGGCGAGTTCACCTACGAAGGCTCGGCCGAGAAGGTCTGGGCACCCGAGCACGGCGTTCACACCACCGAGGCCATCTCCCAGATACTGGGGCCATACGCCCAGCTTCTGAACGGGTCTCCTGAGGCCATCGAGGACGGTCTGTACGCCCACAACCTGATGGGCTCGTTCCAGTCGGGGATCAACCACGGCAGCGTGCAGATCATGCGCGACCAGATGGCCCGCCGTGGCCTGGGCCTGCCCAGGGGCTAGGCGGCGGTACAACCGCGTTAATACGCTGCGCGTTACGTCAAGTGTTACGTCAATGGGGCGTGACCATGCGGATAAATCCACTGGGATAACAAGGAAAACCATGGATATATTGCCCTCCGAAGAAGAACAGATGCTGAAGAACGTGGCCAGGGAGTTCTTGGAAGCGGAATGCCCTACGGCCATGGTCCGCGAGATGGAGATCGACGGCCTGGGCTACCCGCCGGCCCTCTGGAAGCAGATGGCTGAACTGGGGTGGCTGGGGCTGGCGGTCCCGGAAGAGTACGGCGGCCAGGGACTGCCTCTGGCTTACCTGGGTCTGGTGCTCGAAGAGGTCGGACGGGTCTTGGCGCCGGTCCCCTTGCACAGCACCGTGGTAGCGGCTCTCACCGTCGCCAGCGATGGGACCGGGCAGCAGAAGCAGGAACTACTTCCGGCGGTAAGTGATGGCGACATGGTCCTCACCTGGGCCGTTACCGAGCGTGACCCGCGTCTGATACCTGAAGCCATGCAGTTGGAAGCCAAGGCCGATGGCGACGGCTGGGTGCTGAACGGCACCAAGATGTTCGTCGACAACTTCATCGTGGCCCAGCGGTGCCTGGTGGCTTGCCGCACGTCTCCCGTGTCAAACGCCGGCCAAGGCGCTAACCAGGGAATCTCCCTGTTCCTGGTGGACCCCAACGGCACCGGAGTCGCCCAAACGCCCCTGCTCACCCTGGCCAAGGACAAGCAGAGCCGGGTGGACTTCCAGGAAGTCCGCGTTGGGCGGGCGGCCTTGGTGGGCGAGGTGGACCAGGGATGGCCCATCGTGGAGCGGATGCTGGACCGGGCCACCGCGTTGCTGTGCTGCCAGATGGTCGGCGCGGCCCGGAAAGACGCCGAGATGGCCATCGAATACGCCAAGAACCGGGTGGCTTTCGGACGGCCCATCGGGGCCTTCCAGTCGGTACAGCACATGCTGGCCGATATGATTCTCCACGTTGACGGCGGCCAGATGCTGACCTACGAAGCCCTGTGGAAGATGGACCAAGGCCTTCCCGCCTCGGTTGAAGTGTCCCAGGCCAAGGCTTTCTGCAACGAGAAGTGCGAGGCAGTGGTGCGTTCCTCCCAGGTGGTCCACGGCGGCATCGGTTTCATGATGGAGTTCGACCTGCACCTGTGGTTCCGCCGGGTCACATCCTGGACCATGCGTCTGGGGACGACCTACGACCACCGGTCCAGGATTGCCGCAGCCCTGCTGGACGTTCCCGGGAAGGTCCGGCTGGGAATGCCCCTGCCCACGAGTGTCTAAAAAGACGGGGTCTAACGGGACCGGTACCCACATTCAGTCAAACCCAGATTCAGTCGACAAGAGCCGCCGGGCTGATCAGCGGCCTCGATAGCGGAGAGTGATCAATGGCAAAAGACCTCGTATGCGGAAAAGAGATAGACGAGGAACAGGCGCGGGCCCAGACTTCGCAGACCGTCCATGGCGCCGCTGAGGTGGACCCTGAACAGGGCACCCGTATCTTCCATGACGGTCAGTGGCTGTATTTCTGCGGGCTGGACTGCCGGACCAAGTTTCTAGCCAGTCCCGCGAGCTTTACCAGTTAGCCTGGATCGAGGGCCTCCCCAGGCTTTGCCCAAAAATTGTCATCTGAGGAGCGGAGCGACGAAGAATCCCGTTACACAACAACGGGTCAATCCAGCAGTAAGGAGACCCCTCTCGGAGTTTATCCTGAGCGGAGCCGAAGGGCTCGGGGTGACAGAGGGAGGCGTACATGGAGCCCCGATGAAATCGGGGCCACGGCCGATTATTATCACTTTTGAGGCGAAGGGGCTTCGCCAAGCTAGAAGAGAGGAATATCAATGCCTGATGCCCTAAAGCTGGACCCTAAGAAGACCGCCTTCATCATCATTGACATGGTGAACGCCATCGCCAAAGGTGGTCCCGGCCCCACCTATACGCTGCCCGATAACCGCAAAGACATCGTGGCCAGCTTCCAGAAGATGATTGCCCACTGCCGGAAGGTCGGAACGCCGCTCATCTACATCACCACCCACCGCAGAGCCGATAACGCCGACGCTCCAAAGACCGTCTCCGACGTCGGCGGTGGCGGCGGCAATCCCATGTTGCCGGGCTCTCCGGCAGTTGATGTCATCGACGAGTTGGCCATGCAGCCCGAAGACTTCCTGCTGGTGAAGCCCCGGTTCAGCGCTTACTACGGCACCAACCTGGACCAGATTCTGCGTCACCTGGGAACCGAGACCATCCTGGTGGGCGGAATCTCCACCCAGCGCAGCGTGGAAGGCACGGCCCGGGACGCCAAAAACCGAGACGTGCAGTGTGTGGTGGTCAGCGATTGCTGCACCGCCGGCGAGGTCGATGTCCACGAGATGACCGTCAATCACGTGTTGCCCCTATTGGTCCGGGTTCGAACCACGGACGAGACGATCACCGCCCTCGAATAACCATCTGCAGCGGCACCTACAGCCCTAGAAAGAAAACCCGCTCACAACGAGCGGGTTTTCTTGGATGCCTGATAGCTGATCACTGACCGCTATTCGTAGGGCTTCAGGGGAATCTCGTGCAGGGCCGGGATAACCTCTTTGCCCAGCAAGTCAATCGAGCGCATAACGTCCTCGTGTTTCATCGCCCCTTCGTTGCCGTATATGTGGAGGTAGCCGGGGCTCAACCGCTCGATGACCTCCCTTAATTTCTGGGTCACCGTAGCGGGATTCCCTACGATGATATTGTTTACTGCCCGAAGCTCATCATAGGAAAATCCAACGCCCAGCCCACCGGCTCCGGCGACGTTTTGCGTGGGACGCTGGGCCTTGACCGCCACGGCCGCCCGGGACTGGTAGCCTGGGGGGTCATTGTGTTCAAGGGGCCCGCGCTGGCGGTGCGCAATGGTCCATTGGAACTCCCGGCCGAGTTCGATGGCCTTTTCGTCGGTGTCCGCCACCAACACCCGGAGCAAGTAACCGAAATGCTCCGGTCCTGCTTGGTATCCCTCTTCTTTTGCGGTGTCAATGTACACCTGTCGCAGCCATTCGGTGGTGTCCACCAAGGCGCCCAGATTCATATACGGGTGCCTGTGCTTGGCGGCCCACACAACGCTCTCCGGGCTACCGGTGCCGGGGAACCAGATGTCCGGATGGGGTTTTTGCATCGGGACGACCCAAGGATTTACCACGCGGTATTGGTAGTGGTTGCCTTCATACCGGAATGGCCCGGGCTGGGTCCAACACTTGATTATCAGGTCATGGGCTTCTTCGAACCTGGTCCGGTTTTCGGTGGGGTCGATACCGGATTGCAACGTTTCGACCGCAGTGCCCCGAACAAAGCCGGAGATTATGCGGCCCCCAGAGTAACAGTCCAGCATGGCGATCTCTTCCGCCATGCGAATCGGGTCGTTTACAGCGATTACGTTGCCGAGGATGGCGATCTTTACCCGCTTAGTGAGCTTTGAGATCACGGCGGCGTCCAGGTTTACTGCTGGCTTCATGCACCAGTACGAGGCGTGGTGCTCGTTGGTCATGATGCCGTCGAAGCCTACCTCATCGGCCAGTTGGTATTGCTCGTGGTACTGGTTATAGAGTATAGAGGCCTTTGCCGGGTCGAAAAAGGTGTTGGGAAAGCCGAGGCGCCCGGAGTCGTACTTCTCCAAGTCCTCGTTGCCAACGTGGCCGTAGGGCTGTTCGGAGAACCAGTAGATCTCTGAGTGATCTTTGGGTCGTGCTAGCTGGTCAACCATTTTCTCCTCCTCGCGCTTCCGGCCGCCGAATCACCGAGGCTGGGCGGCCGTCATTTACCGGGGCCTGCATCCAATTTCCGGCGCAGACAGGCGCAGAAATCACGATTCTCGTGCAGATTCAAATCGGTATTCCTGCAAATGACACCGAGGATTATAGTCATTATGAATTCTAGTGGCAACCGCATATCAATACTGTGTTGTGAGGGATGGACCCAAAATGTATTATTGAGGCCTCAATAAGCAGCTAGGAGGCATCAATCATGGCACTCACGCTGAGCGACGCAAACAGGATGGTCCAAGCAGCGATAGCCGAGGCTGAGCAGATAAATATCCAGCTAAGCGTGTCGGTCTGCGACGCCGGCGGGCATCTGTTGGCCTTCAACCGCATGGAAAGGGCCATCTTCATCAGCGCCGTTGCGGCTCAGGGTAAGGCCGTCGGCGCTGTGGGTTTCGGCCGGGAGAGCAGCGCCATTCCCGGTGACTCGCCGGTGATTCAGGCCATCATGGCCACCCAGGGCGGCCGGATCATCCCGGCCCAAGGCGCCCTGCCCATCATCCAGGGCGGTGAGTTAGTGGGCGCCATCGGCGGCAGTGGAGGCACCGCCCAGCAGGATGAAGACTGTGCCCGGGTGGGCTTGGCGGCGTTGTAGGCAGCGGTGCCGGCCCTCCCCACCAGGGGAAATCTGTCCAGGAATCACTGTATGAAGGATGCTGTTTAGCGTCTCCGATTACGTTCAGGGGTATTTGAGACATTCAGGGTTGCTAGCCGATATAACGCGAACATATCTACGCCCGTCGATGGGCGTGGGAAATTGATCTTGGCGCTGTCCGAACCGTTGCGCAGGTAGCCAGGCGATGCGTGCCAGAATAGAGTTCCGGCACCGATTCCACAACCATGTTTAGGAAGGGCGGAGTGGCCCAGCGAGGCGAGAAAAAACGGCTGTGACGCCTACCCGGCAAAAAGTAGTAAAATAGGTAGTATGACGGCCTTAAAAACTTGGCTGCGCGAACAGGGCTTCTCTGTACGGGAGTTTGCCCTGGAGATTGAGGTGCCGCTTAAGACGGCCCAAGATTGGGTATACCGAGGCGTGGCCCCGTCTGCGGAGAACCGAGATAGGCTCGCCCATTACATCATGACGCATTGTGCCCACCATTGGGTAATCTCGTCCCCGAATGGGCCCACCAGCGAAGGCGTGTGCCAGCGTTGCGGCCTTCAAAGGCAGTTTCAAAATTCCTTGCCCGACAAACCATGGGCTGTCAGCAAGAAGGCAAGCTAATTTGGAATTAAGGTCATACCTGCGCTATCGAATCCGTGCAGGTTTATACCCGCCCCTCCGGTAGTTGAATGATTCAGGAATGGGGCGGACCGAATGTCCGCCCCATTGTTGACTGCCGGAAATGGCCCCTATACGGAAGCCTAGTTGGGCGTTACCGCCAGGGCCCGGACCTCCCCAAACTCCTTTCGCAACTTGGTCCAATTGTCGCCGCCATCCGTGCTCACGTAAACGTAGCCAAAAATCGTGGCTGCGGCGACGACATCGGGAATCTCAGGGTTGTTGGCCAGCCAATAGACCACCGAGTTGGGCTCGACGGGCAGGTTGGCCGGGGCCCAGGTCTTGCCTGCGTCCTTGGTCATCTGCACACAGCCGACGATACCGGGGATGAAATCACCGTTTCCGACGAACATGACATCGGGGTTGTCGGGCTTGATAATCATGCCCCGGCAGTAGGACCGGACGTCCTCGGGGTTGAACTTTGGGAAGTAGTGGTAGTCCCAACTCTCGCCCTCGTCGGTGCTGGTGGCGAAGCCGAAGGGGCTGGTGCAATACACCGCCGAGTCGGCGCCGGGCCTCAAGCCCATGCCGTGGATGTCACCGTGGAAGGAGTCGGGTCCCAGATCGGGCATGTGCACCCATTTGTCGCCGCCGTCCAGACTCTTATAAACGCCGTCGACCTCGATGCCAGCCCAAATGGTGTTGCTGTCCCGAGGGTCGACAATCACATTGGTGGTCCGTGGGGTCCCGATGGGGCAATCCATGTTCACGCCCATGGAGAGTTTGTCCCAAGTCTTGCCGCCGTCCCGGGACCGGAAGCCCTCAGGGCGTGTGCCGGCGAAGATGGTGTCGGGGTTGGCCGGGTCCACGGCTACCGACCAGACCTGCAGGTCGCCGATGGGTGACTCCACGCTCTCCCAGTTGACTCCGTTGTCTTCGCTGCGGAACAGGCCCAGTCCGTCGGAACCGGCCAGGATCCGGTGGGGGTTGTCCGGGTAGGTGCGCAGGGCCCGGATATTGCTCTCCCCAGGAATCGGCTGCCGGATCTTTGTCCAGGTCTCGCCGCTGTCGCCGCTTACGTTCATCCCTTGACCAACGGTGCCGACGAGTATTGTAAAGTTGTCTGCCATGTCCTCTCCTCTTAAACTCGGGGGTAAATTCGGGGATTGGGCGCCAGGGGGAAATTATGCCCATATAATAGCCCCGGACCGGCAAAAACGCCAGCGCCAACGCACAGTTTCATTGTGGCCGATCTATCCGCCAGCGGGCTGAGACCGTATGGCGTGTTCCGCAAGCTGATCGGCGATTTTCCCACCGCCATGATATCGAAAGCCAATCTGTTGACACCGGCCTATCTGCCCAATCAGAATGGATACTAAACATCACAGGACCTAGCGAGAGGACCGAGATGACGCAAACACAGACGGCTACCTATACCATGGAGGCCTTCATCGAGGACGTTAGGTACGTCTTCAAGAACGAAAGTGACCCCCACGTCCAAGCCAAGACCGTGTCCAAATACCTGGAGAAATTGCTGGCGGTCCCAGGTTGGCTGGAAGAAAAACTGGAACTTGAAGAAGAAGGCGGGTTCGGCCGCCATTCGCTACATCTGGACGAAGAGTCCGGTCACCCTGGCAACGGCTGGTGGCTAATGACCTCGGTGCAGAAGCCCGGCCAAGACAACCTGCCCCACGACCACGGCGTGACCTGGGTCGTCTACGGGGAAGGGGTCCATCCGCCAGCGCAAGTGGCGCTGGGCCTTCCCCGGGGAGGGTGTGGACCATGCCGAGATCGTGGAGCATGGCAGCTTCGTTCAGAAGGACGGCTCCGTGGCCTACTTCCTGCCCGGGGAGATCCACGACACACTGAACGTCGAAGAGGGGCGCTCATTGGTGGTGCGCCTTGAGTCCCAGAAGCTGGACCGCGTGACCCGCTTCCAGTACAACCCAGAGACCGGCTCCATGAAGATTATGGACCGGTAGCGCGGGTACCGAACACGAATAAAAAAGCCCCCGGCTGATGCCGGGGGCTTTTTTATTTCAGGTTTTGTCTTCCCAAATACTCAATGTCGTTCCGGCGCAGGCCGGAACCCAGGGGGTTGACCTGAGGCACGTAGGGGCACGGCACTGCCGTGCCCCTACGCCAGTGGCCGGTTTCCAGACGTGAAAAAGGTAGTAATTTGATGTTTCGAGTTTCCGGTTTGCGCCGGAGTGACGGACGAGGCGCCGCAACGCCGGGGTGCCCAGTTCAGGAATTGGCCGCTGACATCTCAGCCCTCAGCTTTTCGGTGGCGGGTATGTCCAAGGCCGATGTGTCCGGGTCCAACACCACGCCGTATTCCCGGCGCACGTATTCCACCGAGAGCTTCTCTTGCTCGACATCGTCGGCCACGGCGTACATGTCCCGCTCCAAGGGGTCGCCGTATCCGCCCGCTCCGGCCTGGACCACCCGGTACACGTCGCCCTTCTTTAGCTGCCGCAGGGTCTTGCCGGGCAGTTTCTCCTCATGGTCGGTGCCTGGGTTCAGATAGTTCTCGGTGGGGGTGCCCGGTTTGCCCCCCTGAATGCCCCAGGGCCGGAAGTCGGTGCGGTCCGAACGCAATTGGAAGGTGGCGTCTTCGGCCAGGAGCCGGAATTCCCGCTCGATGCCCAGGCCGCCCCGGTACTTGCCCGCACCGCCGGTGTCGGGCACAAACCCGTAGCGTTCCACCAGCAGGGGTTGTTCCGACTCGATACTCTCGATGGGTGTGTTGGCCATGTTCAAGATGGGCGCGGCCAGACCGTCGGCGCCGTCCAAGCTGGGACCGCCGCCCCTGGGCCCGTCGTTGGCGAATTCCAGGGACACCCAGGCCTTTCGGTTGGGGTGGTAGCCGCCCCAGCTAACGCCAATCTCGCCACCGCCCCAGGCCGCCGGCACCTTGCCGGGCATCGCCTGGGCCATGGCCCCGAAGATTGTATGGCAGATCCTGAACCCAGCCAGTCCCCGGGCCGCCACGGGCGCCGGGTGCTGGGGATTCACGAAGCAGCCTTCCGGCGCTGTGATGTTGAAGGGCCGGAAGAAGCCGCTGTTGGACTGGATGGCCGGGTCGATCAGGCATTTCATGACGGCGTAGACGTTGGACTTGGTATAGGCGAAGTTGGGGTTGATGGAACCCTTGGCCTGGGGCGACGTGCCGTCGAAGGCCACGAAGAACTCCCCGCCATCGATCTTGACCTTGGCGTGAATCTCAATGGGCTGGGGGTCGATACCGTCGTTATCGATGTAGTCGGTGAACTCCCACTCGCCTTGGGGCAGCAGGGCAACCTCGGCCCTGGTGAGACGCTCTGTCGTGTCCAGGATGTCGGTCATGTAGCTTTTGAGTTCTTCCAGACCGTAGTCGTCTACCAGCCGCAGCAGGTCCCGCTCGCCGAAGCACACCGCCGCTAGCAGGGCCTGAACGTCGCCTAAGACTTTATCCGGCACCCGCACGTTCTTCTCTAGGATGCGCCAAACGGCCTGGTTCAGTTCGCCTTTGTCGTAGAGCTTGATGGGAGGGATGATTAGGCCCTCTTGGAATATCTCGGTGTTGTCGCAGGCGTTGCCCCCGGCCACGCGGCCGCCGATGTCGGTCTGATGGCCGATGCAACAACTCCAGCCCACCAGTACGTCGTTCTTGAAGATCGGCTTGAACAGGAAGATGTCGGGCAGATGGCTGGCTCCCTCATACGGGTCGTTGTTGGCGAAGATGTCTCCGGGGTGCACGTCGTCGCCGAAGGCGTTCATCACCCCCTCCAGAGCTGGGGCCATCGATCCCAGATGGGGCGGCAGAGTCAGGCCCTGGGCCACCTGTTGCCCTTCGGCGTTGAACAGCGAGGTGGAGAAGTCCATGCCGTGTTTGATTACCGCCGACCGGGCCGTGCGCACCACCGTGAGCGCCATGGTGTCGGCGGTGCTCATCAGGGCATTCTTGATGACCTCTCTGGTGACCGGGTCGGTGGCCTGTTGCATCTGGGGCTCCTTTGCTTGGTGTAAGCGGCGAGACGCTCTAAAGGGTAGCAGGGCGGGTTGGAAACCCGCGCCTACATGGCATCGGAGTCGATGCCATGTTTGATTCGATTATCAGGTCTTTTCCAGGATGATGTTGCTCCACTGGTCGGCGGTGGCCGTCCAGCCGGGAGGCACCACGGTCGTGGAATCGTATTCTTCGATGATTAGTGGGCCTGCGGTAGCGTCCCCAGCCAGGGATAACTGAGGTGGACCCAATCAGTTGGACAGGTTTGGTGCAAAACTAAGTGGGAGTTCCGCCGTCTTTCCAAGGTCTGAGAACGCTCCGTTCGGTGCCCGTTTCCCATTGATTGACCGTTCATCTGATGGCGCCAAGTCTCCTTTGAACACCTCAGCCGGTGTCCGGTAGCCCAAGGCCTGGTGGGGTCTTTGGTTGTTGTAGAAGCTGAAGTATGCGTCAAGCCCGGCCTTGGCTTCTCGCCCGTTGGAGTAGGCTTTCAGGTAGACCTCCTCGTACTTAACCGTGCGCCACAGCCGCTCCAACAAGATGTTGTCGGTGTAGCGTCCCTTCCGTCCATGCTGATTCTCACTCCGTGCTGCTCTAGGAGACCGGTAAAGGCTTCGCCGGTGAACTGGCTGCCCTGGTCGGTGTTGAAGACCTCTGGCTTCCCCTTGCCAAGCGCTTCCTCCAATGTCTCGACACAGAAATCAGCATCCAAGGTGTTGGAAAGACGCCAGGCCACCACGTACCGCGTGTACCAATCCATGATGGCCACCAGGTATAAGAAACCCTTGGCCATGGGGATGTAGGTGATGTCGGCGGCCCACACCTGATTTGGTCTGGTGATCTCCATGCCGCTCAGGAGGTAGGGATACACCTTGTGCCCTGGCCCCGGCTTGCTGGTCCGGGGCCACCGGTAGATGGCACGTAGTCCCATGGTCCGCATCAGACGCTGGACCCCGCTTCCGGTTCACCCTGTGACCTTGAGTGCCCAGCCAGACCCTCATGCGCCGCGACCCGTAGAAGGGGGTACTTAGGTACTGGTGGTCCATCGCCTTCATCACGGTCAGGTTCTCCGAGCAAGTCCCCTTGCGCCGGTAGTTTAGGCTGGACCTGCTGATGCTCAGTAAGGCGCACTGTCTCACTGTGGACAAGGCTGGGTGCCGCCGGTCCACCATCTCCCGCCGCCGCTCCCGGCTCATGGACCGAGCCTCTCCGCCAAGAAATCCCGCTCAACCTTCAGTTGGCCGATCTGCTGATAGAGCCGGGCAACAAGGACCGCATCGCTCTTCTGGCGTTTGTCTTGGTTCCCACCAAAGACGCCGACCGCTCCTTCCAACAAGGACTTCTTCCAGGCCTGGATCTGCCCGGGATGGACCTCGTAGGGGGCGGCCAGTTGGGCCACCGTCTCTTCACCCTTCACCGCTTCCAGGGCCACCTTGGCCTTGAATGTTGGGCTGTGCTTCCTCCGCTCTTTTGACATGTCCCACTCCTCCCTCACAGCAACAGCTGTGGCTATTTTAGGAGCAGAACTCTCACTTAACCACCTGTCCGAATTTCCGGGTCCACCTCAAACCGGTCCAACACCGTTACGCTGGTCCAACCCCGGTTGGGGCCGAAGTAGACATCCCGCTGCGCCGGGCCGGGACTGTGGCCCTTGGACGTCACCGGAATCTCCAGCCGCTCCGGCATCCGTGGGACCTCCGGGAGGCCGCGGGCGATGACCCGCACGTTCACCAATTGGTATCCTGCCTCGGGGCTGCTATAGCCAAAGGTTCGCTCGTGTTCTTCCTCTAAAGGCCGCAGCCACCGCCTTCATGGCCTGCCCGTTAACTTCGCCGCTGGGGAAGGGCACGGTCAGGTCCGACACCTGACCCACGTATTTCATGTCCATCTGGGTCATTATCTCGTGGTGGCCGTCGTCAAAACCCTCGGTTCGGAGTTGATTTCGTCCTTGCTCCCAGAGGCTTTCCAGCAGTGTGGACAACCCGTTTATGTCAAGTTCATCAAAGGTCTTGTAGTAGGTCTGGACAAAATGGTGCTCAACGTCGGCCACCAGTAGCCCGAAGGAACTGAACACACCGGGGAAGGGCGGAACCACCACCCGGGAGATGTCCAGCATCTCCGCCAGGCCCACCGCGTGCGCCGGGCCGCTGCCGCCAAAGGTGATGAGGTCGAACCGGCGTGGGTCCCGGCCCCGTTCGCTGGAGACGGCCCGGAGGGCACGGCCCATGTTGGAGTTGACCAGGGTGTGGATGCCGTAGGCGGCCTCGACGTCGGACATTCCCAGGGGCCGGGCCACGTTGTCGGTTATGACCTTTCGGGCCGATTCCGAGTCAATCTCAAACGCTCCACCCAGCAAGTGTTTTGGATGCAAGAACCCCAAGAGCACGTTGGCGTCGGTGACGGTGGCGTCTTGTCCGCCCAGCCCGTAACAGGCCGGCCCGGGGAAGGCCCCGGAACTCAGCGGTCCGACGCGCAACGACCCGCTGCGGTCCACAGATGCGATGCTGCCGCCGCCCGCTCCCACCTCGGCCAGGTCGATGGCCGGCACCCGCAGGATGTGGCCGGAGCCCCTCAGCAGCCGGTGGCCCACGCTAATCTCGCCGCCGACCTCGTACTCCGGGGCCTGAAGCATCTCGCCGTCTTCGATGATTGACGCTTTGGCGGTGGTGCCTCCCATGTCCAGGGTCATCAGGTTGGATATCCCCAGCCGTTTCCCCAGGTGGTAGGCCCCGACAACTCCGGCGGCCGGTCCCGACTCGATGCAGTAGACTGGGCGCTCTTTGGCGATGTCTGAAGTGGCCAACCCGCCGTTGGACTGCATCACGGTCAATGGCACTTGGACCCCCATCTCGGTGAGCCCATCGGTGAGCAGGGTCAGGTAGCGCTCCACCACCGGACGGACGTAGCAGTTAATCACCGTGGTGCTGGTGCGCTCGTACTCTTTCATATCGGGCAGCAGGTCGGACGAGATGGTCTGGATCACCCCCGGCGCTTTCTCGGCCAACACTTGGGCGATGTACTGTTCGTGTTCCGGGTTGGCGTAGGAGTGGAGCAGGCAGACGGCCACCGATTCAACGCCGTTGTCCACCACGTATTGCACGGCCCGGTCCACATCGTCTTTGTTCAGTGGGCGCAAGACTTCGCCGCGGAAGTTCAGCGGCTCGCCGACTTCCAACCGGAGTTGCCGCTTGACTAAGGCCGGGGGCTTCTCGTAGTGGAGGTCATAGAGGCGGGGGATGCGGTTGCGCCGGAACTCCAGGATGTCACGGAACCCTTCAGAGGTAATCAGGGCCGTCCTGGCCCCTTTCTGCTCGATGATTGCGTTGGTGGCCACAGTGAACCCGTGGCTAACTTCGGAGACCATGTCGGCGGTGATGCCCAGTTCCTGGACGCCGTTGCTGATGCCGTTCAACACCGCCCGGCTGTAATTGTCGGGCGTGCTGGCGAGCTTACGCGCCAAGACCTGGCCGTCGTCTCCCAGGAACACAATGTCGGTGAAAGTGCCGCCGATGTCCACGCCGACGCGGAATCTCTGCATTTGGTTGCTCGCCATTGGCTGGTTATTGGGCATGATACTTGGGCGGAAATTTGGTGGCAAGGGCCGGGGTCACGATTGAAGTAAGGCCGGTCGAGCTAAGTCTGTTCGACCCCGAGGCCGGTGCCTTCGACGGCCTGTTGCAGTTGCACGGCCGTGTTAATCACCGCCAGGTGAGAGAACGCCTGGGGGAAGTTGCCCAGCATGGTCCCATTCGTCGCGTCAAATTCTTCGCTCAAAAGGCCAAGGTCGTTGGCGCAGCCCATCGCCGCATCGAATAATTTGCGCGCTTCCTCCAACTCCCCAAGCTGTATCAAATTGTCCGCCAGCCAGAAGGTGCAGATGATGAATGTTCCCTCGGTCCCGCCCAGCCCGTCGTCGAAGTCATCGTAGCGGAACACAAAACCTTGCGGGCTGGTGAGTTCCGATTGAATGGCCCGGATGGTAGAACGCATCTTTGGATCCGTTGCGGGGATGAAGCCGACCAGGGGAAGCATCAGGTTGGCGGCGTCCAAATTCTTGCTGTCGTAGCATTGGACAAAGGCCTGTCGTTCCGGAGAATAGCCCTTTGCCATGACCTCGTTCCGAATCTCCGTTCGGACCTTTCGCCAGACGTTGATATCGCCCGGTAGTCCCAGGGCCGTAGCGGCTTTTATGGCCCGGTCCATGGCCACCCAACACATCACTTTGGAAAAGACAAAATGCTGGCGCCCGCCCCGGGTTTCCCAGATGCCCTCGTCCGGCTCCTTCCAATGGTCTATAACGAAGTTGACCACCCGCCCCAGGTATTCCCAGTACTCAGGGTCCACCGAGCCGCCGAACTTGCGGAAGATGTGGGCCGAGTCCATGATCTCGCCGTAGATGTCCAACTGGAACTGGGAATAGGCCCCATTTCCGATCCGCACCGGCCGGGAGCGCTGGTAGCCTTCCAATACCGGAATCTCGATCTCGGTCAGCCGGCGTTCGCCACCCAGTCCGTACATCACCTGTAGGTCCCGCGCCCGGCCGGAGGTGCTCCACTCCAGCCAATCCTTGAACGCCCTTACCTCCTCGGTATAGCCGATGATGGACAGGGCGTAGAGGGCGAACGTGGCGTCCCTGATCCAGGTATAGCGGTAATCCCAGTTGCGCGCTCCGCCGATGGACTCCGGCAGCGATGTTGTCGGTGCCGCGACCAAACCGCCTGAGGGGGCATAGATGAGGGCCTTTAGGGTGAGGGCGCTGCGGACCACCGCGTCTCGATGCTCGCCCTTGAAGGTGCATCGGGACGACCATTCCACCCAGAAATCCGTAGCATCCTCCAGTTCCTGTTCCAATTCCGCTGGGGTCAGTGGCTCGGTATGATGGGAGAAAGTAGGCTGATTGGAGATGGTGGCGTACAGCTTCTCCCCTTCGAAGATTGCACCCCTCGACCGGAACCCGTCGCTCTCCACCGTGAGCCGGGCAGAGCAATAGACCGACACCGCTTCCCCTCCGCCGTGGGCCATGCCGGTGTTTGGGCTGCTCAATGACGCATGGGGCACGATGGTCCCGTAATCGAACTTGGGGTAGCAGTCCATCTCAAAATCTAGACGGCCTCCGGTACAGTGAAGGATACGCACCACCCGTTGACTATCGGTGACTTCCATGGCCTGGCGAGGCATTTGCGAGGGGTGGTGAACCGGCATGAAGTCGATGAGGACCCCCGAACCGCTGGCAGTCGTGAAACTGGTCTCGAGGATGTTGGTGTTTGGGCGGTAACGACGGGTGACATCGTTGACACCGGCGGGCGACAACTTGAAAAAGCCACCCTTATTGGAGTCGAGAATCCGGCTGAACAACGCTGGAGAGTCGAAGCGGGGGATACAGCACCAGTCGATGGAGCCGTCGGTCCCAACCAGGGCAGAACCGTGCATATCGCCAATGAGGCCGTATTCGTATATGGGCTTATAGGTCAAGAACAACCACCGCGCTGCAAACTTCAGTGCTGTTTGGACCGCTGCAACCATTGGCGGCCGTCCTTGGCCAAGAAGCTGTCGGCTGCTTCAGGGCCCTTACTTCCGACGGCGTAGCTGGCCGGTGGAGGGGCGTCCGGAGAGGCCAGTCCCTGGATGATGGGGTCGATTATTTCCCAGGCTTCTTCGATTTCGTCGCTGCGGGTGAAGAGGGAGGCATCTCCGTTCATCGCGTCCAACAACAGGCGCTCGTAGGCGTCGGGGATGGCCTGGCCGCCGAAGGAGTCATCGTAATGGAACTCCAATTCCACGGGCCGCAGTTCCATCTTCTCGTCAGGGGTCTTGGCCTGAAACTCCAGATGCAGCCCCTCATCGGGTTGGACCTGGATGGCCAAAATATTGGGGCCGATCTCTTGAGGAAACATCACGTGGGGAGGCCTTCGGAACTGAATCACAATCTCGGTCCGCTTGTCGTCCAGGGCCTTGCCCGAACGCAGATAAAAGGGCACACCCTGCCATCGCCAATTGTCCACGTCCAAGCGCACGGCCGCATACGTGGCAGTCCGTGAGTCTGCTGGCACATCCTGCTCTCCAAGGCACCCTTCGTACTGGGCGTGGACTGCGGTCTGGCTTGCCGACGCGGGAGAGGTGAGGCGCACGGCGTTCAGCACCTTGACCTTTTCATTGCGGAGCAGGTCGGCCTGGAAATTGGAAGGCGGCTCCATGGCGACTACCGTCAACAATTGCAGCAGATGGTTCTGAAACATGTCCCGGAAGACTCCGGCTTGGTCGTAATACCCCGCCCGGTCGGAAACCGGCACCGTCTCGGAAACTGTGATTTGGACGTTGTTGATGTAATTTCTGGTCCAGATGGGTTCGAAAATGGTGTTGGCGAACCGGAACACAAGCAGGTTTTGGACCGTTTCCTTGCCCAAGTAGTGGTCGATACGGAAAACCTGGCTCTCTGCGAACACCGAGTGGACCAACAGGTTGAGGTCCTTCGCCGACGCCAGGTCGGTGCCGAAGGGCTTTTCGATTACCACCCGCCGCCAGCAGTCCGATTCGCGCGCCATGCCCGTAGCCCCCAGGTTCAAGATTGCCGGTCCGTAGAGGGATGGCGCCAAAGCCAGGTAGTACAAGCGGTTCGCGGGCCTGCCGGGAGATTCGATTCCATGAAGAGTATCCTCCAACTTCTTGAGGTCGCCGGGGGAAGAAACGTCGCCGAAGCAGTAGTGGATCCGTGAGGCGAATTCCGTCCATTCATCCCGGTCCGGGCTGAATTCTTCAAATGCGTCCATACCATCGGCCAGCGTGTCTCGGAACTCTTGGTCTGTCCGATTGCTGCGGGCCATCCCCACGATGCGGACTTCCGGTCCCAACTTTCCCTTGCAAAAAAGGCTGCACAGTGAGGGAATCAGCTTTCGGCGGGTCAGGTCTCCAGACGCGCCGAAAATTACGATGGAGGTAGTCTGGTTGCCGGAGTTGGAGGTCATTCACCGGCCTTGCGGACGGAATGGCCGCCAAACTGCTGTCGCAATGCCGCCAAAAGCCGGCCGCCAAAGGGCTGGTCCTGCCGGGATCGGAAACGGGCCTGCAGGGCCAGGGTTATCACCGGGGTCGGCACGGCCAACTCCACCGATTCCTCCACGGTCCAGCGGCCTTCTCCCGAGTCATCCACATAGGAATCAAGGGACTCCAAGCCGTGGTCCTGCTTCAACGCGTCGGCGGCCAGGTCCAACAGCCAGGAGCGCACCACGCTGCCGTGGCGCCAGACCTCGGCGATGGCCGGCAGGTCCAGGCCGAACTCCTCTTTGGCCGCCATCAACTCGAATCCCTCAGCGTAGGCTTGCATCAGCCCATATTCCACCCCGTTGTGCACCATCTTGGTGAAATGTCCAGAGCCGCTGGGGCCAACCCGGCTATAGCCCCGGTCGGGACTGGGCGCCAGGGTATGGAAGATGGGTTCCAGGCGCTTTACTGCCGCTTCGTCGCCGCCGACCATCAGGCAATAGCCCTCGGTCAGGCCCCAGATTCCGCCGCTGGTGCCCACGTCGATGAAATTGATCCCGTGACCGGCCAACTTGGCGGCGCGGCGCATGCTGTCTTTGTAGTTGGCATTGCCACCGTCCAATATGGCGTCTCCGGGACCGAGCAGCGGGGCCAGCGCGTCAATTGTGTCCTCCGTCGGCTGTCCGGCGGGCACCATGACCCACAGGGCTCTGGGAGCACCGAGCCGGGCCACAATGTCCTGCAGCGAAGACGCTCCCTCGCCGCCGAACCCTTTGCTGGCCGTAACCGCCTCCGAGTCGCGGTCGTAGGTCACCACCCGGTGTCCGCCGCTTATCAAGCGTTGGGCCATGTTGCCGCCCATCCGGCCCAGGCCAATCATTCCCAATTCCACAGGATTAACCCCCCTTTATCGCGATCATGCCTTTATTCCAATCATGGGATGCTGATTAAGTGTTGTTGGATACGGCCTGGTCACCCGGGCAGTTGGCCAAAGGCTCTTTGGACCACCTCGGGCAGGGCAGGGTGCACGTAGATGGACTGGGTTATGGCGTCCACACTCAAGCGTAGCCGCATGGCGTTGGCGGCCTCTTGAATGAGGGTGACGGCGTCGCTGCCGATGATGTGGCAGCCCAAGATCTCGCCGGACTTGGGGTCGGCTAGGACCTTGACGAAGCCGGCTTTGTCCTCAATGGAAGCTCCGTGGGCGGTGTCCGAGTAGTCGTACGCGGCGGCAGCATAGGCTGCGCCCTTACCCTCGGCCTCTTGCTGGGTTAAGCCCACCGAGGCGACCTGGGGGGAGGAGAACACGGCGTGGGGCATGGCGTGATAGTCCACGGCCGCCGGGTTTCCTGGGTCGAGGATGTTGTTGGCCACGTAGGCCGCTTCCAGGTTGGCGCTATGTTTGAGGAGATACCGGCCCACTACGTCGCCCAAGGCCCAGATTCCGGGCACGTTGGTCCGGAGATACTCATCAGTCTTGACGTAGCCGCGCTCGTCGACCTCCACCCCAGTGTTGGCGACTTCAAGGATGTCCGTGTTGGGGACACGGCCGGTGGCCATCAGCAGGGTATCCGAGGTGATTGACCGCCCGCCGTCAGCGGTGGTGACATCCACCGTTATCTCGCCATCATTTGATGAGACCCCAGCGACCTGGGCGTCCAACACCATGTTGAACCGGCGTTGATAGACCTCGGTGAACCGGCGGGCAACGTCGTCGTCCTCTTCCCGGAGCATCTGTCCCCGCCGGTGGATGATGGTCACTTCGGTGCCCAGTGCGCCGAAGAAATTGGCCAACTCGGCGGCAATGTACCCGCCTCCCACTACTGTCAGCCTACGAGGTTGTTCGGGCAGCCGCAGCGCCTGGTCTGAGGTGATGTAAGGCGTCTGTTCCAGGCCCGGTATCTCGGGGACCCAGGGGCGGGTGCCGGCGGCGATGAGGATGGTGTCGGCGGTGAGTTGTTCGATGTTGACTTCCCCACCGGTTACTTCCCCAGTTACTTCAAGTGTCTTGGGGCCGGTGAACCGGCCGCGGCCCTTGAAAACCTCGATATTGGGGCTCTGCCGGTTGCCCCGCTCGATCATGGCGGCATCGGCGTCCACCTCTTCGAAGGCGCGCTTTACGACGAAGGGCCAGTCGACTTTCTGGACCGTAGCGTGGATACCGAATGAGGCGGCGTTCTGGACCGTTTGCATCACGTCGGCGCAGTGGATGAGCATCTTGGAGGGGATACAGCCGCGGTTCAGGCAGGTGCCTCCGAAGGGGCCTTCTTCAACCACGGCCACAGACCAGCCGGCGTCCGAAGTCTCGGCGGAAACCTCCAGGCCGGAGCCGGAGCCAATCACGATAAGGTCGAATTTCCGCATCACATCCCTTATTCAACTGGCGAACTGGCAAATGGCGAACGGGTAAATGGCGGACGGGCAGGCGCCGTTTTATGTGCCGGTGGTTAACTTGCCCCGTTGACCAATTTTCGAGACTCGTCGGCGACCCGTTCGGCCGTGATGCCGAATTTCTCGTAGAGCAACCCAGCAGGGGCTGACGCGCCGTAGCCGGTCATGCCCACGGAAACCCCGTCCAAGCCGACATACCGCTCCCATCCCTTGGTGCTGCCCGCCTCCACGGAGACCCGGGCCCGCAGCGACGGCGGCAGTACATTGTCCCGGTACTCTTTTGGCTGAGAGTCGAAAATCTCGCAGGAGGGCATGGATACCACCCTTGCGGCAATGCCTTCGCTGTCCAGCTTCTGACCGGCCTCCAGGGCGATGTGTACCTCGGACCCGGTGGCGATGATGACCACCTGAGGGGAGCTGTTGCTCTCCCAGAGGATGTAACCCCCCCTGTGAACGCCGGATGCCGGGTTCAACGTGGACCGGTCCAATACCGGCAGGTTCTGGCGGGTGAAAGCCATGGCGGTGGGGCCGTCCTGTCTGGAGATTGCCGCGCGCCATGCTTCAACCGTCTCGGTGGCGTCCGCCGGCCGGCTGACCACCAGGCCGGGTATCTCCCGCAGCGCCATCAGATGCTCGATGGGTTGGTGGGTGGGGCCGTCTTCACCAAGGCCGATGGAATCGTGGGTGAAAACGTAGATCACTTGCTGGCCCATCAGCGAACCCAGACGGACGGCCGGGCGCATGTAGTCGGAGAAGATCAGGAAGGTGGCGGTGTAGGGGATAACTCCGCCGTGGAGGGCCATGCCGTTGCCCACCGCGCCCATGGCGTGCTCCCGCACTCCGAAGTGAATGTTGTGACCGGAAAATTCTCCGGGACCTATGTGGCCGCGGTCATTCAAGATGGTCTTGGTGGACGGGGAAAGGTCGGCTGACCCGCCCAGGAATACCGGAACGCCCTTGGATATGGCGTTCATCACCCGGCCGGAGGCCTCCCGGGTCGCAATGGGATTGGGCTCATCAAACAGGCCGTCGAGTCCTTCGTCCCAGCCTTGGGGAAGCCTTCTGTGCAGAGCATCGTCCAGTTGTTGGGCCTCTGCGGGGTAGGCCTCCCGGTACTCGCTGAATGCCGAGTCCCACTCGGCCTGCTTGGATTTGCCCCGCTCGCGGGCCGAACCAAGGTGGGCTCCGGCTTCAGCAGGGATGGAAAACGCCTCTTCAAATCGCCATCTCAACTTTTCTTTGGCCAGGCCGACTTCCTCTTCGCCTAGGGGCTCCCCGTGGGCCGACCCCGTGCCTGCCTTGTTGGGGCTGCCGTATCCAATCACGGTGCGGCAGACGATTATGCTGGGCTTTTCGGTTTCCGATTTGGCGGCGGCCAATGCCGACGAAACCACCTCGAGGTCCATCCCTTCGATGGGGCCGATCACGTGCCAGCCGTAGGCCTCAAACCGTTGGGCCACGTTCTCGCGGAAGGTTATATCGGTGCTGCCCTCGATGGAGACATCGTTGTCGTCGTAGAGCAGGATGAGCTTGCCCAGACCCAGGGTGCCCGCCATGGATGCGGCCTCCGATGCGATGCCCTCTTGAAGGTCACCGTCGGACACGATGGCGTAGGTATGATGATTGATTATCTCGTGACCGGGCCGGTTGAACCGGCCAGCCAGCCAGCGCTCGGCCAGGGCCATGCCAACGGCGTTCCCAAAGCCTTGGCCCAGGGGCCCGGTGGTGGCTTCCACGCCTGGGGTAAGACCGTGCTCGGGGTGCCCCGGTGTCTTGCTGCCCCACTGGCGGAACCGCTTCAACTCCTCCATAGGCAGGTCGTAGCCGGTCAGGTGGAGCAAGGAATACAGCAATGCCGATGCGTGGCCGCAGGAGAGGACAAAGCGGTCGCGGTTGGGCCAGGCCGGGTCGGCGGGGTTGTGTTTGAGGAACCGGTCCCAAAGGGCATAGGCCATGGGCGCCGCTCCCATGGGAGCGCCTGGGTGTCCCGATTTCGCCTTCTGCACCGAATCGACGGCCAGAAATCGGATGGTGTTTATACAGAGTTGGTCGAGGGCCGGGTCTGCCAAGGTGGAACCCCCTTAACGCCTGCGGGACGTGCCCAAATACTCCGGCTGCCCAAGGCCTGATATCTCGAATCGGGTGGCTTTGAATCTGAAGGGAACCGAATTCCCCAAGACATATTAGCGAACCAGGGCTGGGTTGTCACTAGCAATAACGCCTGGAGAATAGGGCATTATGTCGCCTACTTCAACGGGGTCCGGGGTCGGTTTCAGCCTGGGTTTCTGGGGCTTTCAATAGCGCCAGCGCGGAGTACCCATCCAAGTGCTTGCGAAGCAGAACTCTGGCGCGGTGAAGACGGGACTTCAACCAGACGATTGAGATGTTCAGTGCCTCGGCGGATTCCTCGGTGGAGAGCCCTTGGATGTCCCGCAGGACCACGGCGACACGGAGGTAGGGAGAGAGTTGGTCCAGCCCCATTTCCAACACGGAGCGGAGTTCACTGTTCACTGCGGCATCTTCGGGGTCGTTCTTCCAGTCGTAGGCTATGGCGTCGTCGTAGCCTTTTTCCGCAATATACTTGGCCCTGGACTTGTCCTTGCGGATCTTCATCAAGCAGGCGTTGACGACGATACGGTAGAGCCAGGTGGACAGCTTGGACTGGCCTTTGAAGGTGGGTAGCGCCTTGAAAGCCGAGATATAGGCTTCCTGCACCGCGTCCTCGGCATCCTCGGCGTTTCGGAGCATGCGGAAGGCGACGCTGTAGGCCAAGTCGGAATACTGTTCCACCATCTCGGTGAACGACCGCTCTAGGTCTACAGAGGCGGACTGGTCTTGGGACGACATCCAAGTCTCCTGGGAAGTGCCTGGGCGGCTATCGGTCAGGCGGCTATCAATCAAGTGTATGCGTCCTTGAGATGGGCTGCAAGGCGTGGCCCGTGTCCGAATAAGTATATCGTCGCTCACCGACCTTCTGGCGCATTTAGCCCTGGCCTTGATAGATGAGTGTGTCTGGCTTAAATGCGGCCCAAGCGAACCAGAAATGGTCGCTATGAACTATCTTGGTCAACTGCTTGCCGGCCAACTGACCGTCCGTGGCTTCTCCCAGAATGTTCCAGGAAGAGCCCGTTTCGGCGTCGGTGAACCCGCTACCGTTGGCGCTGAAGGTTAGTTTACGTCCTTCCAATTCCCCGTTGAAGACGACGGCGGAGCCGATATCCCGGGATAACCCGATTGATGCGCCGTCCAAGGCCGATGAAGTCCCGGACTTGAAGAACACGGCCACCGCCACCCCATTGACCGGATAGTTCACCGCGCGCTCTTGGGCCAGGATTGAGAAAGGAAACGCGGCGTCAACGCCGTCCACCGAGATGGCGGCGACCCGCTCCTTGGGCTGTAAACGGCCGTCCAAATCGCCATCGAACAGGAACGGGGGATTATCGACCCGGTCGTAGCCGACGTAAGGGTTCTCCCCGTATCTGCGCCCGAACCCAGTGTCCTTCGAAAGGACCATGCCGTCGGGTTGATGGGTCCTAAAGTCCTGCCAGGATACGATTGGCGCGGGCAAGAAGGCGAGCTTGGTCCCGGCCATAACACCGACAAGGGCCTCGCCGGTGAGCTGCTGCCACCAGGACTCGGTCTGCCGGTCCCACATCACCAGGTCACTGTTGCGCAGATTGCCCGAGGTCCCGAAATCCAGGACCATCCCGTTTACAGTCCGCTCGAAAACGATGGCGCTGTTGCAGAGGGGACAGAAGGTTACCGTCACCGGCACTCCGCCCACTTCGTCATTCACCACTTCATGCCACATGAGGACCTGCAACCGGTATGCCCGGTGGACGCCGTTAAGCTCAAAGGAGATTACCGGCTCCATGTCGGACAACCACGTATCTGCTTGGTCTATGGCGACGAAACTGGGGTTATCCAATGGTGGTATGCCATCCCGAGGTGGACCGCCTGAAAGGAAATCGGTATAGGGCACGGTATGGTAGCTGAAATCCGTTTTCCAGCCGAACACGGAGAACCGGGCTGCTCTCAAACCATCTTGGAAATCGGGGTCCTGTTCCACCAGCCCGGTCGGCTCCACATTCACGAACGGACCTGCCACTTCTGGCGGCGCGGACCGGGCTGTGCTATCCGGGGTGGGAATGACGCTATCCGGGGTGGAAATGACGTCGGTAGGCGCCGTAGTTGGAGACGGTGTTGGCTGTGCCGCCTCGTTAGCCGTGGACGCCGTTGGTCCCGGTGTGCCGGTGGGCGAAGATGAGGCACTGCCGCAGGCAATCGCTACGAGGGCAACCGCCCCTGATAACAGTCCGAGAGCGCGAAGGCTTGGCATCAATCTATCTCCTATTAGAATTTGATGCTTCAACCCTCCAATGGGATTCTTCCCTGTCCCTATTCAATCCCACCTGCAAGAAGGGGTTAATCAAGTATCAGGGGTTCCAAGTGCCTCCAGCTGAACTTGAGGGCCTGCTGTTGGGCCGCCCCGCCGTCGCCGACGCCGCCGTTATCGGGATTCAAGACGTGGAAGCCGGCGAGGTCCCCAAGGCATTTGTGGTTACCTAAGATGGGCAGACTCCGTCGGCGGAAGAAATCATGGAGTATATCGCCGGACAGGTGGCCACATTCAAGCAGATACGCCGGGTCCAATTCGTGGACGCCATCCCAAAGAACCCTTCCGACAAGATACTGCGGCGGGTGCTGACCGAGCAGGAAAGGGGTGCCCCGGTGGACTGATGGCTCCGATTGAACAGAGGAATCGTTTGAGTTATCCGCGCGGTGCGCGACTAGGCGTCCACTCTCAGGGGGTGTCATAGGAGTCAGTACGGGATTTCCATTCGCGGATCCGAGTCAACTGTGGGTCGTGAATGACGGTTCACCTGTTTGTGACATTCGGGCTATGACGGGCCGGTGAGAAAAGAGACCGTCAAGAGATGGCAAAGGTTAGGGGTCATTGTTCCGGGTCCAGAGCTTCTTAATAAAACCGTAGACAACCGAAATCGCCGGAAGCACTAGAAATACAAAAGCGGCTCCGAAAAGCCACCCGATTCTAGTGCCAAATAGCCCTGCAGTGCCCTTAACCAGAACTGATTCCTGTGGGTCTGCTGGGTCGTAGTAGACTGTGATGTCTGCCCCAACGGGAAATGTTGAAAAATCGTTTCTAGCAATATCTTCTGCGGCGTTAGAAGTCTGACACCTATTAACTCCGAATCTGAGCCTGTCGTTTGTATGCGTGATGCCATCGACCGTGTATTCGTATTGGAATCTTACTTTTACTCCGGAATTTGATGAAGACCCAGGCCCCCCGCCTGTACTGCATTTTTTTAATTCGGAATCGACTATAGTTCCAAGTGTAAATGGGCAATTGTCGCTACCGCTTCCGCGATTACTCGCTGGCTGGATCCATAGCAAATATAGGGCTAAAAGTAGCCCACCGACGACAATGAAATACAACGCCCCGGCTCCACTCATCGAGTAATGCTCTCATGCTAACTTTGCCGCCGCTGCCGACTCTGAGTAAATCTGCTTTTTCAGAGGGTCGGCCCTGCCGAATCAACAGGTACCCCTTGCTTAGGCCACGAAACCCCGTTTGACCCTACGCCGGCTGCTCGGTCCGGCATAGCGCCGGAAATATCTTGTCTTTGAAGGCCTTCAATTCGCCGGTAGCGAACTCGTAGGTCTGGTCGGTCATCAGGTAGAGGTGCTCCAATCCCGCCTTCTCCGCCTGCTGGATGCGTTCGGCGCAATACTCCGGCGAGCCAATCAGGCCCATGGTGTCGCAGAGCTGGGCCAGCGCGTCGTCGGGCAGGAATGCGCACAGCTCCTTGGCCTTCTCCCAGTCCTCCGCGTGGGGGACGTCGGGGTAGAGGTCCCAGAGTCCCCGGGGCAGTTCCAAGTCACTGAAGTCCAGGCCGGCGGCCTTCAGCCACCGCACATAGGTGGACTCCATCAGTCTCTGGACCGCCAGGGGCCGGGCGACCTCCCTTGCTTCCTTCAGGTTGTTTCGGATGATGGTCGTGCACGTGAAGATGGCCTCTATGTCGTTGGGGTCCCGCCCGGCGGACTTGGCCCCGTCGGCAATCAACTCCCGTGCTTCCGCCACGGCATTCGGGTGGATGCCGGTCATCAAGACTGCGCCGTCGGCCACCTCACCGGCCACCTTCATGACCCTGGGGCCGGTGGCCGCGATGTAGACCGGGGTCGTGACGCCGCCTCCGTGGCGCATGCGGCTCGAAGCGCTACCGAAATCGACCTGGCTCCCAGCCATGAGTTCTTTCATCATGATGACCGAGTCCCGCATCTGGCGCACGGTGGCCGGAGGAATGCCAATGACGTTGGCGGAGCTATAACCCCGCCCGATCCAGATCTGGGCCCGGCCCGGCGCAATCTCGGAGACGGTCTGGGCCGCCGAGGCCAGCACCGACGGATGCCGGGTCACCGGGTTGGTTACTGCCGAGGCCACCCGGATGGTGGAGGTGTTAAGCAAAGCATGGGCCATGGAGACGAATACGTCCCGCTCCAGCATCTGGGAGTCCAACATGCCCACGCCGTCGAAGCCAGCGTCCTCGCACTCTCTCACAAAGGCTGTGATCTCCGGAACGGGTTTGCAGGGGGGAACTCTTAACCCATATTTCCCAGTTAGGATAACAGTGTGATGCGGTATATAGGCAACGTTCTTGCTTTTGTAGTCGTCTCATGAACTTTTCACCAACATCTCGGCTATAATACATTCATTAGAATAGTAAGATTCTTCAGATAGCGTAACAACCCCGGAGGCACCTGATGGGTGACGGCGACAAAACCCCTCTCCGGCTCCAGTTCAACCCCAAAGTCCGTCTGGAGTTTCACGGTGCCACCATCACTTCCGATGCCGGACTCTTGCCCATTCGAGAGCTGGATGATGCCCTGGGCCTTACCCATATTGCTGCCGACTATCTCCAGGAAAGCCGCTCCGGTCGCAACATCCGACACCACCTCGTCCCGCTGCTCAGACAGTCCATCTACAGCCGCTTGGCCGGCTACGATGACACCAATGATGCCGAACGCCTTTCCCAAGACCCAGCCATGAGAGTCGTCGTGGGCTGGCAAGGATCAGACCGGAACGCCGCCAGCACCAACACCGTGAGCCGCTTTGAAACTGAAACTCTGACCCAACAGGACAACCTGCAGGGGCTGGCACGAATGAATCCCCAATGGGTGGAAGATGCTATGGCCCATACTCCACACCAGCGAGTGATTCTGGACATGGACAGCTCGGAGAGTCCAGTGCATGGCCATCAGGAGGGTGCCGCCTACAATGGGCACTTCGAGTGTGTCTGCTATCATCCCCTCTTTCTATTCAACCAGTTCGGCGATTGTGAAGGAGCGACGCTACGCCCCGGCAACGTCCATAGCGCCGAGGGCTGGCAGGAACTCCTTGAGCCGGTGGTGAAAAGATACCAGAGGAAGGGACGGCGGCTGTTGTTCCGGGGTGATGCCGCCTTTGGCAAGCCAGAGGTGTACGAGTACTTGGAACAAGAGATGATTGGGTACGCCATCCGGCTTTCAGCTAACGCGGTACTTCAGAGAGAAATCGCGCACCTGCTGGTACGACCTGCCGACTGGTCTTCCAGGAGGCCGATCGTCTCCTACTACGACTTCACTTACCAGGCCCAGAGCTGGAGTATTTCCCGGCGAGTAGTAGCCAAGGTGGAGTGGCATCAGGGGGAGTTATTTCCCAGGGTAGGCTTCATCGTGACCAACCTGAGCTATCCACCCAAAGGCATAGTCCGCTTTTACAATGGCCGTGGCACAGCGGAGCAGTGGATCAAGGAGGGCAAGTACGCCCTGAACTGGACCAGACTGTCCTGTCACAAGTTCGTGGCCAACCAGGCGAGGCTATGGCTGTTCGTTCTGGCGTACAATCTGGGAAACTTCATGAGAAGGTTGGCTTTGCCGGAGGATATGAAGCATTGGACTCTGACCAGTCTTCAGACTAGGCTGATCAAGACGGGTGGGCGACTGGTACGCCATGCCAGGAGGATGGTGTTTCAGCTTGCCGAGGTGCTGGTGACCAGGGAAATGCTCACCGGGATACTAGAACGGATCAGCCGGCTTCGGCTGGCACCTGGCTAGCTTGCTTTGAGAGCACCGGTATTTAGGACAGTTATGGGGTCGTCAAGAGTAAATGGGCCGCCACGAGGGAGACGCTTGGGCAAGGGCAGAGGATTTGGAATTTCTACGCTCGTTAGGACGATGGATATCCTATGAGAGTGGAGCAATTGAGTGAATCGGAGCGCAGTTGACGCGCTCAGGATACCGTACTATAGTTCCCGCCGCACAGGATGACACCGGTTCAGGGAAATCAGGTTGATCTGGGAAATTCAGGCTAAGAGGGGTTCCAGGAACGAGTATGCGACAGTCATTTCACGACTGGAGATGATGCCGCCAGGTTTCAAGATCCTCTTCACCTCGGCCAGTACAGCCTGTGTATCCAGAACGTGCATGAGAACGGCATGGCAGTGGGCTGCATCGAAGGAGTCATCTTCGAAGGGAAGGTCAGTCACACCGCCGACGTGGAATGTCGGGTTCTCGTGTCCACCTGCCCCGGCGACAGATCGGGCCAGACTAATCTGCCACTCTTCCATGAGCGGTCCTTGTACTGAACGCAACCCCACCCACCTCGGCGCAACATCCAGGTATCCCTAGAAGCGTAGCCCCCTGGGGTCTAGCTGGAGTCCTGATTCAGCTTCGTGAACAAGTCCCGCCACCACCCCTTGCCCTGGGTACCGAAGCCGGACCGTACTCGGACGACTCCGTTTCTATCTATGGCGATTTTCGTTGACTGGCTTGTTACTCGGTAGGAACGGATGGTATCCGAGGCGGTCACGGCCATTGGGAAGGTATACCCTTGCGAATCTCTATATGATCTGATCTTCTCCAACCCCTCGTTGGGGTCGGTGCCCACAGCCACAACTGCCACGTCACCGAACTGGCTTGTCAACTCATGCAGCGTCCGTAACTCGGCGCGGCAGTGGGGTCACCAGGTGGCAAAGAAATAGAGGATAAAGGGTTTGTTGCCATTGGTTCTCCTTCACGGCCTGCTCTCCGGTGAATGACTCCCACCGCTTGACCGCCACATCAACGTACTGAGGCTCCCGTTCCAACGCATAGCAGACCCGACCAAGCTTTTCCGCCGCGATCAGCTGAGTGCCGCTGCCCAAGAAGGGCTCATAGCAGAGGTCTCCAACCTCGGTGTGGTACTCGATCGGCCGCAAGAAGAGTTCCAACGGTTTCTGGGTAGGATGGATGTTCATGCTGGAACCCTGCTGGTCCAGCTGCCAGATGGTCCTCTCGCTAGCCGGGGGCTTCTTAGAGGGTTGGTGGCCTTCAACCCAGCCGTAGAAACATGGCTCGTGGGCCCACAGATAATGGCTATGAGTCAGCACCCCACGGGCCTTGGCCCAGATTATTTGCTCTTAAGTCGATCTTGATGGCCATTTCCTTCTCCTTAGCCTAACGTAGCCGATTTCGGACGACGATTTCACCCTCACTCTAACATGAGTCATCCCGGAGTTTACTCGAACAAACACACCTGGGCGCCAACGCCGGCGCAGGCCGGAACCCAGAGCGGCTACCTTGTAGTTACCGCCTCGAGGACAGGGAAAACGGCGCTCTGGCCCTAATCAGATGCAATGCGTACGGCGGCACAAAGGCGGCTTGGCACGGGGTAACTGTATTCCGGCTTTCGCCGGAAAGACGAAGGCGGCGCTGCCGTTATTCAATGGCAAATCGCCGCCCGCGTACTGTCAATGTGCCTGGATTTGTCATCCCTGGCAAACTCCGGGATGACTCATGAATTTGTCCCTTCCTCCTCGCAAGGGGGAAGGTCAGGTCCGGCGAAGTCGGAGATGGGGGCGCTTGGTGCTAGCGGGTCAGTTCTTCCCGCAGACGCCGCACCACGGTTTCGGTCTCATCTTCGGTCAGGTTCAACGGGTCCACCGCCAATTCGTCGGGCTGGCCCAACTGGTGCAGGTAGATGGCGGGCTCGCCCTCTTCCAAGGCCTTGGCAATCTCATCTCTGCTGGGCCCGCGCCAGTCCCGGCCGAAGCGCATGAGGGCGTGGGGGATTAGGTAGTCGTGCTCGTCATGTTCCAGGGTGATTTTTAGGCCGGGGACCTCGCTAAGGGCGTCCACCACCCGTTGGGCCAGGGTCCGGTAGGCCCGCATCTCGGCTTCTTCGTCCTCCTCGACGAACAGGTTCAGGGCGGTCACCAGTCCCACCACTTCCTCCTTGGCCACCTTCATGGGCCGTCCCAAGAACTGGGCCGGGTTGGCGTGGGCAGCGGCCGCTTCAATCAGGTCGGCCCGCCCGCAGAGGAGGCCCGTGCCCTGGGGTCCGCGCACGCCCTTTCCACCGCTGAAGGCAACCATGTCGGCGCCATCGGCCAGATATCGCCTCAAGTTCTCCCTGGGCGGGAGCATCGAGGCGGCGTCAACGATTACTGGCACGCCGCGATTGTGGGCGATCTCGCATACCTGGGGAAGGGATAGGGCCCGCCGATTGGTCAAGGGAGCGCAGAGGAAAGCCACCGCCGCCGTGTTTTCTCCGATGGCCCCTTCCAATTCCCAAGGATGGGTGTATCTGGAATCGCCAATCTCCACCAACTTGCCGCCGGCGGCCCGGTAGGCCTGCTCGTACGGAAAACGGTGCATGTTCTGGATGATTATCTCGTCCGGCATGCCCGTGGTGTCGGGCAGTCGCCGCATCTTGACCGGGTCTTTGCCAGCGATGCAGGCCGCAGCCTGAAGCACCAAGCCGCCCGCCGCGCCGCTGCAAACGAACCCTGCCTCCGCCCCGGTCAGCCGGGCGACCTCTTCGCCGGCCTTCCGGTTTAAATCTTCCACATTGACCATGATTCGGGCGGCCCCGGCCATCACCTCCAGGACCTCGGGCCGGGTCCTGGTGCCGCCGTATTTGGTGACGGAACCGGCGGCATTGATGATGGGTCTAACGCCCAAATGTTGATAGGCTTGTCCTGCGTCCAACGGGAAGCTCGCCACGGGTCCTCATCAGGGGCTAACGCCACCCACGGTAGAGATGGGCCACATTATAGCAACTCAGCGCCTCGGCCATTGGCCGACGGACCTCATAGTTTGTTTCCCGCTTGCCCCGATATCAAGGGCTGCCATTTCCAGCCTGGCGCTGTGATAGAATTGGCAACCGAAACACAAGGGTTATCGTGACGGCAATCTTCCAATCAATCCTAGGCTGGGAGAAGGGCAGATGGACAAGCTGGACCTGCGGACCAAGATTGGACTGGTGGTGGTCAGCGCATCGACAATCTCCGAGTTGAGGTACCCCAAGGTTGCGCCTCCGGGGGTGGGTTTCTTCACCAGCCGCATGATGCTGGCCGAGGGTGAGAGCATCGACGCCCTGATTGAGATGGAGGGCCATGCCGTCCGCGCGGTGGGCGAACTGGCCAGCGCCAAAGTCGATTCGGTGGCCTACTGCTGCACCGTTAGCGGCGCGCTGCGCGGGATGGAGAAAGACCGCCAGTTCTGCCGGGCCCAGTGGGGCACGCCCATCACGTCGACCATGCTGGCAGTTACCGAGGCATTGCAGCACCTTGGCTTGAAGAGGATCGTGGTGTCGACCCCCTATCCCGACAGCCATCATGACGCCGAGCGCGCCTATCTGAAGGAAGCCGGTATCGAGGCCCTAACGATGCAGGGGATGGGTCTGGAGACCGCCGAGGGTTTTGCGTCTGTGCCGCCCGATGAGATTTACGAGTTTTTCCTGAACGCCTGGAGGGACTACGCCGATGAAGCCGACGGCCTGTTCATCAGCTGTATGAACTACGACGGTATGGCCGCCGCCCAAGCTTTGGAAGACGAGATTGGAAAGCCGGTGGTCACCTCACATTCGGCCACCCTTTGGAGTGTCCTGAGTCAGGCCGGAGAGACCGAACCGGTGTACGGATACGGCCGTCTTCTGGCCGAGCCCCGGGTCGATTTGCGTAGGAGCTCCAGCAGCGTTGTATAAGATTCAGAAAATGATATTGGAGAACGAAAGATGACCACCGCCGACCGGTTGACCATGTCTCTTGGCGAAGCGATGTTCACCCAGCGGGCCATGCGCAGGCTAAAACCTGACCCCATCCCCGACGACGTGATGCGGGACATCATGGAGGCGGCCATCCGCGCCCCCAACAGCGGCAATACACAGCAGTGGCACTTCATCGTGGTGAAGGACGATGAGACCCGGAAGAAACTGGGCGAACTGTATCACGAGGCTTGGTGGGCCAAGCGGAAGGGCGCTGGGATCATGGGGCCCGAGGACATCCCACCGGGCAAGAGTACAATGCGGTCGGCCATGCGGCTGGCCAATGAATTCGGCGACGCGCCCGTGATGGTCCTCATCTGCGCACTCTCCAAGGGTGGTGCCGCCGGAATCATCCCATCGGCTCAGAACTTGTTGCTGGCGGCCAGGGCCCACGGCATCGGCGGCACCATCACCACCCTGCACGCCGTAACCGACGAGCGAGTACACAAGCTGCTTAACATCCCCGAAACCGCCGAAATCGTGTACTGCATGCCCCTGGGGTACCCACGCGGCGAGTTCGGCTCGGTCACACGTAAGCCCTTGGAAGAGGTCTGCAGCATCGACCGTTGGGATACTCCCTATAAATAGGCTCGTACCGCTCTTCCAACACATTACATTCTGAGGCTTCAACCGAAGAATTTCGTTGCTTAGAATTAGCCCTGATCAGGAACAACGAGGCCCTTCGCGCGCTTACGCCTCACTGGCGCTGTTCATGGTGGAGTTGGAGTGAGGTTGACCGTAGACGGATGTGACGCTGTGGTGCCCTCTGCCTTTGGGAATAGTAGCAATACCCGCTAATGTCACCTTGATAGCGCCGTGAGCGCGCGAAGGTCTCGTTTCTACTGGGGAAAGTTAGTCCAGCGACAAAGAGATTCTTCGGCTCCCGCTTCAGAATGACAAGGTGGAAGTCATGTTCCTGGGATTAGCCCGTAAACAGGTCCTTGACCTTGGTTAGGAAGGAGCGGGACCCGCCGCTTTCCATGAACTTGGCCCACGACTCCTCGGCAGAGCCGGAGCGCTTCAGGCCCTGGACGCGCTGCTTCATGACCTCCAGAACCTTCTTCTCTTCCCCCTCGTCCAGCCAATAACCGCATTGGTTCTTGCAGTGGTCGATGGGCAGGTCGTGGGCCCGGTAGTTGAAGGTCTCCATGACCTCGTTGCAATGGGGGCAGGAGATGTCGCTCTCCCGCCTCGCGTACTCAATCATCCCCTTGCTGTTGTCCTCATCCATGGCGTGGTCTTCTAGTTGGTCCAACTCGTGAAAGTCCAGCCAAAGGCCCCTGCATTCGGGACAGTGGTCAATCTCGATCCCTTTAAGGGATTTTTCGTTCAGAGCGACATCGCAGCGTGGGCAGTTCAATCTGGTCCCTCACTCAAATATTGGGGTTGTCTGGCCAGGATAGCATAAGCGTACTTTTCAGAGTAAGCCGGAATCGAGCTGTACACGACATTGAATACGCAGACGCCCGGCTTTTGGATGGACGGCTTAGCTGCCGGTGAACTTCGGCTGCCCTTTCTCCAAAAAGGCCTGCACTGCTTCCTTCTGGTCGGCGGTGCCGCGGACCGCGTCGTTGGCTCGGTGCTCGGCCTGGATCACTTGGTTCAGGTCTGGGTAGTGGCTGTTGAGTAATTCCTTGGTTGCCTTCACCGCCAGCGGCGGGTTGGCGGCTATCTCTTGAGCCAAGGACTCGGCATGGGATATAGGTTCGCCCGCGGGGACGACCTGGTTAACCAACCCTTTGGCCAGCGCCCACTGGGCGTCGTATACCCTGCCGGTGAGGGCCATCTCGGCGGCGATGCCGGGTCCGGCTAGGGCCCCAAGGATCTGGGAAACACCGGCGTCGGGCATCAGTGACCTTTTAACGAACACCGATGTGAACCGAGCCTCATCCGAGGCTATTCTGATGTCACAGGACAGGGCGATGCCCAGTCCCGCTCCGGCGGCCACCCCGTTCACTGCCGCGATCACCGGCTGGGGAATCTCACGCAGGTGGGGCGCCAAGCGCATGGTGATGGACGGGCCTTGGTCTGTGCTGGTGGAAGGACTCGAGTCTCCATCAATGGTATCGGCCATCCGCTTGGCGAGGTCGCCCACGTCGGCCCCGGAGCAGAACCCCCGGCCCGCGCCGGTAATGACAACTGCCCGGGTGTCTGGAAACTCTGCGGCCAGTTGGTCAAATACATCGTGCAACTCCTGGGCCATCTGCCGGTTGAGGGCGTTCAATCGGTCTGGCCGTTGCAGCGTTATCACCGCAATATCGCCGTAGCGCTGGAGATCGATGTGGTGGGATTCAGTGCCTGGGCCGGCGTCGGTGGTGGTCATGTCCTCTTTCTCCTAGACCAAAACCCGGCTACGCCATGACCCGGCGGAACAGGTCCAGGGCGTTGCCGCCGACAATCTTCTTGACGTCGGTGTCCGAATAGCCCCGGCGGATCAGACCCCGGATGATGTTCTTGCCGTCGGCCGGGGATTCCAAGCCGCTCAGGTAGGGTGCCGGCATCTCGCTCATTTCCCGGCCCAACATGAAATGCTGGAATATCACGTGGTCGCCGATGACGGTATCGGTGCCGATTCCCACGTGGTCGATGCCGATAAGGTTCACCATGTAGTCGTAGTGGTCCAGGACGCACTCGATGTCCTGTTCCGGGTCGTCGCTCAGGGAATTGGGCACGGCGGTGATGCAGACCAGGCCTCCCTTGGCCGCGCAGGCCTTCAGTTCCTCGTCTTTCCGGGTTCGACGGTTGGGCCGCAGGGTGTAAGCGGCGTTATGGCTGAAGACCACCGGCGCCCGGGAGAACTCGATGACGTCCATCACCGTGGGGATGGAGGCGTGGGAGAGGTCGACAACCATGCCCAAGTCGTTCATCCGGTGGATGACTTCAATGCCGAATTCGCTCAGGCCACCGGGGTTGCGCTCGTACATGCCGTCGCCGATGTAGTTCTTGCGGTTGTAGGTGATGCCAGCGAGACGCACTCCCATGGTGTGGAGTTGGTCGAGGCGCTCGATGCGGTTGCCGATGGGCAGGTGCTCCAGCGTTGGCATGAAGCCGACCTTGCCGGCCTGCCGTGCCGCCAGAATCTCGTCGGCGTTGCCCACCCGCACCACGTCTTCCTGGGCCGCCACGTCGGCCAGCATCATGCCCACTTCCGCCGCCACGTCTTCGTACTCCACGAAAGACATCTCGGTAGCGTTCTGCAACGCGCCGAACACGTTGGAGGTGGTCACCGTGGACCAGCCGCCGTGCTTCACCGCCTCGAACCCCCAGGCGTAGCGGTTGGTGCGGAGGAAGTCGATGAACCGGTCCATGGCTTGCGGCAGCACGAAGGGGTGCTGGTGCACGTCAATCATGACAACTTCTTCGGCCAGTCCCTGGAACCGGGATTCTTCCTGGGAGTTCAGGGGGACGGTGGAGGACGGTACTCGTCCTATCTCTTTGACCAATGGAAAATCGTTGATGCTGGTCATGGTTCCCTCGCGGGGCGTTTAGCCGGATAAGATGGGGCGCACCTGAAAGAGGCTGGAGTGTAGATTAGGCCGGTTGGCGAGTCAACGGGGCGGCGGCTAGTTCCCCGGTGCCCTAGTTCAATGATATGGCCGCCCCGGCTCCTTGGGTCTGCTCGTTAACGAGAAAGGCGGCGCTGTCATGGCCGCGGGAGGTTTCCAGGTCGGCGTCGAACCGTTGGCCGCCGATGGTGCCGATGAGTTCGTAACGTTGCTCGGTGTAGAGCCGGCCCTCGTATTCAGCCCCTTTTACGTTCCGCTGTTCCTCCCCGGCCAGATACATCTCCACCGCCTGGACCATCAGCTCATGGAATTCCTCGGTGTTCAGGTAAGACGACGCCTTCAAGAAGACGTAGCCCCATCGTATCCCATCGTGTTCCAGCATAAGGGAAGAGCCGCTCCGCGATCAGTATTTGCTTTCTCCTGCGCCAAGTTTGGCGCTGGAGAGGGAGTCAAAATCCTATCGCACCCTGTCCGGTGGGGCAAGCGGTACCTTATTCCTGGGTATTCGGCTGCCGCATGAACAGACCGATAACCACCGCCGAGAACGCCGCCGCGTCCAGACCCAGGTACCCAAACAGGGAACCCGCTGGAGGCCAACAATACGCCACCGAGAGCGGCCCCGCCGACGCCCCCCAACGGGTTGCTGGCGCCCAACATCCCGACGCCGGCCACCCGGGGCTGGCCCAAGATCTCGATCGTGAGAGTTATCAACACCGGCCAACTGATGCTTAACAGCGGTAACGCACCGGTGGCGATGGCCACAGTGGCCCTAGCATCAGAGCATCAGTGTTGTTCAGGAACAACGCCGCCTCGATAATGGAGAACACGCGGGTCTGGCCCGGCGCGGGAGGGTTCAGGGATTCGGTGGTCATACTTTGTTACTTTTGTTCGAAACTGGTGGTCAGCAGATCCGGAACTATTCGCCGCGATTCGAAAATATTAAATATACGCGCGTTTATGACCATGATAAATTTTTTCGGATTGAAAACTTTGTGTGAACACGTTACTTTGCCAGCAAGGCGGGCGGGTAGGACCAAAATTTATGGCAAAGTTAGAGGGTGATCATTCAATCTCAGCCCAATAACCAGCGCTGAATAAACAACACGCGACAGTGAAATGGCGCCCAGTAGAGAACTCTCTGAGGTGAAATGATGAGCAATTCTGAGCCTGTAAACAGATTACAGCAACGCCTGGCTGACATGGTGACCTTGGAAACCCAGAATGCAGAGATTCTTAACCAAGGGCTCACCCGAATAAGAGGTCACTAGGGAGCCGCCGAGACCGTCGAGCGGCTCCAAACTATGGTCAACGTCCAGCGCGAAGCGCTGCAAAACCGCTTGCACGCCATAGGTGGCAAAGATTCCCGCTCCGTCGAGGCCAGCCAGGTTGTCTCCGTCGGACAGTCGATTAACGGTAGCGTTGATAGGGTCGCGGCGCTACACGGCATCCACTCAGCTCTTAACCACGCCGCCTTTGGATATGGGATTCTTCACGCCACCGCGCACCGCTTCTTCGATGGTGAGACCGCCGATCTGGCGGAGGCCCACCTGCGCGGCTACACAGGGGCCGCCCAAGAGGTTAACCAACTGCTCGCCGACGTGGTGGTATGGGAGTTGAGCAATGAAGGCCTAGACTGTGAGTGTGGATGCCCTTCATGCGGTTTGGGCGTGTGCGTGTGCGCGCCCCACGGCACAGCTACAGTCGTGCAGGAGTGGTTTGAAACGGCACCGGTAACTGCCGACGATGGGATTGCGGTGCGGATATCGCGGGCCAATAGCGCCGTCGCCAAATCTGACCTGCGTGAAGGGGATGTCATCTTAGTAGTCGACGGCCAGGCAATTGGGTCCGTGCCCCAGCTCCAGACCGCCGTCCGCGACCGCGAGCCGGGGCAGGAAATGAACATCCAGATTCGGCGCGGTCAGGGCAACCTCCTAGATATAACCGTAGTGCGATAAGAGTGAAGGGGCTATTGCCAGAAACTACTAGAAAGCGCGGGAAGGGAAGACGAAGTGCTTTATCGGGCTGGATGTGGTGGAGCTGCGGGCCCCGATTTATCGGGGGAACCCCGTACCTTCCCGATGACAATCGGGACGCTATCCCACATGAGCTATGCACTGAGGTTCAATTGGGACTCGACATAGGAGCGGTTCTTCCAAGATTTTATCTGGGATTCCCTTTTTCTTGCGACGGACGGGGACTCATACTCTTTGATGAATCAACTGCCAGGGACGAAAGGTTCTCGTCGACTTGGTCATACCGGCGTTGTGTTGCTCCACGCGAGTTTTCACGTGACCGGTGCATCCGAACTAATAACGGCCGTTACGCTCGCTGCGGAGAATGTATATGTAATACATGACAGGACAGTGGTGGAGCTGCGGGCCCCGATTTACCGGGGGAACCCCGTACCTTCCCGATGGCGATCGGGACGCTCTCCCAGATGAGCTATACATTGAGGTTTAACTGGGACTCGAGATATGTGTGGCTCTTCCAAGATTTTAGCTGAGATTCCCTTTGTCGAGCTGCAGAAAGAGATTCGTACTCTTCTTGATAAATCAACTGCCAGGGACGAAAGGTTCTCGTCGACTTGCTCATCCCAGCGTTGTGCTGCTCTACCCGATTTTGTAGATCGCCGGTACTCCCTATGTAAAAACGGCCGTTACGCTCGCTACGGAGAATGTATATGTAATCGGTAATCGTGGTATTTCTTGATGATTCTAGTGGCTTCTCCCATAGGAGGAAGCCTCGATAGCAAGGAAACGGGGAGTTACAGCCGGGTCGTTTTCGTCGACCAGTTCAATCCCCGCTCCCAGAGGGGCGATGTCCGGCAAGCCAAAGAGAGTACTCATATCAAACTACCGCGTCGTACTTCTACCTAGGTGATCGACATTGCTCTAAGTCCAAAAGCAAGTTAACAAGACGCGCACCTGGGACCCCAAGCGACATCCGGCCACTTCTATGGGACACCAGGGAACCGTCTCGATGCCTTCCAGCACCCGCCGATGGCGGGGCTTTGGACGCCGGTACCGCCTTGTAACGCACTCATGGACCCCTTCAATCCCCTCAGTCCACTGGGCCACTTCCGCCACTTCATCCTCATGCGCCACCACCGCCACACCTCATCACCGCCCGATCGCCTCAATTCTACCCGGAGCATCTCTCCTCGCGTCGCCAAGCCGAGCAAGGAACAGCGTTCCTCGGGTAGACAGACAGGGGAAGAATCCGAGAACTGCTAGGCAATAACTGTAAAGGGCAGAGGTAAAGTGGACCAGGTGGGCGGATCGACTGCCGACATATGGCGGTTGAGAAGTCAGCATGTCCCAAATGGAACGCGGTTCTTGGAATCGCGTGAAGCGCGAATGGGCCGCTGCTACTTGTCGACCAACGTTCGATTCAGAGGTCCTCTACGTATTAGTGCAGAGCCTCGCACGCAGCTTCCTTGGAAATCGAACTGCGGTACTCGATCAGTTCGCGGCAAGCTCGTGCAACCGATTCTTCCACGGTATTGGTGTGCCACCACCAACCACCCTTGGCGGTCGAGACCTTATACACGCTGGGGCCGCCGCTGTTCAGAGTGACCGACACAGAGTTCGTCTTGTCTGATACCTTGATCTCGCAAGCGTCTGTATCCTCGATTAGAAACGTCTCGCCCTCGTACTTGTACTCCTTCATCTTTGTTCACCTCACTGACTGGATCCCTACATGTGACGGTGCCCATCGCCAGACAACATGCTCATCTCCCCTGCAGGCAGCTTCGGCAACCTCACCTCTCCATTAGCCCCCTCGGTCGAGGCTTTTCCCAGTAGAGGCGCTACGCGGAGATAGATGCATCCCTTGACTCCACGCCGTGTTCCTTAGGAGGGCAGGTTTCCTCCGCTCCTTTGGCATGAAGTCCTCCTGCATTACTCAGAGATCTCCACGCGAAAGTTGGGACGATGGGATCGGATGTTTCCCGGCTTGTATCTAATGTTCTTGTTTCCCCTAGCCATATCTCTAAAGGCTTTGCCCAATTCCTTGGAGGCATAGGCCGAAGCTTGGTGACCAACCGATCGCTGGAATTCCTCGTAACTCTCCGACATCCCACACCAGGGGCAGACCACCTTCTGGGGGATGTTCTCTTCAAGGATCACCTGCGCTGGGACATCGCAACTGCTGCACTTCACGGGTCTATCTGCCATTCTCATTCCCTCATGATTAGCCAGATTTGTACTCAAACTGCCACCGCACTGAGCCGGTGCCCACGAACTGAGAAAGAAGCCTGTAGTTGCCTGTTTCGTAACGAACGCGACCGGCGACAATCGCCGGATGCACCTGAGCTTCCCACGCCATGCTCAGCACAGCCATAGGCGCCGGCTCGGCAAGGATTTCCCCTTCACCCCAGATTTCAGAGGGTATTAGGGCGTCCTGCGCCAGTCGGTCCGCTTCCTGTTCTGTTGTGTCGCTACCAACAGATTGCACGCCTCGCAGGCTATGGTCATCTATGAAGCCGGTTTCTTCGCTGCAATCGCCTAAGTGGAGGCCTATGTGCGCCAACTCGTGCAACACCGTGAACCAGAAGTTATCAATGCGGTCATAGCGTAGGGTTAGGCCGATGACCGGCCTGCCGTTTGCCAGTCTCAGCGCAGCACCGTCAAGGTGGGTCCTGGGTAGATGACCAACATACTCGACCTCCACCCCGTGCTGTACTAGCAGGTCTCTCGCCTTGATCGGCCCGTCCTCCAAAACGCTCATCCGGGCTACCTGGCGCAGAAGCTCGGGAGTAACCACCCCCGCCTGGTAATCCGCACCCGACTGATTCTCTCTGGCTTGGGCCAGCACCTGCCAGCACCAGGCTCTAAGGGCATAGTCATCAGTCTTAGCGTTTATTCGCCGGCTATCGTTCTTCCGGTACAGGGGAGCCGCAGCAAACGCTCGACCACCGGCACGCTCCATCAGCTCGGTGATTAACTCCTCGGCGTGGTCCTTCAGGTCTTGGATGTGGGGAATCCAGCCTGCTTTGGCCATAGCTCTGAGGGGGAATCTGGAATACTCAAAACTTGGCATTGTGTCCGGCAGGCTAGCCCCAGGTTCCTGCAATAGGACATCGGCTGGTATTTCCAGGTGTTGGTGAAGTGCCCGGGCTATGGACATGGTGATCGCCCGTTTTCCCGCAAGAACCTCCGATACCTTGGCCCGACTCCCGATGAAGGGTACGAGGTCGCGGGGGTTCAGGTTCGCTTGGTCCATCCGGAACATGATGGCGGACACAGGGTCGGGAAAGCCGATAGGGTGGTGTCGTTCTTCGTAGAGCTCCACAAGGTCAGCAAGTACGTCCAATTCGACCCGGTTAGGATCATCCCCGTCGTCTACCTGCCCTTCGGCGCCAGACAGCCTGCCCATGAGTTCGGTTATCCGGGCCAACGCAGCGTCATAGTCCTCTTCTGAGCGGATCGCCCGGACTCGTGCCATGATTACACCTCCTCTGCATTGATGCGGTCATATTCCCTATGGGTGCCAACAAAGCGGATGTACGCTATTCGCCCCGGGTAGAAAAACCTTGCGACAATCCGATAGTCATTGTGTCGAATTCGAAACACTACCCTGTCTCCTCCGACTATGCTGGCGTTGGGGTAGCGTTCGACAACGTGAGCCGGAGTAGGCCAGTCCGCTTGTTCTACCTCTCGATACCATGCAAGTAGTGGTTGCTCGGATTCTGGATGACGCTCCCAGAATTCTCGGAGCTCTCTTTTTGATATGATCCGCACAACGCCATATTATACCTCCCAGTAATGCAAATAGTAAAGTGTTCCCAAATTGCTGTCAAGGCCAGCATCCACGCCATCCTGCAGTGTGCTGCGCTCCTAGGCACCTCGGATCACTCACCCATGGAGAGTGAGTAGCTCCTGCCCGTTCAGTGCACTGGTCAAGTGCAGATGCAAGAGGGCTCTCTCGGGCCAGGACTCCAAGAGAGGCAGGTTCTACCACTATGTCTGCCCATCCCTGATGAAACGGGGCAGCGGGAGTTGCGAATCGCCTAGGCTGAGCGCTCGCCGCTTCGAGGAGTTGATCGCCGGTAGGATTCAGTGCTTATGACGGTTCGTATGGGCCGCACGGCGGTGTCGAGCTCTCTGTCCCACACCCAGAGCAGCAGATCTCATAGGTCAGCACGCGCCCGGCGTTCGCCGACAGCTCTACCAGCGTGCGGTACTCGATGGAGGTAGGCAGGACCGGACTGCCGGCAAAGGTCGCACGGCGTGCGGCGTAGTCGATGGTCAGGTTGACCAGGACGTATGGGCCTGACGGCTCCGGCGTCTCCCGCTTCCGCAGGGCTGCTCTGATCCGGGCCACGAGCTCCGTTGGGGAGAAGGGTTTGACGACGTAGTGGGCGACCCCCGCCTCGAACTCCCTGGCGAGGAGTTGGTCCTGCCCGTAGGCGGACACGAAGATGACCGGCGTGCCGTCCGGTTTCGTGATGTCCTTCATCGGTTCGATCCCGTCAACACCCGGGAGCATCAGGTTGAGCAGCACCAGATCAGGCCTCTCCTGCTCGATGAGGCCGAAGACGTCGTCCGGGTTGGTGGTGGCGGTGATTGCGTAGCCTGCCTTGACGAGGGCGCCGCTGATGTGCCTGTCAGGATCCGCACCTGTCTTCCCGCCTGGAGTTGCCGAATGAATCGGCTGTATACCTGGGCCTACGGTTCGAACCCGCGTCCGTAGAGTCCCCTGAAGGGCGCTCGCCCTGGAGACGGAAACGGGGAGGCTGAGCCAGTCAGCGCGGGTGGTATCCTCTGGTCTTGAGGGGGTGTCCTTGAGGGTGCGGTATTAGAGATCGAAGCCGTCTATTTTGATGTTGTTGATCAACCGTTGCTCCCCAACAAAGACAGAGGCCGCCCTACGAGGCGGTCTCGACCCTACCGGCGAAGCGATAGGGGTGGTAGCTATACTGTAGCCAGTGCGCCATATGGCGTCAAGCGCTCAATGAGGAGCACTTCCACGGGAAGCTGCTCGTAGAGCTAGGGCGTGAAGGCATTCTGGACTCGGACGGCCAGGAAGCAGTCTACGAAGCCGTAGAGCCCCCCGGGGCTACGTTGGTGGGGCTTCTTCTCCTCCTCTGTCCCAGGGTCCTCATCGTCGTCGGCCGCCATCAATCCGGTAGATGGACACAATCAGTCTGCCGCCGACAACAAAGAACATGAAGGCGAAGACCCAGATCGCGTGCCACATGTATCCCAAGTTCAACCCGTCCAGCGCCTCTTCTCGGCTAAGGCCCAACTCTGCGAAATTGATTTCCCAGGAGCGCAGCAGGTTGTGGTCCGGCAGAACGCGCGGCAGGTCCGGCGACAGGTATATCGCCAGCATGGTAACTATCCCCAAGGCTCCCGAGATCATGGCCAAGGCCGACGTCGTCGAGAGCAGGAACAGCCTGTCGCGCTCGCTGGGGTTGAAGGCGGGGTCGCGCAAGACCAGCAATGCGGTGAAGACAGCAGCCAGCACTGGCAACAGGACCGCCAGCTGTATCGATACCGAACTGTTGGTGACGACAACGACAACAGCGTACACGGAGATGACCGGCGGCAGTGCCACCCAGGCCGCCCGCTGGAGGGCGCTGCTCCTGTCGCTGTCGCCCGCGTACTGCCGTTTCCATAGCAGCTGGAACATCAGCCCGGCTGCAGATGCGACCACCAGGTTCAGGAGAAGCGCCAGCATGTAGGGTATCTGGGTGCCAGCAAGGTTCCCAATCGTGTGGAAGTTGTAGTGGTCCACGCGTGTCGAGGCGAACTGCAGCAGGGGCGTGGTCAACAGGAAGAACAGCGAAACCCAGAAGAACTCCCTGAAGGGAGCTCCACGGTCCGGCAGCAAGAATCCCTGCACTAATACGATCCCAATTGCGAAAGCGACGTACGCCGTGGGCATCCAGGCGTTGTTCCAGCCGTAGAACGACAGCACATACCCACCAAACTATGCACATCCCGAGCGGCAGGACCCTTAGAAACCCAAAACGCGCTGCGGCCCTGAGGATTGACGGGGTGCTTTCGGTTTTCGAAGCTTCGGCGTCGGCCGCAACGTAGGGGGCAGATCTCGGGTCAGGCGTTGCGCCATTGCCAATGGCCCTGTCACCATCGCTCCCGGTGACGTGACCCAAGGCCGCTCGAAAGTCAGTCGCCAGCCCTGCCAGCAATATGAGCCTTTATCCTCTATTTCTTTGCCACCTGGTGACCCCACTGCCGCGCCGAGTTACGGACGCTGCATGAGTTGACAAGCCAGTTCGGTGACGTGGCAGTTGTGGCTGTGGGCACCGACCCCAACGAGGGGTTGGAGAAGATCAGATCATATAGAGATTCGCAAGGGTATACCTTCCCAATGGCCGTGACCGCCTCGGATACCATCCGTTCCTACCGAGTAACAAGCCAGTCAACGAAAATCGCCATAGATAGAAACGGAGTCGTCCGAGTACGGTCCGGCTTCGGTACCCAGGGCAAGGGGTGGTGGCGGGACTTGTTCACGAAGCTGAATCAGGACTCCAGCTAGACCCCAGGGGGCTACGCTTCTAGGGATACCTGGATGTTGCGCCGAGGTGGGTGGGGTTGCGTTCAGTACAAGGACCGCTCATGGAAGAGTGGCAGATTAGTCTGGCCCGATCTGTCGCCGGGGCAGGTGGACACGAGAACCCGACATTCCACGTCGGCGGTGTGACTGACCTTCCCTTCGAAGATGACTCCTTCGATGCAGCCCACTGCCATGCCGTTCTCATGCACGTTCTGGATACACAGGCTGTACTGGCCGAGGTGAAGAGGATCTTGAAACCTGGCGGCATCATCTCCAGTCGTGAAATGACTGTCGCATACTCGTTCCTGGAACCCCTCTTAGCCTGAATTTCCCAGATCAACCTGATTTCCCTGAACCGGTGTCATCCTGTGCGGCGGGAACTATAGTACGGTATCCTGAGCGCGTCAACTGCGCTCCGATTCACTCAATTGCTCCACTCTCATAGGATATCCATCGTCCTAACGAGCGTAGAAATTCCAAATCCTCTGCCCTTGCCCAAGCGTCTCCCTCGTGGCGGCCCATTTACTCTTGACGACCCCATAACTGTCCTAAATACCGGTGCTCTCAAAGCAAGCTAGCCAGGTGCCAGCCGAAGCCGGCTGATCCGTTCTAGTATCCCGGTGAGCATTTCCCTGGTCACCAGCACCTCGGCAAGCTGAAACACCATCCTCCTGGCATGGCGTACCAGTCGCCCACCCGTCTTGATCAGCCTAGTCTGAAGACTGGTCAGAGTCCAATGCTTCATATCCTCCGGCAAAGCCAACCTTCTCATGAAGTTTCCCAGATTGTACGCCAGAACGAACAGCCATAGCCTCGCCTGGTTGGCCACGAACTTGTGACAGGACAGTCTGGTCCAGTTCAGGGCGTACTTGCCCTCCTTGATCCACTGCTCCGCTGTGCCACGGCCATTGTAAAAGCGGACTATGCCTTTGGGTGGATAGCTCAGGTTGGTCACGATGAAGCCTACCCTGGGAAATAACTCCCCCTGATGCCACTCCACCTTGGCTACTACTCGCCGGGAAATACTCCAGCTCTGGGCCTGGTAAGTGAAGTCGTAGTAGGAGACGATCGGCCTCCTGGAAGACCAGTCGGCAGGTCGTACCAGCAGGTGCGCGATTTCTCTCTGAAGTACCGCGTTAGCTGAAAGCCGGATGGCGTACCCAATCATCTCTTGTTCCAAGTACTCGTACACCTCTGGCTTGCCAAAGGCGGCATCACCCCGGAACAACAGCCGCCGTCCCTTCCTCTGGTATCTTTTCACCACCGGCTCAAGGAGTTCCTGCCAGCCCTCGGCGCTATGGACGTTGCCGGGGCGTAGCGTCGCTCCTTCACAATCGCCGAACTGGTTGAATAGAAAGAGGGGATGATAGCAGACACACTCGAAGTGCCCATTGTAGGCGGCACCCTCCTGATGGCCATGCACTGGACTCTCCGAGCTGTCCATGTCCAGAATCACTCGCTGGTGTGGAGTATGGGCCATAGCATCTTCCACCCATTGGGGATTCATTCGTGCCAGCCCCTGCAGGTTGTCCTGTTGGGTCAGAGTTTCAGTTTCAAAGCGGCTCACGGTGTTGGTGCTGGCGGCGTTCCGGTCTGATCCTTGCCAGCCCACGACGACTCTCATGGCTGGGTCTTGGGAAAGGCGTTCGGCATCATTGGTGTCATCGTAGCCGGCCAAGCGGCTGTAGATGGACTGTCTGAGCAGCGGGACGAGGTGGTGTCGGATGTTGCGACCGGAGCGGCTTTCCTGGAGATAGTCGGCAGCAATATGGGTAAGGCCCAGGGCATCATCCAGCTCTCGAATGGGCAAGAGTCCGGCATCGGAAGTGATGGTGGCACCGTGAAACTCCAGACGGACTTTGGGGTTGAACTGGAGCCGGAGAGGGGTTTTGTCGCCGTCACCCATCAGGTGCCTCCGGGGTTGTTACGCTATCTGAAGAATCTTACTATTCTAATGAATGTATTATAGCCGAGATGTTGGTGAAAAGTTCATGAGACGACTACAAAAGCAAGAACGTTGCCTATATACCGCATCACACTGTTATCCTAACTGGGAAATATGGGATGAGACCGGCTACCTCTGTCTGAGGTGGACCCAATCAGTTGGACAGGTTTGGTGCAAAAACTAAGTGGGAGTTCCGCCGTCTTTCCAAGGTCTGAGAACGCTCCGTTCGGTGCCCGTTTTCCCATTGATTGACCGTTCATCTGATGGCGCCAAGTCTCCTTTGAACACCTCAGCCGGTGTCCGGTAGCCCAAGGCCTGGTGGGGGTCTTTGGTTGTTGTAGAAGCTGAAGTATGCGTCAAGCCCGGCCTTGGCTTCTCGCCCGTTGGAGTAGGCTTTCAGGTAGACCTCCTCGTACTTAACCGTGCGCCACAGCCGCTCCAACAAGATGTTGTCGGTGTAGCGTCCCTTCCCGTCCATGCTGATTCTCACTCCGTGCTGCTCTAGGAGACCGGTAAAGGCTTCGCCGGTGAACTGGCTGCCCTGGTCGGTGTTGAAGACCTCTGGCTTCCCCTTGCCAAGCGCTTCCTCCAATGTCTCGACACAGAAATCAGCATCCAAGGTGTTGGAAAGACGCCAGGCCACCACGTACCGCGTGTACCAATCCATGATGGCTGAGGTGGACCCGGAAATTCGGACGGGTGGTTAAGTGAGAGTTCTGCTCCTAAAATAGCCACAGCTGTTGCTGTGAGGGAGGAGTGGGACATGTCAAAAGAGCGGAGGAAGCACAGCCCAACATTCAAGGCCAAGGTGGCCCTGGAAGCGGTGAAGGGTGAAGAGGACGGTGGCCCAACTGGCCGCCCCCTACGAGGTCCATCCCGGGCAGATCCAGGCCTGGAAGAAGTCCTTGTTGGAAGGAGCGGTCGGCGTCTTTGGTGGGAACCAAGACAAACGCCAGAAGAGCGATGCGGTCCTTGTTGCCCGGCTCTATCAGCAGATCGGCCAACTGAAGGTTGAGCGGGATTTCTTGGCGGAGAGGCTCGGTCCATGAGCCGGGAGCGGCGGCGGGACGATGGTGGACCGGCGGCACCCAGCCTTGTCCACAGTGAGACAGTGCGCCTTACTGAGCATCAGCAGGTCCAGCCTAAACTACCGGCGCAAGGGGACTTGCTTGGAGAACCTGACCGTGATGAAGGCGATGGACCACCAGTACCTAAGTACCCCCTTCTACGGGTCGCGGCGCATGAGGGTCTGGCTGGGCACTCAAGGTCCACAGGGTGAACCGGAAGCGGGTCCAGCGTCTGATGCGGACCATGGGACTACGTGCCATCTACCGGTGGCCCCGGACCAGCAAGCCGGGGCCAGGGCACAAGGTGTATCCCTACCTCCTGAGCGGCATGGAGATCACCAGACCAAATCAGGTGTGGGCCGCCGACATCACCTACATCCCCATGGCCAAGGGTTTCTTATACCTGGTGGCCATCATGGATTGGTACACGCGGTACGTGGTGGCCTGGCGTCTTTCCAACACCTTGGATGCTGATTTCTGTGTCGAGACATTGGAGGAAGCGCTTGGCAAGGGGAAGCCAGAGGTCTTCAACACCGACCAGGGCAGCCAGTTCACCGGCGAAGCCTTTACCGGTCTCCTAGAGCAGCACGGAGTGAGAATCAGCATGGACGGGAAGGGACGCTACACCGACAACATCTTGTTGGAGCGGCTGTGGCGCACGGTTAAGTACGAGGAGGTCTACCTGAAAGCCTACTCCAACGGGCGAGAAGCCAAGGCCGGGCTTGACGCATACTTCAGCTTCTACAACAACCAAAGACCCCACCAGGCCTTGGGCTACCGGACACCGGCTGAGGTGTTCAAAGGAGACTTGGCGCCATCAGATGAACGGTCAATCAATGGGAAACGGGCACCGAACGGAGCGTTCTCAGACCTTGGAAAGACGGCGGAACTCTCACTTAGTTTTGCACCAAACCTGTCCAACTGATTGGGTCCACCTCAGTCCGCGACAGGTCGAGGGCTCTGCCAAATACCTTGAGCCGCTGGAGAGTGGGGCGGGTGCCGCCGGATTCCCATCGCGAGACGGTCGCGTGGCTGTACCGCTCCGCGTAGTCACTGTCCACCGACCCCATCCGCTCCAACAGGGCTTCCTGCGTCAGCCTCCGCCGACCGCCTCCCGGGGAAAAGGACTCGCGGTAGGACCTCATCAATAGGCCCACCTGGGCCGCTCTGGCCCGCTGCAGTAGAGTCCCAGGAAGTGGTGTAAGAGGGAGAGGGTCTGGAGAAAGAGAGACCACCGCGTCATCCTTAGCGGGCAAAGAAGAAAGCTCGAGAAAGGAGGACAACAGTGGTCAAGGAAAGGATGGACCTGCTGGAGCTATTGCGCGACGTGGACTTCCTACGGGAGGCACTGAGAGTGCTGGTAGAGGGGATCATGGATGCGGAGGTGTCATCGAGGATCGGTGCTGAGTATGGAGAACGCAGCCCTGAGCGGGTGACCCAGCACAACGGGTATCGGTCCCGGGCGTGGGATACCCGTGTAGGGACGATGGATCTGCACATCCCGAAGCTCAGAGAAGGGAGCTACTTCCCGAGCCTGCTGGAGCCACGGCGTCGCAGCGAGCGAGCTCTGCTGGCTGTGATCCAGCAGGCCTACGTGGAAGGGGTATCCACAAGGCGGGTGGACGATCTGGTCAAGGCCCTGGGGTGTGAGGGTATCTCCAAGAGCCAGGTGTCGCGCATCTGTCAGGAACTGGACGTGGTGGTGGATAGCTTCATGGGCCGTCCGCTGGGCGGTGGACCCTACCCCTACCTGTGGCTGGACGCACTGACCCAGAAGGTCAGGGAGGCCGGCAGGATCGTCAACGTCAGCGTGGTGGTGGCAACGGCGGTCAATGGCGAGGGCAAGCGGGAGATCATCGGGATGGACGTGGGTACGAGTGAAGACGGCGCCTTCTGGCTGGCCTTCCTACGCTCGCTGTCCGCCAGGGGCCTCGGCGGGGTGGAGCTGGTGGTATCGGACGCTCATCAAGGACTCCGAGGCGCCATCGCCGCAGTCTTCGGCGGAGCCAGCTGGCAACGGTGCCGCACCCACTTCATGACCAACCTGCTCACTCGGGTCCCCAGGCGCGCCCAGCCATGGGTAGTCACCATGGTGCGCACCATCTACCAGCAACCCTCCCCCGATGAGGTACACGCCCAGCTCGACAGGGTGACCGATCAACTCCAGGACCGGTTCCCTCAGGTCGCCTCTCTACTGGACGAGGCCGGACCCGACTTCCTGGCCTTCTCCAACTTCCCACTCGCCCACTGGAAGAAGGTCTGGTCCAACAACCCACAGGAGCGTCTCAACAAGGAGATCCGGCGACGCACCGATGTGGTGGGCATCTTCCCTAACCGGCCGGCCGTGCGCCGCCTCGTTGGCGCCGTCCTGGCTGAGCAGCACGACGAATGGGCCGTCGGCCGTCGATACATCACACCTGTCGTGCTGACCTTCAACGAAGCTCTTCCAGAGGCCGATCTCGCGGAGGCGACACCCACCTAAACTACATCAACAGGATGCCGCACTCTTACACCACTTGACGGGACGTGACCCCCGCTGCACATCACGGTCTCCCATAAATCAGTATGCACATGCCAGCTTTGGAGTGTCAAAAAAAGCCCTGTGAACAGACTTGTCGAGACGTACAGGCTACTGTAGGCGCAGCGGATCACTGAGAAGGAGAGGCTATTTCGATGACGGGACCACCGGGTACCGAGAGGTACCCGCAGAAGGTGGGCCTCACTAGCCCTTCATGAACTTTCGCCCAGGAAAACGACGACTTCTCCGGCTCCGGGCCTGCCAACGGTGGAGGCAGTAGTGCCTGGAAGAGTCACCAAAGGGAAGGCAGAGGTGAATCGGGCAGCCATCTACGCCCGCGTCTCGGACAAGAGCCAGGACGGGGAGGATAAGACCTCCATCGCCGAGCAGATAGGCGACATGGAAGCCTACTGCGAGAGCAAGGGGCTGACCATCATCGCCCGCTACCAGGAGGTGGGCAGAGGCTGGTCCAAGAAGCGCCCTGAGTTCCAAAGGATGCTGGCCGACGCCAAGAAGGGACGCTTCGACACCATCGTGTGCTGGAAGTCCGACCGCCTCAGCAGGGGCATATACCCCGCCGCCGCCCTGATGGAGGTCGTCGAGGCCCACCAGATTCGCCTTGAAGCCGTGTTGGACGCTGTCGACATGAAGACCTTCGGCCTGATGGCGGCCATCGGCAAGATCGAGCTGGACAACTTCCGGGAGCGGTCCACCATGGGCAAGCGTGGGACGGCCAAGCAGGGGCGGGCGCCTACGGGCGGCCTCCCCTATGGGTACCGCATCGGAGACGACGGCAGTCCCCAGGTCGTGGAAGGGCAGACCGAAGTTGTGCGCCGCATCTTCCACATGTACGTTCATGAGGGCATGGGGTCCCGCTCCATTGCCGTGCGGCTGACCGACGAGGGAATCCCCACCCAGACCGGCAAGCCGATGTGGCGTCAGTCCTACGTACATCACGTTCTGGGGAATGCCACCTACACGGGCACCTGGGTCTACGGAAAGTCCCGCCACATCTCCACTGAGGACGGCATGAAGGTCTACGACCAGCCGAGGGACACCTGGATTGAGATCCCGCTCCCGCAGCTAATCGACGATGAGACCTGGGAACGGGTGCAGAAGGTGAAGAAGCAGCGGAGCAGCAGGGCCAAGAGGAATACGAAGGTGGTCTACCTGTTGCAGCACCTTCTGAGATGCGGCGAGTGCGGACGCAACTTCCATGCAAGGTCCACGTGGAAAACCACCAGCGTTCGCAACGGCAAGAAGTACCGCTACGACCTGCCCACTCCTCGCCGCTACTACATATGCAACGGGATGCAGAGTCTCCGGCTACCCTGCCGGGAGCGGCCCTACATCCGGGCTGAGCAGTTGGAGGAACCGATATGGAGCGAGGTGAAACGGGTAGTCCAGAACCCCAACCTCATCGTCGACGGCATCATCCCCCTCGATTCTCAGGAGACCGGCGGGTTGGAGGAGCAGATCGTCCTGGCTGAGCGAAACCTGCGGACCACCCAAACAAGAGAGGAACGCGCCATCACGCTGTTCGTGTCTGGGAAGATCACCGAGGCCCAACTCGACAATCAGCGCAAGTTCATCACCGAGCGACTTGAGAACGTCCGGGCGAAGCTTGACGATTACCGTGCCTGGGCGGCGAGCGACGCTGAGAAAATACGGCTGACAGAGGCTGTCTTTGCATGGGCGAGGAAGGTGAGCCAGGGCCTGGACGAGTCGACCCCCGAGCAGCGAAAGGAGTTTCTGCAGATGTTCGTGGAAGAGGTCATCATCGACAGGAATGACAACGTGGACATCACCTTGGCTATACCCGTTGACAGTAAGCCCACTACGGACGATTCCGTTTCCGTACAAACTTTAGAATCTGTACAAACTCAAGAACCTTCATTCTTTGGAATCAATAAACACGGAAAACTCAGATACTCATGGGCGGTCGGTTTGGGTCCATTCAAGCCGGGTAGGATTTTTAGACAATAGCGTGCGCCCCACAGGGACCGGCGGAGGAGGGTCGCCGCGGGGACGCGTATGGTACGCGACGGACGGATCGAAATTCCGGCTTCGTCCTCCAAGGGGCTGAGCCGAACCGCCCCGGCCGGGTGGATCGCAATGTCCCCCGGCAGCCGTCCCCGTCAACTGAACCACTCCAGCTCGTAGCGCCCGGGCTCCCCGTCGATCTCCCCGTAGGTGGCAAGGTCAAACATTGGGAGTTCATTGGCATCAGGCATCCACACGAACGGTAAGGGCACGTCTCCGAAATCCCTGCGAGCGCACCCGTGCTCCTTGAGCCACGACTCAGAAACCCACGACGGCATCACGTATTGGCCGCCCTGTCCCACGTAGACCAGATGGAACCGACGGCATCACTTACACCTTCGCACAAAGCCCTGGCACGTCTCGCAGACCCTTATCACATCCCGGCTGCCGCTGGAGAGGCTGACTGTCGCGGGGTCTTGCCACGTGTGCCGGCAGGGCTCCGGTCCTTCGCTCAATTCAAGGGGCGGAGGCGGCAGGCTGGCCGCCCATACACGCCTAGCTTTGCGCTCTCTGGCTTCATGAGCCTCTCGGCGTTTGCGTACCCCTCGCCGTTGTCTGGCACGGGTCATAGCGGGAACTCTCCACCGTCATCACTCACAGTCTGTCGCAGAACCAAGGGCCGAGGATGAACTGGCGGCGGGCTACTCCGCAGTTCGCTCGTGCTCGATCGCCTCAGTAAGCATCAACTCGACCCCCCCCCCCCCGGGAACCGTCGATGCCAGATGCATGATGTGCCACACCTCTCCGCCGGAGGGGATCGAGCCCTTGCGCCACTCCGTCACACGGCCATCATCGACGCCGAGTCGCTCGGCGAATTGCTCCCACGATAATCCGACGAGCTCCCTGAGCCGCTCCAGCCGCTCCCCGAAATCTGTCGGGAAGAGCTCCGGGTGAGAGTCCTCTATCCGCTTACCTGCGTCCAAAGTCCTACCTCCTCCCTCTGTAAACCGCTATGGGGTCCACGTTCAGCAATGTCCCCAGGGTCCCCGGCACTTGCATGGCCAATTCTACCAGCGACGTATGGCCCGCCACTGGCCGTTCCGCCATCCCGCCGTTGCTTCAACTGCCGAGGCCAAGCCCGCGCAGACAGCCATCCCCTCAAAGGAGGTCGGTGATCTCCCTCATTACGACCAGCCGCTTCGCCAAGTCATACGGCAGCAGTGCGATGCCCGGACCTAAGAGTGGGAGCGCCCCGGTCTACGAGTCCTCCGGCTCCCGCGTCTCCCCCTTCGGCATCCGATAGCCGACGCGGGACTCGGTGAAAATGTAGGTAGGGGGCGGGACCAACGTGCACGATAGACAGAACCGTCTTCGAGATGTGGTTAGGCGGCCTGTGATCCCCGGGATCGCCACCCTCACGGGGAGTTCGAGCCTCTTCGGGTGGTCTTATGGGGATGCTCACTCATGAGCGCCCCTATAGGACCCTACCGGGTTATCGGGGCGCCAAGCCTTCGTGTCCATCCAAGGCCGACAGCACTGCGTATCTTCTAGAGTGCATTCGCACTGTGACTACATCTAGTGGCTCTGGAGAGAATACCAGCTAACTCGATGCTGACCCAGCCCTAACGCAGGGTAGGTGAGGTGGACCCAGGAAACTGGACAGAATTGGGGTGGAGTTAAGTGAGAGCCCTGCTCCTAAACTAAGGGCAGCTGTTGCTGTCTGGAAGGAGAAGGACATGGCGCAAGGAAGAAGGAAACACAGCCCGGCCTTCAAGGCGAGGGTGGCCCTGGATGTGGTGAAGGGGGAGGAGACGGTGGCCCAACTGGCCGTCCAGTACGAGGTCCACCCGAGCCAGATTCAAGCCTGGAAGAAGGTCCTGACCGAGGGAGCCGCCGGTGTGTTCGGCAACGGTCAGGATCAGAAGGCCAAGAGCGACGCCGCCCTGGTCGCCCGGTTGTACCAGGAGATCGGCTAGTTGAAGGTGGAGCGGGATTTCTTGGCCGAGAGGTCCGGTCCATGAACCCGGCCCGGCGGCGGGAGATGGTGGACCGGGAGCATCCCTCGTTGCCGATAGTGGGGCAATGCGCCCTGCACTTACGCCTGGTGGCCGTTCTGACTGTTCGAACGAAGGATCTGGCTTCCTCCGTACGCTCCTCAGCGGCCAGCGCTTTGTCTGTATCTGGTTGGGACACATCTGCTCCTTTCTGTGAGTACCTTACCTTCACAGGAGCTCACGCCACTTTCCTTCTCTCGGGTTTTCTTACCCCCAGATCTGTCCCATTTTCGCTGACGGTCTACACTTGATGTCCCTCAGTGTGCCTTCGTACCCGAACACACACTCAAAATTACAGAAGGAGTATTGGTCCAGCATTCTGACGATAGCCTTGACGCTGGCGGAGTAGGTGAGCACCCGCAGCCGGTAAACAGGTCCCAGTCAAACTGCCGCTCTCCCACGAACCGGGCGTTCACCACGCGCAGTCCGGTGCCGTCGTCCAACCTGAGGGCGGACTGACTCTCGTTTCCTCCGTTGAATTGCTGTGGTAGTGGATCCATGCAACTTAACCCTTGCGGTGGTCTCTCTTGTTCCAGATACATCCAAACCTGAGTTCTCCAACTCGAATAGGAGAGCCTGGACATGTTTTCCCCTCGAAATAGTGCCAGAGTAGATGCGGCGAGCCGACCCTTCCAAAGGACCAGTCCATCTACTGCTGCGCTGATTCGATCTCACGACGAAGGTCCCCTATTCTCCTCTCATCTCCGCCCCACCTCTTTATTGCTTAATTCCATCGTCTCTCACGATCCGTAGAACATTCCAAATCTTCTATCCTCGCCAACGGACAGGAATCTACCTCAATGGTTGGCTCCGGCTTACTCTGGATGACCCCATCAACTGTCCTAAATACCGGTGCTCTCAAAGCAAGCTAGCCAGGTGCCAGCCGAAGCCGGCTGATCCGTTCTAGTATCCCGGTGAGCATTTCCGCTGGTCACCAGAACCTCGGCAAGCATGAAACACCATCCTCCTGGCATGGCGTACCAGTCGCCCACCCGTCTTGATCAGCCTAGTCTGAAGACTGGTCAGAGTCCAATGCTTCATATCCTCCGGCAAAGCCAATCCTTCTCATGAAGTTTCCCAGATTGTACGCCAGAACGAACAGCCATAGCCTCGCCTGGTTGGCCACGAACTTGTGACAGGACAGTCTGGTCCAGTTCAGGGCGTAGCTTTCCCTCCTTGATCCACTGCTACCGCTGTGCCACGGCCATTGTAAAAGCGCAACTATGCCTTTGGGTGGATAGCTCAGGTTGGTCACGATGAAGCCTACCCTGGGAAATAACTCCCCCTGATACCACTCCACCTTGGCGGACTACTCGCCGGGAAATACTGCCAGCTCTGGGCCTGGTAAGTGAAGTCGTAGTACCGGAGAACGATCGGCCTCCCTGGAAGATCAGTCGGCAGGTCGTACCAGCAGGTGCGCGATTTCTCTCTGAAGTACCGCGTTAGCTGAAAGCCGGATGGCGTACCCAATCATCTCTTGGTCCAAGTACTCGTGACACCTCTGGCTTGCCAAAGGCCTCGGGTCCGATCACCCCGGAACAACAGGCCGCCGTCCCTTCCTCTGGTATCTTTTCACCACCGGCTCAAGGAGTTCCCGTGGGCCAGCCCTCGGCGCTATGGACGTTGCCGGGGCGTAGCGTCGCTCCTTCACAATCGCCGACCTGGTTGAATAGAAAGAGGGGATGATAGCAGACACACTCGAAGTGCCCATTGTAGGCGGCACCCTCCTGATGGCCATGCACTGGACTCTCCGAGCTGTCCATGTCCAGAATCACTCGCTGGTGTGGAGTATGGGCCATAGCATCTTCCACCCATTGGGGATTCATTCGTGCCAGCCCCTGCAGGTTGTCCTGTTGGGTCAGAGTTTCAGTTTCAAAGCGGCTCACGGTGTTGGTGCTGGCGGCGTTCCGGTCTGATCCTTGCCAGCCCACGACGACTCTCATGGCTGGGTCTTGGGAAAGGCGTTCGGCATCATTGGTGTCATCGTAGCCGGCCAAGCGGCTGTAGATGGACTGTCTGAGCAGCGGGACGAGGTGGTGTCGGATGTTGCGACCGGAGCGGCTTTCCTGGAGATAGTCGGCAGCAATATGGGTAAGGCCCAGGGCATCATCCAGCTCTCGAATGGGCAAGAGTCCGGCATCGGAAGTGATGGTGGCACCGTGAAACTCCAGACGGACTTTGGGGTTGAACTGGAGCCGGAGAGGGGTTTTGTCGCCGTCACCCATCAGGTGCCTCCGGGGTTGTTACGCTATCTGAAGAATCTTACTATTCTAATGAATGTATTATAGCCGAGATGTTGGTGAAAAGTTCATGAGACGACTACAAAAGCAAGAACGTTGCCTATATACCGCATCACACTGTTATCCTAACTGGGAAATATGGGCCAAAGAGTTCTCCAACTCGAATAGGAGAGCCTGGACATGTTTTCCCCTCGAAATAGGCCAGAGTAGATGCGGGAGCCGACCCTTCCAAAGGACCAGTCCATCTACTGCTGCCTGATTCGATCTCACGACGAAGGTCCCCTATTCTCCTCTCATCTCCGCCCCACCTCTTTATTGCTTAATTCCCGCTCTCAGATCCGTCAACACCTCTTCTATCTCGCCAACGGACAGGAATCTACTCAATGGTTGGCTCCGGCTTACGTGGATGCCAATCAAGTCTCCGTGGCGATTGAGCACGGGAGAACCGCTCATCCCTGAATCGGAGCAAGCATCAGTTTGTATTTCGACATAGTCACCTGGGACGATGGTCCATATCACGCTTATCCGCCCGTAGCAGATGATCGGGGTAGTAGTCGATATGCTAGAAATGTAGCCAACAATCGCTATCTCACTCCCAATCTCCCATTTGTTGTAAAGTTCACCGTCACTCCCTGTACCAAGAAAAAACCCGTCGAAGGCTAGCGTTTCCCCACCGCCCGTACCGGTGAAGGTGATTAGCGCAACATCTCTATCGCTGTCGTACCCACGAACCTGACCGAAAACTAAACCCTCGCCTTTTACGGACAGATTGACGGACGATTGGTTGGTAACAACGTGCGCGGCTGTGAGGACTTCCGTGTCAGAGATGCGTACACCGGAACCAACAAACTGGTTTCCCTCGAAGATCGCGACTACCGCGTTCCTTTTGGTCGCGATGAAATCCTCGAAAGCATAGTCTGGACCACGTCTCGGACCCGTTGGTCCAGTGGGACCTTGATCACCTGTCAGGCCAGTAGGGCCTCGTGGTCCGATGGATCCGGTAGATCCTCTGGCCCCGGTATCCCCTCTTGGACCTTGTGCGCCTTGCAATCCCCGTGGGCCGCGTTCACCTTGTATTCCTTGCTCACCTCTCTCTCCACGCTCACCAGGTTCTCCTGGCGAGCCTTGGCACCCGACTACCAGCAGCAGAATCACTAGAATAAAACTGACACACCTAGCGTTCACGGAATTCTTCGTATTCCAGCTAAATCGAATCTGAGGGGTCATTCTCCTCGTCCTTCAGCACCACGTACTGTGCCAGCTTAATCCCGTCGTTAATTTGCGCCTCCCACTTCCCTATACCAGCCCGCTCCACAATCTCTGACGGCCTCAACCTGCTCGCCCTTATATCTTGTCAGTACTTAATTGCGAACAGGTGAATCGTTACCGTCTTGTCTCCCAATGGGTCGACATCGTACATTCCACGCAACATCCGGACAGCTTCGTGAACGGTCATTCAAATACCGGCCTACCTGACGCCTTCACTTGGAATGCAAAGGTTGATCCACCATTTAGGTGGGCTGTTCTTTGACCTATCCTTCTTGAGGATATTTATCCATCTGATGTGTCCCTCTGACAGATAGATGACGCCCAAGGAGCGATTGAACCAAGAGTTGTTTACTTTTTCTTCGATTCACCCGCGCTCCGCCATTTCCGGCCTAACTCCCAAAGAGTTCGTTGAAGCAATAGCTGGGCCTACACGTACCGAATTGAGCCTGTCTCAGAAGTCTGAACTGGCCATGGGTATGTCGTTGGGTGTATTTTCGAGGCGACATAAATTGGGGAGATGTTGAGATGCCGTTTCGAGAGATGGGCCGAGAGCAGATATGGATATTGCCGCCGACGCTTGACGAACTGTTGCCGTTGGACCATCCAGCGCGATTCGTGGCCGAGTTCGTTGACGCTTTGGACCGGGAGGACTGGGCGGAGCTTGGGGTGAAGATAGACGGGGAGGTGCTGGGAGCGCCAGCCTACCATCCACGTGCGCTGTTGAGCGTGTGGCTGTACGGCTTCATGACCGGGGTGCGCTCGTGCCGGAAGCTGGAGGCGGCCTGCCGGGACCAGATACCATACCTGTGGCTGACCGGGTGGCAGCATCCTGACCACAACACCCTGTGGAGGTTCTACAAAGGGCATCGGCAGGCCATGAGGAAGCTGTTCGAGCGGACGGTGCGTATGGCAGTGACGATGAAGTTGGTGGACCTGGCGGTTCAGGCGGTGGATGGTACGAAGGTGGTCGCCAACGCGTCGCTGAACAGGAGCTACGACGCCGAGGGACTGCGTGGTCTGTTGGAGCGGCTGGAGCGTGCGATAGCCGACCTTGAGGCTCAGAACGAAGCGGGAGAAGACACTGCTGTTGCCCATCTGCCTGAGGAGTTGGCTGACAAGGAGGTCTTGAGAGAGCAGGTGAGGCAGGCGATGGACGATCTCACGAGTCAGAAGCGCCACAAGCGCATCAACCTGACCGACCCAGACGCCAGGCTGATGAAGGGTAGGCAAGGCATCGTGGCTGGCTACAACGCTCAGGCTATGGTCTCACCCACAGAGACGGATGGGGGAGCGACCGGCATGTTGGTCACCGCCGTGGACGTGGTGGATGCAGCCAATGACAATGCCCTGCTGGTGCCGATGGTCGAGCAGGCCGAGGAGACTATGGGGACGAAGTCGCAGATGACGTTGGCCGATGCCGGATACTTCGCCGCGAGTCACTTGGAAGAATGCGCCCGTCGAGATCAGCAGGTGGTAGTGTCGGAGTCGCGGCAACGGTTCCTCAAAGACCCATATCACAAGGACCGATTCACCTACGACGAGCAGAGCGACAGCTTTACGTGTCCGCAGGGATAGACGCTCAAGTTCGTTCGTATCCAACATACGCATGGAGTCCCGTTGCGTCTGTACCGGGCCTCCGGGGTCGTCTGCCAAGTGTGCCCAGCCTTCGGAGTCTGCACGAAGGCCAAAGAGATTGGGCGGAGCCTGGCGATAGGTCCGCATGACGCAGTGCTGCGCCGTCATCGTGCCTGGATGTCCACCTCAGCAGCTAGAGAGGCGTACAAGCTGAGAAAGCAACTGGTCGAGCCTGTCTTCGGAATCATCAAGGAGCAACAGGGGGCACGGAGATTCCTGCTGCGCGGCCTCGTTAACGTGGCGGCCGAGTGGACAATGCTGGCCACAGCCTTCAACCTGCGCACTCTCTGGCGGGTGTGGCGCTCAGCCCCTTCATCGGTCTATTTAATGGCCCGGAGCCTTGTCCCGTCTCCTGACCTGCAGTGATGACAGCAGCTGACCCATCGCTCCGTCGCCTGTCCTACCCGCTCAGGCCAGGGCCTTTCAGCGAACCCTTTGACCTCTATCTGCTCCCCCTATCCGCAATTTCCACTTCTGGGACAGGCTCAATTGCGAACTTTTCGCTGGGAGGTCCTAATATAAGCAGTCGGGCCACGACACTCGATAAGCCCCACGATCTTATGTCTGGCCGAGCCTAGGTCCACGAAATACCACCCCAAAGGGCGTACGTTCTGGGATCTCCCTCGGCACACGTTGGCGAGGCCACGACTGCCCTAAACGGGACTGGCCCACGGAACTGTTTCTACATCGCCGGTCCATTTCCTGGTCAGGCGATTCGAATACAGCCCGCTATACCCGAAAAGTTCCAGCAGCAATAGCTCGACGTACCACAAACCCAGTTCCCTTGCCTGCCTTTGGGCTTCAGAAGAGAGGATGCCATTTTTCATTTTCTGGTGAACTAGGCCGTTGCGAAGATCGACAAGGGCGTGCGGGCCGTGCTCAAAACCCTTCTTCCCCAAGTCCTCCTTGAAGGGAGCTGGGATTCTAACGTCTGCCTGCACCTTGCGGAGAGCCCTTGCTATCCAATCGCCTTTCTTCTCTCTTTTTGTCTTGGTACCCACCATCTCGACAGTCAGACGTTCCAGTGCTGCTTGGTTTAAGACAATGCTCGTATGGGACGCCTCCTGTGCATTGCTCTCCAAATACCATTCAAGGGCGGGATATGTCTGGGAGTCCTGTGGAAGCACTCGAGAGTAACACCAGAATCCCACAAACAGGTCTTCCAGGGTAGCTCCATTCCGTATATCTAGACACGATCTGTGTCCCTTCCACGGCTGGACCTTGGTGACGCCCCACTCTTCCCAAACAGTCTCACCGGCTTCATCAAGACCCTTAATGAGCGTCATTCCGCAAGAAACACCCCTGGCAAACGAAAGAAATTGATTCAGCGTAGCCATAAATGGCTGCACACTCTCATTGGGAAAAGGCTTGCCGTCAATTCGTGTCACTTTTCCCCAGTGGGTCAGCGCAAATCCTCGTTGTTCCTTTAAGGACTCATACACTTGTGTTCGATTACCAACCGGCCTGATCTCTACCAACCAAAGGTCACTTTCCAGATGTATGGTCCGCAGCTCTTCGATACTCCAAGGGGTTTCGGCGTCAGTTTGGGACTCAGTAGATCTTGGCTTCATGAAGTCTGGGAAGTTTATGAGACCGAATCGAACAACATGCAGAGGCTCCCCTGTATCCAGGCCTGCTACTGGTTCGGATGTGGGTATCAGACTTTGTTTGCCGTCCAACACTTGCACTTTCTGGCCTGACGGCAATCCAATTACCATAGGACCATGCTCCAAGGAGACGTCGAAGAGTGCCCTTTGAAACTCTGGCGGAGACTCCAGCAGGTCAAAGTGTATCGTTGGCACCGGAGAGAGTCTCAGCACAACTTCAGCCGGACAAGAAGGGCCATCCACAAGCTTGACAATAGTTCTAGCTAACTTTATCGACTCATTTGCATCGTAGAGAGTCTCCACCTAGTACTCAGTCAACCGTAAAATCGGAAGGGTAAAGGCGGTGAAGTTTGGTTCGTGCGTCCCGGGTGTTGAACCGCCAGTTGATGGTGGCTCTGGCGGCGTTGCGCTCCTTGACCAGAGCATCGACTTCCCTCCTGAGGGCCTCCTCGCCGGAGAGCCGCTGCTTCAGGCAGGAGCGGGACAGGACGCTGAACTCGATCTCCGCCATGTTCAACCAACTCCCGTGCTTGGGCGTGTAATGAAACTCCAGCCGCCTGGCAATCCTCCGGGCTTCCTCAGCCGGGAAAGTCTCGTACAGCGATGCCCGGCGATGGGTATTCAGATTGTCCAAGACAACCCTTACCACCTCGGCTTCCGGGTAGGCTTCATCCGCCAGCCAGCGCATCCGGCGGGCGAAGTCTTGCATCGTGCGCCGCTCCGTGACCGCCACCCCTCGCCAACCCGCCAAGGGCTCGCAGGCCAAGAACAGGTTGCGGGTACCCTCCCGCCGGTATTCGTAGTCCTGCCGCAGCGGAAGTCCCGGCCGGGGCGGCAGAGCGGGCTGGGTCTCCGCCAACAACTGGGTGGATGTCTCGTCAAAGCAAACCACCGGACGTTGGGGATCATAGGGTTCGGCGTAGAGATCCAGGACATCCTCCATGTTAGCCACAAATTCCGCGCTCACCTTGGGAATGCACCACTCCTTCTTCTGCCACGGCTTGAGGGCGTTTTTTTGAGACGCTTGCGCACCCCCTCGTGGGACATGGAGGGCGTCAGCCCCAACTCGACCACCTTCCCGGCCAGCAGACGCAGGGTCCAGTGGTCATGCCCTTCCGGCGGCGGGCTGCAGGCCAAAGCAATCAGGTGGGCTTCGCCCCGGTCGTCCAACTTCCGGGGCCGGTTGGCCTGGGGACGGTCCTGCAAAACCCTCTCCAACCCTTCTTCGGCAAAGCGCTGCTTGACCCGGTATACGGTGCTCAGGGCCACATCCAAAGCTTCGGCCACTTGGGGTGCCGCCCAACCGTCGTCGCTCTTTAGGAGAATCCGCGCTCTAGCGGTCACTCGGGCTGAGTTTTTGCCAACCCGGATCAGTCGCTGGAGCTCTTCCCGTTGTTCCTGTGCCAGCCGCACCGCGTATTTGTCCCTGACCATCACCACCCCCGCCATCAACACTTCCCACCAGGCAGGATAGCTCAATTGGCCCCTTTCTTAAACAAATCCCAAAACCAAGTTGACTGAGTACTAGGTATCCTCCCAGGTTAAGCTGGCTTTGTTCCTTTGAGGCGGTCCCGCAGTATTGTACAGGGAAAGGGCCGAATTATGCGAAAGCGCCAAACCTACATCCTCACCGAGCCTCGCGTCGGCTACCGGATGCCGAAGGGGGAGACGCTGGAATCCCCAGACGCCTAACGAATTCACTTGACTCTGGAGGAGCAACAGCTATAGGACTCAATTGACTGGCCTTGCAGGCTCTGACTATGATGCTAGCATCTCGTTCGGGCTGCCCTTTGAGGCTGAAGACTCCCAATATGGGAAATACCGGTCAAGAGGCTAGGGTTCCTGTGACACGAATTATCGCCTACGGGGATGAGAGCGGACTTGATGGAGAAGCCGAGTACTTCCTGATGGGTGGCTTTGTAGGGACAACACAGGACTGGCAAACCGCTAGGTCTGGGTGGCAACAAGTCTTGCGTCAGTTTGGAGTTCCTGAGTTCCACTCAAACGATTTCTTCGGAGGCAAAGGGCAGTATCGTGGTTGGGAAGGGAGTAAGATTCTTCAGATAGCGTAACAACCCCGGAGGCACCTGATGGGTGACGGCGACAAAACCCCTCTCCGGCTCCAGTTCAACCCCAAAGTCCGTCTGGAGTTTCACGGTGCCACCATCACTTCCGATGCCGGACTCTTGCCCATTCGAGAGCTGGATGATGCCCTGGGCCTTACCCATATTGCTGCCGACTATCTCCAGGAAAGCCGCTCCGGTCGCAACATCCGACACCACCTCGTCCCGCTGCTCAGACAGTCCATCTACAGCCGCTTGGCCGGCTACGATGACACCAATGATGCCGAACGCCTTTCCCAAGACCCAGCCATGAGAGTCGTCGTGGGCTGGCAAGGATCAGACCGGAACGCCGCCAGCACCAACACCGTGAGCCGCTTTGAAACTGAAACTCTGACCCAACAGGACAACCTGCAGGGGCTGGCACGAATGAATCCCCAATTAGATTCGTTGTTGAGTGTTCTGGGCAGTAGCCGTGTCATTCCCTTGGGCTGTGCCATCCACAGAAGAGACTTCTTAGGTGTCAATGGCGGAGGCATGTTGGGCCACTGGGGCGGAGTGAAACTGTACCACCTGGTGTGTTCATGTTCAGCGAAAAAGCCCGAGCTAACTGGCCAGCATAAATGTCCGCACCACTTGTTGAGGGAAATGGCCTGCTTACGGGTGGGTCAGCAGAGGACAGGCAGGAAGGTCTTGATGCTACCTATTCTTCGTGAGGCTTGTCTTGAGTTTGGGAGGCAACTCCCTCTCTGCTACGCTTGAGCCGGTAGCTCTCGCCGTTCATCTCCAGGATGTGGACGTGGTGGGTGAGGCGGTCCAGCAGGGCCCCGGTGAGCCTCTCCGACCCGAAGACCTCGGTCCACTCGTCGAAGGGAAGGTTGGTGGTCACCAGGATTGAGCCCCGCTCGTAGCGCTGGCTGAAGACCTCGAAGAGCAGTTCCGCCCCGGTGGGTGACAGGGGCACGAAGCCCAGTTCGTCGATGATCAGCAGGCTGAGGCGGGAAAGTTGTCTCTGTAGATTAAGCAGACGCCTCTCGTCTCGGGCCTCCATCAACTCGTGGACCAGGGCGGCGGCGGTGGTGAAGCCCACGGACATCCCCCGCTGGCAGGCGGCCAGGCCCAGTCCCAGGGCCACGTGGGTCTTGCCGGTGCCGCTGTTGCCGACGGCGATGACGTTCTCCCGGTTTTGGACGTATTCGCACCGGGCCAGTTCCATCACCAGCGCCTTGTTCACCGACGGGATGGCCGTAAAGTCGAAGGTGTCGAAGGTCTTGACGGCAGGGAAGCGGGCGGACCGGATCCGCCGCTCCACCATGCGCTGGTGGCGGTCGATGAGTTCCGGTTCGGCGAGCCTGAGCAGGTACCCTGGGTGGTCCACTCCCTCGGCGGCGCACTGGGCGGCCATCTTCCCGTATTCCCGGAAGAAGCTGGGCAGCTTCAGTTCCTTCAGATGGTGTTCCAGCAGCAGCGTGGACCGGCTGTTCATGCCGCCCTCCCCCACAGCAATGTCATGTAATCCCCGGCGGAAGTGATGCTGACCCGCACCCTGGGCAGGTAGGGATAGAGCTCCAGGTCGAGGCGGGGCGGCCGGCCCTCCAGACGGCAGAGCACCAGGTGCTTCACGGCGTCGAAGCTCAACGCCCCCAGACGGAGGGCGTCCCGAACCGCGGCGTGGACCTCCCCAGGCGAAAAATGCTCGAATAGCCGCAGTACCTGGACGAACTCCCGCTTGCCCCTTCGTCCCATGCGGGACTCCAGCAACCGGCGCAGCGTGGCAAACTCCTCGGGAAGGTCCCATCCCTGCAGGGGAGCGGCCTGGTCCAGGGCCGCCGTCTTCTGCTCCAGCAGGGGCAGGTAGTGGACGGGGTCGAACACAAAATCATCTCGCTGGTAGGAGCGGTGATGGCGGGCGATGACCTCGGACCCGCAACTGATGACCACCCGGTCCACGTAGCCTTTTACCAGAACGTCCCGGTGCCCGTAGGCCACCGGGGCCGAGTAATCGTTGGTCCTGTACCTCACCAGCGACAGCGAACTCACCCGGCCTGCCTGCTTCTCGCAGGCGTCGTAGGCCACCGCCGGCAGAGGCAGCAGGGCCTCCAGGTCCCGTTCCATCCGCTGGCCTATGCTCTCTGAGTGGCCCCTCAACCTGGCATCCATCCGCGCCAGGCAGCGACGCTCCAGGTGGGCGTTCAGCGCCTCAAAGCTCTCGAAGGACGGGACCGGCACCAGGAAGTTGCGCCGCATATAGCCGACCATCCCCTCGACCTTCCCCTTGTCGTTGCCCTTGCCGGGACGGCCGAACCGGTCCGAGAACAGGTAGTGGGACTGGAGTTCCGTGAAGGCCCGGGTGCGTTTACGGCGTCCATCCCCCAGGATCCTGGCCACCGCCAGCTTGGTGTTGTCGTACAGGATGCTCTGGGGCACTCCGCCCAGGAATGCGAAGGCCGAGACATGGCCGTCCAGGAAGGCCTCGGTGGTCTCGGCCGGGTAAGCCTTGACGAAGCATCCGTCGCTATGGGGCAGGTCCAGGACGAAGCAGTGGGCTTTCTGTTCCACCCCGCCAATGATCACCAGGGCCACGCCCAGTGCGACTTTGGCGAGGCCCGGCGGATGAGACAGAGGGACGAACATCTCCTGCGACCGGCGGCGGTGCTCCCTTACGTAGTCCTTGACTATGGTGTACTGGCCGCCGAACCCATGCTCGTCCCTGAGCCGCTGGAAGATCCGCTGGGCTGTGTGGCGCTGCTTCCTGGGACGCTTGAGGTCGTCTACCAGGATTTGGTCGATGACGGCGGTGAAGGGCTCCTCCTGAGCTTGTCGAAGGGTTAGGACGCCGGGGCGGAGTCTGTCGCCGGTAGCCCGGCGGCGCTGAGTAGGCCAGAATCTTGCGCACCGTGTCCCGGTGCAACCCGAACACCCGGGAGACCTCCCGGATGCTCATCCCATCCACCATCACCGCCCGTCGGATCCGTAGATACACGTCCACCTGGTACATCCATCCCACCACCCATAAGCACGACTTCGAACCTATCGATGGCACAGGACGGTACATTTTTCAACCGCCACAATGTCAGGCGGTCAATCCGTCCAGGTGGTCCACTTTAACTCCGCCTTTTACACATTTCCGTATACACCCCCCTGACTGCAATCGGCGGCCAATCCGATGTGCCAACCTGGGCCGCCGTCCCCGCCGACGCGCCGGGAACCCGTGCCGGGCTGGAGGCCTTGGGAGACCGGCTTCGAGACCCTGAGCGACCCGACATCAAACCTCGCAACGTGGTTGACGTGTCACCCCGCCACGACCTCGACGAGGGTTGCGTCAACGCCTCTCAGAGGGCCAAAGATGCCTCTGACAGCCGCAAAACCGCCACGTCCTGCACCCCCACTTCAATCGCGTTTTCCGGGGCCTAATGTCATTGAGACGCCGCTACCACAGGCCTGCCGATGTCATTCCCCACGTTTTCTGTACCAGCCACCGTCGGGGTGACGGTTCCTCGGGGTGGGCCGTCCATGTGGACCATTCGATCGGCGAGTCTCCCTGCACCTGTTCGATGACCCTCAGGACGTCCCTCATCGCTTCCAAGGCTGTGTTGTCGTGCGGATTGGCACCCAGGTAGGCCTTCAGCTCGGATGCCAGGTCCAAGGCGTCCCTGGGCAATTCATTCCCGGCCAGTCTGCCATCCTCTGCAGGTTGTCCGTCGGTGCTCATCACGTCCCCTCATAGTGGTTCATAAAATCGCGGTGGTCGCTGCCCTGGCAATCTCCCAGGGTGGCCAATTATTGATTTCCTCGAGGGTCTGGGCGTAGCTGCGCCAGTCTCGGGGCAGTTCCTCAAAGGGCTTTGCGGCAGCAGCCTCGGCGGGGTCTTTGCCTATACTGGGCAGGAAGGCCATGCATTTTCCTCCGGCCTCTTGGACCATTCGGCGCAACTCGCCGGCAGCTCGTCCCGGGATGTCAGCGTCGGCGTGGATAATGACGCCTGGGACGGTGGTAGCCAACCACTCGGACAATTCTCTCGATCTCATTCCCCCGGTTCCCAGAACCGCCACCGCCGGACCCTTGTACCGACTGGAAAGTGCGAGCGCGTCGGCCACCCCTTCGCAAACCCTCACTTCACCCTGAGCGTCTCCGATCTTTGGGTTGCCCAGGATCACAGCCGTGCCGGATGGTAGGCCTCGGGTCTGTTTGCCCAACTCTCCGGAGGCGGTCTCGATGCTTGCAGGCCTGCCGTCCTGATGGACCGCTATCAATTGCACAGCTCGCGGCGTCGGCAGTTGGGGCCATGCATCTGACCAGGTTGCAGGTGGAGAGGCCAGGGCGACTATGCTTCCAGCCCCAGTGTGCCCGGTCCGGTTCCCGTGACGATCAGCGGGGAGCCACCTTAATGGACCGGGGACGGGTATCTCCGGTCTCCAGAGGTTCCGAAACGCCATCCAACGTCGGGCCGGATGGTTGGCATTGGATGGAATCTCCTGGGTATTCTCCCAGGTCTCAAGGGCCCACCGGTGCCGGCGGGGATCGTTTCTCAAAGCTTTCCCAGGGGTTGATTGCGGAGGGTTGTGCCGCGATTGTGGAGGGGGATTTAAAATGGCTGTGGCAGAGCCATGTAGGTCCACGTGGCCCCGTTCTAGGAGCCACTCCCAGGCTGAGGTGCGGGGCACATTGGCGATTTGTGAGACCATGTCCAGGACACCCCCGGATGTGCCGGCCTCGAAGTCCCGCCAGCTCCCTGTGTCCAATATCAGGCAGAAACTCCCACGCCGACCCCAACGCCATTCCCGGCGGGTCCGGACTTGGGGCTGTCCTAGCAATTCCAGGGCGACGGTCTGCGCGAGGGTAGGCCAGTCAGGCATTACTGGTCACTCGGGCGTCGGGTGTAACCTCCGAACATCGATCTCCCATGCCTCGACACTGCTTGACCTGAACCAGTCCTTTATGGATACCATCTCGGGCGCAGATTCTGGCCCGTTCCCGGTAAGCCTGCTCCCGGTGCTTGAAGACCTCGGGGAGGGTCAGCATGGTTGCAACGACACCGGTGCCCATTCGGCGGTTCCGAAATGTCCAAATATGGTAGTGAACCATCGTCGTATCCCTGCCTATGTATCCTGGCTATTGTGTGCAATGTACACACAGGGGGTATGGGGTGTCAAGGATGGGGTCAGGTCGGCGGTGACGGCGACGTTAATAGCGTCCCCCGAGATGTTCCGAGCAAGTGGTGGTGGCCGGGGATCGGTAGGGAGTGCGACGGGCTCCTTGGTGGTGGGCTCGGAGGACTCGATATCGGAGTGGGCCGAGTAGTCCCTTGGGGGTTGGTGACGGCCCATCCTGTTCCAACTGACATATTGGCACGTTGCCATATTGTAGTATTACAGTGTCGAAAGCTTGCCGCTTGGGTCAGGGTATGCAGGGGTAAAATGCTATCGAAGTCAGCTGGTCCGACTGCCACCCGCAAGGGAACGGAATTTCCCGATTAGTAACACCTTGGGGCCGGACGAGTCCCGGTGCGGCCTCGGTGCTCCCTCACCGTTGACGACCTGTTCGGGCGGTTGGCGCCCTTGACCAAGCAGATTTACGAAACCCCGGAGGACCTGTAGCGGCCCGTTGGTCGGGCATCAGCCATGGGTGTACCTGAGTGATCCCCGGGGGCCTCAATAGCTCCCTGGCAGCCCTTTGCCGGCGACAATGGCCTGTCCGCCGTCGGGGTTGAGGTAGTGCCTCACATTAAATGACTGCAGCCAGATTTGTTCCTGCCTCGTGATGGTTGCGGTGAACTTGCCAGGATTGGTGTATCAACGTATTGGCAAATTGTAATTTTGTAATATCGCAACATTACAGTTATGGGATGTCGTATGAAGGGAGCTGTGGATTCCAGCGGGTCTCCGAACGTATCGTCCGTTCAAGAATCAATGCGAGTGCCGACCACCGGTCAGACCGATGAATAGGGCAAGTCCATAAAGCGGCTGGAAGCGCAGTTGGAGGTGGGTCTGAATGTTTAAAGACCTGGGAGGCATTTTACGCTGATAACCCGGCTCAGCAGAGCAGCGTGGAGTCTGACTACGGGGTTCGCTGGCATCTTCAACCCTGGCGCCACACCTGGCGTGTCTTCTACATCCGGACCACCGGGGAGATCTACGCGGTCTACCTGGTAGGCGCGGGCCCTGTATTCCTCCTGGGCACATTCCCACCCGATGGGCCGGTCGACTCGAGGGACAGATGGTACAGCGGTCTTGATGAACTCCTCGACGGTTGGGCGGATCACTGCAACGCGATGGATGGGCTGACCTGGGTTATGGACCGTCTGCAGAGCCCCACGCGGGTGTCACCGTGACCCAACATGACCTCCCAAATGCAATCCTCCTGATCCACCCGGCCCGAGAAGCTGCGCTGCTGTATCTCGCCACCTGCTCGTTTCCCCGGCCGGAGTCACGTCGACGCTGGCCACCGCCGCGGGTCCCTGATGGAGACGGAAGTCGCCGGCGACGTCGCTCAGGTAGCCTCGATATCTGACGGTTGGGTTGGTATCTGTGGATGCTGTCCCCGAGGACCGATATCAGATCATCGAGACCCTGAGAATCCCATCGTGGCAGTCCATCACCGGCGGTGACCCCCAATGTCTGCGGGCATTGGGGGTCAGCGGCCGGGTGTTTATGTCTGGGGCCTTCACAGCGATGGCCAACCTCAGGCGCTGGACCTGGACTACTTGGAGTCCATCTCTTCTGCTGTCGCCTTCGACGGGCTTCTTGGCCTGGAAACACTGTATCTGAGAGGCGTGGACGCGGCTGCGAGGTAATCGTGGTCCTGGCCACTTTTCTCGTGCCGGCTAAGGGCTGATATGCCGAACAAGGTCAGTGCCTCAGTGGACCCAGGGGTTGTGCTACTTGAGGGGTGGGGATCAACTTTCCCCATTACGGTACTTGGTGGTTAATCGCGGTGAACTCGCTGAAACTGGTGTAGGAACGCATCGTCGTATTCCAATATTGCAATGCTATCATTTGCCAATATCCCAGTTTGAGGCGTCGTCATGCCACCCATCGTCGGTTTTGTTGGATTCAAGGGAGGCTCTGGAAAGACTCTTCTGGCTTTCCAGATGGCTGAGCGCGCCCAAGATGCGGGCCTCCGGGTGATGATGTGGGACCTGGACCCAGAGCAGTCGGCCACGCACCACACGATGTGGCGGGCTGAGACTGGTCGACCATTGTGGGAGGCGGAGCCCCGGCGGATAGACGCTCCTCCAGAGAATGAGTTGGATATGAGCGGCCTGAACGATGTGGATTTGGTCATATGCGACTGCCCCGGATTCAACACATTCTTCTCGGCTGCGTACATGGATCGGATGGATTTGCTGATCGCCCCGATCAGCACCTCGGCACAGGATCGTACGGTTATGACTCGCATGGGGTGGATGGCTAAGAGCAGAAACTGGCGGTTGGTGTTCGTCCCTAACAATCTGCGGCCGTCACGGGCGCGGCAGGACGGTTTAGTGGAAGATCTGGAGTCCGGGGAATTTTCTGTGGCGCCGGTTCGAATTAGCCGGTGGGTGTCGCTCCAAGATTCATCGGAGATGGGGGTGGGGGTGTGCGAGTACGAACCGGAGAGTCAGGCAGCCGCTGAGATACGGACACTGTGGACCTGGTTAGCCGGCCAAATCAATGTGGGATCGAGGTGACTATGACGTCAGTGTCGAAAGGAAAGGGCAGACGGTATGTGCAGACCAACCAACCAGAAGCAGAGCTGACCGTCGTGCCGGAAGAGCAGAATAAGCCGCGAAGTACAGCCCCGGCAACCGAAGTCCGGTGGCGGCGTACATCGGTAGGTAAGCCGGACCAGAGCGGGTCCTTCAGCACGACAATCAGGTTTCGGGAAGAACGTTACCATTGGTTGCATCAGGCTGCTGCTACAACTGGTCGAAGCAAGTCTGAGTTGGTTGACGAGGGATTGGAGCTTCTGGCTCAACGGATGGGGTACGGGGCGAGACCAGCGGGCTGAATTGCGATATTACGAGCCCGCCGTGTTTCAGTGGCGCTGGCTGATTGCCGCTGGGACTGGACCTGAAGGGCTGGGCCGGAGCCCCGATAGCTGAGGCATCGGACCCAACCACACCGGAGCATTGGAGTACAGGTACACCAGGTACCGGGGCGACCCGGAGAAGCGGGCAAAGCAACAGAAGCACCATGTCGGTTTCCGAGGTCATTGACCCTGGGAAGCGGACCAAGCCCAGGGACCACACCCGGAAGAGTCTTCCTTCCTCCGTCCTCCTCCCGGACCACCCCGGGTCCCCCGCGCTTGCCTCCCCGGCCTTCACCGGATGACCCACGCGGCCTTCCCCCACGCCTGATTTTGCTACTCACTATTACGCGAGGGGTGCACGAATAGGAGACCCAATGCCTTACGCGGATGAAAGGGCCGGACTGGCTGCCATACAGGCTTTAGCCGACAGCGACGAACTCGAAGATTTCCGCGCTCGATTGCAACCTCCAAGCCCGAACACGGTACTAAACCTTCCGCCCTTTAGGCCGAGCCCGGCCGGCCGGTCGCGAACTCACTTAGTAGCCATAGACGGTTCCCAAGTATACGACCACTTCCCTGGTAGGCTTCCAGACACCCAAGCCGGAGTCGTATCGCTCGGCCTCGTGGTCATCAATCTCGAAAAGTTGGCGTCGCTTCCAAGGCTACCTTCCAGTCGGTCAGTAGACCCAAGAGAACTTAGGGAAACGGAAGATGGAAAGAGCTTAGCGGCGATTATGCCAGGCAGCAACGCGGGACCCGTTCTGTGGCCGAGGGAATGCCCCATTTACCGCCACAGTCCTGGGCAGACCTGCGTTAGGTATTGACGTCAACCTAATTGCATGGCTTTTCGCAACAGCCAAGCTCCAGCCAGCTTCCACACCTGAAGAGGTCACATTGCGGCTATCCGAAGTAGCGAAAGCGCGGAGACCGAGCGACCGACGCGGTCGCAACAAGTTTGAGGTTATGGCATGGGCACCCCAGGTCCGGGCGCTCTTGAAAGCTGCCCGTCGTGAACTCGATTGGAGCAACTCCGTGGTGGACCGTACTCTGATGGCATTCATAACGCTGCACATGCAAGATAAACTTGGCGGTGGCCTGTCAAACTCGATGTCACCAACTATCGCGTATTCCCCTACTTATGCAGTCAAGTGGTGGACTATCAAGGGACTACTCAAACCGCCAGACGTAGACCCCGTAGCCATGTTGGAAAATAAAATCCGACGCCGCTACGAATTCGGCCTACCGGAACAGGCCCCAGGAACAACCATTCTTGGCGATTCTCGCCAAGAACTTCAACATCAAACCCCGGCAGACGCAGCACTGTTATTGACATCACCTCCTTACTGTAGCGTCACCGACTATTGGAACGACCACTGGATTAGGTTGTGGATGCTTGGATATTCATTTCGGAAGAACTGGCACAAATCAGCACGGTTCAAAAACCAAATGGAATACCAAGAACTGATTACTGACGTACTAGAAGAATCCAAGGGACATCTGAAAAGGGGCGCGGCGATTCTCGTACGCAGTGACCAACGAAGGCGGACTTAGGAAATGTGTATCGCGGCACTCAGAAGAACTTGGCCTGACCGGCAACTGCTTGCGCGGCACACGACCGCTCCTTACCCCGGGATTTCAGCACACCATGGCCGCGGCGGCAGAAAAGCAAAAGAGATTGACCTATTGATGCCCAACAGCCGAGCCTCCAAATGGTGGAGAGAGCAGGGCTTTTGTCCGATTGCGAATTAACCGAGCGGTTCCATTTTTGCCTTCTAGGAATCCTCTGAACAATATCTGAGCCGGTCGGTCTTGTGTTCAATGGGCTTGTTCAGCGTCAACTACTTCTGCCGGCGCATTGCCTCACCAGAACATGTTACCGAAATTCTAGCCCTTATTTCCCACCCCAACCAGGACTGATTCCACCTTCTCGCTCCGTTCCGATGCAGGTTCAGCAGATGCGGCGTAGACTTGCCCCTTGGCCATGACGCCACGCCAGTCTTTCAATCTGCACTGGAGCGTTCGCAGTTGAGCATCTCTGAGGTGGACCCCATTAGTTGGACAGAATTAAGGCGAAGTTAGGTGGAGGGACCATCGCTCTCGTATACGATAGCAACGCCGGTTCCGGTGAACCCCTCCTCTCTTTCGACTTTTCCTCCCTGACGGTCTGGTCCCCGTGGAACACATGGGCCGGGGTCCGGTAGCCCAGAGACAGGTCCAAGACAGGTCCCGCCAAGGGATATCAGGCGATAAGTCCTTTCCCTCCGTATGGTCCCGATGGGGCTGCAGGGCGGCGTTTTACGGCGGTTTGGGGGTGATTGGGTAGTTGTGTACCCATGGGACGGCAAAATAGATCTTAGGGGATTGGTTTCCGTCTCGACGAAGGACCCTGGTCATCCGATGCGCACATGCTGCACCACCACACCCAAGCCCGGCGCCCGTGAAAGCCGCCCGTCGGCGGTCATCAGTGGGATTCCGTGGACACGGGCAACGGCGACGTAGAAGGCATCATAGGCGCTGACATTCCGGTAGTATCTCCAGGCCAATGCAGCCAGGGATTGGTGGGAGATACGGTCCACCGGCCAATGGGCAAGATCCTCCACGGCCATCTCGGCCCGTGCCTCTTCGAGTACCCCGTTCAACACCGCACGCCGCAGCACCGACAGAACCTCGGCGTCCATCAGTTCGGGCGCGACCAAAGACGCACGGTCCAGGGTGTTGGCCACCGTCATGCCCAGGGGGGTCCTCAGGAGATACTCTACTGCCACCGAGGCATCGACAACCAGTCCGGTCAATCCGTCTCCTGGTCCCGCAGCGAACGTTCTTCCCAGAGCAGTTCTGTGGCTTCAATACCGAGGTCGGTCTGGGGGCGCTGAGCCAGACGTTTCCGCCATTCCCAGCCAGCCAACTCCCGCTCAACAGCAAGGAGCACAGCTTCACCTATGGTGCTGTTGCTCTCGCGGGCGTAGGCGCGAAGGCGGTCGTGTAGGGCATCCGGTATGTTCTTCACTTGTAGATTAGCCATGGGAGGAGTATGGCATGCCGGGAGCATGATGACAAGGAAAAAGCGGACCCCGGGGTGCCACGGCTGACCGGCGGGCACCCTGGCCCACGTCTCCCCCCTGGACCGCCGGACCGTCATATAGAAGCATCGCTATGCCCGCGTTTCGGGCCGTCGGGCTCGGGACATCAGGACTGGTCTGTCCTTCCTCTGGTTTCGCAATTTTCTCGCCCCACCCGCCGGTCTCAGCGGAAGAACCCCCGATTGTTCCGCACCCCGGTCGGGTGTCATTTCCGTGTTGCGGCCAGTGCGGATAAAACGTAACCTGACCGCATGACCCTCTTCGGATATATCCGGACCAGCCGCCACCTGCAGGATGGCGTCGCCGGAATGGACCCCTTCAGCCAGGAACTCCGGTTCCGAGAGGCCGGAGTCCAGCGGGACAACGTCTACCGAGACATCGGCGTCTCAGGAGCCACCGGCACGGACCAGCACGTCCCGATGACCGTAGGCCACCGGCACAGAGTAGTCGTTGGTCCGGTACCGGACCAGTGACAGAGAGCTGACCCGGGTCGCGTGCTTGTCGCTGGCATCGTAGGCGATTACCGGAAGGGGGAGCAGGGCCACCAGGTCCCGCTCCAGTCGCTCTCCTATCGTCTCGTCATGACCTCGCAGACGGGCATCGAGCCGCTTGCGGCACTGCACCTCTAGGTAGGCGTTCAGGCCCTCGAAGTTCTCGTAAAGAGGGGATGGGCACCAGGAAGTTCCGGCGAGCATACCCCACCAGACCTTCCACCTTTCCCTTATCATTTCCCTTGCCCGGACGGCCAAACCGGTCATCGAACAGGTAGTGGGACTGCAGCTCGGAGAACACTCTCGTCCGCTGGCGGCGGCCATCCCCCAGTATCCTGGCCACCGCCAGGGTGGTGTTGTCGTACAGAATGCTCTGGGGCACCCCGCCCAGAAATGCAAAGGCGGAAACGTGTCCATCACAGAAAGCCTCAGTGGTCTCCGCTGGATACGCCTTCACATAGCACGCATCGCTGTGAGGGAGATCCATGGCAAAGTAGTGGGCTTTCTGCTCCGCTCCACCGATGACCACCCACGCTTCGCCGAAGTCACACTGGGCGTGTCCTGGAGAATGCGTCAGCGGCACGAACATTTCTCGGGTCTGGCGACGATGCTCCCGCACGTAGTCCTTGACTATCGTGTACTTGCCCACAAACCCGTGCTCGTCTCTCAGCCGGTCATAGATACGTCTGGCTGTGTGACGCTGCTTCTTCGGCAGCGATTGATCGTCCTCCAGGATACGGTCGATCACTCCCTTGTACGGGTCGAGCTTCGGTCGACGAGGTGGCTGTTCCCGCCGGTACCCGGGAGGCACCGAGTACTCCAGCATCTTGTTGACCGTATCCCGGTGCAGCCCAAACACCCGGGCCACCTCCCGGATGCTCATCCCTTCTACGAAGTGGGCCCGACGAACTCTCCGGTATAGATCCACGGTGTACATCCCTCCGGCCTCCCCTCCTAGCTCTGATTCTTAAGCTTAGAGAGAAGACCTCGGGCGGTACAATTTTAAACCGCCGCCACAGCCGCGGTTCTACCGCCTCTGTGGCACATTATTACTCCGCCGTTTACACTGCCCACCGGCGCCGGCATGTCGGACACTCCGTGGAACGGACGCGGATGATCGAGCGAATCGTCATCCGGGCGGGCCTGACGGCAATCATCGGCCCTAACATTGTCGGTCAACGGGCTGGACCGCCGTTTGGGGGTCGCCGCGGCCATGCCGGCAGCGTGCCCTTCGGCGTAGCAGCCGCAGGGCGTGTCGTGGTCGCAGACACCCTGGTCGTCGGCCGGCGGGGGGTGGCCCCCCAACATGGCGGCACAACCGGCTTGGTAGCCGCGGTCGAAGCTCCGCTTCCGTATCCGGGCGGCCTCGAGAATGGCCTTGTAGTGGACCTCGCCCGAGACCACCTGCTCATGGACCTGGCGCCACTCCAGGAACTGGGCCTCCACGTCTCCTTCGGGGTCGATCTCCCCCGCGTCGACCAGGGCTGTGGTAGGTTATTGGTCGTGTCTATCAGCCAGACGCTCGGCGTCGTCGATGTAGTCGGACGTCTCCCGGATCCGCCGCTCAGTCTCCTCGATGGGCTCGCAGAGGCCGGCGTAGAAGCAGTCCCCCTGCAGGTGGCCCTGCCGTGTGTAGTAGCGGCGCACAGGCCTTCTCCGCAGCGTTGCGGATGCGGCCCTGCTCCAGCATCTCCAGAGCATCGGCCTGAAGGTCCCGGGCGTCGGCGAAGAGCGCCCTCACTCGGTCGGTAGCTACCATGATGGCAACTTCCTGTATGGCGCTGGATGGTACATTCTCTGGCCACTGGCGGGGCGATCCCCAAGCCTGATAGTCTGGAAATGGTGCATTCATGGCCGCCGGCGCTGCCATCCTGTCATAATCATGCGGCAGCAGCCCTTGGTGAGTCTCACATTCCCAGCCGCATCTCAAAGATGGTTCTGTCTACCGTCAAAATAGGCCCACAGGGAGAGTATCGAACCCGCCTGGTGGTGTCTGACCCCAAGCTTGATTCGCACGGTAGTCCGGCCAGTATCACCGCTGCATCCCGTCCAGGTCAGCCCTTCGCGGCATCTTTCTCGGCCTTGGTGCTCTCCAGAAGTTCAGCGGCGACCTTCCGGCTGGCGTTGATCCAGACGTGGGTGGTGGGAGGGACCGGAGAGCGTTCAGGGGTCCGACAGACTACCATGGCTTTATCCTCCAAGGCTGAACGGTACCCGCTGGTCGGTAGTGTCTCAGTTTGCTATTTAGGCCGTTACCCAAATTGTTGACATCCCCCCTTGACAAGGGGTAGAATTCCGGCGCGAAAGGGGGTCCGGTTGGAAGCTAACCGCAAATCCGTTGATGAGCGCAGAGAGATCCTTTCCAGACAGATTGGCAGTTTGCTCAGCCAGGGTCGTCGGGTGGAATCACAGAGCGATTTCCAGGCGGTCTTACTACGGGGGCATGCCGTCAACCATATACTTCACTTAATAATCACCATTGTTACACTCGGTTTCTGGGGCATCGTGTGGATAGCTCTAGTAGCGCTTGGCGGCGAGAAGCGAGAACTAGTTCAGGTGGACGAATGGGGGAATCCCACAATCGCTAGACTGTAGGAGGTCGTCATGCCAAGAGGACCTAACGGAGAAAAAAGACCGGCGGACACCATAGGCGCGGCTGTGATGGTGGCCAAGATCGCCACCGGGGAGATCGAGGAGGCCCTGCCGAAGAACCGGCAGGGCAAGGTAAACGGCGGCAAGGCACGGGCGGAGTCCATGACACCGGAGGAGCGGAAGGCGCTGGCGGGCAAGGCGGCGGCCGCTCGCTGGGGTTAGTATGGTGGAACGAGCGGAATCCCTTGAAGAAATGATTACTGGCCATGAGGGCCGTCTGCGATTGTTGGAGGCTATTGCCGAGCGACAGCAGACCCTCTTGGAGGAGGTGCGACGCGACGCGTCTCAGAACCAACGTCTATGGGTGCGTGTGGCCCATCGGTACGGTTGGTTGGAGGACGAGGACTTGTTCCCGCCGTCGTAGCCAACCATTCTACACCACACCTGTAGCCAGCCCCGGATGTTCGGTCCGGGGCTTTTTCGTGCCTGAAATCCTTGCCATTCTGCTAGCATTATGGTATACTTTAGGCATGAACAAACTAGCAATAGCCAAGCGGACGCAGATACTCCACATGCTGGTTGAAGGCTCCTCGATGCGGTCAATCTCCCGTGTGGCGGATGTCAGCATCAACACGGTGACAAAGCTCTTGGTAGACGCCGGGGAAGCCTGCCAGAAGTTCCACGATGAAGCGGTTCGGGACGTTCCGGCCGTCCGGATTGAAGTTGACGAGATTTGGGCCTTCTGCTACGCCAAGGCCAGAACAGTGCCCCATGCTGTATCGGCCCCTCAAGGCGCTGGCGATGCATGGACCTGGACTGGTATAGATCGGGACTCCAAGCTCATTCTCTCCTGGGCCGTTAGTCCAGGGCGCGGCGGCGAGTACGCTATAGAGTTCATGGACGATTTACGGTCTAGGCTGGCTAACCGGGTACAGATAACCTCAGATGGTCACAGGGCTTACCTGGAGGCTATAGAGGGCGCTTTTGGCGGTGATGTGGACTATGCGCAGTTAGTGAAGATTTACGGGCCTGCATCGAACTTAGAGGCGCAACGACGATACAGCCCGGCGCAGTGCATTGGCGCTAACAAGATTCCGGTTGTCGGAGACCCCGATTGGGACTCAATCAGTACCTCGATAGTGGAGCGGCATAATCTGACCACACGAATGTCACTCAGGCGATTCACCCGGTTGACCAATGCTTTTAGTAAAAAACTCCAAAACCACTGCTACGCCCTAGCTCTTTATTTCGTGTTCTACAACTTCTGCCGCCCGCACAAGTCTTTGCAAGGCGACACGCCAGCGATGGCTGCTGGGTTGGCCAATGAACCTAAGTCGCTAGACTGGATCGTGGAACTAATTGAACAGCATTCAAACTGAGACACTACCCGCTGGTCAGTCATATTGTCGTTTCCGTCAATATGTGCTACTCTCAATTCACTCTCCCTCGCCATCCACTCGGCAATGCCCGAGCCGATGGCGAGGTTATTTTTTTGCCTCCGGAGCAATGCTAGGTCATGACGATGCCCCTGAGGCTCGCCCTGTTTATAGACGCACAGAACGCATATAGGCGTGCTCTCGCTTGCTTGTTCCCCAATTCTCAGTCCGGCAAGGATGGCCAGTTCGACCCGATGGAGTTGGGACGTCTCATCGCAGGCTGAGACGGTCCAGGAGGAGCAGCCTGCACTTTGGTATCTGTGCATGTCTATTCCGGACGTCCAGACTCGAGCAAGGCTCCTCACACCTATGCTGCTCATCGAAAGCAAACCAGACGCTGGGAGTCAGACGGGGCGACGGTGATCACACGAGGACTTAGATATCCGCCAAATTGGCCGCACGATCCAGCCCAGGAGAAGGGAATCGACGTTGCTCTGGCGATCGACTTCGTGAGGCTTGCGATCGACGGCGCCTACGACGTCGGAGTGATCATGTCCACCGATAGCGACCTGCAGCCGGCCCTCGAGTTCGTCCGTGGCCATAACCCGGGCCATCTCTACGTCGCAGTTGCCGCTTGGGGCACTCAAGGGAAGGACCAGCGACTGCGACTTCCAGGCGCTAGCCTCTGGTGTCACTGGCTGAGCCAGGCGGATTACAACGCAGTTGCTGACCAGACCAACTACTGACACTGATTGTCCCCGTCCAAGCACCAGCATCCTTCTAGCTTGATCAGAGCGAGTCAATCGTTAGCATCGGAAAGGGCTTTTTAGCTCGGTTCGTCCAAATCTTGCTAACGCTCGCGGTTTGTAGTTCTATCCCAAGTTTTGTTAGCGCCTTGGACACTGCGTCTGCAGCGGAAATCGGTTCTGAAGCGTCGTTCCGAGTTGCCCGAAGACCACAGCTGATCAATATCTCCATGGTTCCGATGATAGTGGAATCACGAACTTGGTTCGTGAATGGGCTACGTCCCGGCCCGGTTGTGGGAACCGTTCGGTCCTCAACAGCTACGTCATATGCCCATTGGCGAAGCTCGCTCGGAACCTCTCCTGTATCTCTAAGATGGCGCAGTTCTTCCTGTACCGCGCGGTAAGCAACGGGGTTGGTTTTTGAATCCTCGATGAGCGTTGAGAGTGAGAGCCTATAATGCCGTCAGGCCTAGGGTCAGGACCGGTGTACGGAATACGAAGAGCCATTATCAGAAATGCCAACCGGGTAGCTTCGTCGATTTGGATCGCAATCCCAGTTTCCTCATATCGCTTCTTTAACCTAGCTGCTGCGACTTCGGGGACGAGCACTTCTAGGATCGGATACAGCTTCCGTCCTGCCTCAGTCAGGGCGATAAAGAAACCCTCCACGATGCTATTCACAGCCCTGGCTTGCTCGGGGTTATTCCGGGCCCACTCTTGGAGTAGAACGTTCAGCATGGCTTTCCTCCGCTGAATTGTCTGTGTCGGTCCAGTGTGACACCCGAAGGTTCGCCTGTCATGGGAAGCAAAAAAATTATTGCTTCCCACAGAATTGCTCGGAGGCCTGCCTAAAGCCCAGGCGGATGGGACGTCCGCCCAACTGTGTACATTCCCCCGGCTCAAAACAGCCCTCCGGAGGACGGGGCCATGGCCCCGCATACCAAAACGTCCACCATCAATTCCCCGGTGCGACCCGTTCTCCCTGGGTGGCCACCGCCACGATCCCGCAGCGCCGGCAGACCCAGACATGGACCATCCCGCCGAAGTCGGTGGTGGTGGACGGCAGGGACCTCATCCGGTCCACCTGGTTGCATCTGGCGCAGGCAGGGGCCGTCATCGCTTCACCCGGTCGAGGTATGCCCCGAACCGTTCCTTGATCGTGCTGACCAGCTCCGCGCGGATCTCGGCCTTCACCGCCTCCCTGTTCCCGCCGGCCTGGCCAGCGATAGACGCGACCACCTTCCGGAGCTCCTTCAGCATTTCCATCTCAGTCATAGCTTCCTCCTGATCGACCGTGGCCGCGGCCCCCCGGCATCGGTTATGGGGTTGTAAGGACGCTTGTCTCCGGCCCGCAGGTCCACCCATGGCCCGTTTGCCCTGTACTTTGCCCTGTACTTTGCAAGGTCGGAACGTCGAAAGCTACTGAGCTGGGGGACCGGGCAGAAGAAGGCGGTTAGTTTCCAAGAGCGGGGATTTCAGCAATCGGCATCGGAGACCGCGTTGCGGGTCATATGGCCGCGGTTCCCGTGGGCCAGCCGTCGGCGTTGACACACCCAGCCCCCCCAACCGCTACCTGTCCACCTGCTGGATGGTCCAACGGCTGACCTCCAGGCGCTTGGCCAGTTCCCGCTGGCTCACTCCCTTCGACCGCTCTGCCCGGATGTACTCCCGTTGCCGCTCGTTCAGGCTCGGCCGCCGCCCAGGGAACCGCCCCTCGGCCCGCGCCTTCGCCTGCCCCGCGACCGAGCGCTCCCTGATCGAGTTCCGCCACCACTCGCTAAAGGCGAGCACCATCGTGAGCTGGAGCTTGCCGGTGGACGTGGCCGTGTCGAAGTCTTCCGCCAGGGACCGGAACTCCACTCCCGCCCGGTGCAGCCCCTCGATCACCTGCAGCCCGTAGGTCAGCCCCCTGGAGAGCCGGTCGATGTGGGTGACCACCAGGGTGTCCCCCTCGACCACCAAGTTCAGCAGCTCCAGGAGGCCGCCGCGGTCGTCCTTGGCCCCGCTGGCCTCCTCGGCTCGAACATTGCCCATGGAGCAGCCGGCGCGGACCAGTCGCTCGACCTGCAGGTCCAGATTCTTGTCCTCCGGCTCTCTGACCGAGACCCTGGCATAGCCGTACAGCGTCATCCTGCTCTACCCCTGGCTGGAATACCTGAAGTATGGCGTTCTGCCAAGGGGTTTGCAACTGGGTTTGCCAGCCATCCCTTCAGCTACGGGGAGTGGGGATTTACAGCCATGGCTGTAAACAGGGCTGTTTCCAGCCATGCCGGCCGACTGGGGCTGGCCCAGGCCATCCCTACGGACTCCGCGACCATGCGGCTGGGCCGGCGGTCTAGCCGCGCCATGTTGGCGAAGTACACCGGCTGGGTAACCGCGCCGGGGAGTCGCGCCGGTGAAAACGGGGTAAAGCGGACCGCTGGGGGCCAGGAACGAGAGACGGTTGCTGAACCTCCAGCGGCAGATGTCCCGTCTCGTCCTGCTGATCGTCGGCGAACTGCTCTTCGAGGTCTTCAGCCAGCGCTACGAGCGGGGCTCAATCCTGGTGACCACCAACCTTCCCTTCGACGAGTGGACCGAGGTCTTCGGGTCGGAGAGGCTCACCGGGGCCCTGCTGGACCGCCTCACCCACCACGTCCACATCCTGGAGATGAACGGCGAGAGCTACCGGCTCAAGCGTAGCAGAGAGGGAGTTGCCTCCCAAACTCAAGACAAGCCTCACGAAGAATAGGTAGCATCAAGACCTTAACTGTCGCTCACCACAACAGTGCAGGGAACCTATCGCCTCAATGGCCTGTATATTCCTAATGAAGGCCGCTGGCGACCAGGAGAGAACGTGATCAACGAGCAGGATGCGGTCCGGCGCTGCCAGAGCGGCGACCGCGAGGCATTCCGTCCGATAGTGGAGTACTACGGGGACGTGCTGATGGGTACGCTCTATCTCATGACACATGACAGGGCGGTCAGCGAAGAGCTCGTCCAAGAGACGTTCGTGCGAGCCTGGAAAGGCATAGCAACGTTCCGTCTCGGCGAGCCCGTGAAACCTTGGTTGGTCCGCATCGCGGTCAACCAGGCGCTCAACGCGAAGGCTCGCCATCAGCTGTCAGTCGAACCGTTATCCGAGGCTGATCAAGGCAGCACGGACCCAGCGTTCGGCTATGTGAACGACAAGGACGAGGTTCGGCGAGCGCTCAGCCAGCTGTCCGACGATCACCAGCGAGTAGTTGCACTCCGCTACTTCACGGACCTATCGACGAGGGAAGTGGCGAATGCTCTCGGCGTCCGTGAGGGAACAGTCAAATCGCGCTTGAGCAGGGCGCTTGAGCACCTGCGAGAGATACTTGCAGACTGCGAGGACGAGACATGAGCGAGCAAGACGAGAAGACCGAACGCAGGCTGCGGACGGCGCTCCACGCGGCGGGGAGTGAGGCGCCCGCCCCTGCAGACCTGTGGGTGCGCATCAAGCCGAGGCTGGAGGGATCCACCACAACTTCCACCTGGTGGCAACGGCGATGGGCCTCCCTTGCGGTTGGCGCCGCCGCTACCGTCGTGCTGACCGTCGGAGCCACCGGTATCATGCTGGTCGCCGCTGGTCTGACGGCAGGAAACGGCGATGGGCTGCTCGTCGCAGGCGTAGATGAGACCTCATTCAGCCTCGTCATCAGATCAGATGACAGCGCTGGACTTCCAGATGTTGACGATGGAGCAGACACGCGCCTGTCGCGGGCGTTGGAGCAAGAGCAGTCAGGCGCGCTCTTGGCGGATCCGGATCCGCCCACTGCGACGCCAGCGCCGCAGAATGTCTGGGGTCCTGCTGGAAGTCCAGGGCCTGTGGGCACGCGGGGGCCAGCCCCGAGTCCCTCGGGCGACGCCCAGGACTTCCCGGTCTTCAATAGCGAGCGGCAGGTCATCTCGCAGGCGTCGCTGACGGTCGAGGTAAAAGACGTCGGCACGGCCATCACCGAGCTCCGCGCCTTCGTGGAGTCGGTTGGAGGCTTTATCGAGCACGTCTCCACGAGAGACGGCCCTCAGCCCGGACGCGGCTCCGCCACCATCCGCGTGCCTGCCGACCAGTTCAACTACACGATCGACCGCATCGAGGCGTTCGGCGAGGTGCTCGGACAGAGCCTTGGTCAGACCGACGTCACAGGTGACGCCATCGACCTCGCGGCCCAGCTTCGGAGCGAGCGGAGCGCTGAGGCGAGCCTGCTGAAGCTGCTCGACCGGGCCGTATCCGTCAGCGACGTGCTCACCGTGGAGCGGGAACTCGGGCGCGTGCGGGCAAACGTCGAGCGCTTGCAAGGGCAGCTCGACTTCATCGAACGTAGCGTCGCGCTCGCGACGATCACGGTGACCTTTGCGCTCCCTCCCGACCCAACGGCCTCCGCTCCCTCAGCGTCCCTGCGGATCGAAGTGCGCGACGTGGAGCGTTCGGTCAGGCGCATCCGCGACCTGGTCGACCAAGCCGGCGGGACGATGGGTCAGGTGGTAACGGTCTCGACCCAACAGGACGGCCAGGAGGCGTTCCTGAGTTTCCTGGTGCCCGCATCCGCCTTCGACAGCGTCCTCACTTCCCTGGTGGGAGACGGAGTCGTCCTCCACCAGGAGGTGCGGAGCGACGGGCGACTACCCAAGGACAAGCCTGACGAAGATGCACAAGCGAGGATCACCACCGAGCTCCAAAGCCCGGAAGAAGCGAACCCCTGGCGTTCCATCGGGATCCCTGTGGGTGGAGCGCTTGTGGTCCTCAGCCTGGTCGGGGCTCTAACGCTCGCGTTCCGCGCGAGGCGACGGGTCTAGCCAGTTCCGCAACGCTCGGCAATTATGGCCCATGCAGGATTGGGGTGTCGAGCGTATACCCGGCGGAGGCATTAGCGTACGAGTCGTGCAAGGGAGCGTCAGTTCGAATTAACGTTTTCTTGGTTTGAATGAGGTGGACCCAATCAGTTGGACAGGTTTGGTGCAAAACTAAGTGAGAGTTCCGCCGTCTTTCCAAGGTCTGAGAACGCTCCGTTCGGTGCCCGTTTCCCATTGATTGACCGTTCATCTGATGGCGCCAAGTCTCCTTTGAGCACCTCAGCCGGTGTCCGGTAGCCCAAGGCCTGGTGGGGTCTTTGGTTGTTGTAGAAGCTGAAGTATGCGTCAGGCCCGGCCTTGGCTTCTCGCCCGTTGGAGTAGGCTTTCAGGTAGACCTCCTCGTACTTAACCGTGCGCCACAGCCGCTCCAACAAGATGTTGTCGGTGTAGCGTCCCTTCCCGTCCATGCTGATTCTCACTCCGTGCTGCTCTAGGAGACCGGTGAAGGCTTCGCCGGTGAACTGGCTGCCCTGGTCGGTGTTGAAGACCTCTGGCTTCCCCTTGCCAAGCGCTTCCTCCAATGTCTCGACACAGAAATCAGCATCCAAGGTGTTGGAAAGACGCCAGGCCACCACGTACCGCGTGTACCAATCCATGATGGCCACCAGGTATAAGAAACCCTTGGCCATGGGGATGTAGGTGATGTCGGCGGCCCACACCTGATTTGGTCTGGTGATCTCCATGCCGCTCAGGAGGTAGGGATACACCTTGTGCCCTGGCCCCGGCTTGCTGGTCCGGGGCCACCGGTAGATGGCACGTAGTCCCATGGTCCGCATCAGACGCTGGACCCGCTTCCGGTTCACCCTGTGACCTTGAGTGCCCAGCCAGACCCTCATGCGCCGCGACCCGTAGAAGGGGGTACTTAGGTACTGGTGGTCCATCGCCTTCATCACCGTCAGGTTCTCCGAGCAAGTCCCCTTGCGCCGGTAGTTTAGGCTGGACCTGCTGATGCTCAGTAAGGCGCACTGTCTCACTGTGGACAAGGCTGGGTGCCGCCGGTCCACCATCTCCCGCCGCCGCTCCCGGCTCATGGACCGAGCCTCTCCGCCAAGAAATCCCGCTCAACCTTCAGTTGGCCGATCTGCTGATAGAGCCGGGCAACAAGGACCGCATCGCTCTTCTGGCGTTTGTCTTGGTTCCCACCAAAGACGCCGACCGCTCCTTCCAACAAGGACTTCTTCCAGGCCTGGATCTGCCCGGGATGGACCTCGTAGCGGGCGGCCAGTTGGGCCACCGTCTCTTCACCCTTCACCGCTTCCAGGGCCACCTTGGCCTTGAATGTTGGGCTGTGCTTCCTCCGCTCTTTTGACATGTCCCACTCCTCCCTCACAGCAACAGCTGTGGCTATTTTAGGAGCAGAACTCTCACTTAACCACCTGTCCGAATTTCCGGGTCCACCTCAGAAACGTACTATCAAGTAGGACTTACTTGAACGTGGTGGGAAATCGCCACAACTGGCACGCCCTCAACTGGGAGACTGACGAGCAGATAGGCAGGAAGCGGAGCGTGGATAAGCGCGGCGCCAAAAGTGATGAGGCCTACGTCCGTGACGTGCTGGACGAGATGGGGCCCGCCCGCAACGTCCTGGTCATCAACGACGAGGCACACCACGCCTGGCGGGTCCCCGCTGAGTCCAAGGTGAAGGGCGTGGCGAAGGCTGACATCGAGGAAGCCGCCAAGTGGGTGGGCGGCCTGGACAGGATTCATCGAGCGAGAGGAATACTCACCTGCTACGACTTCTCGGCTACACCCTTCGCCCCGTCCGGCAAGCGAAGCTCGGAAGAGACCTTGTTCGACTGGATAGTCAGCGACTTCGGGCTGAACGACGCGATTGAGTCCGGTCTCGTCAAGACGCCGCGAGTCGTGGTCCGGGACGATGTCAATGGCGGAGGCATGTTGGGCCAGACCAATCCTGGGCCAAGCGATTTCCGTACTTGCCTTTGTAGTCAAAGATGCTCAACAGCATCAATTCCACATACCAGAGACCCAACTCCTTAGCCTGCAAATAGATGTCACTTCGTAGCGTCTTAAGTTTCATTTGCGAATGAATTAGGTCATTTCGAATCTCGACCAAGGTGTGTGGTCCGTGCTGGAACTTCATCTTCTCCATGAATTCTCTCAGCTTCTGTAGTTCTGAAGGAATCAGTACCGGAATCCCTGCTTCGTTCAGGGCATTCTCTATCCATACCCCTTCCTCCCTACACCCCTTGGCCTGGACCAACTGCTGAGAGAGTCGCTCCAGCGCAGCCTGAGTGAGGACAATGCTACCTTCCAGGCTACGAGTCTCGTTACTTAGGAGATACCAATGAAGTGCCATCGTCAATGGGCGATGTCCTGGCGCTTTCCAAAGTCGCCTATAGAATCCCGGAAACAGCTCAGCTAGGGTCATCCCGTGTTTGTGATCGAACCACGAACGTTCGCCTGACCAAGGACTCGGACGGCTAGCGCTCCACGTTTCCCACACGCGCTGGCCCTTATCATTCATGCCAACAACAAGGGTAAGCCCGCAATTGGCGCCTCGCGCAAACGAAAGAAATAGGCGTAACAGCCCCAAGAGAGGCGACACCTGGTTCACCGAGAACGACTTCCAATCGGAGCGCCGTATAGAACCTTCGTGCGTGAGGCCGTATCCGCCATGGGCGCGTAATCGCCCTATTACCTCCGGCGTGTTCTTGAGGGACCTTACCTCAATCACCCAGGAGGAAGCTTGTAATTTGATAAAATCACGTCTCTGATAGCCCTTCTTAAATTCTTCAATGGTCTTCGGAGGTTGATATTCTTCTCCCAAGAACGCTGGGAAGTTAAGTAGACCGAATTGTACTTCTGTGAGTTCATCGACAGGCTGAATGGGTGTTACAGACCCGTTGGCTAAAGTGAAGGAGCCTTTGCAGAGTAGCTTGTCTTTGGTTCGTTCAAACCTGACGAGGTCCGGGCGGACACTAAAGGTCGCACCAGAATCCAACGAAATATCAAACGCTCCAGCCGACTCATCGAAGTCGGACGGGAGTTGGACGCTGTCAATTTCAATGCTGATACGCGGTGTCGGAGATAAATGGAGCATGACCTGTGCGAATACATTGCCGACAGGTGCGGCGTTGATGGTTCGTATCGACGTCTCGGCTACTTTGATGGACCCGTTAGCGCTCCCTGTCAACATTGATCTCTCCCTAGGGCTTCATGGCATGGAGTAGACGATGGCGGCCCTGCCGGGCTTGACCACGACCTCCTTGACGAAGGAGTGGACGAAGGCCCTGGTCTCGGTCAGTTCGCTGGTCTTTAGGAAGTCGCTCATCTCCTCTGCGGCGGAGCGACGCATTCGAGCGGGCCTCTACCCGTCCATGAGGATATCTCGCCGGCTTTTGACTTGGCTTTACGACCGCATGGTCGGCTGGAGTGTCCAAGTCTGGAGCTGATGCAGACACTCCCACATAAGGGTCCTACGTTGGTGTATTCGCCACGCGCTGCAAGAGCTTCCGTACCGCCCGTCTGAACGGTCCCCATGGCGTCTCCAGGTATGCTCTTCGGTCGCCTTTCGCAACCATCAACTCAGTAGGGAGGTCCAACGGCCTGGAGGCCGAACTCGAACCACTCACCTATTAGAAGAATGAAGCTTGTCTCGGTTTGGGTTGAACCCTGGCTGGACGAAGGTACTCTTCTATGACAAGCTGTGACCATGGATCGAATCTGTCACGCCAATCTCCAAGCTGAGACGGAGGGACGAATTCTCCGGTAAATTTCGACCTCTTGCTAAACTCCTCTGGAGCACTGGGTGAGACTTGGTCTGCAACCATCTCGTGCAGAAAGGCGACGTGTCGAGAGGCAACAATCGATGAACCATCTATAAGCACTCCGACAGGCTGTGGTGGTTTCTCCAGATGGATTCCGATTTCCTCATCGATTTCCCGCATGAGATTGCACAACATAGTTGCCAAGAAGCAATCGCTCTCAGTAGCATCATCGATATGCCCGCCTATAATCAAGCTTAACTTCTTACTCAAGTCAGAGCGCCCTTCTTTGACCCGACGGAACACGCAATATCTGCCTTCATTGTCTCTGACAAGCACACATGGAATTGCCTGCACCAAATCTTCGGACTGTTCGGCATCCGGCCTGTGTAACCATGAAAACGAACGGTCGATTTCGTCAATATAGGGTTGGATTGACTCCCAAGGAAGGAGTGAATAGACCGAACCAAAGATGCCTCTAGGAAAAACTAAGACATCTGATGTTGGCATGGTGGTCACCGGTCAGCTTGGGTTAGCGACAACTGATCTACGATGGCTTCCACGACAGTGAACGCCGTCGACAGTTGAGTTGATGATCCCTTACTGGTGTCGATTGAGTGGAATCGCTTGAATTGGTCAGCGTATTGCACTTTAGTCGTGTCGTACGCCACGTTTAGGTCGCTAAGGAAGTCCGGGTTCATGGCTCGTCCGGGTTCTTGTATGAGCTTGTTGTCGTTTTCCCGCCCAAGCGACGTGGTTGGATCAGTCTGGAACAAGAAAATCATATCGACCAGCCCCCGCCAGTGGCCAACGAGTAAGAAGTTCTGTATGGCAGAACAGTCTTCTGAAGTGATGTCTTCCTTTTGCTTCAGGAGTTCAAACCATGCCAGAGCGTCGAATAGTCCCCGGTCCATAATGACAAGATCGTATTGGTCTGACCCGAAGCGGCCCTCCAATATGTGAGTCAAGGCATAGGTCGCGGACCAAGCATTGAAAGCCACTAGGTCGTCCTTCAGATAATAGGGAGTTCTCTTGGAAGCTCCTTCTGTCGGCGCAAGAACCTTGTACCCTAGCCTCCTGAAGAAGTGGTTCACGGTATCGATGCAGGTGCTCTTACCACTCTTGGGGGTTCCTGCGAACTCTATGAACAGCGGGGAATGCTCAGAGAGGAGAGGCAGCGTCTCTGTTGCTCTGGATTGAAGCTTCTGCATGTCGTCGGTGTTGGGGTTCACGCGCACTCCGCATCATCTCTGTAGTGGGACGTACTCTCAAACTGAGAACCTTGCTTTGAGTCTTGGTCGTATTCTGCTATGCACTTGATTGAGATGTCAATTGACCACGGTCAGCCCGCCTGCATCGCATTTCGGCGCGTGTTCCAATCCTTGTCGCCGAGTCTCTGCCGGCTGCCGCCAGGACTTGAGGAGGTGTGTGGCTCAGCCCGAGCGTTCCGAGACTTCTCGTAACGGCTGCCCACGGGTTCGATAACGCTCTAGACGCGGCAGCCGGCAAGCAGTTGACTTACCCGGAGATGCTCGCTGAGCTGCTGGACGTGGAGGTCAACGCTCGCCGCGAGCGCTACCTCACCACGAGAACTAAGCTCGCGCATCTGCCCTTCCAGCGCTCCATCGAGCAGCTCGACTTCGAATTCTAACCCTCCGTCGACGAGCGCCAGGTCAAGGAGTTGACCAACCTCGCCTTCGTCGCCGAAGCCACCAACATCCTGCTGCTGGGACCGCTCGGCGTGGGCAAGACCACTTGGCCGTCGTATTGGCGCTCAAGGCGGTCGGGCACGGTTATGGCGCTTACTATTAGCAACCAGCAAAAGTGGGACACATTGGGAGCCGAGAGATCAGGGGCTGGATGGAGGTCTGGTGAGCTCCCTGAGGGCCCTGTTGTAGCGTCGTCGCCGTTCGGTGGTTTGAGCCTTCACCTCCTTCCTGCGTTGTAGGATCTCTTGCCGTCTTCCCTTGAGCACGTCTGATGGTGTCACGTTGCCCAGAGCCTTGTGATAGCGCCGGTAGTTGTAGTAGCTGACGAAGGCCGCGATAGCAGCCTCAAGGTCGGCGGGCAACTCATAAGGCACCTGGTTGACGTCCCGTTTGATGGTCTGGTGGTAGCGCTCCAGCTTCCCGTTGGTCTGAGGGTGGAAAGGAGTTGCTAGGATGTGCTTGATGCCAACCATCCCCAGGTAGTCCCTGAATGCTCTTTAGACATAGCCTGGACCGTTGTCACTCAGCAGCCTGGTGCGGTCTGTGACTGGAACTTGGTCCATGCTGGTCGTGTCCACAGCATCCTGGACCACCTCGATGAAGGAGTCGGCCGTCATATCTTGCTGAAGCCTGTGAGCCAGGATGAAGCGGGAGTAGTCGTCCATAACGGTGACCAGGTAGTAGTAGCCCCAACCAACCACCCTGAAGTATGAGGCATCGGTGGCCCACATCTGGTGAGGTCCTGTGGTCTTGCGGTGGTACTCCTTCCCCGCGGCCAACCGCATCTCAGGCCGCTTCACTAGGCCCTCCCTGCCCAGGATACGGTAGACGCTGGACTCTGAGACTGAGAAGCCCTGGTTGTCGGTGATCCACGCGGCCAGCTGACGGCAGCTCAGCTCTGGCATCTCTCTGGCTGATAACAGGACTGAGCGTTCTTCCTGAATAGTAAGACGGTTCCATGGTGCCTGATCGCCTCCTGGTCGGTCCTCAAGTCCTTGTTGGTCTTGGCGTCTGAGCCACCGGTAGTAGGTGCTCTTAGGGATGCCCAGCTCTCTGAGGACCTTTCGCTTGGGGAGGGGAGACGAGGATACTTTGGTAACTACCTCTGCCTTCTCCGGGGCGCTCATCCGCTGGTACCGGTGGCGTCCTGGGGCACGGGGATGGCCGTTTTTTTGAGACGGTACGCCTCCAGCGACAGATCGGCCACTAGCTCCTTGAGTTCCCCGTTCTCTCGCTTGAGCTGCCCTACCTCATGCTGAGTGGCGTCCCGAACCGAGTCACGGGTCAACCTCTCCTTGCCCGCCTCCATGAACTCTTTGGTCCACGAGTAGTAGGAGTGGGGCTTGATCCCCTCCCGCCGGCACAGGTCGTTGACTGTGACCTCGCGGCGGAAGCCCTCCAGAACAATTCGGATCTTGTCTTCGGAGGTGTACTTACGTCGGGCAGCCGCCTTCACTCTGCGCCAGTACACCCGGCGCAACACCTCGGACTTCTTCATTCACAAGGACCTGAAAGGGTTCCTGTCCCGTGAGCTGGACTTCTACCTGAAGAACGAATTGCTGAACCTGGACGAAATAGAGCGGGCCGGTGAGCAGAAGGCAGAGGGCTGGTTCCAGAATATGCGGCTGATTAAGGCTGTTGGCAGCCATATCATAGACTTTCTGGAACAGATCGAGAATTTCCAGAAGATGCCCGTAGCACCTAAAACACTTGGGAAGTTTCCGGGTTGGTCCTTGGATCGACGTAAGTGGTTATGCCATTGCTGTTAGAGCCTGGCAACGATGAAATGTCATGTATCAAGGGCTTTTGCTCGTCACCGGTTGCCGTGTGGTTGGGCGAAAGCAGCGGCCACTCGTCTGCTGCAAAGGCAAGCCAAGACGCGGCCGGCGGGACGCTGCGGGTGCTGTTCCTCGTGGGCGGAGTTCCTGACTGAGACTCCCGTGAAGCGGCGGGGCCAGACCGCTAGTTCTTGGGCCGAGTGTCGCTCCCCTCAATCCTTAGATGGCGAATTTGGCTCCTTTGGGACGCAGCTTGCCGCCATGTACCGAAGGCTCGGCGCACCACTTGGCAGACAGCCGCCGCACGCCTCGCCAAACGCTCTCGTCGAAGCCTAGCAAGTCGCAGACCACCCGCCAGTCTAGCAGGGCGCGGTTGGGGTCGGCGTCGGCCAGGTAAGCGGGCTTCAACTCCTTGTCGCGGAACTCGTTGAATATCTCTTCGGCCTTTGACAACTGCCCGTCGCTCAGGACGCGGAAGTCCAAGACCGGGAGAAATTCGGCGGCACGTATAGTTGTCCTTGCTTTGCTCGACTGCTGTCGATTCGAATGCCACCAGTAAGACAACAGCCCCAGAGTGCTGTTGCCCCACACTGCAAAGGCGAAATCAAAACTCTCGTTACCGAAAGTTACGTTAGGCCACACCACACCACCGATTGACTCTTGATTCGTAAATGCAACCGCAAGCGCTTGCGAACCAAACGTAAACTCAAGGTTTAGATGGGTTCGGCTGGCAGTATCCCAAATAGCAACAGCTTTCGCTTCCAATCCTTGCCTGACCCGCAACTGCGAGTCAGGGGAGCAGACCATTCGTGTTTCCTTCTTGGCGTCGTGGTTCCACAAAGCAGGGTAGGTGGCCGTCGGGCTGGGATGCGCCTTGTCGAAAGGCCCGCGGGGAGCAGGTCCAGTGATGTCACGATGGACGAAACCAAGTTTGCCTAAAATGTTTAGCGGTGCTGTCTTCAGTTCGGCGGCTGATGAGCTGCCGGGAAGCCACAACTTGGAATGCGATAAGGCGTAGGCGGTTTGAGCCAACGAATAGTCGGACAGGCGTACCGCGCCCCAAGATTCGCTGTTGAGACTATGGGATGTTGTCAACATTTCGCCTGCCACTTCGTCTCCGATAGTCAGGGGCGTGCCGCCGTATGGCCCATTTTCAACCTGTCTGGTTTGGTCGGAGCTAAGGATATTTTGGGCCAACAGACTGGAGTGAATAAACCCGCTTGGGCGTCGGATTAGCGATGTGAAGTGTAACGGCGTCTCTGGCGTCTCTCCAACCTTGAGTTTGTGTCCTATGACCAGGCATTCCGCCATTCCCGTATCCGAGGAAAAGGACATGTCCTTGCCGTTGGCGGCGATGCTCAGGACAGTCAAGTCGGTGTATCCCTGAGCCAGCATGTGACGGAAACCCTGCCAAGACAATCCGGCGGCGGCTGACAAGGGCAAAACCAGCGCCAACACGCCACCGGGTTTGAGCTTGCGATGGGCCAACGCCGCGAACGCAGGTGCAATGCCGGCGTTCCCGTGATAGCAGGAGTCCTTCCCTAACTGGTTAATCCGGTCACCCATCGCCGTCTGGTCCTCTCCCGTGGCATTGAAGGCAGCGAACGCAGGGTTGGTAATGTCGGCGTGCGCTCCCTCGTGATTGGTGGCCCGCGTAAACGGCGGGTTCATTATCACTAGGTCGAAACCCGCATCGGGAATATCGACGTTGATTTGGGCGGCGGTCTCCTCGCCTACGCTGCCGGTGCGTTGGGCCGGGTCGCTGGTGTTGAACAACGTCAGCACGGTTGAGGATTGGAGCAGTTCCAGCGAACCTATCTTCACACTTCCGTCCTTCTGCCGACCGTAGGGCATGGTGTAAAGGCGGGAACTTCCGAAACCGACCGACGGCTCGACTCCCGACAGGGTGGAGCCGGTGATGTGGATGGCCGACGGCATCACGTCGCAGCCGTATAGGACTTCTTCCATCATTACAGGATGCAGCGCGGAAGCATCGCCGCCGGCTCGTTCGTGGCGGGCGGCGATTTGTTCGTAGACTGCCGAGAGCAACGCGCCGGTGCCGCAGGCGCAATCGCCGATGCGGAGGTTGCCGATAGCCTCGGCGTCGGACCAGTCCACCCCGTCCATCATGGCTACCGCGAGCCGGGCCAGCAATGCCGCCGACGCCGGCAGGGTATAGAAGGTTGCCAGGTACTTGCGGTCTGCGATGAGGTGCTGGAAGATGCGTCCGGTCAGGTCGTGGGCGTTGTCAACGCCGGTTGCGTCGATTCGTTGGGCGGTCTCGCGCAGTCTCCGCAAGAGTACGGCGGCGGTGTCACCGGGTATCTGCTCCAGGATGTCCTTGGCGATGGCGAAGATGGGCCAGTAGTTGATTTTCAGAATTCCGGCCCACGCCGCCAGTGTTTCATCCTGCGGGTTGGCTACGCTGGGGCCGCAGACCAAGAGCAGGGGTTTTACGCCATCGTGCATCCCCGCGATGCGCTGGTGAAAGACCATAGCGTTGGCGATGATGGCGCAGGCCATCCGGCGGGTCTGCGAAACGTCGCTCATCCCAAGCAACCGGGCGATGGCGGGGGTGATGTTGGGCCGCAGTTTCGCCATGCCGTCCAACTCGTTGGCTGCGTGTCCAATCCCCTGCTCCAGTGCGGCAGCCGCCTCGTTCACCGCCTTCTGAGGAACGGATACCAGGCGGATAAGGTCCGCCAAGTCGGTTACGGAGCCTTCCAGCCAGCCGGATTCGGGGAAGCGGTTGCCGTCTTCGTGCAGGACACAGTAGGAAAGGCAGGCCTCTGCCACGGCCTGGCGCACGTCGTAGGCATCCTCTACGGCCTGGGGGTAGCGCAGTGCGATGGCTGCCTCAATGGTCTGCGGTTCGCCGTGGACGGCGAGACCCAGGCGGTCGAAAGCGTCCTTTTCCGCTTCGGGGGCAGGTTCATACTCGGCTTCGACGACCACGGGGGAACGGCCCGGCGCGGTAATGAGCACGTCGGCATGGCGGCCCGGGTGGTTGGAGAAGGTCTGGGTATTCTCGGAGCGAACCTGGCAACGGGGCATCATACCGCGAAGCAGGTCTCCCAGGGCGCTATTGGCGTTTGGCTCGGTCTGTCGGGGCATGTCATTCAACAACCCAATCGGTCGATTCCGGGACAATTGTCGAATCCAACACCGAAGTTCAGGATGCGGTTAAATTCCCGGCTCCACGATGGATGACTAATCTTGCAACAGCTATTCAGATGCACCCCAAATGGTTTCGAGAAAGGTGGTTCACTGTGCCGCTTCAGCCCGGTCTATGGGGCACGCGCCGGGCAGGGCCGGAAACGCGGGTGTCGCCCTCAGAATCCTAGCCAGGTCCTCTAGATCCTGAGCGAGTGCGGCATCCCAAGTATTGCCTTTGTTGCTATCGAAGACATCGAAGCGGGATTACATCCCCAGGCTCAGGTTCGCCTAGCGACGGTTCTGGTAAAGCTCTGTCTGACACGGCAAATGCAAGTCGTCTGCTCAACACACTCAGAGCCGTTCCTCGATGCATTACCACGGCAAGCGCGCATTCTCCTTAGGAACCCTGGAGAGGACCACGAGGCTCTTGAGTCTCCAAGTACACGGTTTGCAGTGTACGAGATGGCTGGCCAGATTCAGCCTGAATTGACCATCTACTGTGAAGACCTTTTCGCTAAACTTCTAATCGAGGAAGTTTTGCCACATGATGTTAGAGTCCGTTGTTCGGTGCGCGAAATAGGTGACTGGGCGACGGTGATTCGTCAAGGTGTTTCTCATTTGCGATCGGGATATGTGATGAGAGATCTCTGTGTCTTGGATGGCGACTGCTCGGCTACTGAACTTGAGAGCCAGGTTACCAGTGAATCGGGGTCTCATCAAGAGCATCGACCGGAATGGCTCCTCCTCCCCGGTGGACTGGCTCCAGAGAAATGGACAGCTGAGCAATTGAGATTGCCCATTTACAGAAGCAGATTCGCAGTGGAATTTAATTGTTCCATTGCGCGAGCCAATGAACTTATTGATGCTGTTCATGCGGAATTGGATCACCACAACCTCGGTCACCGCCTCCAGCAGATGACGGGCATGGACTCGCAGGATTGCATCAGGAGGACAATGAGATCATTCGCGCCCGTTCATCCACAGCTCGAGGCTCTGCGTGACATGATAGGGCGGAGTCTCGACTGAAGAAGTACACACGCCTCTCGCTCGCAGGAGGGGCGCCGACTCGAAGCCAGGTTGCTCCGTGGGAATTCTTGTGCACCCCGGCCAACGCGTCGCAATGCACTACTCGACTCCGATACGCCGGTCCCCGGCGTCACCACAGGGGCGCTACGGCCAGCGGCGGCCTCGGTCGCCGTGCCGTCCACCACCGCTGGCAGCAACATGGCAGGAGACGACTTCTCCCTGATGGCGGGTTGGGGCCACATCGGGCAGGGTGAAGCAGTCATGCCCGGCCAGGGCCGCGTCGTCGAGCGTACATACACCGTGGGCGAGTGCACGGCGCTGGGTGAGGCTGTCAGGGTCCTCGGTGAAACCACTTTCGACGTCTACATGAACGACCGGGCATACTGGCTCAATGTCCCTGTCGCTGTGTGGAACTACAAGCTCGGCGGCTATCAGGTGCTCAAGAAGTGGCTCTCCTACCGGGAGTTCGGCGTCTTGGGCCGTAACATGCGACCGGAAGAGGTGCGACACGTCACGGATACCGCCCGGCGCATCGCCGCGATTCTGGGGGGGGGTAAGTAGGGCATGAGACGGCTACTGGAGTCCGGCTATTTCTGGCTCGTCCTAGCGGCTGCTGTATTTCTGGTTTGTGTTGGGCTTACGATATGTTTCTGGGACTGGTTGCGTCCTCCAGCGCCGACAATGGTGTCCAACAGCGCGACGCTCCGAAACGCAGGACTTGTGATTGGTGGCCTACTCGCGTTCGTCTTCGCCGCATGGCGTGCTTCGGTGGCCGGACGGCAAGCCGACGCCTCTCAACGCCAAGCGAAGATAGCGGACCGCGGTTTGCTAAACGATAGATACCAGAAAGCTGCCGAGATGCTCGGCAGCAGTGTTCTCGCTGTCCGCCTCAGAGGAATATATGCGTTGCAAGGTTTGGCCGAGCAGCATCCTGAACAGTACCACGTCCCGGTTATGCAACAACTATGCTCATTTGTCCGTCATCCGACCGAAGTCGAGGGACAGCCGACTGTTGTTTCGAGTGAGGTGGAATTGGGACCTGTTTATGGTGCCACTACAGCTCAAGATTTCGCTGCGGCGGGAGCGTTAGAAATAGAGGTTGTCCGGGAAGATATTCAAGCGGCAATGGATTCTATTGCTTCGTGTCACACTCGGAACCTCGAAATTGAAACGATACACAATTACTCGATTGATCTTCATGGTGCAGACCTTCGTGGCGTAGATTTATCGAACAAGGACTTGTCCAGGGCTCCTGAGTATGACGAAGCGGCACCATTTGATTACGCCATGATCGGCACTATGCACACCAATCTGCGGGGAGTCAAATTGCATTATGCACATTTGGGTCGTACAAACCTGACTCGGACTGACCTTTCGCATGCATCAGGCCTTACTCAATCCATTCTCGACGATGCCTACGCGGACCCGAAAATGCCGCCCAGATTGGACTACGCCTTTGACGCCGAGACGGACAAGGTGCTAGTTTGGCAGAAAACACCAGGCAATCACGAATAGTAACGGCGCTCATGGCGTATCGTTTGAGTTCATCAGGATTGAGCCTTGCTCCAGTCAATCAGCTACGCTGACGATGAGAACACGCCCGCAGATGGATGGAGGGGATTGCTATGAAGGTAAGCACCATCTTGGATCAGATCGATAACGGGGCCATTGCCCTTCCTGTCTTTCAACGAGGCTACGTCTGGAACAGGGACCAAGTTAGGGGGTTGATGGAGTCGCTCTATCGTAGGCACCCCGTCGGCAGCCTGCTTACATGGGTGACCAGGACGGAGAACGTCAACTCTCGCGGCGACTCTCCGCTACAGCCGGGATACGTTAAACTCCTGCTGGATGGTCAGCAGCGCATAACAACCCTCTTCGGCATCATCCGGGGCAAGGGTCCCCCATTCTTCGAGGGAAACCTTGATACCTTCACCGGCCTGCATTTCAACATGGAAACGGAAAACTTCCAGTTCTACGCTCCCGTTAGGATGAGTCAGGAACAGGGTTGGATCAGCGTCACGGAATTGATGGAGCGGGGCATCGGGGGGTTCATTGGCCAGATTCAGGAAAACCCGGTCCTCGCGCACAACGTCGCCACGTACATTGACCGGCTGAACAGGGTCCACACCATTAGAGACGTGGACCTACACGTGGAGGACGTCACGGGAGAAGAGAAAACAGTTGATGTGGTGGTGGACATCTTCAACCGCGTCAACAGCGGCGGCACGAAACTCTCCAAGGGAGACCTAGCACTTGCCAAGATTTGCGCCACATGGCCCGGGGCCCGGGCCGAAATGAACTCCCGGCTGGAGCGGTGGAAGGGAGCGGGGTTCCATTTCAAGCTGGAATGGCTTCTTCGGTGCGTCAACAGCTTGATAACTGGAGAGGCGATGTTCTCAGCACTTTCCGGCATTGAGACTTCAGACTTCCGTAAGGGACTGCTGCGGACCGAAAAGCACGTGGACTATCTGCTCAATCTGCTCTCGTCTCGCCTAGGCCTCGACCATGACCGGGTTTTGGGAAGTCCATATGCCTTCCCGTTGATGGTTAGGTATGTTGAAGCTAGAGGGGGAACGCTCTCCGACGCCGCGGAACGTGACAAGCTTCTCTATTGGTATGTTCATGCCATGCTCTGGGGTCGCTACTCGGGGTCAACCGAAACGGTGTTGAATCAGGACTTGGCGGCGATCGAAGACGCCGACGGAGGATTGGACCGGCTCCTGGACGGTGTGCGCAGGCAGAGGGGAGATCTGAGAGTGTCTCCCAATGACTTCTCAGGTTGGAGCAAGGGGGCGCGGTTCTACCCTCTGCTGTACATGTTGACTAGGGTGCATCATGCTGAGGACTGGGACACCGGCATCGAACTGTCGAACCACATGCTCGGCAGTCTCAACAGGCTGGAACTTCATCACGTATTCCCCAAGTCCCTGCTCTACGAAAAGGAATATGAGCGCCACGAAGTCAACGCTCTGGCGAATTTCACCTTCCTCACCCAGGAAACCAATCTCAAGGTATCCAACAGAGACCCGGCCGAGTACATTCGAGAGTTTGTGGAGAAGCAACCCCGTTTGATCGAGAGCCACTGGATTCCCATCGATGCCGATCTCTGGAGAATAGAGAATTACCGATCCTTCCTGGAGGCAAGACGGGAGCTACTGGCTGAGGCCGCAAACCAGTTCCTAGACGGCCTTCTCGAAGGTTCGGTTCCAGAGTCTGAACCTGTTGGCTCGGTGTTGGATAGGTCTGGCACTATGTTCCGCGCCCCGCAGAGTGAAGACGAGGAGCAATTGCTTCTGGATGCCAACGTATGGGTGATTGAGCAGGGGTTGCCAGAAGGAGAGTTTGACTATGAGCTTGTCGATGAAGTGACAGGGGAACTCCTCGCCACCCTGGATTTGGCCTGGTCTGATGGACTCCAGGCTGGGTACAGCCAGCCGGCGGCCCTACTGATAGGTGAAGATCAGGACACTAAGCGAATAGCGAGTCAGGCGGGCTTCCGCTTCTACACCGACGCGGAATCCCTGAAACGCTACGTGAGAGAGGGGATACTAGCTACAAGCCCGACTGCTAACTAGCTCTGGCTATGGGATGGGCCCGGCTGAGCTACGCCAGCGTAATAGCTAATGAGGTGATCGCTCACCTATCCGGGGTGATGGGAGCCAACGTCAGGCTGACCCTGGAGATTGAAGTCGACATCCCCGACGGCACACCGGAGCAGGTAATACGCACCGTCACCGAAAACAGCCGGACTTTGAAGTTCGACGACAGCGGCTTCGAGAGCGAGTAGGGCGGGGTGCTTAGCGTGGTGGAAACAATGCTGGATGGCTTGCGTGGATGAACGTTCGCTGTATCCACTGGACATCATTTAGACATCATTGGATCACCATTGCACCGGTGCTCCTGATATCCTTTGCACCATATCGCCGCGCAGTCTCGCCTAACGGCCTCGCCTTTCAAGCCCCTGCTGGATCATCTCAATCACCTTGGCCGTCACGCTGGAGTCTTCGTCCACCACCAGGTGTCGCAGCCGCCGGTGCAGTTCAGACGGGATCCGGCAATGCAGCACCGTAACATCCGGCGCCGCGGCCTGTTCACGGAAGGCCTCCCTCCGCTCTTGGTTATCCGGTGACTCTGGTCTTCGTGAGAAGGTCATCACACATCTCCATGCGCAGGACAGCGCCTTAGGAGTCAACGGCGGGGGGTACTCCGTCCCCGACCTTGATTAGCAGGCGGCAATGGTCGCTTGCGCCCCACTCTTCGACAGAGTTCATGGCCCGCACCGCGATGTCCTCGTGGAAGCCACGAGAGGCGAAGACATAGTCCAGCTGATTGTTGCTTGCCGTTTCCGGATTCTTACCTGGGAGGTGGTACGTGACGACGTTGCGGGAGTCCGTGGGTTCACCCGTAGCCGGCGTATTCGATTGCCGACCATTCGGAGCCTGGGGTCCCATGAATTCCAGCCCAATAGCCGCCATCCTCTCGAACACGGACCGGTATCGTGCCTCCCAGTACGGGTCCCCTCCATCACCATAGCCGTGCGCGATATTGAGATCACCGGCGGCCAGGATGCGGTGCGTCCGTGGATTCTCGTGGCCGATGAAGGCCGATAGGTCCGAGATGATGCGGTGGACGGAAGAGTCCGCGTAGCCAAAGCTCCACGCCCTCTTGACGCTTGGATGCGACCCGATCCACCGGGCGTACATGGAGACGACGACAAACGGCTCAATCGATCCGTCGCGGGGCGTGACGCGGGCGGCGGTAATGGTGCCGATACCGCTGACGGCGACCTCGTCCTCCTCCGGTTGCCACACAGGACCAACCTGGCTAAACCACTCGACGTCCACGCGGTCGGAGAGCCGCACCACCATCGGCCAGCGGTCATACAGAGTTCCGGCCTCTCCAGCGTTCCACGAATGAGAGTCCCACGATTTTTGTGGGCCAATCTCCAGACGGCGGGAGTGGTCAGCGGAGGGGAGTGTCGCGTCCCGCAGCCGGGCGACGTCGTCCGGTGGCGGAGTGGCCTCCTGGAGCAAAGCTATGTCCGCGTCCATCCTCAGAAGTTGGCGCCACGGCTCGCGTCGCGTCGCGATGTTACAACTCACTACTGTTACGGCCAATGCATCCTCCGATCGTTTGTCAGAATCCTGCCGCATGTCTTGTGTGGCTCACTTCCCGCAGGAACAGGCCAAATGCTACTGGTAGTGCTGGTCAGAGAAGTCGGCGACGACGTCAAAATGGTCTGACAGCTTCTTCCCCTCGTGGATGTTGCTGATTACAGCTGGGGTGAGGTGGACCTAGTTAGTTGGTGCTTCGCACTTGTAACAGCTTGCGGTTGGCAGGTCAATTATCCCCTTTGCCTCCAGCAGGGCCCGGTGGGGCGACAGCCTTTCCCGGAAGCCCGTCATGGACGTGCCGCCTCCGCCGTGGTGCGACCAAAGGTCGCTCGCACCCGCTCCGCGAGGTTGCGGCTTGCGTCCAATGGCTGCGGGTTATCCAGGTCCAACTCCTGCCGCCGCGCCGCTTCCTCGAAGATGGCGACGTCGTGGCGGTCGTGGGCAATGTCGGCCGCCGAATCGAGTACCGTTCCACGGCGCTGCTCCGCCAGGCTGCCTGCGCGCTCAGTGGTGTCCGATTCGTTGGTTTGGTTGTCGGTGTCTCGCATGACGACATACTATCACGGTATTACGGATTAGGCTAGTATAGGACGCGTAATACTGCGGAAACTTGACAGATTATCAAGTTTTACCGACTAAACACGGTGGTGCCGCTTGCAACCCCACTGGGTTTGTGTTTAGGGTTAGATGCAACACAAAGGCGGCAGGAGGTGCGCAAATGGTTTCGCTAGCTGAAAAGAAACGGGGATTCAAGGTTAAGGGGGAGCGGTTTGACTCGCGGGTAGCCCTGTACCTGCGAAAGTCGGACAGAATCGCTATGGAGCTTATCGCGGAGGCACGGCGGGTGAGTTTGTGTGATCTGCTGCGCGGGTATATCGACGCTGGACGGAAGTCCGCAGATGAGGGGAAAAACAATGAGTGAGCATCTGGAAACACAGGCGGGGACAATCCTCGGTGAGTGGGGAGAGTGGGGCAAGGGCAACGCACAAATGCAAGGTATGTTCACGCTGGGAGAATACCGCTATGCGGCTGGGATTAAGGGGGTTCTCATTGGAGACGGGGCGCGGTATGACGCCGGGGTTGGTGAGTCTTACTGCAGCTACTGGGCAACCAGCAAGCTAACCAGTTTAGCCGACGCCCTAGCCTGGGTGAAGACCAAAATTCACGAGGTAGCAGATCAGAGACTAGCGGCAAAACAGGTCCAGGATGAAAATGCCGCGCGGTTCGCGGAAGTCGCCCGAGGGGTAACCGACTATGTTAACTCGCAATCCACAGTCTCCGGCGACTAAAAGCACAAAAGAAAAGCGCCCCTAAAATCTTCTTAGGAGCGCTAACCCGGTCAGGAGGGTAATCCCGACCATGACGCAGACGAGAGTTTACCCCAATACCGCGATCGGCAGGAAGGTATCTGTCTTCGCCGGGCTCTACAACGCGCGCGCCAAGGGGAATCCCGTCACCACAGAGGAATGGTTGGGGCGGATTCGCGGCGGGCACTACTCCGAGTTCGTCAACAAAGTCCGGGCGGCACGAGGGTCGCCCGACTATGACAAGCTCCGGAAGCACCTTGACGCCGTGACCTACGGGGGGGTATTCCTGGTCGGGCGCACCAAGGATGACACACCCACGCCTAGCAGCGGCTTCGTGTTCTTGGATTGGGACCAAAAAGGCGAAGTGCCCGACCTAGCGCTCCGGGATGCCACAAAGGAAAGGCTAAGCCAGCAACCCGGAGTCCTTGCCGTCTACGAGTCTGTGGGCGGATTCGGCTTGCACGTGATCGCGGTGGTGGACCCTGAGCCCAGGACTCACGCCGAGTATGGGCACGTTTGGACGCTACTTACAAACGCGCTGGACCTACCCCCCGGCGGCGACGAGACGGTTAAACACATTACAAGGCTAGCGCTTGCCAGCTATGATCCCGACCTGCGAATCAACCCCGACACGGTCCCCTATGCCTGGAATGTTGCGGATGCGCCTTCCGAGGCGACGACAAAGGCCCGGGCGCGGGCTGATTTGCGTTCCAGGCAATTCTTTCACTACAAGCCGCTGACCGCCGCCGAATGGCTGTGTTTGGTCGGGGCGCACTACGGCGCTAACACGGTCAATGCCGAAGTGCCCGACTTCACGATTGCCTGTCCCTACCACGGGGGAACCAACGAGACTTCGCTTCACCTATGGATGGTTTACAGGCGGCTCGGGGAGGACCGGAAGTGGGAGGATGTTAAGGGACCCCCCCAGGATGACGACAAGGCCATCTTGTTGGCCCACTGTTTTTCCTGTAAGTCGCCGCAAAAGACCATACTGCGGTTCCTGGAATGGGAGACTCGGGTTCAGACCCCCCTAGACGCCGACCTATGGATTCCCGAGCTGGTTGCTATCCCCGGAGTGACGGACAGCAAGGGGAAGCAGAAATACAAGGTTGACCCACGTATTGCCCTCAGCGACCAGATAATTGATGTGCTGGATGCTCTCCGGCTGGATATACGCTCTCCGGAGCCCGAGGGAGGGCTTGAGGTCAGAACCTTTGTGGAGGGCGACGACAAGTATCCGCTGCCAAGGCTGCTTCGGGAGACTGTCCCCAACGCAAAGCCGGGTGAGTGGATATATCTCACGCCGTCCTTATACGCCCACCTGCGTGGCTATGTGGACCGCGCTGTAGGTGCGGACACCACGGACAACAAGTATAACCGCACGGTGACCACACTCGCCCCGCCAGTCAATGTTCGCGTTGAGTGGTTGGAGACGCTGCCCAAGTGGGATGGCCAGGTTAGGCTTCGGACGTTGTTCAAGGACGCCTTGGGCGCGGCCACCGAAGACGTTCAGGGAAACACCAACCTAGCGGGGGTGGCGGGGGAAGCGTTTATGGTGGGGCTGGTCGCTAGGGCGTACGATCCCGGCTGTGTCCACGATTGGATGCCGGTGTTGATTGGGGCGCAGGGGTTGGGAAAGAGCCGTTTCTGCAAAGACCTGTTTCCGCGAGCCCTGCAAGCCAGGTGGCACGAGGACGGTGTGGCGGTGGACCAGGACACCCAACGCCTGGCCGAGAGCACCGGGCCTTGCTGGGTTGCCGAGTTCAGCGAGATGCGCGGTGTCCGCAGCTTGAAAGCGGTCGAACACTTCAAGAATGTGATGTCACAGCAAAAGGACCGCTTTCGCCGCCCCTACGCCGTTGACCCCGACGACCACCTGCGCGGCTGGGCGCGAATGAACACAGCCATATTGTCGGCCGCTTCGATGCTGAGACCGCCTGGGCAACCTTCCCCAAACTGGAACTTCAACCGCCACACGTCTACGCTTCCATAATCCTGGACTGCGACACGCCGTCTGACTCGGGCTGGCCTGGCGGCAAGCCTTCCATACCGCCGTCTTGGATGGTGATCAACACGCGCCCAGGGACACCGGAGCGCCGTCCTGGAGGCATCCACGCTGTCTACGCCCTTGAGGTACCCGTTGCCCGGCATGATGCGGCTCATGGGTTGCCACTGGCCTACTTGTCGCACGTTGCGGACCGACTGAGCTATCACCTGGGCGCGGACCCAGGATACGGCGGTGTACTCACTAGGAATCCTCTTAACCCGGGCCCTGGGTGTTATGTCCATTGGTCAAGGATGCTTCCCTACACCCACCCATTCTGCCTTTATTTGGTCTCACCTTGCCAGTCAGATGCGCGGCGTATTTCGGCTTCTGGACGGCCAAACCAACTGTTAGTCAACAAGACCAGCAGCACCTTTTCCGCCACCCCTCACAAGGCGCACGTGTCAGCAATCCCGCCACTGGCGGAAAAGGGGCGTTTTCCGCAAGAACCGGGATGCTGCCTCTCCCGGTTGGGGCGACATGCGCTCCGGCGACGCCTCCGATGGGGTAATCGTCTTACCCCAGATCCGGGTCTACTCCAGGGTTGCTCCCTAGTGAGTGACCGGCGACGACCCAAACGCCGCAAACACAGGGAGTGAATCTAGACGAGAACGCCACGACTTTTCCTGGGAATCTTTGCCCTGGCACTGCGTCTGCCGTTGCTGCTGTTGGCCTGCGGCGGCTCCGGTGAGCTGACGGGTGGGCGATCCTCGGGACGGGCCACCGCCGGGCCCACAACGGAAGTCGCCGAACCGTCGCCCACGCTCAGGGCTACCGCCAGACCCCCGCTTGACCTCGCCCGAAACGGACCGGGAAGCCCTGATCGCCCTCTATAACGCCACTGGCGGCCCGAATTGGAGTGGCAACTATAACTGGCTGAGCGTGGGAAGGCGTCACCACTGACGGCAACGGCCGCGTCATCGGTCTGGCTCTCCTCGGGAACCAGTTGACCGGGGAGATACCGCCGGAACTGGGCAACCTCGCCAACCTGACCGAGTTGTACCTCAGCGGGAGCCAGTTTAGTGGGGAGATACCGCCGGAGTTGGGCGACCATCGGCCAGTGGTTACGAAGAGCTCTCATTCTCAGTCTGCCTCGCTTCCATTGATCCTGTGGTCCTACGGCGACGCTATCACAGAGGCCCGAAATTCGACTTTGTCGATAAGCGCAGACGTCATTTACCGCGCGAGCGAGCGCGGCCTGGAGAAGGGAAGGGGACGTCAGTCTGGCCATTGACTTGGTGGAGGCCACCCATCAGCAGCGCTACAGCGAGGGCGTTTAGAGGCAGTTCTACGGTCGAGTTGACCGGTGACGTTGACGACCTAGGCCGACCGACTTGGCGAGTTGAAACGGACTGGGATGCTGAAGTGCTAGAACAACTGCGTCAGAAATGTGAAGAGGCTGACCTGGACTTCGACGCGATCCGGCAGGAGTCTATGTGGCGGTGACTCAGCGGCGCACGATGGAGGACTTCGCCCATCAGATGCGTTGGCTGGTGGGGTAAAATGGCTAGAGTGGCGTAGGAGCCACCCATCCCGGAAACAGACCAGTCCTGCCCAGCCGTGGGGCTAAAGAAAACCGCTCCGGTCATGCGTCTAGGCCATTACCACTAGCCTTAGGAGGTAGCACGTTACATGAACGGCGTGAAATGCCCTCATTGCGGCGCTTACACGGTTAATGAACCCATACAAGTAGAAGTTAGCTTCAGGGGGGACTTAACTTTGAACCCACTCCTATCACCCGGTGGGATATGCATAGTCAAATGCAGAGCCTGTGCGCGGGAATTCATATCGGTGGTGGGGTCTCAGCAAGTGCTGTGGCCGCTTACTAGTCCCAAAGCACCCGATAGCGTCCCGGAGAAAGTCAAGGAAGCTTACGAGGACGCCCGTCTTGCCCATGCTGCGGGGGCCAAGATCGGGGCACTCATGGCCGCTAGAACAGCGCTGTTTCGGCTTTTGCGGGACAAGGAGGTGGCTAACTTCAAACAACTCGTAGAGCAGCAGATCATTACACCTGCGATCTACGGAGGAGTCGATCAACTCCGCCTGTGGGCAGCAATCGCGGGACACGACGATATCGGCGTTGATACGTTCGATGATCAGGAAGTGGAAGACATACTGGACTACCTTGGCACGGCTCTCGAGGCAGTCTACACGCACCAAGCCCGCGTCGATAAGTATGTCCAACGGACCACGGAACTCAAAGATCAGACAGATGCCACCACAAGTTAGCCCAACCTCCGTCAAGGCTAGTTCGGAGAATCATCCACCCAAGCTAAACAACACCTCCCCCCTACCCCCCGCGGGCCGACGTGGGGGTCTCCGGCACCGTGGACACAGGCAGTTTGCAGGCAGTTTAGCCCCGAAGAACACAGCTTGCGCGTACAGCGCGACCTGTTGTAGAGAACTGAGACTCTCCACACTTGCCATCTACATGCGGCCTCAGCCCTTCGGCGAGGGCGTTTAGAGGCAGTTCGACAGTCGAGTTGACCGGTGACGTTGACGACCTGGGCCGGCTCGGTCTAGCTCGACGAGGCTTGAAAACGATCTCTGACCCATCAAACGGAACGCGGACGCCGTCAATGGGGACACGACTGGGGTGCAATCTGGAAACAGCGAAGATAGCTGCCGGTTTTCTGGCCGCCCGTACCGGTCACTCAACCACCGCCCCACGGCTTCCTGCCCACGCTGGCCACCGGCCTGAGAAAACCGCACCAACGCAGATGAAAGAGACGGGGCAGTTTTACCCCGTCTCTAACCATGGTGTGCCAGGCCCCTTTTCAGATGAGAGGTTGGTTGATGCCTGCGATATCGGCCACTGGTACATCGAGATGTTTCTGCTGAGCATGTTCCGCTATCGCGGGGAGTATTGGAATCTGCTAACGGGGGAATACGAGGAGTTATCTCCCCGCCCGATGAGATCCTGCGGGCCATCCTAGTGGAACCTTTCCTTCGGGTATCAAATTCTCCATTGAGCGTTGCCTATCAGAGGCTTTGGAGTACTTCAAACGTGGAGACCGGCAGGCCCCATCGGACCTGGCTCTCCTTGATACCCACGGGGGCCTCGAAACATTTCCAGAATTTTATTGAGTGTAGCCTTCATTTTCTCCAACGCCTGCTGTAGTCAGCGGCGTTCGTAGGATTATCGAGGTAGGCCTTGCCCGGTTTGCGGTGCAGGAGTATATTGGCTGCCATCCACCAAAGGAGTGATTGCTCATGTATGAAAAGCCGATGCTTAGCCTGGAACAGGCACAGGCCGCCGTTGCGGCCATGATCGCAGACTATAACAAGGACACAAACCGGCGCAAGGTAGATATGGCTGTGGTTGACGACGCAGGAAACCTCCTAGCCTATGCCCGGATGGACCGGTGCCTCAGGCCCACCTTCGCCCTTAGAAAGGCCTATACCTCGGCCATTCGGGGAATGGACACCCTGGCCTTCTCGGAGCAACTCAGCAGCCAAGGCCGGTCGATTGAGTCATTTGGCGACGCCCAGCTAATCGCCCTCCCAGGCGGCGTTGTTATCCTCAAGGACGGCGCAGTCGTCGGCGCGATTGGTGTAGGCGGTTTACCCAGTGGCATCGACGACCAATCGATTGCCCAAGCTGGCTTGGCAGGTTTAAACGTATAACATCGGCTGAACGTTAGTCGCTCGGTTCGAGCAACAAAAGGCTCAGAAATTGGTTTCTGGGCCTTTCCAGTTTGCGGTTGCCACCTGCCAGCAGGCATGGCCATGCTGGTGTTTTGGTCATTATAATCTGGGGGCGGGTCTGTCCAGTGAGCGCCGCTGCACTTTACCAGCACGACCTCCGATATGAGTTCCTGTTGCCCGTCCTCCGTAACGCCGGTGTCGGCTCCTACGCCGGACGGGACGCCGACCTGCATCCTGTGAAGCAGAGCGGCGGGCGAGCCGGAAGGGGAAACCGGTCACTCAACGGTTCCGTATGAGTTGGAAAGCCCTCCGTCAGCCGGAGAAGAGGTGGGAGTCATGACCTGCTCGAAAACGAAGCGAGTATCGAAATACGCAGCAATAGCCTGGCTGTGCCTGCTGGCCATCGTCGTCATCGTGCGGGCCGTCAACCTGCCGTTGGGCAGCGTCCAGCCGGAGGCCGTGATGCTCACCTTCATGATGACCCTGCCCTTTACCTTGGGATTGACCGGCTTGGTCATCGGCGCAGCCTGGATCTTGGAACGTCGGGGCGGTTAGCCCCGCCTTTTACACGATTTCCTGACAGCTAGCCGTTGCGGGCCGCGGGGCAGGCAGGGCCATCCGACGTTGAGATTGTGGACTATCACTGAGGGAGCAACTGCCGCCATGTTGAAACACGTCAGATTGACGTGCCACCCAACCGAATCAGCCAGATTCTGTCGGGCAAACGTGCGGTGACCGGTGACAGCGCTCTCAGGTTCGGGCATTGGTTTGGCATGGACCCCCAGTTTTGGCTGAACCTGCAGGCTCAGTACGACCTGGCGGTTGCGGAGCAATTGGTGGGAGCTGAAGTACGTGTCCTGCCCACCGCAGCCGGCGGTCCCGGCTAAGATAACCGATCGAGCATCGGTATTATCCAACTGATGGGAAACTGCCCAATCTGAGGAGTAGCACCACTGCCATGTCGAAACTACTGTATTGCGCGCTCTTCGTCGCCCTGACGACCCTATTGGCCTGTTCCGGCCCGGAGACGAGTTCATCCCCAACCGCCGCGGCCCAGGCCCCGACGTCCGCATCCATTCCGGCTCCAACCGCCGCTCCGGTAGAAGTCCCGACTCCGACCAAAGTCCCGGAGCCAACCAAAGTCCCGGCTCCGACCGAGACCCCAATCCCCACCGCGATGCCGGTGCCAACCGACGCGCCATCGGAAACAACTCCGGAGTCTGGAATGCCCGGCCCCACCGGTATGAACGCCACGGGACTCCTCACGTCCGATCTGTCAGACGCCGAGCTGTCCTGCCTGTCGGAAATCGGAGACCTCCAGCAGTTGGTGACTCTGATGAACAGCCCGGATCTCGCGTCGCCGCAGGAAAGGGACGCAATGGTCGGATGCCTGGAGCACGAGACCCTGCTGAAGCTAGTCCTGAACGGATTCACAGACCAGACCGGACCGCTGAGCGATGACACCTCAGCCTGCGTCAGCGCCGGGTTCCAGAACTTCGACCTGCGCGCCATGATGCTCGCCAACCAGGAAGGATCCGGCGAGGAAGCCGCCATGGTCCAGGGCATGGCGGGATTCTTAATCACGCTCAGCTGCCTGAACGAAGAGGAGTGGCAGGCTGCCAGTCCGGCCCTGGACCTGCCACCTGAAGGAAGGGAAGCCATGCAGTGCGTCATGAACATGCTGGGCGGACCCGAAGGAATCGCGGCATCTCTGGAATCCAAAGAGGGAGAGCCGCCCCTGGCCTTCTTCAGTGCGGCAGCCGAGTGCGGGATGGTGATGGGAGGACCGTCAGGCTAAACCCGAGAGCCGCAGGACGCTCGACGGCACAGAGGGCAGTAGCCGAATGTCCACAGGCGAACGACCACGGGCAGCAAAATCCTGAAAATGAGCATACTCGGGCACGGCATAGAGATCACGGAATCCGTCAGTGAGCCCTCAGGCGGAGATCTGGCTGACGACGTCACCACCATCGGACGTTTGGTCTTAAATGGCAGTGTGACGGGCAAATATCATGAAGGGATCCTAAACCTTGATCCCCCCATCTTTGACGTCGATTGGTTTGCCTTCGCGGCAGAAGCCAACACCGATTATCAATTCACCGCCAATCAGGGCCAGAGGTATCCCAAGCTCAACGTGTTGAGAATCTTCGACGATTGTCAATGGCGGAGGCATGTTGGGCCACTGGGGCGGAGTAAAACTGTACCACCTGGTGTGTTCATGTTCGGCGAAAAAGTCCGAGCTAACTGGCCAGCATAAATGTCCGCACCACTTGTTGAGGGAAATGGCCTGCTTACGGGTGGGTCAGCAGAGGACAGGCAGGAAGGTCTTGATGCTACCTATTCTTCGTGAGGCTTGTCTTGAGTTTGGGAGGCAACTCCCTCTCTGCTACGCTTGAGCCGGTAGCTCTCGCCGTTCATCTCCAGGATGTGGACGTGGTGGGTGAGGCGGTCCAGCAGGGCCCCGGTGAGCCTCTCCGACCCGAAGACCTCGGTCCACTCGTCGAAGGGAAGGTTGGTGGTCACCAGGATTGAGCCCCGCTCGTAGCGCTGGCTGAAGACCTCGAAGAGCAGTTCCGCCCCGGTGGGTGACAGGGGCACGAAGCCCAGTTCGTCGATGATCAGCAGGCTGAGGCGGGAAAGTTGTCTCTGTAGATTAAGCAGACGCCTCTCGTCTCGGGCCTCCATCAACTCGTGGACCAGGGCGGCGGCGGTGGTGAAGCCCACGGACATCCCTTTCTGGCAGGCGGCCAGGCCCAGTCCCAGGGCCACGTGGGTCTTGCCGGTGCCGCTGTTGCCGACGGCGATGACGTTCTCCCGGTTTTGGACGTATTCGCACCGGGCCAGTTCCATCACCAGCGCCTTGTTCACCGACGGGATGGCCGTAAAGTCGAAGGTGTCGAAGGTCTTGACGGCAGGGAAGCGGGCGGACCGGATCCGCCGCTCCACCATGCGCTGGTGGCGGTCGATGAGTTCCGGTTCGGCGAGCCTGAGCAGGTACCCTGGGTGGTCCACTCCCTCGGCGGCGCACTGGGCGGCCATCTTCCCGTATTCCCGGAAGAAGCTGGGCAGCTTCAGTTCCTTCAGATGGTGTTCCAGCAGCAGCGTGGACCGGCTGTTCATGCCGCCCTCCCCCACAGCAATGTCATGTAATCCCCGGCGGAAGTGATGCTGACCCGCACCTGGGGCAGGTAGGGATAGAGCTCCAGGTCGAGGCGGGGCGGCCGGCCCTCCAGCCGGCAGAGCACCAGATGCTTCACCGCGTCGAAGCTCAAAGCCCCCAGACGGAGGGCATCCCGAACCGCGGCGTGGACCTCCCCAGGCGAAAAATGCTCGAATAGCCGCAGTACCTGGACGAACTCCCGCTTGCCCCTTCGTCCCATGCGGGACTCCAGCAACCGGCGCAGCGTGGCAAACTCCTCGGGAAGGTCCCATCCCTGCAGGGGAGCGGCCTGGTCCAGGGCCGCCGTCTTCTGCTCCAGCAGGGGCAGGTAGTGGACGGGGTCGAACACAAAATCATCTCGCTGGTAGGAGCGGTGATGGCGGGCGATGACCTCGGACCCGCAACTGATGACCACCCGGTCCACGTAGCCTTTTACCAGAACGTCCCGGTGCCCGTAGGCCACCGGGGCCGAGTAATCGTTGGTCCTGTACCTCACCAGCGACAGCGAACTCACCCGGCCTGCCTGCTTCTCGCAGGCGTCGTAGGCCACCGCCGGCAGAGGCAGCAGGGCCTCCAGGTCCCGTTCCATCCGCTGGCCTATGCTCTCTGAGTGGCCCCTCAACCTGGCATCCATCCGCGCCAGGCAGCGACGCTCCAGGTGGGCGTTCAGCGCCTCAAAGCTCTCGAAGGACGGGACCGGCACCAGGAAGTTGCGCCGCATATAGCCGACCATCCCCTCGACCTTCCCCTTGTCGTTGCCCTTGCCGGGACGGCCGTCCCGGTCATCGAACAGGTAGTGGGACTGGAGTTCCGTGAAGGCCCGGGTGCGTTTACGGCGTCCATCCCCCAGGATCCTGGCCACCGCCAGCTTGGTGTTGTCGTACAGGATGCTCTGGGGCACTCCGCCCAGGAATGCGAAGGCCGAGACATGGCCGTCCAGGAAGGCCTCGGTGGTCTCGGCCGGGTAAGCCTTGACGAAGCATCCGTCGCTATGGGGCAGGTCCAGGACGAAGCAGTGGGCTTTCTGTTCCACCCCGCCAATGATCACCAGGGCCTCGCCAAAGTCGCACTGGGCGTGGCCCGGCGGATGAGACAGAGGGACGAACATCTCCTGCGACCGGCGGCGGTGCTCCCTTACGTAGTCCTTGACTATGGTGTACTGGCCGCCGAACCCATGCTCGTCCCTGAGCCGCTGGAAGATCCGCTGGGCTGTGTGGCGCTGCTTCCTGGGACGCTTGAGGTCGTCTACCAGGATTTGGTCGATGACGGCGGTGAAGGGCTCCTCCTGAGCTTGTCGAAGGGTTAGGACGCCGGGGCGGAGTCTGTCGCCGGTAGCCCGGCGGCGCTGAGTAGGCCAGAATCTTGCGCACCGTGTCCCGGTGCAACCCGAACACCCGGGAGACCTCCCGGATGCTCATCCCATCCACCATCACCGCCCGTCGGATCCGTAGATACACGTCCACCTGGTACATCCATCCCACCACCCATAAGCACGACTTCGAACCTATCGATGGCACAGGACGGTACATTTTTCAACCGCCACAATGTCAGGCGGTCAATCCGTCCAGGTGGTCCACTTTAACTCCGCCTTTTACATACTGACAACGTGTCGCTGAGGCGACGTCGGAATAATTCTTTATGGTATGGGCTCGGCAGTTGACTGTGGGCAGCGTCTCGCTGGGCTTCCTCTAAGGCAATTAGGCCATCGCCTCCTAAGAAAAGCGCGGACTCCCTAACTAAAGCCAAGGTGGAATCTACATTTGTGGGGCGATGAAGATGGCTCAGGTGCCTTTCCACTGCCGCCAGAGCCCATAACAATTTGACGATCCCGTCGGCCAACAGATTGTAGCTGTCCTTGACTGCGCCGGCCGTGGCCAGCAGGCTGGGCGGCACGCTGTCCCGGCCGTTGTCGGCGCAGTAGAACCCGGCGAAATCTGCGTCCCGGAACAACCGGCCACGCAGCGAGGCCAGCAGACCATAGAAGGTGTCCTTGCCCACGTGGTCCAGATACAGCCGGTCCGCTTCCCACAGGCCCCTTTGATCGGAACGCTCTCCCAGCACTGCCATTCCTCGCTATTTCTTGATGGCTCAAGTATAGCTGTCCACCCGGCTGACGCCACTTTCCGGCCACGTTTCTAGGGCATTTGGAACCAGTGCTACAGGAAGCGGTAGAGCGTGGTCGATAACTCCTACGCCCTCCCCAACAGCCGCCGCCACCACGGCCGGGGATCCCGGGCTGGCGGCAGGGCGGCTTGGGTCTGTTGGAGCAGGACGTGGAGCTCCTGAACCTCTCGGGTCCGGGCTTCCAGCTGCGCTCCCTGGCTTTCGACCTGGGCTTGGAGCACCTCTATGAGCTTGTCCTTATCGTCCTGTACGGCATCCTGGACGCTGTCTATACCGTCCGGGGTAGGACGTCCCGTCCAGGACGCGGGACCCTGGCCATCCTGTCCATCCAGGACGACGTACCACCTGCCGTCCTGCTTCGTGGCTGGCAGAGTACCCCGCGCTATACGCTTGCGTACAGCCTCCGGGGTAATGCCCATCCTACCGGCCGCCGTGGGGATGTCCACCGTGTCCTGCACGTCGTCCATGACGTTTATCCCCCTATGTACAGGACAGAGTACAGGGCCTGACAGAACCTACCCGAAGGGCTAGGATGCGGGTTTTAAGAAGAATTGAAGACAGAACAATGCTTGGCGATTTCCTCATGTACCGAGGGTGGCCATGGACATTGCACCTTGCTCAGAACATCAGAACAAAGGAACCTGCACCCCATTCAGACGATCAAGCTGCTGACGCGTTAGGGCAGTATTGAGTGCCTGCTGCTTGGGATCACCCCACATCGCCACCTGAAGGATAGCCCACTCGGGGTGCTTGGTGGTAACTGGGTCGAATCCCCTGTGGAGGTTTCTGAGACCACCTCCCAGCCAGGGTCTTGGCTAAACCCGCGAGGTTAACCACATGAAGCCAAGTAGCAGGTTCTTGTGATCAGCTGTTGTTAATATGTGATTAGCTGTTGCTAATCCGCGATTGGCTGTTGCCTATCCGTGATCAGCTGTTGTCAAACTAAAACTTTCAGGCATAAATTCTCATCACCCCTACATACCCTCACTCCCTACAACCCTACAAGGGTGTAGGGAATGGTTGGAGAGGAATGGGCTGTAACCCAGCCCTCTCCAACTCTCTGGGGTCCGGGCCTAACTGATCGGGAGGCATGATCCGCCAGGGCATGCAACCCGTGCGAGGGTTATGACCCAATCTCTCGATCGCACAGCCACCTGTTGATTCAATCACCTCAACCGCCCGGCGCGCCCGGCTGTAATAGACCGCCCTTTTTTTGGATGGCATATCCAACACATGCTCATGGAAACACAGGGCAAGGAGGCCAGAGGCGTCGTATTCCGGGTAACGGACCCGGGCCGGGTTGGGTTCCCTTTCTCCGGTTGTAATAGCCCTTTTGTCGTGGGGCGTGTACACCGGTGCACCTCCCTGGTTCCGTAATATCCGTCCGGCGCTGTCTATTACCTGACCACCGGGTGCTCGGAGGACCTTTGGCTGAGTAGGTCGTATCAGGCGTCCATTGTGGGAGCCCACACGGTCCCATTCGCAGCATAGCCCCAGGTAGGCTCGGTAAGATGGTCCGGATAGGTTTCCGAGATAGCTGAGCATCGCCCGGTCCACCTGGGGGCCGACACCGCTTCCGTCAGGGAGTCGCATCGCGAGAGCTATCTTGCTGGTTAAATCCCAGCCTTGTCCGGCAGACACGATGACTGGATAGTACCATCCACCCGGCCCGCGTTTACCGTCCTGCCTTGGCATCTCGATGCACATATTCCGGACGATGTTCAGGGCGCGTTGAATTGCGAGGCCGGTGTATGTGCCCTTAGCCCGATAATTCTTGGTCTTCCAGTTGAGCCAATCTTCGACGATCTCTCCCACGGTGAATGTTAGCTCGTGAAGTTGGCCGTCCCGAGCGGAAGTTGGCAGAGCCATGAGCGCAGTGGTGAAGAACCGCATTTCAAGGGGCGCTGGTGTGGCTCCTGCTGCGGACCTGCCCCCGGCGCGGTCATAAAGAGCCAGAAGGGTTGGAAGAGGAGGACGGTCTGGAATCAGGCCAGGGAGGAACCCCTGTTCCGGAGCCGGAACCATACCGGGAGATGGGCCAGGGCCAGGTATGTCGAGCCCTGGGAGTGACGTATAGCGGTAAGCGACTTGCTTCGGCAGAATGCCCCTTCGTCTGTGCTCGGCTTTCACCTCCAGAGGCCGGCTGTCAAACCAAGCCTTGATGAACGGTATTAACGGATGACGAAAGGCCGGCTGGCCCAAGTCGTGCCAAGTCTCACACGCCAGAACCAGCCATTCCGGGTCAATCATGGGTTTCAGCCTGTTGGCCGGCAGGTCTGGTTCCTCCGTTGCTATTGGATTCTCGGAGGGGACATGTTCGATTATCTTGGATGGGCCGTCACGTCGTTCTGAGCCGTCCTTATGCATGGACTCCTGTAGGTTGGCCAAGTGGCGACTTGCTGAATCCCTGATGATATCGTCCGGACAATCGCCACTGCATACGAACTCGGCGAGTTCGGGGTACGTTGGGGCCGGGAGCCCTTCAAATAGCGGGGTTCGGCTCAAAACAGCGGAGATGGCGTCGGCCAGGTGCTCTTCGGCCCTCATTTCAACTCCAGTTGTCATACCCGTTCCTTCCGGCCCCGTTGGAGTTGGCTATGAACGGGCCGGTGTCGTCCCATGGCCCCAGCGCCTGCCAACGGAGGCCGTTGCCGGAGGTGTCCCAGTCCAGGTGCAGGGCCGGCTGTGCAGGTCCGTAGTTGCTTTTCTCCAACGCCAGCTGCCAGGAGAGAGTGCGGTCATCACTGCCCTGTTTGGGCCTGGGGCCTCGGAGAGTCTTGTCCAACGTCCACATGGCCCGGACTGCTCCCTGCCAGTCGGTAGACCCTGCAAAATTGGCCCCGGACTTTGGAGGATGGGCCACCAGAAGGACGGCGCAGTTATGCTTCCTGCCCCAGGAGTCCCAGTCTGATATGAAGGCCCGGACGAGGCCCCGGGCGTTCTCGTCTCCGGCGTAGGCGGCTGCGAGGGGGTCCAAGATGAGGAGGTGGGCCCCATATTCTTCACAGTGGCGCCTGACCTTCTGTCCGGCCGCCGTGATCTCCGCAAGGGTCGATATGTGGCGGCCCCTCTCGGGTGCCCATATGGGTCCAAGACCGGCCATGTCGATCAGGTGCAAGCGGTCGAGGCGTGCGGGGGTAGCCCAAGGTGCGGGGTTTCCCGAAATATCTGCCAGCCGCCGGTAAATTTCCTCCGGTTCATCTTCCCAACTGGCGTATACGACGCAGTCCCCGTCCGAACTAACTCCATTGCCCAGACGGAGGATGTCGACGTCGGGGGTTTCGATCCATGTGTCACCGTCGCCGCCGCCGCTGGCAATAGCTGCGGCCAACTGAAGGACCAGGCGGGACTTTCCGACCCCGCCAGGGCCAGTAAAGAGGGCGACCCTTCCTGCAGGCAACCAGTGGCGATGTCATTGCCGTCCGGAACGCACCCTTTCTAAAAGTGTTCACTGTCTACGTCCTGTAGAGGGGCGATTTACCCCCGTCTCGGCTACGAAATCACGACTCTGTACGCTCTGTTACGGAACTCAAACTCCTGTGCACCCCCAATACTGCGTTGAAGGGGCCGAAAAAAAGAGAGCCTGTAGCACCCCGCATCCCTGCGCAGCCCTATGAGGGGACGGCCTGTAAGGGGCCGCATCCCTGCGCAGAGCTTTGAGAGGTCTTATTCCGCGTTGCGATTGTGCACACTCTACTGCGAGAGCCGCGATCCGATGAGTCGCGGCAAACCGCAGAGAGGGAAAGAGTTGGCGCGGAGACCATCGAACAATCGCCGGGCAACGGCGCACTCCGCCGAGCAGCAGGAGGCGGCGCGGCGCGGGCTTCGCATCCTGGCCCGAATGATCGCCCGCGCTCACCTGCGGCGTCTGGCGCTCCGGTCCGGGGCTGCGCCGGAGCCGCCGGCGGAGGACGAGGACGCAGACTGAACGGCTCACGGGAACCGGCGTCGAGCCTTCAGACCATGCTCTCAATTCACGCTCGCAAACCCCACCGGCATTTTGTGCACTTCCGTAGCTGGCGTTGTCCACTTCCGCCCGACTCGCCGACCGGCACTTTGTCCACTCTCGTAGCTGAGGCTGTCCTACAGGAGTGGAAGGAGCTACGGAATCGGATTGCTTGCTCCGATGTGGCAGGCAGCGCCGTTCACCCCGATTTCAGCTATGGAATCGCCCACCCTGCAACTTGCCGCCCCCCGCATTCTCCTGTACACGGGTAGAGCACCCCAAGCGACACCGCGAATCCCGCGCCTCGTAAGGAGGGCCTGTGCGCAAGCCCGGGTCGATTTGTGCAAGGACAACGCGGATGTTGACAACAACGCAAATGTTGTGCATGATATGAAGAGATGAACGCACGAGAGCTTCGACGCTGGCTGAGAAGGCAGGGCTGCACCTTCCACACCCACAAGGGAGGCAGCGGGCATCTCACCATCCGGCTCGGAAACCGCACCAGCCAACTTCCGATGCACGGAGGCGGCAAGGAGCTTGGACGCAGACTCGTAGAGAAGATCAAGAAAGACTTGGGGTTGGACTGATGCTTGCCTATCCGATAACGCTTGAAGATGATGACGGGACCGTGTTGGTGACCTCCTCCGACTTCCCGGAGCTGACCACCTTCGGAGACGACCGGGAGGAGGCGATCGCCCGCGCCGTCCACGCGCTGGAAGAGGCGATAGCGGCCCGTATCCATGACCGCAAGGACATTCCCACGCCATCACGAGGCGAGACCTACGCCGTACTGCCGACGCTGACTTCGGTGAAGGTGATGCTGTACCAGGGGATGAGAGACCAGGGCGTCGGCAAGGCTGAGCTGGCCCGTCGCCTGGGATGGCACATGCCGCAGGTGGACAGGGTGCTGGACGTTCAGCACCGGTCACGGATCGACCAGATGGACGCCGCCCTGGGAGCCATCGGACAGCGGTTGCACGTGACCGCCGCAGATACCGCAGACCCGGCCGTTGGAGAAGAGACGCGCGGCCCGAATTAGCCGCGATCGAGCAAGCCCGGCACAAAGGAAGACCTCATCCAACATGGACACAATCTTTTGGGAAGCCATAGATTAAGATGAAGCCGCTCATGAACGAGCTTGAGGGGAGCGAAGAACTGCGCTGGGACGACTACAGCGATGCCCCTCGAAAAGGCGTGTACGTTCTCTACGAGAAGGGCAATCCGATATACGTAGGTCGTTCCAATAACATGCGGAACCGCGTTCGGGAGCACGGGGCGGCCAGTTCAGACCGATATTCGGCAACATTCGCCTTCAAACTGCTGCGGGAGGCGCTGAATGAGCCAGAGGGCAGGGCTGAAGACATTGAAAGAGCTCAAAAGGATGAGTACCGCCAGCAGCGGGAGAGAGTGCGAGCAATGACCTTCCGGGCCGTTGCAATCACCGACCAATTGGAACAGACCCTCTTTGAGACTTACGCCATCATCGAGATGGGCACTGCTCCCAAATACAACGACTTTGAAACCCACTAGGAGGACAGCAATGAAGAAGACGCACCTACAGCCGCTCACGCCGGCAGCCCTCTACGCCAGGGTCTCCAGCGAGCGGCAGGACGTGGACCTGTCCGTGTCCGCCCAGCTCAGGGCGCTCTAGGACTATGCCAAGGCCAACGGCTACCTGGTCGCCACGGCTTGAGGGCGCGCAAGTACGTGGACGAGGCCGAGAGCGGCCGCGTGGCGGACCGGCCCCAGTTCAGGGAGATGATCGAGCAGGGCAGCCAGCCGAAGGCCCCCTTTGAGGTCATCCTCGTCTGGAAGTTCAGCCGCTTCACCCGCAAGCGGGAGCACGCAGTCGCCTTCAAATCGATGCTCCGGCGCAAGGGCATCAGGGTGGTGTCCATCACCGAGCACGCCGACGACTCCCCTACCGGCAAGCTCATGGAGGCCATCATCGAGAGCGTGGACGAGTTCTACAGCGAAAATCTTGCCCAGGACGTCGTCCGGGGAATGAGGGAGTCCGCATCACGGGGCTTCTTCCTCGCCTCGAACGCCCCCTTCGGGTACAAGCGAATCAAGGTCAGCGACGGGGTGAAGGAGCGCCCCACCCTGGAGGTTGACCCGACCACCGCCCCGGTGGTGAAGGAGATATTCGAGAGCTCGCTCAGGGGCAACGGCCTCAAGGAGATCTGCAAGGCCCTGAACGGCCGGGGCATCACCAACAGGGGCAAGCGCTGGAACAAAGGCGGACTCCACTACCTGCTGACCAACGAAGCCTACACCGGAACCGCAGTGTGGGGCAGAACCAGCAAGGGAGAGAAGACCCAGGACCCGGTGAGGGTTGAGGGAGCGTGGCCCGCGCTGGTGTCGAGGGAGCTGTTCGACGACGTGCAACAGGCGATGCGGGACCGCGCCCCGAAGGTGCAGAGGCCCGCGAGGGTTGGCAGCAAGTTCCTGCTGAGCGGGCTGCTCAAGTGCGGCGTGTGCGGCAGGCCCTATTCCGGCCAGGGAGCCAAGAGCGGCCAGTTCGCCTACTACATCTGCGGCACCCTGTTCAGGGAAGGCGCAGGAACGTGCAGCGCCCGCTACCTGAACGCTCCCAGGCTGGAGGCGTTCGTGGTGGAGAAGATCAGGGAGCGGATTCTGAACGAGGAGACCATCGTGGCGCTGGTGACGATGGTGGCCGAGGAGATCGACGCCATGGCCGGGGAGTTGGCCGGCAGGCTGGAGGTCATTGAGGCCGAGCTAGGGGACGTGAGGAAGCGGCTGGAGAGGCTCTACGAGGCCTTTGAGACGAGCGAGCTGACGCTGGAGGTCCTGTCGCCCCGAATCTTCTTTCTGAGGCACCGTGAGGAGCAGCTTGAGGCTGCGAGAGACGACGCCGAGACTCAGCTTGAGCAACGCAGGGTTGCCCTTCCCAACACCGAGGAGATTGCGGAGTACGTTGCGGACTTCCGGGACTTCCTGAAGGATGGGACGTTCCCCGAGCGCAAGGCGCTCATCCGCAACTTCGTGGAGGGCATCAAGGTGGTGGGAGACGAGGCGACGCTGACGTACACCGTCCCCATGCCGAACGATGGTGTGACCACCGAATCGGCCTCGGTTCTTGATTTCGTCAAGTCAGGCCCACTGTGTCCTGATTTCGACGCCTTCCACGTCAATCTCCGCATTCCAGCCCCAGCCGGCGTGGGCCACCACAGCTCCGAAGAGAATCACCCCTAGAACGCCCACTGTCATGACAAGTAATTTGAACCGGGACATAATTGACTCCACCTCTCCGCGACATAAATCTAAAGACCAATCTTACATTCCCTGAGGTGGACCCCAAAATTCGGACAGGTGGCTAAGAGAGAGTCCCGCTCCTAAAATAGGACGGAAACAAGGAGCAGGACATGAAGCAAACACGTAAGAAGCACAGGCCAGTCTTCAAGGCCAAAGTGGCTTTGGCCGCGCTCCAGGGGGAGCACACCATTGCAGAGCTGGCCAGCCGGTTTGAAGTCCACCCGAGCCAGATCCATGCCTGGAAGAAGGCCTTGACTCAGGGGGCGCCGCACCTCTTTGAAAATGGTGGTGGACGCCAGGAGAAGGACCAAGAGGTCCTCACTGCCCAGCTCTACCAACAGATTGGGCAGCTCAAGGTGGAACGGGATTTTTTGTCACGGAGCTTCGGGTTGTGAGCCGGTCCCAACGCCGGGCCATGATTGACCGAGAAGAACCGAAGCTGTCTCTGGTGCGCCAGTGCGCCTTGCTGGGTATCAGCCGCTCCTCGTTGTACTACCTGCCAACCGAGGCCGGCGCCGAGGACTTGGAGTTGATGGCCCTCATAGACCAACAGTACCTGAAGACACCTTTCTACGGATCCAGAAGGATGACTGCCTGGCTCAGCAATCACGGACACCAGGTCAACCGCAAGCGGGTCCGCCGGCTGATGCAGCTGATAGGCCTGGAGGCCATCTACCGGCGTCCCAACACCAGCAAGCCAAACCCAGGGCATAAGGTCTATCCGTACTTGCTCAGGGGGCTGGAGATCAACCGGGTCAACCAGGTGTGGGCCACCGACATCACCTACATACCCATGGCTCGGGGTTTCCTCTACTTGGTGGCCATCATGGATTGGCACAGCCGCTACGTGCTGGCCTGGCGGCTGTCCAACACCCTGGAGGTAGACTTCTGTGTTGCGGCTCTGGAAGAGGCCTTGAGCAAGGTGTTCCATGCAGTGAGCCCACAAAGGTGTTTACTGGAACTTCCACGAGCCTTACCATCGGATGAAGGTTTACGAGACACCCCAGCGGTAGACTCTCTTAATTTTGGGAATTATATACTTGACTTCGCAGCCCATAGCTGTTAAACTTGGATTGTACTAAGAAACAGGAGTCAATTCAAATGGCAGACAACGGCGGCACTACCATCAGCGCATACGAGTTCTTCAAGAGCTTCCCTAACGAAACTTCAGCCATCAAGTACATTGAAGGTCTCCGCTGGGCTGACGGGATAATCTGCCCGCATTGTGAGGGTCGGCCACAGATCTTCAACACCGACCAGGGCAGCCAGTTCACCAGCGAGGCCTTCACCAGCATGCTGCTGGCGCAAGGCGTTCAAGTGAGCATGGACGGCAGGGGCCGGTGCATGGACAACGTCTTCGTGGAACGGCTGTGGCGCAGCATCAAGTACGAGGAGGTGTACCTGAAGGCATACCAAAATGGGACTGAGGCCAGAAAAGGGATTGGGGCTTATCTGGCCTTCTACAACCAAGAGCGGCCCCATCAAGCCCTGGGCTATCGGTCACCGGGTCAGGTGTTCCAAGCAGTGAGCCCCCAAAGGTGTTTACTGGAACTTCCACGAGCCTTACCATCGGATGAAGGTTTACGAGACACCCCAGCGGTAGACTCTCTTATTTTTAGCCTCACCGCTGTCCTGATGATGGGGTCCACTTGACCCGCTCTGGTCGAGTGATGTGTGAGAAAAGTGTGAGTTTCGACCAATATCTAACCGAAAAAACCCCATTGAAGCAACCGGTCCCCCTTCGACGCCTTGGCCGAAAAGGCCGAAACGCTCTTTTCGGAGCTCATCGGCGCTATGGGTCCTTAATCTCCTATTTGTCACTACGATTTGCCAGCCCTTCCCTCGGCAAGGCGTTGCGGCTATAGTATTGCCTCACCATTAGTCACACATGGCCGACGGCCGCGTTTACACCAAGCCGGGGCCCTTTTTCCAAGAGGTCCACCCGGCAAACGGGTCAATCAGGAGGGTCTATGCTGGCGATCTTGGGAGGGACAGGACCGGAGGGCAAAGGGCTGGCCCTTCGCCTGGCAATGGCCGGAGAAACGCCGATCATCGGGTCCCGGGACGCCGCCCGGGGCGCGGCAACCGCCGAGGAGTTGGCCCAGTCAGCGCCGGGCGTGGTAATCAAGGGTACGGATAACTCCGGCGCGGCAGCATCGGCGGATGTGGTCTTCCTGGCATTCCCATACGAGGGCCAACGCCCGGTGTTGGAGGACCTTGGCCCAACGCTAAAAGGCAAGATTGTGGTCAGCGTCATTGCACCCATGAAGTTCGAGCGGGGCAAAGGGGCCAGCGCGGTGGAGGTCGAGGCCGGCTCCGCCGCCCAAGAAGCCCAAGAGATGCTACCCGATTCCCAGGTGGTAGCCGCCTTTCAGAACGCCAGCGCCGAAGAACTGCTGGACCCCAACGTGACCATGGAAGGGGACGTGGTGGTCTGCTCGGACCACGCCGACGCCAAGAAGCTGGTGATGGGCCTGGCCGACAAAATCAAAAACTTGCGCGGCGTGGACGGCGGCAATCTGACCAACGCCAAATACGTGGAACAAATCACGCCCATGCTGGTGAACATCAATCGAATCTATAAGATTCATGCCGGCATAAAGATAGTGGGAATCTAGGCGGATATACAAGGTCCATGCCGGCATCAAGATTGTGAGCGTTTAGCAGTCAAATAAAAAAACAAGGGGACGTGCAATGCCGAGAGCGGTCATAGACCTCAATTCCAGCAGCGGCCTGGCGGCGGTGAAAGGCCAATGGAAGTACGCCCAAGGGCTGGTTCCCGGCGAGCCCAACGAAGGCCTGGTCTCCCAACTGGAAGGTTCGCCAGCCCGGCTTCCCGATTACGACGACTCCGGTTGGGAGGTGTGCCAGGACCTGGGCAATTGGGTCTCCCATGGGTTTTCCTTCGTCTGGTACCGGATTCACGTGACTTTCCCAGAGACGGTGGAAGGCCACCCCACAACCGGCGTTAGGGTGCAGTTCGAGACCTGTATCGACGACTACGGGGAGCTGTGGATCGATGGGGAGTGCAACCGGGACCGGGGTACGGTCCAGGGGTTCAACGTGCCCCAGCGGTTGCTAATCACCGACGATGCGCGGCCCGGCGAGCAGCACACCATTGCGCTATTGGCCGCCAACGGTCCCATGGCCGCTCCGGGGGGAGCGGTTTTCGTGCGTTACGCCAATCTGGCCTTTGAGTGGCGGGAACCGAGTTATTAGTCCAACCGGCGGTAGTCCAACCGGCGTCATCGTTAATCGTCGTCATCGTCATCGTCATCGTCATTGTCGTCGTCGTAGCTAAGTACGGAGTCCGCCGGCTGGTAGCCCATGGCCTCCAAGTCGCTGCGTAACTTGCGGCAGAAGATCTCGGTGGTCTCGTTGACGGGCAGCGTAATCTCAACGATGCCGTCGCCCGCCTGACGTATAGAGCCGGGGTCTTCTTTGGTGAGTTCGACCCGAACGGACTCGCGGTGTATCCCCAGAGCGTCGGTAACCTCAAAGATTGCCGCCATGTCTTCCATACCGATGAGTTCTTCAGCCATAACCGGCCTCTTGAAACGATTTTCAAGTGCTAGGAGCTAGTACCTATTTCAAAATCCTAAACGACCCGCCGTTGGGTCCTTCGACAGGTCCCCCGATGCATCGGGAGATGAAATCGGACTTGTCGAACCACATTTTGAAATTGCTTCTAGTCCTCAGGCGGCCATTTGGTGCCGCCTTCAACGGGACGGTCTCGGGGGTTCCGGGCCAAGGCGTCCGCCACCAAACCTCTAAACTCGTTTAGGATTACCTCTCCCCACGCTTGGGCACGCTCCACCCGATAGGACGTGCGTCGGCCCCGCCGGGCCTGACGCTGTTCGGCGTCGCTCATACCGGCGGTTTCCTGATCGATGGCGGCGTCCATGGCGTCAATGTCCGGCACCAGAGAGCCGGCGGTCTCAATAAAGCGGACCACCTGGTTCATGTGTTGGTCCAAAACTACGAAGATGGGCACGGTACCCGCCCGGTGCTCGGGTAAAAAGCTGTTGCTCAACTCTAGTTCGTCGTCGCGGTTGAACACTTGAAGGGAGATATTCGGGGTGCTATCGGCCAATTTTAGGATCACCGGAGTGGTGCTCATGGCGTCTCCGCACCAATCGGCGGTAAACACGGCCAGCTTCAGAGGCTCTCTCAGCCCGTTGAACAAGTTCAACGAATCAGCCGGGACTTGGACCGTTTCATAGATTTTCACAAACGGTTCTTTGTTGACCTTGATTTGGTCGATGTACTGCTGGGTAGTCATCCCCTGCTCGAATTTTTCCTGGGTTAGTTGAGTTTCTTGGACCGATGCCATGGCGGCCACCCCCTAGGCTCGAAATTACGCGGTTAGTTTCTCAATAATGGCCACGGTTGGCAATGGGCAAGCGAGAACTGCCGTGGTTCGCCGTTTTCCGTAACCAAGGGCCATGCTAAAATTGGTTAAGCAAATCGCCGTTGCCGAAAACGGAGATGGGAGGCGCCGCATTGGCCGGAGTAGCCAACGACCCATACCTGAAATACGCCTTGTTCTGCAAAGACACCAAAGAAGAGGACGGGGGCGACCTCAGCCTGAACGGTATCATTGACCTGCTTGAACTGCCCGAGCCCGACGGGCCCGCCGATCCCAACGACCCGGTCTTGGCCACCGTGGACGTTAACCTAGTCTTCTGCATCGGCGGCGTTCAACCCGGCGACCACTACCTGTTTGTCGCGCTGAAAACGCCAGGCATCCCGCTGGACACCCCTCCGGCCCAAAAGGTGGAATGGGAGGAAGGCATTCTATTCCAACGCTGGATCAAGACCTTCCGCATCCCAGTGCAGCAGCCAGGCGTACACTCGGCCGCCATCCTCTTCGACGGCGTGCCTCTGGGAGAGGCAACCTTCCTGGTCCGGTTCAAGAGCGAAGGGGCAGCGCCGCAAGCATCGGACGAGGAGCCTGACCCAGAGGGCGCCTAAGCTCTAACGGTCTTCTCTCCTGCCGGGCCCCACCAAGTTGAATCCCCTATCTCGCTTGTCTATAATTAGGCCTAGCCTCAAGGTATCCCACTCATGGAGCTGAGAAGTTGGCTAATCAGACCGGCAAACGCTACGTATGCGCCAAGTGCGCTTCTGAGTTCATCGTGACCAAGGGCGGAGACGGCGCCCTTGCCTGTTGCCAGACCCTCATGGAACTTAAGTAGATAACCGGAGGCCCTCCTACCTGGCACAACACCCCCTAGACCAGCCCAGAAGACACCCACGGAGGACCAACAGATGGCCAACCAACTCGGCAAACGTTATGTCTGTGAAAAGTGCGGCAGCAGCGTGCTCTGCACTAAAAGCGGCGAGGGCGAGATTGATTGCTGCGACACCGCCATGGAGTTACAAGAGCCCCGCAAACTGCCTTCATCGGACTAACTGCTAGGCCCTGAATTTCAAAGGCCCCTTCTTCTCTCCGGGAGAAAGGGGCCTTTGTTTTTGCCTAAGCAGTACCGGCTTTGACTCGTAAGGGCAATTTATGGGGGCATTCCATCTTTCCGGCGAAAGCCGGAATTCAGACGTGCAACATTGAGGACTTCCCCATCATTGCACTCAACCTGCTTATCCGCTCACCATGAGCGGCAAACGGCTTCCTTGGCATCGCGAGGACGATTCCAGCGAGGCATCCTGGATTCCGGCTTTCGCCGGAGCAAGACGTAGGGGTACGCAACCCCTTAAACGAAGTGGGGAATAACGTGGCAGCCCATGAGCTTGATGCAGTCCATGATGCGGGTGTGCTCCAGCCGGCCCGGCTGTAGGAAGCACAGCACTTGGTCCACCCCGGCAGCCTGATACTTCTTCATCACCTCGATAATATTGTCGGGGTCGCCCATGGCGAAGGCGCCCGAGTCCAGGTGGTCCTGGGCCACCTTGTTGGCCCGTTCCGTCTGGATGGCGTCCACCGCGTACCGGTAGGAATCGGGCACCTCCCGGCCCTGCCAGGGGTTGTAGAGGCGCTCCGCGTTCTGGACGAACCACTCACCCTCGGGAGCGCCGATGCGCCGGGCTTCTTCATCGTCCTCGCCGCAATGAACAATGACCAAAGCGGCAATCTGGTCGTTCACGAATGAGCCCACCGGATCGGCGTGCTTCAATGCCGCCCGGTAAGCGGCGACCCGCTCGTTTAGCTGGTCGTAACCGGCCAGGTTGAAGCAGAGCACACCCAGGCCCATCTCGCCGGCGGCCTTAAAGGAGTCAGGCTGGCTACAGGCCACCCACATCGGCGGGTGGGGGTCCTGCACCGGCTTGGGGATCACCGAGCGGGGCGGGATGTTGAAAAACTCGCCTTGGTGGGAGAAGGGGTCCTCGGTCCACATCTTGGGAATCATCCGGATTGCTTCTTGCCACTGGGCCTTGGTCTGTTCCGGGTCGACCTCGAATCCGTCCATCTCCGTCAGGGTGGTCGAACGGCCGGTCCCCAGATCCATGCGCCCATTGCTAACGATGTCCAAAACCGCCGCCCGTTCCGCGACCCGCACCGGGTGATTGTACTGACCCGGCAGCAGGGCCACCGCGTGACCGATGCGGATACGCTTGGTACGCTGGGATATTGCGCCGTACAGCACCTCCGGCGCCGAGCAGTGAGAAAACTCGTTCAGGAAGTGGTGCTCGACAGTCCAGAAGTAGTCGAAGCCCACTTGGTCGCCCAACTCCACTTGGGCCATGACCTGGTGGTACCGCTCACTCTCGATGCCCGGATAGTGGGGCTCGGGGATCTGAATCTCGTACATCATGCCAAATTTCATGATTGTTCCCTTCCTGTAGATATTTCGCAGTTCTGGCGACGAAGACTTGAGACCGGGCCGGACGATCAAATCGGATGAATGTTATCACAGCCCGAAAGGCCGGGGACGCAATTTATTGGCCCCAGCGGGGCTGAACGTCCAGAGGGATGTCGAAGAGGTGTTTGCCCACCTGTTCGCGCACCAAGTCGGGAGTGCTCACGGCGTGGAGGGTGCCCATGCGGACGTCGCGGTAGTAACGCTCGAAGTTGCCGCTCTCGAGCAAACCGTGGGCGCCTCTGACCCCAAAGAGCCGGTCCACCGCTTTTTGGGCGTTCTCCCTGGCCACCCGGACCAGGCCCTCCATTGGCTTTATAAGGACCAGCGGTTGTTCCTTTGTCGCTACTATCGCTCCTCGCCCAACCTGCGGACAAACAATGCGTACAGATATGGAGTCCCGGGGGCTAGGGACCTAGGGAACCAGCATGGCCCTGGTGATGGGGGTCTGGCTCTGGTCCCATTCCGCTTGGGCGAAGGCATCATTGACCTCGGCCAGAGGAAACTTGTGGGAGACGATCTTGTGGAAGGGCAGAACGTCCTTCTTGCGGAGCAGGAAGTTCAAGAGCCTGGGCAGCAGTTCCGGTTTGTACATGAGGGAGCCGACGATGCTCTTGCCGGTGAGCAGCTTGGAGGGGTCGATGGACACCTCCCGGCCTCGGACGATGTCGCCGATCTCCACGAAAGTACCACCGTTGCTCAGCATGTCGATGCCTTCGGCCAGCAATTCGGCCCGGCCCACCAGTTCCATCACCACATCGGCGCCCCGGCCGTCGGTCAGTTCCTTGACCCGGCGGACCCTGGTCTCGGGGGTGTTGAACTCTTCGATGTTGATGGTGTGGTCGGCGCCGAATTCCTCGGCCAGTCGCAGGCGGTTCTCCAGACGGTCGATGACGATCACCCGGTCGGCGCCCATCTCCTTGGCCATGGCGGTGGCGTGGATACCCAGGCCGCCGGCGCCTTGGATCACCACATAATCCCCCTGGCCGGCCTGGGCCCGGACCAGTCCGGTGGTGACCGTGCCCATGGCGCAGTTCACCGGCCCCAGCAGGTTGTCGTCCAGCTCGTCCGGCACCTTGAAGAAGGGGTGGCGGGCCGGCAGGTAGAGGTAATCGGCGTAGGTGGCCGTGAAATAGGGCCAGACGCCAGCGGCGGGATAGTTCCGGTTCATGCACCAGTTGGTGTTGCCGTTAAGGCATTGGTGACAGTGGTAACAAGGGAAAACGGCGGCGTAGACCACCCGGTCTCCCTTCTTGATGGTCGCTCCGGCGGAATCGGCCTCGATGCCATCTCCCAGCACTTCCACCACTCCGGTGCCCTCGTGTCCCATGGCCCGGCCCGTGGGCGGCAACGGCATATCCCGGCTGTTTTGGTCGCCGCGCCAGGTGTGCAGGTCCGAGCCGCAGACACCGGCCTGGGTCATGCAGAGTATCACCGCCCCGGGAACGGGCTCGGGCACTTCGTACTCCTCAATCACAAAGGGTTTGCCGTATTCCTTGCAGACAACCATGCGGCCTTTCATACGTTCCTCCTACTAAGCATCTAGTACTCATAACAATGAACTGGGAAACTTGGCACGGGGTCGTCCTGAGGCTCAGAAGACGCCGGTAACATACCACAACCCTGTAGGAAACGGTACCCGCCTGATCCGGCAACTGGTATACTTACCGAATTAGCAATTCCAGTTGACAATAACGGACGGTATCCTTGCCGTGACAGAAAGATATAGCTAAGCGGGGGCCGCAGGCAGACCGTATCGTACACCGGCTCTTGACCGTCCCACCCTGCGGGAGTGGGACTTCGATGGTGGCAGACGTGCCGCAAAGAATGACGGGTCGATGGTACAGCGTAGTTAGCATGGTTATGGCCTTGGCGTCTCTGGCTGTGGCGCCGGTCGTACTCGGTCCGCTGGGCATCCTGATGGGCATAGTTGCCGTGGCCAAAGGCGACCGTATCGGTGGAATGGTGGGAGTAACGGCCAGCGCAGCGCTGAGTGTTACCGGGTATTATGTCGCCGGGGCGCTATTGAACTGAATCCGGCGATATCGCCGTCTTTCCCGCGAAAGCCGGAACGATGGAGGAGGCCCAGCAACGGCAGTCGGGGAGGTAGGGGCAGGTTCGTAACCTGCCCTGCCGTGCTTCGACAAATTCTCAAGAGTCGATACCACGCCACGATGAGAAAGAGACCCTGCTTTGTTTGGGGCGTGGCCACGGCAGGCAGGGCAGGGCTACGACAAACAGAACGCCATGGACCAGGTGCAGCGATTCCCGGAGCGGGAGGGCTGAACACGGCGGCACGCTACGCACGCCCCCTTGGAATTTGGCGGTTAAAAATGTATAGTATTCGACACACGGATTATCAATATCCCAGCAAAAACGCCCAAGTAACAGGGAAGGATTAGGAGGACCGATATGGCAAAGCCGAAGAGAGTGGGCCACCTGGTCATCAACGTCAAAGATGTAGATGCCTCAACCAAGTTCTACACCGAAGTCTTGGGTTTCGAGGTTTCTCTGGAACGACCCGGTTTCGGGACCTTCCTGACCTGTGGCTCGATCCACCACGACCTGGCCCTGTTCCAGGCTCCCGAAGGCGCCGCCGAAGTAACCGAGGGCGGCCTGGGCCTGAACCACATGGCCATCCAGGTGGAAGATTACGAAGAGCTCAAGGACTACTACAACAAACTGCAGGAGTATTTCGAGAAATCGGACCTGCGGACCACTGACCACAGCATGACCAAGAGCATCTACCTCAAAGACCCCGACGGCAACGGCATTGAGTTGTTCTGCAACTCCCAAGACACCGCCGAAGCCGGTCTGGCCGAGATGCGAAACCCCGACCGGAAGAACAAGGAACTGGTTTTCGACTAATCCGGAGACCCGGCAGACCCGTTGCAAGAAACGGGTTAAACCGCAACCCATGTTAGAGAGGGAGACTGCTCCCTCTCTAACTGATTTTGGGCCCTCGTTACGAAACCCAAATGGACCGGGACAAGGTCCGAGGTTTGCAATGATCCTGGCAGCGGCCCTGGACTTGGACGGGACCATCATCGGCCCCGACGAAAAGATCTCCCCGTGGTCCAGAAGGCCATCGCCCGATTGGCCGGTCACATTCCGGTGTTCATCGCCACCGGCCGACGTGTTGCGTTATTCCCGGCAACTGGGCCTAACCACTCCCCAGATATCAGACGGCGGCGCCAACATCCTGGACCCGGTGCGCGGGGTGTCTGTATGGACCGCGCCTTTGGGCCCGGCCAACGCCGAAGCGGTGGTCACCAAACTCAGGGAGATGGGCTCGGCCTTCGTAGCCATCCACGCCAGCGGCACCGCCAGCACCTTCGACGACGTGCCCATCTGGGACCTGATCCGGGTGTCGGCCTTGGACTTGGCCGAGGGGACCGCCAACGACCTGGCCGAAAGTTTCCGCGGCAGCAAGAACATGACCGTAATCAAGGCGGTCTTGCCCTACAACGGGCTGTGGGCGGTGGACTTCACACTAGCCGGAGTGAACAAGGCCACCGGAGTTTCCCGGGTGGGGAAGACCCTGCTGGGTGTCGACCCCGCAAACATGGTGGCTGCGGGCGACAGCCACAACGACCTGCCCATGCTGGAGGCCTGTGGGTTCGGAATCGCCATGGGCAGCGCACCGGAAGAGGTCAAGGCCATCGCCGATTTCGTAGCCCCCACCGTGGAGGAAGACGGCCTAGTCGTCGCCATCGACGACTACGTGCTGCCCCAGCTTTAGGCTGGTCCCGTCTGAACTCCCGTCCATCGGTGGAAATGTAATCACCTTGCAACCGCAACCGTAGGGGCGGGTTTCCAACCCGCAATGTTTTGGTTCAACCGTCTTGGGCTCGAACTCACCGTTCCATCGACGACTATTCCTGCAATGAAATAGGGCGGGTCAGAGACCCGCGCCTACCGCCCGTGCCAATTTCTAAGCTAACGAAGGGCCGGCACAACCTCTTTGCAGAAGAGTTCGATGGAACGCGCCACCTTCTCCCGGGGTATCAACCCGCCCACGTTGGTCTCGGCCACGATACCCGAGAGCCCCAATTCTTCGGTAATCTCTTTCAGCAGACCGGCCACTCCATCGGGACTGCCGTAGGCCAGGCGGTCTCGGAGCAGGTCTTCGTAGGTTACGGCGGCCAAACGCTCGCCGCGCGCTGCACGGTCCTCAGAAGCGGTAGCCCCCGCGGCTGAGGCCGATAGGGCGAAGTTCTGGGCCATACGCCGGTATGACCTCATGGTGCTCTCTTCGGCATCGGCGTAGGCCTCGTCCTGCGACGCGCCGACATAGATAGGTATGCGCAGGTAAACGTCTCCGTTTCCGGCGTGGCCGGCGTCTTTCCAGGCCTTGCGGTACTCGTCGAGAAGATGGACCAAATCGGGCCGGTCCAATCCCCTTAATCCCACGAAGATGGGATACCCCAAGATCCCCACCTGGGGAAACGTCTCCTTGGTCGTAGCCGCCATGCGCAGCGGCGGATGCGGCTGCTGGTATGGCTTGGGAATCACACACACGTCGTTGAAGTTATAGTACTTTCCCTGGTAGGAGAACCGCTCGTTGGTCCAAGCCGCCAGGATGATTTCCAGGTTCTCCTGAAAGCGCTCCCTGCTTTCCCCGTAGGGGATGTCATAGCCTTCGTAAGCTCTGGCAAAGCCACTGCGGCCCACGCCGAAATCCACCCGTCCATGGCTGATCTGGTCCAAGGTGGCCACCTCTTCGGCCATGCGCACTGGGTGATTGAGGGGCAGCACGTTCACCGCCACTCCCACCCGCAGGCGCTCGGTCCGGGCGACGATGGCGGTGGAGATAATCAAAGGCGCCGAAACAATGGACGGTATCCCCGCTCCCTGGGCATCCAGGGGATCGCGGGCGGCGGCGAAGTGCCGCTCCGCCAGCCAAACCCCGTCCAGGCCGCCCTTCTCGGCCGCGTCCGCCATGCCGAGGGCCTCGTCAAAGGCTTCCTCCTGGGAATTGCCATAGCGGTAGTCGCATTCCATCACAAGGCCGTAGTGCATGGTTTCTCCTGTGGTCTGGCGGTCCGGGCCGGAGCACCGGCGCGGCCCCGCAAGTTTTCGTTAAGCGTTTGGGCTATCCCCAGAGAGCCGCCACCCGGAAAGCCAATTGGGTATGCGACTCCCTCACGTCCACTATCTCCGCCGGGATGTCGCCCAGGATTCCCAGGGCGATGATCCAGTTCAATATCTCATGGTCGCCCGGATCCTGTAGTTCCTGGGGGGGGGCCAGGTCCGCCAATCGGCTGCCCTTTCCCTGCCGGACCAGCTCCAGATAGCGGCGGTCAGTCTCGAGGTCGATGGCACGGCATTGATTCTTGTGAGCCAGGAAGCTGTGGGACCAACTCGAAGACGCCACCACGGCCACCCGCTCGTCCCTGGTGTCCAAGAACCGGCGTATCGCCTGCCCCACCTCGTAACAGCGGCGCGCCGTGGGCCGGGGTGGATAGTCGGGGCCGGCCTCCTCCCCGTAGCAGTTTACGAATAGGGGCAGCAGGGGGAACTTGCCTTCCGGGTCCAGGTAGACCAGGGGGTTGATGATGGCGTGGGCCAGGCCCCAGTCCCAGCCCTTCAAGGCGCTGGACGAGGCCATGTCGATGCCGTCGCGGATCAGGGAGTTGCGCATGTCCCTGGAGAAGTCCTGGGGGCACCGAAAGGTGAACTTGGTCTCCGGCGCGGCCTGCCATAGGTTCTCTTTCACCCCCGGAAGGCGGAAGGGATAGCCGTCCGCCTCGCTTCCGGTGTAGAGGCAGAAGGGGGGCAGGTTGTCCTGCAAAAAATTCTCGGCTTGGTCGTCGCCGATAATCATCAGGACGTCCGGGTCCCATTGGTGGAGCCGGTCCCGGAGCACCTGGAAGGACGCGACAACCTTCTGCTGGTCCAGCCGGTCCTGGGTCAAGCCGTTGTCCTCTCCCAGTTCCTCCAGCAATTGGGCCGGGGGTTCGTAACCGGGAATCCGGCCAAAGACTCGCTCACGGCCTTTGTGCCAGACCTCCGGCGGGGTGAGGATGATGGGCCCGTGGGAGCAACCCAGACCTAACAACTCAGCCATGACAGCCTCCCCAGCGTATCCCGATTTATCGGGACGAAATGGAGGGGTGAAACGGCGGCTTGACGGCCGATTTCCACCCCCGGAATTACAATCCGCACGAGGCGGATTGTAGATGGCGCCCTTTGGGCTGTCAATCGCAAAATCCGGCACCTAAGCAGTGAATTCCGCTGCCGGACCACCCCTGCCGCCCACGCCGGTCATTGACTCGGCCAGGCTGCCAAACGTACACTTTCGCCGAATAAGGGGAGGAAGAGATATCGATGCCTGGACTTCGCCTATTGGCCTGCTTTGCGCACCCCGACGATGAGGCATTTCCCGTTGGGGGCGTGCTGGCCCATCACGTGTCGGAGGGGAGACGGGTACGGCTGCTGACCACCACCCTGGGGGAAGAGGGGGAGATCCGGCAGGATGGGGCCGCCACCAGAGCGACCCTGGGAGACATCCGGCGTATCGAGCTTGCTTGCGCTGTGCGGGCCCTGAGACTGGAGAGCAACGTCCTGCTTGATTACCGGGACTCGGGCATGACCGGTTGGGCCTCCAACGACCACCCGCGGGCCTACATGAACGCCCCCGAAGACGCGGTGGTGGCGCGGCTGGTCCGGGAGATCAGGGAGTTCCGTCCCCAAGTTGTACTCACCTTCGAACCCGGCGGTCTCTACGGACACCCGGACCACATCGCCGTGTCCAAGCACACAACCAAGGCCTTCAAGCTGGCTTCGGACGCGGCGGCTTTTCCAGACCAGTTGGCCGGCGGCTTGAAGCCCCATACGCCCCAGCGACTGTTCTACAGCGCCCGGCCCAAGGGGTTCCGGCTGGAATGGGCCAACAGGCTGCGGGCGGCTGGGGTGGATTTCCCACTGCCCACCCCGGAGCAATTGGACCAAGGCAATCCCCTGGAGGAGATACACCTGGAGTTGGACCTATCGGCCCAACTGGAGACCAAGATGGACTGCATCATGTGTCACCGGACCCAGGTCGCCCCTGATTGGCCGTACCACCGGGTGCCCAGGGAGGTGGCCGCCTGGGTCCTGGGCCGGGAATACTACATCCGCGCCCTGCCCGAGGTAGCCTCTGGAGAGACGGTCCCCGAAGACTTCTTCGACGGCCTCACCCCAGACTAGCGGCCACATCCGGAACTAACGAGCTAGCCGGTGGGGCGTTGAATCAGTTCCACTGAGACCTCGTCGGGGGCCACCACGAAGGCGACCATGGAACCGGAAGGCATGGTCCAGGGCTCGCAGTTGAACTTCACGCCGTTGGCCTTCAACCCGGCCGCCAATTGCTCAAGGTCGTCGGTCTCGAACCCAAAGTGGTCCAACCCGTAGCGGGGATCGGTGGTTCCGGCGATGGGGTCTTCGCCCTCGGCGCGGCCGGAGATGGTCATCAGGTGCTCGCCGTTCAACTCAAGCTGGATGGATTTGGTGGTGGAAAGCGGGCGCTCCGAGGCGATGTCGGCGCCAAAATTGTCGCAATACCACTTGGCGGTTGCGTCGGGGTCTTCGCTGCGGAAATGAAGGTGATTCAAGACGATCTTCACGGCGGTACTCCTAAGAAAAGCTTTGCTCAGGACCGGCCCCTGACTTGCTCCACGGTGATGCCAAGGAGAGACGCCAGGCCGGTCTGCGGACCTAGTTTACCCCACAATCCGCCCCCGGTGAAACTGGGGAACCTGTAAGGATTGCGCAACGCATGATTGGGCCTTTCCACGGGGCGGTCAACCAATTGATGGGAAGTTGTGGAACCCGTGAGTTTGGGCCAACCCTAATTGATACTCCTTGAAGGTAGGTTGAACCAATCGATTATGGGCCGGCAACCCCAGTATTCATTTCCGATTAGGTCCGGGGAAATCAGCGGCGTGCCCTTGGCGTCCACGCAGGCTTGCTCATTTCCCACGTCCTGGTACACCAGGAACACCATGCCCACTTCGGGGCAGACATCCCAGCAGATGAATTTGTTGATTAACGTCTTCCCGTTTCTAAAATCGACGCCAACGAACGCCGGATAGATGCCGGGATCGAATTCTTTACTGCCGACGGTCAAGTTGACTAGGTGCAGACGCCTCAACTCCTCTTCCATCTCGTCGGTGGTCATCACCGGGTCCTCAATGGTCCTTTCGAATGACGGCTTTGATGGCGTGGCGCGGCCGAGAAGAATGAACAATAACGCCCCGCCGAGCAACACGAGCAGCAGTTTTTTCATAATCAAGTGCCTGATAACCTCCCTTTTATCCATCCTCTCAATGGCCAACGGTAAAGGCAAACCTCCCAATTGAGCCTGTCCCAGAAGTGGAAATTGCGGATAGGGGGAGCAGATAGAGGTCAAAGGGTTCGCTGAAAGGCCCTGGCCTGAGCGGGTAGGACAGGCGACGGAGCGATGGGTCAGCTGCTGTCATCACTGCAGGTCAGGAGACGGGACAAGGCTCCGGGCCATTAAATAGACCGATGAAGGGGCTGAGCGCCACACCCGCCAGAGAGTGCGCAGGTTGAAGGCTGTGGCCAGCATTGTCCACTCGGCCGCCACGTTAACGAGGCCGCGCAGCAGGAATCTCCGTGCCCCCTGTTGTTCCTTGATGATTCCGAAGACAGGCTCGACCAGTTGCTTTCTCAGCTTGTACGCCTCTCTAGCTGCTGAGGTGGACATCCAGGCACGATGACGGCGCAGCACTGCGTCATGCGGACCTATCGCCAGGCTCCGCCCAATCTCTTTGGCCTTCGTGCAGACTCCGAAGGCTGGGCACACTTGGCAGACGACCCCGGAGGCCCGGTACAGACGCAACGGGACTCCATGCGTATGTTGGATACGAACGAACTTGAGCGTCTGTCCCTGCGGACACGTAAAGCTGTCGCTCTGCTCGTCGTAGGTGAATCGGTCCTTGTGATATGGGTCTTTGAGGAACCGTTGCCGCGACTCCGACACTACCACCTGCTGATCTCGACGGGCGCATTCTTCCAAGTGACTCGCGGCGAAGTATCCGGCATCGGCCAACGTCATCTGCGACTTCGTCCCCATAGTCTCCTCGGCCTGCTCGACCATCGGCACCAGCAGGGCATTGTCATTGGCTGCATCCACCACGTCCACGGCGGTGACCAACATGCCGGTCGCTCCCCCATCCGTCTCTGTGGGTGAGACCATAGCCTGAGCGTTGTAGCCAGCCACGATGCCTTGCCTACCCTTCATCAGCCTGGCGTCTGGGTCGGTCAGGTTGATGCGCTTGTGGCGCTTCTGACTCGTGAGATCGTCCATCGCCTGCCTCACCTGCTCTCTCAAGACCTCCTTGTCAGCCAACTCCTCAGGCAGATGGGCAACAGCAGTGTCTTCTCCCGCTTCGTTCTGAGCCTCAAGGTCGGCTATCGCACGCTCCAGCCGCTCCAACAGACCACGCAGTCCCTCGGCGTCGTAGCTCCTGTTCAGCGACGCGTTGGCGACCACCTTCGTACCATCCACCGCCTGAACCGCCAGGTCCACCAACTTCATCGTCACTGCCATACGCACCGTCCGCTCGAACAGCTTCCTCATGGCCTGCCGATGCCCTTTGTAGAACCTCCACAGGGTGTTGTGGTCAGGATGCTGCCACCCGGTCAGCCACAGGTATGGTATCTGGTCCCGGCAGGCCGCCTCCAGCTTCCGGCACGAGCGCACCCCGGTCATGAAGCCGTACAGCCACACGCTCAACAGCGCACGTGGATGGTAGGCTGGCGCTCCCAGCACATCCCCGTCTATCTTTACCCCAAGCTCCGCCCAGTCCTCCCGGTCCAAAGCGTCAACGAACTCGGCCACGAATCGCGCTGGATGGTCCAACGGCAACAGTTCGTCAAGCGTCGGCGGCAACATCCATATCTGCTCTCGGCCCATCTCTCGAAACGGCATCTCAACATCTCCCCAATTTATGTCGCCTCGAAAATACACCCAACGACATACCCATGGCCAGTTCAGACTTCTGAGACAGGCTCAGTTCGGTTAAATTCCATGGCAGGAGCCATGGGGTAGGTACCTGAATGAATCGCTTCGGGGCTGTTGACAATCAAATGTTCCCCAGGTCACTCGTTTGTGGCAAGGCCGCCAGCCTGATCTTGACGTTCCGGCGATGGAGGAAGGGGAGTTACTCGAAGTAATGCTTGGCGTGCGCCCGAATCTGTTCTTCGGCTTCGGGGAGGTCGGAGATTCTCCCACGGAGCCCATCAATCCTCCCCCAGATTCCGATATCTACACCGGGGATTTCGAAGTGGTGAGGGATCACGGCATGGTGGTGTATTTCCACGTAGGAGAGGGGCATCAAGAGAATATGGCCAGGGCGCTTCAACGATTTCCAGAAACCAAATTCATCGTTCACGGTGATGGTGTCCGGCCGTATATCGATGGCCTGATGGACCAGTATCCGAATATCTACTTTACGTTCAACAATATATTCGAGGAGCTGGTCCCAGTGTTCAGGTTCGGCGAAAAGGCGGTATTTGTCTCCGATTTGAAACAGGACTGGGACCGGTTGCTCGATACCGCTCTCGAGGAATTCAAGCCGCTGATCAACGCGCATCCCGACCGCTACATGTGGGGGACTGACCGGGGAGATATCGTATGGGGTTACGATGAAGAAGTCGGACAGTTGTTAACTGAGTATGCCCGCGCCTTCATCGGCAGGTTCGACCCGGTAATCCAGGAAAAGCTTGCCTACAAGAACGCTGAACGTCTGATCGGCGATTACGGCAAACCCTAGGGCTACAACGGATCAAAATGCCGGCCGTCACCTGATGCGCGCCTGGATTCCGGCCTGGGGCGGGCCCGCCCCAACCTTCGTAACGCGGCGGCCCTGAACATCAACTGAGGAAGTCCGAAGTCCACTTGGCGTAGTCGGCCTTACGGGTGAACTGGTCCATCTGTTCCGCTGTGGCCAACTGGGGACCCAGGTCGGCGGGCGTAACCCCGTCGCGCAGGGCTTTCAGGGTGTCGTAGACCGCCTTGACCGCAGCTGCGAAGGGCAGATGCCCTTGCAGGGCGACCCTGACTCCCACCGAGCCCAGGTAGTCCTTGTCAGCCAACTCTCCCGAGGTGCCGCCCAGAAGCAAGGGGATCGAAAGCTCCGCGCTGACCGCTGCAACCTCGGCCTTGGTGGAGGCGCCGACCAAAAAGATGCCGTCAACGCCAGCCTTTTCGTAGGCCTTAACCCGTTTGATGGTGTCTTCCAGGTCGGTGATCCTAAGGGCGCTGGTGCGTCCCGCCACCACCAAATTGGGGTCGCGGCGCGCCGCCAATGCCGCCTTCATCTTGCCCACGCCCTCTTCCAGAGACAACATCGCGTCTCCCCCGCCGCCGAAGGTCCGGGGCAGTACGGTGTCCTCGATGGTCAGCGCCGCCACGCCGGCGGTCTCCAATTCCTCCACCGTCCGCATCACGTTCAGGGCGTTGCCGTACCCGTGGTCGGCATCCACCATGAGGCTCAGGTCTCCGGCCCGGCAGATGCGGTGGATCTGTTGGGCGAACTCGGTCAGGGTCAGCACCACCAGGTCCGGCGCCCCCAGCACGGTGCCGGAAGCGATGGAGCCGGCGAACATGCCGACCTCAAAGCCCAGGTCCTCGGCGATGCGCGCCGATATGGGGTCGAAGACCGAGCCGGGGTGAACGCACTTGTCGCCGGCCAGAACGCCCCGGTATCTTTCTCTTCTCGTGGTAAAGTCCATAACGCACCTTTTGGCCGCAGAGTTCTTGCCCACTCCAGGCGAAAACCAATCCTGGTCAGGCCGGTGTCAATCAGGCCGAGTCCGGAGGGGGCGGAATTTCGGCCCATTCTAACACAGCCCTCTGACACAATCTGGCAGGAGCGCCCGTGACCAGTGAAATTATCATCCTGGGCGTGGATTTCAGCGGCGCCAAAGCCGACCAGAATACCTGGGTGACCCAGGGAGTTCTGAGCGGCGGCGTCCTCACGCTGGAATCCTGCAAGCCCACGCCCCGCGCCGGGTTGGCGGACCTGTTGGCGTCCCTGCCCGGTACGGCGGTGGCCGCCTTGGACTTTCCCTTCTCGGTTCCAGAAGTTTTTGCCCGCCGGTGGCTGCCCGGGGCCGAGGCCATGCCCGAACTCTGGGAAGCGGCCGCTGCCATGGAATTCGAAGAATTCATGTCCCTTCGGGACGACTTTGTGGCCGAGCACGGCGAGCCCCTGCGCCGGGGGGACCTCTATTTCCCCGAGTGCTACTCATGCCTCCATAAAACCAACCCCAACATGGTGCCCATGACCTTCCGGGGTATGCAGATGCTGGACGGCCTGTGGCAGGCGGGCTGCCGGGTGCCAACCTTACCCGGCCAGGGACGCACCGGCCCCTTGTTGCTGGAATCCATGCCCGGCGCGGCGCTCCGCGCATTTGGCCTGCCCTTCAAGGGCTATAAGAAAGGGCAACACTCGATCGAGCTGAGGCGGCGGATCCTGAACGGCCTAGATACTCGTTCCGGACTTACACTGGCCAACTTGGTCCGGTTCAATGACGATTGCGTCGGGAATGACGATTGCCTCGACTCGGTGGTGGCAGCGGTGGCAGCCTGTCTCTGGTCCAGGGACCGGGCCCTGTTCCGGCTGCCTCAAGATGGGCCCGGCGACGCCACCCGGCGCGGTGGAACTCCCGGCCCACCGAACCAAAACGACAACGAACTGGCCACGGCCCGCCTGGAGGGTTGGCTCTACGCCCCGGTGTTCCTCGGTCCGCCGGCCCAGATATCCGGTTAGGGGCAGCCAGGTTTGCACAATCAGATATTGCCCAATCCCACGCCAGGTATTAAAGTGTGTCCCGGCGACGGTTGGCAGCGGCCCCACGGCCCTCGTCACCGCGAAGGAGTTGTTGCGGGGCAACTATCCCGGCTTGGAGACCGCATCATGGGAATATTTAGGATGTACACCGGCGGCGACGGCAGGAGTCATATCGAGGAACTGGACCTGTCGGCCCACCCGGAGTTGGCCTCGCCCATCCCCACTCAGGACATCGCCTTCCGGGAGTGGGCCCCCGGACACTTCATCGACTGGCATCCCGCGCCCAGGCGGCAGTACATCATATCCCTCTCGGGCATCATCGAGATTGGTCTGGAGGATGGCGCCACCCATCGCTTCGTGCCGGGAGACGCCCGTCTGGTGGAGGACACCACCGGCAAGGGCCACACCACTCTGGTGCCGGGCGACGAACCCAGTATCAGCGCGGTCATACCCCTAAGCCCTTAACCCGCATTAAATCCGGCTAACCAAACGCTAGACCAGGGAGAGAAGAGATGGGCATCTACCGAATGTACACCGGCGACGACGGCCAGACCCACATCGAGGAAACGAGCCTGGCCACCCACCCCGAGCTGGCCAACGCGGTGAAGACCACCGACATCACTTTCCGGGAGAACGAGCCCGGCCGCTTCATTGACTGGCACCCGGCCCCGCGCCGCCAGTACGTAATCTGCCTTTCCGGACAGATCGAGATTGGCCTGGGCGACGGCTCCACCCACCTGTTCGGCCCCGGCGACGCCCGGCTGGTCGAGGACACGACCGGAAAGGGCCACACCACCAAGACCCCGGGGACCGTCCCCTGCGTGACCTGCACCATCCCCCTGGCCGACTAACCGCCGGCAAAGCCGAGCTTCGCGCCTTACGGCGTCTGGGGGGTGATCAACGTTGATCAACCATAATTCCAGGCACACCAACTCCACGAAACCTTACAGACGGTCTTGATATGCAGATTGTTCGAGTTTATTCGGGGGACGACGGCGAGTCCCATTTCGAGGATGTCACCCCGGAAGAGATGGCGGCCATCGCCAAGCGGCTGGGGGAGGGAGACATCCAACTGAACACCCGCCCGTCCTCCTCGTTCCTCGACTACCACACCGCGCCCCGGCGTCAGTACGTGGTGCACCTGGCCGGCACCGCCGAGTTCGAGACCGCAGACGGCATCAAACGCCGATTGGGCCCCGGAGACATTTTGGTGGCCGAAGACCTGACCGGCCATGGTCACATGGCCCGGGGAATCGGCGACGAACCCAGGCTGATGCTGGCCGTGCCCCTGGCGGCCCCATAGCGGTCCCAAGCAGACACAACCGTGAGGACCGGACCCAAGAATAGACTCTGCAAAGGAGACAACCATGAAAATTATCCGAGTGTTTGCCGGCGACGACGGCGAGTCACACTTTGAAGACGTAACCAACGAGGAGATGGCCAATATCGTCAACCGGCTGGGCAGCGGCGACATCAATCTGAACCTGCGTTCGTCACCGTCTTTCTCCGATTACCACACCGCCCCGCGGCGTCAGTACGTGGTCAACCTGTCGGGCACGGCCGAGTTCGAGACCGCCGACGGGACCAAGGTGCAGTTGGAGCCGGGAGACATCCTGGTGGCCGAGGACCTCTCCGGCCACGGCCACATCGCCAGGAGCCTGGGCGACACCCCCCGGGCCTCCCTGGCCATCCCCTTGGCCGATCCCAGCTAACGTAGTGATTCAGGTCAGTGGGCCCCTTTCAGGAGGGCCGATAGGTGCAATAACCCCTGCTGACGCCGGGCGTTGACGACGGTGCCACGCCAGCCGGCGGGCAGCAGATGCGCCGTCATCTCCCGGGTCAGTTCGTTGTCCGTCAAAAGCGGAAACCGGTTGTAGAGGTTTGCGGTAAGGATCCTGCCCCGGCCCTTGGCCGTCGGCCTCCGCCCAGCCCCGCATGAAGGGCAAAACCGCATTTACGGCCAGGTCCTTGGCCCGCCCCGAGCCCACGAAGGCCGGTCCGGCCATGCCGGCGGCAAAAAGGGCTTCGGTCAGTTTGGCCGGGCTGAGTCCCCGCACCACTTCCCTTAGCCCATCCGCCAGACCCGGCTCCAGAAAACGGTCTAAGATTGAGGCCGCCCCCATGATTCGGCGCCGCGGGTGATTGGCGGGCCGCACGCGGAACAACCGCCACTCTGCTTTGTTCATCGCCGGACCGATGCCCTTGGGGCGGGGTGATTCGGTCTCAGCCAATCCTGAGCAGGCACCCAGCTAACCGCAGATAGCTCCAAAACGCTCCACGGGGGGAAGCTGCCCGGCGGCTTGGACGACCGCCCGGTACGGCGCTCTGGACGCCAGTTCAATGAAGGGCCACCGGTTACTGCTGTAGCCCAGCCCCTCCCTCCATCAGGGCCTGGTATAAAGCTTGGTCCGGCCCCTGGACCCGGATGCGGTCCAACAGCCAACGGGCCTTGAGTTGAAACCGCTGGTCACCGGCCCGGTCCAATGTCCTCCCCGCTTCGTCCAATGAGCGCGGCTCGGCATAGCCCCTGCCTGCCAAAACCTCCCAGAGGTCGACCTGCTGGAAGTCCGAAGCAAGTTCCCCCTCCGGCCCTTCTTCCAGCAGCGCCTTCAAGTCGACCACCGGTGCCTGGCCCCCGCTCTGCAGGCGCATCTCCCCCGATTGGACCTCCAATGCCCCGTGCACCACCACCCCGTTATAGTTGGGGTCTCCGCCGTGGCCGTGAGATTTCCAATCCGACTGCCGTATGTGCAGTTCCACGTCGCCAGTGATTGTTCCGATGCCTTCCACTTCCAGTATGGCGTCCCGAAAGTCCGGGCCTGCAGCGGTCCCGGGGCGTCCCGGATAGACCACTCGCACGCGCTTTCCCGCTTCCGTGCGCAGGCCGGTCTGGCGGGCGGCCCGCTCCTTCCAGAGTTTGGCCAGCAACCGCTCGGGTATCTTCTCCCCGTGTCCGTCGGCGATCAACCGCAGCGAGGTTGCGGCCGGTCCTGCCGGGTACGCAGCCATCGTCCGGTCCGCCGGGAGGTACTTGACATTTCTTACCGACATGATGATATATCTTACCAATTTTACCGCCGCGCCAGCAGTCTGACCGCTGATGACCGGAGCCCGCCTCCACTAGAACGGCAATCCATCCTATTTTGAGGCCGATTTGAGGCCATTTCGAGGATCGAGATGTCCACAGCATCTGAATCCGGCGGTGGTCCCCTGTCCGGACCATCTTTGACCTACTATGGCCACTGCGCCTTCCTATGGGAGAACGAGGCCGGACTGAGGGTGTTGGCCGACCCCTACCGGAACATCTCCGGGCGGTACTGGTTCACCCACTTGTTTCCCGACGTCGGGTGCGACTTGGGCCTTATCACTCACGCCCATTTCGACCATGACGCCGCCGAGCGGCTGCCGGAAGGGGCGCCTGTTAGCAACCAGCAAAAGTGGGACACATTGGGAGCCGAGAGATCAGGGGCTGGATGGAGGTCTGGTGAGCTCCCTGAGGGCCCTGTTGTAGCGTCGTCGCCGTTCGGTGGTTTGAGCCTTCACCTCCTTCCTGCGTTGTAGGATCTCTTGCCGTCTTCCCTTGAGCACGTCTGATGGTGTCACGTTGCCCAGAGCCTTGTGATAGCGCCGGTAGTTGTAGTAGCTGACGAAGGCCGCGATAGCAGCCTCAAGGTCGGCGGGCAACTCATAAGGCACCTGGTTGACGTCCCGTTTGATGGTCTGGTGGTAGCGCTCCAGCTTCCCGTTGGTCTGAGGGTGGAAAGGAGTTGCTAGGATGTGCTTGATGCCAACCATCCCCAGGTAGTCCCTGAATGCTCTTTAGACATAGCCTGGACCGTTGTCACTCAGCAGCCTGGTGCGGTCTGTGACTGGAACTTGGTCCATGCTGGTCGTGTCCACAGCATCCTGGACCACCTCGATGAAGGAGTCGGCCGTCATATCTTGCTGAAGCCTGTGAGCCAGGATGAAGCGGGAGTAGTCGTCCATAACGGTGACCAGGTAGTAGTAGCCCCAACCAACCACCCTGAAGTATGAGGCATCGGTGGCCCACATCTGGTGAGGTCCTGTGGTCTTGCGGTGGTACTCCTTCCCCGCGGCCAACCGCATCTCAGGCCGCTTCACTAGGCCCTCCCTGCCCAGGATACGGTAGACGCTGGACTCTGAGACTGAGAAGCCCTGGTTGTCGGTGATCCACGCGGCCAGCTGACGGCAGCTCAGCTCTGGCATCTCTCTGGCTGATAACAGGACTGAGCGTTCTTCCTGAATAGTAAGACGGTTCCATGGTGGCTGATCGCCTCCTGGTCGGTCCTCAAGTCCTTGTTGGTCTTGGCGTCCTGGGGCACGGGGATGGCCGTTTTTTTGAGACGGTACGCCTCCAGCGACAGATCGGCCACTAGCTCCTTGAGTTCCCCGTTCTCTCGCTTGAGCTGCCCTACCTCATGCTGAGTGGCGTCCCGAACCGAGTCACGGGTCAACCTCTCCTTGCCCGCCTCCATGAACTCTTTGGTCCACGAGTAGTAGGAGTGGGGCTTGATCCCCTCCCGCCGGCACAGGTCGTTGACTGTGACCTCGCGGCGGAAGCCCTCCAGAACAATTCGGATCTTGTCTTCGGAGGTGTACTTACGTCGGGCAGCCGCCTTCACTGTACGGACGAAAGACCTGGTCTGCTCGCTTCGTTCCTCGGCGGCCTCTGCTTTGCTTACTTCTAATTGGGACACATCTGCTCCTTTCTGTGGGTAACTCTACCCTCATTTCAGGAGCTCACACCACCCTCCGACTCTCGGGTTTTCCTACCCTTATATGTGTCCCATTATCGCTGACGGTCTACAGGGGCGCCCTTGATCCGGATGCCGGGAGAATTCGCCAACCCGGACCTGACGCTCCGGGGGGTAGAGGACCTGCACTCCGGGGCATCGCGGCTCCGGGACTTCCCCAATGTGATGTACCGGCTTGAGACCGGGGGTATCAGCTTCCTGCACCTGGGCGACAACCGGGCCGACTGGCCCTGGGAAGTCGCCCGTTCCATCGGTGATATCGACGTGCTGTGGGTTACCGTGGACGACTCCAACCATCTGCTCAGTTACGAAGAAGTCGATTCCCTGATCCAAAGGCTGGAGCCCAGGGTGGTGATACCGATGCATTATCAGATACCGGGGTTGATGTCCGGCGAGACCGGACGGGAACCTCCGGAGGGTTGGCTGGCCACCCAGTCCGAGGCCAGGCGCCTTGAGGGCCACACCACCGTGTTCTCCCCCCAGAGCCTGCCGTCCCAGACCGAGGTCTGGCTCTTCCGGCCATCGCCCGTATCCTTCGCCAGCCCGGCGGCAAAGCCGCTGTTACCGGCATCAGACCAGCCGTCCCCTATTTTCCGGATGAGCCGTTCTGCGCTGACACCAACCGCCGGCCCATAACCGGCCGGAAAACCCCCGGCCTAGGGTGATTCGGCGGCCCGAAGCCCGGCCAGGTCCATCTGGTACTCGTCGGCGTCGCGGCCCTGGATCGCGGCCAAGACCCGCTCCGCCGACAGGGGCAGGGTCTTGATTCTGACTCCCACCGCGTCGTAGATTGCGTTGGCGATGGCCGCCGGCGGGCCGAACCCAGGCGGTTCGGCAACTGCCCGCGCCCCGAATGGCCCGTCGGCGCTGGGCACTTCCACCAGGATATTCTCGATGTCGGGCATGTCCACTGACAGGGGCATCAAGTACGTGGCCAGGGATGGGTTTCTGATTTGCCCTGTCTCCGGGTCAATCAGTATCTCTTCGCTGAGGGCACGGCCGATTCCCTGCACGGCCCCACCTTCCAACTGGCCTTCTACGCCCATGGGGTTTATGGCCTTGCCCACGTCCTGGGCTTGGACGAACCGGGTGACCCGGACCCGCCCGGTCTCCTGGTCCACGATAACTTCCGCGCCCTGGGCGTTGAACACCGGCGCGTAGGGCAGACTGGAGAGGGAGGCGGTGCCGACGATTGGCCCGCCCCGCGAACTTAGACTCATGCGGGCCAACTGGCCCAGGCCCATGGACTGGGGTGGGTTGTCCTGGACGTAGACCTGTCCGCCAGCGCATTCCAGCGCGTCGGCGGGAACGCCCAGCCGGCCGGCGGCCAGGTCCAGCAGCTTGGACTTGGCATCCTCAGCGGCCATCTGCACCACCTTGCCCTGGCTGTAGACGATGCGGCTACCATCGCTGGGGCCGGTGAATGGGGCCATGTCGGTGTCCCGTTTGGCCACCACCACCTGGTCCAGCCGCAGCCCCAATGACTCGGCGGCGATCTGGGCCAATGGCGTATCGCTGCCAGAGATGTCCACCGAGCCGGTGAGCATGCTGACCGTGCCGTCTTCGTTGACGCTGATGGCCGCGGTGGACGGTCCGCTGCCGCTGCGCCATTCGCCCACCGAGATGCCCACGCCCCGGCCTTCTTCCATTTTCTTGGGCAGGCCCATCCGCTCCTTCAGGGTCTCCATCAGACCGTTCTCCGGGATGGCTGCGCCGTTGCCCGAGGTATCTCCTTCGCGGAGGGCGTTCTTCATCCTAAATTCCAAAGGGTCCATGCCCAGCTTGTGGGCGATGACGTCAGTGTGGGACTCGGTGGCGAAGGTCATGTCGGCCACGCCTGAGGCCCGGTAGGAACCAACGAAGATCTTGTTGGTGTAGACGCCGTAGGAGCGCAGCCGAAAGTTGGGTATGTTGTAGGCCCCCAGACCGTGGCCCACCCCGGAGTTGGGGCCGGCGCCCAGGTAAGCGCCTACATCGAAGATGCTCCTAGCCTCGCGGGCCAGGATGAGGCCGTCTTTGGTGACGCCGGTCTTGAGATAGATGTTGGTTTCCAGGCGCGGCCCGTTCAGGGTGAAGGTCTCCTCCGGGGTGTTGACCAGCTTGACCGGCCTTCCAGTCTTCATGGCCAGCAGTGCCGGAAATGCCTCCATGGCCAAGCGCAACTTGGCCCCGAACCCGCCCCCCATCTCCATGGCCGTGACCTTGATGTTGCCGATGGCCATGTCCAGAACCGCGGCCAGTTGGGACCGCACTTGGTACGGTCCCTGGGTCGACGCCCAGATGCTCAGCCGGCCGTTGGCTTCGACATCGGCCACGCAGGCCATGGGCTCCAAGAAGCCCTGGTTGATGGGCTGGGTATGATAGGTCTCTTCGACAATAAGGTCGGATTCTTCGAATCCCTGCTCCACGTCGCCCCGGTCGGCATCCAGCATGGTGCAGTTATTTCCGCCCAGGGCGAACCCGTAGCCCTCGAATTCCTCCAGGTCCGGGTGGATATCGACGGACTTGCCCGATATGGCCTGTAGCGGGTCGACCACGAATTGAAGGTCCCGGTACTCGACCACGATCAACTCCAACGCTTCCAGGGCCGTTACCTCGTCGTCGGCCGCCACCGCGGCCACCGGCTCACCGATATAGAAGACTTCGTCGCGGGCCATGATCCGGCGGTCCTTGAGGGCTCCGGAACCGAACCAAGCGTCGGGGTAGTCCTTGCCGGTGATGACGCCGCGAACTCCGGGCAGAGCTTCGGCGGGCGAGGTGTCGATGCTTACGATGCGGGCGTGGCTGCGGGTGCTGGTCAACACTTTGCACATCAGCATCCCAGGGAGGTACACGTCCCCGGCGTAGGTGGCCTTGCCAGTCACCTTTTCCAGCGCATCCACGCGGATGTGGTTCTTGCCTAGCACCTGATAGTCGGCCATTATTTACTCCGTCTTGCGGCCGGTTGTTTCCACCGCTGCCGCCACAACTGCTTCGATGACCTTGGAGTAGCCGGTGCAGCGGCACAGGTTGCCGCCGATGGCATGTTTGATGTTCTCTTTCGTGGGCTCTTCACCGCTCTGCAAAAAACCCACGGTGGCCATGATTAGGCCAGGGGTGCAGTAGCCGCACTGCAGTCCGCCGTACTCGGCGAACGCCTGCTGCACGGGGTGTAGCTGCTGCCCTTTGGCCAACCCCTCGATGGTGGTGACCTCGCTGTCGTGGGCGCTGTGGGCCAGCACCAGGCATGAGGTCACCGGCTGGCCGTTAAGCAGGACCGTGCAGGCTCCGCAGTCGCCTTCGTCGCACCCCTTCTTGGTGCCGGTCAGGTGCAGCTCGTCGCGCAGGGTGTCCAGAAGTGAATAATATGGCTCAACCAGGGCCTGCATGATCTCTCCGTTAACTGTTATCTGCAGTGGTTTCTTCATCTCAAAGATTTCCTCGGTGTTTACTGGCTTGGGCAGGCTTCGTCGGCTGCAGGCCTCAGAATGCCGCCTGGACGGTCAGCCTCCGCTGCTCTTCGAATAGCAGGGGCCCTTTGGCGGCTGATTCAAACGCCTGTTCAAGGGTCCGGCGGGTTAGCACACCGACCATCTCTTTGCGGTGTGCCGCTGAGCCGCGGATGTCGTCGATGGGACTCACTGCCCCTTGGGCGGCAGTGGCGGCGGCCTCGATAAGCTGATGGTTGATTTCTTGGCCGCTCAGGATTTCCTCGGCGGTATAGGCCCGGACCGGGGTTGAGGCCACCGCCCCCAAGGCGATCCTGGCCTCGGAGCAGGGGCCCGACCGGCCGTTCAGCGAGATTAACGAGGCCACGCCCACGGTGGCGATGTCCATGGCGCCCCTGGGACTGTGCTTGATGTAGTGGGACCCGGTGTTGGCGGCCGGTGGCGGCACCCTCACCTCCGCCAGCAGCTCCCCCATTTGCAGTACTGTCTGGCCGGGGCCGGTGAAGAACTGGTCCAGCGAGACCCAGCGGTCACCGTCGGGGCCGACGAGGCGGCACTCCGCGCCGAACACCAGCAATGCCGGGATTGTGTCACCGGAAGGTGAGGCGTTGCAGACGTTGCCGCCCACGGTGGTCAGGTTCCGCACCTGCACCCCAGCGAAGGACGCTGCGGACGCCGCCAGGGCCGGGTAGCGCCGGCGCACCGCCGGGTGCTTGCTCCAGGGTCCGGACCGTAACCAGTGCTCCGATGCGGAGTCCGTTCCGGGAGCTGTAGGTGATCCGGCCGAGACCGGCCACCCGCTGGATATTTATCACCTGATCTGGGTTCCAGACGCCCTGCCGCCAACGCACCAGAAAATCGGTGCTGCCAGCCACGATCCGGGCGTTCTCGCCGTGACGTTGCAACAGGGATATGGCCTGGCGCAACGTCCGGGGTTCCAGATATTCAAATCTCTTCAAGGGGAACTCTCCTGGCGCTGCCTGAGGGAGGACCGGGCGGGCTTGGATGGGCCGATGCCGTTGGTGAGGAGTGTAGTCATGGAGATTCGGGCTGTCAACGAAGGCGAGTTTGCCGCATCCGGTCAACGCCTCTTCGATCTGGAGATTGGCCTCCAGGGGACGCCGCTGCTGGTGAACCCGCCCCTGGGTCGAATCCGAACGGCTTGTGCACCGTCCGGGACATCGTCGAAGTGCCGGGGAGGAAGGGCTTCAACAGGGAAGTGCTCACCACCCTTGGAACGGGAGGCGGACCAAGTGCTGGACGATGTCCTAGACGGCTTCGTCAGCGTCGAGGCCGCCCAAAGTTCCCACGGAGTGGTTATCGACCCGGTGACCGTGGTGGTCGACCAGCGGCACCGCCATGAGAAAAGACCTTCTAAAGTACTCGGGAACTGAACTAAGCTGTTCCACCGCTTCAACTACTTCGACACCGCCGAGGAAGGACCGGAGTGGGTGGAGCGGAAAATCCTTCGGATGGGGCGGAGCGGAGGAAAGCAATTGGGCTTGAGTGGGACAGCCGTAAAGGCAAGTGGTGGGCCTGGATGGACTTGAACCAACGACCTCGGTCTTATCAGGACCGCGCTCTAGCCGCCTGAGCTACAGGCCCACGTGGGGGAGTGGCCAACCGCCACGTCTGGATTATACCGACTGGCCTTTGCGCGAGCAAGCTGAAGACGGTCCGGTGTCAGATTGTCCCGAGGCTCGTCCCCATGAAAACGCGGCGAGCCGCCCGCCCGCTAGCCTGGGCCATCGGGGCCGCCCGGAGGGCCTTCGCCACCGCCGGGGGGGACGCCGTCGATATCGGGGCCTTCCTCCTCTTCCCGTGACAGGTGGAACTCCCTGGGCGGGCGTGAGGGTCTGGACCGGGCGGGAGTCCGTTCAGCCGTGGCCGTGAGGGCTGGACCGGCAGCCAATTGACCGTCCCAGCCGTAGGGGAACTGTAGGGTGCGCATCGGGTAGTTGATGACGATGCTCTCTTCCCGGAAGCGCCGGTGCAGGTTCTTGATCAGGGACGACTGAAGGGTGAAGCTGGCGATGCGGTCACGGGACTGCAAGAACAACCAGAAGTCCACGTTGGACTCGCCGAAGGCGTTGAAAGCGAACCAAGAACCGTAGGAGCGGACCGCGTTTGGGTCGTTCTGCACCAAGTCGTCCATCACCTCCCGTGACACCTGCTCCACGATATCCAGGTCGCTGTCATAGCTCACGCCGCAGGTCAGATAGACGTTGACCGCCGGGACCGGCTCTTGGTAGTTGGTGATGATGGTCTCGGCGAAGCGGGCGTTGGGCACCACCACCAGGTTGTTGCCCCAGGTGCGGATGCGGGTGCTGCGCCAGCCCACCTCCACCACGTATCCGGCCACCCCGCCCTCGAGCTCGATGTAGTCCCCCGTGGAGATGACACCCTCGGTCATCACGTAGGTGCCGGCGAACAGGTTGGCCAGAGTAGGCTGGATGGCCAGGGCCACAGCCAGACCTCCCAGGCCCAGACCGGCGATGAGGGGGCTTATGTTGATTTCCAGAACGTCCAGCACCAGCAACGCGCCGATGCCGTAGATGACCAAGCCTCCCACCCGGCGTATGAGGGGGAACAGGCGTAGGTCCACCACGTGACGGTTGCGGGTGGCCAGATTGGCCAGGTACCAGTCGATGGCGTTGGAGAGCATGCCGACGACCACGAATATCCCGAGCACGACGCCCAGGGCACGGGCCACGGTGTCTGCCCGGTCTTGCTGGGAAACGGTCAGGTCCAGTGGAACAGTCACCGCCAGGTACACCCCCAGCACCAGGATGCCAAGGGTGATTGGCCAGCGGGCGGACCTCACCAATCGGGAGTCCAAGTCGGTGGGTGTCAATTGGGTGAACCGGACGATGAGAGGAAAGAGCAGCTTGTGGAACACAAACGCCACCACAAAGCCAATCAGAACGATAACTGCCGAGGTGGCCGGGTCCAACCACTCGGGGTCGCCCAGTCCAAAGCGGGCCAGCATGAATTCCACCAAAATGGGCTCCAACGGGGCAGCTACTCCCGATAGGCAGGATGGGCTTCAGAATCAGGGCGGGAAACCCCGATTCCCAGCGCCGGGATTATACCATTTAGGTTCGGACAGAAGGCTTGGCCGGGCGGTTCAACAGGGAGACTCAGGCAGGCCGCCGTTCCTGACCCGTTCCAATAGCAACGGCAGAAGCTCTCCCGAGGGTCCGCTGAGGGTAATGTCGCACCAGGGAGTGAGGGCGGTCTCCTCCGGGTTAACCTCAATGAGCGCCGCGCCCGATTCCTTGGCGGCCAGAGGCAGGCGCGCCGCCGGGCTCACCGTGCCCGAGGTTCCCACCAGCAGCATGCAATCGCAGGCTTCGGCTTGGGAGCGGCAGGAGAGGAGCACGTCTTCGGGGATGGGCTCGCCGAACATCACCGTGTCCATCTTGATTACACCGCCGCATCCGGTGCATCTGGGGGGCAGGCTATCGAAGTGGTAGTCGTCCCTCGGTTGGCGGCACCCGCAGCCGACGCACCGGAGCCAGGTCCGGTTGCCGTGGATCTCCAGAAGCGACTGGGTGCCCGCCTCACGGTGCAGGTTGTCCACGTTCTGCGTCACCACGCACTTCAGCAACCCCATCTGCTCCATGCCCACCAGGGCGTGGTGCCCCGGATTGGGCTGGGCCTGGTCAACCGCCACCTTGAGCTCGTGGACTGGGTCGCCGGGCCGGTCTTCGTTGCGGAACCTGGCCTCCCACCACTCTTTGGGGTCTTGGAGAAATTCCCGGTAGGAAAGGTTGGTTGTCTCTCCGTGCTTGGTCCAAAGTCCGCCGGGGCCTCGAAAGGGTGGGATTCCGCTTTCAACTGAGAGGCCGGCCCCGGCCAGAGCCACCAGATGATTGGAACGCAGTAACAGCGCGGCGGCTTGGTCCAGCAATCTGGAAAGTTCGTCAGTTAGCTCCAGCATGGTTAACCGGGTATATTAAACGTGCCAGAACACTCTGAGAAGACAGCTCGCTGCGTTTTCATCGGGCGTCATCTGTGGTTAGGTGAGGGGTTGGATCAGCGACCGGCTGTGCCAGCGATCAAAATGACGTGGGGAAGGCCTCGCGGCCAATAAGGGGAACGAAGCGGCAGGGGCCCAGCATCCGCAGGGAGATACCCTCCCCGGTGCGCAGTACAAAGACCAATTCCTGCTGTTCGCGGTTGCCCACCGGCACCACCATCCGCCCGCCAACAGCCAGCTGAGCAATTAGATTCGGAGGCAGGCAGGGCGCGGCGGCGGAAACCACGATGGCGTCGTAGGGCCCACGCCCAGGGCAACCCAAGGCTTCGGAGGCATTCTCCACGACGATATTCTCATAACCCAACTCACACAGGGTCTCCCGGGCCCGCTGGGCCAGACGCCTTACCACCTCCACCGTGACAACCTTGCCGTCAGGCACCAACTCGGCCAAGACGGCCGCCTGGTAGCCGGAGCCCGCGCCCACTTCCAGCACTTTGTCCGCTGGCTGCAAGCGAAGCGCTTCGGTAATCAGGGCCACGATGTAGGGCTGAGAGATGGTCTGTCCTCCGCCGATGGCCAAGGGCATGTCCAGATAGGCCCTGTGGCGTTCGTCGATGGGCACGAACACCTCTCGGGGCACCCGCTGCATGGCTCTCAAGACAGACTTCGACCTGATGCCGCGTCTCAGGTTCGAGAACAGTTCCTTCCTGTCCGAGTTCAGCTTCTTTTCCAATTCTCGCTCTGGCATCGGTACAAATATAACATTACATAACGAACGCAACAACGATTGATACTACTTGATTACCAGACAGGTGTCCCGCGATGGTCCTGGCCCGCCACCAAGGTTTATTGACTGGAACAAACCTGTATGCTAGCCTGGGATAATCGTGGAGCACGGCGTTCAGTTTCTTACAGATTTTTACAGGTTTTCGGGCTAGATTTCACCGGACTAATTCTCCTCAGATAAAAACTCCATGGTAGATATTCAGACCACCGATAGGCGAATTACCGACAAAAGCCAGTGGCTTTCCCTTCGTGGCGCCTGCCGCCTGCTTGACGTCAGCGACACCACCCTCAGGCAATGGGCCGACAGTGGCTACCTCCGCGTCTACCGCACGCCTGGCGGACACCGCCGGTTCCTCCGCGACGACGTTGAAGCCTTTGCCAACACTTCCGGGCAGGCACATGATCAGGGCCGGGAAGACGCCCTCGAGGGCTCGGCCCTCCGCAAGATCCGCCGGCGCCTTAGCCGCGACGACGTGGTGCAACAGCCTTGGTACCAGAGCGTCGAGGAAGAGGGCAAGGTGCGGATGAGGCTCTTCGGACGCCGCCTATTGTCTCTGTTATTGCAGGAGGGCGGACCACGCCGCCGCAGGCAGGAATTGCTGGAGGAGGCCCATCTGTTGGGCCGGGAATACGGTACCGAGATGTCCGAACGGGGTGTGAGCTTGAAGGACACCGTCGAAGCTTTCGTGTTCTTCAGGACCATGGTGTTGGACTCGACCAACCCGAGCGCTTGGACCCGGATAATCGAAGCGGCGGACCGGGTTTTGGTGGGCGTGGCCGACTCCTACGAGAAGTCGGCCGTAAAGTCCAAAAAATAGCGTAAAGCGAATACAGGGCAGGCACAGCCCTTTCATATCATCCAGACCACTTAGGTCACACAGGAGGAACCACAGACAGCTATGGACATGACCGACCGCGAGCTGTTGAACAAGATACAGGGCCCCTTCCCCATGGTTGACCAGCCCTATCAGGTACTGGGCGAAGAGATTGGGACCAGCGAGCAAGAAGTGCTGGACCGTTTGACCGAACTTAAGCGGACCAACGTCTTGCGCCAGATAAGCGCCATATTCGACACCCGCCGTCTCGGGTTCAAGACCACACTGGTGGCCATGGCCTACGAGCCGAAGAAGCTCCACAAGGCGGCGCTGGAGATCAACAAACACCCCGGCGTGAGCCACAACTACGCCCGGGAGGGCTCCTACTACAATCTGTGGTTCACCTTGGCCGTGCCCCCAGAGCACGACTTGGAGGCCACCGCCCAATACATGTCCCGCAAGACCGGGGCTTTGGAACAGCGAATCATGCCCACCAAGCGGTTCTTCAAGATTGGCGTTAATTTCGACATGGTAAAGAAGAGGGGCTCCTCATTCCATTTTAGTCCCGATAATATTAAATCGGGCGATTTCAGCCCGGACAATATCAACACCGGCGGCTTCGACAAAGAAGCCGCCGAATCCTGGAACAAGCCGGTGCCCGTCACCGAAGAAGAGAAGAACGCCATCCGCGGGATGCAGGAGGACCTGTCCTTGGTCCCCCGTCCCTACGACGGGATTGCCCAAGAGCTGGGCATGTCCACCAGCGAACTGTTCGCCTTGGCCAAGGACTTCCAAGACCGGCGCATCATGCGGCGTTACAGCGCCGTGCTACACCACCGCCGCTCTGGTTTCAAGGCCAACGCCATGATTGTCTGGAAGGTGCCCGAAGAGCGCTCCGAGGAAGTCGGAATGATGATGGCCGGGCACGATGCCGTGACGCACTGTTACGAACGGCCGACCTTCCCCGACTGGCCCTACACTCATTTCACCATGGTCCACGCGACCACCCCCGAGGGCTGCGAAGAAATTAACAATGAGATTAGCGAGGCCACCGGGATAACCGAACGACTTACCCTGTACAGCACCAGGGAGTACAAGAAGACCCGGGTCCGCTACTTTGTGCCGGACTACGACGAATATCTGGAATCAGAACGACCCGACGCCGTGATTACGGCTTCTTAACGATAAAGAGCTTATGACAACCTATTATCCCGTATTCCTGAATCTGGAAGGGCGGCGTTGTGTCGTCATCGGCGGAGGTCAGATCGCCGAGGGCAAGGTCCTGAAGCTGATTGATTCGGGCGCCAAGATAATTGTGATCAGTCCCGACGCCACCCGGGCCATCCGCGACGCCGCTGGCCGCGCCAGTATCGAGTTGAGCCTACGCAAGTACCAGGCCGGCGACCTCGAGGGCGCTTTCCTGGCCATCGCAGCCACCAACGACCGGGTGGTCAACCAAGAGATATTCGACGAAGCGGAGAGCCGGGGCGTCTTGCTCAACGCCGTGGACGACCCAGCCCGCTGTTCTTTCATAGCGCCCTCCATATTGGAGCGCGGCCCGGTGACTCTAGCCATCTCCACCGGCGGCGCCAGCCCGGCTTTGGCTCGCAAGCTGCGGGAAACCCTGGCCGAATCTCCGGCGTTGGACTGGGCGGACGCCACCGGCGTTCTTTCCAAGGCCCGCCGGATGATCAAAGAGAAACAGGTCGCGGTTGACCCTCAGCGGTGGCAGTGCTCCATGACTCCGGAGCTTCTGGCCCTGGCTAAGTCGGGCCGCGAGAAAGAAGCCCTGGAAAAGTTGATGGACGGCCTGTTGGGCAGGTATTCCGACGGTCTGTGCTCCAACATCGGCGAATGTGTTTCCGGCGGCTGCCAAACCAGGAACACTGGGGACACCAAGATCCCAGGGACTGCTGGCTCCGCGGTCAAACGGGGCCGCCTGGCCCAGACCGCAGGGGGCTAACCAGTTGGCAGCCGATAGCTTGGCCGGTAACTCAGAACGGCGGACCATCAAGGTCGGTAGCCGGGGCAGCGCCCTGGCCCTGATCCAGGACGATGCGGTGATTGGCCGACTGAAGGCCAACAATCCGGACCTAGAATTCCAAATTGACACGGTGCACACCAGGGGGGACGCTGACCGGACCTCGCCCCTGGCGGGCATGGGGCTGGGCATCTTCGTCAAGGAACTGGAACAGGAACTGGTGGACGGCAAACTGGACATCGCCGTCCATAGCCTCAAGGACATGCCCACCCAGTTGGCCGACGGCCTGGTGCTGGGCGCGTTGTTGTCCCGGGAAGACCCGCGGGACGTGCTGGTAAACCGGTTCGGCTGCTCTCTGGAGGAGATCCCAGAGGGCTCCAAGATTGGCACCAGCAGCCCCCGTCGCGCCGCCCAATTGAGGAAGCACGCCCCCCAGGTGGAGGTGGTCTCAATCAGGGGCAACGTGGAAACCAGGCTGCGCAAGGCCCAGGGCGAAGAGGCCGACGGCGTCATCTTGGCCGCCGCCGGGATGATCAGGCTGGGACTGCAAGACGAGGTCACCGAGTACCTCTCCCCACAACGGTTCGTGCCCCCGCCCGGACAGGGCATCCTGGCGGTGCAGGCGCGGGCCGACGACGACCGCATGTTGGAGTTGCTGGCGGCCATCGACGACGCGACCACCCGCTACGAGGCCACCGCCGAACGGGCCTTTCTCGAAAAAATTGGCGGCGGTTGCAGCCTTCCGGTGGGCGCCTGTGCCCGTTGCATGGAGGACATCATGCTCATGACCATCTTCATGAGCTCCGAGGACGGTGCGAAGAGTTTCACCGCCAAGATCGAAGGACTGAAACGGGACCCCCTGCAGTTGGCCAGCGACGCCTACCTGGCCTTGGTGGAACGGGGCGGCGCAGAGTTGCTGAAAGCCGCCAGGGCAGCCCAAGCTTGATTATCCGCCTTGATGGGCGGTTTTACGGATGGAACATTTGACCGGTAAAGTCTATCTGGTGGGCGCCGGGCCCGGCGACCCCGGACTAATCACGGTTAAGGGCAGGCAGGCATTGGAGCAGGCCCAAGTGGTGGTTTATGACCGGCTGGTGGACCCCGTGCTCCTGCAAGCGGTCCCCGAAAGCGCCGAGCGCATCTTCGTCGGGAAGGCCAGGGGCCGCCAGGAAATGACTCAGGTTGAGATCAACCAACTGCTGGTGGACAAGGCGTCCCAGGGACTCACCGTCGTTCGGCTCAAGGGCGGCGACCCCTTCATATTTGGCCGGGGCGGAGAAGAGGCCCTGGAACTTTCGGCGAAGGGCCTACCCTTCGAGATTGTACCCGGAGTGACCTCGGCCATCGCCGGACCGGCCTACGCCGGCATCCCCCTGACCCACCGGGGCATCTCGACGACCTTCACGGTGGTCAGCGGCAGCGAGGACCCGTCCAAAGCAGAGTCCACCGTCCCCTGGGAGGCCCTGGCCAAGGGCGGCGGCACCCTGGTAGTGCTCATGGGCTGGGCTTCCTTGGAGAAGATACTCCTAACGCTACGGAAAGAGGGCCTGCCTGCCACGACCCCGGCGGCCTTGGTCCAATGGGGGACTTGGAGCACCCAGAAGACCGTCACCGGCTGCATCGATAACATCTTGGACCTGGGCAAAGACGCGGGGCTCACTCCGCCGGTAATCACGGTCATCGGCAACGTGGTCAACCTCAGAGAAGAACTGGCCTGGTTCGACCAGCGCACCCTGTTCGGCAAGCGGGTCCTAATCACCCGTTCCCGCTCGCAGGCTTCCCGGCTGCGCACCCTGTTGGAGCAGGCTGGGGCCTACGCAGTGGAACTGCCCACCATCCAGATCGGCCCGCTGGACGATTTCTCCGAACTGGACGGGACACTGAACAGGTTGCAGGACTTTCAATGGGTGATATTCGCCAGCGCCAACGCCGTCGAGTCGGTCTTTGAGCGGCTGGAATACCAGGGCAAAGACGCACGGGCCCTGGCTGGAACGACCATCGGAGCCATCGGCCCGGCCACCGCCCAAGCCCTTTCCCGCCGGGGAATCACCGCTGACTTTGTGCCCAGCCGGCCCGTTTCGGAGGCGGTGTTGGACGAGCTGTCGGGCCGGGACTGGAATGGCGTTTCGGTGTTGCTGCCCTCCGCCGACATCGGGCGCGACGAACTGGAGAAGGGCCTGGCTGACATGGGGGCCAAGGTCAACCGTTTGGCGGTCTACCGGAACGTGCCGGTCGACGGTGTAAGCGACCTGGCCAAAGAAGCTTTCCTTGACGGTGTTGATGTCGTAACCTTTACCAGTTCCTCCACCGTGCGGAACCTGGTGGAGATGCTGAACGGCGACCGGACGGCCCTGGAAACGAGCTTCATCGCCTGCATCGGCCCGGTCACCTCCGCCACCGCCCGCGAACTGGGACTGCGGGTGGACCTGGAAGCATCGGAACACACGGTTCAAGGCCTGGTGGACGCCCTGACCAATCATTTTTCCACCGGCGAGTTTTCCCACAAGTAACCCCCGTAAGCGGTCCAAGGAGAAGGACGCCATGACCAGCTTTCCCGACTCACGGTTGCGCCGCTTGCGCGGCAGCGAGCCCATGCGCAACCTGGCCCGGGAGACCCGCCTGACGGCCAAGGAGTTCATCTACCCCTTGTTCGTGACCCACGGACAGGGGGTTAAAGAACCCATCGAGCCCATGCCCGGCCAGTTCCAGATGTCCTTGGACGTCCTTTCCGAGGAGGTGGGGGAGGCCGCCGAGCTGGGCATCCCCTCGGTGCTGCTGTTCGGACTGCCGGCCGAGAAGGACCCCCTGGGCACCGAGGCCTACGACCCAGAGGGCATCGTGCAGGAAGCGGTTCGGATGATTAAGAAGAACCATCGGGACATGATGGTGGTCACCGACGTCTGTATGTGCGAGTACACCGACCACGGCCACTGCGGTGTCATCGACAACGGCAAGATCGACAACGATCAGACACTGGAACTGCTGGGACGGACCGCCGTTTCCCACGTCCAAGCCGGGGCCGACCTGCCCGCCCCGTCCGCGATGATGGACGGCCAAGTCTGGGCCATCCGCCAGGCATTGAACGACCACGGCTTCCAAGACACGCCCATCATGGGCTACGCGGCCAAGTATTCATCCGGGTTCTACGGCCCGTTCAGAGTCGCGGCCGACTCCACACCCCAGTTCGGAGACCGCAAGAGCTACCAGATGGACCCGGCCAACGCTCGCATGGCCATGCGGGAAATCGAAGCCGACATCGCCGAGGGCGCCGACATCGTGATGGTGAAGCCCGCCCTGGCCTACCTGGACGTCATCCGGCAGGCAAAAGACCGGTTCGACCTGCCATTGGCAGCCTATAACGTTAGCGGCGAGTATTCCATGATTAAAGCTGCCGCCCAAAATGGTTGGGTCGACGAAAAGACGGTCACCATGGAAGTCCTGACCTCCATCAAACGGGCCGGGGCCGACACCATCCTCACCTACCACGCCAAAGAAGTGGCGAGATGGTTGAGAGAGATGGAGTAGATTTCTCTCAGGCAAGTTTGAATCCAGAAGTGGCCCGCGGGCTGAAAGAAACGGAATAAACGTCTCCCACCCGATAATCAATCAGGGACAAACATGCAACTTAGCAAGTCGGAAGCACTTTTCGCCGAGGCACAGAAATACATCCCCGGCGGCGTCAACAGCCCCGTCCGGTCCTTTCGGGCCGTGGGCGGCACCCCGCCATTCATCGCCCGCGGACAGGGAGCGCGGGTCTGGGACGTCGACGGCAACGAGTACATCGATTACCTCGGCTCTTGGGGGCCCCTGGTGCTGGGACACTCCCATCCGGCGGTGGTCGAGGCCTTGAAAAAGACCGTTGAGGGCGGCACCAGTTTCGGCGCTCCGGTGGCGCAGGAAGTAGAGCTGGCCAAGATGATTTGCGCCAGCCTGCCGTCGGTGGAATCCGTCCGGCTGGTCAATTCGGGCACCGAGGCGTGCATGAGCGCCATTCGACTGGCCCGGGCGTTCACCGGCCGCGACAAGATAATCAAGTTCGCTGGCTGCTACCACGGCCACGCCGACGGCCTCCTGGTCAAGGCCGGCTCGGGTGCGTTGACCCACGGCATCCCCACCAGCGCTGGAGTGCCCGAGTCCTACGCCAGCGAGACCCTGGTGGCCGACTATAATGACGTCGAGTCGGTGGAAAAGTTCTTCGCGGCCAACCCCGCCGGCATCGCCGCCATCATCATCGAGCCGGTGGCGGGCAATATGGGAGTGATTCCTCCAGCCCCAGGGTTCTTGAAATCGCTTCGGGAAATCACTCAGGGTAACGGCGCTCTGTTAATCTTCGACGAAGTGATTACCGGCTTCCGGGTCGGGCCCAGCGGGGCCCAGGGCCTCTACGGCATAAACCCGGACATCACCACCATGGGCAAAATCATCGGCGGCGGCCTGCCGGTGGGGGCCTACGGCGGACGCAAAGACGTGATGGAGATGGTGGCGCCCCTGGGGGCCATGTATCAAGCGGGCACCCTATCCGGCAACCCGCTGGCTGTAAGCGCGGGCATCGCCACTCTAACCGAATTGCAGAAGCCGGGTTCCTTTGAGCGGTTGGAAAGCCTGGCCCAGCGGTTGACCGACGGCCTGGCCAAGGCCTTCCAAGAGGTGGAGATACCCTCGACCGTCAATCGCGTCGGCTCCATGTTCACCGGGTTCTTCAATCCCGGCCCAGTGGCGGCCCTGGCCCACGCCGAGGGTTCGGACACGTCAATGTATGCACGCTACTTCCATGCGATGCAGGAGCGCGGTGTATACATCGCCCCTTCCCAATTCGAGGCCGGCTTCGTCTCCACCGCCCACACTGAGGCCGACATCGACGCCACCATAGCTAAAGCCGAGGACGCTCTAACAACCCTGGGCTGATTTGTAGCGCTCGCAGTCAGGAGTGGCCGTGGGCGGTAGTTGGGCAGGAGGCGCAAGAGAAGCCACAAACTCCCCGGTAACACCATCCATCGTTCCCGAGACGACCCCTTCAGGCAGGCTACAGAAGATGTACCACGTCAGTTGGCGATCCTCGCCGGTCAGGGTCAACCCGTGTACCGGGCAACCGTTCCAGTGCTTTGTGGCTGCTTCGATCACCGCACCCGGGACTACCTGCAAACCGTCCAGAATAAGCCCCGAAGACTGGTGGCCAACGAGTGGTGAGATGCCGGTAATCACCTCCCATTTATCGCTGGGCACATCTTTCAGGGGAACAGCAACGGTGATTTCCTGGGTGGCCGCCGCGTCTGTGAAGCGGATGCCCCAGCGCACCGGGTCCCGGCCCAGATCCACTTGTCTGAGCACGGGATCCGCAGCCACCCCCTCGGCCAAAGCGTTGGCCTGGTCCGCCACGGCAATCAACTCGGCAACGTCACGGCCAACCTCCGTTGGGCTTGAGGAGGCCTCCCCGGAGCAGGCTGATAGGCCGAAGAACAGGGCCGATATTAGTAATGCGCCGGCGGTATGTTTCATCGCACCGACCTATGACCTGCATTAAGAATGTGCCACATAAAACGTAGGGGCACGGCATGCCGTGCCCCTACTACAACTACGACCACTGGTCTCCAGGAAAGGGTTAACTACCGTAGCGCGCCGCGGCGTTGGGGTCGCTGTATTCCACACTCTTGGTGGCCCAGAAAGCGGTGGCAACGTTGTCCACCGTCGCGACCAATTCTTCACAAGCAGCCATATCCACGCTCTGCTTGCAACGGCCCGTCAGTTTCAACGCGGCGTTGAACGTCCCATGCAGGTCGAAACCCGCTGGCGCGTTCGGCCATGCGTAGTCGGCCCAGAGGATGCTGAGTTCCTTCTTGCAGATTTCAGCATGCTCCTCTTTGACCGTTACATACCGGGCAATCTTATTGACGTAGTCCTGCATTTCGGCGGTGTCACTCCCATCGGGCCGCTCCAAGGCCTGAATCCTGAGAACCATCTTCTGCACGGTCTGAGCGGCAATCTTGGCCGCGATTGGGTCGTAAATCCCGCATGGGATATCACAATGAGCTTGCGCAATTCCTGGCTTGATCCAGCCTATGGGATTAAACATTGCAGCCCCTCCTGATTACACATGATTAGAAGCAGCCACAAGAGTAATCAAAAATCGGTAGGGGCGCAACCCCCTTACATTTGAATCAGCCTCCCAATCACATGCGTCTTGTATCCACTTCATGTAGGCACTTATAATTGGTCAATTACACGCTCGGGCAAACTGGAGCGCATCCATTGACCGAACAGTGGCTTTTCGGCGCTTGATATTTCAGCACCCAGGAGATGACCCAGTGGCGACAACGTCGAAACCCGCCAGGCCCGCCCACATGAAGCACCGCAGCAGCGAGTTGACCGATGACCCCCAGCGGGCGCCGGCCCGGGCGATGCTGAGGGCCATGGGCCTGACCCGCGAGGACCTGAACAAACCTTTTGTCGCCATCGCCAACCTGGCCAGCGACGTTACGCCCTGCAACGTGCACCTCGACCGGTTCGCTCAGGCGGCCAAAGAGGGCGTCCGTTCCGCCGATGGCGTGCCCTTTGAGTTCGGCACCATCACTGTCAGCGACGGCATATCAATGGGCACCGAGGGTATGAAGACCTCATTGGTCAGCCGGGAGGTCATCGCCGATTCCATCGAGTTGGTCACCTTCGGCGAGCGCATGGACGGGCTGATAACCGTCGCCGGGTGTGACAAGAACATGCCCGGTTGCATGATGGCCATGGCCCGGCTTAATGTGCCGGCCATTTTCATGTACGGTGGGTCCATCATGCCCGGACAATTCAAGGGCCAAGACGTGAACATCCAAGATGTGTTCGAGGCCGTGGGCGCCTACGCCAAGGGCAATATGACCCTGGAAGAGCTCACCGCGTTGGAGTGTGTGGCCTGTCCCGGCGAAGGCTCCTGCGGCGGCCTGTTCACCGCCAACACCATGTCAACCAGCATCGAAGCATTGGGCATGTCCCTCCCCGGCGACGCTTCAACCCCAGCCATTGACCCCCGGAAGCTGGGCGAGGCCAGGGACGTGGGCCGGACCCTGATGCGCCTCCTCGAAGAAGACGTGCGCCCCCGTGACATCCTGACCAAGCAGGCCTTCGAGAACGCCATCACCGTGGCCGTGTCCATGGGCGGCTCCACCAATTCGGTGCTCCACCTGATTGCCATCGCCCGCGAGACTGAAGTCGAACTGACCCTGGATGACTTCGACCGCATCAGCCGGAATACGCCTTACATCGCCGACATGAAGCCAGCCGGCAAGTACCTCATGGCCGACCTGAGCCGATACGGCGGCATTGCACTGGTCATGAAACGGCTGCTGAACGCTGGACTGCTCCACGGCGACGCGATGACCGTAACCGGCAAGACGTTGCGGGAGAACGTGGAGGCCGTCGAGACCGTGGACGACCAGCCGGTGGTCTACACGGTCGACGCGCCGCGCAGCCCCACGGGCGGACTTGCCATCCTCCGGGGAAACCTGGCACCCGACGGCGCGGTAATCAAGGTCGCCGGGCACCAGGAGCGATTGTTTGAAGGCCCGGCCCGGGTCTTCGACCAGGAGCCGGCCGCTTTCCAAGCCATCCAGCGGGGTGACATCAAGGCCGGGGACATCGTCATTATCCGCTACGAAGGCCCCAAGGGCGGGCCCGGCATGCAGGAGATGTTATCGGTCACCGCCGCCCTCGTGGGACAAGGGCTGGGCGACGACGTGGCCCTAGTCACCGACGGCCGGTTCTCCGGAGCGTCCCACGGCCCCATGGTGGGCCACGTAGCCCCCGAAGCCGCCATGGGCGGACCCATCGCCCTGCTGACGGAGGGCGACATCATCACCCTGGATATCCCAAACCGGCAGTTGAACGTTAAGCTCACCGAAGAAGAGATTACCGACCGGCGGAGCAAGTGGCAGCCCATTCCGCCAAACTATACCACCGGCGCCCTGGCCAAATACGCCAAACTGGTCTCGTCGGCCTCGGTAGGGGCGGTGACTCACTAGCGCGTGACCATGTTGCCGATCGATAGCATTTGTCATACTATGGTATTACTTGGGTATGACAAAAGGCGCAAATATGGCCAAAATAGCGATTAGCCTTCCAGAAGCGGTTTACGAAGCCCTCGAAAAGAGCCGGGCAAAGTGCGGCGTGAGTCGTAGCGAATACATCCGCGACGCAGTTGAGGAGCGGCTGCGCCGGGAGAAAGAGCAAGCTGACATCGAGCGGTATATCCAAGGGTACAAACAGTTCCCTGAGACTGCCGATGAGATAGCGTTTGCGAATTCTTTGGTGCACGAGGTGTTTGCAGAAAACCCGTGGGAAGAGGACAAGACCGAATGAGGCGGGGTGAAATATGGTGGGCCGACCTACCTCGTCCCACCGGGCGCAGGCCCGTGGTGTTGCTTTCCCGCGACGAGGCCTATTCTTTTAGGGAACTGGTCACGATCGCGCCTGTAACTACCCGGTTCAGGGGAGTACCTTCCGAAGTGCCTTTGGGTCCAGAAGAAGGCCTGCCAAGGAACTGTGCTGCGGTCCTTGACAGCATGGACACGATTCCGAAGAACCGGCTCCAAAGTCATATCGCTAGTCTCCCAACCGAGAAACTTCACGCAGTAACTGATGCGATACATTTCGCGCTTGGTCTGGATTGGTGATTAGAGGTCTGAGCGCCCAACTACACTACCGGAGCCCTGGCCAAATACGCCAGATTGGTCTCGTCCGCCTCCGAGGGCGCGGTCACTCGATAATGACATGCCAAAAAAACAGAAAGACTACAACGAATTAGAACTCGAGACCATAGCGGCGTTACGGGCCGAAGGCCACGACTCCTTCACAGAGATGGCGGGTCCTCTGCGCCGCCGCATGGCCGGAAAGACCGGCCAGCCGACCCGGCCAACGCCGTGGTTTGTCCGGTTAACAGTGGTGGTGGCCGGACTGACAGCGGTCGGCCTGTTGGTCTTCGTGGAGTTAACGAGTTAATCCGGCAGAACGGTGGCCCCCGGGCCAAAATGTTTTGGAGATAGGTGAGCATGGCGATTGAAACCAGGGACTACGGGACTAAAGCGGTCGAGCGCCACCGCGAAACCAGGGGCAAGGTCAGCATCGCCCCGAAGATGAAGGTTGAGACTTTGGACGACCTGTCCATCGCCTACACGCCCGGCGTTGCCACAGTCTGCCTGACCATCGCCGAGGACAAAGCCGAGTCCTTCCATCTCACCAACCGGGCAAACACCGTGGCGGTGGTGACCGACGGTTCGGCCGTATTGGGCCTGGGCAACATCGGGGCCGAAGCAGCCATGCCGGTGATGGAGGGCAAGTCCATCCTTTTTAAAAGCCTGGCCGACATCGACGCCTTTCCCCTCTGTCTGGGAACCCAAGACAACGACGCGATCATTCAGACCGTGCGCAACCTGGCGCCCAGTTTCGGCGGCATCAATCTGGAAGACATCGCCGCGCCCCGCTGTTTCGAGATTGAAGATGCCCTGCAAGACTTGGGCATCCCGGTGTTCCATGACGATCAGCACGGAACAGCCATCGCCGTCCTGGCCGGAGTAATCAATTCTCTGCTGGTCACCGGCCGCAAGATCGAAGACACAAAATTCGTGTTCGCCGGGGCCGGCGCTGGGGGTATTGGCTCAACCAAACTATTGTTGGACCACGGCGCCACCAACGTGACTTTGGTTGACAGCACCGGAATCATCTCCCGCAGCCGGTCCAACCTGACGGCCGTGAAATCGGCCATGCTGGAGACGACCAACCCGGATAACACCCAGGGCGGGCTGGCCGACGCCCTGCGCGGGGCCGACGTGTTCATCGGCCTTTCCGCGGCTGATGCCGTAAGCCCGGAGATGGTGTCGTCCATGGCCAAAGACTCAATCGTTTTCGCCATGGCCAATCCCATTCCGGAGATCTGGCCCGACGATGCCCGCGCCGCGGGAGCCGCGGTGGTGGGTACCGGACGCAGCGACTTTCCCAATCAAATCAACAACAGCCTGGTCTTCCCCGGCGTCTTCCGCGGCGCCTTGGACTGCCATGCGACCAGGGTGACCAACCGCATGAAGCTGGCCGCCGCCAACGCTCTGGCGGCGCTGATTATAGAGCCCACCCCGGAGAATATTATCCCTTGGTCCCTGGACCGGCAGGTGGCCCAGACCGTTGCCCAGGCAGTGGCCGCGTCGGCGTAGCGGCACGTGATGGATGCTACGACTTAGGTAGATTCAGAGCGGATTGGGAGACCATGGCTGGGGGCTCGTGTATACCTACCATATGGATAATGGGGACGGATCTGGAAGGTGCATGATATGCGGCGGACAGTAGTCACCGAAGACACGCTGCTGGACGATGCACGGCGGGTGCTGGGCACCAAAGGGGTTCGCGACACCGTTGAAGGAGCCCTCCGGGAAGTCGTCAGGCATTATCGGATAGAACGACTGCGGAACTCGTTGGGGACCGTGGAAATAGGGCTCACTTCAGAAGAATTAACCCGGCTTCGGGATGCGGAATGATGCGAACCCCTATCGATATAGAACTACTGGATATGGAATTATCGGTCCATGTTCACCGCCCTCGGCGAGGGAATTAGCCCGTGCCCCAACGCGTGACCGTAGACGCCCTGGACCGGTTCCGGGCCAATCTCCAGTCGCTGGTGGCCGAAAAGGCCAAGACCCTGCCCGGCCTGCGTTACTGCGACCTCCGCATCGAGGTCCGGGAAGAGAAGGGCGCCGTGGCCGAGAACGGCGCCGAGAAAGCCAGTTCCGATGATTACGCTTTTGACTTCGGCGTTCGCGCCATCGCCGGAGGCCGGACCAGCGCTTCCGGTTATTTCGGCCGGGTCTTGGGCGCAACGGACCTGGACCGGCTCGAAGACGTGGTCTGGGACGGCATCAGGCAAGCCCATAACCGTGCCCGGGCCAGCGCCCGGCAAAAGTCCCACCTAAAGGGCCGCTACGCCCATCTGGGCGGCAGTCTGACCTCCAGCGACCTGGCCCCCGTTGCTGTCTGCCAAGACGCGGTCCCGGCGGCTTATACAACCGACCCCAGGCAGGTGCCGCTGTCCGAGACTGTCAAGATGGCCGTGGACGGGTGCAAAACCCTTCAGGGCCAGGGCAGCAACATCGTCTACTCCGCCTGCTCGGCCTCGACCTTCCTGCTCCGGGAGCTTTTCCTGAGCTCCGACGGAGCGGACATCGATCAGAGCTTCGCCCAGACCGAGGGGTTCGCCATCGCCATCTGCGCCGGCGAGCACGGAAACTTTGAACACTACGACTTCACCGGCCACCAACGCGGCTGGGAAGTCTTGGCCGAAGGCTATTCCAACGGCCCCATCGTTCTACCCAGCTTCGTGGACTTCTGCCGGAAGCTGGGCGCAGACGCTGTGGAGGTTGCCAGCGCGCCGCCCCTCAAGCCGCCCGGCAAAGAGGTAACGGTGGTTACCGACCCCCATTTCAACACCCTGTTGGTCCACGAAGTGGTCGGCCATCCCTCGGAATTGGACCGGGCGTTGAAGTACGAGACGGGTTACGCCGGGCGTTCCTGGTTCCTCAAGGACCTGCAGGACAACCAACTGGGCATGCAGATTGCCTCGCCGTTGGTCACCGCCTATTCGGACCCCACCATCGAGGGCTACGGCTCATTCAAGTACGACCATGAGGGCACCCCGGCCCGACGGGCCTACATCCTCCGGGACGGCGTGCTGGAGGAGTTCTTGAACAACCGCCAGACGGCGGCCATCATGGGAGCTCAGCCCAACGGGTCGGCCCGCTCCACCGAGGCCCAGCTGGTGCCCTTGATCCGAATGACCAACACCATCTTCGGCCCCGGCCAGCAGGACCCTCAAAGCGTCATCTCCGAGGTGGAAGACGGCTACTACATCTCCGGACACCGGACACCGTCCATCGCCGAGTCCCGGGAGAACTTCCGCATCACCGCAGTAAAGGTCTACGAAATCAAGAACGGCCGATTGGGCCAGCTATACCGGGACGGCGGCATCACTTCCGACAGCCGAGACTACTTCAGGTCCATCGACGCCGTTGGGAACGACCTGCGGGTGAACCCCATACCCAATTGCGGAAAGGGTCAACCCATGCAGGCCAAGCGGATGAGCAACGGCGGGCCCACCATGCGCGGCGTTGCCAGACTAACAGGACCAGGTTGACCCAAGGGGGATCCATGGAGTCAGTATCAATCGTCGTCCTGGCTATCCTCAGCCTAGTCCTCACAGGTGCGTTGGTCGCTGCTTGGCGACGGGGTTCGACAAACCGGGAACGACTGGACCCCCACTTTGAGGCGTTGAAGTCCGAGTTAGACAAAGTATCTGATTTGGTCCGCGAGCTGGAAAAGGACCGGGAAAACAAATTCGGCGAATTAACCAGCCAGATCAAAAACGTGGGTGTGCAGACCATCGCCTTGGCCACGACTACCGACCAGCTTAAGGAGGCCTTGGCCAATACCCGCATCAGGGGCCAGTGGGGAGAGCGCATGGCCGAGGACGTTCTCCGGCTCATAGGCTTCGTCCAAGGGGTCAACTACTTAAAGCAAGCAACTTTGGAAGCCAGTCGCACTCGGCCCGACTTCACCTTCCTGTTGCCCCAGGACCTCACCCTAAACATGGACGTAAAGTTCCCGCTGGACAACTACCTGAAATGTATCGAGGCCAGAGACGCAGAAGATGAAACCCGCTATCGCCAGCAATTCGTACGGGATGTCCGCGCCCGGCTGAAAGAAGTCGTTACTCGGGATTATATCGACCCCGGCCGAAAAACTCTGGACTGAGCCTGTCCCAGAAGTGGAAATTGCGGATAGGGGGAGCAGATAGAGGTCAAAGGGTTCGCTGAAAGGCCCTGGCCTGAGCGGGTAGGACAGGCGACGGAGCGATGGGTCAGCTGCTGTCATCACTGCAGGTCAGGAGACGGGACAAGGCTCCGGGCCATTAAATAGACCGATGAAGGGGCTGAGCGCCACACCCGCCAGAGAGTGCGCAGGTTGAAGGCTGTGGCCAGCATTGTCCACTCGGCCGCCACGTTAACGAGGCCGCGCAGCAGGAATCTCCGTGCCCCCTGTTGTTCCTTGATGATTCCGAAGACAGGCTCGACCAGTTGCTTTCTCAGCTTGTACGCCTCTCTAGCTGCTGAGGTGGACATCCAGGCACGATGACGGCGCAGCACTGCGTCATGCGGACCTATCGCCAGGCTCCGCCCAATCTCTTTGGCCTTCGTGCAGACTCCGAAGGCTGGGCACACTTGGCAGACGACCCCGGAGGCCCGGTACAGACGCAACGGGACTCCATGCGTATGTTGGATACGAACGAACTTGAGCGTCTATCCCTGCGGACACGTAAAGCTGTCGCTCTGCTCGTCGTAGGTGAATCGGTCCTTGTGATATGGGTCTTTGAGGAACCGTTGCCGCGACTCCGACACTACCACCTGCTGATCTCGACGGGCGCATTCTTCCAAGTGACTCGCGGCGAAGTATCCGGCATCGGCCAACGTCATCTGCGACTTCGTCCCCATAGTCTCCTCGGCCTGCTCGACCATCGGCACCAGCAGGGCATTGTCATTGGCTGCATCCACCACGTCCACGGCGGTGACCAACATGCCGGTCGCTCCCCCATCCGTCTCTGTGGGTGAGACCATAGCCTGAGCGTTGTAGCCAGCCACGATGCCTTGCCTACCCTTCATCAGCCTGGCGTCTGGGTCGGTCAGGTTGATGCGCTTGTGGCGCTTCTGACTCGTGAGATCGTCCATCGCCTGCCTCACCTGCTCTCTCAAGACCTCCTTGTCAGCCAACTCCTCAGGCAGATGGGCAACAGCAGTGTCTTCTCCCGCTTCGTTCTGAGCCTCAAGGTCGGCTATCGCACGCTCCAGCCGCTCCAACAGACCACGCAGTCCCTCGGCGTCGTAGCTCCTGTTCAGCGACGCGTTGGCGACCACCTTCGTACCATCCACCGCCTGAACCGCCAGGTCCACCAACTTCATCGTCACTGCCATACGCACCGTCCGCTCGAACAGCTTCCTCATGGCCTGCCGATGCCCTTTGTAGAACCTCCACAGGGTGTTGTGGTCAGGATGCTGCCACCCGGTCAGCCACAGGTATGGTATCTGGTCCCGGCAGGCCGCCTCCAGCTTCCGGCACGAGCGCACCCCGGTCATGAAGCCGTACAGCCACACGCTCAACAGCGCACGTGGATGGTAGGCTGGCGCTCCCAGCACCTCCCCGTCTATCTTTACCCCAAGCTCCGCCCAGTCCTCCCGGTCCAAAGCGTCAACGAACTCGGCCACGAATCGCGCTGGATGGTCCAACGGCAACAGTTCGTCAAGCGTCGGCGGCAACATCCATATCTGCTCTCGGCCCATCTCTCGAAACGGCATCTCAACATCTCCCCAATTTATGTCGCCTCGAAAATACACCCAACGACATACCCATGGCCAGTTCAGACTTCTGAGACAGGCTCGACTATGTACTTTTGTTTATCCCCAACGAGCAGATTTACCAGTACATTCACGAGCATGACAGTGCGCTTATCGACGACGCCCTCACGAGCAAGGTAGTTCTGTGCTCCCCCGTATCACTTTTCGCTATCCTGGTTGTGATCCGGCAAGCCGTAGATAATTTCAGCGTTGAACAAAGCTCCAACGAAGTAATTTCGGAGCTGGGCAAGTTCGAAAACCAATGGGGCCGGTTCATCAAGCAAATGGATACTCTGGGGAAGCGCATAGAGGACGCTCAAAAGGACTTCGGAAGCCTGGTAGGCACTCGGCGTCGGGCACTGCAACGGCCGCTAGACAATATCAACGCTATCAGAGAACAACGAGGCTTGGCCTTGCCCGAAGACATTGGCCAACAGGACTTGATCGAGCTCGACGAGGGCCTTATCGAAGCAACTAACACCTCCAGAGATGACCAATAGAGCCAAAATCGTTGATCCATTTGAAAAGGAGAAGTCCTTAAATTGCTGCCACTAGCCGACCTTCGCCGCGCCGTTAAGAAGGCCCTGTCGTTCGCCTCCGCCCAAGCCGACGTGGCGGAAGTCGAGGTATTTGCCTCGGCCGGGGCCAACCTCACCGTGCGGCTTAATCATGCCTCCAGTTGCAGTGGTTGCTTGAATGGCCGCCTCGTCAACGTAGGCTGGTACAATTGATTTACAAGCTGAACCAGTAAAGATAGGAATTGACGGCCACAACCGTCGCACACCGGGGGTAGAGATTGGGAACCTTCAGCATAGAAATCGAGATCGGTGACTCGGAAGGCACGCGGTTCGAAACCGTGAGTGCACTGGTAGACACCGGCGCAAGCTACACCACAGTGCCGTCGACGTTGCTTCGGAGATTGGACGTCGCGGTCCACGGCCAAGTTGCCTTTATCTTGGCCGACGGGCGAACAATTCAGCGCGACATCGGTCAAACCCGGATCCGTATTGACGGACATTCAATTATCACCATTATCGTGTTCGGCGATAAGAGATCGGAATCTTTACTGGGCGCATACACCCTCCAAGGGCTCCTCCTAGGCGTAGATACTCCCAACGAACGCCTGGTGCCGGTCCCAGGCCTCTTGATGTAGTTCAGACGTAGCGCCAAACTGCCACGCAGCGAGTCAAAAAACCCTTGCTACCACTAGCCGAACTGCGCCGCGCCGTTAAGAAGGCCCTGTCGTTCGCCTCCGCCCAAGCCGACGTGGAGGAAGTCGAGGTATTTGCCTCGGCCGGGGCCAACCTCACCGTGCGGCTCAATTACACCTCCCACATCCCCAGCAACGGGGTGGAGGAACCCAAGTCGACCGAGGGCTACGGTCTGGGCATCCGGGCCACTTTCCGGACAACCGACGGGATCAAGACCGGGTTCGGCAGCGAGGCCACCGACCTATCGGTGGAGGGGGCCGCCCGTGCCCTGGACAAGGCCCGTTACGGCGCGGTTTTCGACGCGGAGTTCGTGTCGCTGCCCAAGCTGGATACCCCCCTGCGCCGCACTTCCGAAGAGAAGGATGCCGCACCCGCCAATTACGATCCCAAGTTAATGCGCATCGGCGGGAAGGGGCCGGTGGACGCCGGCTGGCGGATGATGGACCGGGCCCTGGGCTCCTTCCAGTCCTCGGAAGACCTGATGGTACTGGCCGGTTCGCCGGAAAAGATGGCCGAACTTGGCCTAATCTTGGGCGGGGACGTCGTCATGCTCCAAGACCGGATGGCCATCGCGTCGACCCATATCCCCAAGGTCCAGACCGAACAGAACACGCTGATTATGTCATTCGCCACGGCCATGATTGAGAGCCAAGCCAGCAAGGGCAGCGGGTGGTCCGTGGGCAGCAAGATGGCCGACTTTACGGGGGAGGCCGCCGCCGAGGCGGCCCGTAACGCCGTCGACTCCATGGACGGCCAGCGCATCCCCTCCGGCAGCTACAGAGTGATCCTAGGGCCCCAACCGGTGGCGGAGATACTGGAATGGGTGCTGATGCCCGGACTGTCCCTGGACATGTTCTTCGCCGGGGCCTCGCCATTCATGGGCAAGCTGGGCCAGACCGTGGCCTCGGAAGACTTCAACCTCTACGACGACGGCGCGGCACCCGGCCTGCCCAGTTCCAAGTCCATCACCGACGAGGGCCTGCCCACCGGCCGGACGGAATTGGTCCCCGACGGCAAGCTGTCGGGGCTGCTGGCCGACTACTACAACTACCAACGCATCTTGAACGACCCCAACGCACGGGAAAAATTGGGCATCGCCCCCAAAGACGCCCTTGAGAGTATCGCACCACGCAACGGTTTCCGGCCCGGCAACGGCGGCGGCCGAAATTTTGGGTCAATGCCCAGCGCTGTCTCCAACAACCTGGTGATTGACGGGGGACGGGAAGGAGGCCGGGGCCACAGCCAAGAGGAGTTGCTGCGGCTGGTGGGCGACGGAGTGTACATCGGCCGTATCTGGTACACCTATCCGATCAACGGCATCACCAGCGGCGACTTCAGCGGCACCATCATCGGCGACTCCTACCTGATCAAGGACGGCAAGCTGGCCGCCCCGCTGAAACCCAACACAGTGCGGATGAACGACAACGTGCTCCGGCTGATTAACAACACCCTGGGCATTGCCGCCCAACGCCGGGCAACCGTGCGCTGGTCGTCGGACCAAGTGACCTGGGCCACGGAGATCGCGGTGGACGGGTTCGGCTTGGAGGAGATCTCCGAGTACATGGAAAGCGTGTAAACGAGGGCGCTTGAAAGGCCCGGAGCCAAGGAGAACCGATGGCAGAAGAATACGTCAAATTCGAGACGTTGGACAGCGTAGGCATCATAACCCTGAACCGCGCCGAGTCACGGAACGCCCTGATCCCGGAGATGTTCACGGAGATGGGCAAGGCCATCGAGGCCTGCAAACGGCCCAGCATCCGGGCGGTGCTGCTCACCGGCGCCGGAGGCGCCTTCTGTTCGGGCGCCGACGTGAAACATCTCGTGGAGACCCTGGAGGCAGTAGGTCCCCAGGGCCTGCATGATCACATCCGCACCATGGCCGATCTACTCCATACCAAGGTTGTTCTGGGGCTCCGGCGGCTGGGAAAACCGGTGGTAGCCGGCATCAACGGCGTGGCGGCGGGCGCCGGGTTCAGCTTGATGCTGGGTTGCGACCTGCGGGTGGCCGCCGAAAGCGCCCGGTTCCTCATGGCCTACGCCAACATCGGGGCCACGGCAGACGGCGGGTCAACCTATCTTCTGCCCCGTTTGGTGGGTGCCGGCCGGGCCATGGAGATTTACCTGGCCAGCCAGCCCATCAGCGCGGAGGCGGCCTTGGAGATGGGCTTGGTCAACCAAGTGGTCGGCGACGATGAACTCCACCGCCACGCCATGGAAACCGCGGTCCGCTTGGCCCAGGGCCCCACTGTGGCCTACGGGCGAGTGAAGGCGCTGTTTGACCGCTCTTGGGAAACGGACATCGGAGCCCAACTGGACGCGGAGAGTGAGGCTCTGGCCGACATGGGCCTGACCGCCGATTTTCAAGAGGGGATCAGAGCGTTCGCCGAGCGCCGCCAGGCCCGGTTTGGGGGGACGTGAAGCAAGCGTCTTCCATATTCGTTTTGGAAGGATGGCGACTGAAAAGGTTACTGTTCAGGAAAATGCTGTTAGTTCACTGGGATTCCAACCCGCAACTCCGCTCGATAGCCCAAATGACTAGGCAACTGCAAGTACCCGATCCATCTCAGCCTCGATTTCCCATGTTTCAAAAACCGGGCCTTCTCTGTGCCAATCGGTGAACTCAATCACCAATGTGAGGTGGACCCGGAAATTCGGACGGGTGGTTAAGTGAGAGTTCTGCTCCTAAAATAGCCACAGCTGTTGCTGTGAGGGAGGAGTGGGACATGTCAAAAGAGCGGAGGAAGCACAGCCCAACATTCAAGGCCAAGGTGGCCCTGGAAGCGGTGAAGGGTGAAGAGACGGTGGCCCAACTGGCCGCCCGCTACGAGGTCCATCCCGGGCAGATCCAGGCCTGGAAGAAGTCCTTGTTGGAAGGAGCGGTCGGCGTCTTTGGTGGGAACCAAGACAAACGCCAGAAGAGCGATGCGGTCCTTGTTGCCCGGCTCTATCAGCAGATCGGCCAACTGAAGGTTGAGCGGGATTTCTTGGCGGAGAGGCTCGGTCCATGAGCCGGGAGCGGCGGCGGGACGATGGTGGACCGGCGGCACCCAGCCTTGTCCACAGTGAGACAGTGCGCCTTACTGAGCATCAGCAGGTCCAGCCTAAACTACCGGCGCAAGGGGACTTGCTTGGAGAACCTGACCGTGATGAAGGCGATGGACCACCAGTACCTAAGTACCCCCTTCTACGGGTCGCGGCGCATGAGGGTCTGGCTGGGCACTCAAGGTCACAGGGTGAACCGGAAGCGGGTCCAGCGTCTGATGCGGACCATGGGACTACGTGCCATCTACCGGTGGCCCCGGACCAGCAAGCCGGGGCCAGGGCACAAGGTGTATCCCTACCTCCTGAGCGGCATGGAGATCACCAGACCAAATCAGGTGTGGGCCGCCGACATCACCTACATCCCCATGGCCAAGGGTTTCTTATACCTGGTGGCCATCATGGATTGGTACACGCGGTACGTGGTGGCCTGGCGTCTTTCCAACACCTTGGATGCTGATTTCTGTGTCGAGACATTGGAGGAAGCGCTTGGCAAGGGGAAGCCAGAGGTCTTCAACACCGACCAGGGCAGCCAGTTCACCGGCGAAGCCTTCACCGGTCTCCTAGAGCAGCACGGAGTGAGAATCAGCATGGACGGGAAGGGACGCTACACCGACAACATCTTGTTGGAGCGGCTGTGGCGCACGGTTAAGTACGAGGAGGTTTACCTGAAAGCCTACTCCAACGGGCGAGAAGCCAAGGCCGGGCTTGACGCATACTTCAGCTTCTACAACAACCAAAGACCCCACCAGGCCTTGGGCTACCGGACACCGGCTGAGGTGTTCAAAGGAGACTTGGCGCCATCAGATGAACGGTCAATCAATGGGAAACGGACACCAAGCAGAGCATTCTCAGACCTTGGAAAGACGGCGGAACTCCCACTTAGTTTTGCACCAAACCTGTCCAACTAATTGGGTCCACCTCATTTCGTATTCGTTGGGTGCTATCCACAAAGACTGCTGCGGACGACCCCAGACCCACAAATACCGTTACAGGAGAAGCGACGACACTTTGCACGATTACGTGTTGCCAACCATCCCTCCAATCATTGTCAAGAGTGGCGGACCGAAGAGTCCAGTCATCTGGGTCAGCCTCAACGTTCCGATGAAGGTAGATTACGTTTGTCACTCCTAAGTTTCCATAATCTTGGGGGCGAGCAATGACGTGTACATCTCGTGCGCCGACATACATAAGGGCGGACGTCATCGCTAAGTCGAAATTTAGTGTGACGATACATTTCAATGCTCTTTCGCGAAGCATCGCCGCAGCCAACAGATGACCCTCATTCGGTTCTGCCTGCCGGAAATCATCGATGGGTAGACGATAGACCAACTCACTCTGTGAGCGCAATTTTAAGAATACCGCATCAGCTACGCAGGATAAATCTTCGGGATTTGCGCAGTCTGTCGGCTTAAGAATCAGGTCGTCTCAAGTGGACCCCATCATCAGGACAGCGGTGAGGCTAAAAATAAGAGAGTCTACCGCTGGGGTGTCTCGTAAACCTTCATCCGATGGTAAGGCTCGTGGAAGTTCCAGTAAACACCTTTGGGGGCTCACTGCTTGGAACACCTGACCCGGTGACCGATAGCCCAGGGCTTGATGGGGCCGCTCTTGGTTGTAGAAGGCCAGATAAGCCCCAATCCCTTTTCTGGCCTCAGTCCCATTTTGGTATGCCTTCAGGTACACCTCCTCGTACTTGATGCTGCGCCACAGCCGTTCCACGAAGACGTTGTCCATGCACCGGCCCCTGCCGTCCATGCTCACTTGAACGCCTTGCGCCAGCAGCATGCTGGTGAAGGCCTCGCTGGTGAACTGGCTGCCCTGGTCGGTGTTGAAGATCTGTGGCCGACCCTTGCTCAAGGCCTCTTCCAGAGCCGCAACACAGAAGTCTACCTCCAGGGTGTTGGACAGCCGCCAGGCCAGCACGTAGCGGCTGTGCCAATCCATGATGGCCACCAAGTAGAGGAAACCCCGAGCCATGGGTATGTAGGTGATGTCGGTGGCCCACACCTGGTTGACCCGGTTGATCTCCAGCCCCCTGAGCAAGTACGGATAGACCTTATGCCCTGGGTTTGGCTTGCTGGTGTTGGGACGCCGGTAGATGGCCTCCAGGCCTATCAGCTGCATCAGCCGGCGGACCCGCTTGCGGTTGACCTGGTGTCCGTGATTGCTGAGCCAGGCAGTCATCCTTCTGGATCCGTAGAAAGGTGTCTTCAGGTACTGTTGGTCTATGAGGGCCATCAACTCCAAGTCCTCGGCGCCGGCCTCGGTTGGCAGGTAGTACAACGAGGAGCGGCTGATACCCAGCAAGGCGCACTGGCGCACCAGAGACAGCTTCGGTTCTTCTCGGTCAATCATGGCCCGGCGTTGGGACCGGCTCACAACCCGAAGCTCCGTGACAAAAAATCCCGTTCCACCTTGAGCTGCCCAATCTGTTGGTAGAGCTGGGCAGTGAGGACCTCTTGGTCCTTCTCCTGGCGTCCACCACCATTTTCAAAGAGGTGCGGCGCCCCCTGAGTCAAGGCCTTCTTCCAGGCATGGATCTGGCTCGGGTGGACTTCAAACCGGCTGGCCAGCTCTGCAATGGTGTGCTCCCCCTGGAGCGCGGCCAAAGCCACTTTGGCCTTGAAGACTGGCCTGTGCTTCTTACGTGTTTGCTTCATGTCCTGCTCCTTGTTTCCGTCCTATTTTAGGAGCGGGACTCTCTCTTAGCCACCTGTCCGAATTTTGGGGTCCACCTCAGTCAACGAGACGCCGATGCACATCTCTCGAACATCGGCTAGCCAGCGGCAAGTTGGTCGGAGGCTCGACTGAGCAACCCGCACCGGTAATCAACACAACTCGCACTCCTTGTACTGCGGATATTGCAGCTAGGAGTTCAGCTGGAAGAACCTCCGGAGCAGCTAGTTCGCTAGACGGCATTTCTCGCTTGTAACAGGACGCCAACGTATGAGGGAATTTGCGTTTGCGACGGATTCTGTTTAATCAAACCAAAACGGAGTCCTTTCAGTGCGCCTGATTATATTGGTTAGGTGGGCAGGTCCCAATGAATTAAATTCTCGCCTGGCTGTTCAAACACGACGGTCGAAGATGGCTAAGGCCAACCCCGGCTACTCCAACTCTGCCACCGTAACGCCGTCCCCGCCTGGCCCTTCACCGTCTTGGGCCGACATCACCAATGGGTGGCCGCCCAGATATTCCCGGATGGCCTGGCGCAGCGCTCCGGTGCCCTTGCCGTGAATCATCCTGACCGAGCCGGCCCCATCCAATGCGGCGTCGTTGAGGGCCTCGTCCACCCGAATAAGGGCCTCGTCCACCCGCAGGCCGCGAAGGTCCAACTCGGTGCTGGAGCCTTTGCGGGGCGCGCGGTCCAGGTACACCCCCTTGGCTGCCACTGCCGGGTGACCCTCGGCCTGACGCTCCAATTGGTACACCGGGATCTTGGCCCGCATGGTCCCCAGCAGCACCTCCACGCGGTCCTGGCCATCGGCCGGCGAGATGACTTCCACCGGCTGGGCGATGCCGCGGATGTAGACCCGGTCCCCCTCTTTCAAGCTGGACTGCCAGGGTACCCGTTCGACTTCGATAGGCGCCCAAGCTGGCGAATCCAGTTGTCGCTGTACCTCGCGGACCTCGGTCCGGCGGGCCTGAATCTCCTGACGCGACTCGGCAATTTCCTGTGACTCCGTGATTCCCCGTAACTCGGCGTTCGCCAGGGTACGCTCCGCCTTCCCCAGCCGGTCCAGTATCCCGCCGATGCGGCGCTGCAACTCCTGTCGCGATTCCTCCACCAAATTGGCCTTGGTCGTTTCCACGTCCGCCAATTGGTCGTCCAGTTCCCGCCGTTGGCGCACCGCCTCGGCCCGGGAAAGTTCGGCTTCCTCCCGCAGCTCGTCCACCACCCGGCGTTCCTGCTGCAGCTCCTGCAGCAGGCTCTCGGTAGCCTGCTCCACGGAAGAAATGCTGCTGCGGGCGTCTTCGATGACCTCAGTCGGCACTCCCAACCTGGCTGCGATGGTCAGCGCGTAGCTCCGGCCCGGCAGGCCCAGGGTGACGTGGTAGGTGGGCTCTAGGGTGTTGGGATCCAGGTCCACGCTGGCGTTGACCATGCCCGGTTCGTCCTGTACAAATCTGGCGACGCCCCGGTGATGGGTGGTGCCCACCACGAAGGCGCCAATCTTCTGGAAATAACGGAGGACGGCGCTGGCCAGGGCAGAACCTTCCTCTGGGTCAGTGCTGGTGCCCAACTCGTCCACCAGAACCAGCGAATGTACCGTCGCCCGGGACATGATGGACTTCAAGTTGGTGATGTGAGAACTGAAGGTGGACAGGGACTGTTGGATGCTCTGCTGGTCGCCGATGTCCGCGTAGACGCCGTCGAACCGCGGGAAGTGGGCCTCTTCGGCGGGCACGTGCAGGCCGGCGTGGGCCATCATGGCCAATAGACCCACCGTTTTCAGGGTTACGGTCTTGCCTCCAGCGTTGGGGCCGGTGATTAGCATCACCCCTTGGTCCCGGTCCAGGTCGACGCTCACCGGCACCACCTTGCCCGTGAGCAGCGGGTGGCGGGCCCGGACCAATCTCAAGTGCCGAATGGCCAATTCTTGGTCGGCCACCCACGGGGCCACCGCATCCGTGGCGGCCGAGTAACGTGCCTTAGCAATGTCGAGGTCAAGGCGCGCCATCAGGTCCAGGGTCAGCAGCAGGTCTTCCCCCGAAAGTCCGACCATCCCGGACAACTGCCGCAGCACCCGCTCCACTTCCCGTTCCTCGGCCAACCTGGCCTCCCGCCAACGGTTGCCCATGTCGATGGCCGGCATGGGCTCGACGAAAACCGTTGCCCCGGTGTCGGACACGTCATGGACGATGCCGGGCACCCTGGCCCGGAGCTCGGCCTTTATCAGCAGGACCATCCGGCCGTTGCGCTGGGTAATCAGCGGTTCTTGGACCACCTCGGCCCGTTGCAGACGGCGCAGGTTGCGCTCCATAATCTCGTTGAGCCGGTTCTGGGCCTGGCGGGCGTCTTGGCGCAGGTTGTGCAACACGGGGCTGGCGTTGTCCAGCACCTCTCCCGCCGGGCTGATGGCGCCGGAGATGGCCCTTTCCAAGTCGCCAAGTTCGGGGATGTTTTCCGAGACGCTGGTCAGGAGCGGAATCTCGTCGTGGCGGCCCAGTTCGGTGCGGTTGTAGCGGGCTGCCCGGAGCAACTCCCTGACTGCGAATAGCTCTTCACCTCGCAGCAGTCCACCGAGCAGGGCGCGCTGAAATAACTCTCGAAAGTCCTGGTCCGGCCCGAATTCCAGGGCCCCGCCCCGGTCGAGGTACTCTCGGGCCTCGGTGGTCTCCTGCAGCCGTGTGGCAATCTCCAGCAGGTCGCGGTTGGGCGACAGGGTCCTCGCCCTCTCACCGCCTACAACGGTGTTGGTGTAGCCGGCGATCTGCTCCCGGACTCGGTCGAACTCCAGCAATGGACCAGCAACGTCGAAACCACCCAGGCCGCTATTCCATTGCTGGGCCGGGGCTTCGGGGGCCACTGCTTCAAGCGAATTATTGGTTTCCAGTTCAGCGTCACTCAATGTTCACCATCAACGCCCACCAATCAAGGCCCCAGACTCGGCTCTCCCTAATATTCACCAATTTATACCCCAGACCCGGCTCTCCCTAATATTCACCAATTTATACCCCAGACCCGGCTCTCCCTAATATTCACCAATTTATACCCCAGACCCGGCTCTCATGGAGCGTGCTCCCCAGATCGTCCAGGGTGTCGCGCTTGGGGTCCCGTACATTCAATCTCCGCTTCAATGTGATGTCTTTGTATTGGTCCAGGCGTGGGCAGACTTTCAGAAAGCCGTTCAGGGTAAACTTCTCTCCACCCAAGACCACGTAGTCCAACTCTCCAGCCAGCGGTTCGAACTGGGCGCGGACAGTCTCGCACACTTTCACGTACAACCGGCGTATCTGGCCCTCCCGGACCCGGGTGTAGCGGAGTTGCGACGTCCCTCCGGCATGGTGCTTGCCCTTCACGTAGCGCGAATCCGTCTTGGATGAAGCCAAGCCCTCGCCCCGGTACACCGCGACCGAGTAGCGGCCCAGGCGAACCAGCACCACCCCCACCATATAGTCCGCGTCCACCAGAGACCAGAGAGGCTCCTCGTGCCAACTCTCGTGTTGACTGCTTTCGGTCACCGGGAAGGGCGGCGCGATGACCAGTGCCCGGTCCCCGGTCCCCGGCGCGAAGGCCGACCACTCCGCATCCATTCTCTTCCCGGCGTCCATTCTCTTCCGGCGTGCCACCCAAACGGGCCAGCCGCTCCCGCCATTCCGGTGACTCGGCAGTATCGCCGGGCCGCAGGTAGACGGACGTTGCAGGTTCATCGTGTCCGGGCCGTCTGACGTTTAAGAGGTTCCGCAGGCGGTCCTTGGTGAGCCAGTCCCCGTTGAGGCCGGCCGCAGGCGTGGCGGTTCTTTGTCTAGCTTCGCTCATTGTGGTACTAGAAAATTGTACCACCGCGGATTCTTTCTGAAATTAGGTTTGCCGTGTCAGCCGCCGCATCTTCCGCCGGACGAGCGCCGGCTTTAAAATGACTTCACGGCTAAGGCCGATCTGAGGGAGGGACAGTGGCGACAGGAAAACAATTGAACCTGCTCCAACGGCGGGCGAGGGTGTTGGAGCGGCTGGACGAAGGGCACAAGGCTCTCCACGAATCTCTGGAAGGAATGGACGCTGAGGACGCATTCTTGGGCTCCCGCTGGTCGGTCTGGGAGGTATTTGAACGCTACGCCCCGGCAACGTCCATAGCCTCCTTGAGCCGGTGGTGAAAAGATACCAGAGGAAGGGACGGCGGCTGTTGTTCCGGGGTGACTTGGACTCGGAAGGCTTCGTGGAGGCGCTGGAACTAATCTCCTCCGGGACCACGGACATGCTGCCTCCCTTCACCAGCCGCGAGGAGAAACTGAAGAAGGACATCGCCCATCTGGACGAGACCTTCCAACGGTTTCGCGGGCTGGTGGCGGGTCTGCCGGAAGAACGATTGTCCCAACCGGTGACGCCGCCCAATCCCCACAACTCTTTTCCCGGCCTGACCCTGCTTGAGTTGGTGGAACGGGTATCGGGCCACGAGGCCACCCACGCCCGCCAGATTGTGGAGACCCGCAGTTATGTGGAGGCCTTCTCGGCCAGGGAACGGGCCGTGACTTTCATCGCCCTAGACCCTGACCGGCCGTCTGAACTGGGTGCCTCGACCATCGGCCTGCTGAAACATGCCGACTACGTTGCAGGAACGCCTGAAGCTTTGAACGCCGTGCGGGATTTCACCGGCGGGGCCGAGTTGGCGCTGACCGGCAAGAACACCGAGGAGATCATGTCCCGGTTGGGCCGGGAGACCCGCGCCGGTATCTGGGCGGTGATCCTGACCATCGGCAACCCATCTGAGTCTTTCCCGGAGTTGCTACGGGCCGCGGAGCAGCATTGCGCCAAGGTGGTCATCCTCCCGGCGGGCCAGTAGGACTGCCCCGTTTGCCCCGGCAAATCAGTTTTGCTACACTGTCGCCGTACTCCATACCCATCTGGTCTTGAGCCTGCCAGAACGAATCAATAACACAAGCAGGAAGTAATCGACCCCGGAGAGGAGCCGCCATGATTTACGAAGTGCGTACCTATACCCTAAAACCGGGCAGCGTCGCCAAGTTCGAAGAAAATTTTGCCGCGTCCCTGCCCTACCGCGAGAAGTATTCCAAGCTGGGAGCTTTCTGGCATACCGAGATTGGCCCGCTGAACCAGGTGATCCACGTCTGGCCCTATGAGAGCGTGGAAGAACGCAACCAGATCCGAGCCGAGGCCTCTAAGGACGACCATTGGCCGCCGCCCAACGACCCAGACATGTACGTTGATATGCAGTCGGAGATATTCATCCCCGCGCCGTTTATGCGGCCCATGGGTGGAGACCAGGCGTTGGGCAATCTGTACGAGATGCGGTCCTATACCTACAAGACCGGCAGCATGAACAAGGTCATCGACATCTGGGCCGACGCCATCCCCCACCGGGAGGAGTACTCCCCCTTGGCCGCCGCCATGTACACGGATATCGGCGGGCTGAACAAGTGGGTGCACATCTGGCCCTACAAGGATCTGGAAGAGCGCAACAGCATCCGCGCCGAGGCCCTCAAGAATCCCCACTGGCCGCCGCCCACCAGAGAGTGGTTGGTGAACCAAGAGAACAAGATCCTAGTCCCCGCTTCGTTCTCCCCCATGCACTAGGCAGCGCGGCGGCTCGGCGGCTCGCCGCGTTCTGTTTGGACGAGCGGTCTAGCGGTCTGTGAGTTGGTAAAAGCCGGGCAAGGGGTGACCTTCCCGGCCTTTTTATTAGCTTAGGAAATTTGTTTATGAACAACATCGACGAACAGATACAAGAATTGGTGACCGCCAACCGGATATTGGCCCGGGAAGGTGTGGTCGACGCTTTCGGCCACGTCAGCATCCGGCACCCGGAACGCCCGGACCGGTACATCCTGTCCCAGTCGCGTGCCCCAGAACTGGTGGATGTGGAAGACCTGATGGAATACACCCTGGAGGGTGACCCCATCGACCAACAGGGCCGCAACATGTATGCGGAGCGGCCCATCCACGGCGGGGTCTACGAGGCGCGGGAGGACGTGATGGCCGTCGTGCACAACCATTCACCCACCGTGGTCCCATTCAGCGTCACCGAGACTCCGCTACGGCCGATGTTTCACCTGGCGGCCATCATCGGGCCGGAATTGCCGGTCTGGGACATCCGCGACAACTTCCAGGACACCAACCTGCTGGTCACCACCATGGAGCAGGGCCGGGACCTGGCCCGCTGCCTTGGCGAACGCCGGGTGTCGCTGATGCGGGGCCACGGGTGTTTGGTGGCCGGCACGTCCATACGAGAGGTCGTGATGGCTTCGGCCTACCTCCAAGTAAACGCCGGGCTTTTGTTGGAGTCCCTCCGATTGGGCGAGGTCAAATACCTGTCGCCCGGTGAGATTGAACTGATGTCGGCCAACCAGATGCGCCCCACCTTCCAGGAACGAGCCTGGGAGTACTGGGCCAACCGGGCCGGCCGGGGCACATAGGCATGACCCAGCCCGAGCCGGAGATTGTCGAGGAGATCAAGGCCGCCAACCAGCGGTTCTACGACGCCTTCTCCGCGTTGGACATCTCCGCCATGGACCGCGTCTGGGAGAACTCGGAGCGGGCCATGTGCGTGCATCCCGGATGGACCCCCTTGGTCGGCTGGGACGCCGTGCACCAGAGCTGGGACCGTATCTTCGAGAACACCAACTTGATGCAGTTCCAGGTCCGCTACCTGAACGTGATGGTCCAGGGAGAATTCGGCTGCGTCACCTGCGTCGAGGGCATCACCAGCGTGGTGCAGGGGCAGGCCACCAACTTCAGCACCTTTGCCACCAACGTGTTCGCCCGCTACGAAGATGGCTGGCGCATGGTCGCCCACCACGCATCTTCCGGGGGCTGAACCTGCGGTTGATCCAACCGTACATAGCCAGCTGCCCTTCCTACCGGCCGGTCATAACCCGCACCAGCCTTTCTTACGAGCCTCCTAGCTGCCTGGTAAAATAGATTGTGCTGTCCAACCACCCTCCGGACCTCCGCTGCGAGTCTATATGGGCACGATTGGCAGTCTCTCAGAACTGATAAAGGACACCGAACATGGCTTCAGAATCCCCGTCCATGACAAAGACCGACAGAAACCTTTGGTCGGCCATCGTCTCCGAGGCTTTGGCTTACTTGAAATACAACGCATACGCCCATCGGGCCCTTGAAGAAGGCCACCCCGAGGTCGCCCAAGTCTTCCAGGAGGTGGCCGGAGCCGAGACCATACACGGCATGAACCACCTACGGGTGTCGGGCAGTTTGAACACCACAGCGGTTAATCTGCGCACCGTGACCGAGGGCGAGTCCAAAGAATATAGCACCATGTATCCCAAGATGATTCAAGACGCGCTGGACGAAGGCCGCCAGGACGCCGCCGATTCTTTCGCCCTGGCCATGGACCGGGAGCGCCACCACTTGGAGGTCTTCACCAACGCTTTGTCGTTGTTGGAAGCCAAGACGGCCGCCGCCGCCGCTGCCGGTCAACCCAAGGTTTCGGTCTCTTCCGAAGCAGTCGTCCCAACGCCGGGCAGCGGACTGGGGATCACCACCGACGGGATGGCCATGGAGACCTACGTCAGCGCGGCCATGGAGATCGACCGGGCGCGGTGGCGCGTCGCCCGCCTAGGCCGCCTGCGCGAGGTGGTCTTTGGGGCCCAAGACGGGCTGTTGAGCACCTTGGCTCTGGTCACCGGAGTAGCCATTGCGGTGGAGAACCAGACCACCGTGCTCGTCGCCGGTCTGGCCGCGGCCCTCCCGGGGATGCTGTCGATGGCTACGGGAGCATTCTTGGGCTCCCGCGCCGAGCAGGACGTGCAGCGGGCCGAGATTGCCAGGGAAGCCCAAGAGTTGGAGGATAACCCCGCGGAGGAGTTGGCCGAGTTGGTGGTCCTCTACCAGCGGGAGGGCAAAACCTACCAAGAGGCCCGGCACCTGGCCGACGAGATTGCCGAAGACAAAGACCTTTGGCTGCGGACCCTGGTGGAGAAGGAACTGGGATTCAGCCCCGACGAGACCACCAACCCTTTGAAAGACGCCTTCGCAATGGGAGTGGCTTTCATCTTGGCGGCCGTCATCCCCATCTTGCCCCACTTCTTCCTAGAAGGCGGGGCAGCCATCGGCATCTCCGTCGTCGCCGCCCTAACCGCTTTATTCTTTCTGGGCGTCGGCAAGGGCCGGTTGGTGCAGCGTTCGCCGCTGCTACAAGGACTGGAGATCCTGACCATCGGGGCCATATCAGCGGGCATTGGGTACGCCCTGGGAGACTTGATTCCCCGGCTAATTACTTAGAGGAACCCGCTAGCCGTTGGTCCGGGACAAGAGTTCCTGGGCCGCAACGATGAAATCGGCCGGATTGTCGCCCTGCACCAAGTGCCCGGCGTCCTTGATGGTCGTGGTTGTGCAGTCGCCCATCACCTGGCCCATCTTGGCCATCGTCTCCTCGGCAAAGATGTCGCTGCGGCTGCCCCGCAAGACCAGAGACGGACAGTCTACGGCCTTGACGCATTCCCACAAACGCGCGGTGGGCCACACAGGATCGCCTCGGCCCCGGTTGCGGGTTTCCGGGTCCCATTTCCAGGCCCATTTGCCGTCCGGCATCTCACGGATGCTGTACTTGAGGGAGCCCAGAACCTGTTCTTCACTCCGCCCGGTGTACTCCTTCACTCGTTCGGCGAACTCTTCAAAACTGTCCAAGTGATTGGGAAGTTCTCTGAATTGCCGGATGCGGTCTTGGCCGCGGCGTTGGGTCTCTGGGCCGGTGTCCACAATCGTCAGCGACCGCAGGGTTTCCGGGTGGCATGAGGCCCAGATGAAGCTGTTCCGCCCGCCCATGGAGTGGCCAATAAGATTGAAATCGTCCAAGCCCAAAGCGTCAATGACGCCGTCGATGTCCGCCTGCATGGCGTCGATGGAGTAATTACCGTCGGGCGCCCAGTCGGTATCGCCATGGCCACGCTGGTCCAAGGCCATGACGTGGTAAGCCGAAGAGAGGGCCAGACTAACGAAGTCCCAGCTATGGGCCTGCTGCGAGACCCCGTGGAGCATGAACACGGTTGGGTTGGCGGGGTTTCCCCACTCCAGGTAGTGGAAGTTCATCCCGTTGACCTTGACGGTCCGATCCTCGGGCTCATACTCCTGGGTAAATGACACGCCCATGTTCCGCGCCGCTTCGTGAAGGGAAAGCCCCAATGAATGAGACGCCATCTTTCCTCCTCCGGTCAGAGTCCAAACCCATGATAAACCGAATGTCAACAATCGCCGCTGTGCGCTGCCGCGGCCGCCTGCGCCTTTCACTTTCTAGGTGGCGGGTGCTATTATTAGGCGGCTGGAACCAACCATCCCCAACCGTCCGATTTGCGCACGCCCCTCTGGGGAACGGCATTATTCACATCAACGGAGACCATCGTCGCATGACCACCAACGCAATCCAACTTGAACTGGACCAGAGAGAGTTGACCGGTAAAAAAGTCAGGCGCCTGCGCCGTGCCGGAATCGTGCCGGTGCACCTTTACGGCCCCGGCATGGAGCCCCGGGCTCTGCAGTGCCAGGCCTCTCGGTTGATACATGTCCTGTCCCAGGCCGGCGGCGCAACCCCCATCACCATTACCGTCCCGGGCGAGTCCAATACCCACCTGGCCTTCGCCAGGGAGATTCAATGGGATCCGAGGCGTGACGACCTGTTGCACGTAGACCTCTTGGCCGTCGACGTGAGCCGACCGGTCACTGCGCAGGTCCCAATCATTTTAACCGGCGAGTCCGAAGGGGCCCGCAGCGTCAGCGGAACGGTGATGCAGCAGCTTCGCACCCTTGACGTTCAGGCCTTACCCTTGGAGATGCCCAGCCAAATCGAATTGGACCTGGTGGTCATGGAAGAACCGGACTCGGTGATTCGCGTGGCCGACCTGGTCCTTCCTGAAAATGCTACGGTTCTCACCGACTCCGAAGAGGTGGTCGCCCGTATCGAGCTTCCCAGGGTTGTGGAAGAGGTTGTTATCGGGGGCGAAGCAGGCTTGGCAGAGGGAGAGGAAGTCGAAGCAGGAGATACGGAAGAGTAGACCCCAAGGAAGGGCAGTTCGCAGCCCTACCCATCCCCCGGTTGGGGAACTGGTTAAAGTCTAGAGAACGCCGGAGGAGCCGACCCCGGAGGGCGCGCGGCCTCCGGCGGTTGTTTTGGAGACGGGAGAATGTTCCTAACCTACGTTGGGGAATCCGGCAACACCGGCAACAGTGCCGCCGACCCTTCCCAGCCGCACTTGGTCTACACGGGGTTGTTGGTGCATGAAAGCCAATCAATCTCATTGAACGGCGAGTTTAGCGCCCTCTGCCGGCGTCATTTCGGCAATCCGCTGGGCGAACATGGCGCCCCTACCGAGATTCGACCGGTGGACGTCTACCAGGGCCTGGGCTACTTCGCCTCATGGCCTCCGCTCAAAAGGAGCGAGTTGATCCAAGACTGCCTGGGCATCTTGGTCCGGCGCGAAACCCCGGTAATCACCTCATACATCAACAAAAATGAATTCGCCGAAGCCAAAGCTGCTGGCGATTCGCCGATGGCTATGTGGGAGTCCCCAACCGAACCCGTGGTAAGCAAGTTTCTCTTCGCCCTCAGCATGTTCTTGGATGAACTAAACATGTCCAGTCTTTCGCCGGACGAGGTCATGCAGGGCGCACTGCCCATCTCCAACTTTGCTTTGGTGGTCGCCCAAGCCGGGACCTCTGTGGAATCCCGGTTCATGACCGAGTTCCTACGCTCCGACGAAGGAATGGACGCCACCAGCTTGCTGCAGAATTTCTGTTTCGTGGAACCGGAACACTCGGTTGGCAATCAACTGTCCAACCTGTGCGCTTACTTCGTCCGCCGCTGGCTGCAAAACCCGGACCGGCCCCAACCCTACTTCGACGGCCTCCGGGAGAACAAGGTCATTCAGGTCATCTACCCGGTGACCGTCTAGGGTGACCATCTAGGGTCCGGCTCCTCGCCTAACCCGTCCGGACCATGCGCCGCAGCCCGGCGCTGAGCAGGTCCACCGCCAGGACCAGGACCAAGTACCAGATGATGATCAGGGCCACGTCGGTGTACTGGAAGAAACTGAGGCTAAGCCTGAACTCCCGGCCCAGACCGCCGGCGCTGACAAAGCCCACCACCACGGTGGTGCGGATCACCACCTCCCAGCGGTAGAGCAGGTAGGTCAGAAACTGGGGTATGGCCTGGGGTATGATTCCGTAGGCCAGCATCTGTAGATTCCGAGCGCCCGCAGAACGCAGCGCCCGCGCCGGGCCGGGGTCCATGTTCTCCACCACCTCCGCCGAGAGCTTGCCCACGATCCCGTAGTTGTGCAGCCCCAGGGCAACGGCCCCCGGCAAAACCCCCGGCGACAAGAAGAACACGATGACCATCGCCCATACCAGTTCCGGGACGGCCCGGGTGACGGCGAAGACCAGCCGGAGCGTGTGATACAGCGCACCCAGCCCGGCCGAGGGTCGGCCACCCAACTCCCCGTTGCTCACGTTTCGCGCCGCTGGCAAGAAGGTAAGCGCCACTCCCACACCGGCGAAGCTGATGGCCAACACACTCATCAACAGGGTCTTGTAGGCCAGCTTTCCCGTCTCCACCCATCGGCCCGGCTCAAGAAAGGCAGGTCTCCCTGCGTCATCCAGCCCTGAAAGTTGGCGGAGGAAGCTGCCGGCGTTACCCCAAGCCTGGCCAGAAAAGAAGTCGTCCAGCCCGCTGTCCGCCCCCACCAGTATGTAGACCCACGACAACACCGAAAGGGCCACAAAACCATAGAGGGAGGCCCTGGCAAAGGTGAGCCTTCGCCTTCCCAGCGCCACTTCCCGCAAGGTAGACCTCGGCCCAGTCATGACCCGAAACTTCTACGCACCCTGGTACTCCAGTAGTCCACCAGCAGCACGAGTCCCACCAGGAATAACAGCAGGGTCCAAACCTCGCTGAACAGCAGATCGTTCAGCGAAAGCTGTATCTCAAAGCCCAGCCCGCGGATGCCCACGAAACTCATGATGGCGGCGGCCCGGATGGCGCACTCGAACCGGTAGAAGCTGTAACCGAGCATGTCCGTCAGGACCATGGGTAGCCGGCCGTAGAACAGCACCCTGGCCGGAGAGGCCCCGGAGGAACGCAGGCCGTCCAAGGGCCCTTGCGGAACGTCATCGAGCAACTCGGAGTAGATGCGCCCCAGTATTCCAGCGTAGGGAATGGCGATGGCCAGCACCACCGCCAGGGACGATAGGCCGAAGGCGGTAACGAACAAGACTGCCCAGACCAACTCGTGGATGGCGCGCATGACCGCTAGGACAAAACGGATGGACACGGCTATGGCCAAGCGTGAACGGCCGGGATTCCCCAGGGACCCGGAGGCGACAACCCCGAAAGGCAGGCCGATTACCACCGCCAGGGTAATTCCCGCCACGGCGTGGACCACCGTCTGCCAACTCGCGGCGAGGGCCAACTTCAGAAAACCGGGGGAAAGCTCCGGCGGGAACAGGGCGAGGAAGAAATCCTTGAGGGCGTTGCCGCCGCCGGTGTGAATGATGCCGCCGCCCCAATCCACACCGGCCAGGCTCCAGATCAGGGCCCCAGCCAGGACCAGGGTCAGCAGCCGCCGGGTTTCAAGAAACCTGGCCGCCCTCCTAGCTTTGGGAGTCCCTGTCCAGATCATAGAGGGCCTCGATCACCGGAGGGGTCAACTCCCAGGCCGGGATGTCGAATTGGAGAATCCCTTCCCGCAGACCGATCACGCGGGAGAAGTACTTTCTGATCATGTCAGGGGCATGGAGACTGGCCACCATGACGCGGCCTGAGCCGGCCGCCAATTCCGTTAGCAGCCCCAAGATCTCCTCGGCGCGGGCTGGGTCCAGAGAAGAAACCGGTTCATCCGCCAGGATGATCCGGGGGGCCTGAAGCATCAACCTGGCGATGGCCACCCGTTGCAGCTCCCCTCCTGAAAGCTGGGAGGTGCGCTCGTCGATCTTGTCGGCGATGCCCAAGCGTGAAAGTGCTTCAAAGGCTGTTCCCCGGTCACGGGCTGAGAAGAGTGATGCCAACGAGCGAAGAAAGCCCCACTGGCCCAATCGCCCGGCGAGCACGTTCTGCACCACGGGCAACTGGGGGACCAGGTCCAGTTGTTGCTGGACCAAGCCTACGGTCTCCGAGAGTTCCCTTCCGGGCCGGAGGTCTGTAATGGACCTGGAGCCCAAAAAAAGTTGTCCCCGGTCCGGCGGAATCAACCCCGCCAGGATGTAGAGCAGGGTCGTCTTACCGCTGCCGCTGGGACCGGCCAGAGCCACCCGCTCTCCCGGACCAACGGCAATGTCAAGGGGCGCCAGGGCGGTGAGTGGGCCGAACGATTTGCCAAGACCGCGGCCCTCGACGATGGGCGGTGCGGCGCTATTGGGAGGCATAGGCAAATCTGGTGTGTCGCTTTTATTGCTCATTGTCGCGGCGCGGCTCACTTGATGATTCCCAAGCCCCGGGCCACCTTCTCGATGGCCCGGTAGTTGTCATTCTCGGTCGTGATAAACCGTTCAGTGCTGAACAGGTCCAAGATCTCACGGTGTTCTTCGGTACTCAATGCCAGGAGCGCTTCTTGAACTTTCAGGGTGAACCCGGCGCCAAACTCCCGGTCCAACGACGAGGCGGCGGTCCAGTTGTAGTCGTAATACAGCGGAGTGGTTTCCAGCACCCGGACCTTACTGGTGTCCACCGAGCCTTTACGCACCGCCCGTTCCCATACGTCCTCATTTAACGCCCCAACATCGAACGCTCCGCTCTCTACCAGCCGCCAGGTGAGGTCGTGAGAACCCGAGTAATTGGGCAGCGATCTGAAGCTGGAGTCCGGGTCCAAGCCGACTTGGCGCAGAAAGAACCGGGGCATGAGATGGCCCGAGGTGGAGTTCTCACTGCCGAAGGTGATGGTCAAATCGCCCGCCAGACCCGCCAGCTCTTCCAGAGAGCTGGCCGGCACATCGTGGCGGACGATGAACTTGGAGTGGAATTCGGCGTCGTGCTCACGCTGGGCGACGGCCTGGGCGCCTGGGTCGCGCAGCCGGGCCTGCACGCCGGTCAGACCTCCAAAGAAAGCCAGATGTAGGTTTCCCTGCTGGAAAGCAGTCACCACCGCTGCATAGTCGGCGCTGGGAACATATTTCACCGTCACTCCCAGCTTTTGGGAAAGATATTCCGCAAACCCGTCGTATCGCCGGGCAAGTCTGGAGGCGTCTTGGTCTGGAATGCCGCCGACTCTGAGCACGGGGGCATCGCTGCCGCCGCAAGCAACAATAAGCAACACAAACCCAATTAGGAGCCGGCCCACCCGCGATACCCGCATCAAGATTCCATTCCTCCTTCCACTTCCCAAGGGACCTGGGCTATCCATCTGACCACGGGCCTAAGGGCCGGCCACGGGGCGCAACGTCATAAGATCAGTTGGATGACCATCAAAACCTTGGTAGTCCAACGGCTTACCTGGGGCTGGTGAGGCGTAGGGCGGCGCTGGGAGGGAGAGAGACCGGGGGATCAGTTCCCGGGACTACAAGAAAACCCAGTGGGGCCGCCGGCCAGTCCAGGCCCCGCGGGGACGGACTCAAGTGAAGCCGGCGTTGGGATTCCAAATAGCAATGGGGTTTGTGGCTAACACATAAAGAATATTAATGAGCTATATAAACGTTGTCAAATAGAGTAGCTGTCAACAGACTTAAAAACGAGCCTGATGGGGTTGGCGATTCCTTTACAAGGCATGGGCCCGGCATTACAATCGCTACTCAGGAGAGATGACGCATTTCGCTGTTTTCCCTAGCTTTTTCACCAGAAAATTTCAGCCGGACCGCCCACCAGCCTCCCCGGGCTCCTAGGACTTGATGGCAGACCGAGAAGACACACTGCTGAAAAACCGGGCCGCCAAGCTAGACTTGCTCCGGCTTAACGGCATTGACCCCTACCCAGCCCGTTTCCACCGTAGCTGCAACAATTTCACCGCGGCTGAGATTTTCGAGGCCGTGGAATCTGGGAAACAACCAGAAGAGAACGCCCTCGACATGTCGGTAGCTGGCCGAGCCATCTCTATTCGCACCATGGGCAAAGCCGCTTTCATAGACCTCCAGGACGCATCCGGCGCCATTCAGGTACTGCTTCGCAAGAATTACCTCAAATCCGATTTCGACCTCATCAATATACTGGACATTGGCGACCATCTGGGCGTCCGGGGCAACCTGATCCGGACCCGCACCGGCCAGATTACCATCGACGCCCTGGAACTGACCGTCACCGCCAAGGGCATGCGCCCCCTGCCGGAGAAATGGCACGGGCTGCGCGACGTTGAGACCCGTTACCGGCAGCGCTACTTGGACCTGATTGCCAACCGGGAGATTATGCCGGTGTTCGCACTGCGAAGCAAAGTTATCAGCGGCATCCGCCGGTTCCTGGACGACCGGGGCTTCTTGGAGGTGGACACTCCCATCCTGGTGCCGGTGGCCGCCGGGGCCCACGCCAAGCCCTTCGTCACCCACCACAACGCCCTGGACCAGCAACTCTACCTACGCATCGCCACCGAGCTTTACCTGAAGCGGCTGATCATCGGAGGCTTCGACAAGGTCTACGAGATTGGACGGGTCTTCCGAAACGAGGGCATCGACCAAGACCACAACCCGGAGTTCACCCTGCTGGAGAGCTACGAGGCCTACGCCGACTACAACGACGTGATGGCCATGGTCGAAGAGATGATTTCCGCCATCGCCACCGAAGTCAACGGCTCTCCCCGGGTGACCGTGGGTGAGAATGTCATCGATTTCACGCCGCCCTGGCAGCGGGTGAGCCTGCGCGAGGAGCTGCACAACCGCAGCAGCATCGACTTGGAGTCCTACGACGACGAGGCCCTGCGCAAAAAGGCTGGTGATCTGGGGGTCGACACGACCGTGCTGGAGAGCCGGGGCCGCCTCATCGACAAACTGCTGTCCACCTTCGTGGAGCCCCATCTGATACAGCCCACCTTTGTCTTGGACTATCCGGAGGAGATGTCTCCTTTGGCCAAGGCCAAGCCCGGTGCTCCCGGATTTGTGGAGCGGTTCGAGGCTTTTGCCAACGGCATGGAGATTGCCAACTCCTACAGCGAGCTCAACGACCCCAAGGCGCAGCGGGAGCGGTTCGAAGCCCAAGAGCAAATCCGCCGGCTATACGAGGACGAAGAATTTGACCGGCAGGACCCCGACTTCTTAATCGCCATGGAATATGGGATGCCCCCGACGGGCGGCCTGGGCATCGGCATCGACCGGCTGGTGATGCTGTTGGCCGGGCAGCCGTCCATCCGCGACGTGCTCCTATTCCCCCAGATGCGGTCCCAAAGGGACGACACAACCGAAGAGGACTCTTCAATACCTGACGGGGAATAATCCCTCGTCAGAGACAGCCATGTTTTCAATTGATCGGAGAACAAGTAACCTTCAAAGTTAACCACGCCTTCGCCGGAGAACAGGTAATCTTCAAAGTTAGCCATGCTTTCAATCGAACACATCCGAGAAAACCCGAATGAGGTGCGCCGTGCCCTGCAGACCAGGGGCGAAGAGGACCCCATCACCGTGGTCCTTGAACTGGACACCCAGATACGCCGCGCCATCACCCAGCGCGACGAATTGAACGCCGAGCGCAACCGGGTCAGCAAAGAAATCGGGCGCATGCGTTCCCAGGGCCAGGAGGCCTCGGCAGAGGTACGGGCCGAGATGCGGGAAATCGGCGACCAGGCCGACGCCCTTAACCAGCAAACCAAAGACCTCGGCGACAAAATTAACGCTTTATTGCTGGAATTGCCCAATCTGCCCCAACCGGACGTGCCCGTGGGCTACGACGAGGAAGGCAACAAGATCGTCCGCCAGAACGGCGAGCCCCCGGTCTTGGACTTTAACCTCCAACCCCACTGGGACCTGGGTCCGCAACTAGGCATCATCGACTTTGAACGGGGCACCAAACTGGCCGGTAGCCGGTTTTACACCACCCTGGGGGCCGGGGCCAAGCTGGAGCGGGCGCTAATCTCCTGGATGCTGGACCTCCACACCCAAGAGCACGGCTACACCGAGGTCAGCCTACCGGCGGTGGTGAAACGGGAAATCATGGAGGGCTCGGGCAACCTGCCCAAGTTCGCCGACAACCTCTACCACGACGACGAAGACGACCTCTGGCTTATCCCCACCGCCGAGGTGCCCATCACCAACCTGTACCGGGATGAGATTATTCCCGCCAACAACCTGCCCATCAAGTACGTGGCCCAGACCCCCTGCTTCCGGCGGGAGAAGGCGGCGGCGGGACGGGACACCAGAGGCATCAAGCGGGTACACCAGTTCAACAAGGTTGAGATGTATAAATTCGTGGACCCCGAGACTTCCAACCAGGAATTGGAACAACTGGTGGACGACGCCGAGGATGTCTGCCGGAAGCTGGGGTTCACCTACCGGGTGCTGCAACTCTGCACCGGCGACATGGGTTTCGCCTCGTCCAAGACCTACGACATCGAAGTGTGGGCAGCCGGATGTCAGGAGTGGCTGGAGGTCAGTTCCTGCTCAAATTGCACCGACTTCCAGGCCCGCCGCTCCAACATCCGCTACCGGGCCGAAGAGGGCGGCCGTCCCCGCCTGCCACACACTCTGAACGGCTCGGGCTTGGCCCTGCCCCGGGTCATGATTGCCATCATGGAGAACTACCAGCAGCCCGACGGCTCGGTGGTGATTCCAGAGGTCCTGCGCCCGTACACGGGTTTCGACGTTATTCCCGCCAGGGTGGTGTAGCCGTCAGTGGTCAACCTCTGGGAACCCTGGTGGCTTTGGTCCCACTCATGTTCCGTAACTGAGGAGACAAAAAAATGGCCGGAAAAGTAAGTTGGGGCATATCCGTTCCCCAGGTGTTCTTTGACGGTCCCATCGACATGCCGTTGATCAGGAGGTGGGCGAAACGGGCCGAAGCTTTGGGTTACGAAAGCATTTGGACTCAAGAAGCCATCACCGGAACCGTTCCCATCTTGGAGCCTGTGACCCTGCTTTCATACCTGGTCGCCATCACGGAACGGGTGGGCTGGGCACTTCGGTGATAGTAGCTCCCTTGCGCAACCCGGTGCAGCTGGCCAAGAGCCTGGGCAGCCTGGACCACATGAGCGCCGGCCGGCTGGTGGTGGGGCTGGGCTTGGGCGGGAATCCCGAAGATGTCCGCCCCTTCGGAATCACCCCTGAGAGACGGGTGCGCCAGTTCACCGAGATTATCGACGTCATGAAGGCGTTGTGGACCCAGCCCGAAGCCCATTTCCAGGGCGAGTTCTGGCAGCTTGACGGCATCAAGATGGAACCCAAACCCGTGCAGAAACCCCACCCTCCTATCTGGCTGGGCGCCCGGCACACCAACGCCCTCAAGCGGGCTATCCGCCACGCCGACGGCTGGATGGGCGCCGGTTCCTCCAACACCGAAAGCTTCATCGCCGGCGTGGGCCAGGTTCGGATGTACCTGGAGGAATCAGGCCGGGACCCCCAGTCCTTCGCCATTTCCAAGCGGGTCTACGTTGCGTTGGACAATGACGAAAAAAGCGCCGAAGGCCGTCTCAAGGAATGGTTCGGGAAGCGGCACGGCAACGCCGACATGGCCTCCCAGGTGTCAGTCTGGGGCTCCGCCGCCAAATGTACGGATGAACTGGCCAAGGTCACCAAAGAGGGAGCGGGAATGGTGCTCCTCAACCCGGCCTTCGACGACATGGAGCACCTTGAGGCTCTGGCGCGAGACGTGATTCCCGCCGTGGGGGCGTAGCTTTCAGCCCCGATAGAATCGGGGCCGTCAGTCAATCAACCGCGAGCGAGCTGGTTTACGGACTGTTGCCATTTCTCCAGTTGGCCAGGGTGTCCCAACTGTCGGCGTCCATGAAGTCCGCCCAGCGGCGGTAGAGGTTCCGCAGATTGTCCTCGCTGGACTTGGCTTCGGTCAGGTCCGTGACCAAGCCGGGGAACTTCAGCCCATCGATCTCGAAATCCGCCTTCTCGTACCCCAGGCCCTGCTCGTATGAGTAGGGGTAACACCGGGCAATGGTCCCTCGGCTGGCCGCGTGAGCGTAGTTCCAATTTTCCATATCGTCTTGCTCAGTCAGTCCGCCGGGACCGGAATACCGGATGTAGTATTCCCGCAAGAAATTCTTGACCTCGTCGGGCGCGTCATGGTCCACCAGATACCAACGCCAAACCTCGGTCTGATGCGGCCCCCTGGGGTGCCAGACGGCCATGGTGCGCGGCTGCCTCGGATGGAGGGCCGTGTTGGGGAAGACCTCGCCGGGGCTGCCCACTAATCTTGCCCATTCGCCCCTTCGGCGCCGCCGTTCCTCCTCGCAATGAGCGAAGTATTCCGACACCACCGGCGAGTCCTGATAGGCCGACGGAGTGGGATCACCCTTGGGAAGCACGTACGCGCCCGTATGATGCCCCCTCTCCGGGAACAAGATATGCAGCCGCCGCGCCTGGATCCGCTCATTCATGTCCCGCAGGCCGGAGCCGCTGGGGCCAATCCCCACCATGTCCACCGAGCGGTGGCTGATGTTGTGGTAGCTGTCGCCGCTGAAATTCTCCGCCGGGAACTTCCAGTTGCAGGGAATCATCCACTTCTGGACCCCGCCGATAATCTCGGTACCTCCCTCTCTCCCGTCCCAGGAGTCCAGGCTTAGGTCCAAAAACATCTTGAAGTCGCCCAGGTACTCCAAGAACGGCGGCGCAGTTTCGTCCCAAGTAGCCCATATCGTCCCCTTGTAGATGAACAACTGGGCAACTTCAATCAGGCCCCATTGGGTTTTATCAATCTCCTCGTGGTAGGCGCTCTTGAAGTAAGGCACGCCTACCAGTTTGCCGCTGGTGGCGTAGCTCCAACCATGGTAAGGACAGGTGAAAACCGGGGTGTTGCCTTCGTCGTAGCGGCACACCTTCATGCCCCGGTGCCGGCAGGAGTTCAGAAACGCATGGACCGCACCCTCCCGGTCCCGGCAGAGAATCACCGATTCTTCACCCATACCAGAGATGAAGTAATCGCCCGGCTTTGCGATTTGGCTTTCGTGGCCGACAAACAACCAAGACCGGGCGAAGACCTGCTCCAACTCCCGCTGGTAGATCTCCTCGTTAACGAAAATTTCTCTGCTGATCTGCCCCTTGGACAGATTTACGTACAGGTCCTTATATCTCTGGCTTGAAGCCATAGCCATGACGCTTTGCCTCCATCCAAATTAGCGACACCGGGTCTGACCCCGCCGGAATTCTGTGGCGCAATCTTAGCACGGTTCTTGGCCTGCAGCTCCGACCAGAGGTCGAGAGTCTCCCTCCCGATCGTATCGGGACATCGGGGGACCCGTCTGAATCGAGCGGGCAGGGCGTCCCGATTCATCGGGACGCCTCTACCCCCATCAACCAAACTCCAAATATCAAACCATTCCACCCCCGATGCCATTCGTGGTGAACTCGTCGAACCACCTCTCTTTCCCAGCCATCCCTCCCTGGGCTAGAATAGCCTACATTCAGACTCAGTCCGGAGGGAACCACCATGTCGGGAATATGGCCAGGTGAGACCCAGTGCGTCGTGCTGCTCGGTTTCGACGTGGACGGGGTATCGTCCTGGTTGAACCGAGACCCCAGCTTCAAAGACCACCCCAGCCTCATGTCCATGGCCGAGTACGGCCCTTCGGTCGCCACGCCCCGCATCCTGGACATATTGGACGCCCACTCCATCCCGGCCAGCTTCTACGTGCCGGGCTACGTGGCGGAGACCCATGTAGAGATGGTCGAGAAAATTGCTCGCCGGGGCCACGAAGTCGCCCACCACGGCTACATGCATGAGCCGCCATCGACGCTCACCCGGGAGCAGGAGAACGAGGTTATCGAATCGGGCATTCGTATCCTAAGCGGCATCACCGGAGAAAAGCCTCTGGGTTACCGCTCTCCCAGTTGGGAACTTAGCGAGCACTCCCTGGAACTGCTCACCGACCAAGGGTTCGTCTACGACAGCAGCCTCATGGGGGACGACGCGCCGTACGTGGTGAAGTCGGAGGCCAACGGCAAGAGCCTCGTTGAACTGCCCATCCACTGGCTATTGGACGACGCGCCAAATTTTGTCTATGCCCCCGTTGCCAACCGGCTCGGTCCCATGCGTAACCCCGACGAGGTCTACGGAACCTGGGCCGCCGAGTTCGAAGGTCTGTACCGCTACGGCCGGGCCTTCACCCTGACCATGCACCCCCAGTACATCGGCCGGCCGGGCCGGCTGCTGATGCTGGAGCGCCTAATTGAGCACATCAAGACCTTCCCCAACGTGGAGTTCATGCGCGCCATCGACGTGGCCAAGATGTGGGCGTATGAGGAGAAGCCTCTGACCGACAGCGAACAGCCTCTGACCGATAGCGAACAGCTTCGGGCCAATAGAGAACGGTTGTTGAGGGGTCGTTGTTCGACGGATGCACCATGAGCTGTCGATCTGGAGTGCGGTTGAGATTCTTGGAGTCCGAATCGCCAGCCATCTCACCTGTCCGCTCATGCTGAGCTCCGACCGGAACCGCGAGTCTCCCTCCCCGATACATCGGGGGACCAGGCGAAGGACCGCTTGCCCCAATCACTTTGAGCAAGGACAAGGAACTATCAGAGCCCCTTGCCAACAGGGTGCATCACATTTACGATGTGCCCATCACCACTCCGGGAGGAGCAATACATGCCAAAGGTACATGACCGGGGCGGTTGGCCCAACGACGACCCCATCGACCACACCGAGCACGAGATGGAAGAGTGGGAACGGTTGGTTGACGCTCTGAACGGCGTGCTCGGCGAGAAGGGACTCAAGAACACCGACCAGTTGCGCCGGGCCATCGAGAGTCTGGACCTGAAGACCTACGAGTCGTTGAGCTACTACGAGAAATGGACGGCAGCCATGGAGACCCTCTTAGTGGAGCAGGGCGTCATGACCACCGGGGAGATTGACGCCAAGATGACCGAATTGGAACAGGGGAGAAACTAGCCGTGGTCAGCAGCAACGGAACGGCAAGATACCGGCCCGGCGACCGGGTCCGCATCAGGGTCGGCACCCCGCCGACCCACTTTCGGACTCCCGAATACGTCCAGGGCAAGGAAGGCAGGATAGACGCGCTGTGCGGCGTGTTCAAGAACCCCGAGTCCCTGGCCTACGGCGGCGACGGTCTCCCGGCCCAGCCGCTTTACCGGATCGAATTTGCCCAGACGGACCTCTGGGAGAACTACAAAGGCACTGCCACCGATAAGCTGCTCATAGACATCTACGAACACTGGCTGGAAATCATCTAACCCCAATTGGGCTAGGAGGCTTCCCATGGCCGGGAACGGACACAACCACGGAGACAACGCCGAGTACTACTCCCTTCGGGCCGAGGCCATCCAGGCCCTGTTGCTGGAGAAGGGAGTCTGCACTCTGGACGACATACTGACCATGGCAGATAAAATTGATTCCCGCTCGCCACAGGATGGCGCCAAGGTGCTTGCCCATGCCTGGGTGGACCCGGAGTACAAGAAACGGCTCTTGGCCGACGCTGAATCGGCCCTCTTGGAGTTGGGCTACGACCTGCCCGAGACCGCTCCGCGCCTCACGGTCCTGGAGAACACCGACGAGGTACACAACATGGCGGTGTGCACACTTTGCTCCTGCTACCCTAGAGCCATCATCGGACGGCCACCCGCGTGGTACAAGGGCCTGGCTTACCGCTCAAAGGTTGTGGTTGACCCCCGGGGCGTGCTCAAGGAGTTCGGGACCGAGCTCGACGAGTCGGTACAGGTCCGGGTAATCGACAGCAGCGCCGACTTCCGTTATCTGATACTACCCAGGCGGCCCGCCGGGACCGAGGGCATGAGCGAGGAAAAATTGGCCAAGCTAATCACCCAAGAGAGTATGATTGGCGTGGCCCAAGCCCTTTCCCCCGAGACCGTCACCGCCAGTTAACCGGTCGTCCTCTCGACAGAAAAAAGCCCCGCCCCGACGAGTGGGAGCGGGGCTTTTTGCGTACTCTCGGGCAAGACTAATCTGGCCGGTCCAGCACCTGCTGGGGCATATCGCCAAGCAAGGCTTCCACATCCGGCCTGGCTGTGTCATTGCCCAGTCCAATGTGCAGCGGCGTGATGGATATACAATTGTTCTTCAGTGCGGCGATGTCGCTGTCCGGGGCGGGGGTCTCGCTGCTGGGTTTGTTCCTGGAGATCCAGTACCGTATTTCCGGTCCAACGTTCTCGGCCCGGACATTCTCGCCCCAAGACCGGCCTCCCATGCGGGTAACCCGGACCCCAGCCACCTGGGACATCTCTATCTTCGGGATGTTCACGTTCAGAAACAGGGTGTCGCCGGAATAGTCCTTGAACTTCCCCGCCAGCGGTTTAAGTATCTTTTCGGCGATGTCGTACTTGGTGTCGGTCACTGCGGCCACCGAGATGGCAATGGTATTAATGCCCCGGATGAAACCCTGGACCGCGCCGCCCACTGTCCCCGAAACCATGACGTCCCAGCCTACGTTTGAGCCGGCGTTGATCCCGGACACCACCAGGTCCACGTCTTTGACCAGACTCTCCAGGGCCAGGATGCAGCTATCGCCGGGGGTGCCTTCCACCGAGAAGGCACTGACCGGATAAAGGCCATCGTCTTCGGTCCGGAACTCTGGGTCCACAGTCCATTCGCCCGCTTTGACCGGGGCATGGAGGGTCAAACAAGCGCCCACACCGCTCTGCTGGCGGTCGGGCGCAACCACGACGACCTCGCCAACCTGCCGCAGGGCCCGGACTGCCGCCCAGATGCCTGCGGCGGTGATTCCGTCGTCGTTTATTACCAGTATCTTCATGTTTCTCGCAGTGCCTGAGGTGCCCATTTACCGAATATAGGGCAACGGGAAATATCTTAATCAGGTGGATTTTCTAAACACAAAAGCACCGGCTTTAATCAAGTATTGCCCTTCTGTTACCCCTCGCTACGCTCGGGGTCTCATTCTTCCTGCGCGGTCTTCCACTGGAAATGAGATTCTTCCCCCGACGCGTCGGGGGCACTCCTCAGAACGACAGCAAACAGGGCAGCAGCATCGAATTGCGGGACGTTCTGTAAAAAATGTGAGGCCCAGATGCGTAGGGGCACGGTGCCGATAAAATCGGGATGCCCCTACGGAGTTATTTGTCCAGAAAAGCGCCGCCCGCATGATCCAAAGGTCAGCCGTGGGGGAGTTAAGATCCTAGTGGTGCGCCAGCCCTGTTGCGTGGAAGACAGCGTGCTTTAGCTCGACGGCCGCCATGGCCCGGCGGTATTCGGCCGACGCGAAAATGTCGCCGATGATGTCCGAGCCCAAATCGTTTTCGACCAGATTGGCGGCGGCGGTGATGGTTTCCTCGGTCAGTTCCTGCCCCACCAACGCCTGCTCCACGGATGGAGCCCGCACTGGGATGGGAGTTAGGCCACCAATCGCCACGCTGGCGGCGGTGCAGGCGTGTTGGTCCATGGTCACGACCACGGCGGCCCCGACTATGGCGAAGGACGTGGCCGGGTGGGCCATCTTGGCATATTCGGCATGTTGGTTCTCCGCCAAGACCGGCATCTCGATGCCGGTGAGAATCTCGTTCTCTTCCAGGGCGGTGGTGAAAGCGCCCGCGAAGAAATCGTCTGCCGACACGGTCCGGGAACCCCGGCGGGTGATTCCTCCCTGTCCTTGGATGGTAAACCGGGCGTTCATCGCTTTCAGCACCGTGGGCAGGTCGGACGCGGGGTCGGCGTGGGCCACGTTGCCGCCGATGGTCCCCCGGTTCCTCACCTGAGGGTCGCCGATGCCTTGGGCGGTCTCCGACAGAATCCCGGCGGCGGACTGCACCTGGGACGACGAAGCAATCTCGGCGTGGGTGGTCAGCGGACCGATCCGGAGGGTGCCGTTCTCCACGGAGATGCCTTTCAGCTCTGCGATGCCGCCGATGTCGATAACCGTGCCGGGACGGGCCAGCCGCAGCTTCATCAGGGGGATGAGACTATGACCGCCGGCCAATATCTTGGCATCGCCATCGTTGCTCAGAAGCTGGATGGCCTCTGACACTGAACTCGCCTTTTGATATTCGAACTCTGTTGCAAACATCGCTTAACTCCCCTGCTGCTGGCGGATGGCCTGCCAGACCTTTTCCGGGGTGAGTGGCATGTCTATGCCGGTGACGCCCAAGGGCCGCAGGGCGTCGATTACCGCGTTGTAAATGGTGACTGTAGAGGCGATGGCGCCCGTCTCACCAATACCTTTTACGCCCAACGGGTTGTGGGGCGAAGGGGTGACCGTGCTCAGGGTCTCGATGTCCGGGAACATGTGGGCTCGGGGCAAAGCATAATCGGTCAACGAGCCGGTCAGCAGTTGGCCGTTATCGTCGTAGACCACCCCTTCCCAGAGCGCTTGGCCGGCGCCGTGCACCACGCCGCCGTGGACCTGGCCGTCGACTATCATCGGATTAATCTGCGGCCCGCAGTCGTCGGCTGCCAGGTAGCGTTTGACCTCGATGTGCCCGTTGTCCGGGTCCACCACCACCACCGCCACATGGGTGCCGAAGGGAAAGACAAAGTTGGGCGGGTCGTAGAACGCCGAAGCCTCAAGACCCGGTTCCATGCCTTCCGGCATGTTCCAAGCCACGTTGGCCATGGTGGCCATCTCCTGGATGGTCTTGCTCTGATCCGGCGAGCCTTTTACGAAGAACTTGCCGTTCTCGTACTCAACATCTGCCTCGGCCGCTTCCAGCAGGTGGGCGGCCAAGAGGCGGGCCTTCTCTTTCACTTTTCGGGCCGCCAGCACCATGGCCGCCGCTCCAACTGTCGTGGTGCGGCTGCCGTAGGTGCCCCAGCCCATGGGCGTGTTGCTGGTGTCGCCGTGAATGACGCCCACATCGTCAACGTCAACACCCAGTTCGTCGGCGATTATCTGGGCGAAGGTGGTCTCCTCTCCCTGTCCGTGGGGCGAGGTGCCGGTGTACACATTCACCTTGCCCGTGGGATGAAAGCGCACGATGGCGCTTTCCCACAGGCCCCCACCGAACCCGACCGCGCCGGCTACCTGTGACGGTCCCAGGCCGCAGATCTCGGCGTAGCAGGTAACGCCGATGCCCATGTACTCCCCGTGCTCCCGCATACGGGCCTGCTCTTGGCGGAGGGCTTGGTAGTCCACATGGTTCAAAGCCATGTTCAGGATTGGTTCGTAGTCGCCGCTGTCGTAGGTGAGGCCCGTGGCGACATCGTGGCCGTCTTCAAACTTGGGAATCAGGTTCTTCCGCCTCAGTTTCACCGGGTCGATGCCCAGTTCGACCGCCAGCAGGTCGACCAGGCGTTCCACTAGGAAGGTGGCTTCGGGGCGGCCGGCGCCGCGGCAGGTGTCCACGGGAGTGGCGTTGTTGAACACGCCGTAGATGTCGGCCCTGGTTGAGCCGATGTCGTAGGGGCCGCTGTACATCAGGCCGTGGAGGATGGTCGGGACGCCGGGGGCCGCCGTGGACAGATAAGCGCCCATGCCGGCGTAGACCACCGACCGGACGCCGGTGATCTTCCCCTCGCGGGTGGCGGCCATCTCCACTTGCTCCACGTGGTCGCGGCCGTGGATGGTCGCCTGGAAACCCTCGGAACGGGTTGCGGTCCATTTGACCGGGCGGCCCAACTGCATGGAGCAGAATGAGATGACCATCTCGTCGGGGTACATGGGGAGCTTGCTCCCGAACCCGCCACCGACTTCAGTGGCGATGACCCGTATCTTATGCTCGGGTATCCCCGTCACCAGCGACCCCAGGAACCGGACGATATGGGGGTTCTGGCTGGTGCTCCACAGTGTCAACTCCCCCATGGCGGGCGACCAGCTAGCCAGCGCCGAGCGGGGCTCTATCGCGTGGGGGAGCAACCTCTGTTGGAGGATTGTGTCCTTGACGATAACATCGGCATTAGCAAAGGCCGCGTCCGTGTCGCCGCCGACGGCCACCCAGTGGAATGCCTGGTTGTTGGGGGCGTCCTCGTGCAACTGGGGGGCGCCCGGCTGCATGGCCGCTTCTGGGCCTACCACCGCGGGAAGCACATCGTAATCCACGTTGATTAATTCAAGGGCGTCTTCCGCCTGGTAGCGGCTCTCGGCCACCACCACCGCCACAGCGTCGCCCTGATACCGGACCACGTCCTTGGCAAGGGCCGGGTGAGCCACCGCTTTGACGTCGGAATCGGGCGGGATCCAAGCGCATGGGATGGGGTTCAGCACACCGTCCGTGTCGGTGCCTGTGAAAACCGCCACCACACCAGGGGCAGCGGCCGCCGCGCTGGTATCGATGCTATTGATCTTGGCGTGGGCGTGGGGGCTGCGCAGCATGGCCGCGTAGGCCATCCCCGGCAGTTTCACGTCGTCGGTATAAGTAGCGCCACCGGTGATTAACCGCGGGTCCTCACGGCGCCGGATGCCAGAGCCAAATATTCTCGTCGTCATAACTTAACTCCTCTTGGCTTCCGCAGCCGCGAGAACGGCCTTCACGATGTTGTGATACCCGGTGCAGCGGCATATGTTGCCCTTCAAGCCGTTCCGCACTTGTTCAGCCGAGGGGTTGGGATTCTGTTCCAGCAACTCCACCGCCGTCATAATCATCCCGGCGGTGCAGTAACCACACTGGAGGCCATGGTTCTCCCAGAAGGCTTCTTGGACCGGGTCCAACTCGCCGTTCGGCGCCAGACCCTCAATGGTGGTAATCTGGCTGCCGTCGGCCTGGACCGCAAGGCAGGTGCAGGATTTCACCGTTGCCCCATCCATTTTCACCACGCAGGCGCCGCATTGACTGGTGTCGCATCCAATCTTAGTCCCGGTCAGTCCCAAGTCTTCTCTGAGGAAATGGACCAAGAGCAGACGCGGGTCCACTTCCTTTTCATGGGCTTTTCCGTTCACGGTTACCTGAATATTCAAGATAGCTCCCTTGCGTGATGGCTTGCGTATCGGATAATGGTTTGCCAGGCGTAAATTTGGCTCAATGGGCCGAAGTGCCCCGAGTATATACTCGGCCGGATACTCAGTCAAACGGCCTGGCAACGTGCCTGACGTTGGGGCGGTGGTTGCGGAATGCTCAGGCTGGCACTATGCTTTTAGTGGCGTCCGCGTTTTGGCATCTAGAGCACGGCGCCGCACCGGCCTGTAGGTCAATCACGAGGATGCCCATGTTCCCACAGAGCATATTCCCAGATACCGCTGAAGTCGACGCCCAAGGACAATTGGTGCTGGGAGGGTGCAAGGCCATAGACCTCGCCGACGAGTACGGCACCCCGGTCTACGTGCTGGACGAATACACTCTGCGGGCCCGCTGCCGCAGCTTCATCGGCGAGTTCCGCAAGCTGTACCCGGCCACCAACGTCAGCTACGCCTGCAAGGCCTACATCAACCCAGCGTTGGCCAAGCTGTTCCAGGAAGAGGGCATGGGTTTCGACGTGGTCTCGGGCGGCGAGTTGGCCACTGCCATCAGCGCCAAAGTCCCCCTGGATGAAGTCTATTTTCACGGGAACAACAAGACTCCCCAGGAATTGTCCGAGGCGTTGGAGCACTCCATCGGCTGGGTGGTCGTAGACAGCTTCTATGAGATGGAACTCTTAGACCGCCTTGCTGCGCAGGCGGGTAAAACGCAAGATATCTTAATCCGTGTCTCTCCCGGCATCGACCCTCACACCCATGTTTACACCACCACCGGGGTCTTGGATTCCAAATTCGGATTTTCAATTCAGACCGGCCATGCCGCCCAAGCGGTCCGCATGGGCCTGGCGGCCAAGAACCTGAACCTGCGTGGCCTGCACTTCCACCTGGGCTCGCCCATCTTCGAGTTGGAACCATACCGCGTGGCGACGGAACTGGTAGTGAGATTTGCCGCAGAGTTCCGGGAAGAAGGCTTGGAGATGCAGCGGTTCAGCCCGGGCGGTGGATTCGCCATCGGATACACCCGCGGCCATGAGCCACCTCCCGTGTCCGCTTACGCGGAGACAATTGTCTCCGCCATGACCGGGACCTGCCAGGAGTTGGGCATGGAGCCGCCTACATTGGTCATCGAACCAGGCAGGGCCATCATCGGCCCCGCTGGCGTGGCCCTCTACCGCATCGGGGCCATCAAAGACGTGCCAGGCGTGCGCAAATTCGTCAGCGTCGACGGGGGCATGGGAGACAATATCCGGCCCGCCCTTTACCAGGCCGAGTACGAAGTGGTTGCCGCCAACAAGGCCGACCTGGAACCGGCCGAAAAGGTTACCATCGCCGGTAAATATTGCGAGGCGGGAGACCTGCTGGCCTCGGATATAATGCTGCCGAAGATGGAATCTGGAGACGTGCTCGCCATTCCCGCGGCGGGAGCCTACTGCCCCTCCATGGCCAGCAACTACAACCTGAACCCCCGGTCGCCCATGGTCCTGGTAAAGGACGGCCAAAGCCGCCTGATCCGCAGGCGGGAGAGCTACCAAGACCTGATGCACTGCGACGTGGTTTAGGCGCGCCGCCTAGTATTCAACACCGTCCGTTTTTATTGAACACCGCCCGGTTCTGGGGACTACAAGATTTTATGTGGACCGTCCACGGACAAGACCACCTGCTCAAGCAGCTTGAGCCCAGCCTGAAGCAGCGGAGGCAGTCCCACGCCTACCTGCTCAGCGGACCGCCCCACGTGGGCAAGATGGCACTTGCCGTCAACCTCTCTCAGGCCGTAAATTGTCTGGAGGGACCGGGTGTACCCTGCGGTTCATGCACTCAGTGCACCAGGATCGCCCAAAGGCTCCATGCCGACGTAAGGACCGTTGCTCCCGGTCAGGGTGAAGAAGCCCGGTCGGCCCGGACGATGATTGGCATTAGCGATATAAAAGAAGTGCTGCGCCGGGTGAGCCTGAACCCCTACGAGGGGTCCTCCAGCGTGGTGATATTCGACGGCGCTGAATCCATGACTGACGACGCCGCCAACGCACTGTTAAAAACACTGGAAGAGCCGCCCCCGCAGGTGATGTTCCTGCTGCTCACGGCCGATGACGGCGCAGTGTTGCCCACCGTCCGGTCACGGTGCCAGACCCTGACCCTGCTTCCCCTATCGAAAGAGCAGATGGTGGACCGACTGACAACAGACCGGCATCAAACCAACGAAAAGGCGGAGCAGTTGTACCAGTTGTCCCGTGGTTGCCTAGGATGGGCCATTAGTGCACTGGACGACGCCCAGGTACTGGAGCAGCGGCAGGCCGACTTGGAAAAGATGCAGGAAACCCTGGACGCAGGGCTGGAGACCCGGTTCACCTACGCCAACGAGGTCGCGTCCCTGTTCGGCAACGACCGCGAGGCCGCCAAGGACCTGCTGGCCCTTTGGCTTCGCTGGTGGCGGGACCTTCTCCTAATCAAAGAGGGAGCGGAGGAGTTTCTTCACAATGCGGACCACGCCCATTCTCTGCGGAGCCAGGCATCGGGCCTGAGCACACCGCAGATTGTGCAGTTCATTCATCACCTGATGCAGACCTTATCGGGCCTGGATAGTAACGTCAGCCCCAGGCTGGCGATGGAAGTGTTGATGCTTAACCTACCGATCGAAGCAGGCCAAATATGACCCTGATAGTGGGCGTGCGCTGGCGAACCGCCGATCCGGTGACCTATGCCGTAGCAGGCGACTTTTCGCTGCCTCTCAAGAGCTACGTTGTGGTGCAGCTGCAAAAATCGCAAGAGCTGGCGTGGGTCTGCCGCGAGCCTGCCGAGTTGGTAGCCGCCCAGCCGGATGAAGAGCCAGTCACCCACGTGGTGCGCAGGGCCACGGCCGGCGACCTGGGCCGTCTACAGCAGAACCGGGACTCGGAGCAGGAGACCTTCAAGATTGCCCGGACCAAGGCCCGTGAGCTGAAAATTCCCATGAAGATAGTGGACGCCCACTACACCTTACGACCGCGCCCGCATGGTCGTAACCTTTGGCGCCGAAGGACGGGTGGACTTCCGCCCACTGATCCACACGTTAGGTTCGGCCATCGGGGGCCGGGTGGAGTTGCGCCAGGTCGGCGACCGGGATGTTGCGAAATTGACCGAAGGCATCGGCCGTTGCGGCAACGAACTGTGTTGCGTGCGATGGCTGGACAAGTTTGAGTCCATCTCGGTGCGGATGGCCAAAGAGCAAGCCCTGCCCATCAGCGCGGAAGGTCTGGCCGGCGCCTGCGGCAGACTGCGCTGTTGCCTGAGGTTTGAGTACGAACAGTACCGGCAGATAAACCGGGCGCTGCCCAAGATTGGAGAATCGGTGGAGACGCCCAATGGTACGGCCACGGTAATCGTGGGACACCGGTTGAAGGAAACTGTATCGGTCCGCTACGACGACGACCGGGTCTTGGAACTAGCCTTGGCCGACGTTACCAGGAACCAACCTTCCCGCGATTAACCCTCTAGTCCCTGATGGACCAAGGGATATAGAGCTTCCACTCGTCCAAGATCACCCTGTTCTGGAGTATCAGATACGGGTTGGGGTCCGGGGCGCGTGGTGGCTTCCCCAATCGCATCTTCGCCTCGGCTGGAGTGCGCCCCGCTTTGTGGAGGTTGCAGCGGTTGCAGGCCGTCACCACGTTTTCCCAAGTGTGGGCGCCATTCTGCCGCCGGGGAATAACGTGGTCCAGCGTTAGGTCTTGGGCCTTCTTTCCGCAATACTGGCAGGTGAACCGGTCCCGCAGGAAGACTTCCTTCTTGGACAGCTTGCGGGGCAGGAAGGGCCTCTTCACCATGTAGGCCAACCGAATAATCGAGGGGGCTTCAATGACCGCAGTCACGGTGTGAAGCTCGCCCCGGTGGTTCTCCAACTGCTCGGCTTTGCCCTTGCTGACCAGGACAATGGCACGGCGCACGGTGCACACGTTCACGGGGACGTAGTTCAGGTTCAACACCAGGACCGGTGCGAGGATCAGAACACGAACGTCCACTGCCTCAGCAATTCCGTTTCCAGAAGCGCCATCCGTTGCCAGTTGTCCTATTTCCGCCTGCTCTACCATGTCGGCTGGCTATTGGTCCTCCCGCAATCGCATCTATAAGCACTATTGCAAGTAGTTGGGGGAAGTTCCCGCCCGTATGTTGCCAGGGCCACCACACATGCGCATCAAGCCCAGAGCGGTCCGTACCCGCGCCCGGAGCCCAATGGGAACTATAGTAGCACATAGACCGGAAAGGGGTCCCGGAGACTGCGAAAACCACGCGGTGGGGCGGCTGGGCCTTTAATTGGTCAGCTTATTCAGCTCGTTGTCCCAGTCGCCTGGGATGAGTTTAACGCCCCGGATCACCACGTCAAAGTTATCGGCCAAAAACGTACCCAAAGCCGATTCATCGATGGTTTCATCCAGGTCTTCAAAAGGGAACCGCTGGATCCCCGTCAAGATTCCAGAAAGGAGCAGAAACCCTACCAACACCCCGGCGGCCATCCCCGCCAAACTGTTGGCCAGTCCGAAAAGCGGGATTATCCGCAGCACGCTCCGGGCCATGAAACTGATGATTCCACCCAGAACGAACAGCACCGCGAAAATCAGGATGAAGCCGGCCACCGTTTGGGCGTTCTCGTTGTCGGTGAAGCCTGAGAAGATATTGCCCACTGAGTCGCCGATGCGGCTGGAGAGTGCCAGGCCGACCACCAGGGAGATAAAGGGCACCACCACCTGCAGCAGGCCGGCGGAAAACCCCCAAAGGGCCGAGATTCCCCAAACGGCCAGAATGGCGATATCGATCCAGTTCATAAACCCCCACAACCCGGCACGAAATAACGGCTAAACCGAGTGTAGCATGGGGGAAATCCTGGGCGCCAAGGGAGTTAACGGGCGGATGCCACCGCGTTTCGGAGCCCAATCAGACCCACCAGCGCCATCGCTCCGAACACGTAGGAACCGATAACGTCACTGGGCCAGTGGACCCCCATGTAGACCCTGGATGCGCCCATGGCAATCACCGCCAAGATCAGCCCAGCCTGAATCGCCCACCGCAGCGCCGGCGGTTTCACCCATTTCCCTACCAGGTAAACCAGAACCCCTCCGATAATGACTGCTACGAGGGCGTGACCGCTGGGGAAGCTGAGGCCGCTGGGCGTAGGTCCCACCATATGAAATTCGGGCCGGGGCCGGTCCACCAACTCTTTCAGGCCGTGGCCGACCGCAATGACCACCACACCCGCCACCGCCATGGCTAAGTCGGCGTAGCGGCGGCTTAACGCCAGGCCTCCAAACAGGAGCACGCTGGCTGGCGGGAACACCCATAGCAATCCCAGGTTGGCAAATCCTACCGCCGCGTCGTCCAACCATCCGGTGCGAAGGGCCTGGAATCTAATGATGGCCCCTTCATCGCCGGGGAAGTTGGAATAAGCCGAGGCAAAAATAAACAGGGCCAGAGTTCCCAAGATTCCGGCAGCCAGCAAGTAGGCCTGCCAAGAAAGGCCGGGGATGGGACGATTAAAAACGGCTCCTTCCATCAATTGATACTACGCCTGCCGGTAGATTCTTAGATTCCAATCCACATTTAGCATATCGTTGACTCCACTTTAAGCGCTAGCCCCTGCCACATGAGCGTAAACCACCTAATGGACAATTTATAGCGCATCCTGGTGGCTTGGCGCATTTAGGGCCGCTTGATGAAGAGAAGACGCCGCGGGTGGGAGAAACCAAGACCAACCCCCCATTTTGATGTAACGCCGGTACAAGGGGACCAGCAACATCAACGCGGTCCAAGCCAGCAAATATCCGGCAGCCACGTCGCTGGGCCAATGGGCGCCTTCGTGGATACGTGAAAACCCCACCGCGACGATCAACAATCCCGCCAGGATGATTACCGGAATTACCAGTCTCCGTTCAAGGCGGTGTTGTACTGTTAAAAACGCCAAAAGCCCGAATAGTACCGTCCCTCCAAAAACGTGGCCGCTTGGATAACTGCTAGCGGTGTTGCCAATCATAGGCCGGGACCGGTCGACCATATCTCCCAAAGTGTAGTCTCCCAAGAGCGAGACCGCAGCGATCACCGTGCCCACTACGGCGAAGGCCATGGCGGCCTTGTGCTTTCGAGCAATCAAAAGACCGGCAAGTCCTACGGCTCCATAAATCAAGCCGGCCTTGGTGCTGGTAAGTAAACTAACCACTGTGAAAAGGCCAAAAGCCCCGGATTGTCCCAGGCCTTGATCCAATCCATCACCGCAAGGTCCTGACTGGGGACGGGGTTGTTGATAATCGCGATGGTCAGCAGAGCCAGCAATATGGCAGGAATGAAGGCCAGGAGCACCCAGGGACTGGGACTAGGCAGGGCCAATAGTCGATGGAAGACCGTGCCAGAACCTCTTGCCATGGTAGGTGTCTCCTGGGTTCTCTCGGTAGTATTGCCTGCCTTCGATTTCCCCGTGTAAATGACCCCAGCGAGGTTTCGAACTATGAAACGTCACCCATTGGGTGCCTACAGGGCGATTACTCTATCTGAAGGGGTATCCCAAATTCATGGATAAACTATATCGGAAACATCGTAAAACGTCTCATTTGACAAATAGAGAAGCTAATAAATTTACTATTTACTGCATCCTTCCTCTAGCCACATTTAGCCGCATTGGGTAACATCGGGCCGATCTAATCCTGAATTTCCCAGATCAACCTGATTTCCCTGAACCGGTGTCATCCTGTGCGGCGGGAACTATAGTACGGTATCCTGAGCGCGTCAACTGCGCTCCGATTCACTCAATTGCTCCACTCTCATAGGATATCCATCGTCCTAACGAGCGTAGAAATTCCAAATCCTCTGCCCTTGCCCAAGCGTCTCCCTCGTGGCGGCCCATTTACTCTTGACGACCCCATAACTGTCCTAAATACCGGTGCTCTCAAAGCAAGCTAGCCAGGTGCCAGCCGAAGCCGGCTGATCCGTTCTAGTATCCCGGTGAGCATTTCCCTGGTCACCAGCACCTCGGCAAGCTGAAACACCATCCTCCTGGCATGGCGTACCAGTCGCCCACCCGTCTTGATCAGCCTAGTCTGAAGACTGGTCAGAGTCCAATGCTTCATATCCTCCGGCAAAGCCAACCTTCTCATGAAGTTTCCCAGATTGTACGCCAGAACGAACAGCCATAGCCTCGCCTGGTTGGCCACGAACTTGTGACAGGACAGTCTGGTCCAGTTCAGGGCGTACTTGCCCTCCTTGATCCACTGCTCCGCTGTGCCACGGCCATTGTAAAAGCGGACTATGCCTTTGGGTGGATAGCTCAGGTTGGTCACGATGAAGCCTACCCTGGGAAATAACTCCCCCTGATGCCACTCCACCTTGGCTACTACTCGCCGGGAAATACTCCAGCTCTGGGCCTGGTAAGTGAAGTCGTAGTAGGAGACGATCGGCCTCCTGGAAGACCAGTCGGCAGGTCGTACCAGCAGGTGCGCGATTTCTCTCTGAAGTACCGCGTTAGCTGAAAGCCGGATGGCGTACCCAATCATCTCTTGTTCCAAGTACTCGTACACCTCTGGCTTGCCAAAGGCGGCATCACCCCGGAACAACAGCCGCCGTCCCTTCCTCTGGTATCTTTTCACCACCGGCTCAAGGAGTTCCTGCCAGCCCTCGGCGCTATGGACGTTGCCGGGGCGTAGCGTCGCTCCTTCACAATCGCCGAACTGGTTGAATAGAAAGAGGGGATGATAGCAGACACACTCGAAGTGCCCATTGTAGGCGGCACCCTCCTGATGGCCATGCACTGGACTCTCCGAGCTGTCCATGTCCAGAATCACTCGCTGGTGTGGAGTATGGGCCATAGCATCTTCCACCCATTGGGGATTCATTCGTGCCAGCCCCTGCAGGTTGTCCTGTTGGGTCAGAGTTTCAGTTTCAAAGCGGCTCACGGTGTTGGTGCTGGCGGCGTTCCGGTCTGATCCTTGCCAGCCCACGACGACTCTCATGGCTGGGTCTTGGGAAAGGCGTTCGGCATCATTGGTGTCATCGTAGCCGGCCAAGCGGCTGTAGATGGACTGTCTGAGCAGCGGGACGAGGTGGTGTCGGATGTTGCGACCGGAGCGGCTTTCCTGGAGATAGTCGGCAGCAATATGGGTAAGGCCCAGGGCATCATCCAGCTCTCGAATGGGCAAGAGTCCGGCATCGGAAGTGATGGTGGCACCGTGAAACTCCAGACGGACTTTGGGGTTGAACTGGAGCCGGAGAGGGGTTTTGTCGCCGTCACCCATCAGGTGCCTCCGGGGTTGTTACGCTATCTGAAGAATCTTACTATTCTAATGAATGTATTATAGCCGAGATGTTGGTGAAAAGTTCATGAGACGACTACAAAAGCAAGAACGTTGCCTATATACCGCATCACACTGTTATCCTAACTGGGAAATATGGGCTAATACCCCTCCTCAGATAACCGCAAGGTCAAGAGTCCTGGGCTGCGGTGTATAATGCCGGTGCGTAGCGGTCACACCGCAGAACACCGCATAGAGGGAGCAATTGGTCCGCGGAGTCAGCGTAATCGCCATCGACGGCCCCGTAGCCGCCGGGAAGACAGTGGTGGGGCGCAAATTGGCCCGAGACCTGGGCTTTGCCTACCTCGATACCGGCATCATGTACCGCGCCATCACCTGGCTGGCCCTGCGTTCCGGCATCCCCGTTGAAGACGCGGCCTCTCTGGGCGAACTAGCCCGGACGAACCCGGTGGGCTTGGTGGGCGGCGAAGGCAACCGGGTGTCGGTTGCCGGCCACCCCCTGGGGCCGGAGCTCCGGGACCCTTCAGTTGACGGCAATGTTTCGGTGGTTTCCAAGGCCTCGCCGGTGCGCAGAGAATTGGTGGCCCAGCAACAGCAGATTGCCGCCCAAGGCAAGATTGTCATGATTGGCCGTGATATCGGGTCCGTCGTCCTCCCCGATGCCGACCTCAAGGTCTACCTTACCGCTTCTCCCAAGGTCCGGGCCAGGAGACGCTGGCAGGAGATGGGAGACCGAGGGCAAGCAATCGATTTGGAGACGGTATTGAGCGAGACCCTGGCCCGGGACGAGATAGACAGCAGCCGTGACGACTCCCCCCTAATGCTGGCAAAGGTCCGGGCCAGGAGACGCTGGCAGGAGATGGGAGACCGAGGGCAAGCAATCGATTTGGAGACGGTATTGAGCGAGACCCTGGCCCGGGACGAGATAGACAGCAGCCGTGACGACTCCCCCCTAATGCTGGCAAAGGACGCCTGGCAACTGAACACCGACGCCCTCAGCATCGAGCAGGTTGTGCAAAAGATTGTTGCCTGGGCTAAAGGCCGTTGAGCAGATCCAAAGACACCAAGCTACTCTACAGCTTCGGACACCAGCTGGCGCAGTTCTGCTTCCGGGCATTTGGCCGCTTGGAGATTGCCGGGGCAGAGTGCGTTCCACGGTACGGCCCGCTGATTGTTATCTGCAACCACATATCCTCAAACGACCCGCCCCTGTTAGTGGCTGCCATATCTAGGCCGCTGTTCTTCATCGGCAAGCAGGAACTGTTCAGAAACCCCATATCCCGGTTCTGCATGCAGGCGTTCAACGTCTCACCCTTCAACCGGTCCGGCGCCGGGATTGACGCCGTGCGGGTCCTGATGCAGAATCTTGAGCGCGACCGGGCCGTCGTGGTCTTCCCGGAGGGGCACCGCAGCCCGGACAGCACCCTCCAGAAGGGAATGCCTGGGGTTGTATACCTGGCATTGAAGTCACAAGCGCCCATCCTGCCGGTCGCGGTCACGGGCACTCAGAAATTTCCCCTCTGGCGCATCCCCTTCCCATTCCGCCAGATGACGGCCAGCATCGGTCCTCCTTTCACCCTGCCGGTGATTGACGGGAAACCCAGCAAAGCAGTGATGTCTAGCATGCTGGACATGGTGATGGGCCGCATCGCCAATCAATTGCCGCCGGAGCTTCGCGGCGTCTATGGCACCAAGACCAAAGAGGAACCGGCTGGACGGGCAAGTTAAACTAACAGCGGAGTTGAGACCGGGTCTCGGAGAGATTTATGCAGCAAGCATCCAAATTCGGCATCTACTTGAACGCCAACGAAAATCAAGTGGTGCGCATCAATTCCCCATACTGGATCCCCGAGGAGCCGGACTGGGTCTTCCTGACCCCGGAGGTCAACTCGACGCTGCTCTCCATTCGCGAGATGGCCCAGGAAAAAGGGCTCTCCAACGACTCCGGTTCAATCACGTGGGGCACCATCCCCCTCAAGGATTAGGGCCCAGCACTGAGGCCAGGGACATGCTGACGGAGTTGGGAGGATAGATGGATACGGGGCCGGTGGAGGAATTGCGGGTGCGACAGCGGCTGGAAGCCCTGGAAGAGAACCTTTCTCCATACGCCAGCCGTTCCAGCCGGTCATTGGGGCGCGAGCGGCCTGAGCCTCCCTCGCCCCTGCGCACCGAGTTTCAGCGCGACCGGGACCGGATTATCCACACCAACGCCTTTCGTCGTCTGAAGCACAAGACACAAGTCTTTCTAGCCCCCTCCGGCGACCACTACGTCACCCGGTTGACCCACACCCTGGAAGTGGCCCAGATCGGCCGGACCATCGCCAGGGCCTTGAACCTGAATGAGGACCTGGTCGAGGCCATGTCCTACGGCCACGACTTGGGCCATACTCCCTTCGGTCATCTGGGCGAAGAGACGCTGGAGCGGATCTACTCGCCGGGCTTCACCCACAGCGCCCAGAGTCTACGCATCGTGGAGCAGTTGGCCAAAGACGGCGGAGGATTGAACCTCACCTGGGAGGTCCGCCAGGGGATAATCTCCCACTCCAAACCGCGGGGAGACTTTTTGGACGTCAAACTGGAAGATTCCCTGACCCTGGAAGCCCAGATCCTGCGTGTGGCCGACTCGGTCGCCTACTTGAATCACGACATCGCCGACGCCATCCGGGCCAGCATGCTAAAGGTGGAGGACCTTCCGAAACGGGCCAACCGGGTGCTGGGGACGACCCATTCCGAACGAATCAATTCTCTGGTCACCGGCATAGTCCGGGCGTCTTGGCCCGCCTCCGGGTTGCCAGATGGGCCAAACGCTGACAATCCGGAGCTCGGGGAAAAGCCAGCGATCGGCATGGACCCGGAAGCCCGCGAGGCGATGGTGGAACTGCGGGAATATATGTTTCAGAACCTCTACCTACCCCTGAGCGAGACTCGGCAGTCGGAGGTTGGACGGGATGTGGTGAAACTGCTCTACCACTACTTCGTGGAGAACGCCGAGGAGATTCCGCCGCCCTACTTCGGCCCTGGCACAGACCCGGAACGGGCTGCGGTGGACTACGTGGCCGGGATGACCGACCACTTCGCCATCCGCCAAGCGGAGAAGCTGCAACCAGGCATCACTCAAGGGGCCTTCCACAACGTCCCTGCGGAGTGAGAAGTTCCTCTATTCGACCGGCGCGCCTAGCCCTTAAACGCGGGCATCACCTCTTCGGAAATGATGCTCAGTTGGTTCTTGAAGACTTCCAGGGGCATTCCCATCACCGCACCTATGTTGACCCGTTCCACCCCTGGGTATTTCTGCTCGATCCCCTTGAAGTGCTCGACGACTGACTCCGCAGGGCCGCAGAGCCAGGACCCGGCCTCCACCGCTTCCTCCAATGTGGGAAGAGCGACTCCGGGCGTCCGGCCCTTGTTGACCACCGAGGCGTTCTGCTCGGGGGTGAGGGCCATCATGCCCAAGGGCCCAGCGAACTTCATGGCCTCTTCGAAATAGGGACGGGCCTGTTCGATCGCTTTCTCTTTGGTCTCGGCGATGAAGACTCGGAAGCCCAGAGCCACCTCTTCGCCCAGTCCCAACTCGCTTCCATAGCTGGCCCGGGCCTCTTGGAGCATCCGCAGCTTTTCTTCCAGAGCCGAGGCCGGATTATTGGCAATCAACGGCTTTATGCCCATCCGCGCCATGAAGTCGATCCCTTTGGGGTTGGCGCTGACCAGAGGCTGCCAGATGTCCACTCGCTGGGTCACCGGACGGGGCACCAGCGTTAGCTCCTTCAGTTGATAACCCCGGTAGGGGACCTCCGGAGGCAGTTGATAGTGCTTTCCTTGATGCGAGAAGGTCTCTTGGGTAAAGGCCTTGACGATGACCTCCACCTGCTCTTCGAATAGCTCCCGGTTGGCGTCGGAGTCCAGCATCGGCGCACCGAAGGTCTCCACCTCCCTGGTGTGGTAGCCGCGCCCTACGCCGAAGATGATCCGGCCCTTGCTCAGGACATCGGCCATGGCGAAGTCTTCAGCCAGGCGAAGGGGATGCCACATTGGGACGATGTTGAACCCGCAGCCGAACCTCAGCTTTTCGGTCTGGGTGGAAAGATAGAGGCCGAGCATTAATAAATTAGGGATGGCTTCGTACCCTTCCGGCTGGAAATGGTGCTCCGCCATCCAAAACTCTTGAAACCCCAGTTTCTCCAAGTGCTGAGAGATGTCCAGGGCCCAGTCGAAAGTCTGAACCAATTGTTCGTTGGTGTACCACCGGTCATTGGCTGGCGTTCCCTCAAGCCCGATATCTTCGTCTATCACGTGGCCAGCGTAAGAAGCGGAAAAGTTGCGGATCATTCGTTGAACCTCTGCCGATGAAAAAATCGGGCCTGCCGGTCCCCGGCGTACGGCGAACCGTTATTCTTTCTGGACCTGACTGGGCGCCGGGTTGACCAGCTCAATGCCGATGGTTACCGGGAACACCCGTACCAGTTCTTCCACGGTCCAGATGCCGTCTTTCTGGATGGTCTTTACCGGCTCCGGCTCATTGAGCAGGGTGACCAGACCCTCGGTGACGTGGAAGATGTGGCCGTTGACGTGGGCCGCTTCGTCGGAAGCCAGCCAAGCGACCATGGGGGCAACGTCTTCGGCCTCACCGCGGAGCGTAAGCGCCGCGCCGGTGCTGATGCCGCGGGCGGCGCGCAGGGCCCGGGCGTCGTCCGGGATGCTGCCTATCATCCTGGTGGCGGCGCTGGGAGAGATGGCGTTGGCGGTCACACCGTAGCGGCCCATGTCCCTGGCCACCACACGGGTGAAGCCGGCAATTGCGTCCTTGGCTGCACCATAGTTGGCCTGTCCCGAGTTGCCGTACAACCCGGTGGTGGAGCTAAAGGTGATTATCCGGCCCGACCGCTGCTGCCGGAAGATCACACTGGCGTTCTTTACGATGGAGAAGGTCCCCTTGAGGTGAACGGCGATAACATCGTCCCACTCCTCTTCGGTCATGTTGAAAATCATCCGGTCCCGGAGGATGCCGGCCACCGTGACCACAATGTCCAGCTTGCCGAAGCTGTCCAGGGCGGTCTGAATAATCTTTTCACCGCCGGCCATGGTAGCCACCGACTCCAGGGAAGCCGCCGCTTCTCCGCCGTCGGCCTTAATCTCGTCCACCACCTGTTGGGCGAAAGACGAATCGGCGCCGGTGCCATCCACGTTGACGCCCGGGTCGACCACCACGACCTTGGCCCCTTGAGCAGCGATCAGCTTGGCGACGCCACGCCCAATGCCACGGCCCGAGCCGGTTACTATCGCGACTTTGTCTTTAAGCAGGTCAGCCATCAGAGATTCTCCATTTAGTTATTAAATCGCCGGTATTAAATTGCGGTGGGGCTTAGGCCCGCTCCCACAGCAGGGTCACTGTTAGATCGGCCTTGGCCCCTTTTATGGGCAGAGTGTTCAGCCGTAATCTCTCGCCCTCAAACTGGTAATTTCTAGTCTGGACTTCGCCGATCCAATTGGGAAACACACTGCCCTCTACGTGATGGGTCATCTGGCTGTTCGCCTCGTCCACCTCGTAGGTCCCGTAGTAGGCGATGTATCCCTCGAACGCTGCTTTTATCTCCTCGGCAGTCCCTTTCAGCAGATTGCCCGATTGGAATGCCGGCCTCTCGCTTGCCGCTATCTGGCCGGAGAAGCTGCCGTGGCCGTCGTACATCAGCAGGCCGGTGGGTTCTTTGCCATAGGGATAGGTGATGCGGCCGTCGGACCACTTTCCGTAACACTCCAGCAGCCGCCAGGTGCCAGAAAAATTATCGGCAGCCAAGCCCGGACCTACTCCCTGGCCGGCGCCGGATTATAGATATCCTTGGTGAGGATGTCCCGGGCCATGGGTGCCAGCTTTTCCAGGTCCCAGGTGCCCGAGGGCTCGTAGACAGATTTTTGAGGCCTCGGCTGGGTCACCAACGATATGGAGTCACCGTAGACCAAGAAGGTCTGGCCGTTGATGTTGTCGGCGAAATCGGTGGCCAAGTAGCACACGAAGGGCGCGATGTGGCCGGGGTCCAAGTTGGCCAGTTCTTCCTCCGCGGAGAGGGGGGCCACGCCACTGCGCGCCCGGATCTCGCGGGCGCTGCCGGGGATGTCGGCGATCATGCGGGTGCTGGCCCTGGGGGCGATGGAATTACAGGTTACCCCGTACCGGCCCATGTCCTTGGCCACCACCTTGGTGAACCCGGCGATGCCCGACTTGGCCGCGCCGTAGTTGGCCTGTCCCGAATTGCCAATGAGGCCCGATTCGGAACTGAAGGTGATGATGCAACCCGAGCGTTGCTGGCGCATCAGGATGCAGGCATTCTTCACCACGGTGAAGGTGCCCTTGAGGTGAACGGCGATGACGTCGTCCCATTCCTCTTCGGTCATGTTGAATATCATGCGGTCCCGGAGGATGCCGGCGCAGGTGACGACGATATCCAGCTTGCCGAAATTCTCCACGGCGGTCTGGACAATCTTCTCGCCGCCTTCCATGGTGGTCACCGATTCCATGCAGGGAACGGCGTTGCCGCCGGCGGCCTTTATCTCATCCACGACTTGGGCTGCCACCGAGGTGTCTGACCCGCTGCCGTCCACATTCACGCCGGGGTCAACGACCACCACGCTGGCGCCTTCCGCAGCCATCAACATGGCGACGCCGCGCCCGATGCCACGGCCCGAGCCGGTGACGATGGCCACTTTGCCGTTCAACATTTCCGCCATTTATGCCTCCCTGAACTTAGATCGAACTTGGATCGATTTTGGGCAGCCTAAGCCGCCGATTGTTGCTAACTTGCTGATTCTTGACGAGGCTAAGGGAATTGACCGATGGCCTAACGCAGGGGAAGGGCAACCGTTGCCGATCCGGGGGTGGTCTTCTCACCGTCCTTGTTTTCGAGCCAAATCTCGCAGTCGACCAGATTGGCGCCCTGCTCTTGGTATTTGCGGGTAACCACGCCTTTGCCGGTAACCGGGCTCCCCGGAATGTCCATGCCCCGGTACTGGCAGGCCAGGCGCTTCAGGTCGCCCTGGGTTCCCATCCACTTGGTCACCAGATGGCCGAGGAAGGCGTTTTTCAGGGCGCCGTGAAGAATCACGTCTTCCAAGTCGTTGTTCTTGGCAAAGTCTTTGTCGTAGTGGATCTGGTAGTAATCGGCGGAGGCGCCGGCATACTTCACCAATTGTTGGGTGGTGGGGTTTTTCACCAGGGGCGGCAATTCCGTCCCCTCTCGTACATCGTCCCAGTAAACCTGTTCGGCCATACCCAGGCTCCCGTTGCCCTGGCGGGCTAATATCGGATAGAGGTGCTGGTTTGGACCGCGGCAACCTGGTCAAACTGGTTGCGGTAGGTCACCACGATGGAGGTAATAATCATGAGGCCCATCCGCCCGGTGCGCTCGTTGATGTCGGCTATCTCAGAGATTGCCGTAATGCGGTCGCCAGCCCGAACCGGGTGGAAATATTCCCAATCGCTTCCGCCGTCCAGCAACCGCGTGAAGGGCATGTCAAAGGGGTAAGTTGGCCGGTCAACGCCCACGGAACGTAAGAAGGTGGGCGGGGCGATAAGTCCACCGTAGCGGCTCTCCCGGGCCGCCATCTCGTCGTTGAAGACCGGGTTGTCGTCTTCAATGGCCTCGGCGAACTTGACGATGGCGCCTTTCTCCACGTCTATGGTGCGGGGCGCGCTCTTTTGCCCAATGGCCTGTCGGCGCATTTCCTCGGTCAAAAAAGACGCTTGAGTAGTCACGAATATCCTCCTGTTCCAACGCACGGCAAGTCTACAAGTCGCCCTCTGAGGTGTCAAGAAATCCTTGCGGAGTTGGACCTACGCCGGATTGGACAGGCCCGCCACACCGATATATAGTTTGGGCGGATTTCCGTCCGGACCGGCATCCAGGCACGTCTTCCTGCCTGAGACGCACCCGCCGTCCGCAACCGGTCACCGGACACTTTCCCGCCGGACTGGCCAGCCCGATTAGACAGAAATGGAGTACGGGCCATGGACTACGGTTTTTACCTCCCCAACAGCGGTGCGTCCGCCGAGCCCGGCGCGCTGGCGAGCATTGCCCGTACGGGTGACCGGCTGGGCTTCTACTGCATGGTGATGCCCGACCACATCCTGCAGCCCAACCAGGTGGACTCCACCTACCCCTACAGCGTCACCGGCGACATCTTGGAGGCTGGGCAGTCAGGGGACGGTGAGTGGCCGGAACAAATCACTACCCTGGCCTACCTGGCCGGTATCACTGAGCGCATCCGTCTGGTGACCAGCGTAATGATTGTCCCCTATCGCAACCCCATCCTCAGCGCCAAGATGTTGGCGACCCTGGACATGCTCTCCAAGGGCCGGTTGATCTTGGGCGCGGGCGTGGGCTGGATGGAAGAGGAGTTTGAGCTTTTGGACGCTCCGCCATTCGCCGAGCGGGGTGCGGTGACCAACGAATACCTAAGGGCTTTCATCGAGCTTTGGACCAAGGACGACCCAAAGTTTGAAGGCAAGTATGTTAATTTCTCCGGCATAACCTTCCTGCCCAAGCCGGTGCAGAAGCCCTATCCGCCCATCTGGATCGGCGGACAGAGCAAACCGGCCATCAGGCGTGCCGCCCAGATCGGAAACGCCTGGCATCCTGTGGGGGCCATCCCCGCCACACCGTTGGAACCCGAAGAGTTAGCCCAGAACTTGGTCACTTTGCGGGAATACGCGTCAAAAGCCGGCCGTGACCCCTCTGAGATTCAAGTATCAATGAAAGCGCCCTTGTACGACGCCGGAAATTCCGGCGGCCCCCGGCGGAGGTTCACCGGCTCGGTCGATGAGGTGTGCCAAGACGTCCAAACCTACGCCGATGTGGGAGTTACCCACCTTATCTTCGACTTCCGCACAGCCGACCCCCGCGAAACCGAAGACCGGATGGCCCGCTTCGCAGAGCAGGTCATGGCCATCACTTAGGCGGCCGTTATTTAGTCCCATCTTTCGACGCCAGGAGGCGCCCCATGGACTCTCTCGACGAGCGATATGAAAAAGGCCAGGCCATGCGTTCCCTCATGGCCAAGGGCGACCCCAGCCATTACACCCTGCCCGGGATCGACCAACTGGCCCCAGACCTGAAAAGAATCATCGACGAGGCCCTGTTCGGCCAGGTCTGGAACCGGCCCGGACTGGAAACACAGCACCGCTGCATGGTCACCATGTCGGCGCTGACGGCTTTGGGGCAATTGCCTCTTCTGCGCCGCCACATCGAGCGCAGCCTTAACCTGGGGTTGTCACCGGCACAGGTGGTTGAGGTGTTCATCCAACTCACCTTCTATGTGGGTGTGCCGGCGGTGGAGACCGCGATGCGCACCACCAAGGAAATCTTTGAGGAGCGTGGCATCCGTTTCACGCCAACTGAGGTCTACGACACCAGTAAGTCGGCCGATGAGCTTTTCGAGTTGGGCAAGAAGAGCTACGAGCAGCACATCGGCGAATCGACTCTATATCCGGTGGAAGACCCCAACTCGGTAGAGATGGAGGTGGAGCGCCTGATTGACGAATACCATTGGGGTGCCATCTATTCGCGGCCTAACCTCGACCCGCAGAGCCGCGCCATCTGCGCCCTCTCCGCCATGACCGTGATGGGCCAATACGACCGCCAGATCCGCCGCCGCATCGAAGGGGCGCTGCGGGTCGGCGTGACTCCCCAACAGTTGATGGAGGTGTTTGTCCACCTCATCCTCTACGGCGGGTACATAAACTCCCGCACCGCCATGAGGGTCGCCCGATCGGTTTTCACTGAACAACGTCTAACCGCCTAGAGCGGACCGGAGTAACGAGATGAAACTGCGCCTGGACGACGGCATAGAGCTTTTCTACACCATCGACGACTTCACCGACCCCTGGACCGAACCGGAAACGGTGGTGATGCACCACGGGATGGCCAAGAGCCACAAGATGTGGTTCGGGTGGGTGCCCATCATCGCCCGGCATTACCGGGTCATCCGCTTCGATATGCGGGGCATGGGCCTGTCCGACGTGTCGGGGCCGGAGCACCCCTGGACCCTGGACAGCTTCACCAAAGACCTGAAGGAGTTCGTTGACAAGATGGAGTTGGAGAAATTCCACCTAATCGGCGAAACCGTGGGTGGTTCCATATCCATGAACTTCTCCATCACCAACCAAGAGCGGCTCCGGTCGCTGACGGTCTGCACCTCTCCGACAAATTTCGACTCCCACCACAAAGAGAGCGCTGAACTAATTGAGAGGGAGGGGATAAGCGTCTGGGTGGAAGATTCCATCGGGCGGCGGCTGGACCCGCAAATAGTGGAACCGGCCTATATCCGTTGGTACGCCGAGCAGATGAAGGCCACTCCGGCCCATGTGGTGGCTGGCTTCCAGGCCAACGCTGCTGGAGACATCGGCCCCATGTTGAAAGACGTGCAAACCCCGATGTTGATGCTGGCGGCCGCCAACTTGAGGGAAGAAGTCCTAGGGGACTTCAGGGGCGCGGCGGACTTGTTCCCCAATGGGCGCAAGGTGATTTTCCCCGGCGTGTACGGCTTCGTCCAGCACATCCTGCCGGTGCCGTGCGCCAGGGTTTGGCTCGACTTTGCCCAAGGTCTTGGCTAGCCGGCTTTAGGCAGGCAAAAGCCAAAGCTCTTCAAGATAATTGCGAAGCTGAATATCCCACCCAAACCGCCGCAAGGCCTATACAGACCTGAATAGCAACGTTTGAAAACGCTGCCATCGACTCTCCGCCCCTTAGCAGCTCAACCGTTTCATAGCCAAAGGCTGAAAAAGTGGTGAAACCGCCCAGAACGCCAATCAAGAGCAGCGCCCGTGTTTCCGGGCCAAGCAGGTTACGATTTTCAGACAGGCCCGCCAATAGGCCGATTAGCAAACAACCTGTGATATTTACCGTTATCGTCCCGTAGGGCAGTGAGAGCGCGCGAAAAATATCTTGCACCCATTCTGTGACCAGATAGCGTATCACGGCGCCAAAAAACCCACCGATCCCCACCAGCAAAATCAACAGCACCCTAAGCTCCCTCCAAACAAGCTAGCAGCCGAATCGGCCGGTCCTCTCCACAGAGGTTGACGATACCAGTGAAATCCTTCTGCCGGAACTATCTTTTCATCTTGTTCGGGAACAGTTCCTCGGCGGATAAAACCGGTTTCGTACGAAAATATTAGGCGTCCATTCCAGTAGTGCCGAAAAACGGCGGGGTTGATCAACCCCGCCTGAAACTCTTACATCCCTTTCGTTCTCGCCACACCCATTCCGTTGACCGCCTTGGCCCGGCGGAATACAATCCGGCCTGGCTGCCCACAACCCATTGGCACGGAGTGTAAACATGCCCGAAGCCCTCAGCCGCTCCTACGCCCGTTTTGTCTCCTCTCTGGAGTTCAGCCAGCTGCCGGACCCGGTGGTGGACAAGCTCAAGGCCTCCATCCTCCACGCCATGGTGGTGTCCGTCATCGGTGCGCAGACCCACCACGGCGAGGCGGCCATCGCGCTGACCAAAGAGGAAGAATCCAAACCCGACGGAGCGACCATCTTGGTGGACGGGACCAAGGCCACCCGCACCGGCGCGGCCTTCGCCAATAGCAAGCTGATGCACGCCACCAACCAGACCGACTCCTACCGGATGCTGATTCACCCCGGCCCCTGCATCATCCCCGCCGGGTTGGCGACCGCCGAGCTTTCCGGAGCATCCGGCCAGGATTTCATCACCGCCGTGGCGGCCGGCTACGAGGTTGAGGCCCGCATCGCCGGCGATTTCATCCCCACGACCCAGGCCCGGGGCTTCCGCTGCAGCCCGGTCTACGGGACCCTGGGAGCGGCCATCACCACCGGCAAGCTGCTGAACCTGAATGAAGACCAGTTGGTGACCGCCCTGGCCCTGGCTTGCACCTTCGCCGGAGGCACCACCGAAGGACCCAGGGTCAGCGGCCGGGAGATGATGTATCACGAGCCCCAGGCCACCCGGAGCGGCATCATGGCCGCCCTTTTGGCCCGGGAAAACCTGAAGGGCTCGGAGAGTTGCCTGGAGGGCGCGGCCGGTTTCTACAACGCGTTCACCGGCAACAACCGGGGCCAGTTGACCTACACTTTTAGAGCGGGGTCCGATTCCAACACCACAGACCTGGCCCAAACCGTCCAGGGACTGGGCTCGCGCTGGGAGTTGCTCCACGTCACCCCCAAGATCTATCCCACCGCCGGCTACAACTGCCCGGTCATCGAGTTGACCACCCAGGTCCGGGCCAATCACAACATCCCGCCGGAAGACGTGGCAAGCATCTCCGTGGAAATGAACTGGCTGGAGACCACCTACCCGTCTCCCGCGTTTCCCAACCAAGACCGCTCCATGCCCGGCGTGGGCAGCACCCACTACTTCGTCGCCTACACCTGGGTCCACGGCAGCTATCCGCCGCTGCGGCAGCGCCTCGACCCCGGATTGGGCGAGACAGAGGGCGTCGGGGCCGACCGGGCGGTGACCGACCTCCAGCAGCGGGTGGAAGTAACCGGACAAAAAGACAGGGCCAATTTCGCGCCGCGAATCACCGTGCGCACCCGCTCCGGCGACGAGTTCCACGACGAACTCACCGGCAACGAACTGGAGTGGGATCTGGCAACTGAAACCGAGCGTATAAGCGCCTTGTTTGGCGACCTGCCCTGGCCCAGAGCCCAACTGGACGGACTGGTCTCAACGGTCACGAGGTTGGACCAGGAACCGTCCATTGCGGGTCTGATTGGGACCTGCGTGTCCGCCTAGCCTAAATACATATCAGGAACCGGGGAGGCGAGGAATAATGGACCTGTCACTACAAGGAAAGATTGCCATCGTAACCGGCGGCAGCAAGGGGATCGGCCGGGCCACGGCATTGGCGTTGGCCAAAGAGGGCGTGGACGTGGCCATCTGCGCCAGGGGTGTGGAAGACCTGGAAGACGCCGCCGCTGAGATTACGGCCAAGACTGGGCGCAAGTCGCTGCCCGTGCAAGCCGACATGGGCAACCCCGAGGACATCAAGAAACTGGTCGCCGCCACGGTGGCCGAGCTAGGCGGTGTGGACATTCTGGTGAACAACGCAGTCAATTCAACCGCCGCTCCCTTCATGGAGCTGGCCGACGAAGATTGGATGAACCACATCAACGTCAAGGTCATGGGCTACGTGCGCTGTTCCCGGGAGGTGATCCCCCACATGCAGACACGGGGCGGTGGGAGAATCATCAACATCGGAGGGATGGCCGCCCGTTCCGCCAACACTCTGACCAACAGCAACGGCGTGACCAATTCGGCGGTTTCCAACATCGCCAAGAACCTATCGGACCAAGTCGCGCCCGACGGCATCCTGGTCAACTGCATCCATCCCGGCACCACCAGGACGCCCCGGCAGACCATGATGCTGGAGCGCCAGGCCAAGGACGCCAACATCACGGTCGCGGAGGCCGAGCGCCGGGCGGTATCCCTAATACCCATCGGCCGCATGGTGGAAGCTCAAGACATTGCCGACCTGGTATTGTTCTTAGTCTCAGACCGCGCCGGGGCCATCACCGGCCAGACCATCGCCGTCGAAGGAGGCGCGGGCCGGGGGATGCACTACTAACCTCGCCATTTCGCTCTGCATCTGTTACCTTCGATCCGGCATCTAAAAAGCGGGTACGGGTATGACTAACCGGGGGTGGGCGTTGCGACGTTGGTCCAAGCGCCACCCCGATTTTTGTGCCGATTATCCGGCGTTCCTGATAAGAAATCATGGTGAGCGTCCTTTGAACCGGGCGTCTTTCGTGCCACCGAGGCAGAAGGAAGAACATTGATGGCTAACCTGGCCAATGGGGTTGGACGATTCTTGCGAGGTTTCACCCCCCGGACTTTGATCCTCTTGCCGGCGTTGTGGCTGCTGTTGGCGGCGGCTTGCTCCTCGGACGCGAGCGACACAATCATCTCAAGTGACCAACAGGCGGGCGGTCCAGACTACTCCGCAATAATCATCAACCGGGACCATGCCGTGGGCCAGAACCGCATCGTATTCGGCATCGTCGACCGCGAGACAGTGCCTGTGCCTGCGGAGGGTTCAGAAGTTGCGGCGTATTTTCTCGTCCCCAACGAAGATACCAGAGAGCTCAAAGACTCGGTGTCAGCCAAGTTCGTGAGCTGGCCCACAGCGGAGGGCGGGGTATTCGTGGCCGAAGTGGACCTGGATACCGCCGGATTCTATACGCTCGACGTTAATTTCACGTCAACCGACGGAAGACCGGTCTTCGCTCAGGCAAGTTTCACCGTATACGAGACGCCCAGCACTCCGGCCATCGGAGACCCTGCTCCAGCCAGCATGACTCACACGGCGGCAACCGCGGACGACATATCCCACATCTCCAGCTCTCCCGACCCAGACCTAGATCTATATGAGCTCTCCATCCATGAGGCGTTACAGCAGGGAAAGCCCCTGGTGGTCGTCTTCGCCACGCCGGCATTTTGCGTTAGCGCCACCTGCGGCCCCCAGGTGGGAGAATTGAGCAAAGTCAAAGATAAACTGGGAGACCAGGCCAACTATATACACGTTGAGGTCTTTGAGAACCCCCATCTGTTGGAAGGGACAAGACCTACCATTGATCGGGTGGTGGCCGCCGTGAACGAATGGGGCCTGCCCACCGAACCCTGGACGTTCATCATTGATAGCCAGGGCCTGGTGTACGCCAAATTCGAGCAGTTCACGCCGGCCAGCGAGATAGAGGCGAAGCTCTTGGAGATACTCTAACCGCCGGGGCCCGCAGCGTCTTTCACATCCACCGCCACCAACCGGCCGCCCTCCTCCTGGTAGGTGACAACGACCTTTTCACCAGCCAATTGGTGTTGCCGAAGATGGGCGGCGCTGGTGCCCACGGGTCCCTCGGTGGAAAACTCCCAGACCCTGCCGCCGTCATCCCGCAGCCGGAGTAACTCAATCTCCGCCAGGTTGCGTTCGACCGCCTCCAGCACCAATCCAGTTACCTGCTGCTCGCCGCCGCCACAGGCTGCTAGAAACAGCACCAAGGCCACTCCGGCCGTCGCCAGACTCTTTCCCAATGCCATCGGGACCGGTCTGCCCAAGATTCCCATCACCCGAACCTAAAGACCTTGGCCGCCGCCAGAGCCGTGGCCGCCGCCCAGCCGCCCAAGGCCGCCAGATGGGGCCAGGTGTCCCAGATTGGCGCGCTGTCGATGGCAACGTCCCGCAGCGCGGTCAGCATGGGCGTGAGCGGCAGCGCCAAGGACACTTGGGGCAGCACCCACGGGAGGGCTGCGGTGGAAAAAAAGGTTCCCGCAAAGAACATCATCGGCAGGGACACGGCGTTGCCCATCCCTGAAGCGGCCGCCGGGGTCTTGGCCCAGGCGGACAAAATGAAGCCGATGTTCAAAAACACTATGCTGCCCAGAGCGGTGATGGCCAAAACCCACAGAATGTTTCCGTGGACGTGCCCGCCAAAACCGAAGACGCCTACGGCCAGAATGATTGCCGCCTGCACCAAGGCTAAAATCACGTGGGCCGTAATCTCCCCGGCGAAATATTTCCAGATGGGAAGGGGAGTTACCAGAAGGCGTTTCAAGATGGACTGGTTCCGGTAGGTGCTGATGCGGACTGCGATGGAGATTATGGAGTTGGTCATAATTCCCAGCCCCAGCAACCCCAGAAGCACGTTGTCGAAATAGTCGACCTCGGGGACGTGAATCACTTCGGCGGTCAGTAGTTGGGACGGCACGATGGGGCCGCCGTCGGAGTGGATATCGGACACCAGATTGCGGACCGCGCCGTCCACCAGTTGATTGCGGTCCGGGTTTCGGGTGCTGTAGACCAGCATCACCGGCGCCGGCCCCCCAGATTGGACCTGGGCCGCCGGGTCGTCAAACATCTCCGGAATGACTATCAGGTACCCAAGGTCGCCGTCGGCCACCTTGTCCCGCGCGTCACCGGGTTCGATATCCTGGTACTCCAGCTCCAGGAATTCTATCTCCTCAAGCCGCTCCCGGAGCAGTTCGGCCCTGGGGCCCTTGGACTGGTCTATCACTGCCACATCGGCTGCGCCCACCCCGTTGAATTCGAACAGGCCGAACACCACCACCAAGAGCAGGGGGAAGAACAAGGCCCAGAATATGGCTTGGCGGTTGCGCACCATCATCTTCAGGTTCGCCCAGGTCAACGCAACCAAGGTTAGTCCCGTAGTTCGCTGCCGGTCAGTTCAAGAAAGACGTCTTCCAAGGTGACCGGGGTGATCTGCAGGTTCTCCAGACCCAGGTCGGCCTTGGCTATCTCGTCCAACATGGTCTGCAGAGCGGAAGGGCTATTGGTGAGCCGCAGTAGGTAGGTGTTCTCTTTTCCCGGTTCTTCTCCAGCCTGCTCCCCAGACTGGATCACCTCGACACCGCCGTTCAGGGCCTTCAACTGGGCCACAGTCATTGGCTGGTCCATGGTCAGCTTTACGGTATAGGTGGCCTCCAGTTGATTAATCAGGTTCTGGGGGGTGTCCACCGCGACAATCTGCCCGTGGTCCATGATGGCCAGGCGGCTGCAAAGGTTCTCCGCCTCCTCCATGTAGTGGGTGGTAAGAACCACGGTGACTCCGCGCTGGTTGACCTCTCGGATCAGGCCCCAAAGATTACGGCGGGCCTGGGGGTCAAGGCCGGTCGTGGGCTCATCCAAGATCACCAGTTCCGGAGCGTTGACCAGGCTGGCCGCCACGGCGAACCGCTGCTTCTGTCCTCCGGACAGTTCGGCCATTCGGCTGTTGGCCTTATCCAAGAGGCCAACTTGCTCAAGCAGGGGTTCGGGGGAGACCCGGCTGGGGTAAAAACTGCCAAATAGGGCCAGTATCTCTGTGAGGCTGAGATAGTCGTAGTACGCGGATGCCTGTAGTTGGACGCCGATGCGGGCCTTAACCTCGGCCGCATCGGACTGCACGTCCAGTCCCAACACGCTGACTCGGCCTTCCGTCGGCTTCTGGAGACTTTCGATAATCTCCAGTGTAGTGGTCTTGCCGGCCCCGTTGGGGCCCAATATCCCAAAGACCTCACCCCGGTCAACGGCGAAAGTCACCCCGTCTACCGCGGTGAATGAGCCGAATCGCTTAACTAGACCTTCAACCTCAACAGCACGCTCCATGACAGCAGAGGGAATGATAACACAGAGCAACCTTAAACCTGACTGTTTCGCCCTCGGCCGAGGGCCATGGCAAACGCCTCTGGAAGGGTTCAAGAAGGCTGCCCGCCAAGCCGGCAGTCCGTGACTGGCCACGCACAGGATTTATTGACATCGCCTGGGCCCTATGTTAGTGTTCGAGGTGTTGCGGCGGCCCTTTCCCCACCTCGTTTCAGGGACATTTACCAGCCCGTCGGACAACGCCGCAGTGATATCAAAAGCCCCACCCATGCGTGACGCCCGGCCCTTGTCAGGAACCCTGAACAATGACAAGCAGTGACCACCTGCTGCCACCGCCAAGCGACTCCGGCGGAACCTCCGTTATTTCAACCGCTTCATTTATACAGTCCGGTGAGCCGCTGACATGGCATTAGGCAACACCGGCGGGTTTCACACCTGGTTCCGGGGAATATCCGCATTCAGCGTTGCTGCCGTACTCGCATTGGTGATTTTGGGCGGAGTGGTCCGGGTCACGGGCTCGGGCCTGGGGTGCCCGGATTGGCCGAGTTGTTACGGGGGTATCTTGCCGCCGCTGGAATCCAAGGCCATCATTGAGTTCTCCCACCGGGTGGTAGCGTCTCTCGTCGTTGGTCCGCTGATCCTGTTCCTGTTCATCGCCGCCTGGCTGCGGTACCGGCGAGAGTCGTGGGTCTTGGTTCCGGCAACCGTGGCCTTTGGCCTGGTCATAGCCCAAGCCTTGTTGGGTGGGGCCACCGTACTAAACGAACTCCCGGGGGCCGTTGTGACCGCCCATCTGGCCGTCGGCGAAGCCCTGGTGGCCTGCCTGGTGGTGCTGGCCGTGGTGGCCTACCGCGGCCCTCTGGAGATGGGGATTCCCGATTGGGCGGTGGGCAAAACCCGCAGATTCCCGGTATTGGCGGTTATAGCCGGCGTTGTGGTGTTCCTGCTCCTTCTTTCCGGTTCCTACGTGACCATCACCGGGTCAACCGGCGCCTGTTTGGAGTGGCCGTTGTGTCAGGGCGACGCCTTCCCCGAGCACCGGCTACAGCTGATACACATGGCCCACCGCTACGTGGCGGCCATCGTGGGACTGTTCGTTCTGTATAGCCTGCATCTTGGCTTTAGAGGGAGGACTCAGCCGATTGAGATTCGGGTCTTCTCCATGGTTGCCGTGACAATTTTCGCAGCCCAAGTTATTGCTGGCGCCGGGGCCGTCTGGTCCGACTTCAGCCAAGACCTGCGCGCCTTGCACCTGGCCCTGGCCACTGCGGTCTGGATTGCCGTCTCCGCCCTCATTGTCCTGACGTTCTCCAAGCCTGGAATCCGCTGGAGTGGAGTTTCCCATGGCTGAGCGAGTAACGTCCGGCCAACCCTCGATTGAAAAGCCCGGCGAAAAACCCCGCGGACTGATTGGCCTGGCCAATGACTACTTGACGCTCACCAAGCTGCCTATCATCGTTCTTCTCTTGATTACGGCCGCCGGCGGCATGTTCCTGGCGGCGCAGGGGATTCCTTCCCTTCAGACTTTGGCTCTGGTGGGCGTTGGAGGGGCGCTTGGAGCCGGCGGGGCCAACGCCATCAACCACATCTTGGACCAAGACATCGACGCGTTGATGTCCCGCACGTTGCAAAGACCGGTCGCCAGCAAACGCATCTCTCCCATCAGCGCCTTGTTCTTTGGGATCGCCCTGAACGCCGGGGCCTTCTTCGTTCTGGCCTACTGGGTCAACCTGCTGTCGGCGTCTCTCACCCTGGCGGCAACGCTGTTCTATTTGTTGGTGTACACCGGTTGGCTCAAACGCAACACGCCGCAGAACATCGTCATCGGAGGCGCGGCGGGCTCCATTCCACCGATGGTCGGCTGGGCTGCGGTGACGGGCGGACTGGACCTACCGGCCCTTTATCTGTTCTCCATCATATTTTTCTGGACGCCGCCCCATTTTTGGGCATTGGCCCTCCTGATTCAGAAAGACTACCAAAATGCAGGCGTGCCCATGCTGCCGGTGGTGGTCGGAGAAGAGCGCACGGCCCAAAACATATTCATCTATAGCCTGGCGCTGGTGGCGCTGACCTTGCTTTTCGCCGCAACAGACACAGTCGGTCTGGTTTACCTAGCCTCCGCCGTGGCTCTGGGCGCCGTGTTCATGGTTATGGCCTGGAACCTGAAACGGGAGCACACGGCCCGGAAGGCCAAGCACCTTTATCTATACTCGCTGCTTTATCTGGCTCTGTTGTTCGCGGTAATGTTGGCCGATAGCGTATTCCGGTTCTAGGCCCGTTTCTATGCATAGCGGCAATGGCCTCGACCTACGCTCAGATGCGTTGACAGGCCTGTGAGCCCTGTGATAACGTCCCCCATGGTTAGTGAAAATTCGCACACACTACGCTCAAGTGACAGTCAATTTAGGGGGGAATTCGCCCCTTGGAGCGGCCAGCCGAAGGCGTGGTAGCTGAGTTCGATTAAGCACCGGGGAGTCAAATAATGGGGCTGTCGCCCTTCCGGCGGACAGGATCCCTTTCCAATAAATCCGCCCCGAAATCTAACGGGTCCACGGGACGCGGCAGTAGTCTGAAAAACCGCTCGGTTATCTTCGGTATATTGGCGGCCCTTTTCTTGTTTGCGGTCGGATGCTACAAAGACGACCAGTCCACCTGGGAAGCTTTCGGCCCCGTCGCCCAAAAACAGTTAGACCTGTTCAACGTCCTGCTGTGGGTCATGGTCGCTGTCTTTGTCCTGGTTGAAGGCATACTTCTCTACGCCGTTATCCGCTACCGCAAGCGCCCGGGACAAGCCAAGCCACCCCAGATTCACGGCAACACCACTCTAGAGATTACGTTGACCATCATCCCGACCATCCTAGTCTTGGGGCTGGGCATCTGGTCCGTATTCACCCTTTTCGAATTGGAAAATCCCCCTGACTCCGCGCCTGCCGCCCTGCACGTGAATATCACGGGTCACCAATGGTGGTTCGAGTTCGAATATCCTGACGCTGGCAACGGCAAGCACATCATCACCGCCAACGAGCTTCGGATCCCCGTTGACCGGCCCATCACGCTGGACCTGTTATCCGACGACGTTCTGCACAGTTTCTGGTTGCCCAAGCTGGCTGGCAAGACCGACATGATACCCACCCGCACCAACAAGATGTGGTTCCAAGCCGACTCGGACAAGATTGACGACGAGTTGCCGGTGACGCTGTTCGGCCAGTGCGCCGAGTTATGCGGTCTGGCCCATGCTTTGATGCGGTTCCAAGTCATCGTGATGGACCAGGCGGACTTCGATTCCTGGGTTGCCGCCTGGGGACCGCCTCCCACCAATACAGCCAAGGCCCAGGCGGGGCAGCAGGTCTTTGCAGCTAATTGCACTCTGTGTCACACTATCGATGGTCCAGACGACCCGGCCCTGTCGGCCAGCCGATTGAAGGGCTTCCTGACCGGTGGCGACATTACTCCCGTCCCGGCGCCGAACCTGACAGACCTCAGAACCCGCCAGACCCTCGCCTCAGGTCTACTGGACCTGAACGAGACCAATCTACGGGCATGGTTGCACGACCCGGAGGAGATCAAACCCGCCAACTATATGGCAGCCCGGGCACTCTTGTACAAGGACGGGACGGTGAGCCTCACCGACGAAGAGATTGATGCCCTGATTGGGTATCTCTTGGACCTGCGGTAGAATATACCAATAAGATCGGAGACCGCGGCGTTTCCACCGGACCAGCCGGTGGAAGGCCCGGATAAAGCGAACGATGGCAACGTTAACCGGCGTCATACCGCGACCAACTAGCTACGCAGGCATCTGGGGCTGGGTCACTACGGTCGACCATAAGCGCATCGGCGTGCTTTACGGTGTGTCCGCATTGATCTTAATGCTGATTGCCGGCCTCGAAGCCGGCGTCATCCGCATGCAGTTGGCGTCAGCCGACAACGACTTGATTGGCGCCGCGCGGTTCAACCAGATGTTCACCATGCACGCCACGGTGATGGTGTTCATGGTCATCATGCCGCTGTCCGCCAGCTTCTTTAACTTCGTGGTGCCGCTGGCAATCGGGGCGCGTGACGTCGCCTTCCCCAGGCTAAACGCCCTGAGTTATTGGCTCTTCCTGTTCGGCGCGGTCCTCATGCACATGAGCTTCGTCGTAGACCAAGTGCCCGACGCCGGTTGGTTCTCCTATGCCAACCTCACCGAGAAGCCTTTCAGCATGGACCGGGGCTTGGACTTCTGGGCCATCGGCCTCTTGGTCCTGGGCACGTCGTCGGTCGCTGCGGCGCTGAACTTCATCGTGACCATCATCAACCTGCGTGCGCCCGGAATGTCCATGATGCGCATGCCGGTCTTCGTCTGGATGACCCTGATAACGTCCATCCTGCTGGTCTTGGCCTTCCCGGTGATAACGGTGGGCCTGATCGAGCTAACCCTGGACCGGAACTTTGGGACCCATTTCTTCATCCCGGCCGAGGGCGGCGACCCCATCCTCTGGCAGCACCTGTTTTGGGTTTTCGGGCACCCTGAGGTCTACATCCTCATCCTGCCGCCCATGGGCGTTGTGTCGGAGGTCTTGCCGACCTTCTCGAAAAAACCCTTGTTCGGATATCCTTTCATCGTCTTTTCCGGAATAGTAATCGGCATCATGGGTTGGGCTGTATGGAGCCACCACATGTTCACCGTGGGCCTGGGCCCGGTGGCGAACTCGGTGTTCACCATCACCACCATGCTGATTGCAGTCCCAACCGGCGTGAAAATCTTCAACTGGATCGGAACGCTGTGGAAGGGCGCCATCGAGTTCACAACCCCGATGCTGTTCGCCCTGGGGTTCATAGCACTGTTTATCGTCGGCGGTCTGAGCGGCGTGGCCCACGCCGTATCCCCGTCCGACTTCCAGCAACAGGACACCTACTTCGTCGTCGCCCACCTCCACTACGTGCTGTTTGGCGGGTCGATAATGGGCATTTTCGCCGGCATCTACTACTGGTATCCCAAGCTAACCGGCAAGATGCTTAACGAGACCCTGGGCAAGCTGAATTTCTGGTTGCTGTTCATCGGCATGAACCTGACGTTCTTCCCGATGCATTATTTGGGATTGAACGGGATGCCGCGCCGGATCTACACCTACTCGGCCGAGTTCGGCTGGGAGAACCTGAACCGGTTGGCCTCCTTCGGTTACATCGTCCTGTTCATTGGCATGCTGGTCTTCATCTACGCCATCTGGCAGTCCCGCAACTCGCGGCGCGTAAGCCACGACCCCTGGGACGCACCCGGTCTGGAGTGGAGCATCGCATCGCCGCCTCCGCCGTACAACTTCGCGGAGCTCCCTCAAGTAGAGGGGCGGGACCAATACTGGATCATGAAAGAAAAGGCTGAGGCCGCCGGGACTCCGATCACGGAGCCGGAGCCCTTGGTCGACCCCAAGTCTATCCACATGCCCAGCCCGTCATACTGGCCGATAGTCATCGCTGCGGGCGTGGCGCTGATTGGCGGCGGACTGCTTTCCCATTACGCCATCAGCTTTGTGGGCGGAGCCATAGCCTTCCTCGGAGTGGTTGGTTGGGGCAATGAGCCTGCCGCCGCCGCGCCTGAAGAACCACACTAGGAGCCTGAGTTTTGGCCCACGCAGCAGAGCACGAATACACGACCACCGGTTTAAGCCACCGGAAGATGCTCATGTGGGTGTTTCTGGGGTCAGACTGTCTTTTCTTCAGCGCATTAATCGCCACCTACATGGTATACCGCGGCCAGAGTTTGGTCGGCCCCTATCCGGTGGACATCATCAATGTTCCGGTCACCACCATCAGCACCTTTGTCTTGCTGATGAGCAGCTTCGCCATGGTCCAAGCACTGGCGGCAACCAACGCCGATAACAGGCGGGCCATTGTAGGCTGGCTGCTGACCACGGCAGTGTTGGGATCGGTTTTCATTGGTTTCCAGATCGTGGAATTCAACGCTTTCAAGAACGAGGGACTGACCTTGGGAGGTAACCTGTTCGGTGCCTCCTTCTTCACCCTCACGGGCTTCCACGGCGCTCACGTGACATTGGGAATCATCTGGCTGGTGGCCTTGGCCATCCTGGGAGCCAAAGGCCGGCTGGGACCCAATACCGCTCTGGACGTGGAGATTGCCGGTTTGTACTGGCACTTTGTCGACATTGTCTGGATTGTCATCTTCACGCTGCTATACCTCATCGGCGGTTTCGATGTCGGTCCCGCTCTTCCTCCGGGCGGCTGATAGGTAATCCCCGCCGAACTCCATCAGGAGTCCCATAGACCTCCATGGCTCAACAAACCGAACATACGACAGGCCATCACCCCACGTTCAAGCAATATGTGCTGATCGCGACGATTCTGTTTGTGATTACCATCGTCGAATTCCTGCTGATCTGGGATAGAGCCGGGATCTCCGACGACTTGGGTGCTTCCAAGATACCCCTGTTGATTGGCTTGTCCGTGATCAAGTTCTACATCGTAATCATGTTCTACATGCACCTGAAGTTCGACAGCAAGCTCTTCACCGCCGTCTTTATCGCAGGGTTGGCGTTGGCCTTCATGGTGGGACTGGCATTGCTTGGACTTTTCACCGCCATGAAGGGCGATCAGCGTTCCTATGCGGAGACCTTTGCCGTTCCCTACGAAGAGCACGTTGAAGAAGAATTCAAAACCAAGAATGAGGACACTCCCGTAGTCGCTCCGCCGTTAAGGCTACCCGTTAGTGTGGTGGGAGAAACCCTGGCCTTCGACATCAGCAGCATCATCGTGGACTCCGGGGCCGAGGTGACCATTACGCTCACCAACCCATCCGCAAACAACCAGCACAACCTGGTGATTGTTCAAGGGGGAACCAATGACGACGTGGCCGCCGACGGCACCACCGCCGGCCCAGCCAATGACTGGGTGCCGCCGGGAGATTCCCGGGTTATCGCCAACACCAGACTGCTGGACCCGGGCACGACCGGTGAAGTGACCTTCACCGCACCTGCGCCGGGCACCTACCAATTCGTTTGCACATTCCCAGGCCACAACTTCACCATGTTCGGCGACTTTGTCGTGACAGAAAGGGCAGAACCGGCAATAGCCCCTGCCACCGGCGCGAGCACGGAAACACCGGAAAGGGCCACGTCCGGACCAGTGGCCGTGGCCTTGGGTGTGGCCGGCGAGACGCTGACTTTCGACACAACGAGCCTATCGGTCGATTCCGGGGCTGAAGTGACTGTGACCTTCAGCAACCCATCAGCGGTCAACACACACAACTTTGTCGTAGTTCAAGCGGGCACCAAAGACGCTGTAGCCACCGATGGCACCGCCGCCGGGCCGGACAACAACTGGGTGCCGCCGGGGGATTCCCGGGTTATCGCCAATACCGTGTTGATTGGCCCTGGGGAAACAGCAAAAGTGACCTTCACCGCACCCGCTCCGGGCACTTACCAGTTCGTCTGCACCTTCCCAGGCCATAACTTCACCATGTTCGGCGACTTTGTGGTGAACTAAGTTCAATTTTCTGAGAGCCAAAGAGACCCCTTCCCGATTCGTCGGGAAGGGGTCTCTCCATTTCCTGGGATTCGTCACGTTTAATCCGAAGCCGGCCCACCGGTTCCACCGGTGAGTAGCCCCGAATCATCTGTTTTCCAGTCAGTCTTCCAGGTAATGCCCACCGTCGGCACCCACCTTCAATACCCTTTCCCGCACACAGCGTCGGCGTTCAGTTTTCCGTGGATGTGGGGGTAGATCTCCCCCGAACGGCTCGGCTCGTTCTTGAGGGGTGCGGTGAGCTTGTCCAGGTCCACATCCAACACCAAGAGGTTAGTCTCACCGGGGTACAGACGTGCCGCAACGCGGAGGAGCTGAGGGACGTCCTTGGAGCAGTGGATAAAACCCTCCTCGGCCAGGCTCGGGGCCGCATATTCGCCGGTGGGCTGGGCGCTCTCCCAGGCGTCTTGGTAGGTCAGATGATAGATTAAAGTCATCAACGAAACTCCATTCTTGATCGGGGGTCATTTTATTGGCCATGATGCGCCGCAAATTGTACCCCAGAGCAACGGGTGTTAGGATGTTATCCGAAATAATCGGGGAGGGCTTTCAGAATGCGGGCAGAGACACACCAGGGACCGGGGCTCCAGTACATCACGGTTGTCCCCGACGATTACACTCCGGACGCCTCTTATCCCCTGGTGATAATGCTCCACGGCTTCGGCGCCAGCATGCAAGACCTGGCCGGCCTGGCCCCAGCCATCAACGCCACTGGGTACGTTTACGCCTGCCCCAATGCGCCTATCTCATTTAACCTTGGCCCCGGGCACACCGGGTTCGGCTGGATGACTCCCCGCGGGCAGGGCACGCCCGAGGAAACGGCCAACTCCAAAGCCCTGCTCAGCGAATTCTTCGACACCGTTTTCCAGCAGTTCAATGTCGCGCCGGGGCAGGCTTTTTTGCTGGGGTTCTCCCAGGGCGGCGGCATGACCTACCGGTGTGGCCTGGGCCGGTCAGACCTCTTCGCCGGGCTGGCTGCTTTGAGCGCCACCCTCCCCGACCAGGATGAACTGGCCAGCCGGTTGCCCGACGAACGGACCCAGCCCATCTTCGTAGCCCACGGCAGGTACGACCAGATGATATCCGAGGACACCGCGCACTCCGCAAAGTCTTTTCTCGAAAGCAACGGTTACAGCCCCGAGTTCCACATCTACGACATGGGCCACGAAATCAGCGGTGATGTGCTGAACGACCTGGTCCCCTGGATCGCCGGGGTGATGCCGCCTTGGAAATAGCCTGCCTGGCCGGTTAGAGTCAGGCTGTCGAATCAAAGTTCTTTATGAAAACGCGGCCTAGCCGTCGTCCTGCCAGGACATGACCCGGTCAACGGAGATGTCCAGTAGGACCATGCGGTCCTCCCCAAGCAGCTCTTTGGCGAACTCGGCTCCCCGCTCCGGCCCGTCGTAGAGCACGCACATCCGCTCCACCGCCTCGGCCAGATCATCCGACTTGATTTCCGCCTGTCCTTCCAGCACAACGTAGGACAATGGCCGCTCCGACGTGGCGATGGACAGGGCCACTGCCGGGTTGCGTTTGATATTCCGGACCTTCACCGTATTGGCGTCGGCCATGACCAAAGCCCGGCCTCGATCCCCAGCGCTCCTGTCCCATAAAAACCATACCGGCGCAACGTGGGGCGTGCCCGCCGGGCGCAACGTCACAAGGTGGGCAATCCTCGGTTGGGCCAGGAATTCGTCCATTTCCGGTTGGCTAAGTCTGGCCATTGGCGCACCTCCGGATAGTCTCAGGCGCAAGATTGCCCTAATATATCAGATTAAACCCCAGGCCCATTAAACTTTCCCGCATCAGACCTTTTACCCAATCGGGGCGGCCGGCTCATGAAACTTCAAGTCCTGGTTCTCTGTGCGGCGGCTGTCTTGACCGCCGCCTGCGGTGGGTCTGCCCTGCCCGCCGCCCGCACCGCTTCTCAGCCATTGGTGTTCTTGCCTAGGGACGAAGCGCCCCACGACACCGGCATCGAGTGGTGGTATTTCAATGGGCTGCTCACCGATGACCGGGGCAGGGAATACAGCTACCATTACGTGACCTTCCAGGGCGAGGGCGCCAGCACGGCCGTTCCCCATCTGCTGCAAGCCAGTCTGGGCGACCACACGGCCGGTGAGCACCTTACAGGAGAGCAGGTAATCTTGGATGCGCTGGACCGGAACGCGGTCGGCGTCGACGTCAGCGTGAACGGCTGGGAGATGAAGGGAGACGGGGAAGTCTACAGCCTGGAGTTCGACCTGTCCGACTATTACCTGGACCTCCAAGCCGTCTCAACCAGGCCTCCAGTGCTGCACCAAGGCGTCGGGCTGATAAGCCTGGGGACTGCGGGCGACATTTTCTACTACTCGCGCACCCGCCTGGATGTGACCGGGACAGTGGCCACCGCCGGGGAACACCGTCCGGTGACCGGCTCGGCCTGGATGGACCACCAATGGGGGGAGGCCACGTTACAAAAGGTAGGATGGGACTGGGCCAGCGTGCAACTGGACGACGGCAGCGACCTGATGGCGGTCCAGGTTTGGGACCCGTCGGATAGGATCCCCTTCGCCGGCTACGGAACCCTGGTTTCAGCCGACGGTTCGGTGCTTACCTTGGCCCAAAACGACGTGTCCATAACGTCACGCAGGACCTGGACCAGCCCGGTCAGCGGCGTCGCTTATCCCAGTGGATGGACGCTGACCGTCCCTTCCTTGGACCTCAGCCTGGACTTGGATCCCGTGCTGGTGGCATCGGAATTCGCCGGAAGCCGCTACACGCCGGCCGCCTACTGGGAGGGGGAGGCTCGGGCAACCGGGACGCGCCAGGGCCGCAGCATTGGCGGCAGGGGCTTCGTGGAACTGGTGGGCTACGACCCGCGTCAACTAGAGACGATTCCCGCGCCTTAGGCAGGCCGCGTAGCCGCGTTTCCGTGACCTTGGCCTGTCTCGTGTGACAGCGCATTTAATACGGGAATAACCCCTGGATGATCTCCGAGACTCGGGCCTGCTCCTCCGGGATGTCCGCAGGTTGCACGGGGATGGGCAGGGCGCTTAATTCAGCCACCACCGGGCCGGACAATAGGGCGGCTTCTTCCTCGGTGAGGGACCACCTGCGGGCGATGTCCGCCACGCCATAGAGCACCGCCTGGCGGAAGCCGTAGTCGGCCACGGCGCGGTTGGCTATGTCGATGAGTTTGTCCATGGCATTAATCGGGAAATATGGTAGTGGGTCTAATTGGCCGAGGCCCAAGCCCCTCCGTCAATGATGTAGGTGCTGCCGCTTACGTAGGAAGCCTCGTCGGAGGCCAGCCACAGGACCAAATTGGCAATCTCATCAGAGGTCCCCAGCCGGCCAATCGGATGACTCTCGTTCCGCTCTGAGAACGCCTCCGCGCTGGCTGTGCTGCCCCGCATCTGAGGGGTGTCCACGCCGCCGGGCGCGATGCAGTTGATGCGCACGCCCTCCGAGGTGTACTGGCTGGCCGCCACCTTGGTCAGGTGGATGACCCCGGCCTTGCTCACGGCGTAGGGCACCGAGTAGCCGATGCCGCGGATGCCCGATATCGACGAGATGTTCACGATGGAGCCTCCGCCGTTGACGATCATTGCCGGGATGGCGTACTTGCAGCAGAGGAACACTCCCTTGAGGTTGGTCTCCATGGTCAGGTCCCAAAGAACCTCATCAACCTCCACCAGGGGCGGGGTGCGAATCAATATGGCGGCATCGTTGACCAAAACGTCCAACCGGCCAAAGCGGGAAACGGTTGCCTCGACCATTCGCGCCACTTGGTAACCCTCGGAGATATTGACCTCCACCATGTCGGCCGTGTCAGGACCGGCATCGAGCAGAGACAGTGTGTCCATGGCTCCGGCGACATTACGGTCGGCGACCATCACCTTGGCCCCTTCACGACCGAAACGCTGGCAGATGGCCCGGCCAATGCCGGATGCCCCGCCGGTGACAATGGCGACCTTGTCTTGCAGCCTACTGGTCAATCTGTGTCCATGGTCCACGGTTCCGGTTGGCCGCCGATTATAGCACACTCCCGGCCCGTTCCCTTGCGGCGGCAGCAGGCAGCAGTTATCATGCTTATCTCGCCTGTCCACTCCTGGATTTTCCTATTTCGGAGCGCCTTTCGCCGTGACCTCGGAGAACCTCCGGACCGCCCTTTACCACACCCACGTCTCCCTGGGCGGCCGCATGGTGCCCTTCGGGGGTTGGGACATGCCGGTGCAGTACCCCTCCGGCATCCTGGCCGAGGTTAAAGCCGTCCGAACCGCCACCGGAATGTTCGACGTCTCCCACATGGGCCGCCTGTATCTGTCCGGTCCCAAGGCCACCGGCTTTCTTGACTGGGTGCTGACCGGCTCCGCCTCGACCCTCCGGGTGGGCCGGGCCAGGTACTGCATGATTTGCAACGAGAAGGGTGGAGTGATTGACGACACCATCTTCTATCGCCTGTCGGAAGACCGCTATCTGCTGATTCCCAACGCTGGCAACCGCCCGGCTGTGGTCTCCTGGTTCCAGCGGTGGATCGACGAGAAGTTCTCCCCAGGTTGCACGATGGAGGATGTCACCGCCATGACCGGCCTCATCGCCTTTCAGGGCCCCGGCACGCTAGAGGCCATCGACAAGCTGGCCGTGACCCCGGTTTCGGGGATACGACCCTTCTCTTGGACCGAGAGCGCCATCCGGGGAGTACCGGTGCTGGTGGGCCGGACCGGCTACACCGGGGAGGACGGGTTCGAGATGCTGGTCCAAGGAAATGAGGTGGTCAAGGTCTGGACCGCCCTCACCGATTCCGGGTCGGTCCCCTGCGGATTGGGCGCCAGGGACGTCCTGCGCTTGGAAGCGGCGCTGCCCCTCCACGGTCACGAGATTGACGAGGAGACCACGCCCATTGAGGCTGGGCTCGACCGGTTTGTGCGCTTCGACAAGGAGTACGTCGGCTCCAACGTACTGCGGGACCAGCAGGAGAACGGCGTTGAGCGGAAGTTGGTGGGATTCACCCTGTCGGGACGCAGCGCACCGCGGGCCGGTTACACCCTTCTGCACCAGGGAGAGACCATTGGCGCAGTGACCAGCGGAAGCTATTCGCCGACCCTTGACACCAGTATCGGCATGGGCTACGTTTTGGAACGTTACGCCGAGCCTGGCACCGCGCTAGACTTGGATCTACGGGGCCGTACCGCTCAGGTGATTGTGACGGCACTTCCGTTCTACACTCGGCCCGGGAGGACCCAGGCAAAGTGAGTCCCGACGACCGCAGATACACCCAAGAACACGAATGGGTCAAGATTGAAGACCCGACTGCCAAGACCGCCGTGGCTGGTATCACCGACTACGCTCAGGACCAACTGGGAGACATCGTCTTCTTCGAACTACCCAAGGTCGGCGACAGCGTAGCCCATCTGGGCAAGATGGGCGAGGTCGAATCGGTGAAGGCAGTTTCAGACCTGTTCTCCCCCATCACCGGCGAAGTAACGGAGATTAACGAGAAGCTGCTCAACCACCCCGAGTTGGTCAACGAAGACCCCTTCGGCGAAGGGTGGCTCATCAAGGTCACCATGGCGGACGTCTCGGAGGCCGACGGACTAATGGCGGCCCAAGACTACGATGCCTACACCGCTGGACTGTAATGACCTTCACCCGCCCCGACATAGCAGGAGCCGACTGGGACCACTTTCAGTCCCACTACATCCCCAACACCACCGGCGAACAGGCAGAGATGCTGGCAGTCCTGGGCATCGACTCCATCGACGACCTTTTTGCCGATATACCGGCCGAGTTCCGCAATCCTGCCCTGGACCTGCCCGCACCGCTGTCGGAACTGGACATCCAGCGCGAACTGACCGGTCTGGCAGCCAAAAACCGTCCCTTGGGCAGCGGGCCTTCGTTCCTGGGCGCCGGTTCTTACGTCCACTTTATCCCCGCCATCGTCAAATCGTTGATAACCCGCGGCGAGTTCCTCACTGCCTACACGCCCTACCAGGCCGAGGCCAGCCAGGGGACTCTACAAGTGATTTACGAGTTCCAGACCCTGGTCTGCAACCTCTACGGCATGGAAGTGGCCAATGCCGGTATGTACGACGGCGCGACCAGCCTGGCCGAGGCTGCCCTGATGGCCTGCCGGGTGACCAAGCGGGGAAAAATTGCCGTTGCCGACACCGTTTCTCCAGCCTACTCCGCCGTGATCCGCACCTACTGCCAGTCTCAGGACATCGCAGTTGAGACGGTGGACCCATCCGGGCCCCTCTTGGACTCCGAGACGGCTTGTCTGGTTCTACAATACCCCAACTTTTTCGGGTGCATCGAAGACCTGCAGTCATTGGTGGACGCCGCCCACGAGCAGGGGGCGCTGGCGGTGAGTTCCTGCGACCCCACCGCAATGGGCATGTTCCAGACTCCCGGCCACTACGGGGCCGACATCGTCACCGGCGACGGGCAGCCCCTGGGCATCCCCACCAGCTACGGCGGGCCGTACGTGGGCTTGTTCGCCACCAAGCAGGAATACGTCCGCCAGATGCCCAGCCGGCTCTCCGGCCGCACGGTGGACAAGAACGGCAAGACCGGCTACGTGCTCACCCTCCAGACCCGGGAGCAGCACATTCGCCGGGAGCGGGCCACGTCCAACATCTGCACCAACGAGGCCCTATACGCCCTGGCTTCCACGATCTATCTGGCGGCCATGGGCAAACACGGGCTGCGCCAGGTGGCGGAGTTGTGCTATCACAAGGCCCACTACGCCGCATCCAAGATTGGCGAGTTGCCGGGGTATTCTCTCCCCTTTTCTGGCCCTTTCTTCCAAGAGTTCGTCGTCCGATGCCCGGCCGCTCCCGCCGAGATTAACCGGAAGCTGATGGAGCGGAATATCCTGGGCGGTTTGGACGTTAGTGAGCAGGTGGCCAACGGCATGCTGGTATGTGTCACTGAGATGAACACCAGAGAGGACATCGACGCCTTGGCCGCGGCGCTGGCGGAGTTCAAGTAATGCGGCAAGGCGGCAACAGACAGACGGAAAAGCTGCTGATGGAGCGAAGCGTGCCGGGCCGCGTAGGCGCGGTTTTGCCGGACCTGGATGTGCCTGTCCAGCCCCTGCCCAACGGCGCGCTATTGCGGGACGAACTGCCGCTGCCCGAGGTGTCGGAGCCCGAAGTGGTCCAGTACTTCACCGGGCTGAGCCAGTTGAACTTCTCCATCGATACCCATTTCTATCCCCTGGGCAGTTGTACCATGAAGTACAACCCCAAGATAAACGACGAGATATCATTCCAGCCCGGATTCGCGGGCATCCACCCCATGCAATCCGCCGAACTCTCCCAAGGGGCGCTGGAGCTGCTACACCGGCTGCAGGGGTTCCTCAGCGAGATTACCGGACTGCCCGCAGTAAGCCTGGCGACACTGGCCGGGGCTCACGGGGAGTTGGGCGGCATGCTGATGATCCGGGCCCACCATTTGGCCCAAGGGGACGCGGCCCGCAAGAAAGTGGCCATTCCCGACAGCGCCCACGGCACCAACCCGGCTTCGGCGGCCATGGCGGGCTTCGATGTCGTGGAGTTGGCGTCGGACAAGAACGGCAACGTGGACCTGGAGGCCCTGCACGAGGTCGCCGGACCCGATCTGGCCGGAGTGATGATTACCCTGCCCAGCACTTTAGGTCTGTTCGACACCAATATCGTTGAGGTATGCCGGATAGTCCACAAAGCAGGCGGGTTGGTTTACGGCGACGGCGCCAACATGAACGCCCTGATGGGCCGGGTGAAGCTAGGCGACCTAGGGTTCGACGTGGCTCACCTGAACCTGCACAAAACCTTCAGCACACCCCACGGCGGCGGCGGGCCCGGCGCGGGCCCCGTCTGCGCCACCAGCCAGTTGGCCCCCTACCTGGCGGCTCCCATCGTCACTCAGCAGGGTGATGCGTTCGGATTGTCCACACCCGAGCAGACCATCGGGAAGCTTAGCGGCTTCCACGGCAACTTTGGCGTGCTGGTCCGGGCCTACACTTACATCCGCACCCTTGGCGGCGCGGGCATCAAGTCCATCAGCGGCAACGCAGTGCTGAACGCCAACTACATGATGAACGGCCTGCGCGGCGTCTATCACTTGCCCTATGACCGCACTTGTATGCACGAGGCGGTATTCTCGGCAGACCTACAGAAGGAGCGCGGGTCCAGCGGTCTGGAGATTGCCAAGCGGTTGTTGGACTACGGTTTCCATGCGCCGACCATGTACTTCCCGCTCATCGTTCACGAGGCGCTCATGATTGAGCCAACGGAGTCGGAGACCAAGGAGACCATCGACGCGTTCATCCAAGCGCTCATCGACATCGACCGCGAGGTCACCGAGAACACGGAGTTGGTGAACAGCGCGCCCCACACCACCCCCGTGGCCCGGCTGGACGAGGCCAAAGCGGCCCGCCAACCCGATCTCCGCTGGCAACCGGAAGCGGCAGACTAACTTCTCAACTCGCATTTCCTGGTTAGGACAACAGCGTGATAGGGGGACTTCGATGGAAAATAGTTCTTCACGAATCTTGACCACCCACGTGGGCAGCCTGGTGCGTCCACCTGAAATTAGGGATCTGATGATGGCCAAAGAACTTGGCCAAGACTATGACCGGGAGGAGCTGGCGGGGCGAGTCAGGAGCTCGGTTGCGGAGGTAGTGCAAAGACAACTGGCGGAAGGCGTGGACATCCCCAGCGACGGCGAATACGGGAAATCTGGATTTTCGGCCTATGTCAATGAGCGCCTCGCCGGTTTTGAACCTCGCCCGAAGGACCCGGATCAGGGTGTTTTGCTCAACTGGGGGCGGGACCGGATTATATTTCGGGAATTTTACGAGGAATACGACCGGACGGCTGAGACCGCCTCCGGGCGACCGGTGGCATGTACGGGGCCCATACCTTACCAGGGCCATGCGGCCGTCCAAAGTGACATCGAAAACTTCAAAACTGCACTGGCCGGAACGAACCACACGGAGGCGTTCATCCCCGCAGTGGCGCCCGGCACCATTGAACTCCAGCGGAGGAACGAGTATTACACTACTGAGGAAGCCTACCTCTTCGCCATCGCCGATGCCATGCACCAGGAATACAAAGCCATAGTAGACGCCGGTTTCATTCTCCAGTTGGACGACCCTCGAGTCGTAACCCAATATGGAATGCCGGACCCGGCCCCTACCATCGAAGAGTACCGAAGATTTGCCTCGCTGCGGGTCGATGCCATCAACCACGCTCTGGAGGGTATTCCAGAGGACCGTGTTCGCTACCACCTGTGTTGGGGAAGCTGGCACGGCCCCCATGTCACCGATGTGCCGCTAAATGACATTGTGGACATCGTGCTGCGCGTTCGAGCGGGCGCCTACTGTATCGAGGCCGCGAATCCCCGACACGAGCATGAGTGGCAGGTCTGGGAGAATGTCAAACTGCCCGACGGCAAGATTCTCATCCCAGGGGTGGTAGCCCACACCACCAACCTGGTCGAGCATCCCGAGCTGGTGGCCTGGCGCATCGCGACCTACGCCCGACTAGTAGGACGGGAAAACGTCATTGCTGGAACCGATTGCGGGTTCTCCCAAGGCGCCTTCACTCCCCGGGTCCACTCATCAATCATGTGGGCCAAGTTGCAGGCCCTGACGGAGGGAGCGGCCCTGGCGACGAAGCAACTCCGGCCCTCGTAAGGCAAGACGAATTCTAAACGCCATCACTCCCTGTTTCAGGGAGAATTTCGACCCTAGTGGGACTCCCCGTCCAGCCCAATATGAAGCGCTTCATCCAAAATGTATGTAGGTGGCGATTGCTCAACCCAGGACGAACGCTGGCGTATGCCGGCTACGAGTTCTTTTCCGCTTCCAGTAAGGCCTTCAACACGTCCTCGTCCACCCGCACCTCGACCCCGGCGCGCTCTTCCTGTAGCAGCATGGCTACGCGGGAGTCGCGGTCGCCCCAGCCTCGGTTGATGGCTTCGGTCATCTCCATGAGCGCCAGGTTGGCCAAACGCATCGGAACGTCATATTCGCGGCCCACGGCCACGGCTAGGTCCACATCTTTGCGCGCCAGCCGGAGGGCGAAGTCGGGCGGGTCGAACTTGCCGGGCAGCAGGTGCTCGACCAAGCCCTCAAAGGTCCCGCGCCGTCCCTGGGCGCCCTTGCGCACCGCCTGCCACAGGGCCAGGGGCTCGACGCTAGCCTTGACGCCCATGGTGAACACCTCGGCCAAAGCCGCTTGGACTATGTACCCGGTGCAGTTGTGTACCAACTTGGCCACCGCGCCGCAGCCGATGGGGCCGACGTAGTAGGCCTGGCCCCCAATCGAATCCAATACCGGTTTGCAGCGGTCAAACACGTCCTTGTCTCCGCCGACCCAGATGGCCAAGTTACGGCTGGCCGCGCCCCTGGGGCCACCGCTCACCGGGGCGTCCAAGACAGCTATGCCCCGCACTGCCGCCTCAGCGTGAATCTTCCGAATCATGCCCGGAGTGCTGGTACTAAGGTCGAAATAGACCTTACCGGTGCTCATGCCCTCCATGATGCCGGAATCGCCCAGCGACACGGCCTCGACTTCGGTGGGGCCGGGCAACGAGGTGAACACAATTTCAGATTGCTCGGCCACCTCTTTGGGAGTGTCGGCCCAGGTCGCGCCGGCTTCCAGGTGCCGGGTGGCCGAAGCCGGGTTGATGTCGTGGACCACCAACTCGTTGCCGCCGTCCAAGGCGTTATAGGCCATGCTGCCGCCCATGGTGCCCAGCCAGATAAATCCTACTTTCATCTCAATCCTCCTATCTTGATCCCAGGGCGGGCGTGACCCGCTCTCAGTCGTCGCGCGCTCTTGATCGTCGCCGGCTCAGCGGGGCCTAACATAACACAGCCAGGCTCGGGTGCACCACCTGAGGCCGAGCCCCCGCAATGATGGAGTTCGCGGTGGGGTAGAATGAGGACGGAGGCAACCAGACTCAGCAGCAACCGAGGCAAGCCATGTTGGAGCAGCAGGAGAAACTCTGGGACTTCGACGCGGTGGAACCGGGTCAGGTCGGCAACGAGACCGTGGTCGACATCACGGCCGAGAACATCGCGGAGTACGCCCGGACCGCCCTGAACCCGGACCCCAGGTACCGGGCGGGCGCAAGCGGCCTGGTCGCCATGCCCACCATGGTGCTCAGCTATGCGCCCCTGCTCAGGGAAGAGATAGCCGAGGCCAACGGCTTTGTGGCTTTCGAGCAGTCAAAGACGGCCCGGCGGCAGACCCCCTTCGCCAAGTGCGAAGCGCGTTGGTTCCACCCCGTGGTCCCCGGCGACACCATCACCGGACGGCGGCGGGTGCTGGAGAAGTATGAGCGCCGGGGCAGCAGGTTCGTCACCTTCAGGGTGGAAGCCATTAACCAGCGGGGCGAGAAAGCCGCCGAGTATGACTACACCTGCATCTTCGAGTACGCCAAAGGACAGCGCGACGTGCCATCCTCCAACGGGGCATCCAATGAGGCCAACCCCCAGCCCGATGCAACAACAGAAACGCCTCAGCCCGTCATTGCCAAGTTGTTGGACTTCGGCACCGCATCCATCGGCGACTCGTTGGCCAAACTGGCCATCACCGAGAGCCAGGAAATCATCAACCACAAGAACGATTTCCGGCTGGCAGGCCGCCCCAGCGAGAGCAATATCCACACCGATGAGGAGTTCGCCAAGCAGAACATCTTCGGAAGCACCACCAACTCGGGTCCGGCCACCATGTCTTATGTGGACCAGATGCTGGAGCTTTCCTTTCCCCTCAGCGGTTTCTACTCGGGCGGCAGCCTGCTGATGCGCGCCATCACGCCCTTCCGGAGCGGCGACACGGTCCGGTTTCAAGGAGAGATTACCAGCAAGCTCGAGGAGGGAGGGAAGAAGGTGCTGGAGTGCCGGATAAAGGGCACCAATCAGCGGGGGGAGTTGGTTTGTTTGTCGGACGCGACGTTGGTGATGCCTCAATGATGCGATCAGGTGTGTTTTCTAGCCGTCGTTCAGAAGTGTCTGAGCCTCCCTCTGCAAAACAGGCAGATTCATCTGAAGCACGTCCCAAAGGATGCGCGAGTCCACTTGAGCGTAACCGTGTATGAGCACGTTCCGTAGAGCGATTATCCGGCGGTAGCCGCTGATCCTCGCTGCTGTCTCGGCGTCAATACGGGATAATTGATTGATAGCTTCCCCAATGATTTCCATTTGCCGCTCAACAGCGGATTGCAACAACTGGTCTTCGGAAAAATCAGCGAAGGTCTTGCCCGCGGTGAACCGGCTCAGCAGCTCGGCAGCCCGTGAAACTTCAAAAAGGTACTTCCTGGACTCAGGCCGCATACAGCAATGTGCGCGTCTTGGCTATCTCTTCCAGGAAATAGGGATTCTTGACCGCAGAGGCCACCACCAGGTCCACGCGCCTCTGAAACAGACTTTCCAACGCGTCAAGCAGGCCAAAGTAGGCGTCGGCGTATCTCCCTGGGCCCGGATCGTCAAAAGTTACTAGGAAGTCCAGGTCGCTGGTCTCAGCGTCAAAGTCCTCACCCGCCGCCGAACCGAACAACTCGATTTTCCGTACTCCGAACCGCCGGCACACAGCAATCAGATTCTTTTGTTTTTTCTCGACCAGAGGGATCATGGCAACGCTTCCATTGCTCCCATTATCATGTGTCCTCCACCGACCGCCGCTCTGGTCCCTTTTTCGATGGCATTTTATTTACGTAACCTAAGCCGAAACGTCCACCATTTCGGTCCAGGTCCCCGGCTCCGGAATGGCTTCTTCGGATTCCCGCAGCCCCTCCAGATGAAACACGATGGCCTCGCGGATAAGGATTTCTGTTTCCCCTCGCGTTTCACCGGCGGCTACGCAACCTGGCAGGTCGGGCACATAGGCCGACCACCCGGTGGCTGTCAGCTCATACACAACAACATACGTCATTCCCGTTCCTCACCATCGTGTCAGCGAATAATTAAATTCTAACACCCCTACCGCAGCTTCCCGTAGACACGCTCGGGCTTGACCAGGACTATCACTGCGTCCTGTTTGACCATGGCTTGGTCGTACTCCTCCCAGTCCGGGTGGTCCTTGTCGCCGCAGGCCCGGAAGACCTCGCGCAGCTCCACCCTCATCTTCTCTTTGTCGGTATTCCCGTAGTCCATGAGCGTGGCTTGGCCCTCCACGACCGCGCAGGTGCGCCAGTCCTCGGTGACCGACATCACCGTGCACCGTGGGTCCCGCCTCAGGTTGCGGGTCTTGGCGGAACTGCCGCGCACTATCACGAAGGCGGCGTTCCCCTGGTAGGCCCCGCACACAACGATGCTGGAATGGCCTGCGCCATTGCCTTGGAAAGTAGTAATCACGCCCCGGTGATTCTTCTCGAAATGGGGACGTACCTCTTCGAACTCCATATCTCGACCTCGCTAACAAGATGTTTATGGGCGTTCCGGCCCGGCTTCTGGTATCGCCATTGCCTTGGAAAGTAGTAATCACGCCCCGGTGATTCTTCTCGAAATGGGGACGTACCTCTTCGAACTCCATATCTCGACCTCGCTAACAAGATGTTTATGGGCGTTCCGGCCCGGCTTCTGGTAACCATAACAGGTGGCGATACCGCATCCATCAAGACGGACTACTGGGGTGACTACTTTTGGAATATCGTGAGCTGGGCGGCACCGGGGAGATGGTGCCTGAGGTTGGCCTGGGCACTTGGAAATATAAAGGCGGGCCGGAGCCGCTGCAGAAGGGCATCGAATTGGGCGCCAACCTGATTGACACCGCCGAGATGTACCGGACCGAAGACGCCGTGGGCGCCGCGATTAAAGGCCGGCGAGACAAGGTATTTCTCGCAACCAAAGTCCTGGGCAGCCATCTGCGCTACGACGCCGTGCTGCGGGCGGCGGAAAACAGCCTGCGCCTTCTGGACGACGAGGTCATCGACCTCTACCAGATCCACTGGCCCAACAGCGGCGTCCCAATCTCCGAGACCATGCGCGCCATGGAGGAACTGGTCGACCGGAGGATGGTGCGCCACATCGGCGTGAGCAACTTCTCGGTTGCAGAGCTACGGGAAGCGCAACAGGCCATGACCAAGTACCCGGTGGTCGCAAATCAGGTGCTCTACAACCTCAAGCAACGTCAGATCGAGCGCGATCTCATCCCCTATTGCATGGACAACAACATCACGGTCATCGCCTTCACGCCCCTGGCCGACGGGTCACTGGCGGGACGGTCCCGGTTCACGCCCGACAACAGGAGTGCCGTCCTAGAACAGGTGGCCCTGGAAGTAGACAAAACTCCTGCCCAGGTCGCCCTCAACTGGTGCCTTTCCCGGCCCAACCTGATTGTCATCCCCAAGACCAACAGCGTGGCCCGGACAGTTCAGAACTGCGCGGCCTCAGGCTGGTCGCTCACGCCTAATCAGGTAGCGATATTGGACGAGGCCTATCCCCTTTAACCTAGTTTCTGGCGGATTGGTTGTGTCATTTGTGGCCAATCCCCCCACATCAATTTCCCGGTGGTACGTTTTATAGTTATTAAATTACCTGCTAGTAACTAATTCGGAATATCTACCGCTCCATTTGCCGAATTTCCTGATGTTGATGTTCTTTGTTGGTTGACAAAATCCCCGCACGGTTATAGCTTGTATGCGCTCGCTCACTTACATAATTTGGCGGTTCACCATTGGTCCGGCAGACGTCCTCCATACGGAGACACCAAATCATCGAGGCCGCCCGAGGTCTGATTACCGACAGGGGCATGGAAGCGGTGACCATCGACTTAATAGCGGAGGCCGTTGGCTTCAGTGAAGGGGCCATCTACCGCCACTTCTCCAGCAAGCACGAGATACTTTTGCAGTTGATCGACGAGTTGGAGCATGACCTGATGGCCGCTGTCGAATTCGCTCAAACAACAGAGCCCGACGCCCTCAGAGTCCTGGAGTGCATCCTAGAGACCCACTTGGCCGATGTCGAAGGTTCCCGAGGCGTGTCCTTCGTGGTGGTGTCCGGCGCCATGAGCTTTGAAGGAATTGGTCTGGCGGACCGGGTGAGGGATATGTTGGACCGGTATCTGGACGCCCTTAAGGCCGTCATGGGGCGAGGCGTCGGCGAAGGAACCTTTCATGCGGACCTTGACTTGGACGCCGCCGCCCTCTCTTTCTTCGGGATGATACAGAGCACCGCCACTATCTGGGCGCTCAGTGGCTATAGCTGGTCTCTGGACAGATGGCGGGAAAAGATTCTAGAGATATATAAATATGGGGTGGCGGCACCCCTAGAGATTCCGGCGGCCTGACCTGGCCGACTGGTACCTAGGCTGCAGAGGAGTAACAAATCATGGCAACGCATTCGAATAACGGAGCCAACGGCAGCGCGGCTATCTCTGTCCGGTCCCTCTGGAAGGTATTCGGCGAGAACGCCGAAACGGCCATGACTCCCGAGCACGCAGGTAAAGACAAGGCCGATATTCTTAACGAACTCGGATGCGTGGTAGCCCTGCAGGACGCGAGCTTCGACGTTGCTCAGGGCGAGACCTTCGTGGTTATGGGACTATCCGGCAGCGGCAAGTCGACCTTGGTCCGGTGCCTTATTCGTCTCATCGAGCCAACCGCCGGTGAAATTATCATCGACGACCTAGACATTCTGAGCTTCGGTGACCACGAGCTAACCGGACTGCGCCGGTCCAAGGTCGCCATGGTCTTCCAGCACTACGGGCTCCTGCCCCATAGAAAGGTGATTGACAACGCCGCCTGGGGCTTGGAGCTACGCGGGATGGACAAAGCCACGCGGTATGGCCATACCCAAGAAGTGTTGGACTTGGTAGGCCTCAGCGGCTGGGAAGACGCTTATCCCAATGAGCTAAGCGGCGGCATGCAGCAACGGGTGGGCTTGGCCCGGGCGTTGGCCGTCGATCCGGACATTCTCCTCATGGACGAGCCCTTCAGCGGCTTGGATCCCCTCATCCGGCGCGACATGCAAGACGAGCTCATACGCCTGCAGAAGGAACTCCACAAGACAATCGTTTTTATCACTCACGACCTGGAAGAGGCGTTGAAACTGGGCGACCGCATCGCCATCATGAAGGACGGCGCCATCGTCCAGACCGGAATGCCCGCGGACATCGTATTGAACCCGAACAACGAGTACGTGGGCGAATTCGTCCGGGGCATCTCTAAAACGCGTGTCATGGGCGCGGCAAGCATCATGGCCGCCCCGACCAGCACCCACCTCGCCCGCAAATCTTCCTATGCTTCGGTCCAGGCCACTACACCCATCGACGAACTGGTGCCACTGGCGGCAGCCAGCAACCAACCCATCGCGGTGGTGAGCCCTCAGGGAGACCTGATAGGCGTGGTAACCAGAGACGCATTGCTGAATAGCCTTGCCCAGAGCCAGCGGGAGCTGGCCCAAGAAGAGGCCGTCGCCGTTGGGTAAGCCCATGGCCCAGACGGAAACTTAATATGGACATTCGACAGGATTTACGCTCTTTTAGCGCGGCCGGTTCGAAGGACTTTATTCGGCGATGGCGCTGGCCGATTATCGCCTTTGGCGTCATCGTTCTAAGTCTGGTTCTAGCCGGCTTTCGGGTGGCGCCGGACTTTCCGGCGGGATTCCGTGTGGACGCGGCTGAAAAGGTGGACGACGCCGTGTTCTGGATGGTCGCCCATTGGCGCAGCTTCTTCCAAGAGATCAAGTCCGCCCTATTGGAGGTCTTAGTCCCGCTGGAGGACTTTCTCCTCTGGTTGCCTTGGTGGCTGGTTACAGGATGGGTGGTTCTTCTGGCCTGGCGGGTTGCCGGGGCCCGGGTTGCCTTGGTGTCCCTGGCCGGGCTCTTTTTCCTGGGTATAGTGAACATTTGGGACGCGGCAATGCAAACCCTGGCGGTGGTGGGCACCGCCTCCGTCATCTCGGTGCTGGTGGCTGTTCCCATGGGTATAGCTATGGCCAAGAGCAATAATGTCGATGGCATCATGCGGCCCATTCTGGACACCATGCAGACCATGCCCAGCTTCGTGTATCTGATACCGGCAATCTACTTCCTGGGCTTGGGCAAGGTTCCGGCCGTGTTCGCCACCATGGTCTACGCCATACCGCCCGCCATGCGCCTGACCAACCTGGGCATCCGTTTGGTCTCTCCAGAACTCAAAGAAGCCGCCCGGTCCTTTGGGACCACTCCCTGGCAGATGCTAATCAAGGTGGAGCTGCCGCTGGCCCGTCCCACCATCATGGCGGGCATCAACCAGACCACCATGATGGCCCTGGCAATGGTGGTTATCGCTTCTCTGGTGGGCAACCCGGGCCTTGGAGCCAACGTCCTGGAAGGCATCCAGGGTCTGGCTTTCGGAAAGGGACTCATTGCGGGGATCGGTATCGTAGTCATGGCCGTAATCATCGACCGGATCACCCAGGGCCTAGCCAGGGACCCCCGGCAGAGCACCCACTAATTCTTGGCGTGAACACGGGCCGTATTGGCAGGTCAATAATTATACAGTCAATAGACAATCTGAATGGAGGTGGGAATAGGTTCGAATTTCAAAGGGCCCTGGGATTTATATTGCGGGCCCGCATGACACGCGGAATGTACTGGTTCATCAAAAAGGAGGAAACCCCTATGGGCAAACATATAGGCATCGCCAAGATTGTTTTGCTGTTGGCCGGAATTATGGTGCTGGGAATGGTGGCGGCGGCTTGCGGCGGCGACGACGAGAAAGCGGTAATCAGATTCTACGATGGGCAATGGGAAACCCTGTGGGAACACAACGCCATCGCCATGTATATTGCAGAGCAAGGCTACGGCTACCCGGTGGAAGAGGTAGAAGCGACCGCCGCCACCATGCAGTTGGCCCTGCCTTTGGGTGAACTGGACGTCAACATGGAACTTTGGCGCCAGAACATCACGGGATGGTATACCGAACAAACTGCCTCCGGGGCCGTGGTGGACTTGGCCGGGACCGGCGATAACGTGGCCAAGGGCGGCAAAGGTCAGAGCCTGGAGACCTCACTACAAGGCATATATGTCCCGACCTACGTAGTTGAAGAAAACCCGGGCCTGAAGTCGGTCCTGGACTTGCCAGATTACAAGCACCTTTTCATCGACCCTGAAGACTCCAGCAAGGGTTTGGTGGTCAACTGCATCATCGGCTGGGGCTGTCAGAAGGTTGTCCGGGCCAAGTGGCACGCTTACGGTCTTTACGACTCTTTCAACATCATAGAGCCCGGCTCCGCGGGCGCCATTGACGCCAACATCATAGGCGCCTACACCGCCGGCGAACCGGTTGTCTCATACTATTGGGAGCCCACACAGCTCATAGCCGACCTGGACATGACTCTGCTGGAAGAGCCCGAGTGGAACCAGGAGTGTCAGGATGCCATCACGGCGGCAACCGAGGAAGAGCCCTATGAGTCCGAACTTGGCTGCGCCTTCCCGGCTTCCGACGTCCACACTGGCGTGGCCAGTTCATTGATGGAGCGCGCGCCTGAAGTCGCGGATTTCCTTGGCAACGTCTTCCTAGGCGCACTTCCCTTGGGCGAGCTTGCCACATGGAAGAACGACAACAACGCGGAGTGGCGGGATGCTGCTGTTCATTGGCTGAAGACCAACGAGTCCACCTGGACGTCCTGGGTAACCAGCGACGCCGCCGAGAATCTTAAAGAAGCCCTGGCGGAAGAAAGCTAAGAACGATGGTCCGCGGGTAGAATCCTGCCTCCCGACTTATGGCGAAGGCATCAACCCACGGCATGCACAGTAACACCAAAGGCGGCGCTCCTTGGTTGGAGCGCTGCCTTTACCTTTAGTTAGCGGCAACCGTCCGAAACCGCTCGAGTCTCAGAACGGCCCCTTCGCATGCCGAACGCGGGCACAATGGCAATCAATGAAATGACCCCTGCGACCAAGAAGAACCTTCGGAACAGTTCCAAGCCCGCGGTGTTGAGGTTGGCCGAATATTCGGCCGCCCGTGCCTCGAAAACGCTGGTGGCCTCGCCCTGCTGAGGCAACGGAATTTCCAGCCCGGACGTAAGCACCTGGAAATGCTCCACCCCCCAGGCTGACAAGGCGGCCAAGCCCAATGTCATACCCATCATCCGTGAGACCACCACCAGAGACGCCGCCGTGCCGCGGTAGTCCTCAGCCACTGAGCCCAAGGCGTGGGCCGTGATTGGCGCAATCACCAGGCCGAACCCGAATCCCGCGACTAACAGGTGGACCGTCAACTCAGGGTCGCCTATACCCAGCTCCCAACCGCTGGCTAAAAACATTCCCACGGCCACCAAGACCAATCCGGCCACCGTCAGCGGACTTGCTCCCAACCGCGTCATCAACGCCCCGCCGGCCACTGCTCCCAACGGAATGATTCCCGTTAGCCGCAGCAGCCACAACGCCCCCGTGAAAGGCGACTGGCCCATCACCGTGTTGGCCATCAGGGGCACGGTGACCATGGCGATAATCAACGCTACTCCCACCAGGACCTGGGTCAGGTTGGAAATTAAAAACTCCCAAGAGCGGAACAACAACGGCGTAATCAAGGGCTGATACGTCCTGGCTTCAACCAAGACCAACAACGCCACCAGTCCGACTCCGGCTGCAGCCAGCACGAAGGGGTAGGGAGAATCGAAGGTGAAGAGGTCGCCCCGGGACAGCGCAAACGACAGGACCAACAGGGCCGCCACCAGCAGTGCTCCGCCCAAATAATCCACACTGGCGCCTTCATTCCGGTGGTTGGGCAGCCACAATAGGGCCAGGAATATAACCGCGCTCTGAGGCACGTTTAACCAGAAGATCCAACGCCAGCTCAGGGCCTCGGCGATGGCTCCTCCGTATGCTGGGCCCAGCATGGAACCGGCCTCGGCGCCGCCGCCTACTATCCCCAAGGCCAAGGCCCGCCGTTCCCTGGACACCAGCGAGACTGCCAGCGCCATACCGATGGGCACCGTTGCGCCGCCACCCACCGCCTGTAAAACCCTCGCGCCCACCATCCACTCCAGATTGGGCGAGACGGCCACCAGGCTGGTCCCGATGCAAAAAACCACCAATGATGCTTGGTACACCCTGGGATAACCGTAAACGTCACCCAGACGGCCAATCAGGGGCATTGCTACCGTATACCCAAGCAGATACGCGGTGATGACCCAAGAGACCCGGTCCAACTCGGCGATGGGTACTTTCAGGTCAAGCATCACGCTGGGCAATGCCGTGACTACCACCGTCTGGTCTAGGGCTGTGATGAAGGCCCCCAGCCCAATTACCGCGAAGACGAATGGCACGGGCAGTGTCCGGTCCGATCGCAGCATCAACCTAGACGTTAACCGGGAGAGTTGCCGGGAGGGTTGATGTCCACCGGTTGGTTGATGTCATCCAAGGTTAATTGACGGACCGTATTCACATCATCAGTGGGAACCACCCGGCCAACGATGTGGACCTGCCTCAGCAGCCCATTCCGTTCCAGCCAGAGGTCCAAACCAACAGAGAAGCCCTCCCCAGCTCCGGGAACCAATCCCGACAGATCCTCAGACGCTATCTCGCCTTTTATATGCACGGTGTCCACGCCGCTCACCCGTTCGGCGCGAATCGCCCGCGGCTGCTGGACCGCAGCCACAATGTCAGCCAGGGTTTGGCCCAATCCAGAGAGATTGAATGGCAGTGAGTCCGTTGAGACTTCACTCCATCGGCCGCTGAATATGCCCGTCATATAGGAGGTGTCACCGATGGTGATGATGCTAATCTCGATATATGACTTGGGGAGCTGGGACTCGGCCTCCACGGTGACCCTAAACCGGTCTGGGATCAATACCTCTCCGTAGGCTTTGGTCATCAACACTCCAGGAAACAGTTCTGTGGCGCCTTCAAGATGTTCCAAACTGAACGCCGCCGATTCTAGGGCCAACAGTTGGTCGACCGCCTGCGGCATCGCAATTTCGATGTCTATCTCGGCCGCCGCGCTGGGCGGCTCAGTCGCCTTTTCCGAGTTGCAGGCCGCCACCAAACCAAGACCCAAGAGGCCCACAGCCAAGAGGCCCGCCAGCACGGCCTTGGCGCTCAGTTCCACGACCAAAAGGCCAGGACGCCCGCCCCCAAGTCCCTGGGGGCTGCGCCTCTTTCGGCATCCAATACGTAGATCCGGTCACCGGTGGGGGCCCGTCCGTTGCTCCTGGTGGCTGCCTCGCCCTTGGACCCCGCCACAACCAGGTACTTGCCGTCCGGCGACCACGGTGAGTGGGAGTAGGCATACTGGTCGAAGAAGCTCAACATGATGAACACTTCACTCGACGGCCGGAACCCGAACAGTCTCTTCACGTTGAGCCCATCGCTGGATGAAACCACCCACTCCACCTCCTGTTCAGCAGCCTTGACCTCCACCCAGGCGAGTTTGTCACCGGTGGGCGCCCAGTAAAATGCCATCACCTCCTCGGTGGACAGCGTGGTTACGGGCCCGTCTTCCACGGGCACCAACATCAACCGGTCAAACAACGGATTCCTGGGGTTGGGCTGATCCCCCACGGCCAATCGGGTCCCGTCAGGCGACCACAGGAATGCGGATATCGCACCGACGTCGACAATCTTGCGCCCTTGGCTAAGGTCATCAACGGGGGTGACATACAGCACCATGCCTCCGTTTGAGGCGGCCACGTAGGCCAGCCTCGTGCCGTCCCGTGAGATTGCAGGAACGCGAAAGCCGCCAGAGGACTGAATTGTCTGATCGGGAGTGCCTCCGACGGGGGGCCTCGCCACGGTTATGTCCATTCCGACGTGGAGGGCCATCGCCCCGGCGTCGTTTGACCACTGGTAGTACAGGGGAGCTCCGCTTGCAACCAAGTCGACCGGTTTGCCTGGCGTTCCGTCCCAGAGAAATAGCGAAAGTCTCTCCGGGGTGACCGCCAGGAAAGACAGAGCGTCTCCTGACGGAGCCCAATACATATAGTGGGGAGTGCCGTCGGCAATCAGGGATACTTGTTCGTTCTCATATACAGTGTCGCTGCGGCCTGTCCGCGCGTCGAGGACCTGCACCGATATCTTGGTCCGATCATCTGCCACTACCACCCGGGATGCAGCCAGTTTTGTACCATCAGACGACCACGTCGGCCAAGTGTAGTACTCATTGAGTCTTAATGGCTGGGCCTGGGCGCTGCCTTCGGGGCCCTGTCCAGCCTGGAACCCGCCGGTGAGCTGCGACAAGTCGCCGCCGTCGGAGTCAACGGTATATAGGTCGCCATTAGGGCTGACGTAAGCTATCCGGTCCACCTGCCCAATGTCTCCCTCAATCTCAGTCTCTGGTGGCTCACTGGACTCGAAAGCCGTTTCGCTTGCCGGACTGGAACAGGACACCGCCAAGACTCCCAGCAGCACCGCCACACCCAACAATGTTTTACCCGCATAAAGCATCTATGTCCATCACGCCTGCCCCGATTAGCATCGGGGTGGAGAGAATCCAGGATACCACCCCAGCTATTGGGTAACCCCCAAAATATCCGTGGATAACCTGGCATGATACCCCCTGTGGACTAGGACACCAAATCCGCCAACAATATCATCCCAAATCTTAGACACAATTCCCTGCCCGCAGTTCACAGTTATCTTCCTACTTATAAACCGGGGCCATGTAACTCTCCATGTTAAAATATCCTTAGTCAACCAGGAATCGACTACGCCTAAGCGCGCCCATCCACACCATCCACACCTTTATTATCTCTATTATTCTTTTAGAAAACTCATGATTGATACCGTTAGATTAAATATTAACGCCGGAACCGGTGGAAATGGCTGTAGTAGTTTTCTCCGGGAAAAATACCGGCCAAAGGGTGGACCCAATGGGGGAGATGGTGGTGATGGAGGAAGTGCCTACCTGGTTGGAGATTCGTCCTTAAATACTCTGCTTCATATTAAGTTCAACAGTACTGTTTACGTATCGTCTGGGGGTCATGGCAAAGGCAAAGATAAGCGGGGTGGTAATGGGGTGGACGAAAATATCCCAGTACCGATTGGAACCGTGGTCTACCGGATGCTGGAGAATGGAGAAAAGGCGTTCATAGACGATATTCGAAGTGAGAGTCCGCGATTGGTGGCTGTCGGGGGCCGGGGAGGATGGGGAAATACCCGGTTCGCCACGGCGACGAATCAGGAACCGGTCTTGGCCCAACGGGGACAACGGGGCGAGAAAGTGGTCTTGTTCTTGGAGCTTAAGCTGCTGGCTGATGTTGGTCTCTTAGCCAAGCCCAACGCGGGGAAGTCTACACTTATCTCTATGTGTTCAGCGGCCAAAGCTAAAGTGGGCGACTATCCATTCACCACAGTAGAACCAGTCTTGGGTGTGGTTAGGGTTGGCCAAGACGACTTTGTGATGATGGAAGTGCCGGGATTATTGGAGGGAGCACATGATGGGATCGGACTCGGTCATGAGTTTTTGCGTCATGCAGAAAGGACACGGTTGTACGTTCATCTACTGGATGGCATTTCTGAAGACCCGGTAAACGATTACCGGATGATTAATGACGAACTCTTTCAGTTTAACCCGGAGCTGGCCCAGAAACCCCAATTGGTCGTGGTCAATAAGCTGGATATTACTGAGGTACGGGAGCAGCAAGAGGATCTGGAAGCCCGGTTGCTGGAAACCATTGGCGATAGGGGTTCAAGCGTACAATTCATTTCCGCCGCCACCGGGGAGGGTGTCGACAAACTGCTGGGTAATATCGTGGGGGCTTTGGCCGAGATGCCCAAGGAAGATTTGGACGATACCCAGGAACCCGAGCCAATCCGCTCCCGCCCACAGCGGTCCACGCCCATGGAAACGGTGCGCCGGGAGGACGGGGTGTTTTTGGTGGAGTCCGAGGCGATGGAGAGACTAACCGCGTTGGCCGACACCCGGGATCAGCGGGTCTTGTTGCAATTATGGCGGGAGATGCGAAAGTCCGGATTGGCAGACCAGTTGGTGGACGCGGGCATCGAAGCCGGGGACACCATACGGTTCGGCAAGGTAGAAGTCGAGTGGTTCTAAGGAGCCGGTGGCCGTGAACACTATCAGGTTTGCCGAGAAAGAAGTCAAGTGGTTCTAAGGAGCCGGTGGCCGTGAATTTAGGCATTCTCGGGGGCACTTTCGACCCGGTCCACCTGGGGCATCTTAGCATCGCGAAAGCCGCCATGGACCAGGTAGGACTGGAGCGAGTGCTGTTCATCCCGGCCGGACAGCCCAGACTAAAGCAGGCGGAGCCGGCGGCGACTATCAGGCACCGCATGGAAATGTTGCGGTTGGCCATTGCCGGCAACCCCGGATTCCAAGTCTGTGAACTGGAGGCCCACCGGCCCGGCCCAACCTACAGCGTTGAAACCCTGGAGGAACTTTCGGTTAAGCTGGGCCCTGGAACAGACCTGTTCTTCATACTGGGCATGGACATACTGGGCCAGCTCGACCAGTGGAAGGACCCGGAGCGGGTGCTGGCGCTCTGCCGGTTGTTGGTGCTGGATCGGCCAGGGCAACAAGGCTTTGATTGGCCGGCGTTCTACCGGCGGGTCCCGGAAGCCGAGAGCCGGGTTCAGATGGTGACGGCTCCCTTGGTGGACGTGAGCGCCACTGAATTTCGCCGGCAGGTCTCGGTGGGTGAGTCCCTGGCCGGCCAGGTGCCCGATGCAGTGGCCGAGTATATCAAAAATCAAGGACTGTATCTGAAAGCACGGGAAGGGAGGACGGCGAGTTGAGCGAAACAGTGGACCGGCTCTTGGCCTTGGCGCTGGAGCGAGGGGCCATCAAATACGGCGACTTCACACTCACCTCAGGGAAAAAGAGCAGCTATTATTTCGATGGGAGGCTGCTGAGTCTGGACCCAGAGGGAGCCCATCTCATCGCCAAGGCCCTGCTGCCTTTGTTGCACCAGGCAGGTGCGCAGGCCGTGGGCGGGACCACGCTGGGAGCGGACCCCATCGTTACCGCCGTTGCTCTGGCAAGTCATCTGGCGGGTGGGCCCATCCCGGCTTTCATCGTCCGGAAAGCAAGCAAGAGCCACGGCACCAAGCAGAACATTGAAGGACCGCTGCCGCCGGGCAGCAAGGTCGCCATCGTGGATGACGTCTGCACCACGGGCGGGTCTCTTTTCCACGCCATACAAGCCGCGGAAGAGGCCGGTTGCACGGTGGTGAAGGTGGTCTCGGTGTTGGACCGGAAAGAGGGGGGCTCCGCGGAGATGCAGAAGAGGGGCTACGATTTCTCGGCGCTGTTGGCGGCGACGCCGGACGGCAAGATAGAGCCGGTCTCCAGCTAGGGACCTACTCTTTGGCCGGGCCGAAGGGTTGGGCCAAGGCCACGATCTCCGCCGAGCCTGTTTCCGGGCCTGCCACGTCCAAACGCGCGCCAGGAGAAGCCGCAGCCGCTTTAACGTAGCCCAGCCCCTTTAAGGCCCCATCAGAGGGTATCGGTGCGACTGACGTTACCTCTCCCACATTCTGCCCGTCTCGTAGCAAGGCATCGCCTGGAGATATGGATGCGCTCTCGTCGAAGCGAAGGGAAACCAGGTACTTCTGCACCTTCTTGTAGCTGTCCAGCCGGGCGACGACCTCTTGGCCGATGTAACAACCCTTGGCGAAGTCCACCGAGCCGATGAGCCCAGCCTCCAGAGGGTTGTAGGGCTCCCCAAGCTCCGGGCCGTATTCAGGCACCCCGAAGTTCACCCGCACCGCGTCCATGGCTGTTGTGCCAACAGGAGCGGCACCGTTGTCGGTGAGGTGCCGCCACAACCCGGCAGCCGCATCGGGAGCAGCGATCAACCAGTACCGGGGCAGGGCCCCCAACTGTTGTTTCACCGCCAACGCGTCATATCCTCCCAACTGGACGGGTTGAATCGTGAGGGAGTCCTGGGGGCTCGGGCTGGCCTTTAGCCCCAAGACCTTGGCGGAGTCCGGGCCAACCAGTGCCAGCATGGCGGTCTCCGATGTGATGTCTTCGACCGTAAGGTCTTCCATGATGGTGTATTTATCCAGCCAATCGATTACGGCCTGTTGCCGGCCGGGGCTGGTCAGCAAGACCACGTAATCTCCCTGGTTCACCACGCCCAGCACATCGACGATCCGGCCGCGGTCAGTGGTGAGGACGGTGATCGCTCCTTCGCCGGCAGCCAGGTCCACGACCTTGTTGGTGGACATGCGGTTCAGTAGGTCCAGCCCGTCCTCGCCGGTGGCCTTCAACCGCCCCATGTACGACGCGTCGTGGACCCCTACAGCTTTGGTGGCGGCTTCGTATTCGGAGGCGAAGTCGGAGTAGACCGCTGGCAGTTGGTAGCCGTGCCGCTCAACGAAGACGGCTGCGCCGGTCTGTAGCAGAGATTCTTGCAGGGCCATCGGACGCTCCAAAGGGAGTCTAGCTGGCTTGGGGTTTTAATAAAACAAGCGCCGCTTTTGCCAAGGCAAGGCGGCGCCCGTTATTTTGCTGGTTGGGACGGCTTGATGCTGCCGGTTCTAGATGCCAAAGGAGGTGCCGCAGCCGCAGGCTTTTTTGGCATTGGGGTTTTCGAAGACGAAACCCTTGCCGTTCAGCCCATCGGAGAAGTCCAGCTCAGTGCCGACCAGGTAGATGTAACTCTTCTTTTCGACAATCACCTTCACGCCGTGTTGCTCGACGATCTTGTCCGTTTCGTCAAAGTCGTCGGTGATCTTGAGGTCGTAGGTAAGCCCGGAACAACCGCCGCCCTTGACAGCTACACGGATCCCCACGTTCTCTTCGATGCCGTCTTTCTTGGCGAAGTATTTAATCTTATCGGCGGCCTTTTCCGAGATGGCCACCGTCAGTTCCATACCGTTCTGTGTTATGGGCATATCGTTCTCCCCAGCGGTTAGCCGCGCCATTTGGGGTTGGGTTCAGTGTCTGGCACCGATATGGAGCGGATAGAATCATTGTAGGCTGTGAGGCCGTGGTCAGTCAAGAATCTGAGCCTGGACAAAAGAACCGGGCATTAGTTCAGCAACTGCGCCACGGCTTGCGCCCCCATGTATCTCTCCAGCAGTTCGGCGAAATGGCTGGCTTTTGCCGCGGTGCGGGCGTCGGCTTGGTCCAATAAACCGGCCAAGGACTCAGCGGTGTCCAGGGTGTTGGAGCGGACCTGGATCAAGGGGACTTCCCGCTGTAGCGCCTCGGCCTTGATGTATTCGGTGGGTTCTCCGGGCCCGGTGAGCACCAGGCAGCTGGTTTTCTCACCCATGCAGGCCATTTGTATGTCGGGGCGCTCCACCCGGGTGATGACGGCCTGGTTGGCGTAGCGGCCGAAGTAGGTGGGGCCTTCGTCCATGATATTTCCGCCAATCATGAAACGCTCCACCGGGGCGTCGGTGTTCACCGGGTCCAACACCCATTGCCCGCCCAAGTGTTCCGCAAGTTGTTCGACGGTCACCGATAGCATGCCGCGGCTTTCGGGAATCACGGCCAAGGGCACGGCCAGGGACGTGGATAATCCGCCCAAGTCGCGGGCGACCTCGTCGCGGCGGTGGATGGGAACCGCGTTGACCACGATTCCGGCCAGATTGGGACCGGCGGTTGCGCCCACGGCGGCGATAGATGCCATGGCCGGGTCGGACTGTGGGGAGTTTCGGTGCACCAGAAGGATTTTGCAGTCCAGATTGTAAGGCTTGGGCGCATCGGGTCCTTCGATGACGACGATGCTGGCCTCCGACTCCAGCTTGGAGACCTCGGTCTGGACTTCACCCAAGGCCTTTTTTGTGACCGAGCGGGGTCGGGCTTCAGGGGCGGGGACAGCAGGGCCGCCGGACGATGCTTGAAGCAGGCTGGATATGAAAGCGGCGTCGGGGTCCGCTTCCTTTTCTCTGGAGAAGGGTTTGTAGTAGGCGGCCTGTTTCCCGGCGGCGTTGGCGATGACGAGCAGCGCAGCCGCCAAGCTAGTTTTGCCGGCCCCGGACTCATTTCCCACAATCTGAAGGACAGCCACGGAGTCTCCTATGAGTCTGATTGCCGGGTAATCTTAGCATAGGGACCGCGTCCATCGAGACGCGGACGGGCTAATCGTTTACGTCCTTGTGGCCGGTGTCCTTGGGGTCGAACTGGTCGGGGAACTTGGTCGTGCTGTCCCACTTGGCCAGGGTGAAGTCCGACCGGTGGAGGCTGGCCTGGTTGAAGCTGGCGCCGCGGACGTCGGTGGAGATCCACATGGAGTCCCGGATCATGGCCAGATTGAAGTCGGCCCCCGGCATTACAGCCCGGCTCAGGTCAGCCCCGTTCATGTTGGTGGACTGGAATCGGGCATCGGTTAAGTTGGCGTTTCGCAGGTCGGCTTCAATCAAGTTGGACTGACTGAAATCGGCCCCGGTTAAGTCCGCTCCGATGAGGTTAACGCGGTTCATCCGGCAATGCCTGACCACCGCGTTCTTCAGAACAGCGCCCTTCATATCGGTCCAGTACAAGTTCACATTGGTGATGTTGGCCGAAGTCAGGTCGGCGGCGGCCAGCCCAGCCTGCCCCAGGTCGGCTTCCGACAGATTGGCCCCGGACAGGTTTGCGCCAGCCAAGCTGGCTCGGGTGAGCCTGGCGCCGGTCAGGTTGGCACCCTTGAGATTGGCATCGCGGATCTTGGCCCCGGCCAGGTTAACTCCGCTTAGGTTGGCCCCTTCCAGGTCCAGTTGCACATCGGGATTGTTCTCGCGCCAGGCGTCCAGGGCATCGGGTCCGCTGGAAGCCAGTTTGACGTGTTCTTGGTTTGCCAATATCTCGTTCTCCGGTCTATTGTCCGGGTTTAGGGTCTGTCCACAAAAACGCAGCCCGGGATTTGTTCCCAGGCTGCGTTCACCTATCCTAGGGCCTCTGCCTGCGGCAGGCACGTGTGAAGGAGTTAGCCCTCCTCCAACTCAAATAGTTTCTCGGCGATGGCCATCTTTAGTTCATTGACCTTGCTCAGGTCGGGAAAGGCCCCGGCCTCCTGGCGGTCGAAAATCTTGTCCCCGTCCAGGTACACTTCCAGGCGGCCCTTATCAGAGGGGGTCATCTTGATGGCAATGTCGCCTGGAGCGTCCGAGCGGAAGAACTCTGTCGCCAACCACGTGGCGACGGGGAAGTATCCTCAAGAGACGCAATAAAGAATTTCCGCTTCTACTTTGCCGTGTTCTGAACCTGCCATTTTAATTCTCCAAAAAAGTTGTTCTGGGCCCCGGCCCTTTATTAGGGGTATGGGATATTGATGTGGCGCTACTTGATTAATGCCGTACCCACACCCACGGCCGTGGGGTCTCCGTCTTGGTTATCGCAGAATAGGTCCACCGAGACCTTGGTCCCGCCCTCGATACTCTCCGAGCCGGTGACGGCACCGGTGACGGTGATTGTGTCTCCGTCTTTCACGGGCTTAAGGAACTTCAAGTTGACGGTCCCGGTATGGTTGAAGACCTCCGGCCCGAAAAATTTCCGGAGGCTCTCGGCGGCGAAAGTAACCGACATGCGGCCCGAGGCAATTGTGTAGGTGGTGCCCAGGCGTTTTGCGGCCAGTTCCGGGTTGTTGTGGATATTCTCCCGGTCCAGAATCCCGCAGGACTCGAACTGAAGAATCGAGTCTGTAGTAATCTTTTTGGTGACCGACGGAATCTTCTGGTCCGGCTCTATTTTTGTTCTGGATGCCATTTTTTCCCCAGCTCGTCAGGCTTCTTCAACTGGTAGGTACTCAGCTTTTCCAGCACGCGGCCATCTTCATCGACGGCGGTGGCCTCGATGACTATATAAGGCTTGTTCCGTCGCAGGTATTTGTCCGAGATGCGGCCGGTAACATTAATCTTTTTGCCCACGATCGGAGGGTTGAAAAACGCGACTTCGTTGCCCGCGTTCACTGTGCCGATGGGGTCGTCGTAGACCATGGCGAAGGCGGTGGCGTCGTGCTTGACGCCCAGGGTGGGAAAGGGGGCTTCCGGGTCGTCCACGGAGGCGCGAAAGTTGTCCAGCATCTCTTGGGTCAGGGTGTACTCGTAGGACCCCAGCTCTTCCCCAATCTCGGCCTTGTCGTAGTCGAAAATCTTAAGTTCCGGATCCGCCATTTCCCGGCTCCTTCATGCCCCTGCAGGGCACACTGTATCTACAATACTGAGTTTGCCGGGGGTAGTCAATGTGGAATCTTGGCTGGGGACAAGCGTGGCCGATGAATCAAGTATGCCCTATAATAAATTGAGACTTTCAGCTTTAAAGGCGTGATTGGCTAACATGGACCTGATCTTTGAAAGGGGAGACCCGCAAAACCCCAAGGGACATGCCCTGCTCTACTTCCGCGTGGACACGGAGCCGGACAAGGTCTATGCCACTTACGTGGTCACCCTGCCGGTCAAGTCGGACCTCACCAAGTACGTCCCACCTTTTCTAGCTTCCCACCTGGGCAGCCTGCCTTTGAGCGACCTGTCGGCTTTCGCCATGCCCCCGGTGCCGGAGGCCGTGGGCGCCTACGGGGAGTTGGAGCGACTGAGCCAACTGCGGAGTGACGACCTGGTGTACGGCGGTAACATGTTCTCCTTCGACCTGCCAAGGATGATGGAGACGGCCACCGAGGCGGTCCAAGCCTACTCCGAACTGTGCTCCGACGCCCTCGCGATGACGAGCACACCCGTGGAAGGCTCCGTTGCTGCGTCGGCTGATGAACTGGGGCAATCCCAGGCTCCGGCCCCGGAACCGGAAGAAGAGCCCGACAACTCCTACAACGTCAACGAAGTCCTCTTCAGTTTCATGAGCGAAAGCGACAAACTGAGTGAGCTATCCCGTCTGTTGGGCCGCCTCCGGTTTGCCGTCGATGGTTCCGACCAGGCCACGGCCGACGAGGTCGGCGAGGAGGTCACCACATTGGGGCGCCACCTGCCCGAGGATTTCAGGGTCAGGGACCTCCTGGATGTAGCCCGGGACAACTCGGAAAAGAGCTCCCAGTTGGCCAAGCTCTACATCGACCGTTGCTTCCGGCTCTCGGCCGGAGAACAGGAAGCCGCCAACGAACTGGAAGCCCAGATCCAGTTGCTGCTGACCCAGGACTGATTACTGAACCTTGCCTATATTGCTAAACATCAGGAGAGGCGAGGTAAGAGTAGAAATCCCCCATAGTGCCCCTTTGTAAAGGGGGAGACAGGGGGATTCTGCCCCCGTACCGGCGGATACAATTACAGTGCGTCCCAGCCCCAATGGAGGATTTCGACGGGTTGGCTTACCTCTCCCGACTGCGGCTGACCAATTTCCGCAATCTGACCCACTTGGACCTAGGGCTGTCTCCCGGCGTGACGGTCTACTATGGCCCCAACGCCCAAGGCAAGACCACCCTGCTGGAAGCCGTTTATCTACTGTGCATCGCCCGTTCGTTCCGCGCCGAGAATGAAAGGGAAGTAATCAGCTTCGAAGCGGCCAAAGAGGGCGAACCGGCGCTGGTGGACGGCACGATCGAGAAGGACGAACAACGTCTCCGGGTCATAGTAGGTTACCAGCCAACCCAGCGGCCAAACGACCGGTCAAGCCAAGAAGACAACAGCCCGGCTCACAACGTCAGGAAGGAAATACGGGTCAACCGTGTCAGACGCACCGCAGGCGAGTTGATTGGCCAGGTGAACGCGGTGCTTTTTAGCGCAGTGGACATTGACCTAGTCCAGGGTGCGCCGTCGGGCCGAAGACGATTTCTGGATATCTTGCTATCCCAGGCTGACGCCCTATATCTGAAGGGCTTGCAGCGGTACCACCGGGTGGTGCAACAGCGAAACCAGTTGTTGCGATTACTCCGCGAAGGCCGGGCCAAGGGAGATGAGCTGGCTTTTTGGGACGATGAGCTGGTCCGGGAAGGGGCTTGGATCACGTGGCGGCGTTATGAGGCCATGCGAGAGTTGACTCCGGCTTGCGTACGGCACCACGGGGATCTGACCGGCCCCGAAGAGGACCTGGCCGTCGAATACCGGCCCAGCGTCCCCCTGGCAGGCGACGTAACGGAGATTGAGGACAACTTCCGCCAGGCACTGGCTGCGGCCTTCCACCGGGAGCGGGTCCGGCCAATCACAGCTGTGGGGCCCCATCGAGACGATTTCAACCTGATGATTGGCGGAGCGGACATGGGCACTTTTGCCTCCCGGGGCCAGGCGCGCACCATGGCCTTGGCCCTGAGGCTGGCCGAGGCCGAGTTTCTGGCCTCGGTGCGGGGAGAGGGGCCGGTGGTGCTGCTCGACGACGCATTATCGGAGATGGACAGCTTCCGCAGACACCGGCTATTGGAGAAAGCCACCCAGTACGAACAGGTGCTAATCACCACCACCGAGCTGGAACAGGTGAACGATTTTTTCGACTCCACGGCCAAGTACTTCTACGTTTCCAACGGGCTTGTTTGGCCCTCGGACCGATTCGGGGACGTGGGCGACAGTCCAGTGGTATTCGGGGATGACGAGAAAGGCGAGGAGAGCGGGGAGGAGCCCGGCCAGGCTATCGACGAATCGGCCTGACGGGTGTATACATCATGCGCAGAGGAGAAAGACCGCAGGAACCGGGCCGGTGGCGCCGGAATGCCCACCGAAATGCTCAGGCGTTGGCCGGGGGTTGGATGTAGATGGCGGTGACCAAAGAGACACTGGATGAGATTGCGCTCTCCCAGGCCGAGTACGAACTGATCCTGGAGCGTCTGGACCGGGAGCCCAACTCCGTTGAACTGGGCATGTTCGGCGCCCTCTGGAGCGAGCACTGCGGCTACAAGCACTCCCGGCCCTTGCTGCGCTTGTTCGACCAAGATTCGTCGCGGCAGCAATCCTCCCGGGTCTTGTCCCAGACCGGCGCGGAGAACGCCGGCGCAGTGGACATCGGCGACGGCCTGGCGGTGGTGTTCAAGGTCGAGTCCCACAACCACCCCTCGGCGGTGGAGCCGCGGCAGGGAGCGGCCACCGGCGTGGGCGGCATCGTGCGGGACATCCTGGCCATGGGCGCTCGGCCCATCGCCTTGCTCAATTCCCTTCGCTTCGGCCCCTTGGACGCCCCCCGGAACCGGCATCTGTTCCACGGCGTGGTGGGCGGCATCTCTTGGTACGGCAACTGTATCGGCGTGCCCGACGTGGCGGGTGAGATTTGCTTCGACGAATCCTATTCCCAGAATCCGTTGGTGAACGCCATGTGCGTGGGCCTGATCCAAGCCGACCGCATCGCCACCGCCGCAGCCAGCGGGGTGGACAACGTGTTGCTCCTGGTGGGCGCAGGCACTGGGCGCGACGGCATACACGGGGCTTCTGGTTTGGCCTCCCGCACCTTCGACGAGGAGATGGAGTTGCGGCTCACCGTTCAGGTGGGTAACCCGTTCTTGGAGAAAGTGCTCATAGAAGCCTGTCTGGAGGCGTTGGACACCGGCTTGGTGAACGCCATCCAAGACCTGGGCGCGGCGGGGCTGACCAGTGCGGCCATTGAGTCGGCGGCCAGGGGCGGCCGGGGCATCCGCCTGGACATCTCCCAGGTCCACCAGCGAGAACAGGGCATGAGCCCCTACGAGGTGATGCTCTCGGAGTCCCAGGAGCGGATGTTGTTGGTGGCCGCACCGGATAATGTGGCCGCCATCAAGGCCGTCTTTGACCGATGGGATGTGACCTGCCGGGAGATTGGCCACGTCATCGCCGACCAAGTGGCCCAGGTGGCCGTTGGTCCGGAATTGGTGGCCAACCTGCCCATCGGGCCTCTCTCCGAGGCCCCCCAATACCGTCTGGAGGGGAAGCGGTCGGAAGAGGACATCCAACGCGCCCAGTTGAAGATGGACTCTGTCCCGTTGCCCCAAGCCGGTCCGCAAGAAACGCTGCTGCGCCTTTTGGCCGCTCCCAACATCGCCAACAAAGAGGGTGTCTACCGGCAGTACGACCATCAGGTGCAAACCAACACGGTGGTCGGTCCCGGAAGTGATGCCGCGGTTCTGAGGGTGAAGGGAACGAAGAAAGCCATTGCCGTTACCATCGACGGCAACGGACGTCTCTGCCATTTGGACCCGTATCAGGGAGGGCAGATTGTGGTCGCCGAGGTCTGCCGGAACCTGAGTTGTTCCGGAGCGTTGCCCTTGGCGGTGACCGATTGCCTTAATTTCGGCAGCCCGGAGCGCCCCGAGATCTATTACCAACTGGAGCAATGCATCAAGGGCATGGCGGAGGCCTGCCGGGTGCTGGAAGTGCCCGTGGTAAGTGGCAATGTTAGCCTGTACAACGAGTCCCGAGGCCAAGCAATCTTCCCCACACCCGTCGTGGGCGGTCTGGGGCTCTTGGAAGACGTCGCCAAGGCAACCAAGTCGGCGTTCGCCGGGGAAGGGTTGATGGTAGCCCTGCTGGGCGGAGACACCAGCGAGGTTGAAGTTTCCGACCTGGCTGGCAGTGAGTACTTGCAATGCATCCACGGACGGGTGGCGGGCAGCCCCAAGATAAACATTGATTTGGAAAAACGTGTGCAGCGGGCCTGCCGCCGGGCCATCGAGGAGGGCTGCATAACTTCGGCGCACGACTGCTCCGAAGGCGGCCTGGCCATAGCGCTGGCCGAGTGTTCCATCCAGAGCGGCGTTGGATTTACCGGCGATTTTCCAGTACCGGACCGGTGGGATGCCGCTCTGTTCGGGGAGCGGCAGTCGCGCATCGTTGTCGGCCTACCGGAAGACCAGTGGGACGCCCTGACAGGTATAGCCGCGGGCTTGGGGGTGCCGGTTGCCAAACTGGGGTATACTGGCGGCGACCGCTTCCTGCTCAACGGGCAGGTGGACCTACCGGTTTCCCAGATTAGTGATGTGTGGAACAACGGTCTGGAGGCAGCCAGTGGATAGCGCACCACTGCGCGTTCTATTCCTGACCCCATATTTCCGGCCCTATCTTGGGGGCATAGAAAGGGCGATAGAGCAGCTATCGTTCCAGATGCAGCAGTCGGCCTCCATCGAGGCCGTTGGTGTACTCACGACTAAGTACTCCTTCCCCCGGCGTCCGCAGCCCACTTGGGTTGATGAAGAGACTACACCCGAAGGTATCGCCATCTACCGCCTTTCGGGATTCCCCCGCCGGTCCCTCCCGCTCTATTCGGTTCCGTTGGTCTGGTTCTCGCCCTTGCGTTTGAAAAGTTATCTGGACGAATTCAGGCCCGACGTGATCCATTTCGTGGGCGACGGCTGGTTCTGGGGTCACTTCTGGGCTTGGTTTTGGTACCGGGGCCGGGCCCGGTTTGTGTTCACTCCCTCCTACCACACTCTGCCGCCCAGCAGATGGTGGCTGAAGCCCATAAACGCCTTTCTGTGTCACGTCGCCGACCGCGTGGTGGCGTTGACCGGCCTCGAAGCAGCGAGTGTCCGCAGGGCCTACCTGGCGCCCAAAGACAAGCTTGGGATAATCGGTTGGGGGGCCTTTATTAACGGAAGCGGCCCGGCCTTGGAGCAGCCCAATCACCAGTCAGAAGATGACCTGGAAGCCAGGCCGGTGACTGTGCTCTGCGTCGGCCGGCTGGGTAAACACAAAGGCCAGAGGTGGCTGCTCGATACCTACCTGCGGGCCCGGTCTGAGTTCAAGCGCCCGGTGCGCCTGGTTCTGGTGGGCCGGGATGAGGGCGGCGCGGCCGACATTGAGGACTTCATCGCCCAACACCGGCTCCAGGAGGAGGTCATCACGACCGGCGAGGTTTCGGACGGCGAGTTGGCCAAATGGTACGCAGAAGCTGACCTGTTCACCCTTTTCTCCCATTACGAGGCCTTTGGACTGGTGTTTCTGGAGGCCATGGCCCACGGAACTCCGGTGCTGACTCATGACGTTGGCGCCAACTGGGAGGTGTTGGGACAAGGGGCGGTGGTGGTTCCTAAGTTCGACCGTCCGGCGGCCGTCAACGAGATGGTCCGCTTGGTGAACGACGAGACAGCCCGCCGAGAATTGGGTGGCCAAGCACAGCGATACGCCCTTTCCGAGTTCACGTGGCCGGTGGTGGCCGAGAAATATCTGGAAATCTATCAGACCACCCGTACTGCGGCCTGATCCGGGGATAGCACGTGGACCGCAATGTCCTGGAAGAAGGTGCGCGCCGGATACTACTGACCAATCTGCGTCAAGGCTTGGCCGATTGGAACGGCCAAGAATACAGCTTCGTCTGCCCCTCCCTCACCGGTTATCCCTTCCAGTGGTTCTGGGACTCCTGCTTCCACGCCATCGCCCTGCTCCACCTTGACCCGGACCAGGCAAAGGCAGAACTGCGGACGCTGATGAGCGCTGCCCTCCCCGACGGCTTCATGCCCCACATCATCTTCTGGGAGATGGAGAAACAGCCCGACTTCCTGAGCCGGAACATTGTTGGCCAGACCGACCCCCATTACAGCTCCACCATGCAGCCGCCCATCATCGCCTATGCCGTGGAGCGGGTGTACCAGGCCACCGGCGACGAGGAATTTCGGCAGGCGGCCCTGCCGGTGTTGACCAATTTCTACCGGTGGCTTAGAAGGACCAGAGACCCGGACGGCGACGGCCTGATTGCGGTGATACAGCCGGAAGAGGCGGGGACCGACTGCTCTCCCAAATACGATGAAGCCCTGGGGTTAACCGAGCTTTCCAATCAGGGATTCATCGCCGCCCTGAAGAAGATTTACCAGGCCTACGAGCCGCTACGGGGCGACGACCATAAGATACTCGCCGCTGACCTTTTTCATTTCGAGGATGTGCTGGTGAATTCGATTTATGTCCTGGGCATGCGCTCCTTGGCCCGTCTGCTCGGAGACTCGCCGGAGGCGGAGGAGTTCAACCGTGAAGCCGGCCGCACCCGGGACGCGTTGCTGGAGAAGTGCTGGGATGAAGATGCCGGGGCATTCTTCGACCTGTCCGGAGTCGCCGAGAAGCCGGTGAAGGTTGTGACCATCAGCTCGCTCATGCCGCTGATTATCCCGGACCTCCCCAGGCCCATGGTCGAGCGGTTGGTGAATGATTGGGTGTCGTCGCCGGACCATTTCTGGACACCCTATCCGTTGCCCTCCGTTCCGGCCTCGGACCCCAAGTTCATGCCCGGCAATCCCAGAGGGTTCATCTGGCGCGGGCCTTCGTGGATCAACACCAACTGGTTCTTGTCCTACGCCCTGCGGGGCCACGGCTACCCGGAACTGGCCGACGCCATCGTGGCCAAGAGTCACGAATGCATCGAAAAGTCCGGTTTCAGGGAGTATTACCACCCCTACACCGCCGAGGGACTGGGCGCCAGGGACTTCGGTTGGTCCACGCTGATTCTGGACATGTGAGGGATGGCATAAACTGCGTTCGTGGAATCGGTGGTTGCGCGCCGATGGTTCGACAGATCTTCCAATGAACAGCAGTTCATTTCCTAAGTGCAATCCGGATTCGCGGACATACCAACGCTCACATGAGCGGTTGGTAAGGGGCACACGATGAGCGGATTATGCCGAGCCTGATTTCGTATCTCAAAGATCGGCTTCATTGTGGTAGGGGCGTCCCGATAGAATCGGGACGCCCCTACGTCGTGCGACTGTTTTCCAATTGGCCAGCCGAATTGCCCAACCAATCAAGGGAACACAACATGAGTCATCCCGGAATTTAATAGAAACTACGCATTTGGGCGCCAACGCCGACGCTCCGGCGCAGGCCGGAACCCAGGGCTGCCCCATAGCTTCCCGCCTGATGAGAGTCGAAAAGGCACCCTGCCACCGATCAGAGGCAGCACGTACGGCGGCACAAAGGCGGCTTGGCGCGGGGTAACTGGATTGCGGCTTTCGCCGGAAAGACCAAGGCGGCGCTGCCGTTATTCAATGGCAAATCGCCGCCCGCGAGTTGTCAATGCGCTTGGGTTTGCCATCACTGGCAAATTCCGTGATGACTCATGTTTTTGGTTACCCGGTCTGACCGCTACGTTTCGGTCTAGTTCCTCCGGGGTCGAAAGAGCCGGGAGATGAATCCGGTCTCGGCGCGGGCCTCGGCGGCTTCTTTGCCGGATTCGTAGTCCTCATCGTCGTACTCGGGGGAGTCCGCGACGGCCACTGCGACGCCGGCATCAAAAGATTCCGGGGCTTCCGGCGATTCTTCTGGTTCTGGTTCGACGGAGGCTGGGGGCTCTGCGCTGTCGCCAGAGCCGGCATTGCCCCAACGGACCGCTATGACCTGTTGTACCAAGGGGTGATCGTGGTTCAGGTTGAAGGTGCGGCGGCGCCGGTTTTGGCCGGAGGTCTCGTCACGCCAGCTATGGTTGCCCTTCAGGAAGAAATTGCCGTCGCTCAGGCTCCGAAGTATCTTGCTGACGTAGGTGCGTGAACTGGCCTGGCCCCACCGGTGGATAATCTCCTCCTGATCGGCTTCCAGGCCCTGGGCTAGGGCATCGCAGATCTCGGAGACCAGGAAGTTGAAGGCCACGTGACTGACGCCCTCCCGGTGTTCCAGGGTGTTGGCCATGACAATCAGGTCCGAGACCCGTTCTCCGAGAAGACTGTCCTCCGGCTCTGTTGGCATGCCCAGGCTACTGATTGCGCCCTGCACCGCCTCAGCCAGCTCCTGGTTGTCGCCAAATGGAGAACTGTGGTCGCCGGACGCTTCGGTGTAGTCTTCCAGGCGCTCGTCTTGGTCATACTGACCGTTGGTGGCAACGGCAGCTACCGCTTCCTGGGCAGCATCGGTGTCTTCGCGATCTTCGCCGCCAGCGAATTCTGCGTCAAGATCCTGGGGCGGGGTCTCCTCTATCTGCTGCCTGGAACGAGGGGGCCGGCCCCGGCGGCGTCCCGGCCGGGAGCTAGGTGTGGAGAAAGCGGCTTCCGTGGCGCCCTCCGGAACGTCCTCGTCGGACATGATCGCCCAATCGACGAGACCGGCGGTAATCAACCGGATGTTGCCCTCTTGTGCCACTCGGGCCATAAGCCGTTTGAACCCCGAGTAGCCCAGCTTCTTCTCGTTGAAGTCGGGATAGCGGCGCGTCAGACGCTGCTTGATGGAGGTCAACAGCGGGTTGCCGCCCGCGTTGCGCTCATCCCGGATAATCTCTTCGATGGCGCGCATGATGTCTTGTAGGTCGCCGTGGCCCGCGCCTCCAGAGGAAGAATCCGCGGCCGCATCGCCGCCGGCGCTGACCTCAGCGGGCGCCTCGGATTGCACCACCGGGTCAACATCCACGTCGTAGAGCACCAGGGTGTCCACCTGGTCGGCCAGGCGGCGCGAGGTGCTCCAAGACACGCCGATGACCACCACCTGCTTACCCATGGTCCGGAGGGCGTTCACCACGTGGATGAAGTCGGAATCCCCAGAGACCAGCACGTAAGTGCCGATGTTGGGGTAGGAATGGGCAATCTCGATACAGTCGGCGGTCATTTTGACGTCGACGCTGTTTTTGATGCGTCCGGTGCGCATGCCGTTGGCATTGGTGGCGCCGGGTGAAGGAGCCCTAGTGGGCACGAACACCGGTTCGATGCCGGCGGCGTAGAGGGAAGGAGGGTCGTTGAGAAACTGGCTGGCGCCCCGGAGTTCCGGGGCCCTGGTGACCCAGTCTGCGTAGGCCTTGGCAATCACTACGCGTCCGTGGTTGGAGACTTCTTCTTTTAGAGCGGAAACATTGGGGGCGCGGTAGCCCACGGCCAGGCTGATCTTGAAGTTTTCCCAGTCGATGAATAGGGCGACGTCCGCCCCGTGGTTGAGATGGTCCTGCATGCAGTAATTCGTCCCGGTGGCCGGTTTCAGGCGCAGCAATGAGTGTCACTACCAGTGTAGAGTGCTGCCCAGTTGGAGTCAAGAAACCGTGCGGCGCATTTGGGACGGCCGACGAATTCCGCCAGCCGGACCACCAATCTTGACAATGGGTGCAGTTTACTAGATTGTACCCCAATGTAAGTCAGGCCGATTTTCGGTTGTATCCCACCGGTTACCCCCGATATCTGGGGACCGGCGATAAATTTTAGAGGTGGAGCCCATGGTGGACCGACCCCCCAGACTTGAAGGCAAGGTGGCAATCGTAACCGGCGCCGGTTCCAGTGGCGAAGGAGTGGGCAACGGCAAGGCGGCTTCCATCTTGTTCGCCAGGGAGGGGGCCAAAGTGCTTTTGGTGGATTTCCAGGAAGAACGGGCCCGGGAGACTCTTCAGGATATTCAGGAAGAGGGCGGCGTCGCCTCCACCATCCAGGGCGATATGACCAAGCTGGAGGACTGTGAACGGATGGCCCAAGCGGCCATGGAGCGTTACGGCCGGGTGGACATCCTGGACAATAACGTGGGCATCTCCCAGCGGGGCACGGTGGTGGAAGTCAGCGAAGAAGACTGGGACCGGGTCATGACGGTCAATTTGAAAACCATGGTGCTGGCCAGCAAGGCCACAATTCCCCACATGATTGCCAGCGGTGGCGGCGGGGCAATTGTCAATATCTCGTCCATCGCCGGGCTCCGGGCCAATAGCAGCACGCCCTACAGCGCCTCCAAGGCGGGGGTGATTGGGCTGACTTTCTCAATGGCAGCAGACCACGCCGCAGACAACATCAGAGTCAACGCCATCGCGCCCGGCTTCGTCTACACGCCCATGGTAGCCCCGCGAATGAATGACGACCTGCGCCAAGTCCGCTCCCACGCCGCACCGCTGGGAACTGAGGGCACCGGCTGGGACGTTGGCTACGCGGCCCTGTTCCTGGTCAGCGACGAGGCCCGCTGGATCACGGGGGTCTGCCTGCCTGTGGACGCGGGTCTGACTGCCGTCCACCCCATCACCTTCAGCCCAATGAATCAACAGACGAGGTTTTAAGAGGGCGGAATTTTACTCCACCCACCAAACTCCACTCCCAAGGAGCCCAAATATGCGCCTAGCAGGAAAAGTAGCTCTCATCAGCGGCGGCAGCCGGGGTATGGGCGCCTTTGAGGCGGCGTTGTTCGCCAAAGAAGGCGCGAAAGTGGTGGTGGGCGACGTGCTGGAGGAAGAGGGCCACAGTCTGGTTGCGAAGATTACCGGCGAAGGCGGGGACGCTATCTTTATGCGGCTGGACGTAACCAGAGAGGTGGACTGGGAGAGCGCCGTCTCCGAGGCGGTGGACTGCTACGGCAAGTTGGACGTGCTGGTGAACAATGCCGGAGTCGGCGGCATGAGCACCATCGAAGAGACCACCGTAGCTGATTGGGACCGCGTGATGGATATAAACGCCAAGGGAGTGTTTCTCGGCACCCGCTACGCTATCCCCGAGATGCGCAAGGCCGGGGGCGGGTCCATTGTAAACATCTCCTCCCAGTTGGGGCTGGTGGGCATGAACGAAAGCAGCCCCCAGTACCAGGCGTCCAAGGGAGCGGTCAGGCTGTTCACCAAGTCGGCGGCCATCCAGTACGCATCCGAGGGCATCAGGGTCAACTCGGTGCACCCCGGTCCCATCGTCACCCCCATGACCGAGGCGCGCCGGTCCGACCCGGCCGTACGGCAGTTGATGGTCTCCCGGATCCCCCTGGGCCGCTACGGAGAGTCTGAGGACGTGGCCTACGGAGTCCTGTACCTGGCTTCCGACGAGGCGTCCTTCGTTACCGGCAGCGAATTGGTCATTGACGGCGGTTGGACGGCCCAATAATTAGGCCAAACGCGGCCCGGTCGGCGCGGTGGTTCGACAAGCTCACCAGGAGCGAGCGGGCGGGAAGATTTGAGTAGTATGGATTGACCTCACCGTGGTAGGGGCGGGTTTCAAACCCGCCCCTACGCGCGCCAACCGTGTTAAGTTCTGAAAAAACATGCTCCAATGCCAGCATCGGCAAGCCTACCCGTAAGCCTGGTTTGCCCCTGAGCGGTGGTTCGACAAGCTCACCATGAGCGGTGTTAGTAATGCAACAATCGGGCAAGCCAACTACGGCCAGCCACCGGAGGTATCCGGGTCTGGGCTCAGCCCAGCTCAGCCTGGGGTCAGGAGAATCTTGCCCATGGTTTCCCGGCCTTCCAGTTGGCGGTGCGCCTCTGACGCTTCGGCCAGGGGCAGGGTCAGGCCTATGTGCAGCTTCAGTTCGCCGGACTGGACCCAACCCAATACTTCTTGGGCCCGCTGCAGCAGATCGTCACGGGTTGCTGTGTAGTCACCCAGGCTGGGCCGGGTAAGGAACAGGGAGCCATTCTGCAGGGCCCGTGTATCGGTGTCCGTCACCGGTCCGCCTGCCTGACCGTACAGCACCATGTAACCTCGGCGGCCCAGGCACTTGAGACCCTTCTCGAAAGTGGTCTGGCCTACGGCGTCGAGCACCATCCTCACACCCAGGCCGCCGGTGGCATTCCCGATCTCCGCCTCGAAGTCCTGTTGGGTATAGAGGATGGTCTGGTCGGCCCCAGCCTGCTTGGCGAACTCGGCCTTGGCTTCGGTGGACACCGTGGTGAAGACCTGGACACCCAGGAGTTTCAGCAACTGAATCAGAAGGAGCCCCATCCCACCGGCTCCGGCGTGGACCAATACTTGGTCGCCGGGATTGAGCCGGGCAATTCCGAAGACTAGGAAGTGGGCGGTCATGCCTTGGAGCAGGGTTGCTGAGCCGGTGGCAAAGTCCATCGCGTCCGGGATGCGGACCAGCAACCAAGATGGTACCGCCTGACGTTCGGCGTAGGAGCCGATGTGCATGGCGTAGGCCACCCGGTCCCCGACGGCCACTTCGCTAACACCTTCGCCGATGGAGGTGACCACGCCACAGGCTTCCCGTCCTGGAGTCCAAGGGAAGCTAGCCGGCGGGTTGGTGCCCTTACGGCTGGAAACGTCGGTGTAATTAACGCCGATGGACTTGATGTCGACCACGGCCTGGCCGGAGCCCGGAGTCGGCTCGGGGACATCCTCAAGCTTCAGAACTTCGGGCCCGCCGGTCTCATACGCGCGTATCGCTTTCATCGTCTACCTAGCTTTCAGGAATTTGAGGCTAGGTTACAACACGGGGAGGCTGGAGGGAAGGAGGGGAATGGGGAAGCGCAGGCGGGCCTGCTTGGGCGGGAGACCCGCCTGCGCCGTGGTAAGACACCGGCCCTAAGCTGGGAAGCGGGATGGGGTTTTGGGCCGCTGCCTCCTTGAACGCCCGGCGGCACTGCCGGGCGACGTTGGCCGGGACCAGGCTTGATGGAAAGGGAGCACCATCAACGGCCCCGGCTCGTCGAAGGGGAGGAGGTGGAACGAATGTCTGATTTTCTTAATCGGCGGCCACCGGCTCCAGTGCCGTGGAGCGCAGGTCGCAGAGCCGCTCCCGGACCATTCTGATCTGGCGGGTACCGCGGCCAACAATCTCTGCTATCTCTCGGACCGTCTTGCCTTGGTCGAGGTGGTGGATCACCTGTTGGTTGGCGCTCCACCAGATTTCCTCGCTGCGCTGCTTGGCCGCGATTGCGGAGTTGATTCGGCGGGGCGACCGGCGAGCCTTGCGCCGTTTGCGGTCCAGGTATTCCTCGCCGGGCGAAACGTCGGTGGACAGTGGATGGTGGACCTCCATCGGGTCCAGCAGCAGTTCCATGGCAGACCGCTGGGGATAGTAGATCCGGCCGCATTGGAAGCAGCGCCATTCATCGTCGTCCAATACCAGGTCTCCGCCGCATTTTCCGCAACTCTTGAATCGGCACAACATTTTGCTCACCCGGTTGGACCGCCGGAGTTATGTCTCCGGCCTGGCCCTTTGATTTCGCTGTCGTACCATCTAGTTAACCTTCGTCTGGCGGATTGGGCCGTGACGGCAGGCACGGGCGGACTGTGAGCTTGGTCACACTGGGCAGAACTGGGCTGAGCCCAGACCCAAATACCTCCGGCGAGCGGGATTGATTTGCGGGATTGGCGTGGAGTGGTGGGCGAAAACTAGAAAGGGGAGTGGAAAGTTTACTTTGCGCGCCTGGTATGCTTTATTAGACCTCGTAGCGCGATGCGCCGGGAGCGGACTGGCTCCCTTCCCGGGCCGCGGAGTCGAAGACCGTTCTGAGGTGGACCCGGAAATTCGGACGGGTGGTTAAGTGAGAGTTCTGCTCCTAAAATAGCCACAGCTGTTGCTGTGAGGGAGGAGTGGGACATGTCAAAAGAGCGGAGGAAGCACAGCCCAACATTCAAGGCCAAGGTGGCCCTGGAAGCGGTGAAGGGTGAAGAGACGGTGGCCCAACTGGCCGCCCGCTACGAGGTCCATCCCGGGCAGATCCAGGCCTGGAAGAAGTCCTTGTTGGAAGGAGCGGTCGGCGTCTTTGGTGGGAACCAAGACAAACGCCAGAAGAGCGATGCGGTCCTTGTTGCCCGGCTCTATCAGCAGATCGGCCAACTGAAGGTTGAGCGGGATTTCTTGGCGGAGAGGCTCGGTCCATGAGCCGGGAGCGGCGGCGGGAGATGGTGGACCGGCGGCACCCAGCCTTGTCCACAGTGAGACAGTGCGCCTTACTGAGCATCAGCAGGTCCAGCCTAAACTACCGGCGCAAGGGGACTTGCTTGGAGAACCTGACGGTGATGAAGGCGATGGACCACCAGTACCTAAGTACCCCCTTCTACGGGTCGCGGCGCATGAGGGTCTGGCTGGGCACTCAAGGTCACAGGGTGAACCGGAAGCGGGTCCAGCGTCTGATGCGGACCATGGGACTACGTGCCATCTACCGGTGGCCCCGGACCAGCAAGCCGGGGCTATATCCCTACCTCCTGAGCGGCATGGAGATCACCAGACCAAATCAGGTGTGGGCCGCCGACATCACCTACATCCCCATGGCCAAGGGTTTCTTATACCTGGTGGCCATCATGGATTGGTACACGCGGTACGTGGTGGCCTGGCGTCTTTCCAACACCTTGGATGCTGATTTCTGTGTCGAGACATTGGAGGAAGCGCTTGGCAAGGGGAAGCCAGAGGTCTTCAACACCGACCAGGGCAGCCAGTTCACCGGCGAAGCCTTCACCGGTCTCCTAGAGCAGCACGGAGTGAGAATCAGCATGGACGGGAAGGGACGCTACACCGACAACATCTTGTTGGAGCGGCTGTGGCGCACGGTTAAGTACGAGGAGGTTTACCTGAAAGCCTACTCCAACGGGCGAGAAGCCAAGGCCGGGCTTGACGCATACTTCAGCTTCTACAACAACCAAAGACCCCACCAGGCCTTGGGCTACCGGACACCGGCTGAGGTGTTCAAAGGAGACTTGGCGCCATCAGATGAACGGTCAATCAATGGGAAACGGACACCAAGCAGAGCATTCTCAGACCTTGGAAAGACGGCGGAACTCCCACTTAGTTTTGCACCAAACCTGTCCAACTGATTGGGTCCACCTCATTCTTATTAAAGATTGGGTGAAGTTAGGGAGTAGCTGAAGCGATGAGTTTCGAGATGATAAAAACGGACCAATTGGACCGGGTGGCCATCGTTACGTTGAATCGGCCTGAGGTTTTGAACGCCCTCAGTTTCCAACTGGTGCGGGAATTGGACGAATTTGTAACCGAGGCGGAGCAGGACGACAGCATCGGCGCCATCGTGATAACCGGCACTGGCGAACGGGCATTTTCGGCGGGTGCCGACATCCACGAGAACCGGGAGTTTTCAGACGAGGAGCGAACCGTTGTCACTGCCGCGCGGGCCGAGTACACCTGGCACCTGGCCACCGCTACCAAACCGGTCATCGGGGCCATCAACGGCCTATGCTATGGTGGTGGGACGGTCATGGCCACCAGCTTGGACTTTCTCATGGGCTGCGAAAAGACCAGCTTCCGGTTCCTGGCGGTCAATTACGGCCAACTGAACGCCACTTGGAGCCTGCCCACCATGGTGGGATGGCCCAAGGCCAAAGAGCTGCTCTACAGCGGCCGCGAAGTCTTCGCCGACGAGGCCTACCACATCGGTCTGATTAACCACCTGGTGCCGTCGGGCGACCTGATGGACCGGACCGTTGAGGCTGCCGCGGGCATTGCCAAGAACCGGGCCGAGGGTGTGGCCAACATCAAGGCTCTTTTGCTGGAGCACACCGGCGAGGCTCTGGAATCCCAATACCGGGCAGAGATCGAAGGCCGGAAGGGACGTTTCAAGGGACTGACCGTGGAAGACGGGTTCAAGGATTTCTTGGACCGCAAGGGGCGCAAACCCCGGGTCTCTTAGCCAAATACGTTCGCGGCTGAGCTCCGACCGAGGTTGCCCCCGACGTCCCAATTTCATCGGGAGGGGAAGAAATCGGACCCGCTGAAGGCCCCCGCTCGTTTGCTGGGGGCCTTCTCTTGTGCCGTCTTTACCGCTGGGATAGAGTAGGTGCTGCCGTAAAACGGGCGAAATCCGACCATAAGTCGCCCCCGACGTCCCGATTCCATCGGGAGGGGATAGAATCGGACCCGCCGCCCATTTCTGCCGGATTGCAAGATCGCCAATTGTTAGATCTTCTCACCACCCAGAACATGCGCCCGAGCGCCCTGGCGTTTCGCCTAGGCCTTCCTGTTGTTGTTTTCGCGTCGGTCATCCTGGCGCCCAATCCCGAAGGACTCACCGACCAGGGACAGCGGGCCTTGGCGGTGGTGCTCTGGGCCACCGAGACTCTGCACATCGCCGTGACCGGCATGGTGGGCATCGTCTTGTTGGTGCTGGTGGACGCCGTGGACGATGTGGGTGTGGCTCTGTACGGCTTTTCCCAGCCGGTCACCTATTTCTTGGTGGGCATCCTCACTCTGGGCCTGGCCGTGCAGCAGTCCGGGCTGGCCGAGCGGCTGGCGGTCTATCTCATTCGGTTGGCCGGCGGGAGCCCCCGGAAGTTGTACGTCCAAATGCTGGTCTCTTTCGCCGCTTTGACCTTTGCTCTGCCTTCGGCCAGCACACGTGGAGCAATCATGGTCCACGTGTGCGAACAGGTGCTGGCCCATTGGCGGGTGGAGAAGTCTGCGCCATTAAACAAAGCGGTGATGATAGCCATAGGCTCGCTGAACCGGCTGGGGTCCACGGCTCTGTTGGCGGGAGGCATAACTCCGGTGGTGGCTTCGGCCCTGATTGCGGACTCCGGCCTGATCGGCGATTTTTCCTGGACACGCTGGTTTATCCTAATGGCCTTGCCTTTCTACACCATCTTAATCATCGGTGGGGCCGCCGTGTTGTTCTTGTATCGATCGGTATTCAAGCTACTCGACGGGGTGGACACCAGCGCTCTAACGACCGGCCCGTTGCAGAAGAAGGAGATTCGGGCGGGGCTCATCGCCTTGGGAACGGCCCTTCTTTGGTTCACGGACTTCGTCCACGGACTGCCGCCTACCGTCCCGGCGCTCATCGCCATGACCATAATCCTGCTGCCGGGCATCGGCCTGCTTTCGTGGCGCGAGTTCGAACAGAACGTGGGCTGGACCAACTTCTTCGTCATCGCGTCGTCGTTGTCGCTGGCCAACGCGCTAATCGCCAGCGGATCGGCAGCCTGGTTCGCCGACACTTTGGTGGGGAGCGTCGGCGGCTTGCGCGATTCGCCCTTACTTGATAATGCTGGCGATGTCCGGAGCCGCTGCGGCCGTGCGGATGGTCATGCCCAACATCTCGGGCTATCTGGCCTTCATAATCCCGGTGGCCATGTCCACCGGCGCGGCCCTGGGTCTGAACCCGGTGGTCTGCGGCCTGGCGGTGGTCGTCGTTGGAGACTCGATCGTGTTCTACCCCGCAGGGGCCACGGCCAGCGTCTTTATCTTCCAGCGGGCGGAGATCCGGGCCCCGGAGGTATTCCGCATGGGCGTGATTATGACGGTGATTGCCATCGGGGTTCTGTTCTTCGTGATCCTGCCCTACTGGGACCTGGTGGGCGAAAGCCTTACTCTATGACATGAATGGAGGGCCAATTTGAGCTCGTCAAACGCCGGTCCCGTTCCTCCCCTGGGACGCCGGAGCTATTTGCCAGGTGTCACCGCCCCCGACGGCTCCGAAGTCCGATATCTGGCGGACTCACGTCAAGACGCGGATAAAAGCAGTCTGGTCGAAGTCACCTTGGGTCCCGGAAAGGTAACCCGGCCGATCTGGCACCGCACGGTCGAAGAGGTCTGGTATGTGTTGGAGGGGGCCGGAAAGGTGTGGCGCTGCCCGCCGAATGCCGACCCGGAAACCGCTCCATCAGTAGATGTGGCCGCCGGAGATGTACTGGTCATCCGCACTGGCTGGCGGTTCCAGTTCAGCGCCGGGCCCGATGGCCCGCTGCGGTTCCTTTGCCACACGACTCCGCCCTGGCCCGGTGAGGACGAGGCGGTGATTGCGGAGCAGGGTGGGCTGGGGGAGGCGACGGTTTAGAGGGAAAATGAATGAGGCGAGAATCCTGAGCTTGGAAAATCTTGCGGAAGGTGTGAGAGATATGCGGCGAATTTATATAATTTATCGAAATGAATTATCCGAATTGGATATGGTAGGATTCCAAAAATGACATCTGACCATATTTGGATTAGAATGCTTGTGCTAATATCATGCCTGGGATAGATTGGTCTCAAACTAACGAGTTTAGGGACCCGATTCACGGTTTCGTGAGGATATTTCCTCATGAAAGACTGATAATCGATACGCATGCCTTCCAGAGGCTCAGAAAGAATCAGACAACTCGGATTAACATCTTACGTTTACCATGGGGCGGAGCATAGTCGATTTGGCCATTCCTGAGGTGGACCCAATTAGTTGGACAGGTTTGGTGCAAAACTAAGTGAGAGTTCCGCCGTCTTTCCAAGGTCTGAGAACGCTCCGTTCGGTGCCCGTTTCCCATTGATTGACCGTTCATCTGATGGCGCCAAGTCTCCTTTGAACACCTCAGCCGGTGTCCGGTAGCCCAAGGCCTGGTGGGGTCTTTGGTTGTTGTAGAAGCTGAAGTATGCGTCAAGCCCGGCCTTGGCTTCTCGCCCGTTGGAGTAGGCTTTCAGGTAGACCTCCTCGTACTTAACCGTGCGCCACAGCCGCTCCAACAAGATGTTGTCGGTGTAGCGTCCCTTCCCGTCCATGCTGATTCTCACTCCGTGCTGCTCTAGGAGACCGGTGAAGGCTTCGCCGGTGAACTGGCTGCCCTGGTCGGTGTTGAAGACCTCTGGCTTCCCCTTGCCAAGCGCTTCCTCCAATGTCTCGACACAGAAATCAGCATCCAAGGTGTTGGAAAGACGCCAGGCCACCACGTACCGCGTGTACCAATCCATGATGGCCACCAGGTATAAGAAACCCTTGGCCATGGGGATGTAGGTGATGTCGGCGGCCCACACCTGATTTGGTCTGGTGATCTCCATGCCGCTCAGGAGGTAGGGATACACCTTGTGCCCTGGCCCCGGCTTGCTGGTCCGGGGCCACCGGTAGATGGCACGTAGTCCCATGGTCCGCATCAGACGCTGGACCCGCTTCCGGTTCACCCTGTGACCTTGAGTGCCCAGCCAGACCCTCATGCGCCGCGACCCGTAGAAGGGGGTACTTAGGTACTGGTGGTCCATCGCCTTCATCACGGTCAGGTTCTCCAAGCAAGTCCCCTTGCGCCGGTAGTTTAGGCTGGACCTGCTGATGCTCAGTAAGGCGCACTGTCTCACTGTGGACAAGGCTGGGTGCCGCCGGTCTACCATCTCCCGCCGCCGCTCCCGGCTCATGGACCGAGCCTCTCCGCCAAGAAATCCCGCTCAACCTTCAGTTGGCCGATCTGCTGATAGAGCCGGGCAACAAGGACCGCATCGCTCTTCTGGCGTTTGTCTTGGTTCCCACCAAAGACGCCGACCGCTCCTTCCAACAAGGACTTCTTCCAGGCCTGGATCTGCCCGGGATGGACCTCGTAGCGGGCGGCCAGTTGGGCCACCGTCTCTTCACCCTTCACCGCTTCCAGGGCCATCTTGGCCTTGAATGTTGGGCTGTGCTTCCTCCGCTCTTTTGACATGTCCCACTCCTCCCTCACAGCAACAGCTGTGGCTATTTTAGGAGCAGAACTCTCACTTAACCACCTGTCCGAATTTCCGGGTCCACCTCACATGTCGCCACTGCAACTATGTGGCCGAAGCTAAACTTGTCAGAACGGACAGCTATACTTCCATCGAATTGATGGGTTGGCGGGAACCAACCAGCGAAGAAAACGACGCCATCGGCCCAATCCGCTAAAGCTGATGGGTTTGCCAAGTCAACAGTCCCCCTTTATCAAAGGGGGAAGTTGAAGTCCCCTTTTCGCAAAGGGGGATTTAGGGGGATTTCGTGGAGGGCGCCAATGCGTCGATCACATGCCGGTGGGAGGCTTTGTTGTCCCCCACGGCGAAGGGCGCGATGACCGGAAGTTGCAGGCCGGCATCGCGGCGCTTTTCCAGGGCGGCCCGGCACTGCTTCAGCCGTCCCCACCACCGCCACTTGGTCCTGCATCTCAACGGTGATGGCATCAGCGGCTTTGTCCAGGTTGCCGTCGGCCAATGCGGCCGCTGCCGCGGACATCTCCTTGTCGAACCCGGTCCCCTGGAAGAAATTGCGGTAGAAGGGGTTGCTGGCGTACCTCGCGACCTGCCGCCGCAGCGAGTCCCGGGACGCCGAAACGTCGTCACCCGCACGTAACCGGCGATGTCAATCTCCTTGGGGTCGCGGCCGGCTTTCTCCGCGCCGCGTTTGATGTGCCCGATGGCCTCTACCAGGTAGTCCACAGCCGTCCAGTTCATCAGCACGCCGTCGGCCAACTCACCAGCCATTTGAAGCATCTGCGGGCCCAAGGCGGCGATGTAGATGGGCACCTTCGTCTTGGGCGCGGCCGCTCCCAAGGATGCGCCGGAGACCTTGAACTGCTTGCCGGGGAAATTGACCTCCTCGCCCGACAGCAAGGCTTTGACAATCTGGATGGTCTCCCGCAGGCGGGTCATGGGCTGCTTGAACGGGATGCCGTCTCTGCTCTCAACGGTGGGACGGTGGCCGACGCCCAGGCCCAGTATGAACCGCCCTCCGGACACCGCCGCCATCCCTGCGGCGCCCATGGCGGTGTTGGTGGCAGTGCGGGCGAAGATCGGCAGGATCCCCGTGCCCAGCATCACTTTCTCGGTCTTCATGGCGATGGTCGCCAAAGAGGTCAGGGAGTCCCTTCCGCCGCCCTCGGGCACCCACACAGCCTCGAAGCCGTTCCGCTCGGCCTGAGCGCCCAGCTCTTGGTAATCTTGGGGAGTCAAGGTTGGGTCGTTTTCCAGACGCACACCGAAGCGGGCCATGATTGCTCCTCAAGAGTTTTGGGATCGGAGTCGCGAAGTTTTGGTCAAACGCCCAGTTGGGTTGCCAGGTCCCGGAAGTCGTCACAGACGTAATCGCCTGATTTCTTTTCTATACGCCTAGTTGCGATGCCAGGTCCCGGAAATCATCGCAGACGTAATCAAACGAAGGGTCCGGGGTCAGGTCAACCTTCCCATTGGGTCCACGTTCCAGGGGCCGCTTCACGAAAGCAGTTCTGAGGCCCTGTTTCCCGGCGGCTAGGAGGTCGCTCTGATGGGCGGCCACCATCATCACCTGCTCCGGTCCAAGGTGCAGCAGGTCGACGCCGGTCAGATAGGTCTTGGGGTCGGGCTTGTAAGCCTGGGCCAACTCGGCGCCCAAGATGCAGTCCCAGGGCAATTCGGCGTACTTGGCCATGTTGGTCATCAACGCGATGTTGCCGTTGGACATGGTGGCCAAGATGAACTTGGACTTCAGCCGGTGCAGGCCCGGAGACGCGTCGGGCCAGGCGTCCAACCGGTGCCAAGCCAGGTTCAGGTCGGCTTTGGCCTCTTCGCTCACACCGGTGATGCCGAAATCCCCCAGCAACTCTTCGAGGCCCATGCGGTGTAGGCTGTCCAGTTCGGTCCAGGGCAACTCACCGGACCGCACCTTGTCCATGAAGGGACGGTACTTGGCCCGCCAGCCCTCGGCAAAGGCCACCCAGTCGGCGGTTATGCCGTTGGCCTTGCCGAAGTTCTCGCCGTGGCGGGTGACCGAACTGTGCCAGTCCACCACGGTGCCGAACACGTCGAATACCAGGGCCTTGATCTGAGATGAGTCCATTGCCGCCTGCTCCTTGGTTACTTATTTCCAATCTTGAGGAGGATCTCCGCCAGCTTATTATTTACCCCGTGCCGATCGCCAGAAGAATTTCCGTCAATTCAGGGGCGTGGGTAATCATGGTGTCGTGGCCGGAATCCACGGTATACACCTCCCAGCCCGCCTGTCTCGCCCGCTCGGCCACCGAGTCGAACCCCGATTCACCGCCGCCGACAAAGCTCTTGGGAATCGCCTCGGCCTTTGGGTTTCCCATGCGCACCGGGCTGGCCATGGCCGCGGCCGGTTGTGGAGTCACCTTGGCTCCGACCCAAGCCAGGTCCTTCGGGTCGGTGATGCCCCAGCGGCGGCCCACCTCCTCCACAGAGGCTGGCGCAGGCAGGAACCCGTCGCCACTTTCGATGAGACCGCGCACCCAAGTGGCGAACTCCTCTCCCCGGACCGGGACCAGTTGGTCGACCATGGACTCGCCGTCGACGGGTATAACGCCGTTGAGATAGACCATGTGGTCGATGCGCTCCGGGCACACCTCGGCCACTCCGGTGATGACCATTCCGGCGTAGGCGTGGCCCACCAGAACCACATCCTCCAGGCCTTCATAGCGCATCGTCTGGACGATGTCCTGGATATGTAGGTCCAGCGTAATCTCCGACGGCTCAAGACAGCCGTTCAGGTGGGACCGTTCACCCATGCCGGTGAGGGTGGGCGTGAATACCTCGGCCCCGGCTCTCCTGAGCAGCGGGGCCACTTTTTTCCAGCACCAGCCGCCGTGCCAGGCGCCGTGGACCAGTACGTAAGTTGCCATGTCGGAGCCTCCGACGCCTACCGGGTAAGTCAATCAAGATGTCCCGCTATTTGGGGAGTTGGTCCACCTGCCGCTGGACCTCGTCGTAGTCGGGCTCGTTGGCCGGTGTCTCGCCGACCCACCTGAACCGGATGACGCCCTCTTTATCAATCACGAAAACCGCCCGCTGCGAGGAGGTGAAGCCCTCCATGCCGGCAAAATTAGGCAGAGGGACGCCATATGCGTTAATCGCGTTACGTTCGAAGTCACTCAGCAGGGGGAAATTAAGGTTGTTTGCGTCGGAAAACGCCTTCTGGGAAAAGGGCGTGTCCACGCTGATGCCCAACACTTGGGCGTTCATAAAATTAAGAGCGTCGAAGCGGTCACGGAAGGTGCACATCTCAGTGGTACAGACACCGGTGAAAGCTCCTGGGTAAAAGGCCAGCACCACGTTTTTGCCTTTGAAGTCGCTGAGTTTACGCTGTTGCCGGTCGGAGTCGTAGAGGTTGAACTCGGGGGCCGCCTGGCCTACTTCTGCCGCCATGGTTAGTCCTCCTAGATAAAAAGTGTCACCGCATCAGTAGAGCTTTTCGAGGGATGCTGGACGTCTGCGGAGATAGGGCAATTGAGCCCGGAAGCCGGGCCGAGCCTATATTAACACAGGCTCGTTGAAACGACCTCCGGGCTCAGACACGGGCCGTGCCTATGGTACAATCGGTGGGCTGTCCCAAGTCCGCGTCCCCGGTCGTTCGTAAACCGGGCACGGAGAGAGCACCAGGCATGTACTTCGACTCACGGCGGTCCACCGTCCTGGCCACCAACGGCATGGTGGCCACCAGCCAGCCCTTGGCGGCCGCGACCGGCCTGCGCATCCTGATGGAAGGGGGCAACGCCGTCGACGCCGCCGTAGCCTCAGCCGCGACGCTGAACGTGGTGGAGCCCGTGTCTACCGGAGTTGGCGGAGACATGTTCGCCTTGGTCTGGGACAACAAAGAGAAGACCGTCCGCGCCCTGAACGGCAGCGGCCGCGCTCCGGGCGCCGCTTCCATCGACGAACTGTCGAACAAGGGCCTTCGGGCCATGCCCGACACCGGCGTCTACTCGGTAGCCGTACCGGGCACGGTCCACGGTTGGGAGACTCTGCTGGACGCCTGCGGCTCGATGCCCAAGAGCAAGGTGCTGGAACCGGCCATCAACTACGCCGAGAACGGCTTCCCGGTCTCGGACATGATTTCCTTCCAGTGGCGGGAGCAACTGGGCAAACTGTCCGCCTTACCCTCGGGCAGCGAGATGCTGTTGGACGGCAGGACCCCGTCCCACGGCGACTTTGTGAAGCTGCCCACTTTAGCCTCCACTCTCAGGGCCATCGCCGAAGGCGGCTCCGATGCTTTCTACAAAGGCGAGATTGCGCAGAAGACCGCAGCCTTCGTCCAGGAGCACGGCGGCTGGCTGGCCGTGGAAGACATGGCCTCCCACGCCTCCGACTGGGACGAGCCCATCTCCATCGACTACCGGGGCGTTACCTGCTGGGAATGCCCGCCCAACGGCCAGGGCATCTCGGCTCTGGAGGCCCTGAACATCGCCGAGGGGTTCGACATCAAGGGCATGGGAGCCCAGTCGCCCGACGCCTACCACCACCTGATCGAGGCCATGCGCCTGGGCTTTGCGGACGCCTTCCAATACGTGGCCGACCCCCGCAAGAGCCTTGTACCTATCAAGGAGTTGACTTCCAAAGATTTCGCCGCCACCCGGAGGGCATTGATTGATTCCAAGAAGGCCATGACCACCGTTCCCTACGGCAAGGTGCAGCAGGGCTCGGACACGGTCTATATCAGCGTGGTCGACGGCCAAGGCAACGCCTGTTCGTTCATCAACAGCGTGTTCTCCAATTTCGGGTCCGGGATGGTAGTTCCCGGCACCGGCATCGTCCTGCACAACCGGGCCTCGTTGTTCTCCCTGGACCCCAACCATGCCAACGCCCTTGCGCCTCACAAGCGGCCATACAACACCATCATTCCCGGCATGACGACCATCGGAAACGAGCTTCACCTCTGCTACGGCATGATGGGCGCGTTCATGCAGCCCCAGGGCCACCTGCAGTTGATTAGCAACATGGTGGACCACGGCATGGACCCGCAGCAGGCAATCAACGCATTGCGGTTCATGGTGGGCAACAACAACGTCATTCTGGAAGAGGGTCTGGACCCGGCCGTGGCCCGCGACCTCCAGTCCCGCGGCCACAACGTGGGCCAGATCACCGGCTACAACCGGGTGTACATCGGCGGGGCTCAGGTCATCCAGCGCGACCCGGACACGGGAGTCCTGCGCGGCGGCTCAGAGCCCAGAAAAGACGGCTGCGCCATAGGCTACTAGCGGCGCGCCGCGTTTTCATATTCACAGGCTACACCTGAAGTACGGTAGGCAACGAGAGCAACGAATGGCTCAGGAAAAGACGAACCGGGCCTTCTACCAGAAGTATTTCTGGGAGATCGACATCGTCCACGTGTTACAATCCAAGCCAGAGGACCGGGACTGGCTATTGTCTACGCCCAAGGACGACGTGAAGCAGTCCGACATCGTCCTTTACCTGGGTTGCAACGTGCTACGCACCACTCACTTGGTGCGCACGGTCATGGACATCTTCAAGCTGCTGGACGTTAATTTCGCCGCCGTGGGCGGCAAGTCATACTGCTGCGGTATCCAGCACTTCCAGAGGGGCGACGAAGACGCCAGCCGCTCAGTGGCCGCCACTACCGCCGCCAATTTCCAGAAGTTCAACCCGGAACAGGTGGTAATGTGGTGCCCGTCCTGCATCTACTTCTACGACGACATCATGGACATGCGTCAGAAAAGTTTCGACTTCAACCACGTAACCGAGTATTTGGTGGCAAACCTGGACAAGCTGGACTCCCAGCCCCAGCCCGAAACCACCGTGGCCCTCCATTACCACACGGGCCGGCCACAGTCCGATGCCGAGGCCCAGAGCGCCCTTACCCTTCTGTCCAAACTGCCAGGGGTCACGGTCGTCGATATCGGCACTGACGCCCGCTTTGGCCGCCACTGCACCCCGGCCGTGCGCGAGCGCGTGGGGGATGACGAGTGGGAGGCCATGGCCACCGGATTCGTGGAACAGGCCATAGAGCAGGGCGTAACCACATTCAGTACCCTCTACCACGGTTGCCAGCGCCACATGTGCCGCTACGAGGGGGACTACCCGGTTAAGGTGGAGCACTACCTGACTCTGGTGGGCCGGGCCTTGAGCATCGAGCATGAGGACCAATACAAGAAGCACGTGCTCTCGGGCGATGTGGACGCCATAATGGAAGAGACCAGTCCCTGCGCCGTGGCCAGCGGCATCCCCCTGGAAGAAGCCCGCCAGGTCATCCAGAAAATCTTCCCGGCGCGGTAGTCTCGATGAAATGGAGCCAACCCGTCGAAGTGAGGTCGAATATGGGAAAGGGAACTCCTTGGGGAATGATACGAGCCCGAAATGAACGGGATAATTATCGGAGCGATCTTGCAAATTTGCGGTACAGGGTGAACCTTAATCTGGACGAAGCCCTTGGTGAGCTAACAAAGCCCCGAATATCCAAGGCCAAAGTAACTCTCATTCTGTAGAGCCTACGTGCGCGACTAGGGTAACATCGAGTTGTTAGCGGTAAAGAGTCAACCGTTCGTGGTGAGCGCCGTCGAACCATGAACACGCCGCAGTCAACTGATTTGTTCATGATGAGCAAATCTGGAACCAGCTGTATGCTTCATTCAAAATCATGCCCTTCCACGTCTACATACTGCGGTGCTCGGATTGCTCATATTACACAGGACACACCGATAACCTCGAAGTGCGCCTAGCCGCCCACCAACAAAGACACATCCAAGGATATACGCTCAAGCGGCGTCCGGTCCGCCTGATTTTTGCCGAGGAACTACCAACCCGGCAAGACGCGATTGGCAGAGAGCGGCAGATCAAGGGCTGGTCCCGTGCAAAGAAAGAGGCGCTTATTGCCGGGCATTGGGAAAGGCTAACAAAGCTGGCGAAGTCGTCAAGCACCAGACAGGGTCCGCTACCGGACCATGACTGTGCCGAGGAGGCCCTTCGACGGGGCTCAGCAACTGTCTTGGATGTCAAGGCGTTTGAAGGTTTGGCTGCCACTCTCTGCCATGTTTCACCATGGAATTTAGAATGACCAAGAGCTTGCGCATACAGGCCGTCAAGGCCACTTTCTTGGGTTTGCCCATGGAGCATAGCCGTTGATAAAACTCTTTGATCACCGGATTGTACCGGGTCGCCACCAAGGCCGCCATGTAAAGGGCCGCCCTCACGTGACGGCGTCCTCCCCAAACAGTGCGCTTGCCTCGGAGCGTTCCACTGTCCCTATTGAACGGTGCTACGCCCACCAGCGCGGCGACTTGACCCCGGTTCATCGTGCCCAATTCTGGCAGATTGGCCAAAACGGTTGCCGTGAATACCGGGCCAACGCCAGGAGCGCTCCTTATGACCCTTTCTTTGGTCCGCCACATGGGACTGGAGCGGATGAAGCTGTCCAGGTCTTGGTCCAGGTCCTCCAAGCTTTTTTCCAGCCAGCGGATATGTTCTTCCACCTGAGGACGGATCCGAGCAATCACGGTCCTCCGGCGGTTCTTCTCCGCGGTAATCATCTCCACCAACTGCCGCCGGCGGCCAACCATGGCCTGCAGGTCTTGGGCGTCTGGGTCAGGAAGAAGCCTGGGCTTAGGCTCCATCGCCTGCCCAAAGTGGGCCAACACCTGGGCGTCCAAGGCGTCGGTCTTAGCCAGGGCGCCAGCAGCCCGGGCGAAGTCCCTTACGTGTCTGGGGTTGACCACCGCCACTGGAAGACCGACCGCCGCCAGCTCAGCGGTGAGCGACCTCCCGTGGCCTCGAGCACAACCAAGGAAGGGCTCATCCCCGTCAGCCGCTGGGCCAGAGCACCGATGCCGTTCGCATCGTTCGTGACCTGCCACACTTCACCCGTGGGCCTGGAAGCCACATCCAAGCAGCTCTTGGAAACATCGATACCTATGAACACCTGCGAATCTTCCATCCATCTACCTCCCATCACTGGTTCCCCTCATTGGTCCCCCGGCACCGGCCCAGCCTTGCTTGATACGGGCTGCCGCCCAGTCAACTGTTCGGGCTCTGGGCGGGGAGGACGTGGCGGCCTCGCTGAGCCTCGGCCTAAAAAGCCTAGGACGATTCGGCCTGCCACGTCCTGGTTTAAGATACAAGGACGAACGGAGATGAGGCGACCTAGATTCAATAATTCAGTAATACGGCGTAACTCTAGCCTCGACGAATCTCGTCGGATAATCTCATTCAAAGGTCGGAGGAGCCGCGAACATGACTAATAATATCCTAAGCACCCTTTTGCCAATCGCTGGTTGGGATGAGCAGCGCGCCCGCGAGGCTGAGATAACCGGCGGTAACGACCCCATATTACCCACTCCGTTCCGTGTCGGCGAGTCCAGTGCCGCCGCGCTGGCGGCGGTAGGCCTCGCCGTCTCAGATCTTTGGGAATCCCGCACCGGGCGTAGCCAGGAGGTTGCGGTCGATACGCGCCGGGCGACTGCCTCGTTACGCAGCGGGAAGTACATGCACTTGGACAACGCAGCCGTCTCGACCGAGCGAAACACGGTAATGGGCGTGTATCCGGCCAAGAACGGCCGCTGGAGTTATCTCCACTGCAATTTCCCCAACCACCGCGCCGCCGCCCTCAGCGTGCTGGGCGTGTCGGAAGATAAAGAAGCGATGCGCAAGGCGGTGGCTGAGTGGGACGCCCTCGAACTTGAGGAAGCCATCATCGCCGCCAAGGGCGCCGGGGGTATGGTGCGCACCATGGAAGAATGGGCCCAGCACCCGCAGGCCGCCGCAATCGCCTCGCTGCCTTTGATGGAGATTGTCAAGATCGGAGACAGTCCGCCGGAAAAGCTACCCGACGGCGATCGGCCCTTGTCCGGCATCCGGGTGCTCGACCTGACGCGGGTCCTAGCCGGGCCGACCTGCGCCCGCACCCTGGCCGAGCACGGCGCCGACGTTATGAAGATTACCGGGGCTCATCTGCCGAATATCGGTTACCAAGAATACGATACCGGCCACGGCAAGTTATCCGCCCATCTCGACCTACGCGAGCAGAAGGACCTCGAAATCCTACGCGGGCTGGTGCGCGAGTCAGACGTGTTCTCTCAGGGATACCGGCCAGGGACCCTGGGAAACCGCGGGCTCTCGCCCGAGGAATTAGCGGAATTGCGTCCTGGCCTAGTCTATGTTTCACTGTCCGCATTCAGCCATATCGGCCCTTGGGCGTCGCGCCGCGGCTTCGACACGGTAGTGCAGACGGTCAGTGGCATCACCAGCCGCCAGGGTGAACTTTTCCCGGGCGACGAGCCGGGGCCGCAATTCTATCCGGTATCGGCGATCGACTATCTCACCGGGTATCTGATGGCGTTTGGGGCGCTGGTGGCCCTGGAGCGCCGGACCCGCGAGGGCGGCAGCTGGCTGGTCCGGATCTCTCTGGCGCAGACCGGGCGCTGGCTAGTCGGGCATGGCCAGGTGCCCTGCGACGATGCGAAAGACGTGCCGACGGAATTCACTCCCGAAGAGATAGGCCGCTGGTCCATGGAGAGCGAAACGCCGGTCGGCCGGCTCCAACATCTGGGGCCTGTGGTCCGCCTTTCAGAGACGCCGCCGCGATGGGCGCGGCCATCGGTGCCACTCGGTCACAACGACCCGGTGTGGCCGGAACGGGCGAAGTAGCCACCAGTTTCCTGCCGGGAACCGCCGTCCCAGGGAATAGCGTCACGATTTAGCCTTGGAGAAGGCCGAGGCGCGTTATCGTCTCCGTTGACCGATTTAGTAGCTTTCTGCCTTCAGAGACAGTAAATCGGCGGCGCCTGAGGACCACACCGCCTCCAGCATCGCGGTCAGACCGTCCAGTCTGAACAGAAGAATACGTCCGCCAAATGACTCCGCTCCGTATTGTGGGACAATGACGGTGAAGTCGCCGGCGAACACCAATGCGCTGGCCAACGGCTCCGAATATCCTTCGGTCCACACCGAGACCTCCGTTCCATCGGGGGCCACCACCGAATCTATGGTGGCGGAACCGACGAACACGTGGGGTAACTGCGACGCGTTCACCGGCGGCAGCAAGATGTCCACCGGTTTCGGGGTCGGCGTCAGAGTCGGTAGCACGGTTGGTTTCAATGTGGCCTTGGGCGTGGGGTCCGGTGTTTTTTGGATAGTCGGCTCCGGAGTGGGACGGGGCGTGGCGGTGGGCTCGGAAACCCGAGTCGGCTCAGGAGTCGGCTGAGCGACCACCGTTGCCTTGGGCTCCAACGTTGGGTTATTCGTCTGATTCAAATCTCGTGGCGAACCGGATGATCCGGTCCCGTCGCCTCCCTGATTTTGGACGGAAGCGGCAGAAATGGGTGTAACATCCACCGTCGTTTCAGGTATCGGTTCGATGGCGGGAATGACGAACTTTCCCGTTAACGCCTCAGGTAATTCTACAAATTCCTGGGTCTCCTCTGGCTCCATTTCGACCGGGGCCACCGGCGGCGGCAGGCGGGTGATGCTACTCTTCTGCTCGTCTCGCACCAGTTGGGAGCCGAATTCGTTCTCCAGTAAGCAAGAGCCGCGGAAACACTGCAGTTCCGCCACCTCAGAAATGGGGTCGTAAGAGAAACTCATCCACGTGCCCCTGGGAGACGCTGTACCGGCGGGAGTAACTATCTTCAACGGATGGCCGGCGGGACCGGCCGCGTCGTCGAAGAGGAAGATCTTTCCTTCATCCAGTTCGATAATGGTACCTTCCTCAATGGTACCTTCCTCAAGGGAAAATTGGCCGAGCCGCCAGATTGTGTTGGGTCTGATACGGCTGACTCTGGTCTGGCCCTGAATCTTGATGTCGACCCTGGCTTCACTGTTCACATATGTCCGGACTCCGTCACCAGGGAGGAGACCTTGTCCGATGACCGCTGGCAAAAACATCTCCGTATCGGAACCTGACCGCCCAGGCCGGTCGGTCTCCACCTGGTTAACGATCTTCGCCACCGTGATTCCCGCCGTGAAAGCCGGCCCTCCTCCGGATTGGACGGCCCAAACCGAAATGACGGCTGCCAATACCCCTGCAATGGCCAATAGCCCGGTGGACAACAATCTGCGGCGGCCGGCCCATCTGCCTTGCGGCTCTGTGCGGTCACCGGCGCCGGTTGCGGCGCTAATTGGTCCGGCTATTTCAATCTTTTGGGGATCCATGACAATCCATAACTAAGTAGGGCCTCGGGCAAGACATCACGCCGCAATTGGGAAATTACCTGGCGTTGGAACTCCCGACACCATTGAATAAATTCTTTCTACCTAAATGGTGCCACGAGACGTTCGCTAGGTAAATCCGCTATTGGTCCAGGCTCAGATTTGACGTCCAAACCGGGCCTAGCAGGCTCTGAAAAGAGGGGTACGAGGCAACAAAGTTGATTACTAGGGCCGGGGTAGGGCCGGGGCGTTTCGTCGCCGATTCCGTGCTTTGGTAGCGTTGGTTCCGGGCCGAACAATCAGGGGCGGGAGTCGATCCTCTCAATGGCACAGATGCACCCTGGGAGCCCAGGCTGAGCGAAATCTCTACCGGGAATCGTCTTCCCAAGGCATAGTGTCACGGTCTCCCCTCGCGGAAGCCCGGCTCCGGCTTTCCTGACCGCCGCCTACCAACACCGGCTCGGGCCGCTCGGCGGTGCCGATGCTGCCGTCGCTGAACACCACACCGTCCTCGCAGTAGGCCTCGATGCGCCCTCCGCCGAACTGCTCCCGGTAGAGGTTGGCGTACAACCCGCCCTGGGCCAGCAACTCGTCGTGGGGTCCGTGTTCCACTATCCGGCCCCGGTCCACCACGTAGATTATGTCGGCGGCGATAATGGTCGACAGCCGGTGGGCGATGACCATGGTCGTGCGGTCACGCATCAGCGGCTGCAACGCCGATTGCACGTAGCGCTCGCTGGACGTGTCCAACGCGGAAGTGGCTTCATCAAGTATCAAGACCCTGGGCTGGTGCAGAATTACTCTGGCGATGGACAGCCGCTGCCTCTCCCCGCCGGACAACCGGAATCCGCGCTCTCCAACCACCGTGTTGTACCCTTCCGGCATCTCCATGATCCGGTCGTGGATGTAGGCCGCCTTGGCCGCCGCCATCATCTCGTCCTTGGTGGCGTCAGGCCGGGCGTAGAGCAGGTTCCGCTCCATGGTGTCATGGAATAGATAGCTATCCTGGGTGACGAAGCCAATGATTGCCGCCAGGTCCGATTGCTTGATTTGCCGCACGTCGATGCCGTCGATGGACACCGACCCTTCGGTCACGTCATATAGCCGGGGCACCAAGTAGGCCAGGGTGGTTTTCCCCGCGCCGCTGGGACCGACAAAGGCGGCAAGCTGACCCGGTGGGATATTCAGGCTGACCCCGTCCAACGCCCATAGACGGGATTCTTCTTCCGTCTCCTGCTCCACGATTCCGTCGCCCGCTTGGCCGTATGAATTACCGTAATTGACCCGCACCGAGTCGAATTTTATTCCGCCCGACACTTTCTTTAGATCGATGGGCTTGGCATCCGGGGAGTCAACAATCTCCTGTTTCAGGTCCAGATAGCCAAATATTCGCTCGAACAGCGCCATCGACGACTGCAACTCGACCGACACCTGAAGCAATCGGCCCACGGGGAAATACAGACGGCTCTGCAGGGTGGTGAAGGCGATAATGGTCCCAGCGGACACCATCGAAGGACCGCCGCCGGACATCAAGTAGCCCGCCAGCAGATAGATGGCCGCCGGCGAGATGGACAGAAAGGTCATCACCACCGCGAAGAAGGAGTGACCAATCATCTGCTGCCGCACCGCAAGGTCGGACAACTCTTGGTTGTGGCGGTGAAAGTTGGCCATCTCCTGGTTCTGACGCCCGAACAGCTTGGCCAGCATAATCCCCGAGACCGACAGGGTCTCTTGTGTGATGGCCGTCACCTCGGCCATGGAACGCTGGGCCTCGGAGGTGACCGCCCGCCGCCGCTTGCCTACAAACCTGGTCAGTACAAAGAAGAAGGGCACCGTCGCCACGGCAACGACGGTCAACTGCCAGGACAGAATCAACATGGCGACCAAGGTGCTCAGGAATATCACGGTGTTGGAGATGGTGTCAGTGAGAGTGCTGGTCACCACCGACTGGATTCCGCCAACGTCGTTGGAGACCCTAGACTGGATCTCTCCGGTGCGCGTGCTGGTGAAGAATCCCAGCGACATGCCTTGGAGGTGGGCATACACGGCGTCCCGCAGGTCGCGCATGACGTTCTGGCCCACCTTGTTGGTCATGTAAGTCTGGAGCACGCCCATGAGTCCGTTGGCGATGGCGATGGAGGTCATGATGGCGGCCAATATCCAAAGCAACTGCATGTCCGGGCCGCCCGATGCCGGGAAGAGACCTGCGTCGAAGACCGTCCTGATGAGCAACGGGTTGACCACCCCGATGCTGGCCGTGACCAGTATCAGGACCGCCACCGAGACTACCTGGAAGCGGTAGGGCCGGAAGAGGCGGATAGTCCGGGGCAGCAAGGGACTGGAGGGGGCGGGAAGGCCTAGAGCTTCTGACTTGTTTACCGGTGGTTCCGGCACAACGCGGTGCATCATGGGGTTCAGCCTGCAGTATGAATAAATCGGCCCGGCCGCCCAAGAACGGACAGCCGCGCCGCGTGAATTCCTCAACACTGGCCCCGGATTTAGGCGGGGCCAAACGGTAGGCTTATTTTACCATCTGGGCGCCAGGGATTCCTTCGGCTGGTGGGGCTTCGTTGTGAGGGGCGAAATCCCCCTTAGTCCCCCTTTTTAAAAGGGGGAGACAACGGTCCTTTTGGGACCGTAGGGGCACGGCACTGCCGTGCCCCTACGGTCATTTTCGGGAGAAGACGGACAGATAAAGCCCCCCTTTCGTAGGGGGTTGGGGGGATTTCCTCACTCCTCGCCTACCAGTCCCGAATGACCGGGAGGACCTCTTTACCGAACAGGCCGATGTTGGACATGGTCGCCTCATGGTCCATTTTGGACTCCTGCCCGTACATAATCAGGTGCTCCATGCCCAGCCGGTTATGGAGATACTCCAGCTTCTCCAGCACTGTGTCGGGCGTCCCGCAGACGATATGGTAGTTCTCCTTCAGTTCCTCGAAGCTCTGGTTGATCAGGGGCTTCGCGGTCCGGCGCAAGGCCACCGCCTGCCCGGCGGCCGAGCGGTAGCCCACGGGGTTCATGTACTCCCTGGGCCCGCGGGTCGTCGCGCCCATGCGCCATATGAAGTGCCTGGCCTGCTCGTCGGCCTTCTCCTGGGTCTCGGCCACGTAGCAGCACAGCAGATAGCCGAAGTTGTCCTTGGTGGGTGGGTGCGTCGCCGCTTCCCGGTAGATATCGAACAACTCCAGGGTGACGTCCAAGGCAGTCAGGAAAGCCACGTAGGTGTAGCCGTGAGCGGCGACCCACTGGGCGGTCTCGGGACTGGCCGTCCCCGGCACCCAGATGGGGGGATGGGGCTTCTGGACCGGCACCATCCACGGGTTAACCACCCGGTAGTTGAAATACTTTCTTTCCCAGCGGAAGGGGCCCGGAGTGGTCCAGGTCTTGATCAGCAGGTCGTGGCACTCCTCGAATCGCTCCCGGTTCTCGGTGGGGTTCATGTTGGTGGAGACGGTCTCCACGCCGGTGCCCCGGACAAAGCCGGATATGACCCGGCCTCCGGAGATCACGTCAATCATGGCTATCTCTTCCGCCAACCGCACCGGGTTCTCGTGGATGGGCAGGATGTTGCCCAAGAGCAGTATCTTGGCGTTCTTGGTGGTGCGGGCCAGGATTGCCGCGGTCAGGTTGCACGAGGCGTTCATGCACGACGGCGTGGTGTGGTGCTCGTTGACCATGATGCCGTCGTAGCCTAATTCGTCCACGTACTGGCATTCGTCGAAATACCGCTTGAACAACTCGCTGGCGGTGTCCGGGTCGAAATAACTGTTGGGGAAGGTAAGCCGCAAAGAGGGGTACTTGTCCCCCTCTCCGTCAGGATACTCGTGGTAGGGAAACTCGCTGAAGTAGTAGACCTTCATGTTAGGTAGGCTCCCCCTGATTTCCTGGTGCCCAATTGGTTGCGAAATTCCCGGAGACCTTTGTGGTTTTTACCCGCTCATTCTCACGACCGGTTTCTTTGGAAATTCCGAAGCGTCGATCCATTCAAATGAGCAGACGCCAAAGAACTCGTCCAGGTCGACTTTGGCGAACTCGGCCAAATTTCGCCTAAAAGCTGTAACTAGTTGGTGTCCCTCTGTATCCAATTCAAGCCTGACTCCTTTCCATGTTCGCCCGCCGGAGGCTTCACTCGATGGAATGCTGCCGTCGGCCAAAAAAACCACCCTTTCGATACGCTCCGATCGCAACAGCCGATCCATGGCTTTGGAGCTAAAACGGCCAATCTCTCCTAGAAACTGGGCCTCACTTTTGCGGCGCCACCTCATCGGCTTGTAAACCAATTCCAACGACCCTTCCTCAAAGGTAAGCGAACCCGAACCTCGCGGCACAAGTCCTTCAGTTAGGACCAACATGAAAAGCTGCCAAAAGACCCAGAGTGCCCCAGACACTGATCCAACCATGATCAACGCCCCCTTCGGTATACCGGACATGGACGAGCTCAGCATTTTGAAAAAACGGCGCTCCCCCTACTCCTCCAATGTCGTGATATCCCTCGGGTCCAACCCAAGTTCCCGGGCTTTCAGGAGACGGCGCATGATTTTGCCGGAGCGGGTCAGGCCGGTGTAGTTGGAGGCTTAACCTATGATTTCCGCGACCGGCAATTCCAGTTCCGAGAAGGCTTCCGGAGAGAGAACCTGGCCTCGCGTTACCTCTGACACTCCCCGATACCCCTGGTCAGTGGGTTCGCGGTACACTCCAATGGTCCCCTCATCCAGGCCCACCAGCCAGACTTCAGCTATGCCACAGCGGGCGTACAGCGGAAGCTTCACCTCTCGATCGTATTCGGTCGAGGTGTCTGAAACTTCAACAAGAAGAAGCACGTCCTCTGGGCCGGGGTGAGCGGTTGCGTAGTAATCGCCGCGAGGAGCGAGAAGGAGCAGGTCGGGCTGCGGCTCGGAATCCTCGCCTAGACGCACCGGGCCCTGAACTCTGACCACCGCCGCATCTTCCACCCGTTTGGAAAATAGCCTGGTGAGACGATCGACAACGGACTGGTGGCGGCTGCCTATAGGCGCCATTTCCACAATCTCCCCTTCCAATAGCTCCAGCCGGTCGTCCTCGTCCAGGATGCCGGCTTGCCCCATACGATGGTACTCCTGTACCGTGAACCGCCGTCTCAGGAGTTGTGCAGCCATAACTAGCCTCGCGATTGTTGCTCCATAAAGTATAACCCCTCACTCCTCCAGGGTCGTGATATCCCCGGGGTCAATGCCCAGTTCTTGGGCTTTCAGGAGCCGGCGCATGATTTTGCCGGAGCGGGTCTTCGGTAGAGTCGGAGTGAACTCAAGTTCGGCGGGGACGGCAATGGGGCCCAGCTCGTTGCGGACGTGCAGTTTCAGGGCCGCTACCATCTCCTCCGACGGCTCCTGTCCCATGCGCAGGGTGACGAAGCCCTTGATGGACTCGCCCCGCAATTCGTCCGGCTTGCCGATGACCGCCGCCTCCGCCACTGCGGGGTGGGACACCAGGGCGCTCTCCACCTCCGCCGAGCCGATACGGTGCCCGGCCACGTTCAACACGTCGTCGGCCCGGCCCACCACCATGTAGTAGCCATCGGTGTTCCGGAGGGCCACGTCGCCGGTGAGATAGACGCCGGGGATGGTGTTCCAGTCTTGGGCGTAGCGTTCCGGGTCGCCATACACAGTGCGGAAGAAATGGGGGAAGGGGCGCGTAATCACCAGCAGCCCGCCCTTGTCAGGCTCGGTGATCGACTGGCCCTCCCGGTCGACGATGTCCATCGAGGCCCCGGGCAGGGGCCGACCCACCCGGCCCGGCTTCACCGGCATAGTGGCGGTGGTCCCCAGGCAGGGGCCGCCGGTCTCGGTCTGCCACCAGTTGTCCACCACGTGGCCCCACTCGCCGCTGCCGCAGATGTGCTCGTAGGTCCACTTCAGGGCCTCGGGGTTCAGTGGCTCACCGGCGCAGGTCAGGAAGCGCAACGACCTCAGGTCGTACTGCTGAGGGTATTCTTCGCCGTAACGCATCAGCATGCGCAGCGCGGTGGGGGCGGTGAAAATCACGTTCACGCCGTACTTCTCGATAGTCTCGTAGAAAACGCCGGGGTGGGGATAGTCGATGGCCCCCTCCCGGAATACCGTGGTGGCCCCGGCGACCAAGGGCGCGTAGACGATGTAGCTGTGGCCCACCACCCAGCCGATGTCGGACGTACACCAGAAAACGTCGTCGTCTTTCACGTCCCAGAAGGTCTTGAAGTGGTAGTAGGTGCCCACCATGTAGCCGCCGTGGACGTGGAGCACGCCCTTGGGCTTGCCGGTAGTGCCGCTGGTGTACAAGATGTAGAGCGGGTCCTCGGAATCCATCTCCTCCGCCGGACAGTCGACGCTGCTCTCGGCCATCAGCTTTTCAAATTCCACCTCTTTGGGCCCTGGCGCTGGGGCTTCTCCCTTGCGGCTCCAGACGACCACGTGCTCCACCACGTCCAGCCCATCGACGGACTGGTCGCAGATGCCTTTCAAGTCGACCTCGTTGCCCCGCCGGTAGCCCACGTCAGCGGTGATGACCACCTTGGCTTGAGCGTCCAGGATGCGGTCACGCAGAGAGCCAACACTGAATCCGGCATAGACCACGCTGTGCACAGCCCCGATCCGGGCGCACGCCAGCATGGCAATGGCGCCCTCGGGAGACAGGGGCATGTAGATCACCACCCGGTCGCCCTTGCTCACCCCCAGGGACCGCAGTCCGTTGGCGAACCGGTTGACCAATTGCGCCAGCCGTCCGTAGGTGAACACCCTTTCGGAGCCGTCCTCGCCCAGCCAAACGAAGGCCGCCTTATTCTTGTTGCCGTTGGCCAACTGCCGGTCCAAGGCGTTGTAGGTGATGTTGCACTTGGCGCCCAGGAACCACTTGAAAGTGGGATAGTCCCACTGGAACACCCTGTCCCAGCGCTTGAACCAAGACAATTCGTTGGCCACCTCCTCCCAGAAGGCCTCCGGGAATTCCACGGAGTCCTTATAGGCGGTGTCGGGGTCCTGCAGGAAGGCCTGCTGCACCAAGGCCGGAGGCGGCAGTATCTGGCTGGTCTCCTGGAGCAGGTGGTCGATTTGTCCTTGCTGAACCATGTGTAGCTCCTCAGCTTTCAACTTTCGGGCGACAGCTACATGAATTTGGGACCGATTCTGGGCCGCCCTATTCTAACCGCCGCATACTACCCCGGCAAGGCACGCCAGCTACGACGTCCGTGCCTACACCCGCACTTTCGTTCAATTTGACCACCCATTCTCCATCACCTACAATTTGGGCGCCGCTGCCAGCCGTTGCAATCGCCGGCCCGAATTCTGGGACCTGAAGGGTCTAGGAGGAACCATGGCACAAGAAGGATACGCCCATCCCGAACTTCTGGTGGACGCCCCCTGGGTGGACGCCCACAGAGGCGACGCCGATGTGGTGTTGGTCGACTGCGATGTGGAAGCCGGTTTTAACCGGGGCCACATCCCCAGCGCGGTCTTGGTGCCGGACAACTTCGAGAAGGACCCGGACTCGGGCCGGGTGCATTTAATGAACCCGGACCAGTTCAAGGCCATGTGCGAGGGACTGGGCATCGGAGGTGGCTCACTGGTCATCGCCTACGACAACGGCCAGAGCCTGACCGCCGCCCGGCTTTGGTGGGCGCTGAACACCTACGGCCACACCAACGTCAAGGTGTTGAACGGAGGATGGCGGGCCTGGATCGCCAACGGAGGGTCGGTCGACTTCATCCGGACCGCGCCAAAATCGGCCACCTTCACTCCCAAGCGCGACGACTCCAAGCTGGTTGAGATTGACGAGTTGAAGCAGGCTTGCGAGGTTGGTAGCTCCGTCATCTGGGACGTGCGCAGCGACGGCGAATGGGACGGCAGCGCCAGCCGGGGCAACAAGCGGGCGGGCCACATCCCGGGAGCGGTGCACCTGGAGTGGTTCAATCTTCTGGACCGGGAGACACATGAGTTCAAACCGGCAGGCGAGATCCGCCGCATACTGAATGAACACGGCATCACCGCGGACAAGAACGTCTACACCTATTGACAGGGCGGCATCCGAGCGGCGAACAGTGTGTTCGTCATGCAATTGCTGGGCTACGCCAACACCAAGAACTACGACGGCTCCATGGGCGAGTGGGCCAACCGCGAGGACACGCCTCTAGAGGTGTAGCAGGCATCCAATGCAAGAAACCGGACTCATCTAAACGAAGATTGACATGCCAGGGTACGTGATGGGTGTACTAAACGCAATCAATGACGGACCGGCCTTCGACGACTACCAACATGTGGCCGAGCCCACCATCGGTCAATACGGCGGGAAGCGGGTCTTCGTCAGCTCGGAAGTTGTACCGGGGGACGGAGCCTGGTCCCCCATGGGCATTATCTTGTTCGAGTTCGAAAGTGCCGAACAGGCCAAGAAGTGGTACAACTCACCGGAGTATCAAGCGGTGGTCAACCAGCGCATCAACTCCACTGACAGCGCGTTGGTACTCATCGACGGCGAATAACCCGAGCCAACCCACCTTGGTTTTCGCAGTACAAAAGCCCTTACGTTTACACCAACTCGTCGGCCATCCTCCGTATGCCTGCCTCCGGGTTTGAGCCCAAGTCGACCCGGACAGCCCGGCGCCCGGAAGCCCGCAATGCCTGTAGGTCTCCCAAGGCCTGAGCGTCCGCCAGCACGCCAAAGGTGTATGGGGTGTCGGGGATTGCCAAATCTTGAGCGTGCTCCGTTGTGATTTGCAGAAACAGTCCGAACCCGGGGCCGCCCTTGTGGAGCTGGCCGGTGGAGTGCAGGAAGCGGGGGCCATAACCCATCGTCGTCGCGATGCCGTGCCTCTCTGTTACCTCACGACGCAAGGCGTCCAGGGCCAGGTCGACTTTGGGCGATTGTGGAATGTATGCCATGATTGCCAGGTAATCTCCCTGTCCAGCCAGGGCAAGCAACTCTCCGAGGGAAGTTGGACCCTCCATCGCAGGAAGCTTTCCTGACCTTTCGAACTGTCCCAGCACGCTTTCGGTCATATCCTTGGTGGCCTGAACGTTGGGCTGGTCGAACGGGTTTATTCCAATGATTGATCCGGCGACGGCCGTCGCCAGTTCCCAGCGGAAGAACTCGGCGCCAATGTCGTACTTGTCCCGCAGGCCCAAGCGAACCACGGGCTGACCCGAAGACTCGATGGCCTGTATTGCTTCGTGTGACTCATCGTTCCCGTCGCCATCCAGGCTCAGGTAGACGAAAAGCCGGTCATCGCCATATTGTTCCGGAGACAACTTTGGCTCTCCGGCCACCGGGACGATGCCCAAGCCCTCCTTGCCGGTGCTCTCGGCGATGAGTTGTTCCACCCACAAACCAAAGCTGCTGATCGATGGTGAGGTGACCAAGGTGAGCTTGTCTCGTCCCCGTTGGGCAAGCACACCCATCACCACCCCTAGCCAGGCACCGGGGTTTTCGTCGACCGGAACACCGGACGCTGTCCCTTCCCGCATGCCATCTGCCCGGTCAAGCAACTTCAATACGTCGAGCCCGATGAGTGACGCCGGCACTAACCCGAAGTAGGACAACACAGAATAGCGCCCTCCAATTTCCGACGGGTTCAGGAAGACCCGCCGGAATCCTTGCTCTCCGGCCATCTTCTCCAGCGAAGTGCCCGAGTCGGTGACGGCGCTGAAGTGCTGGCCAGCCGCCTCTTTTCCGACGGCCTTGTCCACGAGGTCTCGGAAGAATGCGTAGAACATGTTGGGCTCAGTAGTCGAGCCGGACTTGGAAGAGATGAGGAAAAGGGCATGGGCCGGATCGATGGCCTCTGCTACTGACTGCACCCAGGCGGGAACCGTCGAGTCCAGAACGATGAGCTGAGGGTAGCCGGGGGCACTGCCGAAGGTCTGACGCAGCACTTCGGGCCCCAGACTGCTGCCTCCCATCCCCAGCAGAACAACGTGGCGGAAACCAGCATTCCGCACCTCATCGGCGAATGCCTCCAAGACCGGTGCCTGTTCCCGCATGAAGTCGGTAATGGTGAGCCACCCCAGGCGGTTGGTGAGCTCAGTTGGGTCCGGCTTCCAAACGGTGTGGTCCCCGCTCCAGATACGGGAAATGACCTTGCGCCGTTGCAGTTCGGCCAATGCTGATTCTATGTCGGAGGTATTCAACATGCCACGCCTCCTCTGACGGGACCTGATGGGCCCTAAAGCACACTTTCTTCGATGCCTGCCAGCCTAGGGCGATGTCCCTCCATCACAAGGCGAAGTTGATCGGCCCCGCCAGGAACCGCCAGACGAACTCCCATTTGCTAACCGGCAACACGTCCATCTCGGTGAAGAACCACATCAGCGTAAAAAAGAGCCACACGGTCGAGCCCGGCAGCCCCAAACACCCGCACCCAAATTTTCCTCGTACGCGTCTCAATCCTGCTCACCATCAACAATCACCGAATTCACCCGGAGTAAGTAGACACAGAACGCAATTCCTACTCCCGCAACAACTGCCGGGCGATGGTCTGGCGCTGTATCTCCGACGTGCCCTCGTAGATGGTCAGGGCCCGCACCCCGCGGTACAACCGCTCCACCCGGTTTCCCTTCTCCAACCCGGCCCCGCCGTGGATCTGCACCGCTTCGTTGATGATGCGGCTGGCGGCCTCGGTGCCAAACAGCTTGGCGAAGGACGCCTCCTTGATCGCCGTTTCTTGGCCCGAGTCCTTGAGCCACGCGGCGCGGTGGGCCAGCAACCGCGCCGCGTCCAGCGACACCGCCATGTCGGCCAGCTTGAACTGGGTGGCCTGGAAATCAGACAGGTTCTGGCCGAACATCTCCCGGTTCTTGGCATAGCTCAGAGACGCCTCGTAGGCCGCCTGTCCCATGCCGATGGCCGCCGCGGCCACCGTGGTCCGGAAGGTGTCCAGGGTGCCCATGGCCAGGCGCAGGCCCCGGCCCCGCTCCCCGATCAAGTTGGCTTGGGGGATGTGGCAGTCGTCCCACCGGGGCTCGCCGATGGGATGGGCCGCCATCAGGTCCATCCGCTTGGAATCGTCGAAGCCCGGCGTTCCCGCCTCGACGATGAACACCGAGATGCTTCTGCTGCCAGCATCGGGGTCGGTCTTGTCGAAGACCGTGTAGGTACCCGCGTCCCCAGCCTGGCTGATGAACTTCTTCTGTCCGTTCAAGACCCAGTCGTCGCCGTCCAAGTGCGCCTCAGTCCTCTTGCTGAGTACATCGGAGCCGGCGTGGGGCTCGGTCAGGGCGAAGGCGGCGATGCTCTCGCCCGTGGCGATGGGCGGCAGGTACTTGGCCTTCTGCTCATCAGTCCCACCCAGGGTTATCGGATAGCTGCCCAAACCCTGCATGATGAAATTGGTGTCCGCCTGTACCGACACCCGGGCCAGCTCCTCCCGGATGATGCACAAGTCAATCACACGCACCCCAACCCCGCCGTACTCCTCAGGCACGCAGTACCGCAGCAACCCCTCGTTGGTCAGAATCGCCATCAGCCCGGCATGGACCGTCGGCGACTCGTCCGCCTCCTCGGCAATGGGCGCAATCTTTTCTTCGGCCAAGCGGCGCACTCGCTGCTGGGGTTCAGCCTGTTTGGGGGTGAACGCGAAGTCCATCAGCTTTTCATCGCCAGACCGCGCACCCGGATCGGGCGTTGGTTGACCGGGTCCGGGGCCAGTGAAAAACCTTCCATCGTGTAGGCGCCCAGCAACACAGCGTCGTCATTACCGCCGAACACAACCAACGTTGGCATCGTCTCGCCATCCCACCGCACCATCGTCACCGCCAGGTCACGTTCAACCACCCGTCCATCCGCTGTTTCGAACTCTCGCTGGAACTGGGTACGCACATTTAGGCGCTCAAGGAGCTGTCTGGGAACCCAAGTGTAGCTAGATTCCGTATCTACCAGCGCCTGATATAGTTTCCCAGGCTTGCCCTTGAGAGTCGCCAATTTCCAACCCGACGCTGATTGTTCCCATGTCCCAATGCTAGGGAGAAGACAAGCCAGGGTCAAGTTGGCAACGGGAAATTCTTCTAATCGCGACGTACGTGAAATCGTATGAGGGACCACCGGCAAAAGTAATTGTCGCTAATCACCCCGAGGCGGGTCACCGACTTTTAGGCATGAAAAAGCCCAGATTCTAGTAATCTGGGTTTTTCTTTTTCCTTAAATGGTCACAATTTGGTCACATGTGATTTCGGAAGGACCAGCCTACAGCATCTGCGTCTACAGCCCCGGTGAGAACTTCTGGATACGGTGGTTCCCCTGGTCTACAACGTAGACGCTACCGTCGGATGCCACAGTGACGCCATTTGGGGAGTCGAACTCCCCGTCGCCCGTACCCTCAGTGCCCCATTGGCTAACGAACACGCCTTCGGAGGTGAACTTCTGGATGCGGTGGTTCCAAGCATCTGAAACGTAGACGCTACCATCTGATGCCGCCGCGAGTCCAGTCGGCAAGTTGAACTGCCCATCGCCCGAGCCCTCCGTGCCCCATTTACTAACGAACACACCTTCGGAGGTGAACTTCTGGATGCGGTGGTTATGACGGTCTGCAACGTAGACGCTACCGTCGGATGCCACCGCGACGCCAACCGGTCCGTCGAACTGCCCATCGCCAGAGCCCTCAGTGCCCCATTGGCTAACGAACACGCCTTCGGAAGTGAACTTCTGGATCCGTTGGTTGAGCCAGTCTACAACGTAGACGCTACCGTCTGATGCCACCGCGACGCCATACGGGTTCTGGAACTGCCCATCGCCAGAGCCCTCAGTGCCCCATTGGCTAACGAACACGCCTTCGGAGGTGAACTTCTGGATGCGGTTGAGCCAGTCTGCAACGTAGACGCTACCGTCGGTTGCCACTGCGACGACCTCCGAGCCCGCAGTGCCCCATTGGCTAACGAACACGCCGGCGGAGGTAAACTTCTGGATGCGGTGGTTGACTATGTCTGCAACGTAGACGCTACCGTCGGATGCCACCGCGACGCCTTGCGGGTACTGGAACTGCCCGTCGCCCACGCCTGACTCTCCCCATTTGAGCGAGAACTCATACGTGCAATCGGTGGAGACAGTACTTGGCAAACCAGAGACTGCTTGAGCTTTGACAAGGCCCGCAACATAGTCCGCTGCGTTGATGCCCCGCCGGGCAGTTTCCGATCTTCGGTTCATACCACCAACTTGCCTAAGCTCTATCTGGTTTTCTTGTTCTTCGGGCATATGTCGCAAACCGTTGTATACCCTGGTTAACCCATTGTTGATATCAGCGATTTGGGATTTTAGATCAGTAATATGCTCTTCAGTGCTTGCAACGTGTTCTGATATAAGATCCCGGCCTTCCGAACGATCCTGCGATGGCACAATTGTATCATGCCTACTTGATGGTAGGGGATAATTCCCTTTCGAAAAGGGGGCTGGGGGGATTTACAACCCCAGCCTCCGCACCAACTCCTCAGCCGTAACCGTCGCTCCCGTCAGCCCCTTGGCGTCCTGGCTGGCCAGGTACTTGGCGGCTGTGACCATGCCGGCGGGGGTGGCCCAAGTCGAGACGTCGGCGTCGGGGCGTTGGGCCAGGACTCAGTTCAGTTGGGCCGTGGGATTTCCAAATCCGAGCAGATCTTCCCGACCAATAAGTCGTGAATCTCTGTGTGTCTCGGCACAGCAGAGCGTCGGTTGTTGGTAGGATTACCCCACCATGAATGCCTGGAGCCTTCCCGGACCAGCACGCAACCATTCGCCCTCAGGTAGGCGAGAAGGCGCCTGCGCCTCAACCGGCCAGACTCACTTCTTCGTAATCGCCTGTCATGCCTGCCAATGCGTCGGCCCGGTTCATCTCCAAGGCCTCTTCGAGGGCGGACCGCAAGTTATCCATCAATTCCTGGCGTGTGACTCCCTGCGAATTGACGCCGGGAATCTCCTCGACCCAGCCAATCAACCATTCTCCATCCTGCTGAATCACAGCGGTATAGCTAGCGTCCAAACTTCCTCCCTAATTTGAGCGGCTCAAAAACAGGCCACCAAAGCTTAACTCCGAATTCGTTACATCAAAGCGTAGGGCAGCGACTAATAGCTGTCAATGCGACGTAAGTTGGTCCATCTGACCATCCTCAGTGAAGCTCGGCCCATGGGCCAAAATCCCCCTTGATCCCCCTTTACAAAGGAGGCGACTGCTAATCCCCCCTTTCGAAAAGGGGGGCTGGGGGGATTTACAACCCCAGCCTCCGCACCAACTCCTCCGCCGTAACCGTCGCTCCCGTCAGCCCCTTGGCGTCCTGGCTGGCCAGGTACTTGGCGGCTGTGACCATGTCGGCGGGGGTGGCCCAGGTCGAGACGTCGGCGTCGGGGCGTTGGGCCAGGAAGCCCTCGGTGATCACCGGGCGCAGGGGCTTCAGCACGTTGACGGCGATGTTGTGCGGCCCAAGCTCGGCGGCCAGACCCCAAGTGAACCGCTCCAACCCGACCTTGGCGGCACCGTAGTTCTGGCCGATGAGGGCTATGTCATCGCTGTCGGCCGTCAGTGTGGAAGAGAAGATGTTGGTGGCCGCGTGGGAGGAGATGTTGATGATGCTACCTCCGCCCTGCTCAATCATGATGGGGGCTACCGACTTGCAGGCAATGAAGGGCGCGCGCAGGTCGATGGCCATCACTAGGTCCCACTCTTTGACCGTCATCTCCAGGAAGGGCGTGTAGCTGCCGATGGCGGCGTTGTTAATCAGCACGTCCACGGCTCCGAACTCGTCCAAGGTGCGGTCCACCATGTGGCGGATGCTGTCCTCCTCCCGCACGTTGGTGGGCACAGCCAGCGCCTTGCCGCCGGCGTCCTCAATCTCGCCGACGGTGGAGTGAATGGTGCCCGGCAGCATGGGCCGCGACTCCTCGGACCGGGCTGCAACTACCACGTGGGCGCCCTCCGCCGCCAGACCCATGGCCATGGCCTTGCCGATCCCACGGCTGGCCCCAGTTACGATTGCTACTTTGCCTTCTAAGCTCATGTTATCTATTACTCGGACGGACCTTGGATTCTTCGGGGCCGGTCCCCGGCCAATCGAATGCTAGCAATTTACGGCCTGAATAGCGGTTGGTCAAGAAAGGGTGAAGAATCTTGACAAACGGGTCCCTAAAGCCAATCATCTTGGCAGCGTGTGTGGGGACCCTCGGCCATTATGCGGCCGATACGAATTAGGAGCTATTGATGACAACATTGGTATTGGGCGGCACCGGCTTTATCGGGAAGCGCGCTGTTCCCCGGTTGGTCCAGCGCGGCGAGAAAGTGGTCGTGATGGACATCAACCCCGGCGCGGCCAACTTCGAGGAGTTCGGCGGCCAAGTTGAAGTTATGCGCGGCGATATCATGCAGTTCGAGGACGTGGTCAAGGCCATCCTGGACTCCAAGCCGGAACGCATCATGAACCTGGCCTACCTATTGGGCAGCGGCGACGACACGCCCCACTTCACCATGAAGCTGAACGTGCTGGGTATGGACAACTGCTTTGAGGCGGCCCGCATCTGCGGAGTTGACCGGGTGGTCTACGCCAGCTCCATCGCCGTCAGCGGCCAGCAGTCCAACTTCGGCGACCGGGTGATCAACGAAGACGACCCCATGCACGGCACCAGCCAGTACGCCATGCACAAACGGTTTAATGAGTTCCAGGCCCAGCAGTTCAACGAGGTCTACGGCATGTCCATCACGGGCATCCGCCCCGCCAACGTGACCGGGCCCGACAAGGTGCGCGGCTCCACGGACCATGTGCAGTGTGTGACCCTGCCGGCGGCTGAGCAGCCGGTGAGCTTCCCCAAAGCGGGGTTGATGCGTCTGCCGGTGCACGTGGACGACATTGCCGAAGCCTTTGTCCGGGTGACCATGGTGGACAAGAGTCACCACCCGATCTACAACTCCGGCGGCTACCCCATCAGCATGGGCGACTTGGCCGAGGTGGTGAAAAAGTTCCTGCCCGATGCCCAGATCACCTTCGACAGCCAGGACGGCAAGGAAGACTCGGGCAACTACCTGGCCGACAACAGCCGCCTACTGGGCGAGTTCGAACTGGAATACCCACCCTTGGAGCAGCGTATCCTTCAAATCATCAATGACGTCCGCGCCGACGAGGGGTTGTCGCTGGTTGGCTGACCGCTGTCGGCTTGCAGCTTTGATCCCGGGGTCAAAGGCACGGGCATTTTTCTTGCTGAAAGCCCGCAGCTTTCAGCCAAAACGCTATTAACGGTCAATTAGAGCCAGGAACTCCGGTACGCCGAGCCAGGATTTCCGGATTAGACCGCGCAAAGTACCTCGTTTCAGTTCGCGATGGTCTGGTATCGAAAGTACGGCTGATACACCGGGCTTGGTCATGATCATGTGACTCCCAGCCTGCCGGACGAGCTGCCGGTCGTCTCATTCTAATGCCCTAACCGCGTCTCTGCCCGATATGACCGGCAGACGCGACTCCGCCATTTATGCCGAAACCGGTGTGTTCACTTCAACTTGTTCGATTTCCATTCTCACTGGGAGACCGTCTTCTCTCCGAGCTCGATAATTTCCCGAATTTCATTCAATAGCACTTCCAGTGATTCGCGAGGGGGGAATGGAATTCCGTTGACGGCTTCAAGCGTAGCAACTGCGAACGCGTCGGAATCCTTATCGTCGAACGTCTCAAGAGCTAATGCGATTGCCTCTTCGATATTGGCCAACGACGATTTCCGGTCATCACCTTGGCTGACACAACCAGGCAATGCCGGACAATGGACTGAATACCCTCTTTCCGGTTCTGGTTCCAGGATGACCGTAAATTGTCTCTTTTTCGCAGGCACTTCAGTATCCTTGACCGACCATGTTCTCGCTTCGATCTCGAGAGATTCTGGTGCTTAATGGTTAACACGAACGGCCCCCGGATAATTTCGGGGCCTTCTTTTTCGATTTTGGTAGTCGGGAGGAATCGAACCAAGGACTTCTTTAACGCTCTTGCAGGATGTTGCCCGACAGTTCGGATACCTTGTCCACTTTGACCAACACCGCAACGCCCAGGCGCTCGGGATCCCGGTCCAGCTCGGCTTGGACCGTGCGCGACATGACCTCTTCCCGGATGGGGCCCGACTCGTGGACTACTGCGGTGCCGTAGAAGCGCCACCGGATGCGGTCTTCCGGGTTGTTGTAGAGAATCACCACCTTGGGGTTTTCGACCACGTTCTCCAGCGCCGAGCGTTTCGCCCGCTCCCAGTAGGCCAGAGTCTCGGAGTCGAAGACCATGACGCTGCCCTTGAGGCTCAGTTGGGGCTGCCCGTTCTTGTCCGCCGTTCCCAAGGTGCAGGAGATTCCGTCAGCGTTAGCGCGGTCCACTAACTCCTTCATCTCGCCGGTCATGTCAATCATCACGATGTCCTATCTGCGTAGTCTTTTCTGATTTAGTCCGGGAGCCTGGTGGACTGCCAGGCCACCATCTGCCAAGCACCGTTTCGCTTGGCGTAGACATCAGTGAACCTGGCTTCGAAATTGTTGTCGCCAACGTGGAACTTCGCGTGGCCCGTAACCACTGCAGTATCCCCGAATTGCCGGACCTTCACATCTTCCAACTCGATGGACCGGTAGTTGGTACGGCCTGATGAGATGGCGTCTATGAACGAGGATTTAGTATCGATTCTGGCTGTTGTATGCGTGTAGATCAGGTCGTCGGCCAGAATCTCATTCAGCGCGTCCACGTCCCCCGCAATCATAGCCTTGGTGCGCCGGTTCTCCAACGCGATAATTTCGTCCATCTTTATCTCCTGCAATCCGAACTTTCGACGTAATATACAGCAAAAGGCCCCCGATATTTCTGGGGGCCTTTTAGTTGCGATTTTGGTAGGGTAGGGCTTCAGCTTTGGGGTGGTTTGGTCTTCGTGCTGTGGTGGTTGGAGCACTCATTAACCGGCTAGGTGGCCATTCTTAGGCCAGGCGCACCTTTTTGGTGTAGTCGTAATCTGGGGCGATGTCGGACTGGAACCGCCACACTACCCGTTCCTTGAGAAATTCCCCGGCGTGCACCCGCTCCATGAACTCCAGGATCATCGACCAGGCCTGCTCCGATTCATTGGGACGGTAGCGGCCCGGCATCGTCGAATTCATCCAGCCATGGGGCATGTCGGAAAATAGGGTAAACTCGTAGGTCTTTCGCTTGGATTCCAGGGCGTCTCTCAAGCGGCGCATGTCTTCCACCGAGACCACAGAGTCGTCCTCTCCCCAGATCCCCAGGATCGGCGCTTGAACCCTTTCCAGGATCGACTCGTAAGGCTCGGGCCTGTACTCGTCAACTTCCCATACCCTGGCTTGTGCTCCGCCGTAGACGACGATATTGGCTGCTAGTTCGTGGCGAACGCTGTTCAGGACCAGCGGATAATCGCCGCTCTGGCAAACTCCCATGGCAGAAATATGGTCGGGGTCCACTTGGTGATGGGCCAGCAGGTAATTCAGGCTGTCGCCCATGTATGACCTGATGTCCTCGTCGGAAATGCGGACCTGGATGTCGCCTCGGCTCAGGGCCTCTTTATCCCCGTCCCACCTGGAAAACATGTCGGGCGCTAGGCCGACATAGCCGTGAGCGGCAAACTTGGCCACCAAGTCCAGGGTGTGTTGCACCAGTGCGTACCTCTCGTGTCCCAGGACCACGGCGCCCAAGGGACCCTGCTGGTTTTCCGGTATGGCAGAAACCCCTGGACCCTGTCGCCGTTGCTAATCATCGAGGTCACGGCGCCGGGATAGGAGGTTTGCTGACTACTCCGGGAATTCATGATTGGCTGGGAAGGTCGATTAGGGCTGCCCGCCGGGATACAGCGCCTTTAGGCGATGGCCGTCAGGATCGTCAAAATAGATGCACCGATCGTCGCCCGAACGCCCGGTAACTGTACAGCCGTTCCGCTCCAAGTACTCTTTGACCTCTTCATAAGTCCCGGATTCCAGGCAAAGAGCCATATGGTTCATGTCATTTCCGGGACTGATGACCGTTCCTTCAGTAACCTGGAACAGAGGCACCATCTGACCGTTACCGCACCAAAGAAACGCATGGGTCGCGTCTTCGTGGTTAACCGTCATGCCCAGCACATCCATGTAGAACTGCTTGGAGCGGATTAGATCCTTTACGTGCAGCACCGTGTGGTCAATACCTGCGGTCTTTAACTTTGTCTCTTGCATTTCCGCCTCCTTCGACCTGAACCACCGTCCATATACCAGATACTTTTCATCTGGCGTTACGGTGTGTCGGGAAGTTAGCACCGGTCCGGGATGATGTCAAACGCCGCTTAAGGCAGCGGCCCGAAATGTTGGTTACGCGATCCTCCGTCTAAACCACTTGAATTCCTCTTCCCAACAGAGGTAACTTCCCGCCGCGAAGGCCGCGAACAGATTCATGATACAAAGAAAGGCCCCCGGAATAATTCGGGGGCTTTCTTAGTTGCGGTTTTGGTAGCGGGGGTTGGACTCGAACCAACGACCTTCGGGTTATGAGCCCGACGAGCTGCCACTGCTCCACCCCGCGTCGGAGACGAGCTATCAGCTTACAGCGGTCAGCTATCAGCTAGGCTGACGACTGAAAGCTGTGGGCTGACAGCTTAGAGAACAAGAAACTGTAATCGTCCTAGATAACCTACCGCTGGCTGAATGCCGACCGCTGATAGCTGATAGCTGTCAGCTTCCTCGGTTTGAAATTCATTGCGTGGGTCAAGTCTCTCGACCGGTTAGTACCGGTATGCTGAAGATATTACTATCCTTACACATCCGGCCTATCAAGCAGATAGTCTCTCTGCAGTCTTACTCCCTAACTGAATAGGGAAGGGAGGCCTCATCTTGGGGGCAGCTTCGCGCTTAGATGCCTTCAGCGCTTATCAATTCCAGACATGGCTACCCAGCGCTGCTCCTGGCGGAACAACTGGCACACCATAGGTCTGTCCCTTCCGGTCCTCTCGTACTAGGAAGAGGTTCCCTCAAGCCTCCTGCGCCCACGGCGGATAGAGACCGAACTGTCTCACGACGTTCTGAACCCAACTCACGTACCCCTTTAACCGGCGAACAGCCGGACCCTTGGGACCGCCTTCAGCCCCAGGATGGGACGAGCCGACATCGAGGTGCCAAACCTCGCCGTCGATGTGAACTCTTGGGCGAGATAAGCCTGTTATCCCCGGGGTAGCTTTTATCCGATAAGCCACGGCCCTTCCACACGGTGCCGTAGGATCACTTTGCCCGACTTTCGTCCCTGCTCGACTTGTAGGTCTTGCAGTCAAGCTCCCTTATGCCAATGCGTTCTATGGACGATTTCCATCCGTCCTGAGGGAACCTTTGGACGCCTCCGTTACATTTTCGGAGGCAACCGCCCCAGTTAAACTGCCCACCAGGCACTGTCCCTCAGTTTTGCTGAGGTTAGAACCAAAAACAGCCAAGGGTGGTATTTCAAGGGTAACTCCACCACGACTGGCGTCGCAGCTTCAAAGTCTCCCACCTATCCTACACATGACAGTTCCCAGCCCAATACCAGGCTACAGTAAAGCTCCACAGGGTCTTTTTGTCCTGCCGCGGGTCGCCCGCGTCTTCACGGGCACCGTAATTTCGCCGAGCCCTCCGTCGAGACAATGGCCAAGTCGTTCAACCATTCATGCGGGTCGGAACTTACCCGACAAGGGACTTCGCTACCTTAGGCAATTTGTTACTCCCCAGCTACCCCCATCCTGACCTTCCCCCTCGCAAGGGGGAAGGGACTTATAGGAGTCCCCGAGTGGGACGGTCATTTCTGCCGGCCTCTGCATGTCGCCATACAGATCGGACCATATCTTCCCCCATGTTCCGCCAGGGGGTCTGGCGTATGGTCTCTGAGGATTCCGAGGAGGTCCACACCGGTCCATGGACCTGGTCCGGGGCTTCTTCTCCAAGGTCTTTCCTGCTGATAATCCGCACCGGACGCATTGTCACCAACTGGTTCAGATTAAACCAGGGGGTAGCGCCGGATACTCGGACTTCCCAGCATATAGCCAGATTTTACAACGGCCTTAAGCCACCGATTTAGAATCAGGAGACAAGTCCCCTGACCGTCGTCGGTGCTCGGTTGACCGTTAGAGTTACGGCCGCCGTTCACCGGGGCTTCAGTTCGAGGCTCTCACCCCTCCCCTTAACCTTCCGGCACTGGGCAGGCGTCAGCCTGTATACGTGGGGTTTCCCCTTAGCACAGACCTGTGTTTTTGTTAAACAGTCGCCCGGCCTTCTTCTCTGCGCCCCCAGAACGCTTCACCAGCAAGTGGCTACACCCCCTGGGGGGCCCTTTCTCCCAAAGTTACAGGGCTCTTTTGTCTAGTTCCTTAACGGAGGTTCGCTCGAACGCCTTAGGACTTTTATCCTAGCCCACCAGTGGCGGTTTGCGGTACGGTTGCCACAGTTCCATAACCACGAAGCTTTTCTTGTCAGTATGGGGTCAGCAGAGTTTCGTAAGCCCGAAGGCTTCGATTCCCTCAACCCTCAGCTTAGCGTCGGAGTGGATTTACCTGCCCCGACTCGCCTACGGAAGAGGACACACCATGTCCAATGGGCATGCTCTACCTGCCCTCCTGCATCCCTCCTTGGTTTTAAGCGAAAAAATGGCAGTGCAGGAATATTAACCTGCTGTCCATCGCCTTCGGCGCTTGCCTACGGCTTAGGACCGACTAACCCTACGCTGATAAACATTGCGTAGGAAACCTTGGGCTTTCGGCGCCAGGGATTTTCACCCTAGTTTACGCTACTCATTCCGGGATTCTCACTTCCCCGCGCTCCAGCTAACCTCACGGTTAACCTTCACCGCCCGAGGAACGCTCCTCTACCACATACAGGCAGTATTCAAGGGATCCGGCTCTGCTTCCGCCGGTTTCTCCGCAGGCATCCATCCTTCCCTTGCGGGAAGGGCTTCAACCATTGGGTCCACCATTGGTTGCAAAGATTTCACCCTTGTGCCTATACATCCACGGCTTCGGCGGCAGACTTAAGCCCCGTTACATTTTCGGCGCCAGATCCCTCGACCAGTGAGCTATTACGCACTCTTTAAAGGGTGGCTGCTTCTAAGCCAACCTCCTGGTTGTTTGGGGAACCTAACTTCCTTTCCCACTTAGTCTGCTCTTGGGGGCCTTAGCCGGTGGTCTGGGCTGGTTCCCTTTCGACTGACGCACTTATCTGTGCCAGTCTCACTCCCGGGTATCGGATAAACGGCATTGGTGGTTTGATTGGGTTTGGTAAGCTCACGCCCCCTAGCCCATTCAGTGCCCTACCTCCGTCCACCTATAACCCGAGGCTGCACCTAAATGCATTTCGAGGAGAACTAGCTATTTCCGAGTTCGATTGGCATTTCACCTCTACCCACAGCTCATCCCAAGCTTTTGTACTAGCCACGAGTTCGGTCCTCCAGTCCGTGTTAACGAACCTTCAACCTGGCCATGGGTAGCTCACCCGGTTTCGAGTCTACTACATGGAACTTGGCGCCCTATTCAGACTCGCTTTCGCTACGGCTCCGGAACTCCAGTTCCTTAACCTCGCTCCATACAGTAAGTCCCCGGATCATTCTTCAATAGGCACGCCGCCATCCTTCCTAAAAGGAAGGACTACGACCTTCTGTAGGCTTACGGTTTCAGATCTATTTCACTCCCTGCTAAGGGTTCTTTTCACCTTTCCCTCACGGTACTGGTACGCTATCGGTGACCAAAGGTATTTAGCCTTGGAGGGTGGTCCCCCCAGATTCCCACAAGGTTTCCCGTGCCCCGTGGTACTCAGGTGATACGCCAGAAGTCTTGTCCCTTTCGCCTACGGGGCTGTCACCCTCTACGACGGTCCTTCCCAGGATCCTTCGACTAGGAACAAGATTTGTAACTTCTTCGGGCCTGATAAGGCGGCCCTAGGCAATCCCTACAACCCCGGCGCGACATAGGCCCTTATGCCACTAAGTCGTACCGGTTTGGGCTGATCCCCTTTCGTTCGCCACTACTCAGGGAATCTCGGTTGATTTATTTTCCTCGGGGTACTTAGATGTTTCAGTTCCCCCGCTTACCCTCCTTCCCTTGCGGGAAGGATTATCCGACTCAACACCGGATAAGGTTTCCCCATTCGGGTATCCCCGACTATGCCCGCTAGACGGCTCATCGAGGCTTAACGCAGCCTTGCCGCGCCCTTCATCGGCCTTTGGTCCCAAGGCATCCACCGTAAGCCCTTAATAACTTGACCCACGCAAGGAACTTCAAACCTATGCGTTGCGTGTATTTGTTACGCAGGACTAATTGCAGTTTCCTATTCTCTTTTTAAGGTGCTACAAGAGAAACGACGGCAGGGGTTTCCCCCGGACCGCCGTCCAGGTATCCCGTTGATTTCAGCTTATTTCAGGTAAGCAATATCATTAAGCGAGATGCCACACCTCTTGCGGCCATCAATTATATGGGTGTCCACGACCAGAGTCAAGAGGTTGTGTGGTGTACAATTATCAACAACTGGGGCATCATCAAAGCGGAGTGATTAGGCATGTTGAATTACAAGGCCATGTACAAATACCTGGAAGTAGGAGTGCATGCCGAGGTCTTAGATTTTCCAGGCGTTATCTCATGGGGATCCGACCTGGAGCAGGCGCGGCGCCTGCTGGCTAGCGCGCTGGTCGATATGGCCGAAACCAACCTAGTAAAAGGTGAGCCGCTGCCCAAACCAGACCCGGCCGGCACCGACACCGAGTCCGACTTAGAAGAACCCATCTATCTTTTGCTACAAGCTGCGTCTCGAGTAGACCTGGTTCCTCGGCACGCCGCTCCATGAGGCGGCGGGACCTGCTGAGGCATCTCCGCCAGCACGGTTGCCAGTTCGTTCGTGAGGGAAGAGAGCATTCAATTTGGGGCAACCCCGCAACAAATCATAGGTCCTCCATTCCGCGTCATAGAGAAGTCCAAAACTACACGGCAGAGCAAATCTGCAAACAACTCGGTATTCCTCCACCGTTCTGAGCCCCTCACGGAGACGGTTTTGAGCCTTGTCGCGAGACACTGCGCATGGCTAGCAGCAGACTTGTCGGCCTTCAATCAACCACACAAAGGTTTCCTGCCAACTCGGCAGATTTAACCATAGCTAAAATGGCTATAAGCCGCTCATGTCACCTGACCATTCAAGGCTTCCCGCATGGCGTCTGCAATCCCCTTATCGTCGTCATAATTTATGAACCTTCCTTGATTTCCTTGATGGGGAGCGGGGTAAACGATGTATGGCGCATTCTGCGCCGATCCACGTTTTCTGGTTTGATAGACCAAAATCGTTTGGCCTTCCAATATATAGACTCGCGCTCCGTATGGCAATGATTGCTGAGTCATGCTCATACCCTCTCTAGCGTCAACAGCCGTCCCTGCGACTGCCTCCACCGGCGATTTTGCAAGCCGTAAATATGGGATTCCCCAAAATCCTATCGCCCCTTGAACTCCGCCGGACGCTTCTCCAAAAATGCCTGGACCGCCTCTTTGTGGTCGTCGGTTTTCCGCACCTGCTCTTGGGCCACATGGGCCAAGTCCAAAGCTTCCTCGAAGTCCATGGACAGGCTCTTGTGCACCAGGTACTTGATCAGCGCCAGCGACTGGGTCGGCCCCTTGGCCAACCGCGTGGCCAACTCCTGTGAAGCGTCCATCAATTCATCATCGGGCAGCACCTTGCTGGCAATGCCCAGCCGGTAGGCCTCGGTACCGTTGATGCGGTCGCCGGTGTATTGGATCAGCAAGGTATTGCTCATTCCGATGAGCCGTGGCAATTGCCAGCAACTCCCGTCGCCTGGGATCAGCCCCATACGGGAAAAAGCTTCAGAGAAGACCGCTTTCTCGGCGGCGTAGCGGATGTCGCAGGCCAGGGCCACGCCCATTCCCACACCGATGGCGTGCCCGTTGACCGCCGCTATGGAAGGCTTCTGAAGCTTGTGTATCCTGAGGGGAATCCGGCTGGCCTGCCCGCCCAGCGCCACCTTCTGGCCCCGGCTGGCGTACTGACTCTCCATCTTGCCCCAAGGCAGGGGGTCCGGCTCGCCGACATCGGCCTTCCCGGCCTCCCGGTCCTGGATCTGCTGGTTGAATCCGCGGACGTTGGCCCCGGAACAGAAGGACGGCTCGGTCCCGGTGAGCAGCAAAACCCGGGCCGATGAATCGTCTTCAAAGTTGTCCAGACACTCTATAAGCTCGTCGGCCATCTGTGGGCCCAGGGCATTTCGGGTGGGCGGGTCGTGCATGGTAACGATAAACACCCCTTCCCGGTTCACTGTCTGGATAAATTCGTAGGCCATTTTCAATCACCTGCTTAGTCGATTACTGTCGCCGGAACACCGGGCCGGCAGCCGATTGAGGACCAAGGGAATCAGTGGCGCCGGAGCGATGCAGCAGCTATAATTTTGGCGTTATAGTTACCACACGAGGTCGCCGGTGGGGCACCAAGCGGGCCTCAGATTAGCATAGGTCCCGATACGAGACAACACGAAGCAAGCAACCGAAGCAACTAACCTAGGAGACGATTCGTTATGCAGCAAGGAGCCATCACCAACCTGCACATCGCCAGGGTCAAAGGGACTCCGTCGGACCCGGTCCAAGAAGCCACCGCTCTTTCCGGCCTAGGACTGGAGGGCGATCGCAGCGCCTACGAAGGCAGCATGCGCCAGGTGTTGTTCATGGACAAAGAGACGTTGGACGAATTCGGGCTTGCCCCCGGACAGATAAAAGAGAACATCACCGTTACCGGCCTCGACATGACCCGGACCAAGGCAGGCCAGGTGTTCTTCATCGGCGATGACGTCACCATGGAGATCGTGGGCGAATGCGAGCCCTGCGGCAAGATGGACGCCATCCAACCGGGGCTCATGGACAAGATCGACGGGCGCCGAGGCATGTTGGCAATGGTAATAAACGGCGGCAACATCAAGGTGGGCGATACCGTTCGGGTCGAACCATGATCTCGCCAAATCCAAGATAATGGAAAGAAAAAGGCCCCGGCGTAATCTCCGGAGCCTTTTGTTTTTTAAAGCGAGCGGGACTTTACGGAGTGCGGCCGCTCATACCCAGCATCCGGTCCTGGAAACTGGCAGTGTCTGAGACAACGACCTCTGGTCCGAATGCACCCCTTTCACGGCCGGTCGGCGCAATGTTCACAACGACGTTGTAGCCTAGCTCGGCCAGTCCACTGTCCAAGGTGGTGTTCTGGCCGGTGGCCTTCGCCAAGTCCCAGGTGTGGATAATCATGTCGGTGATTGGCACCATGATGAATTGTCCTCCCGGCATCGACCCGAAGGGAGTCTCGACCGTGTCCTCCAGTTTGATCGACTTGAGCGTAGCGAGCACCTGGTCGGTTATCGCATTGAGCGCCGTTTCCGCTCCACCGGCAGGCAAAGGATGGTTAACGTTTCCCATGACGGATGGGTCCGGCGTGCCCGGACCCATCCGTCATGGGCGAACTGCTGGACGGAGATGGCGTGATTTATCAAAGATTGAACGGTCCATTCGGTGCAGGGAGTCGACGAACCGAGTTGCGTTGAACTCGCCGCCAGGATCGGCCGGAGCTGTGCCCTTGCTTGTTCATATACCTCGATGGGATTAGGTCCTTGTGCCATGGTAGTCCTCCTGAATGTTTTTAATTGGGCGTCCGGGGTACATACGTAGGAGACCCCAAAGCGGATCGTATTGATTTGAGTCTGTCAGTGATCCAGCCAGTGCGAATTTGGCCGAAATTGTATCTGCCTCAAAACAAACGGTGAACCGGGCGATGTCGGCACCCGATTGACCGTTTGTCAATTGTCTGTTTGTTGAATCAGGCCCAGATTACGCCTTTTCGGCCACCAGTGTGCTGCGGACGGCGGTGGCGATGTCGGTCATCTCCGGTATGTTTTCCCAGGTCTCCATGGCCTTGGCGGTGCCGTCCGATGAGAGCACCCGGGAGACGTTCTCTTGGAACTTTTCTTTGATGGCGTCGAAGCCCCAGGGGTTCTTCTGGCTGCCCAGGATGTCGTCCCGGGCGGTGGTGTGCTCGAAGACCCGGCCGTCTTTCAAGGTAATCTTGACCTTGAGGCCGTCGGCGGATTCGGTGAGCAGTTCCTCGGACTTGGCCATGACCCTGGTGCGGACCTTGCCCATGGTGTCGTTGATGGTCCCGTCGGCAATCTTGCCTTCGGTGAAGGTTTCGATGCCCACTTCGCCGTCCACCAAGGCCGCAGCCACGTTGTACTTGGCGCTGAACTTCCCTTTCAGCTCATCCTCAGGCTCCTGGTAGAGCATGACCACGGAGAAGTAGGACTGGTCAATCTCAGCGTCGGCCACGTCATCGTAGGTGAAGTCGTTGTCGCGCATCAGGCTGAACAGGCTGTCCAGCATGGCGTGGTTGCCGCCGCAGCAGGGGTACTTCTTAATCATCAGGGCGTCCTGGGTGCGGAAGGGCTTACCCAGGTCGTCAGCCATGCGGTCCAGGTCGTAGATGCCTTCGCCCAGCACTACATTGGCGAAGCCAAAGGGATGTTCAATTACCTGGTCTCCAGCGGTCAACCCCATCTGGGCCAACTGCACGGCGGTCACTCCGTCGCGGCCCACCAGGCCGGCGTGCAAGGGCTTGGTCATGGTGCCGAAGTTATGAATCAAGCCCGACGACATGGAGCCAGCCATGCCCAGGGCCATGATGGTCTGCTGTGCGTCCAATTTCAGCAGCTTGGCGCAGGCGGCAGTACAGGCCAGCCGGCCAATGACCGCGGTGCTGTGGAAGCCCTTGTCCATCTGTTTGTACTTGGTCTCATGGGCCAAGGCCAAGCCGATCTCACAGCCCACCACATAGGCCTCCAGCAGGTCGCGGCCGGTGGCCCCGGTATGCTCGCCGATGGCCAGCAGGGCCGGGAAGATGGCGACGGTGGGATGGCCGAAGCCGCCGAAGTCGTCGTAGTCCAAGGCGTGGCCCATGGTGCCGTTGGCCAGCGCGGCGTTGGCCTGGGTGCTCTGGAACCCCCCAGCCAAGACCGTGGATTCCGGGGCGGCCGCCTGGCTGCTGGTATACTTCTGGATAATCTCTCCTACAGGCTGGAGGGAGCCCGCCAAGATGACCCCCAACAGGTCGAAACAAGATTCATTCGCAACGCGGATGGCGTCGGGCGGGATGTCCTCGTAGCTGGTGTTGACAATCCACTTGGCGATGGTCTCGGTTGCGCCCATCAGTGACCTCCGTTCTGTCGCTCTTTTCGTATCAGGCCCAATTTGTGCGCCCCATTATATACCCGCTACGGAAACGGAATGCGGGACAAGCGGGTTATCCATGAAACATTTGGGGTTATTGCGCATACTGCTCCTCGCGTTGGTGCTCGCGTCGGCATGCAGCGGCCTCAGCGAGGCTGACCAGCACTAAAGCCGAGGTGTCCAACTTTACGAAGGCAGAGAACTGTGAGCAGGACATCGCTCATGCCTCAAGCGGCCAGATTGACACGGAATAAGCGGTGCCATACGCTTTTACCATGAATTATGAACACATGATTACGATAGACCCGGGTAAGCGGGGACGGAAGCAGGCGAAGGAATGCCAACTGTGCTCAGGAGCGGTCCCTATCGATTTTACTTTTACAGCAATTAACAGCAATTAAAAAAGGGGAGAGCCGCCCCACATACACGTTCAACGGGAGCGGTTTCTTGCCAAGTTCTGTCTGGAACCCGTCTCGCTGGCTGGCTCGAGACGCTTCCGCTCTCATGAGTTGCGGCTGATACAGAGAATCGTTGACGGTCACACAGCGGAGTTACTGGAGGCTTGGAATGAGCATGCAACCCGTTGACTTGTATCCCCTGGCAGACGAGGTCCGCTTCACCGAGGACGACATGGTGGTGTCGCTGGTTGACGGACGCACGGTGTCGGTGCCTTTGGTGTGGTTCCCTCAGCTGGCTACGGCGACAAGCGAACAAAGGAAGAACTACGAATTGCTGGGGGACGGGGAAGGGATCCATTGGCCAGACATTGACGAGGACCTCAGCGTTGAAGGGCTTCTTAAAGGCACGCACTAATGGCCGGTGGTGTCAACGCCATAGGTTGTAGGTAATCGGGTAGCTCGAATTGAAATGATTCAAGATAGTCGTTGAGAAGCACGCGGAAGGTTACGTGGCATATCCTCTAGGTCTCTGTGGCGTGGTCGTAGGGGAGGGGGACACTGATGACGCGGCCGTAAGCGATGTTAAGTCCGCTATACAGTTTCACGTAGAGACCCTTGGGCCTGAGGTGTTGGACACTCAATCATCAATCCTCGAGGCCTATGTCACCGATGCAGATGTCCCGGTGTAATGCAAAGGTTTCCCGTCGATGCGCGTAGACGGAGGGTCATCAGGGCTTCTGAACTATTAGGATTCCGAGTCGTGCGGGAGGGCCAACACATTTCGATGGTGCGGGAAAATCCTGACGGGACCGGGACTCCCCTCACGATGCCAAATCACTTAAGAATCAAAACAGCTACTTTGCGTATTATCTGCACTCAGGCGACTATCTCGAGGGTTGATTTTCTCCAGGCCTACGACCGGACCTGGCAACTGCGCCGAGGAGCTGGTCCGGGCGATTATCCGCCGAGACATAAATTAACGGCGGTGGGTGCGGCTTTACCGGAACCGGGGACCTGGTGTTTGCTGGTAGAGGTGACTACTCCCAGACACCTAAACCCGATCCACCGCAAGCGATTATCGTTGTTTAGCATTCTGAATTTCGCACCCAGAGTACCCTTCAAGTCCCGCTCGCTCGTTGTGGCGGCAACCCTGCTCCTCATCCTAACAGCCTGCTTCGGACTGAGCGAAGCCGATAAGCATTACAACAGCGGTGTGGACCTGCTGAAAGAGGGCCGGTTCCAAGAAGCCTTGGCCGAGTTCGACCAAGCCCTCCTTCTAGATGGCTCATTGGCCGCCGCCTTCCACAACCGTGCCTTGGCCAAAGAGTACACCGGTAGAATACCCGAGGCGATCTAAGACTACACTCAAGCAATCAGACTCGATCCAGATCTGGCCCTTGCCTACGCCAACCGCGGCGGCGCCTACAATAAATCGGGCGATTTCCAAGTCGCTTTAACCGACCTCACTCACGCACTGAGATTGGACGTCGAGTCTGTATCGGCCCATACGCAGCGTGGTCTGGCTCTTCTGAACCTTGGGCGAGTGGAGGAGGCGCTGGCCAGCCTGGGCCGGGCCATTGAACTGGACCCTGAGTTTTCCCCGGCGTACGGCAACCGGGGCATCGCCTATAGCAGGCTCGGCGAGACCCAGTTGGCCCTGGCGGACTACGCTACAGCGATTAAGTTGAATCCCAGCTACAGGCTGGCCTACAGCAATCGCGGGGCCGAGTAACTGTCCCTGGGAGAACTGGAACTGGCCATCGCCGACTTGGACCGGACATCGTACTCGAACCAGGACTCGCCTCCCCCTACGTCAATCGGGGCGTGGCCCAAGCGGCCTCGGGGGACCTGACCTCGGCGGTGGCGGACTACGGCAGGGCCATATCCATTGACTCCACCTATCTGGACGCCTATTTAAACCGCGGTTCAGCCTATGACGAGATGGGCAGATTCGAAGAGGCAATCTCCGATTACGTCGCCGCTCTGCTACTAGACCCGGATTCTGCCACACTCTACACCAACCGGGGCGCCAGTTATCACGCCCAAGGCGACCTGACGAAAGCGCTGGCCGACTTTGAAAGGGCTATTTTCCTCGACCCTGGATCTGTTCCAGCCTGGTACAACCTGGGGGTGGCCCACGAAGACTTGAGAGAGCTTGAGAAGGCCGTCACGGACTACAAGCAGGCCCTCGCCATCGCGCCGGAGCATATCAACGCCCTCATCAACCGCGCCCTCGTTTACTCGACCCTGGGGCAATTCGGTCCCGCCATAGAGGATATGGACCGCGTCGTCGAGATCGACCCCACCTACGCCAAGGCGTATCTGGTTAGGGCTTATGCCCACGCCAAACTGGGCAGGGAAGCTCAGTCCCAGTTAGACATCGACCGCGCCGTGGCCCTGGGCGTTGACCGCGCCGCGGCGGAGAGAAGCATCGCCGAACCGACCCCTTCCCCCTAGGCGTATAATCCCGGATATACTTTACAAAGCGCTAAAGCTAGACCGGGATAGCGCCAAAACCAGACCGGCCCCACCGGCCTAGGGGTCCCACCAGATGATTTTCCGCTTCCTTTCGACGTTCTACGGCGGCCTGAAATCACTCTCCAGCGGTTTCTACTATAACTGGGGCATGACCTACGCCCGGTGGGGGCAGCCCGCCCGCGCCATGTGGTACTTCAACCGGGCGGCAAAGCTAAACAGCACCAGTCCGCAGCTTTACCACCAGCGCGGCTCGTTGTTCATTGCCCTGGGACAGCCCGAAGCCGCCATCAAAGACCCCGACACCGCCATCGGCTCAAACCCACGGTACATTGAGGCCTACCGCAACGGGAGTATGATGCACGTCCTGATCGGCAGCCACGAAAACGCCCAGAAAGACGTTGATAGCGCCGTGGCCCTGGGACCGGACCGGCCCACCTTGGAAAGCCAGATAGCCGAAGTACGGAAACAGACGGGTTAAGACCAGGCCTCCCGGATAACCGCCATGAGACTCTTCGTCATCTTGGAATTCCTATTTAAGTTTTTCGGCCGGTTGCTGCCCGGCTCCATCGGCATGTCGGAGGCCGAGCGGGTCTACGACTCCGGGGTGAGAATGCAACGCCAGGGCAGACTTGAAGAGGCGGTGGAGCGCTACACCGAGGCCATCCGGCTGGACCCTTCCCTGGTCCAAGCCCACAGCAACCGCGGTTCGGCCTACCTCAACTTGGGCAATCCTGAATTGGCAATTTCCGACCTGGACGAAGCCATCAGGCTGAATCCAACCCTGGCCATTGCCTACGGCACCCGGGGTCTGGCCAATACCAACCTGGGGAATTTCAGCCAGGCATTGAAAGACCTGAACGAGGCCGTCCGCCTTAACCCCAACTTCTCCGACGCCTACAGCAGCAGAGGCTTCGCCCACCGGGCTGCGGGCCGTTTGGAGCGGGCCATCAACGATTTCGCCCACGCCATCCGCCTCGACGAGAAATTCTCGGTGGCCTACAACAACCGGGGCGATGTTTACATCGAGATGCGCCAGCCGGACCGCGCCATGCCCGACCTGAACGAGGCCATCAAGCTGGACCCCTGGTTTGCTGTGGCCTGTGCCAACCGGGCCTTCGCCTGGACCCTGCTGAAGAACGACGCCGAAGCCAAGAAAGACGTTGATGCGGCGGTAAAGCTGGGCGTGGACTGGACACTGTTGGAAGAAAATGTGGAAGAGTTAAAAGCGCGCGCCCAGTAACGGCAATTCTCCATCCGGAACCCCCATAAATCGTCAGACCCATCGAACTGAAAAACGAGGCTGAAAAACGAGGCTGCCGCCATGCCCCGGTACTCGATCAACCCTTCGCGATTGAACCAGACATTGGAAGAACTGGGACACTTGGGCGAGAGCCCCGACGGCATGGACCGGGTTGCGTATTCCCCGGAAGACATCGCCGGACGGGAGTACACCATCGAGCTGATGCAACATGCCGGCCTTGAGACGAGCATCGACACCTCGGGCAACATCATTGGACGCAGGGCCGGTTCCGACGAAAGTCTACCGGCCATCGCCTTGGGCTCTCACACCGACACCGTTCCCAAGGGCGGGAAGTATGATGGCGCCCTGGGAGTAATGGCCGCCATCGAGGTCGTGCGGACGTTGGAAGAACGGGGCCACCGGACACGCCATTCAGTAGAGGTAATCAGTTTCACCAACGAAGAGGGCACCAGGTTCCACCGCTGGCTGGTGGGCAGCCGCTCCATGGCCGGCGTGCTGGAACAAGAAGACTTGGATGCCGTGGACGACGACGGCCAGAGCCTGGGTCCCTGTCTGGCCGACATCGGGGGGGACCTTTCCCGGGTCGGCGAGGCCGCCCGTAGCCCCGGCGAACTGGCGGCTTATTTCGAACTGCACATCGAGCAGGGTCCCAACCTCTACCAGTCCGGCACACCCATCGGCGTGGTCACCGGCATCACCGGGCGGGCGGTGTTCGAAGTTGAGATTGAGGGCAAGGCCAACCACGCCGGGACCACACCCATGTCCACTCGCCGCGACGCCCTAGTCAGCGCCTCCAAGCTGGTGCTGGCCGTCCAGAAGATGGCCGCCGAGCAGGAGATCTGCCGGGTATCGACTGTGGGCTCCATCAAAGCTGTTCCCAACGCCGTGAACGTCATCCCCGGCAGCGCCAGCATCGGCTTGGAGTTTCGGGACACCGATATGGAGGCCTTGGCCGCCGCCGAACGGGAGTTGCACCGGATCACAGACCAGGCCGAGATCGATGACGGTGTGGACGTGGAGGTCAACCGCCACCGTTTCACCAACTCGGTCCCGGTCACACCGGAAATGCAGGCCCTGGCGGCCGAGGCCGCGGAGAACTGCGGGTTGACCTGGGAGCCCCTGCCCAGCGGCGCCGGACACGACGCCCAGGCCATTGCATCCATCGCCCCGGTCGCCATGCTGTTCGTGCCCAGCGTTGACGGCATCAGTCACTCCCCCGAGGAATACTCGACACCCGAAGACTGCGCCAATGGCGCTCAGGTTTTATTAGAATTATTGCTGCTAGCCGACGGCCGTCTCTAACCTTTGCCGATGGAACTACTGCTGCTGGCCGACGACCGCTTCTAGCCGTATAGACGACATAGCGAGGAATTCGCATGAAATTATCCGGCTCATATGAGTTCGACGCCACCCCGGAAAAGGTGTGGCAGACTCTAACCGACCCCACGTCCCTCTCCGCCTGCATCCCCGGCTGCGAAAAGCTGGAGGCGGTGGGCGACGATGAATACAAAGCCACGGTGACCATCTCCATGGGGCCCATTCGCAGCAAGTTCGACGCCACGGTCAAGATGTTGGACCAGAAACCCTACGAGTCCTACAGATTGATCGTAGAGGGCAACGGACCTTCTGGCTTCGTCCGAGGGGAGTCCCTGGTCACGTTGTCGGGTGACAATCGTAAGACCACGGTGAACGTTGAATCCGACTCTTCTTCGGGAGGCCTGCTGGCCAGGGTGGGCCAGCGCATGATGGAGAGCTTCGCCAAGTCCATGATGGACCGCTTCTTCACCTGCATGCAGCAATCGGTTAAATAAAACGGCATATAACCCGGGCAATTGCGCTGCCGTGCAGGCTCTGCTATCGTGTCCGCGAACCGGGATTGGACTCGATTAGCACACGAGATAACGGAGGGGAACATGGAGCGCCGCGTACCGACCAAAGAGGAAGTTCTGGCATACCTGAAGGAAGACCGTAACTGGGGCCGTTGGGGCAACGACGACCAAGTTGGCGCGGTGAACATGGTCACCCCGGAAAAACGTCTCTCCGCCGCACGCTCGGTCAAGTCCGGCCGGGCGGTCTCTCTCAGCCGGGAATTCCCCAAGACTCCGGCGCCGAACAACCCGAACCCAGCCCATCACTACATGAAAAAGGTCTTCCGCAGCGAGACCTCCGGTTTCTCAGCCGACTACTACGGCATCTCCTACCACGGCACCGCCACCACGCATTTGGATGCCCTCTGCCACGTGTGGGACGAGAACGGCATGTGGAACGGCCGTAAGCACGACGATACTGTCACTATGGACGGCGCGGTTTGGGGCTCGGTGGAGCACTGGAAAGAGGGCATCATCACCCGGGGCGTGCTGCTGGACGTACCAAAGTTCCGGGGCGTCCCCTACGTGACCATGGAGACACCGGTCCACGGCTGGGAGTTGGAGGACATCGCCAAGGCCCAGGGTGTCGAGATGGAACCGGGCGACGCGTTGGTCGTCTACAGCGGCCGGGAGAAGTGGAATGAAGGCGGCAACCCACTCTGGGGCGGAGACGCAACCGAACGGCCCGGTCTGCACGCTTCCTGCTTGAAATTCATCCGTCAGTCAGATTGCTGCCTGCTGGTCTGGGACATGATGGACTTCACGCCCAACGGCTACGACCTGGCCTGGTCGGTCCACGGTTCCATCTTTGCCTACGGTATCGGCCTTTTGGACAACGCCCTGTTGCAACCTCTGGCCGAGGCCTGCGCCGAAGAGGGGCGCTACGAGTTCATGCTCACCGTCAACCCCCTACGGGTCGTCGGCGGCACCGGCTCCCCCGTAAACCCCGTGGCCATTCTTTAGCGCCGTCCGGGCAACCGCCGTCAAAAAAACAAACTACCGCGTCCAACCGTAGGGGCACGGCATTGCCGTGCCCCTACGGTTATTAACAGCGCTTAAACTTCGCCCCCAAAGCAAAGACCGGCAGGATTTCACCTCTGCCGGTCTGTAGTTCCCTGTCCGTAGGGATAAATGTCCGTTGGATATGCTTGATGGATGGGTCTAGATGACGGACGGCTCCACAGCGCTGTCGCTGACCGCATGGTGGTTCGACGGCGTAGAACCATTCAGTTCTTGCACCCGTTTCCGCATCTGGTCCAGACGGGTGATGCCGGAGATGACGGTGATTGCCGACAGATACTTGGTCCGGCGGTCGGGGTAGTCGCCGTACCGCACCTTGCCCACCGTGGTCAGCTCTTCCAGCCTGGCCTTGTCCACCGATATCGCCTGAGAGAACATGTGATCCGGCCTACCGTGGACGATGAGCGATGCCGCCCGGGCCCCCGACACCTCCGCCGGGAAAGTGAGGGCGCTCTTCTCAACGCTCCTTTCGATAATGCTTTCCAACTCATGGGTGCCAGGGTCCATCCCATCGCGCCAGAACTGGGATTTTACCTTGATCTCCTCACCGCAGTAGCCGATGGTCGAGACATCGCCAATGAGCCCCAAGGTGGCTTTTATCTCCGACGAGCTGAATACCTCCTGGGGCGGAGGGCGAATCTCTCCCGCGCTGATGATGGTGGTTAGAGTCTGGGCCAGGTTCTCGTTAACCCGCTGGAACATCTTCTCCACCGACTCCCGGGTCACGTGGGGTTGTTCGTACTGCTGGTTGTCGACCAACAGGATGTTGTTGAAGTAGTGGACCCAAAGCTCGAAGCTCTTGATGGTGTTGTAAAGGTTTAGCGCCTCTTTATCGTGGGGCATCCCGGCCACCGAAGGAACCACTCCGATGCCGTAGACCGGGAGGTGCTTGTAGACCTTCTTCAATTCGTTGGCCAGGACGAAGCTGCCTCCGGCGCCCGTTCCGCCGCCCAGGCCTGCCGCGATCCAGATAACTTCAGGGTCCCTTTTTCGCACCATGGCGTCGATCCGGTCCATCATCTGGGCCAACGACTTTTCGGCAATGCTTGCTCCCAAGTCGATGTCTGAACCGACACCCCGGCCCCGGAGGGCGTACTTTCCAATCAAAATCTTTTCGCGGATGTGGCTCAAGCCGGAAAGGTCGGCCTCTTCAGTGTTGATGGCGCTGTAGAGATGGCGGTTCATTCCCATCAGGCAATTCACCATCTTGCCCCCGGCCTGTCCGAAACCAATCCAAAGTACTTTCATGTTTCCCTCCCTCCAGTGTCGGGCCGCCTCCAGCCGAGGCTGGCCGGACCGCACAACAATCCGCAGCCAGTCCAGACTGCCGGCTGGCAAATGGAACTGGCCGCCGTTTTATTCATGTTTACGGGCCAAAGCCCCGTTCCGTTAGTAGTCCCTATCCATGTCGGCGATGGAGTTCTGGAACTCCTTGCCCTCATGGCAGATCTGGCATTCTCCCCAACTAACCGGACCGTTGGCCGGCTCTATGACCCAATGGTGTCGGCAGGTTGGCTCGGTCTGCTCTTCGAGTATCGCTTGGGCGGCCGCGTCTTGCACGAAATCTTTCTCGATAACCATGATCTACCTCCAGGGTGGGGCGTATTGCCACGCCGGTGCGATGGGCCGAAAATGACCCAAATATTGCAAACGGTGCTGTGTTTAAAAGGGCCGGTCTCGCCGTGTCCCTTTCCACCGCCTTATGCTTTTTGACGTTACTTGACCGGGTGGCCCTCATGTCAACGGATTTTCAAACACTTTTTAATTAATTTTTAAACTTTAACCAAATCATAGGCGTGACATGCTTCTCCACCGCCGAAAGAAAAGACCGGCAGCGGCCGCTGCCGGTCTGGCGATTCCTGAATTTCTGAGGCTTTTCGCGGCTATGCGAGTATGGTAACCCCCATCTTGGCCTCCTCTTCTCTGAGCGCAGGCATCACGTCTTGGGCGAACAGCTCCATGGAACGCATCACCTTCTTGTGTTCCAGACCTCCAATGCGCATCTGGTGCAGGAAGCTGGTCGCTTCCGCCTCGTGCATGTATCGCTTCATCTGGCCGATTACCCGCTCTGGAGAACCGAAGCAGGTGCCCCGCTCCCATACGTCCTCGGTGGTTATCTTGGACAGCAGACTGGGATCTCTGGGGTAGTCTTCGTAGCCCGTTGCCGGGGCCGGACGGCCTGGAGCCCCGGGCAGAAGGGTGGCCAGCAAGTGATAGAACCACACCACATGCTTGGTCTCGGCCTTTGCCTCTTCGTCGGTGGGGGCCACAAAGGTCCTGACCGAGAATGGCTGATCCATGGCGTCGGCGTTGAAGCCCTGGTCCGACATCATCTTCCGGTACCCGTCGTAGGCCTCCGCCACCGTGCCCAGGTTGGTGAACTGGGGTGACCGGAGCAGGGAGATGCCGAATTTTGCCGCGACCTCATAACTGGCCGGGCTCACCGCCGCCATGTAGAACGGCGGATGGGGCTTCTGGATGGGCTTGGGGAAGGTCTCTGTAGGTTCCTTTATCTGCCAGTGGGCGCCTTCATAGGCGAACTTCTCGCCGCTGAGGGACCGGCGGAGGATTTCGAAGGCCTCCAGGAACATCAACCGGGAGTCTTCTTGGGGAACGCCGAACCCCTTGAACTCTGGGGGCTGATACCCGCGGCCCACTCCCAACATCAGCCTTCCGCCGCTGAGGGTGTCCACCAGGGCTGCGTCTTCAGCGACCCGCAGCGGGTGCTGAAAGGGAAGCACCATAATTGCGGTGCCGATCTTCATGTGATGGGTCCGCTGTGATATGGCCGCCGCCATGGTCAGCGGGTTGCCCAACATACCATAGACCGCAAAATGGTGCTCGGGCAGCCACACCGAATCGAAGCCGAGTTCCTCGCCGTACTCGATCTCCTCCAAAACTTCGTTGAAAATCTGGTCTTGAGGAATGTCGCCAAAGTCGCTAAACAGGTAGAACAGTCCGAATTTCATGTCGTACCGCTCCTTGCTCCTCCACTTATTACGCCGTCGAAAACGTAAAGAGACCAGGCAAAACATCTCCGTCGCCTGGTCTCTTAAAGTACTTTGTCCGTTACCCACAACCTCGTCTTTCATAGCGGTCTATCTGACCGAATGAGCCTACCGTTGCGTCCGCCTTGTCGCCTGCCGCGCCTGCCTAACAACGGCCTGCGGGGCGGAAGTGATGGTATTAGGCTGTTAATCAAATATTGAGGCAGGGTTTATGGACTCGGCCGCCCCCGCTGAGCCCTGGAACAGGTTCCGGAGAACCCTCCGGAACTCCCTTAGTTCCGCACTTAAAGGCCAGCGGGGGCCTACTAGGGAACTTCCAGGCATGTTCTTGGATGAACTTAAGAACCATGCTCACCTCCTAGTTGAGATTCCCGAATGCGCCTGGAGCGGTGGAGAGGCCGGTTGCGTTCCCTGGGCCTTAAGGCCCTGACCGGTCCGCTGGTGTCGTCCTCTCCGTACATCGACTTTATCGTGGTTGCCAGAGCCGCCAAAGGGCCAGATGGACTGATTATCGCCGGGCCAATGGTCATATTGGATTCTTGGCCTGGTCAGTACGGTGCGAGTTCCTCTGCCGGTGGCCGCTGGCTATAATGTTCTATACAAAGGGTTTTGACAACGACCTATGACCGCCTCACCGAAAAATCCCCACAGCTTAGACCCCAGTGGCCCTAAACTCCAAGGCTGGTCGACACCGAGGGCGCCGCCCTTCACGATGCCATCCGGACTCTTAGCTCCAACCTTTCCCTGGAGATGGTGTTGCAGCAGGTGGCCGACCTTAGCCGGGAATTGGTTTCCGCCACCTATAGCGCCCTGGGAATCCTGGGTCAAGACGGGTCCCTGGACCAGTTCATAACATCGGGCGTATCTCAACGGGACCGGAACAGAATCGGCAAACCACCGGAGGGCAAAGGAGTCTTGGGCGTGGTGCTTCGGGAGGGACAATCCCTTCGCTTGGCCGACCTAAGCCAGCACCCCGAGTCCAGCGGTTTCCCCGCCAATCACCCCGACATGCGCAGCTTCCTGGGCGTGCCCATCATCTTCAAGGGCGTCGTCTTGGGCAATCTGTACCTGGCCGACAAGATCGGCGCGGGAGAATTCTCCGCCGAAGACGAAAATATCGTAACGCTATTCGCCGCCCAAGCCGCGGTGGCCATCGAGAACGCCCGCCTCTTCGAGGCCGAGACCCGCCGTTCCGCCCAGCTCGATGTACTGAACTTGATGGGCCGGGAACTGACCCGCATCTTTGATTTGGATCTCCTGCTGAAAAAGGTGGCCGAGCTGCTGCGGGAGGGATTCCAGTACCAGAACGTGCAGATTTTCTGGGTGGACCGGGAGAACAACGCCATCCAGATACGGGCCTTGGCCGGGCTGCTCGAAGGCAAGATTCCCCTGGGTACCCACCGGCCCCTAGACCGGGGCATCGCCGCCTGGGTCGCCCGCACCGGCCAGACCGCCCTATGCAACGATGTCCTAGAAGATTCCCGCTACCATGCCGTGGCCGGGTTCGAGACCGCCGCCGAACTGGCGGTCCCAGTGATGGTCAAGGACGAAACCGTAGCCGTGATCAACATCGACGGCATGGAGTCCTACATCTTCGACGACAGCGACGTCAAAACACTGGAAACCCTGGCCGACCAATTGTCGGTGGCCATGGAGAACATCGACCTGTACCTCCGACAGCAGGACCAGTCCCAGCGGTTGGCGGCGGCCGACGAGCGCGACCGCATCGGCCGGGACCTCCACGACGGCGTGATCCAGTCCATGTACGCCGTGGGTCTGACGTTGGAGGACATCGCCGCCCAGGCCGGAGAAGAGCCGGAGAACGTAAGGCCTCGGCTCGAAGAAGTCGTCAACGACCTCAACCAAGTCATTGGAGACATCCGCCGCTACATCATGGACCTGCGCCCAACGGAACTACAGGGAAGACGCTTGGAAGAGGCCCTGGCCTCGCTGGTCGGCTACCTGGAGGACCGCGCCGGCGTCTCCGTCACAGTTGACCTGGATATTGACCCGTCCCTGCTGTCCGAACGCTATTTCGTGAACATCTGGCATATCCTCCAAGAGTCCTTCTCCAACATCGAGAAATATGCCCACGCCAAGAAGGTATCAGTGTCCTTGGCCGTCTGCGAAGGCGACATTTGCTTGACCATCGCCGACGACGGAGACGGCTTTGACCCGGAGACCGCCGAGTTGGGCCGGGGTTACGGCCTTCCCAACATCAAGGACCGGACCGAGCGCTTGGGCGGAGTGCTGTACATCGAAAGCTCTCCTGGCAACGGCACCAAGTTGGACATCAAGGTCCCGGTCCCCGTTCCCACGGTCCCGTCGCCACTGGTGTAACCTAGACCTGCCACTGGGCCGACGGTCATACGAAGGCCGGCGCCCAACTGAGGTAAGCGAGATGGCATCGAACGACAAACTGAAGATACTCATCGTCGACGACCATGACATTGTCCGCAAAGGGCTGGCTATGCTGATATCCCGGCAGGAGGACCTGTCAGTTGTAGCCGAGGCTGGAACCGTTGCCGAGGCCGTGGAAAAAGCCCGCGATTCCGTCCCGGACGTGGTGGTGATGGACATCCGCCTGCCAGACGGCTCCGGCATCGAGGCCTGCCGCGACATACGCGACGAGAACGCCGATGTCAAAGTCCTGATGCTGACCTCATATAGCGACGAGGAAGCCGTGATGGGTTCCATCATGGCCGGGGCCTCCGGGTATCTGCTGAAGGAGATCCGCTCCCAGGAGATTGTCGACGCCATCCGACGGGTGGGCTCCGGCCAGTCGCTGCTGGACCCGACAGTCACCGCCGCCGTCCTTGACCGCGTACGCCGGGGCAAGGAACAAGACGTTATGGCCCAGTTGACCGAGCAGGAACATAAAATTCTGGAGTTGATCGCCGAAGGCCAGACCAACCGGGAGATTGCGGGGCAGATCAACCTGAGCGACAAGACGGTCAAGAACTACGTGAGCAACATCCTGGACAAGCTGGAGGTGTCCCGCCGGTCTCAAGCGGCGGCTTTCCTGGCTGAGCGACGGGCGCGCCGGGACTACAGCGCATAAGGTAAGCCCCCGCATACTTAACCCCGAATTCAATGGGCCGGGTGGTCAATTCACCATTCGGCCCTCTTTTTATGCCCAACCGGCCTACTGGAACGATTACCTTCGGCACTCTCGGCCCCATCGCATGCTGCCGTATCGTGAAGTTGTTATGAGTATCCGAATTTTCTTGATCGACGAAAACCCTCCCGTCAGGGAAATCCTCGCCCGCCGCCTGGCATCCATGCCCGGCCTGGACGTGGTTGGGTCTACCTCCGACGGCGAAGAGGCCATCCGGGACATCGCGGGACTTAGTCCGGATGTGGTGCTAATCGACACCAAGATGAAGCAGGCGAACGGTATCGACATCTGCCGGCGGGCGCTGGCTGCCGGCGACCGGACTAAGGTCACCGTCCTAACCTCTTACCTAGCAGCCTGTCCGAGTAATACGGGGCAATTAGGGGTAAAATAGAGGCCAAGCTGGGTTGAGGAGGCAGGGATGAGCAAGACCTTTCGCCGCTATGAGCCGGATCAGATGCTGCTGATGCCGGTGGCCCTTCAGGAGTGGCTACCAGCAGATCATATGGCCTATTTCATCTCCGATGTGGTGGACCATTTGGACCTGAAGGAAATCCTGAGCACGTATGAGGGTGAGGAGCGAGGCTATCCTCCCTACCATCCGGTGATGATGGTGAAGGTGCTGGTATACGCCTACTGTGCTGGGGTGCCCTCCTCCCGGCGCATCGAGAAGCGTCTCCATGAGGATATCGCCTTCCGAGTGCTGGCGGCCAATAACACTCCCGACTTCCGCACCATCTCCGACTTCCGCAAGGAGCACCTGGTAGCTCTAGGTGGTCTCTTCCTAAAGGTGTTGGAACTATGCCGGCAGGCCGGGCTGGCCAAGCTGGGGCACGTTTCCCTGGATGGGACTAAGGTGAAGGCCAACGCTTCCAAGCATAAGGCCATGAGCTACGGCAAGATGAAGGAGAAAAGGGCACGACTGGAGGCTGAGGTTGAGGAGCTATTTCGGAGGGCTCAGGAGGCGGACGAAGCGGAGGACCGGTGCTACGGGAAGGACCGTCGCGGGGATGAGTTACCCGTGGAGTTGGCCTTTCGAGAAAGCCGACTGAAAAGGATTAGAGAGGCTCAGGAGGCCCTGGAAGCGGAGGCCCAAATCCACGGAAAGGAAGTCCCGGAGGATAAGGCCCAGCGGAACTTCACCGACCCGGACTCCCGAATAATGCCAGGGCCCGGGGGCAAGGAGTTCAGCCAATCTTACAACTGTCAGGCGGCGGTGGACAGCGCTTATCAGGTCATCGTGGCGGCCGATGTTACCAAGCAACCCTCGGACCACGGCTGGGCCCTACCCCTGGTGAAGGAGATCGAAGACAATACCGGCACTCTGCCCAGAGAGGCATCAGCCGATGCTGGTTACTACTCGGCCCAAGCTGTAGAAGAGCTATACGCCCTGGGGGTAGACCCCTTCATCCCACCAGATAAGACCCGGCATGGAACGGTGATACCGTCGGCACCCCGAGGTCGGATTCCCAGGCATCTGTCGACGGCGGACCGGATGCGTCGAAAGCTGAGAACCCAGCGGGGTCGGCAACGCTACGCCCTGAGAATGGGGACGGTGGAGCCGGTCTTCGGGCAGATCAAACAGGGCCGGGGCTTCCGGCAGTTTCTGCTCCGAGGATTAGAGAAGGTGAAGTTGGAGTGGAAGCTAATATGCGCCGGACACAACCTGCTCAAGCTCTTCTCTGCCCTGAAAACAAGCCACACTAAGCCAGGGAGTCGAGTAGTGGCGTAAGAGTCTATGTTTGACGCCCGCTGATCAGGAGCCCCGACGGCAGCAAAGACTTACCCCTAACGCCCCAACTCCCATTAGCAATTACCCAGACAGGCTCCTAGACCCCGATGAGCGACGTCAAGCGTACCGGGCCGGGGTGAATGGTTACCTCCTGAAGGACGTGGACACTGACAATCTGGCCAACTGGATTAGGTTGGCCGTCGGCCGCGGCCCGGAGGGCCAAGAAAGTCAGCCCCGGTCGGGCAGAGCTTGTTGATGGCTTGATTCGAGGTGTTGCTCATCACTGGAAATTACATGACCGTGAGCAATTAGTTCTTCCGGTTCATACTGGACGCCGTCTTGGGGTAGCCCCCAAGGAAGCGGGGAAACTATCTCGGGAGGGACGCAAGTGATGAAACGAACAGCCGGAATCTCCCGGTCCTCCCTGGGTGTCGGAATGTTGACTCTGGCCGTGGCGATGACCCTGTTCATCCTCCCGGTCAGCCTGTCCGAGAACCAGCGCGTCTATCTAGTGGACAGATCCGCTCCGGACGAGGATTACAGCATCGCGGCACACGAAGGGGCCTTGCTCTCTGGAGTGGACGTCGATTGGGACGAAGGGCCCGGGGGCAAGCTACACGTTTTGGCAGACGTAACCGTCGACGAAAATTTCATTGAGCAAGCCGACCTCCACTGGAAGAGTCAGGTGCGCCAGATGCTGGAGAACGTTAACCGGATACTGGCACCGGTGAGAATCGAGATTGATGTAGCGTCCCTCCAGACCTGGGACTCAGATAACTCTGGGGGTCATATCTCCCAGCGCCTCGCCGCGGCAGAGACGCAGACTAGGAGGGTTTCGGGGAATCTGCTCATCGCCATCACCGCCGACACTTCCACCCGGTTCGATGGGCTGGCCAGACGGGCGGGCGGAGAATTGATCGTACAGCACTACCCCAAACACCCGGAATGGGGACCCCTGCTCATCGTTCATGTGATGGGACATCTTCTCGGCGCCAACCACCACGGGGAGGACGACGAGTGCGAAGACGAGGAGTGCATCATGGCCTCCACCGGCTCTATCCACACCAAAGAATGGTGTCACCACCATCTAGAGGTAATCGAAGAGAACATCGAGTCACGCCTGGGTCACTCCATCCCTTGAATCAACGCCATTCAAGCGGTCCATTAGCCATAAGACCACCGCCCGGAGAATCTCTTAGGGCGGTGGTCTTAGCCTGAATTTCCCAGATCAACCTGATTTCCCTGAACCGGTGTCATCCTGTGCGGCGGGAACTATAGTACGGTATCCTGAGCGCGTCAACTGCGCTCCGATTCACTCAATTGCTCCACTCTCATAGGATATCCATCGTCCTAACGAGCGTAGAAATTCCAAATCCTCTGCCCTTGCCCAAGCGTCTCCCTCGTGGCGGCCCATTTACTCTTGACGACCCCATAACTGTCCTAAATACCGGTGCTCTCAAAGCAAGCTAGCCAGGTGCCAGCCGAAGCCGGCTGATCCGTTCTAGTATCCCGGTGAGCATTTCCCTGGTCACCAGCACCTCGGCAAGCTGAAACACCATCCTCCTGGCATGGCGTACCAGTCGCCCACCCGTCTTGATCAGCCTAGTCTGAAGACTGGTCAGAGTCCAATGCTTCATATCCTCCGGCAAAGCCAACCTTCTCATGAAGTTTCCCAGATTGTACGCCAGAACGAACAGCCATAGCCTCGCCTGGTTGGCCACGAACTTGTGACAGGACAGTCTGGTCCAGTTCAGGGCGTACTTGCCCTCCTTGATCCACTGCTCCGCTGTGCCACGGCCATTGTAAAAGCGGACTATGCCTTTGGGTGGATAGCTCAGGTTGGTCACGATGAAGCCTACCCTGGGAAATAACTCCCCCTGATGCCACTCCACCTTGGCTACTACTCGCCGGGAAATACTCCAGCTCTGGGCCTGGTAAGTGAAGTCGTAGTAGGAGACGATCGGCCTCCTGGAAGACCAGTCGGCAGGTCGTACCAGCAGGTGCGCGATTTCTCTCTGAAGTACCGCGTTAGCTGAAAGCCGGATGGCGTACCCAATCATCTCTTGTTCCAAGTACTCGTACACCTCTGGCTTGCCAAAGGCGGCATCACCCCGGAACAACAGCCGCCGTCCCTTCCTCTGGTATCTTTTCACCACCGGCTCAAGGAGTTCCTGCCAGCCCTCGGCGCTATGGACGTTGCCGGGGCGTAGCGTCGCTCCTTCACAATCGCCGAACTGGTTGAATAGAAAGAGGGGATGATAGCAGACACACTCGAAGTGCCCATTGTAGGCGGCACCCTCCTGATGGCCATGCACTGGACTCTCCGAGCTGTCCATGTCCAGAATCACTCGCTGGTGTGGAGTATGGGCCATAGCATCTTCCACCCATTGGGGATTCATTCGTGCCAGCCCCTGCAGGTTGTCCTGTTGGGTCAGAGTTTCAGTTTCAAAGCGGCTCACGGTGTTGGTGCTGGCGGCGTTCCGGTCTGATCCTTGCCAGCCCACGACGACTCTCATGGCTGGGTCTTGGGAAAGGCGTTCGGCATCATTGGTGTCATCGTAGCCGGCCAAGCGGCTGTAGATGGACTGTCTGAGCAGCGGGACGAGGTGGTGTCGGATGTTGCGACCGGAGCGGCTTTCCTGGAGATAGTCGGCAGCAATATGGGTAAGGCCCAGGGCATCATCCAGCTCTCGAATGGGCAAGAGTCCGGCATCGGAAGTGATGGTGGCACCGTGAAACTCCAGACGGACTTTGGGGTTGAACTGGAGCCGGAGAGGGGTTTTGTCGCCGTCACCCATCAGGTGCCTCCGGGGTTGTTACGCTATCTGAAGAATCTTACTATTCTAATGAATGTATTATAGCCGAGATGTTGGTGAAAAGTTCATGAGACGACTACAAAAGCAAGAACGTTGCCTATATACCGCATCACACTGTTATCCTAACTGGGAAATATGGGCTTAGTGACTGCGGAGTTTAGGGAACCCGGATAGCCGGCCTAGTCAGCAGGCTCCACCACGATGATCCCGTGCATTCCCGCCTCCTCGTGCCCGGCTATCGTGCACAGTGAACCGTAGGTGCCTGCCTCGGTGGGAATCAGATATAAGTCGGCCTGCTCGCCGGGGAAGACCTCCACCGCCTTGAAGTAGGGCGCCTTGATTTCGCCGGAGCTATCCTGTGCCTTGCGGAAGGCCACAACCTCGTAGAACTCCCCGGCGGTGAAGTAATGCTTCACCGTTCCAACGTTAACAATCTCCAGCTTGTAGGGCTTGCCCGCCTTGAACGTGAGCCTCTCCGGCGCAAAGCTGAAATCGGACAGCTCCACTGTCAACGACTCCATTGCTTCCCAGTCAGCATCTGAGACCAAATCAGAGGCGGTCTGGACCCAGTTACCTTCCGCCACCATGGCCATGACCGGTGATGGTAACGAGGCGTGCGCTTCGCCGGTTACGATGATGGTGCCGTGCATTCCCGCCTCTTCGTGCCCGGCTATCGTGCACAGTGAACCGAAGGCGCCCTGGATTACAGGCACGAAGTACAGGTCAACCTGATCTCCGGGAAAGACTTCTATCGCCTTGAAGTATGGAGCTTTGAATTCTCCCTCAGAGGTCTGGGCCTTGCGGAAGGCCACCGACTGGTAGAACCCTTCGGCGGTGAAGTAATGCTTCGTGGTCCCCACGTTGACTAACTCCAGTTTGTAGGGCTGACCAGTCTCTAAAGTGAGAGATTCCGGGGTGAAAATAAAATCGGACATGTCCACTCTCACCGTTAACATGGAGTCCCAGTCCGCGGCTGAGACGAAGTCGGCCGCGTTCGCCACGTAAGTCGCTTCGGATTTCAGGTGGGCGTCCAGCTCATCTGCCGCATGGGCGTGGCCGTCATCATTCGCATCGATCTTGCTGGCCGAATCACCGTCTCCGCAGGCGGCGCCAAATAGGGCGACAACCCCAACCAGAGCGATAAAAATCAGGAATCGTTTCCAAATTTTCATGATTTCCTCCTTAGCGGTGAATATGACCTGTGAAAATCATCACACAATCCAACTTTGTCAGATAACGTCCAGATGGCCTGTTATTACCTAGTAAGAAGGCCCAAAGTTTCTGGGCCGATTGATGCAATTAGACTACCCCGAATGATTTAACCGTATGTTTAGGCGCTCGCCGCCTTCCTCTAAGCGACGGAGGCGAAGAAGTCCTCGGTGGTGAACCCATACCTCACGTTCCCGGTGTTGACCAACTCAATGTTGTAGGGCACTCCTGTCTTAATCCTGAAAATCTACAGGTAATGGAAAAAATGTCCAAAACAAATTGACGGGCGCCGCTTCTATAAAGGGCGCCCGCCAGGCGACACCGGAGTTGCCGATACTTTAGCGTTTGGTTTAATCGGCCGTTGCCTGCTCCTCGAAGTAGGAGGTGTGGTCCTCGTAATCAAGGGCGATCAGCATCCCTCCCGGGTATACCCCCCGATTGGTGACGTGGGAGATCACGTGGCAGTGGAACAACCACGTCCCTGGATTGGTGCCGACTACTTCCACATCCACCGTTTGTCCCGGAGCAATGTCTTGGGTATTCACCACCACCGGATTTGTTAGGGGATTACCGTCGAGTTGCACCACTTTGAACTGGTGGCCGTGAAGGTGCATTGGGTGGTGAGCCTGTCCGGCGTTGATCATCCGAATGAGGATGCGTTCCCCTTCTTTGATCTTCAGAAGCGAGTCCTCGAGCGTCTTAGGAAAGGAGTGGCCGTTGATGGTGTACAACCCTGCGGCCTCATGTAGCAGCAACGTGTACTCCCGGTCATACTGGGGTAGACCGTCACGAGGCTCCACGATAAACGCCCCGAACAGCCCTCTAGAAAGCTGTACTAAAGTATTGGAGTGGGTGTGATACATCGTGGTACCCGGTTTAGGCGCGACGAACTCATAGGTCCAGGAAGCGCCGGGTTCGATGTCTGATTGGGTTATGCCGGGGACTCCGTCCTGGTCGTTGGGAACTTCCAACCCGTGCCAGTGAATGGTCGTGGCTTCCGGTAGGTTGTTGGTTAGGTTGACTCTGACCTTATCTCCCTCTGTTACCCGGATTTCAGGACCCGGGTACTGGCCATTGTAACCCCAGAGTTCTGCGGTTTCTCCGTCTAACACCTGCCACTGAATCACATCAGCGGTCAGATTTATTTCCACGTCTGGGTCTGTGAACCGGCTGCCCGCTATCCCCGCGGGCCCGTCACCTAAAGTAACTTGCGCGGGACCAGGGTTGTTTGGTTGTTCGGCCGCCTCTTTGCCGACAAACTCGCTGCCATTGACCAGGGATGCCCCTTCAACCGCTTTGGCGTCCAGTTCATCGGCCGCATGGCTGTGGCCGTCATCTTCCACATGGGTGTTATCAGCCGAATCACCATCGCCACAGGCGGCGCCCAATAAGGCGAAAACCGCAAGCAATGCGATAAAGATCAAATACCGTCTCCAAGTTTTCATGACGTTCTCCTTTTTTGTGGAACCTGCCTGTGAAAATCATCACACAGTCCCACTTTGGCAGATAACATCCAGATGGCCTGTTAATAGCTAGTAAGAAGGACCAAAATTGCTGGGCCAACTGGACCAAGCTGGCCGTCGGCCGCGGCACGACAGACCACCACAATTTACCCCGGTCCATGGAATTTTCCCGGCCGCCGTTCAGCACCCCCAAAGCATCCGGTTGGCACGGCCCTTGATATGGGAATTATATACTTGTGTACCAGAACCCGGTCTGTGCGGGGCTATTCACGGAAAGTCGTTCACCACCTTCACATACCCCGCCAACCTAATCCCCTTAGAAACCTCCGTTTGGTACTTGTCGCTCATCCCAGCATGCAAAAGAATCTCCTTGATAGACAAGCGAGAGAGGTCATCAGCATATCTGATTCCGAACAGATGAATTGCTGTCGTCATCAGGCCTCTGCCCTGTGCGCCAGCATCATACATTCCCCTTAATATTCGTGCTGCTTCGTCAACAGTCATGCCGGGCCATCCGTCTTGGGCCGCTTGGTGCGCCCGGCTTCCTGCTCATATCGCCAAGTCTCTTTAGGTTTGGCCCGGAGCACGACCTCAGCGATGGTCTCCGGATCGGCGTCTATCCGCTCCGGCATCGGGTACTTCACTGGACGGCCCCGATCCTTCTTCTTGCGTGGCATCTTTCCCCCTCTACGCCATGACCAACCGGGATTGCGTATTTCCCACCAAAGCCTGCGGGTCTACCGGCGGCAACGACAGCTTATCTCCCTTGCTCAGGTTAGATTATCCGAAGAGTGTGGTGGAACAACTCCATAATGAAGACTTCCCAAGCCACGTCGTCATTCAGGATGTCGTACAAGAGGAAATCCCTTGTCATGTTCAACTCGTTAAGCCGTTCCCGCATCACAGGGGTTACGATACCAAGAACGGCAAAGTTGCGGGACCGAGCGGGTGTTTGGTCGAAACTCTTCTGGATTGCGCCCAGCCGTTCCAATGCTCCAGCGGGATCGGTGCCACTCTTAATCTCTACGGTGGATATGATTCCCCATTCACCTTGGGCATTCAGGCTCTCGAATTTAATGTCCGGCTCGGAGCCATAGACCATTCGGATGGTCTCGTCCTCGCCAAAGGTTGTAGTAGCCTCATAGAAACGCGGGTGGACAACAGCACCATCACCCTCCAACCACCGAATGATGCCTTCCTTGACCGCACTCTCCCCTTCCTGACCGACAAGATTCCTTAAAGCCCCATCCTCGGTAATGCCTATGGTCGCCAGAACGTTTCTGTACCCGTTCTCCAGCGTCCGACCGTCAGAACCAGTGATCACCACCGAGATTACGGCGTTGTAAGTGCGTGCAACACGAACACACCGTTCCACTGTTGGCTGGCGGCTTAAGGTCCCTGCCTCCCAATTGCCGCCTGAAGTCGCCATCGCCTACACCCTCTTGAGGGACAAAGTGGCAATTCCCCGATAATGCAGGGAGGTTTGAGGATGCTCTCGCAATATGTCCGGGTGGGCAAAGACCAACTTTGGGTCAATCTGCGTTTGAACAATGTGATCCCATGCCTCTTCTGCAATAGCCAAGTCCTCTAGACGGCTGGCAAACTCCAGTTGGCCAGTGAATCCCTGAATTAATTCGCGTACTCTCTCATCAGAACGACGCCGAATGGTATCCGAGATAATGAGTGCCCTCAGTCGGGATTCCTCAAGGCGAACATCCCGATTAACCACCCAACTTCCTCCAGGCATAAACGCACTTTCTTAGTTCTTGCCGTCCGAACCGCCCCATCTTTTGACTGGAATTGCCTTTGCCCCGGTTCAGCGTCCAGATGGATTCGCACCGGAACCCGCATTGTTCAGCAAAGTCCGACAGAATCAGATCCACCGGAATCTCTTCGCCGTGGTAGCGCACGTTGTCATTTACCATGAAGACATTGCCGCCAGGCACAACAAGCCGTGCGAGTTCGACAACAATTAGAGCCATTTCCGTGAAATAGTTTTCCACCATGGTAATAACATTGCGATTGCTGAGGTTCTCTACTTCTTCCTTAAGAACACTCAATGCCTCTTGCAGCCCTAGCTGATGGTCCGCCATATCAAGGGCTTGGTTAACCCTATCCAGTCGACCATATCCGCGCATCAACAATTCACGCTTCGACCTGTTTTCGACAGTTGCCGACAACAGAGTTTGACGCAGTTCCTTCACTTGTTCCGAGTCATATCCCAAGTACGCCAATTCCAGAGCGTATATTCGGGTGTAGTCATACCGATTGGCATAGGGTGGAGAAGTCACTACCACGTCAAATCTCTTGTCGGGCAGCTTTTGGAGTTCATTTAGGCTCGACCCCTCTATAAACTCAGGGGCGGTCCCACCGTACTTGATCTTTAACTCCGAAAGGTCGTCAGCGATTTCCCTAACCCGTGGGCTCAACGCGTCAGCGAGACTCGGAAGGGACGACTTGTGTAGTTTGGGTTTTACATCCCGCCCCGATTGAGGGTCCCAACGCAGAAATTGACCGTCCTTGCGGGTGTAGCTAATATCTTCCAGCACGCTCACACAGGCGAGAGTTAACACTGTGTGCAAAGAATGGTCCGTCACTCCGGCCAAATGCTCTCGCGCTTTCGCCAGGTCTTTCTCAGTGTGTTCAGGAAAGGCGTGTTCCGTGATCGGGATATGTTGGAACATCAAGCCTGGGTTGTACTGGTCACTCGTCAGTGCTTCAAACAACCCGTCCGCGGCTTCATACAAGTCCTGCCGCTGCAATCCGTTGGAAGAGGCAGAAATAGAACGGGCCAACAGATGCCCGACGGGCAGGATCTCAATGCCCGTCGCGTCGATTCCTAGGCTTCCGGCGGTGAGAGGTGCAGTCCCGGAACCAGAAAAGGGGTCAAGAAGTGTCTTGGCAGAGGTAGCACCCAAGAACCCTTCAACTAAATCGGCGGAGAATCCTTCTTTGTACTTCAGCCAACGTAAGCCGGGAACCTTCTTGTTCCCCTGGTAGGACACAGTTTTCGGCTCAGAAACGGATTGACTTGGATTCGGTCCACAAAGCGGCTGTGCAACTCGTCTCTGGCTTGGGTGCGACTTGTAACCATAGTCGTCATCTTGGGTTACAGCATCCTCGACCGGCGCGTCTCCGGCGGCCCTATCAACTCGGCGTAGGTCAACCGCTTACCGGCCGCGTTCGCCGCCATTATGCCCAACTGGTCAACCGTGTCAAGCGGACGCGTGTTGTGGCGGCCAGCGAACTCGGTGATGTATCGGCCTAGGTGTTTTGGGCTCATATGGTGATAAACCCCGTCGTATCCCCTCTTGAGTGCGGCCCAGTGGGACTCCATACCGTTGGTATGGGCCATTCCCCTGACAAATTCACTTACAGAGTGGCGGACGGCCTCATGGGGCCTTGGGAGTCCAATGTAGGCCCGTGCTTCGTCGGTGTAGACCATCGTGTCCGGGCCAGTATGCCGTTTCACGAAGTCTTGTAGCGTCCCGGCGTCGGTGGAGTCCACGACCTCACTGGCGATCTGGCCAGTCTCTCTGTCCCGGATACCCACCACCGCCGTCTTGCCGACTGGCCCACGGCCTCTGATAACCGCTTCCCGCCTTGCCTTGTGCATGTTCTTGGCCTTGCCGCCGATGTAAGTCTCATCGACCTCGACCGGGCCAGCCATCTTCTCTGTCTCGTCGTTCCAGGTCTCCCGGATGCGGTGCGCCAGGTGCCAGGCCGATTTCTGCGTGATGTCCAGGTCACGATGTAGTTTCATGCTGGACACACCCTTTAGGTTCGTGCTGTACAAATAGAAGGCCAACGCCCACTTGCTCAAGGGTAGCTTGGAGTCGTGCATTATCGTGCCCGTCTTGACCGTGAAGTTGGCTTGGCAACCGTTGCAGTGGTACTGAGGCGTCTTGCGCCTGGAAGTCCTGGGAGTAATGGTGCCGCTATCGCACTCGGTGCAGCGTATCCCGCCCTTCCACCGGCGGACTACAAACCACGCCTCGGCCTTCTCGTCGTCTCCAAACTGCTGCAATGCCTGAATGAGACTAATCCCCTTGCGGTAGTGCTTGCCGGGAGCGTTCTTAGCGTTGGCCATGATATACTGATTCGTTACCTATATTATGGTACACTGACACCATAATATTACAAGGGAGTCAAGAATACTTGGCCTAAAACACGTCTGTCAGACCTTCTTCAACCACATCGTCCTCCTGCCGTTCGGGGCAATCAATCGATGTAATCTCGCAAAAGCGACACTCAATGGCACTTGGTACTTTACGTGCTGGGGTATCAGCCGCCAGCCGTTTTATCAAATCCGCAACGTTGCTAACGAAAGTCTCATCGATGGCGGACGCTGGGATGTCCACTTCGTGGTCGTTGTAAACAACTTTGCCGTCAAACGTGACTCCCTTGTATTGACCTAAGGCTTTGGGGACAGCAAACATGTAAAGCATGACTTGGATGCTATCGGCAGGACTAGGCTTTCCTGTTTTGATGTCTATGACAGTGCCAACTGTGCCTTTCCTAGCAATTAGATCCGGCTTACCTGAAAGCGTTGCCGCCCTCCCCTTGAGGGTAAAATGGTTCTGATCTTCAGTAAAGACCGTATAGCCTTCCTCTTCCCATAGCTGACGTCCATCATTGATGCCCTTCGTATGGGTGATCAGCCAACTAGACAAGTCGAAAGAACTGGGGGCCTTCTCCCAACTCGACCCATCGTGCTGAGCCTTGAACCAACTAGCCCATTCACACGAATTGCCGCCTACAAGCAACCTCGGCAGCCAAGTAACCCAAATTGTTAGCAACCAGCAAAAGTGGGACACATTGGGAGCCGAGAGATCAGGGGCTGGATGGAGGTCTGGTGAGCTCCCTGAGGGCCCTGTTGTAGCGTCGTCGCCGTTCGGTGGTTTGAGCCTTCACCTCCTTCCTGCGTTGTAGGATCTCTTGCCGTCTTCCCTTGAGCACGTCTGATGGTGTCACGTTGCCCAGAGCCTTGTGATAGCGCCGGTAGTTGTAGTAGCTGACGAAGGCCGCGATAGCAGCCTCAAGGTCGGCGGGCAACTCATAAGGCATCTGGTTGACGTCCCGTTTGATGGTCTGGTGGTAGCGCTCCAGCTTCCCGTTGGTCTGAGGGTGGAAAGGAGTTGCTAGGATGTGCTTGATGCCAACCATCCCCAGGTAGTCCCTGAATGCTCTTTAGACATAGCCTGGACCGTTGTCACTCAGCAGCCTGGTGCGGTCTGTGACTGGAACTTGGTCCATGCTGGTCGTGTCCACAGCATCCTGGACCACCTCGATGAAGGAGTCGGCCGTCATATCTTGCTGAAGCCTGTGAGCCAGGATGAAGCGGGAGTAGTCGTCCATAACGGTGACCAGGTAGTAGTAGCCCCAACCAACCACCCTGAAGTATGAGGCATCGGTGGCCCACATCTGGTGAGGTCCTGTGGTCTTGCGGTGGTACTCCTTCCCCGCGGCCAACCGCATCTCAGGCCGCTTCACTAGGCCCTCCCTGCCCAGGATACGGTAGACGCTGGACTCTGAGACTGAGAAGCCCTGGTTGTCGGTGATCCACGCGGCCAGCTGACGGCAGCTCAGCTCTGGCATCTCTCTGGCTGATAACAGGACTGAGCGTTCTTCCTGAATAGTAAGACGGTTCCATGGTGCCTGATCGCCTCCTGGTCGGTCCTCAAGTCCTTGTTGGTCTTGGCGTCTGAGCCACCGGTAGTAGGTGCTCTTAGGGATGCCCAGCTCTCTGAGGACCTTTCGCTTGGGGAGGGGAGACGAGGATACTTTGGTAACTACCTCTGCCTTCTCCGGGGCGCTCATCCGCTGGTACCGGTGGCGTCCTGGGGCACGGGGATGGCCGTTTTTTTGAGACGGTACGCCTCCAGCGACAGATCGGCCACTAGCTCCTTGAGTTCCCCGTTCTCTCGCTTGAGCTGCCCTACCTCATGCTGAGTGGCGTCCCGAACCGAGTCACGGGTCAACCTCTCCTTGCCCGCCTCCATGAACTCTTTGGTCCACGAGTAGTAGGAGTGGGGCTTGATCCCCTCCCGCCGGCACAGGTCGTTGACTGTGACCCTCGCGGCGGAAGCCCTCCAGAACAATTCGGATCTTGTCTTCGGAGGTGTACTTACGTCGGGCAGCCGCCTTCACTGTACGGACGAAAGACCTGGTCTGCTCGCTTCGTTCCTCGGCGGCCTCTGCTTTGCTTACTTCTAATTGGGACACATCTGCTCCTTTCTGTGGGTAACTCTACCC
>CBDEFY010000003.1:0-85651 GCA_965237595.1 Dehalococcoidia bacterium | reverse complement strand
TGTGCCGCCAGTACACCGCTCAACAAGCCTACGACATGGGGCTGGTCAACGCGGTGGTTGAGCCGGAACATCTGTGGGGCGAGGTTGACCAATGGATCGCAGACATCAAAAACGTCAGCCCGGTGATTCTTCAGATGCAAAAGATATCTTTCAATAACCACGACAACTTTGAGGTACCGGAATTGACGCCAATGCAGGAACACCAGCCCAACTACGGGGCGTCAGAAGAAACTCGGGAACGGAGAACCGCATTCATCGAGCGGCGGCAGATCGACCCTTCCAAAGACCTGCCATACGTTAAGATTCCCATCAAGTAATTTGGTCCCAAATGGGGCCGCTACAGCAAAAAGTGAGATTGCTGATGACTGATTTCCCCTTGGCCCCGTTCGATTCCAAATTCTTAGCCATGTGGCCGATTCGCTTCTTCCGGAGCATCTCTCTGATATGGGCTTCGGCAGGTAATTGCAGCCAATAGGGGGCATCCCACGATTCCACGTTAGACCAGCAATTATCCTCTGCACCGAACAGCAGGCCAGATGCGTTCGTGTCATCAACGTCGTCGAATTATTGTTTGGAATAATCTATCTCAAGTGGTTGGTCAGTCTGCGCAGATTCGTAGGCCTTTAGCACAATGGCCAGGTCTTTCAGACCTTCTTCGCCGGTCATGGTTGGCTCCGATTTCTCCAAGATACTACGCCTAAACTCCAGCACCATCGGTATCAGGCCCCGGAAGTCGCAATCGAAATGCCGGGATTCTTGAGAACTGCCATAGTCGATGTTCAGCCAGTGACGGCCCATCTCGAAGTTTAGGTTCGCCCGTGCTCCGGACACCCTAACCCACGGACGCTCAGTCGCATTGCCGATGCTCCAAGTGTGATTGATGATACCCACTACCCCATTGGGAGAGCGGGTGGTTAGGACAATACCGTCCTCGGCTTCCAGCCCTGGGATACCTGACGGAACTAAGACGGCGTAAACCTGATTGGGCCGCCCGGCTAGATAGGCCAAGACGCTGGCTTTGTGAATCCCACCGTCAATCATGACGCCACCGCCATTTAGCTCCCTGTCGTTGCGCCAGGAGCTGGGATTGAACGGGTATTCTTCGTGCAATTGGATGAGGCGAACCCGGCCCAATGCGCCCGAATCAATGATCCTTTTTGCTTCTTGCACCGGACCAAGGAATCTGTAATTCTCGGCGACCATCAATTTCACCTCCGCTTCATCGGCGGCCGAAATAATTGCGCGAGCTTCGTCGATGGTCCGGGCTATCGGCTTTTCCAGTAGGATGTGCTTTTTTGCATTGGCTGCGATCCGGGCGTGTTCTAGATGAAGGTGATGGGGAGTACAGATGTAGAGCGCTTGTATCCTGGGATCGGCGGCGGCGGCCTCGTATGAGCCAAAGGCCCTTGCGCCACCAAACTCCGCGCAGTACGACTTGGCGCGCCCATAGTCGCGGCTGGCGAAGTAAAGTTCCACCTGATCCCGGGCGTTCGCCAGAGATGTAGCGAATGTGCGGGCGAATCCACCGCAACCTATGACACAAAGTCGGAGTCTCAAAGAATGTCCCTGGCTTCTACTCCATTTCGCCGTTGCTGGGTAGTTGGTCTAGCATAACCCTGGTTGATAGTGTGGGTGAATCCCGCGACTCTTCCAGAGATCACAAAAGCCAAGCTTCAAATTGGCAGCTAACCTAACACCGGGGTTTTCCACATTGTTTCAAATACTGGCCAATTTGACGGTGGGCGGTGGGCGCACAAGCAATCTGTACATCACCATTACCGTGCATTGGCAGTTACTCGTGGAATTAAGAATTTATTCGTTAGTTCAGGGCAAAATTGTTATTTGAGCGGTAAGCCTGGATTAACCTGACGCAATCCAGTCGACGACACGTTCCCCGATCATGAGAACCGTTGCATGGGCGCCACCGGACCTTGGAACTCGCGGCATCACCGACGCATCAACCACCCACAATCCTTGTACTCCCTTGACTCTGCAGTATTGGTCAACTACCGCCATTGGGTCGGAATCAGGACCCATCTTACAGGTCCCGGACACGTGCCTGGCTGTTCCCACGGTTTGGCGTATCCAGAGGTCCAAAGCGTCATCATCGGCCAGAACGTCATCCGTTGGTTGGATCCGGTGGTCGGCCACGTCTTTATACGCGCCGGATTCCAGAAGACCAACCGCCATTCGCAGGCCTTCCCTCACACGTCGAATGTCGTTTGGATGCTGGAGATAACAGTAGTTGAAGGACGGCTGTGCCCCGGGGTCGGCAGATGCCATCTTTACGTATCCCGAGCCGTCCGGCAAACCGAGAGTACACGATATTCTTGCCGCCTGGTCGGCTGGTACTTCACCGGTCAGGTACTTGGTCCGTACACCAGGGACGCGTTCTTCACGCTCGTCGATGACTGTGTTGGTTCTCATCACCATGTCGTTGACGGCGCTTGACCCTTGGGAGGTGTAGTGCAAACTAAAGTGAACCGAATCGGCGTCACCAGAGAGGGTGATTCCTTCTTTGACCTTGAAGGTAATCTGGGCGCTAAGGTGGTTCCAAAGGTTCTGTCCCACTCCGGAGAGTTCTTGAACCGTGGGTATCCCAAATTGCTGAAGTTGGTCCTCGGGACCGATTCCCGATAGCATGAGCAGGTGGGGCGATTTTATCGCCCCGGCGCTCAGTACGACGCGGTCAGCTTCGACATTGAAAACCTCGCCCCCGCTTTCGGCTTCCACGCCGACGGCCTTTAAGTCTTTGATCAAGATCTTCTTGACGGAAACCCCTCCCCTCACCGTAAGGTTAAGACAGTGGCGCACCGGATTGAGATAAGTCATAGCAGCGCTCATTCTTATGCCGTCCAGGTTGTTCGAAGGAGACACGCCGACGCCAGATGGGTTTGGGCCATTCGTATCCTCCGTGGCGCCGAACCCAGCCTGCAAACAGGCTGCATGAAAGGCTTTTTGGATGTCAGGCCAGGGTCCTGACTGACGGCGCCTTATCGGCATTGGTCCTTCCGTTCCATGGAAATCATCCCGAATGTCGACATCATGCTCCGATTTTCTAAAGTAAGGGAGTACCTTGGCATAAGACCATTCATCGTTGCCGAGAGAAGACCAGGCGTCAAAATCCTCGGGAAATCCCCTTTGCATCGCCTGACCGTTGATGGACGACCCTCCACCAATCACCTTGCCCTGCGCCACGTGGATCGCCCCTTGCTCCCCGGTGATTGTCCCCCGCAGAGCCCAGTTGTGTTCCGAGTCTGGAGATTCGGCAAATCTTGTGTCGCCGAACTTTATCTCGTCCGGAATGTTGGCTGGATCAGGGTAATCCGGCCCGGCTTCCAGTAACAGGACGGAGGTATTCGCGTTTTCGGCCAATCTGCTGGCCAACACCGATCCAGCCGCTCCCCCGCCGACGATAATAACGTCATATTTCATGGACCCTCCCTAAATAATTCGTCTTCTAAGCTAGGATTTCCCAGGACCTTTCCCGCACCCAAAAATGCTACGCTTGGCGGTATTGGAAACAAGATTCAGGTGGAAACTAAGGATGACGCCCATAGGCGCTCGCGGTCCTCACGTGCTCATGGGTGACCGTGCGGTAATACGGAGGACATCTATCCTCTGGCTGGCGCTTGCAGCATCGGCCAAAGCTTGTGTGCGGTCTCGCCCATGATCCAGTTGCGGTCGTCGTCGGAGAGCCAAGGCAGGGCTGTCTGGCCGAGTTGCACCTGGCCGATGTAACCGCCCTCACGTGATGATGGGAAGTTGGAGCCCCACATGACGCGCTGGGGCGTGAAGGCGTCAATGACTCGCCTGAAGAGATCCTTCTCGGGCGGGGTCAGGTCGGCGTAAGAGCCGAGGCTGGTGCTGGAGATACGCAGGTAGGCATTTGGCAGCGTGGCCAGCCCCTCCAGGGCGGTCGTTATAGCGGCCTTGTCCTCGGCGCCGCTCCAGCCAGCGAAGTGGTCCGGGGCAAAAATGACGCCGGGGTGCCGGGCGGCCACGTTCCGCATCCGGTCAACCTTGTCCGGCTGGCCTCCGCCGCCGATGGAGATTGGGACGCCCAGGTCTTCGGCACGCTGCCAAAGAGCGTCGCAGCGGGAATCGTCGTGCTCGGCCTGAGTTTGGAGGCGCACGCCCAACATGCCATACTCGCTGACCCAATAAGAAAGCCTGTCCGCCGCATCGGACGCAACCGGGTCCAGGATCCCCACGGCCACAGTACGCGGGGCGTACTGCTTGGCGCTGTCGCACTGGTAGGAGTTATCGAGGCCGTAGGTGCCGTTGGGCTGCACCAAAGTAGCGCACGCTACGCCGGCCCTGTCCATCTCCGTGATCAGGTCCTCGACGTCGTTACTGACCTCAGTGGACCATCCCCGTGCGCCGGGGTCGAGTGGATGTTTGACCTTGTCGCTGCTGACCACGTGAGTGTGGGTGTCGATAATCATGGGCGTGCTCCTAGAGGGATTGCATCAAACAGCCTACCACACGGCCTCGGATGACGGAACCTGGGAGACCGCCTCCACAGTCTCCTCCTCACCTGGCCCCACAGGACCGGACTGCGCCGGAATGCGATAGAGTAACCAAGTATTTTCTGGCTGCATTTCCCATCGGTGGTAGAGCCGTACCGCCAAGCAACCATGGGGGAGCGATTACGGACTTCGAACTTTTCAATACCTGGAATGCTTTGTATGCCGACGAAAAGGAGAGGTGACGGTCCACACCGGAGTTTCGCCCCATGGCCAGGGTACGGAGACGACCTGTGCCCAGATGGCCGCGGACGTGCTTGGGGTGACTCCGGCCGACGTGCAGGTGCTGCATAGCGACACCGACGTTCTTCCGGCCGGTGGGCGCACAGGGGCCAGCCGGGGCTTGATCGCCGGCGGCACTTCACTCATGTGGTCCTGCAAGAAGCGCAACAAAAGCTAAACGCCATCGCCGCCCATCTGCTCGGTTGCTCACAGGAAGACGTGGTCCTTCAGGACGGTTCGGCTTTCAGCTGGCGCGATCCTCAAAAAACCGTTCCGTTCACTCGGTTGGCGGAGGCCGCTTACACCGAGGAACTCCTACCGCCCGGCCAGGAGTCGGGCCTGGACTTCCACGGAAGCCACACCTTGGGCAAAAGCCCATACGCCTTCGGCGCTCACGTAGCGGTGGTGGAGGTTTCCCGAGAAACGGGAGCCATCACGATATTAAGATACGTGGGGGTCCACGACGCGGGAACGATCATTAATCCGATGCTGGCGGAAGGCCAGGTCCATGGCGCAGTGGTCCAGGGTATCGGGCAGGCATTGCTTGAAGACATGGTCTACAGCCCCGAGGGCCAGCCCTTGTCAGGCAGCTTGATGACGACTTTTCCTCGGGCGTGTCCTTCTTCAAGATAGCGGATAGCTTCAGCAACCTCACCCAACGTGTAATGTCTGTCTATTACAGGTAGTACTTTGCCATCTTCAAGAAGCTCTCCCATTTTGTCAAGGATGAGTTATAATTCCCCAATTTTTCCACGACCCCAGTGGCGGCGAAGAGAATGTGACGCTTCTGCAGGTCGGCATCCTGGGCACTCGTAATCAGTTGGTGGTAAAGGCTGCCCGGGAGTCGCTGGTCGAAGACCTGAAGGTCCTGGGCCAAAACCGGCAATTTAGCCGGGTTGGCCTAACTGGGTCGGCCTTCGTCCGTGAGGGTCAGCTGGATGCCACAACCAAATCCCTGCAGACGTCATTGCCCATCGCGGCGGCGGCAGCCCTGGTACTGCTTCTTCTGACCATGCGCTCCCTGCGCTACGCGGTGGTAACAATTATCCCGATAGGTCTGGTGGTGGCCTGGCTCTATGCCCTAATGTATCTGTTAGGGTTCAGCTTAAACCTCGTGACGGCCACCATCGGGGCGATTTCCATCGGCGTTGGGATTGACTACTCGATTCACATGACGGAGCGCTTTCGGGAGGAACTGAGCCGAGCGGCGACCGAGATGCAGGCTTTACGGCAGGCGGCTGATGGGACTGGAGTTGCTCTGGTGGCATCAGCCGTGTCCAGTATCGTAGGCTTCACCATCCTGGGACTCGCGCCGATGCCCATGTTCTCGTCCTTTGGATTCCTGACGGCCATCATGATTTTCCTGGCGCTGGCCGCTTCCCTGGCGGTTCTTCCCTCTCTGTTGCTATTGGTGACTCCCGAGAGGGCGGACCAGCGGGCGCCTGCGGCCGCCACTGTCTCGGCGAATTAGCCAGCCGTGTGAGACGGGTGGCGGTCTTAGAGGTTATCTGGGAGAAAGAGTCGCCCTAACATCGGCAGTGTTTATGGGGTGAGAATCACTTTGCCGCGGGTGCCGCGGTTGGCCAGGTGCTGGTGGGCCTTGGCCACTTCGGACATGGGCAGCACTTGGTCGACAATCAATTTGGCTTTGCCCTGGGCAATCATGGGGAACAACTCGGCCATGGCCGCCTTGTGGTCCAGAGTGCCCTGGGGAGAGCGGCTGATGCTGAACCCAATGACGGTCCGGTTGTTGGAGGTTATATCCGACGCCGCCAGGTTGGCCGGCGTGCCCGAGGCGTTGCCGTAGCTAACCAGCCGCCCGTAGGACGAGATACAACGGACGCTTTTCTCCAGCACCGGCCCGCCGACACACTCTAGGACCAACTCCACACCGGCGCCGCCCGTCTCCTCTTTGACCGCCTCTTCAAAGTCGGTTTCGGTGTAATTGATGGTCACGTCGGCGCCCAAAGACCGGCACAATTCCAACTTGTCCTGTGTGGAAGCGGTGGCGATGACCTTGGCGCCCCAGGCCTTGGCCAGTTGGATGGCCACGGTGCCCACGCCCGAGGCCCCGGCTTGGACCAGCACCGTGTGGCCCGGCTGTAACTGGCCCCTGGTCTTCAACAGGTGGTAGGAGGTCAGAAACACGACGGGCATGCCGCCGGCCTCCACCGGGTCAAGGGTGTCGGGATAAGGGAACACAAAGTTGCCGTTCACGGCCACGTATTCAGCTTGGCCGCCCGGTCCCATGGCCATCACCTTCTGTCCCACGGAGACGCCGCTGACCTCGGCGCCGACCTCCGTGACCGTGCCCGCCGCTTCCAACCCCATGGAGGAGGGAAGGTCGGGGCCGGGATAGTTGCCGCCCCGGCGAACGATGTCGGCGTAGTTCACCCCGGCTGAGTCCACCTTGATCAAAACTTGGTGGGGCCGCGGAGTGGGCTCCCCCACCTCCTCAATCTTCAATACGTCCAAGCCGCCGAACTCGTTTAAGCGGACCGCTTTCATGTTGTTACTCTCCTTGGTTACTGGATAGTTCCGGAGACTAGTCGTAACCCCGGAACTGGGACGAAGTGAGCACGTCGGGGTTGATTACCCGGACCGGCTCACCACTGACGAAGGCTCGGACATTCTCGATCACCCCAGCATAGAAGGCCCGGTATCCCTCTTCGGTAACGTAGCCCAGGTGAGGGCAAATCAGGGTGTTGGGGGTCTTGAAGAGGGGATGGTCCACGGGCAGGGGCTCGATGTCGAAGGTGTCCAGGGCAGCCCCGGCGATGGCCTCCCGCTGTAGCACGTCGATGAGGGCCTTTTCGTCGACGATGGGCCCCCGGGAGATGTTCACCAAATAGGCCGTGGGTTTCATCAGGGCCAACTCATGGGCGGAGACCAGTCCTCTGGTGCGGTCACTGAGCACCACGTGGACCGAGACGATGTCCGAGTCCTTGAATAGGGTGTCCTTGTCCACCAGGGTGGCCTGACACTCTTTGGCCCGTTCGGCGGTCAGGTTCTGGCTCCAGGCGATGATGTTCATGTCGAAGGCCACACCGACCCGGGCCACCAGCGACCCGATGTGGCCCAGGCCGAGAAGACCTAAGGTCTTGCCCTTGAGGCCAACTCCGACGGTGGTGCCCCAGGCGCCCTCCCTGGCCCGCCGGTCCTCCTCCGGGATGTGGCGCAGCATGGCGGTAATCAGGGCCCAGGTGAGTTCGGTGGGGCCTTCGCCCGCGCCGCCGGTTCCGCAGACCGCAATGCCCAACTCGGTTGCCGCCTCGGTGTCGAAGGAAGCGTTCCGGCGGCCGGTGGTAATCAGAAGTCGCAGCTTGGGCAGCCGGGAGAGTATCGAGCGGGTGAAGGGAGTCCGCTCCCGCATCCCCATGACCAGATCGAAATCTTTGAGCCGTTCAACCAACTGGTCATCCTTGTCGATGTGGTCGTGGAAATACTCAATCTCGGTCCCAGGAGGCAACTGAGACCAGTCGCCCAGGTCCTTGGCCGCCGCCTGGTAATCGTCCAACACTGCTAGTTTCAAATCGGTCCTCTCTATCCTGGCTGCTTACTTGAAGGCTGGCATCACCTTCTCGGCCATGATGCGTAGGCTTCGCAGGACCCGCTCTTCGGGGATCAGGCCGCCGGCATTGAGCTCGGCCACCACGCCGTCCAGGCCTAGCTCCTCTTTCAGTTGGGTGAAGCGGTCCACCAGTTCATTGGCGGTACCGAAGGCAATCTTGGTCTCCAACATCTCTTCATAACTGAGGGCGGCCAGCCGGTCGGCCCGGCCCTGGCGCAGTTCGGTGGCCGGGTCGTTGGCTCCGGGGCCCGCCTTTCCGGCGGACTCACGGTACAGTGTGCCCATACGGCCGAAGTAGCCGCTGATGCTTTCCAGCGGCTCATCCAATGCCTGCTGCTGGGTTTCTCCGGCGTATACCGGGATGCGTAGGGACACGTCGCCCTCACCGGGGTGCCCAGCCTCTCGCCAGCACCTGCGGTATTCGTCCACGTTCTGACGCAACTCGGGGATGTCCATACCCCGTAGTCCGACGAAAATGGGGTGGCCGGCCTGGCCCATCCGGGTGAAGGTCTCGCCGCTGTTGGCGGCGATCCGCAGCGGGGGATGGGGCTGCTGGTAAGGGGTCGGCGAGACGGTCGCGTTCTCCACGGTGTAATGGGCGCCCTGGTAGGAAAATTCCTCGCCCTTCCAAGCCTGCAGGATAATCTCCAACGACTCGGCAAACCGTTCCTGGCTCTCGCTGTAGGGGATGCCGTAAACGTCGTAGGAGCGGGCGAACCCGCTGCGGCCGATGCCGAACTCGAACCGGCCTTCGCTGATATGGTCGACGGTGGCCACCTCATCGGCGATGCGGAGGGGGTTGTTCAGAGGCAGCACCTGCACGGCCATGCCCACTCTTAGCTTCTTGGTGCGGGTGGCGATTGAGCTGGCCACCACTAGTCGGAGACGAGAGCACCGAGCGGACCGGGTTGAAATGCAGCTCGGCAAGCCAGACGCCGTCCAAACCCATCTCCTCGGCCGCGTCGACCAAACGAAACCCTTCCTGGAAGGCTTGGGCCTCGCCGACCCCGGCCCTGTTGCCGAACTCCATGAATACGCCAAAGTGCATGTGGTTCTCCCATCTACCCAGAGTCTTACCCCAAATTACGGCCGGCTGCAGGGCCACCTGGGTAGAGCCACGTTCAAAAATACTGCATGGCGCGCCAAGGGTCAAGAAAATGGGAAGTCCGAGCCACCTTGACCGGCCCAGCCCGGCGGACTAATCTTAGCGTCACTCTTTTCAACTTTACTTCGGCCAGAGATTTAGACCCGAAAAGAGGAGGCCATAAATGGAATCGAGCCGGTACGACATCGCTATCATCGGAGGCGGCATCCTTGGCCTGTCCACCGCCATGCAGTTGGCAGCCCGCGCCCCCCAATGGCGGGTGGCCGTGCTGGAAAAAGAGGAAGGCCTGGCCACACACCAGACCGGGCACAACAGTGGGGTGATGCACTCGGGCATTTATTACCGGCCCGGCTCTCACAAGGCCCAATTCTGCGTGGCCGGCCTGAACAACCTAGTAAAGTTCTGCGAGGAAAACGAGATTGAGTACCAGCAATGCGGCAAGGTCATAGTCGCCTTGGAGGAGTCCGAACGGGGCCGTCTACAGGACCTCTACGAAAGAGGAACGGCCAACGGAGTGCCCGACCTGGAAATAGTCGGTCCGGAGCGGCTCAAGGAGATTGAGCCCCACGCCGCTGGGGTCCAGGCCCTGTGGGCGCCCCACACCGGCATAGTCGATTTCACCAAGGTGGCCACCGCCTACGCCAATAAGTTCCAACAGGCTGGCGGCGACATCTTCACCGGGGCCCCGGTACGAAAAATCACCAGACCCACCGACCCCACCGGCTCCATCGCCTTGGAGACACCCAAGGGGACCCTCCAAGCCAAGCATCTCATCAACTGCGCCGGGCTCTACGCAGACCGGGTGGCGACCCTGACCGGCGAGAAATTGGGCGTGCGCATAATCCCATTCCGGGGCGAGTACTACACGCTGCGCCCCGAGAGCCACCACTTGGTCTCAGGGCTGATTTACCCGGTCCCGGACCCAAGGTTCCCGTTCTTGGGCGTGCACTACACACGCAACATCCACGGCCGTGTTGAGGCCGGGCCCAACGCGGTGCTGGCCCTGCGCCGGGAGGGCTACCGCAAGCGGGATTTCGACTTGGGCGAAAGCCTCGGCAGCCTGGCGTATCCCGGTTTCTGGAGGATGGCACTGAAGTACTGGAGGATAGGTATGGGCGAGGTCTACCGGTCCTATAGCAAAAGGGTGTTCCTGCGCGACCTGCAGCGGCTGTTGCCTGAGATCAAGGACTCGGACCTGGCCAGCGGCGGCTCCGGCGTCCGGGCCCAGGCGGTGGCCAAGGACGGTTCGTTGTTAGACGACTTCAGCATCATTCAGGGGCGGGACGCAATACACGTGCTGAACGCCCCGTCGCCGGGCGCAACCTCGTCGTTGGCCATCGGAGAGCACATCGCCGGTCTGGCCCTAGAGAACTTCTGAGCGGCTGCCCAGCTTTGCAATAGAGACCTTTGGAACGCCGGACTGGCATTGCCGAATCCCATACTGCAGGCCTGCATCAAAGCTGCCGTAGCTGGGGGTACCTAATGTTGCCGGGGAGCCTGCCCGTAGGTATAATCGGGCCTGCTGGGCGATCCGGCAGGCAGTATTGAACAGGCAGTATTGAAATAGTAATGGGGAAAGCGGCCCCATCTTGGACTTTGCCGAATGTCGCTTGGGGAATGGCGACAATCCGGCGCAGGGGGGCGGACTGGTATTGCTGCTTGAGACTGAGCGCAACTTAGACCTGGGGTCGTTTAATGCGACGCAGGACTCGGTCGACGAGTACCTGGGCTCGGTGGGTGATCCCTTACCCATCTACAAAGAGACCGGTATCGCGCCGCCCCTGTACTCGGCAGCCTCGGCTTTGGGCTCACTGCTCCACCAAATGTCCCTCCCCCCAGGCGCCATTCACAGCCTGCAGGAAGTGGAGACACTGTCGCAGGTTGCCATCGGCAGCGAGATAAAAGTCAGCGCGTTCCTGCAGAATCCACGCCGCCGCTCCGGCCTGGAGTTCATTACCGCCGTCTGCAACGTGGAGTCCGGTGGAGTGCTAGCACTGACCTCCAAGAGCACCGTTCTTTTGCCCAGCGGTGGACCATCTGGCGGCGGGCCTGCTGAAAGAACGCCAAGAGAATCCAAAGGGCTGGACACCAACGCTGCCGAAAGCGGCCTTCCGGTGGTTTCGAAAGAAATCAGCCAGGAGCAACTGAAGGCCTACGCCAAGGCCTCGGGCGACGACAACCCGATGCATCTGGACCCGGAATTCGCCGCCGAGACTCAGTTCGGCGGAATCATCGCTCACGGCATGCTCACCTTGGCCTTCGTATCCGAAATGATGGCCGCTGCCCACGGGCGGGATTGGCTGGAATCGGGGGGACTTCGGGTCAGATTCAAAGGCGCCGCCTACTTGGGCGACCGGGTCGAGGCGTGGGGTAATCTGGCCAAGGAACACGGTTCGTCCTGGACCTATTCGGTGGGTGTTAGGAACTGCGCCAGCGGGCAGGAATTGCTCGCGGGCACTGCCAGCTATAACATGAATCACCGGCTTTAACTAAAAAGGGCAGGAACCTTTGACGAATGGTCCGGGCAACCCTCTATGGGCCCGGGTCAAACGAGGAAAGGACAGATGCAGAGACAGACGAATAACGGGACGGGGCCGGTGCGGATCGCATTGGACGCCATGGGCGGAGACCACGGCCCGGCGGAGACCGTGAAGGGCGCTGTATTGGGCGCCCAGTCCGCCAACGTTGAAATCATACTGGTGGGGGACCAAGGCCCGGTGGAGCAGGAACTTGCCAACCATGACGTGTCCGCCCTGTCCATCAGCGTTGTGGCATCTGAAGATAAGATTGGCGACGATGAGCACCCGATCAAGGCGCTACAGACCAAGCCCAAGGCCTCGGTGGTCGTAGCCACCCGTTTGGTCAAGAGCGGTGAAGCCGACGTTGTGGTCTCCATGGGTTCCACCGGCGGGTCGATGGCCAGTGCGGTCCTGACATTGGGCCTGATGGAGGGGTTGGAGCGCCCCTGCCTGGGCGGTCCGTTCCTGGGCTTGGCCCCCAACACCGTTCTGGTGGACATCGGCAGCAACCTGGACTGCCGCCCGGGTCTCCTGCTCAACTTCGCGTCCTTGGGAGTCTCCTTTGCCCGCACCTATATGGGGATCAAGAACCCCCGGGTCGCACTGCTCAGCGTCGGCTCTGAATCGGCCAAGGGCAACAAACAGGTCCAGGAGAGCTATCAACTGTTCCAAAACAGCCATCTGAACTTCGTCGGCAACGTCGAAGGCATGGACTTCTTCACGGACAAAGCCGAAGTCATCATCTGTGACGGATTCGTCGGCAACATCCTAATCAAATTCACCGAGGGTATCGGCGCGGCGTTCTCGGCGTTCGCCAAGAAACGCCTTAGCTCTTCCGTGGACGAAGCCAGCGTCTCCGGTTTCGCCGCCGAGATGCTCCAGTTGACCAACCGCACCCGGACCAACGGGGGCCCGCTCTTCGGGGTCAACGGTCCGGTGATATTGGGCCACGGCTCCAGCCGGGCCGATGAGATTTTGGCTGCGGTAAATACCGCCGTCCGATATGTGCAACTGGGCATGGTCGACATCATGCGGAAAGACCTAGCTTCTATGAACCAAAATCCTGGGGAAAATGCCCCTGGGAACAAAGCCTGCGGGGAAAAAGTGACCGGCAGCGGCGCGGGCCGGTAAAGCCACCCCATGCCTGGCCAAACCTCTGGCATTAACCTGGGGGGTAAGGTCGCACTGGTCACCGGAGCCTCCCGGGGCATCGGAGCTGTCGTCGCCTGCCGCCTTGCCGAGGCTGGAGCCAAGGTCGGTGTTAACTATCACGCCAGCTCCGATGCCGCCTCAAAAGTCGTCGATTCGATCAACAAGGCCGGTGGAGAAGCCATTCTGGTTGGCGGGGACGTTTCTCAAGAAGAAGCCGCCGAATCCGTCGTCAAACAGGTCGTGGAACACTTCGGCAGCATCGACATCCTCGTGAACAACGCCGGCATCAACAAGGACCAATTGTTGATCCGGATGAAGCCTGAAGACTTCGACAGCGTCATAAACGTGAACCTGCGTGGCGCGTTCCTCTGCACCCGCTATGTCATGCCCCACCTGGTCCGGCAGAGATCGGGACGGGTGATAAACATGTCCTCGGTGGTGGGGCTTTCCGGGAACCCCGGCCAGGCGAACTATGCGGCCGCCAAAGCCGGACTGGTGGGCCTGACCAAGGCGGTGGCCCGGGAGGTCGCCACCCGTAAGGTCACAGTCAACGCCCTGGCCCCTGGATACATCACCACCGGCATGGTGGAGGAACTCTCCGAGCAGACCCAGGCGAAGATACTGGCCCGGATACCCATGGGCCGGTTCGGCACCCCGGAGGACGTGGCCGAGGCGGTGGTCTTTCTGTGCAGCGACGGCGCCAGCTACATCACGGGCCAGGTTCTGACCATCGACGGCGGCATGATTGCCTGATTCTCGGATTATCAGGTCATCCCAACAGTTTTTTGGTCGTGTTGCTATCGCGGAGCACGAAAGCGTTGGGGTCGGTCCGGTCAACCGCAGCGTATAATGGTTACTGATGAGGATAGCCCTTGGAGACTGGCTAGTATTCACTAGTGTTGGAGGATTGATTGCTGGGGGCATAGCTACCGCTTAAGCGGGGGATTTCTGGGTAACTGGGTTTGTGATGATCATGGGAGGAGTGGGTACCCTCGGTCTTTGGTTATTGTCGAAATGAGCTTAACTTGGGATTCAGAAAGACTTAGAGCGGGCTACGTCGGAATCGTGGTGTTATTTTGTGCTGGTTCGGCTGTCGCAGCATTGCTCATCGTTTTCGACATTGTTGAGGCTTGGATTCTAGGAGCTGGATTCGGCGCTTCCGCTATCACTGGTCTTGGGCTGGTTCGTGCTGGAGATAAGACGAACCTAGAAATATGGCAATGGTTGAAAACACCTCGAATTGCTTGGTTCCGGCGGAGATTGAAACCAAGACAGGGAATCCCAACGACAGAGTACCTCCCGCCAAAGGTTACGGAATGTGAGGTTTCGGCCGTTGAACAGGGAGAGGAACGGCCTGTTGAATGGACTTCCGTGCTTGGCGAGATGAGGTGGACCCGGAAATTCGGACAGGTGGTTAAGTGAGAGTTCTGCTCCTAAAATAGCCACAGCTGTTGCTGTGAGGGAGGAGTGGGACATGTCAAAAGAGCGGAGGAAGCACAGCCCAACATTCAAGGCCAAGGTGGCCCTGGAAGCGGTGAAGGGTGAAGAGACGGTGGCCCAACTGGCCGCCCCCTACGAGGTCCATCCCGGGCAGATCCAGGCCTGGAAGAAGTCCTTGTTGGAAGGAGCGGTCGGCGTCTTTGGTGGGAACCAAGACAAACGCCAGAAGAGCGATGCGGTCCTTGTTGCCCGGCTCTATCAGCAGATCGGCCAACTGAAGGTTGAGCGGGATTTCTTGGCGGAGAGGCTCGGTCCATGAGCCGGGAGCGGCGGCGGGAGATGGTGGACCGGCGGCACCCAGCCTTGTCCACAGTGAGACAGTGCGCCTTACTGAGCATCAGCAGGTCCAGCCTAAACTACCGGCGCAAGGGGACTTGCTCGGAGAACCTGACCGTGATGAAGGCGATGGACCACCAGTACCTAAGTACCCCCTTCTACGGGTCGCGGCGCATGAGGGTCTGGCTGGGCACTCAAGATCACAGGGTGAACCGGAAGCGGGTCCAGCGTCTGATGCGGACCATGGGACTACGTGCCATCTACCGGTGGCCCCGGACCAGCAAGCCGGGGCCAGGGCACAAGGTGTATCCCTACCTCCTGAGCGGCATGGAGATCACCAGACCAAATCAGGTGTGGGCCGCCGACATCACCTACATCCCCATGGCCAAGGGTTTCTTATACCTGGTGGCCATCATGGATTGGTACACGCGGTACGTGGTGGCCTGGCGTCTTTCCAACACCTTGGATGCTGATTTCTGTGTCGAGACATTGGAGGAAGCGCTTGGCAAGGGGAAGCCAGAGGTCTTCAACACCGACCAGGGCAGCCAGTTCACCGGCGAAGCCTTCACCGGTCTCCTAGAGCAGCACGGAGTGAGAATCAGCATGGACGGGAAGGGACGCTACACCGACAACATCTTGTTGGAGTGGCTGTGGCGCACGGTTAAGTACGAGGAGGTCTACCTGAAAGCCTACTCCAACGGGCGAGAAGCCAAGGCCGGGCTTGACGCATACTTCAGCTTCTACAACAACCAAAGACCCCACCAGGCCTTGGGCTACCGGACACCGGCTGAGGTGTTCAAAGGAGACTTGGCGCCATCAGATGAACGGTCAATCAATGGGAAACGGGCACCGAACGGAGCGTTCTCAGACCTTGGAAAGACGGCGGAACTCCCACTTAGTTTTGCACCAAACCTGTCCAACTAATTGGGTCCACCTCAAGATGCTGAATGAACTGAGTAGAAATTCTCGTTATAGTTATCTGTTTGCAGATGAGGTGGCGGTTGCTGAAAAACTACCAATTGGGATTGAAATAATTAGTGATTCTCGCCTCTCGGTGCCGTTCGAACTGCAATCCTCAAGTGTAGAAGGGAAATTCTCCGTGTACTACGTTAGAGATTTTGATGTCGGAACATCGGTAGATATCGTGCGAAACATCATCCTTTCCATGCCATTCCATCGTGATCTGTCCGCCAATCTCCTGAACAATGACAGGGCCGAGCGCGTTTATAATGACAGGGCCGAGGGCGTTTATTTAGAATTCGCGCGTGCTCTCTTTCGGACGAGAGCCGCCAAAGGCTTCTTCACAGAATCCCAGATTGGCGAAGGTAGAAACCGCCTTCGCGAAACGGCGTCAGTCGGAGTCAGAAAAGCTGCTGCTGAAGTAACACGATTGATTCGTCGCCCCCGAAGGCGAATGCACATCGCAGAAGCACGTGCCCCTGATCGGCAGGAAGTTAAACGATGGCTGGCAGGGAATTACAGATCCACCCCTTCATAATCCCCATACTCCACCTTCCTTCCCCCTGGGCCGATCTATAATACCGCCACCCCATTTTCGCCAAATTCCGCACCACACCGGAGGCCCGTATGCGCGCGACCACCAAGTTCCGCCAACTGCTCGACGGACCGGGAATCATCCAGGCGCCGGGGGCCTATGACTGCCTCACGGCCAAGATAATTCAGAAGGCCGGCTTTCCCGCGGTGTACATGACTGGAGCCGGGACATCGGTGGCGCGGCTTGGCTACCCGGACCTGGCCTTGGCCACCATGACCGAGATGGTGGACAACGCCGCTGCTCTCACCGAGGTGGTCGATGTGCCGGTGATTGCCGATGCCGACACTGGCTACGGTGGGGTTTTGAACGTGCGGAGGACCGTCAGGCAGTACGAGCGGGCCGGCGTGGCGGCCATCCATATCGAGGACCAACAATCCCCCAAGCGCTGCGGCCACCTGGACGACAAGGGAGTCATCTCCACACAGGACATGGTCCAGAAGATTCGGGCCGCGGTGGACGCCCGCACCGACGACGACTTCACCATCATCGTACGCACGGACTCCATCGCCGTCACCGGCTGGGACGACGCAATGCGCCGCTGCGAGGAGTACATGAAGGCCGGGGCCGACGTTCTTTTCGTCGAAGCCCTGCGCACGCCGGAGGAGGTGGAGCGGGCCGCCAAGAACCTGGACATTCCCCTGCTCTACAATTTCGTCGAGACCGGGAAGTCTCCGCTGCTCTCGGTCTCTGAACTAGAGAATTTTGGGTTTAAGATCGTCATCTACCCGGCAAGCGCCCTATTGTCGGTGACCCACGTTGTCGGTCAGGTCATGGCCCAGTTGAAAGAGAAGGGCACCACCGCCCACCTGATGGACAGCATGGTCAGCCTGGAGGACTGCTTCGAGGCTGTTGGCCTATCCAGCATGCTGGCCGAGGACGCCCGGTTCGCCGCGGACCAAGGAGCCCTGTCCAGCCGTTAGGTCTAATTCCACGCGACCATGAATGGTTGGCAGCCAACCCCCGATGTGCAACCGGGCACGGGGGAAGGTTAGGATAGGGGGCGAGACGGTACTCGGTAGCCACGCTTGGATTTTGTTCTACAACCTTGCTCCCGCAGCATCCAACTTTTAATCTTCCAGGGTTCGGATGCAACTGTCATTCCGGGTGTCTCCTGCCTAAGATAGTAGCATGGCGGATTACGAATCAAACGCCCGAGACGAAGAGTTTCTGGAACGGCTGCCCAGGGAAGTGTCCCGCTGGGAGAGCGACGGCATAATCACTGCCGAGCAGGGACAGGCAATCCTCGGCAATTATTCTCCTTCGGAGCTCGCCCCCAAGTCCTACCGCTCCCAAGGGAGGCTGGTTACTGGCCTGTCCATCGTGGGCGCAGTGTTGGTGGGGCTGGGCGTCATTCTCTTCTTCGCCGCCAACTGGGACGCCATCGGCCGGTGGCCGAAGCTGGGCCTAATCCTGGCCGCCATCATCGCCGGCCATGGACTTGGTTATTACCTGCGCTACCACCGCGGCTACCGCCGGGTCGGCTCGGCCATGGTGCTGCTGGCCTGCATCATCTACGGAGCGGGCGTGCACCTGGTGGGCCAGGTCTATAACGTCGATGTGAACGACCCCCGGTTGATGCTGTTCTGGTTCCTGGGCGTGTTGCCCCTGGTCTACATCGTCAAGTCCCAGCCGATCCAATTCCTGGGGCTGGTGCTGTTCTTTCTGGCGGTGGGCTTCCGTCTGCCCGATTGGATGGACGACATCTCCCGGGGCGAGGCGGTGTTGGCCGCGTCCTTGTTCCTGATACTGGGGCTATTTGTCCTGGCCCTCGGACGGATGAAAGAGGAGATACCCACCCTCCACCCTTATTCAGAGGTCTTTGAACTGGTGGGTCTGATCACGGCTTTGGGGGCGGTCTTCATCCTGACCTTCAAGGATGTGTTGTCGTCCGACGGTGGTCTCTATGTCCAGGGCGATACTGAGACGGCGTTCCGTATCTTGATAGCGGCGGCCGGCGCTTTGACGTTGGCTTTGGTGTTGGCGACCGGCTGGCTCCACCGCCGTAACGAAACGTCGTTCACACTTAACGGGATCGAAGGCATCGCCATCGCCGTGCTGCTGGCTGCGGCCTACGTGGTAATCGGCGTCGACAGCGGCGGCGAAGTCCTTTATGCCGTGGTCTTCAACGCCCTCTTGGCCCTCGCCCTCCTCGGCGTGCTGGTGTCGGGGTATCTGCGGGGACGAGAGGCTTGGGTCAACATCGGCCTGCTCTTTATCGGCATCAACATCATTGCCCGTTACTTTGAATACAGTTGGGGGCTGCTGGACCGGTCATTGATCTTTGTGGCGGCGGGCGTGATCCTTCTGCTGGGCGGTTACTTGGTGGAGCGGGGCCGGCAGGAGATGCTGGAGCGCATCAGAACGGCGGGAGGGCCCAGATGAACCTTCCCCTCAAGATAGCCTTCTGGGCCACGGTGGCCGGGCAGATCATCCTGTTGCTCGCCTTTATCGCCGTAAAAGAGGATGTCCTCCGTTCCGGCACCACGGGGCTGCTCCAGACCGTGCCCATCGACCCCCGGTCGCTGCTTCAGGGCGACTTCGCCATCTTGGACTACGAGATTGCCCAACTGCCCGACTGGGCTGCCAGCAGGCGGGGCGATACAATCTATGTTGAGCTATTTGAAGGCGCGGATGGCGTCTGGCTCGCGAGGCAGTACCTCATGGAAAGACCGGGCTCAGACCGGTTGTTCATCAAAGGCACGGTTAATTCGAGAGGGCGGTTGGAATTCGGCATAGACACTTATTTCATTCCCGAGGGGACCGGGCATATCATTGAAGGCGCGACCGATGTGGAGGTGCGGGTTGCCGTTAGCTCCGGCGGCTCTGCGGTGATCGAAGAACTGCTGGTGGACGGTGAGCCCTTTGATCCCAAACAACCGCCAGAGCCTTCTCCCAGGGATCTACCGCCGCCGCCTCCACAGCCGGTTCGTCCGCCGACTGATACCCCGCCGCCCAGACCTTAAGGCAGGACAGAAACATGTCAAATGTAGTGCTGGTCATCGACATGGTTAAAGGATTCTTGGAGCCCGGCCACAATCTCTATTGCGGCGACGAGTCCCGGGAAATCATACCCAGGGTCCACAGCCTGCTTGCCCGGGAGCAGGCCGCCGGATCGGAGGTTCTCTTCATCTCGGACCACCACGACACAGACGACTTGGAGTTTCAGATATTCCCGGTCCACTGCGTGAAGGGCACCGAGGAACCCCACGTCATACCCGAGTTGACGGAATTTGTGACCGGGGACAACGTCATCCCCAAGAACCGCTACAGCGGTTTCTTCAACACCCGCCTGGAAGCCCGACTGGGCGCCGGCTCGCCGGAAAAGATAATCATCTGCGGCGTTTGCACCGACATCTGCGTCCTCCACACCACCTCGGATGCCCGCAACCGGGACTACCCCGTCGAGGTGCCGTCAGATTGTGTGGCCAGCTTCAACCCCGAGGCCCACAAGTGGGCCCTCTCCCACCTCAAAGACATCCTCGGCGCAATGGTGCTTTAGGCCGTTGGGCCTACATGATGGCTTCGGCTATTACCGCCTCAGTCACCTCGTCGTCGGTCATCCCCAACACCTCGCGGAGCACCTGCTCGTTGTGCTGGCCCAGAACCGGCGCCGGGAAGCGTGGCCCGTTGTCGTAGCCCCGGATGCGGAACTGGTGACCGGCGTAGGGCACCGTGCCCATCTCTTGATGCTCCAAGTGCCGGAAAAATTTCCGGTGGGCCAACTGTGGGTCGGTCTCAAGGTCGCTACTCCGCTGCACCACCCCTGCCGGCACCCCGTGGGACAGCAGCAACTGCATTAACTCCCTTGGGTCTTGGTCCTTGGTCCATTGGCCGATGTGCCGGTCGATGGTGTCGTGGTTTTCCAGCCGGGCCTTCATGGAATCGAACCGTCCGTCTTGCGCCCAAACCGGGCCTCCCATTGCCCGCTGCAACGCCTCCCACTGGTCTTCGGTCTCCACGGCGATGGTGCACCACTGGTCATCCCCGGCGCAGGGGTAGGCCCCCTGAGGCGCGAAGTATTGAGACCTATTCCCGTTGCGGGTGACCGACCGCCCGTTTGCGCTGTAGTCGATGATCTGTGGGGACAGGAAATGAAGTGACATCTCCAGCTGGGAGGCATCAATGTGCTGGCCCTGGCCCGTCCGGCGCCGGTGGTCCAAAGCGGCCATGATGCTGGTCGCCAAGATCCGGGGGGACACACCATCCGTGTAGGCCACCCATGGTCCGTCGGGCGCCAGATCCGGCCAACCGGTGGTCTCGTAAAAACCGGCGATCGACGCTGCGTGGAAGCCGTATCCGGAGAAGGCGGCGGCGGGGCCGGTCTGCCCCATAAGGCAGGTGCTGGCCATTACGATTGAGGGGTTCAATTGCCGGGCAGTCTCGTAACCGATGCCCAGGGAGTCCACAATACCTGGCCTGAAGCTCTCAATGAAAACGTCGGCCCAGGATATGAGCCGTTTGGCTATGTCCAGTCCGGCCGGGTTCTTCAGGTCCAGGCACAGCCCTAACTTCGAGGAGTTGTACTCCGCAAAGAACTGGGAGCGGTCGGAGCCTGCCACGCCGTCTTTGAATGGACCGGCGGTGCGCAGAATATCCAAGGGCGTGGCCGCTTCGACCCGGACTACAGTCGCGCCGTGGTCGGCCAGGTACTTGACCGAAGTCGGTCCGACGAGCACCCACGAAATATCAACCACCTTGAGTCCGTCGAAGGGCAACGGAATTGCCATCATGCGCTCCTTTAACCGGCCATTCCGCCAGTCGCCAGATTTATTTCCTCATCGCTCAGTCCCAGCATGGAGTTCAGGACTTGGCGGTTATGCTCACCCAGCGCCGGGGCCCAACTCCTCACGCTCATGGGGGTTTCCGACATACGGGCAACCACCCCCGGCACCCGAGTTTCAATGCCATTGGGCAGGGGCGCCGGCAACCAGTACCCCCGTTCTTCCAGATGCTGGAACCCGGTCAAGTCCTGGATATCGTTCACCGGAGCCAGGCTCACTCCTTCCCGCAGGCCCCGCTCCAGCAGATGGCTCTTGGTGTATTTGGCGACGTATTTGGTGATCGCGTCCAGCACCTCTTCCAAACTGTAGGATGTGGGCTGACCTTGGAGCAGGCGGTAGTGGTAGGTTGGCCATTCTTCGCCGTCGATCCAACTTTCAGGCACTAAGCCGTCCTCCACGAACCAGGGCACCATCACCGCCAGCGTGGGACCGCTGGGAATGAGTACGATATAGCCGTCGGCGCAATCAAATACCACTTGCAAAGTAACCTGTCCGAGGGGGAGCAGAGACCCGCCGCGGTTGTAGTCGAACCCCTGAATGGCGTGGGCGGACACCCCTTGAAGCATGGTCGCCATCATCGCGGTCTGAGCGGAGACATCAACGAATTGGGCCTGTCCGGTACGCAGCATCAGGGCATGGGCGGTCAAGGCGGCGGTCGCGGCTTCTGACCCGGCGTGCAGCCAGACCTGGGGCACTGAGATACGAATCGGAGCCCGCTCGGGCACCCCCTGGAGGCCCATGGGACCGCCCATGGCGGCAATGGTCAGATCGCTGGCCGGGTAATCGGCGTAGGGGCCGTCCCATCCATAGGGAGAGATGGCCACATGGATGATCTTGGGGTTTATCTCTTTCAGCGTATCGAAGCCCAATCCCAGGCTGTCCAGGGTGGCCGGCTGGCCTGATTCGAACAATAAGTCCGCCATTTTTACCAGGCCCGTCAGGGCGTTTCGGCCCGCTTCGACTTCCAGGTCCAGGGTAATCCCCTGTTTATTCCGGTTGAATGCGAAGAAAGGCAGGCTGCGTTCCGACTCCGGACCTCCGTCGATAAACGGCGGTTCGCTCCGCCCGGCCGCGCCGGCGGGAGGTTCCACCTTTATGACCGTGGCGCCCATGTCACCCAACAGCATGCTGGCCAGGTCGCCCCGGCCGCCAGTGAGGTCCAGCACCGTGTACGGGCTGAGCATTTTGCCTACCTCCATCGGCTATGCCCGGTCCGCCATTGGCCAGGCCTGGACCCGGACGGGCGATTATAGCATGGGCTCAGGGTACCTCACCGGAGCCCCGACTCAGTGAATCCGAAGCTAAAATACGCTAATCAACCTTGCTATTGCTCGAAGCCCCCAGGTATGATGAGCCTGGTATCCAGGTTGTGAACGGGCCGGCCGGCGAGGAAGGCGCAATGCTCTACCGCACATATAAGTACTCCCAATGGGACGGCAGCCAGCGGATCTTCGAATTGGACGCCGACGAGTTGATGGACCTTCTCTCGGAGGACATCCTCAACCAAGGCGACGTCATGCAGGCACTGCGGGACATGTTGCGCCAGGGGATCCAGAACCGCGACGGTCAACAGATGCCCGGCCTCAGGGAGCTGATGGAGCAGTTGAAGAACCAGCGGCGGCAACAACTGCAACAGCACAACATGGACTCGGTGGTCGATGACCTCAAGGAACGGCTCGAAGACATAATCAAGACCGAGCGCGAGGGCATCCAGCGCCGGCTGGACGAGGCGTTGGAACAGGTTGAGTCCAACCACGGCGAAGACCGGGCCCAGCAAGAAGACCTGTACGACCTGTTGGAGAAGCGCGCCGAACACAACCGGGAGCGTCTGGACAATCTGCCGGAAGGTCTTGGGGGTCAGCTCAAGGAGTACATGGAGTACGACTTCATGGACCCCGAGGCCCAGCAGAAGTTCCAAGAACTGCTGGACATGCTGAAGAGCCAGATGGCCCAGAACATGGGCCAACAGATGATGGACCAAATGAGGGGCATGTCGGAAGAGGACATGGCCGCCACCCGCGAGATGATGCGGCAGCTGAACCAGATGATGCGGGACAAGATGTCCGGACAGGAACCGGACTTCGGCGGTTTCATGCAACAGTTCGGCCAGATGTTCGGCGACAACCCGCCCCAGAGTTTCGATGAACTGATGGAGCAGTTGCAGCAGCAGCTAGCCCAGATGCAGTCCATGCTGGACAGCATGTCGCCCGAAGCCCGCCGGGAGATGGAAGACGCCCTGGCCCAGGCGCTGGACCCCGAGACCCAGCAGGAGATGGCCCAGTTCGCCGCCTTCATGGAACAGATGATGCCCATGGACGATCTGCGCCGCCAGTACCCGTTCCTGGGCGATGACAGCCTGACCATGGACCAGGCCATGGAGATGATGCGCGGCCTCCAAGAACTGGACCAACTGGAACAGTCCCTCCAGGACGCCATGCGCTCCGGAAACCTGGACGACATCGACCCCGACAAGCTGGCCGAGCTGCTGGGGGACGAAGCCCGGCGCACTTACGATGAGCTCGACCGGCTGAGGAAGCTGCTCCAAGAGGCGGGTTATGTGACCGCCGACGAGAAGATGGACCTGACCGCCCGGGGCATCCGCCGCATCGGCCAGAAGGCCCTGAAAGAGGTCTTCGACCATCTCAAGAAGGACCGCATCGGCAACCACCAGATGGACGACCGGGGCGCCAACGGCGACGTGTTGGGCGAGACCAAGAAATACGAATTCGGCGACCCGTTCCAGGTGGACCTGCAGGCCACGGTGAAGAACGCCGTTCTCCGGGGCGCACCGGAGGTCCCGGTGCGCCTCAGGCCCGAGGACTTCGAGGTCTACCGCAACGAGCACATGACCAAGACCGCCACCGTACTTCTGTTGGACCAGAGCCGCTCCATGGGTCTGTTCAACAACTGGCAGGCGGCCAAGAAGGTCACCCTGGCGCTGATGGCTCTGATGCGCAGCCAATACCCGAGGGACACCCTCTACATCATCGGGTTCTCCGACTACGCCCGCGAGATAAAAGAGGAAGACCTGGCCAAATGCAACTGGAACGCTTGGGTCTCGGGCACCAACCTGCACCACGCTTTGATGCTTTCCCGGAAATTGCTGGCCAAGGAGAAGGGCGGCAGCCGCCAGATATTGGTTGTAACCGACGGTGAGCCCACTGCCCACCTGGAGGGCGACCGGGCCTTCTTCGCCTATCCGCCCAGCCACCGCACTGAATTGGAGACCTTGAAAGAGGTGCGCCGGTGCACCCAAGAAGACATCCTGATTAACACCTTCATGCTGGAAAACAACTATCAGTTGGTCAACTTCGTGGACCGCATGACCCGCATCAACAGCGGCCGGGCCTTCTATAGCAGCGCCGCCAACCTGGGCGAATACCTTCTCGTTGACTACGTGTCCAACCGCCGGAAGCGAGTTTCGGCGTAGACCGGCGTCCAGATATTGACGCTTGGATTGGGCCGGGTTTCACCTTTTTTGAGGACACCCGCTCTGTTAAGATAAAGACACAACCGAATAAATCACAAGGGTCGTGCGGCCGGTCTGACCAAGACGCGGTCACACTTTTAAGACGGTCCCGAGAGGCTGGCAAAGTTGAGCGTCCCGAATCCCCGCCGGGTGGAATCCAATCACCCGATGCGTAAGTTGCCCTTGCCGGCTGAAGGTAAGGGCTTTTTTATTGGCCCGCGCTGATTAGGTTGTCCAATGGGTTGCCCTAGAAGAAGGCCCCTCAAGTAAACGCATGCAAGAACGACAGATAATGAACCAAGAGGACCTGCGCCGGGCCCTGGCCAGGGTGGCCCACGAGATACTCGAGCGCAACCGGGGAGCACAGGACCTGGTAATTGTGGGCATCCATACCAGGGGGGTCCACCTGGGCCACCGTATCGCCGCCAACCTGGCGGAGTTCGAGGGTGTGGAGGTCCCCGTGGCTACCTTGGATGTTAGCCTCTACCGGGACGACCTCCGGGCCCGTGCCCCGGCTAAGCTGCAGCCCACCGACATACCAATGGGTATCCAGGACAAGCGGGTGGTACTGGTCGATGATGTTTTATACACCGGCCGGACGGTGCGCGCGGCCATGGATGCTTTGGTGGACTTTGGACGGCCCGAACAGGTCCAGTTGGCCATACTACTGGACCGGGGACACCGGGAGCTGCCCATCCGGGCCGATTTTGTGGGCATGAACCTGCCCACGGGCATTCATGAACGGGTGAACGTGCGCCTGATGGAGACCGACGGCACCGACGAGGTAGCCCTGATGATTGAGGACCATGTCGAGGAAGAGCAAGAGTCTCCGGAAGATTTGGATCCCGAAGAGGACGTTGATGTGTAACACCGCTACTCAAATCGGGAGAATTAGGACTGACTGATATGAGCCTCTCCCGAACAATCGAAACCCCGGACATCGACGACGCCCTGACCGTAAAATCGCCACCGAGGAAGCACGTCCTGGACCTGGACGATTTCTCCCAGGAGGAGATTGCGGGCGTCTTGGAATCCGCTCTCAGCATGAAAGAGGTCCTCGGCCGGGACATCAAGAAAGTCCCAGCCCTTCGGGGAAGGGTGGTGGTGACCCTGTTCTACGAGGCCAGCACCCGCACCAGGATCTCATTCGAAGAGGCCGGCAAGGTGCTGAGCGCCGACGTAATCAACGTGGCTGCGACGGACAGCAGCGCCGAAAAGGGCGAATCACTGCTCAACACCGGACTGACAATCCAGGCCATGGGTGTAGACACCATCGTGGTGCGCCACCCCCACTCGGGTGCCCCCTATCTGTTGGCCCAGCATCTGGACAAGGTCAGCATCATCAACGCGGGAGACGGCCTCCACGCCCATCCGACCCAGGCCCTGTTGGATTTGTACACGGTGCAGGACAAACTTGGTTCCGGCAACCCTGGTTCACCGGGTTCCATTGAAGGGCTGAAGGTGGTCATGGTTGGGGACGTCCTCCACAGCCGGGTGGCCCGCTCCAACATCTGGGGTTTCGCCAAGATGGGGGCCAAAGTCGTCCTGTCCGGCCCCAGCACCCTGATGCCGCCCGATCTGCTCCGTTCCAGCGGAAGCATCGCCCGCTCCCAGATCGCGTCCTTGGTTGAGGTGGATACCGATCTGGACCGGGCTATCGAAGGGGCCGACGTGGTCATGGCCCTGCGCCTCCAAAAAGAGAGGCAGAATGCCGGATTCCTGCCCAGTCTGCGGGAGTACATCCGCCGCTGGCAGCTCACCGATGATCGGCTGGCCAAGGCCAATCCCAGCGCCATGGTGATGCACCCCGGCCCCATCAACGAAGGTATCGAGATTAGTGCCAGCATCGCGCACGGGGGAAGCTCAGTGATTGAGGAACAGGTGACTAACGGTGTGGCCGTGCGCATGGCCCTGCTCTTCATGTTGACCAGCGGAACCAGTGAATAACCCAATAGGCCCCAGAATCCGGAAACCAGAACGCGGGAGAGGTGTGTGGAAACGGAAATCATCATGATACGGCGCGCCAGGATCATCGACCCCAGCCGTCAGTTAGACCGGGTGGGCGATGTGCTGCTGAGTGGTGGGGAGATCCTGGCCACCGGAAGGCTGGGTGTGGACCGGATACCCGACGGCTGCCGGGTCATCGACGGGTCCGGTCTGGTGGCCAGTCCGGGCTTTATCGACCTCCACTGCCACCTGCGCGAGCCGGGCTTTGAGTACAAGGAGACCATCGCCGCCGGTTCCAGGGCCGCAGCCAAAGGCGGCTTCACCACCCTCTGCTGCATGCCCAACACCGACCCGCCCATCGACAATGCCGCAGTGGTGGAATTCATTCACCAGCGGGCCCGCCACGATTCTCTGGTCCGTATCCTGCCCATCGGCTGCGTGACCAAGGGGCGGAAGGGCCACGAACTTGCCGAGATGGAAGAACTTGCCAGCGTCGGGGTGGTGGCCTTCAGCGACGATGGAGACCCGGTATATGACGCCAACTTGATGCGCCTGGCCCTGACCTATAGCTCAGACCTGCGGCTGCCCATCAGCAACCACTGCCAGGACCGCTCGCTGTGTTGCGGCGGCGTGATGGCTGAAGGCCCGGTGGCGACACACCTGGGACTGGGCGGCATACCCGCCGCCGCCGAAGATACCATGATTGCCAGGGACATAGCCTTGGCCGAGGCCACCGGTGGGCGGCTCCACGTGGCCCACGTCAGCACGGCGGGCAGCGTGCCGTTGGTCCGGGAAGCCAAGGAGCGGGGCATTTCTGTAACCGCCGAGGTCTGCCCCCATCATCTGACCATCACCGACCAATGGGTTTTGGGTAGTAAAGGTGAACCTACGAACGCGGCCAGCGGCGCGGCCTATGACACCAGCACCAAAGTCTATCCCCCACTTCGCGCCCAACGGGACGTTGACGCCTTGGTAGCGGCATTGGTGGATGGGGTGATTGACTGCATCGCCACCGACCACGCGCCCCACGACCTGACCAGCAAACAGGTGACCTACTATGATGCGGCCTTCGGCATCAGCGTGTTGGAGACGGCGTTGGGCTCAGCCTTGCAATTGGTCCACAGCAGGAAGTTGAGCATGGGCGCCATGGTCGACCGGTTGACCACCGGTCCGGCCAGGGTCCTGGGTGACAGCTACGCGGACCTGGCCTCGATGCAGGCGGGAACCCCGGCCGACATTGTGCTGTTCGACCCGGAACAAGAATGGACGGTGGACACCTCCGAGTTCGAGTCCAAAGGCAAGAACACTCCCTTGGAAGGTACCGTGTTGAAGGGCCGTGTGGTGGCCACAATCGCCTCGGGAAGCCTGGTTTATCAAGGGCCGGGACTGAGGATAGAAGAACCTCGTGCCAGACCTTAACCAGCGTCCTCAGACGGAAAGTCAGTCTCTAGCCGGTGCCGGCGAGCGAAATATTAATCAAATATTTGACTATGGGCGGGTGCGCTAGATTGCACAATCCAGCCTATCTGGTCTTGGAAGACGGCTCTATCCACGAAGGTGTTGGCTTTGGCGCCGAGGCCGACGGCCTTGGCGAGGTGGTGTTCAACACCAGCATGACCGGCTATCAAGAGGTTCTGACCGACCCGTCCTATGCCGGACAAATGGTGACCCTCACCTATCCCCTGGTGGGAAATTACGGCATCAACGCCGAGGATTACGAGTCGGACCATATTCAGGTGGGTGGACTGATTGTGCGGGAGCATTGCGATCAGCCCAGCCACGGGCGCAGCGAGCGCACCCTGCACGAGTTCCTGGCCAGCCAGGGAGTCCCCGGCATCAGCGATATTGACACTAGGGCGATAACCAGGCGGCTGCGTTCCCAGGGCGTGATGATGGGCATCATCACCACGGGAGCGCCTGATGCAGCGCTAAGGAGGTTGCAGGACACACCTCCGTACGGCGACCGGGATTACGTTGCCACTGTGAGCACTGGCAAGGAATACGACTGGCAGAACCCGAATGAAGACCAAAAAGACGCCAAGTACCGGATACTCGTAACCGACTGCGGCCTCAAGTACAACATCCTGCGGCAGTTGCGCCGGCACAGTTGCCAGGTGACCGTGGTGCCGGCGGCCACACCGGCCGATGAACTGCTGGCCATGAACCCCTCTGGAATCTTGCTGTCACCCGGACCCGGTGACCCTCAATTGTTGGATTATGTGGTCGACAACACCCGCCAGATATTGGGCCGCGTCCCGGTGATGGGGATATGTTTGGGACATCAGATTGTTGCCCGCGCCCTGGGCGCCGAGACCTTCAAGCTAAAATTCGGCCACCGGGGCGGCAATCACCCCGTGAAAGACCTGGCCGACGGCCACGTTTACATAACCGCCCAGAACCATGGTTATGCTGTCAGTTCCGAGAAATTGCCCTCAGGCTTGGAAGTCTCACATATCAACTTAAATGACGAAACTGTGGAAGGCCTTCGCCATAAAGACATGCCCCTTTTTACCATACAATATCATTCAGAGGCTTCACCCGGGCCCAGGGACAACGAGTATCTGTTCGACCAGTTCATTGAGATGGTCGAAGATTTCCAAGGCTAACGTTCCACCAGCCCAACTGTCAGAAGCAAAAAAAATCAGGGCGCAATGGCCCGAATCGACCAAGGAGGCTGCCACTGAGCAAATAGCGAAAGAGGTAGGGCGACTCGAATTTACAAGCCCAAACTTCATGATCCGACCCTAGCAGGCGTTTTATTTTTGGAGGATTTTTAATGTCTTCATTCGCCATGTTTCTGCTGGAGGGGGGTGTGGATGTGGATGTGGAGGTGGATTTCGCGGGGATTGCCTCATTGCTAGAAGAGGAATCGGCCCGCTTTTCATGTGGTGAGTACATTTACAAAGTTAGAGCAGGCAAAGGGACGCTGGGACGGCGCTGGGACCTGGTGATCAACGCCATGGACCCCAATATGGAGGGCCAGCCATTGTTTCCCCTGGGACGTCTGGAAATTGAACCCGAGGGCCCCGGGACGGTGCACCTCAGGATCCCACCCCGGACCCAGCAAACGGTGCACGGAGAAGATGCCGCCGATTGGGACGGCAAGCTCTTCGGCTCCTTCGTCTCCCAATTGTTGAACTCCCTGCAGGCGCGGGGGTTGATTGAATTGCCGGGCGTGCTTCCCATTGTGTAGGGTGGCCGTGTAGCCAAAAGGCACAGCCAGGTATAACATCTACAGGCATAGATTTCGGACCCCTGAATGGGGCCGTGGCCGCAGAGCACTGCGGAAATGGAGGCTGATATTCCGATCAAGCCAGATAAGGTGCTCGTAATCGGCTCCGGCCCCATTGTTATTGGTCAAGCAGCCGAATTCGACTACGCCGGCACGCAGGCTTGCAAGTCCCTCCGGGAAGAGGGCGTTACAACTGTCTTGGTCAATTCCAATCCGGCCACAATCATGACCGACCAGGGCATCGCAGACCGTGTATACATCGAGCCGCTTACCGTGGAGGTCCTGGAGAGAATCATTGAACGGGAGCGGCCCGATGGCATCTTGCCCACCCTGGGCGGCCAGACCGGCCTTAACCTGGCCGTGGAACTGGCTGATGCCGGGGTCTTGGAACGCTACGGCGTCGGCCTTTTGGGCACTCCATTGGAGACTATCCGGCGTTCCGAGGACCGCGAATTCTTCCGCACCTTTCTCCACGAAATAGGAGAGCCCGAGCCCGATAACATCAGCGTCAACACGATTGGGGAGGCACGGGACGCCGCCGAGCGGATGGGGCTTCCTTTGGTGGTCCGGCCCGCCTACACCCTGGGCGGCAGCGGCGGCGGCATCGCAAACACCCAAGAAGAGTTCGAGCACTTCGCCCGCTCCGGTCTGGCGGCCAGCCCCATCTCCCAGGTGCTGCTGGAACGCTCTTTGGCCGGCTGGAAGGAAATTGAGTACGAGGTGATGCGGGACAGCGGCGACAACTGCATCACCATTTGCAACATGGAAAATCTGGACCCCATGGGCGTCCATACCGGCGACAGCATCGTGGTGGCCCCGAGCCAGACCCTGAGCGATCAGGAATACCAGATGCTGCGCTCGGCCAGTCTCAAGATTATTAGGGGACTGGGCATCGAGGGTGGTTGCAACGTCCAGTTCGCCCTACAACCCCATCCCAAGGTCTCCAAGGCCCTGGAGCAGGACTGGAATCCGGAATCTCCCTACTACGTGATTGAGGTAAACCCGCGTGTCAGCCGCAGCTCGGCCCTGGCCAGCAAGGCCACCGGTTACCCCATCGCCAGGGTTGCCGCCAAGATTGCGGTGGGCAAGAAACTGGACGAGATCGAGAACGCGGTAACCAAACGCACCAAGGCCGCCTTCGAGCCCGCGTTGGATTACTGTGTGGTCAAGATCCCGCGGTGGCCCTTCGACAAGTTCCCCAACGGCGACCGCTCCACCACCACCCAGATGAAGGCCACCGGGGAGGTCATGGTCATCGACCGGTCCTTCGAAGCAGCCATGCAGAAGGGCGCGCGCTCCCTGGAACTGGGCGGCCGCACCCTGCTCTGGGAAGACCCGTCCTGGCGCCCAGAACGCTCGGACGGAGAATTGTCTTTGGACCGGCTGCCCCTAGGTCCCAATGACCAGCGGCTGTGGGCATTGATGTCTGCGCTCCGGCAGGGCGCATCGGTGGACGCGTTGGTGGAGCGCACCTTCATTGAGCCTTGGTTCATCAACGCTCTGGAGCGCATCGTGAATATGGAGCGCCGGTTGCTCGGCGAACAACTCACCCCCAGCCTGCTACGGTCGGCCAAGCGGATGGGCTTTTCCGACGGTCAGGTCGGAACCCTGGCGGACATGTTGCCGGAACAGGTGCGCAATCAACGCCACCAGTGGGACCTGAGGCCGGTCTACAAGACGGTGGACACCTGTGCCGCTGAATTCGAGGCGGTCACTCCCTATTATTACAGCACTTACGACCAAGAGAACGAGGCTCTGCCTCTGGAAGGCAAGAAGGCAGTGGTGATTGGCAGCGGCCCCATCCGCATCGGACAGGGCATCGAATTCGACTACTGCAGCGTCCATGCCTCGTGGGCCCTCTCCGAGGCCGGGGTCCGCAGCATCATGATTAACTCCAACCCGGAAACCGTGTCCACCGACTTCGACGCCAGCGACCGGCTCTATTTCGAGCCTCTGGACGAAGAATCGGTGCGAGACATCCTGGAGAACGAAGAGGTGGACAACGTGCCGCCCCCTTCGTTGGTGCAATTCGGCGGCCAAACGGCCATCGATCTTTCCCAGTCGCTGGCCATGGCCGGCATGCCCATCCTCGGCTCCAGCGCCGAGGCCATCGACATCGCTTCGGACAGGCATAAGTTCGAGGACTTTCTCTCTAGACTGGGCATACCGCAGCCACCGGGAGCCGCAGTGACCTCGGTGGAAGAGGCCCTGCAGGTCGCCCAGAACATCGGTTATCCTGCCGTGGTCCGGCCCAGCTACGTTCTGGGCGGACGCGCCATGGAGATTGTCCAGAACGCCACCGGCCTGATTCACTACCTCACGGCGGCCACGGAGTTGTCCCCCGACAAGCCGGTGCTGATTGATCGGTACATGGAAGGGAAAGAGTGTGAGGTTGACGCAATCTGTGATGGCGAACAAGTGCTGATCCCCGGAATCATGGAGCATGTGGAGCGGGCCGGCGTCCACAGTGGCGATTCCATGACCATCTACCCCGGCCTGAACCTCAGCCCCCGGGAAATGGACACCATCGTCGACCACACCACCCGTATCGGCTTGGCCCTGGGAGTTAAGGGCCTGATGAACGTCCAGTTCGTGATCCACGGCGGCGCAGCCTACCGCAGCCCGATGACCCCTCAAGACGACGGCGAATCCACCACGGTTTACATAATCGAGGTCAACCCTCGCGGGAGCCGCACCATCCCGTTCATATCCAAACTGACGGGGGTGCCGGTGGCGAAGCTGGCGACGCGGGTAATGCTGGGAGACACGTTGAAGGAACTGGGCTACCAAGGAGGTCTATGGCCAGTCCAAAACCTGGTGGGCGTGAAAGCCCCGGTGTTCTCCATGGCCAAGCTGGTGGGCGTCGACTGGCACCTGGGCCCCGAGATGAAGTCCACCGGCGAGGTGATGGGAGTGGACCGAGACTTCCAAAGCGCTCTGACCAAGGCCCTTTTGGCGGCCAACATGGAATTCAAACCGGGGACCGGCGTCCTGCTCAGCATCGCCGACCAGCACAAAGCGGAAGCCGTGTCCTTGGTGCGGCACCTCAATGACGCTGGCTGCCTCCTCTACGCCACCGAGGGGACGGCGGCGATGATCTCCGCCATGGGCCTGCCGGTGAACATGACCACGAAGAGGCTCCGTGAGGGTCACCCAAACGTGGTGGACGTGATTGAAGACGGCAGCGTGAGCGCGGTGGTCAACACCATCTCCGGCGCGCCGGAAGTCCTGCGGGACGGGTTCTACATCCGCCGGGCGGCGGTGGAGAGACACATTCCCTGCTTTACTTCCCTGGACACCGCCAGGGCGGCGGCTGAGAGCCTGTCCGTTGAACCGGCATCCTACAACGTCGCAACGACTGCAGAGTATCTGAACGCCGGATAAATACTACCAGTCCATCTCCATGCCCGGGCCCGCTAATCCCGAAGTGGGTGACGCCATTTGAGTCCATTAAACCGGCGGTAGTCCCGGTCTGTAGTCACCAATTCGCCGCCGGACTCTATCGCCAGCGCCGCGAGAAAGGCATCAGGAATCAGATTACCTCTGGCGCCGGATTCTTGGCACAACCGGGTGAATATCTCCCAATGACGGGGTCCTGGCTGGATACTGACCGCGTTGGGCTGGTCTCTCACCTGGGCGACGAATTCCAGTGCGTCTTGCAAGTCGCTAGGGGGATCGAAAATGGACGGGTGGGTGACGACCCGAAGAAATCCGGATAAGACGTGGTCCGAGACGCCGTACCCTTGATCGCCATTGATTACATTTTCCAACCACTGCTGGTGGGCATCGTGGTCTGGGGATTCTTGCCGGTAAGCGTAAACCAGAACGTTAACGTCAATCAGGTCCATCTACCGACTCGAGGATATCGAGCAACTTCGCGGAATCGTCTAGGTCCACTCCCGGCCTCAGTCCCCGGCCCGCGAACGTCTTCAACTTAACCCTGTCTCGCGTTGGGCTAGCCGTTGGGCGGGACAGAACCTGTCTTAAAGCGTCTTCGATAAGTGACGTCAGGCTGCAGCCCACGCTGGCCGCATGTGCCTTGGCATCCCGGAGCAACTGGTCGTTGATTCGAATGGTGGTCCTCATACATGACCAGTATGACAGCTTGACATAAATATGTCAAAGATTGACCTCGCGCCAGCTACCAGTCCATCTCCAGGCCCAGGCCCTTGGCTTTGGCCGAGTCGTAGGCCAGTTTGGCGGCGGCGACATCGGCCACTCCGGTCCCCATAATCTTGGCGTAGACCACTTGGTCCTTGCTGTCCCGGCCGGTTACCGCCCCTGAGACGACGTGCCTGAGTTCGTGTACCTTGCTCCACTGGAGCAGCCCCTTGTCCACCGCGCTGCAGAGGTCGCCGGCCTCGAGGGTGGCCTGTTCTGTTGAGTCCACAACCAACTTTCCCGCGCGGGCGATGGTGGCCTCATCAACCTCCCGGGCCCGCCAGGTGGTCGGTCCGGCGCCGATGACGGTGCTGCCGTTCTTGAGCCAAGCCCCTGCAACCACCGGTTCCATGGTGGTGGCGATGCAAACCACGATGTCGCAGTCGCGCACCGCTTCTTCGTTGGTCGCTGCGGCGGAGACCTCAACGCCCATGGCGTCGGTCATCCTGCGGGCGAACTCCTCCCGGCGCTCTTGAGTGCGGCTGAAGGCCTTGATTTTCTTGATGCCCCGGACCTTGGACACCGCTTCCAGTTGAGTGGGCGCCTGGCCGCCGGTGCCGATGATTCCCACCGTGGCGTTTCCTGGGTTGGCCAAGTGTTTCACCGCCACGCCCGTGGTCGCGCCGGTTCTTAGTTGGCCCAGCCGGTTGGCCTGGGTGTAACAGAGAAGTTCCCCAGTGTCCGCGTCGTAGAGGCTGACCTGGAATGAATACGACCCCTTGACCACCGTGTAGGTCTTGACCCCCAGTAGTCCCTGGTGAAAGAGGCCGCCGCCCATCACGGACAACATGCCGCTTTCGGCGATAATCTTCTGGCGGGTCATGTTGTGGGCTTGGCCGTCGCCGTATTGGCCCTGCATGGATTCTATGGCTTCCAGCATGGCGTCCATGGTCACGCACTGGGCCACATCTTCGTCCTTGAGGAAAAGGGTCATCGCTGAGTACCTCCGCTGCGGGCGTTGGGCGCGGATTCCGGGTTGGCCGTTCGGTGGTGGCTAGTATACGTCCAGAGGAGGGTCCTGGCTATGCGGGGAACGGGCGGCCGGAGACAAGCAGCAAAGGTGGGGGAACCGGAACTGGTCTATTTGTAGAATTCCCGGTTCTTGGCGATGTAGTGACGCCACTCTGAAGGCACGGTGAATTCGTCGAAGATGGCGTTAACCGGGCAGACCGATTCGCAGTAGGAGCAATCGATGCAGATGGCGGGGTCGATGTAATACATCTGCTCCTGGTCGGTGGTGGCGATGCAGTCAACGGGGCAGACCTCCAGACAAGAGGCGTCTTTAACCCCGGTACAGGGTTCAGTAATTATGTAGGGCATACTGATCCTGTAGTAGTGAATTGTGGATTTTTGGCCATGGACTTAGACGCAATGATAATCCGTGAGAGTCCTATTGGCGAGTACATTTTCAAATCGACCACTTATTTTGTCAAGGGATAGTATATGATATATTATATTAGACCATTGGTGGTGTACAACCGGGGGGATGGATGGAATTAAGGGAACTAATCAGCTTTTACCACGTTGCCAGGCTGCGCAGCGTTTCCAAGGCGGCAAGGACCCTGGAACTGGGTCAGCCGACAGTCACGACCCATCTTAGAAAATTGGAAGATGAGTTCGGCATAACCCTCTTCGACCGCATCAAGCGCCCAATCCAGTTGACCTCCGAGGGCGTTACCCTTCTAGAGCTGGTGACCCCGGTGGTCACCTCTGTCGACGCGCTGAAGACCCAGATGGACTACGCCGAACGCCGGGGTTCCTTTGTGGTCGGCGCCTACCCCGATCTGGTGACCCATCACATGCCCAAAGGCATCCAGCGGTTCCGGAAAGATTACCCGGACGTCCGCATCCGTCTCCTTGCCCGGTCCTATAACCCCCTGATTCAATTGGTCCGTTCCGGTGAGATCGACCTGGCATTCTGTTCCGCAACCCCGGCCGACGATTCGACACTGGAGTTTAAAGAGCTGTTCAAATACAACACCGTTCTATTGGTTCCTTTTGGACACGATCTGTTACACGGCCTCGCAATCAAGCTTGAGGACATCGCCTCCTGGCCGCTGATCCTGCCCGCCCCGGAGAGCCTGTTGCGCCAACGGGTGGAGCAAGCCTTTAAGAACCAGGGGCTAGCGATCGATGTGGTGCTGGCCTTGGACGATACCGAGTCCATGAAACGCTACGTTGAGATTGGCATGGGAATCGCGATCGGAAACGACTTTACCCTGCACCCCGACGATCACGACCGGTTCGGGGTTATCCGCCTAGACCACCTGTTTCCCAGTTCGGTGATTGGCATCTGCACCCTGAAGGGCAAGTTCGCCGGGCAGGCAGTCCGGAACTTCGTCGAGATGATGTCCGAACAGATCCGGGGTTTTCACGCTGCTCTCTGGTCGTTGGAAGAAGAAAAAAGAGCGAAGACCGGGCTCGCTGGGGTAGGCTCCAGGGACGACTAACCCGTTACTCCGATTATCTTGGAGGCTGTCTGGGGGAAGGTTGGTTGGGGGCGCCACCTGCTTCAAACGCCGGGCCAACTGCGATCTGGCCAGCAGCACGTATCTTCCACATTCCTGGCAGGTCATCCCTATGTCGGCCCCGAGTCTGGTGACCGTCCAGAGCGACCCGCCGCAGGGGTGCGGCTTCTTCATCCGCAATACGTCGCCGATATTTAGCTCTAGGGCCATCCCTTCCCATCTGCATCAAGCACAAGATTAATGCTCTCTCGGAGTTTATCTGCTTCGCGGGCCGCCACTTGGGCGAAATCGGTGCCGCTGGAAGCGTAGATGATTCCACGGGAAGAGTTGATCAAAGCGGCCCGGCCCCGGCTGTCAGTGCCCAGCTTCACCGCTGCTTCCAAGTCGCCGCCCTGAGCGCCAACACCTGGGATCAGCAGGGGCATCGCGGGACAGGCGGCGCGCACCTCCCTCAACTGGTCCGGCACCGTTGCTCCCACCACCAAGCCCAGGTTTCCTTTCGTATCCCATTCCCGGCAGGCCAGGGCCATTTTCCGGTACAGGGGCATGTTCCCTTCCCCAGTTCCTGTCTGGACATCTTGAAAATCGGCCGAGCCGGGGTTTGACCCCCGGCACCAGACGAACACCCCTTTTGACTCATCTTCCAGGAACGGTGATACGGTATCCCGGCCGCCCCAGGCGTTGACGGTGACGGCGTCGAATCCCCACACCTCGAACAGGGCTTTGGCGTAGGCTTGGGCGGAGGGGCCGATGTCGCCCCGTTTGGCGTCGCCGATGATGATTGCACCCGGCGCGGCGCCCCGGATGTGGGCAACCGTCTTTTCCAGGTCCTGCAGGCCGGGTACGCCCATCGCTTCATAGAAGGCTAAATTGGGCTTGTAGGCGCAGACCAGTCCAGCGGTGGCGTCCACGATGGCCCTGTTGAACTCGTAAACGCTGGACACGGGCAGCCGGGCTGGGTCGGGGTCTAGCCCCACGCAGACCAGGCTCCTGGTTGCTGCCGATGCCTGATCCAACCGGTCGGTGAAGCCGCTCATCGGTCTCCTTCATCTGCAAGATGGCCACATTCGCCAACTGGGAAAAGTATACACGAACCCACGCCCGGCCCCGCCCTCGCTGAAAGCGGAGATGGGTTCCGATATTGCTAGAGACCAAACCGGATTGTTACCATTATCCGGACTCGATAGCGGAGGGCGAGATTGGACCTGGGCGCTGACTTGATTGAAGGTAGATTCTTGGAGCGGGTGAACCGCTTCCTGGCCATGGTCGAGGTGGACGGGCGGGAAGTGGGGGTGCACGTAGCCAACTCGGGCCGCATGAAAGAACTGTTCATCCCCGGCTGCCGGGTGTTGGTCCGCCCTGTCTCCCCGGTTTCCAATAAAAACCGCAAGACCAAGTTTGATCTGGCCTTGGTGGACATGGGCCAAGCATTGGCCTCCGCAGACGCGCGGATGCCAAACCACTTGATTGCCGAGGCTGTGGACAACGGCCATCTGAAGCAATTCGGTGGTTACCCCGAGATTAACCGGGAGGTTGCCTTTGGCGACAGCCGCTTGGACCTGATGCTGGAGGGCCCGCCGGGCAGGTGCTACATCGAGGCCAAGTCGGTAACCTTGGTGGAGAATGGGGTTGGACTGTTTCCGGATTCCCCCACAATCCGGGGAGCCAAGCACCTGCGCACCTTGGAGACCGTCCTTGAGGCTGGCCACCGGGCTGTGGTGGTCTTCGTGGTCCAGAGACCCGATGCCACTGCCTTCGCCACCAACGACCCAGCCGATCCAGTGCTGGCCGGGGCTTTTCAGTCCGCTCTGGCGGCGGGGGTCGAAGCCTACGCCTACAACTGCCGGGTAACCGAGAGAGTGCTCCGGCTGGACCAAGCCCTGCCCATACGCCCCTATGCCGAAGCGGTGGGCAATGGCTAAAGACACTCCCATGGCATCCAGACTCATGGACGTCTATCACCGCTTGTACGCCGCCTATGGACCCCAGCACTGGTGGCCCGGCGAAGGCTCATTTGAAGTGATCGCCGGGGCCATCCTGACCCAGTCGGCGGCGTGGACCAACGTGGAGATGGCCCTGACCAATATGCGGGCTGCGGGCTGTTGGTCTGTGGAAGCCGTGCACTGGGTCCGGGAAGCGGAGCTGGCCCGGTTGGTGCGTTCGTCTGGGTATTTCAACGCCAAGGCCCGGAAGTTGAAAGCCTTTGCCGCCCACGTGGCCGTACACTACCAGGGAGACCTGGACCGGTTCTTGTCCGAGCCCACGGGCGCCCTGCGTGAGGAGTTGTTATCCATCCACGGTATCGGGGAGGAGACCGCCGACGATATCATGGTGTATGCTGCGGGAAAGCCTTCCTTCGTAATCGACACCTACACCCGCCGGATCATGGACCGCATGGGAATCGTCCCCGGCGGCGGCCGCCCCAAGTACGGAGACTACCAGGCCATCTTCCACGACAACCTGCCCCACGAAACCCAGTTGTTCAACGAATTTCACGCCCTGTGGGACCGCCACGCCAAAGAAGCCTGCGCCAAAACACCCCGCTGCCAAGGATGTTGCCTCCTAGACATCTGCGCCACCGGCCAGTCGCTGATGGCTGAAAGCTGACAGCTAAATTGACGCCTGCCACGCCTGCGGTTATGATGCCCCAGTCACCCCAGGCCCTCTTTTGAAACACGGAGGAGAAGCACGGAGGCCCAATGCAAGTTGTCCGCATCTACACCGGAGACGACGGCGAGTCCCACTTTGAAGAAATAGACCTGCCCTACGAGAAGCTAGCCGAGGCCGAGCGGACGGCGGCCGAAAGTGCCGAGAGCATCCATTTCCGCCGCTACCAGCCCGGCAGCTACATCGACTGGCACCCGGCCCCGCGCCGCCAGTACGTTATCACGCTGGAAGGCCAGGTGGAGGTCGGTCTGGGTGACGGCACCAAACGGGTCTTCAGCGCCGGCGATGTGCTGTTGGCCGACGACCTTACCGGACGTGGCCACACCACGGCGGTCTATGGCGACAAGGTCCGGGTCTCCGTAGCCATTCCCCTGGCCCGCTAACACGCCCAACCACAGCATATATCGGAGAAAATAATGCCATTCGCCAAGATCGACGACACGCTGCAGATGTACTACGAGGACGATAACTTCTCCGACCCGTGGCGCCAGCCCGAAACGGTGGTGCTCCACCACGGCAATTCCAAGAACACCAAGCTGTGGTATGCCTGGGTGCCGCTCTTGTCCCGCCAGTACCGGGTGGTGCGGTTGGACGCCCGGGGGTTCGGCCGGTCCACCGTCCCGCCGGAGGGCTACGACTGGTCGCTGAGCAACTTTGGCACGGACCTGCTGCGGCTGCTAGACCTGTTGGGACTGGATAAGGTGCACCTCATCGGCGAGACCGTTGGCGGCACCATCGCGGTCCAGTTCGCCTACGATCATCCGGAGCGGTTGCACACCCTGACCACCTGTACCTCGCCCTACAAGTTTGTCGGGGTGGATACATACAAGGAGTACTACAAACTTGTCAGCGAAGAGGGCGTGGCGGCCTGGGTGCAAAAGACCGCTGGACGGAGGCTGGAGCCGGGGAAGTCGGACCCGGCCCACCACTTGTGGTACATCGAGCAGATGTCGCAGACCCCCCAGAGGGTGGTGCTGGAGACCCTGGCCTACCTGGCGACCCAGGACCTGACGGACATACTGCCTCAGATCAAGACGCCCACCTTGGTATTGGCCTCGGAGCAGAACGCCAAGGATAATCCCGACCGTACTACAGCCTTCGCCGAGAAGCTGGCCAACGGCAGGCTGGTGGCCATCCCTGGGACCAGCGGCTACGTGCAGCACTCGGCGCCCGAACAGTGCGTCCTAGCCTGGCGTCAGTTCCTGGGCGAGATTAGCGGCGGCTAACGTCACCTAGTCCCGTCCCTCTACCGCTCGTCTTCGGGGGCTGATTCATCCATGCGGCAATTGCAGTCCACCTGATGACAATCGCCGCGGCGTGGAGGAATGGTGGACAACAACCTGGTCAAGAAGATTCTGGGACTATTCAAAGGCGAACCCGGACCGGCAGGCCCGACCGGGCCCAGAGGGACGACTGGACCGCCGGGCAACGACGGACCCCCAGGCCCGCAAGGGCCCCAGGGAACCCCTGGCGTCGCGGACCAGGACGCGGCGGTTGGGGTCCGGCTGATTAAGCTACCGGTGGACGTGGTGCTGGTGTCACCTGTCCGTAACGTAAACTGGCTGACCCCGGTTCGTGTCGCCATGGATGAGGTCAAACGGTTCTGGGTCCGGATCGACATCGATATTCAGTGCAAAATATCCGGGCTGAACGAAGACGAGGGTATCTTGGACTATTCCAATAACGACCTCATGGAGCTGCATTATTGGACTGTCCGGGGTGGCCCACTGACCATATATGTAGGGCCCGAATCAACAAGGGTTGGGCCAGACAAGACCTCTATGGGGATGCGGCGCCCGGGAACGGTACCGCCATCGTGGCGGGAAGGAATTCGCTGCCCGGCGGGGGCAACCTGATGGATGAAATCATCAACCATGAGTTGGGACACCTGCTCGGCTTGGACCACGAAGAAAATACCATCATGCGTGAAGTTCTCGAACAGAAGGACAACGTCGTGACCGATACCCAGAGGGAGACCCTGAGAACGACCGCATCCGAATATGGGGGGTACTGATACTGGGCGCTGATGCCGTACGGAAGACCTACGCCGTGAAATTAAAGCGGTCGTTCCACAACGATTCAGCCCTGCGGAGGCCAGCCCCTGCCCTCTTCCTAACTCTCCCCATTGTGAGGAGGAGAGAGCAGCCCCGCTCCCATGTCTTTATCTGAGAATAATTCCCTAAAAAAGCGACCGGGACTGGCCTCCGTCCACGTTCAGGCAGGTGCCGGTAATCAGGTTGGCGTTCTCCGAGGCCAGGAAGGCCACTGTGTCGCCGATGGGCTCAGGCCAGCCGAACTTGCCGGCGGGCAGGTTCCGGGCGATGAACTCCGCCACCTGCTCCTGGGTGCTGTTCTTCTGGAACCGGTCCCAAGTGCTGCCGGGGAAGTCGATGGAGCCGGGGGCGATACAGTTGACCAGAACATTCTCCTTCATTAAGTTGAGCGCCAGGTGCTTGGAGAAGGCGATGAGGGCCGCTTTGCCGGTCATGTAGTCTATGGAGCCGCCGTACTCCCGCCCGTAGATGGATGAAACGTTGATGATTCGTCCCCAACGTTGCTCCCGCATGTGGGGCAACACCAGGGCAATCAACTCGACGGGGCTCATCAGGTTGAACTCCACCCCTTCCCGGAAGTTCTCCACACCGGTCTCTTGGAAGTCCACGGTTCCCTTCCGGCCACCGGCGTTGTTCACCAAGATATCGGCTTCGCCAAGGGTTTTGACGGTCTCCTCGTGGAACCTATTGAGGTCCTCTTTCTTCATGACATCGGCCTGCACGGCCAGGACCTCGTATCCCTTGGATTTGAACTCGGAGGCTGTTTTGTCCAGATTCTCTTGGCCCCGGGCGCATATCGCAACCTTGCAACCCTCCCGGGCCAGGGAGTGGGCCGCCTGTTTGCCCAACCCATGACTGCCTCCAGTAATCATTGCTACTCTGCCTTGCAGCGCCAGGTCCATTGCCGCCTCCTGTTCTCGCAGCGATTTTCTTTGTGAAACCCCGGTTGGCTGCCACCGGCCAAATGGGGCACAGGGATTATAGATGCAGTTGACCCAGGTTGCACCACATGCCGGTTAATCAGCCGCCGAGGTAGCTGGCGAAGGCCTGTCGGCTATAATTGGCCGGAAATCTTCATAAGGTATGGAGGGCAAATGCTGGCGCTGGAAGGAATCAAGGTATTGGACTTCTGCCGAAACGCACCTGGCATGTTTTGCACCATGGTGCTAGCCGACCTGGGCGCCGATGTCTTGATGGTCGAGAGGCCCATGGACGAAACCCGCTCTGCCTACGAGAAGATAGTTGCCGGCATCGACGGCCCAGAAGACGAGCGCCGTCACGCCGCGTTCAACGCCCTGCAACGGAACAAGCGCAGCATTGGCCTGAACTTAAAAGAGCCCGAAGCCCAGAACATATTCCACCAATTGGTCGAGACCGCCGACGTGGTGGTGGAGGGGTTTAGGCCCGGCGTCATCGACCGGTTCGGGGCAGGCTTCCAAACCGTCCGCTCCATCAACCCTCGGACGGTCTACTGCTCGGTCTCCGGTTACGGCCAAGACGGCCCCTACTCCCAGATGGCCGGACATGACATAAACTACATCTCCTTTGCTGGAGCCCTGGGCCTGATTGGTCCAGAAGACGGCAAGCCCGCCATCCCCCCTGAACCTCATCGCCGACTACGCCGGGGGTGGCCTGTGCGGCGCCGTCGGCATCCTCTCAGCCCTGATGGCCCGGGAAAAGACCGGCAATGGCCAATATGTGGACATCGCCATGAGCGAAGGGGTGCTCTACATGCTGTCGGGCCTGATCTCCGACGTACTCTCCAGGGGCATAAAGGCTGAGCGGGGCGGCAACCGGCTGAACGGCGGCGCGCCCTATTACAACGTCTACAAAACCAAGGACGGCGGTTACTTCTCCATTGCCGCCATCGAGCCCTGGTTCTGGGAGAACCTGTGCCAGGCGTTGGAACGGGAAGACCTGCTGCCCCACCAGGACGCCACCGGCGCGAAAAAGGCCGAGGTGGAGCAGGCACTGGCGGAGGCGTTCTTGACCAAGACCAGGGACGAGTGGTTCGAGACGTTGAAAGACCAGAACATCTCGGCGGGCAAAGTCTATTCGCTGGAGGAGGCCCTAGACGACCCTCACGCCCAGCAGCGGGGCATGGTGCTGGAGATAGAATCCCGGGATGTCCCCGGGGGCAAGGTACGGCAGGTGGCGACGCCCATCCATCTGTCGGAGACCCCCGGCAATGTCCGGCATCTTGGCTCGGTCACCGGCCAGCACACTTCGGATGTCCTAAAAGAATTGGGGTTCGACCCAGCAGCCGTGGCCGACCTGACGCGCCGCCAGGTGGTGCAATAAGGCCCTGGAAGAACCCCATGCAGACACAAAATTAGGCTCCGCGCATGCTATACTATGGCCGTTCCAAGGATGACCGCCTTCGCATCGGACCGCGTCCGGTGAACAGGTATTTCAGGAATAACATGGACCGAGTACTATCAAAATCGAGCCTGCGTGCAAGCCATAGTGAAAGATAGATGATTAAGCGTTTCTCGGTCCTATATGTGGGCCAGATCGACCTTGATGAGGTGGGCGCCAGCGGCCGTGATCCCGACGACCGCCGTTACACCAACGAGCAACTGGTCCAGACCTACGACCATGCCATGGCTTTGGCCAAACAGATGGACGACTCCGGCTATTATTGTATGTGGACCGCCGAGCACCATTTTCAGAGGGAAGGGTACGAGTGCATCCCCAACCTGATTCTGCTGGGCACCCACCTGGCGGCGCACACCAAGAACCTCAAGTTTGGCGCGGCATTCAACATCGTGACCATGTGGCATCCCCTGCGCCTTGCCGAAGATTTCTCCTTGGGCGATATTCTGACCGGCGGCAGGCTGATATTTGGGATCGGCCGGGGGTATCAGGCCAGGGAGGTCGAGACCTTCGGGTCGCCTCTCATCGACCAAGACGCCAACCGCGAACTTTTTGAAGAGCAGGTCGAGATTATCCTGAAGGCATTCAACCAGGAGTCCTTCAGCCACCATGGAAAGCATTACCAGATACCGCCCGACATCCCCTACCGGGGCTATCAACTGAAAGACATCACCCTGGTGCCCCGGCCGGTCCATCTGCCGGTGGAGATCTGGCAGCCGATGACCAGTGGGCGGACTATCGAATTCATCGCCCAGAAGGGAATCAAGGGCATGACCGCCCTCAGCGGTGAGAAAGTGGTTGACCAGTTCTTCAACACCTACCGTGACGCTGCCGAAAAAGCGGGCCGCAGCCTTACCTTGGGACAGGACATGGCCTTGGGCTTCGGTTTCTACATCGCCGACACTCAGGAGGAAGCCGTTGAGAGGGTCCGTCCCTTCCATGATGAACGCTACAAGTGGTTCGCACCCTTCGGCCTAGTCCGCTATGTGGATGAGCAGGGCCGGATGTGGGGCACCCCCGGAGCCCCGGCCCGCACGCCGCAGGTGGAAGACGGAGTGCAGCAGAAGGCCTGGATCTGCGGGCCGCCGGAGCATTTCGTCGAGACCCTCAGGTGGTTCGAAGAGAGGTACCCCGGCCTGGAAGACATCGTCCTCCAATGGCCCGAGGGCATGCCCTGGAGCGAACTAAGTCCCCAGTTGGAGATCTTCTCCAAAGAAGTGATGCCGGCATTCAGCGGCCGGGGTTAACTAAAACCGGAACTAATTAACAGATAACAAGGAGCCAGGCCCACACCGGACGGCGTACCCGGCACAGGAATCGCCTTTGGCGGACCCCGAACATATCTCCCTGGCCAGATCCGGGCCCAGCGCCATCTCCCGGTGGCGGGAGGCGACGTGGCGAAGTCCCAACACCCGCCTGCCCCGCTTCACTCTGGGCTACCGGCTGGAAGACCGGGCCGCAGGCGAAACATTCTCACCTAAATACATCTACGGCCGGCCTTCTCTGGACCTATCGGGGGCCATGTTGAGCGCGGCCAAGTTGCCCGGGGCCGACCTGTCCCACGACGATCTCAGCGGGGCCGACCTGACCGGTTCTGACCTGCACCTGGCGGACCTCTCAGGGGCCAATCTTCAAGGGGCCCACCTGTGGCGTTCGAACCTGTCCCGCGCCAACTTCAACGAAGCCAACATGGCGGGCTGCACCCTGGGCCGGACAAACCTGTCCAACAGCGCGTTGCAGTCGGCAGACCTCAAAGGTGCAAACCTTTCGTTCGCCAACCTGTCTTATGCCAACTTAGAGGGGGCCAACCTCTCGGGAACCGACCTCACCCAATCAGACCTCTCCTGGGCCAATCTTAGCGGGGCCGACCTAAGGGACGCGCGGCTTATCGGGACCAGATTGGACATGGCCGACCTGACCGGGGCCGACCTCCGGGGGGCCACCATCATCAAGGCTGGGCTCAACAGCACCAGCCTGAGTCAGGCGGTCTGTGGGGTAACGATATTCGCCAACTGCGACCTGACCCGGGTAATCGGCCTCGAGGACGTGCGCCATTCCGGGCCCAGCATGATTTCCCTGGACACTCTGTCCCGGTCCAAAGGCCAGGTGCCCGCCAAATTTCTGCAAGGAGCCGGAGTCGCCCCGCCGTTGATTGCCGCCCAGGACGCCTTCAGGGAATCGGGCACGACCTACACCCGGGTTTTGCTGCTGGGGTCGGAGAATGACGGGGAGTTTGCGGCCAGGGTCAAGGCCGGCTTGGCGGAGGCCCAGGTACCGAGTTGGATAATCGCCGCCGATGATGAAGCGTCGCTTCAGTCCGGTGAGATCACCCTGGACGAAGCGGTCTACTACGACCGGCTGGTGCTCCTCTGCACCGCCGAGTCCTTGGAGAGCCCCCACACCAGCCGTTACTTCGGCAGCCTGATGAACGGGTCGGGGTTAACGTTGGGAGAAGCCTTGATCTCCGTGGCGGCGGACGACACCTTCTATCAGCGTGAGGACCGCCTGTGCTCGGGGTTGCGGGAGGGAGTGGTGGTGGACTTCCGGGGCTGGGAAGACGAGGCCCGCTACAGAGAAGCTATGTCGTCCCTGATCAAGGAGATCACAGGGCCTGCGTTCTAGCTTCCGCTATTCTACCGGGGTTCCCTTGGCCAGCATCAGGCACGCCTCTCCCCATTGGACGGAATTGGCCAGGTCCCATTCGTCCCCCGACCCGGCGGGCTGCAACCGGAGCCCTTGGTCTCCGCCGTAGACCAGCAGCACCACACCCTCGCCGGAATCCTCGGCCAATGCCGACATCGCCTGGCACGGGCCTTGGGAACCCCATCCGGTGACGCGGCACCAAAGGTCCTCTCCCATCGGGTTGGTGGCGAACACCCGCCTCACCTCGATGGGGTCGGTCAACAAATCGAACATCCGGTGCAGGTCCAGCGGGCTGTTTTCGCCGCTGGCGACTTCAACTTCAACCAGCATCTTTTCCGGCCCCCCTTGGCGTTTCTACCATACTATCACCGGTGCTTATGATCTGTGGCGAGACCATTCCCGACGCGGCGCATCTTAATTATTAGACCCTGGGGCCAATTTTATTGAAGGCCCCAAGGGCCACGGAGGTGGTACCTAAAGGGCCGCCTAATTGGACCCAGAGGGACAGAAATTAAGGCCTCTTTGGGGTATACCACGATTACGGGTAACGAAAAGGACCAGCGGGGCCATCGCTGGAATCGATTCGCGAACGATAACCGGAGAAAATAAATTCTTGAGACTCTGGAACTGAGCCCCTTTGACGAGGTGAACCTATTTTTCGATAGCGCCGCGGACCGGCTGGGACTGACCAACGGCCTGCGGGAGATGCTGAAACGTCCCTGGCGCGAGCTACAGGTGCAGATACCTGTGCGCAGGGACGACGGCGAGATTCTGGTGTTCACCGGTTTTAGGGTGCAGCACAACGGCGCCCGTGGACCCTACAAGGGCGGCATCCGCTACCACCCAGGGGCCGACCTGGAAGAGGTGCGGGCCCTGGCGTCCCTGATGACCTGGAAAACGGCCCTGGTTGACCTTCCCTATGGTGGGGCCAAAGGCGGGGTACAAGTTGACCCGGCACAACTCTCTGAGAACGAGTTGAACCGGCTCACTCGGCGATATACCCTGAATATCGAGCATCTTATTGCGCCCAACCGGGACATCCCCGCTCCCGATCTAGGCACCAACGCCCAGACCATGGCCTGGATGATGGACGCCTACGGACAGTTGCATGGGCACTCTCCAGCCATTGTGACTGGCAAGCCCGTTGAGATGGGCGGTTCTTTGGGTCGCGAAACCGCCACCGGACGAGGCGTGGCGATACTGTTGCAAGAAGCCGCCAAGGACTTGGGCCTGGAAACTAATGGCGCCAGAATCGTTGTGCAAGGTTTTGGCAACGTCGGCTCTTGGGCAGCGCGGCTCATGTACGACAACGGCTGCCGAATCATCGGCGTCAGCGGTATCGAGGGTGGCGTGTTCAACGCGGGAGGACTGGATATCGCACGGCTGCAGGAATTCCAGAAGATGACCGGTGGAGTTTCTGGATTCACGGGAGGCGAACCGATAAGCAACCGGGAGCTTCTCGAGTTGGACTGCGACGTGCTGGTCCCAGCGGCTATCGACAACGTGATAACCGAGGAAAACGCCGTCTACATCAAAGCACCCTTGATATTGGAAGCTGCCAATCATCCAATCACGCCCGAGGCCGACCGTATATTGAGCGAAGGCGGGGTCACCATTCTGCCGGATATTCTGGTCAACGCCGGCGGGGTAATCGTGTCTTATTTCGAGTGGATCCAGAACCTCCAGGAATTTCACTGGGAGGAGAGCCGGGTCAACGAGGAACTCAAGAAGACCATGCTACGGGCTTATCATGAGGTGCGGACGCTTAGCGTCAACGACCAAATCACCCACCGGCAGGCGTCTTTCGAGATTGGCGTCCAGCGTGTGGCCAGGGCCGTTGAGCTTCGCGGGTTCGTGTAGAAAAGCTGACGGCGATAAGCGATCAGCTATCGGCAGCTGTCAGCGCGGGTCCGGGGAGTGCGTGGTTGGCAAAAAGGTCCCTCCAGAACTGTCATTCCGAGGAGGCCGCAGCCGACGAGGAATCCCATTACTCCGAACCAGTATTACGCCGAGAAACGTGACCCCTCTCCTTCCGCGGAAGGAGAGGGGTCACAATTAGGAAAGCTATAATCTCGCTGATAGCTGACTCCTCCACTTATTGACACCCCTTTGGCCCCTCCGTATCATACCCTCAAACGTGAGCGCGTCTTTTCCAGGCGTGGGCGTTCCCATAAAATAGATGTCACTGGGGGGGTGCAACGTGGCCATAGGAATCGAGACCGACCGTCCCACCGTATCGGGGGCGACCCACATGGTATCGGCGGGGCATTACCTGGCCTCCGCGTCGGGTTACCGAATCCTGGAGCAGGGCGGGAACGCCACCGACGCCGGCGTAGCGGCTGGCATTACCCTTAACGTCGTTCTGCCCCAGTGGACCAACTTTGGCGGCGTGGCGCCCATCATCATCCACGATGCCCAGAAGAAAGAGACGGTGTCCATCAGCGGCCTGGGACGTTGGCCCAAAGCCGCCAACATCGACGACTACCTGGCCAAGTTCGGCGGCGACCTGCCCCCGGTATCCCACGCACTGTAACCCCGGCGGCGGCCGATGCCTGGATCACCGCCCTAAAGCTCTACGGGACCATGACCTTCGAGCAGGTTGTCACTCCAGCCATGGAGTTGGCGGAGCACGGCTTCCCGGTGACCCCCACTTTGGCCTCGGCTTTGGCCAGGACCGGAGACGACCTGACCCACGAGACCAGCGGCCAGCCGGCATGGCCGTCCACCGCCGAGATATTCTTCCCTGGCGGAGGGGCACTCAAGACTGGGGATATCCTGGTGCAGAAGGACTTGGCCCGCAGCTTCAGGCGCCTGATAGAGATTGAGCGGGAGAACGCCTCCCAGGGCCGCGAAGACGCATTGCAAGCGGCCAGGGATTTCTTCTGCAAAGGTGACATCGCCCAGGAGATGGTGAAGTTCAACCAGGAGAACGGCGGCCTCCTAACCATGGAGGACCTGGCCGATTTCCAGGTGGGCATTGAGAGTCCGGCCCACGGGACCTACAAGGGAATCGACGTCTATACCTGTGGGCCCTGGTGCCAAGGCCCAGTGAGCATCCAGGCCCTACAGATACTTGAGGGCATGGACCTGAAGGGCATGGGCCACAACAGCGCCGATTACATCCACTCGTTGCTGGAAGCCCTGAGCCTGGCCTTTAGCGACCGGGACGGTTACTACGGCGACCCGGACTTCGTGGACGTGCCCATGGATGGCCTGCTTTCCAAGTCCTTCGCCGACGAACGCCGCGCCCTGATTGACCCCCGCAAGGCCTTCGGCCAGATGCCCGAGGCCGGAGACCCCTGGCGTCACCAGGGGATGCAGTCGCCCAACGGCAAGCCGGCCCGGCCCGAGCCGGTGGGTGGCGGCCTCCAGGCCGACACCAGCTACACGGCCGTGGTCGACCGCTGGGGCAACGCTTTTTCCGCCACGCCCAGCGATACCATCGGCTACAACCCCATCGTGAAGGGTCTGGGGTTCATCATCTCCGGACGGGGCTCCCAATCGTGGCTGGACCACAATCATCCCAGCTCATTGCAACCCGGCAAGCGCCCCCGGTTGACCCCCAACCCGGCCCTGGCCATGAAGGACGGCAAGGTGATGATGCCCTTTGGCACGCCGGGCGGCGACGTGCAGCCCCAGTCCATGGTCCAGTTATTCCTGAGCGTGGCCGAGTTCGGCATGGAAGTGCAGCAGGCAATCGAAGCGCCTCGTGTCTCCACTTGGAGCTTCCCCGATTCCTTCTGGCCCCACGCCTACAACCCGGGCTTGGTCGGAGTGGAAGGGCGCATCGCCCCAGACGTGGTCGACGACCTGCGCAAGCGGGGTCACAATGTGGAGGTCTGGGACGACTTTACACCCCGCATGGGTTGCCTATGCGCCATACACGTGGACCAAGAGCGGGGAGGCCGCAGCGGCGGCGCCGACCCCAGAAGGGACGGCTACGCCATGGGCCGCTAGGTCAGTAAACAAAAAAGCCCCGGCAGTTGCTGCCGGGGCTTTTTTCTTGTGGATAAAAGTTGGCTTCGGCAGGCGGTTGTTCCCACTCTAACTCTCCCCCTTGCGAGGAGGAGAGAACATTCGGTAGTCCCTTCCCGCGCCGGGGGAAGGTTAGGTCCGACGAAGTCGAGACTCACGACGAAGTCGGAGATGGGGGGATGGCGCCTGAACACTGACTTCTACTCCGCTGTCCGGCCGCCGTCGATGACCAATTCAGAGCCGGTGACGAAGGACGCTTCGTCCGAGGCTAGGTACAGGGCTCCGTAGGCCACGTCTTCAGGCTGGCCCAGCCGCCCGATGGGCGTCCGGTTCATCCGGTCCGCCCGATGGGCCTCGTTGGCCAGCAGCCCCTCGGTCATGGGGGTCTCGATGGTGCCGGGGTGTATCGAGTTGGCCCGGATCCCCTCCGAGGCATACTGGATGGCCGTCGACTTGGTCAACAACCGCACCGCCCCCTTGGATGCCGTGTAGGCTGTCGTCTCTCGGCTCCCCACCAGACCGGCGACCGACGAGATATTCACGATGGACCCGCCTCCAGCCTTCCGCATCTCCGGTATGGCGTATTTGGTGCCCAAGAACACCCCCTTGGCGTTGATGTCCATCACCTGGTCCCACTCGGCCACAGTGGTCTCTTCCACGACGTGGGCGCGGTAGATGCCAGCGTTGTTGACCAGAATATCCAGCTTGCCGAAGCGGGAGACGGCCTCGTTCACCGCCCGCTGCCAGGCGTCTTCGTTGGACACGTCCAGCGGCACGAACACGCACTCGCCGCCGGTCTCCCTACCGGCCTCATTGATCTCGGCCTCCACCTTGCGGCCCTCTGCCTCGAGCATGTCCCCGATGATTACCTTGGCGCCCTCTTTGGCAAAGAGCTTGGCTTCCACCGCGCCCATCCCCCGGGCGCCACCGCTGATTAGTGCCACCTTGTTTGCTAATCGCATGGCGTATTCCCCCTATATGGTCTGATTGGCCTGGCTACTGGGCGGTCCATCCGCCGTCGATGACCAACTCAGCGCTGGTGACGAAGGACGACTCGTCCGAGGCCAGGTACAGGGCGCCATAGGCCACGTCTTCCGGCTGGCCCAACCGGGACAGGGGAGTGGGATCCAGCCGCTCTTTCTTGAACCGGACGTTAGCGATGGTCTCGGCGGTCATGTCGGTTTCGATGACGCCGGGGTGGATGGAGTTGGAGCGGATGCCCTCCGAGGCGTAACTGGATGGCAGTGGACTTGGTGAACAGCCGCACCGCGCCTTTTGACGCGTTGTAGGCCGAAGAGAAGGCGTTGCCCACCAGTCCGGCCACCGAGGAGATGTTGATGATCGAGCCGCCGCCGGCCTTCCGCATGGCCGGGATGGAGTATTTTGCGCCCAGGAAAACGCCCTTGGCATTGATGTCCATCACCTGGTCCCATTCGTCGGAGGTGGTGTCTTCCACTGGATGGCTGCGGTAGATGCCCGCGTTATTCACCAGCACGTCCAGCTTGCCAAAGCGGCCAACGGCGGCAGCCACGGCCTTCTCCCACTGGTCCTCATCGGTCACGTCCAGGGGCACGAAAAAGCACTCCCCTCCGGTCTCGTTAATCTCGGCTTCCACCCGCTTGCCCTCTGCTTCCAGCAGATCGCCGATGACTATCCTGGCACCCTCTTTGGCGAAGAGTTTGGCTTCAACAGCGCCCATGCCCTTGGCGCCGCCACTGATCAGGACCACCTTGTTCTCCAGACGCATCGCACCGCCTCCCCGTAATTACTTGCGCCGATTCTAATGCCTGGCCGCACTTAGTCAAGGGTCGGGATCCCGGCCGCCGGGCGTTTGACCGGGCTATGGGCCGCCGATAGAATGGCTACTAGGCCATATGGAACCGATACTGGGCACGCTCCCCCCCACATCAAACCCTTCTTTCTGGTTTAGCCATCGTCATCTTCCCATCGTGGCGGCCGTGGTTGGCAGCATTCTCTTGATAGCCTGTGGCGGCTCCGGCCGGACCGCCCGAGATTTTGAAGTGGTCCAATTCGACGGCGCGACTTTCCGGTTGTCTCAGGAAACCGAGAACCATGCGGTCGTGCTGAATTTCTGGTACCCCAGTTGTCCTCCCTGCCGCGAGGAGATGCCCGCCATCGAGGCCGCCTGGCAAGAGCTTAAAGACGGTCCGGTGCGGTTCCTGGCCCTATACGTCCCCCAAGGTTTCGATTCGGAGCAGGATGCCCGGGACTTCGTGGACGAACTCAATCTGACCTTTAGCTTTGCCACCGACCGTTTGGCCCGCATCGCCGAAGCCTACGAGTTAGAGTATTTCCCCAAGACTTTTTTCATCGACATGGACGGCAAGATTGTGGCGACCCGCATCAGTACCCTCGAGCCGGAGGAGATTATCCGGCAGGTGAGGGCGTTGACCGGAGAACCGGCGTCATAACGGCCCGCGTCGGTGGCCAGACGCGGTCCCACGCCGTCCCATGAACGTCTTAGACTGGATCTTGGTGGCCATCCGCTGGGGGCACGCTTTGTCGGCCGTGGCTTGGGTTGGCGGCGGCATCTTTTACCTGATGGTGCTGCGCCCAGCCATCCAAAGTACTAAAGGACTGCCCGCTGAAACGAGCCGCGCCATCGGCGTCGAGTTCCGGGGTCTGGTCAGCACCGCCATCGCCGTGTTGTTACTCACAGGGGCTATTCTGTCGGTCTCCAGGCTGACCGAGGACGCCATAACCAGCCCTTACGTGGCCGTGTTGGTGGTGAAGATAGTTCTGTCGCTCTACATGTTCTACGTGGTCCGGTTCATGAGCCAGGGCAGCTATCCCGAAGACCCGGAACCGGGAGACTCGGGCTGGCGGAGGTTGCGGGGGCGGTTGACGGGGACCACGGCCCTTTTGGTAATCGGCATAGTGGTGATAGGATTATCCGACGTATTGGACGGCCTGCTTGAGGACGCCTTAGTTTCGTGAGCGACCCACTGGATTGGAGTAGTGATGAAGAAAGACCTGATGGAGATACTGGCCTGCCCGGTCTGCAAGGGGGAATTGGAACTTCGCTCCGAGACGGAGGAAGGCGACGAAGTGGTGACCGGCAGTCTCATTTGCGCCGCGTGTGACGAGACCTACCCGATAGAGGACTCCATCCCAAACCTGCTGCCGCCCGACATGCGCCGGGAGTTGGGGTAACTGTTCCTGGTTTTAGGGCCATTTCAATTCGGGTATGACCCGATGTTGGGCCCTTCGACAGGCTCAGCAACTGTCTTGGATGTCAAGGCGTTTGAAGGTTTGGCTGCCACTCTCTGCCATGTTTCACCATGGAATTTAGAATGACCAAGAGCTTGCGCATACAGGCCGTCAAGGCCACTTTCTTGGGTTTGCCCATGGAGCATAGCCGTTGATAAAACTCTTTGATCACCGGATTGTACCGGGTCGCCACCAAGGCCGCCATGTAAAGGGCCGCCCTCACGTGACGGCGTCCTCCCCAAACAGTGCGCTTGCCTCGGAGCGTTCCACTGTCCCTATTGAACGGTGCTACGCCCACCAGCGCGGCGACTTGACCCCGGTTCATCGTGCCCAATTCTGGCAGATTGGCCAAAACGGTTGCCGTGAATACCGGGCCAACGCCAGGAGCGCTCCTTATGACCCTTTCTTTGGTCCGCCACATGGGACTGGAGCGGATGAAGCTGTCCAGGTCTTGGTCCAGGTCCTCCAAGCTTTTTTCCAGCCAGCGGATATGTTCTTCCACCTGAGGACGGATCCGAGCAATCACGGTCCTCCGGCGGTTCTTCTCCGCGGTAATCATCTCCACCAACTGCCGCCGGCGGCCAACCATGGCCTGCAGGTCTTGGGCGTCTGGGTCAGGAAGAAGCCTGGGCTTAGGCCTCCATCGCCTGCCCAAAGTGGGCCAACACCTGGGCGTCCAAGGCGTCGGTCTTAGCCAGGGCGCCAGCAGCCCGGGCGAAGTCCCTTACGTGTCTGGGGTTGACCACCGCCACTGGAAGACCGACCGCCGCCACTGGAAGACCGACCGCCGCCAGCTCAGCGGTGAGCGACCTCCCGTGGCCTCGAGCACAACCAAGGAAGGGCTCATCCCCGTCAGCCGCTGGGCCAGAGCACCGATGCCGTTCGCATCGTTCGTGACCTGCCACACTTCACCCGTGGGCCTGGAAGCCACATCCAAGCAGCTCTTGGAAACATCGATACCTATGAACACCTGCGAATCTTCCATCCATCTACCTCCCATCACTGGTTCCCCTCATTGGTCCCCCGGCACCGGCCCAGCCTTGCTTGATACGGGCTGCCGCCCAGTCAACTGTTCGGGCTCTGGGCGGGGAGGACGTGGCGGCCTCGCTGAGCCTCGGCCTAAAAAGCCTAGGACGATTCGGCCTGCCACGTCCTGGTTTAAGATACAAGGACGAACGGTTTTTGTTCTTACTCACAATTTGCCCATCCGTTCGTGGTGAGCTTGTCGAACCACCCTAGCCCACCGGCTCGCCCTGGAATTCCCGCTGCCGCATTCCCAATCGGACCAGGGCCAGCTCCTCCCAGGTGTAGTCGTCCCCCAGGAAATCGCGCACGGGGGTTAGGCGCGCTTCTCCCATCTCTCTAAAGGCCGCTTCAATCTCGCGGCGTCTGGGCTCGGAAGGCATCAGGTGTTCCAGGTCGATCTCGCCGCCTTCTTGAACGATCCGCTCCAGATGACTGCGGATTTGTCTTTCGCTGATGCCCCGCTGCTCGGCCACCTCTTCCAAAGACAGCCCCTGGCCCACCAAATCCCTGGTCTCGCGGACGCTCATGCTGATGCCCTTGACCCGCTTCTTCGGAGCGGAGACCGGGACCCGTTCGGCTTGCACAGCGCGCCCGTTGACCTGCAAGTAGTCGGTTATAGCCTTCAGGAACGGCCCGCTGAATTCTCTAAGTTTAGCGTCTCCCACGCCGGATATCTTGGAGAATTCGACTTCGTTCCGGGGCGTGTGGAAGGCCATCTGCTGTAGGGCCTTGTTGCCGAAGATGACGTAGGCGGGCACCTCCCGTTCGGTGGCAATCTGCAGGCGCAACGCAGCCAGTTCGTCGAATAACTTGGTATCGTAGGCCTGTTCCCGTTCCGAGACTGCTTGACGAGCTTCTGCTATGTGCTTGGGCCGGGTAAGGGTGAGTTGCTCCCGGTCCTTCAAGAATTTTCGGCCTTGGGGAGAAACAGCCAGGGTTGGATACCCGTTCCCTTGTTGGGCCAGCAATCCCTTGCTGACCAGGGAGCGCACCAGTTCCTTGAGTTCGTCCGAGTCAACGTCCTTGGCTATACCGAACACGGACAGATTGTTATGCCCCCTGGTGCGGACGGCCTTGTTACCCGCACCCCGCAGGACATCCACCAGATAATTGACGCCAAATCGCTCGCCGGTGCGGATGGCCGTAGACAGGACCTTCTGGGCAATCTCGGTGGCGTCGAATTCCTCCCTGGGCAGCAGACAGATGTCGCAACCGCCGCAGCCGGTCTTGGGCCAAGACTCGCCCAGGTACTCCATCAGGTAGGCGCGCCGGCAGGTTTGCAGGTCGCACAGCGCGAGAAGCTGGTCTAATTTCGTGTGGGCCTTGTCCCGTTCATCGTCGTCTTCTATTTGGCCGATGAAGTATTCCTGCTTGGAGCGGTCGCCGTAAGAATAAAACAGCACGCAATCGCTGGGCAGGCCATCCCTTCCGGCGCGGCCCGTCTCTTGGTAATAGCCTTCCACGGACTTGGGCAGATCGTAATGCACCACTAGGCGTACGTCGGGCTTGTCTATGCCCATGCCGAAGGCGACGGTGGCCACCACGATCTGCACTTGGTCGCGGATGAACTTCTCCTGGGTCTCCCGCCGCACGTCCCGTTCCAGCCCCGCGTGGTAGGGCAGGGCGCTGAAGCCGCGCTCCGACAACTCCAATGCCGTTTCCTCGGTAGCCTTCCGGGAGAAGCGGTAAACGATGGCCGATTGGCCCTGATGCTTCTCCAGCAGATGCAGCAACGAGCCCAGGGGGTCGGTCTTGGGCTGGATGGAGTAGGTCAGATTGGGCCGGTCGAAACTGGAGATGAATATCTTCGGGTCCCGAAGCCCAAGTTGGGTGACGATGTCCTCTCGGACCGGTTTGGTGGCGGTGGCGGTGAGGGCGATGACCGGGACGCCCGGGAAGTCGCGCCGCAGGGCTTTCAGGTTGCGGTAGTCGGGACGAAACTCATGGCCCCACTCGGAGATGCAGTGGGCCTCGTCGATGGCAATCAGGCTGACGTCCAAGGACTGGAGGAACCGCTGGAAGCCGGGGAGGGCCAGGCGTTCCGGAGCGACGTAGAGAATCTTGAGGGTGCCCTGCCGGGCTTGGTCTTGGACCTGCGAGGTCTCCCGGGCCGGCATGGTGCTGTTCAGCATCCCGGCGGGGACGCCGTTGGCCCGAAGGCCGTCCACTTGGTCTTTCATCAGGGCGATGAGGGGAGAGACCACCAGGGTGAGGCCATTGAAACGCAGGGCGGGAAGTTGGTAACACAGCGACTTGCCGCCGCCGGTGGGCATCAACACCAAGGTGTCGCGGCCGGCCAGCACCTTGGCGATAATCTCTTCTTGGAGGGGCAGGAACCGGTCAAAACCGAAATAGGCTTTCAGTTGGTCGAGCACGGCCCCATGCTAGCCAGGAGCCCGCCGGGCTTCAAGGCTAATCTGTCAGTGTTTTGGACGGGTGTTGGCTAGCGCCCCTTCCAGACCGGGGCGCGCTTCTCTGCGAAGGCCCGGACGCCTTCCTTGGCGTCCTCGCTCTCCAGCACTTCGTTGCGCTTATTCTGGGCGAAGGCCACCCGGTCTTCCAGACTCATCTCCGAGCCCTTGATGGCGGCCTCTTTGATGGCGGCTATGGAGAGGGGAGCGTTGGCGGTAATCTTCCGGGCAATCTCCTCCGCCCGGGGCATGACATCTTCCGGCGCCACCACGTAGTTGACCAGCATCAACTCCAGGGCCTTGTTGGCGTCCACGAAATCGCCGGTGAAAAGGAACTCGAAGGCGATGTTTCTAGGCACCACCTGGGACAAGAGCGCCGGGCCGCTGACCGATGAGATGCCCCGCTTGGCCTGGGGCCAGCCGAACTCGGCCTTGGAGGACGCGATGCGGATGTCGCTGCCCAAGGCGATGCCGCAACCCTGGGCGAGACAGATGCCGTTGATGGCGGCGATGATGGGCTTCCAGATGTTGGACTGGACCACGTAAAGGTCGCCGGTGGTGGGGCCTTCGGCAGCCTGAGGATTGGCGGCGGCGGCGGCCATGGCCACCAGGTCGTGCCCGGTGGAGAAGGCCCGTCCGGCCCCGGTGACGATGGCGCAGCGGACCTCGGTGTTGTTCTTGACGTCCTGGAAGGCGTCCCAGAGTAGCTGACGCATGGGCGGGTCGATGGCGTTCAGCTTTTCCGGGCGGTTGAGGGTGATGTAGGCGATGCCCTCTTTGATTTCGTAAATGACTTCTTTCTCTGCCAATTTATTGCCTCCATTTTTTAGCTGAAAGCTGTCAGCTTTCAGCTTCTGGGCAGCAAACTAGATGATTCGGGAGCCGGTGGGCTTTGTACCGATGATCCCGGTCTGTTCCAGTTGGTCGATCTCGGGCCCGGTCAGCCCCAGCAGTTCGCCGTAGACCTCCCGGTTGTGCTGGCCCAAGGTCGGGGACGGCCAACGGACCTGCCCTGGAGTGGCCGACATCTTCCAAGGGATGCCTGGATACTGCTTCGGTCCCACTTGAGGGTGGTCAACGGTGACGAAGGTGCCCCGGTCTTTGTAATGGGGGTCGGCCAATAGGTCGGGGCCGCGCAGCACCGGCCCGGCGGGCACTCCCGCCTTTTGAAGCTTGTGGGCAACTGCATAAGCCTCTTGGCCCTCGGTCCATTCGGAGATAATGCGGTCCAAGTCGTCATGGTTCTCATGGCGCTGGGCGGCCGTGGCGAAACGGGGGTCGTCGGCCAGTTCCGGCGCTTCCCCATCTCCTGCTATAACTTGGGTTAAGTTTCGCCACTGCTCTTGGTTGGTGGCGGCGATGGTCACCCAGCGGTCCTCGCCAGCGCAGGGGTAGCTGTTGGCGGGAGCGTACCAGCCGGAGCGGTTGCCCCGGCGTTCCGGTTCCCGTCCGGTCATCTGGTAGGCCAGTACTTCGGGTCCCATCAGGGCCACCGAGGACTCCTGCTGGGAGACGTCGACAAACATTCCCTTGCCGGTGCGGCGGCGGTGGCGCAGGGCGGCCATCAGCACCCCGGCGGCGTGGGAGCCGGTGATGGGATCGCCGTGGTTGATGCCAGATTTCATGGGCCCTTCGCCCCGGTACCCCGTCATATGGGCCATGCCCGAGAGCTGTTCTTGGCCGATGCCGTAACCCAGGTACCCTTTCCAGGGCCCGGTGTTACCGAAGGCCGGCATCGATACGTAAATCAGGTCGGGGCGGTGCTTGCGCAGTTCCTCGTAGGTGTAGCCCAGCCTTGCCAGGCTTCCCTGCCGGAAGTTCTCGATCAACACGTCGCTGATTGACACCAGACGCTCGAAGACCCGGCGTCCTTCGTCCTTGGTCAGTTCCAGGGTCACGCCGTACTTGGACATATGGAGACAGTTGAACCAGCCGTTGCGGTTCCATGGCTCCTCGCCGGGTTCGGCGTCGGGATAGGCGGCGATACCCCGGGCCGGGTTGACCGGGCCCCGGTGGGAGTCGTAAACGCTCAGCGACTCCATCTTGATAATCTCGGCGCCCATGTCGGCGAACAGCTTGGTGCAGTACGGTCCCGCCCAGATCCGGGAGAGGTCCAGCACCCGGTAGTTCTTGAGGGGCATTCTTTCCGGCGTCTTCTGCATCGAGCTAAGCACCCCCGTTCCGCGCGAGCACACCTTGATCCATCAAGTCCGACACCTGGGCTTCCGAGTAGCCAAGCCAAGAGTTTAGAGCCAGAGAGGTATGCTCGCCGAGCAGGGGCGCGCGCCGGAATACCCAGGCATCGACACCCTTCTCGGGCATGATTGGCGCGCCGGGGTAGCTGAGCCGTCCGGCCACTGGGTGGTCCAGTTCGACGAAGTAGTCCCGGTGCAAGAGTTGCTCCATCTCCAAGATGTCCTTCATGGTGGCAACGAAGCTGAAGCCCAGACCGCTTTCCTGGCCAGCCTTGAAGATGTCCACCTTGTCGTTGTCAATCAGGAAGGGCAGCATGTAGGCGTCGACTTCGTCGGCATGCTCCAACCTACCCGCGCGGGAGGCGAACCGGGGGTCGGACAGTTCTTCCCGCTCCATGATCCCGGCCACCTCCGGCCACCGGTGGTCCGGCCCGGCGATGATTCCCACGTGGCCGTCCCGGCAGGAGTAGATGCCCCAGGCGGCCCGGCCGTAGCCCCGGTTGCCCACCCGGCTGTACTCCTGGCCCGAGTAGCTGTACTGCATCAGGGCGTTTTCCAGGATGTTGGTGGCGTATTCGGCGATGGACACGTCTATCTGTTGGCCCTCGCCCGTCTCCTCGGCGTACATCAAGGCGGCCATGGTGGCGGCGAAAGCGTTCTGTCCGGCCCCCAATTGGGCCAGGGGCATGCCCTCTTTCAGGGGTTCTTGGTACGGCTCTCCGGTGATGTTCATCAACCCGCCCAATGCGTATAAGATCAACTCCGACGCCTTCCAGTCCCGGTAAGGCCCCGTCTGGCCGAAGTTGGAGATGGATGTCACCACCAAGGCGGGGTTGACCTGCTGCAACTCCGCGTAGGACAGCCCCAATCTGTCCATGCCGCCGGGCGCGAAGTTCTCAACCAAGATGTCCGCCTTGGCCGCGAGCTCCAAGGCAACTTTCCGTCCATTAGGAAACTGAAGGTCCAAAGCCAAGCTCTGCTTAGCCGTATTCAGATAAAGAAACCAAGCACTATCCTCAGGCGGACTCCCCTCTTTTTGAAAACCGGGGCTAGGTCGCAAAGGGGGGCCAGGGGGGATTTCCGCGCCCTCCGAAGCAAACGGCCCCAACCACCTAGCCCCGTCACCTCTGCCCGGACGCTCAATCTTGATTACGTCCGCGCCGAGGCCGGCCAGCAGTTTGGTGCAGTATGGCCCGGCTATGTAGTGGGTCAGGTCCAAGACCCTGACCCCTTCCAACAGTCCTGGCATCTAGCTTTCTCCGAAAGTCACGGCGGTCTCCAAGAAAATCGGCTCCCACGGACGGTGGTCCCCGCCCAGGCAGCCGCTGAAATTGTTGCACCGGCAATTGGGAAATGCAACCGTGATTGACTGAAGGTGTCAAATGCGCCTGTGCCAGGGGCGTAAATATGGTATTCTTCTGCCCATCTATCCCGCGCTCTTGATTCCAGAATAATCGGCCCAAATGGCCGCTGGAGACAACCCAGATGGAACGTCCCATTTTCCAGCCCGTGGGCACCCTGGTCGAGGAGCTGGACACCCCGGCCCTGGTCGTCGACTTGGATGTTATGGACCGCAATATCCAGACCTTCCAGGGTTATTTCAAGGACACGGCGGCCAAGGCCCGGCCGGTGGTTACCAGCCATCTCTGCCCCCAGATCGCCCGGCGGCAACTGGACGCTCTCGGCACGGTTGGTGGCATCGCCGTGACTACTCTGGGCGAGGCTGAGGTGTTCGCCAATTCGGGTTTCGCCGACATCCTCCTAGCCAACCTGGTTGTGACCGCATCCAAGATCAGGCGGCTCTGTGGCCTGGCGGGCCAGACCAGCATCGGCGTGGCAGTGGACAACCCGGACAACGCCGAGCAGCTCTCACAGGGCGCCATCGCCGCCGGCGTTGAGTTGAGAGTGCTGGTTGAGATTGAGGCCGGCATGGGCCGCTGCGGGATTGTGCCCGGCCCTGATGCCGTGGCCCTCGCGCAAACGGTAAGCGCGCTTCCCGGACTCAGGTTCGACGGCGTCATGGGCTCGGTGCCCGGCCCCAAAGGCGACGACGACCCGTCCCAGCACGAAAGCAAGACCCGCGAAAGATTAGAAGTAGTCTTGGACACCAAAGAGACCATGGAAAAAGCTGATCTGTCTGTCAGTGTTGTCAGCGTCGGCGGTGCCCACTGCTACGCCCAAGCCATACAGATGTCTGGGGTGACCGAGGTTAGGGCGGGGCGTTATCCGTTGATGGACCACCGGCTCCAATCATTCCTGCCCGAGCTTGCCCCGGCGGCCAAGGTTCTAGCGTCGGTAATCAGCCACCCCATCGACGGCATCGCGGTTTTGGACGCTGGGCACAAGGCCACGGCTCCCGACCAAGGCAGGCCCCTACTGGAGGGGGTCGACGGTGGCGCCGCCACCCGGTTCAGCGCCGAGCACGGTATCGTGGAGCTGGAGGGCGGCGCTCAAAGCAAGCTGAACCCCGGCGACAAAGCCTGGCTGGTGCCCTACGAGCTGGGCGCCTGTGTGAACCAATACGACTATATCCGCGCGGCCAAGGGGGGTAAACTGGTGGGTTTCTGGCCCATCTCGGCCCGCGGGCGATTCGCTTAGGAAATCCCCCCAACCCCCCTTACGAAAGGAGGGTCCGAATCTACCCCTTTGCAAAGGGGGATTAAGGGGGATTTCCGCAAGCAAAAAAAAACGGAGTTTTTATGGACGAGTTTTACCGGCCCCTGCCTGGGACGCCCATGGAAGACCTTGACACCCCTTGTCTGGTTATCGACATGGATGCCCTGGACCACAACATGGACGTCATCGCCAACTGCTACCAAGGGCGCAGCAGCAAGCTCAGAGGACACGCCAAGAACCACAAGACCCCGGCCATCGCCCACCGGCAGATCCGCCGGGGCGGCACCGTGGGCGGGGTCTGCGCCGCCAAGGTGTCAGAGGCCGAAGTCATGGTCCACGGCGGCATACCCAGCGTGTTCATCACATCAGAGATTGTGGGGTCCATTAAGATTGACCGGCTCTGCGCCCTGGCAGACCAGGCCGAGTTGATGGTGTCCTGCGACCAGGCGGCCAACGCCAGGGACCTCTCCACGGCCGCTCAGGGCCGGAGGGTGGAACTGGGTGTGGTAATCGAGTTGGAGACCGGCCTGCGCCGCTGTGGGGTGCGGGAGATCGACGCCGGGGTGGCCCTGGCCAAGGAGATTGCTTCATTGCCGGGCCTGCGCTTTCGCGGCGTTATGAGCCACCAGGTGATTCCCGACATACCCGACCGGGAAGACCGGGCCGTGGAGGCCAACCGGGTGATCAAGGGCGTGATTGACTTGAAGGACGCCATCGAGAAGGCCGGTATCCCGGTGGAGATTGTCTCCACCGGAGAGACTTGGAGCTATGACGTGGCTGCGGAGATACCCGGAGTGACCGAGATACAGGGCGGCAGCTACCTGATGATGGAGACTCACTACAGCTACATGAGTGAGTTCCATTACGCCGCCAAGATACTCACCACCATCATCAGCACACCCCGCCCCGGCGTCGCCATCGGAGACGCCGGGGTCCGCGCTGTAAGCAGCCTGTCGGGCATGCCCGAAGTGTCCGGCCGACCCGGTCTGACGGTGGAGTCCATGGACAGCGACCATTCCGTATTCAAGGTTGAGCCGGGCGTTAGTCTAAAGGTTGGCGACCAAGTGCTCCTGATACCCGGCCAGCAAGACGCCATGGTCAGCCGTTGGGACCGCTTCGTCGGCCTGCGCAACGGCAAAGTCGAAGCCGTCTGGGACATCCAAGCCCGGGGCTGCCACAATTAAGCGGTCAGCTATCAGCTTTCAGCTACCAGCTTTTTCATCGGAAGAATAAGTAAGGCCCGTCGTCATTCCGGTGAACTTAGGGAATCCAGGTCCCTCAGTTGGTCATAGGGATGCGTTCAAAAGAAGTAGGGGCACGGCATTGCCGTGCCCCTACGCGCCACAGGCTGGAATGACGGTGAGGTTCGTTTTCCTGAAAGCTGACCGCTGGCGGCTGTTAGCTGTCAGCTACTCCGGCACCGGCCCAAACTCTGACGTGTTCATCAGGTAGGTGTTCTGGGCGACCAGCAGGCCCCGCACCCGGGGGACGTAGGTCCCAGTCCATTCGGGGTCGGCGGCCACGGCCTCCTTGGCCTCTTTCAAGTGTTTCAGGTCGTCGAAGGCCCAGATGTGGACCACCTGGTTCAGGGCCCCAATCTCGCTCCAATACCAACCGGCCAGCGTCACGCCGTGGCGCTGCCGGATGGGCAGGCTGAGCTCTTTGACCCCGGCCCGGTATTCGGGTGTGGCCCCCGGCTTCAACGTATACATCCGAAAGTCGTAAATCATTTCCTTCTCCTATGTCGTCGGCCCCTGATTTTATCCCCCCTTTCGTTAGGGTGGGCTGGGGGGATTTACGCCTCTACCCGGTGTGTTCCAGAACAAACTCCCCGATGCGGCTGATGGCCTTCCGGGCCTCGGGCAGGATTGGTGCGTAGTAGTGCCAAACGTGGGGCATGTCGTCCCACACCTCCATCTCCACCGGCACTCCTGCCTCCTTAGCCTTGGATTTCAACATGTTGGAGTCGTCCAGCAGCACCTCGATACCGCCCACCTGCAGTAGCAGGGGAGGAAGTCCTGTGAGGTCGGCGTGGATGGGCGAAGCCAAGGGGGCCTTGGGGTCCTTGCCGTCCATGTAGACCCCGGCGATTTTCAAGATACGTTCCCGTGACACCGAAGGGTCCGCCTCGGCGTTGGTGATGTAGGACTGGCCGGTGACTTCCATGTCGGCCCATGGCGAGATGCAGACACCGGCGGCGGGCATGGGTTCGCCGACGTGCCGTAGGGCCACCAATGCAGCGACGGTCAGCCCGCCTCCGGCCGAGTCTCCTCCGATCACCATCTTCTCCGGGGCGATGCCCTGGGAGAGCAGCCACCGGTAGGCGGACACCGAGTCCTCCACCGGAGCGGGGAAGGGTATTTCCGGGGCCAGGCGGTAGTCCAAGGCCAGGACCCGGGCCTTGGCCGCCCTGGCCAGGTGGGCCAGCATTACCCGGTGGGTGCGGACCGAGCCGAAAAGGTATCCGCCACCGTGAAGATAAAGCACCACCCGGCCGTCTTGGGACTCGGGGGCGCTGATCCATTCGGCGGGCACTCCGTTGGCGCCCACCCTGGTGGTCTCGATGTCGTCGTCCAAAGGCAGGGACGACATGATTCGCTCGTAGGAAAGGCGGTCGTCGTCGGTGGTCTTCCGGACTTCCGCGACCCGGTTCCGAATCATCTCGAGTACGGTGTTGAGCTCTTGGCTGGGGGCCATGGTGAATCTCCTTGGGAGGCTCCGAGATGGGGCCATGATAGTGGCCCCGCGTCCAGCCCGCAAGAGAGACGGGCTTTGGACGGAACTCGGGTGAGCGTCTGGAGAGCCCATACGGACATGGGCCAATATGCGTTGACTGCCTCGGTTCTCGAAAAGCGGTTAGACTCAGTTTGTGGTTTGGTGTAGTGTCAAGGAAAAGCGTCGGCCAAGCACCCTGGCGTTAGGCGATTGCGCATTCTGACTAACGGCTGCTTGGTGCTGCTGGCACAACTTTTTGACGTTCACGAATCCATCTAGGAATTCTGCGGGATGCTTACCAATAGAGCGGCCACCGCCAAAGCTCTCCTCACCTCCCCGCCAAAGACCGGCTTAGCGACTCTGTCACTTATCGCATTTGCGGTTTTTATTGCGCTCATGCCATGGCGGGTTTCCGCGCAACAGGAATCGCATCACGTTTTTATTGGGAGCGTGTTGGTCGGTGGACACGCGGCCCAGGACGGTTCCATACTGACTGCCTGGATCGGTGGGCGCCGTGTCGGGGTGGCCGACGTCCTCCGCGAAAGTAGATACAAAATGGTGATTCCCCCGCAGGCAAACGTTTCCTTCGCCGGCAAGGAGGTCTCGTTCCTGCTGGACGGTGAACAATTCCATTGGGCAGGAACCTGGAAGGCGGGGGGAATCACAGAATTGGATCTGACTTTTGCCAGATCCGAGTCCTTCATGCCATCGGCGGTTTCCGCCCAACAGAGACCTAGCCATGTTTTTTCTGGAAGCGTGGTAGTCGGTGATGGTGCAGGCCGGAACGGTTCCATCGTGACCGCCTGGATCAGTGGGCGTCGTGTTGGGGTGGTCGAGGTCCGCCAGGGTAGATTCCGCATGGTCATTCCCCGGCACGAAGATACGGCCTTCACCGGCAAGGAGGTCTCATTCTGGCTCGACGCCAGGAGGCTTCACGGGACCGGGATCTGGAGAGGCGGAGGAACGACGGACCTGGAACTGACGATAACCAGAGCTGAGTACCTCCATGGCCAGGTGGGACAATCCCCAACTTCGCCTTCCGTATCGGACGGTAACTCGTCACCCGCCACGGACCTGAGTTTTGTGGGTGTTGAGCCAGCGGTCTGTGAAACACTAGGTATTGACGGCGGCGTTCTCAGGGGAGCGATGCTCAGATTGGGAGGGGTCGACAGGCGCGACGGAGTGCGATCAAATGGCTCAGAGATTAAAGCAACATTAAATCAAATTGGTTGCCGACTGGTGGGAGAGTAGAAGATTGCCTCGCCATCATTGAATGGGTCTGGTCTTTTTCAGGGAACGGTCGACGGCAATTTCGTCAGGTTCACTGTCCTTGGGGAAACGAAGGATGCGGCCGGAAGCATGAATTTTTCTGGCATCTACAAGGGAAGTCACATTTCAGGTCAATATTTCTCGTCCCGGACCATGGTATCCGGTGAGTGGATTCTAGGTACTCGAAGGCACGCAGCCGGTGCGCTGGCTGATTGGGCCCGTTCAATTGAGAAATCCTCCCCCGGTGCGCTATCGGAGTTCACGTACCAGTGGGAGGTGCAAGCCGCAGAGGAAAACCAAAGTCTGTTCCAAAACCGCGACCGGGCAGACTCCGCAAGGGTTCCCCAAGCCGTACAACCCACGCCCGCCGCGCCCGCGAACGCCGAGAAGCAGGCACCTCCTTCCAACACCGTATCCGAACCGGCAAAACCCGCGCCAACTGAGGAAAAAAGGAATTATATACCTGTGTACCATAAACGGTCTGTTTTAGGCAGGCTTCCTGGTTCGCTTCCGACCCGTCTCTTCTTCGTATCGCCAAGTCTCTTTAGGCTTGGCCTGTAGCACCATTTCCGCTATCTCTTCCGGCGATGCGTCTATCCGTTCCGGCATGTCGTACTTCGGCGGGCGGCCCCTACGCTTGTTGTTCTTGTTCTTGGTCATACTGCCATCTCCTTCAAACGCGCCAGTAGGTACTCCTGTGGTCTATCGCCCTTCAGCGAGTTGCAGGCCCCACAAAGCAGCTGGAGGTTGTCCAGATGGTCCGTGCCGCCGCGGGATTGGGGCACGATATGATCAACAGTGAGGTTGCGGAACGGGAACAGTATTTGGCAACCAGCGCATAGCCCCTCCTGCTTGCCAAATAAGGTGTGCTTCTGGGTTCGGTAGGGCGGAGACTGCCCCAGATCGGTACGCTGAGGAATGTCCTCCCGATAGGTTGCCTGTAGGCCAAACAGCCCTAAGTCCCGACGCAGGCGAAGCTCCACTAAGTCCTTAGCCTTGGGTGACAGGTCAACCCCTATCCATTGCCGTTCAAGCTTCTCGGCGGCTACCAGGGCCGTAGCGCAACCGCAGAATGGGTCGAGCACCAAATCATTTAGATTGCTGGACGCCTTGATGATGCGCTCCAACAGGGCCAACGGCTTTTGGGTCGGGTAGCCCGTACGTTCCTTACCGGCGGCAATAGGCACATCATTCCACGTATCACTCACTGGAATTCCGAATTGTTCGTCCAAATACCGCTTCAAACGTGGAATGCCTTTGCCACCCCTCGGAACCACAATCAAGCGCTTACGGTCTGCCTCTTCCATCCGCTCTTTCGTCCATCTCCATACTCTCGTTACACCCTTAAACTCATAGGTCAAATTCGGCCTGTCGGGATTTGGGTTCAACAGACTAGTCAACTGGTACCTACGTCCAGTTTCTTCTTCAATCAGCTTATATTGCTCATTGGCATGAGGGTTGGGTATATATGGCGCATTCCAAGCCGTCTCTCCTTCAGGTCCATAGACAAGGATGACATCGTGGTTCGACGCAAAGCGCGTGAATGCCAACCCCTTGGGATGGGAACGCCGCCAGATGACCTCATTCCTGAACCGTGCTTGGCCAAAGATAGTGTCCATCAACAACTTGAGGTAATGACTGGCAGTAGGGTCACAATGCAGATAGATACTACCCGTGTCCTTCAACACCCTGTGCAACTCGATGAGCCGGACGGCCATCATAATCAGGTACGACTTCATGCCCTTACCGTGAGCCGGACGCGCAGCGTCGACAATGCCGTAAAGGGCCGGGTGCGACTCGGCAATCATGCCGTGCCAGGCATCGTCCACGTCGCTGAGTGTCCAGGTGTCCTTGAAAGCAGCCCCCGCCGCCGCACTGCCTACAGGGGCGGCATAGTCCTGGTTGGAGTTGAACGGCGGGTCCAGGTAGATAAGGTCAATACACTCCGAGTTCATCCCCCGGAGGATGTCCAGGTTGTCGCCTGTCCAGAGAGTCCGGTTGACGAAGTTGGGAGCGGCCATTACACCACCCCCGCAATCAGGTCATCGTACCGCAGCCGCTTGCCCTCAGCGTTCCGGGCCATCGCCGCCATCTGGTCGGCGGTATCCAACGGGCGGCTGTTGTGACGGCCCTCAAACTCCCCAACGTACCTGTCCAGGTGCTTGACGCTGAAATGGTGGTACACCCCGTCGTGGCCCCGCTTGAGCATCGCCCAGAAAGACTCCAAGCCGTTGGTGTGGGCCATGTCGCGAACGTACTCGCCCACGCTGTGCTTTACCGCTCTGTGAGGCCGATTCAGGCCCCGGTAGGCCAACGCTTCGTCAGTGAAGACCTGGGTGCCGAACTCAGTGTTCATGTGGACGAAGCCTTGAAGAGTCTTGGCATCTGTGGTCTCTACCACTTGAGCCTTGACCTGGTTCGTAGGCCGATCCTTCAGACCTGCTACCGCTGTCTTGCCTACAGGCCCCCGTCCCGCCCGAATCTTCTTGCTGGAGTGCTTGTTGGCCTCCTTGCCGCCGATGTAGGTCTCATCCGCCTCTACCGGCCCGGCCATCCGCTCCGTCTCATCGTTCCACGTCTCGCGGATGCGGTGAGCCAGGTGCCAGGCTGCTTTCTGTGTGATGTCCAGGTCACGGTGCAACTTCATGCTGGACACACCTTTGAGGTTGGTGCTGTAGAGGTAGAACGCCAAGGCCCACTTGCTCAGGGGTAGCTTGGAGTCGTGCATGATGGTATCGGTCTTGACGGTGAAGTTGGCGGTGCAGCTCTTGCAGTGGTACTGCGGGGTCTGACGCCTACCCTTGCGGGTCGAAACGGCGTCACTGTCGCACTTGTGACACTGAATCCCGTTGGGCCACCGGCGGACTACAAACCACGCTTCGGCCTTCTCATCGTCCCCGAATTGCCGCAAAGCCTGAATGAGGCTGATGCCCTTGCGGTAATGCTTGCCCGGTGCATTCCTAGCGTTGGTCATCTCACTGAATCCTTACTTTCTTTATGGACTCAGTGTACCAACTTTCGGCCTAGGAGTCAAGCATTTCTGGTACACAAGTATATAATTCCCAAATTAAAGCACCCGGCCACGGAAGACAACAGCATGGACCGCAAACGATGGGTGTCTGGTACGGCTTACTGTGGCGGGGAGGCGGGGACAGGGCAAAGGTGAACGGCCTTTAAGTCAGCAGGCGTTTTAGTGCACGGGCGCTGCTGTGGGGGGCCGAGAGCACCGGCACGGGAGAGACGTTCTCCAGATGGGCCAGGGCGGCGGCGAATGAGAACTGGGTAAGAAGCACCACGTCCACGTCCGGCGCCAGTTTCAAGACCTCTTCTTCCAAGCGGCGCTCCAGTCCCCGTTGGCCCTCGGCCCGCAAGACACTTATCAGGTCTTCAGCCAAGCATAGCCGCGGTTCAACCGCTTTCCCCGCTTTTTCGGCCGCCAGCCCTAAATAATACTCCGAGTCCCGCATGGTGGCGGGGACCGAGGCGATCAAGCCGACCCTGGGTCCGGTGGCAACAGCGTCGGCCATCACCGGGCCATAGGAGGACACCAGAGGGACATGGATCAGGTCTTTCGCCGAATCGACCACGGGTGCATAGACCGAACAGGCCAGCCCAATGGCGTCGGCCTTGTTGTCCTGGCAATAGCTGATGAGATTGCTCATCCGGCGGCGCAGGTTGGGTGTTAATTGGCCGTCGAAGTCAATCAGCAACCCCTCGTCTAGGACATTGATGACCTCGGCCTCCGGAAATTCCTCGCCGAAGGCCAGCCGCACCGGCGGGATGGACTCGGCCAGGGCGTGGATCATGGTGACTCGCATGGTTCTAACGTTCCTCTTATTGGTTCCGGTGGGGCCGGGCCGTGGCCCTAGCTCAGCCCCAACACTTCGCCTTCCGGCGTAACGTCCATGTCCAGGGCCCTGGGCCGGGTGGGCAGGCCGGGCAGGGTCTCGATGCGGCCGGCCAGGGCGTAGAGGAAGCCTGCGCCCACCGAAGCCCGGATGTCAGTTATGGGGAAGGTATAGCCATGAGGGCGTCCCCGCAGGCTTTGGTCGTGGGATATGGACAGGTGGGTCTTGGCCATGCAGATGGGCAGGCCGCCCCACCCTTGGGACTCGAAGTATTGCAACCGCCGGCGGGCCTCGGGCGACCAGCTAACGACGGCCGCATTGTAGATCTTCTGAGCCAGGGCCAAGACCTTGTCCTGGGCCGATGCCTCGGTCGGATAGGCATAGGTTATCTGCGGGTCGCCTTTGGCGGCGTCCACCACGGCTTGGGCCAGATCTTCGGCGCCAGCGCCGCCCTGAGCGAAGCCGTCGCACTCCACCGCCGCAGTGGCTCCCGCGTCCCTGGCAATCTGCCTCACCGCCTGCAGTTCTTCGGGGGTATCGGTCCCGAACCGGTTGATGGCCACCACGCAGGGCAGGCCGAACCCCTGGACGATGCCCACGTGATGGGTCAGGTTGTCCCCGCCCTTCACCACGGCCTTGGCATCTGGGGTGGCAAGCTCGCGCCGGCGGGCCCCTCCGTGCCATTTTAGGGCCCGGGCCGAGGCCACCAACACGGCGGCGCTGGGCAGCAGACCGCTTTGGCGGGTCTTGATGTGCATGAACTTCTCGAAGCCCAAGTCCGAGGCGAAACCGGCCTCGGTGACTACGTAGTCGGCATAGGCCAAGCCCATCTTGTCGGCGATGATGGAACTGCAACCGTGGGCGATGTTGCCGAAGGGCCCAGCGTGGATGATGGATGGCTGGCCCTCCATGGTCTGGACCAAGTTGGGCATCACCGTTTGGTGGAGCAGGGTCATCAACGACCCGGCCACGCCCAACTGGGCAACGGTCACCGGCTCGCCTTCCCTGGTCTCGCCCACCACGATGCGGGACAGCCGCTCCCGCAGGTCGACCGGGCCGTCGGCCAGAGCCAAGATGGCCATAATCTCGGAGGCGGATACGATGTCGAACCGGGCCTCCCGCAACGGCCCATAACCCGAGCCGCCAACCCCGGTGACCACCTGGCGCAGGCCCCGGTCCGAGGCGTCGGTCACACGGTTCCACATGACTCCGCCAGCGTCCAGGCCCGGCACTGCGCCCCGGAAAACCGCGTTCTCCACCAACGCGGCCAAGAGGTTGTGGGCCGATCCAACGGCGTGGGCGTCCCCGGTGAAGTGGATGTTTATCTCATCTTCGGGCACCACCCGGGCCATACCGCCGCCGGTGCCGCCGCCCTTGATCCCGAAGATGGGCCCCAGGGTGGGCTCCCGAAGGTTGACCGAGACCTTGTGTCCCAGGCGTCCCATGCCCTGGGTGAGGCCGATGGCGGTGGTGGTCTTGCCCTCGCCGGCGGGGGTCGGTGTGATGCCGGTCACCACCACCAGCTTGCCTTTCTGGCCGGTCGGCTTCTTCAGGGCTTCGAGGGATATCTTGGCCTTGTACCGGCCGTAGGGAATCAGGTGGTCCGGGTCCAAGCCTAGGGCGTCGGCAATCTTAGTTATTGGCTCCACGTCGTCTCCAGGCGCCGGTTTGGGGTGCGGATGCCCCCGGCCAGAAGGGTGTGTCCGGGCCGGAGCATATGGACTATATGCCGTAAGTAGAGGGGGCCGTCAACCCATGGATACTGGGAGCGGGCCGCCAACAGGGTCAAGGAAACCCATGGTTTAGCGCTGGGAGATCTCCCGCTCCAGCCGCTCGATGTCCCTTTCGCTCAGGTTGAAGTACTTGGCGTCGGGGTGGTGGAAGACCAGGGCCGACACCGAGGCCTCGGGGTCCATCATGTACCCTTCGGTTAATTCCACGTCCAAGTTGGCCGACACATCCAGCAGCCGGAACAGTTGCTCTTGGTCCTCCAAACGGGGGCAGGCTGGGTAGCCAAAGGAGAACCGCTTGCCCCGGTATTGGGTGCGGAACAGGTCCTGGGGAGTGGTCCCCGCCGGGTCGCCGAAGCCCCACATCTGCCGGAGTTGCTGATGGAGCAGTTCGGCGAAGGCCTCGGCGCTCTCCAGGGCCAGGGCCTGCAGGATGTGGGCGTTCAGGAACTGCCCTTCGGCCATCCACCGCTCGGCCAATGCCCGGACGCCGTTACCGATGGACGTGACGAACATGCCAACATAATCGACCTGTCCGCCGCTCTGGGGCAATAGGTAGTCCGATAGGCAGAGGCCGTCCCGTTGTGACTGGCGTCCGAGATAGAATTCTTCGGTGATATTCCGGTCCCCGGGCCGGTCCTCCGGGCCGTAGACCAGCAGCCGTTGGCCGTCGGAGTTGCAGGGGAGAAATTTCAAAACAGCGTTGGCCTTGATGTCCGCTTGGGCCAACATCAAGTCCTCCACTTTCCTGACCGAATCATGGAGTTCAATGGCCGCCCGATCCCCGGCCTCTAGGTCGTCGGCGAACCGGCCCTTATAACCCAGATGCCTCACATAGAGCATCTGTGGGTTTATGTAGGGGAATATCTCCTCCAGGGGATGGTCGTTCAGAACTTGCAACCGCAGGTCCGGCGGGTTGGGGATGTCGAAGTCGTGCCTCACCTGGGCCGGGGGAACGTCTTCACCGGCCTCGGCGTCGCTGTCCCGGGACGCTTCATCGGCGGCCAGCATGGACTCGGCCTCTTCGTCCAAAGAGGCCACCAACTTGGCCCGTTCGTCGGCGTCCTGGATGGTATTGGCCAATGCCAGCCCGGACATGGCGTCGGGGGCATAGGCCACCATGCCGTCGTATTCGGGGGCGATGCGGAGCCTGGTGAACCGGTTGGACAGGGCCGCTCCCCCCACCAGCACCGGGCAGGAGATGCCCGCTTGCCGGAAGTCTTGGGCCGTCTCGACCATCATCTTGGCCGATTTCACCAGGAGGCCCGAGAGGCCAATCATGTCGGGCTTGTGCTCCTGGTAGGCTTCGATCAGTTCCTGGGGCGGTATCTTAATGCCCAGGTTAATCACCTCGTAGCCGTTGTTGCCCAGGATAATCTCCACCAGGTTCTTGCCGATGTCGTGCACGTCGCCCTTCACCGTAGCCAGCACCACCTTGCCCTTGACCGCGGTCTCCGACTGCTCCATGTGGGGTTCAAGATGGCTGACCGAGAACTTCATGGACTCGGCCGACTGCAAGACTTCGGCCACGATTAATTCATTAGCGTTGAACTGGCGGCCGACCTCGGCCATCCCGTCCATCAGGGGCCCGTTGATAATCTCCAAGGGGGTCCGCCCGGTGAGGGCTTCATCCAAGTCCTCGGCCAGCCCTTCCTTGGAGCCTTCGATGATGGCCAGGGCCAGTCTTTCGTCCAAGGGCAGGTTCCGGCGCTCTTCCGATGTAGCCTTTGGGGCCTTCTCCCGGAAGTGATCGGCAAACGCCGCCACCGGGTCTTCCCCCCGGTACCAAATCAGGTCTTCGGATAGCTTGCGCTCCTCTTCCGGTATGGACGCATAGCGCTCCATCCCCTCTGAGTTGACGATGGCCATGTCCAGACCCGCCTGGACGCAGTGGTATAGGAAGACCGAGTTTAGGACCTCCCTCCCGGCGGCGGGCAGGCCGAATGACACGTTGGAGATGCCCAGAACTGTCTTGGCCCCGGGCAGGGCCTCCTTGATCAGCCGCACGCCCTCTACCGTCTCGGCGCCTGAGCCGACATAGTTCTCGTCGCCCGTGCCCACAGGGAAGACCAAGGGGTCGAAGATGATGTCCTCTATCGGGACCCCATATTTCTCGGTTAGGAGCTTGGCCGACCGGAGCGCCACCTCAAGCTTGCGCTCTTTGGTGATGGCCTGGGCCTGGCCCTTGTCGTCGTCGATGCAGCCCACCACCAGAGCCGCGCCGAAGCGGCGGGCCAAGGGCACCACCGATTGGAACCGCGCCTCGCCGTCTTCCAGGTTGATGGAGTTGATGATTGACTTGCCTTGGAGCCGCATCAGTGCCAGCTCGATCACCGAGGCGTCGGTGGAGTCAATCATGATCGGCGCTTTTACTTTCTTGGTTACCAGGTCCAGGAATTGGGCCACGTCCGCCGCCTCGTCCCGGTCGGGGTCTTGGAGGCAGACGTCCAGGATGTGGGCGCCATTCCGCACCTGACGGCGGCCAATCTCGGCGGCCTCCTCAAAGGAGCCCTCTTTGATGAGGCGGCGGAACCGCCTGCTGCCCAGGACGTTGGTGCGCTCGCCGACGATGGCTGGCCGGACATCGTCGTCCACTACCAGTGATTCGATGCCGGACACTCTGGTTTCAGACAATTCAACCGCAGGCCGCCCCGGCGCCCCGGACGCCATCTCCGCCAGAAGCTGCACGTGTTTCGGAACTGTGCCGCAGCAACCGCCAACCAGGTTGACCCAACCGGACTCGACGAACCGGCCCACAGTCTCGGCCATGGCCTCGGGGGTCTCGTTGTAGTTTCCGTCTTCGTCGGGCATCCCGGCATTGGGTACGCAGGCTACCGGGACCCTAGAAATGGAGGCCAGGGTCCGTATGTGGTCGGTCATGAAGCTGGGGCCGGTGGCGCAGTTCAGTCCGATCCAAATCAGGTCCCGGTGGGCCAGCGAGGTGTAAAAGGCTTCAACGTCCTGGCCGGCCAGCAAAGTGCCCATGGGCTCAACGGTGCCCTGCACCGCCACCGGCACCTCTCGCCCCAGTTCCCCCAATTCAGCACGGGCCCGGTCGATGCCCTCCAGCCCGGCCTTGACGTTCAGGGTGTCCTGGCTGGTCTCCAGCAGGAGCACGTCAACGCCGCCTTCGATGAGCCCGGCGGCCTGAACATGGTAATCACCGGCCAGTTCCTCGAAGGTGATTCCGCCGGTGACCGAGATGGTCTTGGTAGTGGGGCCCATGGAGCCGGCGACGAACCTGGGTTTGTCCGGGGTCGACCCGGCCTCGGCCACGCGCCGGGCCAGGTTAGCAGCCTCGCTGTTGATGCGCCGCGCCTCGTGGGCCAGGCCATACTCGGCTAGCACCACCGGCGTCGCGCCGAAGGTGTTGGTCTCAATGATGTCTGCGCCGGCTTCCAGATAGCCCCGGTGGATGTCTTCGATTACGTCGGGCCGGGTAACAATCAGGTACTCGTTGCACCCTTCGTATTCCAGGCCGCCGAAGTCATCGGGACCCAGGTTGCGGTTTTGGATTGCGGTGCCCATGGCACCGTCAATCACCAGGAGGCGCTGCTTGAGCAACGATTTCAGTAATCCGGTTCGTTGGTTTCGGTCTATCAAATTGGTGATTCCACGACTATTCCTTCACCGATTGTAGCATTGCCCCTGACCCATGGAAACCGGCCCGTTAATGTAGTGCCGTAACGCCTGGCATGGTTCGTTGCCGCGCAATGTCGTTTATGGCATCATGGCCACGAGTGACGCCATTCTGGTGAAACCCCGTGTCGTGAGACGGACTTCCCAGCCGGCCTCGCCGACCATGTGGTCGCGATAGACGAGATTACCCCCCGAGGATGGGAAGCCGATGAGATACGCAGGCCTGGCAGCAACGGTACTGGTTGCAGTCCTAGTTCTCAACGCATGCGATAGCCAGGCGTTGGCGCCGGTCGCCACTTTAACATCGGCGCCAACTCTTGGTGCAGCTGAGGCGACGGCCGTCCCATCGCCGACGCCGGATCGATCACCTAATGCCACTGTGGAGCCAACGGTTCCGTTGCCGACGCTGGCTACATCACCCGCACCCACGGTGGAGCCGGCGGTTCCTTCGCCGACGCCCTTGCCAACAGCCACACCTATACTTGTGCCTACTCCCTTACCCACGCCCACACCGTCACTTATACCCATTCCTACGCCTACCCCGGCACCGGAGCAGGTAGACTACCTGGTCACCGAAAATTCGCCGATTTGCCCGATAGGGGGCCCCATTTTCCGAGTCAGCGAAGGCCGGGCTAGCGTCGTCGCCCAAGGGAACCCTTTGCAGAAGCCCAGGGGCGGGGTAGTGGACGCGGACGGTAAGTACATTGTTGCAGACGGCTTGGTTGGCCTGATGAAGGTTGACCTAGAAACGGGAGCGGTGAGCCAAATCGCGGCGGGACCTCACTTCAATCCGAGAGACGTGAAAATAGACGCTCGGGGCGACTACATAGTGGCGGACTGGCCAAATGAACAAAATGCGCAGTTTGGGCCGCCAGCGGTCTACCGTGTGAGCCCTTCGGGTGAGGCTACCGTGATCGCCCAAGGCAGTCCGTTGTCTGGACCCCACGGCCTGGCGATAGATCTAGACGGAAATTATATCGTGGGCGACAGTCTCGCTGGGGTCATTAGGGTGAGCCCTCAAGGAGAAATGACCGTGGTGGTGGCAGCTGGCCCTACCGGGCGCGTTACCGCAACTGCGGATGTGGCCGTCGAAGCGTCGGGGAATTACATCGTCGTCGACAAAGGCAGGGGCAATTTATTGCGGGTAACCCCCGCAGGACAGGTCAGCATAATCCATGGGGGTTCTCCCTTTACCAGGCAGACGAGCGATACGCCGGGCGGGCCCAGGGGCGTGGTCGTCGATGGCGAGGGCAACTACATTTTGGTGGACGAGGGCGCGAAAGCTATCTTCCATGTGACGCCCGGGGGTATAGTAACCGCGATATTCGAGGGACCGCCATTTTGCGGTCCGGCGGACTTGAACATAGTGAGCCGCGGGGCGTAGACGGGCGCCGCGCCTACCCCGGCCCGGCCCCCGACGCCCAAGAGAACTCCCGCCCCTACTGCCACCCCCAGGCCGGTGGTGTCAAGCTTGGGAGTCCCGGCCCGAAACCATGCGCGCCAGGTCCTTTCCCATTTCCCTTGATCGGTCGAGCACTTCCAGCTTACGCGAAAGGCTCATCTTCGCCCGGCGGCGGTGCCATTTCGCCTTCTCGCGGAACGCTAGTTCGCCGTAGGTTTTGGAGTCTGCTGGCAAGTGTCCTTTCGCCATCGTCAAACCGCTCCAAGAGGTGACGCAACCTGCCTTCGTCAATAATACCTAGGAGGTATCGTATTCGGAGTTGGTCTCTTTCCCTGAATGCTAGTAGATACAATAATATCAGGTGCTCGGCAGAGGCGAATTTTACTCTAATGTTGCCGAGCCGTACCTGGCGAGCGGCTTCCAAAGCATCGCGATACAAGGGCATGATGGTCGAAGGGAATAACTGGACTGGTACGCCGGCCAGCACCGGATGTATCCCGTCTTCGCCATCAGCATGCTTAGAAATGGCTCCGAATGTGCGCAGTAGTTCCTCATCTGTGTTAACGAGGACAATTATATCTATGTCTTCAGTGAAGACCGGTTCCATATAGGTGGTGGCCACGACTGCACCGATGACCACGTAGTCCCGGAGAACTTTGCGCCGTTTTAGCCCGTTTAAGGCGCTCAAAGCATCGGTGAACGACATATACCTTCCGACGATTGAGTAATGTGCATGGTGGGCTTCACCCCAAGCTTTCTGTGCTTTGGAAAGGCTGGAGCCGAACGGAGGTTACCCCGCGAACCAATCAGTCAACTCTTGGCGGTTCTGCTCCAGCCACTTGATGTTGAGCCGGACCCGTTCCAGGGCCTGGCGAATGGTACGCTCGGCGGCGGGTACGGGGTGCTCGGCGAAGAAGCTGTCGACCTCGTCGGCCTTTTCCTGGGAGTTGAAGTAGCTGCAGATGGAAACCAGGCGCATCAGACCGAAGCCGCCACCGCCGTAGCGCCGGTCGAACTCGCCCCAGTTGGACTTTACGAACTCCCAGGCCAAGTCGCGCCCCTTGGGGTTGGCGGCCACGCCGGTCACTACGGTGATGGAATCTTGGGAGCGGACCTTGGCGGACAGGGAGTCCGCCAAGGTTGCGTTCAGCAGCTCCGGTTGCTGGAACCTGGTTAAAGACAACAGGAGCCGAATCTTTTCCTCCGCCAGGTCAGTCTCGCCTTCCAATTGCCAGATCTGGTCGTAGACGTCCTTGCCGCCAGCCTGGGCTGCCAAGGCAAATACAACGCCACGTAGGTCGGGCGCCAACGCCTCCCGGTCCTGCAGGTAGCTCTGGAAGTGGTCCGCCGCCTGGCCCATCAATTCGACGTCGTAATAACTGCCGGCCTGGCTCAGCACCGTGGAACGGAGCAAAGCGTCCAGATGACCCTCGCCGGCCTTGGGTTGCCATCCGGCTTTCCTCGCCGCTAGGCCGAAGAGGTCGCGGGCGAATCGCTGGTACGCCGGATGCACCGGTTCGTTGGCGACTAGTTGCTCGATGTCCCGCAGGTTGCTGGCCAAGTCGCCCCAGACCGAGGCGTCGTCCTCGTCCTGGTAGGCCTGGGCCAGGGAGAGGAACTGGGTCACCGGCAACAGCCCGGCCCGGGACAGGGCGTAGGCGTCGTTCTGGATCCCAAGGCGGTCGGTGGCGTGCAATTCCAAGGATCGGATTGCTGGGACCAGGCGTTCCCAGTCCTCGGTGCTGTAGTTCACCCGGTAGAAGCCGGTCTGCGATGGGTTGACCTTGATCCACTCTGTGTTGGTCCCTGGAACATCCAATTGGGCCTGCCGCCCGTCCATCACCGTGACGTTGGATTCCTGCCCGCCTTGGCTGGCGCTGAGGGGCACCCGCCAGATTTCATTGTCCTGGCTCGGGTCGGGCTCGCTCTCGCCCAGCAGCCGGTCGTAGACGAACCTTTCCTGGGTTACCGATAACCGGGTCTGTCCGTCGCTCCGGTCCGATTCCACCTGAAGCACTGGGTATCCCATCTGCTTCACCCAGGTGTCCATGATGGCGGTTACCGGCTGGCCCGACTCCGCCTCCAGGGCCGACCAGAGGTCTTGGGTCTGCGCGTTGGCGTACATGTGGCCCGACAGGTAACGGTTCAGGCCCTTCCGGAAGGTCTCCTCCCCCAGGAAGTTCTCCAGCATCCTGATCACCGAAGCGCCCTTGCTGTAGCTGATGGCGTCGAATAGCTGGCTGACTTCCGCGGGATTCTTGACCTCTTGCTCGATGGGGTGGGAGTTCTTCAGGCCGTCCAGGCTCAGCGCCCGGTTGGTGTCCATGTTCACGAACTGGGTCCACATCTGCCAATCGGGGAAGAGCCAGTCCACCGCTTTGTTGCCCATCCAAGATGCAAAACTCTCGTTCAGCCACAGGTCGTCCCACCATTCCATGGTCACAAGGTCGCCGAACCACATGTGGGCCATCTCGTGGGCGATGACCTCGGCCACCCGTTGGCGGGTGCCAGCCGATGAGTTCTCCGGGTCCACCAGCAGGGCCGTTTCCCGGTAGGTGACGGCGCCCCAGTTCTCCATGGCGCCGGCGGCGAAATCGGGAATGGCGATGTGGTCCAACTTGGCCAGGGGATAGGGAATGCCGAAGTATTCGTTGAAATAGCCCAGCAGCTTTACCGAGGTATCCAGGGCGAAGCCCGCCTGGTTCTCCTTGCCCGGAGTGGTCCACACCCCGACCTTGGTGCCGTCGGCGGCCTGCTGCTCCACCGAGACCAGGTGGCCCACCACGAAGACCAGCAAGTAGGTCGACATAACCGGGGTCTCGGCGAACCTAACCAACTTTAGTCCGGGACTGGGGACGCTTTCCTCCACCACCGGTGTGTTGGAGACGGCCTGGAATTCATCCGAAAACACCAGTGTTACTTCGAAGGTTGCCTTCTTGGCCGGTTCATCCCAACAGGGGAAGGCCCACCGGGCGTCGGTGGGCTCAAATTGGGTGGTGGCCAGGTAGCGGGTCTCGCCGTCCTGAGAGGTGTACTCGGACCGGTAGAAGCCCAGCAGCTTGTCGTTCAGTATGCCGGTGAAGGCCATCTCCAATCGGGCGTTGCCGGGCTGGACGGTATCGCCGAAGTCCAGGGTCGCCGTCTGGGCTTCTTCATCCAGGGTGATGGAGCGGCTGGACAGCATGGTCCCGTTGGCGTGTAGGGTTGCCGAGGTTATCTCCAACTCCTTGGAGTTGAGCACGATAGTGGAGGTCGGCTTCAAGACCTGGAGGTCCACGCTCTGCTCACCCTTGAATGTGAAGTCTTTCAGGTCGGGCTCGAGTGTGATGCGGTACTTACTCGGGCGCGTTGTATCGGGCAAAACCACCGCTTCAGATGCGGGCATTACAATCTTCCTCCGTAGAATTAAGGCGTAGGGCGGGTTCCGGTGTCTGCTTCCGGCCGATGGGCCGGCTCTTACGGAAATGGGTACAAAAAACCGCTGGGGAAGCGGGTATTGAGAGGGCCCGTCGCTGGCGGATCCGGCGGTGATGGACCGCTGTTTAGGCCCTCTATTTAGGCGTGAAACCAGTGTACCATTAACCCGCTGCTGCCTCTACCCACGGCGAGAGCGCCGGTCCGAGCACCATGGCCGACCCACTTGGTGCTATACTATGGCCCGGTTTTTGTCACCCCGTTTAGGCGTGGGTTGGGCGTTTGGGTGCGGTCTTTTCAAGACTGGGGAGACAGACCCCTCCATCGGTTTCTCCCGGTATCCCGATACGGTCGGGGACCGGAATCTTATCCACAAGGAAGACCCAAATGCCTCCGAAGACCATGTTCGAGAAAATCTGGGACGACCATGTCGTTGTACAGGAGCCCGGCGATCCTGCGGTAATCTACATCGACCTGCACCTGGTCCACGAAGTAACCTCCGCCCAGGCTTTCGACGGCCTTAGGAAGGCGGGGCGGAAAGTGCGGCGGACCGACCTGACCGTTGCCACCGCCGACCACAACACTCCGACCTGGGACCTGTCCCTTCCGGTTACGGACGAGATCTCCAAGAAACAACTGGACGCCCTGGACCGCAACTGCGCCGAGTTTGGCGTAACGCTGTACGACCGGTTCAGTCCCCTTCAGGGCATAGTTCACATAATCGGACCGGACCTGGGCTACACCCAGCCCGGCAAGACCGTGGTTTGCGGCGATAGCCACACCTCCACCCACGGAGCTCTGGGCGCCTTCGCCATCGGTATCGGCACCTCCGAGGTCGAGCATGTGCTGGCGACACAGACCCTGCGGCAGTTCAAGCCCGACACCATGGAAATCCGGGTCAACGGACAGTTGCCGAGAGGCGTCACCGCCAAAGACATCATCCTGGCAATCATCGGACGCATCGGCGTCAACGGCGGCGTGGGCCACGTCATCGAATACACCGGAGACGCCATTCGTTCCCTGTCCATGGACGGCCGGATGACGGTCTGTAATATGAGTATCGAAGCCGGGGCCCGGGCTGGCATGATTGCCCCCGACGAGACCACTTTCGAATACCTGCGTGGCCGCCAGTTCGCTCCCCAGGGCGCCGGGTTCGACGCGGCGGTGGAGTGTTGGAAGGCCCTGGCAACCGACTCAGGCGCCAAGTATGACAATTTGGTGGAGATGGAGGCGTCCGAGTTGGAGCCCCACGTGACCTGGGGCACCAATCCCGGCATGGTCGCCCCCATCTCCGGCCATATCCCCGATCCGGCCGACATGGAGGACGAGGCCAAACGGGAGGCCACCGTGCGGGCCTTGGAGTACATGGACCTGAATCCGGGCACCGCCATCCAGGACATCAAGATCGACCGCATCTTCGTCGGCGCCTGCACTAACGCGCGGTTGGAGGACCTGCGGGCCGCCGCCGAGGTGGTCAAGGGCAAGAAGGTCCACGATGACGTTTACGCCATGGTGGTCCCCGGTTCGGCCAAGATCAAGAAGGAGGCCGAGGAAGAAGGCCTGGACAAGATATTCGAAGATGCGGGTTTGGACTGGCGGGTGGCCGGTTGCTCCATGTGTCTGGGGATGAACCCGGACATCCTCTCGCCGGGACAGCGCTGCGCCTCGACCTCCAACCGCAACTTTGAGGGGCGGCAGGGCAAGGGCGGCCGCACTCACCTGGTCAGTCCCGCCATGGCGGCGGCAGCGGCCATCGCCGGCCACTTTGTCGATGTTAGGGACCTCTAGGCGCCGATTAAGCATCCACCAGGCCAAGGAGAATCATCATGGACCCGTTCACGAAACTTACCGGCGTGGTCGCCCCCATGGACCGGGTTAACGTCGATACCGACCAAATCATCCCGGCGGTGTTCCTGAAAAGCATCGCGAGCAGCGGCTTCGAAGACGCCTTGTTCTCGTCGTGGCGGTACAACGCCGACGGCAGCCCCAACCCCGATTTCGTGTTGAACAAACCCGAGTACCAGGACGCCAATGTCTTGGTGGCCGGTCCCAATTTCGGCTGCGGCTCGTCTCGGGAGCATGCCCCTTGGGCGCTCCGCGACTACGGGATCAAGTGCATCATCTCCACCAGTTTCGCCGACATCTTCTACAACAACTGTTTCAAGAACGGCGTCCTGCCCCTGGTGCTGCCCGAAGGACAGGTGCGGGAGATCATGGGTAAGGCCGAGTCCGACCCCGGCGCGAAGCTTAGCGTAGACCTGGTGAGCCAACGGGTCTGGGACGAGAGCGAGGAGATTTCCATATCCTTCGACATCGACCCCGCCCGCAAAGACGCCCTGGTCAACGGCCTGGACGACATCGGCCTCACCCTCCGCATGGAGGCAGACATAACCGCCTACGAGGCCAAACGGGGGCTGTAGCGAGCATTCAGCTAACAGCGGTCAGCCGTCACCTTTGGCGGCCATCCAACCCTGTCATTCTGAGGTGTCAGCCGAAGAATCTCGTTGCTAGTGAAGCGACACAGACCGAGAACAAAGAGACCCTTGTATCTTGACGGAGGGGCTAGGAGCAGCAGGGAACACAGGTCTTTCGTGGAGATGCGGAAATCCCCCAACGCTCTTTACAAAAGGGGGCTCATGGGGGATTTTTGCCGTGCCGGACCGTTGTTCCCGATTCAGAGCATGGTTTTGGCGAGCGGGAAGTCTACCAGGCGATTCCTCATGAATGCAAAGAGGGCCGATGTGGCCCTCTTTGCTTGGGGGAAAATTGCCGCAGACTAGTTTACACAAAGGCTACTACGCCGGGGCGTACTCTGCCTGTAGTTGCCTAACTCTGCGGGGCAGTGCCAGCGCCGCTATCGCGATGGAGAGACCGACGAACCCGATGGCTACTATCAGGCTGACGCCCATGGCTTCGACGAATGCCTGATTGGCCGCGGAGACAACCGACGATGCCACCTCCGGAGACAGCTCAGCGGAGATCGCCGCCAGCGACCCCAGACTGTCTCCAACCGTGTCGGCCACGCCGGCCGGCACCAAGTCCTCAAGGCTTCCGGTCACGTTGTTCCGGAAAACCGCCGTGAAGATGCTGCCCAAGACGGCCACCCCCAAAGCGAACCCGATTTCCCGGCTGGTGTCGTTCATCGCTGACCCCAATCCCGCGTCGTCGGCGGGCACCGCCGCCATGATAGTGTCGGTCACCGTGGGCATGACCATGCCCATGCCCAGGCCGAACAGGGCCGACCCGACGGCGGGTATCACGTAGTTGGAATCGACCTCGATGAGTGTCAGGACCGCCATGCCGGCCATGACCACCAGCCCGCCGGCGATGGACAACAGCTTGGGCCCGGCGCTCCGGCTGAACTTGGTGGCGATGCCCGCGCCCGCCATCATGGTCCCAGCCACCGGCATGATGTAGAGCCCGGCGGTCAGACCGCTCCGTCCCTGGACCAATTGGAAGTACTGAGTAAGGAGAAAGAACACGCCGGCCGTGGCCAACAACAACACCATCATCACCAGGAACGGCCCGGTGACGTCGCGCTGTGCCAGGTACCGCAGCGGGAGCATGGGGTAGGGATTGCGGGCCTGCGAGATGCCAAATGCCATCAACAAGAGACCGCCGCCGATGAAGGCGCTTAGTGTAGACCGTCAGCGATTATGGGACACATATAAGGGTAGGAAAACCCGAGAGTGGGAGGGTGGTGTGAGCTCCTGAAATGAGGGTAGAGTTACCCACAGAAAGGAGCAGATGTGTCCCAATTAGAAGTAAGCAAAGCAGAGGCCGCCGAGGAACGAAGCGAGCAGACCAGGTCTTTCGTCCGTACAGTGAAGGCGGCTGCCCGACGTAAGTACACCTCCGAAGACAAGATCCGAATTGTTCTGGAGGGCTTCCGCCGCGAGGTCACAGTCAACGACCTGTGCCGGCGGGAGGGGATCAAGCCCCACTCCTACTACTCGTGGACCAAAGAGTTCATGGAGGCGGGCAAGGAGAGGTTGACCCGTGACTCGGTTCGGGACGCCACTCAGCATGAGGTAGGGCAGCTCAAGCGAGAGAACGGGGAACTCAAGGAGCTAGTGGCCGATCTGTCGCTGGAGGCGTACCGTCTCAAAAAAACGGCCATCCCCGTGCCCCAGGACGCCACCGGTACCAGCGGATGAGCGCCCCGGAGAAGGCAGAGGTAGTTACCAAAGTATCCTCGTCTCCCCTCCCCAAGCGAAAGGTCCTCAGAGAGCTGGGCATCCCTAAGAGCACCTACTACCGGTGGCTCAGACGCCAAGACCAACAAGGACTTGAGGACCGACCAGGAGGCGATCAGCCACCATGGAACCGTCTTACTATTCAGGAAGAACGCTCAGTCCTGTTATCAGCCAGAGAGATGCCAGAGCTGAGCTGCCGTCAGCTGGCCGCGTGGATCACCGACAACCAGGGCTTCTCAGTCTCAGAGTCCAGCGTCTACCGTATCCTGGGCAGGGAGGGCCTAGTGAAGCGGCCTGAGATGCGGTTGGCCGCGGGGAAGGAGTACCACCGCAAGACCACAGGACCTCACCAGATGTGGGCCACCGATGCCTCATACTTCAGGGTGGTTGGTTGGGGCTACTACTACCTGGTCACCGTTATGGACGACTACTCCCGCTTCATCCTGGCTCACAGGCTTCAGCAAGATATGACGGCCGACTCCTTCATCGAGGTGGTCCAGGATGCTGTGGACACGACCAGCATGGACCAAGTTCCAGTCACAGACCGCACCAGGCTGCTGAGTGACAACGGTCCAGGCTATGTCTAAAGAGCATTCAGGGACTACCTGGGGATGGTTGGCATCAAGCACATCCTAGCAACTCCTTTCCACCCTCAGACCAACGGGAAGCTGGAGCGCTACCACCAGACCATCAAACGGGACGTCAACTAGGTGCCTTATGAGTTGCCCGCCGACCTTGAGGCTGCTATCGCGGCCTTCGTCAGCTACTACAACTACCGGCGCTATCACAAGGCTCTGGGCAACGTGACACCATCAGACGTGCTCAAGGGAAGACGGCAAGAGATCCTACAACGCAGGAAGGAGGTGAAGGCTCAAACCACCGAACGGCGACGACGCTACAACAGGGCCCTCAGGGAGCTCACCAGACCTCCATCCAGCCCCTGATCTCTCGGCTCCCAATGTGTCCCACTTTTGCTGGTTGCTAACACTGCCAAGTTTAAGTGGTGACTGATGCTCAGTCATTATGATTCACAAATCATTCATAGGCTCACCGATTATCACTTCTTGGGTTGGCCGCCAGGGATTTGGTTAGGTCGACGCCAAACCGGGGTTCTCGGCGTAGACTTGTAGATATGCTAGATCAGGTGGTGAAGGAATTGCTTTCAGCCATAACTTTCGAAAAATTAATGGCGCTCGAACGCGTTCACCATCATTTCCGTGAAGGTGTCTTTGACTCGCCCCGATTCGCCCTCGCTGCTGAAGCAATACGCTTCTTGGATCCCGGCCTTCATGAGCCCCAACAGGACTCGAATAGCCATTTCGATGTCCAAGGGCGCAATCTCGCCGCGCTCAACACCCTGGTGGAACATCCGGTACAGATGGGCCGATATTGGGTCCCCCTGCGCCGTCATCCCCGCCTTTGACTCCACTTGGACGGACTCGGCGCCCACACTCATCAACCGGCAGAGGTCGGAGTTGTCCCGGCCAACTTCGAAGATTACCTCGATGAAGGCCCGAAGACTTTCCTCGAACGTCAGCTCCGGACTATAGGTACGCGCTACCCTGGGGGCCACGGTTTCCATTAACTGCATGCCAAGGGCCACGATCACCGATTTCTTGGTGGGGAAGTAGAGGTAGAATGTGCCCTGAGCGATGCCCGCCTCTTTGGCGATGTCCGAAACTATAGTGTTGTCGTAGCCCTTCTCGGCCAACACCTTTCGTGCCGCCACCAAGATTTGGTCCCGGCGGACCTGTTCG
>CBDEFY010000002.1:0-63035 GCA_965237595.1 Dehalococcoidia bacterium | reverse complement strand
ATGGCGGGGATTGTCCTCTCGGCAATGACCATCTCGGCCCTGCAACAAGGCCGGGCCTTAGAACGGAGCAGTCGGAAACCAGCGACCCGGAAGAATCCCCAGCGGAGGTCTGACAGCTGCATTTAGGCTTCCAGATTGCCGCGCCTAAAGAGGACTTGTGCCCAACAGACCGGCGAACCGGAGACCCCATAACCCGACAGACAACACCGTAGCAGTTATCAGCACAACAGTGGCGCGGTTCCGCCACGAAGAGTCCACCGGCCACCATGGGATAACTCAAGCCACCAACCCCGCGCCAGCATGAGCACGGTGACCGCCAAGAATGGCCAGGTGAGCACCTGCAACGCAGGCGCGAGGGCCAGCCCGGCTGGTGTTCCACCGAGAAAACCGAGCAAACCCGGAACCACTCATCACCAAGGAAGTGGCAGCAATCCACTAAGCAGACCTACGACAGGCCTTTCCACGTGTAGTAATTTCATCTTTTCTTCCAGATTTTTGTCGATCGTTCCCTCTGAGCCAAGAATACCTGCAATGAATCCAGGCGTTTCGAGGCCGTCCGTCTCATTTGACGCTGGCAAATAAACCGATAGTCATTTTGTTGCACGAGTAATCTAGATTAACGAATATTTCTTCCAGGAGTATTGGCCGCAATTCGATATGCCAAAGTGTCTTTGAGGTCTCCCGGCTTGGTCCAGACCACATGGTTAAACTCGCATAATCCGCTATCCAGGAGGTGTTCTGGCCTGTGGCCTTGGCCAGGTCCCAGGTGTGGATAATCATGTCCAAGATTGGCACCATGATGAACTGGCCTCCCGGCATCGCGCCAAAGGCGGTCTCGACGGTGTCAGCCAGGTTGACCTGAATTTCCCAGATCAACCTGATTTCGCTGAACCGGTGTCATCCTGTGCGGCGGGAACTATAGTACGGTATCCTGAGCGCGTCAACTGCGCTCCGATTCACTCAATTGCTCCACTCTCATAGGATATCCATCGTCCTAACGAGCGTAGAAATTCCAAATCCTCTGCCCTTGCCCAAGCGTCTCCCTCGTGGCGGCCCATTTACTCTTGACGACCCCATAACTGTCCTAAATACCGGTGCTCTCAAAGCAAGCTAGCCAGGTGCCAGCCGAAGCCGGCTGATCCGTTCTAGTATCCCGGTGAGCATTTCCCTGGTCACCAGCACCTCGGCAAGCTGAAACACCATCCTCCTGGCATGGCGTACCAGTCGCCCACCCGTCTTGATCAGCCTAGTCTGAAGACTGGTCAGAGTCCAATGCTTCATATCCTCCGGCAAAGCCAACCTTCTCATGAAGTTTCCCAGATTGTACGCCAGAACGAACAGCCATAGCCTCGCCTGGTTGGCCACGAACTTGTGACAGGACAGTCTGGTCCAGTTCAGGGCGTACTTGCCCTCCTTGATCCACTGCTCCGCTGTGCCACGGCCATTGTAAAAGCGGACTATGCCTTTGGGTGGATAGCTCAGGTTGGTCACGATGAAGCCTACCCTGGGAAATAACTCCCCCTGATGCCACTCCACCTTGGCTACTACTCGCCGGGAAATACTCCAGCTCTGGGCCTGGTAAGTGAAGTCGTAGTAGGAGACGATCGGCCTCCTGGAAGACCAGTCGGCAGGTCGTACCAGCAGGTGCGCGATTTCTCTCTGAAGTACCGCGTTAGCTGAAAGCCGGATGGCGTACCCAATCATCTCTTGTTCCAAGTACTCGTACACCTCTGGCTTGCCAAAGGCGGCATCACCCCGGAACAACAGCCGCCGTCCCTTCCTCTGGTATCTTTTCACCACCGGCTCAAGGAGTTCCTGCCAGCCCTCGGCGCTATGGACGTTGCCGGGGCGTAGCGTCGCTCCTTCACAATCGCCGAACTGGTTGAATAGAAAGAGGGGATGATAGCAGACACACTCGAAGTGCCCATTGTAGGCGGCACCCTCCTGATGGCCATGCACTGGACTCTCCGAGCTGTCCATGTCCAGAATCACTCGCTGGTGTGGAGTATGGGCCATAGCATCTTCCACCCATTGGGGATTCATTCGTGCCAGCCCCTGCAGGTTGTCCTGTTGGGTCAGAGTTTCAGTTTCAAAGCGGCTCACGGTGTTGGTGCTGGCGGCGTTCCGGTCTGATCCTTGCCAGCCCACGACGACTCTCATGGCTGGGTCTTGGGAAAGGCGTTCGGCATCATTGGTGTCATCGTAGCCGGCCAAGCGGCTGTAGATGGACTGTCTGAGCAGCGGGACGAGGTGGTGTCGGATGTTGCGACCGGAGCGGCTTTCCTGGAGATAGTCGGCAGCAATATGGGTAAGGCCCAGGGCATCATCCAGCTCTCGAATGGGCAAGAGTCCGGCATCGGAAGTGATGGTGGCACCGTGAAACTCCAGACGGACTTTGGGGTTGAACTGGAGCCGGAGAGGGGTTTTGTCGCCGTCACCCATCAGGTGCCTCCGGGGTTGTTACGCTATCTGAAGAATCTTACTATTCTAATGAATGTATTATAGCCGAGATGTTGGTGAAAAGTTCATGAGACGACTACAAAAGCAAGAACGTTGCCTATATACCGCATCACACTGTTATCCTAACTGGGAAATATGGGCTGAACACTTCGCAGTGACCAGTGTTTCACTGACTCTGGCAAAGTCAGCCTTCTCATGAAGTTGCCCAGGTTGTAGGCCAGTACTGAGGTGGACCCGGAAATTCGGACGGGTGGTTAAGTGAGAGTTCTGCTCCTAAAATAGCCACAGCTGTTGCTGTGAGGGAGGAGTGGGACATGTCAAAAGAGCGGAGGAAGCACAGCCCAACATTCAAGGCCAAGGTGGCCCTGGAAGCGGTGAAGGGTGAAGAGACGGTGGCCCAACTGGCCGCCCGCTACGAGGTCCATCCCGGGCAGATCCAGGCCTGGAAGAAGTCCTTGTTGGAAGGAGCGGTCGGCGTCTTTGGTGGGAACCAAGACAAACGCCAGAAGAGCGATGCGGTCCTTGTTGCCCGGCTCTATCAGCAGATCGGCCAACTGAAGGTTGAGCGGGATTTCTTGGCGGAGAGGCTCGGTCCATGAGCCGGGAGCGGCGGCAGGACGATGGTGGACCGGCGGCACCCAGCCTTGTCCACAGTGAGACAGTGCGCCTTACTGAGCATCAGCAGGTCCAGCCTAAACTACCGGCGCAAGGGGACTTGCTTGGAGAACCTGACCGTGATGAAGGCGATGGACCACCAGTACCTAAGTACCCCCTTCTACGGGTCGCGGCGCATGAGGGTCTGGCTGGGCACTCAAGGTCACAGGGTGAACCGGAAGCGGGTCCAGCGTCTGATGCGGACCATGGGACTACGTGCCATCTACCGGTGGCCCCGGACCAACAAGCCGGGGCCAGGGCACAAGGTGTATCCCTACCTCCTGAGCGGCATGGAGATCACCAGACCAAATCAGGTGTGGGCCGCCGACATCACCTACATCCCCATGGCCAAGGGTTTCTTATACCTGGTGGCCATCATGGATTGGTACACGCGGTACGTGGTGGCCTGGCGTCTTTCCAACACCTTGGATGCTGATTTCTGTGTCGAGACATTGGAGGAAGCGCTTGGCAAGGGGAAGCCAGAGGTCTTCAACACCGACCAGGGCAGCCAGTTCACCGGCGAAGCCTTTACCGGTCTCCTAGAGCAGCACGGAGTGAGAATCAGCATGGACGGGAAGGGACGCTACACCGACAACATCTTGTTGGAGCGGCTGTGGCGCACGGTTAAGTACGAGGAGGTCTACCTGAAAGCCTACTCCAACGGGCGAGAAGCCAAGGCCGGGCTTGACGCATACTTCAGCTTCTACAACAACCAAAGACCCCACCAGGCCTTGGGCTACCGGACACCGGCTGAGGTGTTCAAAGGAGACTTGGCGCCATCAGATGAACGGTCAATCAATGGGAAACGGGCACCGAACGGAGCGTTCTCAGACCTTGGAAAGACGGCGGAACTCTCACTTAGTTTTGCACCAAACCTGTCCAACTGATTGGGTCCACCTCATACAAACAGCCACAGCCTCACCTGGTTAGCAACGAACCTGTGACACGAGAGCCGCGTCCAGTTCAGGGCGTATTTACCTTCCTTGATCCACTGCTCGGCCGTGCCCCGCCCGTTGTAGTAGTGGGTTACGCCTGCCGGCGGTAGGTTGAAGTTGGTGACGACGAACCCGACCCTCGGGAATAGCTCACCCTGGTGCGCACTCCACCTTGGCGACCACACGCCGGGGAATGTCCCAACTCTGGGCCTGGTAAACGAAGTCGTGATACCGGACTACGGGCTTCTTAGGCGGCCTGCCCACGGGCCGCTTCAGTAGGTGCCGGATGTGTCGTTGTAATACCTCGTTGGCCGGAAGCCGCATAGCGTAGCCAGTGTCCCTTGACTCCAAGTACTCGTACACCTCAGGCTTGGCAAAGGCAGCATCGGCCCGGAACAGCAGCCGGACTCCTTTCTCCTGGTATCGCTCCACGACTGGCTCCAGAACCTCCCGCCACCGCTCAGCGCTGTGGACGTTGCCCGGTCGAAGCATTGCACCTTCGCAATCTCCGAAATGGTTGAACAGGAAGAGTGGGTGATAACATACGGACTCGAAGTGGCCGTTATAGGCGACTCCCTCTTGCTGCCCATGTCGAGGATAACTCGCTGGTGAGATGTGTGGGCCATGGCCGTGTCCACCCACTCAACATTCAGGCGCGTAAGCCCTTCCAGGTTCTCCTCTTCAGTTAACACCTCAGTCTCAAATCGGCTCATAGTGTTGGTGCTGGCCGCCTGCTTATCAGTGCCTTGCCACCCGACGGTGACCCGCATAGCCGGGTCTTGGGCCAGCCGTTCAGCGTCGTTGGTGTCCTCATAGCCAGCGAGACGGCTATACACCGATTGTCTGAGCAAGGGCAACAGCGGGTGTTGCACATTGCGGCCGGTGCGGCTTTCATGGATATAATCGTTGGCTGTCTCTGTGAGTCCCAGAGCGGCATGCCAGGAGTCCGGCGTCCGAGGTGATGGTAGCGCCACGAAAATCCAGGCGGACTCTGCGGTCGAATTGGAGCTTCAAAAGGGTGTCGGAGCTTTCACCCATTGGGTGCCTCCAGCGAGATTGCGGTATCCAGAACTAGATCCCGCTACCTCGGCCAGTCTAGCACACACACTGCCCATAATGCCTAGGTATGCGGCTCAAATAGGCAGCACTCTTACCGTATTACGACGCACCCACGCGGCTGATCTGGGAAATGTGGGTTGATCCGTCTCATGTCAAAGCTGATGCGCTTCCGCCACATCAATTTTACCATGCCGGTCTGATGAGGCCGTATGGTGAGTTACAGACTTTCACACGGTTTTGTCGATGGCAGCGCCCTCACAATGCGTTCCTTATTCGCCGTGGCACGTCACGCGGGTGGCGGCACGAAGCCGGCCTAGGGCGCGCACCACCTTGAGCACGGTGGCGAATTCCGGGTTGCCGTTGGGAGACTACCAGGTCAGGGATGAATCCTTGACAGATGTCTTCCCGGTCGGGCGGCAGGAAGGATGGCAACTGGAACTTTTAGGGATAGGTCGTCTGGGGTTAGCGATCGGCCCTCTGCTAACCGGAGGCCTTGGCACCATCACTTCCAGCCGCCTCCAGGCCCACTGACCTGTGTCGATGTCCAGCGACTATGTCCGCCTAAGTGGTCAGGGAAAATGTCCATCTAGGCTGCTGTCATACCATCGGACTGTGATACGCGGGACCTGCCCCTGGTGCGCATCATGGGCGGGCTCTTGGCTTCGGCGTACTTGCGGACCGTGTTCCTGTGGATGCCCAACTCCCTGGCGATTGCCCGAATGGAGAGGCCCCGAAGCTTAGCCTGCTGCACGGCCTTCCACCGAACCCTCTGTCGCGGCGTGGGGTTCCTGCGTGGCGATGCCGGAGGCTTGCGAACTCTGCCGCCGCCGTTCAATGTGGCGCTGTCGGCCTCGATGGCGTTGAGGGATGCCAAGCTCTCCTTGGGGTGGCTGCCCACGCCGTTGACCCTACGGTCAAGGCCGGGGCCATATCGGAGAGGACCATTGGAGGCACGGAGAACTCCAAGGCGCGGCGGCGCCTCCTGTGTGGGGATCGTGCGTCCCCGGTACTGCACGAGGAGCTGACCGTCCAGGCCCTCATGGACCTCCATCTGCGCTCCGGCGTAGCTAGGCCGCTCCTTACCAGGCAGCAGCTGCAAGGTACGCCAGTTGTACTTGACGGTGTTGTCCCTGGCCACCTTGCGGCGGTGCTTGAAGCAGAGTATCTGGTCCAGGGCCACCGATGACTCCATAGGACGGTAAGCAACGCTTGAGTGCTCTGCCGGAACCCCGAACTTCTCGTTGAAGCGGTGCAGGACTTCATTGGCCTCGTCGAATGGTGGTGACGCCCGCCAGGCGCAGCTCGGTCACCAGCCGGTCCTGGAATGTCCCCGCCGTCCGCTCGACCCGGCCCTTCGCCTGCGGTGACCTGGCGAATATCTGGCGTATCCCCAGCTCCTCCATGGCGCGGGCGAACTGGGTTGGCCCGGCCGGCTTCTGGCGAGGTTCTCCAGTATGCTTGAAGACCGCGTGTCGGTTGCTGTAGACGGCCAGCGGTATCCCGCATTGCCGGATCAACCCCTCCATGAGAAGGAAGTAGCCGCGGGTGTCCTCCTCCTGACTGAACAGAGCGTCAGGCACAATGCCGGTGGCGTCGTCCACGGCCAACAGCAGGACGAACCGGGGTCCTTGTTCCCCCAGCCACCGATGGTGGCTCCCATCTATCTGCAGCAGTATCCCTTCTTGGGCCATGCGTTTGCGGCGGACACGGTGTCTGGGCGGCCGACGGCGGCGGGGGCTGTCCATGCCGGCGCTGACCAGGATGCGGCGCACCGTAGAGCGGCTCAGGTCGATCCCCTCCCGTTCCATCAACAACTCGGTCAGATGCGTATGGTTCGTTCCAGCGTAGCGAGTGCGGGCCAGCTGCACCACGTAAGTCATCTTGGTCTCCGTCGTGGTGTTGGTCGGTCGGCGGCCACGATTCCCGTGGGCGAGTGCGGCGGCGCCCTCCTTCCTATAGGCCGCCAGAATACGCCTCATGTGGCGTTCGCTCACTCCCAGGACCTCGGCCGCCTGACATACCGGCACCTGATCTGCCAGAACGCTGTTGTGAGGTGGACCCGGAAATTCGGACAGGTGGTTAAGTGAGAGTTCTGCTCCTAAAATAGCCACAGCTGTTGCTGTGAGGGAGGAGTGGGACATGTCAAAAGAGCGGAGGAAGCACAGCCCAACATTCAAGGCCAAGGTGGCCCTGGAAGCGGTGAAGGGTGAAGAGACGGTGGCCCAACTGGCCGCCCGCTACGAGGTCCATCCCGGGCAGATCCAGGCCTGGAAGAAGTCCTTGTTGGAAGGAGCGGTCGGCGTCTTTGGTGGGAACCAAGACAAACGCCAGAGTGGTTAAGTCCAGGCCTGGAAGAAGTCCTTCAAGTTGGAAGGAGCGGTCGGCGTCTTTGGTGGGAACCAAGACAAACGCCAGAAGAGCGATGCGGTCCTTGTTGCCCGGCTCTATCAGCAGATCGGCCAACTGAAGGTTGAGCGGGATTTCTTGGCGGAGAGGCTCGGTCCATGAGCCGGGAGCGGCGGCGGGAGATGGTGGACCGGCGGCACCCAGCCTTGTCCACAGTGAGACAGTGCGCCTTACTGAGCATCAGCAGGTCCAGCCTAAACTACCGGCGCAAGGGGACTTGCTTGGAGAACCTGACCGTGATGAAGGCGATGGACCACCAGTACCTAAGTACCCCCTTCTACGGGTCGCGGCGCATGAGGGTCTGGCTGGGCACTCAAGGTCACAGGGTGAACCGGAAGCGGGTCCAGCGTCTGATGCGGACCATGGGACTACGTGCCATCTACCGGTGGCCCCGGACCAGCAAGCCGGGGCCAGGGCACAAGGTGTATCCCTACCTCCTGAGCGGCATGGAGATCACCAGACCAAATCAGGTGTGGGCCGCCGACATCACCTACATCCCCATGGCCAAGGGTTTCTTATACCTGGTGGCCATCATGGATTGGTACACGCGGTACGTGGTGGCCTGGCGTCTTTCCAACACCTTGGATGCTGATTTCTGTGTCGAGACATTGGAGGAAGCGCTTGGCAAGGGGAAGCCAGAGGTCTTCAACACCGACCAGGGCAGCCAGTTCACCGGCGAAGCCTTCACCGGTCTCCTAGAGCAGCACGGAGTGAGAATCAGCATGGACGGGAAGGGACGCTACACCGACAACATCTTGTTGGAGCGGCTGTGGCGCACGGTTAAGTACGAGGAGGTCTACCTGAAAGCCTACTCCAACGGGCGAGAAGCCAAGGCCGGGCTTGACGCATACTTCAGCTTCTACAACAACCAAAGACCCCACCAGGCCTTGGGCTACCGGACACCGGCTGAGGTGTTCAAAGGAGACTTGGCGCCATCAGATGAACGGTCAATCAATGGGAAACGGACACCGAACGGAGCATTCTCAGACCTTGGAAAGACGGCGGAACTCTCACTTAGTTTTGCACCAAACCTGTCCAACTGATTGGGTCCACCTCACCTTTACGTTGTCCAGCTTTTCGGGTCGGATGAATGCTTCGACCTTGTTCATACTTTCTTCCTCGAGAGCTTTCACCTACTGTAAAGATCGTTCCCGAACTGAGCGCCAACCTCAGGAGGCTAGGGTATTCGTTCCGGTAGAGACTACACCGCCTGACTGTTTACGCACCTCCTGAGCGTACCTCATTAGGAAAAAGTTGACCTTCAATCTGTAAGTAAGTATTCTACCTGAAGCACCTGAAGGCGCACTATCGGTAATCGGCAGGTGGGTACTCTTGTACTTTCTGAAACCCAGATGTGCTCATAGATCAGGTGAACGGTGGGTCCTATGGCCGCTATCGACAGCGGGGATACAGCGTGGATATTAGTATCGTCGGCCTTGGTGTTGCTCATGACTCCCGGTTTGGCGTTTTTCTATGGCGGGCTTGTTCGGGAGAAGAACGTCCTGGGTACCATCATGCACAGCTTTATGGCCATCGCCTTGGTCAGCTTGGTCTGGATACTGTGGGGTTACAGCTTGGCCTTTGGCCCTGACTTGGGCGGTGTTATCGGCAAGCTGGATTATGTGATCTTGCGTGATGTTTCGGCGACAGACCCAGGACCCTACGCCGGTACAATCCCCCACCAAGCTTTTATGGTGTTTCAGATGATGTTTGCCATCATCACGCCAGCTCTCATCACAGGGGCTTTCGCGGAACGAATGAAATTTAGCTCTTATGTGATTTTCATCGTTGCGTGGTCAACTATCGTTTACGCTCCTCTCGCTCATTGGGTTTGGGGCGATGGTGGTTGGTTGGGAAATTGGGGTATGTTGGACTTTGCAGGAGGGACCGTGGTGCATATCAGCTCTGGAGCAGGTGCGCTGGCAGCAGCCTTGGTGTTCGGCAAGCGCCTGCGGTTTGGTACCGACCCGATGGAGCCCCACAACGTACCCTTCGTTATTCTCGGAGCTGGCTTGCTGTGGTTTGGCTGGTTCGGCTTCAACGCCGGGAGTGCTCTCACCTCCGGCGGTAGCGCCACCAATGCATTTGTGGTGACCAATACCGCAGCCGCCACAGCAGCTCTAACTTGGGTTGCTCTGTCGATGCACTTCACCAAGAAGGTCAGCGCCGTGGGAGCTGCCACCGGAGCTGTCGCTGGTCTGGCGACCATCACCCCCGCATCGGGGTTTGTAGGTCCAATGCCTGCTATCCTCATCGGATTCGGCGCAGGGGTATTCTGCTATACCGCTGTATGGTTCAAGGACAAGGTCAAGCTGGACGATTCTTTGGATGTCTGGGGAGTTCATGGCATCGGGTCAACCTGGGGTATGTTGGCTGCGGGGTTGTTCGTGGGAGTGGGCTTTTTGACTTTGTCCGAGCTGACTGACCTTAGCCGGGGAGCTCAGATCGTGCGGCAGCTGGGAGGTATCGGTGTTACTTGGGCGTGGGGCTTTGGGATGACACTGATGATCCTCTTCGCCCTCAAGTTCACTCTCGGATTGCGGGTCGAAGAGGGGCAGGAAGAAGAAGGCCTGGACCTGTCCCAACATGGAGAACAGGGTTATGGAACATAGGGCCAAGGGCTCGATATCAATGGAGAGCAAGAAACATTAGCAGCAACAGGCAAACGCAAGGATGGCTTCCAGGCCGTGTCCGGAGTGGAGCAAGCCGACTATATATCAAGGAGGATGTGGCTGGTCGGGATTATGCATCTGACCTGGGTTTGCCCAGGGAGTATCCCTTCACCCGCGGTCCCTATCCGACCATGTATCGTGGCCGTCCTTGGACCCGCCGACAGATCGTTGGCTATGGCACTGCCAACTCCACTTTTTTCGGCCTACGTGTACTGTATTGAGCCCGTCTCACAAGGTCCCTTGACTGGGTTCACGCTAGGCGGGCAGACTGATTCTAGCGTTCTATGGAGTGACAAGGTTGGAAATACGGCAGAGAACAACGTAATGCCAGCGAGATTCAACATCCAGAAATCGACGACCCGGGGAGTGTCAGGCTTCTGAGACAAGTGTAGACCGTCAGCGATAATGGGACACATATAAGGGTAGGAAAACCCGAGAGTCGGAGGGTGGTGTGAGCTCCTGAAATGAGGGTAGAGTTACCCACAGAAAGGAGCAGATGTGTCCCAATTGAGCCTGTCCCAGAAGTGGAAATTGCGGATAGGGGGAGCAGATAGAGGTCAAAGGGTTCGCTGAAAGGCCCTGGCCTGAGCGGGTAGGACAGGCGACGGAGCGATGGGTCAGCTGCTGTCATCACTGCAGGTCAGGAGACGGGACAAGGCTCCGGGCCATTAAATAGACCGATGAAGGGGCTGAGCGCCACACCCGCCAGAGAGTGCGCAGGTTGAAGGCTGTGGCCAGCATTGTCCACTCGGCCGCCACGTTAACGAGGCCGCGCAGCAGGAATCTCCGTGCCCCCTGTTGCTCCTTGATGATTCCGAAGACAGGCTCGACCAGTTGCTTTCTCAGCTTGTACGCCTCTCTAGCTGCTGAGGTGGACATCCAGGCACGATGACGGCGCAGCACTGCGTCATGCGGACCTATCGCCAGGCTCCGCCCAATCTCTTTGGCCTTCGTGCAGACTCCGAAGGCTGGGCACACTTGGCAGACGACCCCGGAGGCCCGGTACAGACGCAACGGGACTCCATGCGTATGTTGGATACGAACGAACTTGAGCGTCTATCCCTGCGGACACGTAAAGCTGTCGCTCTGCTCGTCGTAGGTGAATCGGTCCTTGTGATATGGGTCTTTGAGGAACCGTTGCCGCGACTCCGACACTACCACCTGCTGATCTCGACGGGCGCATTCTTCCAAGTGACTCGCGGCGAAGTATCCGGCATCGGCCAACGTCATCTGCGACTTCGTCCCCATAGTCTCCTCGGCCTGCTCGACCATCGGCACCAGCAGGGCATTGTCATTGGCTGCATCCACCACGTCCACGGCGGTGACCAACATGCCGGTCGCTCCCCCATCCGTCTCTGTGGGTGAGACCATAGCCTGAGCGTTGTAGCCAGCCACGATGCCTTGCCTACCCTTCATCAGCCTGGCGTCTGGGTCGGTCAGGTTGATGCGCTTGTGGCGCTTCTGACTCGTGAGATCGTCCATCGCCTGCCTCACCTGCTCTCTCAAGACCTCCTTGTCAGCCAACTCCTCAGGCAGATGGGCAACAGCAGTGTCTTCTCCCGCTTCGTTCTGAGCCTCAAGGTCGGCTATCGCACGCTCCAGCCGCTCCAACAGACCACGCAGTCCCTCGGCGTCGTAGCTCCTGTTCAGCGACGCGTTGGCGACCACCTTCGTACCATCCACCGCCTGAACCGCCAGGTCCACCAACTTCATCGTCACTGCCATACGCACCGTCCGCTCGAACAGCTTCCTCATGGCCTGCCGATGCCCTTTGTAGAACCTCCACAGGGTGTTGTGGTCAGGATGCTGCCACCCGGTCAGCCACAGGTATGGTATCTGGTCCCGGCAGGCCGCCTCCAGCTTCCGGCACGAGCGCACCCCGGTCATGAAGCCGTACAGCCACACGCTCAACAGCGCACGTGGATGGTAGGCTGGCGCTCCCAGCACCTCCCCGTCTATCTTCACCCCAAGCTCCGCCCAGTCCTCCCGGTCCAAAGCGTCAACGAACTCGGCCACGAATCGCGCTGGATGGTCCAACGGCAACAGTTCGTCAAGCGTCGGCGGCAACATCCATATCTGCTCTCGGCCCATCTCTCGAAACGGCATCTCAACATCTCCCCAATTTATGTCGCCTCGAAAATACACCCAACGACATACCCATGGCCAGTTCAGACTTCTGAGACAGGCTCAACTGCGAACTTTTGAGTTGGAGGTCACGCTTTGGCCGGTGGGCCGGCTTGTCTAATCGGTTTCCAGTGCGTGTCCAGGACTAATGCAAATCCCGTTCTTGCAAGAAGCTTCTAGTAGGATCCTTGGTGTATCGCGTTACGTCAGTATTAAGATGCAACCTGTTTTCTGGCCGCCGATTACGGTCAAGCTGCAACTCTTCCCTTCGCGTCTCCATCGCAGGGCGGTTATAAGGCAAATCGTGGTGTCTACCCTATCTTGATGGTGGTTTTTGGTGGTGCCGACGCGGCCATCTCCGTAGCTCACTCTATCAGCGGTTGAAGGACACACTCGTCCCCACAACGGTGGACAATCTCAAGGGCTCGCCACCAGTCAACTAAGCATGATTCCCTCGTAAAAACCCCTCGTCCCCCGGGGGCAATGTGAGGATAATGTGGGGAAAGGGCGTTGGGGCAGCGCCCGGGTGAGGGAGGGGAGCATGTTCCGAGCGCGAGACCCGCAAGAGAGCCTCTGCCCGTAGGTTAGAATGAGCCTGATTTTCAGCTATACAGACGGGAGTCGGTCATGGAAGCATCGGCTAATCACTCAATCGCCAACCTGGACAGGCTCAGCGAATACATGGACCGCAACCGGTGCTCCGCGTTGGTGTTGAGGTCTGGCAAAAACTTCACCTATCTGGCAGGGTTCGCTTATCCGGGCACCCTGGCGCGGCATCTGGATTTTCCCGACTCACCGCGGGAAGTTCTTCTGGTTTGGCCTCGGCAGGGTGAGCCTGTGATGGTCCTAAACACCTTCGCCGCCCCACTGGCGAGGCGAGATTCGTGGTTGCCCAATATCCAGCTGTACGACGACTATGCCGAATCGCCCTACGCCAAGGCAGCCGATATTCTCACCGGTATGGGACTTACTGGAGAGACAATCGGCCTGGAAAAAAGCTATATCAGCGCCTCCCGCTGGGAAGAAGTGGCTAGGCTGCTTCCGCAGGCCCGCTTCATGGACTGCACCGAACTGATGGACCGGGTCAGGTGGGTCAAGACTCCCGCCGAGGTTCGGTTGCTGGAGGAAGGCGCCGACATCCTGGATGAGGCTTACCTGGAGGTGTTCCCCGCGGTCCGCCCCGGCGATACCGAGCGTGATATCCACAGCCGCTTGGTCAAGGCCTGCATCCGTCGCGGCGCGGGTTGGGTTCACGGCATCCTTAACTCCAGCCGAAACACCCTGGCCTACGGGGGAGAGGGCGACATGGTCTTCCAGCAAGGAGACATTTTCCGCAATGACTACGTCTCCTACTACCAGGGATACCCCGGCCATCAATCCCGCACTGTCCTCAGACCCGCTGCTTAGAAGATATTTTGGTCTTGAGCGCTGTGCCTCACGCCTATATTCCCCCAAGAAGGTGTACAGTTATCGTCTGTCCAGAATGGCCGATCCAAAGCGGATTTTACGTTGTTGGCGTTTAGGTCGATTTTGTGCGACCTGGAGCCATGAGCCAACGTTGTCTTTGGCTCTCGAGTCCTCAGGTCGTCAGCGTGCGAGAAACTCTAAGATCCGCGGATTAACCTCGCTGGGTTTCTCTTGGTGCATGAAGTGACCTGTTCCCGGGATTATCACCTTTTCTAGGCCGCCTATGAAGAATCGGTCCATGTTTTCACTTTCGAAAGCATCGATCCTTTTTGGCCGGTCGCTGGTTCCGTGTAATGCTAACGTTGGGACGGTGATCGGGCCGGCGTTAATTTGATTTTGCACATCCTCCAGTGAAGGGTCTTGGAGCGTATGGTTATAGGTAGCCCGGTAATAGCCGAGGGCAGCCTCAACCACTCCAGGTTTTCGGAAAGTCTCCTTAATGCTCTGGATAGACTCGTCAGGTATGTCCCATTCGGGAGATGCATCTCTCCACCAGGCTTCGATGAATGCGAAGTCGTTTTGAGCCAGGGTGGCTTCCGCCGAAGGGAGTTGGAAATAATAAGCGTGCCACGTCCCTTTCAAGAAATGAAAATCCATGCGGAGCTCTTCATCTGCTTGACCTGAAGCTATGGTCACCAGCTTAGTGACCTTCCCAGGTTCTAGGACCGCTGCTCCACTGACAGCGATTGCTCCCCAATCATTCCCTATTAGATAGGCTTGGTCAAAACCCAGCGCGCCTATCAATGCCAGTACATCTTGGCTTAGTAAGGCGGTCTGATAGCGACCATCTCTCGGCGCCTCGGTGGGTGCATACCCCCTCATGAATGGGGCGACCCCTCGAAAGCCGGCTTTGGCGAGATCCGGTAGTAGATGCCGGAACGAATAGGCGTGGTCGGGGAATCCGTGCATACACAATGCCAAGGGTCCTTTACCCATCTCCAAGTAGTGAAAGTTGATGTCGTTAGCTTTTACAGAACCGGATGTTAAATTTGGCATGGTCCTCCTGGTCTTGTACTGTCTTCACTTTACTGGCTATCCGATGGCCGGTAAGCCTTAACTCGAGTGTCGTGAATTGATTAGGCAATGGCATTGTAAATTCCAGACGCGGCGACGCCAAGACATTGGCGAAAACTAGTCACAACGTCGTTGTCGGCTGCGTCTGGAGCGGCAGCGGCGGAAAATCCAGTGGAGGTCAGCTTTGGCGTCGGGCGGACTTGGCGCCGACCAATTTCCTCCATGGGGAGCCGGGCGAGCGATGGAGTCTGTGTAGACCGTCAGCGATAATGGGACACATATAAGGGTAGGAAAACCCGAGAGTCGGAGGGTGGTGTGAGCTCCTGAAATGAGGGTAGTGTTACCCACAGAAAGGAGCAGATGTGTCCCAATTAGAAGTAAGCAAAGCAGAGGCCGCCGAGGAACGAAGCGAGCAGACCAGGTCTTTCGTCCGTACAGTGAAGGCGGCTGCCCGACGTAAGTACACCTCCGAAGACAAGATCCGAATTGTTCTGGAGGGCTTCCGCCGCGAGGTCACAGTCAACGACCTGTGCCGGCGGGAGGGGATCAAGCCCCACTCCTACTACTCGTGGACCAAAGAGTTCATGGAGGCGGGCAAGGAGAGGTTGACCCGTGACTCGGTTCGGGACGCCACTCAGCATGAGGTAGGGCAGCTCAAGCGAGAGAACGGGGAACTCAAGGAGCTAGTGGCCGATCTGTCGCTGGAGTCTCAAAAAAACGGCGTACCGTCTCAAAAAAACGGCCATCCCCGTGCCCCAGGACGCCAAGACCAACAAGGACTTGAGGACCGACCAGGAGGCGATCAGCCACCATGGAACCGTCTTACTATTCAGGAAGAACGCTCAGTCCTGTTATCAGCCAGAGAGATGCCAGAGCTGAGCTGCCGTCAGCTGGCCGCGTGGATCACCGACAACCAGGGCTTCTCAGTCTCAGAGTCCAGCGTCTACCGTATCCTGGGCAGGGAGGGCCTAGTGAAGCGGCCTGAGATGCGGTTGGCCGCGGGGAAGGAGTACCACCGCAAGACCACAGGACCTCACCAGATGTGGGCCACCGATGCCTCATACTTCAGGGTGGTTGGTTGGGGCTACACTAGCAATAATCTGAGCCACCGAGCCTTATCGCCCGATTTCCTGCCGCGAAGTTGGACTGCGGCCTGAAGCTTTTTACCGGCGCCATGCGTCAGTTGGTCAAGCAGAGGATGGGCCCGGCGGCGGCTGGGTCGTTTGTTGACAAAATTTCCGGTGGCGGATTTCTTGGGATTCCGGGGAAGCTGGTCTATTCCCCAGTTTGACCAGGACTGGAGACCCGGAGCTAGCCAACGGCGTTCTTTGAGGCTAATATGGTGCTAAGTTTCATCTCTCGTCGCTGTCTAATTGCATTCAATCAAACTCAGCGCCCAGAGACCATATTCCATAGCCTATTCCCCTGCGCTCACGCCTAGCACACCTGACACCGCAGGCATCTCCCAATACCTCAAATACATCGCCAGGAGACATTCATGGCCCGTCAACATGACGTTCACGAACTCGAGCAGGGGGACATCAAGCTGCCCGACACCGGGCGTCCGGTGGTCCGGTCCACCAAGGGAGTGATATCCAGCGGCCACTATCTGACCTCCATGGCCGGGATGCGGATACTTCTGAACGGCGGGAATGCCTTCGACGCCATGGCTACCGCCGGCTTCGCGGCTGCCGTCATCGAGCCCATCGCTTCTTATTCGCTGGCGGCGGAGGGCGTGTTCATGCTCTATGACGCGGCCAGCGGCGACCTTTTGTCCCTCAGCGGACAGGGCGTGGCGCCGGGCCTAGCCACCGCGGATTTCTACAAGTCCAAGGGAATGGACCGGATCCCCACCGGACCCGGCGACAAGGCCCACTTCGCTTTCACGGTGCCGGGAATCGTCGAAGCTTTCATCTCCCTTCTGGAACGCTACGGCAGCATGCCCATCGACCAAGTCTTGGCGCCGGCCATCGACTACGCCGAGAACGGTATTTCGAACTACGAGTACATGCTGGAGCGGCTGAAGTCCCCCACCACCCCCGAGCAGTTCGACAATTACCCGCCGGGGGGATGGGAAGTGTTCTTCGACAACAAACAGGTCCCCCAGCCCGGTTCCATTCTGGTCCAGCCCGGACTGGCCACCACCCTGAAGGCCATGGCCTCCGCTGGGAGCGATGGCTCCGGTGACAGAGTGGCCGGGCTCCAGGCCGCGCGGGACGTATTCTACAAGGGCGCCGTCGCCAAGACCATCGTTGAATCATCGGCGCGGGTCGGCGGGATACTGTCCATGGACGACCTGGCCAACTACAAGAGCCAGTTCGGAGAGCCCGTTTCGACCACCTTCGCCGGTCACGAGATACATGGCCACGACAGCTGGACCCAGGGCCCCATGCTCCAGCAGACCCTGAATATCCTGGAGAATTTCGACCTGAAGGCCATGGGCCACAACACCCCCGAGTACATCCACGCCGTGGCCGAGGCGTTGAAGCTGAGCTTTGGCGACCGCGAAGCATTCTACGCCGACCCGGAATTCGTCGAGGTCCCCATCGACGGTCTGCTGTCCAAGGAGTACGCCGCCGAGCGGGCCCAGCTATTGGACCCGGAGGGCGCCTATCCCGAGCAGCGGCCCCCCGGAGACCCCTGGAAGTTCTCCAAGGGCAACGGCGTTGTCCCGGCGTCGAAACCCGTGGCCGCCTCATCCAACGGGGCCTTAGGCAACGGAGCGTCGGACGACTCATCCCACGAGGGCACGACCCACGTATCGGTGCTGGACGACCAGGGAAACATGGTCTGCGGCACCATCAGCGGCGGCGCCTTCGCCAAGTCGGTGTTCTTCCCGGAACTGGGCTGCGCCCTAAGCACCCGGATCGAGATGTTCAACTGCGAAGAGGGCCATCCCAACGTGGTCGAGCCGGGGAAGCGGCCGCGCACCACCCTGATAAACTACATCGCCCGCAAAGACGGCCAGCCGGTTATGACCATCGGCTGTCCCGGCGGCGACAACCAGGCCCAAGCCAATGTGCAACTGGTGCTGAACGTGCTGGTCTTCGGCATGGACCCCCAGCAAGCAATTGAAGCGCCCCGCTTCGCCAGCCAAAGCGTCGTAAACTCTTTCTACCCCCACACCTATCTCCCCGGCCGGCTGGACTTGGAGCCGGGCATCCCGGAAAGCACCGCCGAAGCCCTGAGGGCCATGGGACACAAGATAGCTTGGGCGGCCAACTGCGGGTTGGGAGCGACCGTCTCAGTGAGAGACCCCCAAACCGGCCATCTGAGCACCGGCGGGGACCCACGGCGGGCCTGTTATGCCATGGGCATCTAGTCTGGGGGGCGTTTTGGGTGCCCAAAAGGCATGGTCCGCCGTCCACTGTCTCTGAAGTCTCCTACGATGTGAGTGTAGGAGTGGGTTTTAAACCCGCCACTACGTTGAACCGGGGCAAGACCCTCCGGGTTTACGCCTAAATAACGCTAACACTAGCCAAGCTTAGTTGCCGTCACCGCAGTGACTCTCGGACCAACTCCACGCCCTGCGCCATGGCCTGGAGCTTGCCGAACGCGGTTTCCCGAGGCATATATTTCATGCCGCAGTCGGGGGCCAGCATCAGCCGTTCTGGTGGCAGGTACTCCAGCGCGGCTTTGACCCTGGCGGCGACGGCTTCGGCCGATTCGACGGCCGTATCCCCCAAGTCCAAAACACCCAGGACGATGGTCTTGCTGGGAAGCTTGGCCAACACCGAGAGGTCCAGTTTCGGTTGGACCGCCTCGATTGATATGAGGTCAACCACCGAGTGCTCTAGTTCCTCCAAGAACGGGTACTCGGATGCTTTGTTGTTGACCACCGCCGCGTAGCCGAAGCACAGGTGTAGACCGGTGGTCCCGCTCACTCCCTCCAGGGCCTTGTTGATGGCCTCGATGCCAAAGTCCCGGGCATCGGCGGCGTGGGCTTGGAGCCACGGCTCGTCCAACTGGACCACGTCTGCCCCGGCCTCGAACATCTCCCGCGCCTCTTGGTTCACCGCCACTGCGTACGCCATGGCCAGCGACGCCCGGTCCGGATAATACTCATTTACGGCCTGCTGGGACATGGTGAACGGACCGGGGACAGTGACCTTGATTCGGCGAGTTGTGTTGGCCCGCAGGAACTCCACGTCCCGCACCTGCACCGGCTGGTTTCGTTTGATGGGGCCGACCACCCTGGGCACCACGGTGGGCTGGCCGCTCCTCCCTGTGACCTGGCCTGGGTTATCGATGTCAACGCCGCCCAAGGCGGTGGCGAACCGGTTGGAATAGCTCTCCCGCCTAATCTCACCGTCCGTGATCAGGTCTACACCGGCCAGTTCCATCTCCCTGATTGCCAGCAGGGTTGCGTCGTCTTGGGCTGTCTCCAAGTACTCTTCGGGAATCCGCCAGAGTTCGGCGTGCCGCACCCTGGGCACTCCCGCATGGGTCAGCGCCTCCCGGTCAATCAGCCAATCCGGTTGTGGATAGCTGCCCACCACCGTGGTCCCAAGAAAATTTCCAGCCATGGTTGCTCCTTCACTGACTAAGGGCCAGGTAACAAAAAGCCCTCGTCCCGAGTCGTCGGGACGAGGGCTGGCTTCTGATTTTGTCCAAGGGGTTCTAGTCGCTGGTCAGAGCAGGCTCCGGCGCCCTTGAGCTGATTCGGCCCTGGATGTAGTTTTCTCCGAGCCATCTTTCGATGGAAATCTCGGCCCGTTCTTGCATGGTGACGTCATCCTCGTTACCAACATCCCGCGTGAGACAGCAAAACTCCAGCGAAATACCATTGGGGTCTTTCAAATAGATGGACTTGGCCCACTCATGGTCTACTATGTCCGTGACCGTCTGACCTCTCTCGATCAACTCCACTCGCTTGGCCTCCAGCGCCGCCACGGAGCCAGCCTCAAATGCAAAGTGATAGAACGGTCCTGGGACGCCCAGTCCGTCGTTGATGCCAGCGTCGTAATCCGCAGGTATCGCATCCACATCCTTGGGCTCCATGAACGCGATTAGCTGGTCCCGTCCCACCTCGAAAACCATGTGGCGGGCGCGTCCGCCCTCTTTGATTTTGATGATGTCGCAACGCACGGCTTTGAATCCCAAAACGTTCTCGTAGAAATCACGAGTCTTGTCCAGGTCCAGAGTGGAGAGTCCGATGTGGGAGAACCCTTTGTTGGACATATGCTTGCTCCTTGCAGCAGCGACTTTGCATGGAATTCTAAGTGAGGAGAAATACCGCGTCAATCCACGGTCGTTACCCGATGTTCCGACTTCGAGAATATTCGAAGACCGCTTACAGCGGCACCGTCCGTATCTCCCTCGTCGCCGAGTGGGTTGTGCCGCCGAAGGTTGGCACCCACGACGAATGTTTCCCGGGACCGCCCAAGACGATAATCATGAGCAGGTCCGGTTCCACCACCATGGGCACCGGGCCGTCGGGTATCTTCTGGAACCGCTCCATCATGGTCTCGTGGGTGTAACGTTCCAGGGGTATGCGGGCATTTTTGTGCAGCCATTCTCTGATTTCTCGCTTGCCGAAGCCGTCGTTGGAGATGGTGGCAGCATGCTCCGGGCCCAGGGCCAACAGGGTCTCGCCGCCGGTGTAGGCATTGTTGGCTCCGGTGACGGAGATTGCCCCGGCGATGATGGTCAGTATGTCCTCGGCGGTCCGGCCCGAGTGGTCGTTGATGTTGTGGGGCGGCTCGCCGGCAAGCACGGTAACCGTGCTCTGATCGGTCCGGAACCCCCGCTCGATATGGAGGGGCTGCCAGGGGTTCGCCTCTTCGTTCTCGGCCACGCAGTAGGTGTACTTGGAGGGCGCGCCCTGGGTGGACATGTCTCCCACCCCCGGATAGGCTCCGCCCACGTTGAGCTGCACCAGTCTGACCGCCCGGCCGATGGTGGCGTTGGCCTGCCAGCCGGGGCCGTAGGCGCCGGAGCCGCCGTGCATGCCCAACTCTTCACAGATGGGGCCGTTGACGATTATCAGAGGAGCGCATGGGTGGGTGGTGGCCTGGATGGCGTAGAGGTTGAACACCGGTTCGCACATGGCCTCCACCGCTGCGATCACCACCGGCAGGTACTCGGGCCGGCAACCAGCCATGACCGCGTTTACGGCCAGCTTCTCCACCGTGGCCAAGCCCCAGTTGGGCGGGATCTCGCCGATGATGTCCTGAGGCCCCAGGGGAATCGCCGCCAACATGGCCTCCACCCGCTCCGCCGTGGGCGGGACCACTGGGAGGCCGTCGGTCCAGCCGCGCTCTAGGTAGAGGTTTTGGACCGCCTCGAAATCGTCCGTTACTTCCAATCGCTCGGAAACTAGATTGGCCAAACTATGCCTCCTGGATACCCCAAAAAGATTAAGGGCGGCCCCGCATTTGGGCCGCCCTTTGTTGTCAGACCCATGGAAACCCGCCTAGCGGCGGCCGGTCAGGCCTTGGACCACCTGCTCTATCAGACCGTCGGCCTTGGCCAGGAGTTGTTCGGGTTGCAGCCCGCCGAAGGGATGGGCCTCGATGGCCATGGTCAGGTCCGGCATCCCCAAGGAGCGCCGCTCAATCTCGCCCAGGCGCTTGAAACGGTCAGTGCCCACCACCACGGTGCGTACGCCCCGCTTCTCCAGTTCCACCGCGTCGTGGATACTCCACGACGTGCAAGACCCTCAATCCGCCAGGCCCACAATTACCGCCTGCACCGACCCGGCCAGTTCGTCAATCACCAAGTCCGTGGCGGGGAGAGAGGCCGTGGGTTTGCGCCGGTAGATGACGTCCGCGATCTCGTATTTCTCCCGCAGCAGCTTCTCCAGGCGCTCGAAGAGGAGGTTGCCGTTGGGTTTGTTGTTCCACAAGAACCCAATGGCCTGCCCGCCCAGGCCGTCCAATTCCGGGGCCATGGTCTGTTCCATCTTTCTGGGTGCCGCCGTGGGGTCCAGGACCGTTAGCTTGGCTGTTCCGTCTGATTTTTCAGTCGTGATCATGGGTCACCTTAACCCGGCCCGCTCTAAGCCAAAATATTATCTGAAGGCTAGGGCCTGCAATTTTCCCTGTCAAGCAAGCCCACCCAATTTACCGTCCCTACTACTGGAAGAACGGCGACGGCATGGGGCCCACCGGTACCTCGATCAACACGGGAGCGTCCAGGGTCAGCGCCTCTCGGAGGGTGGACTCCAACTCGGCGGGTCCATTGGCCAAGAATCCCTTGGCGCCGTAAGCCTCCGCCAGCTTCACGAAGTCGGGGTTGTGCAGATCCGCGCCGATGGTGCGGCCGTGGAACTGGTTCATCTGGTCGCGCTTCACGTTCCCGAAGGCGTTGTCGTTGAACACCACCACCACCACGTTTATCTTGTGTTGCACGGCGGTGGCCATCTCCTGGGAGTTGAACATGAAGCCGCCGTCTCCCGAAAGGGAGACCACCGCCTTGCCCGGTTGGGCAACCTTGGCTCCCAGCGCGGTGGGGTAGGCGTAGCCCAGGTTTCCGGAGTAGGAGGAGGTGATGAAAGTGCGCGGCTCGTAAACGGCGTAGTGGGCCCGGCTGTAGTAGCCCAGTTGGGTCATGCCGGAGACCAGGATTCCGTCTTCGGGCATGGCGTTCTGGACCGCCTGAAGCAACTCTCCCTGGGGTTCGACCTTGATTATGTCATCCGACCGCTTGGACCTCAGGGCCTCCACTTCGGCCGACCGGTCTTCCCTGGCCGGTATCTTGGCCGACAGGGCGGTAAGCAGGTCCTCCATGGTGCGGCGTGCATCGCCCTGAACTCCCAGGGTGTTCTCGTAGTTACGCCCCAATTCTTCCGGATCAACATCGATCTGGACCACCCTCTGGCCCTCCAACCATTGGGCCGTGACCAGCCTGGTGCCCACGGCCAGAATCACATCGTGGCCAAATTCCTGTTTGGCGATGGTGTCGTTGCGCAACCATAGCGCTCCCAGAGCCAGCGGATGCCGGTCGGAGATTGCGCCCTTGCCCTCGGCGGTGGTGACCACCGGGGCCTGGAGGAATTCGGCCAGTTTGGTCAGGGCTTCCGAGCCCTGAGAGGAGATTACGCCGCCACCGGCCCAGATCAGCGGATTGGACGCGCCGGCCAGGGCCGCAGCGGCCGCCTCGATCTGGTCCGGGCTGGCCGCCACGGGACGGCGCGCTTCGGGTTCCAGCAGTTCCACGTCGGCCACTTCCGCCAGCGTCTCCGGGGGAATCTCAATCTCCACGGGCCGGGGACGGCCATTCTTGAGGTGATGAAAGGCCTGGTGGACCACCTCGGGCACGTCCGCAGCGTCCATGATGCGGTGGGCCCACTTGGTGACCGGCCTGATGGCGTCCAGTTGGTCGTTCACCTCATGGAGCATGCCGCTGTCGCCGCCGATGCGGTCGCGCTCGATCTGACCGGACACCACCAGCACCGGCGAAGAAGCGGAGTAGGCCGTGGAGATGCCCGACGATGCGTTCAGCAGACCGGGGCCGGGCACCATCAACGCGGTGCCCACCTGTCCTCCGGCGCGGGCGTAGCCATCGGCCATGTAGCCGGTGGCCTGCTCGTGGCGGACGGTGATGAAACGGATGCCAGGTTCGTCGTACAGCCCGTCCATCATATGGTAGAGCTGGACCCCCGGCAGCCCGAATATCACCCGGACGCCTTCCCGGTACAGGGACTTGACCAACGCTTGGCCGCCGGTCATCTTAACCATATCTCAAATCTTCCTTCGCTCGATTATTCGTCTGATTATGCCTGGGCGCCGTGGAGTTGAGAAGTGTCGAACTGGACCAGGATGCCGTCGGGGTCGTGGACGTAGATGCTCCGGATCTTGCCCTTGGCATCGGTATATGACTCCCTGGACCCGGCCAGTTCGTACCCCTTGGCCACCAATTCGTCGGCCAGGCTGGCCACATTGGCGACGCCAAAGGATATGTGGCTGATGCCCACTTGGTCAAGGAGGATGGGCTGGCCGTCTGGGTCCTCCCAAGGTGGCAGCTCAGCGTCAGGGTCGGCATTGCGCTGTCGCCGTAAGTAAGACTGACCCAATGGCGGACTTTGCGATTCAGCGCGTAGTTGTCCAGCCGTGCCGTTTGGGTACCGCCCTCGGTTATGTCGGTGATTTTCTCCCCAATCACCTTCATCCCCAGGGCATCCCGGTAGAATCCCAGGGACTTTTCCATGTCCCGGACGCATACTCCGACGTGGGTAACACAGGTTGCCTGCGTGATGAATCGGCTCCTTGAGAACAGCAGGATGAGGGCCAGCGTCTACCCGAAAATGAAATCCCGGATGGCGGTGAAGTACTCGTCCATGCCCTTGAAGAGTAGGTCGTTATGGCCCGCGCCGGGCACCATCAGCATCTTCTTTTCCTTGGACGCGAAACTCCGGAACATCTCCTCGGCATGCTCTAGGGGCGCCAAGGTGTCCACCTCACCGTGGATGACCAGCACCGGGATCGAGATTGAAGCCGCCTTGGCCCGGTAGGCTTGTTCCAGGTCCTGGGCCTGCTGCGGGTCCAGTCCGCCGGTGAACTGGCCCAGGCTGGGCCGACCGCTCTCGATGATTACCCCGCTGATGGCCGGGTTCTCCTTGGCGGCCAGTTCAAAGGCGGAATGCCTCCCCATGGAACGGCCCATCACGTAGACCGGCCCGTTGTAGCCGCTGGCCCCCAGGACTATCTGCATGGACTCAAGGACGGTGTTGGCGTCGGAGAGCATGGTGGTGAAGGCCGGGGAGCCGCCGCTCTTCCCGTACCCGCGGTAGTCGGCCACGAAGAAGTTGACCCCGATCTGATTGTACAACGGGGCGATTGTGTTGTAGTCGACCGCCGTCTCGCCGTTGCCGTAGAAGAACAGGATGGTGGGGCTGCGGTTGCCCGACGGAAAGAACCGGCAGGAGAGACCTATGTCGTCGCCAACGTTAATTGTGTAGTCCTGTACCCCTTCGGGGGTTGGCGTCCAGCTCTGCCGGGGATAGAAGGAGTTCATGGAGATGTTGGGGTCGTCCAGCGCCGAATAATCAACCTGGGCCATTACTAAAACTCCCTCCGAAAATTGGCAGCGCCGCGGACGTCATCCCGACCTAGCCGTCTAATCATCCGCTCATTGTGAGCGTCGGTATCTCCGCGAATCCGCATTGCACCTAGGAAATGAACTGCTGTTCATTGGAAGCCCGTCGTACCACCCGCTGCGCATTAGCCATGCTTCACCGAGGCCTCCTTCGACAAGCTCAGGATGAGCGGTTTTGGAGGAGGCCTTCCTCTCCTCCGTCATTCCGGCTTCCGCCGGAATCTAGGTATCCCGCTCTGGGTCCCGACTTCAGTCGGGACGGCGAATCATCGGGAATCAGCCGAAGAACCCGTCCGCCAGATGGCTCTTTATCAGGTCTGCAACCAGTTCCGGCCTTTGAATGGGCACGTCGTGAATGCTGTCATCAAGCCAAACAGTCTTGCTCTTGGGCAATAATTGTTCCGCCTGGTCCACCGACATGAACCGCCGCTGACCCCGTTCCTGGGTGGATGGGTCGTTCTGCTGCCGGGCCGGCATGATGAGCACGGGGCATTGTACCTTCTCGTAGAGCTCCGCGGGACGGTGGTCCCAGAGGGCTTCGATGATCCGCAGGTGGTTGGCCCGGCTGAGGCGGGATTTGATTGTCCGGTCCTCCAGAATCTCGAAGTTAGCCAGGACGATGTCGGCCACCTCGGGCCCCATGCCGTTGCCCAAGTGCCGGGAGCGCACCCGCTCCAAGAAACCATCCACCTTCACTCCGGTGAAGTCCGGCAGGGCCATCTCCAACTTGGCGTCTTCAACGGTCGGATGCCGGGCCGATGCGTCAATCATGCCGCCGTCTACCCAGGCCATACCCAACACTGACTCGGGCGCCCTGACCGCCAACTCCAAGGCGACGCTGCCACCCCAGGAGTGGCCGACCACCACCGGGGCGTCGCCGCCCCGTTGCCCGATGACACCGAGCACGTCCTTGGTCACCGAGGCGAAGCCGTAGCCATGATTCGGCTTGGCGCTCTCGCCGTGACCCCGCAGGTCCAGGGCAATCACGGCGTATTTCTCGGCCAAGATCGGCGCGACCATGTCCCAAATATGGCAGGTGGAAGCCAGTCCGTGGAGCAGCACCAACGGCCGGCCGGACCCGCCCCAGTCCCGGTAATGGAAGCTCAAGCCATCAACGGTCACCAATTCGCCGCGCGGGTCCTGTGCCATCGATAAACCCTCAAGATAGCCTGATAAAAAATTTAGAGAGGACCCGTCCGGTTACTCCGGACTGAGATCGGCCCGCCTGGACCGTAAATCCAAAGCGGGCCGTCCTTGGTTTCGATAGTTTGCCTACTAGCCTAGCGCCAGATGGCGAATCCCCAGCCGCCACCGCTTCCAGCGGGCGACCGGTACACCGGCACGTAGTCCACCAGGTCCATTTCCAAGTGTTCCAGGGCGCCCGCCGCCGTCACCCAGTTGAGTATCTCAGAGTTGCCCGAGTTCAGGCGGTAGCGGGGCATGGAAGCCAACAAATCGGCGTCCTTCTCCCGCATCCCCTTGATTGCCATCTGGTCAATCTCCTCATCCACTAGGAAATGGCTCAGGCCGCCGGAAGCAACCACCGCCACCTTCTTTTTGCTGTCCCAGGCTTCGATGGCCTTGGCCACGGCCTTGCCCAGGTTGTAACACCGCCTGGGGGTGGGCTGGTTGGGCGGATAGTAAGGTGTTCTGAGTGATGGGGACGATGGGCTTGATTTTGTCGTTCATGATCCGCTTGACCACGTAGGCGTAAGCGTGGGGCATCGCCTGGGGCCTTGGTTCGGTGACTATCTGGGTGTTCAGGTAGCCGATGGGCCCGACAGTGCCGCCGGCCCGTTCGTTCAGGTAGCGGGACTGGGCGATGTCGAAGTCGTCCTCAATCAGGCTTTGGATGAGGTGCAGGCCCAATTCCGAGTCCACGGGGACATCCATCTCCACATCGCCGTAGCCCCACATGGAGGCTTTGACGGCCGGGGAAGCGCTCTCGCCCATGGACCGGGGTAGAAGGTGCATCTTGTCGCCCCAATATATTGAGAACAGGGGCATGTTGTCATCGAAGAACAACTCTTCTTGGTCGTCGCCGACGATGACCACCGCGTCGGGGTCGGCCTCGGCCAGGGCTGTTTCCAGAGTGGTGATGGCCTTTTGGCAGGCCTCGTATTGCTCCTGGAAGACCTCTAGTGTCAGCCGCTTTGCGATAGCCGGGTCGGCAGTTTCCAAGAGCTCTTCGTAGGTCTTGGTCGAGCCGTCCTCCAGGGACAGCAGCATGGGGTTGCCCTTGTCGCGCTCGGCGTACTCGCCCCACATCTCTCCAGGCAGGCTCAACATGGGGCTGTGGGAAGTGCCGAGGCCCAAAACGATTTCAGCCATGTCCACTCCTTCCGTTCTGTCTTTCCAGATTTATGAAAGGGAAAGAAGATTGTTGGATACATAATCCGACGGAACGGCAGATTTCGCAAGCTCCCCTTGCTAGCCTGTCAAGCCACATCCACTGGATGAATGGACCTGATCTAAGGCCAGCTGGACGCCGGACCAGATATAACTGACGCTCCAAACCGCGTCAACACAAAAAACGACCGGGGTCCAGAATGACCCCGGTCGTTTTTTTGTCTGAGCGCTACGCGAGTTCTAGTCGGCGGCGGTCACGGCCTCGCGTCCAGCGGTGGCGCCTGCGCCCAGGTGCTTACCGTAGAAGGCAATCACCTTCTCCCAACCGTCCGTCGCCGCTTCCTGGCGGTAGCTGGGCCGGTCGACAGCAAAGAAACCGTGGCCGGCGTTGGGATACATGTGGAACTCAAAGTCCTTGCCCAAGCGCTTCAGCTCGGCTTCGGTCTCGGCCACATCGGCCGGCGACGGTCTACCGTCCTCTTCGCCGAACAATCCCAAGAGCGGACAATTTAGCCCCTCGGTGAACTCGATGGGCCAGCGAGGCATGGCGGGGGTCAACTCGTCGTTACCCTTGGTTACGCCGCCTCCCCAGCAGTCCACCGCCGCATCCACACCCTCCAGGGTGCAGGCGCCCAGGTAGGTCTGTCGTCCGCCGGAACAGAACCCAATCAGGCCAACCTTGCCGTTGGTGTAAGGCAGCGTCCGCAAGTAATTGATGGAAGCTTGAACATCGCCCATGGTCCGGTCGTCGGGCATGCCGCCCGACTCCCGGATGCTGGTGCTGTTCTCTGTTGGAGTAGCCTGCCCCTGACGAAAATGCAAGTTAGGCGAGATGGTGGCAAAGCCGTTATAGGCCAGCTTTCGGGCCATCTCTTTGGAGGCCTCGTCCCAGCCGGGCATGTGGTGAATCAGCACCACACTCCCGTAGGGGCCAGGGCCCAGGGGCCTGGCCAGATAGGCGTCAATCTCGTCGCCGTTGTGGCCCTTGATGACCACGGTCTCTGCTAGCAACCCTTCGTACTTCATAACTTTACCGTCCTCAAATTGTGGATTGGGACAAGAACAGGTTCCCTGCGGCGCGGTCCGCCATCGATTTGATTGGCGTAGGCTACTACCAGCGTCCCAATACGTCAATTAAGAACGGCGATAATAGACCTGACACACCAATAGCTAGACAATAGGACAGAGGCTTAGTTGTGCAATCTTAGCAGGAGGCCCGAAAATCAAGAAGATACTACTTCTCTTCATAGGCGTGGTGGGCCTCGTTGGCTGCGCCGCCGACACTCCGCAGCCCACCGCCGAACCGGCCGAGTTCGAAATCTCCCCGTCGATCGAGAGCATCTTCGTCAACGAGGCAGTTGACTTCTTCCTGGTGGAAATTGAAACGGGCGAGCCGGTCGAAAGGACGACCTGGGGCATCGCCAGCCACCACAATGTGCCCGGCGACCGAGGCGTGATGCGTTCGGACGGCCGGTATACCGCGCCGCGCCTGATTCCGGATCCGCAAACTGTCCAGATATGGGCCAAGTCGGGAGATCATTGGGTCATTACCGAGTTCGAGGTACGGGATCCCGCCCGACCGGACCCGGAAGCGACCGCAATGCCCGGCGACAGCCATCTGCATCCCGTATTCGGCCTTAAGGAGATTAAGACGTCCAGGCCGATTGACAGTGGTATGCGTGTAGGAGAGTCGGTGGGTATCACCGCGTTCGACGGGACGGGCCGCCCCCTGCTAGTAGATCACTACGAGATCGTGCACGAGAACCGGGTCGTCGACTACGCCGGCACCATCACGCGTGACGGTGTCTATACCGCGCCGTCAGTGGTCCCTGATCCACCACTTGTCCGAATCCACATCCTGTATCTGCGTGAAGGGGCCAGGCCCGGTCACCTTTCTCTGATCGGACCCGCCATCGAGATAGTGCCCTAGCGTGTCCTATCCCCGAGGAGAGGCGACACACCGGGGTGCTTCCCGAGTATGCCATCTCGGCCTAAGCTCCCGTTCGTAAGTGTGTGTCAAGTATCTAATCGCCATAAGAACCGTGGGTCAGCCCGTGATTCCCCGCGGACCACCTGCCTGGCTCGGAGGCGCGCCCCTTCCCGTGCCCCTTGGTGTGAAGCTATAATGCCCGCAACCGCCCGCCATCACTGGTTGCGACTGCCACCCCCCACCGCGGGCTCAATCGTTAGGAGAGTTGACCATCATGGCTCTACCAGAGCGGATGAATTTCGGAATCTTCATGGGGCCTTTTCACCGGGTCGGGGAAAACCCCACCTTAGCCTTGGACCGTGACCTGGAACTGGTGCAGTGGCTCGACCACCTGGGCTATGACGAAGCCTGGATCGGTGAGCACCACAGCGCCGGCTGGGAGACCATCTCCTCCCCAGAGATATTCATCGGCGTGGCCGCCGACCGCACCAAGCACATCAAGCTGGGCACCGGCGTAATCAGCCTCCCCTACCACCATCCCTTCATGGTCGCCAACCGGATGGTGCAGTTGGACCACATGACCCACGGGCGGGTGATGCTGGGCGTGGGCCCCGGCGCGCTGCCCGGCGACGCCTACATGTTGGGCATAGATCCCACCGTGCAGCGCCAGCGCATGGACGAGGCGTTCGGCATCGTCCTGCGCCTGATGACCGAGACCGAGCCCATCACCTACAAGAGCGAATGGTTCGAGCTCCGCGAGGCCATGCTGCAACTCCGTCCCTATACCAAGCCTCACATGCCCATCGCCGTGGCTGCGGTGCAGTCTCCCGCCGGCGTCGCCCTGGCCGGCAAGTACGGCGCATCGGTGCTGACCATCACCCAGGCCCGGGACCCGTCCGTTGGAGAGTCCGACCTGGCGGCGCTGTGGGACGTTGCCGAGGAATCAGCGGCGGAGCACAATAAGGTGCTAGACCGGAACGACTGGCGCCTGGTGATTCCGGTGCACATCGCGGAGTCCCGGAAAGAGGCTTTTGCACAGGCGAGACTGGGCGCGGGCCGCTACCAAGCTGAATATTTCGAACACACCATGGGCCGGGACAAGGTGGTCGACGGCCCGCCGGAAAAGATCATCGACGCCATGGTGGACAGCGGCACCTGGATCATCGGCGACCCAGACGACTGCGTGGCTGGAATACGCAGGCTTGAAGAGCGGAGCGGTGGTTTCGGCGGCTTCATGGTCCAGATCGTCGACTGGGCCCAGCGGGAGCAGATACTCCACAGCTTCGAGCTTCTGGCCCGCTACGTGATGCCCCAGTTCCAGGGCACAACCCTGAGCACGGCGGCCTCCAACGAATGGGCCTTCGAACACCAAGAGACCCTGATGGCCGGCCGAACGCGGGCCATCGACCGGGCCAAATCGGACTACGCCACCCGGGCCTAGACCCCGCCCCACAACTCGGCCCTGGCGAAATCTTCAATGTCTGAGTCTAGGCGCTTGGCCGGTTTTTCACACCAGCCCCGAATAGCTCATGCCCTTCTCTATGAAAAACCGATCCAAGCGCACCTATTTCGTGACCACCAGTGTCCCTTCCATGTCGCCGGTCATCGGTGCTTCGGACCGGTATGTGGACTCCCCAGTGTTGGTTGGCCGCAACTCAATCAGTAGTTCGCTGAACGGCAAAACTGTGTGTTTAACTCCCAACTCGTCTAACTCGAAAGTATGCACGAAGAAGCCATTGTTTTTAACCAGGATACGCGTCGTTTCACCGACCGGTAATTCCAGTCGGTCTGGCGCCAAGTAGCTGTTCCTCATTTCCACCACAGTCGCTCCGGCTTCAGCTTCAGTAGATACTTTGGTTAGCCCCTCGATATGCAGACTGCCGGAGAGAACAACAAGCCCCAGCAAGACCACGGCAATGGCTCCAAGGACCCTCCGCTCACCGCGCGAGAGGTTCGTGTGGTGCCACGTCGCTGCTGAACCAGCGCGACAATGGCCCCTACCACAGCCAGGAGCGCCCCGACTGTCAACAGAAGTGGTAGGACGAAGTCGAAAGAGCTGTTGGGATAGCTCAAAGCGCGGACCAGAAGCCACCCCCACCATAAATTGAGAAATCCCCATATCGTAACGACCACCAATGCCCACTTACCAAACCGCCACATCAGGCCAGCAAAGATCACGGACAGCACCATCAAAATGATGAAAAGCCCTACGTTAGAGGCCTCGCCGTCGGTTGAGAGGATAGCGAAAACAAGAGACACAAGCGCATAAAGTAGGAGCCCTACGATGGCGACCCGCGTGTACAATGGGCGCGTCTTGCACCCAATGGTGTTTGGCGTCATTTCCGCCATCGAGTTCCGCCCTCGCAGGCTGTTAGCCTTTCGAATCCCGACGACTGGAGTCTCGTCTCAAATTAGCCTGGAGTTCCCAGATAGAACTGACTTCCCTGGACGCGCGACCATCTGGGAAATCGTAATTTATAACATGGCATGCTCAGCGCGTCAACCGGCACCAGTTGATGAATCTGAGCCCGTTGGCCCAGGTCCACGCCGGCTGACCTCTCCCCACTTTCCTCCATTATCCCCTCCTCCCCCAGTGTGTTGGGCTATTCTTACCCTTGGGCAGCGCCCACCCATAACACAAGACACCCATCGCCGGATTCGGCACGATAAGGACTGCGGACGGCGGCCCGACGTTACCGCGAAGAGGTGAGCAAACAGGGCTATTGGGAGTTTGCAGGGCTGAGGGCTAGGGGCAAACGTAGCGGTAGCCCACCCTGGGGAATGTGACGATAATGCTGGGTTTCTTGGGATTGGCCTCAATCTTGTCTCTCAAGGCTGAAACGTGCCATTTAAGAGAGTCCAGCGAGCCGCCCTGGTCACCCCAGACATTATCCAAGAGATCCCGATGACTCACAACCCGGTCTCTGTTGAGCGCCAGATAGGTGAGCAGGCGGTATTCGGTCGGCCGCATGTGGAGCGTTTCGCCCCTGCAACTGGCGTCGTGGGTCAATAAGTCCAACGTGATTACGGAGTCTTGGTATTGGACCGGAACCTCGCCGGGGGGTTTGCCGCGGCGGACCATGGAGCGCACCCTGGCCAGGAATTCACGCTTGGCAACGGGTTTGACCAGGTACTCATCAGCCCCCAATTCAAGTCCGCGGATGGTATTTTCGGTGTCGCCCATGGCCGTGAGCGCCAACACATGGGCGTCGGAGATTTCTCGGATCCGGCTGATGAGTTGGAACCCGTCCATGGCCGGCATCCGAACGTCTGTGATGGTCAATTCCGGCTTAACATCGGCCAAAACCTGCAGACCCTCCCAACCGTTGGCGGCGGTGTAAACCTCGTAGCCTTCGTCTTCCAACCAACTCTGGACAAGGGCCTGAAAATCGGCTTCATCGTCGACGATTAATACCTTCGGATCGGCCATTGGGCCGCCGGGATCCGGCGGCTACCTCCTCCCAAATACCATGGGGTACGGGTCACGAATTTCGTGCCTAGAAAATCCTTTAGAGTTGATATTAAGGTTAGAACACTCTATAGAAATGATGCAAGCCATGAAATAAATGGGGCTTACCAGCGGTCACAACTTGGCCCTGCGCGGGACGAAGGGTAACGTGATCCGGCAGCCCAGAGGAACTTTGGAAAGAACCGGTGAAACAATCATCGTCCAAGTGAACCCCAGGATCGGCGACATCGTGGACGGCTATCTTGCGCACCGCACTAAGGAAGTGGAATCCCTGTTAAAAGCCCTTGATCGGGGCGAATTTGAGCAGATCAGACATGCCGCCCACGACCTGGTGGGCACCGACGGTTCGTTCGGTTTTGAAGACATGACCTTAATCGGCCGCTCTTTGGAGAGCGCCGCTGAAAATAAGCAAACCGATGAAATAAAGATATTGGTCAAGGAGCTGGCAGAGTACCTATCGCGGGTGGAGGTGGTGTACGAGTAGCGGTGATTTTGCCTGCGGGCGTGTTGCCTGCGGGCGTGTTAATTAAAGGGCGGTAGAACTACTCCTACACCCGGGCGGCAGCCAGCCCTACGAAGTTTGTGAAGGGACGAACCTACGGGGCAATGCATGAGCATATTAATCGTTGACCCATCCCTGGAGGCGCGGACCAAGCTGAAAAGCGAACTCGAGTCCGCCGGATACGAAGACGTGGTATCCACCGTGTCTGTTCGAGAGGCTTTGGGCTACTACGGCATTGATTGCTTAGGCAATCTGTCTTCCGGGGTGGAACTAATCCTGATGGACCCCTCTCTAGCCGAGGCTGAAGAATCGGGGCTCCGGGCCGGGCCACGGCCATCGAAGTCCGGCGGCCGCGCCGTTCTGCTGGGCCTGGTGGACCACGGCGACTCCGCTGCAATCAAGAAGGCCGTGGCAGCCGGCGCCCTCGACGTTATCTGCAGGCCGGTTCACAAGGCCGAACTGCTGATGCGCGTCCGCTCCGCCCTCGCTTTGAGGGGGGAACAACAAGGCCGGGCCGAAACGGAAGCCCATCTCGAGGCCGAGTTGACCGAAAAGACCTGCGAATTGGAGCAGGTTGTCTCCTACACCACCGATGTCCTGTCGCTGGCCAGCCACGAGCTAAAGACACCTTTGGCCAACCTCTCGGGCTTCGTGGACCTGATCCTGCTCGACTGGGAGCGCCATGGCCCGCCCAGCGAAAAACAACAACGGCAATTGGAGGCGGTCCAGCGGAACAGTTTCCGCATGGACGCCTTGGTGGACGACATCATGGCGATGGCCAAGATTGAATCCTGCACGTTGGACCTTTCGCCCACCGACCTGGACCTAGCCAGCGAACTGGAGGGTGTTGTTGGGTACATCCAGTGCCAACTGGATGAGAAGAACATGTCCCTGGAGTTGATCACTCCCAAGACCGTGACCCTGGTCCGCGCCGATGAACTGCGGCTCTCCCAGATTATGGTGAATTTGCTGGGCAACGCCTGCAAATACTCCCCCTCCGGCTCCCCGATTATGGTCGTGGTGCGAGATGCGGACCAGTTCGCCCAGATAGACGTGATTGATACCGGGTTTGGCATCTCCGGCGAAGACCAAGTCAACCTATTTTCCCAGTTCTACCGGACCAACAACCCTTCTGCGCGGGCAGTCTCGGGCACCGGACTTGGTTTGTACGTGACCAAGCAATTGGTGGAAGCCCAAGGCGGGAAGATCTGGGTGCAGAGCGATGAGGGCAAGGGAAGTACCTTCAGCCTGACTCTGCCCCTCGGTAAACAAGCAAAATCCAAGTCCAAGACCGTGGACCACAGACCCGAATTGGCGACCACGGCCTAGGGCCTCAATAACCAATCGTAGCTAAACCCCGGAGAGCATACGCTACCGGGTTTCTGCTTACACTCAGGAGGATGTAAGCCATGTGTAAGATACTCGTTGCCGACGATGAGCCGGATATGAGGGCCCTGCTATCCGATTTGTTGGAGGAAGCCGGCCATGAAGTAACGGAAGCGGAAAACGGCCAGGTTGCCGTCCAACAGCTCCAGCGGGAATTGCCGGACCTGGTCATGTTGGACGTGTTGATGCCCATGATGAATGGTATCCAGGTCCTCCAACGGCTACGGGATGATCCGGCCACCCAGAGCCTGCCGGTCATCCTGCTCACTGCATTTTCCCTATCGGACGAGGTGACCGACATTCTCGATACCCCCAATACTTACCATGTGACCAAGCCTTGGCGCCGCGGTGTGGTGGAATCCGCCGTAAACTCCGCCCTGGCACAAACCCATGCGGGCGGGTAGCAGCCCAGGGCTGTTCCCCCTCCCAACGCTGATCTTTTAACGGAAGTGATAGAAATGGAGCAACTTCAAATCCTCATTGCCGACGACTCCGAATTCATGCGGATCGCCTACAAGCGTATCCTTGAATCTCAGGCCAACTTGCGGGTCGTGGCGATGGCGTCAAACGGTGAGGAGGCGGTGCAAAAGGCAGCCGAATCGGCCCCAGATGTAGCAATCCTGGACATACGGATGCCCAAGGTAGACGGCATCAAAGTGGCCCACGAGATTCTGGAACAACGTCCCGGCACGGCCATCGTAATCATCTCAGCCTACGACGACCTGTCCTTCGTCGCCGACCTGATGCAGAACGGCGCCGGGCGAAAGGCCTATCTGCTCAAGAACTCCCTCTCAGACATATCCGAACTCATCAGGATTGTCGAAGCTGTTGACCAAGGTCATACCGTGTTGGACTCGGGCATCGTCCACAAGATGGCCCGGCTATATTGCAAACACTCAGAGGCCCTCACCGCAGCCCTGACCGACGCTGAGCAAGACCTCCTGTGTCTCATGGCGGAGGGCTACGACGACGCCTACATCTGCCGGACTCTGCACCTGGACCAAGATCAGATGGTGGAAAAATCGGACTCCATCTACAGGAAATTCGGGATTGATAACGGGACGGCCCGGGAACGGCGCATCAAAGCGATTCAAGCCTTTGTGGACCAGATACATTTGGTCCCTTTATCGATGGCCTACGACGCCGTGGGTTAGACCGGGGCGTACGACCCCGTGGGCTAGACCGTCCCGGAAGAGGGCCGGCCACCCGCCGGCCCCGCAGTCCATCCAAAAGTGAATGGTGGGTCATCACGCCAAGCACTCCGGGGCCTAAGCAAGATTTAAAGCGCCAAGGCGCAAGTAGCAACCGGCCTAGTTTGCCGGGCGGGCCGCCAAAAGCCCCCCGGCGGCCAAAGTGGGGTTGACCGCCTCGCCGGCGGTCTCCCACGCCCCAACCACCACCTCCAGCCCAACCAGGCTGGCCTCGGATTTCCCCCTCTTTCGTACTCAATCTCCAATTTTTACTGCCATTAATCTATTCATATCCAGGGCTTATCCGTAACCCTCTGAAGTAAGCAGATTTCTCACACTGATTCCTCACTACTTGGCTTTCCGGCGGGGATATATTTACTACCGACACAACCAAATCCTCGTTAGGAGACCCAAAGATGAAACGCATTTTCAATGGTGTCAATCCCTTCTCCAAAGTTGGTTTGAACAACCAACGCGGAATCACCGGCCTGGAAACGGCCATCGTGCTGATAGCTTTCGTGGTAGTTGCGGCGGTGTTCGCATTCCCCGTAATCACCACCGGGCTGTTTAGCTCAGAAAAAGCAGCGGAGTCTGCAAAAGCGGGTCTGGGTGAAGCCTCGACCACTCTTACTCCCAAAGGGGCTGTGGTCGCCAGGGCCAACCCGGCCTTAAGCTCCATGTCCTCCGTCAAATTCAAGATGACCAACAGCGGGACCGAGGCGGTAGGGCTGGATCCTGCCAGCACCCTGCTGACCTATACCGACACCGGCAACTTGGTCACCCTGACCAATTCAGCCACGCCCACCGGCGTTGGCGAGACCTCTTCTTGGTGGTACTCAGAGTGGAAGCTGGGTAGCGGCAACTCGCTGGACTCCGGTGAAGTGGTGGAAATCACGGTTGGTTTCTTCACCACCACCGACAGCACCACTGTCACCAATGAGGGAGCCGTGTTCTCCGCCAACGACACAATTCTTACTGTCCTCGCCGGTGGCGTTTTCGCGGTCAACGACATCATCTACGTGGACGAGGAGCAGATGACCGTAACCGGTATCGCGGTGAACGACCTGACTGTTACCCGCGGCGATAACGGAACCACGGCCACCACTCATGCGGACGGTCTCGTCGTCTCTGTCCTGAACGGCACTCAGCCTATGAGTGTGGGGATCAACGAGCCATTCAAAGTTGAGCTCATCCCTTCCCAAGGTGCTCCGTTCACCTTGACTCGCACCAGTCCGGTGGAAATTACCGCCATCATGGACCTTGGTTAGCTTCTAAGTCCTTATGGACAAGGTTATAAGGGATTGGCCTTCGCGGGCCGGTCCCTTATGCCCCCGGTACTGTCTTTTCTCTGCCCCGTCAATATTCCATAAGTCCCGGCGGTTACGATCCGCAGTTCGCCTTACCACCCCTACTCAGTAATTATCTTTGGCTCATCCTTTTTCCGAAGAAGCAAGTAAAGCGGACAACCCGTCATAAACGGCAACCGGGAGAATAACAATGGTGGAACTAGGAACACGAGTAGACCGGCTGGTCTCGATAAACGTCGCGGAGAGGTTCGATGCCTTACAGGACGAAGTCGATCTGCTGAAGAACGAGATCAAGCAGACACTGGTCGACCTGCGGGAACACATGATGAAAGGCCTAACGGTGTTTTCACAACCGGAAGCGGAAGCCCAGCGCCGGATGCCCTCACCCCTGCCGCCCCGCGTCGTTTACACCAAGGAACCCCCCACTGCCGAAGCCATCGCCCAGGTCAACAACACGCCTTCGCTGCGGCACTTCGCTCTCGGCTCCCAGACGGAAGGGATGGACCCGGTGATGCTGGGCAACATCATCTGTTGGCTGGTCACAGTAAAACATATGGGGCTGTCGCTGCAACAGGTGACGCCTTTCCTGGAAGCCTACGAGGCGTCAGGCTATCTGCCTCCAATAATGCTAAAGGTCCTGCTCCGTTCCCTGGCCGACCTGGACCAGATGGCCGATACGCCTCCCGAGGGCGAGTTCTCGCCCGAGCACTACGCCGACTGCATCGGCCAGCTTCACGACATTATCTGCGCGGCCAACATCGTAGAGGAGTTACCGCTGCCGTCCCCCGAGTTGCCGGAAGCCTACCCGGATACTCGCCCTGAGGATTATATCGAAGCAGAATATGTGGAAGATGACCCGTCTCCCGACAAGGCCAACGGTCACTGGGCAAACGGAACAGAGGAATCGACCGTTGATAGGTACAACCTGACTACGATCCAGGTGCCTGACACTCACAATGACCGGGACTTCCGGAGGCCAACAGCCTAATATGGATAAGGTCATAGTCACAGGCCTTCTGATCATCGGTTCGGTCACGGCCGCGCTGGTGGTCATTCTCACCATAGGTCCCTCGGTGTCCGGCGGCAGCCAATCGGTCTTGGAAACACAGAGGGAGGCCTCGAACCGGATCAAGACCAACATCGAGGTAATCGCGGTGGCGGCCAACAGCGCCGGGACCCAGGTTGACGCCTGGGTTAAGAACGTCGGAGTGGTCTCCATATTGGGTCTTGACACCTCGGATGTTTTTGTGGTGACCCCGGGCTCCAGGTACGACGCCATGACCTACGCCCCCAGCGGCGACAATACTTGGACCGAGTTGCCCTCCGGGGCTTCTTGGAACCGGGGCGAAACCCTGCACATCGCCATCATCCTGCCGGTCGCCAGCCCACTGACCAGCGGCGATCACATGATTCGAGTTTCCACCCCGAACGGCATCGTGGCCGAGCGGGTGTTCAGCAGGTGAGGACCGATGGCGTCGACTTTGGCCGGCCTCTTAATCCTGGCGATGTTCCTGACAACATCGCTGATCACCTTCCGCTCCACACTGTTCGGAGACGTGGCGGTGAGCAGCTCCAGCCGGGAAGCGAGCAAAGTGATGGGCGACAAGGCCCGGACCGAAATCACCATCGACTCGGCGGTGGGGGACACATTTTGCTCTCTCACCCTGATGGTCTTGAACACCGGGGCGACCAGGGTGTTGGACGTAGAGAAGATGGACGTAATCGTCCAGTTTGGCGCTGGCGACAACGCGGCCCAGCGGCTGGCTTATGCGTCCTCGGGACCACCATCGGTGGGGCAGTGGACGGACACCGCGCTATCTGGGGGTTTCGAGCCGGGAATATTCAACCCTGGGGAGAGTTTGACCATCGACGGCAAGGCGCTGCTCATCGAACCCGGTACCGGCGCCATCACCGTGGGCACTCCCAACGGAGTGACGGACAGTATCGAACTAGCTGCCATGGACCTCTGCTAGTACTCAGTCAACCGTAAAATCGGAAGGGTAAAGGCGGTGAAGTTTGGTTCGTGCGTCCCGGGTGTTGAACCGCCAGTTGATGGTGGCTCTGGCGGCGTTGCGCTCCTTGACCAGAGCATCGACTTCCCTCCTGAGGGCCTCCTCGCCGGAGAGCCGCTGCTTCAGGCAGGAGCGGGACAGGACGCTGAACTCGATCTCCGCCATGTTCAACCAACTCCCGTGCTTGGGCGTGTAATGAAACTCCAGCCGCCTGGCAATCCTCCGGGCTTCCTCAGCCGGGAAAGTCTCGTACAGCGATGCCCGGCGATGGGTATTCAGATTGTCCAAGACAACCCTTACCACCTCGGCTTCCGGGTAGGCTTCATCCGCCAGCCAGCGCATCCGGCGGGCGAAGTCTTGCATCGTGCGCCGCTCCGTGACCGCCACCCCTCGCCAACCCGCCAAGGGCTCGCAGGCCAAGAACAGGTTGCGGGTACCCTCCCGCCGGTATTGCGTAGTCCTGCCGCAGCGGAAGTCCCGGCCGGGGCGGCAGAGCGGGCTGGGTCTCCGCCAACAACTGGGTGGATGTCTCGTCAAAGCAAACCACCGGACGTTGGGGATCATAGGGTTCGGCGTAGAGATCCAGGACATCCTCCATGTTAGCCACAAATTCCGCGCTCACCTTGGGAATGCACCACTCCTTCTTCTGCCACGGCTTGAGGGCGTTTTTTTGAGACGCTTGCGCACCCCCTCGTGGGACATGGAGGGCGTCAGCCCCAACTCGACCACCTTCCCGGCCAGCAGACGCAGGGTCCAGTGGTCATGCCCTTCCGGCGGCGGGCTGCAGGCCAAAGCAATCAGGTGGGCTTCGCCCCGGTCGTCCAACTTCCGGGGCCGGTTGGCCTGGGGACGGTCCTGCAAAACCCTCTCCAACCCTTCTTCGGCAAAGCGCTGCTTGACCCGGTATACGGTGCTCAGGGCCACATCCAAAGCTTCGGCCACTTGGGGTGCCGCCCAACCCTCGTCGCTCTTTAGGAGAATCCGCGCTCTAGCGGTCACTCGGGCTGAGTTTTTGCCAACCCGGATCAGTCGCTGGAGCTCTTCCCGTTGTTCCTGTGCCAGCCGCACCGCGTATTTGTCCCTGACCATCATTGCCACCCCCGCCATCAACACTTCCCACCAGGCAGGATAGCTCAATTGGCCCCTTTCTTAAACAAATCCCAAAACCAAGTTGACTGAGTACTAGGTAGGGCCGGCGTAAAAGAGAAAGAGAGCATTAACCCGTGGGCGCCGCAACAACAACCCTGCTTATCCTGACCGTTTTGTTCACCAGTGTGTTCATGATTTACCAAACCAAGTTACATGACGACGAGGTGGTCGGAGGCGCGGTGCGCCAATCTGCCCTGTAGGACCACCGGCGGGCCGCCACTTCCATCTCCATAGAGGGAGCGGAAGCCTTCAGTATTTTCCGTTGCGACACCATCGTCGAGACTGAAATCAAGAATACCGGGGAAGCGCCCATCGATGATTTTGAGAAAATGGATATCTTCACCTGGTACACCACCGAGTCCAACGAGCCGGTCACAACGCCCTTCAAATACACCAAGGGAAACCTACTGGGGGACGAATGGGCGGTGACCGGAGTTGAGCCGGTGAATTACGGCGGAGTGTGGGACCCCGGGGAGACCCTGGCCTTCTCGTGGCGGTTCCTCAGTCCCCAGAAGCAGGGAACATCCGGGTATGTCACCGTGGTAACCCCAAACGGCGCGAGCGACTCCACCTACGTCGACTTCTCCGAGGTATCCAGCGCCGATTGCCGGTTCATGCACAATTATCCAACGCCGCCCATTGAAGACACGGTTTCTCAGGCGTTACTTCCCATGGAGGGAGGCCTGCCCGCGGCCACCACCCTCTTCAATTATGACGACGATCGGGACATCGAGCCCGGCCTCACCTTGCTGCGGAGCCAAAACGGCCTCAGCGAATCGCTGACCACCAAATATCAGGTCTGGTGGACCGGCGTTTTGGGTGTCCCGAAGGTTGTCAACGGCGACGTGTTGATTGACCTGTTCGCGGCTTTGAAGCCGGTCACCCAAGGGCAGGTCGGCATCGTGATTGCGTACCTACGCGACTTCGACGGTAGCTCTCACGTAGAAATCGGTGAAGGAGCGGTGTTCGCCAGAGACTGGCAGTCGGGCGCCACCGGTTTCGTCGAGCGGATTACCCTGGTCAAGGGCATTGATTACACCATTCCGGCGGGCCACGAGTTGGAGGTCCGGTTGCAGATCGATACCGCAGCGCAACAGGACATGACCCTGGCCTACGATACCGAGCAGCATTCATCTTTGGTCAATCTTTCCTTCGTGGCGCCGGTCCCGTCCGCCTTTTATTACTTGCACAACAATCCGACTCCGCCCGTGGCCAACACCAGCCGGCAGGCTGTCTTGCCCCTCGAGGGGACTGCGCCCACCGGAAGCGTCCTTTACAAATACGGGTCACCACCCGACAACAACCCAGGCGTGTTGCTGAGGGGTACGGAACTGGGCCTGGCCGAGACCACTACCGACAAATACCAGGTCTGGCAGACCAGCGCTCTGGCGGCGCCGCTAACCATCCAGGGAGACGTTCTAGTCGACATCTGGGCCGGCATCAGGAATTTTCAGGACAACCAGTCGGGCGCATTTACCGTTTACCTTCGGGATTACGACGGTTTGAGCTACTCCGAGATTGCTAACGGCAGCGTCTTCGCCGAAGACTGGCAACAGGGGGCGAGAACATTTGTACCCCAGACCATCATGATTCCCGACGTGGACTACACCGTTCCGGCCGGCCACCAAATGGAAGCCCGGATAATCGCCGACACCATCAAGGCCAGCAAGGACATGTGGCTGGCCTACGACACCACCGTTTTCCCAACCGTTATCAAAATACCGTAGCTAACTCCCGTGATAAATCTCACGGGTCGTGTTCAGAACCAAGGAGGCCACCATGACCAGCGCCATAGAAGACCCGCAAGTATTGGAAGTGATCTCAGCCGGCACCGAAGACATCGACCGCACCCTGGGCGGCGGGATCCCGTACCGCACGTTGATGTTGATTGAAGGTCAATCGGCGAGCGGCAAGAGCACCTTGGCCCAGCAACTGGTCTGGGGGGCTCTGGAGTCCGGGGAGCGGGCTGCCCTCTACACCACGGAGCAGACGGTGCAGAGCTTCTTCCGGCAGATGACCAGCCTGGGACTCGACGTGCGGGACTACTTCCTGCTGGACTTGCTGCAGGTCTACCCAATATCCATCCCACCCGACGCGGCCGCTCCCGAGATTCTGTTCGATGAACTTAGAAGCCACATCATGAAACAGAGCGACTGCCGAGTGATCTTGGTGGACTCTCTCACAACCTTTGTCTCCCAGACCGGTGGCGAGCAGATCCAAGAATTCTTCAACGGCTGCAAGTCCTTGTGCGATGAGGGCAAGGTGGTAATCTGCACCGTCCATGCCGACGCCTTTGACTCGTCCATCTTGACCAGGGTGCGGTCGGTCTGTGACGCCCACCTGCGACTGCAGGTGGACAAGTCTGGAGGCCAACTCCAAAAGACCATCGAAGTAGCCAAGATACGGGGCGCCGACGCCCCCACCGGCAACATATCCGGGTTCGTGGTTGAACCCGGTCTGGGCATCAGAATCGTCCCAATCTCCAAGGCCCGCGCTTAATCGAGGCCTTGGCCAACTCGTAACCGACCAGGCGTAACCAACGTGTAGGTAACATTTTTGCAGATTGGTCCAGTGAAAATCAGTTTAATGGAGAGGCCGGAACCGGCCGGAACCGCCGTCGCAACGCCGGAAGACGGGCCGGAGAACGCCGGCGGCTCGTTGCACGTCCCTGGGCAAAGCCGGGGCGGTTCATTCCTCCATTTTCCGCGGCGGTTCCAGTCCCGTGAACAGCATGGGCTGGTAGATCTGGGTCTGGGCGGGCATCCGCTGGACTTGGGTTCTGAACTGTATCTCTCGTTGAGCGAAGACCTCCAAGAACAGTCCCGGGCCCATCCACACATCTGGGAGTATCTGTCGGAATTGCCGATGGACGAGATTGGCATACCCCATTACAACTCCCGATTGACCAAAGAGATGGTCGACCCAGAGAACCGGAACATCATCTACCCGGTCAGCGAAGGTATCTTCATTCACATTTATCCCGACCAGCGGGACAGTCGGGATTTCTATATCGCCATTGAGCCGTCCATCGGCCCCACCGTTCCGGTGCTCATCGACCAGGTGGACCGGCGGCTAATCAACTTCATTGAAGACCTGAAGGCCTCCCAGAACAGCGAAGACCGCGCCAGCGTGTTGTTGAGTTGTTTGGAGCGCATCTGCTCGGTGAAGGGCGGGCTGCGGAACCGCAAAGCCATCAAGGTCACCCAGGCGGAGTTGGAAGGGCTGCGCTATCTGATGATCCGGGACAAAGAGGGACTGGGCGCCATAGAGCCCCTGATCTTGGACCCATACATCGAAGACATCTCCTGCAGCGGCGTCGGTCCTCTGTTCGTGGAGCACAAGATATTCGGCGGCCTGAAATCGGGAATCTCCTTCGACACCGAGGCCGAATTGGACCGCTTCGTCATCAAGATGTCGGAGAAGATTGGCCGGCCAGTCACCGTCCGTGAGCCCATTGTCGACGCCGTACTGCCCGACGGCTCCAGGGTCAACATCGTGTACGGGGGCGACGTTTCCAAGCGGGGCAGCAACTTCACCATCCGGAAATTCAAGACCACCCCCATGAGCATCATCGACCTGATCGATGGCGGGACGCTTTCTTACGAGATGGCCGCCTATCTGTCGCTGATGATTGGCACGGGCATGAACACCTTTGTATCGGGAGAAACGGCCTCGGGGAAGACTACCCTGTTGAACGCGGTGACGACGCTGATCCCGCCAAACCACAAGATAGTAAGCATCGAGGACACAGCCGAGCTTCAAGTGCCCCATCCCAACTGGACCCGTGAGGTAGTCCGGGGCAACGTCGGCGGCGGTTCGTCGGTCAGCATGTTCGACCTGCTGAGGGCCGCCATGCGGCAGCGGCCCAACGAGATAATAATCGGCGAGATTCGAGGTGAAGAAGGAGCCGTTGCCTTCCAGGCCATGCAGACCGGACACGCCTGTATGGCCACTTTCCACGCCTCGTCAGTGGAGAAGCTGATCCAACGGCTGACCGGAAACCCCATCAACATCCCCAAGACCTACATTGACAGCTTGAACCTAATCATCATCATGAGCGCGGTACGCCTGCCCGACGGCAGCACGGGACGCCGGGTGATGAGAATCAACGAGATTGTGTCCTATGACAGCGAGACCAACCTATTTAATTTCATCGAGGTGTTCCGGTGGAACGCAGCGCTGGACCGGTTCGAGTTCCCCGGATTCAACAACGCCTATCTATTGGAGAACGTGGCGGCCGTCCAGCGGGGCTTACCACCCAAAAAGACCCGGCGCATTTATGAAGAGATTGACGCCAGGGCCGTGATATTGCGCAAACTTCATGAGCGGGGAGTCAACAACTTTTATGAGCTCCACGGAATCCTCTCGCAGGCCTATAGACAAGGTCTCTTCCGATAACCTGTCGGATTCGACCTGCTATCCAACCTGACCTATATGTCGGTCCTGAGCCTGGGCAGCCTGCCCAGGGACCAGGTCCTGGAGCATTGCGCCCGCCAGCGTTTCAAGACGGCGGTCTTTTTCGAATTTATCTATTTGATGGCCAAACGCGTTGGCATGGAGTACACCCGGGCCTTCCAGCTGGCGGCCGAAAAGGCGCGGGCCTCCAGCATCAAGAGCCTTCTGCTGCGGTTCGCCGCCTCAATTTCCTCGGGAGAGTCCGAGCGGGAGTTTGTGATTCAGGAGGCCCACACCGAGGGCGAGCGGTACGGCAACGAATACGAGCGCGGCTTGGAGAACCTCCGCAAATGGACCGACGCCTACGCCGCCATCCTAATCTCGGTGACTCTGATCATGGTGGTGTCGTTGGTCTCCACCATGATGGGTTCTTTGGACCAAAACTTCATCGTCATCATGGCATTTGCCCTGTTCTTCATCACCGGAGTGGGTGTCTTCATCATCCACAAAGTCGCACCCGTGGAGCAAATCACCTACGACGCCGAGGGCTCCCTGACCAAGTACCGGAGCAAGGCCCGGCGTTTGTTCGTTCTCCTGGCTCCGGTGGGAGTCGCTGCGGCCGTGTTTTTTGCACCTCAATTCAACATCATGATGGGCAGCGCCGTGGCTTTTCTGGCCATCGGGCTATCGCTCATGCCTGCCGGATGGTACGCCTGGAAGGACGACGGAAGTGTCAGCCACCTGGACACCGAGTTTCCCACCTTCGTCCGCAGCGTGGGCAACATCGCCGGGGCATCGGGAGTCACCCTGACCGAAGCCCTGAAGAAGATTGACACCAAGTCCATGGGCTCCCTGGAGCCCCACATCGACCGGCTGAACGTGAGGCTGGCGGCCCATCTGCCTACCGAGCGATGTTGGGACGCGTTCCGGGCCGAAACCGGTAGCGAGTTGGTCAAGCGCACCACCCATATGCTGGAAGACGGGGCCTCGTTGGGCGGGCGTCCCGATCAGGTGGGCAACATCTGTTCATCGTTCGCCCTGAACATCGTCCAACTCCGGGCCAAGCGGGCTCTGACCGCATCGACGTTCTCTTTCTTGACGCTGCCCATGCACGCCACCATGACCTTCATCCTAGTATTTGTTCTGGAAATCATCACCAACTTCAACACCAAGTTGGGCTCGGCATCGGCGGGGTTGGAAGGCGCCGATCGGTCGGGGTTGGCCGTGCCCGAAGGACTGGCCATCCCGCCCGGGGTCTCCCTGCCGACCCAGGGGGATCTGGCAGGGGGACTGGACCTGTTCGGCAATCAAGACATGGCCATGGTGGCCATGATGATTGTGCTGGTGGTGGCAATCCTGACCATTGCCAATTCCATCGCGCCCAAGGTGGCGGCAGGGGGCAGCAACCTGAAACTGTTGTCTTACTTCGGGCTGATGTGCCTGGTGTCCGGATTCGTCCTGGCCACCGTGCCGGTAATCACCGGGAAAATTTTCGGAATCTATTACCAAGGAACCGCAGGCCGGCCAAAGGCTCGCAGGGAGTATCAATCATGAAACGACCAAGAATCACGTTCCGGCGGAACCGCGGCCAGGCGGCTGACCCGGCCAAGTCCCGGCCGGGATTTCTGAACCGGTTGGTGGCAGATATACTGGATAAGGAATACTCGGTGTTCTTGAAGCCGGTCCTTAAACCGTTCAAGCGGAACTCCGGCTCAAGCGCGGCTGTACAGACGCCCAAGGCGCTGGACACCCTTCCTCCCACCTTGGCCCCGGACTCGGACCCAGCGCCCGAGCAAAAAGCGTGGCCGGCTCCTCCCGTATACCTGGGACAGGCTGGCGACGACGTGGTTGACCCCAGATTGGTCGATGAGGTATTCGCCCGGTCCACCCCTCCCCTCATCCATCCGGAGGAGCAACATGAACTCGGCGCCTGGAACCTCCACGAGCGGGCGCCGGCCCCTGTAACTTCAAAAGAGCCGGAAGAGGCCACAGCCGGTGAATCGGCGGACGCCCTTGAAGTTGGCCTGATTGATCCCGTTGAGACGGTATCTGGGACTACCGGGTCCTCTGGGCCCATTGAACCCCGTTTTGCCAAGGGACCGCTGGTGCGTACCGTGGTGGAAGCCGTCTCGGACGGACCGGCGGACGGAGACGGTGGCCTGGGCGATTTCCTATCCGAAGACCTTCAAGATCTCTTCAACGTCGCCGAATTCGCCAACCCCCGGACCAAAGCCCTGCTGAAAAGCAGAGAGCATGTGGACGTTAATGAACTGGCCAAGGAGTTGAAGGAATACGCCCGGAGCATCGGCGCGGTCGCCGAGTAACGCTGATGCCCCGGCCCAGTGGCTCGGTTGACCGCCCATTGTCCCGCTGATAGAATGCGCCCATCCTGGTAGGCACGCTGGGATCCAGCCGGAACCGCCAGGCCCGGTGCCTGGGTGAACCGCTTGGGATCCCAGGCTCCCGTATTCGACCTCAACACTCTATCTGCGGGGTGAACCATGGCAAGAAAGATTCAGGTGTCCGTTGACCACGACCTCTGCGTGGGCAACGCGATGTGCATCACCATCGCTACCAAGGCCTTTGAGTTGAACGACGAACGGCAGGCCGTGCCCGCCAATCCCGACGGCGATACCGAGGAACTCATCTTGGAGGCCGCAGAAAACTGCCCGGTGGCGGCAATCTCGGTTGTGGACGCCGACACCGGCGAGCAACTATTCCCGTAGCACTCACCGCATTCTGATCGCGTTTTAATCGGATTCCGGAAGCCCTTCTTTGCGGCGGCGTAGAGGAGGGCTTTTTATTTGGCCGTCCGCGGAGAGCCGCGGCGCCTCAAAGGAGAGATATGAACATCGGAATCGCTCTCTTGATGACGCAGCACGATTTCAACACCATCAATCTGGCCCGCCGGGTTGAGGAACCGGGCTTTGAGTCCCCATGGGCCCCGGAGCACGGGATAGTGCCCATCGACTTCAAGGTCGACCCGCCCACCGGACGGCAGGGCGGGGTAGCCGTAGGGGCACGGCAATGCCGTGCCCCTACGGCGGGAGTCCGAGCCCATGGTAGTAATCGGTGGAAATTATCCTTAAGATGTCCCCGCCCTAATCAGCCAAAACGAACATAAAGGGGAGAGATATGACTACCGGATCAACGCCTAACTACGACCCGTTTCCCCAGGGCGGCAGTCACCGTTCCATGGTCATCGAGTGCGAGGTCGACGATCTGGGGCACATGTCACGGCGGGCCAAGGTCCGCGGTTTCGAGATTATGTGCGACGAGCCCGAAACCATCGGCGGCAGCAACTCCGCGCCTGCTCCTTTGCATTACTTCGCCGCTTCGATATTGTTTTGAGAGATGACCCAGATTGAGAGGTACTCTCAACTGATGAAGGTGCACATCACCAAAGTAAGGGCCGAAGCCGCAGTCCGCTTCGACATCTCGGGGTCTGTATTAGCCGGCACGATCCTCGCCGGGGCGCCAAAGGTGGAAACCAAGTACGAGATAGAATCTCCGGACGAGCCCGCCAAAGTGGCAGCCATGCTGCGGGATGCGAAAAACGGCTGCTGGGTAAGGGCCGCCGTGGCCAATCCGACTCCGTTTGAAGAAACATTAACGTTGAATGGCGAGCCGTTCAGCCTGGACTAACCAGAGTTGCCTCCGACAAGTCAGCGCCGAGCATCGGCCAATTAATGGAATTATGGAGAACGTGATATATGAGCTTGGAGTTTGGCGTCTTTGATCATATCGAACCGATTCCGGGACAAGACCTAGACCAGATTTACGCTGACCGGTTGTCCCAGATCGAAAAGTTTGACGCAGCCGGGTTCTACGGGTACCACTTGGCGGAACATCATACCCCGGCGGTGCACAGCCTAGCCCCGTCTCAGAACGTCTTCTTGGCGGCGGCTTCCCAGAGAACCAATCAGATCCGCTTGTGCCCCTGCATCTACGTGCTTCCATTGCACCACCCCCTGCGGCTCATCGAAGAGATTTGTATGCTTGACCATCTCAGCGGCGGCAGGCTGGAGGTGGGGGTAGGGCGAGGCGGAGTCCTGGAAGCGTACTTTTGGGGCAGCGACTCGGACTTGGACCTCAATTACTCCAAATATGCTGAAACCCTGGCCATCATCAGAGAGGGTCTGAACCATGATGCGCTCACTTTCCAAGGCGAGTTCTATAGTTTCGACCGCCTGCCCATGCGGCTGCGCCCGAAGCAAGACCCCTATCCGCCCCTGTGGTACATGCGCAACGTGGAGACCGCGGCCATCGAAGGTATGAACAGCATCATTGTCGGTACGTTGGATAGCTTTCGCCCGAATGTAAAACGGTACAAAGACCTGTGGAATACCCAACATGGGCCCGATTCCAAGACGCTTCAGGGTACTGAACCCAAAATCGGACTGGTCACCCACATAGTGATAGCCGACACGGAAGAAGGCGCGCTACAGGCGGCCGGCCCCGCTTGGGAGGAATACATCTGGAACTTGCGGACTCCACGCCGACTCGAGGCGGAGCAGCGGGGTCTGGACCAGTTTACCGGGGCAGGGGAAAACCCCAGGCCGGCTGGACTTCCCGACCGAGAAGCGGACTCCCAGTACCGGTCAACCGGGGAAGGGGCAGGGGAATCCGGATCAACGCCGGAGCCCGGCAGCGCCATAGCCCAGGAGAATTCCGCTAATTTTAGGGTCATCTCCGGTACCCCGGACACAATCCGAAGGTATATGGACGCCTACGTAGAAACGGGCGCAAACTACTTCGTCTGTGCGTTTCATTTCGGAAACATGCCCGCCGAGGTGGCGGAGCACTCCATCGACCTGTTCATCAAGGAAGTCATGCCCCACTACACCTAATAGCCCAGGGCGCCCAGGCCATGAGCCCCAGTGTCACGCTCTGGGACGACGGCTCGTCATCTTACGGCTGCCCGGTGCCCTTGGACGCCGAGGGCGTACCCCGCCAGCGGGTGGAAATCATCACCCGAGGGGTGGTGAACACCCCGGTCCACAACTCTTACACCGCCGGCAAAGTAGGAACGGTTCGCCCAGTGTTGATTGGCACCTGGGCCGACGCGGTCTGGGTGGTGCATTTCTACGAGCAACGCGGTTTCAAGTTGGTCTCGACCCAGGAGAAGGAGCGGCTGCTCCGCAAGTATTGGACCGTACCCGACCGGCATATCGAGACCTCAGTGGTGCTGGGCGACCCAAGGTGGTTCGCAATCTGATGGCAGACCGGCGTATCATGTCACCCCGGACGTTTGCCAACCTAGTAAGGAGTGATGGCCATGAAAGCAGCCGTGTTGCATGTGGTAAACCAGCCGTTGCAGATGGAAGAGGTCGACATCGCATCGCCAGGCCCCCGAGAGGTCTTGGTGCGCACTCGGGCCTCCGGGGTCTGCCACAGCGACCTCCATTTCGTTGAGGGCCTGTACAGCACGCCGATGCCGGTTGTCCTGGGCCACGAAGCCGCTGGAACGGTGGAGGCCGTGGGCAACCAGGTGGACTACGTGTCTCCCGGCGACCGAGTTATCTGCTGCCTATCGGTGTTCTGCGGCCACTGCGAGCGCTGCACCACCGGTCGCCCCGTGCTCTGCTCCCGGACCGGGCTGGTCCGTGGTCCCGACGAAAAGCCCCGCCTCAGCCAGGGCGGGGATCCGGTGACCCAATTCGCCAACCTGGGCGCCTACGCCGAGATGATGCTGGTCCACGAGAATTCGTTGGTCAAGATCGAGCAGGACATCGCCTTCGAGCAGATGGCCCTCATCGGCTGCGGCGCCACCACCGGGCTGGGGGCGGCCATGAATACAGCAAAAGTCGAACCCGGAAGCACGGTGGCGGTTATCGGCTGCGGCGGGGTGGGACTGAACGCCATCCAGGGCGCAGCCTTGGCCGGAGCGCTCCGGATTATAGCCATCGACGCCGTGGAGGATAAACTGACCCTGGCCCGGGAGTTCGGGGCCACCGACGTGATTGACGCATCGACGGGCGACGTTGAAGACCGGGTCAAAGACCTGACCAAGGGCGGAGTGGACTATTCCTTTGAGGCCATCGGCAAGAAGGAAACGGCGGAACAGGCCTTCGGGATGTTGCGGGCCGGGGGCACGGCCACCATCATCGGGATGATTCCTCAGGGCACCAAGATCGAGCTGGACGGTTCGGCCTTCCTGCGGGAGCGGCGCATCCAGGGCAGCAGCATGGGCTCCAACCATTTCCGGGTGGACATGCCGCGGTACGTAGACTTCTACCTGCAGGGCCGGCTCAAGCTGGACGAGTTGGTGTCCCGCCGTCTCAGGCTGGAAGACGTTAACGAGGCCTTCCAGTACATGAAGGAAGGCTCGGTGGCCCGCAGCGTTATGATGTTTGATTGAGGCTTGGAGGGCACCGTCGTTCCGGCGAGGAGACCACCCGGAGCTTGTCATTCCGAGGCGTTAGCCGAGGAATCCCGTTGCTCCGGAACCACCGCCGCACAGGGAAAAAGAGACCCCTCGTTTCGCTCGGGGTGACAGATGCGGGGGGCCTAGCTGCACCAGCGAGAGGGCCATACCGTAGGTGCGGGTCTCCGACCCGCCTTGTTCCCGCACAATCCGATTACTGCAAACAACCAAGGCCCTTGCCAAACCCATTCAGCCGGCCAGATCGGCCCGGTAGGGCATCACGATCTACACCTCTCCCGGCCCCACCTTGCCCATGACGGCGCCCAAGGTCTGCATCGCCGTCTGCCGCCCGAAACTGCTGCGGACTTTGGCTTCGAAATTCGGGTCCCTTGGCTCAAATCTAGCCATAGATCAAGCTGCTTTCCGGTGAAAACGCTGGCCTAGAACTTGAACCCAGTGGCATCTTTGAACCGGCGCATGGCCTCGATGTGCTCCCAGGCAGTTTTCAAGCCGCCTTGCCGGTTCTCGATGGACAAGTAATCCGCTCCCAGATCCTTCCAGGCCTTGGCCTCATCCATCCAATCTTCCGGTTGCTTGCCGTTGGTGCGCATCCGGCCGTCCAACCCCAGGGACTGGGGGTCACGGCCCATCTCCTTCATGTACCCGTGGACCTTCTCCACAATGGAGCGGCCCGTTTCGTCCGGGTTGAAGTTGGGACACCAGCCGTCGGCCAACCGGGCCACTCGTTTCAGCACCGGTTCGGGGGGAGTTGGGCTCTGGGAACTGCCCGCGCCCAGCCAGACCGGGATGGGCCGCTGGATAGGCAGGGGTTTAGGCCAGCGTGGCTGATGTTGTGCCACCGGCCGTGGAAATCCACCACGTCCTGGGTCCATAGCGCCCGCATCACCTCGATCTGCTCGGCGCTCCGCGCTCCCCGGTTGTGGAAGGCCTCGAACTCAACTGTGTTCCAGCCCACGCCGATGCCCAGGCGCAGCCGCCCGCCGGAAAGCACGTCCACCTCGGCTGCCTGCTTGGCCACCAGCACTGTTTGGCGCTGGGGCAGTATCAGTATGCCGGTGGCCAGGCCAATCCGCTCTGTAACGGCCGAGAGATAGCCCATCAGCGTCAGGGTTTCGTGCACCACCGATTTGTGGTTGTAGGTCCGCAGGGCGGGAAAGTCGTGATGAGCCGGGTCCGCGCCCAGCACGTGATCGGCGATGAAGATGTAGGAATAGCCCATCTCCTCGGCGGCCTGGGCAAAGTCTTTGATGGCCAGCGGGTCGGGCTCAATCTCTGTCTGGGGGAAAATCACTCCAACTTCCAAATCTTGCTCCTAGATGTCTTGATTCTTATTTGGCGGCTTAGGCCCCGTGGCCCAGGGCTGTCTCCGCGAGCGGCAGCAGCCTGCACAACAATCACGCTGTAATGACCCGCTGGTGCGGGCGTATTCCCGCAACGCCACAGCCAGCACTCCGACTAAGATCACCGCTATCCAAATGCCAGCTTCGCCCAAAGCGTCCTTCGCTTACCGCTAAGCCGACACGGCTAAAGGCGGTGCATCCCCGGGATTAGTTCTCGTCCTACCAAGTCGATGTGCTCCAGCGCTTCACTCTGGGACATCTGGGGATAGAACAACCGGATGACCACATCGGTGAAGCCCATCTTCTTGTATTCCGCGATTTGCTCCAGGCACTGCTCCGGACTGCCCAGCACAAAAGTCTCGTCCATCAGGGTTTCCAAGTCGCCGGTCACCTTTCTGGCCAGTTCATCGTCGGAGCCGTGGAGCCCCTGCTCGGCATAGACTTTGTATTTGGTTTCAAATCCGCCACGTGCCTTCCGGATGGCTTCCTCGTGGGTCCGGGCGCAGAAAAACTCTCTGACAATCACCATGTCCTCGGGTATCTGGTGGCCGTTCTCTTCCAGGGTTGCATGGTAAAGGTTAATCTGCTTTCTGATGGACTCGTTCCCCTGGGCCGGGCCCACGTAAAGGATGTCGCCGGAACGTCCCACACGGCGGACCGCAGGGTCGCTCATCGCCGCCTGCCAGACCTTGGGATAGGGCTTTTGGTAGGGCCGGGCAGTGGGCTTGGCGCCGGTGACGTGGTAGTACCGGCCGTGGTGAGTCACCTCGTCCTCGGTCCACAATCGCCGCATGAGCTGCATGGCCTCGGTGATGCGACCGCCCCGCTCAGACATCTTAATGCCGAAAGCCTCGCATTCCTCGGCCCGGTACCCCAGGCCAACGCCCATCACGAACCGCCCCTCGGCTATGTGGTCAAGTGTCGCGGCCTGCTCCGCCACCTCCACCGGGTTCAGAAGGGGCAGCAGCAGTACCGACGTGGCCAGAGTCATGTTGCCCGGCTCGGCGGCCAACCGCGCCAATACCGTCCACGGCTGGAAATGCTGGAAGGGGTCGATCAGGAAATGGTGGCCGAAACAGTAGGCGTCGAATCCGGCGTCACGGGCGGCCCGGAACTGGGCCAGGTGGTCCTGCCATTGCTGTTGATGGTCAACGGTACCCCGCATCACGACGTGTCCAACCTGATACCCGGCCCGCATGGGGATACCTCCGTTGTATTTCTCGGTACTGCCAGCCCAAGTGTAGCGAATGGTTTTTTTATTGTTGTTCAGTATTGGTTCTGTAGCAACGGGATGCTTCCCCCGACCTCAGTCGGGGTCAGAATGACATGGCATCGGGAAACCGAAGCCTTTCATCCCATTGTCACCCCGATCCTTCCGCGGACGGAGAGGGGTCTCTTTGTTCTCGTTCAGTGTTGGTCGTTCAGCAACGGGATTCTTCGGCTCACGCCTCAGAATGACAGGATTGGCTTATTGCCGTAGATACTTTACCAAGCGGTGGCCTTCCACGTTCTGGTTCACGTAGAGATCGCCGTGGGAGTCTACCCAGACGGCGTGGGCCCCGTTGCCCAAACCAGCGTCCAGGGGGCTATCCCAGGCAGCGATGATATCGCCATCGATGCTGAGGATGCTCATGAACCCATCCAGTTCGGGGACGTACAAGATGTTGTCCCGGTCGATGTATATGTCGCAGGGGCGGGCCAGCCCAGTCCACTGGTCCAGGAACTCGCCATCGGCGGAGAATATTTGGATGCGGTTATTTTCCCGGTCGGCCACGAACACCCTGCCGTCGGTGTGCACCCAAACTCCGTGGGGGATGTGGAACTCGCCAGGTCCGGTCTTGCCCGGCTCGCCCCAGGAGAAGATGAGCTTGCCATCGGCGCTGAACTTGTGGACCCGCGAGTTGCCGTAGCCGTCGGAGATATACAGGTCTCCCGCTGCGTCCAAGGCCACGTCACTGGGCCGGTTGAAGGGTCCGGCCGCCCGTATGGCCGGGTCACTGTAGTTGCCGGACCAGCCGGTGTCCGAGGGCTTGTCCCACTCGCCCAAGGTCATCAGCAGATTGCCGTCGGGCCTGTACTTCAAGACCACGTGACTGTTCTTGACCGGCATGTAGAGATTGTCGTCGCCGTCGATGAACATGCCGTGGGCGTCGGGTAGCTGGCCCTCGCCCCAGGAGTTCAAATAATTGCCGTCGCGGTCCAAGATGATGAGCGGGTGTTCGCCCCGATTGAACAGGTACACCCGGTCCTGGGAGTCGGTGACGATGGCCGTCTGCCCCAAGACCCAGCCCTCGGGCAGCTTCTCCCAGCTTTCCGCCTGCTCGTAAACGTGAGTCCCGGCACCTAATCTGACCATTTGGCCTCTCCTATAATCCAGTGTGGGCGAACCTGCTACCCATCTGTTCGCCGAGTTATTCGCCGGTGGTTAGGGCGTCAATTATCTGCTGATGCAGTTCCGCCGCCCGCCGGGAAACAGCCTCCGGAGTTATCCCACCCAGAGGATGGGGAACGCCCAGCGGCTGGAAACCTTTGCGCCCAAATACTCTGGCGTGGCGGTGAGCCGAGTCCAAGAAAGGGTCGGTGCAGATGACTATGGTGGGGACTCCTCGGTTCTCTAGAGCCATGGCGTCGTGCACACTGCACGAGGTGCAAGACCCTCAATCGGCGATGGCGGTAACCACGAAATCGCACCGGGAGGCCAGGTCGTCAATGATATCGTCGGCGGCGGGGCGGGAGTACACGTACTTATCGGTGGCCACGCCTTCCCGCAGCTCAAAGTCCTTTTCCAGCAGCTCCATCACTCCTTGTAGCAGAAGGCTGGCATTGGCCTTGCGATTGCCCAGAAAGCCACCGACCCGGCCGTGGACCGTCTCAAGACGCGGGGCCGGCCTCCAGCGGGAATTGGCGTCGGGGTCTATGGGCGAAAGCAGGCCCATGTTTTTCAGGCGGGCCTTCAGGTCTGCTCCGGGTGCGCTAACCATAACTACTCCTTAAGGGCAGGTCTATCTTTCGGGTGACCCGGCGTGAGCCCCAGCCCGGGAGATAGACCGAATGAGGACCGCCGCGGCCCCCCGCCACCATGATGTGGATACGGTCCGCGGACCGTACCACCGGGACCATCTGGTCGTCGTCGTCGGGGTCCACGAACCGGGGCCAGAAATGGCCGCGTTGCGCGTCGCCCTGGGGCGGGCCGCCGTGTTTCAACTCCCTGACCGGCTTCCTGGCGTGCTCGAAAAGGAACTGACGGATGTCCTGCTTACCCCAGCCACCGTCGTGGAGGAAGCGGGCGTGTTCCGGACCGATGACCACAAAAGTGTCACCCATCACGTACATCTGGACATTGCCCAGGGTGCACATGGTATCGGCCATCACCGTCAAGAAGTCTCTTGGGTTGTTGGCGTGGTACATGATGTTGTGGGGAGCCTCGGCGGGAAAGACGGTTACGGCACTATCGGAGGCGTCCAGGCCGGCGTCGGTGTGCAGGGGCTCCCAGGGGTTGGCGTCCTGATCCTCGGCCACGCAGTAGGTATAGGCGCCGGGATGGCCGAAGGTGGCCTTGTTGGTCTCGCCGGGAATGGCCCCGCCCAAGTTGACCAAGGCCAGCTTGACGGCCCGGCCGATGGTGGCATTGGCCCGCCATCCCGATCCAAAGCAGTTGTAGCCGCCATTGATGTCCAGTTCTTTGATGATGGGGCCGCTGACGATGATCAGCGGTGTGTGGATGCCCGTTGAGCACATGACACCGCGAAGGTTGAAGCGCTCGTCCATCATGGCCTCGATGGCCGTTACGATCACGGGCATGTGTTCCGGCAGACAGCCAGCCATCACTGCGTTTACGGCGATGCGTTCCACGGTCGCCTTGCCGCCTAGCGGGGGCAGCTCAGCGATGATATCCGAGGCGTCCCGCCCCGTGTAGTTGACGAACTCCTTGACCCGGCTTTCGGTGGGAGGGACCACGGGCAGGCCGTCGGTCCAGCCGGTCTCGAACATCAACTCGATGGCGTCGCCAAGGTTAACTGCGTCGGAGGAGACCATATCTGCTTTCAACACCTTTGAGGCCAAGTCCGGTGTTATTTGTGATTGTAACCGAGAGTAACGGAGGCCCGAAGATAGCTGGGCGCGGCTTGGCTCCGGGTTCATCGGAGTGTAATGTGGGGGCCATTTGCTGTCAACGCGCTTCCCCGGTCGCCATTCGGAGGCCACCAATCGACATAGAAGCGAGACCCGGGCCATACGTAAAACGCCCGCCAGCTATCCGCACAACGATTTCTATTGCCAGAGGGTTGAGTCCACCACAGGATTGCGGCTGGTGGCCGCCACAAGGGAATACCAACTCGCCTGAGCCTCGACCGGAGTCGCGATTCTCCCCGATGCATCGGGGTACCCGCGGCCGTCGCGGACCCTTCCCAATCCCGGATAGATCCGATAGACAAGGGGCCCGACGTGACTACCCAGGCCAAAACTCCCAGCAACACACTGAGCTACGTAAAGACCATCGGCATCGTGAAGAACGGCCTCAACAGCCGCAGAACGTCTACGTCGCCGACTGGGGCAACGAGCGGGTGCGAGTGCTGGGTCCGGACGGCGGTTTCCAATTGCTCTTGCGGGGACAGGCCACTGTATCCAAATGGGCCGAGGAGTATTTCGCCTCCAATCCCGAGGAAAAGGCGGAGCGCGATACTGCCAACCTCGTCCCCGATCTGCCCTCCCACCTGAACACCCCGTACCACATCTTCTCTCAGAACGAGCCCTATTTCTGGGGCCGCATTTCCGTTACTATGGACCTCGAGGGCCGCCTCTACGTGGCGGAGACCAACCGCCACCGCTTCCAGGTCTGCCAGAAACGCTAGCCCCGCCGCACGCAGCCGGATCCGTTGGCTGGACGAGGACGCAGGCCGCCAGCTTCCTGATTCCACCCATCCTTGGGTCAGTTTGACAGGAGTCTGAGCAATGAAAGCCGTTGTCTACCAAGGTCCTTTCGAAGTTGCCGTGGAAAACGTTCCGGACCCGGAGATCAAACACCCAAACGACGTTATCGTTAAGGTCACTTCCAGTTGCATTTGCGGCTCCGACCTGCACATGTACGAGGGCCGCACCGCCGCCCAGCCGGGGATAGTTTTCGGCCACGAAAACATGGGAGTGGTCCAAGAAGCCGGGCCTGCGGTCAGGACCCTGAAGCAAGGCGACCGGGTGGTGATGCCCTTCAACGTGGCTTGCGGGTTCTGCAAGAACTGCCAAAGGGGTTTCACCGGATTTTGCACCACGGTGAACCCGGGATTCGCCGGCGGCGCCTATGGCTACGTGGCCATGGGTCCGTGGGTGGGTGGCCAGGCCGAATATCTGCAAGTCCCCTTCGCCGATTTCAACTGCCTGCCCCTGCCCCAGGGCATCGAATGGGAGTCGGACTTCGCCCTTCTGGCCGACATATTTCCCACCGGTTATCACGGCGCCGAGCTGGCCGATGTCAGCCCTGGAGAGAGCGTGGCCGTGTTCGGGGCCGGTCCGGTTGGCCTGATGGCCGCATATAGCTGCGTGATCCGGGGAGCGGCCGAAGTCTACGTAATCGACCACGTGAAAGAGCGTCTGGATAAGGCCGCTGAGATAGGCGGGATTCCCATAAACTTCGACACCGGCGATCCGGTGCAGCAAATCAAAGATCGGAGAGGCGGGGAGGGCGTGGACAAGGGCATCGACGCCGTGGGATACCAGGCCGCCACCGCCGGCTCCTCGGCTGCAGGCGGGGAGCAGGACGAGTCGCCCAATATCGTGCTGAACCAGATAATCGACGTGGTCAACCCCACCGGCGCTCTCGGCATACCGGGACTCTACGTCCCGACCGACCCAGGCGGCGTTGACGAAGGCGCTAAACGCGGCGCGCTATCCATCAATTTCGGCCGCCTGTTCGAAAAGGGACTGCGTCTAGGCACCGGCCAGTGCAATGTGAAGCGGTACAACGCCTACCTCCGGGACTTGATTATGTCCGGGCGGGCCAACCCCAGCTTCGTAGTCTCCCATGCGGTGCCGCTGGACGATGCCCCGGACGCCTACAAGAAGTTCGACCAGCGGATCGACGGCTACACCAAGGTGATCCTAAATCCCTAGCCGGGAAAAGGCGGCGAGCCATATGCGCATAGGCAGCGGCGAAAACACCTACGAATGGCAGGACTCTTGGGCCGGTATTCCTGACTCAGAGAGTGCCCGGAATGGCTGGGCCCACCACGGGGTAACGGTGACGGAGTCGGGCCAGGTCATCACCTACCACCCCGGGGACAAAACCATGATGGTCTTCGACGGGGAAGGGAATCTGGTCCGGTCTTGGCAGATTGATGTCAGCGACGCCCACGGAATCACCCTGGTGACCGAAGGCGGCCGGGAGTTGCTCTGGATCGCCGACAACGGCCGTAAACGACAGCACGCCATCGGATACGAATATCCCGACGGAGCAACGCGCGGTCAGGTGCTGAAGATGGACCTGGACGGCAATGTCCTGGCCAGTATTGAGCAACCGGACTTGGATGTGTACCGCGAGGGTATGTATTCGCCGACCTGGGTTGCCGTAAACGAAGAACGCTACGGCGGAAACGGTGACGTCTGGGTCGCAGATGGTTACGGACAGAGTTACGTGCACCGGTACGACAGGTTTGGGCTTTACATCGCCAGTATCAGCGGCGAGGAGGGCGAGGCCGGCAGGTTCAATTGTCCCCACGCCGTCTTTGTAGACCGCCGTGGGTCCACTGCGGAACTCTATGTTGCGGACCGGGCCAACGGGCGGGTCCAGGTCTACGATCTTGAAGGGAATTACAAGCGGGTGTTCGGCATCGACTTCCTGACCACGCCCAGCGGGTTTGTCGCGCACGGTGACCTGCTGGTTATCGCCGAGCTTCGGGCGCGCTTAACGGTTTGCGGAAAAAACGATGAATTCGTCTGCCACCTTGGGGCCAACGAACAGGTATGTGACGTTGAGGGATGGCCCAATAACAAGGACGCCACCGGGAACATCGTCCCCACCAGTCTGCTGGAACCTGGGAAGTTCAACAGCCCCCACGGCCTGGCGGTCGACGCCCAAGGGAACCTCTACGTCGCCGAGTGGCTCATCGGAGGCAGGCTTGTCCGCCTGGGCAAGGTCTGAAATCCAAAAACGAGCCAATCCGTTCCGTTGAATTAAGGTCTGTCACGCCACCCACACCACTGTCACCCTGACTCCGACCGCAGTCGGGGGGAAGGGTTTCGTTGTTACCGGCCAGTGCTGGTATTTGAGCAACGAGACTCTTCGGCTAACGCCTCCGAATGACAGGTTCGTGGGGGCATCCCGATGGTATCGGGATGCCCCCACGCAGGGTTGAACAGGAAGGAAAAACCCTTTATGCGGTGGCCCCTACCTTGCCTTTGAAGGCGGGCATGACCTCTTTTCCGAACCACTCCAGTTGCTCGGTAATCACGCTCTGGGGAGTGCCCACGGGATGGCTGACGCCGATCCTCTCCAGTCCGGGGTATTCCTTCTCCACCGCCTTGAGTTGCTCGATAATCCGGTCCGGCGGTCCGGCCAGGAAAGCCTGGGACTCGACCGCGCCCTGGATCGTGGGCAGGCCGGCGGTGGGCGCGCGCCGGGGGTCGCTGATAATTTCGATCTGTTCATCAGATAGAGCACGGTGCAGGCGCAGCGGGCCAAACATTTTAAGGTTCTCTTCGTAGAATCCCTGGGCCTCTTCCATGGCTTGTTCCACCGTGGGGGCTAAGTGGAAGTGGAAACCAATGCTCAATCCCTCGCCGGGTTGGGCGTCGGATTTGCCGGCCCGCACCATTGCGTCGCGGTAGCCGTAGATGACGCTGTCCATGGCGCCGCCCTCGGCGACGCCCCCGCCCAGGATCCCTTTGATTCCATGCTTCACCATGAAGTCCATGGCCCTTTGGGTGCCGCCCTGGATGGGCTGCCAGCACTCCACCGGCAGGGTTTTGGGGCGGGGCACCAGGGTCAGTTCCTTTAGGGTGTAACCCCGGTACGGCACTTCAGGAGGCAGCGTGTAGTACTTCCCTTGGTGGGAGAAGGACTCGTTGTTGAACGCCTTGAAGATAATCTCCACCGCCTCTTCGAACTTCTCCCTGTTGGCGTCCTGGTCCGTCAGGGGAGAGCCAAAGGTCTCCACCTCGCGGGTATGGTATCCGCGGCCGACGCCGAAGATTACCCGGCCATTGGTCAGGATATCGGCGGTGGCGAAGTCTTCAGCCAGGCGAAGAGGGTGCCACATGGGGGCGATGTTGAAGCCGCAGCCGAAATTGATGTTCTTGGTCAGGTGGGCCAGGTGGACATTGAGCATAATCAGGTTGGGGATGCACTCATAGCCTTCCGGCTGGAAGTGGTGCTCGGCCATCCACATGGTGGCGAACCCATTGGTGTCCAGGGTTTTCGCGATGACCTCGGCTTTGCTGAAGGCGGTCATCAGGTGTTCGTTGTCGAAGAACCGGTCATTGACCGCAGTGCCGCCGTAGCCCACATCGGTCATATCTACATGACCGGCATACAGGCTGTCGAACTTGGTGATCATCTTTTACCTCACGTTTCCAATTCGGGATTGGATGAATCTCGCAATAATTCCGTGGTGATTTTATTGATATTTTAAATGATGGGCCGTTGCTGTCAACCGGAAATGCGCCGTGCGTTATGACAACATCGGCGCCCACAGCCGCTCCCGGCCTCTAATCAGGCAGTCCCATGGAAACGGATCTATAGTAGCCGCCGATGGACTTGGTGACGTGGCCTTGGCCGGTCATGTCCTCGGCCAGCAGCACGTCGCCCGGCTGGAACCGGCGGGAGGACCCATCGGCCACGGAGACTTCCATGATGCCTTCGATTACGAAAAGGTACTGACGCCGGGACGGGTTGTGCCAATCGCTGAAGCTGTTCTCAGGGGACCGGCGGAAGACTAGGTCCTCACCCGGTTTGGTGGCGATACGCTGCATTGGTTCCGTTGGGGCGTCCAGGTCTTCAAAGTGGGACTGGCCGTCATCGCCAGTATAGATGCGCACAATCATGCCTACACCTCGGCAAACTAGCATTGGAGCCTGAGACATTCACAATACGAGTGCCTTCAGGATTCCCGCCGAAGTATACACGGATGAGGGGGCCGGATGGGGTCTGGGAGACTACTGGACGGTGATAACCGCCGTCATAAAGGTGTGGATGCTGCAAAAATAGGGGAACGCGCCCGGACTGTTGAATGTGTGGCTGAATTTGCCGTTCTGACTCAGCGCCAAACTGTCGAAGGCACCGTCGAAGTTGGGGGAGATCCCGGAGGTGGAGGTGTGCGGGACGCTATCCAGGTTGGTCCAGGTCACGGTTGTGCCGAGGGAGATGGTGATACTCTCCAACTCGAAGTCCTGGATCCCTGAAACCCTGGTCTCGCCTTCGGAGCGCGCTCCGGGAGTGGGAGTCGGCACCGAGCCGGAACCGGAGCTGGAACTGCCGCCGGTGAAGGGAATGGCAGTGGGGGCGACGAACCTGGTGGGCGTAGGCCGGACCACCGTGGCCTGAATCCGGGGGATCGGCGTCGAAGTCGCAAACAGGGACCCGGAGGCAGGCATGAAGGGCGTTGCCGTGGCCCGAAGGATGCGCGTAGGTGTGGGCGCTACCCTCGAAGTGGGGGTGGGCCCGGCGCCGGTCCCAGTGGGAGCAGCCGCCCGGGTAGCCGTGGCGATGGGGTTCCGGGTGGCCATGGTCGCGGCATCGGGAGATTCGGTGGCGGCAACCCCGGCGATTGTGGACGGCGGAGGAGCGGCATCACCGGAATCGGTGGTGGCGCTACAGGCCACGGCCGCAACCAGACCCACGGATGCCAGCCCGCCGCAGAGCGCGCGGCGCCAGGAGATTGGTCTAGCTACTGGATTGGATTTTCCCATTGGTCTGTTTTCGTTGCCGCTCATAGTCTAAAGTCGCCCACCGGCGGCCGATGTTACGGGGCCGGCGTGGCGGTCCCGGGAGCAGAGGACACCGGGGTCGGTAGCACTCCCTTTCTGGACACAAAGTAATAAGGGTCCCGCTGGAGTTTCATCTGGCTTACGAAAAGGTCCAGCGCCTGGCTGGTGAAGTAACCGTAGTAGGGCGATATTGAAACGCGAGACGGCCTTACGCTATCCAAGAAGTATCCCCACTTGTCTATTCTGCCATCCAACGATGGCGAGGCCCTTACGACGTAGCTGGCCACGTTGGCCTCGTCAACATAGTTGTCCGCCAGTTGGTCGAAGGGGCCGTCATAGTAGTCGTTGATGGTCGCGTCTTGGCCTCGGATCGCCACCAGCACCTTCCTGGCATCGTGGCCGCGGTCGACCCAGAAGGCAAATCCGCTCCGCCGGCCCACCAACAGGTCTTCGCCAATGGGCATCAACTCATCGGGCAGGGGCACCTCTTCGTTCAACACCCAATTGAAGTAATTGCGCTCGTTGTTGAATAACAAGATGAAGTTGTAGCCCGACTCGTCGTAGGTCTTTTCGATGTACTCTTCGTTCTCGGCAAGTTCGAAGAGGGCCGGAGGTTCCTGGCTGATCTGGTTCAAGTTGAAGATGACGTCTTTGCCATCAAAGCGGACCTTGAAGGTAAACTTGTCCAGCTCTTCAATCCTCAATCCGTCGGCATCGGTGAAGAACTTGTTCCGCACCAACCGGGGCTCGGTGACATAGGGCGACTCCTTGAATTCGAAGTAGGCAAAGGACAATACGCCCCGCTCCCGCCGTCCCGCCGCAAGGCGGATATTGCCCCACAACTGTTTACCGTCGACATAGAGCTTGTAGTAGTAGT
>CBDEFY010000001.1:0-633750 GCA_965237595.1 Dehalococcoidia bacterium | reverse complement strand
CCGCCGCATCATGCGAAGCCCGCCCTGCTTGGTTGTGGTAGAGTGCCCATGGAACGTCGCTGCCCGCCGTGCGGACGCGGGAGGCTCCGACATGCCAAAAGCCCGTAGCAGCAAGGCTGGCCGATGTTCAAACTGATCGCTCCGCGAGACCTGGACCCGATCCCTGCCGTCGCAGCCGCGGCCTTCGTGGCCTTGGCCATTTTTGCCTGGACCGAGAGAACCGGCGTCCTTGACCCGGAGGGGCTGTCCGTTCCCTACTGGCCTTGGAAGCTGTGGCAAATCGGCCCGTTGCTGATGGGGTTCGGCGGCGTCTGGTGGGTCTGGTTGAGCACCCGCCGCGTCCCCTGGGTGCGCAGTTTAGCGCTGGGTATAGTAGCTTTGGCGGTGCTCGCCAATGGGTACAGCGACCTGTTCGGCAACTATCGGGGTGACGTGTGGCGAACCGTCAACCCTCTGTTCATCGGTTCCTCCAGCGTGGCTGCGGTGGCTCTGTGGCGCTGTGGACGCCCTGCGGGGCGCGTGGGCGCGGTGGTTTCGGCGGCGCTGGGCGCCCTGGTTTTCGCCAATGCATACTTCGTCAACAACGGGGTTATCTGGCAGATACTGGACCCTGCACGGATGCTTACGGCGCTGGCCTGGGCCGCCGGCGCCAGCCATGCCAACATCGCAACACCCGAAAGCAGTTAGTCGTCCGCGATTCCTCCGGGCCTTGGTCTACTCCTGAGATAGACAGCAGCCATAGCTCGCCGAGCTACTCTGCCTCCATCTGCATCATGGCACAGAGGAGTTCCTCGTGACTTAGGCAGTCCCGCACTCCCTACTGCATAGCGGCCGTAGCAGCTTCCTGAACTCGCAGCAACTCTTCTTCCGTCATCCAGGCGTACTGCTGGGCGCCAGCGTTGCTGACCTCGACGAACTCATCTGCGGGCATTGCTTCTATGCCCTGCAAGCCGGATGAGAGGAGTGCGACGAAGGCCGGGTTCGCCCGGGCAAAGTTTTCCAGGCAACTCAGAGTCTCTTCGGTCACATCGCCGATGGCACACTGTATGCCGTTTGCGAATATCTTGAAGTTGGTCTCCGGTTCAATGCAGTGGGGCCTAAGTGGATGGTAGGTGGTACCATCTTCGAGATGTGGCTTGGAAGCCAGTGAGCCTGCCGAGGCCCTCTGTCCAAAATTATGAAGGCGCGGCGTCTTCGCCCGCAGCAGGAGCAAAAGGGGCCTGAGCTTTTGCTGGCTCAGTCTTCACCTCACCCCAAGTTTGCACCATCCGCTGGCCCAATCGCCGGGTGAACTGGATCACCTCTTCCTCCCAGGCGTCCAGATCCCACTGCTTCGCTCCGTCCTCCTCCGTTTCCTGGCTCAGGACTTCCCGCATTTCTCCAACGGCCTGTTCCAGTATTTCCCGCAGCGCCCGCGCCCGCTTCATGGCTCCGTCCTCGCCGCCGCTGTCCGAGCCGCCACTATCTGTCTATCCAGGAGATTGCCATCCTTTCCCGCTCTTGTAAACTGCCTCCATTTCCAACCACTTTTAGTCACACCCCGCGGCATGACCCTCGTGGCCGAAAGCGCCCACTCCTGGATGGGCGAAGATGGGGGCCGAGACCCGGTAGCCACAATCCGGGACGACAGCCATGATGGTCCCGTAGTGGCCCACATACACGACTCCACGAAGCGGGTGGGGGAACACCACCCCCCACCTTACCGAACCGGCAGCGGCGGACGAGGGTTAGCCCTGCTGGAACCCTTCGAATACCCCTTCTTCGTCCGGGCGATAATCGCCGCGGGACTGGTGGGCGGCGATGAGCAAGGTAAACGTCTTGCCGGCCCCTTGGGTGTGCCAGACGAGGCCGCGCCACTTCACCGGCTCGATGCACCGTTCGACGATGCGGTCCACGGCGCGGCGCTGGTGCTGACGGAAAACAGTCTTCCGTGTCTCACCATCCTCGACGTAGAAGAGGACCCAGTCGCGCAAGGTGCGCAGGAAGTCCGTAGGCTCGAAGAAGGACTGGACGGCGAAGCGGTAGCTCTCTTCCGGGGACTCCTTCCACCGCGCCATGCACCGGCGCGACAGGTTCCAGGTGACGCCGTACCAGTAGTCCAGCACATGGGTCACGTTGAAGAGCTGGGCCGCGCCCAGCAGCTCCGGCGTCTCCATCTCGTAGCGGCGCAACTGCGTGACGCCCCTCTCGATAGCGTCTGCATCCGTAGGATTCTTGTGCTCGATGATGGCGGCGGGCACGCCGTTGACCACGAACATAACGTCGGCGCGGGAACCGGACGGTTACGGCCCCGCCGTCATCGTCTATCTCCGGGACCGGGAGCCCGGCCTTGCTCGCCAGGTCCGCCATCTTCAGCGTTCCGCTCCCCCACTCCTCAATGATGCCGCGGCGGTAGAAGGTGCGAGCAATCAACGGATTCCACGGACGCGACTCGTGAGGGGAGAACAGCTTCTCCGGGGTCAAGCCGAAGTGGAGTGAGCCAGAGGAGGTCACCTCCAGGCGGTCGTCGTAGACCGCTATACCGACCGAACCGCCGCGGATGGAGTAGTCGCGGTGGCACTGGGCGTTTGCAAGCGCCTCGCGCGTTGCCAGAGGGGGATACAGAGGCTCGTCGATTCGCTCGAAACGGGCCCGCTCAAACCATCCGGCGATGGGCAGGGTGTCGCACAGGAAGCGCTCTGCGCTCGCGAGAGGCGTGAAGGCGTTGCCGTTGAATTGGCGATTGTCCAGGAACTCCATCCGGTCGGTACCCCGGAAGCGGGCGACGCGCAGCAGACACTGCGGCATCTCGAACTCCAGCCGCTCCGTGCCGCCGAACAGCACCGCCGCCGCCCGAAGCAGCACGCCGTCATGCAGCAGGCCACGGCCGCCATCTGCTAACCCTCTACTCCGCCCGAGGACTCGGCTACTTCCACCTGGTCAATAAACTCTCCGAGTTCCTCGAAGTAGCCGGGCATGTCATCGAACTCAACGATTCCCTCGTAAGTAGCCATCAATATGGAAAGTCTGCCGCAATGCCAGAAAGTCCCGGCTCATGTTGCGGTCCATATAACGCCTGGCAAAAAACCGCCGGCCTCGATCAGCGTCTGGCAACTCTCTTTCAGTGACACCCTGCTTTACGAAGAAGGCGTTCACCGCTTCCAGGAGGGCCAGCCAGCCTTTGCCACAGGAGTTCCGCAAGCCCCCGCCGCTCCACCCTTCGCCTGCTGGACCTGGTCAAACTCTGCTCTGGCCGCAGCGAGGAGGTCCCTGGCCCCTCTAATACGAATATCGGTTACTCCGGCCATTGCTCACCCCGGTAGGCCATCTCCCAGAACAGCAGCTCGTAGCGCAGCACGTCCTGGAAAATGCATTGCAGACGCGACCTGTCCGCCTCGGTTATAAGGGCATCGTCTACCGTACGGCGAAGCCAAGCGACAAAGCCGGTCATCTCCTGGCTGGTGTGGAGGTCGATCCAGGTTTGGTAGTAGTGATTCTCGGGGCGCTTGCCCGCCGCCTCCAGACGCTGGGCCCAGTCCAGGTAGGGCCATTCCATCGCCAGGAGAGTGGCTATCACGTCTAGCAGCCTGTCCGAGTAATACGGGGCAATTAGGGGTAAAATAGAGGCCAAGCTGGGTTGAGGAGGCAGGGATGAGCAAGACCTTTCGCCGCTATGAGCCGGATCAGATGCTGCTGATGCCGGTGGCCCTTCAGGAGTGGCTACCAGCAGATCATATGGCCTATTTCATCTCCGATGTGGTGGACCATTTGGACCTGAAGGAAATCCTGAGCACGTATGAGGGTGAGGAGCGAGGCTATCCTCCCTACCATCCGGTGATGATGGTGAAGGTGCTGGTATACGCCTACTGTGCTGGGGTGCCCTCCTCCCGGCGCATCGAGAAGCGTCTCCATGAGGATATCGCCTTCCGAGTGCTGGCGGCCAATAACACTCCCGACTTCCGCAAGGAGCACCTGGTAGCTCTAGGTGGTCTCTTCCTAAAGGTGTTGGAACTATGCCGGCAGGCCGGGCTGGCCAAGCTGGGGCACGTTTCCCTGGACGGGACTAAGGTGAAGGCCAACGCTTCCAAGCATAAGGCCATGAGCTACGGCAAGATGAAGGAGAAAAGGGCACGACTGGAGGCTGAGGTTGAGGAGCTATTTCGGAGGGCTCAGGAGGCGGACGAAGCGGAGGACCGGTGCTACGGGAAGGACCGTCGCGGGGATGAGTTACCCGTGGAGTTGGCCTTTCGAGAAAGCCGACTGAAAAGGATTAGAGAGGCTCAGGAGGCCCTGGAAGCGGAGGCCCAAATCCACGGAAAGGAAGTCCCGGAGGATAAGGCCCAGCGGAACTTCACCGACCCGGACTCCCGAATAATGCCAGGGCCCGGGGGCAAGGAGTTCAGCCAATCTTACAACTGTCAGGCGGCGGTGGACAGCGCTTATCAGGTCATCGTGGCGGCCGATGTTACCAAGCAACCCTCGGACCACGGCTGGGCCCTACCCCTGGTGAAGGAGATCGAAGACAATACCGGCACTCTGCCCAGAGAGGCATCAGCCGATGCTGGTTACTACTCGGCCCAAGCTGTAGAAGAGCTATACGCCCTGGGGGTAGACCCCTTCATCCCACCAGATAAGACCCGGCATGGAACGGTGATACCGTCGGCACCCCGAGGTCGGATTCCCAGGCATCTGTCGACGGCGGACCGGATGCGTCGAAAGCTGAGAACCCAGCGGGGTCGGCAACGCTACGCCCTGAGAATGGGGACGGTGGAGCCGGTCTTCGGGCAGATCAAACAGGGCCGGGGCTTCCGGCAGTTTCTGCTCCGAGGATTAGAGAAGGTGAAGTTGGAGTGGAAGCTAATATGCGCCGGACACAACCTGCTCAAGCTCTTCTCTGCCCTGAAAACAAGCCACACTAAGCCAGGGAGTCGAGTAGTGGCGTAAGAGTCTATGTTTGACGCCCGCTGATCAGGAGCCCCGACGGCAGCAAAGACTTACCCCTAACGCCCCAACTCCCATTAGCAATTACCCAGACAGGCTCCTAGGAAGCTGCCTTCATAGGCGTTTTTCCGAAGGTAACCGCTGTAGTTAAGGGTGGTGGGCCGGTACTCCAAGGCTGCCACATCCTGTGGAGAAAGGCCGCGCTCTCAGAAGGCTTGCTGGAAGAGCCCTTCCTCACCGCCCAGCCCCGCGTGCAAAAACCCCACCAACTGACGGGCTGCATCGAAATTTGGAGATTTCGCCGTGGCGAGGCTGAGCAGGATGGCCCAGTCTTTGAGGAAAAGGTGGTCCTGGTCGAAGTAGATGTCGAAGGTGACCCGAGGCAGGGTGCCGTCCCCCAGCTCGCAAACGAAGCGGTGGGTCACTACCCGTTCCCACACCAGACCCACGCCGGCCCTAAATTCGTCGCTCAACCCCATTTTCTTGGCGTGCTCCTCGGTGATCCTTGGACCCCATTGGACGGCCTTCGCGGGTTCCTTTATAGGATGAAATCAATGAGCCCCCGAGGTCTGCGGGTGCTCCGGGCTATGCCAAAGGGCATCCCGGTCTGGCCCCAGGTAACTACTGGTCCGGCCGCAGCTGGACCGATGTGGACCTGTCGGCCGGGTCAAATTGCGTCCTTTCCGCAAGAAACCCAATTGCGATTGCTGGCAGAGTCTCGATGTGAAGCCCAATGCGAACACCCAGCTCCAGGGAGAGCCGGGCCACCGCGTCGTTGTCGTCCGCCTCCACCATCATCACGAAATCGTATTTTCCGAGGACGGCGTATTGACCTAAAATCTCCGCGCCTTTGACCTGGAGCTCCGGCTGGTCTCCATGAACAGGTCTCGGTTATCGTGGACATCCTGCTGGCCGGTGGCGGTGAGGGTGCCCAGCAGGAAATACAGTGACATAGGCTGCTCCGGTGCCTGCTTGATGTCGGATGGGCCGCGTCAAGTATATCACCCGGCCGGGCCCTCTATGGGAAAGGACCGGCCGCTATTCGTATGTCGTGCGAGGTTTACTGTGCCCCGGCAACGAAGCTGTTGTCGTAAGCCGAAGTCGCTCCATCGCTGGATGTCAGGCGGCCCGACTCCACCAGCCACTCGGCAAAGTCCACCCAGCGGCCCTCCTCTTGCCAACCGAACACGCCGTTATCGGATGCCCACAGGGGCGCCAGCAGATCCACTCCGGGTATTTCGATGTCCAACTCCACCTCTGGCTTCAGCCGCTTAAGGAGTTGGACCGCGTCTTGAGGGTCGGCCATGGCGTCCTGATATCCCCTGGTCACTCCTCGCACGAAACGCTGGACCAGGTCCGGGTCATTGGCGATCGTGTCCTCGCTGGCCACGATTACCAACTCGTAGAAGTCGGGAACACCGTAGTCCTCCATGCGCATGATGTTCAGTTCGAAGCCCAAGTTGGTGGCGGAAATGGACTCGTGGACCCAGTAGGCGCCGACGACGGCGTCTACCTGCCCGCTAATCAGCGCCGGCACCAGGTCGAAACCCACGTTGACCATCTCCACGTCGGCAAGGGTCAGCCCCTGGTTCCGCAGCATGGTGTCCAGCAGCGACTCGTCCGACGGCAACCCCGGCGATCCCACCTTCTTCCCGGCCAGGTCTCTGGGCTCGGCGATGCCCGAATCTTTAAAGGCCATCACGGAGTTCAGTGGGTGCTGTACCAGAGCCATGATGGAAACCACGGAAATGTCCTGCTCCCGGGCGATCAGCAATTCCGGTTGGTAGCTGATGCCGAAGTCGTCTCTTCCGGAGGCCACCGTCAGCAACACGGTTGAAGGGTCTCCCGGAGTGAATATGTTCACTTTTAGGCCCTCATCGGCAAAGTAGCCCCGCTCTTGGGATATGAAAAATCCGGAATGGTTGGACCATGGGAACCAGTCTAGCGCCACCGAAACTTTGGTCAGAGATTGGGGAACGTCGGCTTCCGGTGTCGACGTGCTAGGCGCAACCGTGGGGCTTACCGGCGTAGAGGTAGCGGGGGCCGCCGTGGTCGCCGCATCCCCGCCGCAAGCCCCGGCCAAGGCCATCAAGAGTATCCCAAGCAGGATCAAGCCCATATTTCCCAGTTAGGATAACAGTGTGATGCGGTATATAGGCAACGTTCTTGCTTTTGTAGTCGTCTCATGAACTTTTCACCAACATCTCGGCTATAATACATTCATTAGAATAGTAAGATTCTTCAGATAGCGTAACAACCCCGGAGGCACCTGATGGGTGACGGCGACAAAACCCCTCTCCGGCTCCAGTTCAACCCCAAAGTCCGTCTGGAGTTTCACGGTGCCACCATCACTTCCGATGCCGGACTCTTGCCCATTCGAGAGCTGGATGATGCCCTGGGCCTTACCCATATTGCTGCCGACTATCTCCAGGAAAGCCGCTCCGGTCGCAACATCCGACACCACCTCGTCCCGCTGCTCAGACAGTCCATCTACAGCCGCTTGGCCGGCTACGATGACACCAATGATGCCGAACGCCTTTCCCAAGACCCAGCCATGAGAGTCGTCGTGGGCTGGCAAGGATCAGACCGGAACGCCGCCAGCACCAACACCGTGAGCCGCTTTGAAACTGAAACTCTGACCCAACAGGACAACCTGCAGGGGCTGGCACGAATGAATCCCCAATGGGTGGAAGATGCTATGGCCCATACTCCACACCAGCGAGTGATTCTGGACATGGACAGCTCGGAGAGTCCAGTGCATGGCCATCAGGAGGGTGCCGCCTACAATGGGCACTTCGAGTGTGTCTGCTATCATCCCCTCTTTCTATTCAACCAGTTCGGCGATTGTGAAGGAGCGACGCTACGCCCCGGCAACGTCCATAGCGCCGAGGGCTGGCAGGAACTCCTTGAGCCGGTGGTGAAAAGATACCAGAGGAAGGGACGGCGGCTGTTGTTCCGGGGTGATGCCGCCTTTGGCAAGCCAGAGGTGTACGAGTACTTGGAACAAGAGATGATTGGGTACGCCATCCGGCTTTCAGCTAACGCGGTACTTCAGAGAGAAATCGCGCACCTGCTGGTACGACCTGCCGACTGGTCTTCCAGGAGGCCGATCGTCTCCTACTACGACTTCACTTACCAGGCCCAGAGCTGGAGTATTTCCCGGCGAGTAGTAGCCAAGGTGGAGTGGCATCAGGGGGAGTTATTTCCCAGGGTAGGCTTCATCGTGACCAACCTGAGCTATCCACCCAAAGGCATAGTCCGCTTTTACAATGGCCGTGGCACAGCGGAGCAGTGGATCAAGGAGGGCAAGTACGCCCTGAACTGGACCAGACTGTCCTGTCACAAGTTCGTGGCCAACCAGGCGAGGCTATGGCTGTTCGTTCTGGCGTACAATCTGGGAAACTTCATGAGAAGGTTGGCTTTGCCGGAGGATATGAAGCATTGGACTCTGACCAGTCTTCAGACTAGGCTGATCAAGACGGGTGGGCGACTGGTACGCCATGCCAGGAGGATGGTGTTTCAGCTTGCCGAGGTGCTGGTGACCAGGGAAATGCTCACCGGGATACTAGAACGGATCAGCCGGCTTCGGCTGGCACCTGGCTAGCTTGCTTTGAGAGCACCGGTATTTAGGACAGTTATGGGGTCGTCAAGAGTAAATGGGCCGCCACGAGGGAGACGCTTGGGCAAGGGCAGAGGATTTGGAATTTCTACGCTCGTTAGGACGATGGATATCCTATGAGAGTGGAGCAATTGAGTGAATCGGAGCGCAGTTGACGCGCTCAGGATACCGTACTATAGTTCCCGCCGCACAGGATGACACCGGTTCAGGGAAATCAGGTTGATCTGGGAAATTCAGGCTAAGAGGGGTTCCAGGAACGAGTATGCGACAGTCATTTCACGACTGGAGATGATGCCGCCAGGTTTCAAGATCCTCTTCACCTCGGCCAGTACAGCCTGTGTATCCAGAACGTGCATGAGAACGGCATGGCAGTGGGCTGCATCGAAGGAGTCATCTTCGAAGGGAAGGTCAGTCACACCGCCGACGTGGAATGTCGGGTTCTCGTGTCCACCTGCCCCGGCGACAGATCGGGCCAGACTAATCTGCCACTCTTCCATGAGCGGTCCTTGTACTGAACGCAACCCCACCCACCTCGGCGCAACATCCAGGTATCCCTAGAAGCGTAGCCCCCTGGGGTCTAGCTGGAGTCCTGATTCAGCTTCGTGAACAAGTCCCGCCACCACCCCTTGCCCTGGGTACCGAAGCCGGACCGTACTCGGACGACTCCGTTTCTATCTATGGCGATTTTCGTTGACTGGCTTGTTACTCGGTAGGAACGGATGGTATCCGAGGCGGTCACGGCCATTGGGAAGGTATACCCTTGCGAATCTCTATATGATCTGATCTTCTCCAACCCCTCGTTGGGGTCGGTGCCCACAGCCACAACTGCCACGTCACCGAACTGGCTTGTCAACTCATGCAGCGTCCGTAACTCGGCGCGGCAGTGGGGTCACCAGGTGGCAAAGAAATAGAGGATAAAGGGTTTGTTGCCATTGGTTCTCCTTCACGGCCTGCTCTCCGGTGAATGACTCCCACCGCTTGACCGCCACATCAACGTACTGAGGCTCCCGTTCCAACGCATAGCAGACCCGACCAAGCTTTTCCGCCGCGATCAGCTGAGTGCCGCTGCCCAAGAAGGGCTCATAGCAGAGGTCTCCAACCTCGGTGTGGTACTCGATCGGCCGCAAGAAGAGTTCCAACGGTTTCTGGGTCAAGACGTTTTTCATTACAACCAAGCTCCTAATTAAAAACTAGATTCGGTTTCTAAAACCTTTCCATGGCCCTGGCCCTCTTCTCGGTGAAGTGCCAGGGCAACATCCACCTCTCCACCAAACTGGCCAGCACAAACAACAGGATGCCCATGGCCGAAAGGACCACGATGGCCGCAAATACCCGGGACGTAAGGAAAAGCGGCTGGGAATAGGTAATCAGGTAGCCCAACCCGGCGCCGGCCCCCACCCACTCTCCAATGACCGCAGCGATTACGCTCACGGATATGCCTATCTTGATCCCGGAGAAAGCGAAGGGCATTGCGGCGGGAATTTGCAGCTTGGTAAATACCTGCCATCGAGACGCCCCCAGGGTCCGCAGCATGTTCACCATGTCCGGGTCCACCGCCTTTAGCCCGTCCACAGTGTTTACCGCGATGGGGTAAAAGCAGATCAGGGCCACGATGATTACCTTGGGTGCAATTCCGTAGCCCACCCAGATGAGGAGGAGTGGCGCAATGGCGATGATGGGAATAGTTTGAGAGGCGATGACTATGGGATAGATGGAGCGCTCCAAAATCCGGGAGTAGGCGATACCCACGGCCAGCAAAAGCCCGGCCGCGAGGGCGGCGAAGAACCCCAGGACTATTTCCTTGAGGGTTACCAGGGCGTTGTCCCAGAGCAGCACCCTGCTGTCCACCAGTTCTTCAGCTATCGCCGACGGCGCCGGAAGCTGCCATTTGGGAACCTCCCACACCTGCACCCAAAGCTCCCAAACGCCCACAAGTCCGACCAGTATGAGCCCACATTTCCCAGATCAGCCGCGTGGGTGCGTCGTAATACGGTAAGAGTGCTGCCTATTTGAGCCGCATACCTAGGCATTATGGGCAGTGTGTGTGCTAGACTGGCCGAGGTAGCGGGATCTAGTTCTGGATACCGCAATCTCGCTGGAGGCACCCAATGGGTGAAAGCTCCGACACCCTTTTGAAGCTCCAATTCGACCGCAGAGTCCGCCTGGATTTTCGTGGCGCTACCATCACCTCGGACGCCGGACTCCTGGCATGCCGCTCTGGGACTCACAGAGACAGCCAACGATTATATCCATGAAAGCCGCACCGGCCGCAATGTGCAACACCCGCTGTTGCCCTTGCTCAGACAATCGGTGTATAGCCGTCTCGCTGGCTATGAGGACACCAACGACGCTGAACGGCTGGCCCAAGACCCGGCTATGCGGGTCACCGTCGGGTGGCAAGGCACTGATAAGCAGGCGGCCAGCACCAACACTATGAGCCGATTTGAGACTGAGGTGTTAACTGAAGAGGAGAACCTGGAAGGGCTTACGCGCCTGAATGTTGAGTGGGTGGACACGGCCATGGCCCACACATCTCACCAGCGAGTTATCCTCGACATGGGCAGCAAGAGGGAGTCGCCTATAACGGCCACTTCGAGTCCGTATGTTATCACCCACTCTTCCTGTTCAACCATTTCGGAGATTGCGAAGGTGCAATGCTTCGACCGGGCAACGTCCACAGCGCTGAGCGGTGGCGGGAGGTTCTGGAGCCAGTCGTGGAGCGATACCAGGAGAAAGGAGTCCGGCTGCTGTTCCGGGCCGATGCTGCCTTTGCCAAGCCTGAGGTGTACGAGTACTTGGAGTCAAGGGACACTGGCTACGCTATGCGGCTTCCGGCCAACGAGGTATTACAACGACACATCCGGCACCTACTGAAGCGGCCCGTGGGCAGGCCGCCTAAGAAGCCCGTAGTCCGGTATCACGACTTCGTTTACCAGGCCCAGAGTTGGGACATTCCCCGGCGTGTGGTCGCCAAGGTGGAGTGCGCACCAGGGTGAGCTATTCCCGAGGGTCGGGTTCGTCGTCACCAACTTCAACCTACCGCCGGCAGGCGTAACCCACTACTACAACGGGCGGGGCACGGCCGAGCAGTGGATCAAGGAAGGTAAATACGCCCTGAACTGGACGCGGCTCTCGTGTCACAGGTTCGTTGCTAACCAGGTGAGGCTGTGGCTGTTTGTATGAGGTGGACCCAATCAGTTGGACAGGTTTGGTGCAAAACTAAGTGAGAGTTCCGCCGTCTTTCCAAGGTCTGAGAACGCTCCGTTCGGTGCCCGTTTCCCATTGATTGACCGTTCATCTGATGGCGCCAAGTCTCCTTTGAACACCTCAGCCGGTGTCCGGTAGCCCAAGGCCTGGTGGGGTCTTTGGTTGTTGTAGAAGCTGAAGTATGCGTCAAGCCCGGCCTTGGCTTCTCGCCCGTTGGAGTAGGCTTTCAGGTAGACCTCCTCGTACTTAACCGTGCGCCACAGCCGCTCCAACAAGATGTTGTCGGTGTAGCGTCCCTTCCCGTCCATGCTGATTCTCACTCCGTGCTGCTCTAGGAGACCGGTAAAGGCTTCGCCGGTGAACTGGCTGCCCTGGTCGGTGTTGAAGACCTCTGGCTTCCCCTTGCCAAGCGCTTCCTCCAATGTCTCGACACAGAAATCAGCATCCAAGGTGTTGGAAAGACGCCAGGCCACCACGTACCGCGTGTACCAATCCATGATGGCCACCAGGTATAAGAAACCCTTGGCCATGGGGATGTAGGTGATGTCGGCGGCCCACACCTGATTTGGTCTGGTGATCTCCATGCCGCTCAGGAGGTAGGGATACACCTTGTGCCCTGGCCCCGGCTTGTTGGTCCGGGGCCACCGGTAGATGGCACGTAGTCCCATGGTCCGCATCAGACGCTGGACCCGCTTCCGGTTCACCCTGTGACCTTGAGTGCCCAGCCAGACCCTCATGCGCCGCGACCCGTAGAAGGGGGTACTTAGGTACTGGTGGTCCATCGCCTTCATCACGGTCAGGTTCTCCAAGCAAGTCCCCTTGCGCCGGTAGTTTAGGCTGGACCTGCTGATGCTCAGTAAGGCGCACTGTCTCACTGTGGACAAGGCTGGGTGCCGCCGGTCCACCATCGTCCTGCCGCCGCTCCCGGCTCATGGACCGAGCCTCTCCGCCAAGAAATCCCGCTCAACCTTCAGTTGGCCGATCTGCTGATAGAGCCGGGCAACAAGGACCGCATCGCTCTTCTGGCGTTTGTCTTGGTTCCCACCAAAGACGCCGACCGCTCCTTCCAACAAGGACTTCTTCCAGGCCTGGATCTGCCCGGGATGGACCTCGTAGCGGGCGGCCAGTTGGGCCACCGTCTCTTCACCCTTCACCGCTTCCAGGGCCACCTTGGCCTTGAATGTTGGGCTGTGCTTCCTCCGCTCTTTTGACATGTCCCACTCCTCCCTCACAGCAACAGCTGTGGCTATTTTAGGAGCAGAACTCTCACTTAACCACCCGTCCGAATTTCCGGGTCCACCTCAGTACTGGCCTACAACCTGGGCAACTTCATGAGAAGGCTGACTTTGCCAGAGTCAGTGAAACACTGGTCACTGCGAAGTGTTCAGCCCATATTTCCCAGTTAGGATAACAGTGTGATGCGGTATATAGGCAACGTTCTTGCTTTTGTAGTCGTCTCATGAACTTTTCACCAACATCTCGGCTATAATACATTCATTAGAATAGTAAGATTCTTCAGATAGCGTAACAACCCCGGAGGCACCTGATGGGTGACGGCGACAAAACCCCTCTCCGGCTCCAGTTCAACCCCAAAGTCCGTCTGGAGTTTCACGGTGCCACCATCACTTCCGATGCCGGACTCTTGCCCATTCGAGAGCTGGATGATGCCCTGGGCCTTACCCATATTGCTGCCGACTATCTCCAGGAAAGCCGCTCCGGTCGCAACATCCGACACCACCTCGTCCCGCTGCTCAGACAGTCCATCTACAGCCGCTTGGCCGGCTACGATGACACCAATGATGCCGAACGCCTTTCCCAAGACCCAGCCATGAGAGTCGTCGTGGGCTGGCAAGGATCAGACCGGAACGCCGCCAGCACCAACACCGTGAGCCGCTTTGAAACTGAAACTCTGACCCAACAGGACAACCTGCAGGGGCTGGCACGAATGAATCCCCAATGGGTGGAAGATGCTATGGCCCATACTCCACACCAGCGAGTGATTCTGGACATGGACAGCTCGGAGAGTCCAGTGCATGGCCATCAGGAGGGTGCCGCCTACAATGGGCACTTCGAGTGTGTCTGCTATCATCCCCTCTTTCTATTCAACCAGTTCGGCGATTGTGAAGGAGCGACGCTACGCCCCGGCAACGTCCATAGCGCCGAGGGCTGGCAGGAACTCCTTGAGCCGGTGGTGAAAAGATACCAGAGGAAGGGACGGCGGCTGTTGTTCCGGGGTGATGCCGCCTTTGGCAAGCCAGAGGTGTACGAGTACTTGGAACAAGAGATGATTGGGTACGCCATCCGGCTTTCAGCTAACGCGGTACTTCAGAGAGAAATCGCGCACCTGCTGGTACGACCTGCCGACTGGTCTTCCAGGAGGCCGATCGTCTCCTACTACGACTTCACTTACCAGGCCCAGAGCTGGAGTATTTCCCGGCGAGTAGTAGCCAAGGTGGAGTGGCATCAGGGGGAGTTATTTCCCAGGGTAGGCTTCATCGTGACCAACCTGAGCTATCCACCCAAAGGCATAGTCCGCTTTTACAATGGCCGTGGCACAGCGGAGCAGTGGATCAAGGAGGGCAAGTACGCCCTGAACTGGACCAGACTGTCCTGTCACAAGTTCGTGGCCAACCAGGCGAGGCTATGGCTGTTCGTTCTGGCGTACAATCTGGGAAACTTCATGAGAAGGTTGGCTTTGCCGGAGGATATGAAGCATTGGACTCTGACCAGTCTTCAGACTAGGCTGATCAAGACGGGTGGGCGACTGGTACGCCATGCCAGGAGGATGGTGTTTCAGCTTGCCGAGGTGCTGGTGACCAGGGAAATGCTCACCGGGATACTAGAACGGATCAGCCGGCTTCGGCTGGCACCTGGCTAGCTTGCTTTGAGAGCACCGGTATTTAGGACAGTTATGGGGTCGTCAAGAGTAAATGGGCCGCCACGAGGGAGACGCTTGGGCAAGGGCAGAGGATTTGGAATTTCTACGCTCGTTAGGACGATGGATATCCTATGAGAGTGGAGCAATTGAGTGAATCGGAGCGCAGTTGACGCGCTCAGGATACCGTACTATAGTTCCCGCCGCACAGGATGACACCGGTTCAGGGAAATCAGGTTGATCTGGGAAATTCAGGATGAGTAGCGGCGCTATCCACTGCCGCAGCCGTGCCATGAATGTGTTGACCACGCGTCTGCGGCCCGTCGCTGGAAGCACGTTGAGAACCGCCGGGAAAACTGCCGGCGCGACAGGAGGGCCGGCTTCCCCCGGCGGCACGAGAACCCCAGGTTGGGAAGAGTCGTCATTCACTGGCGCCACACCTCAGGCTGTACATTGGACTGGCTAGCCGGAGACCGGCTGGACACATCTCCGCGCAACGGGGCCAGCAAGCCAGCCTTCAGCTCGCCGAAGGCTGGCTGGGTAACCTGTTCGTAGCTCCGGGGACGGGGCAGATCGACGTCCAGGACCATGGTTACTCGTCCGGGCCTAGCAGTAAGCACGTAGACCCGGTCAGAAACCAGCAACGCCTCCTCCACGTCGTGGGTTATCAGGATGATCGTCCTGCCCAAGGAGTCCCACAGTTCCAGCAGCCATTCCTGCATCTGGACGCGGGTCAAGGCGTCCAGTGCGCCGAAGGGTTCATCCAGGAGTACCACGTCCTGGTCCAGCAACATGGTGCGCAGGAAAGCTGCCCTTTGCCGCATCCCGCCGGAGAGGGCGAAAGGGTATTGGTTCTCGAAACCCTCCAGCCCGAACTCCTGGCTGAGGTCCAGGGCTTTCTGGCGTGCCTGCTGCCGGGACATGCCCCGCAGCTCCAGCCCCAGGGTGGCGTTATCTAGAACGGTGCGCCAGGGCAGCAGGAGGTCTTTCTGCTGCATATAGCCAATGTGGCCCAGCCGGTGGTTAGATGGATCGCCTTCGAACTCCACCACACCCGCATCAGGCTCCTCCAGCCCGGCGATGATGTTGAGCAATGTGCTCTTGCCACAGCCGCTGGGTCCGATTATGCTGACGAACTCCCCGGCGCCAACGGAAAGATCGACCCCGGCCAGCACCGGCACCCATTGTCCGTCAACCAAGAAGGACTTGAAGATAGACTGCGCCCGGATTTTCGGGCATGGTCCCGCACCATTGGCCATGAACCGTTATCCTGGAGTCCCACTTGGAGACCGGCTAGGGTTCCGGGCAAGAAAAAAGGCCGCCAACTCGGAGGTTGTGGCGGCCCACATGCCATAGATAACCTTAAGCGCCGCTCCCTCCGCTGGAATTACCCAGATCAGGTTCGCAAGGGTCGGCGACAGTGACGGTCGCCCTCTCAGCCCGGCTCAACCGAGCTCCCCTACGTGCCTCAGCCTTTTCAATTGTTAAGACAACGCGATTATAGAATCGGCCTTCGTGGTGTGTCAACCGCCTGTACTCGTCCAGTAGATTAGTGACACTCGACCTCCCTGCATAGGCATTCATGGATCCACCCTCTCCGATCGGCCGATGGTACCAGCTCGTCAAGGCCCGCGGTCAGAGCCCGCGCCCGCTAGGGTTTCAGGCCTTGACGAGCTGGTGGGTGGGATTTGGCGGAGAGGGTCAAAGATGGTTCCCCTGTCGCTCCTTGAAGGTTATTTAGATATTCGAAAGGGGTTAGATACCCCAGAGACTGGTGGGGCCGAATGTAGTTGTAGACCCGCTCCCACTCCTTGAGAGCCTGGTTTAGAGTAGTGATCTTCAGGTCATACGAGTACACCTCATAGAACTCCTCGGTATGGGTCCGCTGGGCCCGCTCCACATGGCCATTGAGCTTGGGTGACCTGGGAGGCAGGACGAACAGCTGAAGACCCCGCTCTTGGCAGGCCTGCTCAAAGCCCCCTTGGAACTCGCTGCCCCCGTCCACCTGGATAGCCTTAAGAGGGAAGGGCAACCGATCCTGAAGGGTGTCTAAGAAGGCCTTGGCGGTAGCCCTAGAAACCGGGCCGGAAAGCCCTGTTCGGGGAGATTAATTTCGGCAATGAGGCCGAGGTAAGCAAGGCTAGTGCCCAAATCTGGCAGAGCCGTGCAGGAATGAAATCAACGGTGGAATGGATGGTCCCGGCACGGAGGGCACTGCCGACTTTGGAAGCGCCGCCGGTATCTTCTGGCAGACCGGCTTTGGAGGCCACCAGGGTCAGGTTGGCCACGGTGGCAGCCAAGTACAGCTGGAACTTGGTTTTGACGCGGCCGAAGTAGCGTGCTTGGCGGATTCCCAGCTGGACCAGCCGCGCCAGCCGGTGCTCCACCACTACCCGGCGCTGACGGTACCCGGCGAAGGCCTCACTCTGCTGCAGGGCGCGGGCCTGCTGCAATAAAGACTCCTGCGGGTGCAGTTGCACCGTTCGTCCCAACCCCGATGACCCGGCGACGCACTGGGACCGCAGCGGGCATACCCCGCAGACCGCTCCATCGAACCGGAAGCCATTCAGCCGGTGAGTTCGCCCGGTGGGGCCGGTCCGGGCCCCGAATGATACGATCCTCCGGGCAACATTCCCCGCCGGACAGGTGCACGTGCCCGCCTCTAGGTCAATATGAAAGTCTTCCTTGGGAAAGTGAGACCGGTTGGGGCGGTCCGGCACCCTGGCTATCGGGGTGCCGGACCGCATCGGCGAAGGTCTGACGGGTACCGCCGTCGCCGTAAGCGGCGTCGCCCATGGCCTCCTCCACCGGCACGCCGGTGTTGGCCTCGCTCTGCTCCACCAGGTCCAGCGCCCCCAGGTTGTCCGGAGCGTTGCCGGGCAATACCTCTACGGCGGTGATCAGCTGAGAGTCGGTGTCCACCACAATCGCCGCCTTGTGCCCGTCGCCGCCGGCTGCTGCTCTTGTGGCCGTGGCGCATCTCCGGGTCATGCACCGACATCATCCGGTCCCGGCTCACTCCGTCCTTGAGGCCGACTCCGTCATCAGTGCGTTCCACGTCCTGGAGCAGCAACTGTCCCAGCAGTTCCGCCGCCGCCACAATCCGCTGGCGCTCCTCACTGTCCTCCGGCAATTCCCCATGCGCCTGACGCGACAACTCCAACAACCGGTCCGCGTCGGCCACAATTGAGTCCAACAGCGCCGCCCGCGCCCGTTTGTTGCTCCAGTCGATGGCCGACTCACCCTTCACGCTGGAACCCAGGTATCTCTTATATCCCTGGGCCTTGGCCCATTCTTTGGCGGTAGACTTTTCCACTGCCGCCAGAGCCCATAACAATTTGACGATCCCGTCGGCCAACAGATTGTAGGTGTCCTTGCCTGCGCCCCGGCCCAGGATGTTGGTCGTGTCCAACGCCACCTTCATGCTCCGCCTTTTCAGGTAGCCCGACTCCCGGGCCAGTCTCAGGCTGGACTCGAATACCTCCCGTACCTTGCCGTGCAGTATCAGCTGGGCACGAAACACCTGCAGTGTGCTCTTGGCGAAGGGCCTATCCTCCACCTCAATCCCCAGGGCCACCTTCCAGCGGATGTCGAAGTCGGCCCGGGCCTTGGCCTCGGCGTCGCTGACCTTGTCGTGGGACTGGAGCAGGAGGGCCGTGGCCAGCAGGCTGGGCGGCACGCTGTCCCGGCCGTTGTCGGCGCAGTAGAACCCGGCGAAATCTGCGTCCCGGAACAACCGGCCACGCAGCGAGGCCAGCAGACCATAGAAGGTGTCCTTGCCCACGTGGTCCAGATACAGCCGGTCCGCTTCCCACAGGCCCCTCTGGTCCGAACGCTCTCCCAGCATTCTCAGCCCTCGCTATGCTTGTTGACTCCAAGTATAGCCGCTGACCCGGCTGCCGCCACTTTCCGGCCAGATTTCTAGCAGCCCCACGGCAGCCCGTAGAGGCCGTTTCCAGCCCTTTGCGCCCCGTAAGCCCGAACACCGGCAACGGCCCTGAACACCCTAAAACGCCGCCCTATGATTATGATGATTCCCTGGACTTCCCGGACTTCCCGCCGATGCTGCCGACGTTGACGCCGATAGACGCGGTAAGGACTCTAACCCGACGATGTTTCCAAGCTACGGGCAGCATTGACGCGCCCCACGCACTCAAACGCGTGCTTAATAGTCAACAGTTTGGCGCAATGTTCGGAAATCAAGTATCTTGAACTTGCACCTACGCCAGAAATCAACGGAGAATCAAGCTGCCTATCTATCCCGGACGGTACTGCCAAAATTTCCACCGGTTCACTCCGAATCACTTGACCTTGTGCGCCATGTGCGGGCAGCCCCGGACACCCCGAAAATGAGTTATGCCCCGGCGCACTGTATAACCTAAAGAGGGGGAAAGCCAATGACCATGATTCAGGTTCGCGCAATCGACAGGCCGCAGGGCAACCGGATAACCCGCGCCGACGTGCTGCACCCGGACGCCGTGGTAAGAGAGGCCATCCGCCGCGCCTACGCCGCCGGTCTCAAGTATGCTGCTGACCCGGCTGCCAGTAGCCTTGCCCCGCCCGTGTCGGCGGAAGGGACGGCAATGAGGACGGCAGAAAGGGACAGCAAGAAACGCTACGCCGACAACATCCGCGCATCCGGCGGGATGGTGCAAGGCGCGTAATGGCGGCGCACGGCGGGAAACGGCCCGGCGCGGGCAGGCCAAAGGGCAGCAAGGATAAGGTTACCACCGACATTCGCGCTGCGGCCCAAGAACACGGCCCGGCTGCCGTCGCACTGTTGGCAAGGTTGTTAAACGACAGCCCAAGCAAGACGCTGCGATTCAAGGCCGCCGTGGAACTGCTCGACCGGGGATTTGGGAAGCCAAGGCAATCCAGCGATGTTGACTTGAACATGACCGGGCCGCCCTCTGTTTATCTGATTTTCGACGATGGTCTAGGCGACGAATCGCGCCCCGCCCGCGCAACGCCGCCGCCGCCCCCAGCGCCGCCCCTTGCGGACAGGCAAAGCACAATGCGACAAGCCTTATGGAACCATCCCCTTGCCAAAATCCAGCAATTTCAACAATCGGAGTTGAACGATGGTATTTCGGAATCTGGCCTTAGTTGACCGCGCCGCGGACAGTCCGGCGGTGGACCAAAACGCCCCTGCATCGCATCAGGACGCCCATACAGCCCTCCCCCCCGCCGCGCCCGTTTGGACACCGGCAACGGCCCTGGACGGCAGCCCCAACGCCCTGTTGGTTGATTACCTGCTGGCAGCAGCTACACGCGCAGTCCGCCAGCAGTATGGCGATTCACCATACCGCCCAAGCCCGCGTTGTGCTGAATCGGATTGACGAATGGGAGTTGCCCGATGATGCTTTATCTAGCGCCTATGGGCCGGAAGTCCGCAAGGCAGCCCGGCAGTTGGGATACTGGATAAACCGGCTGTTGGCGGAAGTTGGGCAAGGTGGTCAACAGCAGCCCGATGTTGAGAACTGCCAGAACTGCGGGCAGCCCCCTGACCATCCCGCGCAACACGGGCCGGGGTTGTGCTACTGCAACCCGTATCCGCCGTTGCCTTGAACGTCCTCTACGCCGCCCCGTGGGACTTCCAGCAGCCCCACGGGGCGGTTGCTTCTCTCCTATGCCGTCCGGCATTGACAATTGCAAACACCAGCGTTTTGAGCCTGTCCCAGAAGTGGAAATTGCGGATAGGGGGAGCAGATAGAGGTCAAAGGGTTCGCTGAAAGGCCCTGGCCTGAGCGGGTAGGACAGGCGACGGAGCGATGGGTCAGCTGCTGTCATCACTGCAGGTCAGGAGACGGGACAAGGCTCCGGGCCATTAAATAGACCGATGAAGGGGCTGAGCGCCACACCCGCCAGAGAGTGCGCAGGTTGAAGGCTGTGGCCAGCATTGTCCACTCGGCCGCCACGTTAACGAGGCCGCGCAGCAGGAATCTCCGTGCCCCCTGTTGTTCCTTGATGATTCCGAAGACAGGCTCGACCAGTTGCTTTCTCAGCTTGTACGCCTCTCTAGCTGCTGAGGTGGACATCCAGGCACGATGACGGCGCAGCACTGCGTCATGCGGACCTATCGCCAGGCTCCGCCCAATCTCTTTGGCCTTCGTGCAGACTCCGAAGGCTGGGCACACTTGGCAGACGACCCCGGAGGCCCGGTACAGACGCAACGGGACTCCATGCGTATGTTGGATACGAACGAACTTGAGCGTCTGTCCCTGCGGACACGTAAAGCTGTCGCTCTGCTCGTCGTAGGTGAATCGGTCCTTGTGATATGGGTCTTTGAGGAACCGTTGCCGCGACTCCGACACTACCACCTGCTGATCTCGACGGGCGCATTCTTCCAAGTGACTCGCGGCGAAGTATCCGGCATCGGCCAACGTCATCTGCGACTTCGTCCCCATAGTCTCCTCGGCCTGCTCGACCATCGGCACCAGCAGGGCATTGTCATTGGCTGCATCCACCACGTCCACGGCGGTGACCAACATGCCGGTCGCTCCCCCATCCGTCTCTGTGGGTGAGACCATAGCCTGAGCGTTGTAGCCAGCCACGATGCCTTGCCTACCCTTCATCAGCCTGGCGTCTGGGTCGGTCAGGTTGATGCGCTTGTGGCGCTTCTGACTCGTGAGATCGTCCATCGCCTGCCTCACCTGCTCTCTCAAGACCTCCTTGTCAGCCAACTCCTCAGGCAGATGGGCAACAGCAGTGTCTTCTCCCGCTTCGTTCTGAGCCTCAAGGTCGGCTATCGCACGCTCCAGCCGCTCCAACAGACCACGCAGTCCCTCGGCGTCGTAGCTCCTGTTCAGCGACGCGTTGGCGACCACCTTCGTACCATCCACCGCCTGAACCGCCAGGTCCACCAACTTCATCGTCACTGCCATACGCACCGTCCGCTCGAACAGCTTCCTCATGGCCTGCCGATGCCCTTTGTAGAACCTCCACAGGGTGTTGTGGTCAGGATGCTGCCACCCGGTCAGCCACAGGTATGGTATCTGGTCCCGGCAGGCCGCCTCCAGCTTCCGGCACGAGCGCACCCCGGTCATGAAGCCGTACAGCCACACGCTCAACAGCGCACGTGGATGGTAGGCTGGCGCTCCCAGCACCTCCCCGTCTATCTTTACCCCAAGCTCCGCCCAGTCCTCCCGGTCCAAAGCGTCAACGAACTCGGCCACGAATCGCGCTGGATGGTCCAACGGCAACAGTTCGTCAAGCGTCGGCGGCAACATCCATATCTGCTCTCGGCCCATCTCTCGAAACGGCATCTCAACATCTCCCCAATTTATGTCGCCTCGAAAATACACCCAACGACATACCCATGGCCAGTTCAGACTTCTGAGACAGGCTCTTTTGAGTACTTTTGAGTGCGTGGATGCTGCTGGCAGCCCTAAAATGGCCTGATTCGTAGCTAAATACGGATAGGTTCGACTCCCTCGTACCCCCGCCAATGTTTTTAGGCGTGAAATCGCCCGATATCTGCTAATAAAAAGCCGCCGTACCGTTATGGCCGGGGCCCACAGGGCGCCCTAAATATAAAGCCGTGCTATTCTGTCGCAGCCTGTGCTCACGAGTCCGGTATAATCCGTCGAACAATACCTATTCATAAAGGAGAAACTGTTATGCCGATTTTTACCAAAGGCGATGTCACCATCCGCTATGAGGAGGCCGGGTCCGGTTTCCCGATCCTGCTCACCCCCGGCGGGGGCTTGAACTCCGTAGTCAGCAATTGGCCTGGACAAGTGTTCAACGCGATGGAGGAGTTCAAGAACGATTTCCGCTGCATCACGATGGACCAGCGCAACGCCAACGGCGGCGACTCCGGCGGGCCTATCCAAGTCGACGACCCGTGGGGGGCCTTCGCCGACGACCAACTGGGGCTGATGGACCATCTTGGCATACAGGAGTTCTCGTTCATGGGCTACTGCATCGGTGGCCCGTTCGCACTCAAGCTCATGGAACGGGCACCCGATCGCCTCGTGGCCGGCGTGCTCTGCCAGCCGGTTGGCCACAACGCCAAATTCCCTGACTCCATGTACGACTCTGGCCATGATATCTGGGGACCCGAGCTGTGCGACCAGCGGACTGACGTGACCATGGAGACCGTCGATGCGTACCTACACAATCTTTACCGGGTCGATTCCGACTTCGTGTACAGCGTGTCGCGCGACTTCGTTCGTTCGTGCCAGACGCCGATGCTGGTCATGCCTGACAACACACCATCGCACTCCTACGAGACTGCGATGGAGGTAGTGGAGTTGGCGCCAAATGCCGAGGTGACGGTATATCCCTGGAAAGAGGAAAAGGACGTGCTCGCCAAGACGATAAACCAGGTGCGCGACTTCCTATTGGCGCATCAACCAGCTATATCAAATTGATTCAACCGAGAAAGCTGTATTAGCGTTCCGGCTGGTATACCTCCGTGGCCGGGTAGAATGCGTACCACCCAAACCAGAAGGAGGAGCGGCTGGGCAACCGGTCCAAACGCTCTTCCGGGCTGTCGGTCCCTACCAGAGCATTCTCGGTTAATTCCCATCTCTCGCCATCTTCATCCAACAGGAACGTGGCTCCTGAACGGTATCCCGCGCTCCCGTCCAAGATGAAATTGCGGCCACCGGCTTGGTAGGCCCTAGACCCGCCGCCACTCGTGACCACAACCAAGTCCATGCCGCCCAAAGAGTCGTGCACTACGGGCTCTTGGGCCAGCACCTGCTCAGGGTAGGCTCTAGATTGGCCGTTGAGAGTAAGGCCTAGGACCCGGGATTTAGTGACCAATCGGGAACTTCTCTCCGGGACAGGGAACATTGTGTATTCGCTATGACGATAGCTGGCGTAGATAGATGCCGCGTGTCCTTCCGCCAGGTACGACTGGGACGGGTATACGCCGGTTTGGATGTTCAACACCGTAGTGTCAGGGTGGGCCAACACCCAATCGTCCCAGGTGGTCAATGTCACCGGCAGCACCTTCAGCTCAATGCCACTGCCGACCAATTCTCCGACAACGGGCTTGCCCAGGAATTGGTGCCAGAGGGTATTGGTGCCTCTGTCGTACATCAATTTGTTACTTTGATACAGCCAACCCGAGGTACCGAACTCCATTACTTCGCCGTTGATTTCTGTGGAATACACGATCCCAGACCCGCAAAGCGTTCAATAGGCGAGGGCGAAGGGCACTCCTCCAACGACATCATTGGCCATCTCGTGGGCGTTTAAGATCCGCAGCGGGTAGGCCCGAGCCTCGCCGTTGATCGATACTCCAAACACCCGGTCTGCAGCCTCCATATACCAAGCCTCATTGGCTGGGACCACCGGCGGATTCCGCAGGTCAGGAATGCCGTCCTTGGCCACGCCGCCCCAGACAATCTCTTCAATTCTTATGTCGGTTTTCACGCCTTCGTAGAGAAAGCTGCCGAGTCCGGCGTCCAGAGTAGAAAACAGCTCGCCTTTCCAGCCGTCATATCCCTTCGGTGCCTTGACCTGGGGATTCTGACCCAGCCATTCGATCCACCAACCCCAGTTCGTCCGTTCGGGAGGAAATTCGACCTTTTCCGGACCCTCGGCCAATACGTTGATCGATGCGGCCATGGCGATCCTGGCATCGGGATACCATTCAATCCGCATGAACTCCAGAAGGACCGGAATGTAGGACTGGTTGCCACTGTTCACCATTTTCCGGACGATGGCGTCCATGTCACCGTCAATGGTGGCCCGCATCAGTTCCGTGGGGTCATCGGGAAGATCGATAGCAGGTACGGCGCCTGAAGACTCCAAAGACATTCCGTCCGACGTGCCGGTGGCGGGCGCCGACTCAGTGGTGGCATTGGGCCCAGGTATAGAAACTGAGCCTGGAGGACTGGACAATTGAGTGCCGCCAGTTGCGGGGTTGGCCGTTTCGGATGAAGTGCAAGCGGCCATCCCAAGCAATAGGACTAGCCCGATCCACCAGTAGCGGACCGTGCGTCGCATTCGCTCCAATGGAACCCGGATGTGCAGAGTCAATGACGTCCGTTTAGCATCTGAATCGGCGCGGTTGCTGGCCGTCAATTTAACCATACGCATTTCGCTGAAGAATGGCTTCAAGCAATGTAAGAGCGGGAGTCTTTGTCACAGTTGTACCAAGCTTTCCACCGGGCTTAGCGTATTGCGCCATCCACGTCATCACCCTCCACGTCATCAAATGAGGTAATCATGTTTACGGACGTTCCGGTCGAAGGTGATCTGGTGGATGGGGCCCGGTGGCCCTTGCGGATTTCAAATCCGTGATGCCTCCTGACGAGCGGGGTAGGTGGGATCGACTCCCTCGCACTCCCGCCAACGTATAACTGAAAACTCCACCAAAGGCTGACCAGCCGTACTTAAGATCAAGTACTGCTGGTTTTTTATGTCTTGATCGTTCCGAGATGTTCTGCTATATTCCTGTTAGTTTGGGTACACGTGATCGCCCACGTGTACCAACCGGGAGACACAGGATATGCCAGCAACTAAGCAACAGGCCCTCAACGCCGCCGCGATACGAACGCTGAAGAGGCCGGGCGACTACTCTGACGGCAACGGCCTTACGCTCCGAGTTGACACCAACGGCAACAGGCGTTGGTTTCAGCGGGTTAGGATGAACGGCAAGCGCCGCAATGTTGGGTTAGGAGGTTATCCCGCCGTCGGGCTAAAAGAGGCGCGGGAAACCGCCCTTGCCAACCTCCAGGCTATACGGCAGGGGATAGACCCCATAGACGAGAAGCGGCAGGCGCGGGAGGACGCGATGCGTCCTCCCGTCCCGACGTTCCAGAGGGCCGCGGAACAGGTAATAGAATTGCGCCGCTCGACATGGAGTAGCGATAGGCACGCGAAGCAATGGACGGAGAGCCTTACCAATCACGCCTACCCGCTTATTGGGCACAAACCCGTCGACGAGATCACAACGGCTGACACTCTGGCGGTGCTTACCCCGATATGGGTGGAAAAGGCTGAAACGGCAACTCGTGTCAGGCAACGGATGGAAACTGTTCTTGACTGGTGCGTGGCGCAAGGCTGGCGGGCGGACAATGCGGCGTCGACCGCCATCGCCAAAGCCTTGCCACGCCGGTCCCGGTTGAAGCAGCACCATCGCGCCCTGCCCTATGCAGACGTTCCGGCGGCGCTGCAACGGGTACGGGAGTCTACCTCCCACCCCGCAATGAAATTGGCGTTTGAGTTTATGGTGCTGACGGCGGCCAGGGCTGGGGAGGTTAGGGGAGCAGAATGGTCCGAAATCGACCTTGAAGCCGCTACCTGGACGGTACCTGCGGTTAGGATGAAAGCTCGGCGAGAACACCGGGTACCTTTGTCTAACCGTGCCCTGGCGATACTCAAGGAGGCGAAGAGACTCAGCGATGGGGAGGGATTCATATTCCCCAACAAGCGCAGCGGCAAGCCAATCAGCAACATGGGGTTAACTCATATGCTGGCAAGGTTAGCAATATCCGCCGTTTCGCACGGATTCCGTAGCAGTTTCAGGGATTGGACAATCGAGCAGACGGCGACCCCCTGGGCGGCCGCTGAGTCGGCGCTGGCCCACAACCTGGGCAACTCGACGGAGATAGCCTACGCCCGGTCAGACTTGTTTGCAAAGCGCTGTTTATTGATGCAGCAGTGGGATGATTTCCTGTCCGGTCGAGGTGGAACGTAGTGACGAATGAATTACCAGCAGGCGAGGAAGCGGACCTAATCGAATATCTTAATCACGGGCACAAGCGAGTCACAGAATATTTGGATTTAGTCCGCCGGTGGGACAGCATTCCATATGACGCACGGGACCCCACGCATCCCCAATACTCCCAACGGGTACTGTTGCTGGGGAGCTACCTGAATTGGTCCCATACCAGAACTTGGGCATGGGACAATATGCAAAATCTGTTGGCTGAGCTTCTACGGCGTCGAGAACCGATCCCAGAAATTGTATCAATGTGGGCTTACGCAGTCGCCTTGGAGAAGCTGAAGAGGCCTGAGAGAGGACGTGGGCGAAAGAGCGAATGGAATCGCAATGCCCGCATGGTTTCCGTTCTCCGAATCCTGCGCAACGGGGGATATTCCTGGGAACAAGCCATAAAGCAGATCGCAGACTGGACGTGCCTTTCGTTCGACGCGGTTAAGATCGCCGTGCGCAACCATAAGCGAGACCGGCCGTTTAGCCCGAATCCACCGAAGGACGGCCTTGGGGACAGCCCTCGAAGAAGCCAGAGGGTGCTCCTCTGAATCTGGGATAATGGTTTTGGAACAGAAACCTGCCCGGAAACAAGGAGCACCCAATAGATGCTGCCACAGAACAATCCCGACCGTATCCGCATCCTCTTTGACGACCATCGTCTGGTGGCCAATGCCGGCCTGCTCCTGCCGGCCACCCTCACTCAGCACCTGGGCCTGCGGGAACTCGTCGACCATCACCTTGACCTCGGCGGCGCGCCGGGACGGGCGAACACGGGGGACAAGATGATGACCCTGGTGGCCTCCGCCCTAGCCGGCGGCGACTGCATCGACGACGCCGGTGCGCTGCGCGCTGGTGGGACGGTCGGTGTTCTAGGCTGCGTGGTCAAGACCCCATCCACCCTGGGGATCTTCCTGCGCGGCTTCAGGTGGGGGCATGTCCGTCAACTCGACCGGGTGAGCCGCGAGTTGCTGGCCAGGGCCTGGCAGGCCGGGGCGGGACCCGGCGACGGGCCCCTGACCATTGACCTGGACTCCACCATCTGCGAGACCTACGGCATGGCCAAGGAAGGGGCACGCCACCACGGCTATACCGGCGCCCGCGGCTATCACCCCCTGTTGGCCATCGCCGCCGGCACCGGCGACGTGCTGATGTCCCGGCTGCGCGAGGGCCGCACCAACACCGCTCGGGGCGCCGTCCACTTCCTGCGTGAAACGGTGAGCCGGGTTCGCCGTGCCGGGGCCAGCGGGCAACTTACGGCGCGGGCCGACAGCGGCTTCTACGCCCACGCCGTGGTCGCCGTCTGCCGCCAGATGGATGTCCGCCCTCCATCGCCATCCGCCAGCGCGCCCGCCTGCGGAATCTCATCGAGGCGATGCCCGAAGATGCCTGGACGCCGATTCCTTACTGGATGGACGGCGCCGCCGATGTGGCGCAGACCACCTACACCCCCTTCCGGACTGAGCCCGGCGCCGCACCGGTGCGGCTCATCGTCCGGCGGGTGAAGCCCACGCCCGGTTCCCAACTGGCCCTCTTCGCCACCTACAGCTATCACGGCTTCATCACCGACCGGGACGGAGAGACCCTGGAACTGGAGGCCGATCATTGCCGTCACGCCGAGATCGAGAATGCGATACGCGACCTCAAGTACGGCGTCGGGCTGAACCACATGCCGTCGCGGCGCTTCGCCGCCAACGGCGCCTGGCTGGCGGTACAGGTGATGGCGCATAACCTGGCCCGCTGGACGGCGCGGATTGGTCTGGGCGAGCGGACCGTGATCACCAAGACCCTCAGGCGGCGGGTCTTCGCTCTGGTGGGACGGATCACCCGCTCGGCGCGCCGCCTCACTTTGCATCTCCCCCGGCGCTGGCCTTGGGAAACCCAGTTCAGTCGCGCCTTGGCCCGACTGCAAGCCATTCCATTCCCCGCCTGACGGCCAGCCTGCAACTGACCCAACGTCCCCGCAAACTCGCGCCACCCCAGTCCGCGAGCGCCTCTTGCCGTGTCCTATCCCGCCATCTCGCTCGCCACAGCCACTGTAGGCCGCCATCGGTGCCCCCAAAAGCGCCTGCAGACCGCCCGCCAACCTCCCGTCTACCCAAATTCGAGCCCGGATCATCGCGCCTGTAACTCCCTCACCCCCTTCCGCTGTCCTCACGCCGTCCATCCCTGTCCATCGGTGGATTCGGGCTAATGACGGGCCGGTGCCGGTTTGAGGAAGATGGCCGGAGGAACTGTTGCTCGTCAACATCGTGCCCAGGGAGACGGTGCAGCCGTTTGTCGAATATGTCCCGGGCCGGATACGTGAGTTCCGTTCCGATTCGGTCCCCGAGGAAATGGAGCGCGAGACCTTCACCTATGATCCGCTGGGGGATATGGGGGAACAGGTGAGCCGACTACGCGATCTGTGGGAACGGGGCCGCATCACCGACGCTGAGATGGGTGCCTATCTGCGCCAGATAGAGTCCCAACGATGACTGATGACCTGCACCTGGATAAGGGAGGGGGACATGACAATCCACCCAGCGGAGTACTATGAAAGGCAGCCCGGAACAACCACTCTAAGTGCAAAGCGTTCGCTTGCCATAGTTTCAATCCCCAATGAGGCCTTTACCTTAAGGGTTGCCCCGGTTGCCCCTATTTCTTAATGGAACCATTTCCTTCCTAAAAAGGGGTCTATCAGGAAATAGGGGCAACCGGGGCAACCTGCAACCGCTAGACCTTGAGCCACAGTCTCACCTGCCGACCTTGCCGCTTACAGTTGCGTTTTTCATAGCCGAAATACCGCAGTGCTTTCCCTAGTCGATGTTGCTCTGGTTGGCTAAGATGTGCGTCATCATCCACCATACCAATGGCAATCCCGCACTCGGCAAGGGTGAACTCCTCGGGGCTAACTCGTAGCCATTCACCGACTTTCGTTTCAAGCGCATCGTCAGCGGCGCGATACCCTTCGTTGTGCTTGGCCTGAACGTCTTTGTATGCGTCCGGTAGGCGTGGATGTTCGCCCGCTCGGCAACGTGCCAGCCCTTCGGCCCACAATTGTGCTCGGTTGGCGCCCAAGTAGTCCCGCACATCGCCGGGTTGTCCGGATCCGATCTCTATGGCCACAAACCGGCGGTTACCCGTTTCGTCATTCGGCAAGCATTCCCGGCGATTTGTTGTGCCCACTACAACGCACCGGCGTAACCTGGTCTCCGCGTGCCGAGCATAGGCGGCCCGGTGGTAACCATCGTCAGTGCGGGACAGCACCGTCTTGAGCCGTCCTATCTCGGCGCGGCGTAGGCCCACCATCTCGGACACTTCGACGATTACCCGCCCTGCCAGCGTCTCGGCAACTTCCCGATCCGTAGCCGTAAACGTTAGCCCATCGGAGAACCAATCGTGAGCATAACCAGGTAGCAACTCCCGCAGCAGAGTGCTCTTGCCAATACCCTGCGCACCCACCAGCACCGGCATTTCGTCAAGCTTGGCGCCTGGGTACAGTGTACGCCAAAGCGGTCCCATGACTAGAAAATGGCCCGCCCAGATTACCAATTCGGGCGGGTTCTGGTCGTCGGCGATCTTGAAACACGCGTGGAGTAGCCCATCAAGCCGCCTCTGATCGTCCCATTCCGGCAGGTTCTGCAGCCAGACTAGAAACGGATCAATCTCTGCATCCGCAACGATTGCGTTCAGGCAGTCGTTAAACAGGTCGCGTCCGAATTGGAGTCCGGGGTTATTCGGGCCCGGTGAGTTAAATGTTGCCCGAATCCTTTCCCTTAGGGCAGCGGAATGCCGGTCGTTTTCTTCGCGCCAGACGTTCCCATCGTCAAACTCGATACAGGAGCGCCGGATATTCCAGCGATAGGCAATGCCCAATTGTTCGAGGCAATAGCGTAAACCTGCCGCGGTGCGCCCGTCCCTCACCACCCGCTTTTCGGGGAGCTCCGACAGACCGTCCTGTCGGTATACAGTCGCCCTCTCTACTAAGCCAGCAATTACAGCGGGCAAATCGTCAACATCGGCGGCATCATCGCCGCTTTCAGGTTCACCGACTGGGGACAGCATCCATACCTGTGCACCGACGAGACGGGCTGCTTCGGCGACGTCCTTTCCAGCTTTCAGGCCTGGCGGGTCATTATCAGGCCATACATACACAGTCCGACCGCGCAGTTTGGTGTAATCAGCCATTCCGGCGCACTTGGCGCCGCCCATATAACTTGCGCCGGTATATCCCGCCCTCTGAACCGCGCGGGCGGCTTTTTCGCCTTCGCAAACGATGACGGTTTCGGCCTCTTCGTCACCCCAGAGCTCCACGGGTACGCCCTGCCGTTTGCCCGGCGTGGGATAGGACTTGCTTCCTCCTCTGTCTATACGCCAGACGTCAACTGGTCGGCCTGTGCGATTGTATGTCCCTTGGAACGTATGTCCGGGCGGGTTGATCCGCTCGATCCCTGTATCCCGTTCGATAGCCGACAGAATGTCAGAGGGTTCGCATCCCCGGCTGAAGCATTTCGCGGCAATGCGCCCTCTATCGCTTTCGAAGACATGGCAATTACCGTCTCCACCCCTATGGGCTGGGCAGGGCAGCCGAAAACCCTGCTTGCCCTGTTCCGGGAGTATCTCGCAGCCATAATGGCTTGCCAGCCGTGCAACCATCGCGCCTGCCATGCTCCCGTTAGCCTCTATGTCCGTCGCCGGTTGCCCGGGGGCGCGATGCAAGCCAAGCGGTGATCTCGGATTCAGGCCACCGCACAGCGCGAGTGCCTACCAGAACCGGTGCGGGGAATTCCCCCGCTCTCATTTGTTCGTAGATGGCCGAACGCGACAAGCCGGTTACCACTTCGACCTCGGAGCGGCGTAGCATCCTGTCCAGCGCCATGGAGGTATCCTCCGGTGTGCGAGCTACCTAGAAGGATACCGGGCATTGTCGCGATAAATAAGGGAAACTTTTAGGCCGATTTTTTTAACCTAAGCCTGAATCCACCGAAGGACACCGATGGACGGCGGCCTAGATTCTCGGCTGCCACGCACGCGGTGGCACATCCGCAGAAAGGGTCCAGCAGGACGTCGCCCTCGTTGGATGACACCTTTATGATGCGTTCCAGTAGAGCGAGGGGTTTCTGGGTCGGATACCCGACACGTTCTCTAGCCTGCGAGTTTATCGGCGATATATCTGTCCAGACGTTATCGACCACATCGCCCATTCCCCTAGAAACGTGGCCGAAAAGTGGCGTCAGCCGGGTGGACAGCTATACTTGAGCCATCAAGAAATAGCGAGGAATGGCAGTGCTGGGAGAGCGTTCCGATCAAAGGGGCCTGTGGGAAGCGGACCGGCTGTATCTGGACCACGTGGACAAGGACACCTTCCATGGTCTGCTGGCCTCGTTGCGTGGCCGGTTGTTCCGGGACGCAGATTTCGCCGGGTTCTACTGCGCCGACAACGGCCGGGACAGCGTGCCGCCCAGCCTGCTGGCCACGGCCCTCCTGCTCCAGTCCCACGACAAGGTGAGCGACGCCGAGGCCAAGGCCCGGGCCGACTTCGACATCCGCTGGAAGGTGGCCCTGGGGATTGAGGTGGAGGATAGGCCCTTCGCCAAGAGCACACTGCAGGTGTTTCGTGCCCAGCTGATACTGCACGGCAAAGTGCGGGAGGTATTCGAGTCCAGCCTGAGACTGGCCCGGGAGTCGGGCTACCTGAAAAGGCGGAGCATGAAGGTGGCGTTGGACACGACCAACATCCTGGGCCGGGGCGCAGTCAAGGACACCTACAATCTGTTGGCCGACGGGATCGTCAAATTGTTATGGGCTCTGGCGGCAGTGGAAAAGTCTACCGCCAAAGAATGGGCCAAGGCCCAGGGATATAAGAGATACCTGGGTTCCAGCGTGAAGGGTGAGTCGGCCATCGACTGGAGCAACAAACGGGCGCGGGCGGCGCTGTTGTACTCAATTGTGGCCGACGCGGACCGGTTGTTGGAGTTGTCGCGTCAGGCGCATGGGGAATTGCCGGAGGACCGGAAAACCCGCGAGCTCCATGTGCGCCTTCGACTAACCTGGTCGCCAGGATACGCGAGATGATGGAGCTAACCGGTGGCTTCGGTTGTGTGATCGGATTCGTCCACGACTGGGCGAATCGTGAAGACACGCTTCGGAACTGGGACATGGTCGCGCGTTACGTGATTCCCGAAGTCAACGGTCTCCTTGACGATTATCGAGAGTCGAACAAGTTCGTCATCGAAAATCGTGGCACCTGGGAACGCGCTGGCGATGCTGTCGTTAGCAAAATTCTTGACAACGAGCGAGCCGCCGCCGCGATGGCAGAAGACGAAGCGCAAGGTAGGCCGTTAATCAGGGGAGGACGAACTCTCACTCCGGGTGTTGCAGATACTCACCGAAAGTGCTGAGGTGAGCCCTAGCTTCGGGAGCGCAAAACGAGCACCCGGAACGGGATTACCACATCCTGGCTCTCGGGGGCGGTCGATACTCCAAGCAGGTGTCTGAGGTGGACCCGGAAATTCGGACAGGTGGTTTGAGGTGGACCCGGAAATTCGGACGGGTGGTTAAGTGAGAGTTCTGCTCCTAAAATAGCCACAGCTGTTGCTGTGAGGGAGGAGTGGGACATGTGAAAAGAGCGGAGGAAGCACAGCCCAACATTCAAGGCCAAGGTGGCCCTGGAAGCGGTGAAGGGTGAAGAGACGGTGGCCCAACTGGCCGCCCGCTACGAGGTCCATCCCGGGCAGATCCAGGCCTGGAAGAAGTCCTTGTTGGAAGGAGCGGTCGGCGTCTTTGGTGGGAACCAAGACAAACGCCAGAAGAGCGATGCGGTCCTTGTTGCCCGGCTCTATCAGCAGATCGGCCAACTGAAGGTTGAGCGGGATTTCTTGGCGGAGAGGCTCGGTCCATGAGCCGGGAGCGGCGGCGGGAGATGGTGGACCGGCGGCACCCAGCCTTGTCCACAGTGAGACAGTGCGCCTTACTGAGCATCAGCAGGTCCAGCCTAAACTACCGGCGCAAGGGGACTTGCTTGGAGAACCTGACCGTGATGAAGGCGATAGACCACCAGTACCTAAGTACCCCCTTCTACGGGTCGCGGCGCATGAGGGTCTGGCTGGGCACTCAAGGTCACAGGGTGAACCGGAAGCGGGTCCAGCGTCTGATGCGGACCATGGGACTACGTGCCATCTACCGGTGGCCCCGGACCAGCAAGCCGGGGCCAGGGCACAAGGTGTATCCCTACCTCCTGAGCGGCATGGAGATCACCAGACCAAATCAGGTGTGGGCCGCCGACATCACCTACATCCCCATGGCCAAGGGTTTCTTATACCTGGTGGCCATCATGGATTGGTACACGCGGTACGTGGTGGCCTGGCGTCTTTCCAACACCTTGGATGCTGATTTCTGTGTCGAGACATTGGAGGAAGCGCTTGGCAAGGGGAAGCCAGAGGTCTTCAACACCGACCAGGGCAGCCAGTTCACCGGCGAAGCCTTCACCGGTCTCCTAGAGCAGCACGGAGTGAGAATCAGCATGGACGGGAAGGGACGCTACACCGACAACATCTTGTTGGAGCGGCTGTGGCGCACGGTTAAGTACGAGGAGGTCTACCTGAAAGCCTACTCCAACGGGCGAGAAGCCAAGGCCGGGCTTGACGCATACTTCAGCTTCTACAACAACCAAAGACCCCACCAGGCCTTGGGCTACCGGACACCGGCTGAGGTGTTCAAAGGAGACTTGGCGCCATCAGATGAACGGTCAATCAATGGGAAACGGGCACCGAACGGAGCGTTCTCAGACCTTGGAAAGACGGTGGAACTCCCACTTAGTTTTGCACCAAACCTGTCCAACTAATTGGGTCCACCTCACTTACATTGCTTGAAGCCATTCTTCAGCGAAATGCGTATGGTTAAATTGACGGCCAGCAACCGCGCCGATTCAGATGCTAAACGGACGTCATTGACTCTGCACATCCGGGTTCCATTGGAGCGAATGCGACGCACGGTCCGCTACTGGTGGATCGGGCTAGTCCTATTGCTTGGGATGGCCGCTTGCACTTCATCCGAAACGGCCAACCCCGCAACTGGCGGCACTCAATTGTCCAGTCCTCCAGGCTCAGTTTCTATACCTGGGCCCAATGCCACCACTGAGTCGGCGCCCGCCACCGGCACGTCGGACGGAATGTCTTTGGAGTCTTCAGGCGCCGTACCTGCTATCGATCTTCCCGATGACCCCACGGAACTGATGCGGGCCACCATTGACGGTGACATGGACGCCATCGTCCGGAAAATGGTGAACAGTGGCAACCAGTCCTACATTCCGGTCCTTCTGGAGTTCATGCGGATTGAATGGTATCCCGATGCCAGGATCGCCATGGCCGCATCGATCAACGTATTGGCCGAGGGTCCGGAAAAGGTCGAATTTCCTCCCGAACGGACGAACTGGGGTTGGTGGATCGAATGGCTGGGTCAGAATCCCCAGGTCAAGGCACCGAAGGGATATGACGGCTGGAAAGGCGAGCTGTTTTCTACTCTGGACGCCGGACTCGGCAGCTTTCTCTACGAAGGCGTGAAAACCGACATAAGAATTGAAGAGATTGTCTGGGGCGGCGTGGCCAAGGACGGCATTCCTGACCTGCGGAATCCGCCGGTGGTCCCAGCCAATGAGGCTTGGTATATGGAGGCTGCAGACCGGGTGTTTGGAGTATCGATCAACGGCGAGGCTCGGGCCTACCCGCTGCGGATCTTAAACGCCCACGAGATGGCCAATGATGTCGTTGGAGGAGTGCCCTTCGCCCTCGCCTATTGAACGCTTTGCGGGTCTGGGATCGTGTATTCCACAGAAATCAACGGCGAAGTAATGGAGTTCGGTACCTCGGGTTGGCTGTATCAAAGTAACAAATTGATGTACGACAGAGGCACCAATACCCTCTGGCACCAATTCCTGGGCAAGCCCGTTGTCGGAGAATTGGTCGGCAGTGGCATTGAGCTGAAGGTGCTGCCGGTGACATTGACCACCTGGGACGATTGGGTGTTGGCCCACCCTGACACTACGGTGTTGAACATCCAAACCGGCGTATACCCGTCCCAGTCGTACCTGGCGGAAGGACACGCGGCATCTATCTACGCCAGCTATCGTCATAGCGAATACACAATGTTCCCTGTCCCGGAGAGAAGTTCCCGATTGGTCACTAAATCCCGGGTCCTAGGCCTTACTCTCAACGGCCAATCTAGAGCCTACCCTGAGCAGGTGCTGGCCCAAGAGCCCGTAGTGCACGACTCTTTGGGCGGCATGGACTTGGTTGTGGTCACGAGTGGCGGCGGGTCTAGGGCCTACCAAGCCGGTGGCCGCAATTTCATCTTGGACGGGAGCGCGGGATACCGTTCAGGAGCCACGTTCCTGTTGGATGAAGATGGCGAGAGATGGGAATTAACCGAGAATGCTCTGGTAGGGACCGACAGCCCGGAAGAGCGTTTGGACCGGTTGCCCAGCCGCTCCTCCTTCTGGTTTGGGTGGTACGCATTCTACCCGGCCACGGAGGTATACCAGCCGGAACGCTAATACAGCTTTCTCGGTTGAATCAATTTGATATAGCTGGTTGATGCGCCAATAGGAAGTCGCGCACCTGGTTTATCGTCTTGGCGAGCACGTCCTTTTCCTCTTTCCAGGGATATACCGTCACCTCGGCATTTGGCGCCAACTCCACTACCTCCATCGCAGTCTCGTAGGAGTGCGATGGTGTGTTGTCAGGCATGACCAGCATCGGCGTCTGGCACGAACGAACGAAGTCGCGCGACACGCTGTACACGAAGTCGGAATCGACCCGGTAAAGATTGTGTAGGTACGCATCGACGGTCTCCATGGTCACGTCAGTCCGCTGGTCGCACAGCTCGGGTCCCCAGATATCATGGCCAGAGTCGTACATGGAGTCAGGGAATTTGGCGTTGTGGCCAACCGGCTGGCAGAGCACGCCGGCCACGAGGCGATCGGGTGCCCGTTCCATGAGCTTGAGTGCGAACGGGCCACCGATGCAGTAGCCCATGAACGAGAACTCCTGTATGCCAAGATGGTCCATCAGCCCCAGTTGGTCGTCGGCGAAGGCCCCCCACGGGTCGTCGACTTGGATAGGCCCGCCGGAGTCGCCGCCGTTGGCGTTGCGCTGGTCCATCGTGATGCAGCGGAAATCGTTCTTGAACTCCTCCATCGCGTTGAACACTTGTCCAGGCCAATTGCTGACTACGGAGTTCAAGCCCCCGCCGGGGGTGAGCAGGATCGGGAAACCGGACCCGGCCTCCTCATAGCGGATGGTGACATCGCCTTTGGTAAAAATCGGCATAACAGTTTCTCCTTTATGAATAGGTATTGTTCGACGGATTATACCGGACTCGTGAGCACAGGCTGCGACAGAATAGCACGGCTTTATATTTAGGGCGCCCTGTGGGCCCCGGCCATAACGGTACGGCGGCTTTTTATTAGCAGATATCGGGCGATTTCACGCCTAAAAACATTGGCGGGGGTACGAGGGAGTCGAACCTATCCGTATTTAGCTACGAATCAGGCCATTTTAGGGCTGCCAGCAGCATCCACGCACTCAAAAGTACTCAAAACGCTGGTGTTTGCAATTGTCAATGCCGGACGGCATAGGAGAGAAGCAACCGCCCCGTGGGGCTGCTGGAAGTCCCACGGGGCGGCGTAGAGGACGTTCAAGGCAACGGCGGATACGGGTTGCAGTAGCACAACCCCGGCCCGTGTTGCGCGGGATGGTCAGGGGGCTGCCCGCAGTTCTGGCAGTTCTCAACATCGGGCTGCTGTTGACCACCTTGCCCAACTTCCGCCAACAGCCGGTTTATCCAGTATCCCAACTGCCGGGCTGCCTTGCGGACTTCCGGCCCATAGGCGCTAGATAAAGCATCATCGGGCAACTCCCATTCGTCAATCCGATTCAGCACAACGCGGGCTTGGGCGGTATGGTGAATCGCCTGTATCAGCCGGGCGTTGCGGTCAACGCCGGTTTTCGGGCTGTCTGCCAGTAGGGAAAGGTCAAGGGCCGCGAAACTTGTGTTGAAGGCTGCCAGTGCTAGCAGTTCAGTTGTGGACAGTCTGCGAAGGTAGGCAACCGTGGAATCATCGCCAGCGTCGGCGTCGACGTAAAGGGCGGCTATGGCGTCCACCATCGCGTTGCCGTCCTCTACATCGCCATACTCGCCGCCTTCGCGGGCGTCGGCGGCGCGGTTGTAACGGTCAACGAAGGCTTGCGGTAGCAGCCCGTCGGCGTCCGGGCCGCTGGATTGCCAGCCGCGCCCGTGCTCACCTAGCGAGTGTTCAAGGGCGTCTATCAAACCATCGCGGGCAGTATCAAGGGCGGCGCGGCTTACGTCGGCGGGATTGGCAACATCCACGCCGGGAATGTTCAGGGCGGATTCACGGACGGCATTGCGGACAGCTTCACTCGCAAGGTCAACGATACAAGCTGCCCGGTATCCCGGTGTTCCGTCATGGGGAAGATACCGGAGGGCGGCGCGGCAAGCGTCCATTGTGATTCCGGGAATCAGGGCGGGTTGTGTCATAATGGCCACTATGCCCCGGCGTCTTAACCACGCCTGCGGGCCGGGGGCGCGGTATCCGGGTACGCCGCGCCCCGTTCCTCATACTGGCAGCTACCATCGTTCCGCCTGCTGCTATGGTACAAAGGCCAACGCTAACGGCGGGCAGTTGAATTGTCAACATTTAGGGGCGGGTTGGCGAGTGAAAGCACTCGCTGGCAGCCGCAGCACCTAAACTAAAGCCAAGGTGGGATGTACATTTAAGTGGGGATGATGATCAGCTGGGTTGCCACAGTGAATCCCTCTCATCCGTACTTTGAGAATGACCCGGCTCGGTCGTTTGACTCCCACCATATGCGCATTCCACCTTGGCTCCAGTTTAGTAGTACGAAATCATTGAAATGATGAGTGGGGAATATTGGACTGAGCACCCGGCGATACTTGGCCTATGGTGCTCTTTGAGGTGGACCCGGAAATTCGGACGGGTGGTTAAGTGAGAGTTCTGCTCCTAAAATAGCCACAGCTGTTGCTGTGAGGGAGGAGTGGGACATGTCAAAAGAGCGGAGGAAGCACAGCCCAACATTCAAGGCCAAGGTGGCCCTGGAAGCGGTGAAGGGTGAAGAGACGGTGGCCCAACTGGCCGCCCGCTACGAGGTCCATCCCGGGCAGATCCAGGCCTGGAAGAAGTCCTTGTTGGAAGGAGCGGTCGGCGTCTTTGGTGGGAACCAAGACAAACGCCAGAAGAGCGATGGGGTCCTTGTTGCCCGGCTCTATCAGCAGATCGGCCAACTGAAGGTTGAGCGGGATTTCTTGGTGGAGAGGCTCGGTCCATGAGCCGGGAGCGGCGGCGGGAGATGGTGGACCGGCGGCACCCAGCCTTGTCCACAGTGAGACAGTGCGCCTTACTGAGCATCAGCAGGTCCAGCCTAAACTACCGGCGCAAGGGGACTTGCTCGGAGAACCTGACCGTGATGAAGGCGATGGACCACCAGTACCTAAGTACCCCCTTCTACGGGTCGCGGCGCATGAGGGTCTGGCTGGGCACTCAAGGTCACAGGGTGAACCGGAAGCGGGTCCAGCGTCTGATGCGGACCATGGGACTACGTGCCATCTACCGGTGGCCCCGGACCAGCAAGCCGGGGCCAGGGCACAAGGTGTATCCCTACCTCCTGAGCGGCATGGAGATCACCAGACCAAATCAGGTGTGGGCCGCCGACATCACCTACATCCCCATGGCCAAGGGTTTCTTATACCTGGTGGCCATCATGGATTGGTACACGCGGTACGTGGTGGCCTGGCGTCTTTCCAACACCTTGGATGCTGATTTCTGTGTCGAGACATTGGAGGAAGCGCTTGGCAAGGGGAAGCCAGAGGTCTTCAACACCGACCAGGGCAGCCAGTTCACCGGCGAAGCCTTTACCGGTCTCCTAGAGCAGCACGGAGTGAGAATCAGCATGGACGGGAAGGGACGCTACACCGACAACATCTTGTTGGAGCGGCTGTGGCGCACGGTTAAGTACGAGGAGGTCTACCTGAAGGCCTACTCCAACGGGCGAGAAGCCAAGGCCGGGCTTGACGCATACTTCAGCTTCTACAACAACCAAAGACCCCACCAAGCCTTGGGCTACCGGACACCGGCTGAGGTGTTCAAAGGAGACTTGGCGCCATCAGATGAACGGTCAATCAATGGGAAACGGACACCAAGCAGAGCATTCTCAGACCTTGGAAAGACGGCGGAACTCTCACTTGGTTTTGCACCAAACCTGTCCAACTGATTGGGTCCACCTCAGTCAACCGGATGCCGCATGTGTAAGGATGCCCCAAAATGCCAAGTGTAGGAGTAATGTCCCGGATATGCTGGCGTGGGGACGGTAGCCTGAAAGAGATCGGGTGGAGTAACGGTGGATATTTGCTCTGAGCACCAGCCCAGCACCTGGTTTAGTGGTTGAGGCCTTGGCCAAATATGTGTTGTCAAGTCCAAAACCAAGTCTTTTCCGAACGGTTGAATTTTAGTCTGCCGTAGCTACGGGGATCAGCAGGAGTATTAGAGGGATTGAGCGTTGCAAATAGGAGTGGCTCATTGCCAAGATCTGTCGCGCCATAGGCCGCAACACCAATGAGATTTCCCTGCACCATGGTCCGGCCCGCTTAGATGATATCTATCCCGTTTTTACGAAAAAGTCTCCTCAGGCGACAGGGAGCTCCCTACCCGTATCCGACGCCCGCTTTATCGTATCAACAAAGCGATGCAGGTCAACCGCGATGTCGAACGTCGGCAGGCGGCACTGACCGGTTCGGATCGCCTCGGCAAACAGGGCATACATCTGACCGACGTTGAACGGATCGCCGCGGGGGAAGTCGGCCGGGACATATACGAATCGCTCGGGTATAGTCAGATCGCTCAACTCGTGGCTTCCCTTTGCGCCTTGCACGCGTAGCATCTCACCGCGCTGAGACGAGACGCTTCCAGTGGTTACCAGCGTGCCTTCCCGACCGTAGATCTCCATTCGAAAGCCGCCGCCGGCCCAGGGGACAGCTGCGACATGGACCGACGCAGACGCGCCGCTCTCTAGCTGTCCGCATACTCGCACGTTGTCCGGGGAGGTGACCTCCACAAATTGCTGAGTATCGGTCTCATAAATTTGCGGTACCTGGGTCGTGACCATGCACGCCACCCGTGTGAAGTTACCCACCACGAAGCGCAAGGCGTCAATGACGTGCCCGTTGGCGATGGTCAGCGTGTTCGCGCCGAGGCTGGCATCGCGCTGCCAAGTGCGGCTGGAAGGGCGTTCCAACGCGCCGTCACGCATCGTGGTGACATGACAGGACAGCACCTCGCCCACATAGCCGGCGTCGATTAGCTCCTTGATGTATAGCAATGCGGGGCTGACCCGCGATTGCAGGCCGACCGCCGTCTGCACCCCTTTGGCCCGAGCAAGCGCTGCCAGCTCTTCGGCTTCGGCGGTAGTCCGGCCCAGTGGCCACTCGGTGTAGACGTGCTTGCCGGCTTCGATGGCGGCCTTCGTTGGCTCATAGTGCGATGGCACCCGCACTACCACGGCCACCGCGTCGATCTCTGTCGACGCCACCATTGCCCGGAAATCGTGGAAGGCAAGTTTCGCTCCAAACGCTTGGCGCGCTTCTTCCGCGCTCTCCGGCCTGGTGGTGCAAACCGCGGTTAGCTCGACATCCGGACTGGCCAGTAGCGCCGGGAAGTGCGACTGGGATGACCAGGTCGAATTAACGTTAGCTCCCACAAACCCCAAGCGAATCTTGTTTGTCACGGCGCATGCTCCTCAAAGTGGTGGCATCTTGCATGATTCTAAGGATGGTAGCGCGACGCGTCAATTGTCCCTTAATGTTGGGGCTAGCGGGTGCAAAAGAGAGGCGCCTGAGTATTTCGCACTGTTATAGACTCTGCATCTGAAGGTTCCAAGTTTCTCTTCATTGATCGTGGAGGGGTGGCGAATGAAGCCGGACGCGTAAATTGGCACAAGTCGGTACGGGACCTTCTGAGTTGTCCTGGAATGGATAGTTCCGATCCTGTTCCGTTATTCAGTAAATCCCCCGGCGACAGCCGGGAGCGGAAAACGGATCTAGGTGTCTTGTACGAGCATCTAAACTAAAGCCAAGGTGAAATGTACATATCGCTAGACCGCACTGTCGGTGCCCACCCAGTTGGGGCCTAAGGGTGATATGAGTTGCCGCGGAGTCCTTTTGGTCGTCGTCAAGACCCCCGGAATGCACATCCCACCTTGGTATTGGTTTAGTGTTTCACCACGATGACTTGTACGTTGGGCACGTGCTCTAGACCGTAGCGAAATTCGGCTTCATCTTGACCCATATTTCCCAGTTAGGATAACAGTGTGATGCGGTATATAGGCAACGTTCTTGCTTTTGTAGTCGTCTCATGAACTTTTCACCAACATCTCGGCTATAATACATTCATTAGAATAGTAAGATTCTTCAGATAGCGTAACAACCCCGGAGGCACCTGATGGGTGACGGCGACAAAACCCCTCTCCGGCTCCAGTTCAACCCCAAAGTCCGTCTGGAGTTTCACGGTGCCACCATCACTTCCGATGCCGGACTCTTGCCCATTCGAGAGCTGGATGATGCCCTGGGCCTTACCCATATTGCTGCCGAGCCGGAATCACCGTCACCCTCTTGCCTCTGCTGGTTAGTGTTGATGGGGGACCTAGACGGTATCGCCGGGACCGACCTTGTCTTCGCAGAGGTGCAACGGCGACAATGTGAGCTAGGGTCGGCGGTGGTGTGGTGCAGCCTAGGATGGCGGACCGAGCCCCCAACCCTGGCAGGTCAGAGACTCGGCGGGAGCTTTATCCTATGTTTCCAGAGGTGGCTGGAATAGGACAAGATTTCGGAGGTTGATCTATGAATAATGACCTGCGAGATATGATCGAGAGCTCTGTCGTTGGGCAGAATCCCCTCAACGGCGAAGTGCTCACCGTAGTCAAGCGGAGCATCGCAAAGCGGGAGCCTGTCAAGGGTGTGATGCCGTGCAACGGTGATGAAGGGCTGGTCGCTACTGACAGCCGCGTGTTCGTAGCAAAGAAGAAGGGTATCAAATTCGAGTGTCGGTATGACGCAATAACAAAGCTCAAAGTCGAAACTAGCTGGTTCACGCGGGGCGTCAGGATAGAGACAGAGTCCGACAATCAGTACTGCTCCACGGGAGATGAGGCTGCTGTGGTCGCGATGTACAATGTCATCAGGTCCGCTATGCCCGGTGTCAATGAGGGAGTGCTCGGTGGTGAGATGCCGTCAGATATGGTGCTCGGTGTAATCGGGGATGCAACTCAAAGTGACGAGGCCATCGTGGGGATCATGGTCACGACGGACGGCAACGCCTTGGTGGCTACGGAACAGAGGCTCCTGATAGCGACGCAACAAGGGTTAGAGCGTGACTGCGTTTACGAGGACATCACTGCGTTCGAGGTCCGGACAGGATGGTTGAAGCGGGGCATCGCATTCATCTCCTCAAGGGGTGATTTCGAGTGCGCGACCGAGGACGGCGACGCCGTGGTCGTTATGGGGAACATCATCAGGGGTCGTACTCCGCACATAGCCTCGCCCGTGATAGCCGAGGACGGGGGTGGACTGGTGGGCAAGGTGAAGGGGATGTTCGACACGGCTACCGGTGGCGACATTCGCAGGTACGAGGAGTTCGTCGATACCGCAACCGATGTACTGGTCGGGCTGCACCGCGACCAAGCGACCGCGATGGGCAAGCTGGTTGCGTTGGAGAATTCGGTGGAGGCGGTGCGTCGATCTCAGGATGCGATCAATACGCGGTTGACCAGGGTAGATGCAGCGATTGTTGAGTTGCGTGAGCACAACGATGCTGTGAGTACGCTGATCTCGGGTGTTGAGGCCGGATTTTCAGAGTTGCGGGCGTCTCAGTCTGAAGTGGTCGGGAAACTGGGTACGACAGAGCAGACGGTAAGCAGACTCACAGAGCGGGTACCTGAGTTGCTGACTGGTGGCGATGCCGCCCGCCCCCCGGAGGCCGTCGTTTCTGGACCCGCAGCCGAAGGCGGGGGTGGGTCGATGAACCGGACTGCGTTGGTTGCAAGTGTCGTTGCGGTCCTGGTCTCAGTTCTAAGCCTAGTTCTGAGGTTTGTGTGATGGCGTTCGATGAAATTAGGGAGATAGCTTCGTCCTACCGGCGCTCCAGTCGCAGGTCGTTGATCGAGATCGGTGAACGATACAGGCGTCGTGACGAGCGCGAGGTGCTTGAACTGGCCGCAATCGCCGCTGATGTGGGGATTGACGATCTTGTGAATCTGGGTTTCGAGCCCAGCGAGAATCCGCAGCTTCGTGAGGCTCTTGATGAGTATTCCAACATAGGCCCGGGCGATTTGCGCGGTCAGAGTGAAGAGTACCTCGGCAAAATTGCCGATGGCCTGAAGGGAAAGTACTTTGAGATCCTTGTTCGTGACCAGTTGAACAGCGGAGATAGCGTCGGCGGAATAGTTCTCGGTGATGGCGAGACCGTATCGCTAGCGGAATCTGCGAGGCAGCCTGGTTGGGACCTGCTGATACGTGATCGCATCGGCCAACAAGTGGACATTCTCCAGTTGAAGGCGACCGCTTCGATGAGTTATATCAAAGAGCACCTGGAGAAGTATCCCGACATCAGGGTCATCGTCCCCGAAGAGATGGGGCAGTTCGCGTCGAACACTCCCGAGGTTTATTCTACGGCGGCCATGTCGCTCGGTGAAATGACTGAGGACACGAAGGCACAGGTCCAAGAGTGGAGCGAATCTGCGCTGACCGACGCCATGCACCATGGCGCCGAGTTCACGCTTGATTCCGTCCCTGTTGTGTCCATCGGCGTCACGGTAATAATAGAGGGCAAGAGGGTCCTGACAGGCCGTTCCGCCGTGAACGAGGCTCTCAGACGTCGCGGCAGGAAGGTGGCTCAGGCTTCTATGCTGACTTCTGCCGGCGCTGCGCTCACATCCGTTGGCGTTAGTGAACCCATCTCTGCGGCTGCGGTGGTCGGCGCTCGAATGTACGTTGGGCGCGTGAGCAAGTACATGAAGCTCTCAGATAAGCTCGATGCCCGCACGGAGGAGATCAGGCGGCTTTTGCCGGGCTGTTGAGTAACTCGCATTAGACACGAAGGCAGGTCGTCTCCGGTCCCGCTGGCTAACGTCAGACTAATTCCTCCTGGAGTTCATGCAATGAAAGACACACTTTAGAACTGAAGGTAAGACAGAAAGAGAGCGGATCATGCGGCCAGTGATGGCAAAGCGTCAGGGGATGAGGTCTACTGTCATATCTGTAGGCGTAGTGAGCCTTGCACTCATAGTGAGTGTCCTCTGGTTCCTGGGGGACCCGGGGCAGGTTCATGCGTGCAAGTGTGCGGTGCCCGGTTCTCCTTCCGAAGAGCTGGAGAAGTTTGCGGCAGTCGTCGCGGGGAGAGTCGTCTCGATTGAACACTCCTTCGACCCCGATGCAGCGTCGGTCTCCTCCGAGGACCGCACCACGGTTGGCTTCGAGGTCAGCGCCGTGTGGAAGGGGGCTGTCCATGCGGACATGTACATCACCACCCCACCGACCGGCGGGAGTTGCGGATTCGCCTTCGCCGAAGGAGAGGAGTACATCGTCTATGCCCACGACAGCAACTATGACGACGGCGGCTACACCGTTGGCATATGCAGTCGAACCGCCCTCCTTGGGCTGGCGCAAGCTGATCTCGACGCGCTTGGGGAGGGCCGCGCCCCTCAAGCCGGGACGGGCGGACCAGCGCCCGAACAATCACAGGACATGGCTCTGGGTTGGACGTGGATAATCATCCTGGCGGTTGCTGGGGCGGTTGTTGTAGTGATTGGGACCGTGGTGTACCTACGTCTGAGGCGTCGGTAGGCCACGCCTCGCGCTCCCGGCAACCCAGGGCCGCCCTGGGCAGGCGGGAGGCAGTGAGAGCCGTCAGTGCTCCGTGTCTTGGGCGACACCAGGGCTCGAGGAGCTCTTTGTAGAGGTACTGAGGTTATGCCATGAAGCGGGTCTGGTGAAGCTGGGGGTAGTGGCTCTTGATGGCACGAAGGTGGCAGCCGACGCGGCGCTGGCCACCAACCGGAGCCACCAGGCCATTGAGGAAGAAGTGCAGCGCATGTTGGCAGAGGCCAAGGCAGCGGATGCTGAAGAGGATGCCCATTACGGTCCCGCCCGGCGAGGGGATGAGCTACCGGAAGGGCTAGGGGAACGGAGGGAGCGGCTCAAGCGCCTGAAGGAAGCCAAGGAACGTCTGCAGCGGGAGGCTGAGCAGCAGCCAAGGCTGTCCATGAGCACGGGGAGCGACGGCGGGCAGAAGAAGTGGCCACAGGCAAAAAGAAGCGGGGGCGAAAGCCCAAGGTGGTAGAGCCACTTCCTACCGAAGAGGCGAAGGCTAATACCACCGACCCGGACAGCCGCATCATGAAGACCAGGCAAGGGTACGTGCAGGGCTACAATGCCCAGGCGGTGGTGAGCGAGGAGCAGATCATAGTAGCCGTTGGAGTGACCCAAGAGGCCAACGATGTGCAGCAACTGGAGCCGATGCTCCAAACCATGGCGCGTACTCTGGAGGCAGCCGGCATAGAGGACCGGCCAAAAGCGGGCCTGGCCGATGCCGGGTACTGGAGTGAGGACAACATCAGGGCTTGCTCCTGGCCAGAGATGCCTGAGCTTCTTATTGCCACCACCAAGGATTGGAAACAGCGGAAGATGCTACGGGAGAAGGGGTGTCCCCGAGGACGTATACCAAAAGGACTGAGCCCGTGGGACAGGATGGAGCGCAAGCCGCTGACAAAGCGAGGCCGAGCTCTGTACAAGAAGCGGGGTGTACTGGTGGAGCCGGTGTTCGGACAGGTCAAGGAAGGACAGGGGTTCCGACGGTTTATGCGACGGGGGTTGGGCGCTGCACAGAGTGAGTGGTCGCTGGCAGGGATGACCCATAACTTGCTCAAGCTATGGCGCAGTGGCCAAGCGCCTTGGGGCTGGGCCTTGGCCCCATGGAACTAAGAGAGGCAGCCGACCTTTCTGGGGGCCGACAAGCGGCCGGTGGAACTGGACGGGCCGACCTCCCTTGAGGCCCATCGCTCCCACACCTGTGTTAGTCAGCTCGCCCACCGGTCTATGAGACAAACTCTATTCTGGAGGATACCAAAATGACCACCCAAGAAGCGGACGACATCCTTGAGACCATCGATTCCGAGGTTAACGACGCAGCGGCTGCAGCACCTATCTACACAATAAACTCGTACCCCACCGACCCTCCTCTCGAAGTATTGCACATGCGCTGGCAGCGCGATGAGATCCAAATTCCTAAATTCCAGCGTGGGTGGGTTTGGACTCACACTCAAGCTAGCCAACTCATTGAATCGTTCTTGTTGGGCCTTCCGGTCCCAGGAATTTTCCTATACCGCGAGCCGATAACCCAACAGCTACTGGTCATAGACGGCCAACAACGACTCCGTGCCATCTGGGGGTTTTTCGATGGACACCTTCCGAACGTCACTGATTTCTACCTGCGTGACGTCGATGCACGTTGGGAGGGAAAGAGATACGGAGATCTTGTTGAACCCGACCGGATAAGGCTGCGTGATGCGGTTCTCCGCGCAATCATAGTCGAACAAACAGTTCCAAACGACAATTCGAGCGTGTATCACATTTTCGAGCGCTTGAATACCGGTGGGACACATCTGAACCCCCAGGAGGTTCGAAATAGCGCCGCTCACGGGCCATTTAATAACCTGATAATTGAATTGAACAAAAACTCTAATTGGCGGCTGATCTTTGGAAAGTCAGTACCAGACACTAGGATGCGGGACGTTGAGCTTATCGTCCGCTTCTATGCCTTGCTTGAAGGCTCGGAGCAATACTCTAAGCCGATGAAAACGTTTCTGAATAACTTTATGCAGAAACACCGAACCGACATGTCCGATCAGCCGTACAGAGATAATTTCGTGGGAACAGTGGACCGAGTAGTTGAAGCGCTGGGACCGCGGCCGTTTCATGTCAGGAGGGGAATAAATGCCGCAGTCTTTGATTCTGTGATGATAGCCTTTGCCCGTTCGGGAACGATACCGATAGACATCGAATCTCGCTGTGCAACTCTACTGGAGAACTCGAGTTTTGATGATGCGACTCGTTCTTCGACCACAGATGTGGACACCGTAAAAAGGCGCATTGAAATCGCAACGCACATCTTATTCAACTGAATGCCAAACGATAAGCAAATCTCCGACCGGTTTTCGGACATCGCCACGTTGATTTCAGATGCAGAGAATTGGGCTAAGTTTGACGTTAAACTTGACGCTCACTTTGCGGCGTACGCGTGTGTGTTGCTATCCGGTGCAATCGAAGCCGCTATTGAGCGGATTATATCTTTGAAGATGCGTTCTTTGGGTGATCGTGAGACGGAGAGCTATGTAATCAAAGTAGTGGGACAGAGATTTAGAAACCCGGATTGGGGAGCCATTAGCGGGCTGCTCGGGGATTTTAGCGACGCATACAGACTTTCGTGGGCAAGTCAATTCCCGAGTGGAAGCCGAACTGACGATTCTCTACGAAGCATCAATAGCATCAAAAACTCGCTTGCCCACACAGGTTCCAACTCCCTGCATGTCACTTTGCGAGATGTCCAATCTTACTTGAATAATGTGCTTCCGGCCATCAATCACCTAGAACAGCTGATGGTGCCGCCTGGAGAGACGACTGGTATTCCGGAGTGTTGGGCGGGAATCTGATTCACATCCGGCAAATCAACCGTGGTGTGGAGTACCGGGCCGACTCCGACCTGGATGCTCTGCTGATATCCTACTTCCGGCTGGATGACGACATTGACGCCATCCATGCTGACATCGCCTGCCGCGACGATAAGGTAGCCACGCTAGTGAAGAAATATCCGTATCTGCGTATCCTACGGCAACCCGACCCCTGGGAATGTACGGTTTCCTACATCTGTTCGGCCAACAACAATGTTGCTCGTATCAGCAAGATCGTGGAAAAGATAGCAGAGGCGTTCGGGCGGCAGATAGACCTAGACGGAGAGGTGCGCCATACCTTCTCCATGCCAGATATGGTGATAAAGGCCGGAATGGGGCCATTAACGGGGCTGAAGCTGGGCCTGAATCGCCATTTCAAGATGATCGCCGCCGCCGAGCGGATACGCGCCGGCAAACTGGACCTGTGCTACTTGGCGCAACCGCACGTGTCCTACTCTGAGGCCAAACGGGGGCTGATGGGCTGTTACGGTATTGGACACAAGATTGCCTCCTGCATTGCCTTGTTCGGACTAGACAAAGCGGAGCCGTTCCCGGCAGACACGTGGGTGAAGAGAGCGGTGGCAGGGTATTTCCCAAATCAGAAACAGCCCGCTGGCGATAAACTAGTACTCAGTCAACCGTAAAATCGGAAGGGTAAAGGCGGTGAAGTTTGGTTCGTGCGTCCCGGGTGTTGAACCGCCAGTTGATGGTGGCTCTGGCGGCGTTGCGCTCCTTGACCAGAGCATCGACTTCCCTGCTGAGGGCCTCCTCGCCGGAGAGCCGCTGCTTCAGGCAGGAGCGGGACAGGACGCTGAACTCGATCTCCGCCATGTTCAACCAACTCCCGTGCTTGGGCGTGTAATGAAACTCCAGCCGCCTGGCAATCCTCCGGGCTTCCTCAGCCGGGAAAGTCTCGTACAGCGATGCCCGGCGATGGGTATTCAGATTGTCCAAGACAACCCTTACCACCTCGGCTTCCGGGTAGGCTTCATCCGCCAGCCAGCGCATCCGGCGGGCGAAGTCTTGCATCGTGCGCCGCTCCGTGACCGCCACCCCTCGCCAACCCGCCAAGGGCTCGCAGGCCAAGAACAGGTTGCGGGTACCCTCCCGCCGGTATTCGTAGTCCTGCCGCAGCGGAAGTCCCGGCCGGGGCGGCAGAGCGGGCTGGGTCTCCGCCAACAACTGGGTGGATGTCTCGTCAAAGCAAACCACCGGACGTTGGGGATCATAGGGTTCGGCGTAGAGATCCAGGACATCCTCCATGTTAGCCACAAATTCCGCGCTCACCTTGGGAATGCACCACTCCTTCTTCTGCCACGGCTTGAGGGCGTTTTTTTGAGACGCTTGCGCACCCCTCGTGGGACATGGAGGGCGTCAGCCCCAACTCGACCACCTTCCCGGCCAGCAGACGCAGGGTCCAGTGGTCATGCCCTTCCGGCGGCGGGCTGCAGGCCAAAGCAATCAGGTGGGCTTCGCCCCGGTCGTCCAACTTCCGGGGCCGGTTGGCCTGGGGACGGTCCTGCAAAACCCTCTCCAACCCTTCTTCGGCAAAGCGCTGCTTGACCCGGTATACGGTGCTCAGGGCCACATCCAAAGCTTCGGCCACTTGGGGTGCCGCCCAACCGTCGTCGCTCTTTAGGAGAATCCGCGCTCTAGCGGTCACTCGGGCTGAGTTTTTGCCAACCCGGATCAGTCGCTGGAGCTCTTCCCGTTGTTCCTGTGCCAGCCGCACCGCGTATTTGTCCCTGACCATCATTGCCACCCCCGCCATCAACACTTCCCACCAGGCAGGATAGCTCAATTGGCCCCTTTCTTAAACAAATCCCAAAACCAAGTTGACTGAGTACTAGTGATGTGGGCGCAGAACTACTTTGGGAAGTATGCGGGCTACGCCAATCAACTCCTATTTCACGAGCAACGAGAGTTGGAGAACCCGCGCCGGGAGAAAGACAGAGGAGGGAACTGAGCCGACTGGCTGGCGCAAAGGTTCCACGTTCACACTGTGCTTACCTGCCACCAGCCAGGGCAGACGAACATGAGCCAAAACACCAATATCAATGAGAGCATAATCTTTGCACAAAGGCATGAAGGCGCGAGACCTCCCACCCGGTTTATAAACCTGGACCGGATGCCAGTGGACGAAAACGATGTCGAGGACTTGCACCGATGCTTGTCAGAATGCCCGAAGGGTGCAATCCCCAACGGTTGGGGCGAAGTCTCCTATTGGCCTGCGGAAAGAACAGAGGCGGGAGACTGGACGGCGGCTATCTGGCGCTCCCCGAAACTGGCCGACGCAGCAGCACTCTTTGCCGACCACAAAGATATGCAAAGCATGAATCAATCGGGCATCTCACCACGTCGTACCAGTGACGAGATACTGCGCTCTTGCAAACCGGCAGAAGGCACACCTACGGGAAGTTTTCCAGTCCTCGAATCCGCCGGACAAGACGGACAACACCGACTGGAAAGCCAACCTGAAGGGTGCTGGATAAGCAAGAACCCCGACGAAACAAGACGGCTAGCTAACGGCGGAACATACCCGGAGTCTGACAAAATCTTGACCAAGGCCGGATATTTTTTGGTACCGTTCCGTCAGAGAAATGATTCAGCGTGGCTCACCGCCGTAGCCGGAGACGAAAAACATGTAGGCACCGGCTGGATGCCCGCCCCCGGACTATCTCCCGAAGCATCCAAGGCCATTGCCGTATTTATGAACTCAACAGCCGGTCGAATACAGCTGATGAGAAACACTGGTATGACGCTTGACTATCCTACCTATCCGCCGGCGGCATACGCGAACATCCGGGTTCCAGACGTGAAGGACGACCGCATCCGGCAGGTCCTAGTTGACTGCTGGGAGCAAACCAGAAACATGGAAGTGCCACAATTTCGCGACGGCGAGTGCGAAGTACGCCGCCTCTGGGACAAAGCGGTAGCCGAAGCCATGGGATGGGATGCTGAGGAACTCACCCGCCTACGCAACCTGCTCCACAACGAGCCCCACGTCCGCGGACTCGGCTATAACCAGTACGCCGACGACCTAGGATACGACAACGAGGCAATGCCAGTGGACCAATAACCCTCGAAGGGAAGCAGTAAACTGGGAATATGAAAGTGACCCACGATCCCGCGGAGGGCACTCTCAGAAACAAGGGCTTCAAGACACTCCCGGACGACTGGCGAGCCACCAACCTACATTCCAAACCGGACCGAAAAGATGGTCGAAGAGACAATTCGACACAGCGAAGAGGAACTCCTCGGATTCATCAGCAGCACGCAGGACGAGGAATTGTCCTGCGCCAGAACTTTGGCCATCGACACGGTGGACAACTACCCAGGGATGAGGGTCTGGGCCTTTGAGGACGCCCCTGCCAGTTCCGAACGGGCCCGCGACCGATATATCAGAAACGCGGGTAGGGCTGACCTCGTGATCTGGCTCATTGGTTCAACTACCACCACTCCAATAGTTGAGGAAATCAGCGCCTGCATGAGGGCCCAAGGAAACCTTCTGGCTTTCAAACTCCCCGCGAGGAACAGAGACAATGAAACAGATACCCTCATCAGAAGAGTGTCGGACTACGCCACCTGGAAGACTGTGGAGAAAGTAGAAGACCTGCCGGCCCACATCAAGGCAGCCCTGACTGACGAGATGTTGAGGAGGTACCGGGACCCAGCCCCGGCCAACCACGACCTATTCCTGAAGCAGAAACACCGAGAGAGCGTCGCGGAAACCAAGCGTCTCTGGACCACGCTGGGAGTGCCGGACGAGATCGCGGGTGACCTCGCTGGTGACCACTCGATCGGACACAAACTGCAGTTCCCTTCGTCGGGAACACTGACAGTAACCGCCCAACAAGGTTCTGGAAAAACACTGGCAGCACAGCGGTTGTACCAACAGGCGCTCGTGGATCGACTGCAGGACCACCTCCAACCTTTCCCAATCTTCCTGAACGCACGGAACATCAATGGAGACTTGAAGGACCAGATAGAGAGAGACACTCGTGAACACGGAACCGTGTACACCCAAAGGATTTTGGTTATCATCGACGCCCTAGACGAAACAGGTCGGCACAAGGGCAACGAGATAATAGACCAAGTGCAGTCGTACACGGATGCGAACCAAGACGTGGCGGCTATAGTCATGGCGAGACCCCTGCCGGGACTAAAGTTCGATCCGAACTCCACAACCCTTCCCGAATGCAGCGATGAAGAGTTCCTCTCCCTGGCATCAACGATGGCCGGTCGACCGGTCGACTACTTTGAGATCCCTCACCGAATATCCTCTTCCAAGATCCCTCTCTTCGCGGTGATAGCAGGATTACATCTAAGGAATTGTGAAAACTTCACAAGATCTACACCCAGTCAGATGGTTAGCCTGCTGATCCAGAGGATTCTGGCCGAATCAGAAGATTATCCAGAGGAAACAGCCGAACTGCTGAAAACATTGGCTGTCGCGACCATCACCTCAGGAGAGCCTGTACCTAAATCAACAGTGGACCGAAGGTCGGCAGTGCAAGCCCACGTCGCCAATTCACGTCTGGTAGTTGAACAGGACGACAACTTTGACTTCGCAATCGCCTTGTTCAGAGAATGGTTCGCCGCCAGGGCACTCGTGGAAAGGACGATCTTAGCGTCCGAGATTGACCCAGAATCTGACAGATGGGTAGTCCCTCTGGCCATCGCCATAAACGCGGAAGATGAAGGTCTTGGCCCGGAGATCATGGCAACCCTCTCAGTCAAGGATCCGACCCTAGCTACGTTGGTTTTAAGAGAAGTGAATCACAATTGGTCGACGGGGGACGCTGAGGAAACCACACCATCTGGCTCGACCATAGAAATAGGACAACGCATTCGGGAAGCCATGACCAACTGGAAGGAAGGACTCGGGCCGCTGATGGCGGCCATAGGACCAACTTCACGCGAAGGAACCATCCCTCCACTTCTTGTCGGCAAAGGACCTCGACTGATCACCACAAGCTGGTATCAAGGTGAATCGCAGATGGATCCGGTAGTGGAAATGCGCGAGGTCGTGAATCACTCATTCGCTCCGACAGGAGATGACTGGCCCGCTTGGCGCAGCACGGAAATAGAACCCACGAGAGTCTGGCAGTGGGCAACTACCAAAGATGAGTTATCCCAATCGCTTTCCAAAGAACTGAAGGGCTACAGGTTTGCGCTAGACTCGACACAAGGAATCCATGAACTCACAGCAGAATTTGTCAAAACAATACCCAAGGCATTGTTGTCGACAGCGGACCCGCCAAAGATAGACGAACTAATCGGTCTAATCAATCAATGGACCACTAAACCGGGAGGCAGCCTTGATGACGTTGTTTTCCTCGGTCCCCAAGGATATACGGTCAACCATCTGAGACTGGCTCATACGATGCTCTCACACCTTCGAAGCGCCGGATATCAGACTATATCGGATCCTTGGCCTGGCCCGGATAAACCAACACCCACAGGTGTGCCCCAAATATGGTGGGATGAAATCTATACGCACCAGCAATTGTTAGCTCGTGCCACAGCAATATTCGATGGAGCCCTGAGAATTTACAACGACATTGTGGACCGATGGTTTACAACCTTCGACAAGAGACACCAGATGAGTTACAAGCTTCCTGTAAGGATCCAGGGAGTATTGGTTCCAGGGGGCAATCCCAAAAGACCTGATCGGCACAGGGTGGGTCTCATGTGGTGGCCTCGGCTAGCTAATGCTGACAGCGAATCTGGAGTATTCTTTGAACTAGGAACTTGGGACCAGATTAGTGGCCAGACTACAAACGACCAGTTGGAAAGGTCACAACAGGAATACCTTGAAGAAAGGGGAAGGTTTACCTTTTCGACTCAGGTCTTCTACGGAAACGAGCCGGCACCAGCGACCAAGAGGGCGCATAACTGGTTGACGTCGGACCTTCAAAATCTAGGGTGGTTATAAGGCCACTGAGAGAGCATATGGGGAAGACAGAAGAACAACTCGGAGTGCTAGGCATCATCCGTATAGCTAAACGTCGCAACCACGCAGATGAGTGCAACCAGCTCCTCCCCGGTCCAGGTAATGAAAGAAAGGAACTATGCCCATCTCCAACCTCCTCTGCTCCGCCGCCGGCCCCTGTCCCTTCTGCCACCAGAAAGCAGGCATCCTGAACTGAGGTGGACCCCATTAGTTGGACAGGATTTAGGTGGAATTAAGCGAGAGTCCCGCTGCTCCTACCAATGATACCAACACCTGCTCCGGTGGACCTTCCGTCTCCTTTAATCTATCACCCGTGGCATTCCTGGCCTCGTGGAACACCTCGGCCGAGGTCCGGTACCCCAGGGCCTGACGGGGCCTCCGGTCGTTGTAGGACCTGAAGTAGGCGCCCAGTTCCCTGCGGGCCTCTGCGGCGTTGGCATTGGATTTCAGGTACACCTCCCCAGAGCTCCAGCGACCTCGTATAGGTTCTCCATCTCCCGGACCACCTTGAGACGTTCGTCCGCTGCCGATTACCGCGGTGGGACATCGACCGGAGGCCCAACCAATAAACCCCCACCTGATCAGCGACAATTACTTTTGCCGGTCGCGTTGCCTCAAGGAATATGTTACCGAAGCGGAGCTATTGCCTCACGCAGATGTTACCGAAATCAGGTCGTTGCCTCATGATTGTGTTACCCAAATCATGGAGGCATGGATATGGTCGCAGAGATCAGCACAGCCACGAGGACGGAGGTTCTCGAAGCGATCCGCGGCCGGTACAGGGAGGCGTCGAAGAGAGACAAGACCAGGATGCTCAACGAGTTCGTGGCCATGGTAGGCTGCCACAGGAAGCACGCCGTCAGGCTGCTGGGTCAGAGTGATGAACCCGTGGAACGTAAGATTCCCAGGGGCCGTCGCATCTACGACGAGGCGGTGAGACAGGCGCTGATCGTGGTGTGGGAGGCTTCGGACAGGATCTGCGGCAAGAGGCTGAAGGCAGCACTGCCCAGCATGGTGGAGTCCCTGGAGAGACACGGTCATCTCGACTTGGACACAGGTGTGCGAGAGCGGCTGTTCTCGGCGAGCGCCAGTACCATGGACCGGCTGCTCAGACCGGTGAGAGAGCAGGCCGGTAGTCGCAGGAGGCTCAAGCGGAGGAGGAAGATGGGTAGCCGGGTTCCAGTCCGCACCTTTATGGACTGGAACGAACCGAGCCCGGGCTATCTCGAGATTGACCTCGTGGCCCACGGTGGCGGCGGCGTGTCCGGAGCCTTCATCCACAGCCTGGTGGCCACCGACGTCTGCTCAGGATGGACCGAGGCGGTTCCACTGCTGGCTCGTGAGCAGTCACTGGTCGTCGAGGGGCTGGAAGCCATCTCCAATGTCTTCCCTGTCCCGGTCCGCGGCATAGACTCCGACAACGACAGCGTGTTCATCAACGAGACCCTGGTAGGGTACTGTGAGGAGAATGAGATCGAGTTCACCCGGTCTCGGGCGTACCGCAAGAACGACCAGGCGTGGATAGAGCAGAAGAACGGCTCGGTGATCCGGCGCTTCGTTGGACACGAGCGCCACTCGGGAGCGGTCGCCGGCCAGACGATGGCCCACCTCTACGGTGCTGTGCGTCTGTACGTGAACTACTTCCAACCGTCCTTCCAGCTGCTGACAAAGAGCCGAAATGGAGGCAGCGTGACCAAACGCTACAGCAAGCCGGCCACACCCTGCGACCGTCTGCTCGATCGTGACGACGTGAGCGAGGAGACGAAGCTCGGGCTGCGCAAGAGCCGATCCGAGTTGGATCCGGTGTCGTTGCTGCACACCATACGTGCATCCCAGTCCGCGCTGGCAGCAGTCGGCTCTCTAGAGTCAGGAAGCACACCCGATGGGGAGAGCCTGGATAGCTTCCTGTCGCAGCTGCCTGATCTGTGGAGACAGGGGGAGGTTCGACCGACGCACGCACGGAGAGCGCAGGCTGCTCGCGGGTGGCGAACACGACCGGACCCGTTCGAAGGGGTGTGGTGCGAGGTCCTGAGCTGGCTGCAGCAACAGCCGGACGCCCCTGCGGCGGAGCTGATGGACCGGCTGATATGGCACTACCCTGAGCGTTACAGTAGGCGTCAGCTTCGGACGTTGCAGCGCAGAGTCAGCCAGTGGCGCGGTGTGATGGCCAAACAACTGGTGTATGCTTCAGCCGAAAGCAGTGGGGCCAATAGTGAGGAGCGACCGATTGACATCGGGCCTGTGGGCGTCAATTAGAAGCCGCGAAGAGTTCGGTAACATTCTCCGGTGAGGCAACAGGACCGGCAAGAATAGTTGACGTTGATCACCCAAGGTACCCCGTCCGCTGCATGCCAAGGCCGATGAGGAGCAACAAGCCTCCTGGGAAAAAGGGGGCTTGGACTTGCGCTTGCACAGGCCGGGGTGACACCCCGAACGCCCCTCGGCTTCGCCGATGAGATGCGCGTAGGACTGCGGGGCATGGTGCGGCGAGTCTGGGGACGCCGGGGTGTGAAGGTGCGCCAGCGCCTCCAACTGGTCTATGAGTGGCGATATCTGTTTCTGGTGGTGGATGGCCGGAAGGGGACGCTCCATTGGACCTGGATGGAGTCGATGAAGGCTGAGATGGTAGGGGCTGCGGTGAACGGACTGAAACAGCAGACCGATGTGGCAGCGGTGGTGTGGGACGGGGCATCGAGCCACCGGCATGAGCTTGTGCGTGGCGTGGGTCTGCCGCTGATCAGACTGCCTCCCTACAGTCCAGAGCTCAATCCGGCGGAGCGGGTATTTGAGGAGGTGCGGCGGTGGATCGAGGGGAAGGTGTACCCGAGCCTGGAGGATAAGGTTGCGGCGGTCGCGGCGTACCTGACCGAACTCGAATCGAACCCCGACCGTGTCCGGGGGCTTGCCGGCTGGGATTGGATCGAGGACGCCATCCAGAGACTCCCCGCGCGTAATGCGGCGTGATCAGGACGATTTGGTATAATACTCATTATTTGGACAAAAGATGACTAACTCGGCATCAGCACGTTGGGGCTTCGTGGACGATTCGCCCCTTAACTACATGGTCGACAAAATCTCTTCCGGGCAGTGTATTCTGTTCGTCGGTGCCGGTTTAGCTCAAACCTGTGAGGGTGAAAATGGGACTAAAGGGCCTAGCACGGTTGAATTGGCCCGGTTGGTCTCCACACGCTTCCTTGGTCGTAACGAAGAACAGGATAACCTGGCGTTGGCAGCTGACTACTCATTGGCCTTCCATAACAAGTACGATATCGACTTATTTATACGCCGACAGCTTATCGCATTAAAACCTAGTCCAGCAGCATTGACCATACCGCGAGTCCCTTGGAAGGCAATATATACAACCAATTACGACCTGATCATCGAAAATTCCTACGACTCTGTTAGCAATCCGGTACAACTGGTACAGCCAATTTACAGCAATTTGACCCCGATATCTAATTTACCAGATGGAACTATACCGCTGTACAAGCTGCACGGCTGTATCTCCAGGATTGACTCTCCAGAAAGCTCGCTAGCTATCACATATGAAGAAACGGCAAAAGCCCGTGACATGCGAAGGAGACTGTTCCGGCGACTCGCTGATGACCTATCCGAATATGCGGTGCTCTATGTCGGCTATAGCCGTATGGACACGTTTTTCCAGGACGTTTTGGGGGAAATTGTCGACGAATGTGGCGGGGTCAACGGTCTTCGCAGGTCGTTCGCATTAACCCCTGGAGCCAAAGAATACGAGAAACTAGTTTGGGATCGTAACAGGAAGATTTCACTGATCAATACGTACGCTGAGGAGTTCTTTCCATGGCTCCTGGAGTCGGTATCGGTCCATACTGAATCGGAAGAAGCCAAAGAATCATCACTCGAAGGCGCGCTCCCCGAAGTTCCCGAACTGGGCCACGATGATATAAGAGCCATTCGCTACCATTATGCTTTCCCACTGGAAGCAATGCGGGTTGGCTTAGCGAATGCCCAAGATTTTTACAAAGGTAACCAACCACAGTGGACCGACATAGCCGCCGACCACGACTCCAGACGAGAGGTTTCTGACGAGGTTATCTTGGCCTTGGTAGGCCACGCCGATGTCACCCAGTTGCGGACTGTCGTGCTGTTTGGCGAGGCGGGTTCTGGAAAATCAACACTCGTAAAAAGGATTTGTGCCGACTTATTAAACGACTGGAAATTGCCCGTTGTCGCCGTCCGGGACCAACGATCAATGGATTACACCGTGCTGCGGCCATTGATTCAGGCCCTGAGCACTAGACTCTATGTCGCTGTAGATGATATTGAGGACCGTATACAAGAACTGGAAGATTTTATTTCCGCGGCGCGACGGGACAAAGCGGACATTACAATCCTCGGATGCGCTCGACTGAACGAATGGGGCTACAAAAACCAGAGCCATGGATTGGCCTTCGATCTCTCGTTCGATTTGCATTACCTTACCACGCCAGAGATTGATGCGCTGTTGGAGAAGCTAGAAATTGCAGGGCAGCTAGGCGTGCTTGCACAACAGACCCCGATAGAGCGAAGGCAGGCATTTATTCGGCGTGCTGACCGTCAACTTCTGGTCGCTCTACGCGAAGCTACAGAGGGCGCTCGTTTTGATCAAATCATTCAGGATGAATACTCTGCGATTCCAGAGGAATCTTCTCGAGAGGCATACCTGTTAATATGCAGCGTTTATCAGGCAAAAGTCCCGATGCGTGCCGGTGTGCTACGAAGATTAACGGGCGTTCCGTTCGGCGACTTCCAAGAAAAGATCCTAAACCCTGCAGAAAGAGTAATAATTGAGGACAAGGAAGATGACGAGCTCGTATATCGCGCACGGCATCCAATTGTCGCCCAGATAGTTGCCGACTACAAGATACCAGCCGCCGTTGAGAGATTATCTGTGTACCGGCGAATCATGGAATCCCTCGATTTAGGCATCTCTGACGATAGATTGGCCTATCAACGCCTCTCTAGAAGTCGAGAGTTGGCTGATTCTTTAATCTCGTATAGCCTGAAGGCGGCCTTTTACAAAGCTTGTCGCGATGCGAACCCAGTTGATGCAACCGCCGCACAACATTGGGCCATTGCTGCCATCGATGCTAGGAGATTTGACACTGCTCAGCAACAACTCGGCGCGGCGAGAGACCTGGATCCGCGAGATAAATCGATTCAGCATAGCTGGGGCATGTTGGCACTCAGGCAGTATGAACATAGGTCGGGCACCTCGTGGGAACCAATTCATTTTGCAAACGCGGATGAAAGGTTCCTGGAGCTAATTCGGCGCTACCCGAAAGATCCGGTATCTTACGGTTCGCTGGCGACCCTATATAGAGCAAGGGCCCGTCGCGGAACTGACGAGGCTGAAAAGGTTGATTGGTACTCTCGGGCCCTGAGTGTGCTGGAAGAAGGCGAACAAAAAACCTACGAACCCAGTACCATGGTGGCCGAAAAAGGACGAGTCTATGATGAACTAGGCCAGTTGGAAGATGCCGATAAAGCTTTCCGCAAGTCGTTAACCGATAATTCATCCAACAGATCTGCGCGATACGTGTATGGCCGGTTTTTGCTCAGGCAGGAACGAACGACAGAGCTCCTTACGGTTTTGCAAGAAGGGCTTGACCTCGATTCGGACGATCAAAAACTACGACATCTTAAAGGAATTGCGCTAGCCTGTGTCGATGCCCCCCGAGATGCCGTAACGACCGAGTTGCGGGTCGCGGCTGGACCAAACATGCGAAATTGGCAGGCCGGTTTTGATTTGGCAGTCTATCTATATATAAAAGGGGAAGAAACCCAAGCGGACACTGTGTTCTCTTCACTAACGGGACTTGAACTTGAAGATCGGGAGAAAAGACAGCTTCGTCCGTTACCACAGTTTTGCGACGTTACAACTATGAAAGGCAGCGGAAGAATAAAGGCTATTCGAGATACCTACGGGTTCATCGGTAGAGCTGAGCATCCACTGGATTTGTATTTGAATCGATATTTCGTAGACAAAGATGTCGATGCTGAGTTGAATTATGGAAGCCAAGTTGCTTTCAATATACGATTGTCATTGCAAGGCCCCGTGGCGACGTCGGTTCAACTGTTGTCTCCTTAGACGTAAAACACATTCCCAGCAAATCTAGCCTTCTCTCACGCTAGCCTTGAAAGAATATGTAATCAGGAGTAAAGGAGTAGTTAATTAGTCAAAATAATCGTTCTGACTAATATGGTACTAAGATTTGGGAGATTTGCAAAACAACACCCCCTCTCACCGAGGGGGTGTTGTTTACTGTAATGACTAATTGAAAGAATGCAGGGTTAGAGAAGGCGCAATCGCCGAAGGTCTTCTTCTGTCCAGCGAGTTGCTCTGAGGACGCTGGCCAGGGTTTTCCGATCGAGGGTATCGCTTCCTCGGTGGTAGTGGATCAATGTCATCCTTCCATCGGGATGGGTATAGACGTGGCCACCGGTTCTGGCGGTTCTCCTTAAAATAAAATCTCCCGTTCGAGAGCTCGCATCAGTTCTCGAACGGGAGTGCTACGTAAGAGATGAACGAGTCTCCCGACGTCTCTCATAGGGTGATAGCAACTACTTCAGACCCAGGGATAACAATCGCATCTGCTTCTGCCTCTTTCGGTAGAGAGCGCCCATCTTCAAATAGCACTTCAAGGTACGCCTGGGCGCCGTCTCTAAGAGCTTCCAAGGCTTCTTCTCTGGTATAACCCCAAACTGCACAACCTGGCAGAGTGGGGATTTCAGCACCCCAGCGTCCGTCTTCGTCTTGTTCAACCTCGATCTTGAACACGTAGGTCTTCACCTTGCCACTCCTTCGGGGTTTGATTTTGAGGGTTTGGTTGCTCATAGACATTTACTTCTTTGTAGCACACCTAGCAGAGGTGTCAAGCAGTGTCGAGGGAACGCAGGGGCCAGGTCTGTCAATGGCGGAGGCATGTTGGGCCACTGGGGCGGAGTAAAACTGTACCACCTAAACCAAAGCCAAGGTGGGAACTACATTTTGCAACGATGGCAAAGGCACGGCAGGTGTAAACATTAATGCGTCGGCTCTGGCTTGTAACAGGGTTCGGCAGCGATGTCTCACTTCATCGTTACGGTGTGTTAGCCCGTCGAAGAATGCGTTCATCTTCTCTTGGACTTGGGCTTTTGTTCCCAGGCATTCGTTGGCCGTGACCTCTTCCCTGGCCCAGTCCCAGACGGCTTCTTCGGCATTGAAGTCTGGGCTGTAGGCCGGTAAGGCTACCAACCTCAGATGCAAGTCAGGAGTGGCCAGATAGCTGCGAATCGCTTCTCCTCGGTGGGCTGGACCATTGTCCCAAATCACTACCAGAGGTCCAGGATGGTTTTCTCGTAGCTGCTGTAAAAAGGCGGTGGAGGTCTCGGCATTGCTGTTTCCAGCTATTTCCATGGCTTCCACCTCCCCACTCTCCAGACAAACTCCCGAGTAGTAGCAGGCCTTCTCTCCCCACCGTGGACTGGTGGAGTCCACCAGCGCTGGCTCTCCCTTGAGCACCCATTTCCCCCTCAGGTCAGCATCGGCCCGAAAGTGGGCTTCGTCCACGAAGAAGATTTTGGCCCCTATCCTTTCGGCCTCCTCTCGGATTTGGCTGTACTGGAGGACGAAAGCTTTCCGCTCTTCATCCTTAGCTTTCAAGAGGCGTTTCTTGGGCCGCTTCAGCTAAAAGCCCAGCCGGTGTAGGTAGTTCAAGCAGCTGCTCCGACTGAGCCCCAGATCAAAGCTCTGCTTGAGGAATTGCCTCACTACTTTCCAGTTCCAGTTGGACAATTCAACTCCCGCCTCTCCAGCAGGATTTAGCACCGCGGACTTCAGTTGGTCTTGTTGCCCGGCGTTCAGGGCGGGGGGGAACCTCCAGTGTGTTCAAAGACCATACCCTGGGCCCCGGCCCGGCGAAAACTGGACAGCCAGTCTCCTATCGTGTGAGAGTCTCTCTCCAAAGCCTCAGCCACTTGAGTGACCGACCACCCTTGGACCAACAACCATAGGCCATGCCAACGCTCCCGCTCCCGTGGTGTTGGCGCTTGATACATCTGTTCCCTTACGTCACCTACATTCAGTTGCCACTTATCCAGGAGTCGCGTAGGGCCTCCTTTGCCGGTTGATGCTGTCGGGTTTCTTGTTTCCAGCCAGCACGAAGAATCGATGCTGGGCGGAGGTGCTACAGAGGTGGAGCGTGGAATCAGCGGACGGAAGTTCCCCGGCGACGTGGCGGGAGGTCTCGGGAACCCGCAGCCGCGCCCTGGCCCGGACCATCGAGCACACCGATGCGGTGCACCGGTTCCTGGGCCGGATGTCCCGGCAGGCATGTGAACGGGGCTACCGGGTCGTGCAGTTCGACCCGCCCCACCGGGCGTCCCGCCGCTTCCGGCACCGGGGCAGGCTGCGCTCCATCCACCCCGACGCCTTCGGCATTTTGCGCCGGGGCAGCGAGACGTTCCCCTTCGTCCTGGAATGGGAGCGGCGGGCGGTGCGGCCCGGCACCATGGCGGCCCGGCTGGTGCCCTACCTGCGCTACTATTCGTCCAAGCAGCTCCTGGACGACCACGGCGAGTGGCCCCTGGTGCTCGTCGTCTTCGACAACGAACTGGCGGAGTCCAATTTTCACGGCGTGGCCCGTCGGGAGATGGACCGCGCCGGGGTGGACCTGCCTCTGTGGGTTTCCCACGCGGATATGTTGGAAAGGGCGGGACCTCTGGGAAAGGCGTGGCGCAACCCGGATGTGCTGGAGCTAACGTGCCCTTTCCAATAAGCCAACGATATACGGCAGGAAGGGCTAGCAGAAGCTGCAATGCAAACTCGGAGTAAATCAGCAAGGGCAAATTGACTACGGGAGTCCCGGCGTCCAAAATCCTGTATGAAGAACCCGCCAAGAGGGAACCGACGGTATTCAGCTTCCCGAGACATAGCACATGTATCTTCGCGCCCGACTACCGTTCAAACTGGAACTCCTGTGGCTCCGATCCCAGGCTTTTCGCTGGGTTGAGCGGGAGGGCTGGTACTTCGGTGTGGTCAACGGTTGCCCGGTGAAGGTTCGCCAGTCCGGAGACGGGATTGAGTTTCGCAGTAGTGTGACAGAGGAGTCTATCGAGCGCCAGATCGAATCCTACCTCGGCTTGAATAGCGACATTCTGACCGTCCACGAAGCGCTCCGCCGCGTTGACACCAAAATGGCCGGGTTGGTGGAATGTTTCGGTGGGATGCGCATCCTGCGTCAGGACCCCTGGGAGTGCCTTGTCTCCTACATCTGTTCTCAAAACAACAACATCGACCGAATCGCCAGAATTGTCGAGGTGCTGGCCGACAGGTACGGAGTCCCGCAGGCGCTGGAAGGGGTCAAGCTCAATTCCTTTCCCACTCCCCAGCGCCTGCTGGATGTAGGCGAAACCGAGTTGAACAGCTTGAGTCTCGGTCTGAATCGCGGCGGTCGAATTCACTCCGTCGCCCGGGATATAGTCCAAGGCGAACTCGACCTGGACGCGCTCCGGCACCTGCCCTACACACAGGCCAAGGGACTGCTGATGTCCTACAACGGCATTGGGCCGAAGATCGCCGACTGCGTCTGCCTGTTCTCCCTGGACAAGGCGGAGGCTTTCCCGGTTGACAGGCACATTGCCGCCGCGTTATGGGAGCATTACGGGAAGAAATACACTTCCGGCGCGAAGAACATGAGGCTCCTGGAGTGGGCCAAGGAATACTTTGGTTCCCACGCGGGATACGCTGGCCAACTGCTGTTTTACGAACGTCTTCTGAGAATGGAACCAATCTCGCCTGAGCTTTAGCGAGCCCCTGAACTGTTCCGACCAGTGTGGAACAAAGTGTCAATTGGTCGCAATGTACTGAACCCGAAATCCGAGACCACAAGGAGGTGGAACTTTGTCGATGCCTGATTTCGTACCGCCAAAGTTTATATCCCTAAAGGGTCACCCGACCCTCGACGAGCGTTGGTTGCATCAACGATTGCAGGACGATCCGTCGTTGCTCGGACTGGGAGACTTACAAGCCATAGACTCCGAGCGGAGGCAACCAAGCGGTGGGCGGGTTGACCTCTTATTGCGAGACCCGGAGAGTCTTGCCCGGTACGAGGTAGAGATTCAATTAGGCGCCACCGACGAAACCCACCTTGTACGAACCATCGAGTACTGGGATTGTCGTAGAGGATGCTCTGGGGCACTCCGCCCAGGAATGCGAAGGCCGACACGTGGCCGTCCAGGAAGGCCTCGGTGGTCTCGGCCGGGTAAGCCTTGACGAAGCATCCGTCGCTATGGGGCAGGTCCACGACGAAGCAGTGGGCTTTCTGTTCCACCCCGCCGATGATCACCAGGACCTCGCCAAAGTCGCACTGGGCGTGGCCCGGCGGATGAGACAGGGGCACAAACATCTCCTGCGACCGGCGGCGGTGCTCCCTCACGTAGTCCTTGACTATGGTGACTGACGTGGACGAAACTCCGGTGATTACCGGGGGACGCCGCACCAAACTATGCTGAGAACGGGACGGGCCCGGTGGCCACCTACTCGGCGACGGACCCTGAGAGTGCGACTATCACCTGGTCCCTAGAGGGTGACGACGCTGCCGACTTCGAGATCAGCTCGGGTGGGGAACTCACCTTTAAGAGCTCGCCCGACTACGAAGCCGAAGCGGACGCCGATACGGACAACGCGTACGAGGTCACGGTAGTGGCCTCCGATCCCGCCGGCAACGAGGCCAGGATGGAGGTCACCATCAGCGTCACTGACGTGGACGAGATGCAGCCGGCGTTTGACCCGCTTGCCCAGTATCTTGGTCTACAACCGATATGATCGGTCTTGCCTTCACTGAGACACAGAGGCAATAACGTGGGCTACGTCTAAGAGCAGTGTGGCGCAGTCGAAGGTAGACCTGGGCTGGTTTTCCCAGCTAGCGGCCAGGACCTCTGACGAGCCGGTGGTTCATATGGACTAGATTGGCGTAGCCTGATCGCCCCCTCACACTTCCTAGCTAGGCGAGGTTATCTTTGGGTCTGAGAGTCGCCGACAGAGCAGCAACACCTAGAGCTGAATTGATTGGCACGTCGCCTGTCCTCGCACGTCTGCTTGCCCCATGAGGCGCTGTTATGGTTACAGAAGAAATTTGCCCCACTAGACTTCTTGCGGATACCCCCGTCGAGACAGACGCATTCGGAGGACATGGGCGGGTCGCCCGATCCATCGTGGAAGTAGTACAGACTGAACGCGGTGGCAGGTCCATCGGGCTTGAAGGAGGATGGGGTGCTGGTAAATCCACGATAGTCAAGCTGGCCTCTAAGTTTCTTACTCAGACAAGAGACAGCACCTTCAAGGTTTCAGTGTTCGATATGTGGGCCCACCAGGACGACCCGTTGCGACGCACGTTCCTAGAAGACCTTATTACTCGTATCAAGGAGTTCGAATGGGTCGATAAGGAAAGGTGGGACAGGCGGCTGGATGAACTTACGAAACGCCGCAGTGAGGATACAACGAGTGTAGTGCCCAGATTGACCGGTGCTGGTCTTTGGTTCGCTCTTACGACCCGGAACGGCGGGTGACGGGGCAGGACGCCCGGTGAAGTTGACCGCCACCGAGTACCGGACGAGCTGCTGCATGGGGTCTGGGGCCTGGTGAACTCCGGCGACTCCCGGCTCTGGTGCGCGGCGTGGCGGTTGAAACGGAACCCGGTGCGGAGTACACTATCGCGGCGCTGGCCATCAACGGACCGCTGTCCACGCGCGGCCCGGGCGTCATTTTCGTGAGACATGCCACATTGGCCTTTGAATGGCGCGGAGAGGGGTACTAGCATCACCATGTACCTGAAGTCCAGCCTGCTCATTTCGACCTGCCTGCTCGGCGTGTTTCTAGCAGCCAGTGTCGCCACAGGCTGCACCGAGGAGACCGAGCCGACGGTCTCCGGTCCGGCAATTATCTCGCCTCCTACGGATACGCCAGCTCCCTCCGTCGGTGGGGACTCAACTCCGGACAGTTCAATGCAGTCGAAGCCAACCCACGGGACGGAAGAGCCCGGCGAGACAACGGCTAACACGCCCACTCCAGCAACCCCCGTTCCGTCATCGCCCACTCCGGTGCCCACGGGAACACCGGTACCCGAACCCACTTCTACCCTGTCACTTAAAGTAGGGTCGAAAGTTGGCCAGGCGGCCCCGGATTTCACGGTCACCACGGTAGATGGAGAAGTGCTAGCCCTGTCCAACTTCCTAGGCAACAAACCCTTTATCCTCTATTTCTTTGCCACCTGGTGACCCCACTGCCGCGCCGAGTTACGGACGCTGCATGAGTTGACAAGCCAGTTCGGTGACGTGGCAGTTGTGGCTGTGGGCACCGACCCCAACGAGGGGTTGGAGAAGATCAGATCATATAGAGATTCGCAAGGGTATACCTTCCCAATGGCCGTGACCGCCTCGGATACCATCCGTTCCTACCGAGTAACAAGCCAGTCAACGAAAATCGCCATAGATAGAAACGGAGTCGTCCGAGTACGGTCCGGCTTCGGTACCCAGGGCAAGGGGTGGTGGCGGGACTTGTTCACGAAGCTGAATCAGGACTCCAGCTAGACCCCAGGGGGCTACGCTTCTAGGGATACCTGGATGTTGCGCCGAGGTGGGTGGGGTTGCGTTCAGTACAAGGACCGCTCATGGAAGAGTGGCAGATTAGTCTGGCCCGATCTGTCGCCGGGGCAGGTGGACACGAGAACCCGACATTCCACGTCGGCGGTGTGACTGACCTTCCCTTCGAAGATGACTCCTTCGATGCAGCCCACTGCCATGCCGTTCTCATGCACGTTCTGGATACACAGGCTGTACTGGCCGAGGTGAAGAGGATCTTGAAACCTGGCGGCATCATCTCCAGTCGTGAAATGACTGTCGCATACTCGTTCCTGGAACCCCTCTTAGCCTGAATTTCCCAGATCAACCTGATTTCCCTGAACCGGTGTCATCCTGTGCGGCGGGAACTATAGTACGGTATCCTGAGCGCGTCAACTGCGCTCCGATTCACTCAATTGCTCCACTCTCATAGGATATCCATCGTCCTAACGAGCGTAGAAATTCCAAATCCTCTGCCCTTGCCCAAGCGTCTCCCTCGTGGCGGCCCATTTACTCTTGACGACCCCATAACTGTCCTAAATACCGGTGCTCTCAAAGCAAGCTAGCCAGGTGCCAGCCGAAGCCGGCTGATCCGTTCTAGTATCCCGGTGAGCATTTCCCTGGTCACCAGCACCTCGGCAAGCTGAAACACCATCCTCCTGGCATGGCGTACCAGTCGCCCACCCGTCTTGATCAGCCTAGTCTGAAGACTGGTCAGAGTCCAATGCTTCATATCCTCCGGCAAAGCCAACCTTCTCATGAAGTTTCCCAGATTGTACGCCAGAACGAACAGCCATAGCCTCGCCTGGTTGGCCACGAACTTGTGACAGGACAGTCTGGTCCAGTTCAGGGCGTACTTGCCCTCCTTGATCCACTGCTCCGCTGTGCCACGGCCATTGTAAAAGCGGACTATGCCTTTGGGTGGATAGCTCAGGTTGGTCACGATGAAGCCTACCCTGGGAAATAACTCCCCCTGATGCCACTCCACCTTGGCTACTACTCGCCGGGAAATACTCCAGCTCTGGGCCTGGTAAGTGAAGTCGTAGTAGGAGACGATCGGCCTCCTGGAAGACCAGTCGGCAGGTCGTACCAGCAGGTGCGCGATTTCTCTCTGAAGTACCGCGTTAGCTGAAAGCCGGATGGCGTACCCAATCATCTCTTGTTCCAAGTACTCGTACACCTCTGGCTTGCCAAAGGCGGCATCACCCCGGAACAACAGCCGCCGTCCCTTCCTCTGGTATCTTTTCACCACCGGCTCAAGGAGTTCCTGCCAGCCCTCGGCGCTATGGACGTTGCCGGGGCGTAGCGTCGCTCCTTCACAATCGCCGAACTGGTTGAATAGAAAGAGGGGATGATAGCAGACACACTCGAAGTGCCCATTGTAGGCGGCACCCTCCTGATGGCCATGCACTGGACTCTCCGAGCTGTCCATGTCCAGAATCACTCGCTGGTGTGGAGTATGGGCCATAGCATCTTCCACCCATTGGGGATTCATTCGTGCCAGCCCCTGCAGGTTGTCCTGTTGGGTCAGAGTTTCAGTTTCAAAGCGGCTCACGGTGTTGGTGCTGGCGGCGTTCCGGTCTGATCCTTGCCAGCCCACGACGACTCTCATGGCTGGGTCTTGGGAAAGGCGTTCGGCATCATTGGTGTCATCGTAGCCGGCCAAGCGGCTGTAGATGGACTGTCTGAGCAGCGGGACGAGGTGGTGTCGGATGTTGCGACCGGAGCGGCTTTCCTGGAGATAGTCGGCAGCAATATGGGTAAGGCCCAGGGCATCATCCAGCTCTCGAATGGGCAAGAGTCCGGCATCGGAAGTGATGGTGGCACCGTGAAACTCCAGACGGACTTTGGGGTTGAACTGGAGCCGGAGAGGGGTTTTGTCGCCGTCACCCATCAGGTGCCTCCGGGGTTGTTACGCTATCTGAAGAATCTTACTATTCTAATGAATGTATTATAGCCGAGATGTTGGTGAAAAGTTCATGAGACGACTACAAAAGCAAGAACGTTGCCTATATACCGCATCACACTGTTATCCTAACTGGGAAATATGGGCTTAATTTAGCCCTCGTGCTGTCTTAATAATGGGGTCCACCTTACTCCTTGGAACTTCCGGCAAGTTGTGCGAGCACTTAATATCGTTTCGGTGGTCCCAAACGACTATTAACATCCCAGGGTTGTTTGCCGTAGGGGGCGTAGTTATTGAAGATTTCCTTGACGAGGACATAGACGAGTTTGTCATGGCCCCTGATAAGTACACCCCCAGAGCTATAGGTGCCTTTATCATTGCTCTTGCGAAAGTCTTCTCAGAAACATCTCTGCCGCTTCAGCAACAAGTGACAGCTTCATCCTTGCTTGCTGATCTGGAGAGACAGTTGGAAAGTTCGATGCAGAATCTTCCAATGTTAACCTTAGAGGAGGAAAAGGCAGCTCGTTGGCTTCGGTCCTTTTTGTATCATACTGTTCAGAGTTATCAGAGCTTGTGGGGTCAAGAAGATCCTGAATACTATGGATCTTATCCCAGTCCATGATGCCCTCTCTCTTGAATGGGTCTTGTGTCGAGTAGATAATCCCCGTCCAATAACGTCAAGAGTCAAGGGATACCCCTTTGAAGTACTCCTCCCCGCGACAAGCAGCGTCTCGGGAGTTGTGCTGGCCGACCAGGTCAAGAGCCTGGACTGGCGGGCGAGACGCGCCCGTTTCGAGAGCCATGCCCCCCGGCAGGTTGTTGGAGAGGCGCTGGAGCAGATCAGTGTGCTCTTGGAGTGATGACATGAAACCGGAGGTTAGGACCTGACATGCCCGGCAATCTGTTCACCAACTACTTCCTGACCGAAGGCATAAAGGCGACCGCCGAGTGGCGCACGTCCATCTCGGACTCGACGGCATTTGCCGCATTTCGGAATGGCGTTCGTCAACGCTACGACGCGCTGAGCGGCTCCGAAGGCCCCAACGAGGCCGTCACCGAGCAGGAGCTGATTCGCCCGGTACTGGAACTCTTGGGATGGGCCGACTACCTTCCCCAGCAGGGGACAACCCGCAACGAGGACATACCCGACTATCTCCTCTTCACCGATGCCGCATCTAAGGAGCGCGCCGCCGGGAGGACCATCCCTGAGGAACGATTCCGGGATGCCATCGTGGTGGAGGAGAGCAAGCGGTTCGGTCTCTCCCTCGATGCCCGCGACAGGGACACCGGACGCCAATCCAGGACGCCCCACGGCCAAATTCTCCGATACCTCTCGACGGCTGACATCGAGTCGGAGAGCCGAATCCGGTGGGGGTTCCTGACCAACGGCGGCCTGTGGCGTCTCTATGACTACCGCGCCCGCCCACGCGCCACCGGCTACTTCGAGGCCGACCTCGGAGAGATGCTGGAGTCCGGCGGCGAGGACGGGCTCCGCCTCTTCTACCTGCTGTTCCGTCGCGATTCCTTCACCCCGCAGCAGGGGGCCACGACCAGCTTCCTGGAAGCGGCGCTAGCTCAGGGGAGGCGGTACGAGGAGAAGGTGGCGCAGGACCTATCCAGCGTCGTATTCGAGAGGGTCTTTCCCAAGCTGGTGCAAGCCCTGGCCGACGGCACCGGCGAAGATCTGTCACGCGTCCGCCACGCAGCCCTTATCCTTCTCTACCGGCTGCTCTTCGTGCTCTACGCCGAGGACCGGGGACTGCTTCCTGTGAACGATCGGCGGTACGAAGACTACGGTTTGCGGAAGCCGGTCCGCGACCACGTGGCGCACAGGATGCAAGGCGGCGGCGTCTTCTCCGCCAGCGCCTCCAGCTACTACGACCACCTGATGACGCTGTTCCGCCAAATCGACGAGGGCGACGAGTCCATCGGCCTGCCGCCCTACAACGGCGGCCTGTTTGCATCCGAAGCCGCTCCATTGCTCAGGACGGCCCGCCTTACGGACAAGATTGTCGGCGACATCATCTACGACCTAAGCCACACGGAGACGGAAGGCGCACGCCACTTCGTCAACTACCGGGACATGTCCGTGCAGCAGCTTGGCTCCATCTACGAGAGGCTCCTGGAACGTGAGCCTGTCCGGGAGGACAATGGCGGGATCGTAGTGCGCCCCAACAGCTACGCCCGCAAGGACAGCGGCAGCTTCTTCACGCCTCAAGAGCTCGTCGACCTGATCGTCGACCGGACCCTGAAGCCGCTGGCCGAAGAGCGACTGAAGGCGTTTGAGGACAGGTCGAAGGAGTTGCGGAGTGACCATCGTCCCATCGCCGAGCGACACGCCGAGTTGCTTGCGCTGGACCCGGCCGAAGCCGTGCTCGACCTGAAGGTGCTGGACCCGGCGATGGGAAGCGGTCACTTTCTGGTCACCGCCGTTGACTTCCTATCGGACTACATTGCGGAGGTAGCGGAGTACGCGCCGGCGGCGCCGGAGTGGCTGGACGGCGAGTACTCATCCCCGCTTGTGGAACGGGTGGCGGCAATTCGGCGAGACATCCTCCAGCGAGCCCAAGCGTCGGATTGGGTTATGGACGAGGCCCAGTTGACCGACCAATCCATCATCCGGCGGATGGTGCTGAAACGCTGCATCTACGGCGTGGACAAGAACCCGCTCACCGTCGAGCTCGCCAAGGTGTCGCTGTGGCTGCACAGCTTCACGGTCGGCGCCCCGCTGTCGTTCTTGGACCACCACCTCCGCTGCGGCGACTCCCTGGTCGGTCTCCGTGTTCCGGAGGCCACGGCTCAGTTGAACCGGCTTGGGGGGCTGTTCGCAAGCTCCGCCATCGCCGGCGCGGAGGCCGCCACTGGTGGGATGCAGCGCATAGAGGAGATGTCGGACGCGGACGTTGCGGAGGTCCGGGAGTCGGCCGAGTTGTTCCGTGGAGTCGAGGACACGACGGCCAACCTTCGAGGCCTGCTTGATTTCGTGTGCGGCCTGCGCTGGCTGACCTCGGACATGAAGGGGAAAGCGCGCACCGCGCTCGAGACTCCTCTGGTTGAAGCTCTGGCCAGCCGGCCTAACGAGGCGTACAGTCTCCTGGCGCGGGGTCCTGACGCCGTTGGGGATGGAGAGACCGGCGGCGATGACACTTCCTGGTCAGGGTTCAAAGAGTTGTGGAGCGATGCCCGGTCCGTCGCGGACCGCGAAGGCTTCCTGCATTGGGAGGCGGCCTTCCCCGGCGTCTGGCAGCGGTGGCAGGAAGAACAGCCGGTTGGCGGCTTCGACGCCGTCATCGGCAACCCGCCGTGGGACCGCATCAAACTCCAAGAGGTGGAGTGGTTCGCCACGCGCTCACCGGAGCTGGCTCTGGCCCCGACAGCGGCCGCACGGAAAACAGGCATTCAGCAACTGCGTGACAAGGGAGCGCCTCTGGCGGACGAATTCGACGCCGCGAAGGAGCGAGCGGATAAGCTGGGCGAGTTGATTCGCGCGTCCGGGAACTATCCCCTGCTGGGCGGCGGCGACATCAACCTCTATTCGCTGTTCGTCGAGCGCGCCATGGGGTTGATCAAGCCGGACGGATTCGTCGGGCTGCTCACGCCCTCCGGCATCTACGCCGACAAGACGGCTGCGGACTTCTTCAAGTCCGTCTCCACCAGCGGCCGCGTGTCCGGGCTGTTCGACTTCGAGAATCGACGACTCGGAACGGGGCTACCGCCCTTCTTCCCCGACGTGGACTCCCGGTTCAAGTTCTGCGCCCTGATATTCGGCGGTGCGGAACGGCGGTTCGACGAGACTGAGTGCGCCTTCTTCCTACACGATATCGAAACCATCAGCGACCCGAACCGTTGCTTCCCCCTGGCCCCCTCGGACTTCACCCGTGTGAACCCGAACACCGGCACCGCGCCCATATTTCGCACGAGGCGGGACGCGGACATCACCCGGCGCATCTACGAGCGGCATCCCGTGCTCGTCGACCGCTCACAGGGCGAGGAGCGCAAAGCGTGGCCCGTTCGGTACGCCACAATGTTTCACATGACCAACGATTCACACCTGTTTCGGACGGCGACCCAACTCGATTCGGAGGGCTTCTATCCGGTGCAGGGCAATCGCTGGAAGCGGGGCGACGATCTGTACCTGCCCCTGTACGAGGGCAAGATGGTGCAGGCGTTAGATCACCGAGCCGCCAGCGTCGTCGTCAACCCTGAGAACCTGAATAGGCCGGCGCAGCCACGAGAGGCCACTGCTGAAGAGCACGCCAACCCGGATTGGCTGCCTGATCCTCAATACTGGGTGCCGGAATCCGAATGCGGCTGGGCTCCAGGAATGAATTGGGTTCTCGGATTCAAGGAGATTACTGCGCCTACAAACGTGAGGACGTTTATCGCCGCGCTTTTTCCTGCTGTCGGATTCGGAAACAAGGTGCCAATTCTCAAGCCGGAAACAGAAGACCGCAAGGAATGGTTGCTGGCTGCAAATCTCAATGCCATGGTTTTCGACTTCGCGACGCGGCAGAAGGTACAAGGCCAGACCTTGAATTTGTTCATCCTCGAACAACTCCCCGTTGTCGCGCCCGACGACTACGCTCAGCGGTTCGGTGACAAGACGGCCCGCGACCTCGTCCGGGACCATGTGCTGAGGCTCACCTACACGGCGCACGACATGGCCCCATTCGCCCGTGACCTCGGCTATGACGGCCCGCCGTTCACCTGGGATGAGGAGGAGCGCCGACATCTGCGGGCGCGGCTCGACGCCCTCTACTTCCATCTCTACGGGTTATCCAGAGAGGACGCGGGCTACGTGCTTGACACCTTCCCTATAGTCCAGCGGCAAGACGAGGTTCAATTCAGCTCCTATCGCACACGGGACCTCATTCTCGCCTACATGAACGCCTTGGCCGCAGGGGATATGGACACAGTGGTCTCGGTGTAGGAGAGAGGGACGAAAGCAGTATGAGGTTCATTCCGCGCTTCTCCATTACGAACGCAATCGCAGCGGCCCTCACCGAGATTGAGCGCGCCCGCGGGTTCCTTGACGCTGCGAGTCTGTCGGACGAGTGGATCGACTCTATGCGCTCGCGGGCGTTCCTTCTCGAAGCGCACCACACGACCCATATCGAGGGCACTCGCCTTACGATTGAGGAGGCAGCAGACCTTCTGGCGGGCGATGACGTTCCTGGGGCGGACCCGGACGACACCCGCGAACTGCTCAACTACCGTGACGCTTTCAAGTTCGTCAGCACGTACCTGAACGATGGCGGTCCAATCACCGAGAGACTGATCCTTGAAATCCACAAGCACCTGGCGGCTGGCGTCCGTGGCGGGTCCGCCGCGCCGGGGCAGTATCGGCGTGTCCAGAACTATATCGTCAACTCGGCGACCGGCGAAACGATCTACACACCGCCTCCGGTTGGTGACGTTCCTATTCTCATGCGCGAGCTCGTCAGTTGGTTGAACCGGGCAAGCGACATACATCCGGTCATTGCAAGTGGGATCGCCCAGTTCCAGCTGGTTCACATTCATCCGTTTTTGGACGGCAACGGCCGCACGTCAAGGCTGCTCTCGACCCTGTGTCTCTACCGGGCGGGCTACGACTTCAAGCGGCTGTTCACCATCAGCGAGTACTACGACCGGGACCGGATGGCCTTCTACCGTGCTCTCCAGAGTGTACGACAGACGGATATGGACATGACGGGTTGGATCGAATTTTTCACTATCGGCCTTGCTACCCAGCTCACCGAGGTCAAGCGGCGAGGAGAGTTGGCGATTCAGCAGGACATCCTCGCTCGCCGGCACGACCTGACGGATCGACAGGTGCTCGCCCTTTGTCATGTGCTGGAGTCCGGGAGAGTTACCATCAACGAGTTCGAGAATCTGTGCCCAGGAATTCAGCGGCGCACGCTCCAACGTGACCTCAGGGGACTGATAGAGAAGGGATTGCTTCTCCGCCGGGGCAGCACGAACCGGCTCGAATACGTCCTCGCAGATGGAACCGTCTGATCTTGCGACAAACTCGTGCCAAAACTTGCGACAGACTCACGACACTACTTGCGACTTGGGCGCAGGGCAGTGCATCAATGGGGCTGCGACCTAATGGTTAAGGTATATACTAGATGGCGACAGGCCTAAATTCACAAACGAAGTGCAACACCAGAGTAGGGTGTTGGCATGGGAAAAGCATATACGCAGGTCACCATGGAAGAGCGGTGTGAGATTGCCCGTCTACGTTCCCAGGGCTCCTCGCTCCGGCAAATCGCAGCAGGTGTGGATCGCCCGCCATCGACGGTGGCTCGGGAGCTGAAGCGCAACGGCTCCCGCACCCTGGGCTACCAGCCCCGCTACGCAAACCAGCAGGCCCACGCCCGTCGTTGGCGGGGCTCCCGGCTGGAGCGGGACGGTCCGCTGCGGGAGTGGTTCTCGCCGGTCTGGGCGCGGGCTGGTCTCCGGCGCAGGTGGCCGGGCGTCTCGCGCTGGACGAGGGGCGACGGATCATCTCCCATGAGAGCATCTACCGGTTCATCTACGCCCAGATGGCCCGGAAGAAGGACTACTCCTGGCGGTACTACCTGCCCCGGGCCAAGGCCAAGCGCGGCTTTCGGGGCCGGCGCGGCGGCAGCCCTGCCACCCACATCGCCCACCGGGTCCCTCTTATCCTGGCTGCCGGACAACACAACGGAGTGCGACGTGCGGCGCTGGAGCGGCAGCTCTCCAGAGGAGAGAGAATCGGCCCAGGGGTTAGAGGGCCTATTCCACAGCACCGATGAGGTGGACGACTTCGTGGCAAGACTCTCCGCTGCTTTGGCAGGGCGGTCTCAACCCGATGAGGGAGAACCTGCATGAGCCTTCCGCAGCCTCGGCACGACAAGGCCGCCGAGTCCGCCGTTATCTCGGTCGAGTACGGCGGCGTTCCCAGATTCCTTGTGTAGCTAACCCGGAAACCGAATCCAGTGGGAAGGCCAACACTTCTGACTGGCGTTCAGAGCTGTGGCGTATTGGTGGGGGAAATTGAAATGGAACAGGGACAGAACAGATGAAACCCACATATTATGCAAATGCTGAGATTGCATTAGCGGAAGTCGATATTGAGTTCCCGAAAGCAGGCCTTTCCAGTCAGGCTCAGGTTCTGCTCAGCCTCTCTCCTGTGCCAGATATCCGCTTTGAGGTTCTTCACGATTCTCCAGCGATCCACAGCCTCTTGGCCAACGACCTCCTTCAGAATGAATCTACGGCCGTTAGATTGAAGACTGGCATCCAAGTAGGGGTGAGGCCCTATGGAACAAGCCTGGTTCCTGTAGATAGCTCTGTTACTGGTCTGGACACGGGAGAACCTCTGCACTCGGTTCATTTTGGGCTGATTAACTTTCCAGATTTCATGAAGCAGGGCTCCGTTGAGTCTTTTGTTTCCGACGATGGCAGAAAAGGGTTTCGGGTAAGCAAGGCAACCCAACTGAACGGCCCTCCTTGGCTCGTAGAGATCAGGGCAGTTGACAATATTAGGCAAGTGCAGAACTCTCTATCTCAACAACAGGGCTTTGGACTTACTCACCGGGGATCCGTGAGGCGGTGTGATGGCAAGTCGTTTTCGAAAGAGTCCGTGCAATCGGTAATTGAGGCACTGAGACTCTTCTGTTCATTTGCACGTGGAGTCTATTGCGGGTTGACGCTCTTGACAGGAACCAATCAGGCCGGTGAACCTGTTTGGGAGCAATGGGAGGTCTCCAACGTGGAAACTTGGAAGGCATATCGTTCTTGGTTTGATACTCGCAATGGCCAAATCCTTGAGGACGTATTTCCAGGATTCTGGGCGCAATTCCAAGGATTCCAGCGGAATGACCGGACGCGTATCGCCTTAGAATGGTATCTGGATAGCAACGCGCAGAAGGCACTCCATTCGAGCATTGTATTGTCGCAGGCAGCTCTCGAACGTCTATCTTTCCTACAGGTCGGCAAGAAATTGACTGCCAAGCAAATGAGGAGGAAAGACAGAGAAACGGAGGGAGAATGGATAGCGCGGGCCTTGAGCCAGGCGGGGGTTGATTGCAAGATTCCTCCGTCATGCACGGCATTGGAACAATTACGGATAGCCAATGGGTTCGACCACGGGCCCCACACCATAGTCGAGATTCGCAATGACTTGATTCACCAGGATATGTCGTATGGCATCCTATCCGTTGATGTCTATCGCCAAGCTAGGGAGTTAGGTCTGTGGTACGTAGAAATGCTATTGCTGAAGTCATTTGATTACAACGGAATCTATGCAAACCGCTTGACCCAGCAATGGCGCGGCCAAGTGGAACCTGTTCCCTGGGCGCCAACAACTGTGGCCAGTCCATGACCACACTCATCGAAGCCGATGTTGAACAGGCAGCGCGGGATTGGCTGGAGGGCCTCGGAGAACCCAACACTGCCCGATCAAAAGAGAATTCGAGCGATCCTAAACTAAAGCCAAAGTGGAATCTACATTTGTGGGACGATGAAGATTAGCTTATGGGACCCACTGAAGCTCTTCCACCTGTACCTGGAGGACTACCCTACCCCACTCTTGAGATCTTCCCCAATGCGTATTTCACCTTGGTATCAGTTTAGGCATTGAACCCGAGGATCCCGAGACGGAATCGGACGCTCGGTCTGAAGACATGCCAGGTTGATGACCCCCCTGAGGTCATCCCTCAGTGTCCTCGGTTGGACAGCATGGGCCCTTCGCGTCGAACTACAACGCCGGCTGTAAGCTACTGCCAACTGAGTCAATTTGAGCTCGAGCCCAGAAAGCGTACTGCGTCGATTTGAACACGTCACTCTAGCCTGGGGTCTTGGAAGCAGGCTTCGCTGAGCCGTCCAAGGGGACCTCTTCGGAGTCCGCCCCGGGCATATGGCTGTCGCCGGGCATGGTGACAGCGTAGTGGATCACGGCCTTACCTGGCATGACCACGATCTCCCTGACAAAGGTTTCGGCAAAGGCCTTGCGCTCGGACAACTCGCTCTCCCTAAGAAACTCGCCCATCTCCTGCGCCAGTGCCGTGATGGTCTCCGAATCGCTCTTGACCGACTTGCGCTGTGAGAGGATGGACTGAGCCTCCTTCAACGATGCCTCAAGAAGGCTTCGACGCTCAGCGTTGGCCTTAATCCGGATATCCGCGTCAGCCGGGACGTCGTCGTCGGTCTCCACGATATCCCAGAGCCGGCCCAGCCGGCGCCGCACGTCCGCAAGCTCAGACTCGACGGTCTCCAGTCTCCTTCTTTGTTCGCGGACCAAGCCATCCAGCTCTTTGGTAACGACCTTCGTCAGTTCGTTGTTGAGGCCTTCGGTGAGGATGCTGTAGCGAATCCTCCTGACGATCAGCTCCTCGAAGCGACGGGCGTTGAGCCTGGGGGGTATCGCAGCCACCTTTGCCCCTCTTTAGCAGGGACTGGCAGACGCAGTAGTAGGGTAAGGGAGGCCATCAAAGGGCGCAAAGAGCACATTGACTGGATCATGGACAGCGCTGAATCCATGGGCAGAGTATCCACATTCATGGTCGAGCCCATCTGCTTGCAGCTACGGATGATGGTCGAGGATATCGCGGTCGCCTGCGTCATAGCCAACGCCGACGAGATGCCTGACGCGGGCTCTAGTACTCAGTCATGTTTGGAATCAAAGGGATAGAGGCGGTGCAGTTTGGTTCGGGCGTCATGGGTGTTGAAGCGCCAGTTGATGGTGGCGTGGGCGGTGTTTGCGCTCCGTAACCAGGGCCTGGACCTCCCGCCCGAGAGCTTCCTCGTCGGGGAGCCGCTGTCTGAGGCAGGAACGGGACAGTACGCTGAACTCGATTTCCGCCATATTCAACCAACTTCCGTGCTTGGGGGTGTAGTGGAACTCCAGCCGTTTGGCAATCCGCCGGGCCTCCGCTGCCGGGAACGCCTCGTACAGCGACGCCATGCGGTGAGTGTTCAAGTTGTCCAGGACGACCCGGACCACCTCGACCTCCGGATAGGCCTCATCCACCAGCCAGCGCATCTGTTGGGCAAAGTCCTCCATCGTGCGCCGCTCCGTAACCTGCACGTGGCGCCAACCGGCCATCGGTTCGCAGGTCAGGAACAGGTTTCGAGTGCCCTCCCGCCGGTACTCGTAGTCCTGCCGCTGGGGGCGTCCCGGCCGGGGTGGCATCGGCGCCCGGGTCTCGGCCAGCAATTGGGTGGAGGTCTCGTCAAAGCAGACCACCGGCCGCTTTGGGTCATAGGGTTCGGCGTACAGGTCCAGCACATCCTCCATGTGGGCCACGAACTCGGCGCTCACCTTGGGGATGCACCACTCTTTCTTTTGCCAGGGCTTGAGCGCGTTTTTTTCAGCCGCCGGCGGACCCCCTCGTGGGATAGGGAGGGCGCCAACCCCAACTCCACCACCTGGCCCGCCAAAAGGCGCAGGGTCCAGTGGTCATGCCCTTCCGGCGGTTCGGAGCAGGCCAGAGCGATGAGGTGGGCTTCGCCCCGGTCGTCTAGCTTCCGGCGCCGGTTGGCCTGGGGACGATCCTTCAGAACCCCCGCCAACCCTTCTTCGGTAAAGCGCTGCTTGACCCGGTACACGGTGCCCAGGGCCACATCCAGGGCTTCAGCCACTTGGGGCGCTGGCCAACCGTCGTCGCTCTTGAGGAGAATCCGCGCTCTAGCGGTCACTCGGGCTGAGTTTTTGCCAACCCGGATCAGTCGCTGGAGCTCTTCCCGTTGTTCCTGTGCCAGCCGCACCGCGTATTTGTCCCGGACCATCACTGCCACCCCCGCCAACAACACTTCCCACCAGGCAAGATAGCCTAATTGTCCGTTTTCTTAAACAAATGCCAAAACCAAGTTGACTGAGTACTAGCGGCCCTCCACGCCATATATTCAGCTTCATCTGAACAGGAAACAATCAGAATCAAGCGACAGTTATGGCAAGACCTGCTTCGTGGGTTATTCACCGGACAATGTGTGAGCCGTCCGATTGCCTCAACTTCGGCGATTGCACTAATCCGTGCTATGAGTATGAAGCTGTCGTTGCCGGAGACCTTGAAGCAGCGGGCGCACCATCGGATGAAGTAATGGTGGCCAACGCACACTTGATCGCGGCCACACGGGAGCTGTTGGACGCGGCGGCGGCCTTCATGGTTGAATATCGTTCAAATGTGATAGACATAACAACTCGTAAGCGGTTGGAAGTCGCCATCGCCAAGGCCCACGGAGAAAGAGGAGAGTAATGGGAGATAATCGTTGTAGGGTCTGGCCCCGCGAATGCAAGATCTGTGGCCGGATGATTCGCCTAACCAACTTCATGACTCGACGGGCGGTCACGCTAGTTGGTTGGTTGGAACATACCGATACCCACCGGGTGAAGTGCCATGGTTGGAAGGTCGTGCCAAAAGATGAGTGGCGGTTTGCCGAACGGCTTACATTCTCGGAGCGAATATCCTACTACTATGGTGCCCCGGGCAAGCCATTGGTCTGTGTCACCTGTGGCTCGAAGAAGCTGGTGCTGGCCCTGCCCCCGCTCTGCGCCACGTGCCGGAGAGGGTCAGCAGGGACCCCGGCCATCAGTGAGGCCAACGGAGAAGAGTAATGTCCGAGGGACCGATTGAGACGGCTCTATTTTACTGTGACAACGAAAATTGCCTAGTGGTTACAGCCTTCATTGTTCGCAGAACTCCTCCCAAATGCTTCAAGTGTGGGAGTGAACGTGGGGCCACGAAACCCGAGGATACCGAAGCCTACGTAAGAGGCTTGAAGATCGCTATGGTCTTCATGGATTAATGGAAGTCATCTGGATGCGGCGCATCTTCCTCTTGCAGACAGGGCACGTGACCTCCGCGGTCTCCCGCGCTAGGAAGCGTACCGCGACGTAGGCTCCGCAGTAGCCCAGGTCCCGCTTCGGCATCATGTCCCCAAGAGCCTCCATCTGGTCGTCTACCCTGGCGCCCTGGGGCCAGTGGATGTGCGAGCGGGCTCCATGGCGCAGCACTTGACCATCCCGCTCCGCGGTGGCGGCCAGCATCTTGCCCAGGTCCGCTATCTGCCCAATGGCCCGCCGGATCGTGAGCTTGGTGTGACGGCTACAAAATAGGACCGGAGCTTGACGTGGAAATGCCACCTGGTACTTAGCAGCCAGGTAGCATTTTGGTTCAGAGCAGAGGGCCGGGGCTGTGTGGGCCCAGACCTCGATGGCCTGGGGGTTAACTAGCCACTGGTGCTTTGCCGGCATCCCCAGGGTTCCCTCGCCTACAATTGCCTTTCCAGCAAGTAACGCAAATCGCTGTAATGGTTTTAATGTCGCAGCCACAACGGCATTGGCAACGTTCGATCCTCATGGTTTCTACGTGGCGAAGGCAATGCGTAGGAAGGTCCTCTTCGTGGGCGCGTCAAAGACCATGCTCTCGTGGACGCAATCGGGGGAGAGCAGGTAGCCCTGGTTGGCCGGCAACAGGTATCCGGGGCCAAGCTGGTCTCGGATATGCTCTAGGTCCCCGTCGGATGCCGGTTCGCCCTGGAAGTTCCCGTCATAGACGATGCAGCCTGGGACGCTGGCGGCCACGATGATGGACATCCGGGGCAGCGGAAGGTTGTTCCAGTAGTGTGCCCAACTGGGGACAGGAGGATGCCCCCATCTCTGAGTTCCATACATGAAGCACCCGTCTACGTGGGCGCCAGGCCGGCGCTGAGACATGCCGGGCTGCACGATCTTCTCGTCGACCGTCATGTGGGCTTCATGTATGGGACTCCAGGTTAGGCCCTGTGCAGCTTGGCAAAGCAGAGCAACCGGAGCCAGGTAGTCCTCAAACCCCTCGGCCATCTTGGGAGACTGAGGGTCGAAGGTGTGCATGTACTTCTGCCGTTCCTGCCAAACGGGTAGAGTGACTGAGCCTAGATTGGCATATGTGCTATTAAGAGTCATCAGTGACCTCCTTGAAAGGATAGTGGAAAGGCGACCAGGGCTATCCCTCCTTCCTATTAGTACGGCTTTAAACAGCCATACGGGATTACCCGGCTCATGATGCTTCCGGGGATGTCCATTTTTTCAATTGCCTCAGAAGGGTAGCCGAGGTCCATCAATTTAATCTTCGCGTGTTCTCTTTTCATTATGGCAAGCCAATGTGAATCGTGAGGGTGTTCCTCTCCGGCCGCCCGCCGTTCATATCCACAGTGACAGCACTGGTGGCTTGACCGCCCTTGTCGTATGCAGGAACAGTGGAGGCCATAGGAGCTGTGTTCGCTAGGGCACTCGTTCAGTTTCATTATTTGCTCGCCTCCAAGTCCCTCCCGTAGTCGTCCATGGTGCGCCAATGGACCCCGGGCCGGTCCTGGCTCACCAGGTGATCTGCGGCGCGTCTGGCCACGTCGGCCGGCTTCAACTCGATGCCGTCCTCCTGGGCCATCTTGACGATCTGGTTCGTGAACATCTCGGCGCCTTCCCGTTGGGTCTTGCCTTCGAGGGCGCCGGTGAACACATGGGGATAGTTGCCCCAGTGGAAACGCAGGTACTTGTCTATCGTGTCATTCTTGGCGTTCCGTTCCGTGATGCCCATGCTTCACCATCCCCATTCCAGTTTGTAGTCTGCCACCTTTATGGGGGCTTTCCACAGCGGCGTTACGGCGCCACTCTCGGGTTTGATCACCCCTGTGGCCATGTATATGGCACCTAGTCCCACGGCCGGCCAAGTACTCCAGCCGTCGTTACCTGGAAACATTATTGTGTAGTATGGCCGCTGGCGGAGGCGGAAGAACACCAGCACTCGTTCCCACCAGGGCATAGGCCAGGGCTCGCACCAGATGGCGCAGTCCGTGGGGGGTGGTGGTGGGGTGTCGGTCGCTTCACTTTGGCTATAGTACATATGCACTTGAAATTGTTCCCCTAAAAACTCAAGCATCAGTTTCTCCCTTGGCCTTGGCGAGGGCGACCCGCGCATTGGCAACTTCAGTTGATTTCTGAACGTAACCAAGGGTATGCAACTTGGCTAGCAGGTCCTCCAACGCCTTCTCCATGTCGGGCGCGGCAGCGATGAGGCGAGCGTCGGCCTCCGCCGTAGGCAGGTGCATCATATTTACGCTAGCTACTTATATCCCGTGATGATAGACGGTTATCTTAGGCATACCCATGTACTGAGATTCTGACCGTTCAACATGCCACGGCCCATCTGTGTGCTCCATTACTCCCCCCTTGCCTTGGCGAGGGCGGCACGGGCCAGCATAGGCGGCGATAGTCCTTCCCGGATTTCCCCGTCCCATTCAAGCCAAGCCTCCAGCGCCTTCTCCATGTCGGGCGCGGTGGCGATGAAGCGAGCGTTGGCTTGTCGCACCTCGCGGACCCCTCTAGGCGTGTATACCCCTGCGACAGACGCTCCATCCTGTGACTCAATCACCCAGTCGTAGCCTGCCTTTATGTGCCAAGGCCCCGGCGTGCGCCTCCACGGTGCCAGCCTTAGCAGATCGTCGTATTCCTGCCAGGTCTGGAGGCAGGTACTGTGACGGTCAGCGAGGGACACGACGCAGTTATCGTTGTGCGCTGCGATGAATGCGTCCAAGCCGTGGCTCCCGTAGAAACTGGGATTGGCTTCGGCGTTTGCCAGGAATCCGCTTGCATCTCCCATCATCAGCATCCCGCCACGAGGGTCGCAGGGGAGACCCGTGGGGTTGTTCGCCCCAGTTACACAAATCCTCGGCCCGATGCGTCCACCAGCACGTTGAAACGCTCCACCAGATGGTGGCCGGAGCTGCCGCCTTAATTTCCTCTAGGGTAGTCCGTTCAATTATGTGTGGCATCTCGTCCCTCCTTACTCCCCCCTGGCTTTGGCGAGGGCGGCCCGCATCGCATCGTGTTTGGGTTTCCGCACGGGATGGTTGGCTTCGCACCAAGTAGGATATTGGCACAATTGGGAGCAAGCCCACTCCAACATCTCCAGCATCTCCAACCCAGCGGCCAAGACGGAGACCGTTGCGTGACGTTGTTCGATGGGAACAGCCAAGCTGACGTAAGCCACTGGCCCATTAGGTCCGCGCACCTCGCCCGGATGTTGCGGAAATCCATTGATGATCGGGGCTGCGACCCATGGCCCCTCTGTAGGTTCAGGCATCAGTTTCTCCCTTGCTCCTTAGTAGGGAAAGCTTGTTCCTCAAAACCCATTTTTGCGAAGGTTTCCCGAAACGCTTGGACTGCCACATGCCACATTTCCGTAGAGCAGCGATAGTAACCTTCTGACGTATCATCTACTCCAATCGTTATCTTCTCGCTCTCTAAGCCATCAGGCGCGATGTACATTCCTTCAAGCACGAACATATTATCCATTCTCCTTTCTCTTTACCTGATCCGCAGGAACAAGAGCCTATCCTGCACCTCCGTTGGCTTAGAAGTCGTCCGTGTACCCGACGTTCTCGGCCGGGACATCTTCTGGTTCGACAACGTCCTTCTCGACCTCTCCCCATGGCAGCACCCGACCAGCGTTGGAGTCCTGAACGTCGCGCTCGATTCCCGCCAGGGTTTCTGTGTCCAGAGCCTTAGCGAAGTCGGCGATCAGCGCCGGCGCTGCCGAGTCGAAGCCCACCACGTCCATCATGCCGGCGTCCTCGGGGTCCGCGATGGTGAATCCGTTGGAGACCATTGCGACCACCACCAGCTTGGCCGGTATGCCCATCTCCTGGCGGTACTTCCGCAGGGCCTCGGCCGGGTGGACCGGGCCGGCCCACGTTTCGGAGTCCGTGAAAATAACGAACACGTCCACCGAGATCTTCTTTTCGAGGGCGTCCAGCATCGGGAGGGCGCAGTCGGTCGCCCCAAAGTCGAGGCTCTGGGTCTTGTGCATCGCGTCGTTCAGGCTGTCGCTGGCGGTGATGGACAACGGGGCCATGATGTCCCCTCTCCTCATGGAGCTAAACCGGGAACCATCGCGAGCGGCAAATCCCGCGATGTAGTAGTTGGGCTCCCTGCGGGCGATGGCCATGGTCATGGCGGCGGCCGCCATCCGGGGAGTGAGTCCCGGCACACCCGCGACCGCACCGGAGGCCATGGATCCCGACACGTCGATGCCCAGGTAGAACCGCTGGTTGGTCTGGGGCGCCGTGTCGAAGGACTGGTCGAAGGCTTGGTCCAATGCGTCGACGACCTGCGGCACCGGCGTCCAGGTGTGGTGGCCCCTGGCGCCCTTGCCGGCGCGGTAGGTCAGGAGGGCGGACAGAACCGCGATGGGATGGATACGGGTGAAGTCCTCCGTGCGGGCATTGCCAATGGCGTTCAGCCGCTCGCAGACCCATGCGGATTTCATCGGGGCGATAACGTCTCCCCGGGTTAGGGTTGCGAGGTTACGGATCAGGGCCGTGAGGGGCATGCGCTCAGCCAGGGCTTCCCATACTTCCGGCTTGTCCAGCTGCTCGGATGGCATCATCTCCCAGGTCAGGTCGTGTGCCCTGATGAGTCTCGCTAGGGCCGTGGGGTCGGCCGTCTTGGCCTGCTCGTAGGCATGGATAAGGGCGAAGTTCGGGTCATCCGGTAGCGACGCATCCTGGGTGATCCAGGCGAAGAGGTCGCCCATTGCGTCAACAGCCTTGGGGTGGGCCTTCCTGAGCAGGTCCCGGTGGGTCCAGTTGTACCGCTGCCGGTACTTGACCGTCTGGTAGACAGCGTGCTTGATATCCTTCTCGGTGTACCATTTGCCCACGGCCCGCCGGAGACCGCGGCCCCAGCCGCGCATGGTTCCAATGTAGTCAATGAACATCTGGAGCTGGCTGCCAGTCCGGGCCATCTGTGGCAAGTATCCGAAAGCCAGTTCCCGGGTGCCCGGGTGCCCGTAGGTTGCGGCCATCGCGAGGGCGAAGAGCGGGGGGCCTACCTTGGGAGCCCGTCCGTGTCGGCTGATGTAAGCGATCTCATAGACGGCGTTGGTTCCGTCGTTCTCAATGCACCGCTTGACGGCCGCGGCGTTCTCCAGGGTCAGCTTGCGTTCGTCGGCGTAGTAGCTGCCACCTTCGGAGCCTAGGATGAGGAACCGTCGGAGCCGGGTCATGTCGTCCACGGGGTAGGCGTGGCCGCCGGCGCTGTTGGGGACCATGCCCTCCAGGGGCTCGGACTGCGGGGTGGAGGTCTCGGCGACTCGTTTCAGTAGACCATGGTGCCCTCCTTCTCTATTGCAAGAAGGGCTCAAGCGTAAGAAAATGGCCGGGGGCAACCGATTGTTTGAGCGCGGGCAGTCCGCAAAACCCGATGCGACCGCAAGTAGACCGCGGGAACTTGCCCGATTGGGCGCTAACCTAACCATGTCTGGCGGGCTAGGCGTCGGTCCCGCCATAGTGAACGGCGAGGGCGCGGCGCCCAGAGAAGCATATCCCCAATGGTAAACGGCGTCGTGCCAAGGGTTGGCTGCAGTCGTCAGCCGGGAACTGACCAAAGAGTTGGAGCACCTCATCGAATTGACGTTCGGCAAACAGTCCGCGATTGACGTGAGCGCGAGGGCGGGCGTATGGAACGTTCCGCAATGCAGAACGTGACGATGCTACCACCCGACGGCGGAACAGCCTGGATGAAAAGGAACAGGCCGCTTGGCGTCGCTGCGACTTTAACCGAGAATGCTACCCGACTGGAGACCTTTTTGGGTATATGTTTAGGTACATAAATATGCCAATGGCCATGAATGTTGCTGTTTTCATATTCAATACACGACCAGTTGGTATTACTCGCACAACTCTTTTGATTGCCGCCAACCTTTCCGAGTATCTCAATGCCACTTGCTCCTACTTTGTAATTGTTTGTCAGTGGTAGGTCGCCCGGAACATCTCCCCGTTGAGCCACTCCCGGAACTCCCCGTCCTCGGTGTAGGCCTTGTAAAACTCCGTCTGGCACCATTGCATATCCTCGAAGTATCTTCGGTATGGGATGGTGTTCTGCTCAAAGATGCGTCCCACCCTCTCTAGGCTATTGGGTCGTCTTGAGCCCGGAGTACCGTTCTCCCCTGACTGATGGCTCACTTGCCAAGTGCTGTCTGATGGTAGCGACGATTTCCCCGTCGAGTCCCAGTCCATAGGCTACCGCGGTGTCCAGTTCCCGGCGGGTCTCGCAGATCTCGTTTTCCGGCAGGGGCTTCAACTCGGCTTCGGAAAGTTTGTCGTAGGTTTCGGCTAGCCTTTGGACCGTCGCCGGCCCGAGTGCCTTGAAGTCAGGGATAGGGATGCTCCTCAGGTCGTCCAGTGAGTATCGAGGGTACGATGGGACCCGGTTTGAACGACTTCCGAGCATGGCCAGAATGCCTGCCGAGGAATTCAGGTACACGCTGATGGATTTTCCCAGGTCCTCTCTCTCGGTACCCTTTTGGGTGAGGTTGCATGGAGTCCACGACGACCCCAATGCCGGAATGTCCAGCCTGACGGCGAACGATCTCACCGTGTTGAGGCGCATGCGGTGCGGTAGCAGCAACCTGCCCCGTTGTCCCCAGTACTTCTCGGCCAAATTCTTCTTGCTTGGTTTCGCTGAGATGTGCGTGTCGGTTTTTGCCGCCATGGACTGAGTCACTTCGGTGTCGTGGAACCACAATGCTCGTTGGCCGCTTGTGTTGGGGACGGCGGATCGGGTAAAAGCGTCCCTGACCCGCCTCCCTTCTGGTCCGACAGCTGCCACTTTGTCCAGAGTCACTATTCGGAATAGCTTGCCTTCCTCCAACTGGTTGAACTGCTCGCACAGATAGGGGGAAAGGAACTGCACCGCTCCCCAGTCTCCTTTGGCTATTCTGGATCTCGGCCAGAGTTGTACGGTGCCATAACCCCGGGATTCCACTACCTTGTTCGCGATATCCCAAGCGACGGAAATCGCCTCGGACGGGGTGGGTGGGTTGACGATGAGGTTGATGACCTGGGTCGGTGGTTTGGGACCTTTGCCCTTCGGCCATCGACGGCAGATTAGCAGGATCTCACCGATGTCCGTGTTTTCCGAAAAGTATATGCGCTCTGGATCGTGGGAAGTCACGATTGTCTCGATATGGAACCGGTCCGCTAGGTAACGCCGCATTTCATATCCCGACTTGTCGGTGGCGCCGCTTGAAGGTCGTCTGTAGACCGTCAGCGATAATGGGACACATATAAGGGTAGGAAAACCCGAGAGTCGGAGGGTGGTGTGAGCTCCTGAAATGAGGGTAGAGTTACCCACAGAAAGGAGCAGATGTGTCCCAATTAGAAGTAAGCAAAGCAGAGGCCGCCGAGGAACGAAGCGAGCAGACCAGGTCTTTCGTCCGTACAGTGAAGGCGGCTGCCCGACGTAAGTACACCTCCGAAGACAAGATCCGAATTGTTCTGGAGGGCTTCCGCCGCGAGGTCACAGTCAACGACCTGTGCCGGCGGGAGGGGATCAAGCCCCACTCCTACTACTCGTGGACCAAAGAGTTCATGGAGGCGGGCAAGGAGAGGTTGACCCGTGACTCGGTTCGGGACGCCACTCAGCATGAGGTAGGGCAGCTCAAGCGAGAGAACGGGGAACTCAAGGAGCTAGTGGCCGATCTGTCGCTGGAGGCGTACCGTCTCAAAAAAACGGCCATCCCCGTGCCCCAGGACGCCAAGACCAACAAGGACTTGAGGACCGACCAGGAGGCGATCAGCCACCATGGAACCGTCTTACTATTCAGGAAGAACGCTCAGTCCTGTTATCAGCCAGAGAGATGCCAGAGCTGAGCTGCCGTCAGCTGGCCGCGTGGATCACCGACAACCAGGGCTTCTCAGTCTCAGAGTCCAGCGTCTACCGTATCCTGGGCAGGGAGGGCCTAGTGAAGCGGCCTGAGATGCGGTTGGCCGCGGGGAAGGAGTACCACCGCAAGACCACAGGACCTCACCAGATGTGGGCCACCGATGCCTCATACTTCAGGGTGGTTGGTTGGGGCTACTACTACCTGGTCACCGTTATGGACGACTACTCCCGCTTCATCCTGGCTCACAGGCTTCAGCAAGATATGACGGCCGACTCCTTCATCGAGGTGGTCCAGGATGCTGTGGACACGACCAGCATGGACCAAGTTCCAGTCACAGACCGCACCAGGCTGCTGAGTGACAACGGTCCAGGCTATGTCTAAAGAGCATTCAGGGACTACCTGGGGATGGTTGGCATCAAGCACATCCTAGCAACTCCTTTCCACCCTCAGACCAACGGGAAGCTGGAGCGCTACCACCAGACCATCAAACGGGACGTCAACCAGGTGCCTTATGAGTTGCCCGCCGACCTTGAGGCTGCTATCGCGGCCTTCGTCAGCTACTACAACTACCGGCGCTATCACAAGGCTCTGGGCAACGTGACACCATCAGACGTGCTCAAGGGAAGACGGCAAGAGATCCTACAACGCAGGAAGGAGGTGAAGGCTCAAACCACCGAACGGCGACGACGCTACAACAGGGCCCTCAGGGAGCTCACCAGACCTCCATCCAGCCCCTGATCTCTCGGCTCCCAATGTGTCCCACTTTTGCTGGTTGCTAACACTCTCCCAGAGATTAACGCGCTCATGAATGCAACGTTGGACGATGTCCCAGGTCATAGGTCTTGCCCCAAACTGTCATTCTGAGCCAGCCGCAGCGGCGATGAATCTAATTGGTGGTTCCCATTTGCCGTGGTAAATTCCCAGAGGCTCTAGATTCTTCGCTTCGCTCAGAATGACATTTGAGCCGCAAGCGACCGTTGGAGTAACGCCCAAGCCATGGGAAAGGGAGGTGGTGGAGTCGAAGGAAGGGATCTGGAATTACCGGGGGAAGTTGTCGCCGGGAGGTAAATGCGGATGTTACGGGGACAGAAGGGGGCAGACCGTAGTCAGACAATCAGCCGGTCTATTACCAAGGCAACAAATACCGGGAACAAGCCAAGATAGACCCCAAGGATGGCATAGGGCGCCCAACCTTCGTGATCTAAATTCGAATGTCTTACTCTTGCTGCCATATATCTATCCTGACCGGTGTGTGCAAATGAGCCAAGTACAGTCAGTGCCGCCGCCATGGTCCATACGGACCAACCTTGTGACCCGATTTTATGATGTTTGCCCGCCAAAATGGTGTGGAAAATGTGTGCAAATGCGGCCTAAGCCCCTAGGCCAACGATTTGGGGTCCGCGGGAAAGGGCACTACTCCCGAGCCGTCAACCAAGTGCCTGGGCATGAAATACTCCCGGGTGTCGGGACCAGCAAACCCTTCTATGAACGATTGGACCACGCCGTCGGATTCCAGCGCGGCGCGGACTATCTGCTTGTTGAAGTTGCTGATGTCTTCGGACCCGATGAATTCATCCACCGGCATCCAGAGGCATTCTTGGATCTCATCGGCCTGCATGGTGATTTTTTTGCTGAGGGGCCGCAGCTTGCCCACGAAGTAGATATCCGATTTCCCGTACCGGTAGCCGTGCCATTGGCGGAAACAGGCGATTGACTCGAACACGGCCTTGACTCCTGTCTCCTCTAGGACCTCGCGCTCGACCGCCTGTCCCAGGTGCTCCCCGGCCTGCAACGCTCCGCCTGGCAGCTTCAAGGTCGGAGGACGGCTGCCGACTCCGTATTTCTCCCGCACTACCAGCAGGTCTTGTTCCGGTGTCAATACCACGCCACCGATGCCGATGTAGTGCGTGGCGAACGGTGGTATGTGGGCCCCCTCCACCAGGCGGCAGGTCAGCAGGATATAGTCGTCACCCGTATGGTGGAAATCGAACCCCCGGTCTATGGCCTTCGGTATCAGCGCCGATTTGCCCTTCGGGACCTCCAGCCAGATGGTCAGGTATCCATCCGCGGACCATCGCTCGATGGAAGCGGCAAGTCTGGAGTTAAACTCTTCCGGGTCGCCGGGCAACTCCGGTGGATCAACCACTACACCGTTGAAAGGGTTTGGCTTAAATTCCAATATCTCAGCCATCTGCGCCTCGATTCGCTCTCTGGCGGCCCAATAGCGCGGCCACGCCTGATTTATAGCCGGAATACAGCATACGCCAATATCGTTCTTGGAAAACACCCGGTACACCGCATTGGAAATTGACATTCGCCCCTGGCTTTGTGGCCCTTCGAGGCCGATTATGTAAAGGTTCTCAAAGCTGACCGTGTGCTAAAATTTCGCCATGCCCCTTTCTCATTTCCACCCCTTGGTCCAAGAGTGGTTCAATAGCAGATTCTCCGAGCCTACCGAAGCTCAGCTACGGGGGTGGCCAGCCATCTCCCAAGGACGCCACGCACTGATTGCCGCTCCTACGGGTTCGGGCAAGACCCTGGCAGCGTTCCTCACCTGCATCGACAACTTGGTCCGCCAAGGCCTTTCCGGTGAGATACCCGACTCCACTCAGGTGGTTTACGTATCGCCCCTAAAGGCCCTATCCAACGACATCCAGAAAAACCTGGCCACGCCGTTGGAAGAAATTGCCGCTCTGGCCAAAGTCACTGGCATTCATCTGCCCGAGATCCGGGTGGCCGTCCGCACCGGGGACACCCGGGCTTCGGAAAGGGCCAAGATGGCCAAGAAACCGCCCCATATTCTGATAACGACTCCCGAGTCGCTGTACATCCTGTTGACCTCCCGCAGCGGCCGCCAGGGGCTGACCGGAGTCCATACCCTCATCCTGGACGAGATTCACGCTGTTGCCGACGACAAGCGCGGCTCCCATCTTTCGCTGTCGGTTGAGCGGCTCTGTGCTTTGGCGAAAAACCCCATAGTACGAATCGGGTTGTCGGCCACCCAACGTCCGATAAATGAAATCGGGCGGCTGCTGGTGGGCAACGGCTCCATCTCGCCCGACGGCACGCCCGACTGCCTGATTGTCGACACGGGCCACGCCCGCACGATAGACCTGGCCATCCAGTTGCCCCAGCGGGAGTTGGGACCCATCGCCTCCCACGAGATGTGGGCTGAGGCGCTGGACTCCGTCACCGACTTGGTCCGGGCCCACGGCACAACCTTGGTCTTTGTAAACACCCGCCGGTTGGTGGAACGGGTCTCCCACCAGCTTTCCGAGCGTCTGGGGGAAGAGGCGGTAGTCGCCCACCACGGCAGCCTGTCCCGGACCACCCGATTGACCGCCGAAGAGAAACTGAAGGCCGGTCAGGTCAAGGTATGTGTGGCCACTGCGTCCTTGGAATTGGGCATCGACATCGGCGTTGTCGACTTGGTCTGCCAGATTGGCTCGCCCCGGTCCATCGGCGTTTTGCTGCAGCGCGTGGGACGGTCCGGCCACCAGGTCGGCGGCACTCCCAAGGGCCGCCTCTTCCCCCTAACCAGGGATGAGTTGGCCGAGTGCGTCGCTCTGGCCCGGGCAGTTAAGCACGGCAACCTGGACACCCTCAGCATCCCCCCGTGGCCACTGGACGTGCTGGCCCAGCAGATTGTCGCGTCCTGTGCGCAAGAGGAATGGCCGGAAGAGCAGTTGTTCGAACTCTGCCGGGGGGCCTATCCATACCGCGGACTGCCAAGGGAGAAGTTCGACCAAGTTGTGGACATCTTGTCCAACGGGTTCACTCTCCGACAGGGCCGGCGTGGGGCCTATCTCCATAGAGACGGCATCAACCTGAAGTTGAAGGGGAGACGCGGCGCGCCCATCGCGGCCATGACCAGCGGCGGAGCCATACCCGACAATGCCGACTACGACGTTATCCTCGACCCAGAGGAAACCTTCGTCGGCACCGTAAACGAGGACTTTGCCATTGAAAGCCTGGCCGGCAACGTGTTTCTGCTGGGAAATACCCCTTGGAAGATACGCCGGGTGGAGAGAGGCAAGGTCCGGGTGGAAGACGCCCAAGGCCAACCTCCGACCATCCCATTCTGGCTGGGAGAAGCGCCCGGACGCACCTGGGAACTGTCCCAGGAGGTCTCCGAGCTTCGGGAAGGCATCGACCAACGCCTGGACGACCACGCCAAAGCCCGAGAGTGGGTGATTGCCGAGGCGGGAGTGGACCAGGAGTCCAGCCGCCAACTGGTCGCCTACTTGGAGGAAGGCAAGCGGGTCCTGGGTGTGGTCCCCTCCAAGAACAAGGTGGTTGCTGAACGCTTCTTCGACGAGAGCGGCGGCATGCAATTGGTGATTCACGCTCCCTTTGGGGCCAGGGTCAACCGGGCCTGGGGGATGGCCCTGCGGAAGAAGATATGCCGGACCTTCGATTTCGAATTGCAGGCCTCGGCCACCGACGACGGCCTCAATTTCGCCCTGGGGCCAGGCTTGTCCATGCCTGTGGATGAAGTCTTCACCTACCTCAACGAGCGGACCCTCCAAGGCGTGCTGGAACAAGCAATCCTGCAAGCGCCGCTCTTTGGCACCCGCTGGCGTTGGAACGCAACCAGGGCCCTGGCAATCCTGCGGCACACCGGAGGGCGCAAGGTCCCGGCGCCCCTGCTCCGCATGCGGTCCGACGACCTGTTGGCGGCAGTGTTCCCGGCCCAAGTAGCCTGCCAGGACAACGGCCTGCCCGGCGACATCGAGGTCCCCGACCATCCCCTGGTGTTCGAGACCATGCGCGATTGCCTCACCGAGGCGATGGATGTTGCAGGCTGCAAGGAACTGCTCGGCGGCATCACCGACGGGACCATCGAGGTATTCGGCCGGGACACCGTGCAGCCCTCGGCCTTCTCCCACCAGATACTGAACGCCATGCCCTACGCCTTCTTGGACGATGCTCCCTTGGAGGAGCGCCGCGCCAGGGCGGTGTCGCTGAGGCGAGCCCTGCCCGAAGACTCCCGCGATCTGAGCGCCCTGGATCCCGCCGCCATCGAACGGGAATCGGACAACGCCTGGCCCAGGATGCGGGATGCCGACGAGTTGCACGACGCCCTTTTGGTGTTGGGAGTCCTGCCCGAATCCGTCGCCTTGGCCAGGGGCGTCGAAGAGGCCGTGGGCACCATACAGGGATGGTTCGAGTCCCTGGCGGCAGACGGCCGGGCCTACCGCATGGAGTCCGATGACGGGGCCTATTGGGCCGCCGCCGAGCGTCTTTCGCTGCTGAGGCCGATATATCCGGACGCCAACTATGACCCCGTCCCGCCCAGCCATCTATTGGAGGGTGACGGTGTCCGGGAAGATAACATCTACTCGGTGCTGCGCGGCTGGGTGGAGTGCTCCGGCCCGCTGACCGTCACGGAAGTAGTCCAATCACTGGGCATCCCCAGCGACGAAATCGAATATGCCATGGGACGCTTGGAGAACGAGGGCGTGGTGCTACGTGGCAGTTTCAGGACTGAAGAGAACGGAGAGGAGTTCTGCGACCGCCGCATCTTGGCCCGGATCCACCGGTCAACCATCGACACCCTGCGCCGGGAAGTGGAACCGGTTCCTCCGGCCGCCTTCATGCGCTTTTTGCTGCGGTGGCAACACGTAGACCCGGCGGTGCGGCTACAAGGAGAAGGTGGCTTGCTGGCGGCCATCGAGCAGTTACAGGGGTTCGAGTCTGCGGCAGGGGCCATTGAAGACGAAGTCCTTCTCCCCCGCGTGTCGGACTACAGTCCCGTGATGCTGGACCGCCTCTGCCTGGGGGGTGAGGTGGCCTGGGGCCGCGTTTCATTCAAGCAGATGGGGCAGCAAAACGGCGGCGCCCCGTCCACGGGCCGGTCGTCTTTCTCCAAGGCCACACCCATAACCATGGTCCTGCGCGATTCTCTGGATTGGGTTCTCGGTCCCACCGATCAAGAACCGGAGGGCCTGGCCGGGGCCGCGAAAGAAGTGGTTGAGGTCCTGAACAGGCGCGGGGCATCGTTCCTATCCGATATCGTGTCGGCAACTCAGCGGTTGCCTTCCGACGTGGAAGAAGCCCTTTGGGCCTTGGCCGCCTCGGGCCGGGTGACGGTTGACGGCGTTGAGGCACTGCGGCAGCGGCTGAGCGGCACGGCCCGGCGGCCCCAGCGAAATGGCCGCAATAGCCGAATTAGCCGCGCAGGCCCACATCGAAGACGCGGTTACAGCCGTTGGTCGCTCTTGGAGCCCTTTGACCCAGTGGACGACCGCAGCGAGCCCATCGCTCGCCAACTCCTGGATCGTTACGGCGTGGTTTTTCCAGAGCTTTTGGCGCGGGACGCCCTTTCCTACAGGTGGCGTGACTTGGTGCGGGTCCTGCGCCGGCTGGAGGCCCGGGGTGAAATTAGAGGAGGCCGGTTTGTGTCCGGCTTCGTCGGGGAACAGTTCGCCCTGCCCGAAGCGGTCGAACAACTCCGAAAAATCAAGAACACCGAGCCCGACGGCCGTTTCGTCGCCATATCAGCATACGACCCCCTGAACCTTGCCGGGATAATCTCGCCCGGACCCAGGGTCGCCGCCGTGGTGCGCAACCGTTTGGTGCTCCGCGATGGCGTTCCCATCGCCTCGATGGAGAGCGGTTCATTCGTTCCATTGGCCAACGTCGGCCCCGAGATAATGGACCAGGCCAAAGTCGTGTTAAGTGTGCCCATCTCCCAATCCGGTTACCGGATGGACCGGCCGGACCTGGTGACGGTATAAGGGCAACCTTTGTGGCCCTGATTTCCGGCCCCAAGCACCGGTGCTTCCGATTGAAAATCGACGAGTGCTATGCTAACGTTAGGCACTGAAATCCCACGGTGGACTTGCCCAGAAATGGCGTGAGCCGCTCCGCTGGACTGCATAGCTAGCTGAGCATTCTCCGAACCTCCCCACCTTCTTTAAAAGGCGACATCTTTAAGAGGCGCCACGGGAGACAACACCACAAAGGCGGCCCCATTGTCCGAGTTCCGTTTTTCGCCCAATCCTAACCAGGCCCACCTGGTCAACTGGCAACCCTGGGGCCCTGACGCTTTCGCCAGAGCCCAAGAAGAAGACAAACCCGTTCTGCTTTCCATCTCCGCAGTGTGGTGCTACTGGTGCCACGTGATGGATGAGACCAGTTATTCCGACCCTGAGGTCCAAGCCCTACTTAACGAAAACTTCGTCCCGGTCCGGGTGGACAACGACCACCGACCGGATATTAACTCCAGGTATAACGTGGGCGGTTGGCCCACCACGGCCTTCTTGACCGGACATGGCGGTCTCATCGGTGGAGCGCTCTCCCTGCCCCCAGACCAGTTCATCGCCATGATCTCCGAGTTCAAGGACGCCTATAAAAACGACCGGCCCACCCTCTACACCCAGGCCAGAGACCTGCTGAACCAACGCAAGGAGCACGCCCGCCGCGCTGCTTCGGGGCCGGAACTGGAAGAGGAGTTGGTTGACCGCGTCTCCCGCATCGTAGCTGGCTCGTACGACGCCGCCAACGGCGGGTTCGGAAACGAGCCCAAGTTTCCCAACGCCTCCATAGTGCGCTTCGTGAACCACCTGTACCGCACCAGCGGCGAAGATTTCTACGCCGCCATGCTCACAAAGACGCTGGACCGCATGTCCGAGGGGCAGGTGGTGGATGGCCACGACGGCGGGTTCTTCAGACACTGCGGCCGGGCCGATTGGACTGAGCCGCAGCAGGAGAAGATGCTGGAGGACAATCTGAGCCTGGCCCGCGAGTTTCTCAACGCCGGTATCCTATTGGACCGTCAAGAGCACCGGGAAACAGCGAAACGGACGATCGATTACCTGCTGGAGCAACTCTACGACCCGGCAACACCCGGATTCCGGGGCAGCCAGGGCGCCCACTCCGAGTACTTCTCACTGAGCCCGGAACGGCGGACAAATAAGGACCGGCCCGCGCCGGACCCATGGTGTTATGCCAATGGCAACGCTTTGGCGGTGACTGTGCTTCTGGATGCAGCTTGGAAGTTGGGTGAGCCCTCCCTGCAGACAACCGCCATACAGGTGTTGGACCGGTTGGACTCGATGGCCCAGAGCGGCTCGTTCAGCCACGTATACTCGGAGCGCGGGCCGTCCGATACCCCGCCGTTCTTCACTGACTGGGTCTGGTTGTTGACCGCTTTGGTGCAGGGCCACGCCAACACCGCCTCGGAAGCCTATCTTGAACGGGCCGTCGCCGTAGCCCAAGTCATGGTGGAACGCTTTTTCGACCAAGAGGGCGGCGGGTTCTTCGACGTTGAAGACGACCGGGACGCCGTCGGGCATCTGCAGGTCCGGGAAAAGAGCCTGGCCGACAACGTGACCGCCGCTCAAGCGCTGCTCCGGCTGTACCAGACCACCCGGAACGAAGACTACCGGCAGGTAGCGGAGGCCTCCCTCAGCGCGTTTGTAGAAACCTTCAGAGAGCAGGGGGAATTTGCCGCCGAGTACGGTCTCGCGGTCCACCTGTTGAAGAACAACATGGTCGAAGTGACCATCGAGGGGCGTCCCGAGGACCCCGGCTGTCAGGAACTAATGGCCGCTGCAACCCGCCTTCCCCAGCCCAATCTAGATATCAAGACCGTCATGGCAGCCGATGGCGACATTACGGCCAGAGTCCACGTCTGCCTGGACACCGTATGTTTGCCGCCCGTGGACTCGCCCCAGGAGCTGGCCGAGGCGGTCGCTAGTCTGACCAAGCAACAAGAAAGCCCCTTCCAAGACATATTCCAGGTCTTCCCCGGTCATTAGAAGCAAAAGACCAGGCCTCTGGCGACTTAGCCCCAAGCAGCCTTTTGACGTATCATCACAGCAACAACTAGCGGAGGAATAGCGTGCTGCGTAGCGCGGACTGCGGCTCCCTCAGGGGAGAAAACGCCGGCGACCAAGTCACCTTGGCGGGTTGGGTCGGCCGTCGGCGTGACCACGGTGGAATCATCTTTCTGGACCTGCGCGACCGGTCAGGCTCCGTCCAGGTTGTCTTCAATCCAGAGTCCGCCGCCCAGGCCACTCGCATCGCCGAAGAGGTCCGGCCGGAATGGGTCGTGCAGGTCAAAGGCACGGTAAACCGCCGTCCCGAAGGCAGCGAGAACCCGGCCATGGCCACCGGCGACGTAGAGGTGGCGGCGTCCGAGCTAACGGTGCTGAACCAATCTCTAACCCCTCCGTTCTATATCGACGAGGACTCGGACGCCGACGAGAGCCTGCGCCTGCGTTACCGCTACCTGGACCTGCGGCGTCCGCCCATGCTGCGCAACCTGACGCTGCGGCACAAAGTGGTCAAATACATCCGGGATTTTCTGGACCAGCGGGATTTTCTCGAGATTGAGACCCCGATTCTCATCAAGAGCACCCCGGAAGGGGCCAGGGATTTCCTGGTGCCCAGCAGGCTACAACCCGGCAGTTTTTACGCCCTGCCCCAGTCGCCGCAGCAGATGAAGCAGCTATTGATGGTCTCCGGCGTCGAGCGATATTTCCAGATTGCGCGCTGCTTCCGAGACGAGGACCTGCGCGCCGACCGGCAACTGGAATTCACCCAGTTGGACCTGGAGATGAGCTTCGTCGAAGAAGACGACATACTTGACCTGACCGAAGAACTGTACACCGGGATGATCGAGTCGGTTGCGCCCGCGAAGAAGCTCTCGAAGCCCTTCCCCAGAATCAGCTATGACGAGGCGATGGACCGCTACGCGACCGACAAGCCGGACCTGCGTTTCGGCCTGGAGATGACCGAAGTGTCCGACCTGGCCAGCGAGACCGAATTCAGGGTATTTCTCACCACGGTTCAGGGCGGCGGACGGATCAAGGGCTTCGTTGTGCCTGGTGAGGCCCAGTTCACCTCCTCCCGGGTCAGGGAACTGGAAGATACTGCCAAGGAAGCAGGGGCGGGCGGGTTGAGTCACATCCGGTACCGGGGCAGCGGTCCCGTGGGGCAGCAGAAAGAGGAGGAGATTCTCCAGTCAGCCGGCCTCCGGATGCCCGCTGGATGGCACCAGCGCCTGGCGGACAGGATGGGCGCAGGTCCCGGAGACCTGGTACTGCTGATGGCGGGACATCAGCCCCGGTTGAACGCCTGGCTCAACCTGATGCGCTCTCATGTAGGAGACTTGCTGGAATTACCGGACCCGGACGAGCTGGCCTTTGCGTTCGTCACCCGGTTCCCGTTGTTCGAATGGAACGAAGACGCCAAGCGTTGGGACTCTTCCCACCACCCATTCACCTCGCCGGCCGACGGTCAGGAGGAGGAATTGGATGGCGGAGACCTGGGGGCCATCAAGTCCAAGGCATATGACTTGGTCTGCAACGGCTCCGAACTGGCCAGCGGCAGCATCCGGATCCACAAACGCCCGCTTCAAGAGAGAGTCTTCCAGATTTTGGGTCACTCAAAGGAGGACATCACCGCCCGGTTCGGCCCGATACTGGAGGCCTTTGAGTACGGCGCGCCGCCCCACGGGGGAATAGCGCCGGGGATTGACCGGCTGGTCGCAATCCTCTGCGGCGCCCCGTCTATCCGGGACGTGATTGCCTTCCCCAAGACTCAGAGTGGGACTGACCTGTTGTTTGACGCGCCGACTCCTGTAGCGCCGTCGCAACTCGACGAGTTGTCACTGAGGATTATTGAACAACCCCAGTAACGGCGCCCTTTGAATAAAAAGAAAACATGAGTCATCCCGGATTTGACGCGTGAGAACACGCTCTGCCGCCCACCCTCTAATTTCGGAGCAAAGATGAAGGCAGCGACCCCGTCCAGGTTCAATGGCAGACCGCCGCCCACGTGCTTTCAGCGCCTTTTGCCGCTATCCCTCGTCGCCGGCATCCATCCACAAATTCCGGGATTACTTATGTTTCTCGTTCCCCTGCCTAAGGGCTATTATCTAGACGACCGATGCCTCGGGGACGTAACTGCCCTGCCGCGCCGCACTCGTTAGCCGGGCCCGTTCGTGAAAGGCTAAAGCGGCGGCCTCAATGTTCTCCGCCTTGCCCGACCAGGCCTTCAATGGCGAGCCTTGGAGGCTCCGGCCAAATGAGAAGCTGAGCTGCCAAGGGACATCAGCCTCGGACGCCCGCTGGTTCAGGGCGTTGAGATTGGATGTCACCGAGTCATCGGGCTCGCCGCCGGACAGGAAGACAACTCCGGGGACCGAGGCCGGCAATACCCGCTTGAAACAGTCAATGGTCCGCTCGGCGACCTCTTCCGGACCGGCACGCTGGACCGCAGAACCGCCGGAGATCACCATACTTGGCTTCAGCAGCATTCCCTCTAGAAGAACCTTCTGCTGGGCCAATTGGTCAAAGACTTCACGGAGGGTTTCCTCGGTGACCTCGAAGCACCGGTCGATGCTGTGGTCGCCGTCCCGGAGAATCTCCGGTTCCACGATGGGCACTAAGCCGGCTTCTTGGCTCAATGCCGCGAACCGGGCCAGCGCGTGGGCGTTGGTAGTTACGGCGTAAGAGGTGGGGGTGGTGTCGGTGATGCTAATCACGGCCCGCCACTTGGTGAAGCCTGCACCCAATTCCTCATACTCCTTGAGCCGGTCCCGCAGACCATCCAGGCCCTCGGTCACCAACTCGTCCGGGGCCTCGGGAAGGGGAATAGTGCCCTTGTCGACCTTGATCCCGGGGATGATACCTTGGTCCGACAACACCTTGACCAGAGGGGTCCCGTCGGCGCCATCCTGGCGAATGGTCTCGTCGAACAGAATCACGCCGCTGACAAAATCGGCGACTCGAGCGGTGCGAAACAGCATCTCGCGGTAGTTGCGCCGGTTCTCCTCGGTGGACTCCACGTTTATAGTGTCGAAACGTCTCTTTATGGTGCCGCCGCTTTCGTCGGCTGCCAGGATACCCTTTTTCTCGGCAACCAGCGCCTGAGCGGTCTGAACTAGTCGCTGCTTATCCATGAATCACTCCTCCTTCCCATATTATCCTGGTTATGTCTCGTGCCAATCGAGGCTGCTAGCCGCGGTTAATCACCTCCACCATTTCCTCGACAACGTCTTTGTTGCCCAAGATTAGGGGAGTCCGCTGGTGCAGTTGCTCGGGAACGATGTCCAATATTCGTTGATAGCCGGTTGAAGCGGCCCCGCCAGCCTGTTCGGCAACAAAGCCCAAGGGATTTGCCTCATACATCAGCCGCAGGCGGCCTTCTTTCCGGTTCTGGTCTGCTGGGTAGGCGAAGATACCACCCTTCAAGAGGTTCCGGTGGAAATCGGCCACCAGGGAACCAACATACCGCTGGGAGTACTTGTCCCGGAGGTTTGTGATGGCATTTCTAGTGGGCTCGTCCAAGACCTTGTTGTTGCCCTCATTGGTGCTGTAGTAGGGGCATTCCGCAGGAATCTTGATGTTTGGGTGGGTCAGTGCAAATGAGCCAGACGCGCCGTCTAAGGTGAAACCGCAAACGTTGTGTTCGCTGGCCAGGACCAATACGGTGCTTGAACCGTAGACCACATACGCCGCAGCGACCTGCTCGCTACCCGGCCTCAACAAGGAGTCCTCGTTCACCGTCTCGCCCGGTCTCTTCCGCCAGATCCCGAAGATGGAACCGATGCTTACCGCGACGTCAATGTTCGACGAACCGTCGAGAGGGTCCATCAACACGATATAGCCGTCGGCAACCTCACCCTCGACGATTACGGGCCGGTCAATCTCCTCGCAGCCTACGGCGGCCACGTGTCCGCTCTGAGCGAGGGTTTCTACGAAGATGTCTGAACTGGCTTTGTCCAGACGCTCGACAATCTCACCCTGAACGTTGATCTCGCCCGTGGTGCCCAGCGCGTCGGCCAGTGTAGCTTGCTGGACTTGTTGTTGGACCCGGCAACAGCCGTCGGCGATGGCCATGATCACCGCACCCAAGCCGTCAATTTGGCCTTTTCCCCGCCATTCCGAGGTTACGTATTCCTGAAGAGTTGTACGTTGTCCTACTGCTGACACGTGTCACCTCCTTCACTGAATGACCCGGAATAACCCGCTCCATACCAGCATCAGGCCGCACCGGGTCTATAACTACTTGATCAATTGGATATATGATTCCGTAATAAATACAAAGATTTGAGAAGGAAATAAGCTATTGCCTAGCCGTATCCGCCAGGCTCCCTGCAGACGTGAATTGGCTGCCGGACGCAGGCCGCGACCAATTTTAGCAGTACGGATTTTGCCCTGTCAATTTTCGTTGCGCTCGACTTGTCATGGGAACGGATTTAGCTATTTCATCAGGTTAGTTTGCGCTGGCCGGGACCGTGATCTAGAGTTAAGATTCCCGGAATCCGGCCGCCAGCGTTGCCGAGATTTCGTTGCGGGTGTATATTCAAATATAGTATATTCGCAATTCTCCTGGGCGTGAGGGGGCCTCCGTTCTATACGGCATGGGCTGACACGAACGGGATTTAGGACAATGACCTTGGGTGACGTCTTTCTATACCTGGTGCTTTTCCTGGTATCAATCTGGACCGCACGCATAGCGATTTCCAAGGGACGGAACGCCTGGGGCTGGGGTGGCGCGGCACTAATATTGGGCCTTATCCATGTACCCGAGTCGTCTCTGTTGGGCGTCGTCCCCGTCTTGGTGCTGTTGTTCATAAAGAGCCCATCCACTCCCCCCGCCGTGCAGCCAGACCGGCTTTCCTGTCCCCGTTGCGCCAAATCGCACTCGGGCGGACAACATTTCTGCACCGGCTGCGGGTGGGACCTGAGCGTGGCGTACTCACCGGAAGAACCAGAAGGGGCCCAAGCGTCACATCCGCAGCCTCAGGCTCAAGACCCATCGCGTTCCACCACCGTCGCCGAGACGCCTGAAGCGGCGGAGACCTCCGCACCCGAAGCCTCTAGGGCTGAACCCCCTACGTCCGAGCCCCATGTCACAAAGACAGGGCCTACCGAAGCTCCAGAGGCGCCTGCTACCACGAATCCTCAAGAGTCAGTGGCCGAGACTGAGCAACCTGCTGAGGCGGTTGCTGCCGAGGCTGAAGAGGAACCGGAGACTGAGTCCATGCCTTGGGGAGCGTACCAGCCCAGCGTCGCTCCCACTGCCGCAGTAATGACCGCGCGGGGCATTGAGCGGTTCGACGAGGACAAATTCCAGGAAGCAATCGACCAATTCACCAAGGCCATCGCCCTGGACTCCACCTACGCCGAAGCGTGGCAGCGCCGCGCGGAAGCATACACCCAGCTTGGCCGGTCAGAGCAGGCGGCAGAAGACCGGCGTCATGTTCAGGGTCTAGACCCCAGTTCTTCTCCCGGTTAATCAGTCCGCCCCCTCAAACAGTCAGCCCTGACTGTTGTTGTTCCGATTCTAGACCGCCATGATGTGGTAGCCCGCGTCCACCGGGATGATTGCGCCTGTAATCCCGCTGGAGAGTCCACTGCAGAGGAACAGGGCGGTTTGGGCCACCTCATCCACCGTGATGTTCCGCTTCATGGGGGCTTTGTCGGCGGCGGCATGCCACAGGTCCCTGAACCCGCTGATTCCCCTGGCGGCCAGTGTTTCCAGCGGCCCCGCGGAGATTGCGTTCACCCTGATGTTCTGTTCCCCGAATTCGAACGCTAATTGACGCACGCCATGCTCCAAAGCCGCTTTGGCAGTGCCCATCACGTTGTAGCCCGGATAGACGCGCTGGGAGGCGTTGAAGGTCATGGCAACCACGCTCCCGCCCTGGGTCATGAGCGGAGCGGCGTGGCGCACCAAGGGCAGCAGGGAATAGGCGCTCACCTCCAAGGCGATGCGGAACCCTTCGCGGCCGGTATCCGCGTACCGGCCGGAAAGGTCTTCCCGGTTGGCGAAAGCTATGCTGTGCACCAGGAACGAGATCTCCCCGAACTCCCTTTTCAGGGACTGGAACACCTGGACAATCTGGCCGTCGTCGGTGGCGTCGCAGGGGAGTGTGAGAGCATCCTGCAACGTGCCCGCCAAGCCTTCAACCCGGTCTTTAAGACGGTCGCCCTGGTAGGTTAGGGCGATGCGCGCACCGGCCCGGGACAGGGCCTGAGTAATGCCCCAGGCGATGCTCCGGTCGTTGGCCACGCCGAAAACAATCCCTTTCTTTCCCGATAGGTCTATCGGAATCACCTTGGTACCTCCCTAACACTTACGGGGCCCAAACTTCCGGGACCATCGCGGCCAACAACTGGATCAGGCGTAGGCCGGGGCCACCTTATCAATGAATAACTCGAGTTGTTTCTCCGGCTCGAAGCTGGCGAACCGCACCACGATCGTTCCGGCTCCCGCGGCCACGTATTCGGCGATGCGGTCGGTCACCCTTTCCGGACCGCCGAAGGGGCCCCAGCGGGTGCCCCAGATATTGGAACCGTAATAGCCGGTGAGCCACTCCACCGCGCGGGCATCCGCTTTGGCAGTATCAGGGTCCATGTTAACCGTCAGGTAGAAAGCTTTTTCCAGGCTGCCGGGTTCCCTTCCCAATTCGGCGGCCTTCTCCCGCACCTGTTGGACCACCTGCGAAAATTCCTCTGGTGTATCGGATATGGAGATGATCCCCGCGCCGAGCCGGGCGGCACGGCGCATCTGGGCCGGGCTCTGGGCCCGGTAGTGACTGGCTAACAGGAAGGGGATGCCGCCTGGCCGTGTCGCCGCCGGCCGCATGAGTGCCGAGTCCAAATCAAAGTCTCGCCCATGGAAGCTGTAAGGCTTGCCCGAGCCAAGACCCTGGACTATCTCGATTATCTCCTCAAACCGGCGACCGCGCCCTTCGGCTGGCACCCCGGCTGCTTCCCATTCTCGCTTCTGGTCATCATTGAAGGCCCCACCCACGCCGGCCCCGATGAGCAGCCGGCCGCCGGAGATTAGGTCGACCGTAGCCAGTGTCTGGGCTAGGAGCACGGGGTGACGCAGGGCTGGCAGCAACACCGCGGTGCCCAGCCGGACCCGGCTGGTACGTGCCGCCAGGGCCGCCAAAACTGCCAGCGGCTCCATGCGGGGCTTGGCCACCAGGCTGTCGCCGACCCATACCGAGTCCAGACCCGCCTTCTCCACCGTCTCCGCCAATGCGATGATGCGGTCCATGTTAGAAGGCTGTCCCCCCCGCAACAACAGCCCTCTGGTGGGCAGCAAGATACCGAGTTTCACTTTGTTTTGGGTCAAGGTCAGGTCCCAAGTTCAGCCGGCAAGATTATTAGTCGTCTTTGTTTTCGCGTTTGGGGGCACCGGATTTAGGTTCGGTGGACAGCCTTTCCAATAGGCCGGGTTCCATGTGCTGGAAGGTCTCCAGGTCGTCCACCACGTCCAAGTCGAACCCGAGTCCCGGGCTGTAGCTGATGGCCACCGAGGTCTCCATCCGGGCGGCTTGGGTCAAATGCTTCATGAAGCTGCCCTGCCCCAACTGTGGCTGCAGGGGCACGCCGTTAGGCACTAGGATGGCGTTGGTGCCGCCGTCCCGGCGTGCCGGGGCGAGCGTGACGTTGCCCTGGCGGCGGGAAGCCTGCATCACATTGAGGAGATCTGCCGGTTTCAAGAACGGCAGGTCCCCGGCGATGTAGAGGGCCGACTTCCCCTGTTCGAAGGCCATCTGGAACGCTTTGTTCAGGGTGTCGTTCAGGTCTTCGCCAAGTTCCTCGATCCAGTCGCCACCCAAGTTTCGGGTCATGTTGCGGACCCGATTGTCGCCGCCCACGACCCACATTGTCTCGATGGAAGCCGCCCTGATGGCCAGCAATACCCGGCGGAGCATGCCCAATGACAGGTCGGCCCGCTGTTCCGCGGACAGGGTCTGGCCCAACCGCGACTTCCCCTGGGATAGGGGTTTCATGGGGACGATTGCTATCACGTTTTTTGGTTCGGTGACCATAGAGCTTTAATCAGGAAGTTAGTCCGCCAAGGCCAGAATCTCTTTGGCCAGGGCAATTTTATCCTCTTCGGTCTCCATGATAATCGAAGTGACCAGCGGAGTTATTTCCATTTCCTCGACATTTGCGGCCAGGTCCCGGTCTTGGCGGTCCATCACGAATACGTTGCAGATGTCCCGGTATTCCCGGGCAACTTCAACGCAGGAGACCTCTAGGCCCAGTTCGGCCATTATCTTGCCGGCCGGGCCTTTCACCGAATCTCCGCCAACGATGGGGCTGACACAGACCTTCTTCCCCGGGAAAGCCCGCATCCTCTGCCGCACGCCGGGCAGGGCTAGGATCGGCCCCAGGCTGAGGTAGGGATTGGATGGGCATAGGACCAACATCCCGGCTCCGGCGATGGCGCTTTCCAATCCCGGCGATGGCGTTGCCGTGTCGGCGCCGACGTAACACACTTCCGTGACCTTTGGTTCGGCTCCACGGCCGACGAAGTAGCGCTGCATGGGCAGTTCACCTTCATCGGTGGTTAGGACGGTTTTCACCGGGTCGTCGCTCATGGGAGTCACGTGGTGGGCGACTCCCAGGCACCGGTTCAGTTCAGTTGTGACCTGGGACAGGGTCTTGCCCTCGGAGAGTAACTCGGTGCGCCGGATGTGGGTGGCCAGGTCCCGGTCGCCCAGGTTGAACCAGGTATCGGCGCCGAACCTTCCAAGCATCTCAAGAGCAATGAAGGTGTCGTCGGCCACGCCCCAGCCGGTTTTCTCGTTGGAGAGGCCGGAAAGAGTGTACATCATGGTGTCCAAGTCAGGGGAAACGTGGAGGCCGTGGAAAGTTTCGTCGTCGCCGGTATTGACGCAGATGACTAGGTCGTCGGGAGGCAGGCAGCGGGCCAATCCGAGGGCCAGTTTGGCCCCGCCGACCCCTCCAGCAAGGGCCAATACGGCCGGAGAGCGAGGAAAGCCTTCCGGAGTCACCATATAGAGCGGTACCGGCCGCAGTCGACGCCGCCAATGTGGTTCACACCCAAGATTGGTGGTCTGAATGAGGCGGGTATACGGTTAAACTTTGGCACTTCGGCTGTGGCGGGGATGCTCGAACCGGTAGGTGTCCAGCTTGACCAGCCGGTCATATGACCCGAACACCTCTTCCACGTTGTCGCCAACGACGTCCAGGGGGTCTAGTTCCTCGTCGGTGTCGCTATACACCCGGCGGGTTTTGTAGGTGGTGTAACGTTCAGCGGGGATCCGGCCTGCTTGCCGGATCATCTGCCGGAACTCCGACGGACGCATAAGCTGTCCATGCTGTGCGCCGGCTGCGGTGGAGATGCTCTCATTGATGAGGGTGCCACCCAAGTCGTTGACCCCGGCAGTCAGCAGCAGTTGTGACATGCGGGGTCCCTCTTTCACCCAGGACGCCTGGATATTGGGTATCCAATTGTTGAGCATAATCCGGGCAACGACGTGCATCTTGATTACGTCCATGCCGGAGGGGCCGGGCCGCACTTTCTCCACCAGGCCCTTTATGAACATGGGAGCCTCGGTATGAACGAAACTCAGGGGCACAAACTCTGTGATGCCGCCGGTCTCCTGCTGGATGCCCCGGATGAGGGCCAAGTGCCGGGCCAACTGGGTAGGCGTCTCAAGATACCCAAACATCACGGTGGATGTCGTGGGGATACCCAACTCATGGGCCGTGGTGATTACCTCCGTCCACTGGTCCACGGTTATACGGCCCGGGGAGACCTCGTCGCGCAGTTCCTGGTCCAGCACTTCCGCAGAGGTGCCGGGGAGGCTGCCAACGCCCGCCGCTTTTAGTCCGGTCAGATAGTCCTTGATGGAGCACTTTGAGCGTATGGAACCGTAGAGGACTTCCTCCGGTGAGAAACCGTGGATATGCATGTCCGGAAGCTCTTTCTTTATCGCTTCGCAGAGGCGGATATAAAGGTCTCCCTCCATCTGAGGAGGCAGCCCCGCCTGGATGCAGACCTCGGTGGCGCCGTAATCCCAGGCCTCCTTGGCCCGCCTGATAATCTCCTCCACGGGAAGGAGGTAGCCTTCCTCCTCCCGGAAGTCGCGGCTGAAGGCGCAGAAGCCGCAACGCTTGATGCACACGTTGGTGAAGTTGATGTTGCGGTTGACCACGTAGGTGACGATGTCTCCCACGGTGCGTCTGCGGAGCTCGTCGCCAGTCATGACCAGGGCGTTATAATCCTGGCCCGTCGCGCCAAACAACACCACCGCTTCGTCCGGCGTGATGTCATCGCCGGAAAGGGCCCGGTCAAGTACCGTCGCCGTCTCGAGTTTGACGGTCCCCATCATCGATTCCAGATTGCCCACGTTTGGCTGTCCCTCAGGCGCTGCCGGCATATCTTTGCATTCCCCCTTGAACGTAACCCTCCGTGTCGGCCATGGCCGAGACCCGTTGATGGAGGGCGTCGGGTAGAAATTTTTTCGTTTTTAGGAAGTACTCCGGGTATACGGGCAGCCTGGGCCGAAGTTGGAACCCGGCTGCCTCGGTCTTAGCTCTCAACTCGGTCAGGGCCGGCCACGGGGCCTCTGGATTGACGTAGTCGATGGTCAAGGGCGAAACGCCGCCCCAATCGTTGATGCCGGCATCGAGATAGATCTGGTAATTCTCCGCGCTCAGGTTAGGCGGGACTTGAAGGTTGGCATCCGGCCCCAATATCAGCCGGGCCACCGCCACCGTCCACAGGAACTCAGACGTTTCGGCGTTGGGGACATCCTCCATCGCGGTGTCCGGTTTGGCCCGGAAGTTTTGGATTATGACTTCCTGGACATGGCCGAACTGGGCGTGGAGCCTGGCTATCGCCAACAAAGACTCGATGCGGTCCCGGCGGCTCTCGCCTATGCCGATGAGGATACCAGTGGTGAAGGGTACCCGCAACTGCCCGGCCAGCTCAAGCGTGCGGAGACGCACCCTGGGACGCTTGCTGGGGGCGAACTCGTGGGGCCCTCCTTCTGCGTACAACGCTTTGCTGGTGCTCTCCAGCATCAGACCCATGGACGGGTTGAAGGGTTGCAGGGCCGCAATCTCCCGGCGGGCCATGGTGCCAGGATTGGCGTGGGGAAGCAGGGACGTTTCCTCCAACACCATCCGGCACACGAAGGTCAGGTAGTCCAGGGTGGTCCGGAAGCCCCGATGTTCCAGCCACTCCCGGGCCTCGGGGTAACGTTGCTCCGGCCGTTCGCCCAAGGTGAACAAGGCCTCCGTGCAACCCAGGGCAGCTCCAGCCTTGGCCACGTCCAGGACCCGCTCCGGGGTCATAAACAATTCTTGACCTGCTTGTTTCGGGTCCCTCCGGAAGGTGCAGTACCCGCAGAAGTCCCGGCACAGGTGGGTTAGGGGAATGAACACCTTGGGAGAAAAAGTGACGGTCTTGCCCTTGGCCCGGTCGCGCATGGACGCTGCGGCGGCGCAGATATCTTTCATCGCATCTTGGCCAGCCGCCAGCAAGGCAAGGGCGTCGGCCCCAGACACGGCTGACCCTGCCTTCGCCTTGACCACGACTTCTTCGAAAGGCGGAGCGTCGCCGATGGGTACGGATACCGTCACGAATGAACTCCATAGGGCCCAGCGCCGGAGCAGTCTAACAGGCAGAGTTATCGGACTATTCTAGACTGTCGGCATCAAGCGGGCAACAAGGGAGGGTAAGAAGGGTGTCGGGGACGTAGACAGGATGCGGCGAGCCGCTTAAAAACCGTTGAGGCGTCCCTGGTCGGTCAACTCCGGAGAGGCATAGGGGCGGCCCAAGTGGTCGTGGGCGCGGCGGGTGGCTACCCGGCCCCTGGGAGTCCGTTCCAAGAATCCCAATTGCAGCAAGAAGGGCTCCCAGACATCCATGATGGTGTCTGAGTCCTCGTTCAATGAGGCAGCCAGGGTTTCCAGGCCGACTGGGCCGCCGTCGAACTTGTCGATGATGCTGGTCAGCAGCCGGTGGTCCGACTTGTCCAGGCCCAATTCATCCACGTTGAGTTGTTCCAGCGCAGCCCGGGCTACGGGGCCGTCAATCTTGTTGTCGGCTTTGACCAGAGCGTAGTCCCGGGTGCGCTTCAGCAGCCGGTTGGCCACCCTGGGGGTACCCCTGGACCGGGAGGCTATCAGTGCCAGCCCATCATGGTCGGCGTCCGCCTCCAAGATGCGGGCGGAGCGCTCGACAATGACCTTCATGTCTTCGGGCTCATAGTAGTCCAGGCGGCAGACCGAGCCAAAGCGGTCGCGTAGGGGGGCGCTCACCATGGAGAAACGGGTTGTGGCGCCCACCAAGGTGAAGGGGCTGATTCTTAGATTGACGTTTCGCGCGGCCAAACCCTTGCCGACCATCCAGGACAGGAAGAAGTCCTCCATCGCCGAGTACAAGACCTCTTCTACTACCCGGTTGAGGCGGTGCACCTCGTCGATGAAGAGCACGTCTCCCGGCTGGAGGCTGGTCAGTATGGCGGCCATGTCGCCGGCCCGTTCCACGGCGGGACCCGATGTCACCCGGATGGCCACGCCCATCTCGGCGGCGATGATGTTGCCCAGGGTGGTCTTGCCCAGACCAGGGGGGCCGTAGATGATTACGTGATCCAGAGGTTCCTGGCGCATCTTGGCGGCCTGGATCGAGATGGAGAGGTTCTCTTTGGTATTGGACTGCCCGACGAAGTCGTCCAGCCGCTTGGGCCGCAAAGATACATCCTGGTCTTCTTCTTGGAGGTCGCCGGAAACCAGCCGTTCGGCCATCCTATTCTCCCGTCACCCCGATAAATCGGGGGCAACCCTTCACCAGGTTCAAGCCGCCAGCTAAATGGCCCGCAAGATGCCCTGCCCATTTTAGCTGGGCCTTAGCCTGACGGGTCAAGAATCGCCTGTCACGTATTTACTCGACATACTTGCGGAAGACTAGGCAGGCGTTCTGGCCGCCGAAACCGAATGCGTTGGACAGCGCCACCCGGACATCTTTGGCCCGCGCCTGATTCGGCACGTAGTCTAGGTCGCAGTCCGGGTCCGGGTCTTCGTAATTGACGGTGGGGTGAATCGTCGCCTCAGTGATGGTCTTGACGCAGGCCGCTGCGTCCAAGGAGCCGGCGGCGCCCAGGGAATGGCCAATCATGGACTTGGTGGAGCTGATGGGAATGTTGTAGGCCAGATCGCCGAACAGACGTTTTATGGCAACGGTCTCCAAGGTGTCGTTCAGGGGTGTGGAAGTGCCGTGGGCGTTGATGTAGTCCACCTGGTCCGGTGGCACTTGGGCATCGGCCAAAGCCATCCGCATCGCTTCCGCCGCACTCGCACCGGACTCTTCGGGCTGTACCGGGTGTCCGGCATCGCTGGTCGACCCGAAGCCCGCCAGCTCCGCCAAGATGTTGGCGCCCCGGTCCAGAGCGTGCTCCAGACGCTCCAGGACCATGATGACCGAGCCTTCCGATGGGATAAACCCGTCGCGGCCGGAATCGAAAGGACGGCTGGCTTTCTGAGGCTCGTCGTTCCTGGTGCTCAGGGCCCGCATCACCGCAAAGCCGGAGAGGCCCAGCAGGCTGATTCCGGCCTCAGTACCTCCGGCCAGCATCACGTCGGCCGTGCCCCGCCGGATTGCGGCCAACGCCTCGCCCAGAGCCTGATTTGAAGCGGCGCAAGCGGTGGTGGTGGTGGAGTTGTAGCCGTGGGCTCCCGTGTAGCGGCTGACGGCGGCAGCCGCCATATTGGGCAGAATCATCGGAAAGAAGAAAGGGGACATCCGCATACCGCCGCGGTCAGCCAGGATGCGGCAGTTCTCTTCCAGTGTCGGGAATCCGCCGTTGCCGTTGCCCAATATCACTCCGACCCGGTATGGGTCGTACTTGGAGATGTCCCACGAGGCCGATTCCACGGCCTGAAGGGCGGCGGCTACGGCCAGTTGGGTGAAGCGGGCCATCCTCCGGGCTTCTTTGTTGCCCACGTATTTGCTGGGGTCGAAGCCGGTGACCTCGCCGGAGATCTGGCAAGGATAGCCCGTCGGGTCGCAGAGGGTCATGGGACCGACGCCAGATTTTCCCGCCGCCAGGTTCTTCCAATATTCCTCAGGGTTCTCGCCCAGTGGGGTCATGGCCCCCATCCCGGTGATAACTACCCTAACCCGCTCATCAGCCACTGGAGTTGCTCCTGATGCTTCTATTCTTCCTGCCGCCAAAGCGTGTGTGTCTCTAGGGGACCGGAGAAGCCGGCGGCGACAATTCCGGATATATCTCGGGTTCGATGCCCAAGACCGCCTCCCGGACTTCGGCGGTCAGAAACAGCGAGCCGGTGGCCAGCACTAGGTCTCTTTCCCCAGCGGCGTCCATGGCCATCTTGACAGCGGCAGCGGGGGACGGTGCCTTCGTGGACGAAATACCCATTTTTATGAATATATCTGCCAAATCCGCCGGAGTTAATGCACGGGGATGACGGGAAGCGGTGGCGAATACGGCATCCGCCTTCGCGGCTAGGGCCTGGGCCATCCCCGCCACGTCCTTGTCCTTGGAGAACCCGGTCACCAGAATGAGCCGGTCATACTCCAGATACCTGGGCAACGACTTCAGCAGGCTCTCCACAGAGTATACGTTGTGGGCCCCGTCGGCCACCAAGAGGGGGGCACGCGATAATACTTCCATCCGGCAAGGCCAGTTCACTCCCCGAAAGCCGGATTCGATGGCCTGGTTGGGCACGTCTATCCCCTGGCTGGCCAACCCCTCTAACGCCGCCACGGCGGCCGCTGCATTCTCCAGTTGGTAAGCGCCCAACAAGGGGATTTTCAGGTCGTAGTCTCCGCTCAGACCTTTAACTTTGAACTGCTGGCCGTCAATCCCGGATTCCCCTTCCTCCCAGGTTACGTCCCGGCCCACCAGTATCGCCGCAGCCTCTTTTTCTTCACAGGCCGCCAAGATGGGCGATAGGGCCTCCGGTGTCTGGGGAGCAATCACGACAGTTGCCCCGGGCTTGATGATGCCGGCTTTGTCGGCGGCGATTTCTCTGATCGAATCGCCCAGGATGGCCGTGTGGTCCAGGCTGATGGAGGTGATGACACAGACCCCGGCGTCCAGAACGTTGGTGGCGTCCAACCGGCCGCCCAACCCTACCTCAATGGTCTGCACGTCGGTCCTGTCCTGAGCAAAACACTGGAAGGCCATGCCGGTGAGGTACTCAAATAGGGACAATGGCCCCACTTCGGGGTCTTTCTTCAGCTCTTCATGGAAAGGCCACAGTCTCTCCACCAGTCCGGCGAAATCTTCCTGGGAGATGGCTTCCGAGTCGCGGCGGATGCGCTCCGTAAACGTGTGGAGGTGGGGTGAAGAATAGAACCCGGTGCGCAGCCCAGCGGCGTGAAGGGCCGCATCGCATAGCGCTGCCGTGCTGCCCTTACCCTTGGTTCCGGCGATGTGGACCGCCGGAACTTGGTGGTGCGGGCTGCCCAATCGGTCGAGCAGCGCCTCCATCCTGGTGAGGTCGTAGATGGCCTTCTGACGAGGCCCTGTGACCCGGTTTCTTTCGTGGTCAACCAGGGTCAGCAGGCGGGCTATTGACTGGCGGTAGTCCAATTGGCACCTGAGAGCAGGCGGGGAACCCCCCATCCTAACCTTCCCCCGGCGCGGGGGAAGGGATTAGTTTCCTGATGAATCGGGGTTAGAGCGGGGGTGGATGGTGTCCGTAAAATTCACCTGGATGCGATGCTAGTGGTCGCGGACGCGGCGGGGCATAGACCCCAGGAGCATCTGGATGCCATCGCCCACTCCGACTGAGTTCACGAAGTCTATGTTACCTTCCATGGGCTGGGGGGTAAACCCAAATACCCGCTCCACCTCACCCAACTCGGCAACGCTGCGGATGCCCAACATCTTGAGCTGGTCCGCGGTGATGGGTGATCGGGGCATGAACCCCTGGCTGACCGCGGCGGCGATGTACATTAACCACACCGGCATGTGGAACCGTAAGCGGCGCTTGCCCATGGCCTTGGCCACCTCTGCGACCACTTCGTTGTAGCTCATGCGCTTAGTCCCGCCCAGGTCCAGGGTCTGGCCCTTCAGGTCTTCGCGCCCCAGGGTTATGGCGATGCAACGGGCCAGGTCGTCGACCGCCAGAGGATGCAGCCTGTTCTTCCCCGAACCGATAACCGGAACCAACGGGAACAGACGAATCAACCCGGCCAGAGCATTCAGAAACTCGTCGCCCTCACCGAATAGCATTGAAGGCCGGAATATGGTGTAGGGGATACCGCTGTCGATGACTTCCAGTTCGCCCAGCCATTTGGTATACAGGTAGGGATAGGCCCGGTCATTGGCGGCGCCGATGACGCTGACGTGCAAGAAATGGCGGGCTCCAGCCTCTTTGGCCGCCGCCAGAACGTTGGCCGTGCCTTCCCGGTGCACCTCTTCAAAGGCGTTGCGCCGCCGCCGCCGGATAATCCCCACCAGGTGCACCACCGCTTCCACGTCGTAGAAGGCGTTGCTCAGGGAAACCGGGTTCTGGACGCTGCCGTACTGCACCTCGACGGCGCGGTGAGAGAATATCCTCTCCCTGCCCGGCGTATGCACCAGACAACGCACCTGATGGCGGCGCTCCAACAGTTCGTGGACCACCCGCCGGCCAAGGAACCCGGTGGCGCCGGTTACCAGGACTACCAAAATAATCTCTCCGCCGGCCCGACCCAGCGCAATTTAATGTCAACGGTGGCAAAACCCTCTGGCCCATGTCAAGGGAGTGCCCTCTCATGGTCCGGGCAGGGTTTTATCGCTCGGTTGGGAACCCGGCCCCGCTGAAGTAGAATACCGGCTGAACTGTGGCAAAACATTGAACTAGCCTAAAATTTGCTAGCCCCAAATAAGAAGGTAGAGAATGGCAGATTTGGACCTGCACTTTGGCGCCGGCCTGGCTTTAGGGGTCGGCGAGACTGCCCGGCAAGCCCAGTGGATGGAAGAACTGGGCTACGATTATTTCTCGGCCGGGGAGCATTTCATGCGGGGCGACCCGCCTGGCCCGACCCACGCGGCACTGCCCGTATTGGCCGTGGCCGCCGGGGCTACGGATAACCTGCGTGTTCTGTCGTCCAACATCCTAACCCCCTTCTACCACCCGCTGGTGCTGGCGCGGATGACCGCGACTTTGGATGCGGCATCGGGAGGACGATTGACCCTGGGCGTGGGCATCGGCGGGGAGTTCCCAGTGGAGTTTGAGGCCGCGGGACTCAAGGTGAACCAAAGGGGCCGGCGGACCGACGAGTGCCTGGAGGTTATGCGGAAGCTGTGGACTGGAGAGCGAGTGACCTTTTCCGGCCGCCATTTTGAGCTGACGGATGCGATGATTAACCCGACGCCCGTCCAACAGCCCAACCCGCCGGTCTGGGTGTCAGGAAGGCGGGACGCCGCCATGGCTCGGGCCGCAAAGTTCGGCGACGGGTGGATGCCCTACTTCTACGACGCAGCCAGGTACCGGGACAGCGTTGAGAAGATAAATAGTTTCGCCGCGGAGGCCGGAAGGGACATGTCCCATTTCCAGTGGGCCCACTTCCCCTATATCGCCATCTATCCCACCGAGCAACAGGCGGCCGAGGTCGCCGCTGAACAGCTTGGCGGCCGTTACCTCTACGGCGGTGAGTTCCTGAACATTGTCCGCAAGTATTGTTTACTGGGACCCGTGGAAAACTGCATCCAGCAACTCCAGGAGTACATCGATGCCGGCGCCCGGCACATCGTCTTCAGCATCAGTTGCCCCAGGGAAGACCGGGAGCGTCATCTTGAGGTCATCGCCGAGGAGATTATCCCCCATTTCCGCGGGCAGTAGTTCCAGGACTACCACTGCTCTTTAGCAAAATGGGGGATTTACGGTAATTCCTATGGCAATCGGCCTTTCCTGGCGTAGAATACGTGGGTGGTTGCCCACAAATCGCCGTTGTTGTACGAAATCTGAATGGCCTACAACCTTGGACGCTCCCGAAAACCAGGTGTCTCAGGTTGGGAAATCGGTTATTCTTGCGCCAGGTCGTCCTGTATAATAATCTGCGAACCAATGATTGGCACCGATGGCTTTGCCTTAGACTACAAATATCCACCGGCCGAATGCCACGTATGCAACCATAGTTGATTGAGAAATAACGGCGTACAACGCCGTCGGGCCGTCATAAGTTAGGAGCGAAGATGTCGCGAATCAAACGGGTGGTGCTGTTTCAGCCAGCATCAGTCGGTGGAAATTTCGAATACGTTGCCATACCCAGGCAGGGGATGCTCTTCCTTTCGGGCGCACTCGCCCAGTGGGAAGGCCCCAATATCTACGAGCGGGAGATTTGGTTTGAAGACCGCTCCGGCCTGATTGATCCAGACAAGGACCTGGAAGGGGTCGATATCTTTATGGTCACGGCCCTCATCAACGAAGCGCCCCGTGGGTACCAGATTGCCCGCTTGGCCAAGCAATACCACCCGGAAATAATGACCATCGGCGGCGGCCCTCAGATGAGCCCCCTTGCCGAGGAAGCCTTCAACTACGGCGACTTCGATGTAATCGTCCAGCGCGAGGGTGAGGACATCATAGGCCAGTTGTCCGACGTGCTGCTGGAGCACCGTGGCAGCGACCGGGACCAATACCTGGATAAAATTCCTGGCATCAGCTACCGGAAGCACGGCGGTATCGTCCAGACCCACCGCAAAGGCCTGGTAAGTCCCGACTTCGTGGAACTGCCTGATTTCCATTCCATCAAAGACCTGACCTCGGCCAACCCCATGGTCGGCGCGGTGATTGAGACCATCAGAGGTTGCACCGAAAAATGCACCTATTGTCAGGTTATTCAGCAGTTCTTGGGTTACCGTATGATTTCCCGGGAAACCGAGTTCAAGCGGCTGTCGCAACTCCGCGAACTGGCCGCCGACGGCCTGGTCCACGTCTCAAAGAACGGGTCGTTCCAGGTGTTTATCTCCGACGACCTCCATGCGCCGCCTCTTCGAGCAGTCAAGTTCCGTGACGAGCGTCTGGCCCGCTTGCAAGGCTGGAAGGGCCACACCGAAGGCATGAACATGATTTGCCAAGTCCGGGCTGAGATTGGCCAGGACCCGGAGTTGGCCTCCGCCATGCAAGACGTAAATATCAAGATGGTCTACGTCGGCGTAGAGTCGGACAACGCCGAGAACCTGCTGGCGGTGAACAAACGGCAAGATCCCGGCCAGATGCATAAGGACCTGACCTTCCTCAATGACGAGGGCTTCACTGTGGTCGCCATGACCATTATAGGCCTGCCCTTCGACACCGAAAAGAGCATCATGGACTTGGCCGATTGGGTGACCACGGTAAGCAAGTACCAGACGGTCAATTTCCTGACACCGTTGCCCGCCACCTCCAACTGGGACTCGTTGGTCCCGCTGGACGAGAACGGCGATCTGCTGGCCGAAGGGGCCATGCGTCCCTACCACCTCTATACTGGACGCCAGTTTGTCCATCAGGACTCCCGCTGGACCATGCAGGAGAGCAGGGATTTGTTCGACCGGTACTCGGCCAAGTTGAATCCGGTGGACGATGTTTACCGGCGTATCTTCCGGATCCTCCGGACCTACAAGCTGCGTTTGGCGGCCACCAGCCGTGACCTCAGCGACACATTGGCCTCCCGGTTGAGCGAAGCCACCGAGGCACTACGGAACTGGTCAGACTCATCGGCCTTGGCGGGCCTGGAATTCGGCGAGAACATCTCCCAGCGGGTGGTTGACTTGGTAGAGCAGATTCGCGCGGTGTCTCAGCCCTTGGCCAACGCCAGGAAAGAAGCAGCGGATGCGATTGGCAGCCGGGTCAACGACTTGTCGGAATCTCTGAAGCTGTTAACCGAGCCGTCCAGCGACCAGGAACTGGCCCTCAACATAGCGGGACGCATAACCGAGCTCACTGACCTCATTGACGAGACAGTGGGCGTTTCCACCCGGCAGGGTTCCGCCCGGAGATAACGCTCCCGGCGCAGGTCCCATTCTTTCAGGCCCAGTAATGGGTCGGCCGTGTCTATTTGTGATTTGTGACGGCCCTGAGCCGGGTCTTCACATGGGAGCACTCGCTGGGGAAGATATGAGTGGAGATCACCGGGTTCTGGTCACCGGAATAGGGATCGTGAGCCCCCTGGGACTGGACGTGGCGTCGACCTGGGACGGCCTCGTGAACGGCCGCTCCGGGGTGGATTTCATCACCGCTTTCGATTCGGAAGCCTTCGACACCCACTTCGCCGCCGAGGTCAAAGGCTTCGACCCCGAGAATTACCTGGACCGCAAAGATGCCCGGCGGATGGACCGCTTCGCCCAGTTCGCCACCGTGGCGGCCCAACAGGCCTGCCGCCAGGCCGGCCTGGAGCCCGGCAGCACCGATCCATACCGTATCGGGGTAATCATCGGCAGCGGGATCGGCGGAATCGGAACCCTTTCCCAGCAGCACCAGATACTGATCGAACGCGGGCCAAAGCGAGTCAGCCCTTTCCTCATTCCCATGATGTTGGGCGACATGGCCTCAGCACAAGTCTCAATGGTCACCGGCTCCATGGGCGCCAACTACTGCATGGTTTCATCCTGCTCCAGCGGCGCCGATGCCTTGGGCCAGGCGTGGGCCATGATCCGGCGCGGCCAGGAGGACATCGTCTTGGCTGGCGGCAGCGAAGCCCCCGTTGTGCCAGTCGCAGTCGCTGGGTTCAATGCCTTGAGGGCTCTTTCACGGTTCAATGAAGACCCCACCAAAGCCAGCCGGCCCTTCGACATTCAACGCGACGGTTTTGTCATGGGGGAGGGTGCGGCGGTGTTGGTGGTGGAGAGCGAAGAGAGCGCCAACCGGCGGGGTGTCACTCCCATGGCGGAGATCAAGGGCTACGCCGCCACCTCCGATGCCCACCATCTGGTCGAACCGATGGAATCCGGCGAAAGCGCCGCCCGGGCAATGACCGAGGCCCTGGAAGAAGCCGGGGTTGACCCTTCCGAGGTCGATTACGTTAATGCCCACGGCACGTCTACGCCCCTGAACGACCGCCATGAGACCAAGGCCATCAAAGCCGCCCTCGGCGAAGACGCGTACCGGGTGCCGGTGAGTTCCAGCAAGTCCATGACCGGTCACCTCCTGGGTTCCGGCGGAGCGTTGGAAGCGGGCATCTGTATCCTGGCCATGAAGCACAGCCTGATCCCGCCCACCATCAACCTTGCCGAGCCGGACCCAGATTGCGACCTGGACTACACCCCGAACCAGGCCCGCTCCAAGGAACTCAACATCACCATGAGCAATTCCTTCGGCTTTGGCGGTCACAATTCAGTGTTGGTCTTCGCCAAACCCGGCCTGGCCCGCTAGACCCATGACCACCAACGGCGGGGAACGGCGCTGGACTCTTCCGCCGGACATAGTCGCCCACGGCCTCGCCGGCCATGTACCCCCGGCCATCGCCCAGGTGCTGGTCAGAAGGGGGATAGACACCCCCCAAAAGCTGACCGCCCTCATTGACCCGCCCCACAGACTTCCCTACGACCCCATGCGAATCACCGGTATGGACACCGCGCTCAGACGGCTGTATGCCGCAGTGAATGGCGGGGAACACGTGGCAGTGTTCGGCGACTTTGACGTCGACGGCATCACCGGCACGGCCATCATCGCCGAAGGCCTTTCTTCTTTGGGCATCAAGGTCACGCCGTACCTGCCCCACCGCATTGAAGAGGGCCACGGCTTGTCCAACAGGGCCATAGACACCTTGGCGGCCCAAGGCGTGACCCTGATCGTAACTGTGGACTGCGGAATCACAGCCTTCGAAGAGGTAGATTACGCCAAATCTTTGGGCGTCGAAGTCATCATCACCGACCACCACCTGCCCCACGACGGGCTCCCCGATGCGGTGGCGTCGCTGAACCCCAAGATACCCGGCGGCAATTACCCATTTCTCGACCTCTGCGGGGCCGGCCTGGCGTTCAAACTGGTCCAAGGCCTGTTCGAGTTCTACGGGCAACCGTGGGACCCCGGTCTGCTTGAACTGGCCGCCATGGGAACGATTGCCGACCTAGTGCCGCTGCTGGACGAGAACCGGTACTTGGTCCGGGAAGGTCTCCGGGAATTGGCCAATACCCGCCGACCCGGACTACGCGCTCTGTACAGTTCGGCCAGGATAGACCCCGACGATATCATCGCCGAGACCGTATCTTTCCAGATCGCGCCCAGACTGAACTCGGCGGGGCGCATGGGCGACGCCATGGACAGCTTCCGGCTCTTGACCACCGACTCCCCCGAGGAAGCCGGCGCCCTGACCCGCAAGCTGGAATCGTTGAATCTAGAGCGGCGGGCGGTCACCGAGGAGGCCTACGCCGTGGCCAATCAGTGGGTCGAAGACTTGGACGAACTGCCATCTTTGCTGGTGATCTCCGATGAGAGATTCACTCGGGGCGTGGCGGGGTTGATTGCGGGCCGCCTGGTAGACCGTTACCGGCGCCCAGCCGTGGTCATTTCCGTGGAAGGCGAATACAGCGTGGCCAGCGGGCGCAGCATCCCGGAATTTGACATCGCCGCGGCCATAGAGTCTTGTGAAGACCTTCTGGTTCGGTTTGGAGGCCATTCCCAGGCTGCCGGATTCACAGTGCTGAGTAGCGCCATCCCCCAACTCAAATCACGTCTGGAGGACTACAGCACCCAATCTCTAGAGCACCAGGGCCTGGAACGGACGGTGGAGATAGACGCCGTCATTGATCTGGCCGAGTTGGACGAGCGCATGGTCCGGTGGATCAATGACCTGGAGCCCTTTGGCCCCGGCAATGCCCGGCCGGTGTTTGCCAGCATGGGCGCGAGGGTGCTGGAATACGCCCACATGGGCCGGGAAGAGCAACACCTGAGGCTGAGGGTGGAAAAGAGCGGCGCTCAATTCACGGCGCTGGCATTCAACCAAGCCGATAAGTGGCAGCCCAGTACCCAATACGTGGACCTTGCCTTCACCGTCACCAACGACTCCTACCGGGGAAAAGGTGCCATCGCGCTGAGGCTGTTGGACTTCCGGTCTTCTGAGGAATAGATGACAGGGCTTCAGGCCAAGATTGAGTGCCATATCTAGTCGAGATTGATGAATATGACACCCCCACTCCAACCCCGATGCATCGGGGAACTAATCTATTCCCCCGCGGCGGGGCCTTGCCTCAAAAGTGATGATAATCGCCCGTGGCCCCGATTGAATCGGGGTTCCATCTACGCCGTACTCTGTCACCCCGAGCGTAGCGAGGGGTCTCGTTGCCACTGGTTTGACCTGTTTGGGATTCTTCGTCGGCCTACGGCGCTGCTCAGAATGACAGTTTTGAGGCAAAGCCCCGCGGCGGGGAAGGTTAGGATGGGGGTGTTGCCTTTACCAATATCAGGCCCGGCTGGCCGGCCGCACCAATTGTGCCTTCCAGAGCAGCAGAGGCACCGTGATTACCACCACGATTATTGCCACTACCTGGGCTTCGTTCAATGCGCCGAAGTATTCGTTGAATTCCTCTCTCAGGAAGCTGAGGAAGAACCGGCCGATGGAATAGGTCCCCAGATAGAGCGCGAAGAACATGCCGTGGGGGCGCAACCGGTCACGCAGGGGCCAGATAGCGGCCAACAAGACCAGGTCGAACAGTAATTCATAGCCGACAGCGGGATGGGTTGGAGGCCTGAATACGCCAGGGCTGTTGGAATGGGTGTAGATAATCCCCCAAGGCAGGTCGGTTACTTTGGAGAAGTGCTCACCGTTGATGACGTCGCCGATGCGCCCGATGGCCTGGGCAATCAGCAGGGCGGGAGCCGTGATGTCGGCCAAGCGGCCGATCCCCGGTAGGTTGGCCCGGTGGGGTTCACCCATGAACGGGAAAACTGTCCTCCAGATGGCCAAGAACCAGTCCGAGTTGCGGATGATGATGTAGAGCGCACCGCCCACGAAGCCACCGATGATAGCGCCGTAGATCGCGATGCCTCCCGACCAGACCGTGAACACGCTGATCAAGTCGTCTTTGTAGACCTCGTCCCAAAAGTCGATGACGTGAAGGACCCTGGCGCCAACTACTCCGCCAATGATCGCCCATACCGCGACGGAGTAGATGGAATCTACGACCATTCCCTCTTTTCCGCCCCACCGGGCCACCAAATAGACCGCCGTCGCCACCGCCACGAAGGTCATCACGCCATGCCAGGAAAGGATAAAGTTCCCTACTTCTATCAGATTTGGATTTATCCCGATGGAGATGCTCGCCAGTACGCCCATCGATTGAACCTTTGCCGTATCAGGATTGGGCGGCTTGGTTAAGCGCCCGCCGGTAACGAACCCACACCGCAATTTTCCGGGGGGACGGTGGTAACAAGGTAAACCCCGGCGCTGTGCGGTTGCAACAGTTCTGCGATCCTCTGGTGCTCCTCTTCACTGGAGGGCAGCGCGAACAACGCCGGCCCGGCCCCGCACAGGTGCATCGTAGGCCCAACCTGGTCCGCAACCTCGCGGCGCATCTCCAGCAACTCGGGGTAAGCCTGGGCCGCCACATCAGAAAATGCGTTGAAGACCAGACCGCCCACGGATTCCCTTACGAACTGGCCCGCAGTCAAGATTTGTATCATCTGCCGGGTCACGCCACCGTCACTGAATTGGGCCAGATTCAACTTGGAATACATGGTGGCCGTCTTGTTGGGGATGACCAAGTCGGGGAACACCAAAGTTACCGCCAGCGGCGGCAGCGGCGAAAGCCTGGTGATTCGTTCACCCTTTCCCTGGGCGAAGGCCGTGCCCCCCCAAAGAAAGAACGAAACGTCGGACCCCAGCTCCGCCGCGATGGGGGCCAAATCCTCAAGAGAAAGCCCCAAGTCCCAGAGACGGTTCAGGCCCAGCAACGCCGTGGCGGCGTCGCTGCTGCCGCCGCCCAGTCCCATGCCCACGGGGATGTGCTTTTCGACGGTGATTCTGGCCCTGGGCTCGACCCTGCCAACCTTGGCCAGCTCGGTGGCGGCCCGCCAGACCAGGTTCTGTTCTCCTGCCAACTCCGGATATTCACACTCCACCTTGAGCTCCGAGTCCGGCTCGAACCGGAGCAGGTCGGCCAGACCGATGGTCTGCATAATTGTTGTGACTTGGTGGAATCCGTCGCTTCGGCGTTCCAGGACCTCAAAGGTCAGGTTCAGTTTGGCATAGGCCGGGATCTCCAACGGTTATCCCTCTTTTTCGCAAGCCGGGTACACCTTGGCCCATGTCTGGTAGACCATTGCCCATTCTGTGATATCCAGGGTCTGAGGCCTTCGGGTGGCATCGATGCCGGCCAGTTCCAGAATCCGGCCTCCGTCGGTGGGCTCGATGCCCAGTCCTCGGCTCAAGGAATTACGGAGCTGTTTACGGGGAGCGGCAAAACCGGCCCGGACAACGTGAAAAAACGCCTCTTGGCTCTCGACCTGGGCTGCGGGCTCCGGCAGAACGTCCAAACGCACCACGGCCGAAGTTACCTTGGGAGGAGGTCTGAATGACCTGGGTGGCACGGAGCAGACCATCTTGGCTTTGGCGTAGAATTGGGTCGCCACCGACAGGAGCCCCATGCCGCCGGGCTGGGCCACCATATTTTTGGCGACTTCCTGCTGCACCATGACGACCAAAACGTCCGGTTTTGGGTGCGACTCCAATAGACGCCGGACGATGGGGTTGGCGGCGTAATAAGGAAGGTTGGCGACCACTTTGTAGGACGATTCAGGAGCGATGAGCTCCGCCAAATCAACGTCTCTGGCGTCGGCCTCGATGGAGGTCAGGTTTGACGGGGACCCCAAGCGCGACGGCAGCGACGCCGCGAGTTGACCGTCCAACTCGATGGCCACCACCCGTTTCACCCGGTCCACCAATCTCCGGGTCAAAACCCCTCGGCCCGGGCCGATCTCGACAATCAGGTCGTCTGGTGAAAGGTCGGCGGCGGCCAGTATGCGCTCGGCGGTCCGGCCGTCGGACAGGAAATGTTGGCCAAGGGACTTATGGGCGCGGGCGCTGTGGGTGCCGCGGGTAGACGATGTCACGGTTTGAGGGACCAATCTGGCAGGCAATTTGGGGTTGGATAACGGTGAATTGGGGACATTAATTAAGACCGCACACCTCCCGTTGTCATTGACCATTGGGCATGTCGTGAGAGGTGACTCAGACCAGGCACTCCCGCGGCACCCGCAGGATCCTGTTTACCGTTGCTTCCTTCCGGACCTGGCGGGGTTCACAAGTCTACGTCGCGCGGGACCCAGCCCTCAATGTCACGACCCAAGATATGGGCCCTCTGGCCTCGCCGAGGGGAGGAATTCGACCCCGCTATAGCGGATTGCGGATACAGGGCACCGCTGGCTCCCCGTCTAGTGCGGCCTCAGTACCATGTTAGGGGTGCAAGAGCGGGGGAGTCAAGTTGATCCCGCTCGTCGTTGCTCTCCCGTTGTTGCTCCAATGCCCCGGTGCTAGAATTAGAAGCGTCCTTTCCCATCTTCCATATCTACCCCATAGTCATGGGTCATGCAGATACGCAAAGCCGTCATACCCGCAGCAGGCCTGGGAACCCGGTTTTTGCCGGTGACCATGTCTGTCCCCAAAGAACTTCTTCCCATCATCGACCGTCCCCTGCTGCAATACGTTATCGCGGAGGCGGCCGAGGCCGGCGTGGAAGAGGTAATCATAGTCACATCCCCGGGCAAGGAATCGATCAGCGATTATTTTCAGCCTCACGCCGCCTTGGAACAACGCCTGGCAGATAGCGGTGAAGAGAGTCTCCTGGCCAAAGTGGCGGAAGCTGCGGGTCTGGGCAAGGTCAGCTTTGTCGTGCAGCACGAAGCCCTAGGTCTGGGCCATGCGGTGCTCACGGCCAAGGACGCCGTTGGCGGCGAGCCTTTCGTGGTTGTATTGCCGGACGATATCATCGCTAATTCATCAGGTGCACGGGGGGCCATCGCCCAGATGGTGCAAGTTTCCGAGCAAGTTGACGCCGGAGTGATTGCCGTGGAGGAATTGCCCTGGGAAGTAATTCACAACTACGGCGTGGTGGATGGGACGCCGGTATCGGACCGGGTCTACAAAGTGCAAGGGATGGTGGAAAAGCCGCCTCGGGAGCAGGCGCCGTCCAACCTAACTATAGTTGGCCGCTACATCCTGCCGCCGCAGATCTTTCAGTGCCTTGAGAATATCCAGCCGGGCGCAAAGGGAGAGATTCAGCTCACGGACGGTCTACTGGCCTTGCTCCGAGACCATGAGCTGTATGCCTACCGTTTTACCGGCAAACGCTTCGATGGAGGCACCCCCATGGGTCTTCTGCGAGCGTCCTTGGCCTTTGCATTGGACCGGGACGACACCAAGGAAGAAGCGCTCTCGCTGTTGCGGGAGTTTCGAGACCAAATAGATTAGCAATTGCGCCGGTAAGCTTACGCGGCCTTAATTTTACGGAGGGAGTCAATTGACTACCGTCAAGCAGGCAGAATTGGAGTTGGCCCGGAGCACCAAGATTGATTTTTCAGCGCTCCTAGAAGGCATGGACTATTGCCTGGACTGGAAACCGGACCCTGCTGAGTGGTCAGCGCGGGAGGTGGTGTACCACGTCTTGGACACGCCGCCCGGGGGGGTCCACTCGTTGGTCAAAGGGATTCTTTCCGGAGAGGTCCGGGAGTACGACCTGTGGTCCGACCTAACCAACATGACCCCGGAGCGGGCCGGATATGACATGGCCCAGATCACAGCCGATATCGAGTCTTTCTTTCAGGGGTTGGACGAGGCCCTCTCGGGCGCGTCCGATGAAGACCTGGAGACAAAGACGGTGATGATGCATCAGAAAACCCGGGGGGTCGACGAAGAGCGCACGCTCAAGACCATACTTGAGCGGACACTGGACGGTCATATCCAAGACCATCTGGCCCAGTTGCGGGGCTTGCGGGAATCCCTGGGGCTCTGAGCCGCCAGCGGCCTATTAACTGTCGCCGCCCACTTCCAGCAGGGTCAGGAAGGCTTCTTGGGGAATCTCCACATGGCCCACCATCTTCAGCCGCTTTTTGCCCTCTTTCTGCTTCTCCAGCAGCTTCCGCTTCCGCGTTATGTCGCCGCCGTAACACTTGGCCAGCACGTCCTTACGCATGGCGCGTACGGTCTCCCGGGCAATTACGCGGCTGCCGATGGCCGCTTGGATTGGTACTTCAAACATCTGCCGGGGTATGGTGGTGCGCAGCTTCTCCACAATCTTACGGCCCTGGGCGACGGCTGAGTCCCGGTGCAAGATTGCGGACAGGGCTTCCACCGGGTGATGGTTCACCAATATCTCGACTTTGACCAAGGGCGCTGCCCGGTAGCCAGCGAAAGTATAGTCCAAGGAGGCGTAACCCTGGGTCTTGGACTTCAACTGGTTGTAGAAGTCGGCCAGCAACTCCACCAGCGGGATGGTGTACTCCATCACCACCCGCGACTGGTCCCCAGGTTCTTCTCCGCCGTCCCGGCGTGTGCCGCCGCCCTGCATGTACTCCATGCGCTTGAATTCGGACCGGCGGGAGTGCATCAACTCCATCAGCACGCCGACATGGCGGCTGGGAGCTACGATCGTAAGGTCCAACATTGGTTCTTGAATCTGGGTCAACTCGTTGGGAGATGGCAACTTGGCCGGGCTGTCCACGATCACGGTCTCACCGTTGGTCAGCACCACCTGATAGGCGACGCTGGGGGCCGTGACAATCAGGTCTAGGTCGTATTCCCGTTCCAAGCGCTCTTGAACAATCTCCAAGTGCATCAGCCCCAGGAACCCGCAACGGAATCCGAAGCCCAGGGCGGTGCTGCTCTCGGGCTCGATCCTTAAGGACGCGTCGTTCAGTTGCAGCTTTTCCAGAGCGGTACGTAGATTGTTGTATTCTTCACCGTCGGACGGGTACAGGCCAGCGAACACCATGGACTTGAGCGGCACGTACCCTGGGAGGGGCTTGACCGCAGCCGAACGTTCCACGGTCAAAGTGTCGCCGACGCTGCATTCCCGTACGTCTTTGAACCCGGTGGCTACGTAGCCAACCTGACCCGTCTCCAGGATGTCCGTTGCGGTCGGCGAGGGCGAGAACACTCCCACCTCCACAATCTCGGCCACCTTCCCGGAGGACATGACCTTGATGCGGTCGTTCTTAGCTACTGACCCGTCTTTCACCCTGATATGGGCGATGATTCCCTTATACGAGTTATATTCCGAGTCGAAGACTAGCGCGCGGGGCGGACCGCCAACGTCCCCCGCGGGAGCCGGCACCCGGTCTACCACAGCGTCCAATATCTCCTTGGCTCCGGTGCCGTCTTTGGCCGAAACATAGAGTATCTCGTCTTCCCGGAACCCGAAGGCCTGTTGTATCTCGGCGGCGACCCGCTCGGGTTCTGCCTGGGGCAGGTCCACTTTGTTGACCACTGGGATAAGGTCCAAGTCATATTCCATGGCAAGCAGGGTGTTGGCGATGGTCTGGGCCTCGATGCCTTGACTTGCATCCACCACCAGCAGCGCACCCTCACAGGCGGCCAACGCGCGGGAAACCTCGTAGCTGAAGTCCACGTGGCCCGGTGTGTCGATGAGATTAAACTGATATGTGTTCCCATCCGGGGCAGTGTGCGACATGGTCACAGCTTTCCCCTTGATGGTGATGCCCTTTTCTCTTTCCAGGTCCATCTGGTCCAGGAACTGCTCTTTCATATCGCCGGGACGCACGGTGCCGGTAATCTCCAAAAAGCGGTCGGCCAAAGTGGATTTGCCGTGGTCGATGTGGGCGATGATGCAGAAGTTTCTTATCAGGTTCGGGTCCATAGTATTTCAATGGTATCATGGCCCATTTTCGCCCACAACGGAGATTCCGTGGCCATACCATTTAAAACAAACGCGAAAATCGAGAGGCCGTTTACAGACGGCCTCTCGTTACGCCGAGCTTGGGACCGGGTTCAGAAACTAGGGGCTCCCATACCCGGTAGCCAGGATGCAGGCGGCACGGTGGTCCGGTTCCACCTCACGCAGTTCTGGCAAAACGACGGAACAGGTGTCATTGGCTATTGGGCAGCGCGGATGGAATACACAACCGCTGGGCGGGTTCAGCGGGCTGGGCACCTCGCCGCTGAGCAGGACCCGCTCACGCTGGGCATCCAACACTGGGTCGGGGATGGGCACCGCCGATAGCAGGGCCTTGGTGTAGGGGTGGATCGGGTTGCGGTAAATCTCGTTCCGCTCGGCCATCTCCACAATGTGGCCCAGGTACATGACGCCCACCCTGTCGCTGATGTGGCGCACCACCGACAGGTCGTGGGCGATGAACAGGTAGGTCAGGTTGAACTGCTCTTGGAGTTCTTCCAGAAGGTTGATGATTTGTGCCTGGATTGACACGTCAAGGGCGGAAACCGGCTCGTCCGCCACGATGAACTTGGGGCTGACCGACAAAGCACGGGCGACGCCGATGCGCTGGCGCTGTCCGCCGCTGAACTCGTGGGGGAAGCGGTCTGCCATGTAGGGGTTAAGTCCCACGTTTTGCAGTAAGTCGGCGACCTTTTCCCGGTATTCGGCTTTGCCATTCACCATGCCATGAACAATCAACGGTTCGCCGATGATGTTGCCCGCTGTCATACGAGGATTCAGGGAGCTATACGGGTCTTGGAAGATTACCTGCATCTGACGCCGCATTGCGCGCATCCGCTTGGTATTCAACTGTGTCAGGTCTTCGCCGTCGAATATGATTTGACCGGCGGTGGGCTTGTAGAGCTGGAGGATGCACCGGCCGGTGGTGGTCTTCCCGCAACCGCTTTCGCCCACCAGGCCCAGGGTTTCGCCGCGTTTGACCGTGAAGCTAATGTTATCCACCGCCTTAACGTAGGCCACGGTCCGCTGGAACAGCATCCCAGAGCTTACCGGGAAGTACATCTGGAGGTTCCTGACCTCGACCAGTACATCGTCGTCCCGTGGTGCGGCGGCGCCGGGGGCCGTGGTTTCTGGCACTGTAGTCATTTTTAGTCCTATCTCCGGCGGGAGGTATTACTCCGCTTCCGGAGCGCTTAAGAAGTCGATAGCATCGGGGCCCAAGCTTTCGGACCGCCAGCAGGCGGACAGGTGGCCCTCACCCGTTTCCATCAGTTCGGGGGTATCGGTTGCGCATTTATCGATGGCCCAGCGACAGCGCTCCCGGAAGGAGCAGCCGGAGGGGAGATTAATCAAGTCAGGGGGTTGGCCCTCGATGGGGTCGAGTCTCGCCTTGCGGGGAAGGTCCAAACGGGGGACCGACTGCAGCAGGCCCACCGTGTAAGGGTGGCGGGGGTTGGCGTAAATCTCACGTGCGCTACCCCGTTCAATCACCTTGCCGGCGTACATGATGTTAACTCTATCTGCATACCTGGCCACCACGCCCAAGTTGTGGGTAATGACTATCAAGGCCACGCCGGACTCGCTGGTGAGGGACTTCATCAGGTCCAGGATCTGGGCCTGAATGGTCACGTCCAATGCCGTGGTCGGTTCGTCAGCGATAATCAACCTGGGATTGCAGCTTAAGGCCATGGCAATCATCACGCGTTGGCGCATGCCGCCGCTGAACTGGTGGGGATACTGCTTGATACGGCTATCGGGGTCGGGAATCCCCACCCGGGCCAGCAGGTTCACACTTTCACGCCGGGACTCCTGTTTGGACATGCCCATGTGAAGTTGAAGAGTCTCGGTGAGTTGCCGCTCTATAGTCAGCACCGGGTTCAACGAAGTCATCGGTTCCTGGAAGACCATGGCAATCTTGGCGCCACGGATCTCGCGCATGTCTTCCATGCCCACCTTGAGGACATCCTCTCCATCCAACAGGATCTCCCCACCAATAATCTTGCCTGGTGGGTCCGGAATCAGCCGCATCAAAGAGAGTGCGCTCACGCTTTTGCCGCAACCGCTCTCTCCCACCAAGCCCAGGGTCTCACCTTCTTCCAGGTCGTAAGAAACCCCGTCAACCGCTTTGACCACGCCATCCATAGTGAAGAAGTAGGTTCTTAAATCTTTGACTTCTAGCAGTGTGGCCAATGGACCTCCTCGAGTCAGGCGGGCGATTCCAAGTACGTAACAAGGCCCGTTTACGGATGCTGCACCGGGTGTCCAGTGCCGGTTGTCCCGTGCCCGTCGTCCCGTTTCGGATACTACGTCAAAACGGGCGAGGTCAACTGGTGGGGAAGGGGAGACTCGAACTCCCACGCCTTTCAGCACATGATCCTAAATCATGCTCGTCTACCAGTTCCGACACTTCCCCCGTCATTACGGTGATAATCAGGGGCCTGGCTCACCCCACGATTTAGAATTGGGTTTTCTACGGTCAGCCCTGCGCCGATGGTGAGGGGTGGAACACTATAATATCCGCCGTCTTGTCAACCTGTCCACAATCGGCCACGGGCGCAGGCTCGCTACGAATTTGGTTTAGGTTAGTTGGGAGGAACCCGGCGCCGCTTGACGGGCGGTTTGAGTGGCCAAAGCCGAATGCCTACTCGATCAGCCATCGCCGTAGCATGCCTCCAAAGGCCCCCAAGAATCCCAAGACGCCGAATACCAGGGCCAAGATGGCAATCACCGAACTGCCGCTCCCCCCGGCAGCACCCGATGGGCCAACGACGCCTTGGACGCCGGCTGGGCCTGCCACACCGGCAGGACCCGCTGGGCCGGAGGGACCGGCCGGTCCTCCGGACCCTGGAGGACCGGCGGAGCCTTGGACCCCCTGCTGTCCGGTCGGGCCGGGGTCGCCTCTCTCCCCCTGGATTAATGCGGGGGCTGGCGCGGGTACGGGCGTCGCTTGAGCAGGGGTGCCGTTCAGGTTCAATTCAGTGAGTTCCCCTTGTATCCAAAGGGCCGTCTCGGCCGCCGGGAGGCCACCGATGGTAAAGGAAATGGTTTTACCGACGTAGCTGACGCCATCCGGAGGCGCAACAATCAGTACGGGATAGGTGCCATCGGAAACCATCACCGACACAACTTGCACACCATCGACGAACGCTGAGACTGCGGTGCCGTCCGCCGCCGGGCTACCGCTTACCGTGGCCAACCCTACGAACCCATGTGGAATCGCCTGCTGGGCTGAAGCGATGGACGGCAATAGTAAAGAAGAGCGCCGTCGCTGCGGCAACGACCAGGACTTTAGATCCGGTCATTCACTCCTCCATGAGGTGCGGTCAAAAGTATCCGTCGCTAGCAATCCACTCGCAAGCGAAACGGGAAAAATGAGCCTTCACCATCTAAGAAATTATTGGGGTAGAGGCTTCTGATGGGAAGGCGTTCAGATTAGGGATTTGGTGGAGTTTCTGCTCAGAATCATTCTGGACTCGGGAGCACGGCAGAAGGCCCCACTATATCGAAACGGCCGCGGCGGTGTGGACTGGGGCCGTTTTTAGTCCTGAATATTGGTGACCGTGCCCGCTCCGGTGCGCCCCGGAGTTGCACCCGGCCTAGGGCCCGCTACCCATTTGGTTGATTGCCAAGATCATCTCGTTGAGCCGCCCGGCGCTCTGCCTGTTGTTAGGGAAAGAAATCCTCGGCTTGGACAGAACCTTTGGCTCGTCTCGTTCCTGGGGTAGCGGGGCCGCCTTCACGATTTCCCCGGACTTCACAAGGTCAGCGAATGAATAGTTCAGCTCTCCTATGTGATCCTCCGACAAATCCTTTTCCATTCTGATTACCAGCCTGTCCCGCACTTGCCGGATGGAATGGTAGGTGGAGTAGTAGGACTTTATCCAGGCCGTTGCCTCTTCAGCAGAATGAGCTATTTTATATAAGGACGGGTCTTCTAGGGATATGTAACCCCGAGCCAATACTTGGTCTCTGATAAACCGGTCCCAGGTTTCCCAATAATTGTCGCCGGGAAGCTCCATGAGTACCAGTGGCATCGGCTGCGCCTTCCCCGTTTGCAGTAACGTCAATACTTCGAATCCCTCATCCTGAGTACCGAACCCATCTGGGAATAATGCGCAGGCGTCCGCCTCCATAACGAAGAATAATTTGCGGGTGAAGAAGAAGCGGAAAGTGACCAGCTTGGGGTCGTCTTGCATAACGGAGGAAGGACTCTCGAACGGGAGAAGAATGTTGACTCCAAAGCTGTTCTCTGCCCCGGCCCCGTCAATTCCGGCCTTCATGATGCCTGATGCGGCGCCGGTGATTGCCATGAAACCCTGCCCGGTCATTAGGCGGCCGAACCGGGCGGCCAGATCGTAGTGAGGTTCGCCTTCCGGGACCCGTGCCGAGCCGAATATTGACACCTTCCGGAGATGTCGGTAGGGCTTAAACACCTTGGCGGCGTACCGGTACTCATCTACCGCCCGGTTAATCACCTTTAGGTCCAAGATATCTAAATCGTCTCTTTTAGCTTTCAGGGCGTTAAGCAATATCTCGCGGTATAGCCACTGGCGCAGGTCTCTTCCCTGGAACTCCGAAATCTCTTTGACTTCTTTCAGAATGTCTTCTACTGTGTCCAGTTTCATGGTTCCCATTCTTCGCCGCCTGATTAAGGTCGGCCCTCCGGCCTTCGTTCAATCATATCAGGCCGAAACATGTGGGTGGCCTGACAGCTTTCGTCGTGTCTTTTTGCCCCGGTGGTGTCGCCCAGGCGGCACTATCACAGTCGTGGACAACGGAATAATTATTCGATGATAGTGGACAGCGCTGGGCAGATGCGGCGACCCGAGCGGACTGTGGCAACAATTTAGGCGGAGGTATCCTTGCCGTTGGTGGAGATAATGACAGTATTATGGGCGCCTGATTGTTGCAGTAATGTGGTCCATTTAAGCCGAGAGCATGGACCGGATAATGGACCGTTTTAATCAGGCGATGTTACCAAATGGCCACCTACCAGACGGTGCGTCCAAAATGCAATCATCCCGCTGGCAGGCGATCCACCGAAATATAATCAACGTGCGCCTTGCTGGGTGTTTGTGCCTTGGCCATTGGCCGGTGTCTCTCGGAATGCTGGCCTTTTCTTTTGGCGTGGATGCCAGGGTGGGCCAACGGCTACCACGTCATGCTCGATACTGAGGAGCTGGTTACGGTCCGGTGGGACCAAATTGAGCAGATGCGATGATTAAGCCGCCGAAGCCGGGAAGGGGCGAGTTGGGTATTAGCGTTGCTTACCCTGGTTATTCTTTGCCTTTTGCAATCCGAGGCTAGGCTTCGTTGACGGAGCCTCCAACTCGGGTCGATTTACCCTCCACGACGGAATTCAACAGGGAAATCATATCCTCTGGTTCTACCGGTTTTTCCAGCAAAGAGAACGCCCCGGCGGACAAAGCCTGCCTTACCCAATTTACCACCGAGTGAGCGGTGAGAAAGATGACTTTGGCTTCCGGATCCTTTTCGACGATTTCCTGGCAGGCGGTAAATCCGTCCATACCCGGCATGACCGCATCCATCAATATAACGTCGTAGTGCTTTCTTCCAGCCTTGGTGACCGCTTGCTTCCCGATCTTAGCTTCGGATACCTGGAAACCGCTGTCCTCTAGGATGGCACGCACCATTTTCCGCATCCCTGGTTCATCGTCGACCACTAACACACACGTAGACATTAGAGTGGTCCGGACCATAGTTTTCAGTTGTTCTAAGTCGAATGGCTTATAAATGATTGCATATGCGCCCTCTTCCAAAGCCTCCTCGACCGGTGCACCTGCGTACGCTGTCACCATGATCACGACAGAATCGGGGCTGACCACTTTGATCCGACGGAATGCCTCTACCCCATCGATTCCTGGCATACGGAAATCCATGAAGATAAGGTCAAAGTGATTCGCGGTTGCTAGCTCGACGCTCTCCAGACCATCACTTACTGCGGTCACCTCAAATCCCTCTTCCTCGAGAATCTCGGAAAGGGTGTACCGCAACCCGTCGTCGTCGTCAACCACCATTATCTTTGGTTGGTACTCCACCATATCTGACCTATTTATTTTGAGCCGGGTAAGTACTCAATTCTCGCATCGCTGGGAGCCCGAATGGAGTGCCTAGAGTACCCAGTGTGAGACCCGCACGGGCCACCATCACAGGCCATTAGGGCCATGCAAACGGACTGGGAAGTATACGGCTGGCTCAGATGAATTGGCGCCGGTAGTACCCGGCAATAGCCTCGCTGGCGCTCAGGCTGGCCGCCGCTGCCCCGCGCCACCGGGCATCCTTAACAACCGCCACCATGCCTGCGCCAACGCCTAGTACTCAGTCAACTTGGTTTTGGGATTTGTTTAAGAAAGGGGCCAATTGAGCTATCCTGCCTGGTGGGAAGTGTTGATGGCGGGGGTGGCAATGATGGTCAGGGACAAATACGCGGTGCGGCTGGCACAGGAACAACGGGAAGAGCTCCAGCGACTGATCCGGGTTGGCAAAAACTCAGCCCGAGTGACCGCTAGAGCGCGGATTCTCCTAAAGAGCGACGACGGTTGGGCGGCACCCCAAGTGGCCGAAGCTTTGGATGTGGCCCTGAGCACCGTATACCGGGTCAAGCAGCGCTTTGCCGAAGAAGGGTTGGAGAGGGTTTTGCAGGACCGTCCCCAGGCCAACCGGCCCCGGAAGTTGGACGACCGGGGCGAAGCCCACCTGATTGCTTTGGCCTGCAGCCCGCCGCCGGAAGGGCATGACCACTGGACCCTGCGTCTGCTGGCCGGGAAGGTGGTCGAGTTGGGGCTGACGCCCTCCATGTCCCACGAGGGGGTGCGCCAGCGTCTCAAAAAAACGCCCTCAAGCCGTGGCAGAAGAAGGAGTGGTGCATTCCCAAGGTGAGCGCGGAATTTGTGGCTAACATGGAGGATGTCCTGGATCTCTACGCCGAACCCTATGATCCCCAACGTCCGGTGGTTTGCTTTGACGAGACATCCACCCAGTTGTTGGCGGAGACCCAGCCCGCTCTGCCGCCCCGGCCGGGACTTCCGCTGCGGCAGGACTACGAATACCGGCGGGAGGGTACCCGCAACCTGTTCTTGGCCTGCGAGCCCTTGGCGGGTTGGCGAGGGGTGGCGGTCACGGAGCGGCGCACGATGCAAGACTTCGCCCGCCGGATGCGCTGGCTGGCGGATGAAGCCTACCCGGAAGCCGAGGTGGTAAGGGTTGTCTTGGACAATCTGAATACCCATCGCCGGGCATCGCTGTACGAGACTTTCCCGGCTGAGGAAGCCCGGAGGATTGCCAGGCGGCTGGAGTTTCATTACACGCCCAAGCACGGGAGTTGGTTGAACATGGCGGAGATCGAGTTCAGCGTCCTGTCCCGCTCCTGCCTGAAGCAGCGGCTCTCCGGCGAGGAGGCCCTCAGGAGGGAAGTCGATGCTCTGGTCAAGGAGCGCAACGCCGCCAGAGCCACCATCAACTGGCGGTTCAACACCCGGGACGCACGAACCAAACTTCACCGCCTTTACCCTTCCGATTTTACGGTTGACTGAGTACTAGGATGCCGAACACGGCCGGGACGGCGCAGAGTAGGCCAGCCAGGCAAATTCGGGCTCACTGTGGTCCGTCAAGACCTCGAGCATAGCGAAACGGCCCCAGTCGTGAAGGCCGGGGCCGTATTTAGTCCTAATTATTGGTGACCCGCCTCGGGGTCGAACCGAGAACCTACTGATTAAGAGTCAGTTGCTCTGCCATTGAGCTAGCGGGCCGCTGCTGTTATTTGAATGGTGATCCCGCCTACAACCTAACAACAATCCTCGGACACTGTCAATTTGCCTGTGGCGTTGTCAATTTAAATAATGCCTCTAAATCCCGTGATTGAGCCGGTCGATCAGGTGTACGGGAAGGGCCGCGGTCCTCATCTTCTCTTGGGTCTTGGCGATGTCGTAGGTCACCCGGTGGCGTTCGATGATCGTCTTCTCCGTATCACAGAGGGCGTAGCTGGGCCGGGGGTCGCGGTCCCTGGGCTGGCCCACGCCTCCCGGATTGATTATCCAGCGTTCGTCACCAAGACCGATCGGCTCATCTTCGGGGAACTCCATGAATTCCGGTTCTCCTTGGAGCTCCCGGCAGGCAAAGGGGATATGGGAGTGCCCAACAAGACAATACCTGGTCTTCAAGAGAGCCAATGTGCCCGCGGCCGACTGGCGGTCCAATAGATACTCCACGATTGGTTCACGCAGACTGCCGTGCACCAGGGTGAACAGCTCCTGAACAGAGACCATGGGCAAGGAGGTCAAAAAATCTCGGTGGCCAGCGTTAATCTGGCCGGCGGTCCAGTTGGCAGCGGCCCTGGCGGCTTCATTGAAATCAGAGGCGTCGATAAGGCCCACGGCAGCGCAGTCGTGGTTACCGGCCACCGTCACCAAGTCGAACTCCCGTATCCGGTCGATACAGGCGCCCGGGTCGGGACCATAGCCCACCGTATCTCCCAGGCACCAAATGATATCGAACCCGCCCCGGACCTGAGCGTCGGCGAAAACGGCCTCCAAGGCCTCCAGGTTGGCGTGAATGTCGGACAATATCAGAGCCCGCATGATTGGCGGCATCCTTGGAAACCATGTTCCGCCCAGAATCCGGTAATATGTGCCGGTAATTATACTCGCTCGGCCAGCGGAAGTGGCCGGGCGCATCTCTGCCTGTCTATTCGTAATCGTTAGCAAGAGGTATGCCCAGCATGACAGACGCGAGAACCACCGTGAGGGTGATTGGCACCGGAGGAAGCATCGCCGGTGTCGGGCCCAACCGCCTGGACTTCATCCTCTATCCCGAGATTGGAGACCACATCACCATTCAACAATCCCTGGACCGGGTGCCCGAGATTCGGGACATCGCCGAGGTTAAATCCGAAGACCTGGTGAGCGTGGGCAGCACGGCCATCGGCGCGGCTGAGTGGCTGGGATTAGCCCGGCGCATCAACGAGATTTTCCGGGAAGAAGCAGACGTGGCCGGTGTGGCCGTCACCCACGGCACCGCCACCCTGGAGGAGACTGCCTATTTCCTCCATTTGACCGTGAAGTCATCCAAGCCGGTGGTGATTACCGGGGCCATGCGCCCACCCACGGCCCTCAGCACCGACGCCGACCTGAATCTGTTGGACGCTGTGCGAATCGCCGGCTGTCCCGATGCCGGCGGCCTGGGGGTGCTGACGGTGCTTAACAACGAGATTCAGTGCGCCCGGGACGTAACCAAGGCCAACACCTTCCGGGTGGAGACCTTCCGGCCCAATGAATTGGGCTTCTTGGGGTATGCCGATGCGGACGGTAAGGTGGTGTTCTACCGGGCGCCGCTTCGCCGCCATACCGTTGACACCCCATTCCTAGTGGACGACATGACCAGCTTACCCAGAGTGGACATCGTCTACTCTTACGCCGGGGCCGACGGTCTGCTGGTCGACGCGGTGCGCAACAACCGCTCCGACGGACTGGTGTTGGCCGGGTTCGGTGGCGGGACGTTCCCTCCGGCGGTGGTCGACGCCGCGGTCAGATTGGTGGATGACGGCATCCCAGTGGTATTGGCTACCCGCTCCACCGCCGGCAGGGTGGTCACCACTCCGAAGAAGGAGCAACAGGGCTTCATGGTCTCAGACAACCTACTGCCACAGAAAGCCCGGATACTATTGATGCTGGGGTTGACCGTAACCAAGGACCGTCAAGAGTTGCAGCAACTTTTCTACGACTACTAAGCCCATCACCAGATTCCCCGGTCATTAACCGGATTTCCCGGCTGCCTCGCACTAGGTTACGGTATGGCCGCCAATGTATACTGCCCTTCGCGTGATTCGGCATTATTGAGCACCCGCAGTATCAACTTAGAAGGGATCAGAATCATTGGCTGAAGCTTTAGACCCACAGACGGTCGCCAGCCCCGAATACAACCGCACCAAAGACTCGGTAATGGCTACCAGCCTGATTGGCGCGCACACGCTGGAGCACATGTACGGCCGCGCCTTCTTGGTGCTTATCCCCCAGATCTACATCGCCCTGGGACTGGCCCCGATCCAGGCGGGACTGCTGGACGCGGTGCGGCAGCTTTCCGGCGGCGCAACCAGCATGACCGGCGGATTCTTCGTCGACATGTTCCAGCACCGGCGAGCCCATATCCTAGCCTTCAGCATGAGCCTAATAGCCGTCGGTTATTTCTTGGTGTCCATCGCCCCCACCTTCGAGCTAATTCTGGCTTCCCTGGCCTTGGCCTCAGCAGGAACAGCTTTGTGGCACCCGCCTGCCCTGGGGCTACTGGCCCAGCGGTTCCCCACCCGGCGGGGCTTGTTCATCTCCATGCACCGCTCTACGGGAAACATCGGCGACTGGCTGGGCCCGTTGATTGTCGGAATCCTGTTGGGGATCATCGGCTGGCGGTGGATCGTGGGCAGCGGAACCCCAATACTGCTTCTCTTCGCCGTCGGCATATTTTTCTTACTGCGCAACGTGGGGGGTCCCAAGATTGAAGGCGTCGATTACGGGGCCAAGTTCCGGACTCAGATTCGTGACATGCGGGAGTCCTTCCACGGCACCGGTATGTGGTGGATATTTACGGTCTCCGCTGTGCGGGGCATGGGCGACCGGTCTCTGCTCTGGGTGATTCCCCTATACCTATCGGACCAATTGGGCATGAGCAACTTCTGGGTCGGATTCCACGTAGCCCTGCTGGCGGCGCCGGGAATCTTCGCCGGGCCATTGTTCGGAGCATTATCGGACCGCATCGGAAGAAAGCCCATAATAATGTTCATCATGGGCACTGCCGTCATCTTCCCGGTGACCATGGCTCTGGGCGGAGACGGGCCGGGCATGACAATCTCGGTTCTGTTGTTCGGGCTGTTCTTGTTCTCGGTCAACTCGCTCACCCAAGCGGCGGCCATCGACGTTGCCGCAGGCAAGGGTCTTGAGGGAACATTCATCGGACTCATGTGGGGCAGCAACGCCTTCTTCGGCGCCATGGCGTCAATCATCGCCGGAGTCTTGGTGGAGTACGTGGGATGGCACGCGGCGTTCTTCTTCGCGGCCGGGCTATTCTTCTTGGGCTTCTTGTCGGCTCTGGCCATGCCGGGCGGCGTATTGAAGCAAGAGCTGCGCTCGGCCTAGGGGCCATCGGTATCGCCGCCTCTCCTATTTGCGATAACCTTCAACCAATGTAGGGGCACGGCAGTGCCGTGCCCCTACATTGGTTTGGCCCAATTTTATCCGAGGTTTCGGGCCCGCCTAGAGGCCTGAGTCCAGGGCTTTTTGGTACTGCTCCGGCGTGTTCAGGTCCCAGAGGATTTCTGGATCATCCAGCTCGAACCTCTCCGTGGCTTCCGCATGCCGGCGCACCACGGCTTTCAGGCCTTGGGATTCCTCTTCAATCTCCCCCAGTTCCGGCAGCAACTCGGCCGAGATGATGATGGGGTGGCCGCCCTTACCACCATGGGTGGGGATGGTGATCCGGTGGGACGATGCCAGATGGCGGTCCAGCACAGTCCGCACCGTAGTCGCGCTCCGGGGCTGGTCTACGTTCAGTAGGAGCACGTCCGAGACCTTCTGGCCGGCCAGAGCTGCCACGCCTGTCTTAAGCGAGGTGGACTTGCCCTGAAGATAAAGGGGGTTCAGCACCCACGAAGCGCCGTTTACGGATTCGACGATCGGCTTAAGACTGTCTGCGGCATGGCCAAGAACCACGACCACCTGTAGGACACCGGCGTCCGAAAGTGAACGGAGTTGGTGTTCCAGCAGGGTGGTGTACCGCCACGGGAGCAGGGCCTTGAGCTGGCCCATGCGGCTGGACTCGCCGGCGGCAAGAAGTATCGCCCAGACTCCGGGCATCGGGCCGGGACCTAGACTTCGACCGTGCGTTCGGCGATGTTTGCCGCCCGGTCGATGTACCATTCGCCCATTTGCATCCGCCCACCGTCGCCGCCGCGGCGCACCATGATGATCTCGGACATGATGCTGACGGCCAATTCTTCGGGCTCTAGCGCTCCGATGTTCAGGCCCACGGGGGCGTAGACCTCTTTGATGCGGTCCAGGGGCACACCCTGTTGGAGTAGGCGCCTAAAGATCATGATGGTCTTGCGTCGGCTTCCCAGTAACCCGATGTACCGGGCGCGGGTGCTGAGGGCCGATTCCAAAGCCATATCGTCGTAACGGTGGCCGCGAGTCGCCACCACAACAAAGGTGTTCACATTCAGGTCTAGCTGCTCCGCCCACTTGTCGTAGGGGGCAACTACCGTTTTGCCGGCGTAGGGGAATCGCTCTTCGTTGGAGAACTCGGGCCGGTCGTCCACCAGGTACACCCGGTAGCCGAGGAAATGGGCCAGGTCCGCAGTGGCCTTGCCCACGTGTCCGCCGCCCACCGTCACCAAAGTCGGAGGCGTGGTGAACCCTTCAACGAAGACCTCAGTGCCGTCGGCGGTGCTGAAGGACTCGCTGCTGCCAACGTCGGCCACTTTTTGGGCAATCTCGATAGCCTGGTCGTCCAACTCGGCGTTGCCCAGGGAGCCGGACACGGAGCCATCCACCCGCAATAGCAGTTTGGAGCCAAGGGGTGGACCGCCCTCTTTCCCATTGACCACGGTAGCCAAGCTGACCGGCTGGCCGCCGTCGTAGGCATCCACGATCTCATTGCCGAAGGACAGGAAATCGTCGGGGTCCCGTAGCGGTTCCAGATAGAAGTACATGGTGCCGCCACAGACCAAGCCGTCGCGTGCGGCGATGTCTTCATTCAGATAGTAGTCTTTGAACTCGGGGCCGCCGTTCTGCCGCAGTATCTCTTTCGCCGCGAACCAGATGTCACCCTCCACGCAGCCCCCGCCCAAGGTGCCCATTCCGCTGCCGTCTTGCCGAACGAGCAGCATTGCGCCAGCCTTCTGCGGAGTGGAACCCTTGGTCCGCACCACGGTGGCCAAAACACACGGTTGTCCGTCCTTCAGGTCGTCAACCGCTCCCTGTATTACTTCTTTCATCTATCGCCTTCGTTCCCCGGAATCCTCGAATCCAACTAGGTGTGCAATCTAGTTGGTTGACAGCGGTACCTGAAAACCCATAATCGCGTCCGCAGTCCTGTCTAAATACCTAATCACTAGCTTATCAAAATTGGACGCCTGGGAGCAAACGATAACAGGCGTGAATAGACACCGAAATCCGCCCAATGCTGACGTTGGATCACTGTAACTGCAGGCACAATTCAGTTACAATGTTATGTCGTATGGCAATCGTAGCTATCACGTCTTCCAGCGCCAGGAACGCACGCCGGTACGTTGAAGTGATGGAGTCCGCAGGGGCGGACGTGCGTGTCCTGATGCCGGATACTCACGGCGCCGTGCCCACAGACGAGTTGATGGGGGACGTTGGCGGCCTCCTCCTCCCAGGCGGCCCGGACATCGATCCGACCCTGTATGGGGAGGAACCCGACCCCAATGCCGGTCTGGAACTCCGCCGGCCCTTGGACGACTTGGAACTGCGCATCCTGGAATACGCATTGGACCGGGACATGCCGGTACTGGCCATCTGCCGGGGCATGCAATTGTTGAACGTAGCCTTCGGCGGGAAGCTGATACAAGACCTCCCGGACCACAAGTCCCAGAATAATAACGGACATTGGGAGTCGGCATACCACCAGATATATATCGCTCCGGGCGCCAAGATTGCGGCCGTGATTGGAATGGCAGGCTTCTTCAAGGTGAACAGCCTGCACCATCAGGGATTGAAAGAAGCGCAACGGGCACTGCGCCTAATGACCACAGCATATGAGGTGGAGGATGGGTTGATTGAAGGGCTGGAAAGCCCGGAACATAGCTGGGTGATTGGGTTGCAATGTCACCCAGAGCGGCAGGATGAGGTCCCCAAACTGTTCGGCAACCTGTTCCTTGGGTTGCACGAGCGGGCCGAGACCTATATCTCCGCCCTCGCCGCCTAACTCCGGTTTAGCCAGCCTCCACTCAGGTTTCGTCTCTGTGCCAAAAAATCAGGATGAAGACCACCTCCGCGCCAACACGCCGATATTCAATCCACAAGCTGGAAACGTCCCCCAGCAAGAGTGGGCTCGCGAGGAGCATTGATCGATGGTAACTACTACACCCGAGGAGCCCAACGCGGGAGAGCGCCCGATCCGCATCGAAGAGGAGATGCGCACATCGTACCTGACCTATGCCATGAGCGTTATCGTGGCCAGGGCTCTTCCCGACGTGCGCGATGGACTGAAACCGGTCCAACGCCGCATCTTATATGCGATGCACGATATGGGTATCCGCCCCAACTCCGCCTTCAGGAAGAGCGCCCGGATTGCGGGAGAGGTATTGGGCAAGTTCCACCCCCACGGTGAAGGCTCGGTGTACGACGCCCTAGTCCGTATGGCCCAAGATTTCTCCATGCGTTACCCCCTGATCGCAGGGCAGGGCAATTTCGGCAGCATTGACGGCGACCCTCCAGCGGCCATGCGGTACACCGAAGCACGCTTGGCCCCCATCGCCGACGAGTTGTTGGCGGACATCGACCAAAACACCGTCGATTTCGCCCCCAACTTCGACGATTCCCTGGGCGAGCCGACGGTACTGCCGGCACGCATGCCCAATATGCTGGTCAACGGCGCGTCAGGCATCGCCGTGGGAATGGCCACCAATATCCCTCCCCATAATTTGGGAGAGATCTGCGATGCCATCGATCTGCTGATTGACGACCGCGACACTACCACCGAGCAGTTGATGCGGGCGGTTAAGGGCCCGGATTTCCCAACGGGCGCCAATATCCTCGGCCGCCAAGGCATCTTCGATACCTACACCACCGGGCGTGGCCGCATCATCATGGAGGCCACCACCGAAGTTGAAGAGCTCAGAGGAGACCGGGAACAGATAATCATCACCGAGCTTCCCTATCAGGTCAACAAAGCCAACCTGGTCGAGAAGATTGCCACCCTGACCAGGGAAAAGAAACTGGAGGGTATCTCAGACATCCGGGACGAATCCGACCGGCAGGGTATGCGGATTGTCATCGAACTGCGCCGGGACGCCCAGACCTACGTGGTGCTGAACAACCTGTTCCGCCACACGGCGCTTAGGAGCTCGTTCAACACCATTATGTTGGCCTTGGTGGACGGCCAGCCCCAGGTTCTGCCGCTTAAGCGTTGCCTGGTCCTGTTCATCGAACACCGACAAGAAGTTATGCGGCGCCGCTCCGAATTCCAATTGGAAAAGGCACAGGACCGCGACCATGTGGTACAGGGACTTCTGCTGGCCCTTGCCCGCATGGACGAGGTCATCGAGATTATCCGGAATTCCGCCGACGTTGAGAACGCGCGGACGAACCTGATGTCGACGTTGGACCTGAGCGAGGTCCAAGCCCAGGCCATCTTGGACATGCAGCTACGCCGTCTGGCCGCTTTGGAACAGGAACGGCTGGAAACCGAGCACGAAGACCTGCTCAAGAAGATTGCCGAACTTGAGGCGTTGTTGGCCAGCCCGGCCTTGGTCTTGGCCGAAATCAAATCTGAGACTCAGGCGCTGAAGAAGTCCTTCAACAACCCGCGGAGGACGGTGATTCACGATGCCGAACTCGCCGACCAGACCGACGAGTCCTTCATCCCCCAGGAAGACGTCATTATCACGCTGAGCCAGAAGGGCTACGTTAAGCGCGTGCCGTCCGACACCTTCCGCACCCAACACCGGGGTGGAAAGGGTGTGCTGGGGATGCGGACCAGGGAAGACGATGCCGTGATGGACCTGGTGGTGGTTGACACCCACGACACTCTGTTCTTCTTCACCAACCGAGGGCGGGTATACCCCTTGAAGGCCTACCAAATACACGGGGATTCATCCCGCACCAGTAGAGGAGTCTTGCTGGCCAACATACTGCCCTTGGACCGTGGGGAGCAGATACAGGCCATGCTCCTCATCGAGAATCCCAGAGACGAATACCCTCTCTTGTTGGCCACCAAGAAGGGTGAGATTAAGGCCCTCAAAACGGGCGAGCTGACCCGCATCCGCCCGTCCGGTCTCATCGTGTTTGACCTGGAACAAGGCGATGAATTGGTCTCAGTCGCTCAAGTGGGCGAAGCCAAAGACGTGGTCATGGTGACGGAGAACGGACAAGCAATAAAGTTCCCCGTCTCCGGGCTGACCCCACGCTCCCGCACCGCTGGCGGTGTCCGGGGCATACGGCTCCTGGACAAAGACCAAGTGGTCGTCATGAGCACGGTTACGCCCAACAGCCACCTCCTGATTGTCAGTGTACACGGCTACGGCAAGAGTACTCCGTTGGCCAGCTACCCGCGCCACTCCAGAGGCGGTCAAGGGGTACGCACATTCCGCACCTCCGATAAGGCTGGTAGGGTGGCGGCCGCCAGAGTGGTGTCCGATGGACCGGATCAACTGATTCTCATCATCTCAGCCAAGGCCCAGGTCGTGCGGATTACTCTGGAGGATGTCCGCGTCAGCGGACGCAATACCCAGGGCGTGATTGTCTGGCGCGACCGTGAGCCCGACGACTACGTTGCCTCCATCGCCTGCTTCCAGGAGTCTGAGACCCAAGAAGCCGGAAACGGAGCGAGCAACGGAAAGAACGGCGGCGGCGATGCCAAACCCACCAATGCTAAACCTGCCGATTCTGAAGCTTCCAGTCCCAAAGCATCCAAACCTAAAACTTCTGGTGGCAAAGGCCCAAAGGCCAACGGAACCAACGCAAAATAACCCGGTCAAATAGCCCGGCCAGAAAGAAAGCGCCGTTGATTCACGGCGCTTTCTTTCTCTTTGCGGTTGGGGTGCATCGGTTGAATTTAGGCGTGGATTTCTATAATATGTGCCATGAGTAGTTGATAGTGTATAACCGTCAATATCCTATTTATTGGCGGCAAGCATCATAAGAGAGCTCAGATGAAACTTGTTTTCTTGCACGGGGCTGGCAGTTCCAGCCTGGCTTATTACTACCAGCTCCGGCACTTCCGCAATTCCAAAGCGATCGACCTTCCCGGACACTCCGCAGGCAAGGCCTGCCGTGATATTGAAGGTTATCTGGAGTGGGTGCGGGGGTTCATCACGGCCCGGCGGTACAAAGATGTCGTCCTCTGCGGGCATTCGATGGGCGGGGCGATTACCCTGCTATATGCGCTGCGGTACCCGCAAGAACTAAAAGGAATCATTCTCCTGGGGACGGGCGCCCGTCTGTGGGTGGATCCAGACTACCTGGAAAGCTGCCGCAAACCCGGCCCGGATAGCTCCAAATGGCTGGCCGGCCATATGAAATATTTCAAGGGCGTGGCCCCCGACATGCACCCGGTGCTGGCCCAAAGGGCGACGGAAGTTGGCCCAGAGGTCGAATTGAATGACCTTTTGGCTTGCGACCGGTTTGAGGTCATGGACCGGCTCGGCGAGATAGACCTCCCGACTCAGGTGCTCTGCGGAAGCGACGATGTCATGACTCCGGTCAAATATGCCGATTACCTGACCAAGCACATAAAAAACGCCCGGGAGACTGTCATCCCGGGCGGCACTCACTTTGTGCAGATGGATAAATACCAGAAGGTTAACGAAGAGATTGAACGATTCATGGCGAGCATTGATTAGCTGGCAAGCCTGAGGCAACAGGCCTGCCCACAGGTGGTGGTCTGGTAGTTGCGGCACTCAACCACCTGACACCTAGTCTTCCCCCAAGAGACCGCACCCTCGGCTAAGACGCCGCCCCTCTAATTTGCCGCTAGTTGCTCCGATGACCTTCCCGAGTGGCCCTCGCCCAACAAGGCGTGGTAACCCAACATCCAGGTGAACCCCAGCTAGCCGAAGGCGAACAGATAGCCTCCGCCGGTCGAAGGATACGACAATCCGCCAATCATGACGATTGTTGCAGCTAGGACCACCCACGTCTGTCTTCGCCCAAGAATTCTGCTGCGATATACGGCCAGCGCCATGCTGAGCCAGCCGAAAATCCACATCACGTAGCCTACGATCCCCGCCGGTCCTAACCACCGGTCGCTTTCATTGAAGACAGCCTCCACATCCCCGCCCACATTGGCAACCGCCGCGACCGCGATCTCCATACCCCATACTGCGTTGAACACAGTGCCGCCGCCAATCAATAGCGGCACCGCGATGATGCTCCATCGCTCCTCGCCAGCCGTCCGTAGCAACTCTCGGAGTGCAACGACGGCGATGAGTATGACCGTGAATCCGACCATAAGCATGATGTGCGCCAACACCCAACGCCCAGGGTCGGCCACAACGTCTGCGGCCACCGCTGAGATATCGAACTCGTTTATTAGATAGGGATGGATGATGAAAGCAACCAGCAAAGGCACCGGTGCAGCAAAAAGAGCAAAGGCGCGCAGTCGTATCTGTGTGCGTTCAGCCATGCTGGTCCTCCTTGCCTGAGGTCGGGGACGCCGTGATATTAGACGGAATTCCCCATATCAAGCTGCCTGGACCCAGGCACCTCACCGTCTTCGAAGGAAACCATCGGGGAGTTTCTCAAGAACACCGTCAACCTCCCCATAGAGCTCACAGATTCTTCCTACAACGGTGTTAACTGGTATGGATGCAGTTGTATCTCCGGCCTAACCCTCGGCTGGATCGTACCAGCGGCTAGCGTAAAACATCAATGGTGCGCCGGCCTCGTTCCGGCGCATCTCTTTTACCCCGGCCACGTAGATCGTATGGTCCCCGTATACATGGGAGCCCACCACCTCGCAGCCCAGGAAGACCATCGAGTCGTCCAGTACGGGCACCCCGTCTTCCGCTTCCGAGTAGTGGTATTCAACTTCACCGGTGCGGTCTTCCGGTCTCTTGGCGAAGTAGGCGCCCAGTTCCTGCTGTTCACGTCTCAGGATATTTACCCCAAAACTGCCGGACTTCTCGACGTAACCATAGGTGTGAGTGCCGTGTGCGATACAGACCATGATTGTTGGCGGGTCGAGGCAGATCGACGAGAAGGCGTTGGCTGTCATGGAGTGGGGCTGCCCCTCGTCATCCAGGGTGGTTATGACCGTTACTCCGGTGGCGAACTGGGACAGGGCGGACCTAAAATCGTCTTTGTCTAACAAGACTTGACCTACACTTAGAGTGATACTGGGAAAGAACCAATATTATATACGCTCGATTATTGGTGTGCCAGCGAATAAGTGGTCTCAGGAGTACGGAACGAAGCAACGGGCCAATTCTCCGGCTGGGAGACCGGCGTAGCGCTGGCCATCGAGTTTGGCGACCGTGCCCTCCGGCACCAGACCGGTGAAAAACTCTGGATGACTCAGTTCTGCCAAAATCTCAAGGCCGTCGATGACCCTGGGACCGGGACGGCTGAAGTAAGAATGATTAATCAGATAGACTTCGCCATGCTCCACCGCAGAGAGATTCCGCCAGCCGTCCTGACCCGCCAGCCACGGCACCTCCCGGAGGTTTCTGGCCAGATCGGATGAACATAGGTCGATGAATAGCTTGTCTGGGTCATAATCCCGGATTTCTTTCCAGGCCAACCTCTTGGCCGGACAGCCGGAATCAAGCATATCCTGCTGTCCTCCGGCCAGATCCAGCATGTCAGGGATCCAATGACCGCCCACCACCAAGGGATTGATCCCCTCCAAAGAGAACACCCGCGGCCGTCTAGCAATCGAGGGAAGCTTGTCTTGGACTGCCTGCACCCGCTCCCGCATGGAAGCCACCGTCTGGGCCGCCTGCCCCTCGGCCCCACAGGCCCTGCCCACCTGCAGGAAGGAGTCCAGCACCTCCTCGAAGGTCCTGGCTTGCAGAACAACAACCTGGGGCTGCACCTCCATCCCGGCGACTACCCCCGTCACCTGACCCGCATCCACTTCGCAGACGTGGCAGAGGTCCTGGGTCAAGATTACGTCGGGCGACTCCCTCACCAGCCAGTCCTGGTCGCATCCACTTCGCAGACGTGGCAGAGGTCCTGGGTCAAGATTACGTCGGGCGACTCCCTCACCAGCCAGTCGAAGTGAGGTGGACCCAATTAGTTGGACAGGTTTGGTCGGCTAAAACTAAGTGAACTCGAATGGGTTTTCGCCCCGTGCTAGCAGATCGACCATGGCTGCTTCCACTTCGTCACTGGACAGAACGGACGGATCAACCTTACTGCGGCTAACCACCGGCTTGGAGCGGGCTTCAGCGGGGAAGTCGCAGAGATCGGATACCCCAGCGACCTGGTCACCCAGGCCCAAAGCAAAGAGTATCTCGGTCCCGCTGGGAAGCAAGGAACAAATCTTCATGGCCGGTCCTGATGTCCTCCGGTCTCCTGATGTCTTTTGGAAAGTGGGCTCTGTTCCGGGCGGCCAGTTGCCACACCTACGCAATGGCGAAGGGCCCTTGAAAACCCGCTGGCCCGCTTTCTTATCCGGGGTTTCAGGTGTGGAGGTTGATATATTATAGACCACGGCCTGCAGACCAAGCGGGACGGTCGATGGACGCAGCAATTTGATTTTAAGCTAGTCGGATTCCAAGAATGGCCCAAGGTTCGTCAGTTGAGAACTGGAGCAATTGGGACCTCCTAAAGCTCAATTCATTCAGTTTTGGGATAACTGGGTTCATCCTGGCCATGGACACCGTGATACTTCCGGTCATCGTGTTGACGGTAGCTCCGGAGGAGTTCAAGAACACCTACCTGGCGGTACTTGGGATCAGCGGCCTGCTCATGGCTGCCATGGTGCAACCGGCCATTGGCCGAATAAGCGACCGCACCCAGTCACCTTTGGGCCGCCGGGTCCCTTTCATCCTCTGGGGCTCCATCTTCGCTGCCACAGGGTTGATTGGAGTTCATTTGGCGCCCAACTTCATGGTCCTGTTCGGGGTCTGGATCTTCATCCAGGCCAACGTGAACATCGCCTATGGACCAGGGTTGGCGCTGATCCGCGACTGCGTGCCGCTGAACCGAATCGGCATGGCTTCGTCGATGAAGATTATGTCGGACGCGGCAGGCGGAGCAGTGATGATTGCCATCACCGGCGCCTTGATTGGCAAGAGCAGATCGTCGTTCGACTGGGAATGGCTAACTCTGGGGGTCCTGGCTTTTGCTCTGATTATCGCCATTTCTGTCACGTCGGTACAGGTCTCTCGCCGGGAATTCGCCTCCTCTGCAACTTCTCTGCGCCGCGATGTCGAATCGTCCTTCGGCTCGATAATGAACCCCCAGTTGGGTCTGTTTCTAGTCTCCCGGCTGGTGATGATTACGGCCATAGCATCGTTCCAGACCTACGGGCTGTTCTTTCTCCGGGACTCGGTCGGGCTGGACAACCCGGCCGAAGCCTTGGGGCGCATGATTTTGGTGATTGCCGGGGCCTTGGCCATCGCGGTCTATATCTCCGGATGGGTATCGGACCGCGTGGGCAGGAAGCCGGTGGTCATGGTGGGCGCCGTCGGCGCCGCCCTGAGCACCCTGTGGATGTTGACGGCCGGCAATTCCACGGAGGTATTGATTATCTCCAGCGTGATTGGCGCATCCGTGGGCACTTTGCTGAGCGCAAACTGGGCGTTGGCCAACGAACTGGCAGACCAAAGCCAAGCGGGACTTCACATGGGCATAGTGAACCTGGCGACCATCGGCGGCGCGGCCACTTCGAAGCTGTTGGGGCCTGGGATCGACGCCCTAAACCGCATCTCCGGAGATTTTGGATACCAGGTGCTGATTGCCGGCTGTGCGGGGCTGTTCTTGATCGGCGCATTGCTGTTGATGCCGCTGAAAACGACTGGACGAGAGCCTACGTCCAAAGATGCGGCCCAACCTCCGGCATTTTAGTGCGGACGCAGGACCCGAACGCATAGACCGAAAGATATTTACCCAGTGGCCGCCGCCTTTTTCACGAAATCGGCCGCTCCCCTGGCTACCCAAGCGTTCCATGAGGTCATCAGGAACTTGACTCCCTTCTGAACAAAGGCTTCCAGGTTCCCATCGTTCACCAACGTCCCAGGCACCTTTCCCGCCGCAACTATCTTGGCGATGGCATCGTCGATAGCCTTTTGGACCTCTGGGTGATCGGCATTGCCGATGTGGCCCATGGTCTGGGAAAGGTCCGACGGCGCGACGAAGAAAACATCGATGTCCGGTACAGTGAGAATCTCATCGAGGTTCGTCAGGGCCTCCACTTCCTCCAGAAGCACAATCACCATGGTCTGGTCGTTGGCTTGGTGGAAGTAATCACCAACCCCAAACGACTGCCGCCCACCGAACATACCACGGTATCCCAACGGAGCGTATTTGGCGGATTGCGCTGCCTGCTCGGCGGATTCTTGGGAATTCACGTGGGGCACGACAATTCCCATGGAGCCCCGGTCGAGGGTCCGGGTTATCAGGCCCGGGTCGTTGGCGTTGACCCGGGTGATGGACGCCATCTCCCAAAGATCGCAGGCCCGCGTCATGTCGCCCAAAGTGTCCCAGTCCACCGGCCCGTGCTCGCACTCGATCCATGCCGCGTCGAAACCGATTGGTCCCAGGAAATCGATGATGTCGCTGCTCTGCAGACCGGAGATGGTGGTGACCAACTCTCCTTTTTGCAATTTTTGCTTGGCCTGATTTACTCTGATTGACGGCAAGTTGGTCCTCCTGATTCGCTGGATTGGCGCCGCCGCCCAGCGACACCATAGCGACGACCCCAGCCATTTTCCCACCACGGCTGACAATATACAAATCAGTCCGCAACAGAGTCCGGGTCACCGCTCCCATTCAGCCGCGCCATCTGCGGAGGAATCGATGGTCAGGTTGGTCTGGAAGGAGCCGTCAGAGCTCATCCGGTATACCTCTTCATTACCATCCCGGTCACTGTGAAAAACCATCTGAGAGCCAGCCGCATTCCAACTGGGAGCGCTCTTCACGGCCCCGCTGTTGGTCAGCGGATAAGCTCCCGAGCCATCCGATTTCATGACGTAGATCTCCCGAGAGCCATTGCGGTTGGAAGAGCATGCAATCTTGCCGCCGCTGGGCGACCAGGCCGGTCCGGCATCTCCCCCCGCGTCGCCGCTCAGATTTACCTGTGCGGTCCCGTGAGCGTTCATCAGGTAGATCTCGCTATTGCCGTCGCAGTCCGAAACGAAGGCAATCTTAGACCCGTCGGGAGACCAAGCCGGGTAGCTGTCAACAGCATCTGCCGTGGTCAGGCGCTGTTGATTCGAGCCGTCGGCGTTCATCACATAGATCTCATCGTTACCTTCGCGGGCGGATGTGTAAGCAATCTGATTTCCAGAAGGAGAGCAGGCAGGCGAGTAGTCGGCTGCCGGTCCGTCGGTGAGCCGGGTTTGGTTAGTCCCACTCGATGACATGACGTAGATCTCCATATTCCCATCCCGGTCGGAAGTAAAGGTCAGAACTCCGCCCTCGCACCACGAGGGATCCATGTCGGATGCTGGATTATTGGTGAGATTCACCGGGTTGTAACCGTCCAGGCCCATAATCATGATCTCGAAGTTCCCATCCCGGTTGGAGTGAAATGCTATCCGGCCGCCAGCGGCATAGGGAAGCGGTGTCGGTGTGGGCGTCGGAGCTGGCGTGGGTGTGGCGACAGGGAGGGAGATAGTCACCGACACCCATTTATCGGTGTCCATGAGGACATCACCCGCTTGCCCATTCTGGGTTCGAAAGCCATTCCACGTCACATTCGAACCGGGGTCCGTCGGTTCCACAAACACCGGAACGATTGAACCAGATGGATACGTGCCGTCATTGTCAGGCGCTCGAAACAGGACCACCTTGCCGTTGGAGATTGCCAATGTGGTCTGGCCCGGTTTTAACACCATGCCATTGATGAATAGCTGGTAACTATGTAGCTTGACCGCCGTCGGCTTGGGAGTGGCCGTCGGCTCGGCGCTTGGCGTTGGGACCGCAGTGGCGGTGGGTACCGGGATGGGTGTGGCCGTCGGCTCGGGGGTGGATGTGGCTACCGGGACCGGAGTCGGCGTCGGCAACGCGGTGGCAATGGCCACTGGGGTTGGAATTGAAGCCGGCGTGATTGTCGGGCTGAGCTCGGAGATCGCGGTAGCCGTCGGAGTAGGAGAAAGGTCCGCGGTTGGCGCGGGTAGCGGAATTCCACCCCCCTCGGTAGCAGATTCCGGCTAGGGCGCAGGTAAAGAGGCGGCGGCATCGACATCAGGAGCGACCGTTAGGGCAAACCGGCTCAGGCTGTTAACATGGGCCACAACAGTGGAATTGAATGGGATTGGGATGGTTTCCAAAATATCCCAGGACCGTTCTTCCTCAAGAAAATGCTGCAGGGCGAACCGGGAGTAGTCGTTCCCGGCCATTGTCAGGTCGTGCGGCCCGATACCGATGGTAATGGAGAGCATCCGTTGAAACCTGACCGGGCCGTCAGCAGCGTTTTCCGGTTGGGCCGACAGCTCGAAGAAACGCCCGGTGCTTAGATAGCCCTGAGGCAGGCGAGGAGTTCCAGACGGACCGGATTCTTGGTAACTGAGCACAAAGGGAGAAGGGACGGACCCTGCGGCGATGGCGACAGTTACCCGGCCGTCCTCAGAGCGCAACTCCACGGTGTCTTTTCCCGTGATGACAACTCCCACCGGTCCGAGAAACAGGGCATCCACTACTCCACCCCGGTCCGGTGACGAGACCAAAGGGAGCACCCCGGAGGCAATCAGCCCGGCGAGTAGACCCCCCAGCAGAGGCAGTAGGGCATATATGGCCAGGTCCGATTTCATCCCCCAACGCGTCGGGGTCGGCCCCTGGTCAGAGTCGGCCAATGGTTCGGACCGGCCGTTCTTTATCGGCCAGCGCGATGCGGGCTCCGCCATAACCATACACCCAGGCAGGCACACTCAGCGAAAGGAAGGATGGTCCAGCCCGACTACAGCGTTGGAAAGACGTTTGGGGCGCCCAAACCACACCTAACCACGGAATGCAACTACCAGTTGCGGAAGATCCCAAACGACTCGGAAGCGGGGCTATTATAAACTTTTTCCGGCGGCCGCCAAGGTGGGGGCATTGACCGCCGCCGCCGGTTGACAATCCCTACAGAGGTGACACAAAATCAGAGGTCCTGCCTCAAGGCAGGTCAAATTGTCCTCGGCAGGAGCAACTCCATGTCCACCCGTTCCTTAACTTGGACGGAAGGAACAACCCAGATAGCCGGCGCCAATCTCCACATCGTCAAGGGCGGCAGCGGCGACCCTCTACTGGTTCTCCACGACGAGATGGGACCAACGGCCCCTCTCCAGTTCACGGAAGAACTGGCCCGCGACTTCACTCTCCACATGCCGTCGCATCCGGGATTCGGCATCACAGAACGGCTGGAATGGATCATGAACATGCGCGACCTCGCCGGATGGTACCTGCGGGCTTTGGAGGAACTGGGACTGGACCGCGTTAACGTATTGGGCTTCTCCCTTGGCGGTTGGCTCGCGGCCGAGATGGCCTGCCAGTCCCCTCAATCATTCAATAAGATGGCCTTGGTCGCCCCGTCCGGCATCCTACCTCCCACAGGCGAGATTCTCGACATGTTCTTGATTGTGGCCAGGGAGTACTTGGAAGTAGGTCTCTTGGACCCAAACTCGACTCGGGAATTTCCTTCGATCTGCCCTGAGGAACCCAGTCCCGAACAGGTGGAACTCTGGGAGGTCGCCAGGGAAGAAGCCGCCCGCCTATGCTGGCGGCCCTACATGTACCACCCAGCCCTGCCCCACCTACTGGGCCGGCTAAAGGACCTGCCTACACTCCTAGTTTGGGGCGAACAGGACGCGGTGGTACCGGCCAGTGCCGGCGAGGCATACCAGCAGGCAATCCAAGGCGCCCGTTTGGAGATACTGCCCGGCTGCGGTCACCACCCCGAGTTGGAGAAAACCGAGGAGTTTGTGGGGCTGGTCCGGGATTTCTTCGCCTGATATTTTCTGTCCAACCGACCCGGGCCCTTTCGGGCAAGGACATGATCCGGTCGTCCACACCGGCCATGGATTCGATGACGGTGGCGGCTGACGGGCCTTCCAGGGATTCTCCCGTGCCAGATTTCGCAGCCATCTGCTTTACCAAGAACTCCGCAGCACTGTCATGATTGGCCCGGCGTCCGTAACCGGCCGGGGGTTTGTGGCCAAGGCGCGGTCATGGAGCGTTGCCGCCGCAATCAACTCCAGGCCTTCTTCCGGCACCCCAACGTCCCTCAGCCTGCCGGGAAGTCCCAGGGAGTTGCGCAGGTCTTCCACCGCGTCGGCTGCGGCCATTGCGGCGTCATCGTCGCTCATGCCGACGGTATCGATTCCCATGGCTTGGGCGATGAGGGCTTGCCGGTCGGCGGAGGCCTGGGCATTGAACCGCATGGAGTGGGGCAGCATGATTCCGTTGGCGTCGCCGTGGGGCACGTCATACAGACCGCCGACGTGAAGGGCAATCGCGGTGTTGATGCCTGAGCCGCCGACACTGGCCAGCGACGCCATTGACGCTGCTGTCTTGGTCTGGAGCAGGCAGTCCAAGTCCAAACCGGGACACTGGGGCAGATATTCCGCCAGCATCGAGATTGCGTGCAGGGCCAGGGCGTCGGAGATAGGGTTGTGTTGGGTTGATTAGACCGTCTCCACGGCAATCCGCATCTGGCCCATGGCAGTGGACAACAGGATGCTCATCGGTGTGGTGGCCAGCGCCTGACCGTCGATTACGATGGACCGGGGAATGGTCCCAGGGTCGGCGACGGACACCTTCCTCCCGAGGTTTTTGTCCGCGAAACCGGCGCCCCGGCTCAGTTCGGCACAACCCATGGTGGTGGACACTGCGATGATGGGCACCCGGTTGGGAGAGAACTCAGGGAGGATGACCTTATCCGGCGGCTCAAAGTGCACCTGATGGTCATGGATGGTTCACCCTCCCCCAGCAGGGTGGAGATTCCCTTGCTGGTGTCGTGGGTGCTGCCGCCGCCTACGCTGACTAAGACATCGGGTTTAAGGTTCCCGGCCAAGCGCATAGCCTCATCCAGAGTGTGCACCGGAGAATGGGGCGCCACCCCGGAGAACAATCCCACGCAGCGGTCGCCCAGCGCGGTCTGCACCCGTTGCACCACGTTCGATTTCTCCAAGATGGACGGTCCGCAAACCACCATCGCCCTAGTGGCGCCGGCCCGGTCCAGAACGCCGGGCAGGCTGTTGATGGCATCCGGAGCGCAAAGCACTTCTTGGGCCACGCTGTTGTAGCTGTAGGTCAAGGGTTGGACCACGGTGCCACCTCCTGAATATCCGTTGGTTTCGCCATCACTGACTTCCAGAAATCTCTGGCAAAGTTGTATCAGTTTCCCGGTCCAGGCGTTCCATCTCCACGGCGAACCACAAGGCCATCCCGCCGCTGCGGTCGTCGAAGCCGAATATCGCGGGCCGGTCCAAATATTCCCGGACGTTGGTCTGCACGCCGGTGCTGGCGCAGGCATCCACCACGTTGCCGACGTCGTCTATCCGTTCCGCCACCGCCTGCCAGGCCCGGTCCAGGGACTCCCGGAAATCGGCGGAGAGGCAGCCGATACGGAGCCCGCGGGCCATGGCGTAGCCCATCATGCAGGTCGCGGTGAATTCCAGATACGATCCGGGGAAGTCCAATACCTGGGGCAGCAGGCCTGACGGGTGTTGCAAACGGCGCAGCGACTCCATGAGACGCCCGTATATCGCCAATACAGCCGCACGTTGGGTATGGTTTTCCGGCAGGTAGGTGAGGGCCTCGGCCAGACCCATGGCGGCGAAACCGTTTCCCCGGCCCCAATAGTAGGCCGCCGAGCGGCAATGCCAGAACAGGCCGTGGCTCTGCTGGACAGGGATATCCAGCAGAAACCTGGCCAGGATACCGGTGTACTTCGTATCCCCGGTCAGCTTAAACGCTCTTCCCAAAATAGCGCCGCTCATGAACATGTCTTCGGTGCGGAAGTCTGGGTCGCAGGGCTTGGGAGCGCTGCCCTGGCCCGTCGGCTCAAACCGTTCCGCGGCATCGATGATCAAGCCGTTGTAGCGTGCGTCGCCAGTAGCGTCGGCCAATTCGTCTGCCCAGACCACCGACGCCAGCGCCGATGGGGCCAGATCTTGGGGCAGGCCTTCCGCGGTGAAGGGCTCAAGTAACCGGGTGATGTCTGCGGCTGGGTCCTCTCCTTTGGGTTCCAACTGGTGCAACCGGATGCGGCCGCTGATGGGCACTCCCTGGGTGTAGACAATGGGTTCGAATGTATGGCCGTAGGCCGAAGCCAATATCTTGGCAATCGCAATCTTGGGCCGGCTCCGGCGGGTGTCCAGCGCCCTCCGCGCGTCGGACTTGGACAGCACATCCAGTTGGCGCAGCATGCTGAACAGGCGGCTCAACTCTCGGGGCAGTTGTTCTTCCGAAGCCGAGAGGCACAGTCCTGGTATGGTCCCCAGACCATCCGGGTGGCCGGTGCCCAGGGCAGCCAAGAACCCCTGGTCTCCTGAGATACTTCTGCCGGCCAGGCCCGGCGCCAGGTTCTGAGCGGCCTGGTTGTATTCCCATCTTACCGATGCGCCCGCCCTCAACTCCAAGACCAATTCCGGGGCTTGAAAGCAGACCCACCGCCACAGATAGCGTTTCTCCGGGTCCTCTGGGTCATAGTAGAATTTGCCCTCGGGCGGGTAGACGCCGGACGGATTGCCGCCGGCGCCGTTGCCTGGGGCGGCGTCTAGGCGGAGGCCATCGGGATTGGCGCAGGGCACGGCGCTAAGAGCGATACGCAGGGACAGCGAATCGCCGCCGCCGGCGAACAACTCCAGAGCGTGAAGCGCCATATCCACATCGCCCTTTTCGCCTGAAAGCCCGCCGATGAGCAGTATCCTGGTCCGGGAGGTCTCGGCGGAATAGGCGTTGCGGTCCAACAACGCTGGAATGGGCGCCAAAGAACGGGTGACGCCGCAGGACGTCCGGGACCAGAACTCGGGACAGGCCCTGAGCAGGGCGTCAATCGCGTCCTTGATAGCGTTTTCTGTGGACAAACACACCTTCCTGCCTAGCTATTTATTCGGGGTTTGTGGACCATGGGATTGCATCGCGAAACAACGGCCCAGGGTCACTGGATAGCCCCTGGGCCGTGAAACTCATGAATGAATGACGCTACTTCTGGACGATGTCCACGTTCACAGTGCGGGAGGCGGAAACGGTGAAGGTCAGCGAAGCGGTCCCGCCGCCCTCGGTGCTGTCCATGACGTGAATGTTCTCCGGGCCCTCCAGGTAGTTGATTTCGTCGCCCTCGACCCGGAAGGGGCGGTCGTGTCCCGGATAGAAGACGTTGGACGAGGCCACCATCTTCTCGACGCTCGCCTGGGCGTCCTCCACGTCCCAAAATACGTTGTAAGGCAGGCCGCGGGCCACGGTGCCGCTTTCGGGCATGGCGTCTCCGGCCAACAGGACCTTTTCGCCGTCGATCTCGGCCAGGATACTCATGTGACCCTTGGTGTGACCGGGAGTTTCGATGATGGAAACACCCTCTACTATGTTGTCGCCCTCTGAAACGGTATCAACCTTCATGTTCCGCATCATGTCGGCCATACCTGCCGCCACCGCCAGGTCCCACTTGTTGGGGTTGCGGGCGTAGTCAATCTCCGTGGGGTTGACCAGCACCCTGGCGTTCTTGAACAGGTCGGTGTTCTGGCAATGGTCCCAGTGCATGTGGGTCAGGATGACGATGTCGATGTCGTCAGTTTCGAGACCCTTGGCCTTCAGCGCCTTGACCAAGAACGGGCGCCGCGACGAAGGCCCGGTGTCGATGAGGATGTTGTGGCTCCCCACCCGGAGCAGCGAGTTAGTGGAGTATCCGAAGGAGCCTTGGTCGGTGGTGAGGGCGAACCCGTAGGTCAGCACGTCCAGTGTTGCCATGGTCAGCTTTTCCTTTCCGGCTGCCGCTTAGGTTGCCGGTTCCGTAATTTGGAAACAGAGTGTTACCGGAAGTTGGGTATCACCTTCTCGGCGAACAGCCGCAGCGAACTGGACACCTGATTGAAGTCCAGACCGCCGGCGTCCAGATAACTTATGAAGTTGTTGACGTGGGCGTCCTCCAGTAACTTGATTGCGGCGGAGACCTTTTCGGGACTGCCGATTGCCGCCATCCCCTCCTTTCCGCGCTCGGCCAACAGGTCAGGCTCGATGAAGGGGTCGCGGACGTAATTCTCATAACCCCGCAGGCCAACAGCAGCCATCTCGGAGACCGGCCTGCGGAGGAAAGCGCCCATATCCCCGGCCCATTCCAAACGGGGCTGCAACAAATCGATGGCTTCCTGGTCCGTGGGCGATACGTAGACATTGCGCAAGGCGGCAATCTCGATGTCCTCCGGCGCCACTCCCTCTTCCACCATGCGCCGGTGATATAGGCTAATCAGGTTCTGGTCCGAATCGGGCGAGGCGGGGAAGAAGCTGCTGCCCACGGTGAACAAGCCCCAGCGGTTGGATACCGCAATCTCCACTGACTCGGGACTGTGGGTAACAGCCATCATGATTGGAGGGTGGGGCCGCTGCACCGGCTTGGGGATGACCATGACCTCGGGGAAGGAGGAGAACTTCCCACCGTAGGCAAAGCGTTCCTCGGTCCAGGCCTTGACTGCGATATCCATCCCCTCAACGAACCGGTCCCGGGACTCGGCGATGTCTATGCCGTAAATATCGAACTCCCGTTTCTGATAACCCCGGCCGGCGCCCACCACCACCCGGCCGCCGCTGATGATGTCGATGGTGGCCAGGTCTTGGGCCATCCGCAGCGGCGCATGCCAGGGTACTATAGGTGCAGGCAACACCAATCTTGACCCTCTTGGTGCGGGCGGCGATGGCGGCCAGCAAACTATGGGGCGAACTGATGATGCTGTGCTCGCTGAAGGCGTGCTCCGCGATTCAGACCGAGTCGAAGCCCAGTTCCTCGGCCAGTTCCGCCCCCTTGAAGGATGTCCTCGTAGACTTCCACGTCGGTGCGGCTCACCGGGTTTGGGTTGGCCTTGTGCTCGTCGTCGTACTGCTCGTGCAGTTGCGGGCGCTGCCCCACGAAAAAGGCTCCGAATTTCATAGCTGTTAACCGGCGTTTTCGATTTGGGCGTGCACCTTGCCCATCTGCTCGACGGAATCATCCTCAACGTCCGTGAACCACCGCAGCAGCGACCGGGTCAGAGGGTCCACCGATTCGTCCTCCGTGGCGGCCTCGTACCGTTCACGCACACTGGGAGTGGGCTGCTTGAGGCGCGACTCTTTGAGCCACGCAATCTTCTCGGCATCGGATATGTCCGAAGAGACAACGCGGACCTTTTCGTCAAATTCAGGGTCCTCGATTTCGGCCGTCGCAAAGCCCAATTCCTTGACCCGGCGCTCGAAGATGTCTCCGTGGCTGTACTCCCGCGCCGCCACGAAGGACAGGCATTCTTTCAAATCTTTGTTGGCTGTCTTGTTGGCCCACGCCTCCAGGTACACTCCGGCCCTGCTCTCTTGAAGGCGGATGTCGTTCAGAAGGTCAATGTACTGGGGTTTCGTGGTCATATCAACACTGCTCCTGCATTGGAAAAATTCGGTGGATGCGTTGGGCGGCCCGCCGACATTAGGCGCTCCAGGCTGGCTGCAACGTAGAGTTTAATGCGCCAATCAGGGGGGTGTCAATCGGGCATGAACGCAGCCTGACCGCCCACCTGACCCGTGTTAAAATACCTTACTCCCAGGAAAGAGGCACTGCTTTGCCACCATTGTCTGAAGCCCAGCGCGGCATCGTCAACACCATCCGTGAATTTGTGCGGCGGGAGGTCAACCCCGTTGCCCAGCAGATGGAACATGACGACGAGTATCCCTTTGAGCTGGTGGAGCGCATGAAGGAGATGGGTCTGTTCGGCGCCATCATCCCCGAGGAGTACGGCGGCCTGGCGTTGGATGTCAGCACCTACGCTTTAATCATCGAGGAGATCTGCCGGGGGTGGATGAGCTTGACCGGCATCCTAAACTCCCATCTGATAATGGCCTACATGGTCGCCACCAACGGCACCCAGGAGCAAAAAGAGAGCTACCTGCCTAAGATGGCCAGCGGCGAGAAACGGGGCGGCATCTGCATTACTGAACCCAATACAGGCAGTGATGTCCAGGCCATCGAGACCAGGGCGGTGCGCGACGGCGACGACTACGTGGTCAACGGGACCAAGAGCCTAATCACCAACGGCCGGCACGGCAACACATTCGCCTTGGTGACCAAGACCGACATCAACGCCGACCCTCCCCGCCGTGGCATGAGCATCTTCATCGCCGAAAAGGGGCCCGGATTCAACGTGGTCCGCGATGTGCCCAAGCTGGGATACAAGGGAGTTGACACCTGCGAGCTGTCATTCGAGGACTACCGGGTGCCCGGTGGCAACCTGGTGGGCGGACAAGAAGGCCAGGGATTCTACCAGATCATGAGCGGGCTGGAGTTGGGCCGGATCAACGTGGCCGCCCGCTGTCTGGGCGTAGCCCGGGCTGCCCTGGAAGAGGCTACCAAGTACGCCCAGCACCGGGAGACCTTCGGTAAGCCCATCGGCGAACATCAGAGTATTCAAATCATGCTGGCCAACATGGCCACCCAGGTCCAAGCCGCGCATCTGATGGTCCTACACGCAGCGGAGAAGAAGGACCGGGGTGAACGGGCCGACATGGAAGCGGGCATGGCCAAACTCTTCGCCAGCGAGATGTGCATGCAGGTGGCCATCGACGCCATGCGGATCCACGGGGGCTATGGCTACACCCAAGACCTGACGGTGGAGCGTCACTTCCGCGACGCGCCTTTGATGATGATCGGCGAGGGCACCAACGAGATCCAGCGGCTGGTAATCGCCCGGCACCTGATGAAAAACTTTCCCTCGGGGGACTTCCTGTACGAATCGGGCTTGTAGGTCCGAATTCTCAACGGCGATGCCTGATAGAAAGGGAGAAAGAACGACATGGTACGCAACAACAACGAGAGCGGAATCACTCAGACTCTAGCTAGCTTCGCAGCCAACGTGGCCTATGAGGACCTCCCGCCCGACGTGGTGGACCAGGCCAGGTATCTTTGCCTGGATTTCGCCGGGGTGACCTTGAACGGCTCCACCACCGACTCGGCCAAGACCGTGGTGCAAGCCCTGGAAGACGTGGGCCGATCCGGGCCCTCGGCGGTCGTGGGCACGGATAAGCGGGTGCTGCCCGAGTACGCGGCCATGGCCAACGGCACCGCCTTCCACAGCATCGAGATGGACGACATCAATAACGAAGCGTCGCTGCACCCCGGCGTCGTCGCCTATCCCACCGCACTGGCGATGGCCGACATCACCCCGGTCAGCGGCAAGGAGTTCATCTCCGCCGTGGTCGCCGGATACGATGTCATCGTCCGGCTGGGCCGGGCCCTGAAGCCTGCCGAGCATTACGGAAGGGGCTTCCACCCCACAGGCACCTGCGGAGCCTTCGGCGCGGCGGCGGTGGCGGCGCGGTTGCTGGGGCTACAGGGCGACAGATACACCCACGCACTGGGAATCGCCGGCAGCCAGGCCGCAGGGAGCATGGAGTTCCTGGCCCAAGGCGCTTGGACGAAACGGCTGCACCCCGGCTGGTCTTCCCACAGCGGCATCTGGGCCGCGTTGCTTGCCCGGGCGGGGTACACCGGCCCTACCACCATCCTGGAAGGGCGCGACGGTTTCCTTACCGCCTACTCCGGCGACCCTGATCCCAGTCTGGTGCTGAAGGACCTGGGCGAGGAATACCAGGTCACCCGGACCGGCGTTAAGCCCCACGCTTGCTGCCGCTACAACCAGGGACCGATCGACTGCCTGTTGGACGTGCGCCAGACCCACAACATCCAGCCCATGGAGGTCGAAGAGGTTAAGATCGGCATGCTCAGCGGCGGAATGGGGCTGGTCGCTGCTCCGGAAGAAGCCAAGCGTAACCCCACATCCGTGGTGGACATGCAGTTCAGCATGCCCTTTGCCGCCGCCGTGGCCCTGACCTATGGCAGGGCGTCCCTGACTGAATACGCCCTGGGCGTGCCCGTCAAGCCGGAGGTGCGCCACATCATGGACCGGGTCCAGTGCGTGACCGACCCCAAGTTGGACGCCCTTTACCCCCGCCACTTCCCTTCCTGGGCCGAGGTCCGCACGAAAGACGGCCGGACCCTGCGCAGCGAGTTGACCTACCCCAAGGGCGACCCGGAAAACCCGGTGACCTGGGACGAGATGCGAGAGAAGTTCAATACCCTGTCGGCGCCGGTCATCAGCGGCAAGCGTCAGCAGGAAATCATCGCGGCCATAGATTCCCTGGACCAGTTAGACGACGTCCGCCAACTGGCCACGTTGCTGAGCACGGAGTAAATTCAGAGCGCACAGCTCTCAGCGATCGACCGCTGCTGATGGCTGACCGCCGACCGCTGATGGCTACCACCGCTCCACCGCTTCAAGGCGTCCGCGTCCTGGAGATGGCCCAGGCCATCGCCGGCCCCTTTGCCGCCCGCACCCTGGCGGACATGGGCGCCGAGGTAATCAAGGTGGAGCAGCCCGGCGTGGGGGATATGTCCCGCCGGATCGGCCCCCATTTTCTCGGCGGCGAAAGCGCCTACTACCTGAACTTCAACCGCAATAAGCAGAGCGTCACCATAGACCTGCGGCAAGACCAAGGCCGGGAAGTCTTCCATCGTCTCGTGGCGGTCTCCGACGTTGTATTCGACGCCTTCCGTCCCTCGGTGCTGGAACGGCTGGGCGCGGACTACGATTCGCTCAAGAAAATCAACCCCACAGTCATCGCATGCTCGCTGTCCGCCTTTGGGCAGGAAGGCCCCTACCGCGAGCGGCCCGGATTCGACGGCATCGTCCAGGCCATGGGCGGCGGCATGAGCGTCACGGGCAACGAGGGCCAGCCTCCGGTGTTCATGGGATTCCCGGTGGGCGACATGGTGGGCGGCTACGTGGCTGCTCTGAGCATCGCCTCCGCCCTGTACGGCCGCGCATTAACCGGCCAGGGAAGCCGTTTAGACATCAGCCTGCTGGACGTGCAGATAGCCTTGCAGGGCCATCTTGGCCAGTTCTACTTGGTCTCCGGCGAAGTGCCCAAGCCCATCGGCTCCAGCCATCCGTCCAATCTGCCCGTGGGCGCCTACCGGACCGCCGATGGCAGCTACCTACAGGTGCACTGCGCCAACCAGGAGTTCGCCATGAAGACGCTGCAGATGATGGCCGGCGAGGTAGCGGAACTACGGGGGATGGACGCCGACCCGCGCTTCCAGACACAGGCGGACCGCATGGCCAACCGGGAGGAGTTGGACGACGCCCTAAGCCGCGGCTTCGGCTCCAAGCCCAGGGAGGAGTGGGCCGCACTGTTGGAGAAATGGGACGTGCCCGGAGGGCCCGTAAACAACATCGCCGAGGCCCTGGCCGACCCTCAGGTGCAACTGCGTAACATGGTGGTCGAAGTCGACCACCCCACCGCCGGCCGGTACAAAACCGCCGGCAACCCAATCAAGACCGGCGCCCCCGAGGAGTTCAACCCGCCACCGACGTTGGGCCTGGATACATCCGGCGTCTTGACCGGGCTTTTAGGGTTCAGTGAAGGCGAGGTCGAAGCCCTGCGTCAAACGGGAGCGGTCTAATAAGCCGTCAGCGTTCAGCTACCAGCTATTTGAGGAGTGGATTCCATGGCCACCAACGCTAAGATTGGTCATTTAGTGCCGGGTGGGTTCGCCGTTACGCCGCCGAGCATGGCCGAGTTCAATGGGTTCTTCCGGCGCGCCGACGAGTTGGGCTACGAATCGCTGTGGGTCATCGACCGCATTTTCCACAACATCAACATCATCGACACCATGACACTTATGGCCTGCGCCGCCGCGGTGACCGACCGCATCCGGCTGGGGACTTCGGTGCTGCTGTTTGTGATGCGTAACCCGGTCTTGGTGGCAAAGACCATCTCCACCATCGACTATCTGTCCGGCGGGCGAGTGACCCTGGGCATCTCCCTGGGTGGCCGGGACAACGAATACGAGCCCATGGGAGTGGACGTGAAACGGCGGGTGGGCCGGTTCACCGAAGGCCTGGAGGTGATGCGCCGGCTGTGGAATGAAAGCAGCGTCACTCAACACGGCCGATACTTCGACATGGACAACGTGAACGTGGGCCCCAAGCCGGTGCAGAAGCCGGGCATACCGGTGATCCTGGGCGGATCCGCCGAGGCTGTGTTCCAGCGGGCCGGAGAAACGGCTGACGGTTGGGTGGCGGGTGGCACCTCCAACGCCGAGGCCATCGGGCAGGCTTGGGAGAAGGTGCAGGGCTACGCCCGGGCGGCAGGTAAGGACCCCCGGCGGCCTTGGACTCGGGAAAGTTGATGTACTGCTACGTGGACGACAACCGGGAGCGGGCCAAGTCCGAGCTGCAAAACTTCACCCACGCCTACTACGGTCCTCAATACGATGTGGCGAACAACTGTGCCTACGGCAGCGGCAATCAGTGTGCGGAGTTTATCCAGCGCTACATCGACGCCGGGGCCAAGACCATCATTCTAGGGCCTACCTGGCCCGACGCCGGCCAGATTGACCGCATCTGGAACGAGGTCGCGCCCAAGCTAAAATGGCTCAGCTAGTTACGCGCGGCTTCCACTAACCGGCGGATTTCGTCAGCCACCAGGTCCGGTTGGTCGCACTGGACGCAGTGTCCGCTTTCCTCGGCTATAACGTTCACCCCGGCGGAGGACAAGCGGACCAATTCCCGCTGCGACTCCAGCCATGAACCGGCCAATCCCTCCCTGACGCCTCGGTCGATGAAGGGTGGCAGTTCGGACCGTCCGGCGGTAATCACGGTAAGTGGCATGTCACCCAGGTTGCCTGCGGCTCTAACCTGATCGAAACTTGCCTTCAGGTCCACGCCCTCCGGGTTTCCTTGCAATCCTCGCATCAGCGTTGCCATGGACTGCTCTCCCAGTATCTCGGCGGCCCTGACTAGATTGTCCGGGTGCAGGCTGTCCACCAGAATCAACCCGGCCAGGTCCTCCGGATGTTGGGCGGCGTATAACTGGACGTTCAGGCCGCCGTAGGAGTGGCCGACAAGGACCAAGGGCCCGGCGATTCCGGCCGCGGACAGCAGAGCATGAAGGTCATCGACGGCCTGCTGGCTGGTGCGAGGACCTCCAGCAGATTCGCTTTCCCCAAGGCCCGCCCGGTCGTAGCTGCATGCTTGGGTGTACTCTGAAAGACGCTCTTGGACGGTCTCCCAACTGTGGGTGCCGGTGGCCAGCCCGGCGTCCAGCACCACCGCCGGACTGCCCTCGCCGGCGCAACTGATGTGGAGCCGGTGTCCGCCCACATCCAACAGCCGGGACTCGAGGCTGTAGCCGCCACAAGCAACGGCCAGCAGCAAAAGAAGAATGCCAGCCACGGATACGGCCTTGAGCCTGGTGATTTTTCGGTTTGCCATAAGGATTAATAGGATATCAGCGCCCGGCAGCGATCATAAGAGCGACTTGCTGAATCTGGACGCTCCTATATAGTTAACAGAATCCAAAACGCCTCCTACCTGTTCATTTCAGTCCGGTGGCGCATCATATCTGGTCAATTGCCATGGAATGAGGTTTCCACCATTGAGATCATGTTCTTCTTCGCTCTGCTGGCCGGGAGGACAAAACATGGTATTCGCATTTGAAGAGTGGTAAGTCCGATGAAAGCCGTGGCCCTGGTCCCGCGTAAACCAGATAGTCTTTACTTGGCCGAGTTGGCGACACCAGATGTGGAAGAGGTGCTCGATGGCAAGGGTATGCTGGTCAGGGTGTTGCGGGTCGGTTTGTGTGGCACCGATAAGGAGATACAAGCAGGGGAGTACGGCGCCTCTCCTCCGGGATACGATTTTCTGATTCTCGGACATGAGTCCTTCGGCGTGGTAGAACGGGTCGGCTCGAAAGTCACCGAACTGGCCCCGGGTGACCACGTCGTAGCCACCGTCCGGCGTTCCGGAAACAGCCCGTACGACGCCATCGGGTTGCAGGATATGAGCACCGACGATGAGTACCACGAACACGGTATTAATCTGCTGCACGGGTTCCTCACCGAATACTATGAAGACACCCCTGAATTTCTAACGAAAATCCCGGCCATCCTCCGTGGTGTTGGCGTGCTAACAGAGCCAATGACCGTGGTTGAAAAAGGAGTGTCGCAGGCCTATGAGATCCAGCGGCGATTGCGGATCTGGAATCCCAAAGTGGCCGCCGTATTGGGAGCAGGGACCATCGGCTTGCTGGCGACTCTATTGCTCAAGTTACGGGGTCTGGAGGTGGTTACCATAGCGCTGGAAGAAGGCCCCTACCTCAATTCCGATTTGGTGGAGGCCCTGGGCGCTCGCTATGTCAGTACCCGCGAGATGTCCCTGGCAGAAGCCTCGACAGCCTACGGTCCCTTCGATTTAATGTTTGAGGCCACGGGGTTCTCACCTTTAGTGTTTGAGGCCTTGCAGGTCCTGGGTAAGAACGGTGTCCTGGTGATGGCCAGCGTTACCGGTGGCAACCGCATGGTGGAAGTGCCAGCCGATGCTATCAACCTGGGCTTCGTCCTGGGCAACAAGGTTGCTGTCGGCACCGTTAACGCCGCCCGGGAGCATTACAAGGCGGCCGTGCAGGACATGGCCTTGGCCGAGGCCATGTACCCCGGCTGGCTGTCTCAATTGCTGACCCATGCGGTACAGGGATTGGAGAACTACCGGCAGGCATTCGACTTACTCACCGGACCGGAACAGCCCATCAAGGTAGTCGTCGAGGTAGCTCCTTTAAGCTAGCTACTACTTCGCAGTCCACCGGTGGAGGCGAGACAAAACGGTGCAGCAGAACCAATACGATGTAATAATCATCGGCAGCGGCGCCGGTGGGGGTACCCTCGCCTACCGTTTGGCTCCGTCGGGTAAGCGCGTCCTGATTCTGGAACGTGGCGGGTTTTTGAGCCGGGAGAAGGAAAACTGGGACTCCAGGGAGGTCTTCGTAAAAGGCCGGTACAACAATGCCGAAAACTGGTTGGACGGTAACGGCAAGGAGTTTCAGCCGGGCCAGCACTACTTCGTAGGTGGCAATACCAAGTTCTATGGTGCGGTGCTGCTACGGATGCGCCGCGAGGACTTTGGAGAGTTGCAGCATCACGGCGGGGTCTCGCCAGCTTGGCCGCTGGGCTATGACGACTTCGAGCCTTACTATACCCAGGCAGAGCAACTCTACCAAGTGCACGGCGAGCGGGGCGTAGACCCCACGGAACCTGCGGCAAGCGGACCGTTGCCGTATCCACCGGTAAGCAACGAGCCGCGTATCCAAGAACTGGCCGATGATTTGCGCCGCATTGGACACACGCCCTTCCCCCTACCGGTGGGCATCATGCTGAACGAAGCACAACGGCATCTGAGTCCTTGCATTCGATGTGGCACCTGTGACGGCTTCCCCTGTATGGTGAACGCCAAAGCCGATGCGCAGGTGGTCTGTGTGGAACCGGCTTTGAAACAGGGCAACGTAACTTTATTGACCTATGCCAAAGTTACCTCGCTGGAAACCGGTTCCGACGGTCGCTCGGTAACCGGCGTGGTGGTGGAGCGGGACGGACAACAAGAGACCTATTCCGCCGACGTGGTGGTCGTGTCATGCGGGGCGGTTAACTCGGCGGCGTTGCTGCTGCGTTCCGCCGGTGACCGGCATCCCAATGGACTGGCCAATAGCTCCGATGCGGTCGGTCGGCATTACATGGCCCACAACAACTCGGCAATGTTGGCCTTGTCCCGGCACCCTAATCCTACCGTGTTTCAAAAGACCATCGGCGTCAACGACTACTACTTTGGGTCTGATGACTGGCGGTATCCCCTGGGTCACATTCAAATGTTGGGCAAGAGCAGTGCAGATATGCTCCGGGAAAGCGCGCCGCGTCTGATTCCTGGCCGCGCCTTGGAGAAGATGGCAGGACACTCCCTGGATTTTTGGCTGACATCGGAAGACCTGCCCCTGCCGGAGAACCGGGTCACCATCAATTCGACCGGGCAAGTTGTGTTGCAATACACCGAAAACAACGTCGAGGGGCACCGGCGACTAATAAACAAACTCGGTGGAATTCTGAAAGAGATTGGGTGCGAAAACCACCTATTTCCCTGTTCGGTCTACATGAGCAAGAAAATTCCATTGGCCGGGGTTGCCCACCAGAACGGGACTCTTCGCTTCGGCACGAACCCTCAATCCTCGGTACTGGACCAAAACTGCAAGGCCCATGACTTGGACAACCTGTACGTAGTCGATGCCGGCTTTTTCCCATCCAGTTCCGCCGTGAATCCCACATTGACCATCGTCGCCAATGCCCTGCGCGTGGGCGACCACTTACTGGAACGGCTGAAATGATCAGGACCTAACCGATGGAATTTGAAGTGTTCACGGGTGAAGTGCCCTACTTGACCACCGACCAGATGCGAGAGGTGGACCGGGCAATGGTTGAAGACCTCAATATCGAGCTGATCCAAATGATGGAGAACGCCGGGCGGAATCTGGCGGACCTTGCCCGTCGAAGGTTCTTTGGTGGCACCCCACAAGGTAGAAAAGTTGCGGTCCTAGCCGGCGCCGGAGGCAACGACGGAGGTTGCTTGGTCTGTGCCCGGTGGCTGCACAACTTTGGCGCTCAGATGAGGGTGATTATCACCTGCCCCGATGAGGAGTTCACCCCGGTCCCGGGGCACCAGCTGGAAATACTGCGTCGAATGCAGGTAACTGTGTTCCGATCGGCTGATTTGAACACGGCTGAGAGCCCGGATTTGATTATCGACGGAGTAATCGGCTATGGCCTTCAGGGTAATCCCAATGGCACTGCTGCCGAAATGATCCGATGGGCCAACGGGCAGGGTGTACCGGTCCTGGCTTTGGACGCTCCGTCCGGCGTGGATACCACCACCGGGACCGTCTTTGACCCTGCCATCAGAGCTACGGCAACAATGACCCTTGCCCTGCCCAAAGAAGGACTGCGTTCGCCCGGTCTGGAGGCTCAGGTCGGCGAATTATACCCGGCCGACATCGGCGTTCCGCCGTCGCTGTACGCCGGGCCTGCCCTGGGCCTGACGGTGGGTGCCCTCTTCGCCCAAAGTGAGATTATACGTCTTAGGTGACTTAAAATTTTTCGCTGGCGCTAATCGGCGGCGACGTGCGCAAACTGGCCCATAACAGAACCACTAAGCGTCTCTGTAGACCGTCAGCGATAATGGGACACATATAAGGGTAGGAAAACCCGAGAGTGGGAGGGTGGTGTGAGCTCCTGAAATGAGGGTAGAGTTACCCACAGAAAGGAGCAGATGTGTCCCAATTAGAAGTAAGCAAAGCAGAGGCCGCCGAGGAACGAAGCGAGCAGACCAGGTCTTTCGTCCGTACAGTGAAGGCGGCTGCCCGACGTAAGTACACCTCCGAAGACAAGATCCGAATTGTTCTGGAGGGCTTCCGCCGCGAGGTCACAGTCAACGACCTGTGCCGGCGGGAGGGGATCAAGCCCCACTCCTACTACTCGTGGACCAAAGAGTTCATGGAGGCGGGCAAGGAGAGGTTGACCCGTGACTCGGTTCGGGACGCCACTCAGCATGAGGTAGGGCAGCTCAAGCGAGAGAACGGGGAACTCAAGGAGCTAGTGGCCGATCTGTCGCTGGAGGTGTACCGTCTCAAAAAAACGGCCATCCCCGTGCCCCAGGACGCCACCGGTACCAGCGGATGAGCGCCCCGGAGAAGGCAGAGGTAGTTACCAAAGTATCCTCGTCTCCCCTCCCCAAGCGAAAGGTCCTCAGAGAGCTGGGCATCCCTAAGAGCACCTACTACCGGTGGCTCAGACGCCAAGACCAACAAGGACTTGAGGACCGACCAGAAGGCGATCAGCCACCATGGAACCGTCTTACTATTCAGGAAGAACGCTCAGTCCTGTTATCAGCCAGAGAGATGCCAGAGCTGAGCTGCCGTCAGCTGGCCGCGTGGATCACCGACAACCACGGCTTCTCAGTCTCAGAGTCCAGCGTCTACCGTATCCTGGGCAGGGAGGGCCTAGTGAAGCGGCCTGAGATGCGGTTGGCCGCGGGGAAGGAGTACCACCGCAAGACCACAGGACCTCACCAGATGTGGGCCACCGATGCCTCATACTTCAGGGTGGTTGGTTGGGGCTACTACTACCTGGTCACCGTTATGGACGACTACTCCCGCTTCATCCTGGCTCACAGGCTTCAGCAAGATATGACGGCCGACTCCTTCATCGAGGTGGTCCAGGATGCTGTGGACACGACCAGCATGGACCAAGTTCCAGTCACAGACCGCACCAGGCTGCTGAGTGACAACGGTCCAGGCTATGTCTAAAGAGCATTCAGGGACTACCTGGGGATGGTTGGCATCAAGCACATCCTAGCAACTCCTTTCCACCCTCAGACCAACGGGAAGCTGGAGCGCTACCACCAGACCATCAAACGGGACGTCAACCAGGTGCCTTATGAGTTGCCCGCCGACCTTGAGGCTGCTATCGCGGCCTTCGTCAGCTACTACAACTACCGGCGCTATCACAAGGCTCTGGGCAACGTGACACCATCAGACGTGCTCAAGGGAAGACGGCAAGAGATCCTACAACGCAGGAAGGAGGTGAAGGCTCAAACCACCAAACGGCGACGACGCTACAACAGGGCCCTCAGGGAGCTCACCAGACCTCCATCCAGCCCCTGATCTCTCGGCTCCCAATGTGTCCCACTTTTGCTGGTTGCTAACAAGCGTCTCCCCTACTGGGTTTGAAGCCGGAAGGCCAATAGGCCGGCCGCCAGCACCACGATTGCGGCTCCCAACAAAAGCAAGGCCCGCTCCGGCACAAGAATAATTCTTTCGCTGTCCAGGTCTAGCCGTTCGCCGTTGGCCAGGTCAATATAGCCCTCCACACTGAGGGCCTTCCGCCGGATGGTCCTTACCGGGGTGCTTAGCGTACGTTGGGCCAGGGTCAGGAAGAAGCAACCCACGGCCACTAGTACGACCGCAACGTCCAAGCGCGAGGCACTAACCCAGTAGGAGGTGAGAACCGGAAACGCCCCCCACGAGAATGCGAACCAGAGGTCGGTGTGGAACCGGTTGTGCCAGAGGCCCAGATTGTAGAATGTGACAATGAATCCGCCGAAAGCGACGAAAGCAAAAATCCACCGGGATTCCAGGATGCCGGCCACGACGCCCAAGGCCACGGCGCCAGCCAGGGAAACCACGGCCAGGGAAACCAGCACAACCGGCGGAATTTTGGTGCCCAGCGGACGGTCATTCAACTCATCCAGGGCATGGGACGCGATCCCCACTGCCAGGAAAAACGCCAGCATTGTGCCCAACAGCCGGTCCAAGTGGATGGTTGGGGAAATGGTGGCGCCCAGGACCACATAACTCATGTGCCATAGCGTATATGGCACATGAAGCAGGTTCAGATAGTCTTGCCATCCTCCGGTGCCCGGCAGGGCGTAAAACGCAGGCCGTTTTCCTGTCGCCATGCGATACCGTCCCTACCGGCCTATGGCCGCTGCGGTCTCATTCAACCCGCTTTTGGTACCCCACATGACCACGGCCCCGCCCAAGGAGAGACGTTTCACTCGCACGTCCCGTATCCCCGAGCTGAGCCATAACTCCCGAAGATCGTATTCCGTGTAGGACTGGTACAGATGGGAGATGCTGGGACCCAGAAATCCGCCCACCTTCCGCCAGCCCCGGGACACCAATCCCCCGGCCATGGGGAGCACTCCTCTGGTGTAAACGTGCCAAAGTACCCGCGCAACTGGATTTGGCGGCACACCGAATTCCAAGGACATCAGGCGTCCGCCTGGCTTCAAGACTCGAATAATTTCCAGCATCGTCGCTTCCGGGTCGTCGACGTACCGGAGCAAAAATGTGACGCAGACGGCGTCGAAACAATCGTTGGCAAAGGCCAGGTTTTCTGCCCTGCCCATCACCAAGGGTACTTGGCTGGCCAATCCGCTGCTGGAGAGATTGTGCTGGGCCCGGCTGAGCATCTTGGGGCTCAAATCCACCCCTACCACCCGGCAATGGTGAGTCCGAGCAGTTCGCATCGCCACGCCAGCGGTACCGGTGCAAAGGTCCAGGACTGTGGCATCCGGGCCGGCCTGCAAGCGCGAAACCAGGAAACGCCTCCAACGTTGGTACTGAAAAAAGGAAAGGAGGCTGGGTACCCAATCATATTGGTCGGCGATTCCATCAAAGAGTTGCCGTGATTGATGGTTGCGGCGATAGTCCATTGGTTTCCGTTGGTCTCCGGCGGTCTTCGGGTTCAGGCATCCGCTCCTGACCAATCAGGCCGCGGGCTGGGCCAAAACGCCGGGGGCCACCCGGCGAGGCAGCCATTTGCCGTCGCCGGAATCACCCAACAGCTTGCCGTCTTCGACAATCACTTTGCCTCGGAGCATCGTCAGCACCGGATATCCGCTGCACTCGAAACCCTCCCAGATGGAATAGTCGGAGTCGGCGTGCAGATCGGCCAGTGTCAATTTTTTCTTGATGTTAGGGTCGAATAGGACGATGTCGGCGTCGCTGCCCACCAAGATGGCGCCCTTGCGCGGATACATGCCCAGAATCTTAGCCGCGTTGGAAGATGTGATGGCGGCGAAGCGCTCCAGAGAGATCCGGCCGGTGGCGACCAACTTGGTGTAGGTGACCGGCATGCGGGTCTCGATGCCGTTGTGGCCGCCGCATAAAGTCTTGATGGTGTCGCCGGACAGCTTCACGTCCTTGTAAGTAGTCCACTCATCGGTGGCGGTGGTGCACATGGGGCCGTCGGCCAAACCCTGTTGCAGGGCGTCGCGGTCGTCGGGGTATTTTATCGCCGGGTAGGTGTGTATCGACAGGCCGTCCGGCTTTTTATAGTCCTCACAGGTGAACTCCAGGTAGTTGTGGAGCGCCTCGCCGTAGACGGGCAGTTGCTTGGCGCGGGCTTCGGCCACGGCGGCCACACCCTCTTTGGCCGTGGTGTGGACGAAATAGATGCCGGTCTCGGTGCTCTCAGCCAAGCGGATCACTTTCCGAAAGGCGATGTCCTCGGAAAGGTTGTTGTGCACCAAGTGGAGGTTACTGCCATGGTCGTTGCCTTCTTTGACCAGCTTGTCCTCCATGTAGGAGACAATGTCGTCCTCTTCGGCATGGACGGCCATCATGCCGCCGTGCTTGGCCACTTCCTGGAACACAGCCCATAGGTGTCCGGTGGGTATCTTGGCGAAGAAGGTGGTGAACACCTTGAAGCTGGCCAGTCCGGACTGGATAGCCTCGCCAATCTCGCCGATGGTCTGAGGGGAGACCGCTCCGGCCAGGATGTAGTGGAAGGTGAAGTCGGTGTAAGAATGACCCGTGAATGTCTGGCGGCGCTTCTCAATCTGAGCCATTATGGGGTCGGCGGGCGGCACTGCCCCTGGAGTCAGGGGTAGGTTGCCGGCGAAGTCCACGTAGGTGGTGACGCCGCCGAAGGCTGCGGCGCGGCTGGCGGCTTCGGGAGGTTGGGTGAATACTTCGCTTCTGCCGCCGGCCCAATAGTCCGGCACCGGCACGTTGATGTGGGTGTGGGGCTCGATGCCGCCGGGAAGCACAATCTTACCGGTGGCGTCGATTATCTTGGCGCCGCCGGCGTCCAAAGTCCCAGGGACGGCCACGGCGGCGATTTGTTCGCCCTGGATGCCCACGTCCATCACCGCCGCGCCTTCCGGCGCAACCACTGTTCCGCCCTTGATAACTACGTCCAGCATCTGGTCCTCCTTTGGTTTTCTTGTCGTGTGCAAAGGTTGCCGCCGGAGCGGGGGTTGTTCCCTGGCCGGTTCTTGGGGACTTTGCTACTGGGTGGAAGCCGGTCCCAGTCCAATATCTGCGGCCAACGTCTCCGGGATCCACCGCCCCAGCAGGCTTTCCAGGTCTTCGCGGCACTCTTCCAGGCGGTGTTCCGCGCCGTCGTAAAGCACCAATTCCTTGGGGTCTTTGGCCCAGTCGTAAATCTGCTGGCCGCAGGTATAGGGCAGACGCGTGTCGGCCTTACCGTGGACGACCAATAACCTGCGTGGGGCCACCTGTCCGGCCATGCCGGCGCCGTAAGTCTGAGGCGACAGTGCAACCACACCCTTGATGTGGGCGCTGTTGGCCCCGGCGGCGATGACCACCGCGCCGCCGAATGAATGGCCCACTACCACCACCGGCTGATGGCCGGCGCCTTTCAGATAGGCCACCCCAGCCAGCAGGTCCAGAGCGCACTCAAAGACATCGTTGGCAGCACGGTAGTCCAGGCGCAGCGAGGTGATACCGTCTCCGGCGAACTGCTCGGCCATTCGGGCATAGGTGCCGGGGCCGGGGCCCCCGAACCCGCCGCGGGCGCCGCAGACCCAGATCACCGCCTGATCGGCGTCAGGCGCGCGGTGCAATATGGCGTCGAAGTTCCCCCGGTTGGTGTGGAACTGCAGGCCTTGACCAACGTCACCATCGGGGAGTTCGATACTCTCGACTCCCCGGATGCTCATCAGCTCTTCTACTGATTGGGCCTGCGATTGGGGCTGTTCCGCTGCCATCTTCTAGTTTCCGACTAACAATTGAGTACTCGAAATCGGCGGTTAATCCAGGAACTTGTGCAGGGCTTGGATGAAGCCCTCGGGATTGTCCTCAAAGACCATGTGTGCGGCCCGGTCAACGTGGACCAGTTGGCCGTCGGGCAGGACTTGGAACATCTTCTCGGCGGTCTCCAGACCCAGGGTGTCGGTCTCGGAGCCTCTGACGATTAGAACCGGGCACCCAATCTTGGGCAAGTCGAGCCAAAGGTCCGGCTGCGGCGACCCAGTGTTGTTCCGGCGTTGTTCTCTTATTTGAAGGTCGTAGCGCCAGCCGACCTTGCCGTTGGGAAGTTCCTTGGTGGCGTAGGCCAGGCGGCGGCGGAGCACCGGCTCGGAGCAAAACCGGTTCTGCTGGTTCATGTGGGCGAACACGTCCTCGAAGGTATCAAACTCCTCGGGAACGCCCTTTATTTCTTGGGTGATGCGTGCTGAGCCTTCGGGACTCAGGTCAGGGCCGATGTCCACGACGACCATCTTCTGAAGCTTATCGGCGTTGCGGCCAGCGAAGGCCATGCTGTTACGGCCGCCCATGGAGTGACCCACCAGAATGAACGAGTCCAGTCCCACCGCTTGGCAAAACCCCTCCAAGTCGGCCACGAAGGCCTGGCTGGAGTAATCCCCTCCCGGCGCCCAGTCGCTCTCTCCCCGTCCACGTTGGTCCAGGGCCAACACATGGTAGTCCCGGCAGAACTCGGCGGAAACATCGTCCCACGAGTGACAGTGCCCCCTCAGTCCGTGGAGCAGCAGGACCTTGGGCTTACCGACCGTGCCCCAGTCCAGGTAATGCAGATTGATGCCGTTAACGTTGACTGTCTTGTCCTTTGGTTGCACCGATGTGGCCATCTCGTTTCCTCCCGGTCGCGCCGAATTGGGCATCAGTTTAGCATACAGAGAACCCTTAACCGGTTGGCAGCGGGTATGCTAAGCTGGCCGGAATCCACCACACGGGACCTTCACGGAAACTTTAGTGAAAGCAATCCAAGTAACCGGCCCACGGAGGCTGCGGTTGATCGAGGTGCCGGTCCCGGAACCGTCGGACGGCGAAGTCTTGGTCAAGTTGGAGGCTCTGTCGGTCTGCGGCACCGACATGATGGTCTACCGCCACCCCCAGCCGGAGGAAGACTATCCGCTGGAGCCGGGGACTCCCTGCCACGAGTGCGCCGGGACCATAGTGCGGAGCAGGTCGGTGGAATGGCCCGAGGGTCGCCGGGTGATTTACCTGCCCGCGCTGAACCTGAACGGGGGCGCCGAATACGTGGTGGCCCAACCGGAGACCTTGGTGTCCCTGCCGGACGAGGGGGAGATGGGCGAATGGCTCATGTGCCAGCCTTGGGGCACGGTGTTGTACGCCTTGGACCAGGTTGGGCCCGTGGCCGGAAAGAACGTGGCGGTGCTCGGCCAAGGGTGCATCGGACTCCTTTTCACCATGACCCTGAAGCAGATGGGCGCGGGAAAAATCATCGCCATCGATCTCCACGAGAATCGCTTGGCTCTGTCCCGGAAACTGGGCGCAAACCTGGCCATAAATTCCAGCAGGGTGGCCCCGGAGAAGGTGGTGCGGGAGGTGTTCGGCAATCAAGGAGCCGACATCGTGGTTGAAGCCAGCGGCGACTCCGCGGCCTTGGACCAGTGCGTAGCCATGGCCCGGATGTACGGCACATTGGTGCTCTTCGGCATACCTGAGGAGAAGGAAGTCACCTTCGACTACCTGACAGCCATCGCCAAGCAACTGACCATGATTGGCACGGTCAGTGCCACCTGTGAGGCCCCGGCCCGGCCGATCCAACAGGCGGTGGACCTGCGGGCCAAGGGTGAGGCCGACCTGTCATGGCTGATTACGCACCGGTTCGGGTTCGAGGAAGCGCCGACTGGGTACGAGCTATACGCGAGTAGGGAAGACGGACTGATCAAGCTGGCGCTGGAGATCTGAGGAGCCATCTACCGCCTCATTATGAGCAGGGAGAAGTAGTCCAGGTCTTCGGCGGATAGCTTGGAGATGTCTTCAACCACGCTCCGCGAGACGGTGTCGGCCTATGAGTCATGGTAATATTTCACCGTGTTCAATTCCCACAAATGGATATTTATCATTGCCTTAGTCGCTATCGCTTTCGGGCTTTCAGCGTGCCCTAACAGTGAAACCGATATGCCTTCCCCCTCCTCGACCATTCCACCCATTGCTGGACCAACCGTCGAACCCACAGTCGAACCTACTGCTAAACCCACGGTCGAACCCACCGCCGGAGCTACGGCGGAACCCACCGTTGAACCTACCATCGAACCCACTGAAACGCCAACGGCTACGCTGGTCCCGAGCCTGGGATTTTCGGCGATTATCATCTTTATTGAAGGGATAAATAGCCTCAGCGTTGATCCGTCCTTGGGGATCGATTGCGACACCCAATACGAGTCCGGGTCTTATTGGGAGCATCGAGAGCGGCTCAGAAGTCAGTTGCCACCGGAGTTGTCAGATAGCGCTCAAATTATCGGTTCCAGCTATCGGGATTTCGACTTCAACAGCAACGGCAGTAATGCTTGGTGCGATCCTGGCGATTGGCAAAGGCCTAAATACGAGCGTTCGGACACGTGTAATGGGGTGGCCGAAGCCTCTTCATCCCTGGATTGGCTCATTGGACGATTACGTGAGCAGGAGTCAAGTCTGAAATTAGATATCGTCAGCCACAGCATGGGAGGCTTGGTGGCAGCCTATTGGGCGGCCGGCGGGTCCGAAACAGATAACTTCCTGAGCGAAGAACCCGATTTCTTGAGCGACCATGTCCATTCAATCATCACGTTGGATGCCCCGTTGAATTCCACACAGCAATTTTTCAACCCAACGTGGGTCTGTAGCTTGGACACTCAAAGTGTGGACGACCTACAAGGCTCATCGGCAGTTGTGGATAAGATCCTGGAGAAAGACGGCCAAGATTCAAACGTGCAAACGGGCCTAGTAGATTTCGTGCATATTAATTCCACGGCTATCGGTGACCTCTTGCCCGGCCATTGGCGAAATGACCCACCGCCATGCCGGAACGTCTTAGACCCAACGCAGCATTCCTGTATGCTCGACCTGGACGGTCAGCTAGGGGCTGTCGCCAGCGCGGTGTTGACCGATGTTCACGATGATGCGCAACTCATCTTAAGTATCACCAGCGGTGAGGAATGGATCAGAGATTTTTCCGGAGACAGCGTTGACGGCTGGATCGCGAGTTCGGCACTGAAAACCGATGATGACACTGAAGCATCGCTACGCATCACGGGCCTGCGGTTTGAAGAAGCAAGTATTTTGTATACAGGCGGTGGAGGGGCGACCATTGTGATTGACAATGAAGCCAGGTTTGTCCTGCCGATCCAAGGAGATTGCTCGGAATACGAGCACTGGAATGACCGTTCGCCAATTAATCTTCTATTGCGGCCTCAACTCTGCGAATTTTCCATCAGTGCCCCGATAGGCGTTCATACAATCGACATCATTATGAGTATGCCGAGCACGGCCACCAATACACGCCGCCGCCTGTAGACCGTCAGCGATAATGGGACACATATAAGGGTAGGAAAACCCGAGAGTGGGAGGGTGGTGTGAGCTCCTGAAATGAGGGTAGAGTTACCCACAGAAAGGAGCAGATGTGTCCCAATTAGAAGTAAGCAAAGCAGAGGCCGCCGAGGAACGAAGCGAGCAGACCAGGTCTTTCGTCCGTACAGTGAAGGCGGCTGCCCGACGTAAGTACACCTCCGAAGACAAGATCCGAATTGTTCTGGAGGGCTTCCGCCGCGAGGTCACAGTCAACGACCTGTGCCGGCGGGGAGGGGATCAAGCCCCACTCCTACTACTCGTGGACCAAAGAGTTCATGGAGGCGGGCAAGGAGAGGTTGACCCGTGACTCGGTTCGGGACGCCACTCAGCATGAGGTAGGGCAGCTCAAGCGAGAGAACGGGGAACTCAAGGAGCTAGTGGCCGATCTGTCGCTGGAGGCGTACCGTCTCAAAAAAACGGCCATCCCCGTGCCCCAGGACGCCACCGGTACCAGCGGATGAGCGCCCCGGAGAAGGCAGAGGTAGTTACCAAAGTATCCTCGTCTCCCCTCCCCAAGCGAAAGGTCCTCAGAGAGCTGGGCATCCCTAAGAGCACCTACTACCGGTGGCTCAGACGCCAAGACCAACAAGGACTTGAGGACCGACCAGAAGGCGATCAGCCACCATGGAACCGTCTTACTATTCAGGAAGAACGCTCAGTCCTGTTATCAGCCAGAGAGATGCCAGAGCTGAGCTGCCGTCAGCTGGCCGCGTGGATCACCGACAACCACGGCTTCTCAGTCTCAGAGTCCAGCGTCTACCGTATCCTGGGCAGGGAGGGCCTAGTGAAGCGGCCTGAGATGCGGTTGGCCGCGGGGAAGGAGTACCACCGCAAGACCACAGGACCTCACCAGATGTGGGCCACCGATGCCTCATACTTCAGGGTGGTTGGTTGGGGCTACTACTACCTGGTCACCGTTATGGACGACTACTCCCGCTTCATCCTGGCTCACAGGCTTCAGCAAGATATGACGGCCGACTCCTTCATCGAGGTGGTCCAGGATGCTGTGGACACGACCAGCATGGACCAAGTTCCAGTCACAGACCGCACCAGGCTGCTGAGTGACAACGGTCCAGGCTATGTCTAAAGAGCATTCAGGGACTACCTGGGGATGGTTGGCATCAAGCACATCCTAGCAACTCCTTTCCACCCTCAGACCAACGGGAAGCTGGAGCGCTACCACCAGACCATCAAACGGGACGTCAACCAGGTGCCTTATGAGTTGCCCGCCGACCTTGAGGCTGCTATCGCGGCCTTCGTCAGCTACTACAACTACCGGCGCTATCACAAGGCTCTGGGCAACGTGACACCATCAGACGTGCTCAAGGGAAGACGGCAAGAGATCCTACAACGCAGGAAGGAGGTGAAGGCTCAAACCACCGAACGGCGACGACGCTACAACAGGGCCCTCAGGGAGCTCACCAGACCTCCATCCAGCCCCTGATCTCTCGGCTCCCAATGTGTCCCACTTTTGCTGGTTGCTAACAACCGCGGAGAAGAACCGCCGGAGGACCGTGATTGCTCGGATCCGTCCTCAGGTGGAAGAACATATCCGCTGGCTGGAAAAAAGCTTGGAGGACCTGGACCAAGACCTGGACAGCTTCATCCGCTCCAGTCCCATGTGGCGGACCAAAGAAAGGGTCATAAGGAGCGCTCCTGGCGTTGGCCCGGTATTCACGGCAACCGTTTTGGCCAATCTGCCAGAATTGGGCACGATGAACCGGGGTCAAGTCGCCGCGCTGGTGGGCGTAGCACCGTTCAATAGGGACAGTGGAACGCTCCGAGGCAAGCGCACTGTTTGGGGAGGACGCCGTCACGTGAGGGCGGCCCTTTACATGGCGGCCTTGGTGGCGACCCGGTACAATCCGGTGATCAAAGAGTTTTATCAACGGCTATGCTCCATGGGCAAACCCAAGAAAGTGGCCTTGACGGCCTGTATGCGCAAGCTCTTGGTCATTCTAAATTCCATGGTGAAACATGGCAGAGAGTGGCAGCCAAACCTTCAAACGCCTTGACATCCAAGACAGTTGCTGAGCCCGTCGAAGGATGCGCGTAATCTATACCCGTGGTTGAGACCATTTCCAGGAAGGCTGTCAGCTATCAGCTTTCTTGCTGAGCCTTTGGCCGTGGAACAGGTACTGCTGGGCGTAGCCGCCGTAACGCCCGAAGTGTTCTTGGGCCCATTCCAGCAGGACCCGGCCGGGCGGGGTTTTCTGGCCGGGGAAGTACCATTCTCCCAGGGCCCGGCGGACCCACACATCGATGGGAAACGCCTCCAGTTTCTCCAGGGAGAACACGGCGATACAGTCGGCAATCTTGGGGCCGATTCCCCTTCTCTCCATCAATGCCGCCTTGGCTTCGGCGTAGGGCATCCGCACCAAGGCCGCCAGGTCCAACTCCCCTGCCAAGACGGCCCTGGCCGCTTGGTCCACGTAAGGCGCCCGGAACCCCAGTCCCAGCCGCCGTAGTTCCCCTTCGCCGGCCTCGGTCAGGTCGACGGGGCTTGGGAATGTGTACCGGGTCTGGCCATTCAATAGGATAGGATTACCAAACTCCTCGGACATGCGCTCCATAAGTTGGTGGATGCGGGCGATGTTGTTGTTGGCGGAGCAGATGAAGGCCACCAAACATTCCCAGGGCTCGGTGCGCAACACCCGCAGGCCCGGATACTTGCTGACCATATCCGCCACCCGCCTGTCCCGGTTGATGTCGGAGTAGATGGCGTGGATGTCGTCGTCCAGCCGGAAGTAGTCGCGCAGCATGGCCGCCGCAGCCGATTCTTGTGATTGGCTGGCGAGGAACTCCACCCTCTGACCCTTCTGCCGGACCTGGATGAAATCCCCCCGGACCACTCCTGAATACCAGCCATCCACCTTTTTCCACCGGTGGGCCTGGCCGCTCTCCAAACTGGCTGCCAGGTCGAAGGGTTGGTCAATGGTCAGTTCCACTGGTTTCTCCTCAAGGGCTGCTTGGGGAATGCTGTCTAGGCAATCCACTTGGCAGCCAGCGAGCCGACGTTGGCCAGACCACTGGGCTGCAGGGTGCACGGGGGAATCGACCGCAAGAAGGACTTGCCGTAGGAGCGCCCCGTGATGCGGTTGTCCATGATGACGATAGTCCCCCGGTCTTCTTTATTCCGGATCAGGCGGCCGAATCCCTGGCGGAACCGGAGCACGGCCTGGGGCACGGAAAACTGGTTGAATGGGTCTTCGTACTGATCGGACCGGGCTTTCACGATCGGGTCGGTGGGCACCTGGAAGGGAAGCCGGGTCAACACCAAGGCTTTAAGCATCCCCGACGGTAGGTCCACTCCCTCCCAGAAACTGCTGGTCCCCAAGAGCACGCTGTTGGGCTCCTCGGCGAACCGGGTCATCAACTGTTGGGCCGAGCCGTCAACGCTCTGCGCCAGCACCTGGATGCTCTCGCCCATCAGCGGGGCGCGGAGCCGTTGGGCCACCGCCCGGAGCGACGCGTACGACGTGAATAGGGCCATAGTCCGCCCTTTCATCGCCGTGCCTAGGTCGGTCAACACCCTGACCATTGCATTGACGTACCCGTCTGAGTTGGGCGGCGGCATGTCTTCGGGAATCAATAGTAGCGCCGCCTTTTGATAGTCGAAGGGAGAGCCCACCAACAACTCCGGGGAGTCAATTCCCACCCCGACCCGGCTCTTGAAATATTCAAAGCTGCCCTCGGTGCTGAGGGTGGCGCTGGTCAGGACCACGCTGTCTTTATGCTGGAAAAGGTTTGCGGCCAGGGTGCCGCTGATGTCCAAGGGCGCCGAGTTAAGGGAGGCGGTGACATTGCCCCGCACTTGGTCGGTGCTGATCCAGTGGATGTCGTCGTCCAAGGGGTTGCCCAGGATGGAGTCGAGCTGCTCCCGCAGGGATTCCACATCGTCCATCAGGTTGGCGGCTTCCATGACCAGGGCTGGCTGGTCGCTGGCGCCGGGGAGTTGGGTCGATTCCAAAAATCGGTGCAACCGGCCCACGTTCTGGGCGGCCTGTTGCAGTCCCACGTCCAGGTTCTCCCAGGCCAGATGCAGTTCATCCCAACCCTGGGTGCTTCTGATCTGAGGCGTAATCAACAATTGAGAGCCGTTGTCCTGGGAACCGCTTTTCTGATTGGCCTGGAAGCGCTCGACTTCGGCCCAGAGGCGGGCCCAGATCTGACGGGTCTTGGCGCCTTCGCCTTCAACTCCGGACACGGCGTTCTCCGCCTCCTGCCGCACCGCCGAGTCCAGGCCTTCGGCGGCCATGGCCTGCCGTAGCTGGTTGGTCAAACGGGTTTGGGGTTCCCAGACCTCGTCCAGTTTGTCCTGCGAGACGCTGAAGCCCAACTGCCTGGTGGCCTCGTCTTCCAGATTGTGGGCCTCGTCGATGACCAGGTGCTGGTAATCGGGGATGAGGCCGCCGCCCCGGGCCAGGTCGGACAGCAGCAAAGCGTGGTTCACCACCACGATGTGGGCCTGTTCGGCCCGCTCTCTGGCGGCCCGGAGGAAGCAGGGCGAGCCGTCCCGCAGGCCGGGGCAGAACCCCTTCTCGCCGGCCGAGATGTGGCTCCAGGAACCGGCGTCCCGTCCCGCCAGGTTAATCTCCGCCCGGTCGCCGCTCAACGTTTCTTGCATCCAGACGGAGGTCTTGGACAAGAGTCGGGCGTCGTCCACCGATGGCGAATCGCCGCGGGCCAGATGGTTCCAGCGTCTCAGGCATAGGTAGTTGGCCCGGCCCTTGAGCAGCGCGGCCTTGAGGACGCCTTTCTGGACCAACCCCGACTGCTCCAATACCTCGGTCAGCGCCGGGATGTCTTTATTCATCAACTGTTCTTGCAGGTTGATGGTGTTGGTGGAGACAACCACTCTCTGTCCCTTGGATATGGCGAAGACCGCCGACGGCAGCAGGTATGCCATGGACTTGCCGACCCCGGTGCCGCCCTCCACCACCAAGTGCTGGTTGTGGTACGTGGCCTTGGTGACGCCTGCCAGCATCTCTTCCTGCTCGGCCCGGTGCTCGAACCCGGAAAAGACCTTGGCGAAGGAGCCGTTCTGAGACAGCAGCCCGGCAACCTTGTCCTCGCTGAGATCGTGGAGCGACGGGTCGGCGCGGCGTTTCTCCGGGGCGCCCAGCCGGACGGCCAGTTGCTCCAGATCGAGGCCGGTAAGACCAACCGCCGAGGTTTTGCCGCCGCCGACACCCTCAAGACCGGCCAGGACCGCGCTGATGGACCATCCGCTGCGGGCGGCCAGGTTGGAGATATAGGTCAGTAGCCCGGAGTCCTGCTCGGCAGCCAGCCGCAGCAGCTTGACGAACACGTTCTTCGTGGCCATGGCGTCGGCCAAGGCCCGGTGAGCGTCTTTATGCTCGACTCCGAAGTAGGTAGTTAGGTACTTCAGGGAGTACTGCCTGGACTGGGGCATGAAGACCGAGGCTAAGTCCCAGGTGTCGTAGGAAGGGTTGTTGAGGTTGATGCCGTTGCTGGCCAAAAAGCCAATGTCGAATGAGATGTTATGGCCGATGATGGGGTCCGCCCCGAGGAAGTCCTCAATCTCAGAGGAGACCGACGAGAAGAAGGGTGCGCGTTTCACCTGCTGGGGCGAGATGTGGGTCAGGCGCTGGATGAATTCGGGGATTTGAACGCCGGGGTTGACCAGGGTCTGGTAGGTCTCGATGATTTCGTCGCCGCGAAACCGGACGGCGCCAATCTCAAGGATGGCGTGGCGGGAGGAATCCAGGCCTGTGGTCTCCAGGTCCAGAGCGACGTTGACCTGCTCGAAAGGGGAGATGTCTGTATCGAAGAGGACCACTTGATTCCCGTCCCAACCTCACACGCTGATTGTCATAACCCGATGCAACGACTCGGGCAGTTTAGCACGGGCGGAGAGGCCGGTTCGACCCCAAGGTTACAGCTTTAACCCGTGATTGAGGTAATTCTACGGCCGGTCATCGCAAACTCAGCGACCCCCGACACGCCTATTACCCTGAGTGGAGCGAGGCGTCTCGTTGTTCCTGGACAGTGTTACATGATTGGCAACGAAATTCTTCCCCCGACTGATGTTGTGGTCAGGACAACCGAGACTGGGGTGATGCCGAGAGGACGGCGACTTGCCATAGCCGCTTAACCCGGGGTTGAGCAATCGCAACCGACATACATTTTCGCTCTTTGGTATCAATATCCTTGGGGTCGGCGATTGGATAGAGCGGCTTGTGTTAGAAGCGTGGTCCAATTTATGTTGGATGCAGAGTAAGGATGAACTCCACCAACCCTTCAGGCTGGCGGCGGCGCTAGGAGGGTGGAAGGCTAGCCGTCAATTGGCCTACATTTCCCCCTCCGCTTGAACGGAGCGGGGACCATTCAGCAGGCCCAAGATATGGAGAATACGAAATGAGGCTCTTTGAGGTGGACCCAATCAGTTGGACAGGTTTGGTGCAAAACTAAGTGGGAGTTCCGCCGTCTTTCCAAGGTCTGAGAACGCTCCGTTCGGTGCCCGTTTCCCATTGATTGACCGTTCATCTGATGGCGCCAAGTCTCCTTTGAACACCTCAGCCGGTGTCCGGTAGCCCAAGGCCTGGTGGGGTCTTTGGTTGTTGTAGAAGCTGAAGTATGCGTCAAGCCCGGCCTTGGCTTCTCGCCCGTTGGAGTAGGCTTTCAGGTAGACCTCCTCGTACTTAACCGTGCGCCACAGCCGCTCCAACAAGATGTTGTCGGTGTAGCGTCCCTTCCCGTCCATGCTGATTCTCACTCCGTGCTGCTCTAGGAGACCGGTAAAGGCTTCGCCGGTGAACTGGCTGCCCTGGTCGGTGTTGAAGACCTCTGGCTTCCCCTTGCCAAGCGCTTCCTCCAATGTCTCGACACAGAAATCAGCATCCAAGGTGTTGGAAAGACGCCAGGCCACCACGTACCGCGTGTACCAATCCATGATGGCCACCAGGTATAAGAAACCCTTGGCCATGGGGATGTAGGTGATGTCGGCGGCCCACACCTGATTTGGTCTGGTGATCTCCATGCCGCTCAGGAGGTAGGGATACACCTTGTGCCCTGGCCCCGGCTTGCTGGTCCGGGGCCACCGGTAGATGGCACGTAGTCCCATGGTCCGCATCAGACGCTGGACCCGCTTCCGGTTCACCCTGTGACCTTGAGTGCCCAGCCAGACCCTCATGCGCCGCGACCCGTAGAAGGGGGTACTTAGGTACTGGTGGTCCATCGCCTTCATCACGGTCAGGTTCTCCGAGCAAGTCCCCTTGCGCCGGTAGTTTAGGCTGGACCTGCTGATGCTCAGTAAGGCGCACTGTCTCACTGTGGACAAGGCTGGGTGCCGCCGGTCCACCATCTCCCGCCGCCGCTCCCGGCTCATGGACCGAGCCTCTCCGCCAAGAAATCCCGCTCAACCTTCAGTTGGCCGATCTGCTGATAGAGCCGGGCAACAAGGACCCCATCGCTCTTCTGGCGTTTGTCTTGGTTCCCACCAAAGACGCCGACCGCTCCTTCCAACAAGGACTTCTTCCAGGCCTGGATCTGCCCGGGATGGACCTCGTAGCGGGCGGCCAGTTGGGCCACCATCTCTTCACCCTTCACCGCTTCCAGGGCCACCTTGGCCTTGAATGTTGGGCTGTGCTTCCTCCGCTCTTTTGACATGTCCTACTCCTCCCTCACAGCAACAGCTGTGGCTATTTTAGGAGCAGAACTCTCACTTAACCACCTGTCCGAATTTCCGGGTCCACCTCACTTTACCCCTTTTACTATGATTTTGTTAATGGCGGCGTTTTCCATAGCATGCGCCCCGTTGGCCATCGATCAAGCGGGGAGAGCCCCTTCACCAACCCCAGTCAGCGAGGAACCTGCCAAGTCCGCCGGTAGGCCGGTGGCAACAACAGGTGGAACATCAACTCCCACCCTAGCTACTTCCACACCGGCGCTGACCGCAACGCCGGTACCAACCGCAACGTCGGCACCGGTGCCAACGTGGACGCCCGCACCAACATGGACGCCGGCACCAACGTGGACGCCGGTACCTGCCGATACGCCGACGCCAGCACCCACGGCGATGCCCAGTCCCACTGCGACGCCCACACCCACGGCGACGCCCACATCTATCTCGACGCCCGTACCCACGCCGACGCCCACCCCCGCACCGGCACCCACGCCGACGCCCAGTCCCACGGCGACGCCGGCCCCGACCGCTACTCCCATTCCACCTACACCCACGCCCACTCCTACGCCTACGCCAATACCTCCTCAACCGGTGTACGACATTGACTTCAACTCCCCAACCCACACTGTTGGGAGCGCTCCTGCTACTGGCGCCGGGACCGCCCCCAGAAATACCGTCACCAAAATCAACTTCGGTACGCCCACCGTGCCCTCCAGTTTCCGTGTTTTAACCGCCCAACCCCTGGAGTTCAACGCCTTGGATGGCCAGGGCGATCAGATTCAACTGGATCTGACCGACCTGCCGGCGGACTCCACCTATGTGTTGACCGCCGAAATAGTTGTTAGCGAGATTGCATCAGGTGGTTCTTTCAGGGTATTTTTCGACACTCCTCAGCTTCAACTCGGATGGCAGCGTAAGCGCAACACCCGGTGGCACCATCGGTACCTTCGACTTCGGCAACAAGATCGACCTCAAAGTTGAGATTGACTTAGCTAACGACTTGTGGAATGTATACCTTGACGGGATGTGGGCATTGAGCACTGATTTCTGGGGTACGACCCAGGTCAATTCAATTCGATTCACCACGGACGTGGTGTCTTCTCCCCCTGGTTCCAGTGCCGCCATCGACAATCTCAGCGTCACCGTATCCTCTACTCCGGCGCCAACACCCCCCCACGCGTTGTACGAATTGGACTTTAACTTCCCAACTCATACTGTTGGGAGCGCTCCCGCGACTGGCGCCGGGACTGCTCCACGAAAAACCGTCTCGAAAATCAACTTCGGTACGCCCACAGTGGTCTCCAGCCTCGGCGTTCTAGCTGACCAACCCCTGGAGTTTAACGCCTTGGATGGCCAAGGAGATCAGATTCAGCTGGACCTGACCGGCCTGACGGTGGGTCCCACCTATGTATTGACCACCGAGATAGTTGTTAGCGAAATCGCATCAGGCGGTCGCTTCAATGTGATTTTCGACACTCCGCAGGTTCGAAGCATCAGCTTCCTATCGGATGGCAGCGTCAGCGCAATACCCGGTGGGGTCATCGGAACCATCGACTTCGGCGACAAGATCGACCTCAAAGTTGAGATTGACTTAGCTAACGACTTGTGGAATGTATACCTAGACGGAATATTGTCATTGAGCACTGATTTCTGGGGTACGACCCAGGTCAATGCAATTCGACTCACCACGGATGTGGTGTCCTCTCCCCCCGGCTCCAGTGCCGCCATCGACAATCTCAGGGTCACGGTATCCCCTTAACCACATCACCGGCTGATGATGGCCGGCTGAAAACAAAAGCTCCGCGCCGCCTTAAGGCTCGGAGCTTTTTATGGGGTGGTGGCGGCTCAAAAGGCACCAATACCCTTCGGATCGGTGAGCCAGGTACCAGCGGCCAAGGCCGCGCTCACCTTACTTGGATGTTTAGGGTCTCCGGTGCAGGCGGTCCGTAGGTGAAGGCGACCAATTGCTTACAGGCAATGAAATAAAGTCCGGGTTGCAGGTCATGAGATTTCAATCTAAGCTCCAGCCAGAAATCGAGAGTCTCCCCGATGCATCGGGTGACCTGTCCAGGGCATATTCCAGTTGTATACCTGGATTGTGAAACAGTCTTTAGACGGTATACGGCTTCAAGTTACCGGTGCGGAGTCCTGTTACCGGGTGAAACTTCCTTGAATGGAGGGCCTTCAGGAATTCGGACTCGTTCCTGACCTCGTCGTGGAACTCGGTTACGAACTTGCCCAGCCCGTGGACCGAATGGGCGTCGCTGCCACCGGTCACCGGCAGGTCCAGCAGACCGGCGACCTCCATGGCGAAATCGTTCTCCCGGTCGATGGTGCCCCCGTTGGCCACCTCCACCGCGTCGGCCAACTTGAACACCGGATGCTCCAGGGCCTGCTCCGGCGAATCCGGCAGAGGGTCGGGGACGGACTGATAGAGGAGCGCCCGGCTGCGGTTCCCTTTGCTGCTGAGCACGCCCCTAAAGGGATGGGCGGTGATGACGAACCCGCCGGCTGCCGTGGCGGCCTTGCGCAGTTCAGATGCCTCATTGAAGCCGGCCTGATAGTGGTCCAACCCGAAGGCCAGCATGTGGCCCATGTCGGTTTCGACCTCCATGGCGCGCACCAGCACCACGTTGTGGAGGCTGGCGAACTTCTTGAACTCGTGCCGGTCCCAAGGGCCGGAATGTTCAGTGAGGCAGAGGCCGCGCAGACCCAGGCGGTCCGCTTCCAAGATCAGGTCTTCGGGGGTCAGGCTGCTGTCGCTGCTGCCTTTGGTCGTGTGGATGTGGAGGTCGAATAATCGGGCCATTTTTAGCGGTTAGCCCTCAGCGGTCAGCGATCAGCCAGCCGCTCGTGGGGTGTCTTCCAGTCTAGCCATGGTTACGGATATCGTCAACGTCTAGGGATCTGACATAACCGGCTGCTACGCCCGGTACTCGGTCGCCTTGGCCAGTTCCGGGAACTGCTTGATGGGCAGCACCTCGCCCGTTTCCTCGAAATGGGCGACCAGTTGGCGGATGTCGTCGGGGATCCGCTTGGTGGTCTCGGTGGTGGCGGCGTATCCCACGTAGACGGACTCGATCGAAGCAAGGAGACGGTCGCTGCCTTCAGGATAAATCTCCATGTTCAGTGTCAGGCTGGTGTTGCCGATGTTGGACACCCTGATGTAGAAGTCGATGATTTCGTCCACCCTGGCGGGCGCTTTGAATTCCAAGGTGCTCTTCACCACGGCGAAATCGAAGTAGCCGCTCTTGGGGATGATGTAGACGGCAAATCCCAGGTTGCGGTAGTACTCTGCCTGCCCAATCTCCAGATAACCCATATAGGCGCCGTTGTAGACGATGCCCTGGGCATCGCACTCCATCCATCGGACACGCACCGATGTTTTGAACCTGAAAGCGGTTTTTGCCATTGCTGTCTACTCTTCTGCCTGTTTGTAGCCCAGGGTTTCAAGGAATTTCAGATCGCCGGGACTGAAGTCGGCGGTCAATAGCAGGTCCGGGCGGCGCTCCAAGGTGCGGCGCAACGATTGCTCCCTCCGCCATTTCTCGATCTTGGCGTGGTGGCCGGACAGCAGGACTTCCGGCACCTCCATGCCGCGAAAGTCGGCCGGACGGGTGTATAGGGGGTGCTGCAACAGTCCCGAAGAGATGGAGTCTTCGGCCACGTTCTCCGGCGAGCCAATCACCTCCGGCACCAGCCGGGACACGGCGTCAATCAAAGCCATGGCTGGAAGCTCCCCACCGGTCAGGACGAAATCGCCCAGGCTAATCTCCCGGGTGGCCAGGTACTCGGGCACCCGGTTGTCGATGCCTGCGTAATGGGCGCAAATCATGGCCAGGGCCGGAGCCTGGGCCAACTCCTCGACCACCCGCTGGGTCAGCAGCTCCCCTTGGAGCGTGAACAGAATGATGGGAACGGTTTTCCGCTCGGAATCGGAGTACCCGGATAGGGCCGCTTCGGTGGCTTCAAACACCGGCTCGGGCTTCAGTACCATGCCGTGGCCGCCGCCGAATTGGTAGTCGTCGGCCGTGTGGTGAGGGTCATGGGAGAAATCCCTGATGTCGGTGACATCGATGGACACCAAGCCCCGCTTCAGGGCCAGGGCCAACATACTGTATTCCAGCGGGTCCCGGAAGGCCTCTGGGAACAGGGTTAGGACGTGGAAGCGCATCGGTCAATGATACTAGAAAACTGGCGTAATACCGTGGAGCGGGTGAGTCGCCAGCGCCAAATATTCGTAAAAGAGCCTGTCTCAGAAGTCTGAACTGGCCATGGGTATGTCGTTGGGTGTATTTTCGAGGCGACATAAATTGGGGAGATGTTGAGATGCCGTTTCGAGAGATGGGCCGAGAGCAGATATGGATGTTGCCGCCGACGCTTGACGAACTGTTGCCGTTGGACCATCCAGCGCGATTCGTGGCCGAGTTCGTTGACGCTTTGGACCGGGAGGACTGGGCGGAGCTTGGGGTAAAGATAGACGGGGAGGTGCTGGGAGCGCCAGCCTACCATCCACGTGCGCTGTTGAGCGTGTGGCTGTACGGCTTCATGACCGGGGTGCGCTCGTGCCGGAAGCTGGAGGCGGCCTGCCGGGACCAGATACCATACCTGTGGCTGACCGGGTGGCAGCATCCTGACCACAACACCCTGTGGAGGTTCTACAAAGGGCATCGGCAGGCCATGAGGAAGCTGTTCGAGCGGACGGTGCGTATGGCAGTGACGATGAAGTTGGTGGACCTGGCGGTTCAGGCGGTGGATGGTACGAAGGTGGTCGCCAACGCGTCGCTGAACAGGAGCTACGACGCCGAGGGACTGCGTGGTCTGTTGGAGCGGCTGGAGCGTGCGATAGCCGACCTTGAGGCTCAGAACGAAGCGGGAGAAGACACTGCTGTTGCCCATCTGCCTGAGGAGTTGGCTGACAAGGAGGTCTTGAGAGAGCAGGTGAGGCAGGCGATGGACGATCTCACGAGTCAGAAGCGCCACAAGCGCATCAACCTGACCGACCCAGACGCCAGGCTGATGAAGGGTAGGCAAGGCATCGTGGCTGGCTACAACGCTCAGGCTATGGTCTCACCCACAGAGACGGATGGGGGAGCGACCGGCATGTTGGTCACCGCCGTGGACGTGGTGGATGCAGCCAATGACAATGCCCTGCTGGTGCCGATGGTCGAGCAGGCCGAGGAGACTATGGGGACGAAGTCGCAGATGACGTTGGCCGATGCCGGATACTTCGCCGCGAGTCACTTGGAAGAATGCGCCCGTCGAGATCAGCAGGTGGTAGTGTCGGAGTCGCGGCAACGGTTCCTCAAAGACCCATATCACAAGGACCGATTCACCTACGACGAGCAGAGCGACAGCTTTACGTGTCCGCAGGGACAGACGCTCAAGTTCGTTCGTATCCAACATACGCATGGAGTCCCGTTGCGTCTGTACCGGGCCTCCGGGGTCGTCTGCCAAGTGTGCCCAGCCTTCGGAGTCTGCACGAAGGCCAAAGAGATTGGGCGGAGCCTGGCGATAGGTCCGCATGACGCAGTGCTGCGCCGTCATCGTGCCTGGATGTCCACCTCAGCAGCTAGAGAGGCGTACAAGCTGAGAAAGCAACTGGTCGAGCCTGTCTTCGGAATCATCAAGGAACAACAGGGGGCACGGAGATTCCTGCTGCGCGGCCTCGTTAACGTGGCGGCCGAGTGGACAATGCTGGCCACAGCCTTCAACCTGCGCACTCTCTGGCGGGTGTGGCGCTCAGCCCCTTCATCGGTCTATTTAATGGCCCGGAGCCTTGTCCCGTCTCCTGACCTGCAGTGATGACAGCAGCTGACCCATCGCTCCGTCGCCTGTCCTACCCGCTCAGGCCAGGGCCTTTCAGCGAACCCTTTGACCTCTATCTGCTCCCCCTATCCGCAATTTCCACTTCTGGGACAGGCTCAAAAGTAAAATTTTCGCGGTTAAGGAGAATTCCTTAGGTCAGGTGCATATAGAGATGGGCGATTTCCGCCTATCGCCGTTCGATTTTAACCGGATCGTACGAAGAGGCTTAAACTTGCTGGTCTGTTTCAACTGGAGTCCGGTCTTCCGAATGGTGGATCAAACGCCTAGAAATCAAGATTGATAGGTTGAAGACGATGCGCGAAAAGCGTCCTCCAGATTCAATAAGTCCGGTTTCATCGTTGTAGCTAATTTCGTGCTCGACGCCAAATATTTTCTTTTTATGCTTCATGATGCACCCCGGATCCAAAGGCGATGTTGAATAACAAACACTCCAAATTTTATAGCGTACACACCGCGTGTATAGGTGGTGTTCGTTTAATCTGCCACCGGCTGAGGCTCCGCCACGGGCAGGTTGTTGACGTAGGCCTCGCCGCCCTTCATCACCATCTTGATGCGGTCCTTGTTCCTTAGCACGCCGATGTCCCGAAGGGGGTCGCCGTCCACCACGAGGAAGTCGGCGAATTTCCCGGACTGTACCGTGCCGATGTTCTTCTCTTGGCCGACGCACTCCGCCGCCCAGCCGGTGGCGGTCTGGATGGCCTGCATGTTGGACAGGCCCCGCTCGACCATCAACTCAATCTCACGGGCGTTGTCGCCGTGGACGAACCCGCCGGCATCGGTGCCGGAGACCACCTTTACCCCGGCGCTCAGGGCCTGATGCAGGCTATCCTGGTGGACCTGCATCAACTCCTTGGCCCGCACCTGGACGTGGGGAGCGCTGATGGTGGAATGGAACTCGTAGACCTCGAACGTGGGAGCGAAATAGGTGCCCTTGTCGGCCATCATCTTGAGCAGGTCCGGGTCTTCAGCCAGGTAGCAACCGTGTTCCACCGACCCCACGCCGGCCTCGATGCACATACGCAGTCCGGGACCGCCGACGGCGTGGCACATGGTGTACTTCTCCTGGGAACGGGACTCGTCGACCAGCGCTTTGACCTCGTCGGGACCGAAGGCGATGTCTTTGGGCCCGTGGCCCTGGCGGGAACTGGCGCCTCCAGTGGTGGCGAACTTGATCACGTCGGCCCCCACGCGCACCATCTCCCGGACGATGGCCCGGACAGCGTCTGGGCCGTTGGCCACGCCCGACGGGTTCATGGGGTCGTGGTTGAACGCCGTCCGATGGCCCGATGGCGCAACCCGGTCCCCGATGCCCCCGGTGGGTGAGATGATGCTGACGGCGGTGAACAGCCGTGGGCCGTTGATCAGGCCTTCTTCCACCGCGTGCTTGAACCCGGCGTCCAGCCCTCCGGCGTCGCGGATGCAGGTGTAGCCGGCGGCCAGGGATTCTTCGATGGCCTTGGCGGTCTTGATGTGGGACAGCGATGCCGGCTCCTCGATCTCCCACCGGCTGACCAAGCTGTAGTTCTTGTGGGCCAAGTGGTCGTGGGTGTCAATCAGGCCGGGCAGCAATGTAAGGCCGCTCAGGTCAATCTCTTCCGTGCCCGGCGGCAGGGTCACCCCCGCCCTTGGGCCCACCTCTTTGATTCGCTCGCCGTCGACCAAGATGGCCGAGTCTTTCAGCACCGGTCCTCCGGTGCCGTCGATCAGGTCGGCTCCAAGTAACGCTTTCATGGCCTACCTCGCTCTTTATCAGGTGTGAGTGCGCCGTTCCCGCAAGTTGGGCAGATGCTAGTTAAGGCGTGTCGCCATGTCAAGTGGGCGTCGACCGAAACCGTGTTCAGGGGAGATTTCCCCCAATCTGGCACCCCCTGTCAGACCAACACATCGGGGAATTTGGCTATAATCAGCCACGTGTGGGACGCTCATTGGAGTGTTCCAGCCTATGGTGTTTCAAATGAATACCATTGTGTGGGATGGGCGGATTGAGAAGTAACCTTCCAGCAAGAAATTTTGCCGCAGCGCCGTTGGCCCAAATGTTTCTCATCGCCCTGACGGCCATGATCATCGGCTGCGGTTCCCCTGGCGGCGATGAGATTACCTTTGTGTCTGAGCTCGACGGCGACGCCGAAATTTACGTCATCGACCCCAAGTCGGGTGAGGCCACGCCGCTGACCGACAACCGCAGCTGGGATTTCGACCCGGTCTGGTCGCCCGACGGGAAGCAGGTGGCCTTTGTTTCCGATGAGGCCGGCGATCTAGAAATAACCGTGGTTGACCGCAAGGGCGAGGTTATCAACCGGTTGACCCACTTCCCAGGCGACGACGAAGCGCCCCTCTGGTCCCCCAGTGGAAGGAACCTGGCCTTCATCTCCAACCAGGATAACAACGCCGAAGTCTATCTGATGGATGCCCAAGGCGGCCGTCCCACCCGTATCACCGCCAAGTCGGCCGATGACCGCATGGGAGACTGGTCTCCGGACGGGGAGTGGCTGGCCTTTGTCCGGGGCGGCTCTTCCGACGAACGGGGCCTGTGGCTGCGGAACCCCGACGGCGTGAACCTGGTCCACCTGACCCACGAAATCGACTCCGACCCGGCATGGTCCCCAGACGGCAAGCACATCGTTTTCGTCCGGCGGACCGAGGGGAACTCGGACGTTTACCTAGTCACCCGTCTGAAGGACGCCACCTGGCAGGACGACGTGGAACTGTCCCGGTTGACCCAGCACCCGGACGATGACCGGTCCCCGGTCTGGTCTCCCGACAGCGAAACCATCGCCTTCGTGTCCTTCCGCGACGGCAGCGGGGAGATATACACGATGAAATGGGATGGGTCCAAACAACTGCGCTTGACCACCAACGAGGCCGACGACTTGGACCCGGTCTGGTCGCCAGACGGCGACCAGATGGCGTTTGTATCCCATCTCTATGGGCCGGGCGAGATTTTTGTCATGGACGGGAACGGCGGCAACCAACGCCGTTTGACAACCAACGACGCCGAGGACCACTCTCCAGATTGGTAGTGCAGTAACGACGGTGCTACACTCCCCGGGCCGAGAAAGGGCTGGAAAGGGGTCGGAGGAAAACAGCATGGACTACGCTGAGATAGCCCCAATAATGGGGACGCTATGGTCGCCTTTGGCGGCGGTCACCAGCCGGTGGCAGGGCCGGGACAATGTGCAGATTGCGGTGGCTATCGCTGCGGCGTCGATAGTCCCCGACCACCCCAGGGTGGCCGTCCAGCTATACAAGACCAACCTCAGTCATGACATGGTCCTCGCCGGCGGGGCCTTCGCCCTGAATTTCCTCCGGCCGGACCAATTGGACCTAATTGGCGATTTCGGGCTGGTTTCCGGCCGGGACCGGGACAAGTTGGCGGAGGTAGACAAGACCGACGGCAAGTCGGGCAGCCCACTGCTGGCCGACTGCTTCGGTTACTTGGACTGCCGGGTGATTAACGCCATGGACGGTGGCGACATGACCTGCTTCCTGGCCGACGTCCTAGACGGCAAGACTTTGGCCCAAGGGGAACCGCTGTGGTGGCGGGACGCCCGCCGGCAACTGCCGCCGGCATGGATGGCCCGCTGGGAGCAGAAACAGTCATCCGAGATTGCAACATCCCGCAACACCATGGACAAAATCAACCACACTCCCTGGCAACCGAACGGTTATTGATACCGTCCCTCTACCATCGCAAGGGCTTTGTCTCAAAACTGTCATTCTGAGGCGTCAGCCGAAGAATTTCCTTGCTAAAATACTGGCACTGACCGAGAAGAAAGAGACCCCTCGCTACGCTCGGAGTGAAAGGGGGGAGGAGTACACGGAGGCGCGATGTAATCGGGGCCACCAGTCGTAATACTTTTGAGGCAACGCCCCTCGCAAAGGGGAACGTTAGGATAGGGGCCTCCCCCCAGCGTCAACCAACGATATGGAAGAACTCCGCCCAAACATAGACAAGATTCACGGCGCCCCTCAGAAAGCCGTGGTGGCGGTGTCCGGAGCGGGCACCCAAGCGGTGGCCTGGCTGCTGGGCGTGGCTGGCGCGTCCCGCACCATCCTGGAAGCACTGGTGCCCTACGGCCGGGAGTCCATGATTTCATTCTTGGGGTTCGAGCCGGAACAGTCGGCGTCGGCCCAGACCGCCCGGGACATGGCCAGGGCCGCCTTCCGCAAAGCCAAGTCCCAACTTGAAGACAACTCCCCCCCGGTGGGGCTGGCCTGCGCCGCCACCATTGCCACCGACCGGCCCAAACGGGGCGAGCACCGGGCCTTTGTCTCGGCTTGGGACCAACACGCAAACACCCTTTACTCACTGCGCCTGCACAAAGGCCTCCGGGACCGGGCCGGCGAGGAAGACTTGGTCAGCCGTCTCTTGGTCCACGCCCTCATGTTGCTCTCGGGCCTGGAATCCGGTGTGGAACTCGGCCTGACCCCCGGCGACTCCCTCGAGATCGAGCGCACCGAGCACCCGTCTCCTCTGGCGCAATTGCTCTCCGGCGAGGCGGATTGGGTGGTTGCCCGTGGCGGGTCGTTGGTCGTTGACGGGGAGGCGCCGGCCGCGTTGCTGCCCGGCTCGTTCAGTCCGGTGCATGAGGGCCACAGAGGCTTGGCCCAAGCGGCGGGTAAGAGATTGGGGACCGAAGTGGGCTTCGAACTGTCGGTGACCAACGTGGACAAACCAGCGCTTGAAGAAGCCGAAGTCCTGGGAAGGCTGACCCAGTTTACAGACGATGAAACTGTGGTGTTCACCAGGGCCGAGACTTTCTTCAAGAAAGCACGGCTCTTCCCGGGCCGAACCTTTGTCGTGGGTTGGGACACCGCCGTCCGTTTGGTTGCCCCCCGCTACTACGGCGCTGACCGTGATGCGATGCTGGGGGCATTGGCGGAGATGTGGGCCGGCGGGACCAGGTTCTTGGTGGCGGGACGGGAAGACCAAAGGACCTTCAAGACCTTGAAGGACGTACACGTTCCCCAGGGATTCGAACCTCTGTTCAGCGACCTGCCCGAAGACCAGTTCCGGGAAGATGTCTCATCGACCCAACTCCGGGCCCGTCCAGAGGACTGATTTCCGGGACTGATTTTTGGGTCCGGGAGGCGTCGAATTTCGTTGACACTCTTCGGCTGCCGATGATATATTTCGGGCACGAATCGACTTCAATCCAACTAGTGCACCGGCGCCCTGCGACACTGCGGTGGTGTGTCTTTTCTCCCCACGATGATACTCCAAGCATTCAGTCCCGAACTGTTCACGGAGAACTGGACCGCAGTGGTGCTATCTGCGGTGGTGGCCACTATGGCCATCGGCGGGATGTTCACCGCCTCCCGGGTCCTCTCCGCCCGGCGTCACTCCGCCGCCAAATTGACCACCTACGAATGCGGCATCCCGCCCACCCCCTACGTCTGGTCCAACATCAACGTCAGGTTCTATATTTTCGCAATCCTGTTCTTGATCTTCGACGTTGAAGCGGTTTTCCTGTTCCCTTGGGCCGTGATTTTCATGCAGGAAAAGGTAAACCAGGCCAACTCGCTACCCTTCTACGCCATGATGCTATTCCTGGGCGTGCTGTTCTTCGCCATCGTCTACGCCTGGAAAAAAGGGGTCCTCGAATGGCAGAAATAATAATGGGACCGGGCAACCAACCCGGCCCCAGTTTGTATGACCAGACGGTCGCCGGGAAGATGCCCGGTGTCATCACCGCCTCCACCGACCAACTCTTCGCCATGGCGCGCAAGTCTTCCCTCTGGACTCTTTCCTTTGGCCTGGCTTGCTGCGCCATCGAGATGATCTCGACCTACATGGCCCACTACGACTTCGACCGCTTTGGCGTGGTTACCTGGCCGTCGCCCCGGCAGTCGGACGTGATGATTGTGGCGGGCACGGTGGTCAAGAAAATGGCCGACCCCATCCGCCTGCTCTACGAGCAGATGCCCGAGCCCAAGTGGGTGATTGCCATGGGCAGTTGCGCCACCAACGGCGGTCCCTACTACCGCTCCTACTCCGTGGTGATGGGCGTCGACCACATCGTTCCGGTGGATGTTTATGTGCCGGGTTGTCCGCCCCGGCCCGAAGCCCTGCTGTACGGGATAATGAAGCTCCAAGAGAAAATCATGAGGGACGCCGGGAAATAGTGGCCGAGAACGAAGAGAACGTCGAAGAAAGCCAGGAGTCTCCGGCAGAGCCTACGGCGGCAGCAGATGCGCCAGGGGCGGCTGGGCACGGCGAAGACCAGCCCGCCGCCGACCCCCTGGCGGCCTTGAGCCCTGCGGGGAAGGAATTGCTGGACGTTTCTTTGGAAGTCCTCAAGGAATTCAGTCCCCAGGGCGGTGCGTTGGACGATATCCCCCAGGTTAGCGTCGAGAAACGATACACCCAGCAGGCCTGCCAGTTAATCAAGGACGACACCCGCATCGCGGCCAAGATGCTCCTCTGCCTGTCCTGCGTGGACTACTCCGAATATTTTCAGATAGTTTATGTGCTGCAGTCCTTGGAACCGGAGCGCACTTTGGTGCTGCGGACTGATGTGCCCTACTCCGACGCTACCGTGCCGTCGGTGACGTCGGTGTGGCGGGCCGCTAATTGGTATGAGAGAGAGGCCCACGACCTGTTCGGCGTGAGCTTCGACGGCCACCCGGACCTGTCGCCCCTGCTTCTTTATGAGGGGTTCGAGGGGTACCCGGGGCGCAAGGAATTTCCGTTCTACGAATACCAGGAGTTTTAGGAAGATTATGGACACGGTGGTCTTGACGGCCAAGGTTGACCGCGACGCGGCCCGTTACGTGGTCCGGATCGACGAATTGGGCTTGGAAGGGGAAGGCGAATCACTGGAAGCCGCCCAAGATGACCTGATTCAGATTATGCGGGCCTGGATAGAGGCCCACGACGGCACCGACACCCTGGGCAACATTCTGGCTGAGGCCGGGTATCTCGGCGTTGATGAAGAGACCGAGCTACATTTGGAGTTTGTCGAGGCAACTTCACCTCCAGACGGTGAGTGACATTGGCCAAAACACCGAAACCCAAGGCCAGCAAACCAAAAAGCGGCAAGAAATCATCCGTTGACCGCATCGTCTACCAGATCGAAGAGTCCAGAGCCGGGACCGGTTACCAAGCAGAATGCCCTGAACTTGTGATTACCGGGTTCGGCGACACGGCGGAGGAAGCAAAAGACTCCCTCCGTCGACAGTTGGCGGAATATTTGGAAGACTGCGAAGAATTGCAAGTCTTGGACGAGACCCTGATTGAAGCCGGTTTCTACTTCAACGGCGACGTCTGGATGAGCAACGAAGTTGAGCCGGCCCCAGATCCCAAAATTAGGTTTATCGGCCGTCTAACCAACGAATCGTCCGGCGAACCGGCCCAATAGATATGACCCAGATCTCCGAAAACGTGAACCCCAGCGTCGAACCCATCGAGATGCTGCTGAACATGGGGCCGCAGCATCCCTCGACCCATGGCGTCTTCCGCATGGTGCTCTGGGTGGACGGGGAGAAGGTTGTCGACGTGGAACCGCATATCGGCTACCTCCACCGGGGCTCGGAAAAGCTTTGCGAGGGCGAACAATACGCCCAGATTATCACCCTGTTCGACCGCATGGACTACATCGCCAACTTCAACAATGAACAGGTTTACTGCCGTGCCGTTGAGAAGCTCATGGGACTGGTGGTCCCGGAGCGGGCGGAATACATCCGGGTTATCCTCTGCGAACTGAACCGGATTGCCAGCCACATGCTGTTCATCGCCACCATGGGGCTGGACGCCGGCGCAATGACCCCATCCATGTTCTGCTTCCGGGGGCGGGAGCGCATCCAAGGCCTCTTCGAGTCTGTTTCCGGCGCCCGGATGATGCACAACTATTTTCGCATCGGCGGCCTTAAAGAGGATGTCCCGGATGACTTTGTACCGCAGGTCAGGGACCTATTGAAGCTGATAAAAGAAGACACCGAGGAGTCGGACAAACTCCTCAGTTTCAACGAGATTTTCCTGGCCCGGCTGAAGGACGTGGCCGTGATGTCCGCCGCCGACGCCATCGACTACGGGTTGACCGGACCCTGCCTCCGGGCGTCGGGGGTGGACTACGACGTGCGAATGGCGGCGCCCTACTCGGTCTACGACCGGTTCGACTTCGATGTGCCCATCGGACTGGATGGCGACTGCTGGGACCGGTATTACCTGCGGGTCCAAGAGATATATCAGTCGGTGCGAATTATCGAGCAGGCGTTGGACCAACTACCGGAGGGCGAGGTGGCGTCGTCGGTGGGACGGCGGTTGATCCGACCATCCGCTGGCGAGGTCTACGTTCGGGCTGAAAACCCCAGGGGGGAGATAGGCGTCTACTTGATTAGCGATGGGTCAGACCGGCCCTACCGGGTCAAGGTGCGTCCTCCGTCATTCTGTAACCTGTCGGCGTTGAAGCACATGCTGAAAGACGCTTGGATTGCCGACTCCGTGGTGATCTTGGGCGCGTTGGACATAGTGCTAGGCGAGGTGGACCGCTAGTGCCGGCCACCATCCTGTTAACCATCGGCCTCGTCGACCTCATCTGGATAGTGGTCGCGCTGTTTCTCATGTTCACCGGCCTATCCATCGTGGTGCTGTCGTTAACCTGGCTGGAGCGCAAGCTCCTGGGGCGGCTCCAGCGGCGCTTGGGGCCCACCCGAACCGGCCCCATGGGGTTGTTGCAGCCGGTGGCCGACGCCCTGAAACTGATTCTCAAAGAGGACATCATCCCGGCCTCGTCGGAGAAAGCAATCTTCTGGGTCGCGCCCCTGATTGTCGTCGTCTCGGCGTTCATGATTTGGGTGACCATCCCCGCCGCCCACGGCGCGGTGATACAGAACCTTGACCTAGGCTTGTTTTACATCATCGCCTTCTCGGTCGTCGGTATCCTGGGGCTTGTGTTGGCGGGCTGGGGCTCGGCCAACAAATACGGCACCCTTGGCGGTCTTCGGGCGGCGGCCCAGCTAATCAGCTACGAGATACCCATCATCATGGTGGCCGTCTCGGTGGCCATGCTGGCCCAGTCGCTGGACATGAGGGAGATAGTCAGCGCTCAGGACAACTACATCTTCCTGCTGGTGCAGCCCCTGGGACTGGTCATCTTTTTCATCGCCGGTCTGGCCGAGGTTGGCCGGACCCCCTTCGACATCTACTTCGCCGAATCCGAGATTGTCGGCGGGCCATTCGTCGAATACAGCGGCGCCCACTGGTCCGTATTCTTCCTGGCCGAATACATCAATACCTTCGCCATCGCCGCGCTCACCGTGATTCTGTTCTTCGGCGGCTGGTCCGGCCCGGGGCTGTCGGGCGACTGGGGAATCGTCTGGTTCCTGTTCAAGGTCTACTTGGTCATCATGGTGATCTTCTGGATACGCGGCACCTTCCCTAGGCTGCGCATCGACCAACTGATGGCCTTTGCCTGGAAGGTCATGGTCCCATTGTCTTTCCTGTCGGTAGTGATGACCGCCGTGTACCAGTTCTACGAATGGCCCGCGTGGACGCTCACCGCCATGTCGTCGGCCGGCCTGTTGGTGGTCGGTTTCGTGGTCTACAAGCGCATGACCGGCCCTTCGCGGTTGGCGGCCCAGGTCCGGAGCAGGCAGGAAGCGCTGCAAGCCCAGCGCCGAACTCCGAAACAGGCCCCGACGCAGGCGGGAGGAAACTAAAAGATGTTCAACAGCCTGAAAGGGTTGATGTTGACGCTGGCGTCGACCATGAAAGGATTGCGTAACCCGGTGACCCGCCAATATCCGGAAACCGGCAATCTGCTGATGCGACAGGACGAGCCTACCCCGGTGAAGGACCGGTTCATGGGATTCCCGGCCCTCACCTGGGACGAAGATGTGGGTGAGCCCTTCTGCACCAGTTGCATGGTCTGCATCCGCCAATGCCCGACCCAGTGCATGTCGTCGGTGATGAAGGACAACCCCCTTCATGAAGAGGGAAAAAGCGCCCGTAGAAAGATTGTCGACAGCTTCGAGATCAATCTCAACCGGTGTATACTATGCGGCATCTGCGTTGAGGTTTGTAATTTCGATGCGATTGTGATGTCTCACGAACACGAAATGAGCACGTTCAGCCGCAACGGAGACCGGGTGGACCTGCCGGCACTGCTGGAGATTGGCCTCAAGTTCCAGAAGAAAACGGACTGGATTCCTCCGACCCAACGAGCCAAGGCCCAGGCGGCTCAGAAGAGCGAAGAGGCAGGGGCCGAACCAGCCGCTGAGACCGAGTCCCATTAACGGTCCTGACCCAAGGGAAACCTGATATGCCGAAACGGGAAGACGAACGACTACTGAACCTGGCTGGGCGTCACCCGGCGGCCTGCACCTGTCAGGATTGCACTGACCGTTTCCTCAAGGGCAAGAAGATCAAGCCCCAGAGAAACAGACGGTCCCGCGGAGAGAAGGTCGCCAAGCACCCTACGGACTGCACCTGTGCCAGTTGCGGTCTGCTGCGCACCATGGAGAACCTGCCCCTATTGGACCGGGGCTCGGTGGACCGGAGACCGGGTGGGTTCCTCAAGAGATTGTTTCGGAAGAGGTAACATCTCGGCGGGGCATCGGGAAGCGTCCGCTGGAGAACGTCAAACAACCGAGCACGGGCGATTAGTTGGGATATCAAGGGAGCCGCCGATTTGGTGGCTCGAAATTTGGAAGGGCGGGAGTGGGTGGAGAGTTGATGGCTGGTAGAGCGTCCGAAAGGCAGGATCTAATCGCCTAGATGGCCTGGTTCGTATTCATATCGCTGGCCGTGTTGACCATCGGCGGCGGACTGGGTGTGGTGGTAACCCGCAACGTGGTGCACGCTGCGTTGGCCTTATTGGTTTCCTTGGTGGCGGTGGCTGGGGTCTACCTGGTTCTGTTCGCCGAGTTCCTTGCTCTGGTGCAGGTCTTGATTTACGGCGGCGCGATTATTATCGTGCTCCTGTTCGCGATCATGCTGACCAGGAGCGCCGAGTACCCCCGCATCGCCGACAACAAACAGTGGCCCCTGGCCGCCATCGCAGCTTTGGCCCTTTTGGGGGTGCTGGTCCCATCCTTCGCCATCAACTCGGTCAAGGGAACCGAGGCCCAGAGCGCTTCCTTCACCGGTATCGGCGAGGCCCTTTTCACCACCTGGGCCGTCCCATTCGAGATTGCGTCCCTGGTGCTGCTGGTTGCCCTGATCGGCGCGATAATCATTGCCCGTCCCGGCCGGGGAGAGGGCTAGGTCATGGTAGATCTGCTCTGGTTCCAACTCCTTAGCGCCGCCCTTTTCGTCATTGGCTTTTACGGAGTGATGGCCCGCCGTTCCGCCGTTCTCATCGTGATGTCCATCGAGTTAATGCTGAACGCGGTGAACATCAACCTCATCGCCGCCGCCTCCCACATGGAGGGTTCCGGCAGCTTCGCCCGGTTCGACGGCCAGTTGATTGCCATTTTTATCATCACCGTTGCCGCAGCCGAGGTTGGCTTGGCCCTGGCCATCATTCTGCGGATGTTCCGGAACAAGTCGACGGTCAACGTCGATGAGATCAACTTGATGAAATGGTAGACGCCACAACCCCTAAGGTTACCGCCTGATGGAGTGGGCCTGGCTCATACCGGTGTTCTCCTTCGCCGCCGCGCCGGTCATTGTAGTCTTTGGCAAGTACCTGCCGGAGCGGGGCTCTTGGCTGGCCATCCTGGCCATCGCCGCCGGCTTCGTGGTGTTCTGGTTCGTGCTCAGTTCCTGGCTGGGCGCCGATGCCGCCACCAAGGGCTGCTTCATCAGCGAGAACACCGGCGTGCTCACCTGCGATTACGAACGGAGCTGGTTCAACGCCGGGATAATCGGGGCCGCTGGCAGTGTCAGCCTGCACTGGGGAATCCTCATCGACCCGCTGACCATCGCCATGCTGGGCCTGGTGACCTTCGTGGCGCTGATGGTCCAGGTCTATTCCATGGTCTACATGGAGGGCGACCCCAAATTCGGCTGGTACTTCGCGGTCCATTCCCTCTTCGCCGCCGCCATGTTGACTCTGGTCCTGGCCGACAACTTCCTGCTGCTCTACGTCGCCTGGGAACTGGTGGGCATCTGCTCTTATCTGTTGATTGGGTTCTGGCACGAGCGTCCCGAGCCCCGGGAAGCAGCCAAAAAAGCTTTCATCGTCACCAGAATCGGCGACGTTGGGCTGTTGGTGGGCATATTGCTCATCTGGCGGGACGTGGGCAGCTTCAGCATGTTGGAGGCTTTCGAGGCGGTCCAGACCGGCGCCATGAGCGAGGGAGTGGCCACGGCATCCGCCATACTGCTGTTCTTGGGCGCCATGGGCAAGTCCGCTCAGGTGCCCTTCCACGTCTGGCTGCCCGACGCCATGGAGGGCCCGTCCCCGGTCAGCGCGCTGATTCATGCCGCGACCATGGTGGTGGCGGGCGTCTACCTGGTGGCCCGCACCTTCCCCCTCTTCGAGGCCTACGATGCGGACCCACTGCTCATGGTGGCGATAGTCGGTCTGGTGACCGCGCTTATGGCCGCGACGATAGCATTGGTGGCCACCGACCTGAAGCGGATACTGGCCTACTCCACCATCAGCCACCTGGGCCTGATGATGCTGTCCCTGGGGGCCTTCGGTTACACGGCGGCCATATTCCATCTACTGGCCCACGGCTTCTCCAAGGCGCTCCTGTTCCTTGGGGCGGGCAGCGTCCTCCATAGCACCGAGCATCAGGAGACGGGCGAGATGGGCGGTCTCAGGAAGGTCATGCCGTTGACCGCTCTGGTTTTCTCCATTGGAGCATTGTCCCTCGGCGGCATCCCCATCCTGGCCGGTTTCTGGAGCAAGGATGAGATATTGGTGGCGGTGAACGACCACCGGAACGCCGCGTTCATCGTCCTAGCGTTGGTTACGGCCCTGCTTAGCGCCCTCTACATGGGCCGGGCGATGTTCCTCGTGTTCTTCGGAAGGTTGAAGGACCCAAATAGCCACGCCTACGAAGCACCAATCGGCATGGCCTTCCCTATGGCGTTATTGGGTGTACTAGCCTTGGGGTTTGGCTTAATCAGTTTCAACTGGCCCGGCGGCTTTGGCGGTTTCGGAACCTTCTTATTCTTCGATCAGGGAGAGACATTCCATTTCGAGGTCTGGCTGGGCGCCCTCTCCATCGTCCTAGCCGTCTTGGCCTTTATCTTGACCTATCTGATTTACGCCAAAGGGAGCATCTCCCTGGAGGGCACGCGGTCCCGTTTCGCCCCGGTTCTGAACGTGGTGGAGAACAAATACTACTTCGATGAGGTCTATCAGTGGACCGTGGACCGGGTGGTGTTAGTATTCTCCGGTTTCATCGCCTTCTTTGACCGGGCGATAGTCAACGACATCGGCGTCAACGGCCCGGCCGACTTCGCGCGGAAGTTTGGCACGGTGCTCCGGCTGCATGTGACCGGCCACGTTTACAGCTATACACTGGCCATGGCTCTGGGGACCATCGGTTTGGGAATCTTCGTGTGGCTGAGGGCGGTTTAGATGGCCGCTGTCCCCGGCGTAACAGTTTCTATAGGCTATTTCGGAATTCTGTATGACCCATCCACGGCGGTGGTTCGACGGGCTCACCACGAACGGCATCAGAGAAGGGTCTCAGAGTTTCCTCCGTTCGTCCTGAGCTTGTCGAAGGGCGCGCATCAGCCAGGGTTCCGGCTATCCTCCGTCGAGACGGGACGCCTGTGATGGGTGAATTAGATCAGGTTGCGCTGCTGCTCCTGATACTGGTGCCCTTGGCCGGGGCGCTGTTGATGATGTTCATGCCCGGCGACCAGAGCAAGGAGGCCTGGCAATTCGCCATCTTCGTCTCGGCCATATCCCTGGTCCTCTCCCTGGTCATCTTCGCCCGTTACGACTACGGGGAGGGCGGGTTCCAGTTCATCCGCACCTACGAATGGCTGCCCGGCCCGCTGGACGTCAATCTGGATCTGGGCATCGACGGCATCTCGGCCCCGATGGTGCTGCTGAACGGCATCGTATTGTTCGGCGGGGTGATGATTTCCCAGACCATCAAGCACCGGACCCGGGACTTTTTCGTGCTGCTGTTTGCCCTGGCGGCTGGGGTCTACGGCGTGTTTGCCGTGCGCGACCTGTTCTTCCTGTTTTTCTTCTACGAACTGGCAGTGCTGCCCATGTACCTGCTCATTGGTGTCTGGGGGAGCAGCACCGACTTCGGCACGTTCCTGCGCACCAAGGAATACGGGGCCATGAAACTGATTCTGTACTTGGTGGCAGGCAGTGTCCTGGTCTGGGTGGGCATCTTGGCGGTGTATGTCGAGGCTTCGGACAACGGGGCGGCGACTTTCTCGCTCCAAGGCTTGGGCCAACTGGCCGAGACGGGCCAGTTCGACGAAACCTTCCAGACGCTGGTTTTCCCGCTGTTCATGGTGGGGTTCGGCGTGCTGGCTGGCCTCTGGCCCTTCCATACTTGGTCTCCCGACGGCCACGTGGCGGCCCCCACTGCGGTGAGCATGCTCCACGCCGGAGTGTTGATGAAACTGGGGGCCTACGGCATCATCCGGGTCGGTATGTTCCTGCTGCCCGAGGGCGCCAATAACTGGATGCCGGTGTTAATCAGCTTGGGCACGGTGAACGTCCTTTACGGCGCGGTGTCGGCCATGTCCCAGCAGGACTTGAAATACATCATCGGCTATTCCAGCGTCAGTCACATGGGCTATGTGCTCATGGGCATCGCCACCCTGGACAACATCGGCGTGGGCGGCGCGGTGCTGCAGATGTTCTCCCACGGCATCATGACCGCCCTGATGTTCCTTCTGGTTGGCGCGGTTTACGACCGCACCCACACCAGGGATATCACGGTGCTGAACGGTTTGGTCAGCCGGATGGGCGTGAACAGCTTCTTCTTCGCCGTTGCCGGTCTGGCTTCTCTGGGCCTGCCGGGCCTCAGCGGGTTCATCGCCGAGTTCATGGTATTTACCGGCGCGTTCCGCACCTATCTGCCGTTGGCTATCTTGGCGGTCATTGGCGCGGCTCTTACGGCGGTCTATATCCTGAGACTCTTGGCTCGGACCTTCCTGGGCGAGGCGGATGAGCAGTGGGCCGGCCTCACCGACGCCAGTCCGGTGGAGATGTCCGTGGGCGGTGCCTTTGTGGCAATAATAATCTTCGTTGGAGTCTGGCCGGACCCCTTGATGCGGGTCATCAATGTGGGCGTCCAGACCATTCCAGGGGTGTAAGCGGTAGTGGATGGTCTCACATACAAACTAGTCCTGCTAACGCCGGAGCTTGCTCTGGTCCAGGGGTGTAAGCGGTAGTGGATGGTCTCACATACAAACTAATCTTGCTAACGCCAGAGCTTGCTCTGGTCCAGGGGTGTAAGCGGTGGTGAACGGTCTCACCGAAAATCTTGACCTGCTGACCCCGGAGTTTGCTCTGGCGGGCCTGGCGTTCTTGGTCTTTCTGGTTGACCTGTTCCTCCCGGAGGACCGCAAGGAGTACCTGGCGTGGCTCTCCATCGCCGGTCTATTGGCTCTAATTGTGGTCTCCCTGGTCATGCTGTGGGGCGAACAGGAAACCCTCTACGACGGGCTGTTGGCGGTGGACGATTTCTCCCTGTTCTTCAAGGTCTTTTTCCTGGGAATGGGAGCGTTCATCATCCTCAGTTCCATGGACTTTGTGAAGAGCCAACTGGAGCATCAAGGCGAGTTCTATGGCCTGCTTCTGTTCTCCATCCTGGGCATGAACGTTATGGCGCAGTCCCGGGAGCTACTGACCGCCTACATCGCCTTGGAACTGCTCAGTTTCAGCCTCTACGTGTTGGCGGCATACGCCAAGGACAATGCCAAGTCCAACGAAAGTGGTCTGAAGTACATCATCGTCGGCGCGGTGTCTTCGGCCATCTTCCTCTACGGTGTGAGCATGGTCTACAGCACCCTGGGTGTGACCAAGTTTGAGGACATCGCCGCCGGACTCGCGGTGGCCTCGGAAGTTAATCCGGCGCTCTGGGTCGGAGTTGGCCTGTTACTGGTGGGACTAATGTTCAAGGTCGCCGCCGTGCCCTTCCACATGTGGGCGCCAGACGTCTACGAAGGCGCGCCCTATCCAGTGACGGCATACCTGGCCATCGGGTCCAAGGCGGCGGCATTCGCTTTGGTGCTGCGCTTGTTTGCAGAAGGTTTCGTCCCGGCGGGCGACCGTTGGGAGCAGTGGCAACTGGTCTTGGCGGTATTGGCCGGCGTCACCATGCTGGTGGGGAACCTGGTGGCCCTGGCCCAGATGAACCTAAAACGGCTGATGGCCTATTCCAGCATCGGGCACGTCGGGTTCATCCTGGCCGGTATTGCCGCGCTGTCCTTGGACTCGGATTTGGCCTCCAACGGTGTGATGTTCTATCTGGTGGGCTACTCCATCACCAACATGGTGGTATTCGCGGCCATAATCTCCTTCTTCAACATGACCGGGAAAGAGATGATTGCCGATCTTGGCGGTCTGGCGGACCACCAACCTTTCCTGGCAATGGCGCTGGCCATGGGCCTATTCTCTCTGGCGGGACTGCCAATATTCGCCGGGTTCACTATCAAGTTCTACCTCTTCACCGCCGTGGCGACCGAGGGCTTTCTTTGGCTGGCCGGCCTGGCAATCTTCAGCAGCCTGATCTCCCTGTACTACTACCTGCAGGTCATGCGCCAGATGTACATCGAACCCGCTCCGGCTGCAGATGGCGGCGGCGACCTGTTGCAAGAACATCCGGCCTTGACGAGACGGCCGTCTCTGCCCATGCTGGCGTTACTGGGTTCAGGGGTGGCCGCCATCCTCTGGCTGGGCGTCTATCCCCAGCCGCTGATTGACACCATCGAGGCTGCCAGCCGCGCCGTCATGCCCTGAACCCCGCTGCAATTGGTCCAGGTCCAGGCACGGCGGCTAAGTTTAAAAGAGTACGGTCTGATATAATTACTCTTCCTCAAAGAGGCTATCCATCAGGCGCAATATTTCCTCTCTAAAGGCTAACGATAGATGATAATTTCAGTGATTGGCAGCAGTAATCCCGCCACCCGGGAGCACGTGGAACTGGCGGAAGGAGTGGGCCGTGAGTTGGCCCGCAGAGACATCATGCTCGTCTGCGGCGGACTAAGCGGCATTATGGAGGCTGTTTGCCGGGGAGCCAAGGCCGAAGGCGGCACCACCATCGGCATCCTGCCCGGCCGGGCCGCGGCCGAGGCCAACAGCTACGTGGACATCCCAATCGTGACCAGCATGGGTTACTCCCGGAACGTGATTGTGGTCCACACCGGTGAAGCGGTGATTGCCGTCGGCGGCGCCTTCGGCACACTTTCGGAGATTGGACATGCCCTGAGTGACGGCATCCCTGTGATTGGCCTCAAGACCTGGCCCCTGACCACCAACGGCGACGGCGTCGACATGGAAGGCGCCATCATTCAGGCCGACGACCCCACGGACGCGGTGGACAAGGCGCTGGCCGCGGTGGCCGCCCTCAACCACCACCGTTAGACCTCCGCAGAGTAATTCGCCAAATAGATTATTCGCCGAATCCAGGGGTGTCATGAGCAGCGCTAGCAACGGCGTGACTATCACCTCGGTCCGGGGCCGCGAGACCCTGGACTCCCGCGGCAACCCCACTGTTGAGGCCGAGATTGTCCTATCCACCGGTCTGACAGCCCACGCCGCCGTCCCGTCCGGGGCCAGCACCGGCAGCCACGAGGCCGTTGAACTGCGGGACAAAGACCCCTCCCGGTACAATGGCAACGGCGTCCTGAAGGCCGTGGCCAACGTGAATGACACCATCGGACCCTGGCTGGCCGGCCGCTCTCCCTTGGACCAAGCCGCCATCGACGCCGGATTGAACGAACTGGACGGCACCGGCGACAAGAGCAACCTGGGGGCCAACGCCGTCTTGGCGGTCTCGTTGGCTGTGGCCAGGGCCGCTGCCGGGGTGGCGAGCCAGAACGGTTCACTGTGGGACTACTTGGCCAACGGCGCCCAGGTTAGCCTACCCGTTCCAATGTTCAACATCTTGAACGGTGGGAAGCACGCTTCCAACTCGGCCGATATCCAGGAATTCATGGTGATGCCCACCGGGGTTACGAACTTCGCCAACGCGCTGCGCGCCGGCGCGGAAATTTACCACTCGCTAAGGGTCCTTTTGGGCAACGGGGGCTACAACCTCAACGTGGGCGATGAGGGCGGGTTCGCCCCCAGTCTGCCGTCCAACCGGGACGCTCTGGAAATGGTGTTGAAAGCGGTGGAAAAGGCTGGCTACACCTCGGGCAAGGATGTGCACATCGCTCTGGACGTGGCCGCCAGTGAGCTGTTCCGGGAGGGCGACGGCATGTACGTGCTGGAGCGCGAAGGCACCAGTCTGACCGCCGCCGACCTGGTGAATTTGTACCAAGAGTGGACCCGCGAATACCCCATAGTCTCCATAGAAGACGGTCTTTCCGAGGACGATTGGGAAGGCTGGACCAGCTTGCACGGCCTGCTGGGCGGCTCAGTCCAGATACTGGGCGACGACCTGCTGGTCACCAACATCAATCGCATCAAGAAGAGCATTGAGGAGAAAGCCAGCAACGCCGTGCTGCTGAAACCCAACCAGATTGGCACCCTCTCGGAAACCCACGCCGCCTTGAAGATGGCCCGGGACGCTGGGTGGGGCGCGGTGATGAGCCACCGGTCTGGGGAGACCGAGGACACCACCATCGCCGACCTGGCCGTGGCCTGGGACGTGCGGCAGATCAAAACCGGTGCGCCAGCCCGCTCAGAGCGGGTGGCCAAGTACAACCGGCTCCTGCGCATCGAAGCCGAGTTGGGCGATAAGGCGTGCTATGCCGGCGAGTCGGCCTTCGATTACCTGGGACGCTTCTAGACGCCCTTTCAAGTTGCTCCCGACGTCATTCCCTCGGGTGCCCCTCGCGTATCGATGTATCTCCCCCGAATGGGGGTCAGATTAGCTTTCCAACCGGCCCCGCAGCAGGTATTATGTACCCGGCAATTCCAAGCTATTGAACATAATGCCGCCATGTACGGTTGTCCCGTGTTAATCAGAATTCAGCAAATAATACGGAGGTAGAGCATGGTCACTCGGATCGGGATCAACGGTTTCGGGAGGATCGGGAGGTTGGTGCTGCGGGCCAACGAGGGACGCAACTCCGGGGAGGTCGAGGTGGCTGCCGTCAACGATTTGACCGACGCGGAGACCAATGCCCATCTGCTGAAGTACGACACCAATTACGGCCGCTACCCCGGAAAGGTGGAGGCCAACAACGGCGACCTGATGGTTGACGGCCGCAGCATCAAGGTCTTCTCGGAGCGTGACCCGGCCCAGATTCCATGGTCCGAGATGGGGGTTGACCTAGTAATAGAGTCCACTGGGATCTTCACTGATGCTGATAAGGCTGCGGGCCACCTGAAGGGCGGCGCCAGCAAGGTAATCATCTCGGCGCCGGCCAAGGGCGAGGACCTGACCCTGGTCTTGGGCGTCAATGAAGACCTGTACGACGCCAAGAAGCACAACATCATCTCCAACGCCTCCTGCACCACCAATTGTTTCGCCACCATGGTTAAGGTGCTCCACGACAGTTTCGGCATCGAGCATGGCCTGATGTCCACCATCCACTCCTACACCAACGACCAGGCCATCTTGGACCAGCGCCACGGCGACCTGCGGCGGGCCAGGGCGGCGGCGGAGAACATCATCCCCACCAGCACCGGCGCGGCCCGGGCCGTTGGACTGGTGCTTCCCGAACTAAACGGCAAGCTGCACGGTATCGCCTTCCGCGTGCCCACTGCCACCGGCTCCATCACCGACTTCACCGCCACGGTATCCAAAGACGTGACCGTTGAAGAGGTCAACGAGGCCTATAAAGCGGCCGCGGCAGGCATGATGAAGGGTATCCTGGAGTTCAGCGACGAGCCTCTAGTCAGTTCCGACTACAAGGGTAACCCCCATAGCTGCATCATCGACGGGTTGTCCACCATCGTCATGGAAAAGCGGATGGTCAAGGTCATGGGTTGGTACGACAATGAGTGGGGTTACTCCTGCCGCACCGCCGACCTCGCCGCCCTGATGGCCGAAAAAGGCATCTGAGTTCCTAGTCAATCCGTAAACTCGAACGGGGCTTTCACCAGCTCCAACAGACTTTAGAAAGTCCCCCGGCTCCCCATTCTCTTGGGGACGGGGGATTTTTTCATGAGGGGAGGCGCCGGGCTCCCAAATATAATGTTGATCAACGATATGCCGCGCCCTACTCCACCTCAAACTCCGGCGAGGAGGACCTGCCGTGGCGTTTAGGTCTCAAGATTTTTTGAGCCTTGGCGGCCGTGTGTCTTGGTCCTTTTATCTTTTGCTGGTCATCTTGGTGGTGGCCCTTGGCCTCCGGCTGAACGGAATCAACTGGGATCAAGGGTACGGTTTTCACCCCGACGAGCGGGACATCTACATGCGCTCCGGATGCATGTACGAACTGCTTATCGATGCGCCCAACGCCCAGGACTGCGGCTATCTCGCAGGGGTGCCTGACGCAGAGCCGGGACTGCCGGGTGTCGGCACGCTGCTCGACCCGGACCGCAGCCCCTTAAACCCCCATTGGTTTCCGCTGGGCAGCATCCTTATCTACGTGATGGTGTTCTTCCGCTCCCTGGTGGAACTTTTCACCGACATTAATTCCCTGGACATGCGATACATCGGCAGGCCGTTGTCCGCCCTGGCTGACGTCGGTTCCGTGGCGATCGTTTTCATATTGGGCCGGAGGTTATATGGCAGGGGCGTGGGCCTGCTGGCGGCGGGTCTTACCGCTGTATCGGTGATCCACATCCAGAACAGCCACTTCTTCCGTCCCGAGACCTTCACCGTGTTCTTCACCCTGGCCAGTTTCTGGGCCATGTTGCGGATGGTGGAGCGCAAGCGGTTGCGGGACTCGGTGTTATTGGGACTGATGCTGGGACTGGCCATCGCGCCGAAGGTGAGCGTCTTGCCCATACTGGCGCCCATGTTGCTGGTCTATTGGTACCGGGTCTTGGACGAGGCGGACGGCAATTGGTCCCAGATAACGCCGGAGCTGGTGCAACGCATATTTGCCCATGCCGCCTTGGCCGGTGTGATTGCAGCCGGTGTGTTCTTCATCACCGCTCCCTACGCGCTGTTGGACCTAGGCGCTTTCGTGGGCGACCTGGCCAACCAGACCCGTATGGCCCGGAGCGCCGGTCTGTGGCCTTTCACCATCCAGTACATAGACACACCCGCCTTTATCTATCAGATAAAGCAGTCGTCGGTCTGGGGCCTTGGGATTCCCCTGGGGGTGGTCGCCTGGCTGTCCATCCCGTTCACCGCGTTGTCGGCCGCGTTCAGCAAAGAAAGGAGGCGGGTCGACCTCTTTTTGTTGGCCTGGGTGGTGCCGGGATTCATCTTCCTGGAGACGTTCGAGGTCCACTTTCTCCGTTACGTTTTCCCACTCATGCCGGTAATGATTATCATGGGCGCCAGGATGCTAATCTGGATGGTGGAGGTCTACCGTCCGCTGTTGGGCCATCTGGTATGGCGGAAGGGCGACCCGGCCCGGATCCTGCCGTGGTTCGCAGTGGCGGTGGTAGTCTTCGTGGTAGGGGCGACCGCTTTCTACGCCCTGGCGTTCCAGCGGGTCTACTTGGAGCACCATCCGGCGGTTACGGCGTCGGAGTGGATCAATGGCAACGTACCCCAAGGAACGGCGATAGTCAGCGATAACCACTGGGACGAGTTCGTGCCCAACCTGCACACCTACGACGTCTGGCAGTTCCCGGTCTACGAACCCGACACCCTTCAGAAGGTGGATACTCTGGCGGAAAAACTTGCTTCCTCGGAGTATGTGGTCTTCTACAGCAGCCGTCCCTACGCCAGCGCCGCCCGCGCCCCGGACCGCTTTCCCTTCAGCAACCAGTATTACCAACGGCTGTTTGCCGGCGGCCTGGGGTATGAACTGGACCGCACATTCACTTCTTATCCTGAGGTATTGGGAGTGTCCTTTCGCGACGACGCCATCGGGCGGGCGGGCCTGACGCGGCCCGAACCGTTGACCCCTGCAAAGAGCTCGGCCATCGGCCTGGACCTGGGTTATGCCGATGACAATGCCGTCGGCTACGACCATCCTCAGGTCCTTCTCTTTAAGAACTCGGCCCATTTGACAGAGAACAGTATCCGGGACCAGCTTAGGGTCCTGCCTAAGGCCGACGCACCCCGCTCCAGAGGACTGCTGATGTTCGAGAGCCAATTTGCCACTCAGCAGGAAGGCGGGACTTTCTCCGAGATCGTCGACCGCGACGGGTGGTCCAACAGCCTGCCGGTTTTGGCTTGGCTGCTGGTGGTGGAGGTCATCTACCTGGCGGCGCTGCCCTTCACGATGTTCATCTTCTGGCCTCTGCCCGACCGGGGGATTGTCCTGGCGCGCATACTGGGCCTGCTGGCGGTCAGCTACGTTGCCTGGCTGGCTGTGTCCCTGGGGTGGATGGACTTCTCCCGGTGGGCGGTGTATGCCGGTCTCGCCGTTGTGGCGGGGATGTCCTTGGTCACCTTGGTCTTCCGCTGGGGTGAGATAGCGGGATTCCTCAAAGAACATTGGCGGCTTTTGCTCTTTGGGGAAGCGTTGTTCTTGACTGCGTTCTTGGTGTTTGTCCTTTTGCGTCATGCCAACCCGGACCTATGGCACCCGATTCATGGCGGCGAGAAGCCCATGGAACTGGCCTACCTGACCGCGGTGGTTCGCTCCACCGCCCTTCCGCCCTTCGACCCTTGGTTCGCCGGCGGCTATCTGAACTACTACTACTGGGGCTATTTCGTGGTCTCCGGCATCATTCGCGTCACCGGAATCCTACCCACCACTGCCTTCAACCTTGCCGTGCCATTGTTCTTCGCTCTCACCGTCACCGGAGCATATTCGTTGGTCTACAACCTGACCGAAGGGGTGCGCCAGGGCCGGGCGTCCGGCCATACCGTCGCATTGCCTGGCATCGGCGCTGGGCCTCCGCTGCCCTTAAGCGATGAGCGTCCTTTGTGGCGGCAGTGGGTCTGGAGCCCCGTTTCCGCCGGGGTCACGGCCGGATTATTCACCGCGGTCATTGGCAACCTGGACGGCATTGTCAAGATGGTCCAGAACACCTGGTACAGAGTGGTGGACGGCGTCCCATTCCCGGCCTTCGATTACTGGCTCAGCAGCCGTATGCTGCCCGATCTGAAGAATTTCGACCCCAACCCACTGGCATTCTGGGTGCCGGATAGATTGCCTGGGTTTCAGGACGTGTCCCCCCACATCACCGAGTTCCCATTCTTCACATTTTTGTTCGCCGACCTGCACGCTCACATGATGGTCATCCCCTTCACCCTATTGGTGATTGGTCTGGGTCTGAACTTGGTGGTGGGCTTGAAGGACTGCGGTTGGCTGTGGACCGTGGTGTCGGTGCTGGCCTTAGCCCTGGGACTGGGCTCGCTCTGGGTGGTCAATAGCTGGGACTTCCCCTCCTACGCCATCCTGACCGTTGGCCTCTTGGCTGTGGCGGTCTATTTCGCCGAAGGCACTTTGGCGGAAAGATTTGTGTTGCTAATAGTGCTGGCGGCGGGTGTGCTGGCGGTCAGTTTGGTGGCCTTCCTGCCATTCCATCTGACCTACGAGACATTTAACAGCGGCCTTGACGTATCGAAGTGGCGGACCCCGGTGGACCGTTTCCTTGGGATACACGGCCTCTTCCTGTTCGTAATCGCGTCGTTCCTGCTCTATCAGGCCAGGGGTACGTTAAGGGAGTTGCTCCGGAGCGACAGTTCCAAGGGGGTCGCCAGCACCGTGCCGGGAATGCCCTGGCTGAGACTATGCGTGGCCATGGGCCTATTGGGCGCAGCCTTCTTCGGGGCCGCCGGGTACTGGAACGCGGTCTTGCTGATTGTCTTCTTGACGCTGGCGGGCATCGTCGGCTGGAGAATTTTCGCCTCCGATGAAGGCGAGCGCCCCTTCGCAATCGTGCCGCTGGCCCTGTTGGCCATGGCGCTCTTCATCGGCATCGGCGTCGACTTGGTGCGGGTGGAGGGAGACATCGGCCGGATGAACAGCTTCTTCAAGTTCAACTTGGAGCTCTGGGTGCTGCTCAGCATCGTTTCGGCCTACATGCTGTGGCGCCTGGGGGATTCAGGCTTCCTGCGGACGAAGCTTGGTTGGCGCTCCGGGGCCTGGCTGGTAATGCTGGCGGTGCTCATCGGCTCCAGCCTTATCTACACTGCTTTGGGCAGCCGGAGCCGGCTCTCAGAACGCTTCACCGACGGCCCATCGACGCTGGACGGCACGGCGTATATGGTGGCGGCGGTGCACCTAGAAAGGGGACAGCCCATAGAACTGAAGTGGGACTTGGAGGCCATCCGGTGGCTCCAAGACAACGTGGAGGGCTCTCCGATCGTCTTGGAAGCCCATATGGAGCAATACCGTTGGGGCGCCCGCATCGCTAACTACACCGGGCTACCCACGGTCCTCGGCTGGCCCTGGCATCAGACACAGCAACGGATGGCCTATTCCTCCACCATCCAAGAACGGGCCAGGGACGTCAGGGAGATGTACGAGACCACCGACGTGGAAAGGGCCCTGGAACTCCTGCGGCACTACCGGGTGAAATACGTGGTGGTCGGTGACCTGGAACGAATCAACTACCCCGGAGACGGACTGCAGAAGTTCGAGGAGTTGGCCCGGAAGGTATTCGAGAACCAGGGTACCGCCATCTTCGAAGCCCGTTGGAATTAACGGACGGGGTGGCCCGGAATCTATTTAGGGGCCTGTCAAGGGGACCGGTAGGCGGATTTACCCAGAGACGGCCCAGGATTTGACATAAGGGTTTCCCTTGGTTAAAATATAAATATATTCTCAAACATGTGTTAGACAAAGTTTTATACAATGAGAATACCGGCACTTAAAAAGGCGATAAATCAGTGCCGAACGACCAAGGAGGCATCTGCTTAGGAAGTAGAAGCCATTAAATACGACGGGCGCACGGGCCCCGTGCTCTAATGTCAGGATCGCCGTGGAGGGCGTTTACCGGGTGGACTGACAGTACAGGGCCTGTCCCGGTCGGCCCTTCTCCAATCGGTTGACCAGCTAAGAAGTGATGTGATGTGGTGTTTGGGAATTCTTAGCAATTCCGCAGGAGGGGGGCCGACGTTTTTTAGGGACTTGGCTCAGGTCTTGGGGCTCCACTGGGGATAAGAGCCCAAGACCCGCAACATGCTGATAGGTTGGGAGAGGGCCGCTAGGGCCTCTTTCATAGGCGATTCTTCTCGGTGGCCGGCGCAATCCAATAGGAAGATGTATTCGCCCAGGGATTGCTTGGTGGGCCGCGATTCAATCTTGAATAGGTTGATGTTTCGCTGGGCGAATTCAGCCAGCACCCGATAGAGTAGCCCCGGTGAATCTTCCTCGAACGTAAAGGCCATGGAAGTCTTGTCCCGTCCGGTGGGCGCATGGTCCGAGAGGGACAACACCGCAAACCGGGTCACGTTGGAAGCCACATCCTGGATGCCGTGGTCCAGGATGTCCACATCGTTGAGTTCTGATGCCCGGCGTGGCGCTATCGCCGCCGCCGGCACTGGACTGGCAAACGCGTCTGATACGGCCAGAACCGTACTGAGAGACGCCATCTGTTCGGCTTGAGGGAAGTTCTTCTCAAGATAGGCCTGGCACTGGGCCAACGCCTGGGGATGGGAGTAGACCACTTTAACTTCGGCCGGATTGGTCCCTGGTTTGGCCATCAGGTAATGCTCGATGGGCACCACCACCTCGTCCTGTATGAACAAACTTGGCTGGCTAATCAGAAGGTCCAACGTAAAGTTCACCGAGCCTTCTAAGCTGTTTTCCATGGGGACTACACCCTCTTCCAACTCTCCTGCGGCTACGGCTTTCCCCACCGCATTGATCGTCGGGTAGGGGCGTAGTTCAGCGGAGGGGTTGTAGAGCAGAGAAGCCTCTTCCGTATAGGTGCCCGACGGTCCCAGGAATCCGATGGTCCGGGCCATGGCTAGACCCCAGTCAGGATGTCGTAGAGAATATGTTCGTCGCCCGCCGGAGTGACCGCCACCAGTTCATCTTCCGGTTCCACCACGGACCGGCCCGTGGGCAACGTTGCGCCGCTCTTCTTCACCATCAGCGATATGAAACTGTTGGGTGGAAGTTCAATCTCACTCAGGCGTTTGCCGATGATGTTGGAGTCCTCCGGGATGGAAACGCTGACCAGTTCCATGCCCGGCACCCGCAGGTTCATCAGGTGTACCAGTGGGCGTCCCGGCACACCCTCCTCCAGGCTGGCTAGCACCAGATGGGTGGAGTTCACCACCACGTCGACGCCGACCTCATGGAAGATGGGCTCGTTCTTGGGGTCCTTGATTAGGGCCATGGTGCGGGGGACCTTGAAGATGTGCTTGGTAATCTGGGAGATTACCAGGTTCGTGGCATCCGCCCCCGTCAGGCTCACAACCACATCGGCCCGGGCGACGCCGGCGCGTTTCAGGGTAACCTCGTCGGTGCCGTCCCCAAACAGTGCTACGCTGCCCAATTCCTCGGTGAGAAGCTGGAACCGTTCGGGGTCTTTCTCGACCACCACCACCTCGTGACCGCCCGCGATGAGCGCCTTGGACAGGTGGTAGCCGGACTCGCTGCAACCAACTATTGCTACGTACATCTGGCCCTTCTGACTAGCCCCGTATGGCCTGGCGGACATCCTGCAGCAGGCCAAAGGAATAGCCTACCACGTCCAGACCAAGGGCTGCATACAAGACCTGTAATTGGGGATTCCCAAGATGGCACACCACCTTGGGGACATTGAAGATGTGCTTGGCGATCTGGGCCACCAGGATGTTCTGATGGTCGTCGGCGGACATAGCCAGGAAAACATCGGCATGGTTGATACCGCCTTCCTGCAGATAATCCTGCATCATGGGCTCGGCGGTGAGGACGACTCGGACTCGGGGGTGGGTGGACACGCTTTCGAGGCAGTCCCGCTCGCTACCGAGTACGGTTATCTCGATGCCTTCCCCAGCGAGGTCGGACACCAGACTGGTGGTGAGCCGGTTACAGCCGAATATCAAGACCCGCATGGTCTAGTCTCTGGGGAAGATGGGAGCTGGAGCCTGTTCCCGCCAGAACATCACCTGGCTTGATGCGTTGTGGAAGATGTAGGATGCCGTGGTCCCCAGGGTGCAGGAGCCGAACCGGCGCTTGTAGGGCACGCCCACAATCAGCAGGTCCATGAACCGGTCTTCAGATTCCAGGACCACTGCTGGGCCGGCCTGCCTGGCCCGCAAGAACCGGGCTTGGAGGCCTTTGTACTTCTCTTCAGAGGCTATGGCTTCGATCCGGGCCAGGATCTCCTCGCCCTTGTTGATATCCTCGGAGATCTCAGATTCCAATGACAACTCCAGCGGGACCTCTATCACATAAACCGCGTGGAGTTCCGTCTTGGACTCTCGAGCCATCTGGCACGCCCACCGAAATGTGCGTTCACTGTATTGTTTGCCGTTCACCGGCACTAGAATTCGTTTCGCGTCCAGTCGCATCGCGCTACACCGCCCTGCATGGGTGACTCAGTCTCAACCACGGAGGGTCCGGGGCCATGATGCCCGAACACTGTGATTGGCAATCAATGGGAGATTATACGAGCAGCGTCAACCCAATACAATAAGATTTTTGGGAATCTAGGACGGCACCTGAATCAGGCATTGCAGGGCCGGTTTCCCGGCCTTGGGTGCGGTCTGAAATCGGGTCCTCCAGACGTATCCCAGTTTGGTCATTTGGGTCAAGCCGGGCCCATCGCGCCTGTAAGGGAGTTCTGGAAGAACTTTGGAGTGGTAGGGTATCGTTGCGTCTCGGCTCTAAGCGCCGTTGCGGTGGTTGTGGGCCTCGGTGGAGGCAGGTTCCAGATGGCGGGCAATGTCCGATATCTTGCCAAGGTGTTCGTTGTTGGCCGCCACAATCAACACGTCGCCGGCCTTGATTTCTTCGTCTTTGGCCGGGTGAAGGAAGGAGGACCGGCCCCGGCGGATGGCCAAGACGGATATGCCGTGGCGGTCGGCCGACCCGGCAAGTCCGGCTTCCTCCAGGGTATGGCCCAGCATCTCTTCGGGGGGCCGCAACTTGCTGATGCCGAAGTCGGGCACGATGGGCATGTAATCGATGACTCCGGTATCGAAACCCACGTGAGCCGTGCGCCGGGCGCTCTCCGCCTCCGGATAGACCACTCGGTCGACGCCGATGCGCTCCAGGGTGGTGCCGTGCAGTTCGTTGGCGGCGCGGGCGATGATGAATGGCACTCCTAGGCTCTTCAGCAACACGGAGACTAGGATGCTGGCCTGGACATTCTCGCTACCCAGGGACACGACGCATACATCATATTCAGCCACATCGAGTTCTTTCAAGATCGACTCGCTGGTGGCGTCGGCCCGGACCGCGTAAGTTGCCCGCCCAAGTTGGTCTTGAACTTTGGCCTCATCAACGTCAATGGCCAAAACATCGTGACCACTTTGATAGAGTTCCTGGGACAGTGTGGCCCCGAACCGCCCCAGACCGATAACACAAACTTGTTTTTTCACTGCTTCACTCCCGTCAGCCTATCTTAACCCTTTCCTGCGCAAAACGGTATACCGCAGGATCCTCTTCGGGGGCTAAAGCAAGGGCCAAGGCCACCGGACCTAGCCGGCCGACGTACATCAACATCATGAACAATATTTTGGACGCGAGTCCCATACCTGGGATTATCCCGGTGGAAGCGCCGGTGGTGCCAAATGCGGATACCGTATCGAAGATGATGTCCAGGAACGGGATCTGCGGTTCAAGGGTGGTTAACACCGTTGCAGAGATAACAATCAATGCCAGACCGAGAACGGCGACGGTCAACGCCCGGTGCAATTGGGACTGATGTATCTCCCGGCCGAACGCTTCGGCGTGGGCGCGGCCCCGCAGGGAAGAGATCACAGCCGCGATCAACACCGCGAATGTGGCCACCTTGATGCCTCCGGCCACCGAGCCGGCCGCGCCTCCGATGAACATCAACCCCGAAAATGTCGACTTGGTGACATCCTTGACTTGGCCGACGTCCAAGATGGTGAATCCTGCGGTGCGGCCGCTCGCAGACTGGAATACGGCACCGACGATCTTGTCCACCCAACTCAGGGATTCCAGGTTGGCGAATTCAGCTACATACAGGACCCCAGCTCCCAACGCCCAAAGGACGATGCTGGTGACCAAGACCAATTTGGTTTCCAAGGAGAACCGGGCGAACCGGCGCTTCCGCCAGACGTCCACCACAAAGACCCAGCCGAGACCACCAATGATAATCAGGGCCGTCATAGTCGTCATTAATACTGGATTGGAGATGAAGCGCGCAATGCTGACCCCCCCGGCCGTCTCCAAAGGAAAGATATTGAACCCGGCATTGTTGAATGAGGATACCGAAAGGAACAGAGAGTGCCATAGGGAACTCAATGTGCTCAGGCCGTCGATGCCGTGGATCTGCCAGAAGATTACTGCGGCCCCGGCGGCATATAGCAAGAACACCATGACAATCACAGCCCGGCCGAGCTGGCGCAGTCCCTGCATCTGGTCCACGCCAACGGTGTCGCGCATCAGTGCTCGGGTCAACAGCCGTTCTTGAAGGGTCGACCTTTGGCCAATCAGCAATAGGATAAAGGTGCTCACCACCATGAATCCCAACCCGCCGACCAACATCAATACGAAAATCACGGCCTGGCCGAACGTCGACCAGTAGGTGCTGGACTCGACCACTGTGTGACCTGTGACGGTCACTGCGGATACCGAGGTGAAAAAGGCGGTATCCAAGGAGGTGAATCCGGCGCCATTCTGTGCCAGCGGCAGGATTAGTAGACCTCCGCCGCCCAGGATCAGCAGAGCAAACCCGGAGAGAAGCATGGTTGTGGTGCCGAACAGCCGCCGGCGTTCCCGCAGCGGCTCTGCTTCGGTGACCGTGGGCGACAGGTCCCGCCGCCTGCGGAGCCGGATAACGTTGTCGATTGGTCTGTGCCGGCGCTCAAAGGACATGTTCAGCGCCCATCCCGGACGCCCTCAGGCAGGCACTCCGGCATAGGAAACCCACAGGGGAGAACGGGGCAAGATGAGAAGGCTAATTGCATCTGAATAACGCGGAAAAAAATCCGTGGGAAGACTTGAGGGAAGAGTCTTTGAGAGAACCCGCCTGACGCGGCTAATACCGTAAATCTAGGCAAAATGGATGGGGCAAATTGGATTCTAGGATTTGCCCTTTCTTGTGTCAATGAACCCGTTGGTTTGTTTGGGCCGAAAACGGTCTTCCCAGCTTCTCCGCCATCGAGACTAATTCAGCTTGTATGCTAATATAATTGGCACGAGCAACGCTGGCCCTGCTGGCCCTGAACGTAGGTTTGGATAAAAGGATTTCCGGCGCCCCGGACTTGAGGAGACGATAGATGACGAGCAGCCCCCGGCAGGTCGAATTGGCATTCGACCCCGCTGCGATCGACCGCAAATGGCAGGCACGTTGGGAACAGGACGGCCTGAATAAAGTCTCCGACGACGACCCCCGCCCCAAATGGTACGAGATGACCATGTACCCGTACCCTTCGGGCGACCTCCACATTGGCCACTGGTACGCCATGTCCCCGGCCGATTGCCACGCCCGCTTCCAGAGGATGCAAGGCTACAACGTGCTCCATCCCATCGGGTTCGACGCATTTGGGCTGCCAGCCGAGAACGCCGCCATCAGCCGTGGCATCCATCCCTACGAATGGACCATCAGCAACATAGAGAATATGCGCCGGCAGCTACGTTCTATGGGGGCCATCTACGATTGGGACCGGGAAGTAGTCACTTGCTTGCCCGAGTATTACCGGTGGAACCAATGGTTCTTCCTGAAATTCTTCGAAAAGGGCTTGGCCTACCGGACCAACGCACCGGTGGTCTGGTGCCCGTCCTGTCAAACGGTGCTGGCCAACGAGCAGGTGTTGAACGGCGCCTGTGAGCGCTGCGGCACGGAGATTACCCGCCGCGACCTGGAGCAGTGGTTCTTCAAGATTACCGAGTACGCCGACCGGCTCCTCGATTTCAGCGGCCTTGAAGAATGGCCGGACAAGATCCTAACCATGCAGCAGAACTGGATCGGCCGCAGCGAGGGCGTGGAGATTTCATTTGACATCTCCGAGTCCGGCCTGGAGGAAAAAGAGATACGCACATTCACCACCCGCATCGACACCATCTTTGGCGTGACTTTCATGGTGTTGGCCCCGGAGCACCCGTTGGTCCCTCAGTTGACGTCTGCTGAGAACCGGCAGGCGGTGGATGAGTACATCAACAAGGCGCGACAGACTTCCGAGATTGACCGCCTCTCCAACGAGAAGCAGAAAACCGGCGTGTTCACCGGAAGTTACGCGGTAAATCATTTGAACGGCGAGCGGGTGCCCATCTATATCGGCGACTACGTGCTCACGACCTACGGCACCGGAGCGGTCATGGGCGTTCCGGCCCACGATGCCCGGGACTTCCTTTTCGCCCAAAGATACAAACTGCCCATACGTATCGTCATTGCGCCCATCGAATGGGACGGCAAGGAACTCACCGACGCCTTTCTGGGGGAAGGATTCATGACCAACTCCGGCCCTTACGATGGAATGACCAACGAGGAAGGCAAATCAGCCATCGCCGATGACCTGGAGAAGAAGGGCTGGGGCGAGCGGACGGTCTCCTACCGTATGCGCGATTGGCTGATTTCCAGGCAGCGGTACTGGGGCACTCCCATCCCCATGGTCTACTGCGACTCCTGTGGTGTGGTGCCTGTGCCTGAATCCGACCTGCCGGTGCTCCTGCCCCAAGACGCCGATTTCGAGCCCACCGGCGAGTCACCACTGGCCACCAACCATGATTTTGTCCATACCAAGTGTCCCAAGTGCGGGGAGGACGCCCGCCGCGAGACCGACACCATGGACACTTTTATGGACTCGTCCTGGTACATGATGCGCTACCTGGACCCTCACAATTCCGACGAACCAGCCGACGCTAAACTGCTCAAGCGGTGGATGGCCGTTGACCAGTACACCGGCGGGGCCGAGCACGCTGTGATGCACCTGCTCTACTCTCGATTCTTTGCCAAGGGCCTACACGACATGGGTCTGGTGGACTTCGACGAGCCCTTCTTGCGTCTTTTCAACCAGGGCGTGATCCTGGGCGAAGACCACGAGAAGATGAGCAAGAGCCGGGGCAACGTGGTCAATCCCGATGAGGTTGTCGGCCAATTGGGGGCCGACGCGGTGCGTTGTTTCCTGATGTTCATCGGCCCCTGGGACCAGGGAGGTCCTTGGAGCCACGACAGTATCAACGGCACGGCCCGCTGGCTGAACCGGGTCTGGGACATCGCGGTGCGCGACGCGAGCTTATTGGACGATAGCCGTGGAGACGATGGCCCGGTGGATGATGAAGTGGTCCGGGAGACCAACCGGCTGCTGCACCAGACCGTACGCAAGTGTTACAACGACTTGGACAAGTTCAAGTTCAACACGGCCATCGCATCGCTGATGGAGTTGACCAACCATCTAAACCGGGTCTGGGCCGAAGGAAGCATCGACGCCAAGACCTGGCGGGAATGCACGTCAAAATTACTGCTCCTGCTGGCTCCCATGGCTCCTCACATGACCGAAGAGCTTTGGGAGATCAACGGTCACCCCTACAGCATCCACCAACAGTCCTACCCCAGTTGGGACGATGACCTGGCGGCCGAAGATGTCATCACCCTGGTGGTGCAGGTCAACGGCAAGGTTCGGGACAAGCTGGAGGTCCCTGCGGGCATCGAAGAGTCCGAAGCGCAAGCGCTGGCCCTGGCCAGTCCCAGGGTCCAGAGCTACGTGGAGGGTAGGTCGGTGGCCAAAACAGTTTACGTGCCCGGCCGGTTGGTCAACGTGGTGCTCAGCTAGCCCGGCACCCAGATTTAATCGTAGCCAGGTTCTTCCAAGTTCTTAATGAAGTGCGGCCGGTGCGGTTATGAACGTCGAAGAGATTTATCGTCAGTTCACCAGTGGCGCCCGCAGCGGGGCCGTTAGGGCCGGCTGGGTCGAATCTTATCTAGAATCGCCAATCACCTTTTGGTGCAGCATTCACGCCCCCCCGGGCGCCAGAGACCCGATGAACGACTACCAGCAGTACATTTTCGATGCTGGCGATGCCCATCAGGACCGGGTCAATGACCGACTGTATCCCGGCGGCGTCCAAGAGATTTTCACCGACGAGGAGGAGGGCTTCCGCCGTTCTTTGGAGGTGATGTCAGAGGGATGGGAGTTCCTAAAAAACATGCCTTTGGTGTGCTGGCCGGAGGGCCTTACGGGACGCCCGGACATCCTGGAACGGGTGGACGGCGTGCCATCAAACTTTGGTGATTTCAGTTACCGCGTGGTTGAGATCAAATCGTCCCGCAAGCTTCGGGAGTCCCAGATACTGCAGGGAGCGTTATACAACCGAGTCCTGGGACTGGTCCAGGGCTACGAGCCTCCCGTGTTCCAGATGGTCAACCGGGACTTCGACGTTATTCCGGTGACGATGGCGGATGTGGACCAGCGGCTGGACCAAGTGTTGGAAAATGTGCGGGAGATAGTGGGAGGGAAACGGGTCGAACCCTGTCACGGCGCTGCCAAATGGCCCTGGGTCTCATACGTGGACGGCCTAGCCATTGCCGCCAATGATGTGTCCTTGGTCCCGGGCGTCGGCGCGGCCACCCGCTCCAATCTGGTGGAAGCCGGGTTCACCACGGTGGACAACATCGCCTCGGCCGGTGAGGCGGACCTGGTCAGCGTCAAGCGCATCGGAGGGACCACGGCCAAGAAGATGGTGGTGTCAGCCCAGGCGATTCAGGGGAAGAAGCCGATGCGGCGGGGGGAGCTGCCGGAATTGCGCCGGGGCGAGACCGAGGTTTTTTTCGACTTTGAAGGCGCTCAGGATCAGGACGACGATGACGGTCTGGAGATGGTCAACTATCTGATTGGCGCGGTCTACCGGACACCTGGCGGAGAGCCGCAGTACAGGCCGTTCTTTGCCGATTCCTTCGACCAAGAAGACGAAAATCTGAACGATTTTCTTCAGTGGGCCGATTCCCTGGAAGACCCCGTCTTCTATCACTGGCACCATTACGAAAGCACCCATCTCAAGAAGATGGTCGAGCGGTACGGGGTTGACCCGAAATTGGCGGCAGCGGTGTTAGAGCGGTTGGAAGACCTGTCCCCCTGGGCCACCAAGGGCTATGCTTTCCCCGCCTATGGCGAGTCGCTGAAGGCCATCGCCAAGTCTCTGGGTTTCAGTTGGCGGCAGAATGACGTGACCGGGGTTGGGTCAATGGCTCTCTACATGCAATTCGTCGAGTCCGGGAGTGTGGACAATACAACCAAGAACAAAATCATCCTCTACAATGAAGACGATTGTTTAGCTACCATGCATATCTACGACTGGGTTATGGCCCAACAATGTTAATCCAATAAATTAATCCTATATTTACTGCGGGATGCGCGGTCCGAGTAGCGATTTAATGACAACCAGTGGGACAACCAGCGGCGGAAACAACGGTATGGGAAGTCTCTACGGCATCGGTGTTGGTCCCGGCGACCCGGAGCTTTTGACCATCAAGGCCCAGCGGATGCTGCAGCAAGTGCCGGTTATCTGCTTTACCCAACTGGACGACGGCAAAGAGAGCTACGCGCTGAGCGTTGTGCGTGGCGTTTTGGAAGCAGCGGAGCCGGAATTCCTGGCCATCACCATTCCCTCCGATGACGACACGCCAATAAGCGCGCAGACCTGGACCGATGCGGCTAAAGAGATTGCCGGTCATCTGAATCGGGGCAAGAACGTGGCCTTCATCACCGAAGGCGACCCCATGCTCTACAGCGAGTTCTTCCACGTACTGGAGAGCGTCAAGTCGGTGGTCCCGGACCTGGACGTTGAGGTCGTACCCGGAGTTTCATCCGTGATGGCGGCGGCGGCTAGTTCGGGGATGCCTCTGGTCACCCACGGCCAGCGGTTGACCATCCTGCCCAAGGTCTACGGTATCGACGACCTGCGCGAGGCCATAACCAACTCGGACACCACGGTGTTGATGGAGGTGAACCGGGACCTGCTCCAGGCCCTGGCCAATCTCGAAAATCTGGGCCTCACTGGCAAAGCCACCTACGTGCGCCAGGCCAGCACCGTCCGGGAAAGCGTGGTGGAAGACATCTCCAAGCTATCCGCCGAAGACCTGGACTACTTCTCCCTTTTGATAATCAGGCGGTAGGCTGATCGATTAGATCTCCAGCACCGTCTTGACCAAGCCGCATGCCCGGTTGCGTATCATTCGTATCCCGTGGCGTATCCCGCACGAAAATACCACCTTGGATTGCCCATTGGCGGACTCTAATAGATCAATTTGGGAATCGGTCTGTCTCGATCGCGTCAAAGAGTGTTAGCAACCAGCAAAAGTGGGACACATTGGGAGCCGAGAGATCAGGGGCTGGATGGAGGTCTGGTGAGCTCCCTGAGGGCCCTGTTGTAGCGTCGTCGCCGTTTGGTGGTTTGAGCCTTCACCTCCTTCCTGCGTTGTAGGATCTCTTGCCGTCTTCCCTTGAGCACGTCTGATGGTGTCACGTTGCCCAGAGCCTTGTGATAGCGCCGGTAGTTGTAGTAGCTGACGAAGGCCGCGATAGCAGCCTCAAGGTCGGCGGGCAACTCATAAGGCACCTGGTTGACGTCCCGTTTGATGGTCTGGTGGTAGCGCTCCAGCTTCCCGTTGGTCTGAGGGTGGAAAGGAGTTGCTAGGATGTGCTTGATGCCAACCATCCCCAGGTAGTCCCTGAATGCTCTTTAGACATAGCCTGGACCGTTGTCACTCAGCAGCCTGGTGCGGTCTGTGACTGGAACTTGGTCCATGCTGGTCGTGTCCACAGCATCCTGGACCACCTCGATGAAGGAGTCGGCCGTCATATCTTGCTGAAGCCTGTGAGCCAGGATGAAGCGGGAGTAGTCGTCCATAACGGTGACCAGGTAGTAGTAGCCCCAACCAACCACCCTGAAGTATGAGGCATCGGTGGCCCACATCTGGTGAGGCCCTGTGGTCTTGCGGTGGTACTCCTTCCCCGCGGCCAACCGCATCTCAGGCCGCTTCACTAGGCCCTCCCTGCCCAGGATACGGTAGACGCTGGACTCTGAGACTGAGAAGCCCTGGTTGTCGGTGATCCACGCGGCCAGCTGACGGCAGCTCAGCTCTGGCATCTCTCTGGCTGATAACAGGACTGAGCGTTCTTCCTGAATAGTAAGACGGTTCCATGGTGGCTGATCGCCTCCTGGTCGGTCCTCAAGTCCTTGTTGGTCTTGGCGTCTGAGCCACCGGTAGTAGGTGCTCTTAGGGATGCCCAGCTCTCTGAGGACCTTTCGCTTGGGGAGGGGAGACGAGGATACTTTGGTAACTACCTCTGCCTTCTCCGGGGCGCTCATCCGCTGGTACCGGTGGCGTCCTGGGGCACGGGGATGGCCGTTTTTTTGAGACGGTACGCCTCCAGCGACAGATCGGCCACTAGCTCCTTGAGTTCCCCGTTCTCTCGCTTGAGCTGCCCTACCTCATGCTGAGTGGCGTCCCGAACCGAGTCACGGGTCAACCTCTCCTTGCCCGCCTCCATGAACTCTTTGGTCCACGAGTAGTAGGAGTGGGGCTTGATCCCCTCCCGCCGGCACAGGTCGTTGACTGTGACCTCGCGGCGGAAGCCCTCCAGAACAATTCGGATCTTGTCTTCGGAGGTGTACTTACGTCGGGCAGCCGCCTTCACTGTACGGACGAAAGACCTGGTCTGCTCGCTTCGTTCCTCGGCGGCCTCTGCTTTGCTTACTTCTAATTGGGACACATCTGCTCCTTTCTGTGGGTAACTCTACCCTCATTTCAGGAGCTCACACCACCCTCCCACTCTCGGGTTTTCCTACCCTTATATGTGTCCCATTATCGCTGACGGTCTACAAACTGCTCCATTCGGCCGGCCATTTCGGAATCTAGCCTCATGCGGTTGTACTCTTCACCGACACGCCGGCATACCTTCACCAGGTGGTAAACGGTGAAGGCCCCTAGCACGACGGCGATCATTAGAGTACCGATGATGTGTATTACCAAGGTGTCCATATTCCCTCCTATGATCCAGCAGGTTCAGATTGGGTGGTGGTTTGCTCTTGGTGATTGTCAGCCGCTTGGTTTTCCGAGTCGGCAAGGGGATCGTTGGCGCGACTCTCCGACCGCGAGCTGGCCGTAGCCCCGTTTTACCGACTTTGAATCACTTCCAAGGCACCGTCGGCTACCTTGCTAAAGGGACCTGCCGTAAGGTAGTCGAAGTAAACCCAGCAACGGGCGGCTGCTTGCTGGTGACTGACCAGGCCTTGCAAAAAGTCGTCGCCGTAAATCTGGACCGGTAGACAGTTGGTCACACCGTACGCTTCGGCGACTTCTTCGCACATGTCTGATAGGGCGGTGGGGTTGACTGGCACATGGCTCCAGTACATTACGACCATGCGTACCGGACGCTCCTGGGCAGCCGCCATGTCGTAAAACATGGTTGCTCCCTTGCCAAGGTCGACTGTCTCCATGATGAGCCGTTGCGGCCCCTGGGGGCTGTGGCCCAGCCGTTGAGTCACCTCATGGGTCCGTTCGTCTTCCCGCCACCAGATGGTATTTGGGTCGTGGGAGGTGCTGAGGTGGCACGGGGCCATGAACGTCCGCCCGGCACCCAAAAGCAGCAGGTCGCTCAAGTCGGTGGAGTTGTCACCGTAAAGAACTACCCTGGTGCTATAAAGGTGGCCGATAATTGGAAGGTGCAATATCGGGGCGGCGAGAACGGCCTGAGCCCGGCAGAGGGCCATTGGAGACATACTGGAATGGGTCCGCTCGAAGGCCCTAAGCGTTTCGATGCGGTCTCGTGGGTCCAAGTCGCCAGCCTTCATTAGATTCTGGTATTCGGGATCGGACAATTTGATGTGGCCGGTTTCTATACCCCGGCTCGCTTCAGCATGGGTGGCGCTTACCACAATCACTTTGTCTAGCTTCCCTGCCTTGAGTTGTTGCTCATCCCAGACGAAGTTGTTTTTCACGTTAAGGGCTCGCGGATCTGTTGAGAGGAGTCCGCCACCCTGTAGTGCGGGCGGTATCAGGTCTACCTTAATTTTAAGTTTGCTCTTAGCCATTGTTTTTCTCCTCCACGCATGATGTCGGCGTCTAGCTGTTTATCCAAAGAATTCGTTCCACATCTCGACGATGCATTGAACTGCTGCTTGGCCGGAGCCTGAACCCATCGAAGCTATCAAGACCACGGCCCCGGCTTCCCCAAGCCCTTTGTTTTGAACGAACTCAGCCGGGGTCGGAGTCGGGCTATTTGAAGTCTTCACTTTGCCTCTGGCATACGGGTCGAAGCCGTTTACTGGCTGGGCGCCGGCCTGAGCCTGATAGAAGAGCTCTTTTGCTTTCTCGGTGTTAGCACCGATCCCGGGTAGCTCGTGATAGATATAGGTGAGCTTCTCCATCTGCAGGGCCTGGCCTTCTTGGGTATGCAGCCAATCGGCTGCCCCGTCAAACAAGGCGAACCCTTGAGCGGAGCCCAATCTCACTGGCCGGGACCCAGATTGAACGTCGACGTCCCCAATCCACCACCCAGTTAGGTTCGGCTGCGGTGGGAGGCCGTTCAACTGATGAAGCTCAATGGTCGCCCGGTAGAACATGGCCCCAGTTTCGCCGCCTCCAATGACGCTCATGGCTTCGCCCTGCAGCATTTGCGCGGTTTTTACACCGTACCGGCTCCAGGTTTGGCCCCCGGGCGACCCCGGCTGTTCGTAGAGATCAGCTACACTCTGGGTTGCCGGGCCAACGCTCATCCCTGTTCCTAGGTATTCCATCGTTCTCCTCCTAAACGTGATGAATGGTTCTGATACCTTTTGTCATAGTAAATGATTATAATCGGAGAAATTACCGCAAAATGTTGTGAGTGCTGTAACAAAATAGGCCAGGTATCGTATAAACACACTTCGAAGTCTGAATAATATTGGGGTGAAGAAAGGGAACGGTCCGGAGAGAAAATACACCGGGACCAAGGCCGGACAGGATATGCACACCAGACCGGACTAGTTGCGCTGTAGCTGAAATGGAAGGTCTGAGGACAACGGAGCCATCCACTTTCTGCTGGCATCCTCGATTGATCCTAAGAATTCCCGAATCATGGCCATCGTTGAGTCGATAATTTAAGAGACCACCAAGCGGGAAACCGGCGGAACGTGACAAAAGCCGTGCCCGGCGATTGGAGCTTCGCCGGGCACGGCTTTTAGGCTAAGCGTCTAGTGGTTACCGATGCAGCCGGATTTTACCGTCGGTTGTGTCGGTACCGTCGCGGTACTCTTGCCAGGCGCCGGGTTTATCGCTGGTGCCAATTCCGTTCCCGCGATCGTCATTGCCGACGGTACCGACGGTGGATTCCCTCAGGGTTCGCAGCCGCACGGCTCGCCGGTTGCCTTGGTAGCCGAAGGAGACCTCTGCCCCCGCTGCCCGCAAAGTCTCTTGATGCCGGCGAAGCTCTTTCGAGAGTCGAGCTGCGTCCCGGGGCCATCCGCTGCGATGGTGCGAGACGTCAAGCCCATGCCGGACCGCCACCTCTTCGAGTTTGACTTTCAACGAAGAAACCGGCCCTTGCCACGCTCCCACGCTGTCAATGAACTTGATCACCACTTGGGCCAGTGGCGAGGCGGCGATGGCTTCGCGGTGTTGCTCTTCGATATTTCGGTGGTACGCTATCAGGAAGGCGGAGCCGCCCCACCCCGCCGCCTCGGCGATCGCGTAACCCCACGCCGCGAAATCGGCCATACGCGGCGTGTTATTCAGCCGAACCTTGGGCCTCAGGGTAATGGCCTTCGAAAGGATGTCGAAGGCGCCGCCCAGAATTCCTAGAAGTGCCGTTTCGAACGCCGGCCACAGATCCTCTTCGCCCACCCGGATATCGCCCGGAATTCGTTGCAACGTGATCAGGAAGGACCGATCTAGTAGGTCCGCTCTTTGCGGGGCGTGTGAGATACCGTTTAGGATTACCGGTCGCATGTAGTCGAACTGGAGGAGGTCTTGGTCGGTGTAAAGGTACCGGCGTAGGTCACTGTCACTGGTGATGGCAGACGCCAGAGCGTCTGAAATCTCCGGTGACATCTGTGTGACGTTGTCGATGTTGAGCACCCAGTTCTGCTCGAGTTGGAGTTGGAGTTCTCTGAAGTCTGGTATTCGTCTGATACTGGGTACCGTGCTGGGGTCGATTACCCTTTTGATAACTTTGCTGGCAATGCTCTTCCCGGACCCTTGGGCGCCGGCCAAAGAAATTGCAGGGCGCGGGCTACTCGGCACCATCGCTGCCAGTGTGGCCACGCTCAATAGCAACGCGTCTTCCCTTTCGAGGGTCGGCGCCGCGAATTGGAACATCTGAGCGAAGTCACCGCCAGTCACCGGCGTCGCTTGGGTCAATTGGTGCCGAAACCGCTTAAAAATGACGGGGCTCTGCTCCACAATCTCCCAACCCTGCCCAGTCAGTTTCACGGCCCTCCCATCCCCCAGGTCGTACCAAAGCATGTCTTCATGCCAGGCAACCCGGACGTGGAGTGGTTGCTCGGGCCCATCGAACGTTGCGATGCTAGCGAGCAGGTTCTGGGCGGCAGCAAGCTCTCCAGCCGAAGTTGCTTTACGGGTTTCGGCCCAAGAGCGCATCGTCAGCCAACTCTTCACTCGCCGACTGTGGACCGGCCACACCTCCAGCTTGCCGTCGATAGGCAGTGCCATGTAAGGCTCTTGGTGTTGATCGTGGAACACCACCGCCCCAGAGCTGCTGGCGATGCGAACAAGCGGCGAAAAGCCGGCGCCCCAATCGTTAGCGTCCTCAGACTCTTCGTTCGCCGCCGGGTCGATATGGTAGTGGGTCTGGTAGGCTTGATCGTACGTGTTGCGGCGCCGAGGATCTGAGAGGACTTCATAGGCCTCATTGATCTTCTTGAGGCGCTCCTCGAATGACGGATCGCCGCTATTCCGGTCCGGATGGTACATCTGAGCCAATTTTCGGTACGCCGCAGAGATTACTTCCGGGTCGGCATTGATGTGTACCTGTAACGTTTCATAGTGGTCTTGCCATCGGAATTGGTACTGCTCGTTGCGAGGCTTGGACATGGTCTACTCCTAATTGTGGGATGCTGAATCTGCCAGCGTTGCCTACCAGTCATCGTCAGAGGTGGCAGGGCAGCTCAACAGCCCAAAAAAGGTGAATAACGATTCATCGCAGCCGCCGATGGAGTTGACCATCCAGCCGACCGGGAGTATACAAGGCACGCTCGAGATGCCGACCTGTAAGGGGGAGAAAACATGGCCCGACAACCGTTGAACAGCTACGAGATCAAACTCAGATACCGTGAGGTTTATGATTCGTTTTTCCCCGAGAGCTTCGTGGTATCCTCCGCCGCATTGGGATTTTACTGGTGCGGGGACATCGTTTCTTAATTTAGGAGTGCCCGCTTTGGTTCAGGGGCTGCCCCTCCGGGTGTATGTTGGGCTATCCGAACAAACAGAGCCGGACAATGACCGGATAACTTTGGCGGGCTGCAAATACTTCGTGCCCTCGGAGTATTTCTCTCTGTCTGAAGCAGAAGGGACATCCGGAGAGAGTCCGTTTCGGTTCCGAAATCAACTGGAGTCATACGAAAAAGCCCTATCGGCGCTTGCTCAGATTGGAAAAAAGCAGCTGGGACCATGGCAGTATGGGCTGAAGGTTCATCTACTTTGTGAATTGCCGCCTCATTGTGGTCTCAACGTTGAGGGGGCTTTTTCGGTGGCTCTGGCCACTTCATTTCTGCTTGCCACGGAAAGTCTTGATGCCGAAGACGTATCGGCAACCAAGTGCCGGAGCCTCGATGGGACTTTCCCAGTCGATTCGGGACCGGAGAAGGTCTTCCAGTTGGCAAGCAAGCTTGAGCTTGCGATTATGGACGGGCGGGCGTCAGGAGCAGGACTTATTTCGGCTGTTGTGCCAGGCCGATATCCCATGCTGTATGTCCTGCCACAACCGGCGAAAGAGGAATGGCTAGGTGAAAACAATAGTCGGCCGGTCCCCGTGACCGAACAACCGAACCGGGATTACATTGCCCACCCGCTTGTGGGTTCCGAGGCGGACCTTCCGCCTTGGCCGGTCGATTTTGGCTTAGTGTGGTCTGGCCGGCCCAGCCGGCTAGCTAGTGACAGCCGAAGGCTTGGGGAAGTTTTGGGGCAGACTGTTCCGGACGCCATCGGCTACATGGCGAGTGAGGTAATTCCAAAGCTCGGAAAGAGTTCGGAGGAGTCTGATCTATTAAGCGATGTGGCGGCTAGGCCTCGCCGGTTTGGCCAAGACGCATACAGGAATATCCTCACCGAAGTGTCAGCAGAATGTATCTTCGCCTTCCAACATCTTCTCACCGACGGGGCAAATGACAGCTGGAAGAAGCTCCTTTTCGAGGCGATGAACTGTCAGCAACGAATTCTCTTCATGTTGAACCTATCGAGCCTGCATTTTGACCTTTCCGCCGATACATTTCGAAAGATTATCAACGAGTTTCCCGGTACCGAGGATGCGGGGATAAAGCTATCCGGATCGGCCGGTGGCGGCGATCTACTCTTTGCCGTGGGGACTGCGTTGCTTAGCGACAGCGACATCGCCCATATATTTGACAACCTCCCGGAAATCCCGCGAAGGCGCCCTTGTCTTGATTACGCGTCTTGGGTCGATGGCATGGACTCCCAGGGGCTCGTAATGGACGTCTCACCTAGGGGAGTTGTTGCAGAGGCGATCATTCTCCAAAAAGATGGCATCTGTATAAGAAGATATCTTCACAGCTTGAACGAAAAGGAAGCGATTGCCGAAGAAGCGGACGTGTTCTTCGACGACATGGTTGGGAGTCGCCCTGAAGTTCGGGTTCGAGGCCAGTTTTTGAGCTCGACCAGGCGTCATGTGGCGTCTGTCGGTGGCCTCGTAAGAGGCGGGAAACAACTGCTCCTGGCCGCTCTGGAAGGAGAAAACGTCCATTGTTCCGGCGAAGCTCTTTATGAAACGATGTCCCGGGCTCGCAATAGAACCGACGATCTACCTGGAGAATACCTTTTGACGCAGTACGTCCGCCCGTTCAATCGTCACGTTCGGAGTTGCTGCAAGACTCCATTGAATTTGATCAGGCATGTGAAGGAAAACGGAGACTACTCTTTCCGCCTGGAAAGGAATACTGGTCTGAACGTGGCTTTAACGGAAGAAATAACGTCTCAGAGTCCTCCCAAATAGTCTCAGACCCTCTCTCTTTACGACCCGGCTCCACCACTCCAAAATACCCCTTTGTGGCTGGACACCGGATAATTCCGATTACCTACACATCAGGTCTGTCGCTTTACGCGATACCACCTTTGCGGCGCCATGGTGAATCACGTTCCAGGGTGCCCCTATTGTAGGCGTGCCGTATAGGTCCTTTTGCGAATGTCCACCAATTTTGGTGGTATGTGGTGACCCTGCTACAAGTCTACATTGATGCCCTTAACAAAGGGACAACAAGGAGGCTGTCATGGTTTCAATAAAAATTCCAAGTAAATTCTTGTATGTCGACGACGACCCCGACCAGCACGTCCTGGTGAAGACGTCGCTAGAAAACCTCGGGGATACCCAAGTGTACTGCGCCCTTGATGAAGAGCAGGCATTGCCATTAGTTAAAGGTTTCATGGGCGGAGAAATAGATGCGTTGATTCTGGACTTAGGGCTGAATACCATGGACGTGATGATCGATGGGTACGTCCATCCGCGGTCCGGCGTCCACTGTGGGATGTCCGTTATTGAAGCTTTGAGGACGTACCATCGTCGTTATGACGTGCCGATTTTCGTCCGCAGTAAGCTGAATCCCTGGCAGTGGATCCCCTACGTCGTCGCCCATTTGGGTGGTGCGTTCCAGGGCTATATCTGGAAACTGGACCCAACCCCTTGGCCCATCGAAGAGGCCATCAAGGGCTACACGCCCAGCCTGATGGTATCTACCCCAAACGCCGACGTCGCCATCAAGGAACTCATGCAACAATATTTTGGCGCAGGCCTCGGCAACCTGCAGAAACGGGGCGGGCTTTGGAGCTTTGATGACGACGATGCTCAGAGTTACGAAGAGGGGGTCACCCTCGACGGGTGTCTTAGGCCTACTCTCAATGTAAAGCGAGAATTCGCCTCCTACTCCCGTAGAAAGCTTGAGGGCAGCGGCCCTTCGGACCCGTTCATCTCTGCGGGCCGCAAGGCGAATGTCCTCAAGCGGAACGACGCCCTGGTTTACCTGGCAATGAAGGCTGGTTGGCCCATCAACAACATCGCGCCGATCATTAGCGTCCCGGAGGGCACCGCCAACGAGTTCATCAAGAGGTACAAAACGAAATATATGAGGGCCTCGGAAAGCGGCGAGACTGAGGCTCCCCAGACCAGGTTGAACGTTACCCGGTTCCTCAACCGGATGGATGAGCTCTTGGACACCGGGGAGCTCATTTTCGATGTCGCGGACCAGTGGGAAGCCAAGCGCCTCCTCACCGCCGCAGCCTCCGGTATTCAAATAGCCAAACAAAAAGAATCCGTCGAGTCCGGAGAAGAAGGCGCCAACTTCTTTTCTCCCACGCGGGTGACGATGAAGGGTCCGTTCCCCCAAGACAGCGGTTAGGAGACACGTCCCAATCAAGGATCAGTCAGCACGGTGCTGCGCATGACCGGCTTGGGCTATAGAAATCAGAGGGTCAACCTGCTGATTGACCCGGACCGCGCAGAATTTGTGGTCGAAGACCAGGACGGTAAGGAAATAGCGAAGTTCGACGATGACGCTAGACTTCGGACCGGTTTCAGTGCGGACCCACTTGGCAATGTCCGGTTGGAGCAAATAACACCAAACGCCGGTGATCCCAAGAGTGATCCAAAACCGGGCTCCGTCAGCAAAGCGGTGAAGCTACTGTATGAGGCCATGGCAACCGACATAGACGAATTGATAGAGCGCCGGCTGCTGGCCAAAGACCCTCGTCAACGGGGCGTCGACTCCGGACCCCTGATGATGACTTTCTACGCTCCTGACGACGTCCACGAGTGGCTCCGGGATTTCTTCAACCGACGGCGGGAAGAAATGGACCGGCAGCTGACCGAGGTCATCCAAGGAGGACAAGGACGCCAACAAGCCGCCGCCTAAATCCGACCGCCCTCCCGTTCAGACCCAGTTCCGGCTACGGCAGGGACTGGGTCTTCTCTTTTTGTCATCTAGCAGCTCCCGCTGCCTCACCATGCCGACCACCTCACCGTTGGAGTTCAAGACCCGGCCCCGCTCTTCCCGGGTGCTATACTTGGCGTCGGTGTCAGCCCCACAGACTATTGGGGGGAGTCTCCGGAGTGCCGAGTCGGTGAGGTTGTACTTAGTCAAGATGGCGTCGAAGGTGCTGTCGAACGTACCAGGACGCTCCGCTGGACAGCGCTAATCGCCAGAGAAATTACAGTCTCGGGCGGCAGCCAGCTTACCTAGATAGAGCCTGCTAGATCTCCCAGGACGGGTGATCGACGTCTTTTTCGACGGTTGCCGCAATATCCTCCAAGTTGTGATTCCCCTACTCTGGCTCATCACAGTAACTAATTAACCGGAGGTTGCCGCTACCTCGCTCTCCGTAACAACAGGCCACGGCCACAGCTAGACCAGATCGTCGTGCTGCCCCTCCCGCCATGCCCCATAGGAGTCGTGGGCGGTGAGAGCGTCTATTATGACTTTGAAATTAAGTAACTTCTGTACCAGCACCGGTGCCTCCGGCAACTCCTTGCCCACCTTGAGCCGCTCGGACTGCAACAGAACTTGGATGATTGATACCAAGTCGCGCTTGGGTACCCTATACTTCGAGCCCTCATGTGAGACGCTGTCGCCACCGGTGATCGTGATCGCGGTGGGGCCCAATCCCCTTTGGTTCAGAATGTCGACAACCGCGTTTCCAACTCCTGTGCCGTCGACATCCAGCCGGCTCTCACCTCGTAAGGGACCCCGGCGCACCAATTCCGCTACTCGGTCCACGATTGCCGGATACGGCGTCCCTAGTCGGAAGCGCTCCAGGTGCCGGACATGGTGATGGTTGATCGTCTTCGGAGACATATAAGACACTCGCCGGAAATCGGTTGCGGCCGCAAACAAAGGGTAGTTAAAGCTCCGTGTCTGGAGCAGACCCAAATTCGGACGCCAAACAAAGGGACCTTTTTAGCGTCGGCTAGAATTTCTCTACTGAAGCTGCGCGTGACATTGCGTAACTGTGCGATTTCGCTTGGATTACTAGGGTCAACAGGGCCATACATTTAGCCCCACAATGCGCAAAATACTTACAGGCAATTTATGACACTATTCGCCGATAGTGTCAGTGGACCTAATTTGGGGCAGGTCATGTACGCGCGGGAGGGATCGGGCTCTCGCTTAAAATTGCTTCGATCCTGGTTGAATTACTACCGGCCGAAAGGACCATCCTCAAAGGTCCTGGCGATGATGAAGATGATCGACCACCAGTACCTCGGTACATGAATTTACGGGTCGCGTCGCATAAGAGTTCGTCTGATACCGACATGGGACTTACCAATGTGCCTGAGGAGGCCGAATTTTGTTCCATGCTACGCCCTTGCGGGATCGGTGATATATTTGACGCAACCGCGATAGCTCGAGCTAACACGTTACCCGAGTCCGAAATGGCAGGGAAAAGGTTTAGATTATGGCCAATTTGGAGCCCACACAGATTCAAAATCCCTCTACCACTAACGACCATCCCCTTGATCCCTTGACCGCAGCCGAGATCGAAAGTGCGGTTTCCATTCTCCGGGTTCAGCACAATCTCGGCCAACGGGTCCGCTTCGAGTGCATCGTACTGAACGAGCCCCCGAAAGACCTCGTCCTCGGCTTTGAGGACAGGGACGCGATCAACCGGGAGGCGTTCATCATTCTGTTCGACAACGATACCAGTGCTACGTACGAGGCCATAGTCTCCTTAAACGAACGGACCGTAAGGTCCTGGACCCATATTCCCGGCGTGCAGCCCAGGATAACGCTCGACGAGTTCTACGAGTGTGAAATCGCCGTGAAAGAGAGCCACGAGTTCAGAGCCGCATTGCAAAAACGCGGGATCACAGATGTAAATTTGGTCATGGTCGATCCTTGGTCGGCCGGCAACTTCGGCGTTGAAGATGAGCAAGGAGTACGTCTGTCCTTCGCCCGATGCTGGCTTCGCTCCAGCCCCACTGACAACGGCTATGCCCGTCCCATCGAGGGAGTCATCCCGGTGGTCGATCTCAACAAAATGGAGGTCATCCGGGTAGAGGATCATGGCGTTGTCGCATTGCCGCCCAACGACGGCAACTACGCCCCAGAATTTTTGGAGGGGTTTCGGACCGACCTGAAGCCGCTGGAAATTGTTCAGTCCGAAGGGCCCAGTTTCAACGTAGAAGGAAATGAAGTGTCCTGGCAAAAGTGGAACTTTCGGGTCGGCTTCTCTCCCCGCGAGGGTCTAGTTTTGTACACCATCAGCTACGAAGACCAGGGGCGGAAACGTCCGATCATCTATCGTGCCTCGCTGGGTGAAATGGTGGTGCCTTACGGTGATCCCAGTCCGCGCAATTTTCGTAAGAACGCGTTCGACGTTGGGGAGTATGGCATAGGCACCCTGGCCAACTCCTTGACACTGGGATGTGATTGCCTCGGCCAGATCTATTATTTCGACGCCGCCTTGAACGATAGCCGGGGCGCGCCGGTGCAAATCCAGAATGCGGTCTGCTTGCACGAAGAAGATTTCGGTATCTTGTGGAAGCACGTGGATTGGCGCACCGGACAGGCTGAGGTACGGCGTTCCCGGCGCCTCGTTGTGTCTTTCATAGCCACAGTCGGTAACTATGAATACGGCTTTTTCTGGTACTTCTACCAAGACGGGAAAATCGAGTTTCAAGTAAAGTTGACCGGTATTGTGAATAACGCAGCCGTGGAATCCGGAGAGCTTCCGAAGTACGGCACCTTGATAGCTCCGCAGCTAGCCGCCCACATTCATCAGCATTTCTTCAGCATTCGCCTGGATATGACCGTCGACGGTCCAAAGAACTCCGTGTACGAGGTCAACACTAAGGCCGATGCCAAGGGGCCAGATAATCCCCAAGGGAATGCCTTCTACGCAGAAAAGACTCTCTTGGCAACCGAGCTTGAAGCCCAGCGCACGGTTGATCCTATGTCCGGCCGGTACTGGCTCATCTCCAACCCGTCGGTGCATAACCAGTTGGGCCAGCCGGTAAGCTATAAGTTGGCTCCAGGCGAGAATATCCTCCCCTTCGCTCACCCGGAGTCCACCGTGTCGAAACGTGCGGGATTCATGAGAAAACACCTATGGGTCACCCCCTACAGGCCTGATGAAATGGGGGCCGCCGGACCGTATCCCAACCAGCATCCCGGAGGCGCGGGCCTACCGGAATGGACGATGGCGGACCGAGAAGTTGAAAACACTGACATCGTAGTTTGGTATACCTTCGGCCATCACCACGTTCCTCGTCCCGAGGACTGGCCGGTGATGCCCGTCATGTACACCGGATTCAGCCTCTTGCCGGTGGGCTTTTTCGACCGGAACCCGGCCTTGGACGTGCCTCCTTCAGATGGCGGCAACGGACATTGCCACGCCTAAGTGGCACCCCAACCAAACACTATTCGCGCATAGTGTCAGTGGACCTTATTTTGTGGCAGGAAATGTACCACCGGGGAGAAACTGGCTTGTCGCTTGATGTTGTTTTGATTGTAGACCGTCAGCGATAATGGGACACATATAAGGGTAGGAAAACCCGAGAGTCGGAGGGTGGTGTGAGCTCCTGAAATGAGGGTAGAGTGAGGTGGACCCGGAAATTCGGACAGGTGGTTAAGTGAGAGTTCTGCTCCTAAAATAGCCACAGCTGTTGCTGTGAGGGAGGAGTGGGACATGTCAAAAGAGCGGAGGAAGCACAGCCCAACATTCAAGGCCAAGGTGGCCCTGGAAGCGGTGAAGGGTGAAGAGACGGTGGCCCAACTGGCCGCCCCCTACGAGGTCCATCCCGGGCAGATCCAGGCCTGGAAGAAGTCCTTGTTGGAAGGAGCGGTCGGCGTCTTTGGTGGGAACCAAGACAAACGCCAGAAGAGCGATGGGGTCCTTGTTGCCCGGCTCTATCAGCAGATCGGCCAACTGAAGGTTGAGCGGGATTTCTTGGCGGAGAGGCTCGGTCCATGAGCCGGGAGCGGCGGCGGGAGATGGTGGACCGGCGGCACCCAGCCTTGTCCACAGTGAGACAGTGCGCCTTACTGAGCATCAGCAGGTCCAGCCTAAACTACCGGCGCAAGGGGACTTGCTCGGAGAACCTGACCGTGATGAAGGCGATGGACCACCAGTACCTAAGTACCCCCTTCTACGGGTCGCGGCGCATGAGGGTCTGGCTGGGCACTCAAGGTCACAGGGTGAACCGGAAGCGGGTCCAGCGTCTGATGCGGACCATGGGACTACGTGCCATCTACCGGTGGCCCCGGACCAGCAAGCCGGGGCCAGGGCACAAGGTGTATCCCTACCTCCTGAGCGGCATGGAGATCACCAGACCAAATCAGGTGTGGGCCGCCGACATCACCTACATCCCCATGGCCAAGGGTTTCTTATACCTGGTGGCCATCATGGATTGGTACACGCGGTACGTGGTGGCCTGGCGTCTTTCCAACACCTTGGATGCTGATTTCTGTGTCGAGACATTGGAGGAAGCGCTTGGCAAGGGGAAGCCAGAGGTCTTCAACACCGACCAGGGCAGCCAGTTCACCGGCGAAGCCTTTACCGGTCTCCTAGAGCAGCACGGAGTGAGAATCAGCATGGACGGGAAGGGACGCTACACCGACAACATCTTGTTGGAGCGGCTGTGGCGCACGGTTAAGTACGAGGAGGTCTACCTGAAAGCCTACTCCAACGGGCGAGAAGCCAAGGCCGGGCTTGACGCATACTTCAGCTTCTACAACAACCAAAGACCCCACCAGGCCTTGGGCTACCGGACACCGGCTGAGGTGTTCAAAGGAGACTTGGCGCCATCAGATGAACGGTCAATCAATGGGAAACGGGCACCGAACGGAGCGTTCTCAGACCTTGGAAAGACGGCGGAACTCCCACTTAGTTTTGCACCAAACCTGTCCAACTAATTGGGCCCACCTCAGAGTTACCCACAGAAAGGAGCAGATGTGTCCCAATTAGAAGTAAGCAAAGCAGAGGCCGCCGAGGAACGAAGCGAGCAGACCAGGTCTTTCGTCCGTACAGTGAAGGCGGCTGCCCGACGTAAGTACACCTCCGAAGACAAGATCCGAATTGTTCTGGAGGGCTTCCGCCGCGAGGTCACAGTCAACGACTGTTAGCAACCAGCAAAAGTGGGACACATTGGGAGCCGAGAGATCAGGGGCTGGATGGAGGTCTGGTGAGCTCCCTGAGGGCCCTGTTGTAGCGTCGTCGCCGTTCGGTGGTTTGAGCCTTCACCTCCTTCCTGCGTTGTAGGATCTCTTGCCGTCTTCCCTTGAGCACGTCTGATGGTGTCACGTTGCCCAGAGCCTTGTGATAGCGCCGGTAGTTGTAGTAGCTGACGAAGGCCGCGATAGCAGCCTCAAGGTCGGCGGGCAACTCATAAGGCACCTGGTTGACGTCCCGTTTGATGGTCTGGTGGTAGCGCTCCAGCTTCCCGTTGGTCTGAGGGTGGAAAGGAGTTGCTAGGATGTGCTTGATGCCAACCATCCCCAGGTAGTCCCTGAACCCATATTTCCCAGTTAGGATAACAGTGTGATGCGGTATATAGGCAACGTTCTTGCTTTTGTAGTCGTCTCATGAACTTTTCACCAACATCTCGGCTATAATACATTCATTAGAATAGTAAGATTCTTCAGATAGCGTAACAACCCCGGAGGCACCTGATGGGTGACGGCGACAAAACCCCTCTCCGGCTCCAGTTCAACCCCAAAGTCCGTCTGGAGTTTCACGGTGCCACCATCACTTCCGATGCCGGACTCTTGCCCATTCGAGAGCTGGATGATGCCCTGGGCCTTACCCATATTGCTGCCGACTATCTCCAGGAAAGCCGCTCCGGTCGCAACATCCGACACCACCTCGTCCCGCTGCTCAGACAGTCCATCTACAGCCGCTTGGCCGGCTACGATGACACCAATGATGCCGAACGCCTTTCCCAAGACCCAGCCATGAGAGTCGTCGTGGGCTGGCAAGGATCAGACCGGAACGCCGCCAGCACCAACACCGTGAGCCGCTTTGAAACTGAAACTCTGACCCAACAGGACAACCTGCAGGGGCTGGCACGAATGAATCCCCAATGGGTGGAAGATGCTATGGCCCATACTCCACACCAGCGAGTGATTCTGGACATGGACAGCTCGGAGAGTCCAGTGCATGGCCATCAGGAGGGTGCCGCCTACAATGGGCACTTCGAGTGTGTCTGCTATCATCCCCTCTTTCTATTCAACCAGTTCGGCGATTGTGAAGGAGCGACGCTACGCCCCGGCAACGTCCATAGCGCCGAGGGCTGGCAGGAACTCCTTGAGCCGGTGGTGAAAAGATACCAGAGGAAGGGACGGCGGCTGTTGTTCCGGGGTGATGCCGCCTTTGGCAAGCCAGAGGTGTACGAGTACTTGGAACAAGAGATGATTGGGTACGCCATCCGGCTTTCAGCTAACGCGGTACTTCAGAGAGAAATCGCGCACCTGCTGGTACGACCTGCCGACTGGTCTTCCAGGAGGCCGATCGTCTCCTACTACGACTTCACTTACCAGGCCCAGAGCTGGAGTATTTCCCGGCGAGTAGTAGCCAAGGTGGAGTGGCATCAGGGGGAGTTATTTCCCAGGGTAGGCTTCATCGTGACCAACCTGAGCTATCCACCCAAAGGCATAGTCCGCTTTTACAATGGCCGTGGCACAGCGGAGCAGTGGATCAAGGAGGGCAAGTACGCCCTGAACTGGACCAGACTGTCCTGTCACAAGTTCGTGGCCAACCAGGCGAGGCTATGGCTGTTCGTTCTGGCGTACAATCTGGGAAACTTCATGAGAAGGTTGGCTTTGCCGGAGGATATGAAGCATTGGACTCTGACCAGTCTTCAGACTAGGCTGATCAAGACGGGTGGGCGACTGGTACGCCATGCCAGGAGGATGGTGTTTCAGCTTGCCGAGGTGCTGGTGACCAGGGAAATGCTCACCGGGATACTAGAACGGATCAGCCGGCTTCGGCTGGCACCTGGCTAGCTTGCTTTGAGAGCACCGGTATTTAGGACAGTTATGGGGTCGTCAAGAGTAAATGGGCCGCCACGAGGGAGACGCTTGGGCAAGGGCAGAGGATTTGGAATTTCTACGCTCGTTAGGACGATGGATATCCTATGAGAGTGGAGCAATTGAGTGAATCGGAGCGCAGTTGACGCGCTCAGGATACCGTACTATAGTTCCCGCCGCACAGGATGACACCGGTTCAGGGAAATCAGGTTGATCTGGGAAATTCAGGCTGAATGCTCTTTAGACATAGCCTGGACCGTTGCCACTCAGCAGCCTGGTGCGGTCTGTGACTGGAACTTGGTCCATGCTGGTCGTGTCCACAGCATCCTGGACCACCTCGATGAAGGAGTCGGCCGTCATATCTTGCTGAAGCCTGTGAGCCAGGATGAAGCGGGAGTAGTCGTCCATAACGGTGACCAGGTAGTAGTAGCCCCAACCAACCACCCTGAAGTATGAGGCATCGGTGGCCCACATCTGGTGAGGTCCTGTGGTCTTGCGGTGGTACTCCTTCCCCGCGGCCAACCGCATCTCAGGCCGCTTCACTAGGCCCTCCCTGCCCAGGATACGGTAGACGCTGGACTCTGAGACTGAGAAGCCCTGGTTGTCGGTGATCCACGCGGCCAGCTGACGGCAGCTCAGCTCTGGCATCTCTCTGGCTGATAACAGGACTGAGCGTTCTTCCTGAATAGTAAGACGGTTCCATGGTGGCTGATCGCCTCCTGGTCGGTCCTCAAGTCCTTGTTGGTCTTGGCGTCCTGGGGCACGGGGATGGCCGTTTTTTTGAGACGGTACGCCTCCAGCGACAGATCGGCCACTAGCTCCTTGAGTTCCCCGTTCTCTCGCTTGAGCTGCCCTACCTCATGCTGAGTGGCGTCCCGAACCGAGTCACGGGTCAACCTCTCCTTGCCCGCCTCCATGAACTCTTTGGTCCACGAGTAGTAGGAGTGGGGCTTGATCCCCTCCCGCCGGCACAGGTCGTTGACTGTGACCTCGCGGCGGAAGCCCTCCAGAACAATTCGGATCTTGTCTTCGGAGGTGTACTTACGTCGGGCAGCCGCCTTCACTGTACGGACGAAAGACCTGGTCTGCTCGCTTCGTTCCTCGGCGGCCTCTGCTTTGCTTACTTCTAATTGGGACACATCTGCTCCTTTCTGTGGGTAACTCTACCCTCATTTCAGGAGCTCACACCACCCTCCCACTCTCGGGTTTTCCTACCCTTATATGTGTCCCATTATCGCTGACGGTCTACAATCGATCGCGGCCTTCAACTTGGGTAACACATTGTTTCGGAAATCCTCCTCGGATAGCATCAAGTCATTCTCCTTCTCTGTCGCGTGCATCAGAGTAAGAGCATCCAACAGAGTCGCCGCTGCCAAGGCTTTGGTTTCTAAGAATGGACCCCGTGCACAGACATCTACAAAATAGTCTATGAAATCTTTGAGCTTCCCGATCTCTGCCGTGCGCTCCCTATCGAGGTAGGCTTCCGAGAGCGACTTAAGGTCTACGGTCCAGCCTAGGCCAAGCAACGTGTTAGAAAAATTGTTGATTACCCAGTTTTTGTAAGCCCATTCTACAGGGGTCCCGTGCAGGTCATCTAATCCCGATCCATTCAACTAATCTAGCTTGTTGCCGCACCATAGACGTAATGGATAGACCAGACCGTTCATTAAGTCTATTGCCTCGTCTAGAGAATGCCGTTTCCCATCCTTCCTCTTGATCTCGACGTTTGCCGTGTATTCGATACCAGGGGCTGTGCGGAGTAGTTCTGATTTCTCGAGGTAATCTTCGACAGCTGTAACGCTCAAATGATATTCGGGATGATTCAATATGACTGGCGAAGGCGTTCCCATAGATTGAGTCAAAAGTAGATTGGCGAAGGCAAATCGAGATACCAAGAACTCATTGACCGTGTCAGGTAACGCTGGTGACCGTGTCGCTCTAAATAGATGTTGGACGCATCACCAGCGTCGTGCTTGGGCCGAGAAAGGAACTCATGATTCTGTGGGAGTTGCGGAAAATGTCACCTCCAATCTTGAGATGCCATCCATTCGCGTCGTCCCCTTCCAACACGCAATCCAACACACCAGCCGTCACCGACAGATGAACGTCCTTAGAGAAGTGGCAACAGAGAGTGATCGTTCCGCCAGATGTTTGTACGCATTCGAAATACCCAGCCGCGTCGGCGATTCCATTTTGACTAGCCACGAGAAGGCCCTCGTAGTAATCCAGCTTGTTCGTGAACTTTTCAAAATATTTCATAATCGATTGACGCCCGAATGAATAACTTCCGATGAGGTCTTATACAACGACGAGCATCCTGGAAGTGCCCGGCGTGATTTCCTGAAGTCTATCACCGCCGTTCGATGACTCAAAGGAGCCAGCGGCGCGCCGGTTTCTTCCCGGGCTTCAGGCGCTTGAGCAAGCTGAAAACCAGCACCCTGGCATAGCGTACTAGGCATCCTCTGGTACAGGCATCAAGCGAGCTCATCGACTAATCGGGTCGCAATTCTAGGGTAGGAAGGTTTCGAGACACTAGGAAACAATAGGGTCTGTCGGTCGTATGTTACGGTCAACCAAAGCTACCGCTCTCTCAGTCTCGCCCAGCGGCTATGAGCGCCGGTGCAACACTAGGGCCCAGGCGAGGCAGCCGAACGCAACCGTAGAGGCCACAACCCGAAAGAGATTCCAACCGATCCACCTCGCTTCGTGAAACCGCTCGCGTACAGCGGCGAGATCGGCGATCCGGCCTGGATCCCCGGCAGCCTTGATCCCGTCGTTGAGCGGTACGTTGATACGCATGGTTATGACAACGACCGCCAAGTGCAGGACAATCGCCCCGCCGATCCGAGGCAACGCCGATCGCTCGTCCGTGCCAAAGTGAAGCCCCGCCGCCAGAGCGGTGAAGCCGAGCGCACCGAAGAAAAAGAGGAACAGCCAAGTGCCGATGATCGCCGTGTCGATCTGCTAGAAAGCTCCGACGAACGTGCGATCGTCGGACCTGCCCAGCCCAGGCATGATGGCGAAGTTGTAGAGTTGGAAAACCCCCGCCCCTATCCCCATGGTCATCGTGGCCGCCAGCAGCGCGGCCGCTCGAAGTACGTCCAGCATCGCGTCCTCCCTATTTGTCGCCCGAGGCGCCGGTGGTGCGGGCGTACTCGGCGAAGTCCTTAAGTTGTCGGCCGAGGTCCCGCTGGGCCCCGTCCGTTGTGTTCGCGTTGCGACCGTCCTCGACCGCGACGTCGACTTATTGTCTCTAAATAGGGAGAGCTAACCAACCTCGCGAGTGGCTAGGCGGCATCATTGATCCCTGTCTTCCTGCGACATAAGGGCGATGAAGAACAAAAACTCCACCGCTGCAAACGCCAGCAGCAACATTAAGCCCAGCACGAATATGGCCTGCCCGCGGGGCACCACCAAGTCCCACACGCTGAGCCATAGCGCGATACCCATTACGAGGGCCATTACGTAGATGCCGTAGAGGAATTGGGTGATCACCGGGATGGTGATCTTTTGATTCGCAGCACGATCCCGACGCTCGCCCCACAGCGCCAGGAAGTTGCCGACGAGGAACCAGGAACCCAGCAGGCCGCTGCACACGGCCCATAGCAAGTCCGGGGACCAGTCGAACAGCGCCAGCGGCAGCGGCAACAACGCGAGGAAGACAATCAGGAAGCAATCACAAATGAGGAACCAGAGCACCCGGAGTTCTGTTTGCGACCAGGCGCGCGCGCCGCGCACCCGAAAGGCCACGACCAGGCCTGAGAACGCGGCGAGGGCGATCGCGACATTGGCAAGCGTGTCTAGACTTTGCTCGTGTAGTACTCAGAATCCACAGAATCGCTGGTGCAGTTCCCGCCAGTGGTGAAGGAACAACTTCCGTCATGCAGGAATCGCTGCTGCCAGCCCTACGCGTCCGGCTACGAGTCCATGGTGTTGGGAGAAAAGATTTCTTCCAGACCTACGAGACGGGAGGTTAGATTCTGCTCGTAACCATACCGGGCCATGGTTTCCAGGGTTTTCCTGTTGGCCTTTATCCCATACGGAAAGGAGTCCGCCGGCAGCGATTGACGCCTCTCTAGCGGTAGATACCCAAACTGAAAGTATGACTCCACTAGTTCACGGGCGGGAGCGAACAGCTGGTCCTTCGCCGCCAAAAAAGCGTGATACAGATTCAAGGCCACCCAGGGGTGGCGTTCCAGCACCGACTTACGCACCGCAACACAATGATTTATCGGGGTGATGCCCGTTTTCTGGAAGTACCTGGCGCTCTCGGCCAACGGGTCCGGGAACAACGGTCGCATTTTTGGCAGCGCCGAAACAGAAACTCCGGTGCGGTCCAGCAAGGTAGTACCCGCAGTTGCAATCGCAGATCCATCGAGTTCGCCAGCAGCCAGCATTGAGCCAATGGTCTTCTCCTGGGGGATCTGGTGGATAATTACACCAGCCGGCGCCTGGTACCCAAATACCTTGCCAATGCTCTCAAGACGCTCTTCGTACCAAGTTAGTTTCTCTGCCTCCACCCCGAATTCGTCCTTTAGAACCCCTCGGGACCAGACAGCCATCGTCATCATGTATTCAGAGACCCCAACATTCTTGCCATGCAAGTCCTTAGGATCCTGGATATTGGCATCCTCGCGTACTTGAAACAGACTGTGGGGAAAGCTCCGAAAAGGGAAGACGGGCAGCGCTACCCAGGGGGAGTCACCGCGCTCGGCTAGCATTAGCAACGATGTCACCGACATCTGAGCAATGTCAAACTCGGCGGAGCTGATCTGTCTCCAGATAAGCTCCCCAGAGTAGACATCCGAGGGTATCAGGTCAATGCCATCGGGGATAACCGCTCCTTCTAGTATCAGTCTGGTCGAGTTGCCTAGAGCTCCGTCCTTAATTGTATGGTTGGTGCCTCGCTGCTCAGTCACTGCCAGCGCTATACTGAGTTGTATGTTCGCCACTCCTCAACCTCCTTAGTACCCAATTATACCGCCATACTACCCGTCTCTCACCCCCAGCACAACCCTTCCTGCTCAAAAAAGAACCCCCCAGCAGCAAGGGGGTCGAGGGTTGTAGCGGCCTTCGAATCTACAGCACCTAGCCAAAGGTGCGCTCTTTAATGGCTAGATTGATAAAGGTTTGGCAGTGCTGCACCCCATCGATGCCCGAGATCGTGTGCGGCGGGGTATTGGCCGCCGCCGTCTCCCTGTCGGGCGGCTTGGGCAGCTTCGGCGGCATCAACGGCGGCGGCGCCGACTGAGTGCGGGAGCAGATCACCCACATCCGTTCCCAGACGGAGCGGCCCTTCGCCGTGGGGTTCATCACCCACCTGATTCCCCAGGTGCCCGAGAACTTCGAAGTGGCGCTGGAGGAGAGGGCGCCGGTGGTGGCTTTTTCCTTCTCCGATACCAGGTCCTGGATTGGCCGGGCCAAAGACGTCGGCGCCGTGGTCATGTGCCAGGGAGGAGTCCAGGCTCGGAGGGGGCGTCCCTAGCATAGCACTCCTGCGATTACTACGGTCGGGGTCAAGCCATAGACTCCTTGAGATAGCGGTTAGCAATCAGTGGTCAGGTACCAGGTATCTCCCGAATCGGCCTGCTGCAGGTGTCTCCTGATGACGTTGCTTCCGCTGATTATACGCCGCCAATCCATCTTTTACGCAGCGGTGAACGGCGTAGCCTACTAGCCAACCCACCAGGGTAGCCGAACCAGCATACTTGAAGCGGACACCACGCCTGGAGTGCCCTACGACGGTGACATCAGTAGGGGTCGCGGTGACCATGTGCCCTCCGGGGTCTTGAGTCCCGCTTCTACAAGGACCAACGTCTTCGCTTCAGTGGCGACTGTAGATGCCCGTACCAACGCTCCAGGCGCCACGTCTTGCTCGAAACCTAATTCTCGGTTCATCGGATAAACCGCTCAGTCTGGTTGGCAACCGCATCCCTAATGCGCAAATGGTGAGAGAGAAGCGTGTTTTCCGGTAGAGAGTCCGGTCTAAAGTAACCTATGTCCGTGCTTTCGTCCGAAATTTGGAGCTGGCCGGACTGGATTTCACACTCGAAGACCAGGGTGACATAGTGGATAATCCATCTCGCAGAGGGGTAGCTCATCATCGAATAATGCTGGGAGTCTGAATATACTCCGATTAAGCGTTTTATAGTCACATGGAGTCCGGTCTCTTCCATGACCTCTCGTATCGCCGCTTGTGCCACCGACTCTCCAATATCTACCTTGCCACCCGGCAGCCCCCAATAACCGTTGTCTGTCCGCTCTTGTAGTAAGGCCTCTCCCCTCTCATTGAATTTAGCGCCATTAGTTGAGGAAGTTGGCCGTTGGATGCTGGGCTCCGAATACAGCGGTGTAAGGTCGACTTCGAACCTGTTTCCGACCACATGCCGACCCTCACACAAAAATCGGTAGCGCCGCCCAAGGCTGACATCCGCAAGCTGCAGGCTTGTCGGTAGCGTTTCCACTCAGTGGTCGAGGTTAACCGAATCGTAGGGGTGCTGACCCTTTGACACGGGCGAGAAACCCTTCTACACTACTTTTGAACTTGTAGTGGCTAGCGGTAGATGCCACTTTGCCAGCCCCAATATTGGGACCAAACCTTTGACGGGAGCACTCAATGCAAACAGCAGTAATCGCAGAAGAGGAAGTCAAACGAGTGTCGTATGTTGATCCTACGGGGTATACGCATATAGTTGACCGCCAAATGTCTAACAGGCTAGAAAACATCAAGGGTACAGTAGCCGGACTGTTGGACAATAGCAACGATACGTCTAGGAGCTTCTTTATCAGCCTGGCGGATGTCCTCCAGAAGGAGTACGGCGTCAGTAAGGTGATGTTGAAAAGCAAGTTTGATCACTCCAAGCCTGCCCCTGCCGAAATGTTCCGGGAGGTGGTTCAGGAGGCCGACTTCCTGGTAGCCGGAGTATGCGTTTGAGGGTCCTGCACTTCGGGCAGTGTGCTCGATGGAATCCTTTTTGAAGACTCCGGCAAGCCGGCGGTAGTGGTGGCTACTACCAACTTCGTGCACCTTGCTGCCTCTGTAAAGAAATCGATGAATCTAGAGGAGTTTCCGCTGGTGGTGGTGTCCCATCCCTTGGGCGATGAGCCATCGGCTGCCGAAAAGGCTCGGCTTGTCGCATCAGACATCGTCAAAGCGGTTAGTCAGCAATAGTTGGTGGCGATTCCAACGTGTTTTCTCTCTACTAAGGAAATATGCCCTCTGAGCAGAAGGTAGGCGCAGGTGTTGAATCTGCGCCTACGGTGCGAAAGTAGCGTTCCCTAATCTACCCCTCACTTATCGAGTTAGCTATGGTTACTGGAAAAGCGGCGCCAAGACTCAACGGCCTGGACTCAGTCCAAGGCGCGATCGACACCATCGAGCAATACTTTGAGAACCAGTGGACCGATGGGCTGCCTATTGTCCCGCCTACCGAAGCGCTGGTGAATAGGATGGTCGAAGCCTCGGGCCGAGACCCAACAGAGGTGTTAGGAGTGATACATCCGCGCATGGGCATAGCCACAGTGGAGGCAGTGGCTACCAATGCGGTTATGGCTGGATGTCGTCCTGAGTACATGCCCGTAATCGTTACCGCCGTGGAGGCAGCCCTTGAGGAACGCTTCGACCTGCGAGGTCTCCAGGCCACCACCGATCCCTCCGCACCGTTGGTTATTGTCAGCGGGCCGATTGTGCAGCAGTTAGGCATTAATAGTGGCAATAACCTCTTCGGCCATGGCAGCCGGGCCAATGCCACTATTGGCCGGGCCTTGCGGCTCGTAATGGTGAACATTGGGGGAGGTCACCCCGATTCCGGGGACATGTCTGCCCTGGGCTCTCCCTCCAAATACTCCTACTGCATTGGCGTGGACGTAGATTCTCCTTGGGCGCCCCTCCACACGGAGTTTGGCTTTGATCCAGGGGATAGCTGTGTGACCCTTTATGCCTGCGACGGCCCTCGTGGTAATAACCCGGCAGGTTCAGGAAGTATGGAGTTTGCCCTGTGGATTTTAGCCGACTCCATGTCCAACTTGAACCATAACATACTATCAGGTGGCCACGTTGTGGTTGTCATTAGTCCCCTGATCGCCCATACACTAAGTGGTGAGGGCTGGAGCAAGGAAGAGGTCAAGTCCTACCTGTACGAGCATGCCAGGGTGCCTTTGGAGCGGGTGAAGCGGTACAACCAACTGCGTTATGGTCATGTTCTTGGGCACTGGCAAGGCCCGGAGGCAGGAGACCCCTACGTGTGGCCGCGGTGGCTCAGCGTGGACGAACCTGGCATAACTGTTCCAGTGGCCCGTAAGCCAGACAATATTCTGGTACTGGTCGCGGGGGACCCGGCCAGGTCTCGTTCTGCTTACTGCCCGGCCCGTACCTACAATCAACCGGTGACGAAGCGATTGCCACCCCTCCTCAGTTAATCGCAATAGCCTTGCAACCACGGCAGGGGGAAGATCTGCTACGCGATCTCAATTCTCCAGTCGCAACTCAGGCGCTCGAGCATATGAGCACGTTCATTCATCAACACATAGGGTAAGCCAGACACCCTGGTGCGCTGAGGTCGAATGGTTCCATGCCTTCGCCTCGGCGAGCGGCGGGGAAACCCCTGATCTCGTCAGGCGCTGGCGGCGTGCCGGCCACTACGCTAGAGACCGGAGTCGTGGTCTGCCGTCCCCTGCACAGGAACCACCGAACGCGTCGGGTGGGGAGCGAGGTTACACTAACAATACATAGTGTCTGTCGATCAATCCTACCTGTCGAAAGCGGGAACCCCAACGCCCGCCTCTTCCCAAGCCGCTGCGGATCGGATTGACTTGATACATCAAGGGAACCGTGGAGAAACGGAAGGTTTCCTTGACCTATCCCCCGGCTTGGATGCGGCGTGCGTCCGAGGAATGGTCGATAGCGAGAATCACCGAGATGATGAGCAAGTAGGTCATGAGAGCAAGAGTATCCTGCCCGACGTGACCAAAAGCTCGCCAAAATTGTGACCCTCCGCATAAACGAGAACCCGACCACGACGGCCAAAGCGATTTCCTGGAATGCAGATACGGCCCTGGTTCTTAGGCCATCGTCGGTCGGCGCGGAACCGCCGCTACCGCATGCCACTAACGCGAAGATCCCAACCCTTAGTGCGCATGTCTACCCGAATGGATGTATCCATAAAAGAACGCTGGATAAAGCGATGTGGGCTTACGATGGTGTCATCTCCAACGTCCCGATTCGATTCTGCCTGGTACAACACCTTTCGGACGTGGTAATCGAAGATAGCGATTTCATCAGGGCGAAGGAAATGCAGGATTGTAGCGGCAACGGCTGGTCCGACGCCGTGAAGGCAATGGCAAGGTGGATGATTTGGTGGGCGTTTTGTCGCACCTCACACGTCATATTTCACGTTTGCTCCTCCAGGTTTATACTTCATCGTTAGCGACGATGGCCGTAAGTTTATCCACGCCATGAATGTGGCCGGTTTTTGGTCTATTACCGTCTATCTACGGAATAGATACGGAAAGTCACTATAAGCCCATCGGATATGTGGTCAACACCGATCATCATGTTAGGCAGAGGGCTTTCTTAAAGGAGGAGCAACAATGAAAACCAGGCAAATGACGGACAATGCGTCCCATCTAATCGTCGAGCAACTTGCAGCGTCAGGGGTCAAATACGTCTTCAACAACTCAGGTTCCCGCGAGGCCCTGTTCTTCAACGAACTCCATTCGCGCACTGATATCCATGGCATCCTGGGACTCCAAGAAGGCGCAGTAACTGCCATGGCTGGCGGATACACCCAGGCCAACCTGGCGCCCGGTGTCATGGTGGTTCACCTCGGAGCGGGACTCGCCCAATGCATGGGACAACTGATCAACGTTTGGACCGGCAGCTTGCCGGTAGTCGTGATCACCTTCGCAGGCGACACCGGCAGCTTTGCCGATAGAATAACCCTTGATCTCAGCCATAGCGCGGGCCCAACCGCCATCAGCGCTCCCATGACCAAGGCTAGCTGGACAGTCATCGAGCCTGAAGGATTGCCGGCTGCCATTGAGCGCGCCCTTCGTGTAGCCATGACTCCGCCTGTTGGCCCAGTCCACTTAGCGGTTTATGACAGGTTGCTTGGCCCGGATCAGTTCACCGCAAACATTATAGAAGGTGACCTGCCTGAGATCCGCACAGGCTATCCGTCCGACAGCGACGTGGAGCAAATCGCCCAAGCGCTCCGCGATGCCAAACGCCCTCTGCTGTACACAGGCGACAGCATCTGGAAAAGCGGCGCCGGCGCCGAAGTCACAGCCCTCGCCGAGCGCTTCGGCATTCCGGTTGTGGGCGAGTTGCGCGGGGTCTCCATCAAGCACCCGCTCCATTGTGGCGGCCGCCGCCTCGAGCAGGCAGCCGACATCGACCCCGACCTCATACTGTGTTTCGGAGTGCGACACAACGGTAGTGGCACCGCCGACGATTATTCCGCCTTCTTCAACGCCGAGCGCACCATAGCCGTAGGGTCAGACGTTGAAAATCTTGAAAACATCCCCGGCCTGGACCTCGCCGTTCTCGCCGACGAAAAGCGCACGGCACAGCGCTTACTCGAACTAACCGACCCCTCTTTGGACGAGCTCGCGGACCGTCGTGCGTGGGCAAGAGAAGAAGCCGCCTCGCTCCGCGCCCGGCAACGGGACGCCGCGCGATCAATCGCCCAACAGCCGGACAAAGTGCGTCCGTACGTACTCGCCGACGCTCTCGACCAGACCCTCGAAAAATTCGGCGGCGGCCTGGTTACGATCGAACAATACGCCGTCGCCCAAGACATACTTGAACACACCGGTGATTCTGGTAACAACGAATACATCAGAGCCGCTGGAGGCTCAGAAGGCTACGGCGTGGGTGCCGCCATCGGAGCGAAACTCGGAGCGCCCGACAAACCAGTCGTCGGTCTCGTCGGCGACGGCTCCCTCTACTACTCAGACTCCGCCCTCTGGACGGCGGCTAGCCACGGTATCCCCGTGCTGTACGTTATCTCCAACAACGGGGCCTATGGCGTTGTCGCAGGGGCCTTTGGTCGTGCAGAGGCCAACATGAAACGGACCGGCGAATATCGAGGTGTCGTTCTAGACAACATAGATCCGGTCAAACTCGCGGAAGGATTCGGCGTCGAAGGCATGCACGCCACCGACGAATCAAAAATCACCGACGCCATTGAACACGGTCTAAAGACAGTGGAAGAAGAGAAGCGTCCTTTCCTATTAAATGTCCATCTCCCCATCGGCCTGCCTGACGGTGGCCGCCCCGGAGCGCCGTATAGCCTTAGAGACGATTCTTCCCAGCCGTAACTGCGAGGAGCGTAAAGGCGTCATCCTAGGGTACGCACCAAGGAACAACCATGCCGTTGTTCGCTCAGTGGTAGTACAAGCCGCGATTTTCCATTCACCTGTCGCCGACACTATTCGCGCATAGTGTGGGTAGCTAAAAGTTGATTCTCCACCACCTTGAGATCCAACCCACTCTGTGCCTCCAAATTGAGTCACCCAAGCTAGGATGAGCGTCCGAGTTCGTTGACCGTTTCGGATACCATCCATATACTTGGCTCAGATTCCTAAGGGATTTCTACTTAAATCCAACCACCGATTTCTTCGAGAGGAATGTAGCTGGTGCCGACCCTTACCTGCCCCGTGTGTTCAAAGCCCATGCGTACCGAAAACGGGCTTAAGTGGCATCTGGAGAACATCCATGGACAGGCCCGCAGTTCTTCCGAGGGCTATCTCCCTACACCCACTAATGACGCTCCGGATCGGCGACTAGTCCCAACAATTTCCGAGTCCGGAGACCTCGAGATTGTAGAAGCGCCTTTATGCCCCGATGTAATAGCCCAATGGTTCTACGTACCGCGAAGGGAGGCAGACGGCCGGGGACGCACTTTTGGGGTTGTTCGACATTCCCGACGTGTAGAGAAATCGTGGATGCGGAGGCCATTGAGTCCGGCTCGTCATCGGTGTCGGAATCAGAGGGATACTCCTACCATAGACCGGGTGGTTGAACCCAAGTGACTGGTCGAAGCCCTGTACCGAAAGGAGGACCGAATTGACCACTTACGAAGTTGTTGGGAGACCCGTGACCCGGGAAGACGGACCGGAGAAAGTGTCCGGCGCCCATTTGTACCCCGCTGACGTCGCCCGGCCGGGGATGATTTTCGGCAAAGTATTGAGGAGCCCCTTTCCGCACGCGAGGATCGTTCGTATCGATACGTCTCGGGCGTCGGGACTGCCCGGGGTTCGCGCCGTGGTTACCGGCCAGGACTTGCCCGGAATGAGGGTGGGACGGTTCTTGCGGGACGTTCCGCCATTGGCCGAGGATAAAGTACGGTTCGTTGGTGAGAAGGTGGCTGCGGTAGCCGCCGATGACCCGGACATCGCTGAGGAGGCCCTCCTCTTGATCGACGTTGAATACGAGCAGTTGCCTGCCGTCTTCGATCCCTTGGAGGCGATGGCGCCCGGAGCCCCGGTCGTCCATGAAGGAAATCCGTCATACGACAGTTCATCGGGGCCGGTCGAGCCGCAAGGCAACATCGTATATCACAACTCATGGTCTGGCGGCGACCTGGAGCAAGGCTTCGGGGAATCGGACTTTATTTTCGAACATACCTTCAACACTCCTTGGGTCCACCAAGGCTATATGGAGCCTTACAGTTGCATTGTGGAAGTTGACGACTCCGGGCGCGTCCAAGTCTGGGCAAACAATAAGCAGCCGTTCCGGCTGAGGTGGCAGCTGGCGGGCGCTCTCGGGCTGCCCGAGGACCGCATCACGGTTAATCCCTGTGGTATCGGCGGGGACTTCGGCGGCAAGGCCGGGGCCATGAACGTACCGATAGCTCATGCATTGGCTCATCGCTCCAGCCGGCCCGTCCAGATGGTCATGAGCTATATCGAAGAGCTGATGGCGGGGAACCCCAGACATCCGTCTGTCGTAACTATCAAAACGGGGATGAAGAATGACGGGCGGTTTTGGGCCCGGCAAGCCCAAGTGGTCTACAACGGCGGGGCTTACGGGGGCTTTCGCGGCTCCCTCAACCTGAGTGGAGGCCGCCAGGCTGGCGGGGGGCCCTACCGCATACCGAATTTCCAAATCGACAGCTACATGGTGTACACCAACAACGTCCCTTGTGGGTCTTACAGGGCGCCCGGCGAACCTCAGGCGGTGTTCGCTGTAGAGTCCCATACCGACATGATTGCGGCGGAAATGGGCCAAGATCCGTACGAGCTGCGCCTTCGAAACGTGGTCCAGGAAGGCGATGTTTCGGGCACCGGCCAGCGGTTCCATCACTTGCACGGCGAGGAGACCCTGCGGAGGGCTGCCGAGGCCGGCGGCTGGAGCGCTCCTAAGGCCGGGACCCACGTTGGCCGTGGTATGGCCTTGGGCCAGCGGCCGCAGGGGCAAGCGGTTTTCAACGCTAAGGTCAGCGTGGATGAAAATGGCCGGGCAACCATATTTTCATCGGTGCCCGACACCGGCGTGGGGTTCTACACCGTAGCTCGTCAGGTGGTGGCGGAAGACCTGGGTATACCGGTCGAAGACGTGGGAGTTATGCGGTTGGACACCAGCCAGGTCGATTTCGACACCGGAGCGGGGGCGGGGACAAGCATCGGTGGCGCCAATGCCGCCCTAGGGGCCGCCCAAGAAGCCCGGCTAAAGCTCACCGGACTAGCCGCAGAGTTCTACGGTTGGGCCGAGGAGCGCATTGTTTTCCGCCACGGCCGGGTCTACGTCGATGGAGACTCGGAAAGGGGCGTCCCCACCCGCGAGCTGGCGGCACGGTCCGTGGCCGCCTTGGGCGCTCCCATCACCGGAGATGTGACCACCGCCGCGGAGGAGCCGGATGTAACTTCATTTTGTGCTCAAGTCGCAGAGGTGGAGGTCGACTCGGAGACCGGAGAAATCACGGTCAACCGGATCGTCACCTCCCACGACGTTGGTACCATCTTCAATCCGTTGGGGCATCAGGGGCAGATCGATGGAGCGGTGATCCAAGGGTTAGGGTACGCTCTAATGGAGGAGTTGCAATCCGAAGACGGTAGCATCTCCACCTTGAGCTTGGGCGATCTTAAGATACCGGCCATCGCAGACGTCCCTGAGTTGGTAACGGTACTGGTGGAGTCCACTGATGGCAACGGCCCCTTCCAGGGCAAGGCCATTGGAGAGAACCCGATTTCACCTGTCGCGCCCGCCATCGCCAATGCCGTTTTCGACGCAGTTGGAGTGCGCATTACTAGCCTGCCGGTCACTGCGGAGAAGGTGCTGGCCGCCCTAAAGCAAAAGGGCGCCGGTCCTTAATCAGGCATTGGTCATGGGCGCTCTAATATCCGCTCGTACCTGATTCATCACCAGCGCCACACCACCCGCTCGGTGAGCAACCGCGTTTCCGCCAACGTGCCCTTGCGTGGCTAACGTAATGGGCGGGCTACCGGTGCCCATCGTCATCAATTCCGTCCTTGCGATCGGCGCTGTAATTTGCCCGGACTTTACCTTTCCGGCCATTTGCGCAACAAGGAAGCTAATTATCTGCGCCGACTCCTTGAGCCGAAGCTTGGACTTTCCTCTCTCTTTCTTGGAAGTAGGGAATCACGTATTTCCCAAAGGGTTCAATTGAATTCATCACTTCCCGAAGAGCCTTGTATTTCTCGAAGAACCGCTCAAGGTGTAACAAGGTTTCTTGGCGGAGAGGTCCGGTCCATGAGCCGAGAGCGGTGGCGTGAGATGGAGGAGATCGAACTGGCCCAGGGCAACATCCTAGAGGACGCGGTCGCCACTATTCGCACATAGTGTGCGTTGGCCAGAAGCTAGTGGATAGGCGTGACCATCGCTGGTCACGGAGCGATTTACCAAGAGGCATTAGGATGGCAGTTGGTCTCTCGATATTCGCGGCCAGATTTCAATCTCGTTGAGGTGAGGCAGGCGGGGAGAATCGATCTCGGACTGAAACGCGGACCGGCGGTGTTGGTGGCGATCAGAACGATAGGGATGATCAGACAGACAAGCCTGGGATCACAATTGAGCCCAAAATGACATCACCGTAACCTGGCCGTCCTCCCCCCTGGTGTTTCCCACCGGGCCTAGCGACCCGCCCTGCCACGAGTTGGCCCCTCTGCTGGATTACGGTTGGCCAGACATTTTCAGAACGAAGGCGTCTTCGGCACCCAAATTGGTCTGGCCTGATAGGTCTCCAACCGTATTCCCAGCCACGTATAGGTAGCCTGCACCATCGATCACCACACTCTCGGCCCAATCAGAGGCTTTGGTGCCGAACTGGCGGGTCCACAGCTCAATCCCCTGAAGTGTTAGCAACCAGCAAAAGTGGGACACATTGGGAGCCGAGAGATCAGGGGCTGGATGGAGGTCTGGTGAGCTCCCTGAGGGCCCTGTTGTAGCGTCGTCGCCGTTCGGTGGTTTGAGCCTTCACCTCCTTCCTGCGTTGTAGGATCTCTTGCCGTCTTCCCTTGAGCACGTCTGATGGTGTCACGTTGCCCAGAGCCTTGTGATAGCGCCGGTAGTTGTAGTAGCTGACGAAGGCCGCGATAGCAGCCTCAAGGTCGGCGGGCAACTCATAAGGCACCTGGTTGACGTCCCGTTTGATGGTCTGGTGGTAGCGCTCCAGCTTCCCGTTGGTCTGAGGGTGGAAAGGAGTTGCTAGGATGTGCTTGATGCCAACCATCCCCAGGTAGTCCCTGAATGCTCTTTAGACATAGCCTGGACCGTTGTCACTCAGCAGCCTGGTGCGGTCTGTGACTGGAACTTGGTCCATGCTGGTCGTGTCCACAGCATCCTGGACCACCTCGATGAAGGAGTCGGCCGTCATATCTTGCTGAAGCCTGTGAGCCAGGATGAAGCGGGAGTAGTCGTCCATAACGGTGACCAGGTAGTAGTAGCCCCAACCAACCACCCTGAAGTATGAGGCATCGGTGGCCCACATCTGGTGAGGTCCTGTGGTCTTGCGGTGGTACTCCTTCCCCGCGGCCAACCGCATCTCAGGCCGCTTCACTAGGCCCTCCCTGCCCAGGATACGGTAGACGCTGGACTCTGAGACTGAGAAGCCCTGGTTGTCGGTGATCCACGCGGCCAGCTGACGGCAGCTCAGCTCTGGCATCTCTCTGGCTGATAACAGGACTGAGCGTTCTTCCTGAATAGTAAGACGGTTCCATGGTGGCTGATCGCCTCCTGGTCGGTCCTCAAGTCCTTGTTGGTCTTGGCGTCCTGGGGCACGGGGATGGCCGTTTTTTTGAGACGGTACGCCTCCAGCGACAGATCGGCCACTAGCTCCTTGAGTTCCCCGTTCTCTCGCTTGAGCTGCCCTACCTCATGCTGAGTGGCGTCCCGAACCGAGTCACGGGTCAACCTCTCCTTGCCCGCCTCCATGAACTCTTTGGTCCACGAGTAGTAGGAGTGGGGCTTGATCCCCTCCCGCCGGCACAGGTCGTTGACTGTGACCTCGCGGCGGAAGCCCTCCAGAACAATTCGGATCTTGTCTTCGGAGGTGTACTTACGTCGGGCAGCCGCCTTCACTGTACGGACGAAAGACCTGGTCTGCTCGCTTCGTTCCTCGGCGGCCTCTGCTTTGCTTACTTCTAATTGGGACACATCTGCTCCTTTCTGTGGGTAACTCTACCCTCATTTCAGGAGCTCACACCACCCTCCCACTCTCGGGTTTTCCTACCCTTATATGTGTCCCATTATCGCTGACGGTCTACATATGGGTCAATACAACTATTAAACAGCAGCATTATACTTGACTAATGCACTTACATTGGTTATGTTGTCACCATCACGCGTACGGAGATACCTATGGCTAAGCGTAAGATCGGGGATGATATCGTCGAAGAAGCTGCAAGCCTAAGAAGGAAGGGGACTTCCTTCCGGGCTATCGGGAAAACCCTGGGGATCGATCCCCGCACGGCAAAGGGCCTGGTGGAACGTGTGGAGGCCGGCAATAAGACAGAACATTGGGAGAGCGTCGATATTCAGCTGGACGCCCAATATCTGGGCGAGCATTTCTATCTGCTGCAGCGGGTGGCGGCGGGGGTTTTATGGGCGGTGCAGACCCATCCCAAAAATACCGGTCCAGGCGTGGAGTCCGACGACTGGCTCGACTACCAAGTAGGTTCGGCGTTGGCCCAGGGAGGGGAGGCTCTCTTGGTCGGGAGGGGATCGCTAAAGCGCCAGTCATGGATAGGGACATTGAAGTGTCCCCTCAGGTGTCACGTACTCTGTTGAAGGGGTTGAAGGAACACGATTCTGGATTGGCCGAGGCCCTGGACGGGCGGGCCGGTTGGACTAGACGGTGGCAGCGCTTCCAGATATCCCGCAAAAGCGTGATCGAACACGCTCGCGGCCTTTTCTTGCAGAGAGGATATGAGAACGTCCATGCTTCCCCCATGGCGGAGGCTACGGTCAAAGCTTTGCTAGCAGGGGTTAATGAAGAGTCCGAAGCTCACTGGATTGTCTGCAATCCTCCATTATCCGAGGAGCCCGAGGCCGACAACTACGGTTGGGTGGTTGAGCAGATCAGCATCCGCGAGATCCGTCGACCCCTACACGATTCGAGTGAAAGGGTCGAGGAGGCTGCCGAACAGGTGGCGAGTGCCGTGGTTGGGTTCCAACTCCGGGGCAAGCCCGACGGCCGCTGTTTTCTGTGCCCTTCAAGAAACGGGGCATAGCCGCCGCAGATACGGCTTAGACACGATAATCCATCGGTGATGGCTCCATCACCGTAGAAGGAGGACTTGATGCCGACTGAGATACGGGCCGCGATCTTCGCCAGGGTGAGCACGGACCTTCAAGAGAAGGAACAGACCATACAGAGCCAACTGGAAGCGGTGCGGGGATACGTAAATATCGGCGAGTACGTCGACGATGGGTTTTCCGGCGCTACCCTCGACCGCCCCGGACTCGATGGACTTCGGGACGCTTTCCGGACCGGCGAGATGGATGTGGTGGTATTTCACTCTCCTGATCGTCTGGCTCGGAAGGCCGTTTACCAGGGTCTGGTCCTGGAAGAGATCGAGAAGGCGGGTATGCGGGTGGAGTTCCTCAACTACCCGGTGGACGATTCCCCGGAGAGCCGGATGCTTCTCGGGATGCAGGGACTTTTTGCCGAGTACGAACGGGCCAAGATCATGGAGCGGACCAGGAGGGGTAAGCTCCAGAGAGCAAGAGAGGGAGCTCTGGTCGGAGGGCACCCTCCTTTTGGGTACTGCTGGATAAAGAAGAACGAGTCCAGCCGCGCCAGGTTGGAGGTCTCCGATTACCAAGCTGCGGTCATCCGCCGCATTTACCGGATGTTGGTGGATGATCAGCAAAGTACTAGATCCATAGCGAGGAAGTTGACCCAAGAGGGGGTGGCGACCGCAAAAGGAGCAGCTCAGTGGCAGCCAACGGCGGTATTTCGGATGTTGACCAACCCGGTCTATAAAGGCAACTACCGTTACCGCCAATCAGGCCAGGAGGAGATACTGATACCCGTGCCGGCCCTGGTGGACGATGTCACCTGGCAGGCAGCACAATCGCAACTGCTTGCCAACAGCCAATTCTCTGGCCGCAACAACCGGCGTCACCAGTATCTGCTCCGTGGTCTGGTGCGCTGCCCTCGGTGTGACGGCTCTTACACAGGATTCACCAAGAGAGGCCACAGTGGGTGCCGTTGCAACCGTGCCCATTGGGGTTCGTCGTCAACCGGGCAGAAATGTTCTCCTGGCGCCATCTCTGCTGAACCGCTTGAAAAAGCAGCCTGGGCAGCGGTGGCGGAGGCGTTGCAGCACCCACAAATTCTGATCGATGAGTACCAAGGCCTGCTCAAAGGATCAGATACCAGTTCTAGTCTGGATTATGAACTTCGGCAGGTTGACCTGGCGCTGAAGCAGGTTCGGATTCGAGAAGACCGGTTCACTCAGGCGTACGCCAATGAGGCGATCGACCTCAAACGCTACAAGACGGAGATGGACAAGCTACGAGCACGGACTAAAGAGTTGGATGGAACTTCCCGTGACCTGAGCCGGAGGGCAGAAACGGAGCAGGGCTCCGAAAAGGCGCTTGAGCATCTCGAGACCTTTTGCAATCGAATCGAGGAAGGACTGGACAAAATGTCATTCGAGGAGCGCCAAGACCTGCTTAGACTATTGGTCGACAGTGTCACCGTCGAGAATGAAACCGTGAGGGTCGAGACGATAATCCCTTTGGAAGACAGCTCTAATCAATTGCGTACACGTCGTGGTGAGCTTGTCGAACCACCCCTACCCCTGCGTCAGCAACAACTTGCCAAAGAAACTCGTCTCTTCCATGGCTTGATGGGCGGCGGCGGCCTCAGCCAACGGGAAGGTCCGGTCGACCACCGGCCTGACCGCGCCCCGGTTCAGCATCTCCACAATCTCCCGCATGTCCTCTTTGGTCCCCATGTACACACCGTAAATCTCTTTCTGCTGGGTAAATAGCTGGCCCAAGTGCAACTCGGTACGCAGCCCGGTGGTGGCCCCGCAGATGCCGTAGCGCCCACCGGTGCGGAGCGAGGCAAATGCCGGCCCGAAGAAGTCGGCCCCCACATGGTCGACGACGCAATCGACACCGGCCCCCCCGGTAATCTCCCGCACCCTCTCTCTGATGTCTTCCTCTTTGTAGTTGATGACTACGTCGGCGCCTAATTCTGCCGCCTTGGCCGCTTTCTCGGGGCTGCTGGTGGTGGCGATGACCGAGGCCCCGATGACGTCTTTGGCCATCTGGATGGCGGCGGTGCCGACGCCGGCGGAGGCGGAGAGCACCAGAACGGTCTGCCACGGTTTCAGTTGTAGCCGCCGCACCAGCATGTTCCACATCGGCAGATAGGTGGTTGGGGCTGCGGCGGCCTGTACAAAGGACACGCTGTCCGCCAACAGGTGGGCGTTGGCCGCCGGGATGGAGACGTACTCCGCGTAGCTCCCGTCGACGGCGCTGCCCAAGAACCGGGACCGGCGGCACAGGTCGTCCTGGCCCGCCAGGCACGGTGCGCACTGCATGCAACTGAGCCGGGGATTGACCACCACCCGGTCGCCGGGCTTGAGTCCGGCCACACCATCGCCGCATTCCACAATCTCACCGGCGCAGTCCCCGCCGAGAATCAAGGGCGGGGGAAATTCTCGCTCCAATCCACGGCCGCCGTCCCTGGTGTAGAGGTCCAGGCGGTTAAGGGCGGTGGCCTTCACCCTGATTTTGACCTCGCCCGGCCCAACTTGGGGTTCCGGGCGCTCGCCGTAGGTCATGACCTCGGGGCCGCCGTGGGCTTCGATATACACTGCTTGCATGGCCGAGTTCTCCTTGGGGGACGAGCTGTCAGCCGTCAGCTATCAGCTTTTTGGGGAAAGGGGCACCAGGGTTTGGCTAGGGGCGGCGGCCATAGTAGCAGTCGTCGCAGAGGAATACGATGGCCAGGGCGTCCTCGTGGCTGCCGATGCGGCCGCATTGGGGCACGTCGCTGTCCTGGCTCCATGGTTGGTGGAACTTCCCGCCGCACATCTGGCAGGAGGTCTCCTGGATCCCGTCCAAGGCCTCGCCGCAGATGACGCAGGACTCCAGTTCGTTCTCGGGGGTTTCCAGATTCTCGGGGACGCCCATCTGTTCTGCCATTTTCCGGAGATCAACTCCCTCACGAGATAATCTGATTCACCAGGGCCCGCTCTTCATCTTCGCCGCCGACCAGGCCGTCCTGTTTCGCCGAGTTCAGTTCGCGGAGGACCTCCCCGATCTTGGGGCCAGGGGGCACGCCCATTGCCAGCAGGTCGTCGCCGGTCAACGCCGGTCCAATCAACCGCCACTCGCCCAGGTATTGGCGAAGCCGCTCGGCAACCCCGGGGTCCTGGGAGAACCGCGCCGACGCCGCAATCGCGTCGGGGTCCAACCCGTCCAGCGCCCGGCAGACGGCCGAGGGCTTTACCGACGGGCCGGAGAGGGCCGCAGTCAATTCTCTTAGTGCAATAGTATCACGTACCATCTGCGCCCAGGCAGCGGGCAAGTTCAGCCGGCGGCTCACCGTTTCGCCCTCGGCGGCGGTTAGAGGCGCGACCAAGGCCGCAAGATAATCCATTGGACTCAGGCTCGATGGTTCCGGGCTATGCTCAGCGGCCAAACGGGCCAGGGCTTGGCCATCAGACAGCGCGGGATGGACCGCCGCCAGCACCCCCAGTTCCATAGCCAGCAGCAGCATTTCAACAGCCTGGTCTTCATCGAAGATTTTTTGAAGTTCCTGCCGCCAGCGGTCCCCGGTCACCGCCGCTGCGTGACCTCCGTCCAACGATTCTTTCAGTTCGGACAAGGTGCTCTCGGCAATTCGAAAACCCAGCCTTTGCTGGTACCGCACGGCCCGCAGCATCCTGGTGGGGTCGTCAACGAAACTGGCGGGTTGCAGAGTGCGGACCGACCTTCTTTCCAGGTCCCGAATGCCGCCGTGGTGGTCGATAACCTCCGGGGAGTCACCGGACAGGGGAAGCGCCATAGCGTTGATGGAGAAATCCCGCCGGGCCAGGTCGTCCTCAAGGCTACTGGCCGAGACCTCTGGAAGTGAACCCGGGAAGGGATATACCTCTTTGCGGGCGGTGACCACGTCCACCCGGTCGCCGCCGGTCTCCACCGTGGCGGTACCGAACCTGGGGTGTACCGTTACGCTGCCGCCAAGCTCCCCGGCCAGTTCCTCAGCCAAAGCGGGGGCGTCACCCAACAGGACAAAGTCCAAGTCATGCACCGGCACGCCCAGAATGACATCGCGGACGGGACCGCCAACCATGTAAACGGGAAGGCTGTCAGAATTGGCCCGGCGTCTCAGGGACCGGAACACCGCCAGTTGGCCTCCGCTGACGCCGCGGGCGACTTGGTCCAGGGAGATACGGTTTGACGGGGAATCGGGCCGGGATTTAGGCGTGAGGGCCTCCTGTAGAGGGCGAGGACCGGAGCCAGAATTATAGCATGGTGACCTCTTGCGGCAGGCGTGAGGCCGGTGCAAACATTCTCGGACCAAAGCCCAAGAAAATCTGCCTGCTGCGCTTTGACAACAGGTAGACCGGTCGATACAATCCAATCGTGCGCATAGCCGCGCCAAACGCCGACCTTTGGGAGGTACCACGATGGCCGATGCCCAATTCACCACCTACTACGATTTCCGTTGACCCTTTGTGTACAACGCAGCCGTGTGGCTGTCGAAGGTTGAAGAGTCTACCGGACAGACAATCAAAGTCGATTGGCAACCCTTCTCCCTTGCCCAGGTCAATAGCGACAAAGAGCAAGACATTAAACTTTGGGACCAGCCCGAGGTGATAGACGGCACCGACCGCACCTTCCTGGCCCACGTTTCCGGTCTGGCCGCCAAGCGCCAGGGCGAAGAGGCGTTCCAGTCCTTCTTCATGGCCCTGCTCCGGGCCCGGCACGAAGACAAGAAGGACCTCCTAGACCCGGCCGTCATGGAAGAAGCCGCCGTTGCCGCCGGCCTGGACATGGCCCGCTTCAGCGAGGACCAAGCGGACCCCGACCTGTTGAAGGACATCGGCAAGTCCCACACCATCGCCGTGGAAGAGTACGGGGCCTTCGGTGTGCCAACCTTCATCTTCGGCGAGGGGAATGCCACCTTCCTGAAGATGTTCATACCCCCGGATGAACAGGCGGCGGAGATTTACGAGACGCTGTCCAAGACCATGAGTCAGTTCGACCACGTCGGCGAGTTCAAGCGCCCCCAGCCCCCGTGGCCTCATGGGGTCATCTAGAGACGGTACCACCTCAATCAAGGCGCTAGAATCAGTGCTGGGGTTCTCATTCAAGGACCCCAGCCTGCTTCGTCTGGCCCTGGTACACCGTTCCTACTGCAACGAGAACGGCCTCGACCCATCCGAGTCCTACGAACGGCTGGAGTTCCTGGGCGACGCCGTCTTGGAACTGGCCGTTTCCACCGAATTGTACCGCCGCATTCCCGATGCGGACGAAGGCCAGCTGACCAAGACCCGTTCCTCCCTGGTCCGCCGCGAGACCCTGGCGCAGATTGCCCGGCGAATCGACTTGGGCAGTTATCTGCTGGTCGGAAAGGGCGTCGAATCCACCAATGGACACCAACAAGACTCGGTCTTGGCGGCGGCCTTCGAGGCCTTGGTGGCGGCGGTCTACTTGGACCAAGGCAATGAATTTACCCGCCAATTCATCCTCAGGTTGATTGACGTCGAACTGACGCAAGTCGAGCGTGCCGGCGTGCCACCGGAGAACCCCAAGTCCCGCCTTCAAGAGATGGTCCAGGGACAGGGGCTGAATCCCCCCAAATACCGTCTGGTAAGCAGCGAGGGGCCCGACCACGGTCCGATTTTCACCGTGGAGGTGTTGGTGGACGGCCAAGTGGTGGGCACCGGCGTCGCCGGTAAGAAGTCGGAGGCCGAAGGCGCGGCGGCGCAGGCCGCCCTGGTCGCACTCTCCAACGACATCTAGACCGCAACCCCGTCTTCGCCCTTCCCTCTCTTCACCCCGGCCGATGCAGACCGGAAATATTTACCCGCAGGCCGCAGGACGATAGATGCTGCGATTTTTCAAACGGAACCACCAAGAGAACATCGAACACACCCAGGACGCGGTGAGACCCAGCCGTGAGCGGTGGTTCGGGCGGATCCTTAACGTTTTACGATCGTCCAAGTTGGACGACGCGGTCTGGGAAGAGTTGGAAGAGATATTAATCTCCTCGGACGTTGGCGTGGACACTTCTCTGCGCATCATCGAAGAATTGAAGGCCACGGTGAAGGAGCGGGGACTGGAATCGGGCGACGAAGTCTTCGAGTCGCTGAAAGAGAACCTGGTGGCAGGCATGGAAATTGAAAACGCCGAATCTCTCTGGACGGATGAGGCTGAGGTTACGGGGCCGTATGTAATACTGATGGTGGGCGTCAACGGAGTCGGCAAGACCACCAGCATCGCCAAGTTGGCCCACCACTTCACCCAAGAGGGCAAGAAGGTGATCCTGGGCGCTGCGGACACTTTCCGGGCCGCCGCCGCCGAGCAGTTGGAGATCCTGGGGCAGCAGACAGGCGTAGATGTTATTAGCCACGAGCCGGGGGCCGACCCCGGCGCGGTAGCCTATGACACCTACCAGGCAGGCAAAGCGCGGGGCGCCGACGTCTTGATTATCGACACTGCCGGCAGGCTGCACACCAAGTCCAACCTGATGGAGGAATTACGCAAGGTCCACCGGGTATTGGCCCGATTGGAACCCCAAGCCCCCCACCAGGTGATTCTGACCCTGGACGCCACCACCGGCCACAACGGCCTGGCCCAAGCCAAGTCATTCAAGGAAGCAGTGGATTGTACCGGCATATTCCTGGCCAAATTGGACGGAACGGCCCGTGGCGGCATCGTCATCGCCATCAAACAGGAACTCCAGATGCCCATCCTGTTCATCGGCACCGGCGAAGGTGTTTCGGACCTGGCCCCCTTCGACACGCGGGATTTCGTGGATTCACTGCTGGCGCCCGTCCCCTGACCCCCACATCCAGACCCACCAGACCCCTGCTGGCCCGGTCTTTGCCCGTATCGTTGCCCACTCGATCCCGGTGTTTGATAGATAAGCCGTGCTAGAGGCCCTTGGCTGGTTCATCGCCATCGAGGCCCTGGGAATCGTGGCGCTTCCCGCAGCATTCGTGCTGTTCCGGAGGCTGCCCGACCGGGGATTCACCCTGGCAAAACCGGCGGCCATGGTGTTCTTTTCCTACGTCCTGTGGGTCCTGGGCCTGTCCCACATAGCTCCCAACACCCAACTGACCATCATCCTCATCCTCGTCGTGGCCGCCGTCCCCAGCGCATTCTTGTTGCGCCGGGTCTTGCCGGAGTTGAAGGACTTTGTACGCCAGCACTGGCCCGTGCTGGTGGCGGCTGAGCTATTGTTCATCGGGTTCTTCCTGATGTGGCTGGGCATCGTCTCCGAGGCCCCCGCCATCAGTACTGCCGAAACAACCATCACCGAAAAGCCCATGGACTTCGGGTTCATCAACGCGGTGCTCCAGAGCCGGTTCTTCCCGCCTGAGGACCCCTGGCTTTCTGGAAATTCCATCAGCTACTACTATTTCGGCCATTTCATGATGGCTTTCTTGACCCAGTTGACCGGGGTCGCCTCCAGCGTGGGCTACAACCTGGGCGTGGCCCTGGTCCCGGCGCTGGTGGCCATGGGTGCCTTTGGACTGGTCTACAACCTGGTACGGCTGTCGGGCGGGAGCCTCAAGGCCGGCGTCGCCTTCGGCGGGGCCGCCCCGGTGTTGATACTCCTGGCCGGAAACCTGGAAGGGGCCATGGAGTTCGTGCATCTCCAGGGTTGGGCCGGCGGAGGTTTCTGGGAGTGGGTGGGCATCAAGGGCCTTGAGGGGGGGAATCCGGGCTCCGGGGCCTTCCCTGACGGCCCGTGGTGGTGGTTCCGGGCCAGCCGGGTGATCGACACCCTGTCCGGCGGCCAGAGCTTGGACTACACGATCACCGAGTTCCCGATGTTCAGCTTCATCCTGGGCGACCTGCACCCCCACGTGATGAGCCTGCCCTTCGTCATCTTGGGCCTGGGACTGTGTCTCAACCTATACCAGTCCACGGAAAGATTGGGGTTGAGATGGTTGAGGGACCATCCGGTGGAGCCGTTGGCCATCGCTCTATTCATCGGGTCTTTGGCCTTCATCAACATCGCGGACCTGCCGATGATCGCCGCGATGTTGGGGGCGGTGGCACTCGTAAAGGCCTACGGAGATCATGAGGGCAACCTGACCGGGGCAGCTATAGATGCCGCTGTCGTGATCGTGCCCGTATTGGCCCTGGCTGTCGTCTTGTTCCTGCCCTTCTACAGTGGGTTCGAAGCCCAAACGTCGGGCATCCTGCCGCTGCAGGACGTTAACACCAGGCCCTTCCTGTTGTTCTTGGTGATGGGGCTGTTCATCCTGCTGTCCGTCTCATTCCTCTTCCGTCAGCTTCCGGGTCTGATGCGGCCCTCCGACGGCGATACCTCAGCGGCAGTCTTGATTATGGTGGTGGCGTCGACGCCGTTCCTGGTCTGGGTCGGCGTGGCGTTCTTCGTTACCTGGATCGACGGCGGCACGAAAGCGGCCTTGGACGAGATTGGCGGCCGGATGATTCTGGTGATTCCGGGGCTAGCCCTGGTGGCGCTGGCCGGGTTCAGCGCCATGCAACGGGCGAGGCTCAAGCTGGCACAGGCAACTGCTTTCCCCCTACTCCTCGCGGCGTTGGCTTTCTATCTGCTGGTGGGAACCGAGCTTTTCTACAACGTGGACCGGTTCAGCGGCGCCTTCCGGCGGATGAACACGGTGTTCAAGACCTACTACCAGGCCTGGCTGCTGCTGGGCATCGTGGGGAGCTACGGGCTGTACTACCTATGGGCAGCACGGACCTCGGTGCAACGCTCCCTCCGGCTGGGTAGGTTCGCCGTAGGCCCGATACTGGCGGCCCGGTTTTTGCGCGGCGGCCGGTTTCTGTGGGCCGGGGCGGTGGCGGTGCTGCTGGTGGCGTCGTTCTACTACCCGGTCGGAGCGGTGCTGGACCGCACCGGAGTCCTGCGGGAGGGCCACACGGTGGACGATAACACCCTGGACGGACTGGCCTTTCTACAACAGACGGCTCCGGGGGAGTACGCAGCCATCCAGTGGCTAAGAGACAAGGCTCCTTGGGGCGGGATAGTGGAGGCCGTGGGAGACGATTACTCCGAATTCGCCCGGATATCCTCCGGCACCGGACTGCCGACCATCCTAGGCTGGGTGGGCCACGAACTCCAATGGCGCAACTCATCGGCCCCTTTCCAGGGACGGGAAGATGATGTCCGGACCATCTACAGCAGCAACGACCCCCAAGAAGTGCACCGGTTGTTGGACGCCTACAATGTGCGTTACGTTTATCTGGGTTCGAGAGAACGGCGGACCTACGGGGGCGAAAACCTGGCGGACTTCGCGGAGTTCGATGGATTCCTAAGAACCGCCTTCGAGCAGGACGGCGTAATAGTCTACGAGATGGTCCAATCAACGGCTGGGAACAGATGAACGCCGAGAGAGGCGCCGCCCGGGTCAAGTCGGCTCTTTCCCTTGAAAAACTGGCCTCCCGGCTTTGGGCCGGCCGCACCTTCGGCCGGTTGGAAGCCGGGTTCTTGGCCGTGGTCATTGTGGCCTTGGTCATGCGCCTGTGGGAACTGGGCGGCCGCACCATGCACTACGACGAGGCCATCCACCTGCACTTCGCCTGGCGCCTGGCGGAGAGCGGCGGTGGCTTCCTGGGCTGGCCCTGGCTGTTCGGCGCCGATTACATCCATTCGCCCTGGATGCACGGCCCGTTCCAAATCGAGTTCGCCGCCCTGATGTTCCGCATCTTCGGCGACACAGACGTGACCGCCCGGCTGTGTTACGTCCTCTTTGGGACAGCGCTGGTGGCGGTGCCCTATTTCTTCCGGGATTACTTGGGCCGCGCCGGTGCGTTCCTGGCGGCGTTGATGCTGGCCCTGTCGCCGACCCTTCTTTACTTCAGCCGGTTTGGGCGCAACGACATCATCATCGCCTTCTTCGCGGCGTCGCTCTTGGTGCTGATGTGGCGGTACATAAATGAAGGACACCGGCGCTACCTCTACCTGGCGTCGGCAATCTTGGCCTTCATGTTCGCCACCAAGGAAACAGCCTACCTGGTGGTGGGGGTGTTCGGACTGCTGTTATTTCTGGTGTCCGTAGGAGATTTTCTGCCTTGGGCGCTGGGCCGGATAAAGCTCTCCCAGGTGGAAGGCTCCGCTGGGTTCTTCCTGTTGTTGGCGACCCTAACCCTGCCCCAATGGTCGGCATTATCAGGCCTTTTTCAGGAGGCCATGGGCCTGACGTTGGTCAACCCCGACCCGCAAACGGGCAGGAACGTGGCCAACGTGGACGGCGCCGCCGGTCTGGTGGGAGCGCCGGCATGGGAGGGGAAAACGCTGCTGCTGCCGGTGCAAGACCTTCCCTTGGGGGTCCATATCGCCGCGGTTGTTCTGGGACTGGCGGTGTTGTTTTGGCTGCTCCGCCGAGGGCCTTTGACGCCCAAGCGGCTTGCCTGCCTGGCCGGAGCGCCCCTGGCGGTTACCGCCGGGGTGGCGCTGCTGCTCTACCGCCCGCTGGCGGACGCGGTCCACACCGGCGGGGTGCCAGCCTTGGACCTGACGTTGGGAGTGCTTCTTATCATCTCCGCGTTATGCGTCCTGGTCTACCACCGCTATCCCGTCCAACGAAGCGCGCTGTTGCTGTTCCTTCCGGCTGTCGTGACGGCGCTCTACGGCGTTCTGTTCACCCCGGTGGTGGACCTCCAAGCGGTGGTGGACGGGATACTGCCCAGTGAGGTGGCCATCGGAGCAGCGGCCAACGGCCTGCCCGCCAACTATGTGGTTGCCTTGGGTATCCTGTCCGGCACAATCATCCTCTCGGTGGTCTTGGGAGTGCGCTGGCTGGGCGGCGCTTGGTTGGTCTGCGCCGGTATCTTCTACTTCATCTGGGCCGCCCTCTATACAACCCTCTTCACCCATCTGTCGGGAGTGTTCAGCGGGTCCTGGCAGGGCATGGGCTACTGGATCGCCCAGCAGGATGTGGCCCGGGGGAACCAGCCTTGGTACTACTACTTCGTGGGCCTGCCGGTCTACGAGTTGCTCCCCGCGGTCTTCGGCATCGCCGGGGCCGTCTATTTCATAAGGCGGTTAGACGCCTTGGGCCTGTTCCTAACCCTGTGGGCCGGCGCGACCTTTCTGGCCTACACCCTGGCCAGCGAGAAGATGCCCTGGCTCCTGGTGAACATCACCCTGCCGATGATTGTTTTGTCGGCCAAATTCCTGGGGGAATTGGCGCAGTCGGTCCGGTGGAAGCAAGCGCTGCGGCTCGGGGCGGTGGGGTCGTTCTTCCTGGCCCCGTTGGCAGCTCTGGGCGGGCTCTATTTCCTGTATGCCTACACCGGTGGCGAGGGAAGGCTATCCGCCGCACACTGGGCCGTGCTGGCCGGTTCTGCGGCAGCTTTGGCCGCCACTGCCTATCTGGTGCGGGTGACGTCTCCCGCCAAGGGCGGGGCCTTGGCATCCCTTGGTTTCGCGGCCCTGCTATTGGGGTTTGGGACTTGGAGCGCCCTACGGGCCGGATACACCTTCGACGATTCCAACCGCGAGATCCTGGTCTATGCCCAAGGCGGCTCCGATCTGAGGGGGACCTTTGCCGACCTGGATGACCGGGTCTTCTCCGCGGAAACCCAAGAGGCGGGTGATGGCCTCCCGCCCAGCCTTGCGCCGCGGCGGGCGGTGGAGGTGGACTATGACGTCTGGTACCCCTTCCAATGGTACGTACGGAACGCCGAGTCCGAAGGGCTCCTGCGCTTTACCTGCTTCAAGAAAGAGGGTGACGACGACTGGAACGATGGCTGCATCTCCCTGGAGGAACCTCCGGGGGAGGACGAGTTTAAACCCACGATATTGATGCTAACCTCGTCCCACGCCGATCGGGATGGCGCCGAACTGGAAGGGTACGAGAAGAGCGAGGCCCTGCACAGCCTGCTGTGGTTTCCCGAGACTTACCGCAGACCCTTGGAAGTGCGCCAAGATGAAGGGTGGAAGGAGGAACTGAAGGCGGACTTGGGGTTCTTCAAGGACGTGGCGGCCAGCAGAGGGGCCTGGCGCAGCGTCCTAGGCTATTGGATCTTCCGGGACTTGGAGCAGGACTGGTTCACCGGCGACTACTTTACATTCAGCCGGTGACATTCAGCCGGTGACGGGCAGCCGGTGACGGGCAGCCGGGCATTGGAACGCGGAGTGTGCTGTCTTGAGCGGGTATACTGGAATCCGGCCCCACCGGCCAATCTGACCCAGGCCGACCTTCGAGAGACTAAGGCGAGATACCCATCGGCCGGGGCTTGCGTCAAAACTGTCATTCTGAGGAGCGCCGTAGGCCGACGAAGAATCCCGATTCAACTGGGAATGACGACGCAGGGAGAACGAGACCCCGATCCTTCCGCGGAAGGATCGGGGGACAAAGGGAGGCGTAAATAGCTCAATGTCACGGGCCATGATTATTTCTTTTGAGGCAAAGCCCGTTGGCCGGGAAAGAAGGACCAGGTTAGTTGATCTCCAATAGATGGCAGTTCTGGCTGGGTGGAGGGGTCAGCCTGGGCTTGCTGCTCCTCCTTCTGTACCAGGTGGACCTAGGCGAGCTTAAAGAGGCCCTTTGGGACGCCAATTACTCCCTGCTGGCACCGTCCATCGCCATCTACTTCATCGCAGTCTTCTTCCGCGCCGCCCGCTGGCGATATCTGCTGGCCCCAATGAGCGCCATTCCCGTGCGCCGCCTCTATCCGGTGGTGGTAATCGGGTATATGGCCAACAACCTGCTGCCCGTGCGGCTGGGCGAGGTGGTCCGCTCCTACTACCTGTCCCGCCAAGAGAACGTCAATACCAGTTCGGCCCTGGCGACCATCGCCGTGGAGCGGGTCTACGACGGCATCACCCTACTGGCTCTCGCCGCCCTCGCCGCGCCCTGGTTGCTGTTGTTGGGAGAATTTGACGGCGCGGCCGACGTTTCCCGCACCACCGGTATCATCTTTCTGGTTGCAACCGTCTCGGTGTTTTCAGTCTTTCTGGCTTTCTTCACCCTCCTGGGTAGTTCGGCGTCCTTCGCCGACCGGATGGAGACTTGGTTGAACATCGTACCCTCTGGGCCACGTCCCAAGGCGAAAGAAATCTTCCGGACCTTCGTGGCCGGCCTTGCGGTGTTGAACTCCCCCGCCAAGCACCTTGGGCTCTTCTTCTACTCCCTTCCGGTGTGGTTGCTGGAAGGTTCCATGTATTTCCTGCTGGCCTATTCATTTGGCATCGACGGCCATTTCGGCTCGGTGGGCGTCCTGCTGTTGGTGGTTGTCCTGGTGACCGCCACATCCAACCTGGCAACCGCGGTACCCAGCGCCATCGGGGGCATAGGGCCCTTCGAAGTCGTAGCCCAGCAGACGCTGATGGCACTGGGAGTGGGGGCCTCACTGGCGGGAGCCTACAGCGTATTCGTTCACTTGGTCGCCCTCTGGCTGCCGGTCAACCTGGCCGGCCTGGCCCTGCTATTGATAAACAACCTGTCACTTTGGGAGTTGACCGCCGCCCGCCAACCCGGCGGCCCGGATACGGCTCCGGGATTGGCTGGCGAGACTACCGGCGAGGGCAGCTGATGCGCGTCGGCATCATCGGAGGCGGCGTGGCCGGACTGGCTGCCGCCCACCAGTTGACCAAGGCTGGGCACTTCGCGGAGGTGTTCGAGCAGGCGCCATTTCTCGGCGGCCAAGCGTCCACCTTCGACGTGTTCGGCGGCCGGTTGGAGCGCGGCTACCATCACCTCTTCGTCAGCGACACCGACATGACCGAGTTGATTCACGAGTTGGGCCTGGGCGGCGGCTTGGCTTGGCTGGAGTCCAGCGTCGGCTTCTATCTGAACGACGAGCACGGCGGCAAGATCTGGGACTTCGCCACCCCCATGGACCTGCTGCGGTTCAAACCGCTGTCCGTCTTCCAGCGCATCAGAGTGGGCCTTTGGACCCTGGTGTTGCAGAAAACCCGCAACTACCGGAAGTTCGAGAACGTCACGGCCAAGGACTGGCTGACACGCCGCATGGGACAACGGGCATACCAGGTCATCTGGGAACCCCTGCTCCGGGGAAAGTTCGGGGCGTTTTACGACCGCATTGGCATGACTTGGCTCTGGGGCAAGATTTACCTGCGCGTGGCCTCCCGGAAAGGGACCGGACAGCGGGAGCGCCTGGGATACCCAATGGGCAGCTTCGGCGAGGTGATCGAAGTTCTGGCGGAGCGTATCGTCCAACAGGGCGGCGTGGTCCATACCTCCGCTTCGGTAACCAAGATTGTTGAATCCGCGGGGGTGGCCACCGGGTTGGACGTTCAAGTAGAGGGCTCCGAAAATGAGCGGCGGGAGTACGACGCCATCGTCGCCACCACGCCGTCATACGTGTTCACACGGCTGGCGCCGCCCTTGCCCAAGGAGTACCAAGACAAGTTGGAGGGCGTCAATTACCTGTCGGCGGTGCTGATGGTGCTGGTATCGGACCGGCCGTTCACGAACAAGTACTGGCTCAACATCGCGGACCCGGACATGCCCTTCGTGGCCTTGATTGAACATACCAACCTGATTGACCCGGAACTCTACGGCGGCAAGCACATCCTCTACATCAGCAACTATCCCAGCCGGGACAGCGAATTGTACCAAAAATCGGCCGAGGAGCTCATGGACCTGTTCGTGCCCCATCTCCAGAAAATCAACCCCGACTTCGACCGGTCCTGGGTGATTGAACACCATCATCACCGGGTTGACGGCGCCCAGCCCATCGTGGGTGTCAACTACGGCGCCGGGATCCCGGACCACCGCACTCCGGTCAAGGGACTATACCTGGCCAACACCACCCAGATTTATCCCGAAGACCGGGGCACCAACTATTCGGTGCGCATGGGCAGGTTGGTGGCCCAGATGGTGATGGACGACGCGGACACGGAGTAGCAGCAGAGAGCAAGATTGACCAATTGACGGTAAGTCCCGTTGTTGCAAATCGCGGCCCGTCTTGTACAATCAATCTGACCGTGGCTATCTGACCCCAGCGAAATCACGCCCACCATAGGGCCCTCCGGCAGGAGAATAGCTTGGCCGAACAGATTGAACCCGACCAGATTGAGTCCCAACCAAAGTCCGCCGAGTCACGCCGCAGTTTCCTCGCCAAGATGGGCCTGGGCGTCGCCGCCATGGCCATCGTCGGCGGACCGTTGGGAATGCTGGGCCGATTCCGCAGCAACCAAGAAAAAGCGGCCTCCCAAGACTTCCCCGGTGACGACTCCATCTTCCATCCAGCATCAGACCCCCGCCGGGACCCGCGCCGCCGCGGCTAAGACGGCCTGTCCCCTTTCTTCTTAGAAAAACCGCCCGGCCCAAGGCCCTTGGCCGTCTAGCATCGGTGCTCAGGTCTAACCTTCCCAGATATGGATTCCAGGAGGAGCCATCGCAGAAGTTAGACTCACCGTAGGCAACGTCGAAATCCTGGTTATGCACGACGCCGAGGCCGCTCTGCCACTGGAAATGACCTTCCCCCAAGTCACAGCCGAAGCTTGGGCACCCTACAAAGAGCGCTTCCCCGAAGCGTTCAACGGTCCCGACAACATACGGGCCCACTTCGAATGCTACCTGATACGCTCCCAAGAACAGACCATTCTGGTGGACACCGGGATCGGCGACACCGCGTCCAACCCCGGAACCATCGGGATGTTCGGCGGCGGCATCGAGGGCAACCTGGCTTCCGAGCTTGATTCCGCAGGGGTCCAGCCGGGCGACATCGACGTGGTCTTCCTGACGCACCTGCACCCGGACCACGTCGGCTGGAACCTCAGCGCGAGGGGCGCCAGCCCCGCCGCCACATTCTCCAATGCAAGATACGTCGCCCACCAGGCTGATTGGGCTGCTTTCAGCACCCCAAAGGACGAAGAGATATTTGGGTTCACCTACTGGGAGGAGATGGTTGCGCCGTTGGAGCGGCTGGGCGTGCAAGACCTTCTGGACGGCGAAAAAGCGCTGACCAGCGAAGTAACGGCCATCACCACCCCCGGCCACACTCCCGGCTCCATGAGCCTGTCCATCACCTCTTTGGGGCAAAGCGCCCTGATTCTGGGCGATGTGTTCCACAACCCGGCCCAAGTCACCGAGACCGATTGGATCTTCAGCTTTGACGCCGACCCGGACCAAGCGGTCCAGACCAGGGGCCGCATGGTGGACCACGCCGAGGCGGGAAACACCCCCATGGCCATCTGCCACAGCACCGGGTTCGGCCGGGTGGTGCGGGCCGAGGGCCGCCGCTACTGGCAGGCCCTATGACGCGCCTACTGAACTAGCGCCGCCCAAACTCCCTTTCCATGTAAATGTTTGGCGTCCGAACGGCTAACCCGTATCTGACGTCGGCCAAACTCCCTTTCCGTGTAAATGTTTGGCGTCCGAACGGTTAACCCGTATCTAACGTCGGCCGAACTCCCTTTCCATGTGGTGGGAGCTGAAGTGGACCATGGTGGGCCGGCCGTGGGGACAGGTGTGGGGATTGGGCGTGGCCTCCAGTTGCTCCAGCAGCGCAATCATCTCCGGCTCAGTCAACGGTTTCCCCGCCCGAACCGCTCCCTGACAGGCTATCGACGCCGCAGTCACGTCTTCTTTCTGCCGCACCAACCCCTCAAAGGCCGTCATGTCCAGCACGTCCAAGAGCGACTCGGCCGGGTCGCTTTCGCCAAAGATTGCGGGAACAGCGCGGAGCAGGTAGCTGCCGTCGCCGAAGGGCTCGAACTGGAACCCGTACTCCTCCAGCGCTTCTTCATTAGTCTTTAGCGTGTCTCCCTGAGCGGGAGTGAGTTCCACGGGCACCGGCTCCAATAGGGGCTGGGACTGGGGTTCCTTTTCCGACGATTGCTGCCGGATCCGGTCGAAAAGCACCCGCTCGTGGGCCGCATGCTGGTCCACCAGAAACATTCCTTCGGACCCCTCCGCCACGATGTAGGTGAGCTTGAGCTGGCCCACTACCTTCAAAGGCGGCCCGGGTTGTCGGAGCACCGCCGCATCGGCCGGGCCCCCTGAGCTTCCACCCGGGTAATCCGGCATCCCTCCGCCGTTCCGGACGCCGCCGAAAGCGCTCCTGGGAAAGAACGACGGCGCCGCGGCCGCCGCATAGTCTGAATCCGGGGGCGGCGCCAGCGAAGGTACCGGCGAATCGGCCACCAGCACGGCGCGCACGGCCCGCTGCACCGTGGAGAACACCCGGCTCTCGTCCCTGAAGCGAACCTCCCGCTTGGCCGGATGGGAGTTAACGTCCACGTCCTCGTAGGGGATGCTGATGTTCAGGGCCGCTAGGGGATAGCGTTTCACTTGGAGCAGACCCATGTAAGCCTCTTCCACGGCGAAGGACAGCATTCGGCTCTGGACCCAGCGGCGGTTTACAAAGAAGGTCATGTAGGTGCGGTTGGCCCGGGTCAGGCTGGGCGCGCTGGCGAACCCGTTCACCTGGTAACCGCTTTCCGAGTCCTCTCCGCGGACCTCCAGCATGGCGGTGGCGGCCTGGGGACCGTAAACCGCCAGGATGGCTTCCCTGGGGAGACCGTTGCCGGGGCTGGTGAACGAGGTGCGGCCGTCCATCAACAACTGAAAGCGTATTCCCGGAAAGACCAGGGCGTAGCGGCTGACCAGTTCCTGGACGCGGGAAGTCTCCGCCGAGGCCGAACGCAGGAACTTGCGCCGGGCGGGCAGGTTGCCGAACAGGTCCAAGACCTCAACGGCGGTCCCTGGTGGACAGCCCTGGCTGCCGGACGACACCGGCTCACCCCAGAGCAGTTCCAGGCGGAAACCACCAGGATCGAGGGGCTGCCGGGTGGTCAGGACGGTGCGGGAGACGGCGGCGATACTGGGGAGGGCCTCGCCTCGGAAGCCCAAGGTGGCGATGGCGCCGAGCTGTTCTTGGCTATCTATCTTGCTGGTGGCGTGACGCCGGAAAGCCAACTCCACTTCTTCGGCGGGGATGCCGTGGCCGTCGTCGATGACCTTGACTTGCTCCACGCCTCCGGCCCTAATCTCCACGATAATCTGGCTGGCTCCGGCGTCTACGGAGTTTTCGACAAGTTCCTTGACCACCGAGGCCGGGCGTTCCACCACCTCGCCGGCGGCAATCATGGCGACCAGGTCTTGGGGGAGGACTTTAATGGGCATGACGAAGCCCCAGCCAAAAGAAGGTACGGAATAAGGTCAGAAGAGCGGAACTGTGGAGCCTTTCTCTCGGTACTGCTTGTCTTCCGATGTGCCCGTGGCGGTAAAGTCGCAGACTATGCGGTAGATGCGCTCCATCTCTTTGTCCACGGACCGCTTGAAGAAGTATGGCGGGACCCAAACGCCGCCGAAGGCGGAAACCACCTCCGGATAGTCGTCGATGACAAAGTCGGGCTCGAAAGGCACGCCCAACTCTTCCAGACGTTCGTGGAAATGGTGAGTGGGCTTTTCGTAGACACCGCTCACAAAGGGGTTTAATTCGAATTTGTTGACGACCTCCCACCGCTCCCCCATCCCGGACCAGATATAAATCTCGTGGTTTTCGTCCAACAGCGCCTGGAACGTTTCCTTGGTGTCCGGCCTCAGGCTATTGTCCAACCCGAGGATGGTGTAGTCCACATCGAAGAAGATTTTCATTGGCAGGTATCGGGCCTTCCATGACTGGATATTTCTGAAATTTGATTAATACGAGTCATGATTATAGTCCAGACGGCCCGTAGATTCATTGTTCAGATGCGTCGGTTATTTGAAATATTCGACCGGAATCCCGCCCCATCAACTGGCCTCGGCTATGGCCTCTTCCACTACGGCGTTTCCGCCGCCGACCATCAGCCTGTTGCCCACCTTGAGCAGGGGCCGGCGCACCAACTTGGGCTCCTGCAACATCAGTTTGACCATCTCATCGTCCGAGAGTTCTTTGTCGGCCAAACCCATCTTCTTGAGGCTGGGGCTGCGCCGGGCAAAGATATTTTCCGTTCCCCCCATGGACGCCAGTTCACGGATCTCCGGCTCGCTTAGGGCGTCCTTGAAGAAATCCCGGTCCGAGACCTCAAGTCCTTTCTGTAAGAGCAACTCTCTTACTTTCCGACAGGTCGATCAACGAGGCCACCAATAGAATTCAACGGTCTGGCTCAATTTGACCTCCAAAGTTGGGGCGTTTAATCGCCTCAGGTACTCTGATTCCGGAACTGTAATCCGTGGACCGGGATCCAAAATTCCCCAGCATATTTTATACCCGCAGCCGGCCGGAGGAAAGGGGGACCGGGTCAAGGCGGGTCAGGCCCCTTGCTGGTGGGCCTCCTTTTGCAGTTCGTAGAGCTTGTTAATGGCCTCCAGAGGCGTCAGGTTGGGGATGTCCAGTTCTTGGAGCAGTACCTGCAACTTCTGGTCGCCGTTGAAGAGGGCCATTTGCTGTACCGGTTCCCCCGTTGAGTGGGCGCGGGACCGGCTGCGCTTTCGGCCGTTGGCGGCGCTCTGGGCCTCCAGTTCGGCCAGAACTTCCCAGGCGCGGTTAATCACCCCCTGGGGCAGCCCGGCCAGTTGGGCCACATGGACACCGTAGCTCTTGTCGGCCCCGCCGGGCACGATCTGGTGTAAGAAGACCACTTTGTTGCCCTCTTCGGTCACCGCCACGCTGTAGTTCCGCACCCCCGGCAGGCTGGCGGCCAGGCGGGTAAGCTCGTGGTAGTGGGTGGCGAACAGGGTCTTGCAGCCCAGCCTGGGATCGTTGTGGATGTGCTCGATCACCGAGCGGGCGATGGACAGGCCGTCGTAGGTGCTGGTGCCCCGGCCAATCTCGTCCAGGATCACCAGAGAGCGGGGCGTGGCCTGATTCAAGATGGCGGCGGTCTCCACCATCTCGACCATGAATGTCGACTGGCCGGTGGCCAAGTCGTCTTGCAGCCCCACCCTGGTGAAGATGCGGTCCACCAGGCCAATGGTGGCCTCTGAGGCCGGGACAAAGCTGCCGATCTGGGCCATGAGAGTGATGATGGCCACCTGCCTGATGTAGGTGGACTTGCCGGCCATGTTGGGCCCGGTCAGCACGACCATCCTGGTCTCGTCGTTGGACAATTCCACGTCGTTGGGCACGTAGGCGCCGGTGTCCAATACCCGCTCCACCACGGGGTGGCGGCCATTCTTAACCCGGATGGCATTGCCCAGGTCCAGCGTGGGACGGACGTAGCCGTTCTCCACCGCGGCGTCGGCCAGGCCGGAGAAAACATCCAACCGGGCGATTGCGGCGGCTACGCGGCTCATGGCATTGGCCGATTCAGCCAGTTGGGCGCAGACCCGGCGGTAGACGGCCCGCTCCGCCTCTTCAAGGCGCTCCCGGGCGTTCAGCACCAGTGACTCGTACTCCTTCAACTCGGGGACGATGTACCGTTCGGCGTTGGTCAGGGTCTGACGGCGTATATAGTCCTCGGGCACCTGGCCTGCATTGGCCTTGCTGACCTCGATGTAATAGCCGAAGACCTGGTTGTAGCCCACCTTCAGGCCCTTGATCGACGTCCGCTCCCTTTCTCTCTGCTCCAGTCCGGCGATGAACTGCCGGGCGTTGGTGGAGGCGCTCTTTAGTTCGTCCATCTCCGGCGAGAAACCGGGTTTTATGACGTTACCATCGCCCACAACGCCCACCGGTTCCGGGACGATGGACCCGGCAATCAGCGAGCATACATCGGGCAATGGAGTTAGTTGGTCGTTAAGCCAATCCAAATCGGGGGCGTCCAGCAGCTCCCGCAGACTGGGCACGGCGTCCAGACCGTCCTTCAATGCAATCAACTCCCTGGGAGCTACGGCGCCAGATACGATACGCCCGACGATGCGCTCTATGTCGGAGACCCTGGCCAGGGAGGAGATGGCGGACGCCCGTTTGAGGCCGTCCCGATAGAAGTGGTCCACGGCGTCCTGGCGGCGCTCCAGTCCCGAAAGGTCCAGCAGTGGCTGGCCCAGCCACTGGCGCAGCAGCCTGCCACCCATGGGAGTCTTGGTGCGGTCCAGGGCCGCCAGCAGGGACAGTTCCTTGCTTTCGTTGCGTCCCGCCGCAAATAGCTCCAGGTTGCGGCGGGTCTGGGAGTCCAGGGCCATGAAGCTGCCGGCGGAGTAGATGGCCAGATTGGAAAGCTGGAGTTTGGCGGCCATTTGTGTCCGGTCCAGGTAGCCCACGATGGCCCCGGCGGCGGCGACGGCCAGGTCCATACCCTCACAGCCAAATGACTCCAGAGTGAGGATACCGAAATGGGATAGCAGCGCCTGACGGGCCTCATCCGGACGGAAATCGCCCGGTTCCACTGGGGTGAGTTCATACTTGGGTCCGGCTCCCTTGCTACCGGGATACGTCCCAGAATAGGTCCATGACGGAAGCTCATTCGATTGGGGAACCAGCACCTCGGCGGCGGCGATGCGTTCCAGTTCCAGGGGCAGTTCATCGGGGCCCAGTTCGGTGGCCGAGAACTCGCCGGTGGTGATGTCCACGTAGGCCAGGCCCGTTCGGCCGTCGCCTTCGGACACGGCGGCCAGGTAATTGTTGGTCTTCTGGTCTAGAATGGAGGACTCGAGCACAGTGCCCGGAGTAATCACCCGGACCACGTCCCGGTCGACCAAACCCTTGGATGTTGCCGGGTCGGAGGTTTGTTCGCAGATGGCGACCTTGTGGCCCTTCTTGATTAGCCGGGCCAGGTAGTTGTCCAGGGAATGGGCCGGCACCCCGGCCAGGGGCACCCGCAGGCCCTTGCCCATGCTGCGGGAGGTGAGGGTAATCTCAAGCTCTTTGGCGGCGAGTACCGCGTCGTCGTCGAATGTCTCGTAAAAATCGCCCATCCGGAACAGCAGAATCGCGTCCGGATGGGCGCTCTTAATCTTGAGATATTGGCGGCGAATCGGCGTCACTACCCAACCATGCACTATGGATTACACCGGCCATTCTACTCCCATTTCCGCCCGGTGGGAGCACCCGCCGGTCACCTGATAAGGTCCGTTAACGCCCCATCTCTGACTTCTCCCTTGCGAGGGACTTACCTCAAAACGGTCATTCTGAGGAGTGAAGCGACGAAGAATCTTCCAATCATAACCTTGGCAGACCCTTCGCTACGCTCAGATGCCGTATTGATAGCGCAGGTTAAACCGAACACTAGGTGCAGTCGATACTTTCGAGGCACCTCCCTTGCGGGGGGGAAGGGACAAGTTCTCTCCCCCTCGAGGGGGAGAGTTAGAGTGGGGGTGAAATCTTGTTCGTCAATTTCACCTAGATGCGGCACTAGCTCTATTGGTATTTGAGGGTTAGGGTTTCCAGAAGTGCTCTTCGATGAAGTTCCAGCCCTCGGGCACGAGCTTCCCTTTCACATCTTCAATCATGCCCGGATGGCCGCAAGCGTACACTCTGGTGTCGTGCTTGGGGAGGTTAAACTTCTCCAGGTACTCCTCGGCGATGGTATTAACCCGCCCCGTTACGCCTTTCCAACCGGAATTCCTGTCCTCTGTCGGGCGGCTGACCGTGGGGACGAACTTTATCGTCTCCGGGTGCTTTTTGGCCAATTCATTAAACTCTACGTCGTAGGTCAATTCGTCGGCGTAGCTGGCCCCGTACATGATGTAAAAGACGTGACCTTCGTCGGCACCGTCATGCAGGTATTGGCGGACCATGCTGATTGAAGGGGCCAGTCCGGTGACGGTGGCCAGCATGTAGTGGTAATGCATCTTCCGGTCCATGGTGAAGATGCCTTTGGCCCTGGGCCGGACGGACATGCAGTCGCCCACCTTTAGTTCCCACATCCGCGGGGTCAGTTCTCCCTCGGGCACCAACTCCACGAAGATTTCCAGGTACTTCTCGTAGGGCGCCGACGCGATGGAATAAGCCCGTTCGATCTTGCCCAATCCCAGGGTGCAATACTGGCCGGGTTTAAAGACAAACTTCTCCGACGGTTCTAATCTGATGACCATCAAGTCTTCGGTCACGTCCCGGCGTTCTATCAATCTGGCTGTGGGAAACGCAGGGTTGGGGGTCAGGTCCGGAGCGCCGGCCTCCCCCGTGGTTATTACCTCTACCATTGTTACTCCTTGATTTGATGCCACTATTACTGCTACTTGGCCATGGGTGACCAAGTCTCGATCTATATCTGATCTCGTCTAGTCGATCTTGTTGATGCGGGCCCGGCGGATATCCAGTCCCGGCACTCGGGAAGCGGGCTCCATCTCCTCGCTGCTTTGCAGGTTCACCGCCAACTGCCCAAAGAGGGAAGTTGAGGCGACAACGCCGATGGGAACGGATTCGTTGATCCGGGCCAAGCCGCACAGCCGGCCAATCTCCATCTCCACCTCCACCTTGCCGCCCTCTTCGATGGACAATGAGGCGGCGTCGGTGGGGTTCATCTCCACGAATTCGTCCCTCTGGATGTTGTTTCGGCGTCCTTTAACGATGTTGATCTCCCGTTCTTGCTGCAGCAGGACCCGTCCGGGCACGAACCAGAGCGGGAAATCGAGGTCTGCCGCATCCTCAGCCGCCACAAAGGCCGGGGTGATGGGCTCGGCCCTCCGTTCTTTGAAGCCGCCTTCGTACAGGATGGCCGTGCCCTTGCCGTCGCTCTGGACCGGCCATTGCAGTCCCCGGTCCTCCTGGCTGGCATAGAGCACTTGGGTCGGCTGTGGACTGTCCAACTGGGTTTTAAATACCAGTCCTCCTTGCCGTGCCAAGTTCCGGTAGGAAACCCCGGCGTAGACTGGCGCCACGCGGGCTATCTCATCCATTGTCTCAGAGGGCGACGTTAGTAGGAAGCCCGGCGCTCCCATCTTGTGGGCCACATCGCGTATCACCTGCCATTCCGGGCGTGGGCCTCCCTCAGGGAGGCTTCTGCCCGGCTTCAACCGTTGGATGCGTCGTTCCTGATTGGTGAAGGTCCCGTCTTTCTCGACGAAGGTCGCTCTGGGCAACACCACATGGGCCCTCTGGGCGGCTTCGGTCAAGAAGGAATCACATACCACCAGAAATTCCAGGTTGTCCAAGGCGGCCAGTCCGTCTCCCAATTTGCTGTTGCTGAAATTGGGACTGTCGCCGATGACGAACGCGGCCTTGACCCGGCCGTCTCTGGCGCCTTGGAGTATCTGGGCCAGGCCCAGTCCGGGGGTCTCGGGGATAGAGGAGTCCCAGATGGCCTCGACGGCCTGCCGGTCCTCGGAGTTCGAGACGCGGCGGTACCCAGGCAGCCGGTCGGGCACGCAGCCCACGTCCCAGGCGCCCTGCTCGTTGGCGCCGGGGCGCATGGGATAAATCCCCGCGCCCGGTTTGCCCAGGTTTCCAGTCATCAAAGCCAGATTTACCAAGGACAATACGCAGTCCCGGGCCAGCCGTGGCTGGATGTTGTCCAAGGCGTAGACCAGGGCAGAGGCGTCTGCCTCGCCGTAGAGCCGCGCCGCTTCGGCGATATCCCCAACGGCGACTTGAGTCGCTTTTGAGACCTCATCCAAGTCCAAGGCGCTGAGAGCGTACTGGAGGGTGGCGGGACTTTCGCAGTTTTCGGCCAGCCAATCGTCTTTCTGGAATCCTTGGTCGATTACCGACTTCAGCAACCCGCCCAGCAACAGTTGTTCGGTGCCAGGCGCCGGGCGCAGCCAGATGTGAGCGTAACGGGTCAACTCCACTTCTCTGGGGTCGATGACCACCAGTTTGGCGTTCTTCCGCGCCGCCCGTTTGATGGGCACGCCCGCCACATTGTGCTCCTCTGTTACGTTGCTGCTAAATACTAAGATGCAGCCCGACTGCTCCAGGTCCCAGGTGGGGTTGGTGGCGCCGGCGTAGCCCAAGGACTGCTCCAGTCCCAGGGTTAATTCAGGCTGGGTATTAGAGGCCTGGTCGACGCTGTTGGACTTCATGGCGGCGCGGGCGAACTTCTGGGCCAGGTAGTGTTCTTCGTTGGTGCTGTTGGGCGCGGTCAGAAAGGCGAACGCCTCCCCGGAATATTCGGCTAGGCGGGAGGCCACCAGGTCCAATGCCTCGTCCCAGGTCGACTCCACAAGTTGGCCGTCCCTGCGGACCAATGGCGTCTGCAGTCTGCTGGTGTCGTTCACGAATTGAAGTCCGAATTTACCCTTGAAGCAGGCCTGGCCGTGGTTGGCCGGAGAGTTAATCTCGGGCACGGCCCGGATCATGGTCCCCTCGCCGTTATACTCCAGGTTCATCTGGCAGCCCACGGGGCAGAGAGGGCAGATGGTGCGCTCCACCTTGCCGGGTTTTTCCCACTTGTGGTCCCGCTCCACCAATGCGCCCACGGGACAGACGTCGATGCAGGCCCCACAGAACTCGCAACCCGACTCCAAAAGGGAGGTGCCAAACGAGGTGCCCACCAGCGCCTGACCACTGCGCTCGGTGAACGCGATGGCATCGTCGCCACGCAGCTGCTCGCAGGCGTTGACGCAGCGTCCGCAGACGATGCACAGGTTGTAGTCGCGGTCGTAGAAGGGATCGGCCACTTCCAGGGGAATATTCCGGTATTTGTATTGCAGCGGCGACTCTAGGCTCATTCCCAGATAACGGACCGTGTCTTTAAGCTCACAGCGCTCGTTCTTGGGGCAGGTGACACAACGGTCGTTGACCGAGACGTGACGCAGACACACGTCGGTGGGGCCGCAGATATCGACTCGGTGACAGGTGAGGCAGCCGCTGGGATGCTCGGCGATCAGCATCTCCATGACCGAGCGGCGCAGGTTGTTGACCTCAGGCGACCCGGTCCGGACCTTCATGCCGTCGGCCACAGGCATGGTGCAGGAGGTGGGGAAGCCGCGTTGGCCCTCTACGCTGACCACGCACATCCGGCAGGCGGCGAAGGGCTTCATCCCGGGGTGATAGCAGAGGTATGGAACGTAGACCCCGGCCTCGATGGCCGCTTCCAGGACCATCTTGCCCGGCTGGGTCTTAACCTCTTGGCCATCAAAGCTGATGGTGATTTCGTCGGCCATTTAGCAGCCTTTATATCGCTCCGGACAGGCGTTCACCCGCCTGTCCGTCGGTCAGATTCGGTTAGCGGCGCGAGGCCGCCGGTGAGAACCGGGGCATCAAGCAGACCCCAGTGGGGCACTTCCGCTCCAGGATATGGGCATCGAACTCGGGCCCGAAGTAGCGCAGGGCCGAGGACACCGGGTTGAAGCCCAGTTGGCCGTGGCCGCAGAGGGAGCCGGCCTGCATGTTCTCGCCTATGCTCCGCATCAGTGTCAGGTCTTCTACCGTGCCTTCCAGACGGCAGATACGCTCCAAGACCTCCAAGAGATGGCTCATGCCCATCCGGCAGGGGAAGCACTTGCCGCAGGATTCGTACTGGCAGAAGGCAATCAGCGACCGGGTCAGGTCCACCACGCAGGTGCTGTCGTCGGCCGCGATGATGCCCCCAGAGCCCATGATGGCCCCGGCGCTTTGGAGAATCTCAAAGTCCAACAACAGGTCCACGTTGTCCGCGCCGAGCACGCCGCCTAGGGGGCCGCCGGTCTGGAGGAGCTTCAGGGCCTTGCCACCCCGCATCCCTCCGGCGGCCTCGTTGATAACGTCCTTCAGGTTGATGCCCAGGGGCACCTCCACCATTCCGGTGTAGTTCAAGGAGCCCGACAGGCAGAGGATGGCGGTGCCGGTGCTCCGCTCGTGGCCGATGCCAGCGAACCACTCGCCGCCCTTGGAGACAATCTCAGGAACGTAGGCCAGCGTCTTGACGTTGTTGATGTTGCTGGGCTTGCCGAAGAGGCCCACTTGGGCCGGGAAGGGCGGACGGAACCTGGGCATGGCCCGCTTACCCTCGATGGCTTCCATCAGCGCCGTTTCTTCACCTGCAACGTAGGAGTCGCCGGTGAGAGCGACTTCCAAATCGTAGTTGAAATCAGAACCCATTATGTTCTCGCCCAGCAGGCCCAGGACCTGGGCCTGTCGAACGGCGGTACGGCAGCGCTCAATGGGCCCGTCATGGCCGTGGCGGATGAAGATGTAGCCTTTGCTGGCCCCGGTGGCGTACCCGGCGATAATCATGCCTTCCACCAGGGTGTTGGGGTCACTCTCTATGATGTTCTTATCGTTGAAAGCTCCTGGGTCACCCTCTTCGCAATTGCAGAGGACGTATTTCTCGGATGACGGGTTTCCGGCCAGGAAGCTCCACTTGGTGCCGGTGGGGAAGGCCGCACCGCCCCGTCCCCTAAGTCCCGACGTCTTAACCTCTTCAAGGGTCTCTTCAGGGGTCAGGTTGGTTAGGGCCTTGTGGAGGGCTTGGTAACCACCGTTGGCCACGTACTGATAGGTGTCAAGCGGGTCGATGTTGCCGGCATTCCTGAGGGCGATTCGGTTCTCCCAAGCCCGCATGGGGTGCTGGTTAAGGTCGGGGATGCCTTCAGGCAGCGGCGCGTCGCTCTCTTCCTGGGCCAGATACCCCAACGCCATGGAGGTCACGGGCATGCCTCCCGCAACGTGAGAGGAGATGATCTCGCCCACGTTTTCAGGGTCTACGTTGCCGTAGAAAACGCGGTGCCGACCCGGAAGCAGTACATCCAATAAAGGCTCGGCGAAACAGAGGCCCAGGCACCCCACCCGGCTCACCTGGGCGGAAACGCTTTGACTCTCCAGGGCCGACTCCAAGGCCGCCACCACGGCATCAGCCCCAGAAGCCTGGCCACAGAGGGCGGTTCCGATCCGTATCCAGGGACGCTCGCCGTCGGTGAGTTCCTGCCAACGCCGCGCGGCTTCCAGCCCCACTTCCAAGAAACTAGGCGCCATGGCCGTCCTGATCGATAAGACCGGCGACATTCCTGGCTGCCGATTCTGGGGTGACCCTTCCGGCCAGGTGGTGGTCCAGCGACATCACCGGCGCTTGGGAACAAGCCCCGAGACAGGTGTTGAATTTCACGGTGAGCCGCATGTCCGGGGTGTCGCCCTCGGCTTCCAGTCCGGCGGCCTCAAGGACGGATTTGAACACCCCCATAGCCCCAACCAGATGGCAGGAAGCGCCCCAGCACACCTCGACAACGTGCTCGGCGGGAGGTTCAAACCGGAAGTTGGGATAGAATGAGGCCACGGCCCAAACGTCGTTGACCGTGCTGTGGGAGAAGCCGGCCACGAAATCCACCGCGTCTTTCGGTATGTAACCCAACTCGTCCTCGACGGCGAGCAGGGAGGACAGTACGGTAACGGTCGGCTGTGTCTGACCGTGGACTGCGTCGTGGATCCGCTGTTCTAGCCCACTCATGGACTGGGCTCCTGATCGATTGGGCTCGGGACCAGTTCGGACACAGGGAATTTCAACCAACCATTGAAAGGGGGCCAAGAGTTCGTGAAATCAGTAACAATCTAATCGGGATGGTACCACACGCCCAAGGGTGATTCAACACAGAAAACCGGCTCCAAATCCATAAATGCGGGGCGCTAAACGCGGTGCTCCTACGCAAGAAAAAAGGTCATCCCGGACCTGTGGGTCGGCGCCCGCAAGGTACGCCGTCTAATGGGAAGCTTTCGCCGGAAAGACTCTCTGTTAAAACATAAGAGAGGGGGCTGGACAATGTGTCCTCCAGAATCAAAGACGGGATGGCTCATGAACAAAAAAGGGGCGTCCCGATGGCATCGGGACGCCCCTTTTGGTTGCTTTGGGTAGCTGCGGAACTCGTCTAGTCGGTTTTGGCGGCGGCGCTCCCGACAAGAATCCGCTCAACTTCGGGCAGGAGGGTCTCGGCCCGCTCCCGGCATTGCTCATCGGTCAGACTGGAGAGTGGGTGCTCGGCGACGATGTACTCGAAGTCGGGCACGCCCATCATGCGGGTCATGGCCTTGGCGGTGTTGTTGAAGACGTGGGTGATGATGGAAGCGGTGGGCAGCCCTAGGCGCTCCATCTCGATCCCGTCGTGCACACTGCACGAACTGCACGAGCCTCAATCACCTATCCCGGTGATGAGTATGTCCACCTTGTTCAGCATGTCTTGGACCACATCCGGCTTGGTGGGTAATGAAGCCGAGTGCTTGCCGAAGTAAACGATGTCTTTCAGGTCGTACTTCTCCTTCAACATCTGGCCCAGTTCGTGGAGCACCTTATCCGAGTTGGCCTTGGAATTCTCCAACAAGCCCAACCTCTGCCCCGAAAGGGTGTCGGGGCGATCGTTAAGGTGGAAATCGCCGGAGGATAGATCGGTGCCCGTGGGATTCACCAGCCTCATGTTTCTTACGGTAACTGTCTCAGCCATTGTTCCTCCCAGAATATCTGATGTGTCTGTTCCAGGTGGTCTGATTAGCCAGAAGATTTCGTTCTCCCAATCGTACACCGGTGCCTGCGTTATGCAAGACTCTTCCGAAAAATTCGGTCATTAGTCTGCCACGAAAGGAATACTCTTCGCCGGGACCGGGTTCAGGCTATCCCACAGGAATCTCTATCTTGCGGGTCCTGATCTGGTAGCGGGTGGTGTCGATGATGGCGCTGTTTCGTCCACCGCTGCGCCCACGAGCACCAGGCTCGTCCTTGTGTCTCGAAAACGAACCAAGCCCAAACCAGTAACGACTGCGCTGGCAAACACGACGCCAACCACCCAAGTTTCTACAACGTCAAATACCAATAGGGCTGCACCGATAGCCGCTCCGATGCAAAGCGCCAGTATCAATTCGAGGTAATGCATACGATGTTTCCGGAAAAGAGCTGAAATCATTTTGACAATAACCAAGAGCCTAGCCCAACGAAACCACCCATTATTAGCGCGAAACCAATTATCTAGGACTCTCCAGACAGAATGGAAATTATGCCCGCTCCAATCAGCCCCCCAATCCCGATGAAAGAAATCCAGTCTCCAAGGGTAATCCTCACACCAAATTATACACCTTGGTATTAATGCGGCTCCTCCTCAAATCCATTTGGCCACCGAAGTTGGTGTCTCGTTCGTGACCCATTCAATCAAACCACCGAGGCCTGTGTTAATCCCAGACCGGATAGGGCACGCCGGTTCGGCTATCCCGTGGGGACCTCTATCTTGCGGGTCCTGATCCGGTACCGGGTGGTGTCGATGATGGCGCTGTTTCGCCCTCCGGTGCCGCCACCCATAAGCACCAGGATATCCTCGGTGTCCAAGGCGCAGCGGCGGATGATTTTGTCGTCGCCATCGCGCTCCGGGCCCTGGGCGATGCCCAAGCGGATGAGTTCGCTCTGAGGACGGGCCGCGTTCTCCAACATGTATTCCTGGATGCCCTTCCGGGTCCAACCGTCGTCGTTCAGGGTAATGGCGTGCTCCGGGCCAATCACCAGGACCCACTGGGATGGGTAACGGAAGGCCATGGAGGCCGACCTGAGGGTGTCGGCGATGGACGCCAGAATGGACTGGCCGGTGTGGCCATAGGCGTTATTCACGGTAACGGGGTTGTAGGCCACCGCCACGGTCACGGTGCTGTCGTCCTTATTGAACCCGCGGGCAACGTGCAGCGGCTCCCAGGGGGAGTCCTCCTCGTTCTCGGCGAAACACAGGGTGTACTTGCTGGGGTTGCCCAGGGTGCCCCGGTCGAGTATGCCGGGACGGGCATCGAACCCATTCATGAAGCAGAGGCGGATGGCCCGGCCCAAACAAGCGTTGGCCCGGTTGCCCGGCCCCAGGAATCCGTCCTTGTAATTGGCCCCTATCTGGTCGCGGATGGGACCGTTCAGCAACATCATGATGGCTGGAGAGCTGGTGGAGGCCGAGGCCATGTGAACGAAGTTTTTCTCTTCTTCCATGGCCTTTAGGGTGGTGGCCAAAACCGGGAAGTACTCGGGCAGACAGCCGGCCATCACGGCGTTGGCCGCCGCATTCTCAGAGGTCAACACCCGGTTGCGCATCTCCAAGGAAAGCAACTCCTCTTCACCGGTGAGCCCGGACATCTCCAACATCTCCCTAACTTTGTAATCCACGGGCGGCACCACGGGCAGGCCGTCGCTCCACCCCAGCCGGTAACACTCTTCGATGGCCTCAACGGTATCGCTGGACTCCACTAGCTTGGACCGTTCCATATTGTTGGTCGTCATTGCTTGCCTCCGAATTAACGGTATCCCGAAACAGATGTACGCCGGGACGGGGTGGTCCCGTTTCTCTTAGTCGTGCAGCCGGAGTTGCACCCCGGACTTTTCCTCTTGAAGCTTGGCCACAGCGTCCGAGTCCTCGGGGCCCCAGCCGCGGAACATGGCTTCGACGTGGCGCTGGTCCACCAAGTTGGAGAGCTCCATGGGTATCCCATACTCCCGGCCCAGATCGGTTGCCAAGCGGACGTCCTTGGCGGCCAGGGCGGTGGCGAAACCGGGCTCGAAGTTCCCTTTAAATAGGTAGCGGGGAAACTTTTCTAGCAGGCGCTTGTTGCCACCGGAACTGTTGTTGATCGCGTCGGCCAGCACATCGAGGTCCACGCCGGCTTTTACTCCCAGGGTGAGGGCCTCGGCCAAGAGGACGCCGGTGCCCATACTCATCAGGTTGTTGCATATCTTGCAGACCGAACCGTTGCCGATGGGGCCGCAGTAGACCACGTGGGTACCGATGGCCTCCAGCGTTGGCTTGAAGCGGTCGAAAGTCGCTTTGTCCCCGCCGACCATCACCGCCAGTGTCCCGGCCGCCGCGCCGTAGACTCCGCCGCTTACCGGTGAGTCCAACAAGGACACGCCCTTGGCGGCGCAGGTCTCATGGAGCTGGCGAACCATGGTGGGAGAGTTGGTGGAGAGATCAAAGAAGACCGAGTTGCTATCAGCGCTTCCCAGTATTCCGTTTTCGCCCAGCACCACCGCCTCCACGTCCCGGGGCACGGGGAGGGAGGTGAACACCGCTTCGTTGCCCGGCACGACCTCCTTTGGGCTGTCCGCCCAGTTTGCGCCCATCTCCAGCAGATTGGTCGCGGCTTCGCGCCGCAGGTCGTGAACGGTTAGCTGGTGGCCTGCCTTGATCAGATTGGCCACCATGGGATTCCCCATGTTGCCGGTCCCGATGAAACCTATTTTCATCCCGTTCTCTCCTACTTCTATCTGATGGGCGTCCCGGAGGCCGTTCAGCGGTCATTGGCGGTTGCTCCGGCCCCCTGAGACGGGGTTGTGTATCGTCCGGGTCATCAGCCGGTTTCTCGGCCACCGGAGGTTCCGGTGGCGGAGCCATGCCGTAGGCCGAGTCCCCGTCTTCCTCTTTATATTGGACCGTATCTCGGACCGTCGGCTGGCTTTCTGCCGGGGCGTCTACGCCGTCGGGGGATTGATCGAAGGCCTCTTTGGCCATCTGGAAGGCGTTTACCGCCGCTGGCATGCCGCCATAGAAGACCATCTGGGCGATTATTTCTGAAATCTCTTGCCGGGTTACGCCGATGTGCAACGCGCCGGAGATATGCCGCTTAATCATCTGGGGACTGTGTCCCAACACCACCAAAGCAGCGATGGTGCAGAGACTGCGGGTTTTCAGGTCAACGCCGGGGCGGTTGTATATCTCGCCGTAGATGACCGAGTCGACCAAGCGCATGACCTCGGGCGCCAACTCGGCCATGGCCGGTGGCGGGACCGGGTTGTTATCGGGACCGTAGTAGCGCTGCCGGAATTCGATGGCGGCCCGGTCCAAGTCTTTAGCGCTCTCTTGTGGGGTTTCTTCGGGACTCACGGTTTCTCCAGGGTCAGATACGGCCGGTCTGCAGGCCTGACTGCTGATAGCTGACAGCTACTTGATGACCTGCCAGTACCGCTTGCCCTCCATCTGGACCACCTTGCCGATGTGGTCGTCGGGATGGAAGTGGCCGGCGGCGATGACGATGTCTTCCGACTCGGCCCGGTCTAAAATCATCCTACGGTTGCGCTGGCTGGCCTCTTTGTCGGTGTCGACGCCCGCGGTCCACTCGGGCCGTATCACCTGCACCTTGCTATGCAGCAGGTCGCCCACCACCATGGCCTTCTCTCCCTGAGAAGTGATGTCGAAGACCATGTGGCCGGGGGTGTGCCCCGGAGTGGATATCGCCGTGACCTCGTCGTTGACAACATGCCCGTCGTCAATTAAATCTAAAAGCCCCATGCCTTCTAGGGGTATCACGCTGTGGGCCACCCAGGGGGCGTCGGCCGCGAACTCAGGCTTTTTGAAATGCTCCCAGTCCAGGCGGGGCGCCAGATAACGGGCGTTGGGGAAATAGGGCTTGGGCTCGCCGTTGGTGTAGTCCAGGTTCCAACCCACGTGGTCGATATGCAGATGGGTCATGAGGACCAAGTCCACGTCTTCCGGGTTCACCCCCGAGATCTTGAGTTGGTTCAGCATATCCCCGGTGCGGTGATCGCGAGTGGGATGAGGGCCGGGGCCCATGCCGGTGTCCACCATGATGGTCTGCCCCTGACTGCGCAGGTAAAAATGTCCGTAGTAAAGCTGCAACTGGCAGTTTTCCAGGGCGTCGTGGTACGGCTCCCAGTCAGGGGCGTCGGTGGTAGGGAACATCATGGAGGGGTCTCGGGGCGGCGGAATCATATCCAAAACGAATTTGATCTCGACGTTGCCTACTTTGAGTTGGTTGGCCATGGGTTACTCCTTATAAGTTTGAAGCAACTGCGCTCTGGGGGAGCTCTAACTTTTCGCGGATTGGCGTTGGCGTGACGCCCCCATCTCCGACAAGGTCGAGCGCCGACTTAATCGAGCGTCCTCCCCGATGTATCGGGACATCGGGGGACCTAATCTTCCCCCTGAGAATGAAGGGACTATATCTAAATCACTCTAGGTAGCCTGGCCGGTCAGTATTGAATCATCGAGTAGAGATTGTACCCGGCCAGGTTCTTTCGGCCGTCCAAGAAGGTCAGCTCTATGATGACACCGATATCGGAGACGACCCCGCCGGCCATCTCCACCAGCCGGGCGGTGGCGGCCAGGGTCCCACCGGTGGCCAGCAGGTCATCCATGATCAGGACCTTCTGACCATTCTTCACGCCGTCCACGTGCATCTCCATGGTGTTGCTGCCGTATTCCAGGTTGTATTCCGTGGAATGCGTGGCGGCGGGCAGTTTGCCCGGCTTCCTGACCGGCACGATGGACTTGCCCAGCTTATGGGCCAAAGGCGGGCCGAACAGAAAGCCCCGGGACTCGATTGGCACGATGGCATCGAATTCAGCGCCCTTGTAACGATCCACCAATTGGGAGATGGTGTAATCGAAGGCTTTGACGTCGCCCAAGAGCGGCGTAATGTCCTTGAATATTATCCCCGGCTCGGGAAAATCGGGCACGTCCCTGATGTATTCCTTCAGGTCCATTTGAATCGTACTGCCGGCATCGGCTGTCCGGCCCTTAATTTGGAGTTTTGAGCGAGAGGCCGGAGGAGAACAGGCTGCTGGGCGCGTGCGTGGAAGTGTAGATTAAGGCACTTGCGCCGTCAAGGTGACGGGCTGCGGGAATGGGGCCGCCGAAATTCACCAACCCTGGGCGTAAATCTGATTGACTTTCTCACGGCTAATTTATATAATTCTATTGGATTCTTGGTTACGAAATGGCCCCACGAATGCGGGGCTTTTTCTGGTGTAAGGCGAATATTCGCTTAGTCCGGGGCCAGGGTCCTCGATGCCCCTGTGGCGCAACGGAAGCGCAGTCGATTTGTAATTGACAGGTTAGGGGTTCGACTCCCCTCTGGGGCTCTTGAAAAATCGATTCCGCGAGCACGGTTCCCAGCGGAGTGGGGTCTGGCACAAACGTGGGCAGATATTTCGGCCGCCCACGATTGCGCCGAGACCGTGTAATGTGCGAAGATTTCTTCGCCTGGAGGGGTGGGTGAGTGGTTAAAGCCACCAGACTGTAAATCTGGCGTCCGGAAGGGCTTCGCAGGTTCGAATCCTGCCCCCTCCACCAACCTTGATCGAAGCGCGCCGGTAGCCGGACCAGTAGATTGATTGGGATTTAGAAATTAGGCGAACATTAATTTATCAGCCCAGATAGCTCAGCGGTAGAGCACGTTCTTGGTAAGAACGGGGTCGGCGGTTCAATCCCGCCTCTGGGCTCCAGCAAGATTTGGCCCAAATGAGAGGGCCCGAGTTAAAGAGTAGTAGGGAGGACACCGAAAGATGGCGAAACAGCAATTTGACCGGTCGAAGCCTCACGTGAATGTAGGCACCATTGGCCACGTGGACCACGGGAAAACCACGTTGACCTCAGCCATCACCAAGGTGCTGTCGGAACGAGGCCTGGCCAATTACCTGGACATGGACAGTATTGACAACGCCCCGGAAGAGAAGACCCGTGGCGTAACCATCGCCATAGCCCACGTGGAATACAACTCGGAAACCCGCCACTACGCCCACGTGGACTGCCCCGGACACGCCGACTACATCAAGAACATGATTACCGGCGCGGCCCAGATGGACGGCGCGGTCCTGGTGGTGAGCGCCCCCGACGGACCCATGCCCCAGACCCGGGAACACATTCTGCTGGCCCGCCAGGTTGAGGTGCCCCGCATCCTGGTCGCCCTGAACAAGGTCGACATGATGGACGACGAAGAACTTCTGGAGTTGGTGGAGCTTGAGGTCCGCGACCTGTTGAACCGCTACAACTTCCCCGGCGACGACACGCCCATCGTCCGCGTCAGCGGCTTGAAAGCCCTGGAGGGCGACCCCGAAGCCGAACAGCAGGTCCTTGAACTGGTTAAGGCCATGGACGAGTACATCCCGATACCCGAGCGGGTAACCGACCGCCCCTTCTTGATGCCCATTGAAGACGTGTTCGGCATCAAAGGCCGCGGCACCGTGGTCACCGGCCGGGTCGAGCGCGGCACCCTGAAAGTGGGCACCCCCGTTGAGGTAATTCGCTGGGGCGACGTTCGCGAGACCGTGGCCACCGGTCTGGAGATGTTCCACAAGACACTGGACACCACTCAGGCGGGAGACGCCGTGGGCATCCTGCTCCGCGGAGTGGACCGGGAAGAGGTGGAACGCGGCCAGGTACTGGTTGCTCCCGGCACCATGCGGCCCTACACCAAAGCCGAAGCTGAGGTTTACATCCTCAGCCGGGATGAAGGAGGACGGCACACTCCCTTCTTCACCGGCTACAAGCCCCAGTTCTACATCCGGACCAGCGACATCACCGGCGAGTGCACCCTGCCCGAGGGCGTTGAGATGGTCATGCCGGGGGACAACGTGAAGATGCAAATTGAACTGATGAGCCCGGTGCCTATTGAAGAGCAGATGCGATTCGCCATCCGCGAAGGCGGACGTACCGTGGGCTCCGGAGTAATCACTAAGGTGGTGTCATAAATCATGGCCAGAAAGACCGCCGACGTCCGGCAAATCATCACCCTGCAATGCGGCGACTGCCGGGAGCGCAACTACACCACGGTTAAGAACCGGCGCAACGACCCCAACCGGGTGGAGTTGCGGAAGTACTGCTCTAGGTGCCGTACCCACAAGACCCACCGCGAAGTGAGGTAACCGCCGATGGCTAGGGCATCAACGCGCAGTCAACGCATCGTCGCCCCCACCGGCGGCGGCCGCGTCAACCCCGTAGAATTCCTCCAAGAGACCTACTCGGAATTGCGCAAGTCGGTCTGGCCCAGCCGGGAGGAGACAGCGCGGCTGACCTCGGTGGTCATCGTGTTGGCCATCGCAGCCGGGTTCTTCCTGGGAGGACTGGACCGAATCTTCGCCGAGATGTTCAAAAGGGTCATCTTTTAAGGGCCGGGCCCAACTCCCAGAGACCCCACTTTAGCAATAAAGTCGGCAGCGTCTTGGCGCTGCCCCTTTCTGATTGACCCACCATCGGACATTGCATCATGACTACAAGAGATACATCGGAAGCAGAAGAGACCCAAGGCCCCCGCTGGTATATCGTCCACACCTACTCCGGACAGGAAGACCTGGTAGAAAAGAACCTCCGCCTGCGCATCCAGAGCCTGGACATGCAGGACCGCATCAATGAGGTCTTGGTCCCCACCGAAGAAGAAGTGGTCTTCAAGGACGGCGAGAGGCGCTCGGAACGCAAGAAGCTGTTCCCCGGCTACATCTTGGTCCAGATGACCATGGACGACGAAAGCTGGTACGCCGTGCGGAACACCCCCGGCGTAACCGGGTTCGTGTCGACCGAGGACGAACACGACAAACGGCCCAAGCCGGTTCCCCTGGAAGACAAACAGATGGAAGACATCTTGAAGCAGGTGGACTCGGACCCCATGCGCGTAAATATCGGCCTGGAGCGCGGTGAGACTGTGCGCATCACCGAAGGCCCCTTTGTGGACTTCATCGGCTCCATCAACGACGTGGACGAAGGCAAGGGCAAGGTCCGGGTTATGGTATCCTTCTTCGGGCGTGAAACGCCCGTGGAACTGGACTTCCTCCAAGTGGAGCGAATCTAAGCAGTTGGAACAGTTCTAGGCAAGTGGAACGGATCTAGGACGGGGCCTAAACCAATCAAGAGTGTTATCTAGGAGCCCCCATTGGCGAAGAAAGTTAGGGCCATCATTAAATTGCAGCTAGAAGCCGGCAAGGCGACGCCAGCCCCTCCGGTGGGTCCCGCGCTGGGCCAACACGGCGTCAATATCATGGGGTTCGTCAAGGAATACAACGCCAAGACGGCCAACCAAGCTGGGACCATTGTCCCGGTGCACCTGACCGTCTACGAGGACCGTTCTTTCGCCTTCGTAACCCGCACCCCGCCGGCGTCTGACCTGTTGCGCAAGGCGGCGGGAGTGGAGAAGGGGACTTCCGATTTCCACGAGGGCAGCGTTGGCCGTGTCAGCCGTCAGCAACTCCGGGAGATTGCCGAATCGAAGATGGTCGACCTGAACGCCGGCACCGTTGACGAAGCGATGGCCATCATTGCCGGTACCGCCCGCAGCATGGGCATCGACGTAGGAGAATAGCAACCATGGTCAAGCACAGCCGGCGATACAGCGCTGTCGCGGAAAAGGTGGACCTGGAAAAGAGTTACGGGCCCAAAGAAGCCATGGAACTGCTTAAAGAGGTATCCACCGCCAAATTCGACGAGACCGTTGAGTTGCACATCCGGACCAACGTCGATCCCCGGCACGCCGACCAGATGATCCGCGGTGTTTGCAGCCTGCCCCACGGACTGGGCAAGACAATCCGCGTGGTGGTCTTCGCTGGCGCCGAGGGTGCGGAGGAGGCCCGCGCCGCCGGAGCGGACTTCGTTGGTGAAGACGACCTCATCGAGAAGATAGAAGGGGGCTGGATCGAGTTTGAAGTCGGCCTGGCCACCCCCCAGGTGATGCCCAAGATTGGTAAGTTGGGCCGAATCTTAGGCCGCCGGGGCCTCATGCCCAACCCCCGGTCCGGCACCATGGTCCAACCCCAAGACCTGCCCCGAGCGATTCAAGAAGCCAAGGGCGGACGGACCGAATACCGGACCGACCGCACCGCCATCATCCATTCGTCGGTCGGCAAGGTGAGCTTCGACGCCGACATGCTGGTGGACAACCTGGCCACCCTGGCCAGTGCTATAATGAGGGACCGGCCTGAGAATATTAAAGGACCCTTCTTCCGGTCGGCCTATATCACATCGACCATGGGCCCCAGCGTCCCGCTGGACCTGACGGCCTTGCAGGCATTGGAATCGCCCGAATAACCCGGCATCACGGTTTTAAAACCCAGACTTTACAATCGAAGAAGCAATACGCCAGAGACCGCGGGTCCCCTTTCGGGGCTAAATGCGCAAGCCGCCCGCCTAGGCGCGACGGACAGTAACTCGGAGTACCCGACTCCCTGCGCCGCGTCTTTGGTGCAGGGATTTTTTATTGCCCCGGATTTTTCTTGGAGAATTTTCGGGGGAATATTTTGGAGGAATAGATTGCCCACCCAGCAAAAAATCGACCGGGTCCAGGACATCAAGGACCGGCTGGAGCGCAGCACCATTGCGATGACCACCAGCTATTCGGGCATCTCAGTAAACCAGATGGTCCAACTGCGCCGCGCCATGCGGGGCGGCGGCGTGGATTTCACCATCGTTAAGAACACCTTGCTCTCTCTGGCTGCCGATGAAGCCCAAAAACCCCAGATAAAAGAGATGGTCCAGGGCCCAACGGCCATTGCCCTGGGATATGACGACCCGGCGGCAGCCGCCAAGGTGGTGGCCGATTATATCCGGAGCGGACAATCGGCCCTGGCCATCCAGGGCGCCGTCATGGGCGACGGGACTCCGATGTCCGCCGGCGAAGTGACCAGGCTGGCCTCGTTGCCGCCAAAGCCCCAATTACTGGCCATTCTACTTGGCCAGATGCAAGCGCCCATCGCCCGGCTTCTGGCCGTCCTGAATGGCCCGTTGCAGGGCTTGGACAACGTACTGCACGCCCGGGTGGGCCAGATGGAAGCAGAAGCGCCCGCGCCGACGCCGGAACCGGAACCTGAAGCCACCGCAGAGCCGGAAGCAACAGCGGTGGCGGAGGAAAGACGAGCAGCGGAAGCACCAGTGGCGGAAGCCTCGGTGGATGAGGAGCCCGCAGCAGAAACCGTAGAGGCGTCCGAGCCTGAGGCCGAAGCCGAGCCGGAACCGGACCCAGAAGCTGATGGGGACGCCGATTCGGAATAACCCCACCGGCAAGTCAATCATAAAGACCTAATCAACTCTGATAGGAAGACAGGAGGCATTTTGACCAAGGACGAAATCTTAGAAGCAATCAAACAGATGAACGTGATGGAGCTATCCGACATGGTGAAGTCCCTGGAAGACGAGTTCGGCATCAGCGCCTCGGCCCCGGTGGCCGTTGCCGCCGTACCCGCTGCCGGCGGAGCCTCGGCCGATGGCGGGGGAGCCGCCACCGCCGAAGAACAGTCGGAATTTGAAGTCAACCTCAAGGAAATCGGCCCCAACAAGATAAACGTTATTAAGGCCGTGCGCGAGGTCACTTCCCTGGGCTTGCGCGAGGCCAAAGAGTTGGTGGAATCCGCCCCCGCCGCAATCAAAGAAGGCGTGGCCAAAGAAGAAGCCGACCAGATCAAGGGCAAGCTGGAAGAGGCCGGGGCCGCCGTGGAGATTAAGTAGCCACCTCCCCGGCACCGCCAGGAGGGTCAATTGGGTCGCAAAGACAGGGAGCGCTTCCTACGGTTGCAGGAACAAAATTCCGACTACGTTGGGTTCCGCGGGGCCAATACCGTAACCACACGAGCCCCGTCTCCTGCCACTGAGACGGTGGTCTGTTCGGTGTGCAACCGAAAGCGCAACGTGGCCAGCGACAGCATCCCAGAGGATGTCAGCACCTACGTATGTCTCCGCTGCCAGGATGACAACGGCGGCTAGGCCGGATGATCTGCCTTCCAATCTCTTGGGAGAAAACCAAAAAGGCCTCTCCGATGGTAGAGGCCTTGTCTTTTCATCCAAATTCCAGCGCTACGGCTGCCGGCCAGAAATCACGGAGAAGGGAGCATTGAATGCTCCTCGATCCAATCGGGATGCCTGGCCAACCCGGACGCTTATCGAACTTGTTGCATCCAGACTGAGTCATCCGACTCCGGAAACTTCTTTTGGTTCTTTTGGCACTTAGGCCAAAAGAATTGACTCACAGTCAGGACTTCGACTTTCCGAGACCGGCGCATTGGTTTTACGGGCGTCAGGCAATCAATCTCTCGTAGTCTCCATTCGTACCAATCCAGAACCAAATCATCTCGTCGCCTTCTCTTACCCCCAGCGCGCGGTATGCAAGCGTAATCCTCGCGGAGTAAATGGGCCTCGTGGGGTGAACCTGCCTGAACCTTAGGCTTGGATCCGACGGATTGTCTATAGGAGGCGGTAGGACTCTCTAGCGCGACGCTGGATGCGTTGGGGAAGCCGACTGTAGGCCCTGCGGAAAGAGGCCGCGGTTCGCGAGATCACAATTTGTCAGGGTCAAGCTCTTTGGTGCGACCATCCGCATGTTAGGCCAGCGCTTCATCCGCCAGGCGCCCAAGAGCATCGCTTGACTCGGACAAGAGCTTCTCCCAGCGCCTCTCAGATTCCAACTCCTCGAGCAACCAGGTTGCTATGGAATCTTGGTCCGCTTCCGATAGCTCCTTGAGCTTGGCGAAGGCTTCTTCCAGCAGCTTTGACATGGTGCGACCTCAGCTTTTGGCGATTGCGCGAGCCCAGTCCTGAATCCTTGGTGTCTGTAGTGGCCGTACGCAGCCTACGTAGAATCAGTACGGCGGTAAACTTTAAATTCGGTCAACGCTTGTCTTGGAATAGTTTCGAGCTGAATATGACGACTCGGCACAAAAATTGGACCAGTTCTAACGGAACGGGGGCAACTGGCCGTCCAGAAATTCGTAAGCACGGTTGAACTGGCTCTCACCACCGTAGCCTTCCTGTTCAACCTCGGAATGGACCTCGAAATCGGGCGTCAACCCAACCTTACCCAGCAGCTTGCCCGACGGCGTGTACCAGCGGAAAACCGGCAGGTACATGGCCGAACCATTGCTTAATTCCACAAATTCGTAGGCTGATGCGTCGCCGAAGGTCGGCACCCCGAACAATGTTGCCCGCCCGGAGTCCTGCAAGGCTCCGGCCAGGGTTTCGGCCTCGCGGCCCGTCCCCTCATTGACCAGCACCGCTATCAGCAGTTCATCAAGGTCCAGACGGTTCTCATTTGGACCAATGGTTTCTTCAACGCGCGCGCCGTCTCGACCTTCAAGGTATCCAAACACGCTGCCCTCGGGTAGGAATTGCCCGGCAGTTTCCTTGGCCGCTTCCGGCGACCCGCCGGGGTTGGTTCTTACGTCCACAATCAGAGCCAGCAGATCGAACCGGTTCAGATTTTCCAGGGCGCTGAACACCTGCTCGCCGGTATTGTCACCGAACCGGGAGATGCGCATGTAGCCGATACCACCCGGAACGAGTTGACTGGCCACCGACGGCAGTTCGATCGTGCCCCGAAACACTTCTATGTCGACAGGTTCAGGCTCCCCCGGCCGCAGGACCCGCAGGGCAACCTTGGTCCCCTCGGGCCCTGCCACCTTGCCGACCACCTCCTGCACTCCCTGCCCAGCCACTGATTCGCCCGCCACTGCCACCAAGATGTCGCCCGGTTCGATGCCCGCTCTCTCGGCAGGCGAACCCGTGAATGGGAACAGCACAATCAGGTCGTCTTGCGAGACCACCCTGGCTCCAATGCCAAGGTAGCTGCCTTCTCTGCTGCTTTCCAGGTTCTCCTTGGCCAAGGGATATTGGCTGGCATTCAGGAATACAGCAGACGGGTCGCCAAGGCCGTCCAACATCCCTGCAATAGCTGCTTCGGCAACCGTGGATGGGTCGAACTCCGGGTTTTCTGCCTGATATTTCGCCGCCGCCCGCCATAGGTCGACCAACTCGCCTGGAACGTCGGACGGGGGCTGGCCGCGGATCCGGCCGACCTCTGTCAAGAAGGGGTAGGGAGAAACGTCAACCAGGCCCAAGACCCTGCCCATCGCGCCGGACACTGCGGAATCGGCGTCCAAAGAGCCTGAACTGGCGTAGCTTTGACTAATCTGTTCCCAAGCTTCCCAGACCAGCGCCAGGCCGACCGAGGGTTCTTCGCCACCTGGCGCGTCCGGGGACGAGGAACAGGCCAGCAAGGCCGGGATTGCCACGAGGGCGGCGATGAGGACAATAGCACGGGGAAAGGTGGGTAGTCTTTGAAGCATATCTTGGATGGCGCGAAGAAAAGAAGGTAGACCCGGAAAAATATCCCGATTGAATACCGGACCGCTGCTAGGGCGGATTCATTGTATCAGATGCATATGCCGTGTCCTGTGAGTCCGATTTTCACGGCATTGCCACCAACCTCCGCGCCTAGTAAACTGAGCGGAGCGCATACAGGCTGCGACATTTTTACCAAATTTCCCAGCGAAATAGGAGTCGTCAACATGATTAAAGTCACGGTCCTCTACCCCTATGAGGAAGGCACAAAATTCGACCTTGGCTACTGGTCCACCACCCACATGCCTATGGTCCAGAACCTGCTGGGTCCCGTTGGCCTGGTGAAATACGAGATGGAGAAAGGCGTATCGGGCACAGACCCCAACGCTCCCGCCCCATTCATAGCCCTCGTACACCTCCATTTCAACACCACCGAAGAGGTCCATGAGGCATTTAAGTCCCATGCCGGCGAAATCATGGGTGACATCCCAAACTACACCGACATCGAACCCCAATTCCAGATCAGCGAGACCTTGCCCTAACCGCGGCCGGTCACTGGTGAACAAGGGGGGCCCGCATAATGGGCCGCCCTTTTGATTTGAGGAGCGGTATGGCGCTGAAAGAAACAGAAGCAGCATTTCAGCAGTTGTCTCAAAGGTTGATTGAGCAACACTGGGACTTCTATCCCACCGCCGGGTCGAGGATCGGGCGGCACGAATACGACGGCCGGTTGCCCGACCTCTCGCCCTCCCAGAACGCCCGCCGCGAAGGAGAACTGCGCCGCGGCCTCGCCGAGCTGCACACACTGGATGCCCACGCGCTGGACGAGACCGGCCGGATGAGCTACCGGATAATGGAGCTGTTCTTACGCCGGGAGTTGTTTATTTTCAATGACCTCAAGCCCCTGGAAAACAATCCTATGCGCCATACCGGGTACCTGAACGTGAGCGGTTACATGCGCCGCGATTACGCCCCGCTGAAGGACCGGCTGCGGTCAGCCGCCTCCGCCATGCGGCAGGCGCCTGAATTCCTGGACGTGCTGGAGCGGACGCTGGCTGATCGGCTGTCCTCGCACGTGGTGGACATGAGCGTGGAGAGCTACGCGGGCATGGCCCGGTTCTACCGGGTCGACCTGGCACAAGCCGCCCAGGGTGTAAATGACTCCCAAATCGTGGGCGAATTCAATCAGGCCCGGGAAACTGCCGCCGCCGCCCTTGACCGATTTGTGGAGCGGCTGAAGACCCGCGGCGGATACGGGCCGGACGGGTTCGCCATCGGGGCGGAGCTCTATTCGGGTATGCTGGCCACCGGCGAGGGCCTGGAAGCCCCTCTTAACCAGATTGCGGCCATCGGACAGGCCAATCTCGACGATAATCTGGCCCGGATAAAGGAAGTAGCCGAGAGCATATCACCGGGCCGTTCGGTTACGGAGATCGTCGAAGAGATTGGGCGCAACCACCCACAGGCCCAGGAACTGATAACCGAGACACGGGACATGCTGGAGGACATCCGCCGGGCGCTCATCGAATTCGACGTGATTAGCGTGCCCTCCGAGGACCGCTGTCAGGTTATCGAGACGCCTACTTATATGCGCTACGCCTTCGCCGCCATGGACAGCGCCGGCGCTCTGGAGACCAAGGCCACGGAGTCCTTCTACTATGTAACTCCCGTGGAGGACGACTGGACCGCCCAGCAGCGGGAGGAATGGCTCTCCAACTTCAACTACGACACCTTGAAGGTCATCTCCATCCACGAGGTATACCCAGGTCATTTCGTGCACCACTTGCACAACCGGTACGGGCGGGAACTGCCCCTGGTCAACCGGGTTGCAACGTCCTACTCCTTCACGGAAGGCTGGGCCCATTACACCGAGCAGATGATGCTGGAAACGGAGTACGGGAAGGGGCAGCCGAAACTGTTGCTGACCCAGCTACTGGAAGCCCTGGTCCGGAACTGCCGCTACATGTGTTCCCTCTGGATGCACACGGAAGGGATGACGCTGGACGACGCCACCCGATTTTTCATGGAAAACGCCTACATGGCCGAATTGCCGGCCCGGCGGGAGGCATTGCGGGGGACCTTCGACCCTGGGTACCTGAACTACACCCTGGGCAAGTTGATGATTCTTAAGCTGAGGGAGGAGTACAGAAGAGAACAGGGGAGCGCCTACAGCTTAAAGGAATTCCATGACCGCCTGCTTTCCTTTGGAGGCCCAGCTCTGCCTCTGCTTCGGCCGGCCTTGCTGAGCAACCCAGGGGACTCGGCCCTTTAAAGACCAGGGTAGATAAGACCCAGTGCCATATCTAGATAAAACTGACGAATACATCTCACCCCCAACCTAACTCTCCCCGGGTTTGCCTCAAAACTGTCATTCTGAGGAGTGAAGCGACGAAGAAACTTCCAATCATGACCTTGGCAGACCCTTCGCTACGCGCAGGGAGACATATGGCAGGCGCCGTTCAAACCGGAAACTTGGTGCGGTAGATACTTTAGAGGCAAGCCCCCTCTGGGGGAAGGTTAGGTCCGACAAGGTCGAGACTCTCGAGGTTGTCGGAGATGGGGGCGTGGTGCTAGACCCGGAAGGTGATTTTTCGGAAGGCCTCGGCGAATTCCGATCCGGAGCCACCGGTGTCATCCTTGGCCCTTTCTCTGATGAAATTCTCGATTTCCGTCTCTTCCCGGCCGTTCATCTGACTCCTGTGGGCACCGACCGCACGTAACTTGGCATCCATGGTCCCGGATATGTCGATTACGGTATCGGCCTGCTCGGTGCCCCAGAACAATATGGTTGGCGTCTTGTGGGGTTCCAGGCCTTCTTCACGCCACAGCGCCTCGAAGTGGAGGTGGTCCCGAGCGCAGGGAAAGACGGCGTCCAAAGTGACCTGGCCGGTAATGCGGTGGTCCCGGTGCCATGCCAGGTTTTTGCGGTATGGCTCGGGGCACAAAACAACGTCGGGTCTCGCCTGGCGTATCTGCCTGACCAACTCCTTTCGGAACTCGTCGTTGTCCTCTAGACCACCGTCAGGGTGGTGGAGCAGCACCAGTTCTTGGACCCCCAGGGATGCCACCGCGTCGGCCTGTTCCTGCTCCCGCATCTTGGAGAGTTCGGCCGAAGAAACATTGGGGTCGGTGGTGCCTTTGCCGCCGTCGGTGCACAGCACGTAGCGCACCGTCGCTCCCTCGCCGATCCATTTGGCGACTGTCCCGGCGCACCAGAAATCGGCGTCATCGGGGTGGGGCGTTATTACCAGAACTCGCTGCAGGGTCTCATCCATTGGCCCGGGGCCTCCTAGGGTTTCCGACGTTGGAACGGGCCGGACCAAATCCCGGCCAGGACCAGAGTTTAAAGTCTAGCAGGTACAGATTACGACATTCGGCGCACGGTTAAGCTGGATCCGATATCATACGGCTTTCATCGCCGGATTTACGCCTAATTGGAACCGGAATCCACAGGCATTGTTAACCGTAGGATACTCGGCTACAATTGGCCAAAGCTGTCAAGCACGAATCCCCACCACCTGGCCGCTATTTTTCCATCTCGCACCACACGGCGGCGTCGAAATCCGTCAGCTTGCGATGCAAGCATCCAGCTTTAGAGTTTACCAGTCCGGAAGACCCGATTGCCAGTCGTTAACTACACCAACAGGCACCAATCGGCCTTGGTCGAATTCGTTGCCTCCCACCACAGCCCGAACAGCGACCAACACGACCTTTGCCGCGGCACCTTCCAAGGTGTTTTGGGGCAGCGGGGCCTCAAGCCAACAGAGAACTGTCTGGTACTGGAGCAGTACGGGCAAATTGAGGGTTTTGCGTTGGTGGTCCCGGAGATACCCATCAGCCGCTCGGTCATCGAGGTGATGACGTCACCGGACCTGGCCGGCAGCCCAGAAGAGCAGGAGTTGATGCAGATGGCCGTGGCGCGGGCCGTGGCCCTGGGTGTCGACGTGGCCCACGTCTGTGTGCCTCCTGAATCGGAAAGAGGCAAAGTGCTGGAGCAGTTAGGGTTCCACCCGGTGCGCACCTACTTGGACCTGCTATGGAGCCGGGACGAGCTGCCGAAGTTGGACCTCCCCCAGGGATATTCGGTGCGGTCGTTTCAGAATGGTGATACTCCGCTGCTCACTCGGGTCCAGAACGACGCGTTCACCGGTAGCTGGGGATTCTGTCCCAACACGGAAGAACAGATCGAGTACCGCACCCACATGCCCAACACGTCCAAGGCAGGCATATTATTCTTGTTCGAAGGCGAAAACCCGGCGGGTTACTGTTGGACTGTGATGGTCCCGGCCGAGACCGGCGTGCGGGGCATGATCGGCATGATTGGCACTGTGCCCCAATACCGGGGGAAGGGAGTTAGCCGCCACATCCTGCACGCTGGAATGAAGCATCTGCGTTCAGTTGGGCAGGCCGAGATTGGTTTGGAAGTGGACGGAACCAACGACCCGGCGGTACGGTTGTACACTTCCACCGGTTTTAAAACGGTGGGTGAGCGTCACTGGTTCGAGCGCGTTCTTCCGGGCACCTGAAATCCAGACTGCTTGAACACAGAATCCAGCCGTATTCCCCCGGAAATCACCACCCTCATGGCGTCTTCCACGCTTATATCCGTTTTGGTCACTTCCGAAGCCGACACGATCACCAAGAACCCTGACGATGGTATGGGTGTGGTGGGGATGTAGACCGAAAGCACCTCTTCTCCATCGGAGTCCAGCATGCTGGAGGTGATTAGTCCGATGGACTTAATGCCTGGCCTGGGGTAATCAATCAACACCACGCCCGAGTACTGCTCGTCTTTCATGTCGCCATTGCCGGCGCCATTGGATGGGCCGTTGTTGCTCTGGGATAGTATCTGGATGGCCATCCGTGTGGTGCCGTAGATCCCCTTGACAACTGGGATCACTTCCATGGTCCGGTGACCAAAGTCAATCAGGCGACGCCCCACCACCTGGGCCGCGACCAGCCCCACCACGTAGAGCAAAATAATGAGAGCAATCATGCCTGCGCCGGTGATCGTGGGGCCGGGCAGCGGGTCCATGGCGGGTTGGAGTATGCGGTCCAGACGGTCGAAGAAGAACTTCAAAACCAGCACGGTGATACCGATGGGCAGTATCACCAATATGCCCGCGCCTAAGGTCCGTTGGAAATGTACAAATGGGCGGCGAAGAGGGCCCAGGAAATTGCGGTGGGCACCTCTATCGGTGTTGTGAGATTCTGGGGGCAAGATTTCCTCCGGCGGAATAACGGGAACCTACCGGTCGCAGTGGTAGGGTTCGTTCCGGTCCAGAGCCAAGGCGGGGGTGACTCCGAGGCTGAAATATAAGTTCAAGCCAGCCCTAAAGCCGGGCCGATTAATACTTATTATCGTCTGGCTCCGTGTTTCCGGTCAAGGCGGCGTACTCGTCCCACATCATCGCGGCGACGTTGTCCCAGCCCATGCCCTCGGCACGTTTGCGGGCCGCCTCGCCCATGCTCTGCTGCAGGCCGTCGCTGCAGATAATCATCTCCACCGAGTTGGCGAAGGCCTCCGGGCACCGCCACGATTTCAGATAGCCGGTGCGGCCGTGGTGAATGATGGTGGGCAGCCCCCCGACCCTGGTGGCCACGACCGGGGTTCCGCAGGCCATGGACTCCAATGCCACCAAGCCAAAACTCTCATAGTACGACGGCACCACGCAGACGTCGGCGGCGTTGTAGTAAAGCGGCAGTTCAGTGTGGTCTACCTGGCCAACGAAGTCGATCTGGTCTTCCAGGTCCCGTTCCTTGGCCAACTGTTTAACCCGGTCCATCTCACGGTCGCCGTTGGCATCCGCACCGACCACCATCATCCGCACCCTTTCCCCCGAGTCCATCTGGGCGGCGGTCTCAATCAGGAGGTCCAAACCTTTCAGCGGCTCGATCCGGCCCACGTAAAGTAGAATCTTTTCGCCGTTCAGGCCCAGGCGGGCCCGCACCGATTCCTGGTCCAATGGGCGGAACACGGAAAGGTCCACGCCACAGGGCACCAGTGAAACTTTGCTGGCGTCGGCACCGTACAGCCGCGCCATGGCGTCCCTCTCGTGGGGGCTGAAGGCGATAATCCGGTCGGCACTGGCCATGACCTCGGCCTCGACCTGGGGCCTTTCAGCCGGTTCCACCTCGCCGGCCCGAGACTGCATCTTGATAAGGCCCAAGGTATGAAAGGTAACGACGTGGGGAACGCCTATGGCCTGGGACAACTCCCGGCCGACCCATGAGGACAGCCAATAGTGGGAATGGACTACGTCGTATTCCAATCCCTCTCGCTCTCTGGAACTGTTCAGCTGCTTCAGGAACTCGGGGAGGTGGGCGTAAAGCTCTCCCACATGAGCTTCAGGCTCTCCAGCCCTGATGTGAATAACCCGAACGTTGGGGCCGATGGTCTCGATGCGGTTGGCGACACCCGTGTGCTCACGGGTGAAAATGTCGACCTGCATTCCCAATTCGCCCAATGCTGCGGCCAGTTGCCTGACGTATACGTTCATTCCCCCCGACTTCCCTTGTCCGGGGGCCGCCAGAGGGCAGGCATGGAGCGTGATGACTGCCGCCCGTTTCACGCTCAATTTTTCGTTACCACCATCTGATAGAGATTCCTTTGCTGCCCGCCCAAATGCGCTTTATACGGCTCAGGGCCGCGCAGGAAGTCGAAATAACCAAGGCCCAAGTCTATCGCGTCTTTCAGGCACATGGCGTTGAGCAGCAGGCCCACACTGTAATAGCCGTATTCGGGGTCGTAGCCGCTATTGTATAACAGGCGGGAGCCCCCGTAGTCAAAGCATAGGCTGGTGGCCACCGTGACGCCTCCCATCTCCAAGAAGTACAACTTGAGATGATCCAATTCGGCCATACGCTGGGTGATGTTGTTGAAGAACTGCGCCCGCTCCGAAGTCATGAACTCCTCTTTGTCCGTGCGGCTCTTGCGCATCAATGAGATGAACTCGTCCAGCCTATCCGCCACCTGCGCCGGTTCTGTTACGCTGTACCACCTCCAGTCTGTCTGAGAGTTCATCCTTCGCAGTTTGCGGCGCAGTTCGTGCCGGTCCTTCTTGTTCAACAACCCCAGATACTCGTCCCAGGTGCCAGGAAGGTAGATGCCCGAGGTAACGTCCTCTTTTTCGATCTCTACGGTGTATCCACGGCTGCGGGCCATCTCGGGCAGGTGCTCCAGGGTCGGGGAACTCTCTCTCAGGGAATCCAGGCGCAGCATCCGGTAGCCCTCGTCCTCCATAATTTCCAATAGAGTTTGATAGAAGCCCTCTTCGTGTCCCGGCTTGATGGGGAAATCGTTGTAGTCAAAAGTGTCCTGACTGCCAACGAACGAAACGGTGTCGCCTGCCCTGGCCAGCGAGGCGATGGCCGCCACTCCGTCCCCGGCCACTCCCTCAGGAGCAGGGTAGGAGAATCCAACCATGGTCCGGCCGTTGCCAAAGGTGTCCCACCATACCTTCTGCCATTGGGGCGTCAGGAACAAGGTATCAACCGGGGAATCCTCGAGTACAGATTCCCATTCGGTCTGGATATCTTGAAAGGAGGTAATTGGTGTGCTTGCCACAATCTACCTGCTATGCATCAGGGCTAGGAATCCGTCCCGCCCCGACGGGTAATTTTTGAATTCGCCTCGGACTGCCGAAGTGAGCACCCGTGTGCCCGGTTTCTTAACACCCCGCATGGCCATGCACAGATGTTCCGCCTCCAATTCTATAACCACGCCATCGGGCTGGAGAACATTGAATATGGCATCGGCCACATCTGCGGTGAGCCGCTCTTGTACCTGGGGCCGGTGCGCCGCTACCTCCAGCGCCCTTGCCAACTTGCTTATCCCGGCAATTTTACCATTGGGCACGTAGCCCAGCCGGGCCTCGCCAAAAAAGGGCAGCAGATGATGCTCGCACACGGAATAAAAATCCAGACCGTTGACGATTACCGGGTCGTGACCCCCGGCCTCGAAGACCGTATCTATCGCGTCATCGGGCCTCGCTCCGATACCAGAAAACAGGCCCTCATACATACGGGCGACCCGGTCGGGGGTGTCTAGCAACCCCTCACGGGCCGGGTCGTCGCCGATGGCCGCCAATATCTCAGTTATCGCTTGCTTTATGCGCTGTTGTTGGACCGTCTCGGTTCCCCCCTAATCACCATTTCCAAGGGTCGCCGCCTCGACCGCCTCAATGGTCGGAGCGACCTCGATGGCCTGCCCGCCGACACTGCTCACCGCTAGGTCGGGGTCTTTCAGGCCGTTGCCGGTGCAGATGCACACGATTCGCTTGTCGTGGAGGTCCAACCCCTGGAGGTGCATCTTGACCAGGCCCGCGAATGAGGCCGCCGACGCCGCCTCACAGAAGATTCCCTCTTTATTTGCCAGAAGCCGGTAGGCATCCAGTATCTCGTCGTCTGTGACTGAGTCGATGACGCCGCCGGAGCCGTCCCGGGCCTCAATCGCCGGTTTCCAGTTGGCGGGGTTGCCGATGCGGATGGCCGAAGCTATGGTCTGAGGGTTGGTCACGACCTCCCCTCTGACTATCGGAGCGGCGCCCTCGGCCTGGAATCCCATCATGCGCGGCAGGGTCTGGCTCCGGCCCAAGTCTTGGTACTCGCGAAAGCCCTTCCAGTAGGCTGTAATGTTGCCCGCGTTACCCACGGGGATGAAAAGCAGGTCGGGCGCGTCGCCCAGGGTGTCCACCACCTCGAAGGCGGCAGTTTTCTGACCTTCAATCCGGTTGGGGTTAACGGAGTTAACCAAAGTCACCTGGTTTCGCTCGGTAAATTCCCGGACCAGTCCCAGGGCAGTGTCGAAGTTGCCATTGACCATGATGAGCTTGGCGCCGTATGCCATGGCCTGGGCCAGCTTGCCCATGGCGACTTCCCCTTTAGGAATCAAGACGAAGGTAGGCAGGTCGCAGAAGGCCCCGAAGGCCGCCGCCGAAGCGCTGGTGTTGCCGGTGGAAGCGCACATAATAGCCCGGCTGCCCTCTTCCAGTGCCTTGGCGATGGCGACCACCATGCCGCGGTCCTTGAAGGAGCCGGTGGGATTACAGCCCTCCAGCTTGAAATAAAGCTCGGGGCAGCCCAGTTCCCTGCCCAGCCGGTTGGACTTGACCAACGGGGTATCACCTTCGCCCATGGTAATCATGGGCGTGGCGCTGGTCAGCGGGAGCAACTCTCGATATGTCCTTAAAACACCGGCAGCCAAATCATTAACCCCATTCCCCGAATGCCACAGGACCGCTCCTGCATCCGCCCTACTCCTCGATCCTAAGGGTGTTGCTCACCCGCCTCACCTGGGGTAGCTCGGCCATTTCCTGGAGGGCCTTCTGCACCGACGCCTCCCTGGCAGGATGGGTGGTAATCACTATCTCGGCGCTCTCGGTCTCCGGCTGGGTATCCTTCTGAAGCACTGCGGCGATGCTAATCTGCCCGTCTCCCAAGATCTGGGCGATCTGCGCCAGCACCCCGGGGTGGTCAGCCACGTCCAGACGGATATAGTACCGGGATTGGAGGTCGTCCATGGGCCGGACAGGGAGACTGGTCCCATCCTGGAGTTCCCCGTGCTGCAGGCCCTGGGGGAGGACGCTTTGACCGCCCATCTTGCGGGCTGCCTCAATCAGGTCGCCGACTACGGCGCTGGTGGTAGGCTCCCGTCCTGCTCCCATCCCGTGAAACAGCACCTGCCCGCAAAGGCTGCCGTCAACTTCCACGGCATTGTACACTCCATCTACCTTGGCCAACATATGATCGGCTGGCACCAATGCTGGGTATACCCGGAGTTGCACCGCCCCGTCATCCAGGTTGGCGATGGCCAGGGACTTGATTGCGTAGCCCAACTCCTGGGCGTAGCGGAAGTCCTGGGGCTCGAGCCTGGAGATGCCTTCGCGATATACGTCCTCGGGCTTGAAGCGGCGCCGGTAGGCCAAGGACGCCAGAATAGTCAATTTGTAGGCAGCGTCGATGCCTTCGATGTCGTTGGTGGGGTCGGCTTCGGCATAGCCCTGTTCTTGGGCTTCGCCAAGGGCCTGTTGGAAACTGGTGTGCTGGTGGGCCATGCGGGTGAGGATGTAGTTGGTGGTTCCGTTGATGATGCTGCGGATGGAGCGGACGTCGTTGGCGGCAAGTTCGTTCATCAAGCAGCCGACGATGGGGATGCCACCGCCGACACTGGCCTCGAATAGCAGATCGACCCCGTTCTTCCTGGCCAAGGCCATCAACTCCGGTCCCGATTTCGCCATCACCTCTTTGTTGGCGGTGACGACATGTTTTCCGCCGGAGAGGCCTTGTTTCAGATAGCCTTCCGCAGGGTCCGTCCCGCCCATCACTTCCACCAGAATGTGGATGTCGGAATCGGCCAGGATATCTTCCGCATTGGCGGTCAGCAGGCCGGGCGGCAAGTCAATATCCCTGGGGCGGGAAAGGTCGCGGACCAGCACCTTCTTGAGCTTAACGGGTCGGCCGGTCACGTCGGACAGAGGTGGGTTCTTACGGAGGAGTCTGGCTGCCACCCCTGTGCCGACCACGCCCAGCCCCATCAGCCCCACATTAATCTCGGCAGGAATCTCAGCTGGGACGCTGGCGGTCGCTGTCATAGGCTCTTACCGGTCCACCCGCGGGGCAGTGATCAACACCTGGTCAGCGACCCATGCGTACAATTTGCTGCCGAAATTCATCCGCACGAATCCCTGGTCCCTCCCGGACGCCGATGCGTCCTGTTGCCATTTTTCCACCAACTCCACGGCCAACTTAACGAACATTGTGGCCTCCAACTCCCGATCCTCAGCGCCGGAGAGCACCTTAATCAGGACGAACCCATCATTGCTAAATATCGGTTCGCTGATCTTACCCGTAGGAAGGGGTTCGACCCCTTCCTCTTCAATGCCGAAGATGGTGGCGTCAAGTTCCGGAAAGGCGCCCTGAGGCACCCAGTCAACATACCCGTCGGCACCGGCGAACGGGCTAGCGGTGTTCAATTCCTGGGCCACCCTGGTGAAATCTTCATTCTCCAGACGCTTGACCACGTCGTTGGGTAAAATCTCGCTTTCCAGCGATAGTCGTATCCACTGAATCTCCACTTGCGGTTGTGGGTCTTCAATTTCCTGCGACAATAGGAACCTCAGGGCACTTGAAGCGATACTTTCTTCAACAATCACCCGGTAATCCCCGTCCGACAGGGTAGTATCGGTAAGAAAGGATACGTAGTTGTTTTCAAACTCCCGTTCTAACTGGCCCGGGTCGGTTTCCTGTCCTGGGTCAGCCGTGGGGGTGAACAGCCGCCTCAGTTCCCGCTCGATGTCGTCGTCTGTGACGTCGATGCCTAGGACATGGGATTCTTGGCGCAGAATCTCGGCGTCGATCAGCTCCTCAAGAATCTCGAAGGGGACTCTGCCTAGATCCACTCGGCCTCCCTGGCGGCGGTCCAGGCCCTGCAATACCCGGATGCGATCGACTAGATCGCCCATGGTAAATTCGACGTTTCGAACCGAACCGGCCCAGACGCGAGGGGGTTTGTAGAATTCTTGATAGTAACCTAAGGCGACCACGCCAGCTATGATGAACAAAAAGGCGGCGCCGATTCCAACGCCGACCCTGCGGTGCCGTCGCTGGGCAACTACTGTGGGGTCTTCCTGCGGGGCGTTGTCTTCTCTATGAGGTCGCCGCTGGGCCCGCATGCTGCGGCGGCCTCTGCCGGCTTCTGCAGAGCCGAACCATCGGAGCCAGGGAAATGGCATTGTCTAACCTCGAAGGCCTGGGGTGTAAGTGGGGAGAGGTCTGGCGGCTTGGGGGTTGCCTGCGCCGCCGGTGATTAATCGCTGGGTGGCTTTCGGCGGGGCCTGCTCAGCGGCGGGTGCCGCCGGTGTAGGCGTGGTAGGCCACGAAGGGCACCAACGCAATCTGCCTGGCCCGCTGAATTGCCGTCCGAAGCGCACGTTGGTGCTTGGCGCAAACACCGGTGCGGCGACGGGGCTCAATCTTGGCCCGTTCTGAAACGAACCTTCGGATCTTGTCGATATCCTTGTAGTCGATGTGCTTAACGTGCTCTGCGCAGAAGGCGCAGACCCTGCGACGCCGTACAAAACGGCCCCGGGGGCGTCCTCCGGGTCCTCCTGGCCCACCTGGTCTTCCGCCCGGCCGGCCTCCGCCGCCTCCTCCGCCTCCAAACCTGGGTGGAGGTCCGCCTGGTGCTCTTGGGGCTTCAGTGGTCATTCTAGTTCAAGTCCTTCTGGTTTAGCTGTCCAGATCAAAACGGCAGGTCGTCTACCGGATCGAGGTCTGGGCCTTCATCGGCCACGGCGCCAGCTCCCACCTCGTAGGGGGCCGCAGCAGGGGCTCCGTTTCCATCTCCGCCTCTGCCGCCCAAGAACTGGACGTCATTCAGGAAAATGTCGATGGAGAACCGGGTCTGGCCGTCGCGCCCCTCATAAGAGCGGCTGCTCAGGCGGCCTTCCACGTACACCTGCTGGCCTTTGGTCAAGTATTGGTTGCACGTTTCGCCCAGCTTTCCCCAGGCGCTAACATTGAACCACTCTGTTTCTTCTCTCTGTTCTCCCGAACTGGTGGTATACCGGCGGCTGGAGGCCACGCTGAACGAGGTTACCGCTTGACCATTGGGCGTGTAACGCATCTCAGGTTCCCGCCCCAGATGTCCGATGACAATAATCTTATTCACGTCGACCCCCCCTTCTACGCCTCGCTTTCGTCCGGCTCCCCGGCCGGTTCTTCCGGGTCCTCTTCTTCTGGCTCCTCTTCCGGGCTGTCGTTGTCCTGAGGAGCAGCGGGCTCACTCTCTTCTTCAGCGGCTGCTTCCGGTTCTTCCTCGGGGGCAGGCTCCTCGGCCTCATCGGTAGCTGGTACGGGTTCGGTTGTGGCTTCTTCCTCGGTCGCAGTCTCTGGGCCCTCAGCTTCAACTACCGGCGCGGCGGCGGCGGCCGGAGCAGCCGCCTCTTCAACTGCAGTAGCAACCGGGGCTTCTCCCTCCGCCGGGGCAGCCGCCACAGGCGCGCCGTCCACGCCTACGGGGGCAGGCCGGGGAGGAGGAGGCCGTATGGCCCGGGCCGCTGCGGCCGCCTGAGCGGCCAGTTCCTCTTCCGGCAGCGTGACCGTTACCAGTGAGCGGAGCACCTCGTCATCCACTTTCAGGAAATTCTCCAGTTCGCGGTTGAAGGACTGCTCGGTTGCGAACCGGGTCAGGTGATAGCTGCCCTCCAGAAATTGATGTTGGCCTTTGCGGACGGGGTAAGCCAAGCGGCGGGTCCCCCACTGTTCTTCGTGACTAATCTCAGCTTCCCGGGTGGTGATAAACCCCTTGATTCGGTCCCAGGTCTCCGTGACCTCTTCCTCATTTAGCATCGGACTAAGGACTACTACGAGTTCATAATGGCGCAATCGGTACCCCTTGGGAAATCACACGCAAATGGATTGCGGATTCAAAGTTTACACAAGTGTAGCAATTATAGCATCGGGCCTTGCCTGGCTCAACTAGATTTCTATCAATTATCTATACCCGGCACGGAGAAGCCCGAGGTCAACTCTTTCACCTCTCGGGACACCTTGGCGTGGGCCGATTTGTCTTCTATGTCGGCCAACACCTTGGCAACCATGGCCGCCACCTGTTTGGTTTCGGCCTCGATCATGCCGCGGCTGGTGATTGCCGGAGTGCCCAGGCGCAGGCCGCTGGTCACTCTGGGCGGTCTTGGGTCAAAGGGTATGGCGTTCTTGTTTGCGATGATGCCCACCGACTCAAGGGCCGACTCGGCGTGCTGCCCGGTGATGCCCAGGGGAGTTACGTCCACCAGCAACATGTGGTTGTCGGTGCCGCCGGAGACCAACCTCATGCCGGACTCGGAGAGCTCCCCCGCAAGGGTCTTGCAGTTGGCCACCACCTGATGGGCATAGCGGGAGAATTCGGGTTTTAACGCTTGGCCGAAGCAGACCGCCTTGCCGGCGATGGCCTGCATCAACGGCCCTCCCTGGGTGAAGGGGAACAGGGCGAAGTCCACCTTGCGCGCTAGGTCTTCATCGCAGAGGATGAACCCGCCCCTGGGCCCGCGCAGGCTTTTCTGAGTGGTCGACGTTACTATCTGGGCGTGGGGTAGAGGGGAAGGGTGGGCCCCCCCGGCCACCAGGCCGGATATGTGGGCCATGTCCACCATGAGCAGGGCGTCCACGCTGTCGGCGATGGCCCGAAACCGGGGGAAATCCAAGACGCGGGGGTAGGCGCTGCAACCGGCCACGACCAGCTTGGGCCGGTGCTCCTTGGCCAGCCGTTCAACCTCGTCGTAGTCGATGGTCTCGGTGTCTTTGTTAAGGCCGTAGGGAATGAAGTTGTAGAGCTTGCCCGAGAAGTTCACGGAAGCGCCGTGGGTCAGATGGCCGCCGTGGTCCAACTGCATGCCCATGACTGTGTCCCCCGGCTCAAGAACGGCGAAGTAGGCGGCCATGTTGGCCTGGGCGCCGCTGTGGGGTTGAACGTTGGCATGCTGGGCTCCGAATAGCTCCTTGGCCCGGTCGATGGCCAGACTCTCAACGATGTCTGCGTTCTCGCATCCGCCGTAGTACCGGCGGCCCGGGTATCCCTCGGCGTATTTATTGCTTATCACACTGGAGCCTGGCTCCAATACGGCGCTGCTGGCGTAGTTCTCCGAGGCAATCAAAACTATGCTTTCGCGCTGGCGTTGGTCTTCCAGATCCAGGGCGCGGGCAACCTCCGGGTCTTCCTGGGACAAGAAGGACATTGGTATCTCCTGGAAGCCAGATATTCGGTGAGGAATTCGGGGGGAACTAGAGTGCAACAGCCCGCCACAGGATGGGATGAATCACGAGGGTTTTACGCTCGATCAACACCCGATAAAGACCTCGGAGGGGCGGGTTTCTGCGGGTAGTGTACGATGGGCGATTAGGGGTGTCAACGGAGCTTAGTCACGCCAATTGCGGCGTTCAATCAGGTCATGTAAAGTAACCGCCAGATCGGGGGGTGAACAATAAATGTCGGCGGATTCAGACAACGGTCCCATGCATAGCTCGATAGAACGGTTGCTACGGCCAGAGCGGCTGGAAACCCTGGACCCCTTTACCGTGCTCAGCCTTTGCCCGGTGAACCCTAGGGACACCGTGGCCGACATCGGTTGCGGCCCCGGCTATTTCACCCTGCCTTTGGCCAAATTTCTGATCAACGGCAAGGTAATCGCCTTGGACACTTCCGACGAGATGGTCGAGGCCTGCCAGAGCCGGTTGGACGGGGCCCGCATGGGCAACGTGGAGGTCATGAAGTGCGGCGAGTACGATTTTCCCGTGGCTTCCGCCAGCGTGGACGGCCTATTCCTCGCCTTTGTGGTCCATCACCCCACTGACCGCGAGCGTTTCCTCACGGCGGCCAAAGAGATGCTGAAGCCCGGCGGCTGGTGTTTCATCTTGGAGTGGCATAAGAAGGAGACCGAGTCAGGCCCGCCTCGAGAGGCGCGCATCACACCCGATGAGCTGGGCCAATTTGCCCAAAACAGCGGGTTCAGGGTCCAGAGTTCCAGGGACATCAACGAAGAGCACTACATGATGACCCTGATCAACCGCTGAATGAGGCGCTAACTCTGGGGCTAGCAATCAGTCCAAATACGGATTCGGCGGATCAGCCTGACGTAGGTTTCCTACGCCCCCAGTATCTCCCGCCTTGAGAGCACCCGCTCCATCAAGGGTCGCATGACCAGTTCGCTGGAGATGGCTAGGGATTCGTCCAGCAATGCCACGGCTTTGGCACGGTTACTTTGCTCCGCTCGCCCTGAGCTTGTCGAAGGGTCCTGAAGCAAGTCGGCGTAGTCGCAGCAGACCCAGCAGGCGATCGACCGCCAGCATAGCGAATGCCAACGCCGTGCCTCGCACTGGTTCCAGGTGTGGGTACTGCTCTCCGGCCACCGCGGCATCACGGCGATGCACTGCCATCAGTGCCAGACTAGTTCGGGCGTAGACGGCGACAAGAGGGTTGATAGGGGATGAGAGTACAGTTTCGGCGAGCGTCTCGGCCACCTCGAAGCGGTCCTCCACGCCAGCGATGCGAGCGGCCAGCGGTATCACTAGAGCCGTGTATCCATACTGTGTGGTAGCTCTAGGTGTTGCCTCGCGCGTGATTTCCAAGAGACGTTCCAAATAGGCCTCACCCTGGGCGAACTCGCCGACGTTGTGTTCCAACAGTGTCCGAATATACAGAGCATTCCAAAGCCGGGGCGATGCCGACAAGCACCGGTCGCTGTATTCGCGGGCGGTCCGCCAGTCGCCCATAGCTTGTGAGGTGGTTCCGATGCTGACAAGCTCCCGGCCCAGCCGGTTGCGGTCGCCCAGGCTCTCTGCCACCGCCAGACCGGCTGCCGCCGTCCGCTGAGCGCCCTCAAGGTCCCCCATGGCATATTGCGTGCTCGCGGTATAAAAGCGTGCTTCCACTTCAGCGCTCGGATCACCGACGTGTTGTGCCAGCCCGACTGCTCGCAGATTCTTCTCCAGGCTCTCAGGATAGCGTAGGTGAAATTGGTCCATCCGGCCCGCATAGAATAGCGTCGACATCTCTAGGTACTTGTCACCCTCACGCCGAGCAATAGCCAGGGACCGCTCAATGGCTTCCTGAGCGCCTTCTTAATCGCCCTCGTTCATGCCCACAAACAGGCCATGTAGGGACAGCAGGCGGCCGGCCTCGTGGGAATCGGGCGAGACCAGCGGCAGGACGCGTTCAACAAGAGCTGACCCCGTGGGCCTTTGAGTTCCGGGGAGAGGATACACTGCAACGGCCACAGCCCGTGCCACATCCCCAGCCTCAAGGTAATAGTCGAAGGCCCGGAGCAGATTGTCCATCGGCATTTGCATCTGGGATTCCTGTACCGTGGCTATCTGAGCACGGGCCAGTCCATATATTAGGTCGGCGGTCTCAGCGTCCATTGGCTGGTTTTCCTTGGCTGCCAGCGCCCGCTCGAAGTGGGCGAGGGCTTCCTCCCTAGCATAAGCCGCCAGCGTACGCTCCCCTGCTACCAGAGAGTAGCGCACCAGCTTTTCGGCGCCAGTGATCGTCACCGCCTCGGCAAAGTGGTGGGCCAGCTCGGCGGCGTGGGCCTCGACTTCTCCGCCGTAGATATCCTCTAGAGCTTCGGCGATGCGGGCGTGAATGCGGACTTTGCGGGTGGAGGTTAGTTCCCCCGCCAAGGTATCCTGGATCAGGGAGTGGGTGAACTGGTAGCGCCCAACGGCTCTGGGCAACTCTTCAATCACCCGGGCAGACAGCGCTTCCTCCAGCACCTCCAACAGCCGGTCTTCCGAGACTTCCTCCACAAGAGTGACCAGGTGTCTTAACTCAAACTCCCGGCCGATGACAGAGGCTATTGTGAGGGTCTCGTTACACCGTTCCGACAGCCGGTCCAACCGCCGTCCAATAACCTCGCGCACGCCTTCGGGGATGCGGACGCTCCAAGAATCCCGCCGGCCGGCTTCTTCCTGGGTCAGCTCCCCTTCCTGCACCAACAACCGCACCACCTCGGTAACAAACAGGGGGGTGCCCTCAGTCTGCCGGTGCACCGCCTCCAACATCCCGGTAGGCGGAGTTACCCCGGAGGCCAATTCGATGAATCGCCCCACGTCTTCCTGGTCCAGGCCCCTTAGCAGTACTCGTCGGAATCCGCCCTCGGCAGACCGGGTCAACTCCCCCAGGGTCTGAGACAGCGGGTGCTGACGGGACAGGTCCACGTCCCGATAGGTGCCAATAATCATGACACGCGCGTTAGCCAACTCCCGGGCAACGAATTCCAACAGCAGTAACGACGGATGGTCGGCCCAGTGTAGGTCGTCAAGCACCAGCACCAAAGGCTTGCGCCTGCCGGCGTTTTTCAAAAAAGCGGTGATGGAATCAAACAGCCTGAACCGGGCCTGCTCTGGCTCCAGTTGGGGCGGGACTTGCAGGCCGGGCAGTTGCTCCCTAACGTCGGATACGACTTCGGCGATGTCCGCAGCCCCGACCCCCATCTCCGAGCGCAGTTGCTCCGGGTCGACGTCCCGCACGTAGGAGCGGATGGCCTGCACCTAAGGCCAATAGGGCGGCGCTCCTTCCCCTTCGTAGCAGCGGCCCCAGAGCACCTGGGCCTGGCGTAGTCCGGCGTAGGTCGCCAGCTCCAAGGCCGTCCGGGTCTTGCCGATGCCTGGCTCTCCCACCAGAGTGACCAGTCTGCCCCTTCCCGACAATGCCTCTTCCAGACAAGCCTTCAACTCACCCATCTCCCGTTGCCGGCCAGGCTATCCAGGGCGTGGGGGTCCGAAATCCTCCCATCCCCCTTTTCCAAAGGGGGACCTTCGGAGAGGTCGATGGCGTCCAGGGCTGACAAAACGTCGGTGGCTGAATCAGGGCGTTCCGACGGGTCCTTGGCCAAGAGGCGCATGATTAGCGATTCCAGGGGCCGGGGGCACTGACCGTTGTGCCAGGTGGGCGCCACCGGCGGTGTGTTGATGTGCTGGCCGATGATGGCCACCGAGTCGTCTCCCAAGAAGGGCGGCCTTCCTGCTACCATCTCGTAGAGCATGGCCCCCAGGGAGTAGAGGTCGGACCGGGGTGTCACTTCTCCGCCCATGGCCTGTTCCGGGGGCATGTAGGACACGGTGCCCACCATCATGCCCTCTTGGGTCAGGCGGGAGCGGTCCAGCGAAACGGCCAGGCCGAAGTCCCCTATCTTGGCTATGCCATCAGCGGTCAGCCAAACGTTGCCCGGCTTCATGTCCCGGTGGACGATGCCCCGGCTGTGAGCGAACTCCAGGCCCCGGCAGGTCTCTTGGGCAATCCTGATTGCCTGCTCCAAGGGAAGCAGGTGGTTGGGAGCGTCTTCGATCAGAGCTTCCACGTCGCCGCCGCCCATGAGCTCGGTAACCATGTAGGGCTGGCCCTGGCCTGAGCTTGTCGAAGGCTCCTGGCCCAAATCAAATACGGTGACGATGTGAGGGTGGGAGCCCAAACGTCCCATGGACTGGGCCTCCCGCTGGATGCGAGTGCGGGACGTTTCGTCCAGGCCCTCGGTCTTAATCAAGGCAAAGGCCACTTCCCGGTCCAATGTGGTGTCTTGGGCCAGGTAGACCTTCTTCTTGCCGCCCTCTCCCAGGAATTTCTGGACTTGATAACGGCCGTCGGCAAAGGACGAAGGTTGGGCTGAAAGTATCGCCGGGCCTGCCGCCGGTGACGCGTCTGGATGCTCAGCGGCTGATGGGAGAACGGCGACACCCAATGCCCGATCGGCAGAGGCCAGGAATGCTTGACCTTCGAGATTATCTGGGTCTAACGCAAGGACATCCCGCGCCCGTTCCTGGACCGAGGCTCAGTCGCGTTGAGCAATCAATTGCTCAGCTTCATCGAGAAGCCGGTGGATCTGGCGTTGCAGCCGTTCGCTTGCCATTATGAGGGAATATTAATACCGCCGCGATAGACATGTCCACAACAGCTAGACCCGTGTGCGCCACAAGGTGGGTAGTTCTTAGTTAGGTGGAGACGGGGCGGGGCTAGGTATCACCGGGAGGAGGACGTGGGACTGCCTGATCTCGTCGTGGAATACGCTGTTCAGGGCCGTCACTCTGACCGGCGATGTGCCGGGGTTCTCTCCGGTGTTCCCGTTCACGTCAAACCTGGGGAAGTTGCTGGAAGAGATGTCCAGTCTGATGCGGTGTCCCTCCACGAACAGGTTGGAGATGGGCGGCAACTCCACCTTCACTTGGTAGACCTCCCCTGGTTCCATCAACTCCGGCTTCTCCCAGGAGTTCCTGAACTTTACCCGCAGGATGCCGTCGGTCAGATTCAGGGCATATCCCTCCGGGTAGTCCACCGACGGCGCGTAGACGTCGATCAGCTTTGCCGTGAAGTCGGTGTCCACCGCGCTGGACGATATCCAGAGATGGACCGACACCGGGCCGGTAATTTCCACGTCCTCCACCAACGGCGTGGTCTGGAACACCACCACGTCGGACCGGGAGGCCAGCGGCAAGTAAGGTTTTTCGGAACCGAAAAACTCCTCAGACTCCCTTTGGTCGAAGCCGCCTGCGGCCATCACCGGCTGCCCTGACGAAATGTTGCCCCCCACCGTGGGAACGGGATTGTCCGGGTCGAATAGATAGTTGGCGGGCGGGTGTGCGCCCTCAGGATGGCGGGTGGACAGGCCGCCACCGGGATGAAGATAGAAGGGGGTGTTCAAGGACCGGGCCAGGGGCCATTCGCTCTCGCTGCGCCACCGGCCTCCGTGGTCCAACCGCAGATGGGAGTTTTTGCGCCCCGAGCCGCCGCCCATGACGAACAACTTAACCGGCGCTTCCCCCTCCAAACCGTTGTCCTCGCCCTTGAGCCAACGGTCGAAGAACCGCAGGCGCAGGTGGTTGAAATCCTCACTCAGATTGTTGTCGATGATGGCCGCTTGGCCTAGGTCAACGTTGCCGGAATGGGTCACCGACCGCGCGCCGTGGGTCCAAGGCCCTATGAGGAGCGTGACCGGGCCCTTTTTGGAACCGGAGAGGGCCACAAAGTTGTCGGTGGCCGACCTAGAGTAGGGGTCGTACCAGGCACTCATGTGGACCTGGGGGACATCGGCGAATTCGTCGTAATGGGCCTCGGCGCAGAGCCCGACCTGCCGCCAATAGTCATCGAAGGTCTCCCGTTGCCAGATCTCCAACAGGTAGTCCTCATAGTCGGGGGTCCACTGCAACGGCGAGTGTCCCTTCTTCCAAGGCAGCCTCCGGAACCAATCGAATATGTTCTGTGACTCCAAGGCCGCCTTGATGGTGCGCGGATGGGCGTGGGCTTCCGGGCTCTCCACCGCCTCTTTGTAGGCCCAAGTCAATTGCCGTAGCTCAAACGCCCCGCCGTTACGGCAGGCGCTGAGAAAGGCATTGGCGAACCCTCCGGAGTCCAGCCACATGCAGCCCAGGTTTGGGGGGTTCAAACAAGCCGCAGCCGCCTGTGTGTGGGCCGAGTAGGACAAACCGTAGGTGCCGACTTTGCCGCCATACCAGGACTGCTGGGCCAGCCATTCCATGGTGTCGTAGCCGTCTTCACCCTCGGCGGTGTATTTAGTGAATCCTCCTTCCGATTCGTAGCGTCCCCGGCAGTCTTGGAGCACGGTTACGTACCCGTGGGAGGTGAAGAAGGCGGCTTCCAAGACCAGGTCCTCCTTGGTCTTGCTGTAGGGCGTGCGTCGGAGCAGCACCGGATATTTTCCATCTAAGGGAGCTCCCGCCAAGGGTTCTCCCGCTTTGGCGGGGCGGTAGACATCGGTGGCCAACCGCACGCCGTCGCGCATGGGGACCATGATGTTGCGTTCGGTGTGCACCTCGTGAACGCCGGTCTGACTATCGCGGGCCATCGACTGCGCTCCTGTTTCTCCAAGTTGATTGGCGGACTGGGTGGCCTGGGCGGGCCAACTCAATTCTATGAGCGCAACAGCCAGGCCGCAACTCGGCTAAGAGAGGTCTTCAGATTATGTTGACACCAAACAGGCCCCAATTCTATAGTTAGGCATGGCGGCCTGGACCTCTCGAACCCGCCTGTTGCATGACTGCACTTACGGCGTAAGAGCGGGTTTAGGGCCGGTTCCAAGGCGTTCATCACCCCGGCATCTATCACCCTTGGAGGTGCCCCTTTTGGCAGACAACTACGACGTATTGATTGTCGGCGGAGGTCTGGCGGGTATGACCGCCGGGATGTACGCCGCGCGCTACGGACTGCGCACAGGCATCGTAGAGCGGATGATGGGCGGGGCATCCATCATCAATATCGAGAAGATTGAGAACTTCCCCGGCTTTCCGGAGGGCATCTCCGGGGCCGAATTGGCGCCTGCGGTGCAGGAGCAAGCCATGAACGCCGGGGTGGACTTCATCATGGGCGAGACCGCCAAAGTTGCCAAGGACGGAGACTACCGGGTGGTGTCCAGCGACGCGGGAGAGCACCGGGCCAAGGCGGTAATCATCGCGGCGGGCTCGACCCTGCGGCAACTGGGCATACCTGGCGAGGAGGAGTTCTTCGGCCGGGGAGTCTCCCAATGCGCCACTTGCGACGGGCCCTTATATATGAACCAGGTGGTCGCCGTGGTGGGCGGTGGGGACTCAGCCGCCGACGAAGCCCTGACCCTCACCGAGTACGCCGAGCACGTCTTGCTGATTCACCGCCGCGACCAGCTTCGCGCCCACCAGGCCTTGACTGACCGGGTCGGCGAGAACCGAAAGATAGAGGTGGTCTGGAATACGGTGATTGAAGAAGTGCTGGGCTCGAACACCGTCTCAGGGCTCCGGCTCCGCAACACCGTGACCAACATGGAGAACGTCATGGAACTGTCCGGGCTATTCGTTTACGTGGGCCTAGAACCCAACTCCGGGATGGTGGACAGCCTGCTAAAGACGGACAACGCCGGGCACATCCCGGTGAACGTGTCCATGGAGACCGAGGTGCCGGGGGTCTATGCCGTGGGTGACCTGCGGCAGAACTCATCTTCCCAATTGGTCTCCGCCGCCGGCGACGGCGCGACGGCGGCAGTCGCGGCATTCAAGTACATCTCGACTAAGAGTTGGAATTAACGGGAGGAACTATGGATTTGGTTGACGAACAGCTTCAAAACAGCAAGACCATCGCGGTGGTAGGTCTGTCCGGCGACCCGGACCGAATCAGCTTCCGCGTCACGCGGTATATGCAAGAACAGGGATACCGGATCATACCGGTTAACCCCATGGTCCAAGAGGTGCTTGGAGAAAAGAGCTACCCGGACCTCAAGTCGGTCCCCGAGCCCATCGATATGGTGAACATCTTCCGGCGCTCCGAATTGGTGCCGCCAGTGGTGGACCAAGCCATCGAGGTGGGGGTCAGATACATCTGGATGCAGGACGGCGTGATTAACCAAGACTCTGCGGCCAAAGCGGAAGCCGCCGGAATCCCGGTGATCATGGACGATTGAACCCTGCGTCAACACCGCCGCCGGTCAGGCGGCCAGCAGACCGAAGCCAGGGGAAACTAAGCTCAGTCACGACTCAGCGATGGCAGGCCGCCCGCTTCGGCTATAGACAATCTTATGTTGGAATGATTATAATCTTTGCCTACGGCAGTCGGATTGCACAGACCCTGCAACTAATCGTGGGCACTCAGGAGTACCAATTCGCCTAGGAGGACGCCAGTTATGGGGCGCTTGGACGGAAAAGTAGCGCTGATCAGCGGCGGCGCCCGGGGCCAAGGGGCTGAAGAAGCCCGGCTCATGGCCGAAGAAGGCGCCAAGGTTGTGTTCGGCGACATCCTGGACGAAGAGGGCAAGCAGGTGGAAGCCGAGATTGCCGAGGCCGGGCATGACGCCACTTACGTCCATCTGGACGTCACCCGCGAAAGCGAGTGGGCCTCCGCAGTAGAAACCGCCGTGGGGAAGTACGGCGGGCTGCACGTGCTGGTCAACAACGCCGGAATCCTGATCCGCAAAAGCATCGAGGAGACCAGCGAAGAAGAATGGGACCGCATCATGGCCGTCAATGTGAAGGGAGTTTTCTTGGGCACCAAGCACGCCATTCCAGCAATGAGAAACTCGGGCGGAGGGTCAATCGTCAACATCTCCTCCACCGCCGGTATCGTGGGAAGCCTGGAAGGGTCGCCCAGCTATACCGCCACCAAAGGCGCGGTCAGGCTCTTCACCAAGTCGACAGCGATTCAACACGCCAAAGACGGAATCCGGTGCAACTCGGTCCATCCGGGCCCTATCGACACAGAAATGATCCGGGACACCACAACCGACCCCGACCGCTGGGCGGCGCGAATGCGCCGGTTGCCCATGGGCCGGGTCGGCACCACCGCAGACATCGCCTACGGCGTGCTCTATCTGTCGTCCGATGAGGCCTCATTCGTTACCGGCACTGAGTTGGTCATCGACGGCGGTACCACGGCACAATGAGTATCAACGGTTAATGCGGATTTAAGGTCCACCGGACTTAAATTCTAATCTGGGACTTAGAGTAACGGCACACAGCTAACAGCGAATGATGGAGCGGGACTGTTCGTCCCGCTCTGGTGTTCAAACCCTAATAGGCGGCAATACGTTGACTACACAGAACGAACTGGGAGCCAGGCTAAAAACGCTGGGAATCAGGCTAACTCCGCAACGGTTGGCCATCGCCGAGGTGGTTGTTAACTCAAGCGATCACCCGTCGGTCAAAGAAATCTTCGGCCGGGTAAAGGAGTTCTTCCCCTACGTGACATTGGCCACGGTCTATTCGACGTTGACCGTGTTGGAGCAGGCTGGAATCGTCCGGGAATTGCCCTTCCAGAAGCAGTCACGGTATGACGCCAACCTGTCTCCCCACGCCAATCTGGTCTGTGTCGGCTGCGGCAGCGTACATGACGCCGAAGTGGGCCAGAACATGGTCGCAGACCTGCGCGAGCGCTTGGAAAACTCTTCCGATTTCCAGTTCACGGGCCAACGGGTGGACTTCTACGGCTGGTGCCCCAACTGCGCCAACCGGCGGGACCGCCGCACCGACATCTTGGCCGAATAACACCCTCCAAACCGTGGGTGCTGCCAATCTCCCGGTCTCTAATCATATGGCGTCAGGCCCAGCCCCACTGGCCGGTTACGGCCAATTCCACTGGAAAGGAGCGTAATGCCCATTCCCGCCTAGGCAACCCTCTCGGCGAGACTGGTCAGCTCTGCAATCTCCTGTGAGCCTGGGTCGGCGTCTCGCCAGGCGTCCCGCGCTTGGCGGATAGTTGCTTCCGCCGCTTCGCGGTTCCCGCCGTCTTCTTGGATTTTGGCCATCCGGAAGAAGTCCCTGGGGGATTCGCGCCGCTTCAGGCGGTTGCCAAGCAGACCTTCTGCCTTCTCAAATTGACCAGCCCGGAGATACGCTTCCATCATGGTGTCCTCGAAAACCTCCCGCTGGGCGTGGCTCCCGCCAACCCGGCAAAGCTGGTCAAAGCGCGCGTCCTGGCCGAACATCGGCTCCATCAGGCGCACGGCCTCACTATAGTCTTGGTGAACGAAAGCGGAAATGCCCTGCACCAACGGTAGCATGACCTCACCGGCCAACTTGTCCCCCTTGTCGGCCACCGCCCGCAGACCATCCATCATGCGGCCCAGGGATTGGTCATCGCCAGCAACGGCAAAGGCCAAGGCGGCGTGGGAATCCCGAAACGCCGGACCCGGACGCTCGGCAGCCGGTGCGGCTTGGGCGCACAGCTCTCCCATCACACCCGGAGGCGCGGCGGCGCCGTACATCTGCAAGCGCCACATCAGGGAGGCGCTATCGGTCAAAGATAAGGGGCTTTTGGCCACCACCGACGGGTGGATGTTGGTGTCATAAAGTTCCAGCGCCCTTTGGTAATGGCCCAGGGCCAGTTCGAACAGGGCCAGGTGCCACGAGAGATGGACGTGGTAAGTGGCGCGGTTGTCGAAACCGGGCAACCAGCTGGCCAGGAAATCGGTGCCTCCGGAGGCGTCGCCCCGCTCAAAATAAACGTGGGCTACGGAATGGGCGGCCACGGCATTGGTGGGTCGTTGCGCCAGAGACCGCTCCGCCAACTTCAGGGCGTCGTCCAGCAGTCCGTTTTCGTGGTGGGCGAAGGCGTACTGGCCTTGGAAGGCCCAATCGTCTCCGTATTCCGGCGCCACACTCTTCATCAGGGCAAAGAGCGCCTGGGGATAATCGGCCACTCCGGCGCCTACACTGCTGCACCCCAAGACATACAGCCGTTGGGCCACCCTAACCATCAGCATGTCTCTCGGGAACTCGGCAAGGTGCTGTTGGATGAGAGCAAGGGATTCCGGCCCCTTGCCATCGGTCCACAGTGCGATGGCCTCGATCTGCTGCTGCTCACGGCGGGATGTTCCCGTCGCCAAGGACCGGGCCTGCTGGGCGGCTGGGCGGGCGTCGGCTACTTTGCCAGCCGCCATGTGCACGTAGGCCAGTCCGGCGTGGGCTAGGGCAAAACCTTCGTCGGCTTCCAGCGCTTGCTGAAACTTCTGGTCCGGACCGAAATTTTGCTCCAAAAGCAAATCAACCCCTTCCACCAAATTCCCGGCGGCGGTGGAAGAATTAGTGCTGATGGGAAGTCCGTAGCGGTCCTTGGTCTTGCTGGCCTCTTGCATCGTTCAACTCCTATTGTCCCGCATGCGCAATCTAGGCGCGGCGCAACCTTGGTTGACTTGAAAATATCTTACCGGCGAGTGTATTTTGGGGGCCAGCCAATGTCAACGAGTGCACTCGTTCATTCCATGTCGAGACGGTTGGGACAGGGTCCCTTTCCGCCTCGTCCGTCTACCTGAGCTAGCGGAACGCTCATGAGGCGCAAGAAGGCCGGTTGATGCACAAGGTCCCGGCAAGTAGATTAGGGCCGGGAATCAGCGGAGTAGCCGAGTTCCACCGCGACAGAAGATTGAGGAGACATGGGGATTCTAAGAGTAGACCACGTGGAAGTGTACTCCAGCGATATCGATAGGACCCTTGATTTTTACGTTAACACCCTGGGATTCACCCTGTGGCGGAGGACCGAGTCGGGGCGGGACGACGGCTCCAGCCTACACCCGGCATTCGTCCCGCTGGGGGATATGATGGTGGAAATCATTGAGGCCGAGCGGGAAGCGGTGGACCAACCCGTTGACCAAAGCAAGATGGTCTGCCTATGTTCGCCCTTAGCGTGGACGACATGGCCAAGACCGTCGAATTCCTGGAAAGCAAGGGAGTGGAGTTCTTCCAGGCCCCCGGGAAACGGCGGTCTTTGAAGGGCTCAGGGCCGAGATTCTGGACCCCGATGGCATCCGCATCGAGTGCGAATGGCAGAAGGGAGACAGCTTCTACAACGACGACTGGCAGCCCTCCCAGTCCAACGTTGCCAAGCTGAATTAACAACACCTGTCCGTGGTCTTCTAGCTCTATGCCACCGCCATCGCGCCGATGGCAATCGTGGGTAAATTCACCGGCACCGGCTCCCACTGCTGACCATCATCGTTACTGCAATAGATTTTGCCGGCATCGGTCCCTGCGTATACCCGGTTCTGGATGATTGGGTCCCAGTCGATGGCTACCACCATGTCGTCATCGTTGCCAACCGTCTCTATCAACTGCCAGTGGCTCCCACCGTCTGTTGAACGGTAGAATTGCGGATTGGCCCGGCCGGCGTTGGTGGACACGGTTACCAGCACCAGATCGGCATCATGGGGCGCCGCGCTGATGTGCAGAGTGTATCGGCGTTCCAGTCCATCATTGATTACTTCCCAATGGTCGCCACCGTCATCGCTGCGATACGGCGCCTGCGCGGTGGCCAGGTATATCCGGCGAGGGTTGGCTTCGCTCATGTTGAGGAAGTGGATGTCGTCATGCGTACCGTGTAACTGATTCCAACTCCTGCCCCCGTCGCTGGACTTTACGACTCCCCCGACCTCTATGCCGGCAAACATCGTGTCCGGGTCTCCGGGCGCCATTCGCAATTCGCGCACGTGAGATAGCCGGTCACCGTGGAAATTCCACTGGCTGGCCTCGGGAACTTCTTGAAAGCCTCGGCACTCTTCCCAAGTTTCCCCGCCGTCGTCAGAGCGGTAAACGGCCGCTGGCTCGCTTCCGACAAACAAGACCCTTGGCTCATTGGGATGCGCCAGCACGCTGTGAGCATAGCCCGTAGGGTACGACGACAATTGACGCCAGGTTTCCCCGCCATCATCCGTTCTGAACACCCCTGCTTCATAAGCGGCCAAATACGCCCGGGTTGGTTCCACCGGGCTCACTGACAGCCGAGCGGCAGCGTTGGCCAATGGCGTCATCTTGCCTTGCTCCCAGGTTATCCCACCGTCGGAGGTGTTCAAGGCGCATACACCATCGTGGGTTCCCACATAAATCCTGCGATGGGAGTCTTTCTCCTGTGTCATAACCGATTCCCTCCTGGTCCAAGTTTCCGTTCGAGGTTGCAGTGGGCTCATTATACGGCACAGTGAAGCGCCCTTGGTCAATCAAGGCCAAGGCGGTCTTCGGGAAGGCGAATCGGAAGGACGGGAATCAGTCCCCTCTGTATCCCCGGTTTCCCTGGTGCTTCTCCAGATAGTTGCGGACCATCAGGGCCGCCGTGGCACCCTCGCCGACTGCGCTGGCCACCTGCTTGGTGCTGCCGCCACGGGCGGCGAAAATGCCCTCCACACTGGTTTCCATGGTCGGACCGGTGGTGATGAACCCCCATTTGTCGGTTTCCACCGAATCCTTTACGAACGCAGTGTTGGGGTCGAGCCCGATGAAGATGAACGCGGCAGCGGGGAACAGTTCCTCAACGGCGCCGGTGTTCCGGTCCTCGACCAAGACCGATTCCAGGTGCCCGGAGCCCTTGAACTCCTGAACGGCCTGACAGAGCCGGACCTCCATATTGGGGTGGCTCTCGGCTTTCTCGCGCAAGTATCTGGCTGGCCGCCAACTGGTCACTGAATTCCAACACGGTGACCTTGCTGGCGAATTTGGTCAGGAACAGTCCCTCTTCAATCCCTCTGTTGCCGCCGCCCACCACGATTACTTCCCGGTCTTTGTAGAAGGGGCCGTCACAGGTGGCGCAGAAGTGAATCCCGGCCCCAATCAGGTCATCCTCGCCGGGGACGTTTAGCCGACGGTACCGGCTGACCGGAGCCAATACCACCGCCCGAGAGCAATACTCGTCTCCGGACTCGGTGCTGATCATTTTGTAGTCTCCAACCGCTTGCACCTTCGTCACAGCTTGGGCCGGAAGAATCTCCACGTCGAACCGTTCGGCATGGGCCCGCATCTGGTCGGCCAATTCGGCGCCGCCGATGCCTTGGGCAAACCCCGGATAGTTGTCGATGCGCTCGGTCACCCCGGCCTGACCACCGATTCCGCCCCTCTCGATGACCAAGGTCTCGATGCTCTCCCTGGCGGCGTATAGGGCCGTGGTCAGACCGGCGGGGCCACTGCCCACGACCACCAAGTCGTAGAACTCGCGCTTGGCCTTGGGGCTGATACCCAATTTGGCCGCCAACTCGGCGTTGGAAGGTTCCACCAAGATTGAGCCGTCTTCAAAGACGATGGTGGGGATAATCTGTTTGCCGTCATTCAGCTCCTGGACCCGCCTGCGGCCCTCTTCGTCCTCGTCGATATCTACCCAGTTATATTGGACGCGCTGTTCCCCGAGGAATTGCTTGGATTGTTTGCAATCGGGACACCAAGGGGCACCGTATACAGTAATCTTGGGTTGTTCCATCAGTCCTCCGTCGCACCAATATGAAATGTAGAATGGTTGATGCTGCTCTGGAAATATGATGCCGGAGGACCGGGCTTGGGTTTCTGTCTCAGGCTTTGTTCAGGGGGAGGTTTACGATGTCCACGGGCTCGACCGGGTCGGCCAATTCAAAGCCAAAGACCCTGGAATAGAAGTACAGCTCGGCCTCAAGGGCCCTCTTGATATTCTCGGCCCGCCGGAAGCCGTGCTGTTCTCCCTCAAAGGGGATGTATGCCGTCGGGATGCCTTTGGAGCGGACGGCGTCGAACATCATCTCCGCTTGGCTCGGCGGCACAATCTTGTCCTCAAGTCCCTGGAACAGGACCAAGGGACAAGACAGGCTATGGGTGTGGTTAATGGGTGAGCGCTCTTGGTACAGGTCGCGGCGTTCCGGGTAGGGGCCGACCAGCCCGTCCAGATAACGGGACTCGAACTTGTGGGTCTCTTTGGCCAGGGCCTCCAGGTCGCTGACGCCGTAATGGCTGGCGCCGGCCTTAAAGACCTCTTTGAAGGTCAAAGCCGCCAGGGTGGTGTACCCGCCGGCGCTACCTCCGTCGATGGCCAAGCGGTCTCCGTCGGCTTCGCCCCGCGAAACGAGGTGCAGGGCGGCATTGCAGCAGTCGTCAACGTCCACGATACCCCAGGTCCCGTTCAGCCGTTCCCGGTACTCCCGGCCGTAACCGGTGCTGCCGCCGTAGTTGACGTCCAGCACGCCGATGCCCCGGCTGGTCCAGAATTGGATCCCCAGGTCCAGGGCGTTGGAGGCCGCTCCGGTGGGGCCGCCGTGACTCTTGACCAGAAGTGGGGGTTTCTCGCCGTTTGGCCCTTGGAAATCACGGTTCTTGGGCGGGTAGAAGAAGGCATGGGCCGTTTTGCCGTCCTCCGTCGGGAATTCCACCGGTTGGGCTGCCGAGAGGTATCCGGGGTCAATCACCAGGCTTTGGGATTTTCTGAGTTCCTCCCACTTTCCGCTGGCCAGGTCCAGCGAAACCAGAGACATGGGAAGGGTGGGCGCTCCGGCCACGAACACTATCTTGCCATCGCCCGCCTTGACCTCCCCCCGGCCCATCTCCGAGAAGGGGGTCTCCACCGGAAAAAGGTTCCGCGACTGGATATCCAGCATGGCGATCTTCCATGCGCCATCCTCGACGTAGCTGCAGGCAATCAGGTCGGGCGAAGCAAAAGAGTAGGTGCCCGAGCCGAACACCCATTGAGGCTTGCCGAACTCCGCGTTCCTGCTGGTCAACTGCCGGGATTGGCCGTTCTCCCAGCGCCAAAGGTTCCACCAGCCGCTACGGTCGGACACGAAATGGAGCACGCCGTCGGGCGACCACTCGGGCTGGAAGATGGACTCCGCTTTTCCCCCGGCAACAACCTGGGCCTCGCCCAAGTGTCCCTCATCGTCGAACTGGGCTACCCGCAGTTGGGTGCCGTCCCATGGCATGTTGGGATGGTCCCAGGTCAACCAGGCCAGGGTCGAGCCGTCGGGACTGAGCCGGGGGGTGGAACAGAAATCCGAGCCCTGGTGGAGGACCTGCTGCTCGGCCTGTCCCTTGGCGTCCACGGCAACGATGGCGTTGGCCGGCTCTCCTCCCATGGTGTGGTCCTCCCGGACACAGATGATCCGGTTACGGGCCGCATCAAAGCAACCATCGGCGTAGCGAAGAGCGGCTTCCGGAGTTATGGGCTCCGGCTCCCCGCCGGGACCCCGCCGGTAGATACGCTGGTCGGAGAAGTTGGAGAAGTAGACGGCTCCACCACGGACCAAGAACGCCCCGCCGCCGTACTCGTGGACCCTGGTCCGGGAACTGAAGGGGTGCGGTGTTATGTCAACTATCGCGCCATCGGGCGTGCGCTTAACGACCACCATGCGGCCACCATCAGACGGGCGCATCTCCACCCAATAGATGTCATCGCCGTCCAGGGCCACCTGACCCAAGCCGATGGAGCCGGACACGATAAGATCGGTGGTGATGGGCGACTGCCAAGAGCCGTATGGGGCGGTGGTGGGCATAGGGTTTGTCTCCTATTGGCACGTGCTGCGGGATGTGCTTTTGGGACGAGGTCTGAGCATCCGCAATTATAACTACCAGTCCGGTGGGCGTTCATTGGTAAAACGTAAATGGCTTCGTAGCATTTCTGCAATACGAATGCTGATTTCGGACAACAATTAATTCGATCAAAACTGAACGACGAAGTCGACCACGGTTTTAATCAACGCCAATCGTATAGATGATTACCGCGGAGAAGAACCGCCGGAGGACCGTGATTGCTCGGATCCGTCCTCAGGTGGAAGAACATATCCGCTGGCTGGAAAAAAGCTTGGAGGACCTGGACCAAGACCTGGACAGCTTCATCCGCTCCAGTCCCATGTGGCGGACCAAAGAAAGGGTCATAAGGAGCGCTCCTGGCGTTGGCCCGGTATTCACGGCAACCGTTTTGGCCAATCTGCCAGAATTGGGCACGATGAACCGGGGTCAAGTCGCCGCGCTGGTGGGCGTAGCACCGTTCAATAGGGACAGTGGAACGCTCCGAGGCAAGCGCACTGTTTGGGGAGGACGCCGTCACGTGAGGGCGGCCCTTTACATGGCGGCCTTGGTGGCGACCCGGTACAATCCGGTGATCAAAGAGTTTTATCAACGGCTATGCTCCATGGGCAAACCCAAGAAAGTGGCCTTGACGGCCTGTATGCGCAAGCTCTTGGTCATTCTAAATTCCATGGTGAAACATGGCAGAGAGTGGCAGCCAAACCTTCAAACGCCTTGACATCCAAGACAGTTGCTGAGCCTGTCGAAGGACCTCGTCTGCGGCGGGTTCATGGTTCGACGGGGTTCACCACGAACGGTGTTAGAAGCGCTGCAAGCGGGTTAGTCCCCGAATAGCTCTTCCACTTTGCGCTTCTTCTCATCTTCGGAATCTCCGCCGCCTCGGACCGTCTCGTAGAGTTTGGGGCCGTATTCTCTGATACGCACCACCACCGGCAGCGGCAGGGCATGCCCGAACACCAAGGCCTGTTGCTTGGACTCCAACCGCGCCAGCACCGAACGCAACTGCCGGCTGCCGGGCGTTCCCGAAAGCACGGCATCGATGTCCCGTTCGTTGTCCAGCAGGCAACTGAACCGGGTGCCCACCTGGCTCAATACCTCGGAGTCGATGCCGCTGGGCCGCTGGTCGATAACCATCAGCGTCACGTTGTACTTCCTGAGTTCCCTGGCGATTATGCCGAAGATGGTCTGGGAGGCTACGCTGGGGCCGAGGAACTTGTGGGCCTCTTCGATGACAATCACCAACGGGCGCGGTTCCGTACCGCCGCCGCCCATGGCCGACTCTTTGGCTTCAACGTATTTCTGGTGTATCCGGCGGGTGAGCAGGTTGCTGACCATGATGTAGGCCGCCAGGTCGTCACCGTAGCGTCCAAACTCCAAGACCACATGCTGGCCCCGTTCCAAGTGCTCGATGATCCGCGCGGCGGTGTCCACCCGGCTGTGTTCCACCAAGAAGCCGTAACGGGTGATCCGGCCCATGCGGTTGTAGAGGGCCCGGAGCGCCCCGGCATTGACTTGCAGTTCGTCGGCAAGCTCCAGCAGAGAACCTCCCCGGCCAGCCGCCAAGAAGTCCTTGAGCCAATTCTCTTCTCCGTACTTCTCCCGCAGGTTGAAGGCTGCTGAGGCGGCGACATCCGAAAGGTTCAGCGTCTCGCGGAGCAACTCGACATCTTCCGGCTCGATGTGGTTGAACCCCAGTTGCACTGTCTCGTCGGTGGACAGGCCCCGCCTTCGGGAGTGCTCTTCATCCAATGTGAAGGTGGAGACCTTGGCGCCGAAGAGCTGTTTTAGCCCTTTGACGGTGACCCCTTTATCGGTGTCTTGGCCCTGCCAGCCGTATTCGCTGTGCATATCGAAGATTAGCGATGATGCTTGGCCGCTCTGAAGTATGCCGACCAGCAACAAGCGGGTGAGGAAGGTCTTGCCCGTGCCGCTCTTGCCAAAGACCCCCATGGACCGTTTGACCAATTCCCCCAGGTCCAAGCACAGTTTGGTCTCCATATCCAAGGGGCTGCCGATCCAGAAATTACCGCCCTGCTCGCTGCCAAAGACCATTTCCACGTCTTGCTGGGACGCGGTGAAGGCCCGGGAGAAGTGGGATGGGATACTCTTGGCTGCGGCGGGGCCCCCATTGTCACTCAACGCTTCCGGGTCTCCCAACACGTCCGGCATGGTCAGTTGGGGCAGGACCGATACCGTCCCAAAGGCGACGGTTCCCTGCAGCGCCTGGATGACGAAGGGGTCGTCCACCGGGACGGGAGTGAATTTCAGGCGAGGGTCGGTGCTGCCCAGGCCAACATCAGTCACAACGCCGAAGAACCGGTTGTTGGTCCCCTGGAGGGTGACGAAGGTCCCGACCTTTACCTGCTCCACGGAGATTTCCGGGTCCAAACGAACCTCGACGCCGTTGGCCACCGACCCTTCGATGACCATGCCCAATGCTTGTCCCGAGGCGATATGACCGTTGCTTACTTTGTTGGTCTCGTGGGCCTGGGTCATGGTGCGACCCTCCGGAGAATGGAGTTCAGCCGGGCCACATCGCCGGAGAGTTCCACGGCCAGGGATTTACAGGCATTAGCCAGGAATTCGGCCGGTTGCCCGTGAGACGCGGCCGCTTGCCTGATGCAGGCGCCGACTATCTCATCGGCATGGGGCGCACCTGAGTTGAGCAGCAGCCGAAGGAGGTCCAAGCGGCCGGTAAACTGGGAGACCTCCTCCGGACTGCACGAGTAGACGAAGGAGTGTACCCGGGGCGGCCGGGGCGGCAGGTATTGGCGGGTGACGCCCTCTTCCACGTGCCCGGCGATGAAGACCTCAAAGCGGGAGGTCAGCAACCGGGCCAATTGGGGGTTGTCGCGGATTACGTCTTCTTCGGAGCCGGCGTCTTCCCCGCGGGCCAAAACCGGCCGGGCCGAGTCCAGCGGCTCGGTGGTGACGCGCCCCACCACGCCATAAATATCAGGAGAATCGGTGCGCACCAAGCTCCCCAGGGCGGGAGCGCCCTCCAGTTGGTAGCACTGGGCCACGAAGGACGTGGAAGTGGACTCCACAACCTCTCCGACCCTCCGCGCCATCAACTGACCGGCGCCGTTGACCGATGGGGCGGTCATTTTCTGGGCTCCATAAAAAAAGCCCACCCGCGAAAGAAACGCGGAGGACTATATGACATATCAGTATGGGTGGCCCTGCGGTCTGTTGACACTTCCCCGAAAATACGGCCCATCCTCAACCCTTCTTCCTCCCTGGATTTGTCAACACAGCGGTGCGAACGACCTAGAGGCTATTTCAAATCTGGTTCGACAAGCTTCCAATGAACAGCAGTTCATTTCCTAGGTGCAATCCGGATTCGCGGACATACCAACGCTCACCACGAACGGAGAAGGTGTTTTTGTCGCTCGTCCTGAGCCGTCGAAGGACCCAACAGCGGGTCGAACCACATTTTGCAATGGCTTCTAGAATGTAATCACTATTGGGGTATTTCAGCAACGATACCACAATATGTATACCGGCTCCCGGTGTCAATGTCACCGGGAGCCGGTATTGGCGCTCAATCTTGGGGCCCAGCCCGCGTTCTAATTACCCGCGTCTTAATTTAATGAAACGGGCAGGCTCTTTATGGAGCGGAACGTTATGCTCGGCTGGTAGTCCATGTCGCGGGTTTTCGGTTCCAGATTCGGGTACCGGTCTGCCAGCTCCCGGAACACTTCCTGTCCTTCGACCCTGGCGATGGTGGCGCCCAGACAGTGGTGGATACCCGCGCCAAAGGCCACGTGGGGGTTGGGCCACCGGGTGATGTCCATCGTGTTGGCGTTCGCGAACTTGTTGGGGTCGCGGTTGGCAGCAGATATGAACCAACGGATGCGGTCGTCCTTCTGAATCACCTTCCCGCGCATCTCCACGTCCTCGGTGGCGATACGCGAGATGGACTTCACCGGAGGGTCATACCGCAGGGCTTCTTCGGTGGCCCTGACCATATACCCTTGGGTGTCGGTCTTGAGCAGGTCCCATTGGTCGCGATTGTTCATAAAGGCCAGGGTGCCGTTGCAAATCAGATTGATGGTGGTCTCGTGACCAGCCAGTAACAGCAGGGCGGTGTTAATCAGCACCTGTTCCCGGGTGAACACGCCGGACTTCTCCCCGCTGGCGAGCACCGATATAAAGTCGTCTTTGGGGTTGACCATCCGCTCCTCGACCATGGGATTCACGTAATCGTCCATCCCTTGCATGCCTTCGGCCAGAAGCTGCAGGCGGTTGGGCTCGCCCCGGCCGATGTTCAGCAGTTTCTCAGCCAACATCCTGATGTGCCCGCGTTCCGACTCCGGCACGCCCATCATTTCGGCGATAACCAGAACCGGCAAGGGCACGGCCAGGTCCCGCATCAGGTCTACTTCTCCCATGGCCTCGGCCTTGTCCAGAAGTTCATTGGTAGCCGACTTAACCAACGGCCGCCATTCCTCCATGGACTTGGGGGTGAAGTAGGTGTGCACGACCTTCCGCATCGCCAGGTGGTCAGGGCGGTCGTGCTGGATGAACATATCGGCTTGGTAGGCCCGCGTGTACTCGTAGAGTTCGTTGTCCGACTCTAAGATCGCCGGATATGCCGGGCGGGGGTCGTTCGCCATTACGGCATTGGAAAACTGCTCATGGTTCCGGGTCATCCAGACCAGGTCGTCATGCCTGGTAATCACCCAGAGTTCGTAAAGTTCGTTCCAGTGAACGGGGTCTTCGTCCCTGATTCGGCCGTAATAACGGTAGGGGTCCTGAATAACTTCCGCAGTGAACATGTCATCGTTGATAGTCGTTACCATTACACCACCATATCTATGCGATTTGCGCCTGGATACAGATTCTGAAACCCTAATATAATTTTGATTTATTGTCAACGCCAACAGATTACAGATGGGGCACGTTCCGGCGCCATAGAAAAAGCCCTCCCGCTGCAGATGCGCGGAGGACTATATGACACGCCCGGTTCCGGTGGCCCTGATATAGACCGGCTCCCGGTGGCATTGACAACGGGAGCCGGTCCTTCCGCGAAAGGAGGAGCTCAATCTTGAGGGCATTACCCTGGTTTTAGTTGCCTGCGGTTTAGTTAAGGGATACTGGCAGGCTTTTGACGGAGCGGAAGGTGATGCTCGGCTGGTACTCCATCTCAGGTTTCTTGAGCTGTAGGTTGGGATACCGCTCCGACAGCTCCCGGAACACCTCCTGTCCCTCGACCCTGGCGATGGTGGCGCCCAGACAGTGGTGGACACCGGACCCGAAAGCCACGTGGGGGTTTGGCCACCGGGTAATGTCCATGGTGTCGGGATTCTCGAACTTGTTGGGGTCGCGGTTCGCCGAGGAGATCACCCAGCGTATCCGGTCCTCCTTCTTGATCTCTTTTCCGCGAATCTCTACGTCCTCGGAAGCGATACGCTGAATTGACTTGACCGGTGAATCGTACCGCAAGGCCTCTTCGTTGGCCCGGACCATCATTCCCTCGGGGTCCGACTTCAGCAGATCCCATTGGTCGCGGTTGTTCATGAAGGCCAGGGTGCCGTTGCAGATCAGGTTGATGGTGGTCTCGTGTCCGGCCAGCAACAGCAACGAGGTGTTGCCGAGCACCTGTTCCCTGGTGAAGACGCCGGCCTTTTCACCGCTGGCCAACACCGAAATAAAGTCGTCTTTAGGGTCGACGATACGCTCCTCGACCATGGGGTTCACGTAATCGTGCATGCCTTTAATGCCATCGGTCACAATCCGCATCCGGTCGGGTTCGCTGCGGCCGTTATGCAGCAATTTTTCCGCCAACGCCCTAATGAGGGGCCGGTCCGACTCGGGCACTCCCATCATCTCAGCGATGACCAGCACAGGTAGCGGAACGGCTAGATCCCGCATGAGGTCCACTTCGCCCTTGGCCTCGGCGGCGTCCAAGAGTTCGTTGATGGCCGATTTCACCAGCGGGCGCCATTCCTCCATGGACTTGGGAGTGAAGTAGGTGTGGACGACCTTCCGCATCTCCAGATGCTCAGGCCGGTCGTACTGGATGAACCTTAGTTGATTGGCGGCGCGCATGTAGTCATAGAGCTCGACATCCGACTCTAAGATCGCCGGATAGGCCGGGCGGGGGTCGTTGGCCATTACGGCATTGGAGAACTGCTCATGGTTCCGGGTCATCCAGACCAGGTCGTCATGCCTGGTAATCACCCAGAGTTCGTAAAGTTCGTTCCAATGAACGGGGTCTTCGTCCCTGATTCGGCCGTAATAACGGTAGGGGTCCTGGATTACTTCCGGAGTGAACATGTCATCGCTGATCGTCGTTACCATTTCATCACCATACCTTTCCGATTCCGGCCGGAAAACAACTAGTGAAACCCTAAAATAATCGTGATTCTTTGTCAACGACGCTGGGTGGCGGATGGGGCAGTCATCTACCAGCTACCGTAGCGTGGCGGAGTAAGGGAAACACTGCTAAATGTAGACTGGCTCCCGGCGACTCTGTCGCCGGGAGCCAGTATTTAACCCCGATCTTAGCGGCCTATCCGCGTTCTAGTTGAAGGATACTGGCAGGCCTTTGACCGAGCGGAAGGTGATGCTCGGCTGGTACTCGATCTCAGGTTCCTTGAGCTGTAGGTTGGGATACCGCTCCGACAGCTCCCGGAACACTTCCTGTCCCTCGACCCTGGCGATGGTGGCGCCCAGACAGTGGTGGACACCGGACCCGAAAGCCACGTGGGGGTTGGGCCACCGGGTGATGTCCATGGTGTCGGGATTCTCGAACTTGTTGGGGTCGCGGTTGGCGGACGAGATGAACCAGCGGATCCGGTCGTCCTTCTTGATCTGCTTCCCCCGCATATCCACGTCCTCTGCGGCGAGCCGCTGAATGGACTTGACCGGCGCATCATACCGCAGAGCCTCTTCGTTCGCCCGGACCATCATTCCCTCGGGATCGGACTTTAGCAGGTCCCATTGGTCGCGGTTGTTCATGAAGGCCAGGGTGCCGTTGCAAATCAGGTTGATGGTGGTCTCGTGTCCGGCCAGCAACAGCAGCGAGGTGTTGACCAGCACCTGCTCCCGGGTGAACACGCCGGACTTCTCACCGCTGGCGAGCACCGAGATAAAGTCGTCTTTCGGGTTGACGATACGCTCGTCGACCATGGGGTTCACGTAATCCAGCATGCCCTGCATGCCTTCGGTCAGGGGCCGCATGCGGTCGGGCTCGCCCCGGCCGATGTTCAGCAATTTCTCAGCTAACATCCTGATGTGCGGCCGTTCCGACTCGGGCACGCCCATCATCTCGGCAATCACGAGAACGGGCAGGGGCACGGCCAAGTCCCGCATCAGGTCTACGTCGCCCTTGGCCTCGGCCGCGTCTAGGAGGTCGTTGATGGCCGATTTCACCAGCGGCCGCCACTCCTCCATGGATTTGGGCGTGAAGTAAGTGTGCACCACCTTCCGCATCTCCAGGTGGTCCGGCCGGTCGTATTGGATGAACTGCTTGCCTTGGTAGTTTCGCACGTAGTCGTAGAGCTCGGTGTCCGACTCGTAGATCGCCGGATAGGCAGGGCGGGGGTCGTTCACGAATACGGAGTTGGAGAACTGCTCATGGTTCCGGGTGAGCCAGACCAAATCATCGTGCCTGGTGATTACCCAGAGTTCATATAGCTCGTTCCAGTGGACCGGGTCTTCATTCCTGATGCGGCCGTAATAAGGATAGGGGTCCTGAATAATGTCCGCAGTGAACATGTCATCGTTGATCGTCGCAACCATTGAACCACCAATTTTATCTGATTTGGGCCTGAGTACAGACGTTGAAACTCTAAAGTATCAGTAATTAATTGTCAATAAAGACCGGCGCGCTGATGGGCCATTTTGGCTGTGCGGTCTAAACCGCCTTGGGCGGTCCTTCGATGCCGATCTCTTTGCTGATCTTTCCGTCTCGCATCTCGAAGATGTGGGTCAGCCGCATCTCGACCTTGGTGCCCACGGGAAAGGGCATGAACCCCTCTTTGGTGATCTCCAATGAGATGATGCTATCGTCCACGACCCGCTCTTCGGTGGCGAACCGGTCGAGGGTGTGAAATACCACGTTTTTAAAACCGGAGAACATCTTTTGGTAGTTGTCGGCGACCGCCTGTTTGCCCTGTACGACGAAGTTGCGGGAGGGCGCCTCCCAAACGATGTCGTCGGTATAAAGTGCCACGGCTTCGTCGATCCGTCCGTCGGCTTCGCTGCCGAAATGGGCCTCCACCGCCGCCAGGTTTGCCTCAATTACTTTTTGGTCCATGAGTCCCCCTCGTGCTTGCTCTAGAATGGCAATAAAGATTGCCGTCTGCGATGGTGCGTAAGGTCGATAATCGCGGTTATATTACATCAGATCCCCGTGGTTGGGCCACCAAGCAAAGAAGGGCCAAACTGCCCTTTGTAATTCGAGAGGGCATGAAGGATAATGGCCCAATCAAGCTCGGCCCAGCTAGGGCCGCCACCCGCCGCTTACCAAGGGAGGACTAGATGCGCGTCCTATTGATTGCCACCAACCGCCACGACCGGCTCCAAAGTCGAATGAACGCCCAGCCGATGCCGATAGGTTTGGCCTACATCGCAGGGCATTTGGACGCCGAGCGCCACCGGATCAAGGTCTTGGACCTGATGTTTTCCGAAGACCATCTGGCCGACGTGGAATCAGCCGTCAAGGAGTTCCAGCCTCAGATGGTCGGCATGTCCGTCCGCAACCTAAGCAACCACAGCTACCTGAACACAGTATGGGCTTTGCCCATCAGTAAAGAGGTTATCGACCGCATCCGGTCCATCAGCGACGCCGTCATCGTATGCGGCGGACCGGCCTTCAGTATCATGCCGAAAGAATGTTTCGAGTTCCTGGCGCCCGACCTGGGGCTGGCCGGAGACGCCGGGGAAACCTTTGCCACCCTGGCCGACCGGCTGGAGGTCGGCGAGCCGGACTACCACGATCTACCCGGGTTGGTCTACAAGAGGGACGGCCAGACATTACGGAACGAAGGTTACTGCACCTCGGAGTTCGCCAAGCCGCCCCGCCTGGAAGACTTGGACATGGCCCGTTACAACAAGGCCGGCTTTGGGATTGGAATCCTGAGCAAGTTGGGCGGCTTTTACTACCCAGCCAACGCCTCCAACGTCCAGATTAACGAGTCCGGTTGGCGTGTGATCCGGCCCATCGACGAGGTGGTGGCCGAGGTCAAAGACATGAAAGAACGGTTCGGGATGAAGAAGGTCTTCTTCGTCGATAACGGGTTCAACCTCCCTTTGGACCACGCAAAATCGCTGTGCAGCGCATTGATGGAGTCCGGCGTCAATATCCGCTGGAACACCTGCTTGGCGCCATTCAACTGCGACACTGAACTCATCGGCTTGATGAAGGACGCCGGCTGCGGTTTGGTGATGATGGTCAACCGCAGTGGCAACCCCAACGACATGGGCAGCATGGTTGAGGAGAACGAGCAACTGGCGGAGATCTGCCGGATGTGCGAGGAGGGTGACCTCCACTACAACATCGGAAAGATATTCGGAGAGCCCGGTGAGACCAGGGAGAGCGTTGATAACAAACTGGAGTTCCTGGGCAGCATCAACCCGGCCATGGCCAACCTACGGGTCGGGGTCAGCGTGATGCCGGGGACCGAAGTGGCCGCCATCGCCAAGAAGGAAGGGCTGATTAGCGACGAAAGCGAACTGGTGAAGCCGACTTTCTACGTCGCCGAAGGCGTTCGGGACTGGATCGTGGACTACCTCAAGGAGCAGGCGGAACAGCATCCTCGCTGGAACCTGAGTTAAGAAGCGCTCTCCGTTTCCACTTCCTAGACTACCCCCGAAGGTGGAATCTGTCTCACCACGGTTTCGCCCGCGTCGGCGGCGATGGCTGTCTCCATGGCCCTGATGGCGACCTCAATCTGCTCGTCGTCGGGCTGCCGGGTGGTCAGCTTCTGCAACCACAGACCCGGCTTGGCGACTAACTGTCCGAACCATGAGTTCTGGTGGGCGCCGCTGAACCGGATGAACTCATAGCTCACTGCCGCAATGACCGGCAACAGCAGTACGCGTGAGGCGATCCGCCATTCCAGGGGCGGGCCCAACAGCAGCGCGAACACCACGATAGAAACCACCACCACGGTCAGCAGAAACGCCGTGCCGCAGCGTGGGTGGGGTGTGCCGAACTTTCTCACGTTTTCTACGTTCAGAGGAAGTCCGGCCTCATACGCGTGCACAGTCATGTGCTCCGCGCCGTGGTAGGCAAAGACCCTTTTGACATCCTTAAGTAGACCAATGGCAGTTATGTAACCCAGCAGGAAGGCCAACCGGATAGCGCCCTCGACCAGCTCGCTGAGCAGGTCAGAATTCAGCACCGGGTTGAGGGCCCAGGCAATCGCCAGCGGGGCTATGAAGAACAGCCCGATGCCAAACACCAATGAAACGGCCAGAGTCGAAGCCATCACCCAGGCCGGGATGCCCTCTTCTTCCTCGGGCATCTGATCACGGGCAGCCATATTGGCGGAAAGCTGCAGGGCCTTGATTCCCAGGATCAGGGTTTCCAGCAGGGTGAGGAACCCCCGGACCAAAGGCCATCGGCGGGGACGGCCGTTGTAGATGGAGCTTAGGGGCTCTTGGTGCTGTTCGATGGACCCATCTTGGCGGCGCACAGCCAAGCCAAAGTGGTCCCGGCCGCGAATCATCACACCTTCAATGACTGCCTGACCGCCGTACATGTGGGGGGGTTGGTTTGCCAATTGCGGTCCTCTACTTGCCGGATCGGTGTAAGGGATACCGGTTCCCCGGGTTTTCGATTACTAAGGAAATTCGGTTTTTATCGGAGGAGATTTCCTCCGGTGCAAATAGAAAATCGAGGGCTGGACGCCCTCGATCTCTCGGCTTCCACTATTCCTCCAGGGGAATCCCTCAAGATGGCTGAGGTGTTACTGAAGGTTGTAACGGCGCCGCATCCGCTCGATGCGGCCCTGAGTGTCCACAACCCGCTGCTCACCCGTGTAGAAGGGGTGGCACTTGCTGCACACTTCGACTCGGAGCGTGGGCTTGGTCGCGCCTGTGTTGAACACGTTGCCACAGGAGCAGGTCACCGTGGAGTTGTAGAAATGGGGGTGAATATCTGTTTTCATTACTTACCGGTCTATCTTTTGATATTTACATTGAGGCGGACGGCCCGTATCAGGCGGCTTCCAACGGGTACACACTGACCCGGCGGCGGCCCTTGGCGGCCCACTCAAATTTAACCTCGCCATCAATGGTGGCGAAGATGGTGAAATCGCGGCCCAGGCCGACGTTGGTGCCCGGTTTAATGCGGGTGCCCCGCTGCCTGACAATGATGCAGCCACTGGTTACGCGCTCGCCACCGTACCGCTTGACGCCGAGCCGTTTGGAACTGCTGTCCCTGCCGTTGTTGGTGCTTCCGCCAGCCTTCTTATGGGCCATTAGTTATTCTCTTCTCCGCCCTCGGACTCGGTGGGCGCCGCCTCAGCGGTAGCCGCTCTGGTGGTGCGCCGCCGTGGGGCCCGGGCGAGGGGTTTGTTGAGTTCGATATCTTGAATCAGCAGCCGGGTGTAGGACTGCCGGTGGCCGCGCTTTCTGCGGTACCGGGTCTTGGCCTTGTATTTAAAGACCATCAGCTTGCGGTCTTTGTAGTGGGACAGGACCTGGGCCGTCACCTTGGCGCCCTCCACTAGGGGAGAGCCAATGGTCACTTCCCCGCCGTCGGATAGGGCCAATACTTCGCCAAACTCGGTTACCGAGTCTACTGGGTCCGTCAGCAGCTCCACATCCAATGTGTCGCCGGGCTTCACCCGGTACTGCTTCCCGCCTGTCTTGAATACTGCGTAGTCCATTTGGTCCTCGACACTCAATACTACGGGAGCCCCCTTCGGCTGTCAAGGAATTTCGTGCCCAGCCCCGCTTGTGGCCCGCCTCCGCAGACCGCCCGTTCAATTCTCCGGTACGGCCCCCTATCCGGGCTCAAAACCTCGATTCTGTCCGGTGGGCGATGATATATAATTGCCCGGTAATCTCCATTCGATCATCCAACAGGCGTCCCATATTACTGTACCTCGGTAACCGCAAACCGGCTCAGACAACGGGTTAAGTATGGACCAGATTCGAGGGCAGGACCTCAAGCAGGCGTTTTTCGCAGCCACAGTGTGCCTGGAAGAGTACCGGGACACCGTGAACGCCTTGAACGTGTTTCCCGTGCCCGATGGCGACACCGGCACCAACATGCTCTTGACCATGCGTTCGGCTGTTCAATCGGCGGCGGAAGGTTGTCCCGAAGGCCAAGACCATTCCGTGGCCATGGTCTCTTCGGCCCTGGCCCAGGGAGCATTCTTTGGGGCCAGGGGCAATAGCGGCGTGATTCTATCCCAGTTCTTCAAGGGCTTTTCCGACGCGCTGGCCGGCAAAGAGTCCCTGGCAGCAGACGACCTGGCGTTGGCCTTCAGGCTGGCTTCAAACGCCGCCTACAAGTCGGTGGGCAATCCGGTGGAAGGAACCATGCTGACCGTGATCCGAACAGCGTCCGATGCCGTTCAGGGGTTGGATCAGGACGTATTGGGCCTTTGGGAAACCGCCTTCCAAGCGTCTCAGGACGCCCTGGACCGCACCCCGGAACAGTTGCCGGTGCTCCGGGAGGCCGGAGTGGTGGACGCCGGCGGGCTGGGAATCGTGGTATTGATCGGCGGCGCCCTCCGGTCCCTTTCTGAAGGCGACTCCGCGTTGATTGACCTGTCATCCCTATCCCGTTTCCAGGGAGCCTCAGACAGCAATGGCCGGGTCAAGCCTGAATATCTGGAAGCGACGCTGGAACAAGAATGGGGGTATTGCATCCAGTTCATCATCGGCGCCGTCGGGGGACCGGACTTGGACCCGGACCGAGTCCGCAGCCATTTCCAGGAAACCGCTTTGTCCACCATCGTGGTGGGGGACAACCGCAACACACGGGTGCACATCCACGCCGAAGACCCCAACCCGGCCCTCAGCTACGCGGAGTCGTTGGGCGCCCTTTCCGAGATCAAGATTGAGAACATGGACAGCCAGAACCAGACCTTTGCCTCGGGGAGCCAAACGGGCCAGGCTGAGGGCGCGGCCGTGGCCCTGGCGTTACTCCCCGTAGCGCCCGGAGAAGGGCTGGCCCACCTATTCTTGGAATCGGGGTGCGCCGCCATCATCAAGGGCGGCCAGACTATGAACCCCAGCGTCCGGCAGATAGTCGACGCCGCCCTTGGCACCGGCGCCAAGGACGTTATCGTCCTTCCCAACAACATCAACGTGGTTTTGGCGGCGGAACAGGCCGCCGCTGCTGAATCTAAGATCCACGTTGTCCCTACCGAGAGCGTTCCCCAGGGAGTGGCAGCACTACTGGCGTATAACCCGGAAGGAACCTGGCAAGACAACATCGACGCCATGAGCGCCGCACTATCTGAAGTGGCGACGGTGGAGGTGACCACGGCAGTCAGAGCCACCCAGATCGGCGGCGTGGCGGTTGCCGAGGGTCAATATATCGGCCTGTTGGAAGGCCAAATGGTCACGGCGGCCGATAGCCCGGAAATCGCCCTAAGGACCGCCTTGGGCCGGGCCAGGCTCAATGCCGACGTCATCGTTACTATCTACTACGGCGTAGACGCCTCGGCTTCCGATGCGGAGCCGGTGGCCGCGGAGTTGGAGAGAGAGTTTCCCGGCATCCAAGTAGACCTGATCGACGGCGGACAGCCCCATTACCAATACCTGGCGTCGGTCGAATAAGCGGGGGAATATCCCCCAGCACCTCTGTATAACCGAAATAGAGCCGCACCAGAGGAATATGACGATACGTATCGTTACCGACAGTTCAGCAGACCTGCCTGCGGACTTGGTCCAACAACATGAAATCGTGGTCCTCCCGTGCTACGTGGTGGTGGACGACCAGACCTTCAAGGACGGCGTGGACATCCAGGCCGACGAGTTCTACCGCCGCCTCCAGTCCGAGGGCCGGACCCCGACCACCGCCCAGCCGACCGTCGCCGACTTTCAAAAGGTGTACCGGGGCCTGGTCGGCTCGGGTGACCAAGTGATATCGATACACGTTTCCGCCAAGTTGAGCGGCACGTTGAACTCGGCAGAGCAGGCCAAAGCTGCATTAGATGACGGGGCTCCGGTGGAGATCATCGATTCCCAGTTGGCCTCCATACCCCTGGGGCTGGCGGTCCTGGACGCCGCGATCATGGCGGCCGAGAGCGGAGACTACTTGGAGATTGCCGCAAAGGTCCGTCGGGGATTGTCCTCGTATCATGGATTATTCGCCCTGGACACCTTGGAATACCTTCAGAAGGGCGGCCGTATCGGCAAGGCCCGCGCATTCATGGGCTCGGTCTTGAATGTTAAGCCCATACTGCGGCTCCAAGACGGCGAGGCCCACCCGGTGGAGCGGCCCCGGAACCGGGAGCGGGCCATGCGCCGCCTGGTGGAGCTGGCCCAGGACCTGGCCCCGGTGCGCCGGTTGGCCGTGATTTACAGCACCGACCCGGAGCGGATGGCTGCCCTGAAGCAGGACTTGACCGGCCTGTTGCCCGCCGATCAAATCATCGAAGCCCGATTCGGGTCCACACTGGGCACCTATATCGGGCCAGACGCCTTGGGCGTGGCCGTTACCCAGGCGGCTCCCTAGAGCCGGGCTGGCCCACATTATGTCATCGCCCGATTGACGGGTTGCCAGCTGGGGAGAATGATGAAAGTGACCCTTTCTCCGCCTCGAAACCGGGTGATTCAGCGTGCTAGTACTCAGTCAACCGTAAAATCGGAAGGGTAAAGGCGGTGAAGTTTGGTTCGTGCGTCCCGGGTGTTGAACCGCCAGTTGATGGTGGCTCTGGCGGCGTTGCGCTCCTTGACCAGAGCATCGACTTCCCTCCTGAGGGCCTCCTCGCCGGAGAGCCGCTGCTTCAGGCAGGAGCGGGACAGGACGCTGAACTCGATCTCCGCCATGTTCAACCAACTCCCGTGCTTGGGCGTGTAATGAAACTCCAGCCGCCTGGCAATCCTCCGGGCTTCCTCAGCCGGGAAAGTCTCGTACAGCGATGCCCGGCGATGGGTATTCAGATTGTCCAAGACAACCCTTACCACCTCGGCTTCCGGGTAGGCTTCATCCGCCAGCCAGCGCATCCGGCGGGCGAAGTCTTGCATCGTGCGCCGCTCCGTGACCGCCACCCCTCGCCAACCCGCCAAGGGCTCGCAGGCCAAGAACAGGTTGCGGGTACCCTCCCGCCGGTATTCGTAGTCCTGCCGCAGCGGAAGTCCCGGCCGGGGCGGCAGAGCGGGCTGGGTCTCCGCCAACAACTGGGTGGATGTCTCGTCAAAGCAAACCACCGGACGTTGGGGATCATAGGGTTCGGCGTAGAGATCCAGGACATCCTCCATGTTAGCCACAAATTCCGCGCTCACCTTGGGAATGCACCACTCCTTCTTCTGCCACGGCTTGAGGGCGTTTTTTTGAGACGCTGGCGCACCCCCTCGTGGGACATGGAGGGCGTCAGCCCCAACTCGACCACCTTCCCGGCCAGCAGACGCAGGGTCCAGTGGTCATGCCCTTCCGGCGGCGGGCTGCAGGCCAAAGCAATCAGGTGGGCTTCGCCCCGGTCGTCCAACTTCCGGGGCCGGTTGGCCTGGGGACGGTCCTGCAAAACCCTCTCCAACCCTTCTTCGGCAAAGCGCTGCTTGACCCGGTATACGGTGCTCAGGGCCACATCCAAAGCTTCGGCCACTTGGGGTGCCGCCCAACCCTCGTCGCTCTTTAGGAGAATCCGCGCTCTAGCGGTCACTCGGGCTGAGTTTTTGCCAACCCGGATCAGTCGCTGGAGCTCTTCCCGTTGTTCCTGTGCCAGCCGCACCGCGTATTTGTCCCTGACCATCACTGCCACCCCCGCCATCAACACTTCCCACCAGGCAGGATAGCTCAATTGGCCCCTTTCTTAAACAAATCTCAAAACCAAGTTGACTGAGTACTAGAGTAACCGCCTGATGGCCTCGCAGAAGACCGGCGCGCCCTTCTGGGCCGACGCTTTTCAAAAAATCCTCGAGCTTGAAGAGTCTCACGGCTTTGACAACAAGGCTGTGATGGGCGGACTGGACAAGTTCGTTGAGCGCTGGGCCGAGGAGTTGGCCTCTCAAGCCGCCCCGGCCGGCGACGATACGTTCCTGCTGAAAGAGTCCTACGACTCCATGTCCAGCAAGATGCGGGCCCAATGGGTTGCCCATTGGCGGGAATCCCTGGGAGCCACTCCAGCGGCCAACATCCCAGCAACTGCGCCGAAGAAGCGGCCGGTCGCCAAGAGGGCCACTCCAGCCAAGAAGACTGGCTACAAGGCTCCGCCCGCCGAGGTCACAATCGACGCCCCCGTGGACCGCCTGCGTGGGGTGGACACCAAATTGACCGCCCGTCTCAAGCGCTTGGATGTGGAGACCGTGCGCGACCTGCTTTACCTATTTCCCCGCCGCCACGAAGACTACTCCACGGCGGTGAAGATTGCCGACCTCATTCCCGGCGAGGAGTGCACGGTTTTGGCCACGGTCTGGGAAGCCCGGGAGATTGCCCAGGGGCCCAAAGGGCGACGCCGCGATACCGAGGCGGTGCTGAGCGATGACACCGGCAATCTGAAAGCAATCTGGTTCGGGCAGCGCTATCTGGCCCGGGCGCTCAAGCCGGGCAGCCGCATCGCCATCAGCGGCAAGGCCTCTGTATTCCGGGGGCAGCTTGTCTTCGAGAATCCGGAGCATGAGATGTTGGATACGGCTGGGTCGGGCGTCCACACCGGCCGTTTGGTGCCAGTCTACCCGCTGACCGAGGGATTGACCCGGCGCAACATGCGGCGGCTGACCTGGCAGGCAGTGCAGAATTGGCTGGGCGGATTGGAAGAGGCGCTGCCCGACAGGATATTAGCCCGGACCGGACTGATGCCCCTCCTGGACGCTGTATACCAGGCCCACTATCCCAAGGACATGGAGACCTGGGAACTGGCCCGCCGCCGCTTGGCCTTCGATGAACTGTTCACCCTTCAATTGGCGGTGCTGGCCCGGCGGCGGACGCAACACGACGACGTGAACGGCATTCAGATCGACGCCCCGGCCAACGTGATTGACGGTTTCTACGAAATGCTGCCCTTCCCCATGACCAAGGCCCAGAGGCGTTGCATCGAGGAGATAGAAGCCGACCTGCACCGGGGCACCCCGCCCATGAGCCGGCTCCTGCAGGGGGAGGTGGGCAGCGGCAAGACTGTGGTTGCATTGGCGGCCCTGTTGTCGGTGGCCGCCGCCGGGTATCAGGGCGCTATGATGGTGCCCACCGAAGTACTGGCCGAGCAGCACTTCCAGACCATCGGCGACCTGCTCAGCGGGCTGGCCCGGCCGGTCCAGGAACCCCACCTGATCTCCGTCTACCTGGAACACATGGACCGGCCGGTGTCCATCGGCCTGCTGACCGGCAGTTCGCGCGCCCCCGTGAAACGTGAGTTGACCAAGATGGCCGAGGACGCCACCCTGGACCTCCTGGTGGGCACCCACGCCCTGATTCAGGACGGCATCTCGATGCCCAAACTGGCCCTGGCGGTCGCCGACGAGCAGCACCGGTTCGGCGTCATGCAGCGGTCCGCCCTCCAGGAACGGGGCCAAGAGAACCCGCACACGCTGATAATGTCGGCGACCCCCATACCCAGGACCCTGTCCCTCACCCTGTTCGGTGACTTGGACATCTCCACCATCGACGAGATGCCCGCCGGACGCCAGGAAGTCGCCACCAAGTGGCTCGACCCGGAACAGCGGGACACGGCCTACGGCTTTGTGCGCAAGCAGGTTGAGGAGGGGCGACAGGCCTTCGTGGTGTGCCCGCTGGTGGACGAGTCGGAGGCCATCGAGGCCAAGGCCGCAACCGAGGAATACCAGCGCCTTTCGGAAGAGGTGTTCCCCGACTTGTCGCTGGGTCTGCTCCACGGCCGGATGTCCGGCAAGGACAAGGACAAGATTATGCGCCGGTTCCGGGACGGCGAGTTGGACATCTTAGTGTCCACTCCGGTGGTGGAGGTGGGTATCGACGTGGCCAACGCCACGGTGATGCTCATCGAAGGAGCGGACCGGTTCGGTTTGGCCCAACTGCACCAGTTCCGGGGCCGGGTCGGCCGGGGACAGCACAAGAGTTACTGCATGCTGCTGGCGAACTCGGCTTCCGAGACCGCCAAGGAGCGGTTGTCGGCCTTGGAACGGATACACGACGGCTTCCAGCTTGCCGAGGTGGACCTGGAACTCCGGGGGCCCGGCGACTTCTTCGGCACCCGCCAGAGCGGTCTGCCGAATCTGCGGATGGCCCACATCTCGGACCGGCCGTTGTTGGAGTTAGCCAGGGACGAAGCGGCCAAGTTAATGGAAGAGGACCCGGGGCTAATGTCGCCAGAGCATGCGGGCATCGCCGCCCAAGTAGCCCGGTTCGTGGACCAAGCCAGCGCCAACGTGGCCTAACGGGCTATGCCCGGGCCTTGCGCCAATCACCCACGTTCCAGATTGTATCCACGAATTTGGAGATCTCAACCGCTGGGAAGGAAAGCTGAGGAGTGGTCCTGGTAAACGACCCGCCCTCAGTCTAGAGCGGGAACCACCGACTCCGTGAACTTCTCCATTTGTTCCATCTGATTCGGCGAGGCGAACCGGACGATGAAGTAGTCGGCTCCGGCATCTTTGTAGCGGGTGATCGCGTCGATACATTTTTGGGCCGGGCCGAAGACACAAAGTAGCTGCTTGCTGATTACTTCGTATGGCGTACTGTAGTAAGCCCGCATGAATTGATCGCCTTCCGACATAGCCTCGGCTTCTTCATTTAGATTGACTGAGATGTAGAGGCACCGCCGGATGTCGCGTATATCCCGGTTCAGCTCCTTGGCTTGTCTTCAATTTTCCCCCAGCATTTCGTGAACAACTCCGTCGAAGGGACATTGGTGATCCACCCGTCCCCCTGTGCCGCCACTCTCCCCAGGCCCCGTTGCACCCAATTGTTGGAGATCCATATGGGCACCTGCTGTTGGACCGGTTTAGGCTCCAGGTTTACGCCATCAAATGGATAAAAACCAGCTGGGTTGGAAGCGTCGTCGAGAGACCATAGCTTCCGGAGAATATCGATGCCTTCCTCCATCCGGGCAGCTCGCTCAGTGATTGGGACACCCACTACGGCATGTTCATCCACGAACATCTGGTTGTTGCTTCTCCCGGCTCCCACGCCCAACACGATGCGGCCGTCCGAGATGTTGTCGATTGTCGCGATGGCGTGGGCGAGGTGCACCGAGTGCCGTAGAGCGTTCAGCATGACGGCGGTCCCAATCTTGACCCGGTGGGTGCGTGCGGCAAGGGGAGCCATGACTGCAAGGGGCTCCAAACGGGGCTTGGAGGTGATGCTGTCACCAACCCAAACGGAGTCGTAGCCGGTCCGCTCCGCGGTCTCCGCCATTTGCCAGTTGAGTTCGACCCGGGGCCTGGCGCCTCTGGCGTACACCAAGACTCCTCTGGTGGGCAGCAAGACACCCATATTGCTCAGCGGTTCCATTGCCGTCTCCATTGTGTCGAATCGGGTGCAGGAGCCTTAAAGCCCGATGCCCAACTCGCTGGAACTGGGCCAAGTCTCATGAAGCAATGCCCACCACACCCGTTTCTTCTCCGCCTAGCCGGTGGCTTCTGCGATGAAGACCGGGATTACGCGATCGGTCTTGTCCTGGTACTCCTGATACGGAGGGTAGGCCGCGACCGCGATATCCCAGAGTCGCTGTCTCTCGTCTGAATCCACTACCTCTCGAACTCGCATCGAATAGACTTCTGCCTCGTCGCGAATCTCAACATTTGGTTCCGCCTTTAAATTGTGATACCACAGCGGATGTTTTGGCGCTCCACCCTGAGATGCCACGAGGATATAGTTATTTCCATCCACCGCTCTCATCAATGGGGTCTTACGGATCGCACCTGTTTTCCGCCCTCGATTGGTCACAATTATGACTGGCAGACCCGTGTCCCTCAGCGTCAATCCTTGGGTGCCTTGGCTTCCTTCATATAGTTCTACTTGTTCTGCCACCCAATCCCTGGGGCTAGCTATGTATTCGCTCATGGGGACCTCCTCGTCTCCCTTTTGGTCTAGTCAGCCAAATATAATAAAGCGCCCTTCACTGGAACAACCATCCGCTGCTAATCGGAAGCAGCTTTCACCGCCTTACGGTATTTAAAGAGGGCCGGCTCCACGTATGCGCTGGGAGAGGTCAAAGCGTCATCAATAATCTGCAACACGGCGGAGATCACGGGCTCCTCCAGCAGGCCAGACCGCTTTTCCGTGGTATCCGTCATCGGCACGTACCCAGGTTGTCCCAGGTTCTGCTGGTCCAGTATCTCGGTAGCCTTCTTGACCGCGTCCTCAATCTCCAACTGGCTGACCACTCCGTGCAGCTTCCAGTTGGCGATTATGGCACCGTCGATCCTCTCGGTGGCCCGGTCTTTCATCTCTTCGATCTGGCTGAAGTTGGGCACGCCGCTGCACCCGATGCCCCGGTGTACCCAGGGTTCCACGTAGGCGACCATGCTATGGGCGTAGCTTAATAAGAGCGTCTCCTTTGCTTCCGGCTCGGCCAGTTTCTCGCCCTCCAAGACTGGGAAAGTCAAAAGCTCCCTCCTCAATATATCGGGGGACGGAGAATCTTCCATGACCCTTTGTACCTGGTCCACATCAATCATGTGGTAATGCATGGAATGGAGGTGACTGGGGTTCGGCGCCGGGACCCAGGCGGTGTTCCCTCCACTCTTGGGGTGATTGATTTTGTTCTGAAGCATCTCCACCATGGCCCGGTTCCTGACCTGCATCCCCTTGCCGATCTTCCCCTGGTTATGGACGCCAGCCCGGAGGCTCACAGCGACATTGTGCAGCTCATAGCTGGTATTGAATACGGACTTGGTAAGATCGTCCCTCAGGTCAACCGGCCCGGCATGGGTCTGGACCCTTATCTGGGAGCCGGTGCGGTCCAGGAACCCGGTATTGGTGAAGAATACCCGGCTCTGGGCCGCCCGGAGAGATTCCGCAAGTTGCAGGGTCATCCCAAGCTCTTCGTTCATGATGCCGATGAGCATGGTGTTTTTGGCCAGCCCCAACCTATCCTCGACGGCCTCAAAGAACCGGACCTGCTCGGCCACTTCTTCGGAGGTTTGCAGTTTGGGGGTAACTTGGTAAACGTACCCTTGCTTGCTGTTGGGTCCCCTAACGGGTGCGTCATCTGAGCCATGGTCGTGGGCGGTGGCAATGAGCGTGGTTAGCAGAACTCCCAGGATCCTCTCGGGAATCTCCTGTCCGTCCACCTTTACCATGTCCGTATACATGTGCAGCGAAACGTTGCGCACGGACATCAGGCTGGTGCCTTTGGCTGTCTGAGCGGACCCATCAACACCGATGTAGCCGATGTCGGAATTTACTGTCTTGAGAGCGCCACGGGAACTGTGCGCTTGGATGTCACCCCGGATCAGCCCCAGGTAGTTTCGCAGCGCCAGCACCATGTCCTCGGCGTCGACGATGGCCACCGCGTCCTCGAAATCAACTATGGTGGTGACCGCCGACTCCACCACCAGGTCCTTGAATTGGCCGTTCTCTTCATCGACCTTGCCGCCTTCGTAGAGTTGGAACTGAATCTTGAGACCATTGTCTTCCAAGAAAAACTCGGTCAGTTGGTCCTCGTGTTGGTTGAATCCAACGAACTTGGCGGGGTCTTGTAATCCGGCTTCAGCCCCGTCTGAAAGACGGCCTGTAAGCACATAGCTGCCATCTGGGTTCGGGCGGGCGGAGTAAGACACAAAATCGTTGAATCCTCGACCGTTCTCCCACTGGGCCACGTGGTTGTCGAGATATTCATTGGTCCTGTCCACCACCATTTGCAGCCGCTTTTTCCGGCCCGAATCCCGGTCGATCTCAGGGTTTATATCGCTGAGGAAGTAGGCATCATAGAGACTGCCCCATCTGGCATTGGCGCCACCGACCGCCATGCTCGCGTTGTTTACGGGAGTAACAAGCTCGGGACCGTTTTGGGACATCTCAAGGTCGAGCTGCGGTGTGGTCATGCCAAATTCGCCTAAGGTTCCCGATGACGTTTCCGGTTCCAGGTACCCCGCATCCACCAGAAATTGCCCCATCTCCACTGCGTCTTTGGCCGCAGATTCCGCAATTGGCTCCCAACCCGCCTTCCGCTTTTCGAGATAATATTCGTCAATCTTCGATTGACGGGCAGCGCGCTCGGCCAGAAGTTCCCGGTTCTTGGGGTCAAATTGCAACACTAAATCGCCAAGTATGCTGAACACCTCTTCGACGGTCTTGCCCGTGCCCGGAGCAACCTCGTCTCTGACGAACGCGAACAGTACTTCGTCGATTTCCACGGATGTTCCTGATGCCAGAGTTACGGTCGTCATTCTTGGCTCCGATTTGGTTTGGTTCAGGTTTCTCGAATTAACCGTGGGTCCGCTCAAACTCTTTCATGAATGACACCAAGGCTTCCACGCCTTCTCTTGGAAAGGCGTTGTAGATCGAAGCCCGGATGCCACCGACTGACCGGTGGCCCTTGAGCTCAACAAGCCCTTCCGCGGTCGTCTCATTGGCAAATTGCGTCTCCAGCTCAGGGCTGGGCAGGCGGAAAGTCACATTCATACGGGACCTATTCTCGGGCAGGGCGTGACCGCGGTAGAACTCGGACGAGTCTAGTTCGTCATATAGCAACTTGGCCTTGTCTTCATTCAGACTTTCCATGTGCTCCAAGCCGCCCTGTTCAGCTAACCATTTGACTACCAGCCCGAGGATGTAGATCGAGAATACCGGAGGCGTATTGTAGGCTGAATGTCCCTTGCAGTGGGTGTTGTAATCGAGCATCGCAGGAAGACTTTCAGGACTGCGGGATAGTAGGTCATCACGAATCATCACCAGCGTGACCCCTGCCGCCCCCAGATTCTTCTGCGCGCCGGCGTAGATCAGGCCGTACTTTGCAACATCGATTGGTTTACTGAAGATGTTGGACGAAAGGTCCGCCACCAGAGGAACGTTGCCTACGTTCGGCTCCTTGGGCCATTCGGTCCCGTAGATGGTGTTGTTTCCGGTGAAATGCACATAATCGGCCTCCGGGTCTAGCTCCAGTTCATCCTGATTGGGGACGCGGTCGAAGTTCCGGTCCTCGGTGGAACCCGCTACCCGTATTTCACCAATCTTTTGCGCGTCTTGCAGCGCCAGTCTGGCGAAATTGCCGGTGACTATGTGATCGGCCTTGCCGTTGGGGGTCAACAGGTTCATGGGCACCATGGAGAATTGCAGCGAAGCGCCGCCCTGGAGAAACAAGATATGATAGTTGTCCGGTATTCCGGCCAGCCTGCGAATGTCTTCTTCCGCACTCTCGATTATCCCCTGGACCGGTTCTGACCGGTGACTCATTTCCAGCAAAGACATCCCCGCACCGGGAAACGAGACCAGGTCCCTCTGGGCATCTTGAAGCACCGCCGCGGGCAATGTGGCGGGTCCCGCAGCAAAATTATAGATGCTCATCAATAATCTCTTTCGCCCTTTCCAGCGCCTTCAAAATTCAGCTACCGGAACCAGACAGCAAACTATGCTAGCTGACCACGAAATTTTTGGCAAATTGGGTCTGCCACGACTTATCCATAGAGAGGCATTCCCGCGCTTGTCACCCTGAGAGCTTGTGAAGGGTCTCTTTGTGCCTGTGCTGCGTTGGTTCTGCGGCAACGAGATTCCTCGGCTAGCGCCTCGGAATGACAGAGGGCGGGGTAACTTTGCTAAACTGAAAAACTCGCCCAATCCGCTCGTCCTTGTATCTTAAACCAGGACGTGGCAGGCCGAATCGTCCTAGGCTTTTTAGGCCGAGGCTCAGCGAGGCCGCCACGTCCTCCCCGCCCAGAGCCCGAACAGTTGACTGGGCGGCAGCCCGTATCAAGCAAGGCTGGGCCGGTGCCGGGGGACCAATGAGGGGAACCAGTGATGGGAGGTAGATGGATGGAAGATTCGCAGGTGTTCATAGGTATCGATGTTTCCAAGAGCTGCTTGGATGTGGCTTCCAGGCCCACGGGTGAAGTGTGGCAAGTCACGAACGATGCGAACGGCATCGGTGCTCTGGCCCAGCGGCTGACGGGGATGAGCCCTTCCTTGGTTGTGCTCGAGGCCACGGGAGGTCTGGAATGGGAGCTCACCGCTGAGCTGGCGGCGGTCGGTCTTCCAGTGGCGGCGGTCGGTCTTCCAGTGGCGGTGGTCAACCCCAGACACGTAAGGGACTTCGCCCGGGCTGCTGGCGCCCTGGCTAAGACCGACGCCTTGGACGCCCAGGTGTTGGCCCACTTTGGGCAGGCGATGGAGCCTAAGCCCAGGCTTCTTCCTGACCCAGACGCCCAAGACCTGCAGGCCATGGTTGGCCGCCGGCGGCAGTTGGTGGAGATGATTACCGCGGAGAAGAACCGCCGGAGGACCGTGATTGCTCGGATCCGTCCTCAGGTGGAAGAACATATCCGCTGGCTGGAAAAAAGCTTGGAGGACCTGGACCAAGACCTGGACAGCTTCATCCGCTCCAGTCCCATGTGGCGGACCAAAGAAAGGGTCATAAGGAGCGCTCCTGGCGTTGGCCCGGTATTCACGGCAACCGTTTTGGCCAATCTGCCAGAATTGGGCACGATGAACCGGGGTCAAGTCGCCGCGCTGGTGGGCGTAGCACCGTTCAATAGGGACAGTGGAACGCTCCGAGGCAAGCGCACTGTTTGGGGAGGACGCCGTCACGTGAGGGCGGCCCTTTACATGGCGGCCTTGGTGGCGACCCGGTACAATCCGGTGATCAAAGAGTTTTATCAACGGCTATGCTCCATGGGCAAACCCAAGAAAGTGGCCTTGACGGCCTGTATGCGCAAGCTCTTGGTCATTCTAAATTCCATGGTGAAACATGGCAGAGAGTGGCAGCCAAACCTTCAAACGCCTTGACATCCAAGACAGTTGCTGAGCCCCGTCGAAGGATGCGCAAAAGTCATGATTCTGGTGGAAATTATTGTTCCGCGGACAGTGGTTCGACATCCTTCCACGGAAGGACACCATGAACGGAAACGGGAAAACCGATCAAAGAAGTAACGCCAATCACGGCAGCTAGGCATTAAGCCGGGGCTCTGAACCGGTATCCCACATTCCAGATGGTCTCCACGAATGAGCGGCCCGGAGACTCCACCTTGGAGCGAAGCCGCCTGATGTGAACGTCCACGGTGCGGGTGCCGCCCAAGTAGTCATACCCCCAGATCTGGCTCAGCAGCGCTTCGCGGGTGTAGACCCGGCCGGGGTTGGAGGCCAGAAGCACCAGAAGCTGGAACTCCTTGTAGGTCAACGAAACCCGGCGGCCCGACACGGTAACTTCGTAACGTTCTTGGTCAATGGTGAGGTCGCCCACCTTGAGCGCTTTGGGACCGGCGGGTCCGCTCACCCGGTACATCGCCTGCTTCACCCGTGTGGTCAACTCTCCTTCGGAAACCGGGCAGACCACCAGTTCGTCGGGGTTGAGGGACGGGTCATAGTGGGCGACGGCATCTCTGGGCACGGCGGCCAGCACAGGAAGCTTGCGGGCGTGGCACAGCTCGACAAAGCGCCGGGCGTCCCACTCCTCAAGGGAGGACATGTCCAAGAGCACCGCATCCGGAGCGCCCGGCCCACTCCCGTTGACCTGTTCCAGGTCAATCCCAACCCGGCAAGACATACCGGCCCGCTCGACCGTGTCCGCCAAAGCGCTGAGTGCGCCCTCATGGTTGACCAAAAGGAAGAGGTGATACAAGGGACTGGCCTACATCTCCCGAGTGCCACTGTGTGAATTTATTCCCAAGCAAAAGTATACCAAACAGGAAAATACTATAGGCTTCTGTGATGCGGTAACGGATCGATATATACGGTCAATAAAACGAATCGTCGATATATTTTAATTTGTTTGACAGGGAATCATCTCACTAATAGGATAATGCCGAAAGATTCAAGGAGGTATTCCATGAAAATCAAATATCTGGCACCATTCCTGATGCTGTTGCTCTTTTTGGCCGCAATGGGCGGCCCAGTTCTCGCCAGCGGACCAACTGATCATGGGGTGGATAGTCGAAACCCCCTTTGTGAAGGAACTGTGGGCCCTCCCCAAGACTTCATACTTCCCCCTCCCTGCACAAACTAGTACTGCCGGGGCTGTCCCCAGTCAGCATCCTCGGTACTGGTGTCCCGATTGACCCAACTTCGTGGGCTGACTATGATGGAAGTCAGCTCACGTTTGGTTTCAAGAAGGTATGCACATGAGCACCCAGACCATCGCCGGTTCACCTCGGGAGGTGCGCCGTCAGATACGTTCCAACGAATGGCGGGGAATAACCTCCGGAGTGGCCCCAGGCTACGTGCAGGCCAATCTCGCCATATTGCCCAAGGACTTGGCCTTCGACTTTCTGCTGTTCTGCCAGCGGAACCCCAAACCCTGCCCCCTGTTGGAAGTAATTGAACCGGGTCGGGTCGAGCCGGTGCTGACCTCTCCAGGGGCGGACATCCGGACCGATGCCGCCGGTTACCGGATCTACGAGAACGGCCAGTTCACTGCGGAAATAGACACCATAGAGGACTACTGGCGGGAAGACTTAGTCTCCTTCTTGCTGGGCTGCAGTTTCTCCTTTGAGACGGCAATGGTGGAGGCGGGGATCCCACTGCGTCACCAGCAGACCGGCAACAACGTGGCCATGTATATCACCAACATCGCCACCACCCCGGCGGGCATGTTCTCCGGGCCAATGGTGGTCAGCATGCGGCCGGTGAAACGAGAACAGGTTGTGCGGGCGGTGCAGGTGACCTCCCGGTTCCCCGCCACCCACGGCGCACCGGTGCACATCGGCAGCCCCCATGACATCGGCATCCTCGACATCGGTCACCCCGACTTCGGGGACTCGGTGGAAATCAAGGACGACGAGGAGCCGGTATTCTGGGCCTGCGGCGTGACTCCCCAGGCCGTGGCCCTCAACTGCAAACCGCCACTGATGATTACCCACGCTCCCGGCAAGATGTTCATCACCGACCAACGCGACGCCGACTACGCGGTGCTTTAGCCCCGATTCCATCGGGGCTATCAGCCGTCAGCTTTCAGCTTTTTGGGGTGGGGCTTTGGCCGAAACTATCGAAGACATTATCTTGGACCACGACAAGCGGGGGATGCTGGCCCTGCGGCCTTATCTTCCCGACGATTATTGTTCTCAGGCCGCCCAGTTCATCATAGATAATCCCGGCGGCGTGATAATCGTCACCGGATTCTACATCCTCATGGCCGGGAAGCCTGAGACCGACGGGCCGCCGGGGGCCATCGCCATCGGGGAGGCGCTTAAGGCCTTGGGCCGCCGGGTGACCTACGTAAGCGACAAATACACCACTCCGGTGTTGCGACGCTACGCCAACGGCTCGGAGGTGATTGACTTCCCCATCGACGGAGTGGCGGCCAGCAAAGAACACGCCGCAGCCATCCTTGAGCGGGTCAGGCCCTCTTTGTTGATTTCCATCGAGCGGTGCGGGCGCACCCGGGAAGATGCCTACCTGAACATGCGCTACGCCGACATCTCGCCCCACACGGCCCGGCTGGACTACCTGTTCGATTCCGAGATTCCCTCGGTGGGCATCGGCGACGGCGGCAACGAGATTGGCATGGGCAACCTGGCCGAGGTCATACCCACGGTGGACACCCTGCCCGACTATCCAGCAGTGAACCAGGTAGACCGGCTGGTCATCGCCAGCGTGTCAAACTGGGGCGGGTACGGCCTGGTGGCCGCAATGTCCCGCATCGCCGGCAAGAACCTGCTGCCCTCGGTAGAGTCCGAGACCGCCATGCTGCACGGCATGGTGGAAGCGGGGGCGGTGGACGGGACCACCGGCGACGCCGTGCCCACGGTGGACAACTTCTCGGCCGAGGAGAACAGGGCCCTGCTGGCGCGGCTGCACCAAGTGGTGGAGGGCGGTGGACCCGCCTAGGGCACACTGGTATTGTCACCCTGAGCGATGGCGAGGGGTCTCATTGCTTTGGTGAAGGGCGTTTGTCCACGGCAAAGAGATTCCTCGGCTGACGCCTCGGAATGACAGTTTGGGGTGAGGCACATCGGATGACGGAACAGACTGGTTAATTAGGAGGGCGAAAATGCTGATCGTAGACGCCCAGGTACATCTTTGGGCCAACCATGTCCCCGGCAATCCGGGTCACCGGCAGATCCCCGATTTCACCGCCGATGACCTGCTGAAGGAGATGGACGAATGGGGGATCAACGCAGCCATCATCCACCCGCCCAGTTGGGACCCAGGGTCCGATGGACTGGCCCTGGAAGCGGCAAAAGCGCACCCCAACCGCCTGTCCATCCTTGGCAAGATTCCCTTGGATAAGGCCGAAAGCCGCTCGTTGGTGGACGGTTGGTTGGACCAGCCTGGCATGCTGGGATTCCGGTTCAGCTTTACCCAGCCACACCAAACAACTTGGCCCACTGACGGCACCATGGACTGGCTCTGGCCGGAGGTGGAACGTTTGGGGATTCCGGTAGCCCTGATGGCGTCCAATCACATGTCGATGGTCGCTCCCATAGCCGAGCGCCACCCCGGTGTGAAGCTGATTGTCGACCACCTGGGGCGGACCGGCGGAAAGACCGATGCCGAGTGCTTCGCCAACCTGGGCGAGATGTTGGCCCTGGCCAAGTACCCCAATGTGGCGATCAAGGCCACCGGCGCGCCCAGCTACTCCAGCGGGTCCTATCCCTTCGCCAGCATCCACGACTACCTGCACCAGATCTACGACGCCTTCGGTCCCGAGCGTATGTTCTGGGGCACCGACATCACCCGCATGCCCTGCTCCTGGAAGCAATGCGTAACCATGTTCACCGAGGAACTGCCCTGGCTGACGGAGGCCGACAAGGGGTTGATCATGGGCCAGGCTGTCTGCAACTGGCTGGGTTGGGAGATCAAAGAGTAAGACGGCCGATTCGGCACCGAAGAACAACCAGCCCTAGGCCCGTCACCCTGAGCGGCAGCGAAGGGTGTCGTTTCCGCAGGTACTACATGCCTCGGCTAGCAACGAGATTCTTCCCACCGCCTGACGGCGGTACTCAGAATGACCAAATAACACCATAGGGGCACGGCAATGCCGTGCCCCTATGGTGTTCATCGGCGGGTGTGGCCTGGGTCAAGCGATTTGTAGCGGCGGTGTGGCGGAAAAAACCTACGCCGGTTCTTCTTCAAAGGGCATCAGGTCGCCGGGGCCGATGGTCTTTTCTTCCAGGGCCAGGAGGCGGCGCAGTTCGAAGATTTCATCGCGGAACTGGGCGGCTTTCTCGAACTGCAGATTTCTGGCCGACTCCTTCATCTGGACTTCCAAATCCTTAAGCACCTTGAACATGTCGGTGCGGGAAATCTCCTTCCGAACCACGTTGTAGCGGTTGCGGCTCTCGGCGATGGCCTTGATGCCCTCGGTGATGTCGTGGACCTCTTTCTGGATGCTCTGGGGCTCGATGCCGTGCTGCTTGTTGTGATCGGCCTGAATCGTCCGGCGCCGGTTGGTCTCGTCGATGGCCTGCTTCATGGAGTCGGTCATCCGGTCGGCGTACATGATGACGTGGCCCCTGGAATGGCGGGCCGCCCGGCCGATGGTCTGGACCATGGAGGTCTGGGAGCGCAGGTACCCCTCTTTGTCGGCGTCCAAGATGGCCACCAAGCTCACCTCGGGCAGGTCCAGTCCCTCCCGCAGCAGGTTGATGCCCACGATAACGTCGTAGACGCCCATGCGCAGGTCGCGCAGTATCTCGATCCGGTCCAGGGTCTGGATGTCCGAGTGCAGATAGGTGTTGCGGATGCCCATCTCCGAGAGATAGTCCGCCAGTTCCTCGGCCATGCGCTTGGTCAGGGTGGTGACCAGGATACGCTCGGCCCGCTCGACCCTCTCTTTGATTTGCTGTAGCAGGTCGTCTATCTGGCCTTCGGTGGGCTTAACCTCCACCGTTGGGTCCAAGAGCCCCGTGGGACGAATCACCTGCTCGATCACCGATCTGCTGTTTTGCAGTTCGTAGGGGCCGGGCGTGGCCGAAACGTAGACCACTTGGTTGATGTGTTCTTCATATTCGTCGAAGTTGAGAGGCCGGTTGTCCAAGGCAGACGGCAGACGGAACCCGAAATCCACCAGGGTGGTCTTGCGGGAGATGTCGCCGCGGTACATGCCCCGCACCTGGGGCAGGGTCATGTGGGACTCGTCCACGAACATCAGGTAGTCATCGGGGAAGTAGTCCAACAGGGTCCAGGGGGCGCTCCCCGGGGGCCGCTGGGACAGGTGGCGGGCGTAATTCTCCACTCCCGAGCAGAACCCCGTCTCCTGCAGCATCTCCAAGTCGTAATGAGTGCGGCTTTCCAGGCGCGCGGCTTCCAGCACCTTGCCAGTGTCCTTAAGCTCTTTCAAGCGCACTTCCAGCTCTTCCCGGATGCCGACAACTGCCAACTCCATCTTCTCTTTGGAGGTGACGAAGTGGTTGGCCGGGTAGATGGACACGTCGGGCAGGTCGGCCAGCAACTCGCCGGTCAATGGGTCCAACTGTGCGATCCGTTCCACCTCGTCTCCGAAGAACTGGATGCGCACGGCGGCCTCTTCGTAGGCGGGCACCAACTCAAGTGTGTCGCCACGGATGCGGAACTTGGCCCTTGCCAGGTCCATGTCGTTGCGCTCGTATTGCATATCCACCAATTGGCGCACCAACTGGCTGCGGTTGCGGGTCTCCCCCACTTTGACGTGGGCCACCAGATTGAAATAGTCGTTGGGGTCTCCCAGGCCGTAGATGCAGGACACCGAGGCCACTATCAGCACGTCTCGCCGGGTGAGCAGCGACGTGGTGGAGGAGAGGCGGAGTTTGTCCAGTTCTTCGTTGACGCTGGAGTCCTTCTCGATGTAGGTGTCCGACTGGGGCACGTAGGCCTCGGGCTGGTAATAATCGTAGTAGGACACGAAGTATTCCACCGCGTTGTGGGGGAAGAACTCTTTGAACTCTGAGGCCAGTTGGGCGGCCAGGGTCTTGTTGTGGGCCATGACCAGGGTGGGGCGCTGTACCTGCTGGACGATGTTGGCCATGGTGAAGGTCTTGCCGCTGCCGGTGACGCCCAGCATGGTCTGCTTGGCAACCCCGTTTGACACGCCTTCCGCCAGGCGGGCCACGGCGTTGGGCTGGTCGCCGGTCATCTGGAAATCCGCCACCAACTCAAACTTTCGGTCCTCAGGCTGAATCTCCGAGTGCCAAAGTTCCTTGATGTCTTTGCCGGCGTCGGCCCATTTCTTGCCCCGGGCGTATGTTGCCATCTTATGCTCGTGTCCCTAGATTGGTGAAGTTGGACAGTTACTGGCAGTCTGGCTGCCAGAACAACATTATATCGAGCCGGGGCCGTCACCGCACGTAGGCAAGTTCCCAGGGCGCGGTTCGACCCCGGTTTAAGTTCTGGTGGCGAACTGCTGCAGGGCGACCCGTATCCGGTCGTCCACTTCGGTTTCCGCCGCGACCGCCGGGGTGCCTGCGGCGGCCCTGGCCTCGGCGGGGGAATACCCCAAAGCGGTGAGAGCAGCGATCACCTGCCCGTCTGCGTCTCCGGCCAGGCCGTATTCAGGGATGTCGGCCGCCTCGACTTTTCCCTTCAGATCTAGAACTATTCGGCTGGCGGTGCGGGTGCCCACTCCCGGCGCCGACGAAAGGGCCGCGACATCTCCCGTTAATATCGCAGTCTGCAGCCGGGCCGGTTCAAGGCTGGAGAGCAGAGCCAGCGCCAGTCTGGGGCCCACGCCCGGCACCCCGGTGAGCATGCTGAACAGTCCAAGGGCGGCAGCATCGATGAATCCGTAGAGGACCGGTTGTTCGTCGCGGACCCGAAGGTGGGTGTGCAAGGCGACCCGCGAGCCAAGGGCCCCCAGGCTGGACACCGAATTAGCGGGGACTGACACCTGTAGCGTCACGCCGCCGACGCGGATATTGACCCAGTCCGGGCCGGTGGCTTCCAGAGTCCCGTGCACGCCTACTATCATCTACCAACCTCCGGCATTTGATACCGGCCGGCAAATACAATCGTCCGTAATCAGCGTTCTTGTCCGGGAGGAATCACCCGGCCCAAGGCCACTTCAGCTTGCTCTTGGATCAGGTGACAAAGACCCACGGATAGGGCGTCGGCGGCGTCGGACTCGGGGACCTCGCTAAGCCCCAGCGTGGCGGCCACTATCTCCCGCATCTGCTCCTTGGAGGCGGCCCCGTAGTCCGCCACGGCGCTTTTCACTTGGGCTGGGGCGTACTTAAAGATGGGTATGCCCTGGCTGGCCGCGCCGATCATGACCACGGCTTGGGCCTGACCGATGGCCATGGCCGCGCCGGGAAAACGTCTTTCTCCCTTACCCACGAAGGGCTCTTCCACGGCGACGGCGGTGGGCTTGAAGATGGCGATGAGGATCAAGATGTGGGTGTGGAGTTGGTAGAGGCGCTGTTCCAGGGGCATCTTTCGCGGGAGGGCAATCACGCCGTAGTCGTCGGCATGGGGGTTGGGGCCTTCACCCACCACTCCATAGCCCATCTTCAGGGTCCCAGGGTCGATCCCCAATATCCCCATCACACCGCCCCGTCTACGATTCGATTGCTGGTGGCAATTGCTGGGTCCTTCGACGGGCTCAGGACGAACGGAAAAGACTTCGTTCGTGGTGAGCTTGTCGAACCACAGCTAGGCTTCCGCCTGGTAGCGTTCTAGGACCTCGGATGGGAAGTCCGCGTTGGTGTAGGCCTTCTGCACGTCGTCCAGCTCTTCCAGGGTGTCCAGGAGCCGCAGGGTCTGTTCCGCCTGTTTGTCGTCCAGAGCGATGGTCGTTTTGGGAACCATCGAGATCTGGGCGGCCTCCGGAGGAACTCCTTCGCTCTCCAAGGCTTTCTGCACCGTCTGTAGTTGGTCGATGGCCGTGAATATCTCCAGGAATTCGTCTTCCATGTTCACGTCTTCCGCACCGGCGTCGATGGCAATCAGGCCCAGTTCTTCGCCCCGTTCTACGTCTTTCATTTCCAGGCCGATCACGCCCCGGGAGTCGAAGTTCCAGGCGACGCAACCGCTCTCACCGAGGTTGCCCCCGCCCCGGCTGAACGCGGAGCGCACATCGGCGGCGGTGCGGTTCCGGTTGGTGGTCAAGGCCTGCAGGAAGATGGCTCCACCGCCGGGGCCGTAGCCCTCGTACGTAATCTCTTCCAGGGTCTCGCCTTCGCCGCCTTCTCCAGCGCCACGCTTAACGGCCCGGGAGATACTGTCCTGGGGCATGTTGGCGTTCTTGGCCTTGTCCAGCACCAGGCGGAGGTGGAAGTTCATATCCGGGTCGGACCCGCCGCTGTTCTTCACCGCAACAGTGAGTTCACGGCTGATCTTGGTGAACAGGACGCCCCGTTTGGCGTCGGCGGCGCCTTTCTGGTGCTTGATAGTCGACCACTTGGAATGACCGGACATGGGTCTGACCTCCTGGAAGGGTGAGCGGGCGGCGGTTGACCAACACCTGCATTTCACTCCCGCAAATGATTGTTGTGCCGGGGAGTTTACAAAAGCCCTTCTGGCCTCGATTTTAGCACTGGGCTAAAGCAGGGGTCAAAGCGGCTTCAGCGCAGACCTTCGGGTAAATCAACGACCATCAGGCCGCCAGCAACGTCTATCTCGCGGACCACCCGGCCCAAAGCGGGCACCAAGATATCCCCGTCTTCGCCGGTGACCACGTAGACATCGTTGCTGCCCGTTTCCAGAATCTCGGCAAGTTCGCCCAGGTCCTCGCCCTCTACGGTGCGGACCTTTAAGCCGATTAGTTGATAGTGGAAATGTTCCCCTTCTTGAGCGGAGGGAACCTCAGACTGGGGTACGCAAAGCCAAAGTCCCATGAGCCGTTGGGCTTGCCGCCGGTCACCGATGCCCCTGAAGTACAGGATCAGTTCATTGTTGCCGGTGGGCTGGCTCCTGGCTATCTGGTAGGTCCGGCCTCGGGCGACAGCGCCATCCTGGGAAACGGCCAGAGATTTGCCTTCATCGAAACGGCCTGGAACGTCGCTGGTGGCCTTCACTCGGACTGCGCCGTCGAGTCCGTGGGCGCCAAGGATGTGTCCTACGGCGACGAGACCACCGGAAGAAGCAATCGAAGGAGAATCAGACATGGCCGAGTTCCAAAAGCGGCAAGGGGCCGAACAGAGGGGAGGGCGAGGGAGCTATTCGATTTCCAGGACGGCGTGGGTGCCGTCTTTCACCGCCGCCACCCGGAGGAGCACCCGCATGGCCTGGGCGACACGGCCCTGGTGGCCGATGACCTTGCCTTTGTCTTCATCGGCGACGTGGAGACGGAAGATTATGCGCCCGCCCTCGTTGGATTCGGTGACGACTACCGAGTCGGGGTCGCTGGCCAAAGACCGGGCGATGTACTCAATCAGTTCTTTCATACGTTACTTAACAATCGGGGGAGGCTATTCTTCGGTGGCCTCTTCATCGGCGGGAGACTCTTCTTCGGCCTCCGGCTCTTCGGCGGGGGCTTCATCTGCCGGAGCTTCGTCTACGGGCGCCTCATCCACTGGGGGTTCGTCTGCCGGAGCTTCGTCTACTGGTGCCTCATCCACTGGGGGTTCGTCTGCCGGGGGTTCGTCTACGGGCGCCTCATCCACTGGGGGTTCGTCTGCCGGAGCTTCGTCGGCCGGCGCATCCGCCACTGCGGCGGGAGCGGCCGGGGTGGCCTCTCCGTCAGACCCGCGGGTGCGGGTCTTGAAGCTATGGGTGCGCTCCATCAGACCGTTCTGGTCCAAGATCCTGGAGACGGCATCGGAGGGCGATGCGCCCATGCTAAGCCAATGGGCGGCACGGTCCTGTTTCAGCGTCACCAAAGGCGGGTCGGCCATTGGGTCGTAGTTCCCGATCCACTCTAGATAGGCGCCGTCCCGGGGCGCGCTTACATCCGCGACCACTATCCTGTAAGAAGGCCAGCCCTTTTTGCCGACCCTGCTAAGCCGGATCCGAATCATTTATCTTCCATTCTCCTGGGCTCCGCCATCACGGCGCCCATGCGAGGCGATTTTAAGGGGCGGGTATTTCGTTGTCAATCGACCGGTTTACCCCATTCTAGCCGCATCGGCGACCATCCAACGGTCTTCGGGGGGCCAAGAGGGTGTCTGTCTCAATCTCGAAACTCGCCGGAGCTGCCAGGCAAAAAAAGGCCGGGCCCGGCCAACTCTGGGTTGATTTTCGCCCTTTAGGAAAAAACCGGGGTCGAGGGGCGATGGTAGACATTGGCCTGGGCCCGACGTACGGGTTCTCTTATTTCGAGCAGTTACGCTACGAAAGGATCACCTCGTCGTGTCCAGACTGATGCCTACCATCGCCCCTGCGCTTTAAATATTCATCCATTCGCCTTCACCTCCTTTTTTTATTCCCGCCAAGCGGTTAATGTATTCTAGCAACCGGGATTTTAGAGTGTCAAGACCATTCGGAGTGCGTAGCGGACATTTGTTTCCGTAGTTCCGATTCGTCTGCCAAACAAGCGCTGGCTTCGAGGTTTTAACCCCATGCGTCTGGTGTTCATGGGCACCCCCGCTGTCGCCGTCCCCGTGCTGGCCGGTCTGACCGGCCTGGACGGCTGGGAAGTGGCGGGGGTCTACACCCCACCGGACCGCCCCGCGGGCCGGGGCCGCCGGGCCCAGTCCCCGCCGGTGAAAGAATTTGCGCTGGAACATGGGATTGCGGTACACCAACCCGCCAGTCTCCGTTCCAAAGAGGCACAAGCCGTGTTGGCGGCGCTGGAACCGGACGCAATCATCGTCGCCGCCTACGGCAGGCTGCTTCCGCCGCCGGTCCTCGAACTGCCTCCCCTGGGCTGCTTGAACATCCATCCCTCGCTCCTGCCCCGGCACCGCGGCCCCTCCGCCGTGTCCACCGCCATTCTGGATGGAGACCAAGTTACCGGGGTCACCCTGATGCTCCTGGACGAAGGTATGGACACCGGGCCATTGATTGCCCAGAGAGAATACCCGCTGGCCGGAGACGAAACGGCGGAGGGGTTGACCGCCGCTCTCTTCGACATTGGCGGAAACCTCCTTCAAGAAATCCTTCTCCGCTGGCAGTCGGGAGAACTGCAAGCGGCGCCCCAGGACGATTCGATGGCCACCGTAACCCGGAAACTGGAGCGGTCAGACGGCCTGGCGGACTGGAAACTGACGGCGGAAGAATTGGAACGGCGGGCCAGGGCTTTCACTCCGTGGCCGGGTCTCTTCACCGACTGGAACGGCAGCGGCGTCAAACTCGTCGAGGTCTCGGTCTTGCCCACCGGGTCGGGCGGAGGGGACATGGGAACGGTGGTCCAGACCGGCGACCCGGTTGCTCCGGCGGCGGTGGTGACGGGACAAGGACTCTTGGGCCTAAAGACCGTCCAATTGGAAGGCCGCAGGGCAGTGGCCATCGGCGATTTCTTGCGCGGCGCTCCCGGATTCATCGGCGCCCAGCTCTAAAAATCATAGCCCCATACATTTGACTCCATGGTTTCCCGTCGTAAAATTATGCGTTTAGATGCACAGCCATTGCCTGCGTAGGGGCACGGTCCCGATGGAATCGGGATGCCCCTTCGTCGCCGAAACGCAAAAAATAGAGCAGAGTTAATGGCAGGAGGCGGATCCATGACGCAAGCGACTACGAGGCAGATACCCGAAGAAGCCCAGGTGTTGGAGTGGATGGAGTCCCTCAGCAACTGGGGCCGCTGGGGAGACGACGACCAACTGGGCTGCCTGAACCTGATTACCCCGGCCAAACGCCAGCAGGCCGCGGCGCTGGTAAAGGACGGGATACCGGTGAGCTGCGCCCGTCCCATCAGCACGGACATGAACGCCGATGTCACTTTCCAAGTGCAGCGGTTCATGGTGGACAGCGGCGAGGGACGAGACACCGATTCCCGGGAGAGGCAATACACCCGCCGGGGCGCGGCCGAGTTCATCGGCATGGTATTCCACGGACAGAGCATCACGCACATCGACGCCATGTCCCACTACTCCTGGCAGAGCCACCTTTACAACGGCAAACCGGCCCATCTAATCACGTCCCGGGAGGGGGCCCAGACCCACTCCATTGAGGCGGCATATTCCGGAATCGTAACCCGGGGTGTCCTGCTGGACCTGCCCAAACTACGGGGCGTCAAATACCTGGACCCCAACGAACCGGTGATGCCGGTTGACCTGCTGGAGGCCGAAGAGGCCCAGGGTGTGAAGATGAAGGAGGGGGACATACTCCTGGTCCGCACCGGCAACTACCGGATGCGCTTGGACAGCCCGCCCGCCAAGGCCGGCGAGCCGATGACCGCCTGTCAGGTGGCCTGCACGCCCCTATTCAAGGAGCGGGGCATCGCCATGCTGGGCACCGACACCTCCAACGACTTCCGGCCGTCCCACTACAGCACCGTCGGGTCGCCCCTCCACACCATGTGCCTGGTCACCATGGGGCTATGGCTCATCGACAACGCCAACCTGGAAGAACTGGCGGAGGCCTGCGCCGAGCGTAACCGCTACGAGTTCATGTTGACCCTGGCTCCGCTTCGCCTGCGAAACGTGACCGGCTCTCCCGTCAGCCCCATCGCCCTGTTCTAGAAAATCCGGGCGGTCCGGGCAAAAAGAGAGGGCGGGATAACTCCCGGCCTTCGTCTTTCCGGAGCAAGCCGGAATCCAGGAACACTCGCACTTAGCCTCTTTTGGTACCATCCCGCCTGTATACCCAGCTTAGGTGGGCTCGCTCACGTCGAGCAATCCTCACGATTACCGCTTCTGGATTCCGGTGAAAGCCGGAAAGACGGTGGTAGAGCCGCTTCTTGACGGCGGCAGACCGCTATTTTACGAACGGCACAAACCGCTTGATGGCAATGGTGAAGAACGATGAGCCGAACAAAATTGCCCCGATTATCAGCAGCGTGAGGGACGGCCCGGTAAATCCGTCGGTCAACTGGTTCCCGAAGGAGATCAAGATATCTCCGCCCAAGTCGGTTACCGACGGCGGCACGTCGGTCACCTTGTCGGCGCTCGTCTCAATCACCTCGGTCAGCCGGTCGGGCACTTCGCTCTCAGCGACCTTGCCTACGACGAAGAAAACTACGCCGGTGAGCAGTAGGGTGATTCCCGGCCAACGTAGCATGCCCGTTAGGTTAGGGAAGTGGACCAGACCCATCAAGACGGCCCCGCCGATTACCATGAGCAGCGTGGTTACATCCCCGAAGTTGCGGGCACGGGAAACCCACCGCCGCCCCTCATCCAGGTCGGACCTGATTTGCGCTTCCGACGTCGTAGTGTCCCATTCGGCTATCTGGTGTATCAGGTCAAAGCGGTCCCCGGCGCTCAGGTCTTCCCGCACTGTATCGATCGCCTTGTCCATCAGCGGCTCGGCCAGGAGGCGGGCTGAGACCTTTAGCATGGCAATTGTATCGCCGGCCTCGAAGGGCCCCTTCAATCCATCCCGGTTGGCAGCCAGATTCCGGGTCATCTCAGCATCCAAGGCGCTAGAAGCCAACAGAAGGTCGAAAGACGCGGCGAACAGCAACCGGCGGCAGAGCGGGTCCAGCGCTTTCAACGAAGGCACCGTCGTTGGCACTTCACCACCGGCGATGGCGTTGAACTTTTCTACGTAACGGTTAGCCAAGCCGGTCACCGCATCGACTGAGCAACCACCAATCCCGGGGTCCTCTTCTTCCAGTTTGTCTATCTTTCTGTCGATATAAGCGAACATCACCGGCTTCACGTTCTCCAGAGGCTCGGACAAATCGATATAGGCCTCCAGGGCGTCCACATCCTCATTGACGTAGGCGATGGTGCGTTCGATGGTCCCTTCCACCTGGTCCTGGATATAGGCGGGAGGCATTATCTCCCGCATCAGGTCGACAATGTCCTGATGGCTGACGACCTGGATGTCGCCCAGGAACTCGTTGGTCTTGTCCAGCAGTTCCTCGTCCACTAGGACTTCATCGTAGATCCGGTTGTAGGTGTCCTCGGCGGCGATGGTGTCCTTGTAGAAATCGGCGCTGAGGAGTTTGTCGGAGAAGTTGTTCAGGACCAGGAAGAACAGAAACCCGACAAAGATGACCACGCCCAGCACCAATGCCACTCCGGCGCGCACTATGGAAAAAAGACATCCCATTGTTGGCTACGATTCTCCGAATAAGTCAGGAATGATTGCGGGTGGGCCAAGACGGGCCCTCATGACGGATTCTAGCATCGCGTCTTGGTTAACTCACGCCGCGCGGACGACGGTTCCCAGGCAAAGTAAAAAGGCCCGGTACAGTACCAAACCGGGCCCTTTCAAGCCGGTTGGGGAAGCCCGTCAGTAGTTGGGCTTGATGTCTTGCAGCCGCCGCACGCGCTCCGCCATGGGCGGGTGGGTGGAGAACAGACTGGCCATGCTACGGCCCGAGAGCGGGTTGACGATGAATAGGTGGGAGGCTCCTTCGGCCACCTTCATGGGCTGGTTCTGGGCTTCCTGCTCCAACTTCTGGAGGGCGCTGGCCAACGCCAGCGGGTCGCCGGAAGTGCGTGCTCCCGTGGCGTCTGCCTGGTACTCCCTGGTCCTGGAGACTGCGGCGCGCACCAGACCGGCCGCGATGGGCATCACGATGGCGACGATGAGCAGTCCGAAAATGTTGTCCCGGCTCCCTCGGCCACCAAAAATAGCCGCAAACTGGGCAAACATGGCCAGCATGGAAATGGCTCCAGCCACGGTGGCCACCAAAGCCATGATCAGCGTGTCCCGGTTGCCCACATGGGCCATCTCGTGGGCCAGAACACCGCCCAACTCTTGGCGGTTCAAGATTCTCCGGATGCCGGTGGTGACCGCCACCGTGGCGTGCCGGGGATTGCGGCCGGTGGCAAAGGCGTTGGGAGAATCGGACTCTATCTCGTACACCTTGGGCATGGGCAGGCCCGCCAATGACGCCTGTTCACGGACGATGCTGTACAACTCCGGGTCGTCGTTCTCGGTGATAGCTTTGGCGTGGGTCATGCCCAAAGCGATGCGGTCGGAGAACCAGTAAGCGCCGAAATTCATGAAGATGGCCAGGACCAAGGCGAAGATGATGCCCCCCACACCCCCGAGCAAAGCGCCCACCACCAACAGCAGCGCCGACATGACCATCATCAAGAAGAAGGTTTTCACAGTATTCATCGCTAATAGGACCTCTTATTTTTGGGGACTCGCGGACCGGCCTCACCATGCTAAAGATGCCCCGCAGTTTGCATCCCAAATTATAGCATCCGGAGGGGGTCCTAAATCGATTATACGCCAGCCTGGCCAGTCTCGGTTTCAATTGACACCTGAAGGGCTTGGTGATATGTTTCACAACGTCCCGGCAGGCCCCTTCCCGGCCCTAGCCGATTGGAGAGCTATGGCTGTCAAGATAGGTGTTCTAGCGAAACAAGTACTCGACCCGGAGATGCCCATGGCGGCGTTCCGGATAGATGAGGATTCCAAGAAGGTCGTCCCGCCGCCGAATATCCCGCCGGTGGTCAACGGGTTCGACGAGAACGCGGTGGAAGCCGCCTTGCAAATCAAAGACGCCCAGGAAGCCACGGTCACGGTAATCTCGACGGGGACCACATTCGCCTTGGACGTTATGAAAAAACCCCTGTCCATGGGCGCCGACGAGCTGGTCCTGCTCCAAGATGACGCCTTCGAAAACACCATCGACAGCTTTTTGACCGCCCAATTGCTGGCGGCGGCCGTCCGCAAGCTGGACGGTTTTGACCTCATCATCTGCGGACGCCAAGCCTCCGACTGGGACAATGCCCAGGTACCACTGGGCGTGGCGGAGATCCTGGGCATGTCCTGCATCTCGCTGGGCAAAAAAGTTGAAGTTCAAGACGGCAAGGTCCGAGTTGAACGGATTATCTCCGATGGGTACGAGGTTGTTGAGGCGCCGCTGCCGGCGTTGGTAACGGTGAGCAACGAACTGGGCCAACCGCGGTACCCGACCCTGCGCGGCATCATGGCAGCCACCCGAAAAAAGCCGACCATCTGGAGCGCCGCCGACCTGGACTTGGACGCTTCCCAATCGGAGGCACGGGTCACCCTGCGCAATCTCTTTGTTCCGGTCAGGGACCAAGAATGCGAAATCATCGAGGGAGAGGACGCAGCCGACTCGGGCCGTCTCTTGGCCCTGAGACTGCGGGAAGACAAGCTCATCTAGTCCCGTTACTTTCAGAAAACGCCGTACCGATTATCCGCTCACCCTGAGCTCCGACCTGAGGTCGCGAGTCTCCCCGATGCATTAGGGGACCCGTCGAAGGGCACGAATTAGGTGGTTCGACAAGCTCACCGCGAGCGGAATAAGTCACGCCGGTCCGCCGAGACCTGCATAATTATTCCCATGACACGGGAGGCCGTGATGGCTGATGGCACCGGAGTACTGATAATAGGCGACGCCTCGGCTGGACACCTGGACAACACGACCCTTGAGTTGCTGGCCGCCGGGCAGAAGGTCGCCAGCGACCTGGGCGAGGAACTGTCAGTCGCCCTTCTCGGAGACACCCTGGAGGTGCCATCCCAGCAAGCCATCGCCCACGGCGCCCAGAAGGTCTACGCAGTAAATCACCCGTTGCTGGCCGAATACCAAGTTGACCTCCACCTCGTGGCCTTGGAAGCCCTCTGTAGAGAGACCAGCCCCCGGGTGGTGCTGGTCGCCCGCACCGATGAAGGCCGGGAATTAGCTCCGCGGTTGGCCTTCCGGCTGGGTGTCGGCTTGGCCCAAGACTGCCTGGAAGTTTCGGTGGACGCCGCCGAGAAGCGGTTGCTGGCCAACCGGCCGGTCTACGGCGGCAATGCCATCGCCGTGGTGAGTTGCGACCAAACACCGCAGATTGCCGCCATCCGCCCCAAGGCCTACGAGCCCATCGCAGCGGACTCGTCCCGCCAAGGCGAGGTGGTCTCCTTCCCGGTGGAGCTAGACGCCTCTCAGGCCCGAACTCAGGTTGTGGCTACGGTCATTGAAGAGGCCGAAGGTGTGAAGCTGGAGGACGCCCGCATCGTGGTCTCCGGGGGCCGGGGACTGGGCGGGCCGGAGCCCTTCGCCCACCTGGAAGAACTGGCCAAGATCATGGGAGGCACGGTTGGGGCCTCAAGGGCGGCGGTGGACTCGGGTTGGGTGCCGTCCGGCTATCAGGTGGGGCTGACTGGGAAGACCATCACCCCTGACCTGTATATCATGGTGGCCATTTCCGGCGCCAGCCAACACATGGCGGGGTGTTCCGGGGCCAAGGTCATCGTGGCCATCAACAAGGACGCCGCAGCCAACATCTTCAAAGAGGCCCGTTACGGCGTGGTGGGTGACTGGGAAAGCGTCATCCCGGCCCTAACCGAGGCGGTCCGTGAGTTGACGCAGAGCTAGGGGGCCGCATCAAGGTGAAGCTGACGAATACATTTCACCCCCACTCTAACATGAGTCATCCCGGATTTTGTGGATGGATGCCAGCGACGAGGGATAGAGGCAAAAGGCGCTGAAAGCACGTGGGCGGCGGTCTGCCATTGAGCATGGGCAGGGCGTGTTTTCACGCGTCAAATCCGGGATGACTCATAAACTTTTCCCCTCCCCCGCGGCGGGGCGTTGCCTCAAAAGTGATAATGATGGCCCGTGGCATTGCTCCGTGTACCTCTCTCGGTCACCCCGATCCTTCGGCGGAAGGAGAGGGGTCTCGTTGTTCCCAGTCAGTGCCGGTGTGTTAGCAACGGGATTCTTCGGCTGACGCCTCAGAATGACAGTTTTGAGTCAAAGCCCCGCGGCGGGGGAAGGTTAGGATGGGGGCGTTAGGCGCCTTATTCCAGGACGATGTTGTCGATGAGGCGGACGGCACCCATCTGCACCGCCACTGAGACCATCGCCCGGCCCTCTACCTGCTCCAGTTCGTCCAAAGTCGTCATGTCGGCCACGCTAACGTAGTCGATCCGGTCCACCCTTGGCTCGGCCCGCAGTGTCTCCTGGGCGGATTCCCGCAAGGCGTCTCCGTTAGATTCTCCGTCCGTCCAGAGGAGGTGCGCCCGGCACAGCGCCCGGTACAGCACAGAAGCGGCCTCCCGTTGTTCCGGGGAAAGCTGGACATTCCGGCTGCTCAGGGCCAGACCGTCCGCCTCCCGGATGGTGGGCATCACGACCACATCCACGCCCATGTCCAGGTCTCTGGCCAACTTCTTAAGCACCACCGTCTGCTGGCCGTCCTTCTGGCCGAAGTAGGCCCGGTTGGGCTGGGTCACGTTGAACAACTTGGAGACCACGGTGGCCACGCCCCGAAAATGGCCGGGGCGGTGGAGGCCCTCCAGCTTGTTGGCCAACGGCCCCACATCTACCCAGGTGTCGAACCCCTCAGGATAGACGTCTTCCACGGTGGGAGCGTAAACCAAGTCCACGACGTGGCGGCGCAGCAGTTCCAGGTCACCCTCCAGGTCCCGGGGGTATTTCTCCAGGTCGTCCTTGTCGCCGAACTGGGCCGGATTCACGAAGATGCTCACGGCCACTGTGTGGTTATCGGCCCGGGCCCGGTCAACCAGGCTCAGATGCCCGTCGTGGAGGCCCCCCATGGTGGGCACCAGTCCGATGGGCTTGACGGCCTCATGGCAGGCCTGGGACATCTCCTGGTTGGTGCGGATTACCCGCATGCTGTCCGATATCGTCTGCGCTTGCGCCATATGGCAACACCTGTGATTTTCAGGTTGATTTCGCCCTTGAAACGGGACTGACTAAGCGGCCAACTCGCTGCCTATTGAAATGGGATTTACTGGGCTGCCAACTCTTTGATAGATGGGATTCCACCCAGCCCGGTTGCCTGCCGGACCGCTCGGAGCACCGCTTGGGCTGTCGCCTCCACCGCGGCCGCGCCCAGCACCGTGAGGTCCGCCGGAGACTGGTTTTGTCCGGTGGCCAGGGCGAACATGGTGTCGCCGTCCCGTACGGTATGGCAGGGTCGGATGGACAGGGCCAGTCCGTCGTGGCTCACCCGCGCCAGGTAATTGGCGTCTTCTTTGGAGATCTGGGCGTCCGTTGCCACCACTCCGATGGTGGTGTTGACCGGGCCTGCCGGGGCTTTCGACTCGTCTTTCAACAGGATCGCCACAGGGTCGTCGAACCCCCCGCCGGCCCGCCGGGGTCCGGCCAGGATTCGCCCATTGGTGTAGTCATAGATGCCGCCCACGGCGTTCACCGCCACCGCAGCGGCGACGGTTTGGCCGGTGGAAAGGGTGACGGCGGCCGACCCGATGCCGCCCTTAACAGCCCGTTCGGCACCGCCCAGTTTGGCCACCGTAGCCCCGGTGCCTGCCCCAACGCTGCCCTCGGTCATGGGCCCGCCGCTGGCCGCCAGACAGGCGCTGCGGCCTTCTTCAGGACCGGGCCGCACGTCGGCGGTAATCAACGCCAGGTCGAATAGGATGGCCGAGGAAACTATGGGTACGACTATTGGGGTTTCTTTTGGGCCAACCCTGAACCCGATCCCCTGGGACTCCAGGTAGGCAACCACCCCGGACGCCGCGTCCAGACCGAAGGCGCTGCCCCCGCTGAGGACGACGGCATGGACTTGGTCGACTCGGTGTACCGGACGGAGCAAGTCGGTTTCCCGGGTGCCCGGCGAGCCGCCGCGGACATCCACGCCGCCAACCGCGCCAGTACGGCAGAGGAACACGGTACATCCGGTGGCGTGTTCCAGGTCGGTGTAGTGGCCCGCCTCCAATCCAGCAACCGCAGTGATGGTCTGGTTCAACTGGGCTCACTGTGACTCGAAGGGGCCCGGGTACGGACAAAAGAAAAACCCCGACGCGGCGGGGCGCATTGAACCATGGATTTCATGTGATTGGCCGTCTCGGTCATTTCAGATCCCAGCGGCGTTGCTGATGGCCGGTCTACGGTGTTAATCGTGCCTGGCGCTCACCCCCCTTTTCGGGTGGATGGCAAGTGTATTCTAAGCTGGCCCCTTGGGGGTGTCAAACTTATATAGGGCCGTTTGAGTCAGGCTGGACGGGGCGTCTGCTCCGGGTGGTTGGGGAAGGGAATCAAATCTACGGTCGCCGCGGCCACGAGGGTCAATGCCCCCGTGTAGTAGAAGATGGACCCGTATCCACCCAGGTCGTCAATGATGAATGCAGCGAGGAAGGGCGAACCGAAGCCCAGCAGTCCGTTGATGCCGAAGATCATGCCCGACGCAGTGGCTTCGGTGCCCCTGCCCACGACGTCCAGCACGGCGGCTAGGATAATCTGCTGCAGGGCAAAACTGAACAGCCCGACCCCGCTCAGCAACACCGCCAACATCAAGCCATCTCCGGCGCTGACCACGAACATGGTCAAGACTGCGGCCATGATTAGTCCGGGCACCAAGACTTGCTTCCGGCCGAACCTGTCGGACAGATAGCCGAGGATCGGAGCGGATATGATTCCCATGCCGGTTAGCAGAGACAGGTAGACACCGGCGGAGAAGTAGTTCATGTTCAGTCCGCCGTCGGACGCGTTCTTCAAGTAGAAAGGAGTCCACTGGAATAGGGCGTTGTTGGCCACTCCACGTATGGCGGCGGACAGCACCAGGGCCGCGACCACAGGGCTCTTGAACATGGCCAAGCCGTCCCGGTAACCCGCAGCCATCCGGCGCCGGGGATTTGCTGCTTGTCGCCGGTCCACCTCCTCGATTCCCACGTCCCGCAGCGACCACCATAACGAACACAGCCATTATGGCGGCGGGGATGGTGTAAATCAGCAGGATGTGCCGCCACAGCATGAAGGTCAACAGTCCGCCAGCGACCAGAGGAGCGAGAACGTTCCCTATGTTGGAGCCGAAGCCGTGTATCGATATGGCGAATCCCCGCCGGTCTGGGAAACGCCGGGAAAGGGCAGCGGTGGAGGGCAGGTGCCACAAGGCTCCGGGGAGGACACAATGGCCACAGCGAAGATTAGTACGCCCAGATTCGGCGACAAGGCCACTGCCACGAACCCCAATGCGGCCCAGACCATGCACCCCGTGAGGATGGCCCCCCAATTGGACTTCATCTGGTCGACGATGGCGCCAGCCACCAAGTTGACCACTCCGAAGCCGCCTTGGCGGACGCCCAACAGGAAGGCCACCTGAAAGTTGGTGAGGCCCATGGCCGCCTGGATGGCGGGCATGAACACCGGGAAGCCCTGGTCATATAAGGTGGGAAATACCGTGGCCGAAGGAGAGGCTGCCGAGGATGAAGTTCCGGTCCTGCCTGCGATCCGCCGATGTCCTGATTGCTTCCGCCATCAAGCCCTTTGCCGTGGCCGTCGTTGCCCATACGCCGGGCCACGGCTGATTCTACGGTCTGTGGATATGGCGTGCAAGAGCGGTTCCGCCGTAAGGCCTTCGGGATCCGTTGGCGGCGGCCCGATATTGAGCTGACAGTCTCCGACTCTTGGGGCGATTCCGGCCTCGGTACCTGTGTGCTATGCTACGGCGAAATTGCCGCCGGAGCGAGACTGGCGGACCCATAATTTTCGACCGGTCTACAGCGGATGGAGGGACCATGTTCAAGATTAATCACATACACCTAAACCTTTATCCTCTATTTCTTTGCCACCTGGTGACCCCACTGCCGCGCCGAGTTACGGACGCTGCATGAGTTGACAAGCCAGTTCGGTGACGTGGCAGTTGTGGCTGTGGGCACCGACCCCAACGAGGGGTTGGAGAAGATCAGATCATATAGAGATTCGCAAGGGTATACCTTCCCAATGGCCGTGACCGCCTCGGATACCATCCGTTCCTACCGAGTAACAAGCCAGTCAACGAAAATCGCCATAGATAGAAACGGAGTCGTCCGAGTACGGTCCGGCTTCGGTACCCAGGGCAAGGGGTGGTGGCGGGACTTGTTCACGAAGCTGAATCAGGACTCCAGCTAGACCCCAGGGGGCTACGCTTCTAGGGATACCTGGATGTTGCGCCGAGGTGGGTGGGGTTGCGTTCAGTACAAGGACCGCTCATGGAAGAGTGGCAGATTAGTCTGGCCCGATCTGTCGCCGGGGCAGGTGGACACGAGAACCCGACATTCCACGTCGGCGGTGTGACTGACCTTCCCTTCGAAGATGACTCCTTCGATGCAGCCCACTGCCATGCCGTTCTCATGCACGTTCTGGATACACAGGCTGTACTGGCCGAGGTGAAGAGGATCTTGAAACCTGGCGGCATCATCTCCAGTCGTGAAATGACTGTCGCATACTCGTTCCTGGAACCCCTCTTAGCCTGAATTTCCCAGATCAACCTGATTTCCCTGAACCGGTGTCATCCTGTGCGGCGGGAACTATAGTACGGTATCCTGAGCGCGTCAACTGCGCTCCGATTCACTCAATTGCTCCACTCTCATAGGATATCCATCGTCCTAACGAGCGTAGAAATTCCAAATCCTCTGCCCTTGCCCAAGCGTCTCCCTCGTGGCGGCCCATTTACTCTTGACGACCCCATAACTGTCCTAAATACCGGTGCTCTCAAAGCAAGCTAGCCAGGTGCCAGCCGAAGCCGGCTGATCCGTTCTAGTATCCCGGTGAGCATTTCCCTGGTCACCAGCACCTCGGCAAGCTGAAACACCATCCTCCTGGCATGGCGTACCAGTCGCCCACCCGTCTTGATCAGCCTAGTCTGAAGACTGGTCAGAGTCCAATGCTTCATATCCTCCGGCAAAGCCAACCTTCTCATGAAGTTTCCCAGATTGTACGCCAGAACGAACAGCCATAGCCTCGCCTGGTTGGCCACGAACTTGTGACAGGACAGTCTGGTCCAGTTCAGGGCGTACTTGCCCTCCTTGATCCACTGCTCCGCTGTGCCACGGCCATTGTAAAAGCGGACTATGCCTTTGGGTGGATAGCTCAGGTTGGTCACGATGAAGCCTACCCTGGGAAATAACTCCCCCTGATGCCACTCCACCTTGGCTACTACTCGCCGGGAAATACTCCAGCTCTGGGCCTGGTAAGTGAAGTCGTAGTAGGAGACGATCGGCCTCCTGGAAGACCAGTCGGCAGGTCGTACCAGCAGGTGCGCGATTTCTCTCTGAAGTACCGCGTTAGCTGAAAGCCGGATGGCGTACCCAATCATCTCTTGTTCCAAGTACTCGTACACCTCTGGCTTGCCAAAGGCGGCATCACCCCGGAACAACAGCCGCCGTCCCTTCCTCTGGTATCTTTTCACCACCGGCTCAAGGAGTTCCTGCCAGCCCTCGGCGCTATGGACGTTGCCGGGGCGTAGCGTCGCTCCTTCACAATCGCCGAACTGGTTGAATAGAAAGAGGGGATGATAGCAGACACACTCGAAGTGCCCATTGTAGGCGGCACCCTCCTGATGGCCATGCACTGGACTCTCCGAGCTGTCCATGTCCAGAATCACTCGCTGGTGTGGAGTATGGGCCATAGCATCTTCCACCCATTGGGGATTCATTCGTGCCAGCCCCTGCAGGTTGTCCTGTTGGGTCAGAGTTTCAGTTTCAAAGCGGCTCACGGTGTTGGTGCTGGCGGCGTTCCGGTCTGATCCTTGCCAGCCCACGACGACTCTCATGGCTGGGTCTTGGGAAAGGCGTTCGGCATCATTGGTGTCATCGTAGCCGGCCAAGCGGCTGTAGATGGACTGTCTGAGCAGCGGGACGAGGTGGTGTCGGATGTTGCGACCGGAGCGGCTTTCCTGGAGATAGTCGGCAGCAATATGGGTAAGGCCCAGGGCATCATCCAGCTCTCGAATGGGCAAGAGTCCGGCATCGGAAGTGATGGTGGCACCGTGAAACTCCAGACGGACTTTGGGGTTGAACTGGAGCCGGAGAGGGGTTTTGTCGCCGTCACCCATCAGGTGCCTCCGGGGTTGTTACGCTATCTGAAGAATCTTACTATTCTAATGAATGTATTATAGCCGAGATGTTGGTGAAAAGTTCATGAGACGACTACAAAAGCAAGAACGTTGCCTATATACCGCATCACACTGTTATCCTAACTGGGAAATATGGGCTAAAGGCCCACGACCCAAAGACCACCGCCCAATGGTACGTGGACATCTTCGGAGCAAAGATCGTGGGCCAAGGACGGGGCCTGGGGGACTCGGAGACCATCACGTTGGACATCGACAACGTCCGGGTGAATGTGACCAGCGCCCCCGCCGGGCAGACGCTGCCGGAGGGCTCTGCCGAGTCCCATTACGGGCTGGAGCACTTCGGCTTCGACACCGACGACATCGAAGGCGCCATGGCCCACATGGAGCAGAACGGCGTCGAGGTCTTGCTGCCGATTACGGTGGCCGGGTCTGGCAACAAAATCTCCTACATAAAGGGGCCGGACAACGTGAGAATCGAGCTGGTGCAGCCTTCATAGCCAGCACTGGGCCTAGTATTTGCCTGTGAATCTGGAGGGACTGATATGCCCTATGACGGACTAAGTTTGGAGGGCCAAACCGCTCTGGTCACCGGGTCCGGCCGGGGCATCGGCGCGGCCTTGGCGGTGGGGCTGGCCCAAGCGGGAGCGACGGTGGCGGTGTCGGACCGGCCCGACCGGCTGGACCTGGCCCAAGAGACCAAAGCCAAGGTGGAAGCCCAGGGAGTCAAGAGCGGCGTCTACCCCTTGGACGTACTGGACCTGCCCACCATCCCCAAGACCATCGACCAAGTGGTGAAGGACTTTGGCCGGCTGGACATCTTGGTCAACAACGCCGGGATACGGATACCCAAACCAGCCTTGGAGGTTACCGAAGAGGACTGGGACGCCACCATCGACATCAACCTGAAGGGAGTCTTCTTCTGCGCTCAAGCCGCCGGACGGCACATGGTGGCCCAAGGGTATGGGCGGATAATCAACCTGGGGTCCCAGCTTTCGGTAACCGCATCCCGGGGCCGGGCCTCGTACTGCGCCAGCAAGTTCGGCGTGGCCGGAATCACCAAGGTTTTGGCCGTTGAATGGGCGCCCAACGGTGTTACGGTAAACGCCATCGGCCCCGGCCCAACCAAGACTCCAGGCATGTTGGCCGCCGACACACGGACACCCGAGGAAGTGCAAGACGACCTCGAGGCCCACCTGCCTTTGGGCCGCCGAATGGACCCGGAGGAGATGGTGGGCGCGGTCATCTACCTGGCCAGCAAGTCCTCGGTGGGGACCACCGGACACCTGCTGCTGGTGGACGGCGGCTGGACCGCGATCTAGGAGAATTCTGATGGGCAAGTTCGATGGCAAGGTGGCCCTGGTCACCGGGGCGGGCCGGATGCGGGGCATCGGCCGTTACGCCGCGTTGGCCTTCGCCAAAGAGGGCGCCGCTGTGGCCGTCACTGGGACCGGCCGTGACCCGGCAACATTTCCCAGCGACGAACGGGATGCCGGTTGGCGGGACGTTGACAGCGTGGCTCAAGAAATCAACGAAAGATTTGGGCGCAGTCCCGATAAAATCGGGATGCCCCTGGTGGTGGATGTTTCGGACCCGGCCCAAGTGCAGGAAGCCGTGGACCGCACGGTGGCCGAGTTCGGCCGCGTGGACTTCTTGGTCAACAACGCCAGCGCCTCCCGGATGGCCGCTTGGGCCGCCTTTGAAGATCTGACCCTGGAAGCCTGGCGGCAGGTCATGGACGTCAAGGTAACCGGGGCGTTTCTTTGCACCCAGGCCGTCACCAAGGAATTGTTGCGTCAGGGTAGCGGCGACAGCATCGTGAACGTAATCTCGGTGGAGGCCAAGATCAGCCGGGCAACGGACCTGGCCTACGCTACCGCTTCCGGCGCACTCTATACCTTCACCAAGAAGGCGGGCCGGGCCCTGGCGCCCCATGGCATCAGGGTGAACGGCATCAGCCCTGGCACCACCGACACCTCCCGCAACGACACCCTCTACGGATACTCCCGCTCCCAGGACTGGGACGACCGGTTGCAGTCCATCCCCCTCGGCCGGGCGGGCACACCCGAAGAGATGGGCAACTTCGCTGCCTGGCTATGCAGCAAAGAGGCCGAGTTCATCGTCGGCCAGTGCATCGAGATTGACGGCGGCCAAGCGGCCTGAAGCAGTTTTCAATCAGTGATTGGAGAGAAAATCATGAGCCTCGAAGACCTGGAAAGCCGGGTGAAAGTTCTGGAGGATATCGAGGAGATCAAGAAACTGAAGCGGCGTTACTGCGCCCTCTGCGACGACCATTACGACGCCGACGCCTTGGCCGAGCTATTCACCGAGGACGCCGTATGGGACGGGAAGGAAAGGGGCCGGAACGACGGGCGGGAAGCAATCCGCAAGTTCTTCCAGAATGCGCCCAACCGTCTGCCCTTCGCCATCCACATGGTGATGAACCCTATAATCGAAGTTGACGGCGACCGGGCCACCGGGGTCTGGTACCTATTCCAGCCCTGCACCTATGCCGACGGCAACCAGGCGGTGTGGGGCTCGGCCCGCTACGACGAAGAATACGTGCGGGTCGATGGCAAATGGATGTTCCAGCACCTGACCCTCAGCTCCCACTTCTGGACTCCCTTCGACAAAGGCTGGGTCGAAGCCCAGTTCGCCTCCTAGGGCCGGTACATAGTGGAAGCGCAAAGCAAGAAGATGCCCGGCATGGTGGCCATCGTCACCGGGGCCAGCCGGGGCCAGCCGGGGCCTGGGCCGGGCCATCGCCCAGGAGTTTGCCGCGGAGGGGGCAGCAGTGGTCGTCTCCGCCCGCGGCAAATCGCCAACGGGGTTGCCGGGAACTGCTGCGGAAACCGCCGAGGACATCCGGTCCCGGGGTGGAGAGGCCTTGGCGCTGACCTGCGACGTTTCCAATGAAGAACAAGTCATGGACATGGTGGCCCAGACCTTCGATTAAGTACGGCTAGATCGACGTGCTGGTGAACAACGCCGGAATCATGGTGCTGGGCGAAACTATCTTGGACATCGAGCCGGAGCAGTGGGACCGGAGCATGGCCGCCAACCTCCGGGGGCCTTACCTGTGTTGCCGGGCCGTGCTCCCAATAATGATTGATCAGGGCCGGGGCAGCATCATCAACATCGGCTCGCGGATGGGGAGCGACCACGAACAGGGCGGCGGAGTCCTCTACAGCTCCGCCAAGGCGGCGGTGCACATGTTTAGCCAATGCCTGGCCGACGAAGTGCGGGAGTACAACATCGCGGTGAACATCCTGTCGCCGGGCGGCCTCAGGACCGAGGGGTCGGCAGCCATCCCCTGGACGCAACGCGACTCGCGACTGGGGAGAGCGGGTTGAGCCCCAGGCTGTCGGCCCCAGCGCAGTCTACCTGGCGTTGCAGGACGCTTCCACGTTCACGGGTCAGTTAGTGCAACGGGTCGAGTTCGGCGAGACGTGGGGGTTGTAGCGGTCAGCGGAAATCCCCCTCTCCACAACCAAGTCTCAGCACCCCCAATACCCTGCCGCCGTCGGACAAAGCTGTTGGCTATTAGCTTTTTTGCCCATAGCGGTTGTAAGACGTGACCTCGGCCGAGGGTATGCGGTCGGTGGGGCCGAAGCGGCCCCTGGGGTAGCCCAATGGGGTGAGGCAGACCGTCTCCACGTGGTCGGGGATGCCCAACCAATCTTTCACTTTCTGTTCCTCACGCAGATGGGTGGTGGTGATGCGGGTGCCCAAGCCCAGCGCCCGGGCAGCCAGGAACAGGTTCTGCACCGCCAGCCAGAGCGACGATGCGTATCGGCCCCGTTCGATGGGTTCGCCTTTGGTATAAGAGCTGAAACACCATCCTCCTGGCATGGCGTACCAGTCGCCCACCCGTCTTGATCAGCCTAGTCTGAAGACTGGTCAGAGTCCAATGCTTCATATCCTCCGGCAAAGCCAACCTTCTCATGAAGTTTCCCAGATTGTACGCCAGAACGAACAGCCATAGCCTCGCCTGGTTGGCCACGAACTTGTGACAGGACAGTCTGGTCCAGTTCAGGGCGTACTTGCCCTCCTTGATCCACTGCTCCGCTGTGCCACGGCCATTGTAAAAGCGGACTATGCCTTTGGGTGGATAGCTCAGGTTGGTCACGATGAAGCCTACCCTGGGAAATAACTCCCCCTGATGCCACTCCACCTTGGCTACTACTCGCCGGGAAATACTCCAGCTCTGGGCCTGGTAAGTGAAGTCGTAGTAGGAGACGATCGGCCTCCTGGAAGACCAGTCGGCAGGTCGTACCAGCAGGTGCGCGATTTCTCTCTGAAGTACCGCGTTAGCTGAAAGCCGGATGGCGTACCCAATCATCTCTTGTTCCAAGTACTCGTACACCTCTGGCTTGCCAAAGGCGGCATCACCCCGGAACAACAGCCGCCGTCCCTTCCTCTGGTATCTTTTCACCACCGGCTCAAGGAGTTCCTGCCAGCCCTCGGCGCTATGGACGTTGCCGGGGCGTAGCGTCGCTCCTTCACAATCGCCGAACTGGTTGAATAGAAAGAGGGGATGATAGCAGACACACTCGAAGTGCCCATTGTAGGCGGCACCCTCCTGATGGCCATGCACTGGACTCTCCGAGCTGTCCATGTCCAGAATCACTCGCTGGTGTGGAGTATGGGCCATAGCATCTTCCACCCATTGGGGATTCATTCGTGCCAGCCCCTGCAGGTTGTCCTGTTGGGTCAGAGTTTCAGTTTCAAAGCGGCTCACGGTGTTGGTGCTGGCGGCGTTCCGGTCTGATCCTTGCCAGCCCACGACGACTCTCATGGCTGGGTCTTGGGAAAGGCGTTCGGCATCATTGGTGTCATCGTAGCCGGCCAAGCGGCTGTAGATGGACTGTCTGAGCAGCGGGACGAGGTGGTGTCGGATGTTGCGACCGGAGCGGCTTTCCTGGAGATAGTCGGCAGCAATATGGGTAAGGCCCAGGGCATCATCCAGCTCTCGAATGGGCAAGAGTCCGGCATCGGAAGTGATGGTGGCACCGTGAAACTCCAGACGGACTTTGGGGTTGAACTGGAGCCGGAGAGGGGTTTTGTCGCCGTCACCCATCAGGTGCCTCCGGGGTTGTTACGCTATCTGAAGAATCTTACTATTCTAATGAATGTATTATAGCCGAGATGTTGGTGAAAAGTTCATGAGACGACTACAAAAGCAAGAACGTTGCCTATATACCGCATCACACTGTTATCCTAACTGGGAAATATGGGATAAGACTGATAACCCTTGCTGTGGTCGGCGCAGACCAGGATCATGGCCGGGACCTCCGGCATGTGGTTGGCCAGGTAGCGGGCCGACATATAAGCGGGAGACTCGCCCGGCGGCGGGGTGGCTCCCATGGCGCCGAGCCACAGGTCGCGGTAAAGACCGCCGACCTTCTCAATCAGGTCCCGGTCGGCGATGGCGATGAAGTGCCAGGGTTGCACGTTGCCGCCGCTCGGCGCCTTGGTGGCGGCGTCGATAATCTTGTCGATGGCCTCCTTGGGCACCGGGTCCGCCTTGTAGCGGGTGAACTGCCGTTGACTGTAGATGGCCTCGAAAAGCCCGATCTCTTCCATGTCATCTCCTCACAAAAATAGCTGTCAGCGTTCAGCCCTCAGCGGTCGGATAAGCTAATGAATCAGGCGATACTACCCGGATCAGATGCCCTATGCCCCCAATATCTCCCGCCGGGACAGGACCCGTTCCATCAATGGCCGCATGCCCAACTCGCTGGAGATGGCCAGGGACTCGTCCAACAGGGAAACGGCCTTGGCACGGTCGCCTTCTCCCGTCCGCCCTGGGCTCGTCGAAGGGTCTGGTTGTTCGACAAGCTCACCACGAACGGACTCGGCCCGCTGGAGCAGGACGTCGGCGTATTCGCAGCAGCTCCAGGCCAGCTCCCAGCCGTAAGCCTATATTCCGTGAGATGGTCAGGGCCTCCTCGAAGTGGGCCGTTGCCCGCTCCAGATTGCCCATGGTGTGGGCCAGGAGGCCCAGGAGACGGTCCGAATTAAAAGATAATATCGCCCCGCCAGGAAAGGGGAGCTGCGCTGCTTGCAGCGTATGGTATTGGTCTCCAGCAGCCGAAGCGTCGCCGTGCTGGACAGTCAGGAGTGCCAGGCCAAGCCTGGCCACACTGGTATATAGGGGCTCAGACGTTGATGACGAGAGAACCGTTTCAGCGGCTTTAGCGGCCACGTCCTCGTGGTCCAGAGCCCCAGTAATCCGCGCAACATAAGGTATGACCCCAGCCGGTATCACATGAACTACTGCCGCCCTCGCCGGTGCCTGGCGCACGAACTCCAGCAAGCGATCCAGATATAACTGACCCTGGGCCAGGCCGCCCACTTCGTGCTCCAAAAGTACTCGGTCACCAAGAAAGGTGATATCCCGAGGCCCCAGAGCCAGGCCCCGGTCGCTGAACTCCCGCGCTCGCGCCCACTCTCCCAGTCGACGGCACAGTGTTGCATTTACTCGGTAGGCGAGGCACAGCTGATAGCGGTCTCGCACCTTTTCCGCCAGTTCCAGGGTGGCGGCGGCATGCCGCCGCATCTCTGCCACGTCTTTACCCAACACCTCCACAGCACGGGCAGCGTCCCGACGGGCGTAGGATTCAATAACTGGGTCGCCTATCTCCTGGGCCAGCTCGATGGCCCGTAGACTCTTGCCCAGGCTTTCCTGGGGACGCAGGTGAAAGAAGTCCACGTTGGAGGAGGCCGCCTGGGTCCGCGCCTCCAGCGTCGTATCTTCCTCTTTACGGGCGATCTCCAGGGCCCGGGCAAAGGCTGCTTGGGCACCGTCATAGTCCGCTTCCACACGCCCCAGTTCAGCGCCGTAGCTAGATAACAGGCGACCCGCGGTGAGAGAGTCCGGCCGCGCCAACTCCAGAGCCTGACCAAGATACCGGGCCATCTCGTGGCGGGCTCCCGATCGGCCCGACAGGGGGTGCTCCGCGACCGCCACGGCTTGGACCACGTCCCCGGCCTGGGCGTAATAGTCAAAAGCCCGGCCCATGGTATCCACCGCCTCCTGGGGTCTGCTGGAGCACACCGGCACCGGCCAAAGCCCGGCCCCGGCCGAAGAGGAGTGTCGATGCCTCCGCGTCCGGCACTGGCCCAACGCTCCCTGAAATCACCCCCCTTACGGCCAGCCCCCGTTCAAAGTGGGCCAGGGCTTCCTCCCAGGCGTACGCCGCCAGTGCCCGCTCTCCAGCCAGTAGCGAGTAATACACAAGCTTCTCGGTCCCGACAACAGCCTCCGCTTCGGCAAAATGGTAGGCCAACTCGGCAGCGTGGGCCTCTAATTCAGTGCCGTACAACGCCTCAAGCGCCTCGGCGATGCGGGCGTGCAGCCGCACCTTCCGAGTCGTGGACAGCTCACCGGCCAAAGTCTCCTGGATCAGCGCTTGGCCTTGAACTGTTGGGCTGTGCTTCCTCCGCTCTTTTGACATGTCTTCACTCCTCCCTCACAGACAACAGCTTCGTCCAGCTATTTTAGGTAGTCGGTCATCGGTCATATCTTCGATCAAGGGGCCTAGATGTTCCAGCGTGAACTCACGGCCGATAACCGAAGCAATGGTCAATGTTTCGTTGCACCGCTCCGACAACCGGTCCAACCGCCGCCCAATAACCTCGCGCACGCCTTCAGGGATATGGAGGCTCCAAGAATCCCGCTCTTCCACTCGACTTGAGCCTGTCAAAGGGTCTGCGGTCAGTTCCCCTTCCTGTACCAACAGCCGCACCACTTCGGTGACAAACAGGGGGTTGCCCTCGGTCTGCCGATGAACGGCCTCAACCATACCGGAAGGCGGAGTTATACCGGAGGCCAATTCGATGAACCGCCCCACGTCGTCCTGGTCTAGGCCCCTTAGCAACACCCGCTGGAACAACCTCTCCCGGGTTAGTTCCCCCCAGGGTCTGCGACAGTGGATGTTGGCGGGAAAGCTCCATGTCCCGGTAGGTGCCAATAATCATGACACGCGCGTTAGCCAACTCCCGGGCAACGAATTCCAACAGCAGTAACGACGGATGGTCGGCCCAGTGTAGGTCGTCAAGCACCAGCACCAAAGGCTTGCGCCTGCCGGCGTTTTTCAAAAAAGCGGTGATGGAATCAAACAGCCTGAACCGGGCCTGCTCTGGCTCCAGTTGGGGCGGGACTTGCAGGCCGGGCAGTTGCTCCCTAACGTCGGATACGACTTCGGCGATGTCCGCAGCCCCGACCCCCATCTCCGAGCGCAGTTGCTCCGGGTCGACGTCCCGCACGTAGGAGCGGATGGCCTGCACCCAAGGCCAATAGGGCGGCGCTCCTTCCCCTTCGTAGCAGCGGCCCCAGAGCACCTGGGCCTGGCGTAGTCCGGCGTAGGTCGCCAGCTCCAAGGCCGTCCGGGTCTTGCCGATGCCTGGCTCTCCCACCAGAGTGACCAGTCTGCCCCTTCCCGACAATGCCTCTTCCAGACAAGCCTTCAACTCACCCATCTCCCGTTGCCGGCCAACAAATACGCCGCCGGCCAGGCTATCTAGCGCGTGGGAGTCCGAAATCCTCCCATCCCCCTTTTCCAAAGGGGGACCTTCGGAGAGGTCGATGGCGTCCAAGGCTGACAAAACGTCGGTGGCTGAATCCGGACGTTCCGACGGGTCCTTAGCCAACAGACGCATAATCAGGGCTTCCAAGGGGCGGGGGCACTGCCCGTTGTGCCAGGTGGGGGGCCACCGGCGGGGTGTTGATGTGCTGCCCGATGATGGCCACCGAGTCGTCTCCCAAGAAGGGCGGCCTTCCTGCTACCATCTCGTAGAGCATGGCGCCCAGGGAGTAGAGGTCGGACCTGGGAGTGACTTCTCCGCCCATGGCCTGCTCCGGGGGCATGTAGGACACCGTTCCCACCATCATGCCCTCTTGGGTCAGGCGGGAGCGGTCCAGGGAAACGGCCAGGCCGAAGTCCCCTATCTTGGCGATGCCATCAGCCGTGAGCCAGAGGTTGCCCGGCTTCATGTCCCGGTGGACGATGCCCCGGCCATGGGCGAACTCCAGGCCGCGGCAGGTCTGTTGGGCAATCTTGATTGCTTGCTCCAGGGGAAGCAGGTGGCTGGGGGCGTCTTCGATCAGACTTTCAACGTCGCCTCCGCCCATGAGCTCGGTGACCATGTAGGGCTGGCCCTGGCCTGAGCTTGTCGAAGGCTCCTCGCCCAAATCAAATACGGTGACGATGTGAGGGTGGGAGCCCAACCGGCCCATGGCTTGAGCTTCACGCTGGATGCGGGTTCGGGAGGTGTCGTCCAAGCCCTCGGTCTTGATCAGCGCAAAGGCTACTTCCCGGTCCAACGTGGTGTCCTGGGCCAGGTAGACCTTTTTCTTGCCCCCCTCTCCCAGGAATTTCTGGACTTGATAACGGCCGTCGGCAAAGGAGGAGGGTTGGTCCGGGACCGTCGTTGAGGGTGTCGAAGACGTTGCCTGGAGGGAATCGGGAACCAATTGGCCGAGGCCCCCATCTGAAGCCTTCAGGTAGGCGATTGCCTCTTTGTTCTCTGGGTCGAAGGCCAGAACTGCTTCAGCGCGGGACCTAACGACATCCCAATCAAGACCGGTCACCGCTCCATCCGCTTCATCAAGAAGCTGATTGATCCGTCGCTGTATCCGATCGCTAACCATTATCAAGCGATATTAGCGGTGTAAAAACGGATTGTCCACCGAGACTACAGCGCAAAACGCCCCAACCTCTAAAGCTGGGGCGAAATTTCGTAAACCGGTCGAGACGGAGAAAAGGTGAACTACATCAAGCGCACGGGCTGATAGCTGTCAGCTAAACCGGCGGCCGCCGGTTGTGCCAGTCGGTGCTCTGTTCGTAGGCGTGGGCTACCTTGAATACCATCTCTTCGGCGAAGGGACGGCCCACTATCTGCAGCCCCATGGGCATGCCCGCTTGGCTAAACCCGCAAGGCACCGACAGGGCCGGGGTGCCGGCAAGGTTGAACGGCCCGGTGAAACTGATACGCCCGGCCAGCCCGGTGAGGGCATGTTCCTTGCTCTGGATGCCCGGCAGACTCTCCACCGGCGGAGCGGTGACCGGCCCGGTGGGCAATACCAAGACATCGACTTTATCCAACGCGTCAAGGACCTGATGCCGCAGCACGGCCCGCAGCTTCTGGGCCTTGTAGTAGGCCTGGGCCGGGATACTGCTGCCGGTCAGGAACCGTATCTTGTTGTTGTGGTCCAGATAATCGATGTGGGGTTCAAACACCCGGCGGTGCAGGTTCGACCATTCAACACCGATTATGGTCATGCTGAGAGCGCCGGCTTTGGGCGCCAGCGGGATGGAAACGTCCTCTGCGAACGCGCCCAGTTCCCCCAATACGCCGATGGCATTGGCCACCGTTTCCCGGAACTCCGAATCCAGGTTTGGGGCGTCCATGCGTTCTTGAATCACGCCCAGTTTCACGCCCTGGATGTCTCCGGTCAGAGCTTTGCGGTAATCGGGCACCGGCACGTCCCATGTGTACGGGTCCTTGGCATCGTGACCGGCTATGGCCTGAATGGTGATTGCCGCGTCCTCCACACTGCGCGAGATGGGCCCCACGGTGTCCATGGACCAAGAGCCGCCCAGCACGCCGTAACGGCTGACCCGGCCGTAGGATGGCCGCAGACCCACCAGGCCGCTGAAATTGGCGGGACCCCTGATGGAGCCGCCGGTGTCCTCGCCCAGGGAAGTGGCGCACAGGAAGCCGGCGGTAGCGGCGCCGGAGCCGCTGCTGGAGGTGCCGGGGTTGCGCTCCAAGTCCCAGGGGTTCCGGGGCGTGCCGTAGGGGTGGTTAAAAATCTCGGCCATGGCAAACTCGCTCATGTTTAGCTTGCCCAGCAAGACCGCTCCAGCCTTCTTGAGGTTGGCTATCACCGTGGCGTCTTCTTCGGGTATGAAGTCCTTGAGGATGTTAGAGCCGCCGGTGGTGCGGATACCGGCGGTGTTGAACTGGTCCTTCACCGCCAATGGCACACCGTGCAGCGGCCCGCGGTGATTGCCCTGGGCAATCTCCTGCTCGGCCTGCCGGGCCGCCTCCAAAGCCTGCTCTCCGGTTATCGTGATGTATGAGTTAAGCTTGGCGTCGACCGCCTCGATTCGGTCCAAGTAGGCCTCAGTGGCCTCGACGGGCGAAACCTCCTTGGTCTCGATGAGGTTGGAGAGGTGGGAAGCGGTCAGAAAGGGTAGCTCTTTCTTGTCCATATTCGCTCCTCGGCCGGGCACGGCGTTGCCTCTAAAGTGATGATAGTGTCATGGTAGCACCCCATGTAGGCCTTCCACTGTCACCCCGAGCGTGGCGAGGGGTCTCGTCGTTCTCGGTCGGTGCTGGTATGGTAGCAACAAGATTCTTCGGCTGACGCCTCAGAATGACAGTTTTGGTGCAAGGCCGCCGGGCACAAACCAAGCGTGATTATGTTGACTTCTGGGACGGTAGGAAATAGAGTACCACAACCTAATAAACACAGATGGCAGCCGCCGAAATCAGGGCAAAAATTGTCGAGACCTGGAGGAGACGTCATGGCCGTTGTACTGGACCACACCATAGTCCCGGTGAATGACCGCGCGGAAGCGGTGGAGTTCTACTCTCGTATCTTTGGCTTCGAGGACCTGGGGGAGGTTGGACCTTTCCTGGCGGTGCGGGTGAACGACAGTCTGAACCTGGACTTCAGGCAGTCGGACGATTTCCGCAGCATCCACTACGCCTTCGCCATGGAGTCCGACGAGTTTGAGGCCGCGTTCGATCGCATAAAGGAGTCGGGCATACCCTTTGGGGACAGCCCGCGTGCCCAGGACAACATGCAGGGACCGGGTGTCACGGCGGGGGCCCAGGGCGACGGCAAGGCGGTCTACTTCAAGGACCCCAGCGGTCACGTCCTGGAAATTAAGACCTACTGAAGTTGGCAAGTCCTATTAGTGGGTAAGGGGTTCTGGCTCAGTCGTCGGGGAGTTCGGCAATTAAGCGGCCGTTCGCGACGCTGACCGGGAACCCCACCATCCTGGCGATGGGGCCGTTGACGCATACGCCCTCGCTGTACTCGAAGCGCCAGCCGTGGTCGGGGCACATGAAGACGCCGCCCCAGTCCACCACCTCGCCATCCTGGTGGGGGCAGATGTTGGAGAGCAACTGGTAGACGCCCTGCTTGCTCTGCACCAAGAAGTAGGTCCAATCGCCCACGTCCACCGGCGCGGGCAACTTGGTGAAGTCGGACTTCGCTCCCAGGTCAACGTTGACAGTCTTATATGTAGCCATCGGCTCTGATTCGTCCTTTCCCCCCCCCGTGCACTCGGGGTACCGGGGATCGGGGTACCAGGTCTGGGGTCCCGGCCAGTATAGCCGACATGGTATTTGGCCTCAAGGTACAGCAGCCTAAGTTGCTGGCAATCTTGACGGCGGAGCCTTTATACCGCAATATGTGCTAACTCATTGTCCTGACTCGGAAGGCGCTTAGGGAGGTTCCAATGGTGGATTTGACCAAAGATGAAGTCCGCGCCATGGGCCACGCCGTGGGTCTGGAGATTGACGACCCAGAACTGACCGAAGTGACCTACAGCCTGAACGCCCTTTTGGAGTCGCTTGACGCCATCGATCCTACGGGACTGGACGACGTCGAGCCCCTCCCCATCATCCTGCCCCCCGCATAGTCGCCCGGCACCACGGAACCCTCGAATGGTCCCCACCAAGCCGGGGACCATTTTGATTTATGAGCATCCCGGCCCCGGCCGCTTTCAACACGGAGGTTCCCATGAGCCCTTCTGAATTGCCCTTCCTTTCCGCTGGCGACCTTTCCCGCCTCATTCAGTCCAAAGAGGTGTCTCCAGTCGAGGCTACGGAAGCCTATCTTAACCGCATCGACTCCCTGGACTTCAGATATAACAGCTACCTGACGGTCATGCGGGAGCAGGCCCTCTCCGACGCCCGGAAGGCCGAGCAGGACATCGCCGCCGGCAACCATCTTGGCCCTCTTCACGGTGTCCCGGTGGCGGTCAAGGACCAGTTCTGGAGCAAGGGAGTCCGCAGCACCGGAGGCTCTAGAATCCTGGCTGACTTCGTCCCCGACGAGGATGCCACGGTCGTCGCCAACTTGAAGAAGGCAGGGACCGTCATACTGGGCAAGACCAATATGACCGAGTTCGCCATCACCGGGCTCTCCCACCGGTTCAGCACCCCGCGGAACCCCTGGGACTTGAACACCTACCCCGGCGGCTCCAGCAGCGGCTCGGGCGCGGCCACGGCAGCTTACCTCTGCGCCACCTCGCTGGGAGAGGACACCGGCGGCTCCATCCGGTTCCCAGCTACTTGTGCGGACTGGTGGGCCTACGCCCCAGTTGGGGCCGGGTCAGCCGGTACGGAGTGATGCGAGGGGTTTGGAGCATGGACACCGTGGGGCCCATCTCCCGGACGGTGGAGGACGCGGCCATCACCTTGGGGGCAATCGCCGGCCACGACCCCAGAGACCCTTATTCTTCCCTGGCCCCGGTGCCAGATTACCGGCAGGCCTTGGGCGGTGACCTACATGGAATGAAAATAGGAATCATCACCGAATTCATGGAGTCCGGCTTGGTCGAAACCAAAGTCCGCCAGACGGTCTCCGAAGCCACTGCGGCTCTGGGCGAGTTGGGAGCGACGGTTGAAGAGGTGTCCGTACCGCTGTCCATGGACGCCGGGGTGGCCTCGGCGGTGCTGCTGGCGGTGGAGCCGGCCCTGAACCAGCAGAACTGGATAAAGGAGAGGATTCAGGACTATGGCCACGACGTCCGGATACTGCTCTTGACCGGCAGTCTGTTGCCCGCTCAGGCCTACTACAAAGCCCAGAAACTGCGCAGCATGTTGCGCCAGCAGGTACTGGAGACGCTGCAAAAATACGACGTGTTGGTGCTGCCGACATCAGGGAAGGGGGCCCAGCCGTTGGAAGACGACCCGCCCATCAACAGGAAAGAAAGCTCATCCCGCCTGCCCTTCCTGTTCACCCGTATCTTCAACCTGGCCAGTTGCCCCGCCATATCGGTGCCCTGCGGCTTCGACGACCGGGGCCTGCCGGTGGGCCTTCAGATTGGAGCCCGACCCGGAGGCGAAGAGACAATCTTCAAAGTAGCCCACGCCTACGAGCAGAACACCCCCTGGCATACGATGCGGCCACCGGAGGCGTAGAAATCCCCCTCAGTACCGGATGATGCTCCGGGCCACTTCCCCTTGGTCCAACGCCTCGAAGGCCGTGTTGATGTCGTCGAGCTTGAAGGTGGCGCTGATTAGCTCGTCCAGCTTCAGCCGGCGGGCCATGTACAGGTCAATGAGCATGGGCATGTCGGCCCGGGGATAGCAGGAACCGTAGGTGCAGCCCATCAACACCCGGTCCAGGTGGAGAAAATCTGGGTCGATGGTCAGCTCCGCGCCGGTGGGAGCCACGCCCACCACCACCGTGGTGCCGCCGCGCTTGGTGGTCATGAGGGCTTGGTTGATGGCGTCGGTGGAGCCGATGACCTCGAAGGCGTAATCGGCCATCTCGCCCCGGGTGATATCCTTCACCCTTTCGGCCACATCTTCGGTGGCGGCGTTCACCAAGTGGGTCGCCCCGAACCGGAGGGCGTGCTCCAATTTGGCCCCGTGGATGTCCACCGCGATGATGGCCTCGGCCCCCGCCAGCACAGCACCCTGCACTACGTTCAGGCCCACGCCGCCTGCGCCGATGACCACCACACTGCTGCCGGGTTTTACCTTGGCCGTGTTGATTACCGCTCCCACACCGGTGGGCACCCCGCACCCAATCAGGGCCACCCGGTCCAAGGGCGCGTCCTCCCGTATCTTCACCAGGCTGTCCTCGGGCACCACGGCGTACTCGCCAAATGTGGAGAGGCCGTTAAAGTGGTGAATCTCTTGTGAGCCTTTGCGGAGGCGGCTCGTGCCGTCCAGCAGGTTGCCCCTCAGTTGGTAGCGGGCCTCACACAGGTTCTGCCGTCCCCTGACGCAGTAGGAGCATTGACCGCAGGTGGGCACGAAGGACAGCACCACATGGTCACCGGGCTGGGCGTAGGTAACGCCTGGACCCACTTCCTCAACGATGCCGGCGCCTTCATGTCCCAGCACCACCGGCAGCGGGTGTTCGCGGTCGCCCTTCATGTAGTGCAGGTCGCTGTGGCAGACCCCGCTGGCGGTCAGCTTTACCAGGACCTCGTGCTGGCGGGGAGCTTCCAGCTCCAACTCCTCCACCGCCAATGGTAGGAATTTTTCGTATAAGACTGCTGCCTTCAACTCTACTCCTCCGGAGACGGACGTTGGGACGGATTTTGGCCAGCCTAGCGTGTCCTTTCTGCAGCGTCAACCCACGTATGATAAGACGCACGTAATTGCGCATCGCAAAGTTGAAATCCGGCTTCGGAGGGGGAAAAGTATGCGGTGCATCGCTTCCTTGACGGTGGGCAGAGGCGATACTACAATTTGCGGCAATATTGATTATTATTCAACCGAATGACGCACATGATGGAGGGCGGAATGGCATCAGTGGGAAAAGTTAGCCCAGAAGAGATGCAAGAGTTCTACGAAGCCAGTCGCCAGTCGGGCTTGACCCCGGCTTGGATGGGCCGGGGGCACGACCGCCAGCCGTCGGTTGAGCCGTTCCTTTGGCGCTGGGAGCAGGCCGAGCCGCTGATATTGCGGAGTGGAGAGATGGTGACTCCGGACCGGGACGTGGAGCGGCGGGTGCTCCGGTTGACCAACCCCGGCCGGGAGCATGGGACCACCCACACCATCTCCGCCGCCCTGCAACTCCTCTTGCCGGGAGAAAACGCGCCAGCCCATCGCCATACCCCCACTGCCATCCGCTGGGTGCTTCACGGAGAGGGCGCCTACACCACGGTGGAAGGCGACAAGTGCTATATGGAACCGGGCGACTTGGTGCTTACGCCCTCTTGGACGTGGCATGACCACAATAACGAGGGCGACGGACCAATGATTTGGCTCGACGGACTGGATACGCCTCTGGTGCATAACTTGGAGGCCACCTTTTACGAGGCCTTTCCCGAAGACCAACAGCCGATAACCGGCACTGGCCAATCGGAGCGTAAGTATTCCTCCGGCGCGCTGCGCCCAGCCTGGGAAGACTTTCAAGCGCCCTACTCTCCCCTTTGGCACTACAAATGGGACCGGACCTACGATGCGCTGTGGAGATTGGCCCAGACCGACGCTAGTCCTTTCGACGACGTGGCCATGGAGTTTTCGGACCCGGCCACGGGCGGCCCCGTGCTACGGACCATGTCTTGCTGGATACAACTGATCCGGCCCGGAGTACGCACCCGAGCCCACCGGCACACCAGCAGCGCGGTGTTTCACGTGTTCCAAGGCGAAGGCTACTCGGTGATTGACGGCCAGCGGTTCGACTGGGGCACGGGAGATTTCTTCGTAGTGCCGACTTGGGCCTGGCATGAGTTTGCCAATGAGTCGTCCCAAGAGACCATTTTGTTCTCGATCCAGGACATCCCGGTGATGAAATCCTTGTCGCTGTACCGTGATGAACCTTACCATGAAAATTCCGGGCATCAACCCATCACATCCGACTTCGACGGATAACCTCCTCCGAACAACCGGGTCAGGACAAAACATAAGGCGGTGGCCGAGAGACCACCGCCTTTTCGATTTCTATCCCCGTAGCGGGGCTTGCCTCAAAACTGTCATTCTGAGCCAGCCGCAGCGGCGAAGAGTCTTCACCCTGGCAGACCCTTCGCCGCGCTCGGAGCGACATGCTGGTAACGCCGTTCAATCCCGTTACTGGTTGCGGCCGATATTCTAGAGGAACTTCCCTCGGATCGTCTAATGCGGGTACATCTGGTCGGCCAATGCCTCTTTCCAATCGTTGTTTTTAGGCAGGATGCTTTCGATGGCGCGCACGTTGTAGTAGGAATCTCCGGTCCCGGGAGGGTCGCCCCCGTCGGCCACGGTGCTGGCCGCGCCCAAGAGCAACCGGCGGGCGGCGACGATGGCCATGTCGCTGTTGGCCAGGTTTTCTCTGGAGCGGTCCACGATGGGACCCATGCTCTCCTGGATTGCTTGGTCTTGGGTGTTGATTCCTTGGATCCCAGTGAAAGTCTCGTACTTCTGCACTTGCCGGTCAATCATCCAGTCGTTGGTCTTATTTCGGACGGTCCGGAAATCGGGGAGCACGTCGCCCGGGCCCCGGCCCAGCGCAGTCTCTTGTTCCCGGTCGTCGTCGCTGAGGGGCTCGCCCGCATAGTTGTACATCCAGTTGTAGACCATGCAGTTTTCATCGTCCATTGGCACCCACACGTGGCCCGCGATTAGGGACCGCGGGTCCTGCCCAAGCCTGCCAAATTGCTGCGGGCGAAATTGGTGGAAAGGCATCACGTAGTGGTAGGCCCGAATGATGTTCCGGCCGTCTCCCAAGTCGCGGAGGCCGGCGTACCGATAGCCGTAGTCGGTGCGTTCGACCTCCAGTTTGGCGGCCTGACCCTTGACCAAGTTGTTATTGATTCCGATGCCCGGCTGGTTGGTACTATCGGTGATGCGGCGGTGCAAGATGGGAGCGTGGGCGGTGTCGATACCCCCTTCCAGACCCTGGAGCCAGTTGCACTCCTGCCAGTTCTTGGTGACCAGCCGGTGGTCTTCGGGCACCTGAGTCCACTCGAATTTTGGGTGGGGCGGCTCCTTCTCCGCTGGGCCGAGATAAGCCCAAATCACGTCACCCAATTCCACCACCGGATACGAGGTGGTCTTTATCTTTTCGTGGTAGTCGCTGCCGGCAGGTTCGTTCATCATGTCCAGGCAATTGCCGGCCACGTCGAACTTCCAGCCGTGATACACGCAGCGAAGGCCGCTCTCTTCGTTGCGGCCGAAGAACAATGAAGTGCGCCGGTGGGGGCAAATCTCGTCCAACAGGCCAACCCGGCCCTGGGTATCCCGGAAAGCCACCAGTTGTTCACCCAGCAACTTCACCCGCACCGGAGCGCAATCGGGCTCGGGGAGCTCGCTGGCCAGCACCGCAGGCAGCCAATACCGGCGCATGACTTCTCCCATGGGCGTGCCTTGTCCGGTGCGAGTCAGCGTGTCGTTGTCTGTTTGTGTTGACATGTGTTTTTGCTCCTAATTCTCCCGGGTTGACGCCGGGCCGGGCTCGGGCCTGTCAGCCGCTCTTGGGGACGTATTATCTTCTACCCAATCGGCGGGGGCAACCCAATTTTAGGCCGGCAAAGAGGGCACTATGGGGTCACGGAAATGACCCTTTCGTTCGTTGGAATTAGCTTCTGCGCCCTATAGCATCCATTAGGACTGCTTGAATAGCAGGGGGCTTGGACCCTCTTTGCAGGCGTATCCCACCAGGCGATCCTCGATAAATATTGAATTGCCCGCCTATTGTGACCAGCGTCACGGAACCCAAGGCGGGTTGAGGCTAACATACCTCCAGATGGTCCTTCAAGTCTGTGGCCCAGCCACAACTCCCCGGGACCAACAGGAGTACAAAATGGTAAAGAAACTGACCTCCGCAAGATGGGCATTCATGGCAAGGGCCAGGAGCCCCATGTTCGCCATGTTGGCGTTCGCAATCGCAGTGCTGCTCGTCTGGGCGGCGTCGGTTTCAATGGCCTCCGCCGACCAACACCCCGAGGGACGAGGCGGACCCAATGGCGACCTGCGGCAATGCGTGATTGACACCCTGGGGTTCTTCCCGACCGCATTGACTGACCTTTCTCCCGAGCAGGCCCAACTGATCGGCCAGAATTGCGCCCGGCCCGGCGAGGGCGGGCAAGACCGGGGCCAAGGTGGGCCTGACATCGACGACGCGACCCGGGAATGCATCATCGGCTATATGCCCCAGGGTCCAGAAGACATGACCGACGACCAGAAGAGGTTACTGGGTCAGGAATGCTTCGGGGACGAGCACCCAGAAGGCGACCCGCTGGACGATTCTACCCGCGAGTGCGTCATCGGCATTTTGGGTTACCTGCCCAACGGGCCGGATGAGCTAACCGACCGGCAGCGCATCGACGTCGGCCGGGCCTGCTTCCCCGACGAAGACATGCCCGATGAAGAAACCCTCGAGTGCATCGTGGACGTCCTGGGATACCTGCCCGACGGCCCCGATGCCTTGACTCAGGAACAGCAAATCATGGTCGGACAGGCCTGTTTCCAAGGCCAAGGCGGCCCCGATGATCTGGACGCAGAGACCGCGGAGTGCATCATCGGCGTTCTGGGTTACATGCCCAACGGGCCCGATGACCTAACCGACCGGCAGCGCATCGACGTTGGCCGGGCCTGCTTCCCCAGCGAAGACATGCCCGATGAAGAGACCGTCGAATGCATCTTGGACGTCTTGGGATACCTGCCCGACGGGCCTGATGCCCTGTCCCAAGAAGAGCAAATCATGGTTGGCCAGGCCTGCTTCCAGGGCCAGGGCGGCCCCGATGATTTGGACCTAGAGACCGCACAGTGCGTCATCGACGTTCTGGGTTACCTGCCCAACGGGCCGGAAGAGCTAACCGACCGGCAGCGCATCGACGTTGGCCAGGCCTGCTTCGCCGAAGACGTGATGCACGATAATGAGACCCTGGAGTGCATGATAGACGTCCTGGGATATCTGCCAAAGGGACCCGAGGACCTGTCCGTAGAAGAGCAAATGATGGTCGGGATGGCCTGCTTCTCTGGCGAGTTCTCAGGCGACCGGAGTGAGGCAAGCGCCGAGGAGGACGAGTGCATAGTCAACCTGCTTGGCTATCTACCCGCCGGTCCTCAAGACCTGAGCAATCAAGAAATGATGCTGGTTGCTAAGGAGTGCCTCGGTGAAAGCATGGGCATCCTCGGTGGAGCGCCCAATGGCGGCTCCAACTAAGAGCCGAACCACCAACCACGGGTACAATATAGTCGGCAAATCAAAGGGGCGCCCCTCATCGGGGCGCCCCTTCTGCTGGGCGGAAGATAATCGATTTGGATGATTGGTTAAGCGCAAGCGCGTCCTTCAGGATACAGTTTCCCAGGATCTGTTCCTCCTCGGCGCTAAGAGGCAACGCGGCCGACGCCACCACCTGAGCCACTTCAGGACCTAATTCCTCGGCCAAGCAAGCCATGACTCCGGGGGACACGGTGTCGGCGCCGGATCCCAACGCCGAGGCCAACCGGCATCCACCCAGGGCGGCTTGCTGTTCATCGGACAATGTGGCCGTTCCGGAAGCCACCACCCGGGCTGAATCAGCGCCCAAGGCGTTTTCCAGACAGACTACAACGCTGGCCGACAATGACATGCCGCCGCCGAGACTGGTGGAAAGCACGCAATTGCCCACCAGAGCCTCTTGCTCAACGGTCAATGGAATGGCTCCGGAGGCTACCGCTCTGGCCAGGTCGCTGTCCAGGTCCTTTTCCAGGCAGGCCATGATGGGGTCAGCGGCCTCTGGCGAGACCGCGCCAGAAGCCGCGAGCAGGCACCCGCCCAACGCCGCCGATTCTTCGTCGCTTGGGGGCAGCAATCCGGAGGCAACCGCGCGGGCCGCGGTCTCGCCCAGACTTTCGGCCAGGCATGCGATGATCCCCGCGTCGGAGGTTCCAGCGTCTCCCAGGGAAACCGCGAGGGTCGGTTGGGGTGTCGGAGTGGGCGTCGGCACAGGGGTCGCCGTCGGCAAAGGTGTGGCCGTCGGTGCAAGTTTGGGTTCCGAAAAACCCCCGCAGGCGGCAACGACCAAGATGGATATTCCGGCTATTAGGGCAACAATTGATGGTTTCATTGGAAAAATTATATGAACGTCGGATTTCTAATGCTAACCGCTCTAGCTGACTGGGCCAACGGATCCAACCCAGGGCCAGCTCAAGGGCCAGTCTTCCGCCATCCACTTAGACACCGTGCTCTGGGCCGTCAAGCGGAGCAAAAATGCCGGCCTCCAAATACGCCAAGATGCGCCACGTGGGATAAATGCCGAGGGTCGGTATCCCGATTCAGTTGACACCACCCAGGCGTGGCCGTACAATCGGTCAAACCTCGAGACCGGTCTGGTTAAGGTCGGCAAATCCGGTAACGCATTGCCGCTCACGCCCCAAGATTCGAGATTGGCGTGAAGATAAACGTCAGAGGGTCTTGGTGGGGCTGATTAAATGAAACGCACCCCGGTTAGCAGCACACTTGGGATAGCCTACCCAGTCCTACAGGCGGGACTGCCCTGGGTGTCCAACCCGGAATTGGTCGCGGCGGTCTCCAATGCCGGTGGGTTGGGCGTCTTGCACCCCACCTCAGGGATCGAGCCGGGTGGCGACCTGGTCGCCAACCTTCACGCGGTGGTCCGCCGGGTGCAGCGGCTAACCCAAAAGCCATTTGGCGTCGCCTTCTACCTACCCCACCCTCAGATCGAGCAATTCATAGAGGCCGCCGCCCAAGAGGGCATAAACATCGCCGTCACCTATGGGGGCAGCCCGGCGCTGTTCACCGGTACACTGAAAGAACACGGCATGACAGTCATCCACCAAGTGTCGACGGTGCGGCATGCCCGGGGCGCGGAGGCGCAGGGAGTCGACATGGTCATCGCCGAAGGTTTTGAGGGCGGTGGTCTGCGGGGCTCAGACAAGGTTTCCACAATGGTGTTAGTGCCCCAGGTTGTGGGCTCGATTGCCATCCCGGTGATTGCCTCCGGCGGAATCGTGGACTCTCGCGGCTACGTGGCCGCAATGGCTCTGGGGGCGATGGGCGTGCAAATGGGCTCCCGGTTTGTAGCCACCAAGGAATGTATCTCCCACAAGAAGTACAAGGCGGCGATGGTGGCGGCCATCGACAGTGGCACCATTGTCGTCGGCGGCGACCGGTGGCCAACCAGGGTCCTGAAACAGGGCATCGCGTTGCAGATGAGAGAATCCGGCCTGGAAGGGCCGGGAGACGACCTGGCCGCCTGGGAGCAGGAACTGGGCATCGACCGGACCAGAGCAGCGTTTCTGGAAGGAGACTTCGACTCCGGGGTTGCTTACTCCGGCGCGGGCACCGGCCTAATCTCCGAAATTCTCACGGTCCAAGAAGTATTCAAAGAACTGATTGACGGCCGGCAATCTTTGGCGCGTAAACTGGTCTAAAGGCCGCCGCCCGCACGCTATTCAATCAGTCCGTGGCCAAGCCGGTCCGATCGCTCCGGCCTATTGTGTCTCTTCGACTTGGCCCGAATCCAGCTCGACTAATTCCTCGGCCTTCCTCAGAATCTCCTCCCGGCGCTCGCCTTCTATGTTTCTGCTGTCCAGGTAAAGCCCCAAGGCCTGCATCGGTTGTAGGTCTTCGCCCTCGGTGGGAGAAATGCGGGTCCGCCGGGTACCAGCCACCTCCCGGGAGATGGAGGCGATAAAATGGGCCGGCTCCAACGCCGCACGGATCTCCGTTTCCCTAAGGTGGGCGTCGGCCTCCGCTGGGAGGGAGATGCGCACCCGGACCACGGCGTCGGTGATGTCCTTACGGGCAATCGCCCGGACCACCGTAGCGGTAGGGTCGGCGTCTTGGGGTTCCACCGTCACATCCACCGTCACGAAATTCCGGGCGTCCAACTTGTGGAATTCAAAATTGGTCATCCGCTGGCCCTGGGGCGCCGCGGGGTCCAGGTCAACGACGCAGAACCCCTTTTCGTCGTCTTCCTCGCTGAAGTCCACCCTTTGCAGACTTCCGGAGTAGACCACCATGGGCGGATCGGGACGCAATATCTGGTGTTTGTGGATGTGGCCCAAGGCGACGTACTCGACCTGGGGCCGGTCCAATGCGCTAACCAAAAGCACGTGGTCCTGGCCCAACATCATGGAGCGTTCCGTGCCGACAGTGGCCCCATTCACCGTTACGTGCCCGGCGAGAATCGCCGGCACGTCCGGGTCCAATTCCCGGGCCTTCATCTCGATTCCGTCGGTCAGCCGTTCCTCCAGGGCCTGCCGCACCTGCTCAATCGAAAGACCTCGAGACTCCTCGCGGCTGAGGATGGCGCTGCGCCGCGGCCAGGGAACGGCCAAAATCTGCAGCGGCCCCGACGGCGTGTCCACGTTGTAGGTCTCTAAGTTATTGCCCACGTAGATGTTGGCGACCTCCAGCGTGGGGAATATTTCCACCGCAGTGGCCCGGCTGGATGCCGCGGGAAGGTCGTGGTTCCCCACCAATAGAAACGTGGGTATGCCCGCTTGGGACAACCGGTTCAGCCGTTTGGCGAATTCCCGCTGGTGGGTCTGGGTTGGGTCCCGGCCTTTGTACGCGTCCCCAGCCAGCAACACCAAATCAACGCCTCCGGCCAGGGCAAACTCCACAACTTGGTCCAGGGAATAAAGAAAATCCCCCAACCGGGTGGAAAGTCCGGTCTCCGGGTCAACGCGGCCGTAGTTCTCGACCCCGATATGCAGGTCGGAAAAATGAAGGACCCTCATCGCTCTGGCCCACCTGGGTTTCGCCGGGCCGGCCCGGCCCACCCGTACCGGTCCTGGAATCTTACCCGAGTCATCACGGCAAAGATTATGTTGGCTAAAGGGACCAAGAAACAAGGGGCGAATCTGCCGAGATTGGCGCCTCCTCAGCAAATCCGCCGTGCTTGGCCCTGCTGCGGACAGGGGCCGGCACATTTGACAACGGGGCCATCGATTCCTAGAATCGAATAGGTTGTGACGGCGGGAACGAATGGTACAGATGCAAGGACGGCGTTGATGACTACCGTTAGGCAAATGTTTGCGCTTCAGGAATTGGACATCATTCTGGACCGTGTACAGATCGAGCGGGACAAAGCAGAACATGAGCTAAACAACGGCGACACGCTGGGAAATCTGGAATCGGAACTGGAACGGGACGCCGAATGGCTCCAAGAGTCCGAACTCCAGCAAAAGGCCACCAAATTGAAGGCGGAAACTCAGAAAGAGCGGTCTGAAAGCCTCAACTCTCAACTATACGGCGGTGAGATCACCAACCCGCGAGACCTGGAACCCCTCGAGCGGGAAGCCTCCAACGTCCGCCAGTTGGTCGAACGGCACGAGAAAGCCCTTTCGGAGATTACTGAGCGGATCGAAGAAGCGCATGACAGGAAGAGCGAGTTGGAGACCAAGATAGACGAAGCCCGGATAGCTTGGGAGAACCGCCAGGCCGAATTGCAAGCGGCAATCAAGGAACTGAACGAAAAGCTGGCCGGAATAGAGGGCCAGCGGTCAAAGTTAACGGAGGGCTTGGACCCCGCATCGCTCCAGCATTACGAGACACTGAGAAAATCCAAGGGCGGCTTGGCTGTGGCCAGAGTGGAACGGGGTCTCTGCCAGGGTTGCCGGATGTCCCTCCCCACCCACCAACAGCAAAGTGTCCGCAGCGGACGCCAGACCGTGCTCTGCAGCAGTTGCGGCCGGATGCTCTTTCTAAGCTAAGCTTCATCATAAGCTCTGGGAAAGCAAATCTGAATCAGACCACACGAATGGCCGGTAGTACCGGCCATTTTCTTTTTGCGATCTTCTCTCACCGGGCCGGGGCCGAATCTCTGCTCGATTGACCCTATATAGGCCCTATGCTAGAGTGCGAATCGGAGGGCAATGCAGACCGGGTGACCGCCGTCCTTCCCCTTGAGGAAGGAGGGAGGAAAGTCCGGGCTCCTCTGGGCAGGGTGCTGGGTAACGCCCAGGCCCCGATGACCGGTTCGCCGGAATCGGGGACGGAAAGTGGCACAGAAACATACCGCCCCGACCTGTCGGGGCAAGGGTGAAATCGGACGGTAAGAGCGTCCGGCCGTCTGCGGTGACGCAGCGGCGGCTAAACCCCACCTGGAGCAAGGCCAAATAGGGGGACATGGGCGCCCGGCCCGTCCCCGGGTTGGCTGCTTGACCGCGGCGGCAACGTCGCTCCGCCAAAAGCGGACTCCCGCCGGCTTAAACGCGGGCGGAAGGGCTAGATAGATGGTCACCGTTCTTCCTCACCAGGAAGGATACAGAACCCGGCTTACAGGTCTGCGGTACCCCTCCAATCACACTCACTCTATCAATCTAATCACCGGGGGCCTTTGCCGTCCGCATCCGGGGTAGCCGGAATACGAAATCCGGCCAAGCGGTTGATGATTCCGGTGGCAACTATTATGATTGTCCCAGACTCTCGCCGGGCTTCCGGGGCGCATTTCCCAGGCGGAGCCAACGGGGCCCGGGCCACTTCAGCTTTGGGGGAATTTCCTAAACTTGTACCTGGACATGCATAGCCATTCGGTGTCGTCCGACGACTCCCGGGCCACGGTGGAACAGTACGTGAAATGGATCCAAGTGCTGCGGAACCGGGGACACACTGTCGACGGCATCGTGCTCACCGAGCACCGAAAGTTCGACTTTGACATGGACTATTCCGCCCTGGCCGAACAGTACGACGTGTTGGTCCTCAAGGGCTCCGAGTTGGACACCCGCTACGGGCACTTCCTGGTCTACGGCGTCACCCAGGCGCTGACGCAGAAGATTGACTTCTCCGACGTCCGCATGGACGCCAGGGTCCTGATGCAGGCGGCCCGGCAGCACAACGCCATCGCCCTCCCCGCCCACCCCGGCCGCTTCGGCATCGGCCTGACCGACTACATCGCCCAAGGGGAGTCCTTCGAAGACGTAGAGATTGTTGAACGCTTGAACGGCGGGAGCCGCCAGGGCGAAAATGAGCGGGCCGAAGAACTTTGCCGGACTCACAACCTGCTGGGCATCGGCGGCAGCGACGCCCACCTGACCAGCCACATCGCCACTTGCATGACCGACTTCAAAGCGGAGATAAAGACCGAGAGCGATCTGGTCGACGCCCTGCTCGGCAAGGAATTTCAGCCCGTTTGGCTGGAGGACATCGTTAACGGCGCTTCCCCCTGAGCGGAGCGTTCCTATGATACGGCGCGTTTCCCAGATCGCGTGTCTAAGATTCAAGGAGACAATCCCATGGCCATGGAATTGGAATACGACCGGTCCCTCTACGGAATGGAACACAGGGCCGGTCCCTTCGAAATCACCAACGAGATCATAGACCGGGCCAACAGCAGCGTCGGGGAGACCGGCCCTGCGTTCCGTTCCGACGATGAGGCCAAGGAAGCCGGGTACCGCGGGAGGATCGCCCCACCGACCCTGTGTTGCATCCTGGTCCGCCAGGTGTCCCTGCCCGACGTGAAGTTAAAGTTCGGCCGGACCCAGATGCACGCCGGCCAACGGGTAGAGCCGAAAGCTCCGGTGTACGCCGGTGACCAACTGACCGCGTCGTCGCACCTGAAAGACGTCTACGCCAAGACCGGGCGGTCCGGTACCATGGTGTTCGTCGTTTGGGAGACCACATTCAGCAATCAGGACGGACAGGTTGTGGCCGAGGTCCAAGAGTCGTTCGCCAAACGCGAGTGAGCCGCACAGCGGCGTCTTGAACGGAGAATAGCTGGACAGCCGCCAAGTATAAGGACAGGGAAATCAATCCGGAAAATTAGCGGTTCCACTGAGAAAATATATTGCCCTATTTCGATGAAATAGAACTGGGTGACGAAATCGGACCCGTGGAGAAGGTCGCCACCGACGAGGACGTGGCGAATTTCTGCGATGTCTGGGACGCCCCCAAACCCAACCGTTTCACCGACGCCGAGGCCGCAGCCAAGGCGGGCATGCCCGGCACCATTGTCCCCGGTATCATGGCGATGGCGATGATGGCCCAACTGCTCACTGAATGGGGCGGCCCCGGCTCCATCAAAGACTTGGACCTAGTGTTCCGGCAGCCGGTGCCCCACAACCGGGCTCTGACCCTGGCAGCCACCATCACCGACCTGCGGGAAGAAGGTGGCGAAAATCTGGTGGAATGCGACATTCTGATGACCGGCACCGAGGGCGAACGCTACGTGGGCGGCAAGGCCATAGTTGCCCTAGAGCGCCGGCGGCTCGCCGCGTTTTCATGAGCCGGGCTCTTCCCGAGCAGACCTTTCAGACAAGCGGCTCACCGTGTTTTTATTAGGCCCATTAGCCCCAAGCAGACATCCAATCCAACCCAGGTCAGGTAGTTAAATGCTGGAAAAGCTTCGCCAAGTGGCGTTCTTGGTCAAGGACCTGGAGGACGGAAAAAACCTGTACCGGCGGTACCTGGGCATGGAGTCGTGCCACTCCGAGGACCTTAGCCGCTACGGCCTCCGTAATGCCGTACTCCCGGCGGGCAACGGCACCTTCATCGAACTGTTGCAACCAACCAACCAACCAACGGCAACTCCTCCGCCGGCCGGTATCTGGAGCGGCGCGGGGAAGCCCCCTATCTGCTGATTTTCGAGACCCGGGACTACGACCGCCTCATCCCTCATCTGAAATCCATGGGCGTAAGGCTATCGGAAGAACCGCCAACGGGCGAATACCGCCACGCCTTCGTCCACCCGTCATCGGCCAACGGCGCTTTCTTAGGAGATCATCGAGGTCACCGGCGGCGATAACCCCTGGCCCGCTGCCGGGCCGAATTGGCAGGACTTGGACCGCAAGCCATTAACCAAACAGATACGTCAGATGGCGGTTTTGGTCCGGGACCTAGACGACGCGGTCAACCGCTGGGGAGAGATGTTCGGGATAACGGCAACCAAACGCTTTCAAGTAAGCTTCACCGACCTGGAGATAGCGGTCCTTCCGTTGAACGGCCCACGGACCGGCGAGAATACCTTCATCGAACTGGCCCAGCCCACCGGCAGCGACGCCCCCTCGGCCCGGTTCTTGGAGCGGCACGGCGAGGGCATTTACCTGACAATCTACGAGATTGAAGATTCCCTGGCCATGGACGACCATCTGAAAGGACAGGAAGCCCGCTACACCTCTTCCCGAGTGACCCCCAACTACATCAACCTGGGCTTCCACAGCATCTGGCTCCATCCAGCTGGAATGAAGGGGGCTTTCACCCAACTGTCTCAGGTGCTGGCGGATGACAACCCCTGGCCTCCCGCCGGAGATACCTGGCACCTGGAATAGGCGCCCTTCCTATCCGACCGATAGGTCCGACCTACAAGCCGGTCTTTGCGCCAAATTGACTCCCCAGCCCCCCTGTGATAGAGTCATTCAGTAATAGATACTTGGTCTCATTAAGGATCAGATGCGCAAACGGGTAAACGCCCTGGCCGAACAACTGTTGGAGACCCTGGAAGAGCAGGGCTACCGGTCCACCTCGCCCCGGCGGGCAGTGGCCCAGGCGGTCGCCAACCACAACAAACACTTCACCGCCGAAGACCTTAGGCGGCAGTTGCCCTCTCTGGGCCGGGCCACCATCTTCCGTTCTCTCAAGCTGTTGGTGGAGATGGGAGTGCTCTGCCGGGTGCTGCTGGAGGACGGCGATCTCCACTACCAGTTGAGCCACCGGGGACACCATCACCATCTGCTGTGTGTTGAATGCGGGTCCTCCCAGGACCTGCTTGGCTGTGACATCGAGGACCTGCTGCAACAGACTTCAGCCACCCACGGGTTTGAATTGAGCGGCCACTGGCTGGAGGTCTACGGACGCTGCCGGTCATGCAGCACCAGTGAACTGGCGGCGGTCTAATCTCTTTTTTTGCCCCTATTGATACTTAATCTCAAAACTAATCTAATATGATACTAGGACTAAGCAACGGGAGGGCCGGGTGGAGGAGCACCCACCTCCACAAAAACCCGCTGGCGTTCCCGGCACTGATCGTCCTGCTTCTGCTGGCCTCGGCCTGCGACTCTTCTCAGCCGGCCCAAGCCACCAACGGCAACGCGCTGCCGGTGGTGACGACGACTGCCCTGCTGGCAGACTTGGTCAGGAACGTGGGAGGTGACTTGGTGGAGGTGACGGCCCTGGTGCCGCCGGGAGCCGAGGTGCATTCGTTTCAAAGCACGCCGGCCGACAGCGTGGCCATCAGCCGCGCCGCCTTGGTGGTTTCCAACGGCGGTGGGCTGGACGGATTCCTGAAACCGGTGGTCCAAGGCTCGCTGACCGATGCTGCGGTGCACGTGGTGGCCGCCAGGCCGCTCCTGGACTCGGGCGCGCTGCTGGAATCGGAGGAAGCAGACCCCCATTTTTGGCAAAACCCGGTGTTCACCGTGAAGTACGTGGGAGTAATCAAGGAGGGGCTGATTGCCGCCGATCCGGGGAACGCCGCTGTCTACCGGGCAAATTTCGATTTGTACGAGGAAGAGTTGACCAAGCTGGATTTCGACATTGCCAGCACCCTCAACACGGTCGACGCATCTCGCCGTCACCTAATCACTTTCCACGATGCCTTTGGCCACTTCGCCCGGCGTTACGGTTGGGAGGCCACTGCCTTCGTGCCCAGCGACGCCAGCCAGGTCACTCCCGGTCCGGTGGTCGAGATCCTAGAACAGGTCCGGGACCAGGGTATACCGGCGGTCTTTGCCGAGCCCCAATTTCGCTCCGGTCTGATGAAAAACGCGGCGGAAGAAGCAGGCATCGAGATTGGGATCATCTATTCCGACGTCCTGGACGGCGAGGTGGCCAGCTATATCGACATGATGCTTTTCAACGCCAAAAGCGTGGCCAGGCTCCTCAGGTAGGCAGCAACGCTCCAAACATTTATGAGTACAGAAATAAAAGAGGGGACCGGGATTAAAGAGGGAACCAACACGGCGCTGGCGGTCCGAGACCTGTGGGCCGGTTACGACGGCAAGCCGGTTTTGGAAGGAATTAACTTCCAGGTAGATTGCGGCGATATGGTGGGCATCATCGGGCCCAACGGCTCGGGCAAATCGACGCTGATCAAGACCATCTTGGGATTGGTTAAGCCCATGAGAGGCGAAGTGTCGGTGTTGGGGAGCCAGGGCACCCCAGAACGCCGTCTGGTGGGCTACACCCCACAGACGGAACTGGTGGACTGGGACTTTCCCGTGACCGTGGCCGACGTGGCGCTAATGGGCCGTTACTCCCGCCGCGGACTGTTCCGGCGAACCACCAAAGAGGACCGGGATTCCGCCGATGCCGCGCTGGAGTTGGTCAATATGTCCGGCCTTCGGGACCGGCTCATCGGCGAGCTGTCCGGCGGCCAAAGGCGGCGGGTGCTCTTGGCCCGGGCCATGGCCCATAACCCGGAGCTTCTGCTCTTGGACGAACCGATGGCGGGCCTGGATGCCACCGCCCAACACCAGCTCCTAGACCTGTTCGACGGACTGCGCCGAAATGGCGCCACCGTTGTGCTCAGCACCCACGATCTGTCATGTGTGTCGTCACGCTGCGACAAGGCGGCCTGCCTTAATCGCAAGCTGATTGCCTTTGGCAAGCCCTCCGACGTTCTGAACGAGCAGGTGCTGGGCGACACTTTCGGAACCCACCTGCTGATGGTGCACCTGGACGGCCAGGCCTACGCCTACCAACACCACACCCACATAAACGAGCCCCCGACAGGCGAGTCGCCGTCGAAAGCCCCGCCGGACACCCTGCCGAACCACTTGGCAGAGGAATAGCCGGGCCATGATTGAAGCGATAGACGCAATCAGGGAACCCTGGGATTTCGCCTTCATGCAGCGGGCGTTCTTGGCCGCCGCCTTCGCCGCTTTGGTCTGCTCGGTCGTTGGGGTTTTTGTGGTTTTGCGGGGCATGGCCTTCATGGGCGACGCGGTGGCCCACTCGTCCCTGGCCGGAATGTCGGTGGCCTATTTCTTCGGCGGCAGTATCTTCTGGGGGGCCTTCGCCTGGGCGGTGCCCGCGTCTTTGGCCATCACCTTCATCAGCCGCCGGACCCATCTGCGGTTGGACACTGCCATCGGGATAATCTTCGCCAGTGGGTTCGCCGTGGGAATCATCCTGATGAGCCGGGTCAGCAACTATACTGCCGACCTGTTCGGGCTGCTCTTCGGCAACGTTCTCGGCGTGTCCTGGGGAGAGGTCGCTCTGATTGGCTCGGTCACCGGCGGAGTCCTGGTGGTGATTACCGTTCTATACAAGGAACTGCTGTTCACCGCCTACGATGCCACCATGTCCGCCGCTTCGGGAATCCCGGTGCGGTTCATCCAATACCTGCTGCCCCTCTTGGTCGGTGTTACCACCGTTGCCTCCCTCAAGGCGGTGGGCATCGTTTTGGTGCTGGCGCTCTTGGTCACCCCTGCCGCCACCGCCGCACTCTTGGCCCGCCGGCTCCCCGGGATCATGACCTACAGCGTGCTCACCGGGCTGATTGCCACCGTGGCCGGGCTCTACCTATCCTTCCACGCCGACCTCCCCGCCGGCCCCAGCATCGTAGTCGTCGCCACCGGAATGTTCCTGGCGGCGCTATTGTTCTCACCCAGCAAGGGAGCTGTTTGGCAGGTCTGGCGCTCCTCTTCCCTGCCACCCGAAGTTCCGGCGGAAGAAGCAGCGATCTGATTCTGGCCCTTCGCCACACATCGTCGTTCTAGCCGAAAACGTAGGGGCACGGCAATGCCGTGCCCCTACGTTTTCCAATCACCCCTGGCACACCCCGTCCCCATTCGCTAAACTGCATTAGCTTTCCCAGCTTCACGCTTTTGCGAGGAAGATTATGTATGACCTGAACGGTAAAGTTGCCCTGGTAACCGGAGCGGGCGGGCGGCACGGCATCGGCCGGAGCATCGCCTTGCGCCTGGCCGAAGAAGGGGCCGACGTGGTTGTAACCGACGTTGAAGCCAGCCAGACGGCCATCCGCGCGGAGGACCGGCAGGCCGGTTGGGCTGGGTTGCCAAGCGTAGTGGAGGAGATTGAGTCCAAGGGCCGCCAGGCCCTGGGCCTCCTCTCGGACGTCTCCGACGGCGCCCAGGTGACCGACATGGTCGCCAAGACTTTGGGCCAGTTCGGCCACATCGACATCCTGGTCAACAACGCCGGGTCCAGGCCGGGCAAGGACCGGGTGCCGGTATTGGAACTGGAGGAGGAGGCCTTCGACGAGGTGCAGCGGGTCAACGTGCGGGGCACCTATCTGGTGTCGCGGGCGGTGGCGGCCCACATGGTCAACCGGGGAGGCGGCGGCAAGATAATCAACATATCATCCGGCGCCGGCAAGCGGGGCATCGCCCGGTACGCCGCCTATTGCGCCTCCAAATTCGCCGTCATCGGCTTCACCCAGGCCATGGCCCAAGAGATGGCCTCGAACAGGATAAACGTCAACGCCATCTGTCCCGGACTGGTGGACACCGAGCGGGTGGATTTCATCGCCAGCGCCCTGGTCCCGGAGGGCGAATCATCCGAGGAGTTCCGGGCCGACATGGTCCGGGAGCGGGCATTCCGGGTGCCCATGGGCCGCATCGCCCAAGGGGACGACATCGCGCGGATGGCGGCGTTCCTGGCCTCCGCCGAGTCCGACTACGTCACCGGGCTGTCCATCAGCGTGTCTGGTGGTTCAGAGATGAGCTAGGTATCCCCCGCGGCATGTCCGGCGGCTCGGAGATGCACTTGGTTAGCCCCCAGCCGAGACCGCCTCGGCAGGCTCCCGTATGGGACGCCGGGGCGGCCGAGCGACGTACATCAGCACGGCGGAGGCTAAATAGACCACAATCATGGCGACATATAAAACGTAGTAGTTGCCAGCCACAATCTTGACCGTTGAGGCCAGGGCCGGCCCCAAGCCAAGGGCAACACTCTGCAGCGGCGAAAAGACGCCGAGGATGGTGCCGAAGGAATTGCGGCCGAAATATTCGGCCAGCACCATGTTCTCCAGCGACCCAAGTCCCCCGGAAAAGATTCCCCAGACCAAGGCAAAGGCCAACGCTGTCCCCAGCGAGTCCACGGAGATTAATAACACCATCATCCCACCTGCCCCAACCATCATGATGATCAGGCACCCACGGGGCGTGATGTGGTCCGCCAGGTAGCCCCAGAACAGGTTGGCGACTGCCAGAAAGGTGCCTAGACTCAAAACGCCGGCGGCGGCCGAGATGGACAACCCGGCGTCCTCCACCAAGTAGGGCACCAGGCTGAAGCCCGTGGCGCTGGAAGCCAAGGTTCCCAAACAGGCGATGGTCACCAACAGCCAAAAGGCGCGGGTCCTCGTGGCTTCTTTGGCCGTCCAACTGAACTCCTGCGTCATGGCCAGGGGTCTCGCCCCTCCAACGATTGCCTGGGCCTGTTCCGGGTTGGCGCCGTCGGGCAACAAGCCAATGTCCTCGGGCCTGCGCCGCATGAACAGCATCACGGGCAGAACCAGGATCAAACTCAACACACCTAGGTAACGGTAGGCCGCGCGATAGCCTTGGTGAATTGCAATCACCGAGATTATCTGGATGTTGATGGCGCCTGCGGTGGGCCGGAAAACGGAGACCATGGCCAAGGCCATGTTGCGCCGCCGCCGGAAGAAGTTGACCGCTGAGGTGCGCGGCACCAATCCGATGAGGACTGGATTGCTCACCGTCCGGCCGATTACGTACCCGGCGTAGAACTGCCAGACCGAGTCGACACCCGAAAGGATGAAATAGGAGGCCCCAGCGACGACCAGTCCGCAAGGCATGAGCCATCGGGGACCGAATCGGTCGGCCAACCCGCCGATAAAGGGGGCCAGAATTCCCGAGCCCCAGGTGCCGATGGAGGCGGCGAAGGCGAGGCTGCCTTCCTCCCAACCGGTGTCGTCGGTTATGTAGACCTGGATGCCGCCCAACACCACCTGGGTCAGCCCACTGGCGGCGAAGGTGGCCAAAGCGGAGATGGCAAGGACCAGCCATCCGTAGTAAAAAGGCGTCCGCAGACGCCAGTTAAGTATCGATCGAAGCATCTGCCCCGGGAATCGCGGGAGCCTGCGCCGGCATCGCCAGGCCGGCGGGCCCAAACACCGTCAGAGTAACCATCGAATGATACAGCAATCGGTATCGGCCAGCCACGAAATAGGCCGGCCGCCCCGGCGGAAATCTCAGACGCCAGAGTGATCCGGTCCGGTCTCAATCGCAGCTATGGTCATGGCCCGCCGGATGATAAATTTAGGTTGTAGGTATCGGAGCAAACGTACGTGCACAGCCCCTCGGAAAACAACGGCCCGGAGAGTCTGGGTACCCACGGCCACGCCCACGGAGCGGTGGACGGCCAAATATTGTCCAGCGCCCGGGGAATCTGGGCCACCAAGGTCTCGCTGGCGGCGTTGTTGGCGACGGCCGTCTTCCAGTTGGTAATCGTCTGGTTCACCGGCAGCGTGGCCCTCCTGGCCGACACCATTCACAACTTCGGCGACGCCGCCACCGCCCTGCCTCTGTGGGCCGCCTCCACCCTGTCCCGGAAACTGCCCACCAAGCGTTTCAACTACGGCTACGGCAGGGCCGAAGACCTTGCTGGTTTACTGATAGTGGTGTCCATGTTGGCCACGGGAATAATCGCCGGCTACGAGTCCATAAAACGGCTGGGCGACCCACCGGAGATCGACTTCATCTGGATCGTGGCTTTGGCGGCTGTGATTGGGTTTGCGGGCAACGAAGGGGTGGCCCTCTTTCGCATTAAGGTTGGAAAGGAGATTGGCAGCGCGGCGCTGGTTGCCGACGGTCACCACGCCCGGGTCGACGGCCTGACCAGCCTGGCAGTCCTGTTTGGGGCCGTTGGCGTTTGGCTGGGCTATCCCCTGGCCGACCCGATTGTGGGCCTGGTGATATCCGCCGCCATTTTGCGTATAGTTGTTGAGACGTCCAAATCGGTGTTCTCCCGGCTGCTGGACGGCGTCGAGCCGGAGGTGCCCGACGAGGTCCGGAACGTGGCCTCAGCCACCGACAGGGTCCAGGAAGTCGCCGAGGTCCGGGTGCGCTGGTTGGGGCATAAGATGCTGGCGGAAGTGAATATCGCCGTGGACCCCAGCTTTTCGGTGGAGACCGGCCACGAGATTGCCTAGGACGTGCACCATCGGCTGCTCCATCACCTGAAATATCTGTCCAACGCCACGGTGCACGTGGACCCGCTGGGCCTGGCTGGCGAAGAACACCACCGGCACGGGCCCGGCAACACGGAGCACGGATCGGAACACGCCAGCGATACCGATACCGACGCCTCCGGGCACGAACATGAGCACGGCCATCCCCACAGTTGTTCACCACAGTTAATCAACAACGAGGTCTAGGAATGCCCCTTGAACGGTCGCAGGTAGAATACATCGCCGCCTTGGCCCGCATCGCCCTCACAGAAGCGGAGATCCTGATGTTCGCCGACCAACTGTCCGATATCCTGGAGCAGTTCGAAGTGCTCAAGGAACTGGATACCTCGGGCGTTGCCCCCACCCGTCACGCTGGAGGATTGCAGACCGTGATGCGCGAGGACGTGGCCCAGGACTCTCTGGACTCGGAAGACGTGCTGAAGAATGCGCCGCGCCGGGAAGGAGAGTTCTTCCGGGTGAATGCGGTGCTGGAGGAATAGGACGGTGGCGGACCTCAACTGGCTCAGCATCCAGGAAGCTCACGCCCAGCTAACATCCAGGCAGATCAGCTCTGTTGAACTCACCCAGGCTTGTTTGGACCGGATCGACGCCGTCGAAGACCGGGTCCAGTCGTTCCTGACGCTAACACCGGAGATTGCTCTGGCCCAGGCGAAAGAGGCGGACCGCATGCTGACCGCAGGCGAGGGCAGGCCGCTGACGGGCGTTCCGGTCCAGATCAAGGACGTGATGTGCACCGAGGGCGTGACCACCACCTGCGCTTCCCGCATGTTGGAGAATTACGTGCCGGTCTACAGCGCCACTGCCGTGGAACGGCTCATGGGCCAGGGCGCGGTTATGCTTGGGAAGGGAAACATGGACGAATTCGCCATGGGCTCTTCCTGCGAAAATTCGGCCTTCCATCCGACCCGGAACCCCTGGGACCTGGACCGGGTGCCCGGCGGGAGCAGCGGCGGCGCGGCGGCCTCAGTGGCGGCCGGCGAAGCCGTCTACGCACTGGGCTCTGACACCGGAGGAAGCGTCAGACAGCCGGCGGCGCTCTGCGGCGTCGTGGGACTGAAACCCACCTACGGGCTGGTCAGCCGCTACGGGCTCATCGCTTTTGCGTCGTCTTTGGACCAGATCGGCCCGGTGGCCCGCACCGTAGCGGACTGCGCCACGGTGCTAAACGCTATCGCCGGGCACGACCCACGGGACGCAACCTCCGTGGCCCAAGACCCCAAGGACTACACCGCTGGTTTGGTGCAGGATATCAAGGGACTGCGTTTGGGAGTTCCCGAAGAGTACTTCGTGGATGGGATGGAACCGGGCACGCGGCAAGCCGTCGAGCAGGCTGTGGCCACTTTGGAAGGCCTGGGAGCATCGGTACGCCCTGTTTCCCTGCCCACCACCCGGTACGCTCTGGCCTGCTATTACATTATTGCGCCCTCGGAATGCTCGGCGAACCTGGCCCGCTACGACGGCGTCAAATACGGATATTCCTATCAGGACACCGACGACATGTGGGAGGCCATGGGGAAGACCCGGGAATACGGGTTCGGCCCGGAGGTCACCCGCCGGGTGATGCTGGGGACCTACGCCCTTTCCAGCGGTTATTACGACGCCTACTACCTCAAGGCCCAGCAGGCGCGGACGCTGATTAGACAGGACTTTGACCGGGTGTTCCGAGAGGTGGACGCACTGATCACCCCAACATCTCCGGTTGCGGCGTTCAAGTTGGGGGAGAAGACCGACGACCCGGTGCAGATGTACCTGATTGACGTTTGCACTCTGCCGGTCAACGTTGCCGGGCTGCCCGGCCTGTCGGTGCCTTGCGGGTTCTCGGAGGGCCTGCCGGTGGGGATGCAGCTCATCGGCCCTCATTTCTCCGAGGAGACCTTGCTGCGGATAGCCCATGCCTATGAATCGGACACTCAATGGAGCGAAGCCCGGGTAGCACTCTAAAAAGCATAAGTCATCCCCGAGTTGACTCGTAGGAATTTTTTGTGCCCCATTCCATCTTTCCGGCGGAAGAGTTTGTGATTTTATTCCCCAGGATGGCCTTATTGAGACTAATTTCAAAGCTATATTGAGACTCAAATTCGGCAATTTCGCGATAAAGTCACAAACTCTTTCGCCGGAATGACTAAGGAGATATAAAAAGGGCCACGGGGAGATTCCCCAGGGCCCAAAAATCTGGTCGGCCACGGAGCATAAAAGCGGAACGCCTGCCAATCGGTTTCGTTATACTGGTACTCGCTGTACTTGTCGGCCCATAAGTTCAGTCCAAGATAAAGTCCGGGAGGCGCTGATGCAGCGCTCCAAAATTAAAGACATCTTCAGTCGCGGCCAAGCCGGCGGCGACGTTTTGGTCCAAGGCTGGGTCAAGACCCGCCGGTCGTCCAAGGCGGTCACCTTCATTCAGATTACCGACGGCTCAACCCTGCAGGACCTGCAGATTGTAGTCGACGAGTCCAACCCCGACCACGGTCAGGCGGCCAGCCTCACCACCGGCTGCAGCGTGAGCGTGGAAGGCGTCTTGGTCGAATCTCCAGGCCAGGGTCAGAGGTACGAGGTTCAGGCCAAATCGTTGGAGGTACTGGGCACCTCAGACCCCGAGACCTATCCCCTCCAAAAAAAACGCCACACCCCCGAATTCCTGCGGGAGATTGCCCATCTGCGGCCCCGCACCAACACCTTTGGCGCCATGGCCCGGGTGCGGAACTCCATGGCTTACGCCATCCATTCTTTCTTCCAGGACCGGGGATTCCAGTTCGTCCAGACACCCATCATCACCGCCAGCGACGCCGAGGGCGCCGGCTCCATGTTCCGGGTCACCACCCTGGACCTGAACGACCTGCCCAAGGACGGTAGCGAGGTGAAAAACGAGGAGGACTTTTTCGGTAAGCCCGCCTTCTTAACCGTCAGTGGCCAACTGGAGGCGGAGATCTTCGCGTTGGCCCTGTCGGACGTATACACCTTCGGCCCCACCTTCCGGGCCGAGAATTCCAACACCTCGCGCCACCTGGCCGAGTTCTGGATGGTGGAGCCCGAGGTTGCCTTCTGTCAGTTGGAGGGTCTTGCCGAGCTGTCCGAAGAATTCTTGAAGCACCTGTTCGGTCACGTGCTGGACAACTGCCGGGAGGACATGGAGTTCTTCAACAAGTGGTACGACGACACCACCATCGCCACCCTGGAGAGCATCGCCAACTCCCAGTTCGAGCGCATCACCTACACTGAGGCTGTGGACCTGCTGCAAAAATCGGGAGAAGGTTTTGAATATCCGGTGTCGTGGGGCACAGACCTACAGTCGGAGCACGAGCGCTACCTGACCGAGAAGAAAATTCGGAAGCCGGTGATTGTCACCGACTACCCCAAGGGCATCAAACCCTTCTACATGCGGATGAACGACGACGGAGAAACCGTCCGGGCCATGGACGTGTTAGTGCCAAGGATCGGCGAGATTATCGGCGGCAGCCAGCGCGAGGAGAGGCGCGACGCGCTGGAGCGCCGGATGAGCGAGGCGGGAATCTCCCACGACGACTACTCCTGGTACTTGGACCTAAGAAGTTACGGCACGGTGCCCCATTCGGGGTTCGGATTGGGGTTTGAGCGCACGGTTCAGTTCGTGACCGGCGTCTCCAACATCAGGGATGTCATCCCCTTCCCCAGAACGCCCAAGAACGCGGAGTTCTAGGCTGCCACGTTACTCTCCCAAAGACGGGCCGCATTCCGCCGCCGGACCCGTTTCCGCCGGTGCAATGGAAGCCGCCTTTGGCCCCGGCAGCCCCACCTTCACCCAAACCACGGAGCAGCTCAGCCGTATCTTCACCCAGGCGGGCCAATCTCCCCCCGTGGCGGCCCGGTTCCGGGAGTGGCAGCGGTGGTGGAACAGCGTCCACGGCCAGGATCCTCCCGGCGAGACGTTATTCATCCACCAAACCTACTTGGCCTTGCTGGCGCGGCTGACCTCCCACCGCTTCGTCGCGCCCCGTCGGCCAATCTCCGGCACCGAGGAACTTTTAGAAATTATCAACGTTGATTACTTCAGCCGCCGGGGTATCGGCAATTTCGGGGAAGCAGACCTCTTTTCTTGGATTCCCCTCGAACCCCGCTGGGAACTGGGACTTGATGACCTGGTTTTGGAGACCATTCAGGGTCTGGCCAAAGTCCTCGCCCCTTACGACTTCACCCAGGCGTCTCCCGGCATCTTGGACGGGCTGTACCGGCAGATGTTCCCCCAGGCGGTCCCCGAATCGCGATCGGTCCCACGCTGGCTGGCGGGGTACATCGTCGAAGAGGAGTTGGGGCTTGCCAATGAACCTAGCCAATCACTCTTGGACCCCGCCTGCGGCACCGGCGCTTTCCTGGCCGCCGCCGTCGGGACCATCTCTCGTTCCATGATGGAACGGGGTAGCCACCCGTTGGACGTGCTGTTTGAAATTCCGGAGCGGGTCCGGGGAATGGACCGGGACCCGCTGGCGGTGGCCTTGGCCCGGTTCAATTACCTGTTGGCCCTGCGAGAGCAGGTCCAAGAGGATCACCCACCAATCCTGCTGCCCGTATATCTGGCCGACGCCGCCCAGCTCCCGGCATCCGGTCCAGGTGCGCCAGAAGAGTCGGCGGTCTTACTTTCGACGCCCGCAGGAGAATTCCCTTTGCCAGCCCCGATGGTCGATAACCCCCTGATGCTGGACTGGGTTCTGGGGCGGCTGACCAACTACATGGACGGCGCCCAGTTGCGGCTGCACGTCCAGTCCGAGGACGAGGCGGTGCAGGAGGTGTTGAATGCCTATTACAACTATCTAACCGTCCCGAAGCCACGCACCCCGGTCCCGGACGCCCTGACGCCAGCACAAGCCGATGTCCTGTTGGAAACTGCTCGGAGCCTGGTGAAACTCCACATCCAGGGCGAGGGCAGCCTCTGGTTGCACATGGTCCAGAACAACGCCGCCCCGGCATTCTTTTCGCGCCTTGGATATGACCTGTTGGCTGGCTCGGGCTCCAAGACTAATTTTGAGATGTGCTCTTCCGCGTACCTGAGGCCGCAGGGACGGGCGGCCATGGTTATGACAAGTGGCGAGGCTGCGGCTGGTTCTGCCGGGCGTCGGCTGGTCGGCTTGGAGGATGTGTTGCCGGATTCCGCCCTTTTGGTCACGGACACCGAGCAGCGCGCCAAGCTCGAACCCACCGGCGGCCCTATCCCCGGCGATAGCTCTTGGGCCGAGGCAAGGGCGGGGGTTCGAGTGGTCAATCATATCTAGCACTTCCCATCGATAACCCGCGTTACTAACCGTTCGTGCTGTCCTTCCGCGGAAGGACGTCGAACCATGACCACGCCTAAGCCAGGGCCCTTCGACGGAACTAAGGACGAAGGGATGACCGTAACGACTATTTCCAAAACTAGGTGTTTGGCCAGCTAGACTGGCGTTATTTGACGCCATTTCCCGCGTGTGAATATAATGGGACGTCCTCTCGCCGTAGCTGGACAGGCTGGGATTTACCAGTCAGCATTCTCCGAACCCTTTTCGATGGAGAGGAGCCAAAGTGGCCACTCAAGAGGTCATATTACACCCCGCGTCGGTAATCGCGGAGTTAAAGAAGAACAACATCAGCCACGTTGTCTGGCTTCCAGACAGCGAGACCAACTTCATGTACCAACCGCTGACCAACGAGCCGACCTTGGACCTAGTACCGGTCTGCCGCGAGGGCGAGACCATTGCCATCGCCGCCGGACTCTGGGTGGGCGGCAAGCGGCCCGTAGTTCTGATTCAGAATACAGGCACCTTCGAGGCTGGCGACTCCATCCCGGGCAGTGAAGAGGCCGACTGGGAAGGATTGGCCAAATCGGCCGGTTACGCCAAGGTGTTCACCTTCGACAACCTGGAGGACATGACCAACGGGATCGATGAAGCCCTGGCCGCCGAGGGCCCGGCGTTCGTCCACCTTTTGGTCACGCCACAGATTGAGAACACACCGGTGCAATTCCGCCAGCAGGCCAAGCGCACGGTGCACACCGCCATCAAAGAGTTGCCCGGGGTCCTGGGCGTAAAGGGCTAGGCTGACGGCACAATTGGGTCCAACTACCGGGGCAGCGTGACGTCGCTCGCCCCGGTTTACTTTTCACCGTTTTACCATTCAACCGAGAACGGAATTTAAGGACGGCGGGGCATATGCTTGGTAGAGGGCTTTTCCCACGGATCGGGGCCTACGCCGTGCTGGCGCTGGGGTTCTGGCTGCTCTTTCAGGCCTTTGAGCGCTCCAGTCCGCTCATGGGGGTCCTGGGAGGCGCGCTGATCCTGGTGGGGATGTACCTGATGACTGGCGTCTGGCGCGATACCTTCGCCCGGTTTGCCAATAGCCCCAGGATTCGAAGGAAAGACTACAGAATACGAAAGGAGAACAGCTCCAGTGACGACACGTCGGAGGCCAACACCAGGGGGACCGGGGATGCCGTCGCCGGTGATCCCATCGATGGAAGCGACCAAGGCAGTCAACTACCACCGTAAAGACGCGCTGGTGGTTTCCACCTCCTCTGCTCTGCGGGAGTGGAGCCAGGTGTCGGAACGCCGCGACCTGGACGTTGACCTGTCCGACTGCATGGACCGCGCCCCGGCGGTGGGTCTGGGACTGGCCCTGGCTCAGCCAGAGGGCAAGGTGTTGGTGCTGGACTGCGATTCCACGCTGAGGACCAACCTGGGCGGCCTGGCGACCATCGGCGAGTCCAATCCGGAGAACCTGGTCCACTTCGTCTTCGACGACGTGTCCAGCGTCTCCACATCGGGCGTCCCCATTAAGGAGATGGACAACCTAGACCTGGCGCAGATTGCCCAGAGTTCGGGCTACACCAAGACCTACGAGTTCGACCGGCTGGAAGAGTTCCTGATTGGGCTGGAAGAGGTCATGCGCCAGACCGGGCCGGTGTTCGTCCGGGTGAAGGTGTTCCGGGACAAAGAGCCGCTCCCCTTCCCGGAGCGGACCATGGCCCAGGGTTGGGCCGAGGTGAGAAAGAAACTGACCGGGCTGGGGGAAGGGCCGAACTAGGAGTTATTCCCCTATTTCCCCAGATGTATTAGGCCGGACCACAATCTGACGGGCCACGTTGTAACCGATGGAAACCCGGTCCTGCTGGGTGGCCACTTCCATGACCCCCAGGTATGGGGCGGCCTCAGCAACTGTCACTGAGTGCTCGGGTATGATCATGGAATTGGCGAGGAAACGCAGCAACTGGGCGTCTTCTTCGGGCACTCTTTCCACCACGTAGGTCTCTCCGGGCCGGGCCGTATCCAGGGTCAGGGCGTCGGCCGGCATCTTGGGCTCGCCGGTGCCGGGGATGGGCCGTCCAAATGGCGAGCGCTTGGGGTAACCCAGCCGCTCCACCAACTTCTCTTGGAAGTCCTGGGACATGCCGTGCTCCAACCGGTGGGCCTCGTTGTGGGCCTGGTGGAGGTCCATTCCCAGCAGCTTAACCACCAGCCATTCGGCCAACCGGTGCCGCCTGGCGATGTCTTCGCCGCCTTCCAGCCCCTGCTTGGTCAAGCGGATGCGCTTGTCGGGACCGACGTCCACCAGGCTTTGCCGTTGCATCCGGCCGATCATCCCAGCCACGGATGGGACGGATGTCCCCAATCCCTCGGTCTCGGGCAGTTGGCGCAGGTTGTCGGTCAACTGGGTGATGGTGGGATTTTCATCGTCTTCCCACAGCTTGTAGAGGCACAGCAGATAATTCTCCGTGCCCGGTGACAGCCGCAGGTCGCCGTCGCTCGAGTCGCCGTGACCGTTGCCGCTCTTTTTTCTTGGTGGCGCCATTGGAGTCCTTATGTCTCTTACCGTACTACGGTACACGCACTGTGAATCGTCTACGTGAGGTCCAAGGAGTTGACCGCTGCGGGGATGTACCGAGGAAACCCACCCACCTACCACTTCCTCACAGTTGCCCGAACTAATGACCTGGGGCGTTTACGTTGTGGGCCACAGCCACCAGGCAGTCGTCGACGAACGGCCGCAGCTGGTGTCCGTCCCGCAGACTCACAGAAACGCTGGCCCCCAGGGGATATTCGACGGTGTGAGAAAGCAGACACCGGACAGTTCCGCCCGAGGGCAGTTGCACCCGGTATAGATAGAAGGCCCCGCGAAACTCCTTTTCAACCACTACGCCGGTGCCGTCTTCGGCGGGCAGGCAGTCCACGCAGTCCGGACGGACCATCACTTCGAGTTGACCGTGGCCGTTGGCGTTCACGTCGGCCAGGTCTTCCAACTTCAACTCAGGCCATTCGCCACCGGGCCATTCAATAGATCCGACCTCGGTGTGCAGTCTACCAGCCTCGTGACGGGCGGGAAGGAAGTCCACCATGCCGATGAACTGGGCCACGAATTTGGTGGCCGGATGGTGAAAGATGACCTCCGGGGTGCCGGTCTGCTCGACCCGGCCCTCGTTCATCACCGCCACCACATCTCCGACGAGTAGTGCCTCTTCTTGGTCGTGGGTGACGAAGATCGCGGTGGCGTGGCTGGCCTTGAGGATACCAAGAACGTCACGCCGGACCTGTTCTCTCAGTTTGGGGTCCAAGTTGGAGAATGGCTCGTCCAGCAGCAAGACCTCCGGTTGGGGGGCCAGGGCCCGGCCAAGGGCGACCCTCTGCTGCTGGCCGCCGGATAGTTCATGGGGCATCCGGTCCCGCAGGGCGCTGAGCCCGATGAGGTCGAGGACCTCAGCAATCCGCCGGTCTCGCCCGTGGCCTTTGGGCAGCCCGTAGGCGATGTTCTGTTCAACGGAGAGATGGGGGAATAGTGCGCCTTCCTGGAAAACCATGCCGACGCGGCGGCGCTCCGGCGGAGAATTCTCGCCGGCCCCGCTGACGGTCCGGCCCCCGATGGAGATGACACCGTGTTCGGGCTCTTCGAACCCGGCTATCAGCCGCAGAGCGGTGGTCTTGCCACAGCCGCTGGGCCCCAACAATGCCAAAACTTGGCCTTTGGGGATGGACAGGTCAAGGCCCGCCACTGCCTCCACGCCGCCGAAATACTTAGCCAGGCCGATGCATTCCAGCGCAGGAGCGGCGATATTCCCGTTCTCAGACTGTTTTAAGTCCGACTGTTTCATCTAAACGCTTAACCGGTTAGCCTTTGATTTAGTAAGCCGTAAACCCGATAGTTACCCGCCACAAAACGCCCGGAACAGGCACCCTTGCGAGTTTAGATAAGTGTAGACATAGTAATTGACAATGTCAACCTATAGCTCGAAATCTTTGCCGGGCGAAATTTATCCAACCGCCATACTTAATCATAGAACAAACACCGGTAAACGGCACCCTAAATTCCAATAGGCCGTCACTATGAAGACAACTTTGTTGATCAGCCGGTCTCCCTGGTAGGCATAGGCGTCCACCAACGGGCATTTCATTGACACTGGCAATCTATGGACTTATGCTCATTTCCGGTTTATCGTGTATACATCATTAAATTCTTAATAGACCCATTATTTTAAACTCTGTCCAGACGTAAATTGATGGCAGACTAGGAGGTCAGAAATCAACGTGGGTACGAGCAAACCGAAAGGGGTGGTCTTTTGGGCAGTGTTGGCGTCTTTACTGACTCCGGTGTTTCTGGCGGCCTGCGGGGGGTCCGGTAGCGATGCGGGGACTCTAACCGTGTACTCGGGCCGCAGCGAGACCCTGGTCGGCCCGTTGATCCAACGGTTTGAAGAGGCCACCGGCATCGATGTCTCGGTGAAGTACGCCGGTACGCCCCAACTGGCCGCAACCTTATTGGAGGAGGGCAGCAACACTCCGGCCGATGTGTTCTTTGCCCAGGACCCCGGCGGACTCAGCGCTGTGGCAGAGCTGTTGGAGCCGCTGCCCGCCGACACCCTGGTAAGGGTGCCCCGATGGGCGGTCTCTCCCACCGGCGTTTGGGTCGGAGTTTCGGGCCGGGCCAGGACCGTGGTCTACAACACCGAGCGGCTAACCCCGGAGGACCTGCCCGAAGATTTGACCGGGTTTGTCGATCCCAAATGGAGGGGCCGCATCGGATGGGCACCCACCAACGCCTCCTTCCAGACCATGGTGACCGCCATGCGCGCGATGTGGGGCGAGGCCAAGACCGTTCAATGGCTGGAGGATATTCAGGCCAACGACCCCAAGGTCTACCCCAAGAACACTCCCATCGTCTCAGCGGCCGCGGCGGGCGAGATTGACGTTGGACTGGTGAACCACTATTACCTGCACCGGTTCCTGGCCGAAGAGGGCGATTCATTTGGCGCCCGCAACTACCATCCGCCGGCGGGAGGGCCGGGGGCCATCGTGATGGTCTCGGGCGTCGGAATCCTGTCAGCGTCGGACAACGAAATAAACGCTCAGCGGTTCGTGGATTTCCTGCTGTCGGAGGAGTCTCAGCAATATTTCGTGGACGCGACCTTTGAGTACCCCCTGGCCGCTGGCATCCCCGTGGCCGAGGGCGTCACACCATTATCCGAGATTAACAACCCCAACCTCTCCTCCGCGGACCTGGCCGACCTGCATGGCACTCAAAGGCTGCTACGTGAGGCGGGCGTGGTCCCGTGAGCTTCTCTTCATTGACGGCGGCTGGGCTGAGGTCATTGACGGGAGGCCGAAGCGCCCCACCGGCGGTGGTCTGGGCCCCAGCGTTGGTAGTGGGGGCCGCGCTCCTGTTGCCGTTGGTCTATCTGGTGGTGCGGACCTTCGACTCCGGAGGCGAGGTCTGGGACCTGCTCTTCCGCCCAAGGGTGGCGGAGATACTGGGCCGGACGGTTCTGCTGGTGGTCACCGTCACCGGAGCATCCGTAGTCCTGGCGCTGCCAATAGCCTGGCTCACCACCCGCACCGACCTGCCATTACGACGCACCTGGGTGGTGTTGTCCGCCCTGCCGTTGGTCATACCAAGTTACGTGGCAGGATTTATCGTGGTCGCTGCCCTCGGCCCAAGGGGCATGCTCCAACAGGCTTTGGACGGGCCATTTGCCGTTGGCCGTCTCCCGGACATCCACGGGTTGGCCGGCGCCATGCTGACCCTGACCTTCCTGAGCTTTCCCTATGTGGTGCTAACAGTGCGGGCGGCCCTGCTGCGAATGGACCCCTCCCTGGAGGAATCCTCCCGGGGCCTGGGCCGCAGCGGTTGGACCACCTTCTTCTTTGTGACCCTGCCCCTGCTGCGGCCAGGGATCGCCGCCGGAGGACTGTTGGTGGCCCTGTACACCCTCTCCGACTTCGGAGCGGTGTCGCTCCTGCGTTATGAGACCTTTACTTGGGCAATTTTCGTGCAGTACGAATCAGCCCTGGACCGGACCCTGGGCGCCGGAATGTCGTTATCATTGGTGGTGCTGGCCCTGGCCATCGTGGGATTGGAAGTGTTCAGCCGGGGCCGGGCTCGTTACTACAGCAGCTCGTCGGCCGCGTCCCGTCCTCCGTCAATGGTCCGTCTTGGCCGGTGGCGTTGGCCGGCGGTGGCATTCTGCTCGACGGTCGTGGCCGTTTCCCTGGCCGCGCCCATGTCCATATTGGGCTACTGGGTCGCCAGGGGAATCAACGCCGGGGAACCCCTGACCCTGGTCTGGGAAGCGGTCAGAAACTCAGTGTATGTCTCGGCTCTGGCGGCGGCGGCGGCGGTGGTTGCCGCCCTGCCGGTTGCGGTCCTTTCGGTGCGCTATCCCGGCGTCCTGAGCGGATTGCTGGAACGGCTCAGTTACGTGGGGTTTGCCCTGCCGGGGATCGCCATAGCGCTGGCGCTGGTGTTCTTCGGGGCCAATTACGCACCACCCTTGTACCAGACCACCGGCTTATTGTTGTTGGCCTACGTGGTGCTGTTTCTGTCACCGGCGCTGGGCGCGGTGCGCACCTCTTTATTACAAATCAGCCCCCGGATTGAAGAGGCGGCCCGGGGCTTGGGCAACAGCCCTCTACGCACTTTCTCCTCGGTGACACTGCCGGTGGCCCGGCCGGGGATACTGGCCGGGGGGGCCTTGGTCTTCCTATTGGTGATGAAGGAGTTGCCCGCGACGCTGATACTCAGTCCCATCGGTTTCAACACCTTGGCCACTTCTATCTGGTCGGCGGCCTCGGAAGCGTTCTTCGCCCGGGCGGCGTTGCCAGCGCTCCTGCTCATCGCCGCGTCGGCCGTACCCTTAACGTTTCTCATGTTGCGGGAACGCCGGTAGGCTATAATCTAGCCGGCCCCGCCCGGCCTGCTTCGACTTGGTAGCCGGTCAATCGTTCTCGTAGATTCTGGAGAAGTGCGTTGCCCCAATCTGACAACACCCTCAGAATGATCTTGCCCGGCAAATTAATCGACGGGGTCAGTGACAAGGTCCAAGAAGGCATGGCCGTAGCCATCCAGGGGAGCGCCATCAGATGGGTCGGCCCGGCATCCCAGGTTGAGAGCCTGGACAGCGGCTGCGCTGAACGGGAGACGCTGGAGTTTCCCAACGGGAGCTTGCTGGCGGGACTGTTCGACATTCACACCCATACCAACATGCCCAGCGACGGCCGGACCGGCGAGGAGGTCAACCAGGACAATGACGAGGTTCGCCTGCTCCGGTCGGCCCGCAATTCTGCCGTCGCCGTAGCCTCCGGCGTCACTACCATGTGCGATTGCGGCTCCTGGAACCGCACCGGATTCGCGCTGAAAGAAGGACTGGCCCAAGGACTGGTGGAAGGCCCCAGGGTCTTGGTCTCGGGACCGCCGGTGACCGTGACGGGCGGCCATCTCTGGTACATGGGCGGTGAGGCCGACGGGGTGGAGGGAGTGCGCCAGCAGGTCCGCTACCTGATCAAGCAGGGGGCCGACTTCATTAAGATAACCGCCTCTGGCGGTAGCACCATCACCAGCGACCCTTACCGGGCGTCGTATTCGGTGGCGGAGTTGACCGCCATCGTGGACGAGGCCCACAACCGGGGCCGTTCCGTCTGGCCCACTGTCGCCGCACCGACGCCGTCAACTCCGCCTTGGACGCCGGCGTGGACGCCATTCTGCACTGCTCCTTCTACGACAACGACGGCAGCTACCGGTTCGATCAGAAGACCGCAGACCGGTTGGCGGCCTCTGAAACCTGGCTCAACCCCACCATGAACATCGGCCGGGCCAGCCGGGCCATGCTGTCCAAGATAATGGAGGAACGTCCCCTTACTCCCGATGAACAGGTCAGATTAGAGCGTTCCACAGTGTCCGGGGAGAATTCCATGGACCAGTTCGGCAAGCTGATCAAGGCCGGGGTGAAGCTGGTTGGCGGCTCTGACTGCGGTTGGGGCAGTTACCCGTTCGGCGACTTCCAAGGCGAGATACTGGCGCTCCACGCCGCCGGGCTACCGCCCCTTGCGGCCATCTACGCGGGGACCCGCAGTCCGGCGGCGGCCCTGGGCATCCAGGACTCCATCGGCACCGTGGAGCCGGGCAAGGAAGCCGACCTATTGGTGGTGAACGGCGACCCCAGCCAAGACCTCGAGCGTCTGCGGGACGTGGCCGCCGTATTCAAAGGCGGAGTCAGGGTCCTCACTGCCAAAGAGTGACTGGGCAAGGATTGGGCCGGCGCCGGTTAGAACTCCCGGCGCCCGGCGGTGGACTTACCCCAGGCTGGACTGTATTATTATGTCCGGTAAAATCGCCCGCTGGAGGCGGGCCAGCAGCAGGAGGGAATCTTGAAGAAAGTAACTATGAGCAGCGTGGCCAAGACCAAGGCCGAGATGACCGGCGGCCTGATGACCGGCACCCAGGTCTGGCGCCAGTCCATCTTGAACCCCGAGGATAGCAATAATTTCAACTTCGCCATCGTCGCCTTCGACGCCGGTTCAAGGAACAAGTTCCACAAGCACTCGGGAGACCAGATTTTGGTCATCACCGAAGGCACCGGCACGGTGGCCAACGACAACGAGTCCCTGACGGTTACCGAGGGCGATGTGGTGGTCATCCCCGCCGGCGAGAACCACTGGCACGGTGCCCCAGACACCACGTCCATGGCCCACATCACCATCACCGTAAAAGGCAGCCAAACGGAGCAGACCGAACAGTAAGGGCCCTTCGCCAGGTAGAATGGAAGGAAAGAGCCCCGGAGACTGATGTCGCCTCCGGGGCTCTTTCGTTTGCGGGGCGATTAGTTAGGCTGTTCTTCCGTTGACCAAACCCGCTCATCCTGAGCTCGTCGAAGGAGACCCGCCTTTTCGTCATTCCAGCGAAGGCCGGAAGGTGGATTCACCTCTCCATAAGAGGCTATTCCTTGGCTGTCGTAATCGGCGAAGCTCCTGATTTTGGCTTCGACGCAAAAAACCGGCTCCTGCGGGCGTCCTCAGCGCATCTTCCCCAACATCACCCGGGCGATCCTCCCCGACAGGAAGGCCGTCCCGTTCACCAGGTGAAGCGCTACGAAAACCGCGGGGACCCCGGCGAGGGTCAATATGAGGGCCTCCCACAGTACGTCAACCTGCCAAATGCCCAGATCGATTCCCTCGTCGACCCAGTAATACGCCGGGGCGCCCAGCAGGGCGCCGGCGACCGTCGTCAAGGTCACCGCGATTGTGAAGGTGGCAATGCCCACGGGGAACTTCAACAGAAGGTAGAATATGCCCGTCCAGGTCAGCTGGTTGGTCAGGTGGCTCTTGAGCCTTGGCCACATACCGGGGGCAGCCGGCAGCACGGTTTGCAAAGGAATATCTTCATTGAGCATGGCGATGGCAAACCTTCGCTCGAACCCGCACAAAACCCAGGACCCGGCTAGCACCGCTAGGAGGATCGGTATTCCGGCCAGGGTGATCAGCAGCCCAAGGAGAGGCCTGTCACCAGGAAGACGAAGTAGGCAATGCCCAGCAGCAAACCCGAAAGCAGATAGACGATGTTGAGGTAGCTCTGTGGGTCGGTGACGACGCCGAAGAAAGGTATTTTTCTTAGATCACTCATTTATTGGCCTCCAGCGATAATATTCCGAGATGCGTGGCCCACGGGGTGGGCCACGCATCTTCCGGCGGCAACGCCTCCGCATAGGCCATCTTAATTAGCCTAATCTCCGTCGTCGCTTGCCATAGCCGGCTCGGCGCTCCGGGCTCCCTCGATACTGATCTTGGGCAGCCATTCCAGCCAATTTGGGAAGTACCAGTTCTTGTCACCCAGCAGTTCCATGCTGGCGGGAACCAGCACCATGCGGACGATGGTGGCGTCCAGGATCACCGCCACCGCCAGTCCGAAGCCCACCTGCTGGAACATGGACAAGGGCCCAAGGGCGAAGCCGCCGAAGACAGCAACCATGATCAGGGCGGCGCCGGTGATGATCGAAGCGGTCGATTTCAGACCGTACATGACGGAACCGGAGTTGTCGCCGGTCTGGTCGTACCGCTCCTTGATCCGGCTGAGCAAGAAGACGTGGTAGTCCATGGATAGTCCAAAGAGGATGGCGAAGAGGAACAGAGGGATCCACGACTCGATGACCGGGACCTCCTGGAAGCCGAACAACTTACTCCCGACACCCTTCTGGAAGACCAGCACCACCATCCCATAAGCCGCGCCAACAGACAGCAGGTTCATCACCACTGCCTTTATCGGCACAACGATTGAGCGGAAAGCGACCAGCAGTAGCAGCAAGCTGGCCGCCAACACCGCCGCCATAATCAGCGGTACGTATTGCCCGACGATATCCACCGAGTCCATCACTTCGGCGGTCCCACCACCCACTAGCACCTCCGCGTCGACGCCAGCGAACGCTGCCGGAACATAGTCGTTACGTGAGGTGGACCCAATTAGTTGGACAGGTTTGGTGCAAAACTAAGTGGGAGTTCCGCCGTCTTTCCAAGGTCTGAGAACGCTCCGTTCGGTGCCCGTTTCCCATTGATTGACCGTTCATCTGATGGCGCCAAGTCTCCTTTGAACACCTCAGCCGGTGTCCGGTAGCCCAAGGCCTGGTGGGGTCTTTGGTTGTTGTAGAAGCTGAAGTATGCGTCAAGCCCGGCCTTGGCTTCTCGCCCGTTGGAGTAGGCTTTCAGGTAGACCTCCTCGTACTTAACCGTGCGCCACAGCCGCTCCAACAAGATGTTGTCGGTGTAGCGTCCCTTCCCGTCCATGCTGATTCTCACTCCGTGCTGCTCTAGGAGACCGGTAAAGGCTTCGCCGGTGAACTGGCTGCCCTGGTCGGTGTTGAAGACCTCTGGCTTCCCCTTGCCAAGCGCTTCCTCCAATGTCTCGACACAGAAATCAGCATCCAAGGTGTTGGAAAGACGCCAGGCCACCACGTACCGCGTGTACCAATCCATGATGGCCACCAGGTATAAGAAACCCTTGGCCATGGGGATGTAGGTGATGTCGGCGGCCCACACCTGATTTGGTCTGGTGATCTCCATGCCGCTCAGGAGGTAGGGATACACCTTGTGCCCTGGCCCCGGCTTGCTGGTCCGGGGCCACCGGTAGATGGCACGTAGTCCCATGGTCCGCATCAGACGCTGGACCCGCTTCCGGTTCACCCTGTGACCTTGAGTGCCCAGCCAGACCCTCATGCGCCGCGACCCGTAGAAGGGGGTACTTAGGTACTGGTGGTCCATCGCCTTCATCACGGTCAGGTTCTCCGAGCAAGTCCCCTTGCGCCGGTAGTTTAGGCTGGACCTGCTGATGCTCAGTAAGGCGCACTGTCTCACTGTGGACAAGGCTGGGTGCCGCCGGTCCACCATCTCCCGCCGCCGCTCCCGGCTCATGGACCGAGCCTCTCCGCCAAGAAATCCCGCTCAACCTTCAGTTGGCCGATCTGCTGATAGAGCCGGGCAACAAGGACCCCATCGCTCTTCTGGCGTTTGTCTTGGTTCCCACCAAAGACGCCGACCGCTCCTTCCAACAAGGACTTCTTCCAGGCCTGGATCTGCCCGGGATGGACCTCGTAGCGGGCGGCCAGTTGGGCCACCGTCTCTTCACCCTTCACCGCTTCCAGGGCCACCTTGGCCTTGAATGTTGGGCTGTGCTTCCTCCGCTCTTTTGACATGTCCCACTCCTCCCTCACAGCAACAGCTGTGGCTATTTTAGGAGCAGAACTCTCACTTAACCACCTGTCCGAATTTCCGGGTCCACCTCAACGTATGCGTTTGATGGCATCGATTGATTCGTCACTGGAGATATCGCACGCTATGGAGAATCTGATATCCACCATTTCGCCGTTGGGGCCAGCTATTGACTCCGCAGTCCCGAAGTGTCATCGGATTCGATGGACGCGGTCAGGTCCTCGATGGCGTTTTGCACCGGGGCAGTGCTGACGTCTGGAGCCAACACTACAATGTCGGCTGTGATTATTCCGTCCGCGAACTCAGCTATTACGACATCGAACGCGTGCCTTTCATCCGTGTCATCTGGCAACATGCTGATGCCGCCCGAGCCAAGCTCCATGGTCGTAACCGGCAGGGTCAAGGCTATCAGGATCGCGGCCGTCGCAACAACGCTGATCGCCGGATGGGCCGTCACAACGCCCGTGATTGCGCCCCAGAATCCTCCGCCGCTCTCCTGATAGCGGCGCCTGCCGATGATTGGTATGGTCAACCAGTTGACGCGGTCTCCCAGCAATCCGAGCAAGGCCGGAAGAAGCGTCAAAGCCGCAGCCACCGCCGTTACGACAACGACCATGGTGCCGACTCCGAAGCTCTTAAACAGGATGTCGGGCATGATTAGCATGCCGGCTAGCGCGATGGCCACCGCGACCCCAGAGAATAGTACGGTGCGGCTCGCGGTTAAGCCCGCCATGATGATTGCGTCGTACCGCTCCAGACCTAGATCGCGTTCCTCGCGGAACCGTTGGACGATAAATAGTGTGTAATCGATTCCCACAGCCAAGCCGACCATGGTGGTCACGATGACAGTGAACTCGTTCAGTTCTTGGGCCATGCTGATGAGCGCGATGATCCCGACTGCCGTTAGCACGGCGACGATGGCGAGCGAAATGGGGATCAAGGCTGCGACGACGGCGCCGAAGACAGCAAGCATGATGACAAGGGCTGCAATGACGCCAATCATCTTGCCCTTCTGGAACGTTTCGTCGGCCATCTCACCGAAGAGGCGCTCGACACTCGTGTTGCCGATAGTAGTGACCCGAAGGCCAGAACTCAGGTTCGCTTCCTCTACCACATCCAGAACAGAGTCAGCCGGCTCAAGTTCGTCGTCTTGGGCGAGGTTAGTGGTGACCTGGATCAGCGCCTTCCGGCCGTCGGGCGTGCGAAAGGTGTCCGCCCCGTCTTGGTAGCTGATCACCTCTTTCACGATTGGAAGTGCGCGCATCTCTGCGACGATTGAACCGACAACTGAGGCAAATAGTTCTTCGTTGATCGGCCCGCTGTTGGCTTCCACAAGCACAAACTCTTCGGCGGGAGGCTCCGCTCCTGTCGCTTCTTCGATGAGAGCACTGGCCCTGCGTGCGTCAGTACTCTCGACCCCTCCATCGCTGGAGACGTTTAGGTTGCCGGCGAGTACGAACGCGCCGACCAGGACAACCATCCAAACCGCCAGGGTGATCACGGCGTGCCGCGCGGTCCACCCCGCGATCCGCCCCGTCATCGACACGGGCGACGCTTTGCCGGCACGCTGGTCGCCCACAGAATCGGCGTTTACCGAAGTCCGGTTCCCGTATCTCCGCATTGCTTCAAACATTCTTGCCATCCTCCTGAATGGGTGTTCCACCAACGATAACGACAGGCATCATTGCTGGCGTCTCCCTATCGGGGGAACTTGCTGACCCCATTGGAGGGACAAGACTTGACGCGAAGTACCTCTGCAGAGGTAACGACTTCGACGCCACTCGTAGGCGCGAGGGTATGAGGGTCCGAGGTGCGGTAGGGTTAGCTCAACGAAAGGCGGGAGATGGGCCGGTTTCTAGTCCTCGATATTCGAGAACGCAGGGGCATTGAGGGCGTCAGGGCATCTATGGATCGACCATTCCCGTCTGATAGGCGAAGATAACCGCCTGTGTGCGGTCGTGGAGGTCCAGCTTGGTGTAGATGCGTTTCACATGCGTCTTAACGGTGCCCTCCCCCAAGAAGAGCTGCTCGGCGCATTCGCCGTTGGACAAACCTTTGGCAACGAGAGTGAGGACCTCCAGTTCCCGCTGGCTGAGGACATTCAGCGCTTCTGCCTCGGGCTTATCGGGCTCCGGCGTGTTGGCGAATTGGTCGATCAGCCGGCGAGTAACCGAAGGCGCCAGGAGCGCGTCGCCGTCTGCGATTACGTTGATCCCTTCGACCAGGGTCGCCGCCGGGGTCCGCTTGAGCAGGAACCCGCTGGCGCCGGCCCGCAATGCCCGATAGACGTACTCATCCTGGTCAAACGTAGTGAGAATCAGCACCCGGCTATTGGGAGTTTTCTCATCCTCAACGATCCGCCTCGTCGCTTCCAGGCCGTCCATGCCGGGCATATGAATGTCCATCAGGATGACATCGGGCTGTAGCAACTGGGCCATCTCCACCGCCTCAATCCCATTCGACGCCTCGCCAAGTACTTCGAAGTCGCCCTCGGAATCTAGGATCATGTGGAACCCGGTACGCACAAGTTCTTCGTCGTCTGCGATGAGAATCCGGATGCTCATTAAATGTTATCCTCAATCGGCAAACTGGCATGCACGCGGTAGCCACCGTCTGCGGCGGGACCAACGTCCAGTTCGCCCCCAAAGAGGGAGACTCTTTCCCTCATCCCAATCAGCCCCCGGCCACCACCTGTGGTTTGCCTGTTATCGCCTGAACCTCGGCCATCGTCGACAATCTCCACCTCCACCTTGTTGGAAAGATATGTTACGGCAACCCGAGCCCGGGCAGGACCGGCGTGCTTCAGGGCGTTGGTGAGGGCCTCTTGCACGATCCGGTATGCGGAGAGGTCTAGGCTCGGTGAGAGTTTACGCGGTTCCCCATCCACGTTCACCTCCACCGGCAAGCCCGCGTCTGTGAACTGCTCGGCAAGCCTTTCGACCTGCCCCAGGCCTGACTGCGCGGCGCGTGGCTCCCCACGGCTTCCGATGGCCGAAGAATCCCGAGCATACGCTCCATGTCAGACAGTGACTGCCGCGCGGTCGTCTCGATCGAATTCAAGGATTCAAACGCCTGATCCGGTCTCGCCTTAAACACTGTTCGTGCGGCGCCCGCCTGGACGACGATGATGTTGAGCGTATGCCCAATTATGTCGTGGAGATCGCGGGCAATACGGTCGCGCTCGTCCCGAACAGCCTCTCTGGCAAGGCGGTCTTGCTCGGCTTCCAGTTCTGCAAGCACATGCTCGGTCGACTCGAGCCGGATTCGGCGCGTACGGAACAGGTTGCCGATTATCCAGAGTCCGCCGAAAAGCAGAATCTGGACCAAAACGTTGCCCACTCTTTCGTCTTCCTGAAATACACCGAATGTGACGACGACGCCGATGTAGACCAGCAAGAGCACGAGAAGGGACTGGCGATCCCCACCTTTGGTGATTGCCATGAAGGCCGAAAGTAGGGCGGTGAACTGGACGACCCAGATCACGTCGTGGTTGAGGCCGGAGTGCGCCGTGAATGACGCCATGATCACAACCAGCGCAATTATCGGGTAGCGGAATGCGATCCCGAGTGGAAGTGTCGAACCGACAACCAACAGCATGCCAATCAGGCCCTCTTTCTCATAAACGCTGCCGGGCTCTGGCGGGTCTACAGCGTTGCCGATTCCGATGACCACAAATGCAGCCGTAGCAATCAGCAGCGCAGCGTGTCGGTACCGCTGCGCTTTCACTGGGTCCGCGTAACTATCTCTGACGCGCTGGAGCATGACCGCAGTTTATCGAGCGCCGTCGCCCCATGCAACTAGGTGGCGAGCACCATGACGGCCAAGGAACCCGGGCGCGCGACCGGGTAGAGCAAAGTGTCGGGTTGTTCATCTAGGGGGAAATCCGGGGCTATTTCGTCCGCGAGTTTACGAGGAGCCGGTTCAGTCACCGGTGGACTCGGCGATGATGCGGATGGTCTCCGCAAGGCCTCTTTCCGCGTCTTTATCCTCCGGAGTCTCGTCGCCCAACGGGGTTTCGCCAATCATGCGGTACATGTCGGCTACGCCCTTGAAGATGTTGGGTGTTAATCCCAGTTCCTGGAAAGTCGCCTCAATCTCTTCCATCTCGCTGATCCAGCGGCGGGACTTGGCTGGCATTCCGGGTATCCAGCCTTCCATGCGCTTGACCACCGCCGGCTGGCTGCCGCTGAATTCGGCCATCAGTTCCTGGGTCAGGCCCATTTTGTCGGCCGCAATCAGCAGTTCGGCTTGCAGAGCTGTCGTTCCCTTGGTCATGGCGGCGTAGCACATCTTGATGCCCGACGCCCGGCCCAATTGGGGCCCCAGGTTTCGGACGTCAAGACCGAAGTCCCGGAGCTGCTCGAACTCGGCCGCGTTGCCGCCCGAGGCGTAGACCCGGGGGCTGGAGCCGTTCTTGGGCGGCCCGCCGATGACAGAAGCGTCGACGTACCGGGCGCCGGCTTGGGTCAAGACGCCCTCCATCTCCCGGCTCAACTTGGGAGCGATGGCGTTGCACTCGGCGAACAGCAGGCTGGCCCCGGTAGCCTTCACGGCGTCGGCAACCTCCCGGCACAGTCCGCGCACCGCCTCGGAAACGGTTAGTGACATCAAGACGTCGGACTGCTCGACCAACTCGTTCAGGTTGGGCACGTCGGTGATACCCGCCTGTTCCGAAAGCTGCCGCGTCCGGTTGCTGCGGCCCGCCAGGCAGGTGAGGACCCGCAGTTCGTTTTCTCTCAAAAGTTGCCCTATGGCATGCCCCATGTCTCCAGGGCTAAGTATGGCTACAGATTCGATTGACATCACAGACCCCATCTACTATCACCTATCAGTATATCCCGGTGTTAATCTTATCTGCTAATCCAACTCCCCCGGATTTGGCTGGCCTAACGTGGCCGGACGGGAGTCCTGCAGCGGGTTGGGCACGCGCCGTGGCCGGAGATTGGTGTATGCCATGACCAAGGCGAACACCGCAGCCTCAACCAGGACTACGCTGGCCCCCGACGAGACATCGATGAAATAGCTGAGGTAGATGCCCACGAACCCGCAGGCGGCGCCCAAGCCGGTGGAGAGCAGCAGCACCGTCTGGAAGCGGTCACTCAGCATCCGGGCGGCGATGGGCGGTATCACCGTGGCCCCGGTGATGAGCAGCACTCCCAATACCTGCATTGAGACCACGATGGTCGCCGCCAGCACCAGGGAGAACAGTGTCTCCACCCAGCCGGTGGGCACGCCGTAGAACCGGGCCACCTCTCCGTCGAAGGTCGCGAATAAGAAATGCTTGTAGGCCACGAACAACACGGCCATGGTCGCCAAAGTGACGACGACTATGGCCATTAGGTCTCCTACGCTTACCCCAAGAATGTTGCCGAATAGGGCGGCTTCGAAGTCGCGGGTAAAGGACTTATAGCGGCTGATGAGCACGATGCCCAAGGCGAAGCTGGCGGTGGTTATCACTCCGATGGCGGCGTCGGCTGCTATCTTTTGCTTCTTGGAGGTTAGGGTAATCAACTGGGCGCAGAAGAAACCCCAGATGGTTGCGCCTATCAGGAAGTTGATGGACATGACGAAACTGACCACCGCCCCGCCAAGTATGGCGTGGGACAGGCCATGTCCGATGTAGGCCATCCTCTTTAAGACGATGTACACGCCAATCATGCCGCACAGTCCGCCTACCAGGGTGGCGGCGATTAGACCTCGCACGAAGAACTCGTAGTCAAATGGTTCAAACATGGCCGGCTTCTTCCTTTGAATCGCCGTCAGGATCATGGACATGGGTGGCTTCTTCGGTCGAATCGCCACCAACCTCATGAGAGTGGCTGGCTCCTTCGTCGGGATCGCCGCCGGGCTCGTGGACATGGACTGGAGGCACCTGATTTTTCCCGTTGCTAACGTAAGAATGAGGACTCTCCGCCACGATGGTCATGCCCTCATAGTGAATCACCGGCATGTCCGCGCCGTAGGTCAACTTCAAGACCTCGGTGGTTATCACCTCCGACGGCGGCCCCTCGGCCAAGACCCGTCCCGCCAGGCACACAACCCAGGGCAGGTGCACGGCCACGGCGTTTATCTCATGGGTGGTGATGATGATGGTGACGCCCTGATGGTTGAGGTCGTGGAGCAGGTGCATCACGTCGTCCCTGGTCTTGATGTCCACTCCCGACGTCGGCTCGTCCAACAACAATAGTTCCGGGCTGCTGACCAGGGCGCGGGCCAGGAAGACCCGCTGTTGCTGGCCGCCGGAAAGCTCCCTTATGTGCCGTTCCGCCAGGTCTAGGATGCCCAACCGGGCCATCATCTCGCCAGCCAGTTCCTTCTCCTCTTTGCGGTACCAAGGGAAGAGCCGGTTCTCCATGGTACGCCCCATCATCACTACTTCCCGGACGGTGACGGGGAAGTTCCAGTCGATGGTCTCCAATTGGGGAACGTAGCCAACCCGGGGCCGTTTTCTGGAGGTGGCGACGCCGTTGACCAAGACCTCGCCTTCATAGAGGTCAACTGCCCCCAAGACGGCGCGCAGAAGGGTGGTCTTGCCGGAGCCGCTGGGGCCCAGCAGTCCCACGAAGTCGCCAGGCATGATGCGGAGGCTAACGTCGACAAGAACCCTCTGTTTTTCGTAGCCGCACGTAACGCCGTTTATCTCGACGATGGGCTCTCCGGGCCCTCGTTGGTGTGGCAGGGGATGTAGCATGGTATTCCTTTATGGTCTTCTTTCAGCGGACGCGTGGGTCCGCCCGTTTGGATGATTGTCTTTGGTTAATGGTGATGGTGCGGGTCCTCGTCCGGCATGCCGGGCATCGGCTCCCGCCGGCGGTGTGAGTGGTCCGTGTGGTTTTCATGTTGACCGTCATGCTGCCGGCCCTGCTCCGCCTGGCCGTGCGCGCAGCTCCACCTTGACGATACTCGCGGTGTGATGGCTGATGACCTCCTGAAGGTATTGCATCCCGCTCCGCAGCACAATCAGACCGGCCATGGCCGCCAAGGTCCAGGTCAAGGTTGAGAACTCCACCCCATCAACGATGATCTTGACGATAATCACCGCAGCGACGGCCAACCGGGCGATGCCTACGCCGACGGCCAGCATGCCGACGATGGCCGCCAAAATCATCCGCCACCTGACGTCATTTGCCAGGGCCAATAACCGTGGATGCAGGTACATGCGCTTTTCCCTCTATTGCGGGGAGGATGGCCCCCTATTGTGGGTAAATGGCCCCGCTGGCCCCGTCGAACGTGTTGGAGGTATCCAGGCCGGCCACTGCGCTGGCATCCCCGCCCAAGGCCGGGATCATTACTTCCAGATTCTGGCGCAGCAACCCCAGGTAGGAATGCTCCGGGTCGCCCGGCTTACCCGGCAGGTCGTCATCGGCCAGATCATCGATGAATCTAGCATTGGCCTCGTCGGCGATTGCCTCCAGGACATCACTGGGGAACACTTCTGAACCGAACACGGCCGGCAGGCCCAGAGCTTTTACCTGGTCAATCAGGCTGGCAACCTCCCTCACGGAAGGCTGGGAGAAATTCGAGGGCTGGACCGCGCCGATGACCTCCATACCGTACTGCTTGGCGAAATAGGCCCAGGAGTCATGGTAGGTCAGCAGCTTGCGGTTCTGTTCCGGGACCGTCCTCACCGCAGCCCTGATGGCCTGGTCCATCTGTGTGACTCTGCTGCGGAACCGCTCCAGATTCTCTCCGTAATAACCGGCGTTGTCCGGGTCCAGTGCGGCCAACTGGTCGTGGACCAACTCAGCATAGCGCAGTCCCAGGTTCGGGTCCGGCCAGAGATGGGGATTGGGGTGGCCTGCGGTCTCTGGGAAGGTGAAGTCAAACTGCCAGTCTTCCCGGGAGATGGCCTGGTCGCCCAGGGACAGAATCACGGCTTCGTCTTGCTTGTTAGACTCGGCCAAAGCCAGGGTCGGTTCCTCCAGAAAAAGGCCGTTCATGATGATGAGGTCTGCTTGGGCCATGAGTTTGGCCATTGAGGGGGTCGGCTCAAAGGTGTGGGAGTTTACGCCCTCGGGGACCACGCCCTCCAGTTCGATCCGCGAACCTCCGATATTCTCAACGATGCTGGTGATGGGCGACACGGTGGTCACCACCTTTAACAATTCGTGCTCCAGTAATAGGTGCTGAGGTTCGTTCGTCGTCCCGCCTCCGCAGGCGCTGATGATCAGTGCCACAAGCACGAGTGCCCATAGTCCAGGGAGGCGAAAAATGTGCTTTGCATCAACAGTAATAATCCTGGCCCGTGGCCCCGATTCTATCGGGGCGCCATGCACGCCTCCCCTTGTCACCCCGGGCGTAGCGAGGGGTCTCGTTCTCCCTGCGCCGTCATTCCCAGTTGAAACGAGATTCTTCGTCGGCCTACGGCGCTCCTCAGAATGACAGGTTTGAGGCAAGCCGGGTAGCAAGGGCTCCATCTAGTTCTGAATCTCTTTATCTTTATCGGCTTCCTGGCATTGGGCGCATACGCCGCTGACGGCAAAATGCTCCAGGTCCGGTTCAAAACCGAATTCCTTGTTCAGGGTGTCGCGGAACTCCGCAAGGTAATGGGGGCTGAGGTTGAAGGCGCCGTTGCAGGCCCGGCACACCATGTGGTGGTGATGCCCGTCGGGGTCGGTTAGCTCAAAACGCAGCCGGTCGCCGATTGCCACCTCGGTCACGACGCCCAATTCTTTGAACAGGTGCAGAGTGCGGTAGACGGTGGCGATGTCCATGTATGGGTAGGCTTTTTTGGCGGCCTGGTAGACCTCGTCGACGCCCATGTGGCCGACGCCCGAGGCGATAATGGACAGCACTATCAGCCGTTGAGGGGTGAGACGGTGGCCCTTGAGACGCAGGGTCTCGATGGCCTTTTCGTGCTTAATCATTGCTGCCTACCCTGGGTTTTCAAAACTGGGCGAGTAATTCTGCGATTGGATGTTATTGCAAGTGGTTGCGATTACTAATTCTAGCATCAAGGGATGGGATGTCAACCTGGACCGAAGGGCGTCAAGAGCAGACCCCTGTGAGGCTTAAGACCGGCGTTAGACCTTGACAGCGGAAATCATGATTCCTGAGATTATCCTGGTGGCCGCCATGGCCACGAACACAATGGGCCAGGGGCTGCCGGCCATGTCCAGCACTACGGCGAAGATGAGGGCCTGGGCTCCGGCGTAGGCGTAACCATGGGCGTCCAACAGGCCCGAAGACGTGCCTGACATGTGGCGTCCGGCGATATCCACGGCCACGGTGGACATGGGAGACATACCCATGGACAGTCCGCCGACCAGCAGCAACACCGCCCCCAGCGTCACGTTGACCGGTGGCGCCAGAGCGATGCCCACCAGGACCACAGCGCTGACAGCACAGGAGAAGATGACCATGGGCTGGCGGCGGCTGCCCAAGTACCGGTCCGAGATTATCCCGGATAGCGGAGGGGCAATCAGGTAGCCCAGGGGCAGCAAAATCGTGAGCAACACGGTGGACTCGATGGACAACCCTCCCTCTTCGAAGTAGTAGATGGGCACCCAGGTGGTGAGGCCGTAGCGGACCACGTTCTCCAACCCTTTCACGTGGCTGGCCAGCAAGAAACTGGGGTTGGTCAGCAGCTCTTTGTAGGGGCCAAAGCCCTTGAGACGCCGAGGGTCCAGGGATTCAGGAATGGCCGAGACTTCGTCTTCTTCCACGTACTCTGGCAGGTTGACGTCGGAGGGCCGGTCCCGGACGATGAAGTAGAAGGCGATGCCCAGCACGGCGATTATCAACGGGGGATAACGGAAGGATGCCCGCCAGCCCCACTCGGCGCCTACGTAGCCGGAGATCCACCACATCATCACCATTGCTCCCCCGGCGGCGGTGCCCACGATGCCCATGGCCATGCCGCGGTTCTGCCGGGGCCACCATTGGGAAACCATGCTGATGCCGGGGGCCCAACAGGCGGCATTCACGAAGCCGGCGATGCCCCAAGGTATGGCCATGGTGACGGCCGAAGTGGCGAAGCTGGTGACCCAGTTGAGAACGGTGGTGAGGATGGCGCCAATCAATATCCACAGGCGCAGGCCATAGGCCTCGCTGAGCCGGCCATGGACCAAGTCTCCAAGGCCGAAGCCCCATAGGAGCAGCGCATTTACCAGGCCAATCTCAAAGTGGCTGAGCCCCAGGTCGTCTTTGACCAAGGGTGCCACAGGCCAGAAGTTGAAACGGCCCAAATAGAGGAACAGGTAGAAGCCGGCGAAGGCCAGCAGGACCCGCCACTTGAAGATGTGGTAGCTGCGGGGAAGGTCGGCGTACCGGCTCGCTTCGCCGCCGCTCATAGCGGCTGCACTCCGCGGCAATGGCCGGGTTGCTTTGACCAATGGCTGTTCATAATCTTCTGGTTGATCAGGCCCGGTCTATTCTATACAAAAAGGCCGAGAGGCAGGCTCGCTGTTTTCTACGAAAGCGGCGCGCCTTTCGGCCTTCCACCGGGACAGCTTGGTGTCTACCCCCATCTCCGACGTCCCCCTCCCGATGGTATCGGGACCTAGCCTTCCCCCTGGCAAGGGGGAGAGTAAGAGTGGGGGCGATTTTCGCCAGCCAGTTTCGCCTAGAGGAGAGACTAGTTGGCGGCTGGGATGCGCGCCCTGGCAATTTCTTCGAGTTCTTCGTTGGGCGCGGTGATGTCGATGGGGTCTCCCAGCGGCTGGGGTACTTTGTAGGGGGTTTTTACGTACAGCTCGATGTGGTTGCCCTCGGGGTCGAAGAAGTACATGCCAAAGGCTATGCCGTGGCTGACGATCCGGTCGATCTGGACACCTTCATCCTGGAGTCGCGCGTGGAATTCCTTCAGGTCGTCCAGGTTGGGAACGATGAAGGAGGTTTGCTGAATCACCTTGTCGCCGTCGATGGAGACGCGGCCCTTCATCAGCACGAACTCGTGGTGCTCCCGGTCCGGATCGGCGCTGAGGAAGGTCATTCCCCGCTCTTCCAAGTCCTCATCCGCGATCTGGGGGCCCAGGACGCGGGTGTAAAAGTCCCGCTGCTTCATCAGGTCCTCGGCGTAGATCCCAACGTGTCCCAGCAATTCAATCTTAGGCATGGTTGTGCTCCTTCGTCACTATTAGCTTGTGTCTGTTGGCTATTAACGGAAATTATACAACACGGGTCAGACGTTACGGTGTGCTGCTTCCATGGCCCGGAACAGTTTCTCAGAAGTAACTGGAATCTCCGTCATGCTGACACCGGTGGCGTCCAGGATGGCGTTGACGATGGCCGGGGCCACGGAACTGATTCCCTGCTCGCCGATCGCCTTGCCGCCGTAGGGTGTCGGCCCGCCGCTTTCGCTCTCCACCAGCACGGTCCGGAGCTCCGGCATGTCGGGCATCGCCGGAATCTTGTACTCGCCCATGGAAAGGGTGGTTACATGGCCTTCGTCGTATTGCAATTCCTCGGTTAGGGCGTAACCGATACCCTGCATCACCGCGCCGTCCACCTGGCCCTGGTGTCCCAGAGGGTTCAGGATGGTCCCCACGTCGTGGGCGGAGGTGAACTTGGTCAGTTGCACCTGCCCCGTCTCAACGTCCACGTCCACCTCGGCGATCTGGACGCAGAACACAGTGATGTCTTCGTCCCGATCAGAGTCATAGGTGTTTTCAGCCTCCATCACGCCGCCAGAACGGGAGACCAAGTCGCCCAGGCTCACCGGAGTTTGGCCGGGCGCGGTCACCTGGCCCTGGGAGAACGCGGTCTGGTCTTCAGGCCAGCCGAACAGGTCGGCGGCCATGGTCACCATCTTCTGACGCAGTTCCTGGGTTGCCCGGTATACGGCTTGTCCGGCGACATGGGTGACGCGGCTGCCGCCCACGCCGGTCTCGAAGGCCACGTCGTCGGTGCTCCAAGTTTCCAGTTTGATCTCGTCGTAGGCCACACCCAACTCCTGGCCCAGTATCTGCCGGAGCACTGTGTAGAAGCCGGAGCCGGTGTCGGGCAGGGCGGTGTAGAGGGTGACCGTACCATCGGCGTCCACCGACACCTTGGCGGTTGAGCTTCCGGCCCCCACGTGTCTCTCACTGATGGCCATGCCGCGCCCGGTGAGTTTGCCGCGCTTTTGAGGCTTGGCGTCTTGGTATCCCGCCTCTTTCATGGCGGCGTCCAAGGTCCTAAGACCCATGATGTTCTTCCAATGGTGGCCCAGGGGTGACGCGTCGCCGTCCTGCACCAGGTTCTTCTTGCGGAACTCGATTGGGTCCATGCCCAGTTCCCGGGCAATCAGGTCGATCTGGGCCTCGGCCGCGAAGATGGACTGGGGATCTCCGGGTGCCCGCATGCTGCCACAGGGCACCTGGTTGGTGTAGACCACATACGAGTCAATCTGTCCGTGGGGTATCTTGTAGGGCCCCAGGCAGCGTGAGCCATAGGTCACACCCCTCTGGGGTTTGAAGGCCGCGTATCCGCCGCTGTCGTACACCAGATGGGCTTGGCGGGCCGTGATTGTCCCGTCTTTCTTCACTCCGGTCTTGATGGACATCACCGCCGGGTGCCGGGGATTGCCCGCCATTAGTTCTTCGATGTAGGTCATGACCATGCGCACGGGACGGCCGGTGGTTTTGGATAGCCAGAAACCCAGGTGGCTGTCCATGAAACTGCCCTTGCCACCGAAGTCGCCACCGATGGTAGTGGGGTTAACCCGTATGTCTTCGGTGGGTAGGTCGATGCCCTCCGACAATTGCTGGCGCACCTGGAAGGGCATCTTGCTGTTAACCCAGGTCTGGACCCGGCCTCCGTTGTCCAGAAAGACCACCGAGGCATGGGGTTCGATATAGGCCTGATGTTGGTGGTTGGTCCGGAAGGTGTGCTCAAATACGTAATCGGCGTCGGCAAAGCCCTGTTCGACATCGCCCTGCTTCCAGGAGCCGTGGCCCGCGATGTTGGGGTGCTCTTGAGGGCCGTCAGGTATGCCTGCGTAACCGCTGAACTCGGGATGAAGAACCGGCGCACCGGGCTTTGTGGCATCCGTCAGGTCGAGTATGGGGTCCAGTTCCTGGTAATCTATCTCGATGAGGTTCAGGGCTTCTTCCGCGATGTCGTCGTCTTCGGCAGCCACAGCCACGACTTTTTGGCCGGCGAAGCGGACCACGTCACGGGCCAGCATGGGCATGTCCCGGAGCATCCGGCCCACCAGGTGGGGCGGGATGTCGTCTGCGGTCAAAACCGCATGGACGCCGGGCAAACGCCGGGCTGCGGCCACCGAGTCCGGGTCTATGGATACTATCTTGGCGTAGGGAAAGGGACTGCGCAAACACTTGCCCACCAGGGTGCCCGGTAGGTTCACGTCGGCGGGGTATACGGCCTGGCCGGTGACTTTGGCTGGCCCTTCCGCCCGGCCCACCGGCCGGCCGATGGTCTGATACGAACTGGTCACGATTCGCCTCCCCTACTTGGCCTTGGCTCTGCTTCTGGACTTCCTGGGAGCACGCTCTACGGCTAGGTCCATGGCCAATTGGGCTAGTGTGCGCACCGGTACCCCGGTGGCCCCCTTAACCAGGTAACCGGAAGCTTTGTCAGACGTTGATGTGCCAGCAATGTCCAGGTGCACCCAGGCCACCCCGTCCACGAACTCGGCCAGCAGCAGGGCGGCGCTGATGGAGCCGGCTTGCCGCCCGCCGCTGTTCTTCATATCGGCAACGTCGCTCTTGATTAGGTCTTTGTATTCATCGAACATGGGCAGTTCCCAGAACTTCTCGCCGGTCTTTTTGCCGGCGTCGATGGTCTGTTGTACCAGCTTATCGTCGTTGCCCATGATCCCGGTGCAGGCTTTCCCCAGGGTGGTCACCATGGCCCCGGTCAGGGTCGCCACGTCCACCAGCCGGGTGATGCCCTGCTCCCGGGCGTAACACAGGGCGTCGGCCAGCACCAGACGGCCTTCGGCGTCGGTGTTGATTACCTCGATAGTCTTACCATTCATGGCCCGCACCACGTCTCCGGGGCGCTGGGCGGACGCTCCAGGCATGTTCTCTGTCGCCGCTATCACGGCCAAGACGTTTATCTTGGGTTTGAGCTGCCCGATGATCTGCATGGCGGCAATGACCGACGCGCCCCCGGCCATGTCGCCCTTCATTGACTCCATGCCAGCGGGAGGCTTGAGAGATATCCCGCCGGTGTCAAAGGTGATCCCCTTGCCGATGAGACCCAGGTTGTTCTCCACGTTGCCGGGGTCGCCATCGTATCTCAGGACGATGAGCTTGGCCGGTTCGTCGGTGCCCTGGGCAACCCCCATGAACGCGCCCATACCCATCTTCTTCATCTCTGGGTTGTCCAGCACCTCAATCTTGAGACCCTAGTCCTTGGCCACTTTGCTGGCGGCTTCGGCCATGCGGGACGGGGTCATGTGGTTGGCCGGTTCGTTCACCATGTTGCGGGCGACGATGGACGCCTGGGCCGTAGTGCAACCCAGTTTGACTCCGGCGTCGATGGCTTTGGCGCTAGTCTTGTCCAACTCCACAACCGTCATCTTCTTGAACTCGGTGGTGGCTTCACCGTTCTTGGTCAGATAATTCCCAAATTTGTAGAGGCCCAGATGGGTGCCCTCAGCGATGGCCTGGCCGGATTGTCGAGGGTCCAATCCGCCGATTCCCGACCCGTGGGCAATGGTGGCGGCACTGGAGATACCCTTGTGGCGCAGGAACCTGACGACTTCGGCCGACACCCGGCGCACGACCTGGACATCGAACTTGTCCTGGGGGCCCAGGCCCACCACAAGCACCCGGCTGGGCTTGATCTTGCCCAGGGTGTGAATCAGGGTGGTCTCCCCGGTGCTGCCCTTAATCTCCCCGTCTTTGATCAACTGGGTGATTGCCCCGCCCAGGGCTTTGTCCACCGCCCCGGTGGCGCCGCCGGGCTTCTTCACTCCTCGGAACAGGTTGACCACCAGAGCCGGGGTGTCAATGCCGATGATATCAGCGGACTCGACGTTAATCTCCAATGCTTTGGTCTTGGGGGATTTGGAGGAATTTTTGGCATTTGATGCCTTGGTCTTTTGCGTCGTCGTCATTGGGGTTATGCACCTGTTTCCGATTTTTGCCTGGTTCGACCGCCGGAGCGGGCCCAACCAATCACTTGCTCCAGCACCGGGGTGATGTTCTTCGAGGTGTCCACCGAGTAGTGTTCCCGCTGTACCGGTTCTTCCACCGGGGCCAGTCTGGTGTATATCAGCCATCCGGCGTCCGAGTAGGTGTTGGCGTGCTGGTCCGCTTTGCGCTGCTTCAGGCGGCGGCGGACCGTGTCCCTGGGCGCTGTGACGTGCACCACGGCCATGGGCGCGCCGGTGGACTCTGAGATGTCGTATAAATAAGTCCGGAACTCCTCGTTGAGATTGGTGGCGTCGAACAGGACGCTGTATCCGTTGGAGAGGTACTCTTCGATGAGGTAATAACAGGACCGGAACACACGGCGGTGCTCGCCGGTGGTGTATTTGGGATGGCTGACCAGCACCTTGCGAAGCCGGTCGGTCTCCAAAATCAGAAAGGGGACCTGCTCGGTCAACTTGGCGGCGAAGTAAGACTTGCCCGTGCCTGGCAGGCCGCACATGGCGACCAGCAGCGGTTGCTCCGGCATGCGCGGCTGAGCAATGCCTAGGTCTTGGTCCAGCACCCTGCGTAGCGATGCCACGTCGTTATTCAGTCTGTCGTCCAATCCGCCCCGTCCGGCCAGTCAATCGTCAGATTCATCGACTAGATTATTATAGTCGGTATTACCTCGGAGAAGCGCCGAGGTGATTGGGGCGACAGTGTTAGCCCATTTCCGGACCAAGTCTTGGGGAAGACAGCAACTGCGGTCGACGACTATCGCAACTTTCGGGGCGGCAACGTTCGGGACGGCTAAGTTCCGTCCGGCGGCCAACCGTCAGGTACCTCGCCCGCGGCCTCCGTTTCTGCCCTAAGCCGCCTCTGTTCCATCTTCGACTCCAACACGGCGGGACTCAGCAGAAACGCCAGGGAGGCAACAATCATCAGGACCACGGCCAATGCGTTCAAGCTCACTGGCAGAGAGGCGGCAGTGATTATGACCAGGATGGAAGTGGTGACGGTGAGCAGTCCGATGCGGAGCAAACGTGGGCCCACCTTCAAGAAGACGGCGGTGGTTACGGCCATGGCCAGGAAGATAAAGGCCCTGGCGGTATCAGAGTCCTGCATACGTTCGGCGTGGTTGCTCCAGAGCCCCCCCTGCCAGTTCAAAAACAGAACCCACGAGGTGAGGAAAGGAAAGGGCAATGCGGTCAACGAAGCGAGCAGCCAGTCTCTTTTTACCATCTTGAAGATGACGTTGGCCATGATCCACATAGAGAACGGTACGTATCCGATAAGCAGGAAGAAGAGCACCACATTGAAGGGCAATTGCCCGGTGGTAACCAGGGTCCAAGCGCCATAGCCAAGGGTAATCAGAGACAAGAGCCAGGACAGTGCGGGCGCCGCCAGAGAATAGCCCATCCAGGAATACGACCATTTGCTGGGGTTCCCGGCCCGCCAGTTGCGCCAGGTCACAAACACAATCGCAATCAGCAGCAGGGTGACCAAGAAGTATTGGCTCCATAGGTGGAGGGCAAAGAGCGACGCCAGCAGGAAGTGGGGAATAGTCGCCAGGAGCACGTCCCGCCACACGCCGGTACTGTGCACCGCGTACATGCCGCGGGCAACGGTGTTGGGCGCGCCCATATCCTGAACGGCACGGGCTGCGGCCGTGTCGTGGTCCACTCCCTGGGCCTCCAACTCGGCGGCTTTGTCTTCCAGGTGGGCTTCCAGCTCCTGGATAATCTCGTCCTTTTCGGCGGGATCGAGATGGAGCCTTCGGGCCAGCGCGTAAAGGTAGTTAGCGACCTCAAATGGCATGGCGTTTGCCTACTTGGCCTCGGGCTGCGCACCGGGCAGCATGCCTACTTGGCCTCGGGCTGCAAACCGGGCAGCATGATGGAGTTCATGGCATTGCTGAAGTGCTGCCATTCCGTGAGCCGATCGGCCAGGGCCTGTTGACCCTTGGCGGTGATTAGGTAGTAACGCCGGCGCACGTTGTTTGGGGTGTTTTCCCACCGGCCATCAATCAGTTTAGCCTTCTCCAGGCGGTGGAGGGCAGGGTAGAGAGTGCCCTCCTTGAAGGCGAGGTAGCCGCTGCTTCTCTTGTCCACTTCCTTCACAATCTGATAGCCGTACATGGCCTCGTCTTCCAGAAGGGCCAGAAGCAGGGTCTCGGTGTTGCCTTTCAGCATTTCTTGTTGACGCATCTTGTCACAGGTCCAGGTTCGATATAGATAATCTATAAGGAATATATGCGGCCATTCTATGAACGGGGAGACGCTGGGTCAAGGGACTTAGGGGCCCTGAAGATCTGCTTACAGGATTCCAATGAGTAGGAATAGGACGATCAGTACCACCGTGGGGCTGAAGTCGAAACCGCCAAAGCTGGGCAGGGTCCGGCGGATGGGCCCGAGGACCGGCTCGGTGATCTGGGTCACCAAGGTATTGATGCTGATGATAACCGGATGGGGCCTGACACCGCTTAGGGGGATTATGAATGAGAGAATCACCCGGGCAAAGATCGCGATGACGAAGAGAGTTAAAATTCCCTTGAGCACCCCTGCTAAATCCAAGTCCTCTACCCCTGACCCAACTGGACCGCTTTCCGGTAGGCGGCGTCCACGGCGCTGACGATGGCGGCGGGAACTCCTTGGTCCTCCAATACGCGTAGTGCCTCGGCGGTGGTGCCCGCCGGAGAGACGACCATGTCTTTCAGTTCGACCGGATGCATACCGGTGTCCATCACCAGCTTGGTGCTGCCATATACCGTCTGCAGGGCCAATGTCCGGGCCATGTCCCTGGGCATGCCCACGTAGACGCCGGCGTCAATCAGCGCCTCGATGAACAAGAACACATAGGCCGGCCCGCTGGCGCTGAGGGCGGTGGCCATGTCCATGTATTTCTCGTCGGAGACGTAAATCTCCTGACCTATGGTCCCCAACACCGATTTGACCAATTCCCGTTTCGCCGCGTCCACTCCCTCGGAGCAGGTCCAGAGGGACATGCCGGCCCCTATCTGGGCGGGGGTGTTAGGCATCACGCGGACGACCGACCCATGGCCCAAGCCCTTGGACAGGGTGTCCATCTTTGCCCCGGCAACTATGGAGAGGGCGGCCTGCTGGGAATCCAGATGGCCCTTCAACTGCCCCATCACCGGGCCAAGGTCCTGGGGCTTAACGGCCAAGACCACCAGATCCGCCTGTTGGGCCGACTTCAGGTTGTCGGGGTCTGTGGTAACGCCGAACTGGCTGGAGAGGTAGTCGCGGCGCTCGGCCACCGGCTCGCCCACGCTGATATCGGTGGGGGCCGCCAGTTTGCCGGACAGGACGCCGTGGAGGATGGCTTCCGCCATCTTGCCTCCACCGATGAACGCCACTTTCATTTTTTCTTTCCTTCCTGCCGGGAGACCAGCCCGTCGCTTACCACAGACAGGACTGTGACCAACGGGAAACACGATTAAATACCGGACACCATTATATCACCGAAGCTGGGCTTCAAAGCTACGGGCGGCGCCTGGTTGACCCTGGTTGGACCTTCAGAATTCGGTCAGACCGTTGCCCTGGGCCAGGGCCACCGCCAGGCGGATGGACTCCAACATGCTCTCGTGGCTGGCCACGCCTTTACCGGCTATGTCGAAGGCGGTGCCGTGGTCGACGGACGTCCTAACGAAGGGCAGGCCCAAGTTGGCGGTGATGCTCTCTTCAAACCCATAGACCTTGACGGGGATGTGTCCTTGGTCGTGGTACATGCACAACACCGCGTCGTATTGGTTTTGGATTGCCTGGTGAAAGATGATGTCCGCCGGGACCGGGCCAACGGCGTTGATGCCTTCTTCCCTGGCGGCCTCGACCGCCGGGGCAATCTCCTCAGCTTCTTCATCACCCATCAGTCCGCCGTCGCTGCCGTGGGGGTTGAGGGCTGAGGCGGCGATCTTTGGGTTTTTGAAACCGAACTTCACAAAGCTCTCGTGGGTGAGCCTCAGGTATTCGAGAATCCGGTCTTTCTTGACTAGGTCGCAGGCCAGGCGCAGGGAGCGGTGTGTACTCAGGTGGACCACCCGCAGGTTCTTGGCCATCAGCATGGTGGCCACCGTCTTGGACTTGGACAGTTCCTGCAATAACTCCATGTGACCGATGGACTTGTACCCTGCCAGGCTCGCCGCCTCTTTGTTGAGGGGGGCGGTGGCCAGGGCATCGACCACGCCGGCCAAGGCCAGTTCGCCGGCTTTGGTCACCCATTCCATAGCCGCCTTGCCGCAGATTGGACTAATCTGACCCACGGTTATGTCCTCGGGGTTCAGGTTATGGATGTCCACAACGTCGATGACGCCTGACTCCGAGCCGGCGGCGGCGGGGTCGGCGACCTCATTGATTTTCATCGGGACGCCTGCCAAGGACACGGCCTGCTCCATGGCGTAGACGTTGCCCACCACCAGAGGGCGGCAGGCGGCGAACACCTTGGGGTCGGCCATGGCTTTCACCACCACTTCCGGGCCGATCCCGCAGGGGTCGCCCATGGTTATTGCTATTGCCGGTTTCCGACCTGTGGTCATGATGCCTTCCTCCAGCCCACACCGGGCTAAGTGATCGCAGCCGATGCTGTTATTTGTCGAATTTCGTTAATATTTGGATGGTTATGTAATTAAGGGGCCTAGACGCGCCGGAATTATAGCATGAGCAGGGTTTTATACCCCTTGATTTGTATGGTATGGTTGGTCTACATTGAATATCGAACTGGGAATAACGAACTGAGAAACGGACTCCAAGAAACGTGGTCCTGGGAAGAAAAAGAGCCCCCGGCATTGGCCGCCGGGGGCTCTGGGAAGGCAGCCAGGCTAGCGCAGGAACCGCACCACACGTGAGACTCGATTAGCAGCAGCAGCAGTCGGCCTCCACAACCACACACCCTGCACCAGCCAGGCCCGCCCGATATGACTCTTTAAGGTTTTCTTCCTCGATTACTTCTCTCCCGTACCTACTCGGTACCCAATTGCGCCGCGCCGGCTGCCGCTACTCGCACTTGTTCCAGCCGCAGGCGGCGCACTTTATACACCCCTCTTCGAAGATAACCGGGGTATTGCACTCCGGGCATTTGCGGGCGTTCAGAATCTCTTTGGCGTGCCCGTTGCCATTCCCGTTGGCAACGACCTGGGGCGTGAACTTCAACTGCACTTCACTGGACTCACTATCCTCGTGGCTGGCGCCGGTGGTGTGGCGCTCCAAAGCCAGGGCCACCGCGTCGGGGCCGGAGCGGACCAGAGTGCCCTCGTCCCACGCCGGGCAGCAGGTGATGCCCCGCAACTGCTCGATGACCGTGCTGGGCTCGATGCCCGAGCGCAGGGCCAGGGAGACCAACCGGGATATCGCCTCCAACTGAGCCGAGTCGCAACCGCCGGCCTTGCCCAGGTTTCCGAATACCTCAAAGGGCGCATCCGCCTCGTCGAAGTTAATGGTTATGTACATATTGCCGTGCCCGGTGCGCACCCGCTCGGTGACGCCCCGTATCGACTGGGGCCGCTGGCGAGGGGTCAGAATCTCGGCGGTCCCGGCCTTCTCCGCAGACTTCTCGCCGGTGCTGAGCACCTGACCAGGCTTGCTGCCGTCACGGTAGACCGTGATGCCCTTGCAGCCCAGCTCGTAGGCCAGCATGTAAGCGCCGGCCACGTCGTCCACGGTGGCGTCGTAGGGGAAGTTTATGGTCTTGGAAACAGAATTGTCGGTGTACTTCTGCACCGCGCCCTGCATCTTTACGTGCCACTTGGGAGCGATGTCGTGGGACACCCGGAAGACGTCTTTCACCCACTGGGGTATGTCCAGGTGCTCCAGGCTACCGGTGCGGGCCAGGTCTTCCATCAATTCCTCGGAATAGAACCCTTCCTGGCCGGCCACTGCCTCAAAGTTGGGGTTGCCCTCCACCAGCTTGGTGTTGTCCATGACATTGCGCACGTAACTCAGGGCAAACAGGGGCTCGATCCCGCTGGAGGCCCCGGCGATGATGCTGATGGTGCCGGTGGGCGCAATGGTGGTCGGGGCCGAGTTCCGCATGGGGCGCACGGCGCCGTCGGGTCCCGGCCGGTTGTAAATGCTGCCTTCCCAGGCCGGGAAGGTGCCCCGGCCATGGGTCAGGTCCGATGACGCCTGATTGGCCCGCTCTTGGATGCGGCGCATCACGTCTTCGGCCATCCGCAGACCCTCTTCAGAGTCGTACCGGATACCCAGTTGTATGAGCAGGTCGGAGAAGCCCATCACGCCGAGGCCGATGCGCCGGGTCTTCTTGCTCATCTCCTCGATCTCGGGGATGGGGTATTCGTTCATGTCGATGACGTTGTCCAACAGATGGACGGCGATATCGACGGTCTCGTCCAACCGCTCCCAATTGATGACGGTGTCGCCGTCGGCGATGGTCACCATCCGGGCCAGGTTGATGGACGCCAGATTGCAGGACTCATGAGGCAGCAGGGGCTGCTCGCCGCACGGGTTGGTGCTTTCAATCTCGCCCAAGTGGGGGTTGGGATTGTCTCGGTTGATCAAGTCCAGGAATATTAGTCCGGGATCGCCGGTCTTCCAGGCCATGTTGGTCAACAGGTCGAACACCTCTTTGGCGTTACGCTGGCCGGTGACCTTCCCGGTGCGCGGGTTTACCAGGTCGTACTCCTCGGCGGCCTTGACCCGTTCCATGAAGTCGCTGTTGACGGCAACGGAGATATTGAAGTTGCTCAGGTTCTGGCCGTCTTCCTTGGCCCTGATGAACTTCTCGACGTCCGGATGGTTGACGTTCAGGATGCCCATGTTGGCGCCGCGGCGGGTTCCGCCCTGTTTCACCACGTCGGTTGCGGCGTCGAAGGCGCGGATGAAACTGACCGGACCGCTGGCGATGCCGCCGGTGGAGCCGACCACGTCGCCCTCTGGCCGGAGACGGCTGAAGGAGAAGCCGGTCCCGCCGCCGCTCTTATGAATCAGGGCGGTCTGCTTCACCTTGTCGAAGATGGAATCCAGGGCATCATCAACGGGCAGGACGAAGCACGCCGACAATTGCTGGAGCTCCCGTCCGGCATTCATGAGAGTGGGAGAATTGGGCAGCAGTTCCAAACGCTGCATCGCCCGGAAGAACTTTTCCTCGGTGGCCTGCCGTTCCTCTTCGGTGGCGCCGTAGTTCAGGTCGGCCTGGGAAAGGTTCTTGGCAACCCTGCGGAACATGCCCTCGGGCTCTTCCAGAATATTGCCCTCTCGGTCCTTGGAGAGGTAGCGCCTCTTCAGCACCACACTGGCGTTGGCGGTCAACTCAGTGGACCGTTCATTAATCTTTCGAGCTATTCCAGCGGCCTCTAGTGCCGTTGATATGCGTCGGCGTCTTTCCTGTATTTCTATGGACGCTCCAGGTCCTTGATGAATCGTGGTCATTTCGGTGTTCCTCTTTAGTGTCATTCCGGCGAAGGCCGGAATCCAGGTACCCCCACCGGCCCTCTATTTGTAGCATTCAATGTCCGGATTTTCGCCACCGAAATGTCACTCAAGCCTGGGAGCAGCCAAGACGCGATGGTGAAGATTTCCGGGGACAAATCACCGTCTACAACATACCATATTTTAGGCTGTAAATTATGTTATAGACCACAACATAGTGTGGTTGGTGTGATACAAACTACAAAAGGTAGTAGGCGAATTCTATATCCGGGTATGGGGGAAGTCAATAGAAATTTGGGGAATATTGCGGACCAAAATCAGCGGTCTGACGAGGAATTGCCGTGGGTTCGTTAGGTGGCTCTAAACGGGGAAGAAGGTCGGAAATCCACGGCCGGAATATTTGGTAAAACTGGCAACTGATTTGGAGCAGACGGCCTGGTTTCGGGGAGATAATTCGACAGATAGGAGCGGGTCTTGGACCCGCCCCGCAACATCACATAAACGTCGGGAATCCCGGAGACGATGGGCGCGGCTAGAGGCCGTACTCTTCGTCTTCAGCGTTGGAGTTGCCCAGCCAGCAGGTGGCCAAACTGGCCCGGGCAAACCGGTCAATCTCCTCTTGAATCTCGGCGATGCGGCTGCCCGAGGCCATCAGGTCCGAGAGTTCTGAGCCGGCCGGCACGGTGGGAACCGTCTCGGCCATCATCTGGTTCTTCAGATCGTGGACCTTGTTGTTGAGGGTCAGAAGCCTGGTCAGAGCCGAGTAATGCAAACTGCCGTTCATGTTGGGGTCTCCTTGGATGAATGATTGAATAGTGCTTTCGGCCGTCCTTGATTCCTTCCGTGATTCGATATTCGCTGTTTTGCCTTTTACTTGAAACGATTACTGTTTTATCAGGCCGCGCTGGGAGCCGAGACCTTGCCGGCCACCCGAAACTTTCTTATTGGACCCTTTCTTCTGGACCGGGCGGAACTCTGCTTCCGGTTCCGCTGGCCGCCGCCGGCGTCCTTTCTTGGGCAGGGCCGGTGGCATGTCCAGGAAGGGCAACTGGGACTCGTCCCGCAGGTCCCGGACTACTTCTTCGAAACTCTCAATGTCCTGGAAAGCCCGGTAAACGCTGGCGTACCGGATGTAGGCCACCCGGTCCAGGTCGCGGAGCCGTTCCATCACCATCGTGCCGAGTACGGTGGTTGAAACCTCCATGTTGCCCATGTGTTGTAATCCGGCTTCAATGTCGTCAACCATATTGTCGATCGTGCGAGAGGCTACCGGCCTTTTGGCACAGGCTTTTCTGATCCCAGAGACAAGCTTTTCGCGGTTGAATTCCTCTCTCCGGTTATCCTGCTTGGACACCATCAGCGGGGCGGCCTGAACCCGCTCGTAGGTAGTGAACCGGAGTTCACAACTCTGGCATTCGCGCCGCCGCCGGATCCCGCTCTCCACCACCCGGGAGTCGGTGACCTTGGAATGGGGATGGCCACAAAAGGGGCAGTGCATTTATTGGTTGCTTTTTAATACTTTTCTTAAATTCGTTTTAAATACTATATATAGTGTTATCGTTAACTAATCCTACTATCTATAGTGTATAAGATTTTATATACCGCTAATTAACTTGTCAATCCTGGACGATATTCGTAACAGGCGTGGCAGTTGCCGTGGCCAGGGTCAGCCGGAAATTCAAACCAAAAAAAAGACCGCCCTCCAGTTAAGGAGAGCGGTCCGAAGATGATTCCCGGCGCCTGATTAGTTTGCCTTGATTAGGGGGGATTAGCGCGCTGAGGCCTCCGAGAACATTACTCTATTTTTAAAGGGCTCCCGGCCCCGTGCGGGCCCGATCCTCATGGAGCGTTTCCGCAGGAATATCCTAGCATGACCGGTGAAACCGGGAGCCTTTGCGCTATCGACGGATTTTAACGGAAAAATCCCCGGTTTTTGTTTCCGGTCTGCCGGCGGAGGAAACTTGGCACGTCCAATTGCTCTTCGGACTGCGGGATGACATCCTGTAGCAATCGCTCCAGTTCGTCCTCGCGCAGTTGCTGGTTGTCGGCAACAACGGGGAAGGACGCCGCAACCATGGTGATTTTGACCTCGTCCTCCAACTTGGGGTCCCGGCAGGTGCCGAATATGATGTTGGCTTCGGGGTCGGACAGATCCTGAATCACCCGGGCAGCGTCCTGCACTTCCTGAAGAGTCAGGGTGGGGCCGCCGGTTATGACGAACAGGATCCGGCGGGCACCGTCCATGGAGATGTCCAGAAGCGGGCTCTTGGTGGCCATGCGCGCTGCGTCAACCGCCCGGTTCTCGCCCTTGCCCCGGCCGATGGCCAACCAGGCCGGGCCGGCGTTGTTCAGGATGGTGCGGACGTCAGCGAAGTCGACATTGATCTCGCCAGGCACCGTCACCACTTCGGCTATGGCCTGGATCCCCTGTTGCAGGACCGAGTCGGCCATCTTCAAAGCGTCTTCCCAGGTATAGGTCTGCTCGCCTTGGGTGTTGAGCTGTAGAAGCCGGTCATTGTGGATAACAATCAAGGTATCCACGCAGTCCCTGAGCCGGGCGATACCTTCTTCGGCGTTCTTTTTGCGAATGTTGGCCTCAAAGGAGAAGGGCTTGCTGACCACGGCCACGGTCAGGGCGCCGGACTCCTTGGCAATCTGGGCAATCACCGGAGAAGCTCCCGTGCCGGTGCCGCCGCCCATACCCACGGCCAAGAAGACCATGTCCGAGCCTTCCAGCGCCTTTTCGATATCGTGGCGGCTCTCTTCGGCCGCTTGCCTTCCCAGGTCGGGATTGGCGCCGGAACCCAGGCCCCGGGTCAGGCTCTGCCCGATGGCCAGGCGGTGGGCCACGTCGCAGCGGAATAGGTGCTGGGCGTCGGTGTTGACGCTGAAATACTCGACCACCGGCAGTTTATCCTTGAACATCCGGCTCACGGCGTTGCTGCCACCGCCGCCGATACCCATCACCTTGATGCCGGGCGCACCCGCGTTGATCTCCTGGACCATCTCGAACGTGTTGTCTGCGTCTCTGCTGGGTTCCCAGGCTGCCGAGTTGTCTTGTACCATTCTAGGTCCTCCACATCGTCATCATTGAATTACGGGATTTACCATTTGGGTCCCGCCTGCCGGAATCCCCATGGATCCTTTAGACTTTTTTCTGATTTTGTTGGGTCCGATATCCGGGCAGTCTCCCGGAGCGCCGCCGCAAGAATTCGGCGCCAGCGGCCATGATTTTGCTACTTCACCGTGGCTGCAATTTTTCTGCCCAACCCCCATCGCCAAGATTTGTTGCCCATAATCGACCGGCCTCCGTTAAGGGAAGACCGTGTCTCGCCCTGATGTTTGATACCCCAAAGGAGCAGCCCAACGGCGGCCGCGAAGGCTGGCTTTCTGAGTTGCACCGGTAGGCCGGCGATGCCCTCCGGAAAGGCGATACGGACCTGTCCACCCAGTGTTTTTTGGACCAGTTCCGCCAACCCGGTCATCTCGGCTCCGCCGCCGGTCAGCACGATGCCGCCACCGGGAAACTCCCTCAGTCCGGACTGTCTTACCTTTAAGACAATCAGCTTCAGGAGTTCCATCATCCTGGCATTCAGCGGTTCGCTCAGGATCCGGCGGGACAGCGAATGCTTGGGCTGTCCCTGGAAGCTGGGAATCACCACCTCTTCGTCTGCCGGGATGGTCTCGGGCATGACGCTGCCCCACTTGATTTTCATCTCTTCGGCCATGTACATCGGCGTTTTAAGAGCGACCGAGAGGTCTCTGGTCAACAGGCTGCCGCCCACCGGTATTACCGCCGAGTACCAAGGGTGACCCTGACGGTAGATGGCGATATCGGTGGTGCCGCCACCAATATCGACCAAGACAACACCCATCTCCCGCTCGTCGCCGCTCAGGGTCGCCTCGGCGGAAGCCAGGGAATGGAGCACCATGCTTTTCACTGAAGCCTTATTGGCTTCAATCACCTTCACGGTGTTTTTCAGGATGATGGCGTCTCCCATCACGACGTGGGCTTCCACCTCCACCAGGTTGCCGTGGAGTCCCACCGGGTTTCGGATGCCGGACATGCCGTCGACATGATAGCCGATGGGGATGACGTGCAGAACCTCTTGGTCCGGGCCCACCTCGGGGAAGGAGCCCCGGAGCAAGCGGTGCAACAGTTTGCTGGAGATGTCGCCCACATCGTCCGGGTTATCCACCATCTCTTTGGTGTTAAGGGAACTCAGATGGGTCCCGCTGACACTGGCGTAGACGCCCGTGGGGACTCCCCTTCCGATGTAACGTTGGGCTTCCTCCAACGAGGACTGGACCACTTCCTGTACCTCGTCCATGTTCTCGATCCGGCCCTTTTGCATCCCCTGGGAGGCCACAACGCCGGTGCCCAGGACCTTCAGTTCACCTTCGGCCCCCACACGGGCCATGACGGAGGTAACTTTATCTGAGCCGATGTCTACCGCGGTATAAAACGTGTCTCTTGCCAAGCTGTCACCTTCCTTATTTGTGCCGTAGCCTAATTTTTCCGGCAGCAGTCCGGCTAGATCCGCTGGGCTATTCGCAGTTTGGCGCTGCGGCTTCGCGGATTGAACTGAATCTCTTCATTGGACGGTTTGATTACCCGCCGGTTGATGATGCTCAGCCGCGGCGTTTGGCCGCAGGTGCATACCGGCAGTTCGGGGGGGCAAACGCAGGTGGCCGCCTCCCGGTTGAAGTACGACTTCACAATCCGGTCTTCCAAGCTGTGATAGCCAATCACCACCAATCGGCCGCCGGGGGCAAGCAGGCCCACCGCCGCGTCCAGGCCCCGCTCAATATTGGAGAGCTCGTCGTTAACCGCGATGCGCAGGGCTTGAAAGGTCCGGGTGGCCGGGTTGACCCGCTGGCCGGGCCTGCGCCCCAGCACCACGCCAACCACTGAAGCCAACTGGCCGGTGGTCGCGACGGGCCTCTCGCTGATGATGGCCCTGGCGATTCTCATTCCCCGGGGCTCTTCCCCATAGCGACGGATAAGATGTCCCAGTTCCTGTTCGCTGTAGGTGTTGACAATCTCTTCGGCGGTCAGGGCCCCGTCAGGGTCATACCGCATGTCCAGAGGCTCGTCCACCTGGAAACTCAGGCCGTATCCGGGACCTTCGATCTGACGAGAGGAGAACCCCAGGTCCAGCAGCACCCCGTCAAAGCTGGTGATTCCCCGGTCTGCGGCCAGGTCAGCCATAACGGCATAGTTGCCCAGAGCCGGGATGAACCGGCTGCCGAACCCGGCCAACCGGGCTTGGGCCGTTTCCAGAGACCGTCGGTCCCAGTCTATGCCCAAGACGAATTTGACCTGCGGCTCGGTCTGAAGGATGGCCTCCGAATGCCCGCCTTCTCCTGTTGTGCCGTCCACGTAGGTCCCGCCGTCTTGCAGCATCAAGTCTTGGACCGACTCCGCCAACAGGACCGGCTGGTGGAAAACAGGAAAATCGCCGCCGGGGTTATGACCGGTGCGGTCCATAAGCTCCGTTAGCCACGGGTCTGATAGTTCTGCTGTTCTTGTCAGGGTTGCCAGTGCCACCGCCGCTCCCGTCCGCCATATTCGACCTGGCGGCCACATCACATTTTTGGCAACTTCCGGCAGAGACCGAATATCTTTTCAGGGTAACCAGGCTAAAAGTCCACCGAAAACGGAGAGGAAAATACCTAGACCCCGCCGCCCAACTGCCCTAATACCAATATGATTGCACCTGAAATTAACAACCTGTGGACATAACTGTCAATGGGATTTTGGGTTGAGTTTTAATTATTTATTAAATTTCGGATAATCTTGGGCAAACTCTAAGACATTGTCAAGCTCCTGTGCCTGCCCGCCGTGGGATTTGGCCTGCCGTAGCCCTATCCTTGGACTCGCCATGCCCCGCCGACGGAGGGGAGTACGGAACGCCGGACGAGGGCAGGGCCGCCTGGCATCCCGTTGCCCAACCGGCCAATTGGAATGGGACAAAATCCGGGAGTCTCTATTAGGTTGAGAATTGAAGGTGTGAAAGGGCGATTATGCTATAATTGCCGCTGTCCGAACACGCTGCAGGGCCACCTTTGCGCCCGCCGTTTGGATCGCGATTTCGTTGGCTGTTTCACCCCCGGCCATGGCACGTAACGGAGAGGAAAGGCGTTGAACGTCACAAAGGACTCGGTTAGTACCACAGAGGTTACCCTCACCATCTCCATGGACGCTGATGATGAGGAGCCGTTCCTCAACCGGTCGTATCGAAGAGTTGCCAACCGTGTCCGCATCCCCGGATTCCGTCCCGGCAAGGCCCCTCGAGCTGTGATTGAAAACCACTTGGGCCGGGACGCACTGGTACATGAAGCCTTGGAGTTCATGATACCCGAGTCGCTGGACAAGGTATTAAAGGAAGAAGACATCCAGGCCTTCATGGAACCCCAGTTGGAAGTGATTGACATGGCGCCTGTGTCGTTCAAGGCCGTGGTGCCACTGGAACCCATCGTGGACCTGGGGGAGTTCCGCTCTATCCGCCTCGAGAGGGAAGAGGTGGAAGTCACCGAGGAACAGGTGGAGCACGTACTGGAAAACATGCGCTATGAGTCGGCCCCGTGGGAGCCGGTGGAGCGTCCGGTGTCGTTCGGCGACCTCGTGACCATGAATCTCAAAGGGACCATCGGCGGAGAGCAGGCCATCGACGACCAAGGGATAGACTTCATCCCCCAGCAGGACAACGACCTGCCCCTACCCGGTTTCTCCATCTATCTGGAGGGCATGACCGAGGGGCAGTCCAAGGAATTCACCCTGAACGTCCCAGACGATTATCTTCAGCAGGACTACGCCGGCAAGGAGTGCCATTTCAACGCTGAAGTTCTTTCCATCAAGGAAAAGATACTGCCGGAATTGGACGACGAATTTGCCAAGGGAGTACGGGAGGGTTTTGAGAGCCTGGCTGCCCTTTCCGACCACGTACAACAGCGTCTCAGGGAAGAAGCTGAGGCCGCCGCAACCCGCCGTTTGGAGCACTCCAGCCTCGAAGAGGTCAAAAAGCTGGCCAAAATCGAGGCCTCAGAACTGGTCTATCAGCGTGAATTGGACATAATGTACGAAGAGCGCGAACGATCCCTGCGCAACCAGCGCATGGACATGGACCTTTACCTCAGTTACGTGGGCCAGACGGAGGAAGAGCTCCGGGAGCAGATGAAGCCCCAGGCGGAAGACCGGTTCAACACCATGCTGCTCCTGCGAAAACTGGCCGATGTGGAAAACATCGATATTTCCGACGGGGATGTCGATGCCGAGGTCAGCAACCTGATCTCCTCCACCGGCGGTGAATCGGAAGCGTCCATGAAGCAGGCCTTAAACACAGAAAGCGCCAAAGAATCGATTAGGTCGTCCCTGATAAACCGAAGGATTTTGGCCAGGTTGGTGGAGATAGTCCAAGGAGAAGCATCCGGTAGCCCTGCCGCGGAAGAATCCTCAGGCCCCGAAGGAAAAACGGATTCTTCGGAGCCCGACCAAGAAACCCCGCCGGAAGAAGAATCAACGTCGGCCGAAGAAGTAACCGAATAAGGAGCGCACCCCGATGCAAGACGTCCCCAACCCCAGCGGATTATTCGTCCCTCAAAACATGGTTCCCATGGTCATCGAGACCAGCCCAAGGGGCGAGCGGGCATTCGACATCTATTCCCTTCTGCTGAAGGAGCGGATTGTATTTCTGGGCACGCCCATCAACGACCAGGTGGCCAATCTGATAATTGCGCAACTGCTGTTCCTTGAGAGAGAGGACCCGGACAAGGGCATCAACCTATACATCAACAGTCCGGGCGGGGTAATCAGCGCGGGCCTGGCCATCTACGACACCATGCAGTTGATTAACTCCGAAGTCTCCACCATCTGTTTGGGGATGGCGGCCAGCATGGCCACCATCCTGCTGTCCGGTGGGCAAAAGGGCAAGCGGTATGTTCTGCCCAATTCCACCGTCCACATGCACCAGCCCATGGGTGGCGCCCAAGGACAGGCTACCGACATCGAGATTGCGGCCCGGGAGATTATCCGGTTGCAGGACAAGATCCGGACCATGCTGTCCGAAAACACCGGCCAGACCTACGACAAGATAGCCAGAGACACTGACCGGGACTACTACCTCACCGCTGAGCAGGCGGTGGAGTACTCCTTGGTGGACGAGATCCTCGGCGCCAAGCGGTCCGAGGAAAACGATTCCTAAGCAGTTCCCAAAAGAGTTTAGCGCAGGGTTCGGGGGGTAAGCGGTGGCGAACGGTAGGAGTGGAACCAGGCTCTCACGGTGTTCTTTTTGCGAAAAACCCCAGCCTCGGTCAGACATGGTCGTCGCCGGGGAGGGCAGAGCAGCAGTCTGTTACGACTGCATCCGAGTCCTGGGTCAGGTGGTGGAAGAGGAAGCTCCCGCCCCCGCCAAGAAACGCGAACCCGCCAAACCCCTGGCCCCGCGGGACATCTACTCCTCTCTGGACGCCTACGTGGTGGCCCAGGAGAAGGCCAAAAAGGTTCTCAGCGTCGCGGTCTACAATCACTTCAAGCGGATCTGGAACCGGCACCAGCGATCCGGTTCAGAGGTAGAACTCCAAAAGACCAACATCCTGCTTGTCGGCCCCTCAGGCTGCGGCAAGACCCTCCTGGCTGAGACCCTGGCCCACACCTTGGAAGTCCCCTTTGCAGTCTGTGACGCCACCTCCCTGACAGAGTCCGGTTACGTCGGCGAGGACGTGGAAAACATCCTCCTTAGACTGATTCAGGCAGCCGACTGGGACGTTAACCGGGCGGAGCACGGAATAATCTACATCGACGAGCTGGATAAAATCGCCCGCAAAGAGGGCCTCAACCGTTCCATCACCCGTGACGTCTCCGGCGAAGGAGTGCAGCAAGAACTGCTGAAGATAGTGGAGGGCTGCATCGCCAACGTCCCACCCCAGGGCGGCCGCAAACACCCCCACCAAGAATTCCTCCAGATCGACACCCGCAACATCCTGTTCATCTGCGGCGGGTCCTTCGACGGACTGGAAGAGATTGTTACCAAGCGGCTCGGTTCCGGCGCGTCCCAGATCGGATTCCTGGCCGGCGGCCGCGGCGGCGTGGAACCGGAGGGAAGCGCTCTGACTCAGGTGATTCCCGAAGACCTGTTGCAGTTCGGTTTCATTCCAGAGATGGTGGGAAGACTGCCCGTTACCGTAGGTCTGGAGTCTCTGGACAAACAGTCGCTGGTCCGCGTGCTCACGGAGCCCAAGAACGCCATCGTGAAACAGTACCAGCAATTGTTCAGCATTGACGGCGTGGAACTGGAGTTCACCCCCGACGCCCTTGAGGCGGCGGCAGAGCGTGCCTTAGAGCACCAGACCGGCGCCCGCTGTCTGCGGTACGTGATTGAGGATACGCTGCTGGACGTGATGTACGACCTGCCTTCGCTGGATGATGTCGTCCGCTGCGTGGTGAACCGGGAAGCCATTGAAGGCAGCGTCCCGCCAAGCCTATTCAGCAAAGGCGGCGATAGGGTGGAGCTGCCGCCCCAACCTATCCAGAAATCCGCCTAGCCCGCGCTTTTAAACGGGTCTGCCAGCATGGCCCCGGTAATCTGGCGGTCGAGGCATAGGCCGTTGGGCATGGACTGGGACAGGGACGCTCCAGAGGCGTCCAAAACCTGTCCTCCTCGGACCGTTACCTCCCCCTGGCTCACGGCCCTCAAGGTTTCGAACAGCAGGTACGGCTCCCTTTGGTATTGCTCACTGCGAATGGCCTGAAAGAGAGCGAAATCCTCCCCCTCGATTTCCTTTATCCGTTCCAGGTCTTTGCCCTGGAACGACTCCCAGTGGTGGTCGAACCCGGGCCCGGTTATCGGCACCGTTACATACGAGATAACGGGTCCCCGGTCGATGTCTTCGGTGGCCAGGTGGACCATGGCCCCTGTTTTGGGCGCCCTTTTTTCTATGAGACTCCAGACCACTTCCTGCCAGGTGCCGATGGGACCGTCGGGCAGGGCGGGGTGAAGGTTCAGCATTTGATACTGGCGGCACATCCTCCCGCCGATGATCAGCATGTACCCGGCCAGTACGCAGATGTCGGCGGCACGCCCGGCCAGCTTCTCCATCACCTGTTGGTCGAACTCGTCGCGGTGTTCGGAGAAGGGGCCTCCCACGGCCTTCCGGAAGACCGAGGAGGAGTGGGTAATCAAGGGGATCCCGTAGCCATCCACCAGTTTGAAAAACTCGTCCGAGCCTTCGGCCTCACCCCGCTCCCGGTTGCTAAAAACGAAGCTGATGCGGGCTCCGGCGCCGGTTGCAATCAGGCGCTTTTGAACAAAGTTAAGGAGCCCCCGCGAACCTTCCCCACGGCCGGTGGAGAACCACCCAATACTCAACATCCTGAGGTCGACACCTTGCCTAACATTTCCAATAATCAGATTGCCGGAGTTCTACACTTCCGGGTCTTCTTCTGAATCATCTTCCGGGTCGTCCAAGCCGTCCAAACCAGGTCGAGCACCCTCCACACGATAGGACTCCTTCAGTTCGGTAATCTTCAATTCGGCGTTGTTCAGAAGCTCGTTACAATATTGGACCAGCTTCATCCCTTCTTCAAAACGAGAGGTGGCCTCGGCCAGGGTCAACCCACCGGCCTCCAACTGTTCGGCCATCTCATTCAGCCGTTGGAAGGAGTTTTCGAAGCTGGCGGATTCGGCGTCCCCGTTGGGCGAGGAATTCTTGGGTTTGGCCATGGTCTAGCCTCCAGGGGAGCGGTTGGTTAAGGACGTTGATTCCGCGGCACAAGCATGCCAGCCGTGAGCGGAATCCACAAGGGTCAGAAGCTACAAAAGACGGGTCATTCCTTTGGGCGGAGCGGTTTTTGCTTTGGGTTTTGGCTTCGCCCTTTGGCGCTTTGCCGTCTGGGTTTCTGCGCTTTGGCGGGGAACTGCCTCGGCGGTCCTTGGTCCCGCCACCGCCGGCACCAAACCGTCGGTCACCGTGATTTCTAAGGCGTCCCCTTCCCAGATCTGCTTGGTGCTGGAAACCACTTGACCTTTGTCCGGTAGTCGCACGATGGAGAACCCACGGCCCAAGGTCGCCACCGGGTCCAGTGCCCGCAGCCGCAGCCTCAGTCCGTTCACCTGCATCTTGCTCTCCAGAAGCAGTTTTGACGACGCTGATTGCACCACTCGCCCGACATCATCGACTCGACGGCGCAAGGTCTGGGTATCGGGCAGACTAACCTCCATACGGAGGCGGACCGCCGTCACATCAGAACGGTGTCGCGATGCCTGGTCCGTCAATTGCCGGTACAACCTGGCGGCCGCGTTGACCAGACTCTGCCGGAGCATATAAGCGTCGGGGACGACCAACTCGGCGGCCGCGGAGGGCGTCGGTGCCCGGACATCGGCCACGTAGTCGGCGATGGTCTCGTCGGTCTCGTGGCCCACGGCGCTGACCACTGTTGTTTTGCAGGCATAGATGGCCCGGGCCACCACTTCCTCGTTGAAGGGCCAAAGGTCTTCCAGAGACCCCCCACCGCGGCCGACGATGATTACGTCGCAACCACCCTCCCGGTCCAGCAACTCCAGGGCAGCCGCAATCTTGGGTGCGGCGTCCGGCCCCTGGACCATGGTGGGTGATAGCACCAGTTCCACCAAGGGATAGCGGCGCTGTAGGACGTTCTGGATGTCGTGGAATACCGCCCCCGTGGCGGAGGTGACCACTCCCACTTTCTTGGGGAACTGGGGAAGTTGGCGTTTGCGGCTGGTCTCGAACAACCCTTCGGCGGCCAGCTTCTGCTTCAGCCGCTCCAACTCCAGGGCCAGTTCTCCCACGCCCTCCGGCATGGCCAAGTCCACCATGAAATCGGTGGTGCCGCCTCGGGGGTAGAAGGTAATCCGGCCGTGGGCCGAGATAGAGTCGCCTTCGGCGAGGAGTTCCGCCCCCTGCTGCCCTCGGAACATGACGCAGCGCAGCAGGCTTTCCCGGTCCTTGAGGCTGAAGTAGGTGTGCCCGGCAGAAGAAGCCCGGAGGCCGGAGACCTCGCCGACGATCCACAGGTCCATCAGCAGCGGGTCGGACTCAAGCGACTCCTTGATGTGGGCGGAAACCTGGCTGACGGTATAGACGGCCACGGCCTAGCTCACGCGCTCGGTATACTCTCCGGTGCGGGTATCCACCCGGATGACCGTCCCGGGAGTGATGAACATGGGGACGTTGACCCGGAGGCCAGTCTCCAGAGTGGCCGGTTTGTTGCCGCCTTGGGCAGTGTCCCCCCGGAAGGCCGGAGGGGTATCAGTGACCTCCAGCTCGACGTGGGTCGGCAACTTAACGCTGATGGCCGAGCCGTTGTACAGGACCACCTCCACCATCGCCTGCTCTCTCAGGTAACCCAGTGCGTCCCCCAAAATCTCCTTGGTCAAGTCGTACTGGTCGAAGGTCTCCTGGTCCAAGAAGTAATAGAAATGGCCGTCGGTGTAGAGATATTGGGTGGGCCGGTTGTCCATGTCGGCAACCGAAAACTCGGTGTCATAGCGCTGGAAGGTGCGCTCCACCACGGCCCCGCTTAACAGGTTCTTCATCTTGATGCGGGTAACAGGCGCCCTCTGCTGCATCTTGTGGCGCTCGTAGTCCATGACTTCCCAGGGCTGGCCGTCCAACTCAATAACGAGCCCACGGCTGAGGTCGCTGAAATTGATGGACATCTGGGTTTCCTCCGGGTCTCTGGTGAAGAACTACTGCGGGGTAGGGGGAAAGTTTTAAGAAATCATGCCCGGCGATATCTAGATAGAGTGTATCACTAAGGCCGCCGGAAACGCTGAAAATCGGCGAGCCGGACCGGGTCCTACTTGGCTGCCTTGCTCAAGGGCACGGCCCCGTCTTCCCGGAGAATCACGATGTCTTCGATGCGAATCCCGCCCCAGCCGGTTAGGTAGATGCCCGGTTCGACGGTGAAAACGGTATTCAGTTCCAGGACATCCGTAGACCGTGGGCCGACCCTGGGGTTCTCGTGGATCACAAGTCCCACGCCGTGGCCGAGACTGTGGCCAAAGTTGTCGCCGTAGCCAGCTTCGGCTATGACGTTCCGGGACAGGCTGTCGGCCTCCTCGCCGGTCATTCCTACCTTCACGGTGTTGATGGCCGTTAGTTGAGCGCCCAAGACGATGTCGTAAATCTTCTTGAAGGTTTCGTCGGGCTCGCCCACCGCGACAGACCTTGAGAGGTCGGAGCAGTAGCCGCCCACCCTGGCGCCCATGTCTATCACGATGGGGTCGCCCTGTTTTATCCCGTAGTCGGTGGGTTGATGGTGGGCCATCGCCCCGTTGGGCCCGGCGGCGACGATCGTGTCGAAGCTGATGGTGTCGGCGCCGGCGTCGCGCATGGCCGATTCCATCTTCCAGGCCACTTCCCGCTCGGTCATGCCGGGGGTGATGGCCGGGCAGACTTGGTCCATGGCCATATCCGCGGCGTTGATGGCCAGTTGCAACAGCGCAAGTTCTTCTTCGTCCTTGATGATGCGCTGGATCTCGGCCAGCCCTGGCGCTGGCACCAATGATACGTCGCCCAAAGACGAATCGCCCTTGATTGCGTCGATCAGACTGTTGTAAGAGGAGACTGTCATGTCTTGGCTTTCAAAGCCCACCTTCTTGACCCCTGAGGTCTTCAACTCCTCAACCAGCCAGCCCCAACCGCCGCGCACCTGCTTGACCTCGAAATCAGGCGATTGGTTGGCGGCCTGCTCGGTATACCGGGAATCGGTGACCAAGAGGGCGCTCTCTTTGGTGATGAACAGGTAACCGGCCGAGCCGCTGAACCCCGACAGGTAGCGCCGGTTCTCCGGAGCTGAGATTAAGACACCGTCCAGTTCCTTTTCCGGCAACTGGGCAATGAGTCCCTCCACTCTTTCTTTCATCCGGATTCCTCCTCAACCAGTGCGGCCAGTACTTGAAGGGCCGAAGTATAGCTTCTCCATCCGAAGCCGGCAATCTGGCCTCGAGCGATGTCGGAGATGACCGAGACCCGGCGCCAGGGCTCCCTGGACCACGGGTTGCCCAGGTGCACCTCAATCACCGGAAGCCGGCAGTCAATGAGTGCGTCTTTCAAACTAAGGCCGTAGTGGGTCAGAGCGCCGGGGTTCAGGACTATGCCCTGGACCTTGCCCCAATTTTCCTGGATACAATTGACCAGTTCTCCTTCCAAGTTCGACTGGTAGAAGACGACCTTGACGCCAAGTTCTTTCGCCACTAGGCTGATTTCCCCGTTGACTTCATCAAGGGTCTTGGAACCGTATATCGAGGCGTCACGGCGTCCCAGCATGTTGATGTTGGGTCCGTTCAAGATCAAGAAACTGGCCATGCTTCTAGCCGTCCTTCCCGGCGGATATTGGTTCCTCCGCTTTAGAGGTGTCTCTGGGCGTCCGGCGGGACGGTTCATCGGCCCGGGGATGATGGGAGAGATAGGCCGCCAGAGCTTCCTGGTTCGTCACATGGGTATAGACCTGGGTGGTTGTGGGACTGGAATGACCCAGCAGTTCTTGAATCACCCGTAAGTCAGCACCGCCCTCCAGCATATGGGTGGCGAAGGTGTGCCTCAGGGTATGGGGGTGGACACCACCCCTAGTCCCGGCCAGGGCTGAATAGCGGCGCACCAGTTTCTCGAAGCTGCGCCGGGAAAGGCGTTCGCCATATCGGTTCAAGAAAAGCGCCTGGGTGGACCCGGAAATCAATTGGGGCCTGGCTTCCTTCATGTAGAGCCTCAAGGCATCTTCGGTCGGCCTGCCGAACAACACCAGCCGTTCTTTGGAGCCCTTGCCACGGACCAAGATCTCCCGCCGGGAGAAATTAATGTCCGACAGGTCCAGCCCGTGGATCTCGGCCAACCGGATGCCGCAGGCGTACAGGGTCTCCAAGATGGCCTTGTCCCGGATGCCGTGGACCGTTGATTCGTCCGGCGCATCCATCAGCCGGGTAACTTCCCGCTGTCCCAGGAACTGGGGAAGGGACTTGCTGACCTTGAGTTTGAAGCTGCGGCCCGACGGGACGGGGGTCGAGCGGAACAACCCTTCTTGGACCAAGAAACGGTAGAAGGTCCTCAGTACGGTCAACTTTCGGGCAACGCTTACCCTGGCGAACCCCTGCTCCCCGTCTCTCCCTTCGGTCGCCAACCAGGCCAGGTATCCGCGCAGGGTCTGCCGGTCCATATCGGCCAGGCCCAACTTTCCTATGGCCAGGTACTCCCGGAACGACTGAAGGTCGGCCAGGTAAACCCGCTCGGTGTTTTCGGACAAGCCCCGCTGGCCGCGGAGGTAGCGGGGAAATGCTTCCAGATAGTGGTCGAACTGGGGCAGCCCCTTGAGACCAGAGGTGTCGAGGCTAGTCGCCAACCGGCGCCAGCTCTTCCGGATTATCTGCGCTTTCCGGGTTTTCCGGGTTTTCAATGATAGCCTCCTGCCAGGAGCAGGAGGTGCATGCGGCGTTATTACGGCCCTTCTGGACCATCAAGCCGCCACACTCGGGACAGGGGTTGGTCAACGGGCGCTGGTTCAACAACAGGTCGCAGTCCGGGTAGTTGGAGCAACCGAAGAAGGACCGGCCCCGGCCCTTGCCGCGGCGTTCGACTATGTCGCCCCCGCACTTGGGGCAGGCGACACCGGTCTTCTTAAGGATGGGCTTGGTGTTCCGGCAGTCTGGGAAGCCGGTACAGGCCATGAACCGGCCGAACCGGCCGGTCTTTATCACCATGGGTTTCCCGCATATCAGCGTGTGCTCGCACTTGGCGCTCCCTGTGCAGTCGCAGACCTCGTCGGTCTCCTCTTCCATGCGGACCTTGGGCATCATTTCATTGGCGTTGTCCAAGGCTTTCTGGAACGGCTGATAGAACTCTCCCAACATGGGCACCCATTCCCGTTCGCCGCGGGATACGTCGTCCAGTTCCTCTTCCATCTTGGCGGTGAAGTCCAAGTCCATGACATCGGAGAAATACTCGGTAAGCAGGTCGGTCACCGTGATTCCCAATTGCGTTGGGGTCAGCCGGTTCCGCTCCCGCTCGACGTAGTTCCGGTCCACCAGGGTGCCGATGGTCGGGGCATAAGTGCTGGGACGTCCGATGCCCTTCTCTTCCATGGCTTTGATTAGCGTAGCCTCGGTGTAGCGGGGAGGCGGCTCGGTGAAGTGCTGGTTCGCCTCGATCTTGGAGCAGTCCAAGGCGTCGCCTACGGAAAGCGGCGGCAGAGCGTTCTTGCCGTCGCTCTCGTCGTTGTTGTCACCACTGTCGTCCCGGCCTTCCATATATACGGTGCGGAACCCGGCGAATTTCAAGACCGAGCCGGTGGCCCGGAAATTGTAAACGTTGCCCGTGCCCTTGCAGGCCGCATCGACGTTCAGCGTAGTCGCCTCGGACCTGGCGTCCTCCATCTGGCTGGCCAACATCCGCGACCAGATCAGAGTGTAGAGGTTCAACTGGTCCTGGGACAGATAGTCCTTGAGCGACGCAGGGTCCCGCCTGATAGAGGTGGGACGGACAGCCTCGTGGGCCTCTTGGGCGCCCTTGGCGGCCCTGCTGAAGAACCTGGGTTTGGCCGGCAAATGGTTTTTGCCGTACCTGCCTTGGATGTACTCCCGCACCTCGGCAAGGGCCGAACCCGCCACCTGGGTGGAGTCGGTGCGCATGTAGGTAATAAGGCCAATCGGTCCGCCACTCCCCACGCTAAGGCCCTCGTACAGTTGCTGGGCCACGGACATGGTGCGCTGGGCGGTAAAATGCAGCTTGCGGCCGGCTTCCTGCTGCATGGTGCTGGTGGTGAATGGCGGGGAAGGCCGCTGACGGACGTCCCGTTTGCGCACCTCGGCGACCTTGTAGGCGGCGTCCGCCAACTCGGTCTCATATCGCCGGGCGTCTACCTCTTTCGGGATGCTGATCCGGGCCCGCTCTCCCTTCACCAAGTGCAGCGTGGCCGAGAACTGGTTCTTCTCGATTGCGTCTTCGCCGGCCTTGCGAAGCAGGTTATCGATGGTCCAAGATTCCACGGGGACGAAGGCTTCAATCTCCCGTTCCCGGTCCACGACCATGCGCAGCGATACCGATTGGACCCGGCCCGCGGACGTACCGCGCTGGACCCGGCGCCAGAGCAGGGGACTTATCTGGTAGCCCACCAGACGGTCTAGGATGCGGCGCGCCTGCTGGGCATTGACCAACTGCATGTCGATATCACGGGGGTTCCGGAAGGCCTCTTCCACCGCCTCTTTAGTAATCTCGTGGAACACCACCCGTTTGGGGGGGGTTGCCAGGTCCTGCCAGTCCGCCGCAGTCTGCAGGTGCCAGGAGATGGCTTCGCCCTCCCGGTCCGGGTCGGTGGCCAGGAAAATCTCGTTGGCTTCGTTGCCTGCCTTCTTGAGCTGGGTCAGCAGGGAACGTTTGTCTTTCATGATGACGTAGAACGGCTCGAAGTCCTGCTCCACATCGACGCCTATCTTGCTCTTGGGCAGGTCGCGGACGTGCCCCTGGGACGCGGTTACGACGTACTTCCGACCCAGTATCTGTCCAACCGTTCTGGCCTTGGCCGGAGATTCGACAATCACCAGGCTCTTGCCTGCGGAACTAGGCAGTTTCGCGGCGGTCGACTTGGCTTTGGTCCTCTTGGCCCTTGTGGTCTTCCGCTTGGGCGCGGTCTTCTTTGCCGCTGTTTTAGTTGAGGCGCGGGAATTAGTAGTCATAAACCGCCGCCGTTTCTCTGAGCCTCACATAGTGCATGCAACCTACCTGTTTAACTTTTCCTTTTAACTCTAACATTGTCAGCGAACTGCTAACTGAGGTGATGGGGAGGCCGGAGTTCCGTTGAATGTCATCAATGTGGACCGGAGCATCGGCCAACTGGTTGAGCAACGCCTGTTCCTCCGGGTCTTCGCTATCGGCTTCAACAAATGGAAGTTGCTCCGGAATCCTCTCTGGAATCTTCCGCGGCGGCTTTGCCCCTTGGGTAAGCCCGGCGATATTCAACTCTTCCAATATATCGTTTATTCCGCTGACCAGTTTCGCGCCCTCTTTAATCATCCGGTTGGTAAAATCGCTGGCCGGAGGAATATACTCCCCCGGTACACAGAACACCTCCCGGTCTTGCTCCAATGCATGGTAGATCGTGTGGCGGGCCCCGCTGCCCTCGGCTGCCTCAACCACCACCGTACCCAGCGATACCCCGCTGATGAGGCGGTTGCGCCGCGGGAGTCGGGCCTCACGCCCAAGGGCTGCTCGCTGATCACCGCGCCCTGTTCCTGTACCTGTCTAAACAGTCCGATATGCTCCTTTGGATACACCCCGTCCAGACCACCGGCCAATACGGCAATGGTCCGTCCTCCGTTTTCCAGGACGGTCCGATGGGCTACTCCGTCGATGCCGAGAGCCAAACCACTGACCACCGCCAGACCCGTCTCCGCCAGTCCGCGGCTTAGCACCGCAGCGGCTTCCCGTCCGTAAGTGGTCGGGCTTCTGGTGCCCACGATGGCCACGGAACGGTCATCTATTGGCAGCAGCGTACCCTTATAATAGAGAACGGCTGGCGGATCAGCGATCTCTTTGAGCAGCGAAGGGTATCCCGGCTCATTCCAGGTTACAGCCGTAACCGCTGCACGTTCAAGGGCAGCCATCTCATCGTCGGGAGACGAATTATTCCTCGCGGCCACGATCTCCTGGGCTGGCCGGTCTTCAATTCCGGCTGCCTTGAGTTCAGCGAAGCTGGCGTGCCAGGCGCTTTCGAGCTTGCCAAAATGTGATTCCAGGCGGCGGAACCGCACGGTTCCCAACTGATGGACTCGGCTCAAAGCCACCCAGAACTTGGTATCTTGGTACTTGGCAACTTCCTTGGTAACTTCCATGTCCGGGATTTTAGCACAGGGCCAAAACGGCGAACAACGGCGTTCCGTCTCAATTGATGGCCCCAGCGGCCTGGAAGACGGGGCTGGGCATCCAGCGTTTTCCCTCGTAAGCTAGGCACGGCAATCAGGCTGGAATATAGCGCTCGATTAATTGACAATAGAAACCGGCGGATGATATATTCGACATGCTCTTTTTCGCGTGTAATCACGACCTAATTAGGTTGTCACCATACCGGCGTTCACGGAACCTAGACTTTAGGCTAAAGAACGTTGGGCCGCCCCAGAGGACGCTTCCGACAATCGTCATGACATCTACGGCAACATCGCCACGCCCGCGGCGCCCCTGGTCCCCATATTCATCTTTTATTTCATCCCCATTCATATGGCGGTCCGCCATTTCAGCCCAAGCCGTCATTTCGCACTGCCCTGCCCGCAGTGCCATGAGGACTTTTTAGTATGGAGATGCGCGACTTCGTAGTGCGGTTCGCGGGAGAAGGCGGCCAGGGAGTCGTTACTTCGGCGGAGGGCCTAGCCCAGTCGTCGACCCAGGTTGGCTACCACGCCTTGACCTTTGCCACCTTCCCATCTCAGATCCTGGGGGGTCCCACTTGGACCCAGGCCCGGATCTCCGTAGACCCCGTTCTCGCCCCCGGAGACGATGTCAACGTCCTCGTGGCTTTTAACCAGGACGCCTACGACGCCCATTACCAAGATGTGCGCGAAGACGGCGTGGTAATCTTCGATTCCACCGAGTTTCAATTAGAGGACGACGGCCGCAGCTTTGGCTTGCCCTTCGAAGAGTTGGCCAAATCCACAGGCAACAACCGGGCCGCCAATATGGTAATCATGGGCGCGTTGGCCCATCTGATCGACATGCCCCAAGAACACTTGGTGAGCTTCGTTGAAGAGAGGTTCAACCGCGGGCGGGCCGGAGACGCCGAGATTATCAGATCCAACATCGAGGCCCTGAACCTGGGCCGCAGCCACATTGCGGAAAGCGGCTTCTCCCTTGGGGAATTGGCTCCCCCGGAGAGGCCAGAATATGAACAGCTGATGATCAAGGGCAACGATGCCATTTCCGTCGGCGCGATTGCCGCCGGTCTAGACTTCTACGTCGGTTACCCCATCTCGCCCGCAACTACTATCCTACTGTATATGGAACGTAACCTAGTCGGCAAAGACCGGTTCGCCTACCAAGTTAGCTCCGAGATTGAATCTATCACCGCCATTCTGGGCGCGGGCTATGCTGGCAAACGCGCCATGACCGCCACCGCCGGCCCGGGGATTTCCTTGATGGGCGAGGGCCTGGGACTGGCTTGGATCGCCGAGATTCCCTTGGTGGTGGTGGACGTGCAGCGCGGTGGCCCGGCCACCGGCCTGCCCACCAAGACCGAGCAATCCGACCTTATGAGCTGTATGTATCCGGCCCACGGCGACGTCCGATTGCCCATCATTGCGGTCGGCACCGTGGAAGAGTGTTTCTACGGCGCAATTAAGGCCATAGAATGGGCGGAGAGATACCAGGGACCAGTCATTCTGATGACTGAGATGTCCTTGGCCGAACGGGCTCAGAACATACCCAAACCCGACATCTCCAAAGTCGAACAGGCCAAGCGGGTCGTTTACACCGGATCCAACGGCTACCTCCGCTACGCCGGGAGCGAGCTCTCACCCATGCCCGTCCCCGGTTCGCCGGGAGCCTACGTGGCCAACGGCAGCGAACACGACGACATGGGCGACACCACCCACCTGGGAGAGCGCCACGTGCAGATGACCGAGCGGCGGTTCAGCAAGATCAAGCTGCTGGAAGAGGACGAGTACGAACGCGACCAACAGGAGCACTCCATCGCGGTAATGCCTTGGGGCGGCAGCAAAGGCCCAGCCCAGGAAGCCTATAGCACTCTTAAAGAGAATGGCATACCGGTGAGTTGGTACTACACGATGTACCTGAACCCTCTGCCACCAAAGATGCTGGAAGAGCTGAAGCAGAAGGACTTGGTGATTGTTCCGGAGTTGAATTACCAAGGACAATTCTCCAGCATCCTGCGCTCGATGGGCGTGAAGGCGGAGTCAATCACCCAGTACACGGGCCTCCCCTTCAAGGCCCGGACCCTGGTCGAAAAGATTACGCAAATGACGAACGCACATCTAAAGGAGACTGTCAGGGTATGAGCAAGAAGAACCCTGAATACGATTTTAAGTGGTGCCCCGGCTGTGGCGACTTCGGGGTGCGTCGCGCCCTCGAATTAGCCATGATCGACCGGTTGGAAGAGACCGGCCAGCCCATGGAGAACAACGTGGTGGTAGCGGGCATCGGCTGCTCCGGAAACATGGTCCACCTGTTGGAAGGAGACCAGCCCTACGGGATCCACGGGATCCACGGGCGTTCACTTCCCATCGCCCTGGGCGTAAAGATGGCCCAGCCCTCTCTGAACGTGGTGGTAGTGGCCGGCGACGGCGACTTCCTCAGCATCGGTGGGGAGCATATCGGACCGCAGGCAGCCCGAAACCTGGATATCTGCGCCGTGATTATGGACAACGGCGTCTACGGCTTGACCAAGGGACAGAGCTCTCCGACCACTCTTGAAGGCGCCATCACCAGCAGCACACCCTTCGGCAAGCTGGAGACCAAGACCCATCCGCTGGAGCTGTACCTGACCTTGGGAGTTACATTCATAGCCTCCGGGTTCTCCGGCCAACCACGGCCCCTAGCCCAACTCATCCGGCAGGGGATGGAGCACCCCGGATTCTCCATCGTCCACGTTCAGTCGCCCTGCACTGCCTATAACGACACTTTCCTTGAGTTGAAAGGCGACATCAAGAACGGGATCCAGCCCACTCTTTGGGATGTCCCAGAGGAACATGACCCGTCAGACCCGGCAGCCGCCCACAGTCTGCTGCAGCAGGGCGGAGTGCCCGTGGGAGTGATTTTCCACGACACCGACCGGCCCTCGTTGGACCGGAGCGTGGAAGCGACTTGGGAGAAGGCCCAGCCCAAGTCCGTAGACCAGTTGATGAAGGTCTTCGAGTTCTAGACCCGTACTTCGTCGATACCGAGAAGACCACCACTCCGGCGATTCTATATCTTTCCGAGGCAGAGGGTGTTGCCCATCACCGGGCTGTCGACTTAGAATAGCTTGGGGGCAAGTGATTTGTTTAGAACAATAAAAAGATACTTCAGGAAGGGCGAACTCGATTGCGATGGCGTCGTGGACCTGTCTTCCGACTACATCGAAAACGACCTGAAAGAAGAAAAGCGGTCGGCTTTCCAGGCCCACCTTAGCAAGTGCGGGCCTTGTCAGGCGTTCGTAGAGACACTGTCTTCCACCATCGGCGCGCTGTCGCGGCTGCCCGGCATCAGTGCTCCATCCGCCATGAAGCAATCGCTGTTAGACCGGATGCGCCGGGGAAATTAGCTGAGATATTGCGATGTCCCCCGGTCCGAGCCCAACTAAAAATCCCCTGGAGTTGTCCAGGGGATTTTATTTTAACCAAACCAGCCGCGCCTTAGGGTCAACTGCTGGCTGAGTTCAATTCCTCTTCGAGGTCGCGGTACTTGGACGGGCATTTCACCAGTATATTATCCGCATGGAAGACCCGGTTGGCGCCGTAGCTGCCTTCCAGAATCAGCTCGGAGTGGGGGTTGAAGAACAGGTCCGGGAGGACGCCCGTATAACTAGCCTGCAAGATTATGTCGGGAGAATCTCCGTCCTTGTCGGTGATCTGAAACAGAGACTGAGTTGTGTTGCCCTCGCGGCCAAAGGTTCCCTCCACCAACTTGCCCGACACCCTAAGCAGACGGCCGTCTTGGACCTCAGATTTGTTGTTGAATTCGCTAACGGTTAGGAAATACAGGGCGTTACCGGGGAAAGCGGCGTAAATCATGTAGCCCAAGGCGAGGGCTACGACGGCGCTGAGAATCAAAAACCTGGTCCGGTTGGAACGGGCCGGGGCCTCGTCATCTGGCGGGTCCAAAGGTTGCATCCCTCTGTCGTTCAAGACAGAACTTCCTTACCCTCATTAGTGTCGGGGGCTGCCGGTCGGCGCCCTCCCGCAGTCACGCCTATCATACCATGCCGCCAGGCACGGTGCCAGTGGAAAATAGCTTCATTAACCAGGGCCCGCCGCCGCCCGTCTGCCTTGCTATTCAAAGGCCCGTTAAGTAGAATCGCGGTAGCTTTAGACTCTCCCAAACGGCCCCGCCGGCTTCCTAACCAACCCAAATCGAAACCGGCGTCTCTCCATGTAATTCCGGCGCGTAAATCCGGCGTGGATTTGAACCCATCTACCTCCCCCAAACGAATCTTTCTGCGACGCTTTGTAGCAGGCGCACCCTCTCCCACCGGTCCTGAGGCGGCGCCATGACCACACCTGCTGCGGAAGCCATCCAAGCACGTTCCCTGGAGAAGAGCTTCGGCGAGTGGCCGGTCCTGTGGGACTTGGACCTATCCGTTCCCTGGGGCCAGACATTGGTGCTATTCGGTGCCAACGGGGCCGGAAAGACCACCCTGCTGAGGATCCTGGCCACCCACGTCCGTCCCGACCAAGGCTCGGTGGCAGTCGCCGGTCACAACGCGCGCTCCCGCCCCGAAGAAGTCCGGCGCCGCATCGGAGTCGTCGGCCACCGGAGCCTCCTCTACGACGACCTGACTTGTCGGGAGAACTTGGTCTACTACGGCCGGCTGTTCGGCCTGAAGGACCACCAGCCAAGGGTCGATGAAGTGTTGGAGAAGGTTGGACTAAGCAGCCGGGCCGACCACCGGGTGCGTACCCTGTCCAACGGGATGCAGAAGCGGGCCGCAATCGCCAGGGCCATCTTACACCAGCCCGACGTGCTGCTCCTGGATGAGCCCGAAGCGGGCCTGGACCGGGACTCGGTGTCCATCCTGGGCACGCTGCTGGCCGAATGGACTGAATTTGGGCGTTCGGTGGTTATGACAACCCACGACTTGGACCTGGGGCTGTCTTGGGGGCACCGGGCCGGGGTGTTGCACGGCGGGAAAATCAACTTCCCAGACGATGGAGGCTGCGTTGGAGACGGTGAGATCCGGCAGGCCCTGGCCGATGCGCTGGAAACCCGACGGTGAACGGGCTGTTGCGGCCCGTTTTGGTGATGGTCTGGAAGGACATTCTTCTGGAGTTGCGCTCCAGAGACCTGGTGATTTCTGTCTTGGTCTTTGGGCTATTGGTGGTGGTGGTGTTCAACTTCGCGCTGAACAATGCTCCCGGAAGGGCGGAGGAACTGGCGCCGGGCATCCTGTGGGCCGCATTTGCTTTTGCCGCCATCTTGGCCATGAACCGGGCCTTTGTGAAGGACCAAGAGCAGGGAGGGTTGGAGGGCCTGCTCATCTCGCCGGTGAGCCGGGACGCCATCTTCCTTGGGAAGGCCCTCAGCAGCCTCATCTTCATGCTATTGGTTGAAGCGGCCCTCCTGCCGGTCTATGCGGTGATGCTGGATTTCTCGGCCCTGTCTTTCATGCTGGTGCTCACTATCTTCCTGGGCACCTTGGGTTTCGCTTTGGTCGGCACCTTGTTCTCCGCCATGGCGGTGCAAACTCGGTCCCGCGAGATTATGCTGCCGGTGCTGTTCTTCCCGGTGGTGCTGCCGGTAATCATCGCGGCGGTGGAGGCATCCACCCGGGCGGTGGGCGGCGAAACCTTTGTCGGCCTGGGCCGCTGGCTGCCCTTGATAGGCGTGTTCGACTCACTGTTTCTGGTAATATGTCCCTGGGTTTTCGCGTTTGTGGTGGAGGAGTAATCTAGCTTGGCCGGAACCCGGAGCATTCAAAACCCTCGGAGCCTGGGCCGGCTCCCCAGCATCAAGACATCGTTAGCGGTAATCACCGGCGTGATGATGCTGGTGGACCTCTATTTAATCTTCATGGTCGCCCCGACGGATTCGGTGCTGGGTCACGTGCAACGGGTCTTCTACTTCCACGTGCCCATCGCCATTATGTCCTTCCTGGCATTCTTCGTCGTGTTCGTTGGCAGTCTAATGTACCTGATCAAGCGGACACCGAAATGGGACGTCATTGCCCACGCTTCGGCCGAGGTCGGCGTGGTGTTCGTCACCCTGGCCCTGCTCACCGGCATAATCTGGGCCCGGCCCGTCTGGAACACTTGGTGGACCTGGGAGCCCCGGCTGACCACCACCATGATTCTGTGGTTGATTTACGTCGCCTATTTGATGGTCAGGTCCTACGCGCCCACCCAGTCCAAAGGCGCCGTCTACGCTGCGGTGATGGGCATCGTGGGATTCGTCGACGTCCCCATCGTCTATTACTCGGTGGTCTGGTGGCGGTCCATCCACCCTTCGCCGGTGGTGGGGCCCTTCGCCCAAGCCGATGCCCTAGACGGTAAAATGGCGCTCATCCTGTTGTATTCGTTCATCACTTTCCTGTTCTTCTTCGCCTACATGGTGATGGAGCGTATGGCGCTTAGGAGCAACGAAGAAGAACTGGGACGGATACGGTTCATTCTGCGGCGGAGCGGGCGCTAGGCGCCCCCAACCCGAAGAACTGGCTTGTTAGACTTGATACTGCTGGACACCCATATTCCGTCATCCAACCTGCCCTACCTTTTCGCCGCTTTCGCCGTCAGTTGGGTGGTGTTATTCGGCTACCTCTTCTACGTGAACCGCCGCCAACACGAGATGCGAAAAGAGATTACCAGACTACGGAACCTATTGGAGCAACCCCGGGAAGAAGAGTAGGGTTTTCGGGTTTCACCAGACGGTTCCTGAGCGTTAGATGGTAGAATTTCACCGTGGCGATATTTCCCGGCGAGGACAAGGGCGGAGACTCCTCAATGGCCGACCAGAAACTTGGGTTCTGCACCACCGACGACGGCGTACGCATCTGCTACGCGACCGTGGGAGAAGGGCCACCGTTGGTCAAAGCTCCGAATTGGCTGTCCCACCTAGAGTTTGAGTGGCAGAGCCCGATCTGGAGTCATTGGTGGGAGGAATCGGCGGCCCATCACACAGTGATAAGGTTCGACCAGCGCGGCTCCGGTCTTTCTGACTGGATTGTTGAAGACCTCTCATTTGACGCGTGGGTGAGCGACCTTGAGTCTGTCGTCAAAGCCTTTCAGCTCGAACGATTCGATCTGTTGGGCATATCCCAGGGCGGCTCGGTGGCTATCGAGTACACGGCCCGGCATCCGGAGAAAGTGGAAAAACTGATGTTGTTCGGCGCCTACGCCAGGGGCGGTCTCAAGAGGAGCGAACTCTCAGTAGAAGAACATGAGGCGCGGTTGACTTTGGTCAGACATGGTTGGGGGCGGGATGATCCCGCCTACAGGCAGATATTCACCTCCGGGTTTATGCCCGAGGCCACCGCAGAGCAGGCCAACTGGTTCAACGAATTGCAGCGCGTCTCCACTTCGCCGGAGAACGCAGCGAGGGTTCAGGAAACCACGGCAAATATTGATGTCCTGCACCGGTTGCCCGAAATCACAGCGCCAACGTTGGTCCTCCATGCAGTTGGTGACCGGAGAGTCCCCTATGAGCAGGGCCGTCAGCTCGGTTCTTTGATCTCTGGGGCCAAGTAGGTCGACCTAGAAAGCAACAACCACCTGCTGATTGAAAGCGAACCGGCCTGGAAAACATGCCTGGTCGCGGTACGTGATTTCCTTGGGATCGGGCCCGAAACCGGCTCGGGAGCGGTCGCCGAAGCCAGCGAAGAACCGCCGCCGGACGGTCTTACTCCCCGCGAGGTGGAGGTGCTCCGCCTCATCGCCAATGGCAGAAGCAACCAGGATATTGCCTCCGAGTTGGTAATCAGCTTCAACACTGTAACCAACCACGTCAAGAACATCTTGAGCAAGACCGGCTGCGCCAACCGCACGGAGGCGGCAGCCTACGCCATCCCCCGGGGACTGACTTAGTCCCAATCGCCCCCCTCCGTTTCCATTAGCCACTTTTGGTCCCGGTAGCCAGTATTGGCTATCCCATAGCCAATTCTTACTGCATCTCCCCATTCCAAAAATCCCTAGATATGGAGATGTGGTCAGCCTCACGCGCCCCCTAGACTCAATTTACCAAGTTTTTGATGTTTAGAGAGGTCCGTAGATGGCAACGATAGCAACGGTCCCGCAGCACCCAGGCGAGCGAATCTCCTTTCCCCCGATCACCAGGCCGTCGGTCTCAGCCGGGACCACCGTGTTTCTTGCCTACATCTTTGTCGGCCTGACCGTGCAGGTCGGCGTACTGACTCAATTGGGAGTGGCCGCGCCGGAGGCCAGTAGCTGGTTCTTTATCACCTGGATGACCACCGGACTGTTCTCTCTCTGTCTGTCCTTGTTCACAAAGCAGCCGGTGTCCATAAATCTTTCGATAGCGGCCATGGTCTTCATCGCCGGGTCCGCCAGCGGCTTCAGCCTGCCCCAGATACTGGGAGCAAATCTGGTGGTCGGGATCGTGGCAGTGACACTTTCCCTGCTACGGCTCAATGACGCCCTGGCCCGCATCGTTCCGCCCCAGATCGCCATCGGCGTATTCGCAGGGACCATCATGGCCTTCATGTGGAAAACCTCCATTAGGGCCATTGAGGACCCCGTCTATTCCGCTCCGGTCATCGGGGGATTCCTGGTTGCCCTGGCCGTCACCCGCAGTCATCTGGTGGCCGGGTCGTGTCTCAGTTTGAATCTATTTCCCGAAGAATCCAGTCAAAGCCGTACTGTTCATCCGTCAGCCCTGCGGCCTGGGCCGGGGTCTGCTTCAATGTCGTGTGCGTCCGAACCCAATTATACCAGGTAAAGTACAGGGCCAGGGAGTGGCAGTGGTTATCCAGCTTCTTGGAGAAGGCGTTGGTCAAGCGGGTGAACCGGCGTATGGACATGCGGGTTGTGAGATTGTGGCGCTCCACGTGCGACGTGCTGATATCGGCTTGAACCGGATTGCCCACGACCGCAACCTTCTTGGAGCCTACGCAGTGGGCCGGACTGTAGCGGCCCTCGGGAACCGTGGGGTCCGCCCCGTAGAGCTTTACCAGTTGAGCATAGTCCACGTCGCCGCCGAACGCGCCCTCCACCGCTTCCAGGTAGGCCCGGTGGCCGTCCGTCGTAAGCTGAACGCGGCTGGCCAAGCGGCCCCTCAAATCGTCCATCAACTCAATGCCATACTCCGAGCCGCGCCCTGGGGAAACGAGCCAGGAGATTATCAGCTTCGAATCGCTGTCCAAGCCCGTCCACGTCCACACGTCGCCCGCGCCCTCTGGGGCAGCTTCGGCCCGCGCAACGTTCTTGGCCTTGGCGTAGCAGAAGCTCCATCTGAAGCTTTCCCTGGAAATCGGCGTTGGGCACCACGCAAGCAAGAGGGCGTTCCACCCATCTTTCGTGGGGGATGGCGATCACCGCCGCCTCCAGCACCCCCGGATGGCCGATTATTGCGGTCTCCAAGTCCACCGATGAGATCCCCTCCCCGCCGCTCTTCACCATGTCTTTGACCCGGTCGCCAATCTGGATGTAGCCGTTGGGGTCCACGGAGGCTATGTCGCCGCTGTGGTACCAGCCATCGATGAAGGTCTCTTCGCTGCGGGGGTCGTTGTAATAGCTGTCGGCGATCCAGGGCCCTTTGAACAACAATTCTCCCCGCTGCTCCCCGTCCCAGAGGAGGTCGTTCCCCTCGTCGTCCACCAACCGCATCTCCAGTCCCGGCACCATCACGCCCTGGCTGCCGGCCAATTGCAACTTCTCCCCTTCGGAGATGCCATCGAACTGGCTGGTCAACCGGTTATACGAAATCACCGGGGTGGCTTCGGTCATTCCATAGGCGTGGACCAAGTCGACACCCAGCTTTTCCTTATAGGCCTGGATCAGACTGATGGGCACGGCGGACCCGCCGCTGGCAATCTCGCGCAGGCTGGAGAAATCGTGGGTCTTGCCGGACCGTTCGAGATAGTCCAACACGCCGATCCAGATGGTGGGGACACCCAGGCTGAGGGTCACCTTCTCGGAGTCGCTGAGGCGGCAAACGTCTTCAGGACCGGGTCTTATACCGGTGAGGACCTGTGTGGCGCCAACCAAAGCTGAAGAGTATGGCACGCCCCAGCAATTGGCGTGAAACATCGGCACGATGGCCAGTACCACGTCCCGTTCCCGAAAACCGATGGTATCGGCCTGGGCCTCCATCATCGAGTGCAGTACGACTCCTCGGTGGGTGTAAACAACCCCGTTGGGACGGCCCGTGGTTGCCGAGGTGTAGCACAAGCCGGCAGGGGGAGTTCTCGTCCACTTTGACCGGCGAGTATTCATCCGAAGCGCCCGAGAGCAGGTCTTCGTAGTCATGGGCTGAGGGCAGGGTGGTGGAGAAGTTCCGGTCATCGCTCATGATGATAAAGTGCTCCACCGACTCCAGTTGGGGAACCAGAGGTTCCAATATGGAGGCCAGGTCCGGGTCGACCAGGATGACCTTGTCTCCGGCATGATTGATTATGTAGACCAGGTCATCGGTGAATAACCTGATGTTTATCGTGTGGAGCACTGCCCCCATCGAGGGAGCTGCGAAATATGCCTCCAAATGCCGGTAGGTGTTCCAGGCGAATGTCCCCACCCGGTCTCCGATACCCACTCCCAACTCCGCCAGGCCATTGGACAGGCGGGATGATCGCCGCATAAGGTCAGCATAGGTATAGCGGTGGGTGCCTTCCCCTTCGCGGGTCACAATCTCCTTGTTGGGGAAGAAGGTGCTGGCCCGTTCTAGGAACTGGTGTACCAGAAGGGGGTAGTCCATCATGGCTGCGGGCGCCTCCGGCTGAGATATTCGAGGAACAACTACTCGTTTCCTTGGAGATTCGTTTCTTGGGGATGCCTAAGGGTGTTTAATGCTGACTCCGCCGTCCACGGCCCAAGTCTGGCCGGTGATGTAAGATCCGGCGGGCGATGCCAAGAATACGCAAAGATAGCCAGGCTCCTTCAATTGTCCGATGCGGCCCAAGGGCACGGTCTCTTTGGCAGCCTCCTGCCGGGCCTGGTAGGCTTCGGCTGACATCTGCTCCGGGTCCGGGAAGTAACCGGGGGCGACCGTGTTAATCCTGACTCCAAAGGGCGCCCATTCTTGGGCTACACTCTCGGTGAAGCGCATGACCCCGGCCTTGGCCGCGTCATAAGCCGATGAACCGGGCCGGCCCCGGAAGGACGCCCAGCCCGAGATGTTGATCACCGAGCCGTGGCCACGCTCAAGCATGTGGGGGCCGATGGCCCGGCAGCCCTGAAAGGCCCCGGTCAGGTTGATATTGACCACGTGGTTCCACTCGTCTTCAGTCATGCCATCTTCGGTCGTGCCGGGCAACTTGGCCACCGGCTTGCGGATGGCGTCGCCCACGCAGTTGACCAGGGTGTCGATGTGACCGAATTCGGCCAGCACCTGGGCGGCAATCCGGTCCATATCAGGGGCTTTGGTGGCGTCTCCGGTGACCGGCAGGGCGGTGCGGCCCATGGCCCGGACCTCTTCGGCTACCTCGCCCACCGTGGCCTCGGACAAACTGGTTATGGCGATGTCGGCCCCGGCTTCAGCGAAGGCCAAGGCGATGCCCATTCCGATGCCCCGGCCAGCGCCAACCACCAAGACCTTTTGGCCTGATACGTCAAATTGTTGGAGACTCATTATTTCCCTGCCTCAAGGTTTTTCTTTCTATACCGGACCAACCGGGAAGTTACGGGCCAGCCGGTGGCTCCAGTATCAACTCCCGCCATTCATCCCAAGCTGCCGGGTCTACCATTTCCCCTTCGGCCATATGCTGTTGTCTGCGCGAGCGGCATCCGGTCAGCGGACACCGGTAGCAGTCCGGCGTCTTACCGCAGCAAGTCTGGGCGTGGAGGCGCAAAATTTCGTGGACGTCAATCATGGCGATTGATGCGGCAGCCAGGTTTGCTGATGCCTCCCGGTACGCCAATTTTAATTGTTCCCAAAGCACTTTCACATCCCGCCCTTTTCCTGCAATGGGAATCCCCCAGATCCGGGCTGCTACCCGGAAGACATTGCCATCCACCGGCAGAGCGTCCTCGCCCCACCCATAAGCCAACACACATTCGGTTACCTTCTCCCCAACTCCATTGACCGCCACGAGGGCGTCAACATCACGGGGTACCTCTCCTTGCCCAGAAAAATGCTGCGAGAAGGAATTCATAAAAGATATCTGCCCTTTCCTCAAGATGCTATGAGCAGCCGTCGAGAGGCGGGCATCTAAAGAGCCCAGGACCTCCGGATTGGGGAAATGCTCGAAAAAAGCGCGGCACATCTCAACCAGGTAAGTATCCTTGGTACGGGGGCTGAGGCCGAACAGCACCAGCACGCGGTAAGGGCTGCTGCGGTGGCCGTGGCTGGCCCACAGCTCCGATTCCCACCGGAATCCGGAATACCAGCCTTTCAATTCAATCAAGACCTCAGTTAGAAGCCCATCCTCAAGGTTTGCCGCCACGCCGTCTCTTCGAACGCCAAATAGTCCGGGAAACTAAAAGTGTAGTCGGCGGTGGAATTGGGGTCAACCGGACATCGGTTGGGTTTCGCCTGCTGTTTTGACGGTGCCCGCAGACCGGGTTATCATGCCTGCGGCGCTCCGCATAAGCGCGGTGAAACGATAACCAGGAGGCAGCACTATGAAGGCCGTTTACATCAACGAGCACGGCGGCACCGACAAATTGGTCCACGGCGACCGGCCCGAACCCGAAGTAGCCCCAGGGGAGATTATGCTCCGGGTCCACGCCAGCGCGCTTAACCACTTGGACCTCAACCTGCGCGCCGGTAAGTCCTACAACGGCCCCCTGCCCCGGATTCTCGGCTGCGACATCGCCGGAGAGATAACCGTAATCAGCCCCCAGGCCAACACATCCCTGAAGGTCGGCGACCGGGTGATTCTCAACAACCGGTCCACCTGCGGCGTATGCGACAACTGTAACCTGGGCCTAGACCAAGCCTGCTCCAACGGCAAGCGCATCGGTGTGGACGTAGACGGAGGCCACGCAGAATATGTGACGGCTCCCGCGGCCAACGCCCACGTGATACCCGACTCAATGGAGTTCACCGAAGCTGCGGCCCTGCCCATCGCGGCTCACACCGTCTGGCATTGCCTAATCACCCAGGCTCAGATAAAACCCTGGGACACGGTCTTGGTCCAGGCCGCCGGCAGCGGCGTGGGCAGCATGGCCATCCAGATGGCGAAGATGGTGGGCGCCCGGGTAATCACCACCGCCGGAAGCCAGTGGAAGCTGGATAAGGCCAAGGAATGGGGCGCCGATGAGGTAATCAACTACCGGGAGACCCCAAACTTCAGCCAGCGGGTAAAGGAACTGACCGATGGTCAAGGCGTAGACCTGGTCTTCGACTGCGTTGGCGCGGATATCTGGAACGAGAACCTACTGTCGATGGCTCCGGGCGGACGCCTGGTTATCACCGGCGTAACTTCCGGGACCCAGGTGGACATGAATCTTTCCCTGCTCCACGGCCGTCCCCTGCATCTGATGGGCAGCGGCGGCCGCAGCAACCGGACCTTCGCCGACTTCATGAAGGTGGTGCACCACGGCGCCCTACGCGGAATAGTCGGCAAAGTGTTCCCGTTGGAAGACGTGGCCGGCGCGCATCAGGCCATGGAAGACCGGGACTTTTACGGGAAATTGGTTATCGAGAGTTAACGGTTGGCGAGGCAGCCGGGCCGGTAGCCAACGTGAGCCCGAGGCGTTAAAATGACGCCGCTATTCGAGGAATGGCATCCGGTCTCGTAACGGAAGCAAGAAAGCCCCTGGACCGGGACCGCAATAATTATAGGAGGGGACAACCCCATGAAGATCGCCAGATATCTTGCCCACGGCCAGATTAGCTACGGAGCCGTGGAAGGAGACTCGGTAAAAGAGTTGAGCGCCAGCCCCTTTGAAGATTTCACCGTCACCGACCACAGCCATAAGCTGTCCGAGGTCCAACTGCTGGCCCCCTGCGAGCCCACCAAGGTCCTGGCCATCGGCCTGAACTACTCCAGCCACCTCCACGACCGCCCCGCCCCAGAGATTCCCATGGTCTTCTACAAGACCCCCACCTCGGTCATCGGCCCCGGCGAGACCATCATCCGGCCCAAGGACACCGAAAAGCTGGACGCCGAAGCCGAGTTGGTCATCGTGATCAAGGACCGCTGCCACAAACTCAACAAGACCAACGCCATGCAGCACGTGCTTGGGTACACCTGCGGCAACGACGTCTCCGCCCGCGACTGGCAGCGCGACGACCGCAACTGGTGGCGGGCCAAGTCCGCAGACACCTTCACGCCCGCCGGCCCCTACATCGAGACTGAGCTCGACCCCCACAACATACGGGTCACCGGCCGCATAAACGGGAAAGAGGTCCAGAGTGAGAGCACCACATACCTAATATTCGACGTGCCGACCATCCTGGAATTTACCACCCAATACGTAACCCTGGAGCCGGGCGACATGATTTACACCGGCACCCCGGGCGAGCCCCAGGAGATGCACGACGGCGACGTCTGCGAGATTGAGATCGAGGGTATCGGGGTCCTGAGCAACCCCATCAAGCTGGAGAAGTAGACCTCTCCGAACGAGACTTTCGTCATCCTGAACATCGTCGTGCAGGGAGATCAGGTTCCAACCTGGGAATAAGGTCCCGCCCTGGAACGCCTGCTCGGCGGTGACGTTCACCCAGACGATGTCGCCAACTCCGGACTTGGCCAGAGTGTTCGCGGCCTCAAACGAGGCCTCGGGTCGTAGAACTGCCAACCCTGGGTAGCGTTGTCAAACCGCCATACCCGGACTAAGTTGTCATCATTTGCGATGACATCGGCGAATCGGTACCTGATCCATAGCTTCTTTACGTGTTTGGGGAAAGAGGGGTGACGAAAAATGCCCGTAATCCGGTAGAGAGCTCAAGAACCCGATAGACGAACTATGTCATCCCGCAGCTGATTCCGCTTGGCGATGACAGTGTATCCAGAGCTCACTAGGGGCGACGGCTTGAGTTCCCAAATTGCCTCTTGGCCGTATAGGTAATAGATGTCATAGGCTACCGACCCGAAAATGAAGCCCTCTTGTTCGGCGAAAAACCGGCCGGCTGACTTACTTTCGTCCCATAGCTGCGTTACCCTCGGATCTGTCATCAGTGTAGCGTCCCATTTGTTACGGGCATCCCCAGGGAACGAGTTGAACCAGACCGTATACACCCGGATATCGGAAGTAGGGTTCTTCTCCAAAATTTCCCGTTGGACCCAACGGGCACCAGCTTTTCAAACCGGTCAAGTCGGGGATAACAACAGAACTAAGCGGATTTCCCCGTCATTCTGACCGAACATCGATCGGAGCTGTTCTACATCCTGGAGATCGCTGATAGAGCCAAGAGCTGGCTGTTCTACATCCTGGTCGCTAACAGCGCCAAGAGCTGGATCCCCAACCGCCGATGTCCCGCAGGCTGCCAACAAAATCATTGTAACCAAGGCAGCCGTGATGACAAAAAATTTCCGCATAGCTCACTCGTTGTGAATATCTTTAAATATTGATACGACGACGTCCCACACTCGGTTCTTCCACACACGGTTTTTATCTAGACCAATCACCGTAAGGTCGGGGATGGGACAATTGACAGGCTTGCTAGGTTGGCATCTACCTGGCATTGTTTAAACCCGCGCCCATTGGCGGAGAAGTGACTCCGAGGCCAGGCCGCGGCGCGCGTTTGGCTTTTGGGAGCGTAGTTTTTGCGTGAAAAAGCCACCAGCCGACTACGGTTTTAGAGTTTCAAACTCTGTTTTAAGCATTCCGTAGTAGAGCTTGCCGACCAAGGTGCCATCTCTTCGCTTCACCTGTCCACGAAGGCACCCTTCTCGAATAAATCCGCACCGTTCCGCGACGCGATAGGCAGGTTCGTTGTCTTCATCGCAAGTCAAACTGGCTTTGTTGGATTTCAGATGCTTGAAAACAAACGTTAGTGCAGCCTTGGTGGCCTCGGTCGCGAACCCCTTGCTCAGGTGCTCCTTCACGACGAAGTATCCAATTTCGTGCAATGGTAAGTCCCAGTCATGGCTCTCGATCCAGACATCGCCAACGTAGCTGTCGGCAGCTTTCTCCCAGATGCCAAATATGAATCTCTTGCGGCTTGCCCAATCCGCTCCTAATTGACGCACAAAGATCTCAGCTTCAGTTGAGTTAGTCAAATCCAAGCCAAGGCCCGATTTAACACCTTCAATGGCTTCCTCAAGATGGGCGATGTTTTCTTGAGAAATGGTGCAGAGCCATTGGCCATCACCTGGTCCGTAAGGTCGCATAAACAAACGCTCAGTTTCCAGCTGGGAAGGGACATCCAGCAGCATATGGTGCATGAATTCACCTATGGCCAAACCGAGATATCGGGGACGTACGGCGACGGCTCATCCAGTAGGTGGATAAGCGCTGTGAGCGGGCGTCTCCTAAACCCAGCGACGGACCCTGGTCTTGTAATCCCGGTACTCATCGCCGAACACCCTCTCCAGATAGCTCTCCTCGCGGGCGATGACGCCGTAGTACAACAAAGCGATTCCGACCGGCAGGAATACGATCGGCCAGACGGTGTTCACCACAAACGCGATGCCCCAATGGACCAGGTTAAACGAGACGTAGATGGGGTTGCGGCTGAGTGCGTAAGGTCCGGTAGCGACGATGGCGGTAGTAGGCTCGTAAGGATCTGGGTCTACGTTTGCGCGAAACATAGTCCGAATCGCCCACGCCGAAAGCAGAACGCCTGCTAAAACCAACGGCCATCCGACAGCATGGCCGATCCATCACTCTGGGAAGAATCTCAGTGGCTTCCACAAGAAATGCAGGAGTAAGCCTGCGACAAGCGGGGGCACGTATGTGAGGGGAGGAATAGAACATGACCTTGGTCGAGTTTATCCAGAAGTGCTTGGACCAGAACTATCGCTCTCTCGTTCGGTGTCTCGAGGGACTCACGCCTGAAGAGTTCTCCTGGCGCCCCAAACCTCAATGCATGTCTATCGGATTCATAGCCAGGCACTACGACCGGATACTGGACATGTGGATGTCTCGATGCACGGCTGTTCCGCAGTTGTGGGAAGAGAGTTGGGCCGACAAGATGGGCCGGCCCCCTGCTCAGCCCCTCGACACCGGCGCTAGGTTCACTGAAGAGCAGCTAGAGGAGTTTCAAGTGCCACCGCTATCGCTACTCTCGGACTACGCCGGGGAGGCCCAGCATACGGTGATGCAATTCCTGAAGGGCCTGAAAGACGACAATCTGGACCATACGGTAATCGAGACATTGGGAGAAGAAATATCTCTGACCACCATGTTTCAACAGATTATCTGGGAGTTCAACCAGCACGGTGGGCAGATGGCCTACCTCAGGGGTATGCTGCGAGGGATGGATGACAGGGCATACACTGGCGGCGTATTACCCTACTGTCCAATTGAAGAGTAAGAAAACCACCCACAAGGGAGCCGCTCTGGATTCCGGTCTGCGGCGGAACGTCGGCGTTTAGGGGTGTTCAGGCTTTCTTCGACCTAGCAATCAGAACGGATCAACCCGCCGGATGGTATAGAGGTCCGAGGCCATAATCTCCGGTATCTTGGACGGCAGGGACTCGAAGTCGTCGTTGATCGCGGAGATTATTCTGCCGCTCAAGCCATCGGCGCCGCTCCCGGCCAACCACACGGCCAAGTCCGCGCAACGCTCGATGGACGCGCCGCCGCCGGAGGTGACCCGGAGACCGGTCTCGTGGATCTGGTCCGCGCCGGCGTCCGCCGCGGCCTCGGTCATCTCATCCCACATCCGTGTGTGGACCGAGCCGGGCCCAAGGGCATTTACCGTGATGCCGGTCCCCGCCAATTCCAGGGCCAGCACTTCGGTCAGGCGCACCACCGCGGCCTTGCTGGAGCAATAGGCGGACATATTGGCCCAGGCGTTGGCCGCCCCCGCCCCGGACAGGTTCACGATCCTGCCTGAGTTTTTGCGCTGCATCACCGGCAGTACCACCCGGCAACACAGATACGCGCCAATCAGGTTGACCTGGATGGTGTTTATCCACGCCACCACGTCATTGTCCTGGAGACCTCCGATGGGCCCGCCTATCCCAGCGTTATTGACCAGGATATCGAGGGTGGCAAAGCGCTCTACGGTGGCTTGGACCAACCGGTCCACCTGGGCGGGGTCGGTGACGTCGGTGGGCGTAATGAGGACCTCAGAACCCAACTTCCGGCACTCGTCGGCCGTCTCTTCCAATTCTGAACCACTCCGAGCGGCCAGGGATAGTTGGGCTCCCTCTCTGGCGTAGGCCAAAGCGATGGCCCGTCCGATGCCCCGCCCTGCTCCGGTAATCAGCGCGATTCTGTTCTCCAGCTCGGCCATGTTCCCCCCTTGATTTTCGATAAGCCCGGATTAACCCCAGGGATAAATCAGTTCTCCCTGGGCTAATTCTTGCGGCCAGACAATCACCTTGCGGCCCCTTTGCCACTGGACCAATAGCGTTTCCCGTCCAATCTGCCGTCCGGTCTCGCCGTCTATCTTGAACCTTCCGTAGAAGGTCGAAAAGTCCAGAACGGCAGCCGCTTCTCTCAGGGCCCGGCTGTCGGCGCCGCCCGCTTCTTCCAAACACCGCTGCACGACAACCCCGGCGGCGTAGGCCTGGGCCATGGGGTAATCCACGTGAAGATGGCCGTCTCTGCGCAGCGAGGCGATGACCTGCTCCGCGGTCGGCCCGAAATCAGCGGTGTAAGCGACTTCCGGCTCCCATTGGCTGGGGCCCACGAACCGGTCCGCCTGGCTTCCCAGTTCGTCCTGAAACCCGTGGATGCCGGCGGCCACCACGGCTACGGCCCCGAGGCTTGTGCCGCTATCGGCGAGTTGCCGCGCCAGGCGGAGGTCGTTTTGCACCCGTCCCACCGCCGCCACCACGTCAGGTTTGGCGGCTCCCAGTTCGTCCAGCACTCCCGAGAAATCGTCGGCGGAAGCTGGAAATTCGGTGGCAAGCACGGTGGAGAACCCCAATTCTAGGGCAGCCTCTTCCACACCGGAGCATACCGACTTGGGGAATTCGCCAGTCGAGGCCCGTAACAAGGCGACGGTGCTGGCTGAAGGGTCGGTACCCCGCACCAGCGGAAGAAGACCCTTCAAATAGCGGCTGGCCGGGGCCAGTATCCCGGCCACCCAGCGGTAACCCCGCTGGTAGACGTTGTCCGCCGCCCCGCCTTGATTCCACAGTAGCTTGCCGTGGGCTTCCGCGACCTGGGCGGCGGCGGCAGTAAGAACGCTGGAATATGGGCCGATGAGTATATCGACCCGGTCATCGACAATCAGGCGCCGGGTGGCGGCACGAGCTGAGGCCGGGTAACTGGCATCGTCGTAGTGGAGCACCGTGAACGAGTCCGGGGTCTCGGCGTTGGCATCACGGGCCCAGGCTTGCAGTCCGGCCAGGGCTTGGCGTCCCTGCGCCCGGAACTGACCGCTGAGCGACACCGGCATACCGACTAGGAGAGTCACGGCCTGGTACCGGGACAGGTCAAAGTCCTTCCCTCAAAATCATTACACCCCGAGCATCCCATGAAAACGCGGCGAGCCGCCCGCCCGCCTAGAGTTTGGGGCGGAAGAGGCCGAAGGAGCTGGTGTAGCCGTGGAGGAAGGTGGTGCCGCTCACCGGGCCAATCTCGCCGTTGCAGAAGAAGCCGCCCAGGGGCACGGCGCCCAGCTTTTCCCGGAACAGGTCGGTGTCGTGGTTGGGCCTGCCGTAGAGGTACTGGCCCCGGCCCAAACAGGAGAACAGCAGGGCTCCAGGAATCTCATTCTCCCGGTTTTCGGCGGCGTAGCGGCTCAACACGGCCTGCAGGTCGTCGGTCGAAGTTTCGGCGTCGCGCAGGTGGAACTGTATCAATTGCCCCTCTTTCAACATCTCACCGATGGCCAGGCCGCCGGTGCTCTGGTCCGTCCCCACCACGTTTCGAATCAGGAAATCTCCCTGGACCGGGCTTTCAATCAACTCGTCCATCACCACACCCAAGAACAGGGAGTGCCCCAACAGTTCGCGGTCCCGTTCCGGCAGTTCCTGGAACATGTTCCGCAGAATTTCCATCGGGGGCTTGCCATCCAGTTCCACCAACATGTTGCGGTCGCATTTGGAGATCCGCATGGGTTGGCCAATGGGACGGCAGCCCTGAGCCACCACCGTGTCCACGGTGATGTTGCCGCACAGGGCGAGTCCAATGGCCCCGGTGCGCAGTACTTGTCCATCCAGGAACAGGGCGTTTCCTCCCTGCCGGCTGGCGCCGCTGGCCAGGCCGCCAATCTTGACGGCCCTGGGAAAGGCGAAGTCCATCCCCATCAGCAGGTCCTGGACCGGGAAGGAGTAGGGATCGGCCACCATGACGAATTGGGGGTCGTTATCTGCCGTTACTCCAATCAGAGTCTCCCATTTGTCGGGGCCGGCATCCAAGTCGGGAATCCGGCCAGCCTGGAGATGGAAGGGTTTAATTTCCACGTTCGGAAGCACCGCCGCGGTGATCGACACGCCAGCCCGCTGCTCGACCTCTAGTCCGTTGCCGATTACGCCGCCACCCGAGCAGCCAAACACGTGGCTGGCACTCAAATTTTCGGCCATCAAACCGGCCACTCGCTCATAAGAGTCTTCGTAATGAGGCGATATGAAGGCGACCGCCAGGTCCAAGGCCTCGCCCCCCACGGCGGCCTTTATGGCGGCGGCGCATTCGGCCATGGCATCGTCTAAAATGGGCTGTTCAGATAGCGCAGATGTCCACTTCATGCCTGGTTCCCCTACCAGCGGCCTATCAGCCGTTGGGGAATTATAGCAATGTCAGGCGTTAATTACGATTGGAGCGCCCGCCGGGATTCACTCAGCCAATATCAAATCTGCAAACGCCTCAGACTGTAACAACGCTACGGCAGGTCACGGTTGAGCCTCGAAGAAGCTCAGGTTGCACGAATTCAAGGGTGTCATGTTCGGTATGTATGCGAGTGAAATCGTCACCGAAAAACATCAAGAACGGCACTCCGGCTGCCTGGAAGCTGGCGTAATCGCTGGAGCCTCCAGTAAGGCTCCGGGTCACGGCCACTTCAATGCCAATCTCGCCCCCCAACGCCGAAGCCATTGCGGTGAACTCACGGTTGCCGAACACGCTCACTCCCGCCCCGCTACCCAAAGCGTCGAAGTTGATCATAGCCTTGGTCCTGTTTAGCTCTTCGTCGCTCAACGACTGGACGTAGAATCGGCTCCCCAATAGACCCAACTCCTCGGACGCAAAGGGGACGATTCTCAGGGTGAACGGCAGGTCAACCTCCGCTAGGTGCTCGGCGATGGCCAGCAAAACCGCAGTGCCCGAGGCGTTGTCATTGGCCCCTGAAATGCCTGGCACGGAATCGTAATGTCCGCCGAGGACCACCACTGCGTCACCGGGACCTTTCTTCTCGGCAATCACGTTCTAGGAGGACAGGTTTTCCAAAGTCAGCGCAATGGAAGCCTGAATCTCCGATTCCGTCAACAGGGCCTCGATAGCTTCCCCGTCATCCCTCGAAAGAGATAGCACCGGAAATTCAGGTTGAGTTGCGAGCGTCCCCTGAAATGAGCCGGAGACGTTGTTGTATATCACCAGTCCGACGGCCCCGGCGGCAAAGACGTTCTCAGCCTTGCTTTGATAGGTGATAATCCCGCGCTTGGCCAGAGCGATCCGGCCCTGCAGACTACTCTCGGGAATGTCGCCGGGCATCGCCAGGCCCACCGGCGTCAGAACACCCGACACATCTCCCAGCCCCGTGCTGACCATGGGTACCGCGGCAAATTCCCTGGGCTGAGGTGTATCCAGGGTTAATCCCATTCCGGCCAGCGAAAGGTCCTCCACGGTGAATGTCTGTAGTTCCGTCGCATATCCCAATTCCCGCATACGGGACTCAAGATAATGGGCGGCCGCCAATTCTTGTTCGGTGGCGCTTTCTCTGGGCCCCAGTTCTTCCAGAAAATCTTCCAGCACGGCGAAGGCGTCGGCCGCAGCCAATTCCAGGTCTGCCGGTCAACGTGGGCGTGGCCGCCGGTGTGGCTGTTGCGACGGTGCAGGCCACGGAGACCAAGAATAACGTCATGGCGAGACCGGTCGCTGTACGGCGGCGGAGCGAGGGTTTGGAGGGTAGTGGGAATCTCATAAGCAGTAATTGGCAACGGTAATCATCATTTAATATTAGTTACGCCGCTCCTTATTCACCAGATGCCTTTGGGCGATTCAGGCCTGGTCAAGCGTCCAGACCGGGTGCTGGACAGGACCATGAGCCAAGGCTATATTTGCGCCAGAAACCCGTCCCGTCCCGGACCTTGATTTGCGAGGTGTCCCACGATGGCCGTCGACAGAGACACGGTAAGCGAATTGGCACGCCTGGCTGGTATCGAGATTGCCGACGATGAACTTGACGAGGTAACTAACCGGTTCGCCAGCCTGATGCAGGAACTGGACCGTCTGAAAGAGCTGGACCTAGCCAACGTCCAACCGGTGGCCATCTTCCCAGAAGACGGCCTGGCGTAGCAACGGCCTACCCTCTACCGGTCATCAGCCAAACCCATTGGGATTCCCCTCGGCGAGTGCCTTTAAAGATTACCCTTGGAGAGTTTAATGAATTCCAACGATATCGCCTTTCTTTCCGCAACTGATACAGCTCAAGCCGTTAAGGCCAAAGAACTGTCTCCGGTTGATGCGGTCCAAGCCTATCTTGAGCGGATCGACCGGTTGGACTCACGGCTGGCGGCGTACATCACCGTGGTACGGGAAGAGGCGTTGGATACCGCCCGAATGGTCGCGGACCGCGTCCAGAAAGGCGAGGACCCAGGCCATCTGGCCGGGGTGCCCATCGCGGTAAAAGACCAATTTTGGACCGAGGGTATCCTCACCACCAACGGTTCCAAGGTCTATAAAGATTTCGTGCCCGACGAGGATTCCACGGTAATCAAACGATTGAAGGACGCTGGCGGCGTGTTGCTGGGCAAGCTCAACCTTAGCGAACTGGCCATGGGCGGCACCCAGAACCCGCCCTGGGGCATCCCCGCCAACCCCTGGAACTTCGATTGCAGTCCCGGCGAATCCAGCAGCGGCTCGGGGGTGGCGCTGGCGGCCCACCTGTGCGCCGCGTCGGTGGGTGAAGACACCGGTGGCTCGGGCCGGGGGCCGGCGTCATACTGTGGAGTGGTCGGACTGCGCCCCACCTTCACCCGGGTCAGCCGCTTCGGCATAACACCCATGTGCTGGTTCATGGACTCCGCCTCCCCCATGACCAAGACAGTGGCGGACTGCGCCGTCATGCTGGGGGTCATTGCCGGCTATGACGAGAAGGACCCTTACACCAGCCACAAGCCGGTCCCTGACTACACCGCCCAGATGCGGGACGGTGTACGGGGCCTTCGGGTGGGACTCATCAAGGAGCTGCACCAGACTCACGACATGCATCCCGACGTGCGCAGCGCCATTGAAGCCAGTCTCAATACTTTCCGGGAACTGGGTGCGGAGGTCAATGAGGTGTCCATCCCGTTGGCGGAATTGGCCGGCGCCATCTTCGTAGGCATCGCCGACACCGAAGGCGCCGGGGCCAGGGACGATATTCTGCGCAATCAGCCTGGTGACCTGGACCAAGCCAGCCGGACCAGGCTCCAGTCCGCAGCCTTGATGCCAGCCAAGGTATACAACCGGGCGGCGAAGGCCCGGGTCCTACTGCGCCGTCAGTTCATAAAGGCCCTGCAAGACGTGGACATCCTGGTGTCGCCGACCTCCCCATACCCCGCTCCCAAGCACACCGACTTGACCGCCAGGTTCGAAAACGCCGAGGACGTGCGCACCAGGTTCTTCTTCCGCCGCGCCTATACCGGCTGCTATTCATTGTCGGCACTTCCAGCCATCTCCATCCCGGGAGGGTTCACCGAGGACGGCCTGCCCATCGGCCTCCAGCTGGGCGCAGCCCCCTTCGCCGAAGATACCCTGTTTCGGGCCGCCTACGCCTACGAGCAGGCAACGCCCTGGCACACCCGCATCGCTCCGGCTATCCAGAACAATTGACTCTAATTGGTCCCTTCCAAAGAAATCGGAATTTCTGCGTTGACCCGCAATGGGGCACGGCTTGGTTTACCTTGACACTCGCGCACACCGCTCCCTAGAATCGAATTGACCTGCTTGGCATTTTCGGTCAAGCCAACTCACGCTAGCCTATGAATTCGGCCGTGATTGCGCCGTTGAAAACGGGCGGCGTTGTTAGCGGCGGGGGAACATGATCCGAGCGCTCAGAGCGCTGACCAGCAGGAGATTCCACCAGTATCTTCTCTTCCTGATGATCCCGGGGCTTTCCCTAAAGCGATGGCTGGCCGTGGGAGCCATTGGCCTGGCATTGGTCACTCTGGGCGTCATCTTCGTTCTAAAGATATCCACTGGCCCCACCTTCATCTCTTTCTTGGAATCGGTCAGCCTGCACAACGAGTCTCCCTACCTGCGGGGCAGCGTATTCATTGGCGTCGGAGTCGTGGGAGCGGTGATTGCCGGCTTCGGCCTCAGCAGGTCTTTGGGCCAAATAGGCAGCCGGACCAGGCATTGGCCAATCTTCGATTCCCTCTATGTGGAGCGGGTCCTTGGGTCCGGCCCAAGGATTACAGTGATTGGCGGCGGCACTGGCATGCCCAGTCTCCTCAGGGGCCTGAAGCATTACACCTCCAACATCTGCGCGGTGGTGACGGTCGCCGACGACGGCGGGAGCTCCGGCCGGTTGAGAAGCGAACTGGGCATCCTGCCGCCGGGGGACATCCGAAACTGCCTGGTGGCGTTGGCCGACTCTGAGGAGGTCATGCAACAGCTCATGGACTACCGGTTCGAGTCCGATGGGCAGCTTGACGGCCACAGTTTTGGGAACATTTTCATCGCCGCGCTGGCTGGCATCGGTGGGGATTTTTACCGTGGCGTGGAAGTAGCAGGGGAGTTGCTGGCCATACGCGGCAAGGTGATTCCATCCACCACCAGTTACGTGACATTAGTGGGAAGCACGGTTTCCGGTGAGACGTTGATCGGAGAGACTCGCGTTGGAAACTCGGCTGACCGACTCCGGTCGTTAACCCTTATCCCGGCTGACCCTGCCGCCCACCCGGAAGCGGTCCGGGCGATCGAAGATGCCGATATGATCGTGATCGGACCCGGCAGCCTTTTCACCAGCATTGTGCCCAATCTACTGATCTCCGGAATCGCGGCCGCGCTGGCGGATTCTAGGGCATTCAAGGTCTACGTCTGCAATGTGGCCGAGGAACCTGCCCAAACCGAGGGCTACAACGTCAAAGACCACCTGCGTGTTGTCCAGCATTATGGGGGTAAGAAAGCCGTTGACGCAGTGGTTGCCAATAACAACCTGCCCGATGGCCCCACGCCCGCCGGGCTAGATTTCATCCGGGCCGACAAACCTTGGGACGATGACCTGCTACTGGTGGAGGCCGATGTGATTGACGAGACCGATGACACCAGTACGGCGAGGCACGACCCAATCAAGCTGTCCAATGCCATCGCCGAAGCCTACCGCAAATACAGAGGCCGCCGCCGACGGTTGCCTCGGGTTCGGCTAAACCTTGATTTGAACAGGCCAGGCAAGGGTCGCCCGGCTATGAACGGGGATGGAGATGCCGAACCGCTCCCCGTTGGGCAGAATAAAGGTCGGAGTTAGCCAACTCGGTCTTCTCGGAGACGCTCCGCCTCCAGCCCAGCGGTCTACAACACGCATCGAGGAAAGCTCGCTCTCGGCCCCATAGATTCTCCCCAACTTTAAGGTAATTTTGGACCCAGAGGGTCCACGATCTAGTACTCAGTCAACTTGGTTTTGGGATTTGTTTAAGAAAGGGGCCAATTGAGCTATCCTGCCTGGTGGGAAGTGTTTATGGCGGGGGTGGCAATGATGGTCAGGGACAAATACGCGGTGCGGCTGGCACAGGAACAACGGGAAGAGCTCCAGCGACTGATCCGGGTTGGCAAAAACTCAGCCCGAGTGACCGCTAGAGCGCGGATTCTCCTAAAGAGCGACGACGGTTGGGCGGCACCCCAAGTGGCCGAAGCTTTGGATGTGGCCCTGAGCACCGTATACCGGGTCAAGCAGCGCTTTGCCGAAGAAGGGTTGGAGAGGGTTTTGCAGGACCGTCCCCAGGCCAACCGGCCCCGGAAGTTGGACGACCGGGGCGAAGCCCACCTGATTGCTTTGGCCTGCAGCCCGCCGCCGGAAGGGCATGACCACTGGACCCTGCGTCTGCTGGCCGGGAAGGTGGTCGAGTTGGGGCTGACGCCCTCCATGTCCCACGAGGGGGTGCGCCAGCGTCTCAAAAAAACGCCCTCAAGCCGTGGCAGAAGAAGGAGTGGTGCATTCCCAAGGTGAGCGCGGAATTTGTGGCTAACATGGAGGATGTCCTGGATCTCTACGCCGAACCCTATGATCCCCAACGTCCGGTGGTTTGCTTTGACGAGACATCCACCCAGTTGTTGGCGGAGACCCAGCCCGCTCTGCCGCCCCGGCCGGGACTTCCGCTGCGGCAGGACTACGAATACCGGCGGGAGGGTACCCGCAACCTGTTCTTGGCCTGCGAGCCCTTGGCGGGTTGGCGAGGGGTGGCGGTCACGGAGCGGCGCACGATGCAAGACTTCGCCCGCCGGATGCGCTGGCTGGCGGATGAAGCCTACCCGGAAGCCGAGGTGGTAAGGGTTGTCTTGGACAATCTGAATACCCATCGCCGGGCATCGCTGTACGAGACTTTCCCGGCTGAGGAAGCCCGGAGGATTGCCAGGCGGCTGGAGTTTCATTACACGCCCAAGCACGGGAGTTGGTTGAACATGGCGGAGATCGAGTTCAGCGTCCTGTCCCGCTCCTGCCTGAAGCAGCGGCTCTCCGGCGAGGAGGCCCTCAGGAGGGAAGTCGATGCTCTGGTCAAGGAGCGCAACGCCGCCAGAGCCACCATCAACTGGCGGTTCAACACCCGGGACGCACGAACCAAACTTCACCGCCTTTACCCTTCCGATTTTACGGTTGACTGAGTACTAGGTCCTTTTGGTACTACCCACAGACCCTATTGGGTGTGACAGTGGTGCCATGAGTAAATTCTGGGCCAAGGTAACATCAGAGCTGTTCCGGCGGGCGTTTTTGGCAGGCCTGATCACAATCATCATGGTATGGGTGAGTCTGGTTCTAAGTATTGGATGGTCGATCCGAATCGTTAATTCGGCCCGAATTTCCCTCTTCGACCATAATCGACATAATGGCGACACTCCCTTGACCGATACCCTCTGACCACCGAGTTTAACTCCAGCAGAATAGCGCGCTCCGTCCACGAAAGCGCCACGTATTAGGTCCCATCAGGGCTCCGCTGCTCATCTTCCCCATGGCTATTTTTTGCAATTTTCCTGGCTTGGGAATCTGAGTAGTTTCGTTGCGCACGCTTTTTATATGGAGCCTTGGCAACCCTGATTCAGGCCGCCCTGTGGGGATGGATATCGGGGATTCACCTGAGATTGTGATCATTTGCCGTTGTGTTCGCCTCGATGTATGAGGTGGACCCAATCAGTTGGACAGGTTTGGTGCAAAACTAAGTGGAGTTCCGCCGTCTTTCCAAGGTCTGAGAACGCTCCGTTCGGTGCCCGTTTCCCATTGATTGACCGTTCATCTGATGGCGCCAAGTCTCCTTTGAACACCTCAGCCGGTGTCCGGTAGCCCAAGGCCTGGTGGGGTCTTTGGTTGTTGTAGAAGCTGAAGTATGCGTCAAGCCCGGCCTTGGCTTCTCGCCCGTTGGAGTAGGCCTTCAGGTAGACCTCCTCGTACTTAACCGTGCGCCACAGCCGCTCCAACAAGATGTTGTCGGTGTAGCGTCCCTTCCCGTCCATGCTGATTCTCACTCCGTGCTGCTCTAGGAGACCGGTGAAGGCTTCGCCGGTGAACTGGCTGCCCTGGTCGGTGTTGAAGACCTCTGGCTTCCCCTTGCCAAGCGCTTCCTCCAATGTCTCGACACAGAAATCAGCATCCAAGGTGTTGGAAAGACGCCAGGCCACCACGTACCGCGTGTACCAATCCATGATGGCCACCAGGTATAAGAAACCCTTGGCCATGGGGATGTAGGTGATGTCGGCGGCCCACACCTGATTTGGTCTGGTGATCTCCATGCCGCTCAGGAGGTAGGGATACACCTTGTGCCCTGGCCCCGGCTTGCTGGTCCGGGGCCACCGGTAGATGGCACGTAGTCCCATGGTCCGCATCAGACGCTGGACCCGCTTCCGGTTCACCCTGTGACCTTGAGTGCCCAGCCAGACCCTCATGCGCCGCGACCCGTAGAAGGGGGTACTTAGGTACTGGTGGTCCATCGCCTTCATCACGGTCAGGTTCTCCGAGCAAGTCCCCTTGCGCCGGTAGTTTAGGCTGGACCTGCTGATGCTCAGTAAGGCGCACTGTCTCACTGTGGACAAGGCTGGGTGCCGCCGGTCCACCATCTCCCGCCGCCGCTCCCGGCTCATGGACCGAGCCTCTCCGCCAAGAAATCCCGCTCAACCTTCAGTTGGCCGATCTGCTGATAGAGCCGGGCAACAAGGACCGCATCGCTCTTCTGGCGTTTGTCTTGGTTCCCACCAAAGACGCCGACCGCTCCTTCCAACAAGGACTTCTTCCAGGCCTGGATCTGCCCGGGATGGACCTCGTAGCGGGCGGCCAGTTGGGCCACCGTCTCTTCACCCTTCACCGCTTCCAGGGCCACCTTGGCCTTGAATGTTGGGCTGTGCTTCCTCCGCTCTTTTGACATGTCCCACTCCTCCCTCACAGCAACAGCTGTAGCTATTTTAGGAGCAGAACTCTCACTTAACCACCTGTCCGAATTTCCGGGTCCACCTCAGCCAGAGGTCTTCAACACCGACCAGGGCAGCCAGTTCACCGGCGAAGCCTTTACCGGTCTCCTAGAGCAGCACGGAGTGAGAATCAGCATGGACGGGAAGGGACGCTACACCGACAACATCTTGTTGGAGCGGCTGTGGCGCACGGTTAAGTACGAGGAGGTCTACCTGAAGGCCTACTCCAACGGGCGAGAAGCCAAGGCCGGGCTTGACGCATACTTCAGCTTCTACAACAACCAAAGACCCCACCAGGCCTTGGGCTACCGGACACCGGCTGAGGTGTTCAAAGGAGACTTGGCGCCATCAGATGAACGGTCAATCAATGGGAAACGGGCACCGAACGGAGCGTTCTCAGACCTTGGAAAGACGGCGGAACTCCCACTTAATTTTGCACCAAACCTGTCCAACTAATTGGGTCCACCTTATAATGCACTCATAACGCTGCCATGAATCCAGTCACTTTCATTATTACTCTATCACGCCTCTTCCTTTGCGTATTTGCCCAACGAAGACTGCCCAAACGGGGGCTTCCCAACCTGACGGCGATTTCCAAATATGTACGGTGCAATCAGATCAACGTTCAACAAACGTGACGTGGAGCCCGATTGGTGAACATCGGGAATACCGCGGGACTCTCACTTTATTTGGTACCAACCCGGTACAACTGATGGGCGGCACCCGATTCACCTTGCATGACAATAACTAAATCGCAATTAACGCAATAGTGCTTGACATAGAAATCGACGGTATTTAAACTCAAAATTATGCGTTCAAAGAATGAACAACAAGAACCGAACCCCAACCGGGAGTTGCAGATCCTCTCTCAAGTTGAGGAGACACCAGAGGTTACCCAACGGGGACTTTCACAGAAAACGGGAGTCGCCCTGGGGCTGACCAACGTGATGCTGCGCAACCTGATTCAGAAAGGCTACGTGCGCGCCAGCCAAGCAGGCTGGAAACGCTGGTTATATACGCTAACTCCGGAGGGCATCTCGCACAAACTCCGGCTCACGATCGCTTACGTTCACCGAGTCCTTGATGACTATCGATCGGTACGGCGGACCTTAAGAGAGCAGCTAGAGCCGTTGCGGTTACATGAAGAATCCCGCATAGCCATCTACGGCGCGGGGGAATTCGCCGAACTGGTGTACCTCGGACTCAAAGAGATTGGAATCGAAGAGATCGAGGTTTTTGGGCCAGATAGCATGGTTGGCCAAAAGTTTCTGGGAATGCCGGTCCGGGACCTGGCCTCTTTGGAGACAGAGCAATTTGACCGTATCTTGGTCGCGTATCTGGGGAACGAAGATTCTATCCCGTCTAAACTTAGGGAGAAAGAAATCGATCCCAGCAAATTGGTTGCCTTCTTTTCAAACGGAAAGGCCGGGAGGGTGTAGTGGGGACTGCTGGTTGGTACGTTTTGCGGACAGAACCCAGCGCGGAATACCAAGCCGCTGAGGAACTTACTCGTGAAGGCTTCGAGATTTTCTTTCCCACTATGAAAAGTCCTCAAAACCGGCTTGGGCACGCCGACGCTCCTCTGTTTCCAGGCTATATCTTCCTTCGTCACGATTCGGAATCCTCGGAATGGCCCTTGTTCCGCCCTGCTCATCGGGTTACAGGATGGGTTCGGTGGGGTGATTCCGACGGTACCGGACGAGGTGATAGAGGAATTGGCGCAACGTGTGGCAGGGATCGACCCTTCCACCGGCCTGTGGCGGCGTTTCCGCCGCAGTGAAGCAGTACGAGTAAATTCGGGCCAACTGCAGAGCATCGGAGAGGTGGTTGAGGAAGCGAAGACCCCCCAAACTCGCTCTTTGGTCCTTTTGCAATTCATGGGGCGTATGGTTAAAGCCAAAATACCATGGTCCGACCTTCAACCGGTCCATAACGAATCCTGGGAAAAGGACCGCCCTCCCAGGCATACCCGGGGTCGTGGCCGGTGGGTCCAGGGCTTCCGGCCAGTAAACCTGAGCCGGGTACAAGCCTAGGCAACTCACCGACATCAGACAACCCTGTCGTAGCCACAGCTCCGGGATAGTCTTGCATACCGTGTCTAATTTTTCGCCCCATTGGGACGAAACGGCGAAGCATTCCCTAGTTAGTTAGTTAGTTAAGTAGGCAACCTCAACAGCAACTTGCCTGACCTCAAACAGATTTGCGTTGGGCCCGCGCCGGTCCTTTGAGGATTTACCTGTCAATCCGTTGAATTGGGATGGTCAGTTCCGTGAAAACCTTAGTTACCGGCGGCGCGGGATTTATCGGAAGTCATTTGGTCGAGCGATTGCTACAAGATGGTCACGAAGTTGTGGTGCTGGACAACTTCGCCACCGGCAGTCCCCAAAATCTGGAGCACCTTAAAAATATCCAGCGGCTTACAGTGCACAACGTCGATATCACTGACCATGCCGAAATACAGAATCTGATGGCGGGAATTAAGTGGGTTTTCCATCTAGCGGCCCTGGCCGACATAGTTCCGTCAATCAAAGACCCGATGACCTATCACCGGAGCAACGTGGATGGGACGGTAAGTGTTAGCAACCAGCAAAAGTGGGACACATTGGGAGCCGAGAGATCAGGGGCTGGATGGAGGTCTGGTGAGCTCCCTGAGGGCCCTGTTGTAGCGTCGTCGCCGTTCGGTGGTTTGAGCCTTCACCTCCTTCCTGCGTTGTAGGATCTCTTGCCGTCTTCCCTTGAGCACGTCTGATGGTGTCACGATGCCCAGAGCCTTGTGATAGCGCCGGTAGTTGTAGTAGCTGACGAAGGCCGCGATAGCAGCCTCAAGGTCGGCGGGCAACTCATAAGGCACCTGGTTGACGTCCCGTTTGATGGTCTGGTGGTAGCGCTCCAGCTTCCCGTTGGTCTGAGGGTGGAAAGGAGTTGCTAGGATGTGCTTGATGCCAACCATCCCCAGGTAGTCCCTGAATGCTCTTTAGACATAGCCTGGACCGTTGTCACTCAGCAGCCTGGTGCGGTCTGTGACTGGAACTTGGTCCATGCTGGTCGTGTCCACAGCATCCTGGACCACCTCGATGAAGGAGTCGGCCGTCATATCTTGCTGAAGCCTGTGAGCCAGGATGAAGCGGGAGTAGTCGTCCATAACGGTGACCAGGTAGTAGTAGCCCCAACCAACCACCCTGAAGTATGAGGCATCGGTGGCCCACATCTGGTGAGGTCCTGTGGTCTTGCGGTGGTACTCCTTCCCCGCGGCCAACCGCATCTCAGGCCGCTTCACTAGGCCCTCCCTGCCCAGGATACGGTAGACGCTGGACTCTGAGACTGAGAAGCCCTGGTTGTCGGTGATCCACGCGGCCAGCTGACGGCAGCTCAGCTCTGGCATCTCTCTGGCTGATAACAGGACTGAGCGTTCTTCCTGAATAGTAAGACGGTTCCATGGTGGCTGATCGCCTCCTGGTCGGTCCTCAAGTCCTTGTTGGTCTTGGCGTCTGAGCCACCGGTAGTAGGTGCTCTTAGGGATGCCCAGCTCTCTGAGGACCTTTCGCTTGGGGAGGGGAGACGAGGATACTTTGGTAACTACCTCTGCCTTCTCCGGGGCGCTCATCCGCTGGTACCGGTGGCGTCCTGGGGCACGGGGATGGCCGTTTTTTTGAGACGGTACGCCTCCAGCGACAGATCGGCCACTAGCTCCTTGAGTTCCCCGTTCTCTCGCTTGAGCTGCCCTACCTCATGCTGAGTGGCGTCCCGAACCGAGTCACGGGTCAACCTCTCCTTGCCCGCCTCCATGAACTCTTTGGTCCACGAGTAGTAGGAGTGGGGCTTGATCCCCTCCCGCCGGCACAGGTCGTTGACTGTGACCTCGCGGCGGAAGCCCTCCAGAACAATTCGGATCTTGTCTTCGGAGGTGTACTTACGTCGGGCAGCCGCCTTCACTGTACGGACGAAAGACCTGGTCTGCTCGCTTCGTTCCTCGGCGGCCTCTGCTTTGCTTACTTCTAATTGGGACACATCTGCTCCTTTCTGTGGGTAACTCTACCCTCATTTCAGGAGCTCACACCACCCTCCCACTCTCGGGTTTTCCTACCCTTATATGTGTCCCATTATCGCTGACGGTCTACATTCGTCTGTGAAAACAATCTCTATGCCACCTATTCCCATATGTTGAAGCGCCAGCCGAAGGACAACCTCTCGGAGCGCGTCGCCGCATTTGGCGTTGAATCTCAAAGCCTGTTCGGCAACGATGTCGTTGCGGTTTACCGTGCGTTGGATGGGGCATTCCAGCGCGCCAGGTCCGGGAACGGCCCTTCATTCATCGAATGCTACACCTACCGGCGATCCGGCCATGTTGGTCCCGAAAATGACGACGTTCAGGAATATCGTCCGCAGGCGGAACGGGATTTCTGGGAGGCCAACTGCCCCATAAAACTGCTCGAGACAGAGATGTTTGCCGACGGCCTGTTGACCCTCGCTGACAAGGCTGCCATGACCGACGAGGTTGACCGGGAAATCAGTTCCGCCTTCGAATTCGCCAAGACCAGCCCCTTCCCCGAACCAACATCTTGGGAAAACTTGAACTACTGCCCTACCAGTCCCGTGGCCGACCGTTTACCTTGTGAAGCACCGGAAACCCTGATCGAAGAATTCGACGAAAGCCAGAGCGACTCGATTCCGCGGCCCTATTAGTCACCCATAGAATTATGCGCACACTGACCTACGCCGCCGCCATCAATGAAGCTCTTACCCAAGCCATGGACCTGAGTCACGACGTTATCGTGCTGGGTCAACTCGTCGATTACCACTCAGGGGTATTCGGCACCACTACGGGATTGGCGAAGCGGTACGGCGCCGACCGGGTGCAGGATTTCCCGGTGGCCGAAGGTGTAATGACCTCCACCGCCGCCGGCGCCGCTTTAGTTGGGTTGCGTCCCGTTCTGGTGCATCAACGGCTGGACTTCATGTTGTATTCCCTGGACGCCATCGTAAACTGGCTGGCGTTGTGGAGATTCAAGTCCAACGGCGATTCCAACATGCCCGTGACCATCCGGGCCATCGTCGGCAAGAGTTGGGGGCAAGGCCCTCAGCACTCAAAAAGCCTACACCCTGGTTTGCCCACCTGCCTGGAATCCAGGTAGCCGTTCCCTCCACCGCCTACGATGTGAAGGGGCTCTTGTTGGAGAGCATATTCGGCGAGAACCCAACGGTCATAATCGAAAATCGGTCCCTGTTTTCCATGGAGGATGGAGTCCCAGACGTTCCCTACCGGATCCGGTTTGGCCGTTTCGATAATCGAAAATCGGTCCCTGTTTTCCATGGAGGATGGAGTCCCAGACGTTCCCTACCGGATCCGGTTTGGCGAAGCGGCGGTCCGCCGCCCCGGAACCGACTTGACTCTGGTGGCGGTGGGGGCGATGGTTCCAATCGCGCTGCGGGTTGCGTCACGCCTCGCGGAAGAGTCGATCGATGTTGAGGTGATTGATCTTCGCACGGTGTCCCCCTTGGACAGCCAGTCGATGTCAATGGCGGAGGCATGTTGGGCCACTGGGGCGGAGTAAAACTGTACCACCTGGTGTGTTCATGTTCGGCGAAAAAGTCCGAGCTAAGTGGCCAGCATAAATGTCCGCACCACTTGTTGAGGGAAATGGCCTGCTTACGGGTGGGTCAGCAGAGGACAGGCAGGAAGGTCTTGATGCAACCTATTCTTCGTGAGGCTTGTCTTGAGTTTGGGAGGCAACTCCCTCTCTGCTACGCTTGAGCCGGTAGCTCTCGCCGTTCATCTCCAGGATGTGGACGTGGTGGGTGAGGCGGTCCAGCAGGGCCCCGGTGAGCCTCTCCGACCCGAAGACCTCGGTCCACTCGTCGAAGGGAAGGTTGGTGGTCACCAGGATTGAGCCCCGCTCGTAGCGCTGGCTGAAGACCTCGAAGAGCAGTTCCGCCCCGGTGGGTAACAGGGGCACGAAGCCCAGTTCGTCGATGATCAGCAGGCTGAGGCGGGAAAGTTGTCTCTGGAGGCTGAGCAGACGTCTTTCATCCCGGGCCTCCATCAACTCGTGGACCAGGGCGGCGGCGGTGGTGAAGCCCACGGACATCCCTTTCTGGCAGGCGGCCAGGCCCAGTCCCAGGGCCACGTGGGTCTTGCCGGTGCCGCTGTTGCCGACGGCGATGACGTTCTCCCGGTTTTGGACGTATTCGCAGCGGGCCAGTTCCATCACCAGCGCCTTGTTCACCGACGGGATGGCCGTAAAGTCGAAGGTGTCGAAGGTCTTGACGGCAGGGAAGCGGGCGGACCGGATCCGCCGCTCCACCATGCGCTGGTGGCGGTCGATGAGTTCCAGTTCGGCGAGCCTGAGCAGGTACCCTGGGTGGTCCACTCCCTCGGCGGCGCACTGGGCGGCCATCTTCCCGTATTCCCGGAAGAAGCTGGGCAGCTTCAGTTCCTTCAGGTGGTGTTCCAGGAGCAGGGTGGACCGCTGGTTCATGCCGCCCTCCCTGACAGCAGGGCCATGTAGTCCCCGGCGGAGGTGGTGTTCACGCTCACCCTGGGCAGGTAGGGATAGAGTTCCAGGTCGAGGCGGGGCGGGCGGCCCTCCAGACCGGCAGAGCACCAGATGCTTCACCGCGTCGAAGCTCAAAGCCCCCAGACGGAGGGCATCCCGAACCGCGGCGTGGACCTCCCCAGGCGAAAAATGCTCGAATAGCCGCAGTACCTGGACGAACTCCCGCTTGCCCCTTCGTCCCATGCGGGACTCCAGCAACCGGCGCAGCGTGGCAAACTCCTCGGGAAGGTCCCATCCCTGCAGGGGAGCGGCCTGGTCCAGGGCCGCCGTCTTCTGCTCCAGCAGGGGCAGGTAGTGGACGGGGTCGAACACAAAATCATCCCGCTGGTAGGAGCGGTGATGGCGGGCGATGACCTCGGACCCGCAACTGATGACCACCCGGTCCACGTAGCCTTTTACCAGAACGTCCCGGTGCCCGTAGGCCACCGGGGCCGAGTAATCGTTGGTCCTGTACCTCACCAGCGACAGCGAACTCACCCGGCCTGCCTGCTTCTCGCAGGCGTCGTAGGCCACCGCCGGCAGAGGCAGCAGGGCCTCCAGGTCCCGTTCCATCCGCTGGCCTATGCTCTCTGAGTGGCCCCTCAACCTGGCATCCATCCGCGCCAGGCAGCGACGCTCCAGGTGGGCGTTCAGCGCCTCAAAGCTCTCGAAGGACGGGACCGGCACCAGGAAGTTGCGCCGCATATAGCCGACCATCCCCTCGACCTTCCCCTTGTCGTTGCCCTTGCCGGGACGGCCGAACCGGTCCGAGAACAGGTAGTGGGACTGGAGTTCCGTGAAGGCCCGGGTGCGTTTACGGCGTCCATCCCCCAGGATCCTGGCCACCGCCAGCTTGGTGTTGTCGTACAGGATGCTCTGGGGCACTCCGCCCAGGAATGCGAAGGCCGAGACATGGCCGTCCAGGAAGGCCTCGGTGGTCTCGGCCGGGTAAGCCTTGACGAAGCATCCGTCGCTATGGGGCAGGTCCAGGACGAAGCAGTGGGCTTTCTGTTCCACCCCGCCAATGATCACCAGGGCCTCGCCAAAGTCGCACTGGGCGTGGCCCGGCGGATGAGACAGAGGGACGAACATCTCCTGCGACCGGCGGCGGTGCTCCCTTACGTAGTCCTTGACTATGGTGTACTGGCCGCCGAACCCATGCTCGTCCCTGAGCCGCTGGAAGATCCGCTGGGCTGTGTGGCGCTGCTTCCTGGGACGCTTGAGGTCGTCTACCAGGATTTGGTCGATGACGGCGGTGAAGGGCTCCTCCTGAGCTTGTCGAAGGGTTAGGACGCCGGGGCGGAGTCTGTCGCCGGTAGCCCGGCGGCGCTGAGTAGGCCAGAATCTTGCGCACCGGGACACGGTGCAACCCGAACACCCGGGAGACCTCCCGGATGCTCATCCCATCCACCATCACCACCCGTCGGACCCGTAGATACACGTCCACCTGGTACATCCATCCCACCACCCATAAGCACGACTTCGAACCTATCGATGGCAGAGGACGGTACATTTTTCAACCGCCACAATGTCAGGCGGTCAATCCGTCCAGGTGGTCCACTTTAGCTCCGCCTTTTACACTGCGGATTCCTGCCGCAGCCTTTGGCACAAGGGCTACGCATTTCACTCGCCCGGAATGGGTCTCCCATTTGTAGCTCCGTCTTGTCTCTCGTTGTTTATGGGGTGATTAAATTGTATCAACCGGCGCACCATTATAAAGCAAGCCACGTAATGCAGATTGCGCCGAGAACTTTTCACCGTACATCTCGCACTGGCTATAAAACTGGAAAAGTGTGCGTCCAAAAGATCGATTTCGCGCTGCTAATCGCGTTTCTTTCGCGCTTCTGAAGCGCCTGTGATTATCGGAGCCGTAATTAGTCAACCGCCTGGCCGCTATTAACTGATCCAATCCGAGAGAACTCGTTAATAGCTTGCCGCAAGTCTCGCATTCGCCCCACGATGCTGCGCACCCGTTGAGGGAATTCACCAAGAGCGTATATTATAATTCTGCTCAGCCAAGTAACGAGAGATTGACCAAATGAAGCAGGCGGCAGCAAAACGCGCTGAAAAACTTCGACGGGAAATCAACACCCACAATCACCGATATTACGTGCTGGACGATTCGGTGATAATGGATGCGCAATATGACCGCTTGCTCCAAGAACTGCGCACTCTGGAATCCGAACACCCGGAGTTGTACACCCCGGACTCCCCGACGCAACGGGTCGGTGGCGCTCCCGCTGAAGGTTTCACCCAGGTCCAACACTCCGCCCCCATGCTCAGCCTGGCCAACGCCTTCAACCGCGAGGATTTGGAGAACTGGCTCCGGCGCACCAAGGCGCTGGCTGATGACGCAGAATTCGACCTCGTCTGTGAGTTAAAGATTGACGGGCTGGCCGTCAACTTGACCTATGAGAATGGAGTGTTCGTTCAGGGCGCCACCCGCGGCGACGGCGCGGTGGGCGAGGACGTTACCCAGAACCTCCGGACCATCAAGACCATCCCTCTGTCACTGCTAGGGGAAGCCCCTGATCGCCTGGAGGTCCGGGGCGAGGTCTATCTCCCCATCCCGGAGTTCCGGCGCTTGAACGAGGAGCGTGCGGCAAGCGGAGAACCACTGTACGCCAACCCCCGGAACACCGGAGCCGGCAGCGTGCGGCAACTGGACCCCAAGATCACCGCGTCCCGGAACATGGAGATTTGGGTGTATTCATTGACCGGGGCCGGGGGCGGGGCTGGGATTTCCGCGCCGGTCGTAGGTCACTGGGAGGCGCTGGAATGGCTGAAGAGTCTTGGGTTCCGGACCAATCCCCACAATCGGGTCTGCCACTCTATTGAAGAGGTCATCGACTTCTACAATCTCTGGCTTGAGGCCCGCCACGACCTGCCCTATGAAGCCGACGGCGTCGTTGTGAAGGTCTCCTCTCTGGCCCTTCAGGAAGCTATGGGGGTTGTCGGACGGGAACCGCGCTGGGCCATCGCCTACAAGTTTCCCGCCGAACAGGCCATGACTCGACTGCTGAAGATTGGGATAAACGTGGGCCGTACCGGAAGCCTGAACCCCTACGCCGAATTGGAACCGGTGGTGGTCAGCGGCGCGACCGTCAGGAACGCCTCCCTCCACAACGAAGAGGACATCCACCGCAAGGATATCCGAGTAGGCGATTTGGTGACAATCGAGCGCGCCGGCGACGTTATTCCCCATGTTATCGGACCGGTCCTTGCCGAGCGGCCCAGGAATGCAAAAAAATTCAAGATGCCGTCCCACTGCCCCGAGTGCGGCACGGCAATCGTGAAGCCTGAAAACGAAGCCATGCACCGGTGCCCCAACACCTCTTGCCCGGCCCAGTTCTTCGAATTGCTCAAACACTTCGTAAGCAAAGGGGCCACCGACATCGATGGTCTGGGCGAGCGGTGGTGCCAAATACTGATTGACCAGGGACTGGTTACTGACCTGGCAGGGCTCTATACCCTGCAAAAAGATGAGTTGCTGCAACTGGACCGGATGGGAGACAAATTGGCCACCCGGATCATGGCCAATATCGAAGCCAGCAAGCAAAAACCCCTTCCTCGCCTTCTCTTCGCCCTGGGGATAATCCACGTGGGTTCCGAGATCGCTGAGCTGTTGACCCAGGCATACGACAGTATCGGCGAGATTGCCGCCGCCACGGAAGAGGAACTGGCAGAAATACCTGGAATCGGGCCCAAGATTGCCGCCAGCATTGCTTCTTACTTCCAAGTCGAAGTCAACAAATCCGTAATCGAAAAGCTCCGTGCCGCCGGCGTCAACATGAAACAGGAGCCCCGGCACACCACCGCCGAAGGCCTGCTGTTTGACGGCAAGACGTTCGTTGTCACCGGAACCCTCTCCGGTTTCTCGAGAAGCGAGGCGGAGTCGCGGATCAAGGACCTGGGCGGGAAGGTAACCTCTTCGGTCACCCGAAATACCGATTACGTGGTGGTGGGAGAATCCCCTGGCTCAAAGTTGGCCGCCGCCGAACGTTTGGGCACCGATACCTTGGACGAAGAGGCGTTCGTTGAACTGTTGGCCAACCCTTCATTGGAAACCGAAGAAACCGGGGAAACCGAAGAAACCGGGGAGACCGGCAGTTGAGAACTACACGAGACCGGACGCCCTGGGACGGGATGTTCCCCATCGACTCCGTCACTTCGTTCACCTGCGTCCACCTAGGGATTGAATACCGGGGAGAGGTGGTCCGGGCAGGACGGTGGTCCTCCAAACTCACGGGAGCCCCAGGGGACGGCTCCCACTTCAAGATTGTCTTGCTTCAAGAACGTCCCAGGGGTGGCCTCCCGAAGAAGTTGGACCAGAAGACTGCCATTTGCGTCCCTGCCTCGGGTTCCGGCCCCTAAGTGAACCGCATCATCGGTGAAATCACAGAGGCCGAACAAGCGGCATACCTCACCAGGCGCGATGTGGACGCCGAGGCCATCAACAGCGCTCTCAGACAGCGGCAACACAATCTGGAAAGCCGGTTAATCTCAGAGGAGTCGGCACGGTTCTCTAAGGGAGTTATCTGTGTCCACAACGGACCGGGGCCAAATCCTGAAGAGATATTCACCAGCAGTGACCCGGTCCAATGGATGGAGAGCTTAGCTGGATGGCTGCTAGTGCGCTCTTATACCAGCCTCCCCGTAGATACCCATGGCATCCCTCACCCAATCTGCGAAGATGACGCCGGGAGGCTCTACGCGTCGATATTTAGCCAGGCTGGAGCGGACCCGGAACTGTTGGGCCGTTTGGGCCCGGCATTGGGATTATCTTCCCGCGATTTTGGCGGCTCCTACGACCCGTCAGGCTGCCGGGTATTTCCACTTATCCGGGAAAAAATCGGTGGCGAACCGGCTCAGTTTGCCCAGGTGCACCGGTCCCTCGCATACGATGTCGGGCTGACCAGCCAATTGGCCTCATTGTTCCTACTATTGTTCATCCACCACGAGCGCCCGGAGCATCAAGTACAGTTGAAGGACGACGCTGAGTTGTCCATGGCCGATGGCGGCCCGCTATTGGGCGCCCGGCTCACACCGGACCTAGTTCCCCTGCTTGCGTGGGACGGCCAATTGGCGCCCAAGGCAGTATCCATCGGCCCAGAGTCCGCACCGCGCCCCATCGACGCCAGGCACCACCTATCCGTCATTTGCCCTGAAATAGCCTCCACCGGCGCCGGCGTAGCGGATGAGGGGTTGACCCAATCGGTTGAGTCAATCACCCAGGATATTTCTTCAGCGTCTCGGATTCTTGACTCGTTGGAGACCCGCTGGGACTCCAGCCCGGACGCAACAAGCAATACTGGCAAACTCAGAGCTGCGCTGGAGCGGTTGGGCCGGATTTCCGGTGATTGCTACGCCGACACATATTACTCGGTCCGTGCCGCCTATCCCGCACTCCTTGATTTGAAGCACGACTTAGAGACGCTGCGGCAATTGGTCTTGCTAGACGAGAACTCCAGCGAGATCATTGAAGCCCAGAGGTATATTGCCGACGCCCGTGTACCCACGGTGGGATTTCCCAATTTGGCGGTTGACCGCGATGCTCTATTGACCGGGCTCTCACCGTCTCGGTTGACCCGTTCTAGGAGCAGGGGTTGGAACGCCATTGCGCGCGACGCGGCGGCATTCAAGATTCGGTACACTCGGGCATACCGCGAGCATCACCGGCAATTTCATGACGCGCTGTCCGGGTTCCAGTCCGGATTGCAGTCGGCTAAGAAGAAATGGGCCGCCTTGGAATTGCTAAACACCATCAGCGAACTGGGGCCGCCGGCCGGGGCCGGTCTGGAGAGAAACCTGGCGTCGTTGCCTCCAGGGCCTCTTCCCTGCTCGTTTCAAGGAACTGACGTAGTCCTTTCCCACGAACCGTATTGCCTCGAGTGCCGCATCAGCTTGGAGCAGACCGTTCCATCTGCCGCGTTGGCCAGGCTGGCCCCCCAAGTCGACATAGCCCTAGGCGAGAAGACCCAGAAACTAAGCCGGCTCTTGGTCGAGAAAGCCCTGGCCGGGAGGACGGAGGCGCGCTGGCGGGAATTTTTGCAGATTGTCCAAGCCAGCGAGCTTTCCTCCCTGGCGAATACCCTCGATTCTGATCTGGTCTCCTTTATCAGACAGGTATTGGACTGACCATGCTCCTTGTTGTCGGCCTTGGGAATCCCGGACCTCGCTACAGCTCCACCAGGCACAACGTGGGATTCCGGTTCATCGATCTCATGGCCAAGCGGGCCGACATACGGTTAAGCGAGCGGCGGGCCAAGGCAGTCCTGGGAAGGGGACGATTCGCCGGTCATGATGTGGTCCTAGCCAAACCCCGGACCTTCATGAACAACAGTGGGGAAGGCATCGAATACCTCCTGGCCCGGTTCGGCGGACGCCCCTCCGACCTGCTGGTGGTGTACGACGAGATGGCCCTGCCCGTTGGACGCATCAGACTTCGGCAAGCAGGCAGTCACGCCGGCCACAACGGCATCCGATCAATCATCGCTGCCGTACAATCGGAAGAATTCCCCCGGTTGCGGATAGGGGTCGGGCAGCCGTCCCAGGGCAGCGAATCCGTTCCCCATGTACTGGGGCGGTTCAGCAAGGAGGAAGAGCCGCTCGTCGCCAAGGCTATTCAAGACGCCGCTGCTGCAGTGCAATGCATGTTGGAAGAAAACATCGACGTTGCGATGAACCGTTATAACGTCATTGGAAATTAAGCGGCGTGTCTTGTAAGCAGCCCCGTTTTTTCCGCCGTCTTGGGCGATCAATGAACTTTTTTGTTCCGTTGGGCTTCTTCCTCTTAATTATGAGTTTGGTTGCTTGTTCGGGCCCATCATCCGGCCCGTCAGGCGTTGAACCAATGGTGTCCGATCCAACCTCGGACCCGGTCAGATCAAGCACCTCCAGGTCCAACGTTATACCCACCCCCACCCCAGAGCCCCAACCTAAGCTTCGCCCGGCTCCCGGCAGAACCGAGAGGACAACGCAATTTGTCGACGCTCCGGACCGCGACCTCTTCCGGCTGACCAAAGAACTCGTGCCGGGAAGCGGCGCCATCCCCAGGACCGTCGAGGGCGGTCCAGTAGAGTATTCGATTGGGCGCACCGACACCTTCTGGCTGGTGGACCTGATCAACACCGAAGCATACCAGAGCACCTTTGAGCTGGTGCTGGTTACTCCCAATGCCAATTGGTACGTCGAGCAAAACTTAGCAGTCAGCCTGTCCGGGATCGAACGCTCGGCTGCTCGGTTCGAAGAAGACATCTATCCGGCGGTTACCCAGGTATTCGGCAACGAATGGAACCCGGGGATTGATAATGATCCACGTCTGAACATACTCAACGCCAAACTCAGCGGCGTTGCTGGATACTTCAGCTCCACCGACGAATACCCTACCGGCGTTAGAGCACGGAGCAACCAGCGGGAAATCATTTACATCAACGCCCTCAACGTCCCTCCCGGTAGCGCCAACTACGACGAGGTCCTGGCCCACGAACTTCAGCACGCCATTCATTGGAACGCCGACGCCTCCGAGGACACCTGGGTGAATGAAGGGCTTGCCGAGTTGTCAACCAGCATCGCCATCGGTACTCCGTTCTCCATCCGCCAATTTCTTCGCGGCGATCCCACCTCGCTGGTCAACTGGCCGGTCTCCTCCCTGGGGGGCATCTCCAACTACGGGGCCTCATCCCTATTCATTCACTTTCTCACCGAGCACTACGGCGGACGGAGCGACCTTAGACCCCTGCTAGGCCAACAGGAAGACAGCACCGCGGGCATTGACGGGTACCTGGAGGAACTGGGCTACGAGTCTCGATTTGAGGACGTATTCCGGGAATGGGCGGCCGCCAATATCTTGGATGGGGATGGGATATTCGGCTATGACGACCTAGATGTTAGGGCCTCAGTGTCCAGGAGTATCGAGGGGTCCGAGGGGTCCCAGTCAGAGATACCTCAGTACGCGGTGGAGTACACCGAATTGGAATCAATCTCTGAATCTTTGACGCTGTCGTTCAAGGGCCCAACCACCACTCAGTTGTTGCCGGTCGACGTGGGACCAACCGGGTGCTGGTGGGGCAACTCAGGCGACTCCATCGACGCCACTTTAGCCCGCCGGGTCGAACTCCCGGCAGGCTCTGCGGCGGCTTTGGAATACGAGGCCTGGTTCGAGATTGAAGAGTCCTGGGATTACCTCTATGTCGAGGTGTCGGTCGATGGAGGAAAGACCTGGCGGATAATCGAGACGCCGGCAACCTCTCCGGAGAATCCCATTGGTAACGGCTTCGGCCCCGGTTACACCGGCAACAGCCAGGGTTGGGTGAAGGAGTCAATAGACCTTGCGCCGTTTGCCGGGGAAGACCTTTGGGTGCGTCTACAATACGTGACCGACGACGCCATCAACGGCAGCGGGGCCTGTTTTCGCGGCCTGTCCATCAACGCCGCAGGTGTTACCGCTGAAGACGGCGGTTGGCAAGCCCAAGGCTTCGTCTTCACTGACAACGTGGTGCGGCAGGATTTCCAGGTCCAGGTGATCACCTTGGGGGACGAGCCTCTGGTCCGCCGGTTGGAGTTGGACGCCGGCAATGCCGGAGAACTGACCCTCCCTCCGCCGCGGGACGGCGAGCGTCTGATTGTAGCGGTGGGTTCATTGGCGGAGAAGACCCGGCAGCCGGTCAGCTACTCTCTCCGTGTCGGACCGGCGGATTAGATATTAAGGAGGCCGGGGCGGTCCGGTCCACTAGAGGACAGGCAGATACCGTGAGATCTCGTAGTCGGTCACCGTAGCCCGGTATTCGCTCCACTCGATTGTCTTGTTCTGAATGAAGCTGTGGAGGATGTGCTCGCCCAGCGATTCCCGAAGCAACGCGCTCTCCTCAGCCAGGGCGATGGCCTCCCCGAGGCTGCCGGGCAGTGGCTTGATGCCCTTGGCCTGGCGTTCCTCGGCGGTCATGGTGAACACGTTGCCCTCCACCGGAGGCGGCGCCGGGTATTCCTGCTCGATGCCTTTGAACCCGGCCGCCAGCATCACGCTGAAGGCTAGATAGGGATTGCAGGCTGGGTCCGGGGCTCGGTACTCAACCCGCATGGAGCTCTCGTAGCCCGGCTTGTATGCCGGCACCCGGATCAAATCCGACCGGCTCACGTGAGCCCAGGAGATGAAAGCGGGCGCCTCGAATCCGGGCACCAGGCGTTTGTAAGAGTTGACCCATTGGTTGGTCACCAGGGTGATTTCGGGTGCGTGGTGCAGAAGTCCGGCGATGAACCGCTTCCCGGTGATGGAAAGCTGGTGTTCGTCGTCTGGGTCGAAGAAGGTGTTCTTGTCGCCCTGGAACAGCGACTGGTGGATATGCATGCCGGAGCCGTTCATCCCCGAGATGGGCTTGGGCATGAACGTAGCGTAGGCGGACTGCAATTGGGCCAACTCCTTGATGACCAACTTGGCAGTCATCACGTTGTCGGCCATGGTCAGGGCGTCGGTGTATTGCAGGTCTATCTCGTGCTGACTGTGGGCGCCTTCGTGGTGGGAGTACTTGACCGGGATCCCCATGTCGGCCAGGTTCAAAACCGTGTCCCGGCGAAGGTCCGCCGCAGGATAGCTGGAGACCTGGTCGAAATAGCCCTGTTGGTCCAAGGGCTGGGGCGACTCGGAGTCCTTCAGGTAGAAAAACTCCAACTCGGGGCCAACATAGTAGGTGTAACCCCCACTGGCCAACCGCTCCAGATTGCGTTTGAGGGCGTAGCGCGGGTCGCCGATGAACGGTTCTCTGGTGGGAGTACGGATGTCGCAAAACATCCGGGCCACGGCGTTTTGGCGCGGACGCCAGGGCAGCAGTGTGAACGTAGTAGGGTCCGGGAAAGCGCGCATGTCGCTTTCATCGATGCGGGCGAACCCCTCAATGGCGGCCCCGTCGAATCCCACACCCTGCTCAATGGCGTCTTCCAGGTCCTCCACCGTGATGGCGAACCCCTTCAAATGGCCCAGAATGTCGGTGAACCACAGGCGAATGAACTTGACGTCATTCTCCTGGGCTGTGCGTACCACGAAGTCCCGCTCCGCAGCCCGCTCTGCGTCCATGCTAGTCCTCCAAGACCGGTTCCGTGACCGGTTTAACGTATTAAGTATACCGGCTTTACCACCGCACCGTTCTCCCTCGCCTTACGACAGGCCCAAGACACCGACCGGCAGGGCCAGCCTAAAGCGACAGCCCTGCCCATCTGCAAATCCCCTTGGCGATCACCCAGACGTCTACAGTTCGAAGGCAGGTTCGCCGTGCTCGGAAATATCCAGGCCTGCGCCCTCGCTCTGCTCATCAGCTTTGATGCCGATGGTGTACTTGAGGGCCAGCATGATGGCCCCGGTGACTACGAAGGACCAGCCGAAGGAAGCGCCGATACCAGTCAACTGGTAAACTATCTGCTCGCCGCGGCTTACGCCAGCGCCAAGAGCCGCGAAGCCTATGCCCACGAAGAGGCCGGTGGCCAATGCGCCCCAGGCGCCTCCGATGCCGTGGACGCCGAAGACGGCCAAAGCGTCGTCAACCTTGAGGCGTAGCAGCAGTTTTACCATGCTGTAGCAGAAGACACCCGCGCCCAAACCAATGACCAGAGCGGGCATCGGCCCGACGAATCCGGCGGCTGGGGTGATGGCCACCAGGCCCGCCACCACGCCGGAAGCAGCGCCGACCGCGCTGGGCTTCTTATCAATCAGCCAGGACATAATCAGCCAGGCAATCATGGCGGCCGCGGCTGCCGTGTTAGTCACCACAAAGGCGTTGGTGGCCACACCGTCGGCGGCGAGGCTGCTCCCGGCGTTGAATCCGAACCAGCCGAACCAGAGCAGGGCGGCGCCTAGAACTACCATTGGCACGTTGGCCGGTCCCATTGGCTGTTCGAGGAACCCGATCCTGCGGCCGATGACCAAGGCCGCGGCCAGCGCTCCGGCGCCGGCGCTGATATGGACCACGGTACCGCCGGCGAAATCCAAGGCGCCTAACTCACCCAACCAGCCGCCGCCCCAGACCCAGTGGGCCAGCGGGGCGTATACGATGCTCACCCACAACACTATGAACACGCACAGTGCGCTGAACTTCATCCGTTCGGCGAATGCGCCCGTGACCAGCGCCGGGGTGATGATGGCAAACATGGCCTGGAAGATCATGAATGCCTGATGGGGTATCGTGTCCGAGTATGGGCCAGGACTGTCGGCAGCAACATCTTTCAAGCCGAACCACTCCAGGTTGCCGACGAACCCGCCGAGATCGGGCCCAAAGGCCAGGCTGTAGCCCCAGAGGACCCACACTATCCCCACCAGCCCGATGGTCACGAAGCTGTACATGATGGTCGAAACTATGTTTTTCCTGCGGACCAGGCCGCCATAAAAAAAGGCCAATCCCGGCGTCATCAGCAACACTAGGGCTGATGCCGCCAGGACCCATGCCGTATCTCCTGAATCAATCATTCCTACACCGCCGTCGTTTTTATTTAGACGTTAAACAATCCATGCTGTTGCGCCTTTCGACTAGCATGGATTGTTTGGCCTAACCTTTTTGAGCGCGGATGCCCGGCCAAGACCCGCCCCGCGCGGATGAATTACAGGTTACTTGTGGAGAAACAACCGAGGAAGAACCACCCACATCCCGAACAGTCCTACAAAAGCTTCCGCTGCTACCAGTGCGATCATCTGTCGCTTCTCCCCGTTAGTGTTGGCTCAGTTTGCCTTTTATTTGTTACAGATAATTTTCGTAGTTGTTAAATGTTTGTTAAATCTCCGCAGCTTTGGGCCGGAGTTTTTAGGTCGTCTCCTGCAAACGGCTCCGGAGAAATCCACCATCGGGAACGACGGACCCGCTGGGGTTGTGATTTTATTCCCCAAGGTGGCCTTATTGAGACTAATTACAAAACTATATTGAGACTCAAATTCGGCAATTTCGCGATAAAGTCACAAGCTCCGGGCTCATCAAGGGTCCCCTGGTTCCTGAAAAGTGTTGTCCCAATAACAACGAGATTCTTCCCCCGACTGCGGTCGGGGTCAGAATGACATCGGTATGGGCGCAACAACGCGCATAAAAAAGAAGGGCTGCGGTTTTGCAGCCCTTCTAGTGTTTCCGGGATCCGGTCTTGGCGGAGTCGCCGTGGTTACTTCTCGATGGGCGCTCCCACGATGCTGCCCCATTCGGTCCAAGAGCCGTCGTAGTTGCGGACGTTCTGGTGTCCCAATAGCTGGGTAAGGACGAACCAGGTGTGAGACGAGCGCTCGCCGATCCGGCAGTAGGCGATGGTCTCCTTGCCGCCGTCGATGCCCTTGCCGTCGTAGAGGGCCTGTAGTTCATCGGCCGACTTGAAAGACCCGTCTTCGGCCACGGCCTGTCCCCACGGGATGTTGGCCGCGCCCGGGATGTGCCCGCCGCGCTGGGCGCCTTCCTGGGGCAGGTTCTCGGGCGCCAGAAGCTCTCCGCTGTACTCGGCGGGAGCCCGGACATCGACCAATGAGACGCTACCTGAGTTGACCTTGCTCAACACTTGGTCGCGGTAGGCCCTGATATTCTCGTTGGGGGCCTTGGCTTGGTAGGTCTTGGAGCCGGGGTTGGCCGCGTCGCTGGTAAGGGGTTTGCCCTCGGCCTCCCACTTAGCCCGACCGCCGTTCATCAACTTTACTTCTCCGTGGCCATAGTACTTCAGCTGCCAGAAGGCCCAAGCGGCGAACCAGTTGTTGTTGTCACCATAGAGGATAACCGTGGTGTTATTATCAATTCCCGCTGAGCCGAGCAGCTTCTCTAGGTCTTCCTTGCTGACCAAGTCGCGGCGGACCGCCTGTTGGAGCTGAGACTGCCAGTTCCAGCCCACTGCTCCTCTGATATGGCCTTTGTCGTAGGAAGATGTGTCGACGTCCACCTCCACCAAACGAACATTGGCGTCGGTGCCGTTTTCGGCCACCCAATCTGTGGTTACCAGTGATTCGGGATGGGCGTAGTCTGCCATGATTCCCCCCTTACTTAAGTATTTTTAAGTCAAATCGACCATTTGTCGCTAAAATATCTATAGGGCAACCGCGTGGGGACAACCGGGTGGTCGTCGATCAATACCCTTTTTCGATGCGTATTAGTAAATATGGATTCGAGGCTATCCCGTGCTAGGTGGATTCTATAATAAGATTAGCGGATTCGCATCCCCCAATTCCGCGGAGCATCTATAATAAAGAAGGGCCTGACATTGGCCGTCAATCACCCAGGGAATTCCGCCGGGAATGGGCGTGGCGACTTTGCATTTTTAGGCTCGCTCCCATAATATAGGGTTGGTGGACCCGTAGGGTTGGGAAAGAAGCGAGTTAGGGGTGAACATGGGTAATAACCGGTGGCTTCGCAACAGTTTCGTGTACCTGATGATCATCATCGGGGTGATTGTAATCTTCTACACTTTGTTGCCCAGCTTCGGAGCCCGCAGTGAAGAGCCGCTAACCACGGTGGTGGCCATGGCCAAGAACAACGATATCCGGGAGATCGTTGTCGACGGCCGAAAGCTTACCGTTTTCCCCAGGGGCTCCAGCACGGCCAGTAACGACCGGTTCACCAGCCGCATCGGCCGTGACACAGACGTAATAAGCCTACTGGTGGAGAGCGGTGTAGAGATAGGGCCACCCACCGGCGTGCAGGTGACATTCAAAGGCTCCAGCGGCCTCAGCAGCTTCTTCGGGCTGATGCTGAACTTTCTGCCCTTGATTTTCTTCGGCGGACTGATTCTGTTCATGATGCGCCAGGCCCAAGGCAGCAACAACCAGACCATGAGTTTCGGGCGCAGCCGCGCCCGGATGATGCCTTTCAACAAGCCCACGGTGTCGTTCGCCGATGTGGCGGGAGTGGATGAGGCCAAAGAGGAACTCCAGGAAGTGGTTGAGTTCCTCAAATTCCCCGAGCGGTTCCTTTCCTTGGGAGCCCGCATCCCCAAAGGCGTCCTGTTGGTCGGCCAGCCCGGCACCGGTAAGACCCTGATGGCCAGGGCCGTGGCCGGAGAAGCCGGCGTGCCCTTCTTCCACATAAGCGGTTCCGAGTTCGTCGAGATGTTTGTGGGCGTCGGTGCGGCGCGGGTCCGAGACTTGTTCGAGCAAGCCAAGCGTAACGCCCCTTGTATCGTCTTCGTGGACGAGATTGACGCGGTAGGCCGCCACCGGGGCGCCGGTCTCGGCGGCGGACACGACGAGCGGGAACAGACCCTGAACCAGATCCTGGTTGAGATGGATGGCTTCGAGACCAACACGAACATCATTGTGATAGCCGCCACCAACCGCCCAGACATCCTGGACCCGGCCTTGCTGCGGCCCGGACGCTTTGACCGCCGGGTGACCTTGGACCTGCCCGACATTGAAGGCCGCAAGGCCATTCTGAAGGTCCACGCCGCAGGGAAACCCCTGGCTCCGGAAGTCACGTTGGATACAGTGGCCAAGGAGACTCCTGGATTCAGCGGCGCCGACCTTTCGAACCTGATAAATGAAGCTGCCATCATGGCGGCGAGAGCCAACAAGAAGTCCATCTTCATGACCGAGTTTGAAGAGGCCGTGGACCGGATTATCGCCGGACCCCAGCGTAAGACCCGAGTGATAAACCCCAGGGAAAAAGAGATGACGGCCTACCACGAAGCGGGCCATGCCCTGGTGGCCTGGTGCCTGCCCAACGCCGACCGGGTCCACAAGATTTCAATCGTCGCCCGGGGCTCGATGGGCGGCCATACCTCATTGATTCCGGAAGAGGACCGGTACCTGTGGACCAAGAACCAGTTCAGCGACAGGATGGCGGTCACCATGGGCGGACGGGTCGCGGAGCAAATCATATTTGACGAGGTGACCACCGGCGCCAGTAATGATTTGGAACAAGCCACCAAAATTGCTTTGGGCATGATTAAGCGATACGGAATGAGCGAGTCCCTGGGACCCCGGACCTTCGGCAAGGTACAGGAAATGGTGTTCCTGGGCCGGGAAATTAGCGAGGAACGGGACTACGGCGATAAAGTTGCCGAAGAGATTGACGAAGAGGTAAAGGCTTTGATTGTTTCGGCTTACACCGAAGCCGAGGGGTTGCTTATTACCCACAAGCCCAAGCTGGTCAGGCTGGCCGAATACCTGATTGAATACGAGACGGTGTCGGGCGAGGCTATGAACCGGCTGTTCAACACCGACGAGGAGCCTGGCACCGAACCGGCCACCCCCGCTGTACCACCGGAGACGCCACCATCGTACAGCCCCGCCAACCCGCCGGCCCACCTGCAGCCGACGGTGCCCCGGCCAGCGCCAACACTGCCGTCGACCTCCGGTGAAGTGGAAAGTTAACTGGCCGCGGCTGATACCCGGGCAGAAGTGGAACTAGCGAAGGAGCGGGTTTAAAACCCGCTCCTTTTTCTTGAGACTTTTCGGGACTTTGGGTTAGGCCTTTGCGTCCCCTGCTTCCGCGTCCTCCTGTTCCATGGGCAGTTCGCGGAAATAGATGCCCCACTGCTGCATCAAACCTTGGACCTCTGGGTTTTTCAGGGCGCTGAGCTCTCTAAAGAACCCAGCCAGGGCGTGGGCAGGGAGGTGCTCTTGGTCACAGACCCAACTTCGCTGCGCGGGGACCACGTAAATCAGACCGCGCTGGTGTTGGCACACGGCCCGGATCCGAGTCATGTCATGTCCCGGTATAACAGCTAGGCCGGGTGTCGTCATCTGCTTTGATCCTTTGCAGAATTGAATTGCCGGGCAGAGCGGTCTACCCGGCGGCACTATTATACTCCGAGTGGCTTTGCACCAAAAGTCCTGGTTGAATCAAAAGTCATCGGTCTGAATCAAAAGTCGGGTGCTAATGTTGTCCACCTGATCCTTATTCTTTACGCCAGTTCTCTCGGGTCACCGTCCTCTTTGAGGTAGCGTCTCACTACGTCCCGTATCTGGTTGGCGTAGCCCGTTATCTCCTCAACGGATTCTATTGAGTAAGCCGGTGTTTCCCTCCGACCGTAAGAGTCTCGTCCTTCCCCTGGCAACCCAATCTGCTTGTTGGGGAGGGAATTGAAGTACAGCCGGAGAATAGGCTTCCTGTTGTTGTTATCAAGCAGGACCATGGAATAGCTCTTGGTATCTCGGAAGAATACCCGATCTAAGTCAACAACGTCACTGACGATGGCCTTGACCAGTTCGTAGCCTTGAACCTCCTCTTCAGTAGTGGTGACTTCAAGGGCTACTGGCTGGGCTGTGTCCTTTGGAGCAACGACTTCAGGGGTCGGCCCATCGATGATAGTGTCCCTGGCCAGGGCACTTTTGAGAGTGGCAAGGTCAGAGAAGAATGGGAAAATCGTTCTCTAGCCACTTGGGTCAAGAGCTTGGAGTAGACCTGTTTGGTCAGCCTCCTGCTGAATTCTTCGTCGGGGGTACTTAACTGGCGGACCAACGCTTGCTTCATCCCTTCGATGTACTTGAGAACGGCAGCGGCTTCCAGAGTTTCGTCAACGTTAAACTCTTCCTTAGGTGAAACGTTTCAGTTCTTCGACTGCTTTGTCGGAGCAACTGAGCATGTTGAACTCGAAGAATGGCTTTGGGTCCATGACGTTGGGTTGGTCGTTGATCCGATCATCGATGAACTCCCGGAAGGCTTGGCGGACTAAGCCGGTAGCTGATGCCGTCGGTAAGAATACCGAAATGGGCGTTGGTGACGCCGAAGTAGCGGACGAGCTGAGAGACGGCATCTTCGGCAAGGTTGCTGCCGTACTTTTTGCACTCAATCAATATGGCCGGCTTGCCGCGTTGCGTTATGGCGTAGTCAACCTTCTCGCCCCGCTTTATCCCAATGTCGGCGGTGAATTCGGGACCACTTCGGTGGGGTCGAAGATGTCATACCCAAGCATCTGAATGAAAGGCAAAATCAGCGAGGTCTTGGTTGCCTCCTCAGTAGGCGGCTCACTTTCCCAATGCTTCACTCTTCCAGCGAAACGCCCGGAGCGGGTCCTTACTTCGTCGACAAAATCCATGTGGACCTCCTTCCTAGCCGCAAAGTCAAACTGTGACACTACTTGATTTTGACCCGCCAGTCAACGCGCCCGCACCTGCCTCCGGTGGACAAACTCGGCGGGTCGTACCATAATCCCGCCCAAACGATGTCACACCCAGTTGGATTCCATCGTAAACCTAAGGAGGAGCCATGGTCCGCTACAATAAGGTGATTGATTTATTGGAACAGGATAAAACGGTGTTCTGTTCCGGGTTGGTCTGGAATGGCAACCTGGACGACATGACCTTCGTCGGCGACGCCGATTACGACATGGTCATCGTTGAGATGGAGCATCAGGGGTTCAGCTTCAATGACCTGCGGACCATGCTCCAGTTCCTGATGAACCGTAAAAAGGTGGCCGGGAGTGGGTCCTTGCAAGCGGACCCAGCGCCCTTCGTCCGGGTTCCGCCCAACTTCCGGGAGCGCAACCAGTGGGTCATCAAACAGGCCTTGGACGCCGGGGTGTACGGTCTGGTGCTGCCCCATCTCAACAACGTTGAGGACGCCCAAGCCGCGGTGGTCGCCGCCCGCTATCCCCAGGTGCCCGGCGTGGCCGACTTCCAGCCGGAGGGGGAACGGGGCTGGTGGGCCCGCATCGCCCCCCGCTACTGGGGTCTGACACCTGCCGAATACTACGATGCGGCCGACCTTTGGCCCTTGGACCCCGACGGAAACATGCTGTTGTTGGGCATCATCGAAGAGCCGGAAGGCGTGAAGAACGTGCGGGACATCCTGCGGGAAGTCAAGGGCATCGGCGCTATCTGGGCCGGGCCGGGAGACATGTCGGTGGCCATGGGGCACAAGGGCAACGCCAACCACCCCGACGTGCAGGCCAATCTGCTGACCATAGTGGAAGCCTGCAAGGAATTCGGCGTCCCCTGCGCCACCGGCTGCACCGCCGAAGAGGTATCCATGCGCCTGGAACAGGGGTTCCGCATAATAATAACGTCCCCCGAGAAGACCACCAGAGGTCTGGACGAGGGACGCCGGATTGCTGGGCGTTAGCTATGATCGCTGGGCGTTAGAATCGCTTACTCGGCGGTTGTGTCGCCGCCTCCGGTGGTTGCGCTGGAGCCTTCTCCGGGACTCTGTAAGAACTTGAAGATGTCGGCCTCTGAGGACAGAATGACCGTCGTCCGTTGGTTCAAGAACGACTTGTAGGCTTCCAGACTCCGCTGGAAGGAGAAGAAATCTGGGTCCTTGTTCAAGGACTCGGCCAGGATTGAGATGGCCTGGGCCTCGCCGTCGCCACGGAGGCGGGCGGCGTCTCTGTCGGCCGCGGCGAGGATAACCTCGACTTCGCGGTCTGCGGCGGCCCGCCTGGTGCGGGCTTCTTCCTCACCTTCGGCGCGCAGCCGGCGGGATATCTTTTCCCGGTCGGAGCGCATCCGCTCAAAGATCCTGCCGGCCACCTCCTGCGGGAAATCGGCACGCTTGATGCGGATGTCAATCATCTCGATACCGAAGGGCGGGTCTTCCTGGACGAGGTCGGCTCTGACTACCTTGATAACTTCATCCAACAACTCAGTCCGGGAGTTGGTGGCCTGCACGCGAGAGTTGCCCTCCTCGTCGGTCACCGGTTCACCTGATTCGTCCAATTCAACGTCGCCGCCGATGATTTCTTCACGGGTGCGCGTGGCGACCACGGCGCGAAGGGCCGAGTTGATTCGTTGGGCCAGGATCCTGCGTGCGTTTTCTTCGGTATTCACGACCTGTAGGAACTGACGCGGTTTGCTGATCCTGAACCGGCCGTAGACATCTATCTCTAGGATGTTGATGTCCCGGTCCAAGAACTGGCTAGGCGGCGCATCGATCCGCAGCAACCGCTTGTCGTAGCTATTGACACTGTCCAGGAATGGCGCTTTCACGTACAGGCCGGGTTCGGTGAGCGTGCGCTTCACTTCACCAAAGCGGGTGACCACCACTTGCTCGGTCTCATCCACTACATACAGGCTTTGGGTTATTATTATTAATGCCAGGATAACCAATACTCCGGCTATGACTAGGTTCCTCATGGAGACCCCTTTTAATCCTTAATCAACTATCGGGTTGTCGTTCGGGTTATTTAATGTAGGCTACGGGGCAGCCGGTCCGACAGGGACCGGAACAATCCCGCCCTGTCCGCCGAGTATCAAGACCGATTCCGCCTCGGGAGAAACGATAATCTTGTTGATCCCGGGCAATATATCTTCCATCGCTTCCAGGAACAGCCTTTCCTGGGTAACGAGGCTGGTGGCGGGAACGGTCAGGTTCTCTTGGTTCAGGTATTGGACCGTGAACTGGTCGCCAGCCAGGAGGGTCTCTCCAGACTGGGTTCGAAATGTCACGATGTTGGTGGACGGGTTGAAACCCGACACCGATACGTCTACGCCGGAGACTTCGCCGCCGTCGGGGCCATCCACCACCGTGATGTTCGAGTTCAAGGCTTTGTTGGCCAGGCGGACGGTGAAGGGCCCGGCGCCCACGAACTGGGGAACCACTAGGTCTTCATTGCCCAGGTATGAGATGGAGAAGGATTCGCCAATGGTCAGGTCGCCGGATTGGCCGTCGAAAGCAGTTGAGAAACGGCAGGTCTGGGTCGCGGCGGTGGTGAGGACTTCATTGGCGGTGAAGACACAATCTGGCGCTCCCAACACGGTTACTCCGGAGACCAATATGTCGAACCCATCTCCGTCAATGTCTGGCGCCGAGATTATGGACACGTCCGAAAGCCCGATGCCGGTGGTTGGGTCGTCGTCGCCGTCCGCGTTGTCCGTGTCCTGAAGCACGTTCTCCAGAGTGATGGACCGGTCATTGAACTGAGCCAATATGGACAGGAACTGATCGGCTTCACCTTGGGCCCTTTCGATACGGGCCCGTTTGAACGCCTCCGCCGGCTGGATTATCTGTTCCGACCGGCCCCTGGCTTCCGGAATCACTTGGTTCTCGTATGCTTGGGCCTGGTTGGTGGCCGTCACCTTGTCCTGACGGGCTTGGAGCACGTCGTTGAAGGCCGCTTGGACCTCCGACGGCGCCTCCACCTTCTGGAGTTGCACGCTGACGATATTAATGCCGGTCTTGTATTCGTCAAGAATCTCCTGAAGTTTCTCCCTGGTATCTAACTCCAGGTTGATGCGTTCTTCGGCCAAAACTTCGGCGAGGGACCGCTGGCCCACCACCAGGCGGAGGGCCGCTTCAGTGGCGTCCTTCAACGTCCGCCCGTCCGGCTGGCCTGCGGCGATGTTACGTTGCGACCCGGCGTCTTCTCCGGGGTCGTCCACATTGAAGAGGAACAGGTTCAGGTCGTTTATGTCGTATTGGACCACCATCTGCACGTCGATGATGTTCAGGTCGCCGCTAATCATCTGAGCTTCCACCGGCACTGGTGTATCGGCCACGCCTTCGCCGCTCCGGAAGCCGAGTTCCAGGCGGCGCACCAAGTCGGTCCTTACCACATCTCTCTTACCGATGGGTCCCGGCCAGAACCAGTGAAGACCGTCTTGATCCTCGGGGAGGTCTTGGGCGTTTCCGAACAGGCGCAGTGCGGCCTGTTCGCCGGGGCTGATGGTGTAGATCCCGGTGCCCAACCAGATCACGATAATCAGGCCCACAATCAGGACCGCCGCCAATCCGACCCCGCCGCCTCCCAATCTCTGGGAGATACGGCCGATGCCGTCGCGGATGTTGCCCATGATTTGGTCAAAATCCAATTCGGGCTGCCTGGGTCCGCCTCCGGGTTGATACATGTTCGTCTATTCCTTATGCCTATCCTGATTGTACGGCGCGGCTATAGTCGTTGGGCCGGGCCGCCCATAATCCCCAAAGCCCTGTAGATTCTATCATCTAAGCCATTCTCTCAACTACAAGGCCGCCTCCCGGTACAGGGTCTTTCGAATGGGAATTATAGTGAATTTTAGCCGATGGTGGTAGGATAGGGCCATCCTAAAGGGGGAGGACATGTCAGTAATGAAAGAGACTCGGCAGATATTCAGCGTAGCGGACATCAAGGCGATTCGCCTCCAGTGTTAAGAAGTGCCAGACGGAGGTTGTGGTTTCCCCACAGGCTCCCTACGTAAATCTCCGATTCCCACAGTGCGGCCAAGAGTGGCAGGGACTAATGAACCATACGGACCTTAATGGTTTGTTGCTGAATGCTATCAAGGGGATCATCGAGACGCCCCCGACGTTGATGGCAGTACGCTTTGAGATTGACGACGGGGAAGGCGGCTGAGATGGGCGAAGAGACCACACTTTTGAGTCCCGACAATCATGAAATCAGACTCAAGCTTATTGCCATAGAAACGCCGATGGATAGGGATGTTGCCGTTGCTAAGTATGCCCTCTATTCCTTCGGGTATTCTGTCGGGAATAAGTGGAGAACTTTAGCCACCATCAATGTGGAAGTCCATTGCCACAAATTGCCATGCGATGAGGGTGTGGACTTCGCTCGCACCCAGTCTGATGCCGAGAAGTTCTTGAAGTCCCAGTTTACCCGCATTGGTCGGTAGTGTCTCATGGCGCTCCAGCAGAGTAGCCAGAATCCTTAGCCTCAAGGGGGCTCCCCCATGCTACAGGTTTTGCTGTTCATCCCATTGATGCCAGTGATTACCCCGTACCTCATGTTCCTGTTCCTCAAGCAAATCTTCTACAACGGCAAATTCCACCGCTCGGTGGAAAGACTGGCCACTAGTGCCGATACGAGTGTAGAGGAGATGCAGGAGCTAATCAATAAACACGCGAAATACCAGTATTTCAGCTTCCGTAGTTGGTAGCGTGGCTGTGCTCCTAGTTGGCATAAGGATTGGGCAATCGAAAGACTAAACTTAGAGTGTGAATATGGACGACCTAGAACTTTCACTATCTAGCGGCGAGGCAGTTAAACTTCGGATCGTTCCTGTTGTGGACGGCTTGACACGTTTGGATGAGGGTTCAATGGTAGCCAAATTTCAAGTGGTTGGAGAGGACGGCGAGGTTGTTCTCGACATTATTTTAGACCCAATAAATACTCACAGTCTGTCTTTAACTCTAGTGGACATATGTCGCGCCGCCCGAAAGCTGCCCATGCCCTCAGAGCTTCGCGAGGTCCTTTCATCTGGTCCTTAATTAACATCATTTCACCTTTACGTTTCAAATTGAGACACTACCCAAAATCACCCACATTTTACGGACGCCTGAGATGAGGCCCTCTACTATAAGTACCTTCAAGTACCTCCGAGCGAGTGCCTTCCCGGGAGCCGTCCACGCCCGGCCAAGAACGAACATGAACATTCACGAATTCCAAGCAAAGGAAGTCTTCGCCCGCTACGGGATCCCCGTGCCCCGCGGCATCGTTGCTTCCACCCCGGCAGAGGCTAAAGCAGCCACTCAGGAGTTGGGCGGCCAGTCCGTCGTGAAGGCCCAGATACACGCCGGCGGCCGGGGCAAATCGGGCGGCGTCCAATTGGTAAGGAGCCCCCAGGAGGCCGAGGAAACGGCCCGGCGCATGTTGGCGTCCAACTTGGTCACACCCCAGACCGGCCCTGAAGGCGCGCCGGTCCAAAAGCTCCTGATTGAAGAATTGGCCGACATCAAGAAAGAGCTCTACGTTGCATTGACCATCGACCACAGCCACGGTGGCCCCGTTTTGCTGGTCAGCACCCAGGGCGGGATGGACATCGAAGAGGTCGTCGCCACCGATCCCCAGGACATCCACACCGAGCCGGTGGACCCGTTGCTGGGGCTGATGCCCTTTCAGACTCGGCGTTTGGTGCGGCAATTAGGGTTGGACCAGGCAGTGGCCGGGGATGCCGCCAAGGTGCTGACTGCCCTATACAGAGTGTTCTTGGACAACGACTGCTCCCTGGTGGAGATTAACCCGCTGATTGTCACCGGCGATGACCGGGTGGTGGCCTTGGACGCCAAGATTAACCTGGACGACGATTCAATGTTCCGCCACGCGGACCTGATGGAGTACCGGGACGTCAGCCAGGAAGACAAACTGGAAGCCCAGGCTGCCGAGCTGGACATTGCTTATGTAAACTTGGACGGCGACGTTGGCTGTCTGGTAAACGGGGCTGGCTTGGCCATGGCCACCCTGGACATAACCACCGCCGCCGGGGCGTCCCCCGCCAACTTCCTCGACGTGGGCGGCGGGGCCACTCCTGAGAAAGTCGCCAGCGCCGTTAAGATTATCCTGTCAGACCCCAAAGTCCGGCGGGTGCTGGTCAACATTTTCGGCGGCATCCTGCGCTGCGACATCGCCAGCGAGGGCATCGTGATGGCCTACAAGGAGACCGGCTCCACCGTCCCCTTGGTGGTCAGGATGCTGGGCACCAACGTGGCGGAAGGCAAAGAGATTCTGGGCGCTTCGGGACTGTCCGTGGTCTTTGCCGACACCCTCACTGAGGCTGCTGGCGCCATTAAACAACTGAACGTTTAGCTGGCCGGCCGGCTGGCTGGAGATAGACATTGATGGGCGTACTGGTCGACGAGAGCACACGCTTATTGGTGCAGGGCATAACGGGACGGGAGGGTAGCTTCCACACCCGGGCCTGCATGGCCTACGGAACAAACGTGGTGGCCGGCGTGACCCCCGGCCGGGGCGGGACCACCTTCGACGACAAGGTCCCAGTGTTTGAATCCGTTGAGGAGGCCGTGGCCCAAACCCAGGCCAATATGGCGCTGATCTTCGTGCCGCCGGCCTTTGCCGCCGATGCGATTGCCGAGTCCGCCGATGCCGGCATTCCGCTCATCACCTGCATCACCGAGGGCATCCCAGTCCTGGACATGGTGAAGGTCTACCGTTACATCGAGAAGAAACCGGTACGGCTCATCGGTCCCAACTGCCCCGGACTAATCACCCCCGCCGCCAAGTGCAAGATTGGCATTATGCCCGGCGCCATCCACCTCCCAGGCCGGGTCGGGGTCCTCTCCCGCAGCGGAACCCTGACCTACGAAGCCGTGGGACAGTTGACTGCAGTCGGCATCGGACAATCCAGTTGCGTGGGCATCGGCGGCGACCAGATAATCGGCACCAATTTCGTGGACATCCTGCGGCTATTCGACGCCGACCCCGGCACCGACGCGGTGGTGATGATTGGAGAGATTGGCGGCGCCATGGAACAGGACGCCGCCGCCTACATCAAGGCCGAGTTCAGCAAACCCGTTGCCGGCTTGGTGGTCGGCGCGTCGGCCCCTCCCGGCAAGCGCATGGGCCACGCCGGGGCGATAATTACTGGTGAAAGCGCCACGGCCGAGTTCAAGATAGCCGCCCTCAGAGACGCCGGAGCTTGGATCATCCCCACCTCCGCCGACATCGGGTCCACCGCCCAAGAGATGCTGCGGAGCAACGGCCTGCTCAACTGATACATTCACCCCCGCAACCGACCTGCGGAGCAGCCCCTTTACAACCGATACCCATTCTCACCAATAAGGAGCCGCCATGCCTTACGCCGAGTTGAACGGGATCAATATCCATTACGAGGTCCGGGGCTCGGGTCCCCCGCTCCTGATGATGGCACCCGGCGGGTTCGATTCCACCATTGAGAAGTGGACCACCTCGGGCATCTGGGTGGGCGTCAAACCCCTGGAGACACTGACCACCCGCTACACCTGCATCGCCTTCGACCGCCGGGAAGCCGGCCTATCGGGAGGCAAGGTGGAGCGAGTCTCTTGAGTCCACATACGCGCACGAGGCCAAGGCGCTGCTGGACCTGCTGAACATCCCCCGCGCCTTCATATTGGGCGGCTGCATGGGCTGTTCGACCGCCACCGCCTTCGCCGTCAACTATCCCGAATCCACCTTGGGCTTGGTGCTTCACTGGCCGGTGGGTGGGGTCAGATGGCGTCAGAACGGCCTGGAGCGGTTCCAGCAACACGTGACCTTCCTGAAAGAGCATGGATTGGCTGCGGTCGTGGACCTGGCCCACGAAAAGGGCAGTTTCTGGGGCACTCCGGAGGCGGGGCCTTGGGCGTCGACCATCGTCGCCGACCCTGATTTCGCCGCAAATTTCGCCAACCAAGACCAAGACCGGTATCTGGCCATGGTGGGTCTCATGGGGCAGATGCTCTTCGACCGCGAAACGGCCACCAGGCCCGAGCCCCAGGAACTCATGGCCCTCAAAGTACCGGCGGTAATCATTCCCGGCGCGGACGCGGCCCACTCCACCTCCGCCGCCCGCTACCTCCAGGAATGCCTGGACGGCAGCCAATACCACGACGTTTCAGTAGAGGAGCAGAAACCGGACCGGGTACGCCAGTGGATCATCGAGTTCTTGGAGTCTCACGCGCCAGTGGCTGTCTAGTCTTGACGGATTCGGCGCACCGGATACGACATTCCCCTAGGCGCATCGCTCGCGTTACCTGTGGATGCCTACGGCGGACCAATGAATAGGCGTGATCTGCAACGGCTTTCCAACATCCGGCTGAGTGAAGCCAAAGCGTTGCTCGACAGCAGATATTATTCCGGAGCATACTATCTGTTGGGGTATGCAGTAGAGTGCGCATTGAAAGCCTGCATCGCCAGGCAGGTCCAGCGGCACGATTTCCCTGACCTTCAAACTGTTAGGGACAGCCATACCCATAATCTGCGGTTGTTACTTAAAGTTTCTGGTCTAGACACGGAGCTTGGCCGAAAGCGCATCAGCAACCCGGCGCTTGACACAAATTGGACAACTGTTGAGGACTGGACGGTGGACTCACGATATGACTATGCAAAAGAGGAAGTGACCACGCGGGATTTTTACTCTGCCATTACCGCAAGGTCGAATGGTGTTATACCCTGGTTGAAGCGGAGGTGGTAACCCGATGTTGCTCAAAGAATCTTTAAATCACGAGATGATTGAGGCAGGAAAAACGCTTATCGACCGGCTTGACGAGAAAGGCGAAGCCATTCCAACTGCGCTTTGGTTGTATTCTGAAGAGGCAAACATTTGGCGGCTGATGTTAGCAACTCCACTGGTAAAATCGAAAGGGCCAAGGGCGGCTTACAAGTCGATCCGTTCGGAACTGACCCACTACCAAAATGAGGGACCTTTTAACCTGACCCTGAGCGATATTACCGTTGTAGCCCCTGACGATAGAGTGTTGGAACCATTTCGGATAGCACTCAAGAAGTCCGGGACCGCTGGAATCAGATTGTCCCGCACCGCGTTGGCCGGACGATACATCGACGACGCATACATATACAGGGCCGCTTAAATCCGGCCCCAGAGTTCATTAACCTTTAACATTCTAATATGCAATACGAAACAGTTATCGGCCTTGAGGTCCACGTCCAACTGCTAACCCAGAGCAAGATGTTCTGCTCCTGCCGGGCCGATTATCAGACCGCGCCCGTCAACAGCCGCGTGTGCCCGGTGTGCCTGGGCCTACCGGGAACCCTGCCAGTAATCAACAAGAAGGCCGTCGAATACACCATCATGACCGGCCTGGCCTTGGATTGCGAGATTCCGGGGTTCACCAAGTTCGACCGCAAGAACTACCCCTATCCCGACCTGATGAAGGGATACCAGATATCCCAGTACGACATGCCTCTGGCCGTTGAGGGCCACCTGGATATCACCGCCGACGGACAAGAACGGCGGGTGCGGGTGGAGCGGGTGCACTTGGAGGAGGACGTTTCCAAACTCCAGCACGTGAACGGTGGAAGCAGCGGCGCCCACAGCCTGGTGGACGTTAACCGCTCCGGCGTGCCCTTGATGGAGGTGGTCAGCCACCCGGATATGCGGTCTCCCGAAGAGGCCCGGTCCTACCTGACCATCCTGCACTCAATCATCCAGTACCTGGGGGTGTCCACCGGCAACGCCCAAGACGGCAGCTTCCGTTGCGACGCCAACATCAGCCTGCGGCCCGTGGGTCAAGATGAGTATGGCACCAAGGCCGAGATCAAGAACATGAACAGCCTACGCTCGGTCTTCTTGGCCCTCAACCACGAAGTGGAGCGCCAGCGCAAGCTGCTGGAGGCCGGAGAAAGGGTGGTCCAAGAAACTCGCGGCTGGTCCGAGGAGCGCACCGCCACCTACTCCCAGCGAAGCAAGGAAGAAGCCCACGACTACCGCTATTTCCCCGAGCCGGACCTGCCGCCGCTGGTGGTGGACGGCGCGTGGATCGAAGAGATCCGAAACAAGATTCCCGAGCTGGGCGCCCAGCGTCTGACCAGGTTCACCCAACAGTACGGGCTGCCCGATTACGACGCCCGGCTGCTGACCGGTGCCAAGGCCATGGCCGATTACTACGAGCGGACCGCCAGCCTCAAAACCCTGAGCGGGGCGGAAAGTGAGAAGTACGCCAAGAACGTAAGCAACTGGATGCTGGGCGACCTGAGCCGGCTGCTGAACCTGAAAAACATGGAGATCAACGAATCACCGGTCTCTCCGGAGCACCTGGCCGAGCTGATTGACCTGGTGGACCAGGGCACAGTGAGCGTCTCCATGGCCAAGACGGTGCTGGAAGAGGCCTTCGAATCGGGAGATTCACCAACGCAGATTGTCCAAGAGAAGGGCTATACTCAGATAAGCGATTCGTCGGCCGTTGAGGCGGCGGTGGGCCAGGCCATCAACGCCAACCCCCAGGCTGTGGCGGATTACATGGGCGGGAAGGAAACCGCTGCCAAGTTCCTGGTGGGCCAGGTGATGAAGATTACCAAAGGCCAGGCCAAACCTGATCTGGTGAACCAACTGGTGGTTGAGGCCCTCGAAGCACTAAAATAAGATCTCTGAAATAATGGCTCCCGAATAATCGGGATTATTCATTAGGCGGGGATTCGCCGCCGAGGTCAACCCATGAACGACTTCATGAACGTGATACAACTGCTGGTTTCCATCTTGCTGGTGGTTGTGATTCTGGCCCAGGTCAAGGAGGGCGGCGGCGGGCTATTCGGCTCAGCGTCCTCCACCATCCGCACCCGCCGGGGGCTGGAGAAAACCCTTTTCCAGTTTACCGTCGGCCTGGCGGTGGTCTTCGTGGTCATATCCATCATCAGCGTCCGGGTGGGCTAGCTGTGGGGCGGCCCAGCCGCCCGATCCCGCCATGACTTCCCCTCTACTGGTCTTCACCACCGACTTCGGCCTAGCCGACCCCTACGCCGGAGTCATGAAGGGTGTGGCGCTAACCATCAACCCAGACCTTCACCTGATTGACCTAACCCACCAAGTCCTGCCCCAGAACATCGTTCAAGGTTCTTTCCTTCTGGGCATCAATTACAGGTACTTTCCCAAAGACGCCATCCATGTCGCCGTGGTCGACCCGGGGGTGGGCACGGACCGCCGTCCGGTGCTGCTGTCCACGCCTTGGGGACGTTTCGTGGCCCCGGACAATGGTCTGCTCAGCGGCGTGATTACCGGCTACCTGGACTCCGCCCCCACCGATTCTGGACAAATCGCCCTGCCCCCGGAACTCGCCGCCGTGCACCTGACCAACCCCGGATACTGGCGTCGGCCCGTGAGCAAGACATTTCACGGCCGGGACGTTTTCACCCCCGTGGCGGCCCACCTGTCTTTGGGCGTCCCGCCGGAGGCCATGGGCGAGACTATCGAAAGTCTGGTCTATCTGCCCATGCCCCAGCCCGTCCGCCAAAGCGGAAAGATTAACGGCCAGGTGGTCTACCCGGATGTCTACGGCAACCTGGTGACCAACATCCCTGCCGAAGCCCTGCCGGCGGCAGAAGTAGCCGAGATACGCATCAAGGGCCGGAGCATTATTGGGCTCAACAGTAGTTTCAACGACGAAAACGAGGGCAACGACCGTAGCCGCCAGGGTGACGCAAGGTTGATTGCTCTGGCGGGCAGCCACGGATACCTGGAAGTTGCGGTGCCCAACGGCAGCGCGGCAGCTCTCCTGAAAGCCGGCGATGGCGAGGCTGTCGAGGTGGTTACCGTATCCGGTTGACATCGTTAGGCGGCGTGCTACGATTGTTCGAAATCGGCCTGGTGTTGAAATTCCGCCTGGAGCTCACGATTCGCCAGGCATCCCCAAGCACGGCGCAGGAGGGACCATGGATCTCGACCGCAACGGCATGCTCAACCTATATAAAACCATGGCGACGATCCGCAACTTCGAGGAACGGGGCATCCCGGAAACCGGGCAGCGGGGCATGTCGGCCTCGGTCCATTCCTCCGCGGGACAGGAGGCGGTGGCCACCGGGGTGTGCGCCAACCTCACCGACGAGGACTACATCGGCAGCACCCACCGGGGTCACGGCCACTGCATCGCCAAGGGAGTCGACCCCAAGCTGATGATGGCCGAGCTGTTTGGCCGATCCACGGGACCGAACAAGGGCAAGGGCGGCTCGATGCACATCTCAGACATGAGCAAGGGCATGCTGGGCACCAACGGCGTCGTGGGCGCCAGCATCCCATTGGCGCTGGGTGCCGCCCTAACATCCAAGGTAAAGAAACTGGACCGGGTGGCCGTGGCCTTTTTTGGGGACGGCGGATCCAGCCAAGGCGTGCTCCACGAATCCATGAACCTGGCCTCGATTTGGAAGCTGCCGGTAATCTTCTTGTGCGAGAACAACGGCTACGCCATGTCCACGCCCAGCGAGTACGCGGTGTCAATAACCCACGTGGCGGACCGGGCTCAAGGCTACGACATGCCGGGGGTCCACGTCGACGGCATGGATGTTTTTGCCGTTTACGACGCGACGGCCCACGCAGTGGCCAGGGCCAGGGCCGGCGACGGCCCCAGCCTCATCGAGTGCCAGACCTACCGCTACTACGGCCACACCGTGTTCGACAACCCCCTGACCTACCGCTCGAAGGAAGAGGAAGACCACTGGCGCGCCCGTGATCCCCTTAAACTGTTCCGTGAGGCGGTCCTGCCCCAAGGCGATATCACAGCCGAGGAACTGGACCAGATCGATGCCGAAGCCGTGACCCTCATGGAAGAGGCAGTGAAATTCGCCGACGAAAGTCCCCTTCCTGAGCCGGTGGAACTGTACGACGACGTCTACGTCGACTACCCCAAAGACCTGATGAAACGCGGCGTGAACATGGAGGTCTGATCTTCCTCGGTTGATTTACCCCAGTCCTAGCACCTCAGGCAAACCAGCGCCGGACTCAGCCGATTTGAGGAGATCCAGATGACGACTACCGAAACAGCAGGCATGCAAACCACGGGGACCCGGGAGATTCCGTTCCGGGAAGCCGTCAACGAATGTCTGCGCCAAGAGATGGAACGGGACGACACCGTCATCATGATGGGCGAAGAGATCGCCGGAGGCGCGGGCCGCGAAGACCAGGGTATTGAAGACGCCTGGGGCGGGCCTTTCCGCACCACCGTGGGCCTGATCCAGCAATTCGGCAAAGAACGGGTACTGGACACGCCCCTTTCCGAGGCCGCCTTCATTGGTACGGCCATCGGCGCGGCGTCCACCGGACTTAGGCCAGTGGCCGAATTGATGTTCATTGATTTCATCGGAGTCTGTATGGACCAGTTGGTCAACAACGCCGCAAAGATGCGCTATATGTTCGGCGGCCAGGTGAAAGTTCCCTTCACCATGATGACCCGCATCGGGGCCGGTTTTGGGGCGGCGGCCCAGCACTCCGAGTCCTACTACTCCATATTCAGCCACATCCCCGGACTAAAGGGCGTGGTGCCCTCCGACGCTTACACCGCCAAGGGCCTGCTGGCCGCGTCCATCCGCGACGACGACCCGGTGGTCTTCTTCGAGCACAAAGGCTTGTATGGGAACGTCGGCCCTGTGCCGGAGGAACCGTACTTGCTGCCGCTGGGCAAGGCCCGCACCGTGCGTGAAGGGACCGATGTCACCCTGGTGGGCATCTCCAAGATGACCTGGGTCTGCGCCGCCGCCGCCGAGGAACTGGCCAAAGAGGGCATCAACTGCGAGGTCATCGACCTGCTGAGTATCTCACCCATCGACTACGACCACATAAACGAATCGGTGCTCAAGACGCACCGTCTGGTGGTGGTGGACGAGGACACGCCCATCTGCAGCATGGCGTCCGAGATTTGCTCCCGGGTCGCGGAAGAGGTATTCGATTACCTGGACGCGCCGCCATCCAGGGTCACGGCGCCCCACACTCCGGTGCCCTACAGCCGGGCCATGGAGAACCATTACATGCCCAACGAGTCCCGGGTCATCGCCACGGTGAGGAACCTGCTCAACCGTTAGTTTCAAGGGTTTTTCTCGAGTCAGGAGTCGATACCACCGGTCCCGTTCCACTCGGGGCCGGTGGTTACTTTTTGGGCGTTACTCCTCGGAGTTGCCTTTGCGGCGTCCCCATTATTTTCGGGCAGGGCCCAAACCTGGTGCGCAACATGACCGAGCGGGTGTTCCTCCCACCAAAGACGTCAGCTAGGCCGTCTAGGTGGCCAAGTTCTGCGACTCCGCGGAAGAAGTGGACCGGTTTAAGGGAGGTGCCGGGCAGGGTTGCCCGCCCAAGACTATGTCAGATGGAGATGCCATCCTTGAACTACGGTGGCGTGGTGGTATGTCGACAACGTGATCCGACCCCTGCGGCGACAAGCACAAAACATTGGCCATTCCCACCAGAGGGGATTGCACCAGAGAACCGGCTGTGGCAGGAGCACGTGGAGCAAAATGAGGGGGCGTAGTTACCGACGACCGAACCGTTCCCTTCCGACTTGTGCTCGGCCTCCAGGTCGCCGTCGCCGTCCAGGTCTCCGGTCGCCGTCCGGCCTCCGATTGATCCAATGGGACGGTCAAGCACGATAACGGTCCCGCCGCTCTTGTTCAACAATGCCAGGATGTTGTTCCCATCGGCCACGGCCAGGACCGTCTCCCTGGCCCCATCCAGTTCCTTCCTCTCGACCTCCAGGCCCCGGACGAGTATCCCGCGGATTTCGGGGTTGGCCGCGAGGAGCCGGAAGGGTTTTTTCGTTCGGCGACCAATGTCGTTCCTCCTGTTCGGTGCGGAGCAATGCCCTTAAGGGAACTCAGCAAGAAAGTGGTCGATTATGGGTTGTTAGATATTCCAGGCAAAACCCGGCGCAGAGGAAGGCGTCGAGGGTGTCACCACCAAGCAAATCGTTGAGGATTAGACGGTATTGATAAATCGAGGTGGTCGGATACTTGCGGACCAAACTCATCCGACCGCCTCCGGAACTATAAAGGTTATCCAATTGAATAATACTCGGCCCAAGGTGCTCGAACCGGAACCCGTTCCGCTTGCAGAGTTCGTAGATCAACAAGCCTTGGTCAGGGAACCTAAGGGCTTCGTCGCAAGGGTCAGTCCGCCCATCCACAATGTAAAAGGAGACGGCTTTAACCACATCTTCGTAGGAAGCAAAGTGCCGGTGGTAGAAAATAATGTGCGCATACTCGTGTACTAAGAGCAGTTGATCTTCGCGGAGAATTGCATTATCCGGGGTAAAAGGTCGGACACGATATTCCTGCTCGATGTCAAACAGACACACATAGCCTGTTGGATAACTACCAGCGGAGCCCGTGGAGATCCCTGGTTTATAGGGCCCACAAACCTGGTCTCCATTGAGATGGATATCGACCGGCAAAAGCTCCGGTGGGACATCCACACCCATAAGGTCGATAAGTTGTGGCTTTACGGCCTTGAAGCCAGCGTACTTTGCGAAGATTAGACGTTCGTCAATTTCACACGGCTCTTGACAGACAATACGGAATGTCTCGCCAGGCGCATGGTAGGCGCAGTACGGCCCGGTCAACGCCTCGCGCCCTTCTTGTAGAACACGGATCAGAACCGCCGACCTCGGCACCCGCTGAATTGTCGGGCCAAGGGACGCGGAGGTCTGGGCGGATACGCAGTCCTGTGGCAAAGACGGTGTGGGAGTAGGGCTGGGGACCAGAGGAGGCGTGGAAGGAGGCACAGGTGGAGGGGTCGCAGCCGACGTGCGAAAGGGAGCGGGCGTCGGGGTGGGTGTCGCCATGGGAGTAGTTTTCGGCGTCGGTACACGAGTTGGCGTCGGGGTCGGCGTCACCATGGGAGTAGTTTTCGGCGTCGGTATAAGAGTGGGCGTCGGGGTCGCCGCCGATGTTAGAACGCTGGCAGTGTCGGGCGCAGGGGTAAACGTTCCAGTGGGTGCTGTTTCAGACTCGCCGCCGCATGCTGCAAATAGCAATGTACCTAGTCCCAAAAGCAAAAGCGATAACAAGGCTGATCGCACGCCAATACCTTACGACGGGATTCCCCAGATTAAATTGATTTCCCAGAAACAATAAGACGGCATCCTGAGGGCGCCAACTGCCATCCGATTCGCTGAGGGTAAGCGGATGATTCTAGCGGCGTCTTCTGGAATCTGATACTAATGAAATAGCTGCCCACCGTTCACGTTGTAGGCCTGGCCGGTGATGAAGGACGAGTCCTCTCCAGCCAGGAATGCCACCATGTTGGCCACGTCTTGGGCCTCGGCGATGCGGCCCAACGGGGTATTCTGGGCGGAGTTCTCAACGATCTGGCCCCTGAATTCCTCCTGGGTGATGCCGCGTTCCTGGGCTTGGTCCCGCTCCCAGTAGCTCATACGGTCGGTGTTGATAGGGCCGGGGCAAACGGCGTTCACGGTGATGTTGTAGGGCGCCAGGTCCATGGCCGAAGCCTGGGTCAGGCCCACCACGGCGAACTTGGAGGCCGAGTAAGCGGCCCCGTTGGCGCTGGCCTGTTTGCCGGCATTCGAAGCGATGTTGATGATGCGGCCTCCGTTGCCCGCGTCAATCATATGACGGGCTACGAACTTGGTGCAGAGGAACACGGCGGTGGTGTTGATGGACAGGAAGTGGTCCCAGACCTCCTTTTCCAGCTCGGTTACCGGCACCTTGTCCTTGCCGATGATGGCCCGGGCGTTGTTGACCAGGATGTCGATGCGGCCGAACTGGTCGATGGTCTGTTCCACCATGCGCTCGATCTGGGCCGGGTCCGAGAGGTCGCAGTAGATGGGCAGGCTGCGCCGTCCCAGGGCCTGGATTTCTTCGGACACGGTGTCGATGCTGCCCCACTCGTTCCTGACCTCGGCCGGTGGCAGGTCGGCCGCCTCCCGGTGCACGTCGGTGAGCGCGATGTCAGCGCCCTGACCGGCCAGCTTCATGACCGTGGCACGGCCCACCCCACGCATGCCTCCCGCGCCGGTGATCAAGGCTACTTTTCCGTCTAGTCCAGGCATCAGAACCTCCCGTCGGCCGCCTTAATGTTGTTGCATCGCCCCCGGTGTGGCGCCAGTGTAATCCACGGTTCTGGTCGATACAACGCCGGCCCAGCGTGTGCCGGGACCCGGAGCATTTTTCTTGACACCCTCGATGACGGCCCATATAGTCCACCCAATTCAGGTGCACCTAGTCTCCCAGCAACACGAGCGGAGGTAGTCATGAGTACATCTTTGGTCCGCGGTAGTTATGTCATATGCGAGGCTGGAATCGACGCCCAGACCAGCCGGGTGATCCCCGACGGAGCTGTGTTCCAGCGGGACGGGGTCATCGAGGCCGTTGGCGCCTACGACGAGATCAAGTCGGCCCACCAAGCGGACGAGGAGTTGGGCGGCCGAGGCTTCGTGGTCATGCCGGGGTTGGTCAACGCCCACCACCACGGCAGAGGCGTCAGCACCTTCCAGATGGGTTGCATCGACGACTGTCTGGAAACCTGGATCCTATCGGGCTGGGGACGGCGGCCCCACGACCACTACCTGATGACCCTGTACACAGCCATCCAGATGATTGAGTCCGGGACCACCACCACGATGTACAACCACGCCCAGACTCCCGCCAAAGGCTTGGAAGACGACCTGGCCCACGTCCTGAGGGGGTTCGCCGACGCCGGTATGCGCACCGCCTTCTCGGTCTACTTCCGAGAGCGCAACCGGGTGGTCTATGAAGACGACCAACAGTTCATATCCAAACTGCCCGGCGATCTGGCCGAATCGTTGCGGCGATTTCTGTCCGCCGTGGACCTATCCGAAGAAGAGTATTTCTCGGTGTTCCAAAGCCTGCACCAAGAATACGCCGGACGGCCCGATTCCAGGGTGTCGGTGCTGCTCAGCCCCAGCAACGTCCAGTGGGTCTCCGACGATTTCCTGCTCCGGACCAAGGAAGAGGCGGCCCGGAGCAACGCCGCTATCCACATCCATCTGGTGGAAAGCCTCTACCAGAAGGAATTTGGTCTCCGGACCTGGGGCCACACCCCCGTCGAGCACTTGAACACCCTGGGATTCTTGGGCCCTGAGGTGTCCTGCGCCCACTCGGTCTGGCTAACGGACCATGACATCGACATCATGGCCCAAACCCGCGCCACGGTCTGCCACAACCCCAGCTCCAATCTTCGCTTGAAGAACGGCATCGCTCCGGTAAACGCTTTGCTGGCCAAGGGCGTAAACGTAGCGCTGGGGACCGACAGCACCGCCATCAACGACGACGACGATATGGTCCAGGAGATGCGCTTGGCGGCCAAGTTGCACCGTCAACCGATACTGGACCAGCCGGCGTTGAACTCCCACCAAGCCCTGCGCATGGCGACGGCCAACGCTGCCGGGCCCACTTCGTTCCAAGACAAGATCGGGGTCCTGGAACCGGGGCGCTGGGCTGATATGGTACTGCTGGACTTGGACACGATGTTAGAGCCCTACACCGAAGCAGGAACCGACGTGGTGGACACGCTGCTGTACCGGGGTAAGGCCTCTCACGTGGACACGGTGATGATTCAAGGTGAGGTAGTGGTACGGAATGGGATCTTCACCAAGATGGACAAAGCCGAAGTGCTCCGGGAGATCAAAGAGCAGTTCTCCCGCCCGGTGGAGGGACAGGCGCTGGAGGCCAGGAGATTGGTCCAAGGATTGACGCCCTTCGTCGAGGAGTTCTACAAGGACTGGGGCAAGGACTGGGGCAAGGCCGAGATTACACCCTATTTCGGCTACAACAGCCGGGTTTAGAGCGCTTCGGCCCTAGGCGGTATATCGGGTCTGCCACTCCCTCCTGTGTTAGTATTGGAGCAGTTGCCAGGCGTGGCTTTGGACTCGTTGGCACGTCTAGCGTCGTTGATTCAAACGACTAATTGATTTGTTGGCAGGAGGGAATTCATCATGGCCACGGTAGGAAGCGGCAAATACACTTACGAATACATCCCCAACTGGGCCAAGCTGCCCGCGGGCCAGGAAATGGGCACGGCCAGCGCGGTGGCCACCGACTCCCAGGACCGGGTCTATCTGTTCCAGCGCAAGGACCCACCGGTTTTGGTCTTTGACCGGGATGGCAATTTTCTCAATTCCTGGGGCACGGGCATGTTTGACGACCCCCACGGCATCTTCATTAAGGACGACATCGCCTATCTCACCGACCGGGAAGGCTCCATCGCCATGAAGTGCACTTTGGACGGCATGTCCCTTCTGTCCATCGGCACCAAAGGCGAGTACTCGGACACCGGCTGCGAGACGGCGGGCGATGTCTGCCCCCGCTCGGCCGGGCCCTTCAATTACGTGACCGAGATGGTACCCGCGCCCAACGGCGACCTCTACATCTCCGACGGCTACCGCAACGCCCGCGTCCACCGTTTCTCGGCGGCCGGCGACCTGATCTCATCCTGGGGCGAGCCGGGCAAGGGCGGCCCCAACCAGTTCCACCTGCCGCACAGCCTGATTGTTGCCGACAACGGCCAAGTCTACCTCTGCGACCGTGAGAACAGCCGCGTCCAAGTGTTCTCTCCCGACGGAGACTACATCACCATGTGGACCGACATGCAGCGGCCCCTGGATATCTCCCAGGACAGCGAGGGCATCTTCTACACTTCCGAAAGGCCCACCAAGACCGGCCCGGCCCAGATGAGCGTGCTGGACGGCGACGGCAAGGTTTTGGAACGGTTCCCGTGCATCTCGGCCCACGGTTCGTGGGTGGACGCCCACGGCGACCTGTACCTGTCACTTGGCGCCGAGAAGAGCGTCGACAAATACGTTCGGGTTGGGTGATCACCGTCGATTGCGCATCACCGTAGGGGCACGGTCCCGATGGGATCGGGAGGCCCCTACGTGCTAGAAACGAGGAACGACATGGCGGGCAACACAGACGGCAAGGAACAACCGAAACACGGTCCCTCAGGCTTGGAGATTAAACCGGTCTACACAGCGGACGACATCGCCGGCTCCGATTTCGCCCGCGACCTCGGTCAACCCGGCGAGTACCCCTTCACCCGCGGGCCATATCCCAACATGTACCTGGGCCGATTGTGGACCCGGCGTCAAATAGCCGGCTTCGGGACCGCCAAAGCCACCAACGAGCGCTACCGCTTCTTGCTGGACCACGGCCAGACCGGCATTAGCACCGACTTCGACCACCCCACCCTGACGGGCTACGACTCGGACCACGAACTGGCCGAGGGCGAGGTCGGCCGCCTTGGGGTGGCCATCGATTCAGTCCGTGACATGGACGACCTATTCTTGGATATTCCATTGGACCAAGTCAGCGTGTCTTTGACCATCAACCACCCCGCCATCGTCCTGCTCGGCATGTTTCTTTCCGTTGCCCAGCAGCGGGGCGTAAATTGGAACACGCTTCGGGGCACGGTCCAGAACGACTCATTAAAGGAGTTCCACGGGCAGAAGACCTTTACCTTGGGTCCCGGCCCGTCGCTCAAGCTGACCACGGACATCGTGGACTTTTGCACCGAACACGTGCCCAACTGGTACACCATCTCCATATCCGGCTACCACATCCGCGAGAGCGGCTCCGACGCCGTCCAGGAACTGGCCTTCACCATCGCCCAGGGTATGGCCTATGTGGAATCGGCCCTGGAACGTGGCCTGCCCGTGGACAGTTTCGCGCCCCGGTTGTCATTCTTCTTCGGCTGCCACAACGACGTTTTCGAAGAAGTGGCCAAATTCCGGGCGGCGCGGCGCATGTGGGCCCGCATCATGAAGGACCGTTACAAAGCCCATCAGCCCGAGTCCATGCGCTTGCGGTTCCATACCCAGACCCTGGGTTCGACGCTGATGCGGCAAGACCCTCAGAACAACATCGCCCGCGGCACCCTGCAGGCATTGGCGGCGGTCTTGGGCGGAACTCAATCCCTCCACGTCAGCGGCTATGACGAGGCCTTCGACATCCCCTCCGAAGAGGCCATGCGCATGTCCCTGGCCACCCAGCTTATCTTGGCCCACGAGTCGGGGGTGGCCAATACTGTGGACCCCCTGGGCGGGTCCTATTTCTTGGAGAGCATGACCAACAACATCGAAGAGGCCGCTTGGGAGTACATCTCAAAAATCGAAGCGATGGGCGCGGGCGTCTACCCCTTGAAAAGTGGCATGCTCCAGGCCATCGACACCGGCTACATCGAGCGGGAGATTGCCCGGTCGGCCTACGAGTACCAACTCAGGATCGAGAGCGGAGACCAAGTCGTAGTGGGCCTGAACCAGTACCAGTCGCAGAACGCTCAGAAGCTGGAATTGTTCCAGTTCGACCCCGAAGAAGAGGAATGGCAGAAGGGACGGTTGGCCGAGACCCGCAGCGGACGAAGCGCCGCCGACGTTAAGTCGGCCCTAGCCTCGCTGAAGCAGGCGGCCCGGGACGACAAGAACCTGATGCCGCCGGTCCTGGAGGCGGTGGGCGCGCTGGCCACCGAAGGCGAGATCCTGGACACCATGCGGGACGTGTACGGCGAGTACGTGGACCCAGGGGTGTTTTAGGCCAATCTGGATTGCGCCCCACGATCTCCTCATCCCTTGGAGAGCATGGACGATACTTCCAAGCAACTTTCCGTGCGGCAAACCGCGGAGAGAAACAGGTCCGACCCTGAGAGGCGGGCCATATTTTGGTAACGTCATGCTATCCTAGAGTTGGTGAACGAAGGCTGGAGTCGTGAGAACATAGAAACAGGTTTTCTCAACTGCGAAGTAATTGAGGACCATTCTGCTGGAATGAGGATCCTTCCAGATTGTTTGGTTATCGGTACGTCCGGATCAGGCAAATTTTTCATGCCGTGGTGGCGATTGACAGGGAAAACAGCAGGTTACTTGTTGTAACCGTATACAGACCCGACTCAAAGGAATGGCAAGATGGCTGGCGCAGAAGAAAAACGTAGTTGCTGCCCGTTGTGCGGTGGGCGGTTAAAAGCTGGGATTTACTCCGTACCCTTTGTTTTCGAAGGTACGGTGATTGTCGTCAAAGATGTTCCCGCGGAAAGTTGCCGCAGTTGCCACGAACCCTTTGTTTCGGGCAAAGTAACTGACGAACTCAACGGTCTCTTAACCCGATTGAAAGCGCTCCACACCGAGGTCTCAATCGTTTCTTATGCAGACCACGAAGCCGCCTAACCACCGAAACATCAAAGTCCTCCTGGCCAAGCTGGGCCTGGACGGGCATGACCGGGGCATCAAGGTGATTGCCAGGGCCATGCGCGACGCCGGCATGGAGGTGGTCTACATGGGCATGCGGGTCACCCCCGACCAGGTCGCCCAGACTGCCTTGCAAGAGGACGTGGACGTGGTGGGCATCAGCATCCTTTCCGGGGCCCACATGCGGTTGATTCCCCGCTTGGCCAAAGCCCTTCAAGAAAGGGGAATCGCCGAAGACCTGGTGCTGATGGTCGGCGGGACCATTCCCGAGGACGACGTGGAGCCGCTGCGTGAAATGGGGGTAAAAGGCGTTTTCCCCGTGGGAAGTTTTACAACTTCCATGACCGAATTCATCACCCAGAACGTCAGCCGGGGCCGGTCGGCGCCCCTCGCTTAACCTCTAAATCACGCATGGAATGGCCTCCTCGATATCCCGATAGCTACCGCCCGAACGCGGACCAGGAGTACTGGTCGCCGGACCTGGAGACCATGCCGCCGGTCGAGCGGGACCGGCACATCCTGGGAAAGCTGCGGCGCCAGGTCCGCTACGCATTCGAGTATTCCGGTTTCTATCGGGAGTTCTACTGCGACGCGCCCGTTGACCCGGCCAACCTGGCCAGCCTGGAGGAGTTCGTCCAACTGCCGATTCTCACCAAAGAGGATATTCGCAGAGAACAGGAGGATCACCCTCCCTACGGCCGGTTTCTCTGCGTTCCGCTCCAAGACATCTTCCGGGTCCACGGCACATCGGGCACCACCGGCCGGCCCACGGTGTTCGGCATCGGCAAAGACGACTGGGACCGTATCGCGGAGGCCCACGCCCGTATCCTGTGGGGTGCTGGTCTCCGTCCCGGCGACACCGTCATGGTGGCTGCGGTATTCAGCCTATACGTGGGCAGTTGGGGAGCTTTGGTCGGGGCCGAACGGCTGGGGGCAACCTGTTTCCCCTTCGGCAGCGGTGCGCCGGGCCAGACCGAACGGGCGGTGGAATGGTCGGCCATGGTCAAACCTTCCGTGCTCTACGGCACCCCGTCCTACGCCCTCTACCTGGCCGAGACCGCCCGGCAGATGGGGCTCGACCCCCAAGAGGACTTCGGTTTCCGGTTCATGTTCTTCTCCGGGGAGCCGGGGGCCAGCGTCCCCGCGACTCGCCGCCTGATCGAGGAGACCTTCGGCTGCTATATCGTCGACCAAGGCACCATGGCCGAGATGACCCCCTGGATGAGCAATTCCGGCTGCCGCCACTTGGACGGCGGCATGCACCTGTGGCAGGACATCGTCTACACTGAGATGGTGGACCCCCAGTCCAAACTGAATCTACCCCTGGGCGAGGAAGGGGTGCCCGTCTACTCCCACACCGAGCGCACTTCCCAGCCCATGATCCGGTACTTGTCGGGGGACATCGCCCGCTGGGACATGGTGGACTGCCCCTGCGGCCGGACCTATCCCACCCTGGTAGCCGGCATCTACGGCCGGGTGGATGACATGATCATCGTCCGGGGACAGAACGTGTTCCCGTCACGCATCGAAGACGTGCTCCGCAGCATGGACGAGTTCGGCGGAGAGTTTCGTTTGGTGCTGGAGCGGGAGACGGGCCAGATGGACCGGCTGACGGTGCAGGCAGAAGTCCTGAACGGCGCGTTCGCCTCCCTGGAGTTCGACCCGGCGGCGTTGGAGCCGCTGCGGGAGCGGTTCACGGCGGAGCTGCGCCGGGCCATCGGGGTGAGCGTGGCGGTAGAACTGAAGCCAGCCGGGGAATTCGAGCGGACCCAGTTCAAAGCTCGCCGCACAATCGACCGGCGCGCGCTCTAAGACCCCGTTTTCCAACGAGACGACACCATGACATCCAGAAGGCCTTCTTACAGTTCTTTGGACCACTCCTTGGGTGAGACCATCGACATCATTCGGGAGACGGTGCGGCAGTTCTCGTCCCAGGAGATTGCCCCTCGCGCCGAGGATATCGACCAGACCGACGAGTTTCCCAGGGACCTGTGGCCCAAGATTGGCGAGTTGGGACTCTTGGGCATCACCGTCTCCGAGGAATACGGGGGCGCCGGACTTGGCTACCTGGCCCACACCGTCACGATGGAAGAGATATCCCGGGGCTCGCCCAGCGTGGGCCTCAGTTACGGTGCCCATTCCAATCTCTGCGTCAACCAGATATACCGGAACGGCAACGATGACCAGAAGCGGCGCTACTTGCCAAAACTAATCAGCGGAGAGCACGTCGGAGCGCTGGCCATGAGCGAACCCGAGGCCGGTTCCGACGTGGTGAGCATGGCCCTCCGGGCCGAGAAACGGGGCGACCGCTACGTCTTGAACGGCAGCAAGATGTGGATCACCAACGGCCCCGACGCCGACACGCTGGTGGTCTACGGCAAGACCGACCCCGAAGCAGGCTCCCACGGCATCTCCGCCTTCCTCATCGAAAAGGGTTTCACCGGATTCCAGCCAGCCCAGAAGCTGGACAAGCTGGGCATGCGCGGGTCCAATACGTCGGAGTTGGTCTTCCAAGACTGCGAAGTGCCGGAGGAGAATTTGCTGGGGGAAGACGGCCACGGCGTCCAGGTGCTGATGAGCGGGTTGGACTACGAGCGCCTGGTACTGTCCGGAGGACCGCTGGGCATCATGCAGGCGTGTTTGGACGCCGTGGTGCCCTACGTCCACCAGCGGGAGCAGTTCGGCCAGCCCATCGGCGAGTTCCAATTGATCCAAGCCAAACTGGCTGATATGTACACCTCGCTTTCGGCCTGCCAGTCCTACGTGTACGCAGTGGCGCGGGCCGCCGACCGGGGCGAGACCAACCGCAAAGACGCCGCCGGATGCCTGCTGTTTGCCGCCGAACGGGCCACCCAGGTTGCCCTGCAAGCCGTGCAGACTCTTGGCGGCAACGGCTACATAAACGATTTCCCCACCGGCCGGCTCCTGCGGGACGCCAAGCTGTACGAGATCGGCGCCGGTACCAGCGAGATACGCCGCCTGATCATCGGCCGGGAGCTGTTCCGGGAGTCCCAATAACCCGGCTACCAAGCCCGGCCGTGCACCCTCGTGGGTCTATCCGGTATCAAAAAGACGTCCCATCCATCCAGCGAAGTCGTTCGTCGTACATCCGGATCACCTTGCGATATATGGCTGCCGGTTCTGGTACGCTTTCTATCCTCAAACCGACATCTACTCCCCGTAGGCCTTACCTCTTTCCCTACTCGGAGCTTTGCCTCAAAAGTGATAATAATGGCCCGTCACCCCGATGTCATCGGGGCTTCATGTACGCTTCATTTGTCACCCCGCTCCTTCCGCAGAAGGAGCGGGGTCTCGTTGCGTGGCGTCCGCCTTGTTTCGAACCGGCAGCGGCCTTTCTTCGTGGAGCAACGAGATGCTTTCCCGATTCCATCGGGACCGCGCTCCTCTGAATGACAGTTTTGAGGCAACCTCCTGCCTCGACAATCCTGCCTGTACGCCATTTGTCTCCGATCAGGTGGCGTATTTGATTGACTTAAATTTAAAATTAATTTTAAAATAAGGACAAATATCTAAGCTAAAAGCAAGGCGTCTGCCCGCCGGCTTGTCCGTCCGGGCGAATCTGGACGCCTCCTGACGGGGTCTCACCGGTCTCAGATTGCCCGGTGCCCCGACGCCCGTGGTGCACGTTGTGGCGGAGGAAGGGAGAACGGGTATGCGGAAATCGACATCGCTGCTGACAATGACGCTGGTGTTTCTGGCGATCGTTGCGGTGGCTTTTTTCTCCAACCAATATCCCAGCTACGCCGAAGACGACCACGGCGACTACCGTTTCACTTCGACCCACCTGAGCATCGGTTCCGGAGCCGTCCCCGGCGTCATCGACACCTCGGACCTCCTGTTCGACGTCGACTATTTCTCGTTCCAGGCCCTCAGGGGCGTCAGGTACACCTTTGTGTTGGATGAGGTCACGGTGGTGGATGCCAACATCGCCATAGTCAACTCCCTGGCGCGTGGCAACGGCAGCTCTCCGGATCAAGACCTCGTCGTAACCGGCGGCCAGAAGACCGTTGCTTGGACCGCCCGCACCACGGACACCTACTACGTGGAAATCTCCGGTACCATCAATAATGCCGACGGCACCTTCTATCTGGGTAAATACACCCTGAGCGGGTTCGAAGACAGCCGCTTCTTGGACCGCCACTCCGACGGGCGCAACGGCGCCACCCAGATTACGTCCCACAACGTTTATCAGGGGGCAATCAGTCCCTGGACCAGCCAGCCCAATCTGACCAACACAGTGGACGGCGGCGACGACCACGACTATTTCTCCTTCCAGGCCCAACGGGGTGTGAGATACAAGGTGGAGGTTGACCTGGGGACCTCGGAAGGCGTGGAGATAGTCATCTACTCCGCCTTCGCCGGCATCGAAAAGACCAACGACGGCATCGGCAGCACACTGAGTTGGATATCCCCCGAGAACAGCGCCTACTACATCGCGGTGTCCGGCACCAACCGGGTTCGCGACTCCATCGGGACCTACGCTCTAAAACTCAACTCCGAGACGGCCCTTTTGGACCAGCACGCCGAATCGGGCGACGACGCTACGGTGATTAGCTTTGGCAACGCCTATCAGGGGTCGATCAGTCCTGCGGGCGACCTGGACTACTTCTCGTTCCCGGCGACCCGTGGCGCCAAGTACATGTTGGACGCCTCACTGGGCAGCTCCGAAGGCGTTGCGCTATCAGTAGTTGACGCCAACAATACCAGCCTGGCTTCCAACGGAGGCGTAGGAACGGGTCTAGAGTGGTTTGCTCCCGCCGACGGGAATTACCTGGCCGTGGTCTCGGCATCGCCCCAAGTGCCCAGTGTCATCGGCACCTATTCACTGGTCCTGAGCAGCGACATCACGCTGCGGGACCGCCACGGCGAACTGCCGGTCACTGCTACGGTGCTCAGTTTCGGCAATGCTCATCCTGGGGCCATAAGCCCGGAAACCGACCGGGACTATTTCTCCTTCCCGGCGGAACGGGGTGTAAATTATTCGATGTCGTTGGACCTGCTCACCGCCGACAGCGTGGTCATCTCCATCGAGAATGCCGACGGTGACAAGATAAAGAGCACCAACGGCCTGGGCACCGGCCTTGGCTGGACCGCGGCCAGCACGGGCACCTTCTACGTTGTGGTATCCCATTCGCCACAGGCTACCCAGGGCATCGGCACCTACTCCCTCACGGTGGAGGCAAACACCAGCCTGGAGGACCGCCACCTGGACACGGCCTTGAACGGCACTCCGCTCAGCTTTGGCACGGTCTACCAAGGGGCCATCAGTCCCCAATCTGACCTGGACTACTTCTCGTTCCCAGCCGAGCGGGGAGTGGAATACACCCTAGACCTGACCTATGGGTCGGCCACGGCGGTCTCCCTTGAGGTCAACAGCCTGGTCGGCGGTGCGGAAACCGGCGCGCGCAATTTTGGGGAGAGCAACATCATCCGGTGGACCGCCCCTGATTCGTCGACCTATTACGTTGCGGTTTCGTCTTCGCCCAAAGCTGCGGAGCCCACCGGCACCTACTCACTAAAGGTTACGCCCGACGCCACGCTGCAGGACCGGCACAGCGACTCCGCCGCCAACGGCACCCGCATCGGATTTGGCAACGCCATCGCCGGGGCCATCAGCCCATCCGACGACTACGACTACTTCCGCTTCGAGGCGGAGAAGGGAATCACCTACACCGTGGGCGTGAACCTGGGCACTGCGGAAGCGGTCCGGTTCTCGGTGGAAAATCTGTCAGCGGGGTTCTCCACTTCCAATTTCGGACTGGAAAATTACCTGGAATGGGAAGCCCCGGAACCTGGTTGGTACACCCTGGCGGTGTCGGCCTCGGGCCGGGTGGGCAACCCCATCGGCACATATCACATCACCATAACCCGCGAGGGCGACGCCCGTCCTCCGACGCCCAGAGTGACCCAGCCGACCCCGGAGCCGACCAACGAGCCGCCATCCCGGATAGTAGCGCCCGACACGACGGCCATGATCCTTGAGTCCCGGGTGTCGCCCACGGGCAGCATCGTCCGTGTGCCCGTGAAGTTGAATAAGGCCGAGCGCGTCACCAGCCTGGGATTCACCTTGAACTATGATCCCGACGCGCTGCGGGTGATTGCAGTGGAACGCGGGTCCAGGCTGAACGCAGAATCCTTCACCTACGACACTGAAACTCTGGGTCAGGTGCGGTTTGGATTTGCCGTGACCAAGGGCAGAGGCCCGGGCGGCACTGCGGCGGTGGTGGCGTTCCAGGTCATCGGGACAGAGGGCGCCGTGAGCCCGCTCACCCTGTCCGACGCTTTGGTGAACCACTCCGCCGGCGACCCATTGACGGTGGAATTGGTTGGCGCCGACTTCAAAGTGGGCCCCAAGGTCCGGGGAGACGGCGACGGCGACAGCCTTGTTACGGCGCTGGACGCCCTGCTGGCCCTCAAGATGGCATCCAACCTTCTGGCGCCCGACCTTTCCTTGGACATCAACAGCGATGGCAAGGTAACTATCAACGACGCACGAATCATTCTGAGCATGGCTCGGCCGAGTTAGGAGAAACCGATGCGCTGGTTGTTGGAAGTCGCGTTCATAGGAATAGCCTCCAGCTGGAGATGGCTGCTGGGTTCGGTGGCCGTTGTGGGGGCCCTGGTGGGCATCCTGTTCGGCGTCGGAGTGCTTGGCGGGGGTGGCGACGGCGACTCGAGTTCGCCGCCGATTGCTGTATCTCCAACCCCCACTCCTGCCGCGGCTGGCACATTGGTCCCTACGCCGACGCCGATTGCGCGGTCCCATGCTCCCGAGGCCACCGCAGTACCGGCTCCCATGGTTATCTCAGTGCCAATCTTGGCCACTAGGGCCAACAACGTGGGCAGTTTGGAATTCGTCTTGGTTTATGACCCAGCGAAGCTGGAATTGGCCCGGGTGGAACGGGGCGTTCTGGCCGGTGACGCGTTAATCGACTCAAGCTCTCCAGGGCTGGGCCGGCTCTGGGCCGCTATCATCGATGTCCATGGGATCACCGGCAGCGGGTCCGTGGCCGTGGTGAAGTTCAACGTGCGGTCCAATGTGGGCGGCACGATGCCTCTGACCCTGGAGAACATCTCTGCCTTCGACGTCGACACCTTGGTGGACATCATGACCGAGACCACGCCGGGCCGATTCAACGGACCCGACCTGGCCCCGCTGTCGCCGATAGTTACATTCCAATAGACCAATCAGCCAATTGGCTTGTTAAATCCGGGATTACAGGGGGGAGGTTTGATCATTTCGACCCCTCCCCGCTGAATATTTACCCCCTTCCCACAGCCTCCTTCGTCGCCTACAATATTGCCCGTTGTTCGCGCCTAAACGCGTAATTTTGGAGGTGACATTTTGGCTAGTCTGACACTTGCGGAAGCTGAAACAATATTGGCCGGAGCCAAGGCCAAGGTGGTGGAGTTGGGCCTCAAGATGAGTGTTTCAGTGGTTGATCCCCGGGGCGACCTAATCACCATGTTCAAGATGGACGGTGCCCCCTGGCGGACCCCCGCTGTCTCGCGGGGCAAGGCGGTGGCGTCGGCCAGTTTCGAGCGGGCCAGCGGCGAGTTGACCGATAACGCCCAAGCGCCCATCTTCAGGGCCTTTATGGCCATGGAAGGCGGCCATATGATTCCCGGTCAGGGAGCGCTGGCCATCTTCAGGAACGGCGAGATTGTCGGTGCGGTTGGCGGCAGCGGCGGCACGTCCCAAGAAGATGAGGACTGCAGCCGGGCCGGAATCAGCGCCGGGGGTTTCTCCGAGAAGCCGTAGCTGCACGTAAAGCAGCCACACGTAGGGGCACGGCAGTGCCGTGCCCCTACGCCGGTGGACGGGGAACACCGGCGGACTATAGACTGGGTCTCAGATTACGCCGGCCTCTGGAGTGAATTCATGCACGTCGGATCGTCTACTTTCTTTCAGAACTACCACCGGACCCGGACCGACTACGAGGTCTACCAGAGCGAGCTGCGCCTGGCCGACCTGGCCGAACCGTTGGGGTTCGAGTCCATCTGGGGCGTGGAACACCACTTCACAGACTACACCATGTGCCCAGACGTACTGCAGTTCCTTTCCTATATGGCGGGACGGACCGAAAAGGTGCAACTGGGCAGCATGGTTGTGGTCCTGCCTTGGCACGACCCGTTGCGGGTCGCAGAGCAGTTCTCGGTATTGGACCATCTGAGCGGCGGCCGGGCGGTGGTCGGCGTTGGCCGGGGCCTGGCCAGGGTGGAATACGACGGGTTCCAGTTGGACATGTCTGAGTCCCGCACCAGGTTTTCCGAGAGCGCCCAGCTTTTGGTCCAGGCATTGGAAGAAGGAGTGGCCGAGTTCGACGGTGAGCTGATCAAGCAGCCCAGGGCGGACATCCGGCCCAAGCCCTTCAAAAGTTTCCAAGGACGGATCTACGCCGCCGCCGTTTCACCGGAATCCTCGCAGGCCCTGGCCGAGTTGGGGTTGGGCATGTTAATCATTCCCCAGAAACCCTGGAACGAAGTTGAGGCCGAGTTGAAAGCCTACCGGGAGATTTTTCAAGAAGTGAACCGGTCGGCCCCGCCGGCGCCCATCGTGGTGGGGTTCACCTTCTGCCATGAGGACGGAGAAACAGCCCGTCAGATGGCCGCGGAGTACATCGGCAACTACTGGGAAGCGGTGATGGACCACTACGAGTTCCGAAGCGACCACCTCAAAACAACCAAGGGTTACGAGTACTACGGCAAGGTCACCGACAAGATCGAACAATACGGCGACCAGGACGTCAAGGACTTCTTCGTCGACCTACAGGTATGGGGCACCCCGGAGCAGTGTTACCAAAAGATAATGGACATCCAAGGCCGCACGGGCCACGACTCATTCTTGGCGGCATTCAGCTACGGCGGCATGCCCTACGACGAGGCCGAACAGAGCATGAGACTGTTTGCCAAGGAAGTAATGCCCCAGCTCAAGAAACTGCCCGCCGCTGTGTGACCTAATCGCCGGTATAGCGAATCTCTTCGCTCTTCATCTCGCCCAGGGGACGCCAGGCGAACCGCCTGCTATAGGGGTTCTCGACCCCTTCCAAAACGTCTGCCACCAATCCGCCCAAGACCGGGGCGAACTTGAAGGCATGCCCGCTCCCACCGGTGGCAACCACCAACCCCTGCCGTTCTGGGTCACGGTCGATCCAGAAATCCCCGTCCCAGGTGTCGCAGTAGAGACACATCTTGCTCCCGTACAAGGGCAGGGAGGCCAAGGACGGTAACGACTGGGCCAGGAAAGCCCGGCAGTGGGCTTCCCCCTCGGCCGGCCAGACCCTGTCCGCGTCTGGGTGGACCCGCCTGCCGGGGCCGTGGTTGGCCATCTTGACCACACCCTCTTGATTGGCGGGAAAGCCGTACCAGCCGCTGCGCGGGATGTCCGCAGCCCAGGGCGGGAACGTTGGGGCGCGGTAGCTCTCCGGGTCTTGGGGTTTGAAGTAGAAGATGGGCTGCCCAACCGGCCACATCCGGCCGGCAAGTTCAGGCACCAAGACGGTTGTCCACACCCCGGCCGCCACCACCACCCAATCGGCCCGCAACTCCGTCCCGTCCGACGAGACGGCGCCGTTAACCCTGTTGCCCTCTTGCAGCAGCCGGGCCGCCGAGAACCCGGTCACCATGGACACCCCCGCGTTGTCGGCGTCTTGGGCCAAGCTGGCGGTTATTTCGCCGGCTTCGGCCCAACCGGCCGTGGGGTTGAAATAGCCGTCGATGTAATGGTCCGGGTTCCAGTGGGGAAAACGCCGGGCCAAGTCGCCGGGGGCAAGACGCTCCAGAGGGAATCCGCGGCCGGTCAAGAGATTGTAGGAATCCTGCTCGAATGCACCGGCAGCCATGGGGATGCTGGCCACGAGCAGAAATCCGTCTTCGTGGTAGAGGTCCCGGCCCCAGCGGGCGTTCCAACGGCGCCAGCCCTCGATGGCATCGGCGCCCAGTGTGGAATATAGACCGTCGCCGCCGTAATCCATTCGTACCATGCGGCTAAGGTCATTCGAGGCCGCCAGAGGATGGGGTACCGGGCCGGGGTCGGCCACGGTCACTTGGTGTCCCCGTTGCTGAAGCTCCAGAGCGGCGGTCAGGCCGAATACACCCGCCCCGATGACCAGCACCGAGTTGTCAAAGGCCACGAGTCGCTCTGTACTGCTGCAATGGTAGGGCCTGAAGCCGGTCAATCACCCGGGTCATCCAGCGGACGCCGACCTGATGGCCTCCCGCACCTCGTCGATGCTCACGTCACCGCCGTGAAGCTCGCCGCCAATCATGTAGGTCGGAGTGCCGCCCACGCCTTTGTCTTTGGCTGCTTCGTATTCACGCATCACGGCGTCATGGTAGTCCCCGGACTCGATCCGCGGACCAGGTCCCCCCGGTCCAGACCGGCGTCCTCCACAATGCCTTTCAAAACGTCCAGGTCGTTGAGGTCAGCCCCCGACTCCCAACAGGCCGCGGCAGCCAGGTGGTGGAACTGACCGTCTTTTCCCCTTTCCTTGGCGAACAGGGTCGACTCGTGGACCCGCATGGTGTTGGGCGACCACTGAGGGCGGCGCATGACCAGGCCCACGCCCTTGGCGCGTTCCTGCATCGCCGGGTTGAGGTCCGTTTCGGTCTCTCCGTCGAACAGGCGGCGGGGCTCTCCTTCCAAAGGACGATCTGGCCGCAGCAGGTATGGTCTCCGGTCTATTTCAAAGGCCAGTTCCTTGGCCAACATGTCGAGCCTGACCAGGCCGACGTAGCAATAGGGTCGAGGGTAGTCGTACAAAACGGTGACACTGACGGCGGCGGATGTGGTCACGTTGTACCTCTTACCGGCGAGAATTCCTTTCGGGTCGTTGGTCCGTACCGAGGGCCGGTTAGTCTGCGGCGCTGGGGGCGCCGGAGCGGGAAAAGGCGTTCCTCAGCGCGGCGGATGCCTCGTCCACCGCCTGCTGGTCCTTGTCCACCACCGCTCCCATGGTGAAGAAGCCGTGAATCACACCGTCGTAACGGGTGAAGGTGGCCTCGACGCCGGCCTCTTGGAGCCGCTTGGCATAGTCCTCGCCCTCGTCCCGGAGGGGGTCGAATTCAGCGGTAATCACGAGGGCAGGCGGTTGCCCGGCCAAGCTCTTGGCCTGGATCGGGGCCGCGTAGGGGTTGGCTGCGTCCTCGTCGCCCTTTATGTAATGGTCCCAGTACCACTGCATGGTGACCTTGGTCAGGGAATAGCCTTCGGCGTTCTCGTTAGATGACACGGTGTCGAGGTCTTTGCCAACCGCAGGGTACACCAGAAGCTGCAGGGCAATCCCAGGGCCGCCCCAGTCCGCCGCCATCAGAGATATGGCTGCAGCCAGGTTGCCCCCGGCGCTTTCTCCGCCCACAGCCAGACGGGTGGGGTCGCCGTTGATGCTGGAGGCATTGTTGACCGCCCAAGTGGTGGCCGCCCAGCAGTCCTCAGCGGGGCCGGGGAACTTGGTCTCCGGGGCCAGGCGGTAGTCCACGGAGATTACCACGCACTGTCCGCCCACACACAGGTTTCGGGCCGAGCCATCGGTCGATTCCAAGTCGCCGACGACCCATCCGCCGCCGTGGAACCAGGCAAGGATGGGGAAGGGGCCGTCTCCCTCGGGGGTATAGATGCGCACCGGGACATCCCCATCCGGACCGGGAATGTTCCGGTCTTCCACCTTGGCCACTTCGGGGCCCGGAGGGCGGGGCCGTTTCTTGGCGTTGGCCCTGGCTTCCGCCGGGCTGACGGTATTGGCCGCTGGCAGCCCCAGGGCAACCACCTGCTCCATGACTTGTATTATTTGAGGGTCTAATGGCATCTCACACCTCTACTCTGGTTAACTGCGAGTCTATTTTCCTAGCTGTCCCAGGGATTTGATTGCCATCCATCCTACCCGTGAGGCCTTGTGTTGGGAACGGCCTTACGGGCATTGGTCACTCAACCGTGAACGTGGCGAAGCATTTATTTGGAGGTGAGCACGTTGGTTTCCACAAAGTCGATAACTTCGGGCTTGCCGTTTAACTCCTCCATGGCCCCCAACAGGCAGGCCCAATTCAGAAGTTCGTGCTGACCCGAGGCCTCCAGTTGGGCGGTGGTGCGCTTGCTCCAGGCAGCGTAGTTCCCCTTTTTCAAGTCGGCCAACATCTCTCGGTCGGATGAGGTGTCGGGCCACAGATAATTGTTCTTGGGGGTCAAGAAAGCGTGGGACCAGCTTGAAGAGGCCACCAGCGCCACCCGGTAGGGGCTCTCTTTGAGCACCCGGGCCAGGGCTGCTCCCACCTGCATGCACCGCTTGGCAGTGGGGCCGGGCGGGTCTGGTTCCAAGGCTATGCCGTTCACCATCTGGGGTTTTGTGCCACCACGGTGGCTGATGATTCCCCGGCCTAAGCAATTGACGGCGAAGGGCACCACTGGGATATCAAACCCCTCCCGGTCGTAGTCCAAGAACAACAAGGTATTTATAAAGGCATGGGCCAGACCTGGTTCGTGCAGAGGCCGGTAGGCGTAGGCCATGTCCACGCCCTGGTCGATAAGCCCGCCGGTCAGCATCCGGGTGCCCTTTATAGTTGAACACCTTATCTGCTGGTTCGTCCCAAACATTGCGCCTGGCCGAACCGTCGGCCCTGGTGAAGGGCGAGGAGTTCATCTCATCGTAGGCCAACACGCAGAAGGGCGCGATGACATCCTCTCGGAAGTTCTCTTACTGGTCGTCGCCGAAGATGATTATGAAGTCGGGGTTGAAGGCATTGATCTCCTGCCTAACCTTCCGGAAACCGGCCACCAGGCGTTCGCGGTGCCGTTGGGCCGCAGCAAGACCCTGGTCGTCCCCGAATTCCTGCCGCATGTCCTCCGGCCAGTTCATGGGGTCCTTGAGCGCCCTGGGGAGACGTTCATCTTGTTTCAACGTCCTGTGGATGGGAAACGCCAGGTCTTCATCGGGCGCGATGAGGGCCGGGTAGTGGGTGACGCCTGCTCCAAATATCTCCGCCATCGGTTCATCTCCTAGGGTCGGCTTCCGGTTAAGAATTTATAATCTGTGCGTTGTGCCGGTGGTCAGACATGGGACGTTTCCGCACTGGGATCCCAGATCCAGTATTTGGAGATGGCCCCGGCTTCGACCCGCAGGTCCAAGCCGGTAATCATCTCGGCTTCGTCCGAGGCCAAGAACGCCGCCGCTTTGGCATAGTGGCTGGGGCTGGGCAGTTTTTGCAGGGGCGCACCGGTGCTGGCGTCGGGAAGCAACCCTTTGGCCCGTTGTCCCTTCCTGGGGGTGGGCCACTCTACGCCCCAGCGCTGCGCCCGCTCCGTCCCCTCGGTCCGGTCGGTGGCGGTGGGGGTGACGCTATTGACCCGGATCCCATATTGGGCCAACTCCATCGCTACTGAACGGTTGAAATTCAGCAGGCCCCCTTTGGCGGTGCCGTAGCCGATGTTGCCGGGCTCACCCTGATGACCGGCCGTGGAGATGATGTTGATTGTGTTGCCCGAGCGACCAAGACTAATCATTTGCTGGGCGGCGTGTTTGGTGAACACAAAAGCGCCGGTCAATAACACGTCGGTCTGACGCCGCCATTCGTCCACGGGCATGTCCAAGACGCCTTTCGTGTTGAACAGAGTTGCGCCGTTGACCAAGATGTCCACACCACCGAAGGACTCCTTGGCCCGTTCCAACGCGGCGGTCACTTGGGCGTCGTCGGTCACGTCGCAGGCGATTCCGATGGCACGGCGTCCGATGTTAATCACGGACTGGGCACATTGTTCGGCATATTCGTCCCGGATGTCGACGCAGACCAGGTCGGCCCCTTCTTCTGCCAGCCCTTCCCCGATGCCGCCCATGATATTTGGGCTGGTGCCCGTTACCAGTGCGACCATTCCTTCCAGCTTCAAATCATCAACCCCCCAAGCCTTTTCATTTCTTTAGGCTGGCCTGCCACTCCTCGTGGGGCGGGACCTCCTCGCCGACCACGTAGAGGTAATAGTAGCAGCCCATGTCGCCCAGGAACTTGAATTGCTTGCGCAGGTGCTTGACCAGACTGGCGAAGTCCCCCTGGGAGCGGAGGTAATTCCGAAACCCGCCGAATTTGGAGTCAAGCTCCAACAGTCTCTGGGCATTGCTCACCACGGATTCCAGCTTGCGGCGGTTGCGGATGACGCGGGTGTCCTGGGCTAGCTGGTCGATCTCCGGAGGGGTCATGCCGGCTACCTTGGCGGCGTCGAACCCGTGGAACGCCGCCCGGATGCCTGGCCACTTGGCTTCGACGACCTTATAAGACATCCCCGCCTGAAAGACCACCTTGCTCATAATCTCAAGGTAGTCGCCGGGGCCTTGGGGTTTGATTGTTGCCGGAGCTTCCATCTCTGGCATATTGCTCCTCCTGGGAACCGTTGGGCCTCTGGGATCCTTCCGATGGGAAAGCTAGCCGGCCGATATGTAATCGTCGATGCGCTGCATCAGGTCGATAATCTCCGGCATGGCCGGGCCGTAACGGTCGGCGTCGTCGATGCCATAACCTTTGTGGTAGGCGGAACGGAAGTTTGCGATGGCGCTTCCGGCGCCAGTGACTGAGGAATTGCCCTCTTTCCAGACCCCGCCGTGAATCAGGCCGGGCATGGTGTCGGGGTCACGGAAGACGTTCTTGGGGTCGCCGCCGTCCTCCATGATACTTAGCTGTTCCTCAAACTGACGGCGCATGAACACGATGGGCAGGTCGGTCCGGCCCAGTTGCTCCACGGTCCGGTCCATTATGTCGCCCTGGGATATCCAAGCGTGGATGTCCTGGGCAAGGACGAAGTCCCACAAAGCCCGCCCGTCGTCATCGTACAGGGGCACGTTGTAGTAGGGAACGGACTCCTGCTCACCCGCGTCCACCGACTCGGGCGCCATGTAACAGCCATAGTTGATGTGGTAGGTGTGGGTGTCGTCGATGGGCACCCTGATCTGGAACTCTTGGCGGACCTGGCCGGGCCTGCCGGTCTGAGTGTAGATGGGGAAGATGACGGTGGAATGGCGGGACACCCGGTCACTGTCGGCGCCCAGGGCTTTGGAGTAGTTCATCCCCTTTTCCATGCCGTATTGGGTCTCGTGGGCGTAGAGGGACTCGATTCCACGGGCCATGTCCATACGGGAATACAAGGTGTGCATCTGCCCGTCCTTCGCCCGTTCTTCCAGCTTGCCCTGCTTCTCCAGCATGTACTTGAATTTGTGGCCGTGGAGGTAAACGCTGTGGGCCGGGTCGCCGGTGTTCTCGTGGCATTGGAGCCAGTTGCAGGCCAATTCGGCAATACCGATCTGGCGGATGGAGTTGGGCGCCACAAACAGGTCCCACGGAGGAAGCAGAGGTACCGGCTCTGGGCCCATGTAGGCCCAGACCAAGCCCCCCATCTCCTGCACCGGGTAGGCGCCAATCTTCACCTGCTCCTTCAGATTATTGGTGGGAGACTCCAGCGGGGTGTCGATACACTGGCCGTTGGGGGCGAACATCCAACCGTGATAGCAGCAGCGGAGGCCGTCCTCGTCGGGGATGCCGTATTTCATCATGGTCAACCGGTGAGGGCAGCGCTCGCCCACCAGACCGAGTTCGCCCTTTTTGGTGATGAACAGGACCAGGTCCTCTCCCAACACCCGGACCGGCATCACGTCTTCCTCTTTCAGTTGGGCTAGGGGCCGTATGGGGAGCCAATACCGGCGCATCAACTCACCCATGGGAGTCCCCGGGCCCACTCTGGTGAGTCTCTCATTGGCTTCGGCGGTCAGCATATCAACCCTCCATGATTGACCAATCGGGGGAGATATCTCCCGGTTAATCGGTGGTTAAACAGTATATCGCAGATGCGCCAGACGCAGAAAACCGTCCGGGAGATACCCGGCCGGTTCTGTAGCTTGGGTCTAATTTGAGTCTATCTGGCGGTGAAGACGGTTTCCTCGCCATTAACCGATACCGTGTAGGTCTGGCCGCCGGTAAAGTCTTCGCCAAGAGGTATCTCGCTGAGCACCACCGGCAGGTCGGCGGTGCAGGGCACGTTGTCCGCCGTGACTTCCAGGTGGGTCAGGGTTACTTCGATCCGCTCGGCGAACCGCCGGTTGATCTTGTATCCATTGAACTTGGAGCAAGTGCTGCCCAAGGGCAGCCTGGAGATAACAGTCAAGAGATATCCGCCGTCGGCCTCGACCACCTCAATCTCCTCGATGGGAGACTCTTTTTCGACCATGCCAATGTCGTCAACACTACGGGCGACGAAGGTAATCGTCAGCTCTCCGTTGATGGCAACAGTGTATGTCTCTCCGCCATTGAGTCCGCTTCCCAGCGCGACCTCGCCGTCGTGGTAGCTGTAGATCTCGGTGCAGGCGATGGGCTCACTGGGATCGGGCATCAGGTTGGTTACGTCAACCACGAACCTACTGCCGTCGCGTTCGACGCCGTACCCATTGAACTCGGCGCAGCCGCTGGGCAGACCGGAGGTAATCTTGAGGACGTACTCGCCGCCGGGCTCCTCGGGGGCCACCACTGTTGCGTCTTCGATGGGGGCCGGTACCTCGATTGTCTTTGGTTCCTCCGCCAGTGGATTCCCCTTGATGGGGGTTTCGGTAGCCGGTGGCTGGGTGGGAACTGGCGCCGTAGCGCTGCTCCCGCAGGCAACCACCGCCAACAAGGCCACCGCAGCCATCAGGACCATGATTATGCCGAGTCTCTTGTTCATCGCCGTCCTCCGTTCAATCCTACTCTTATAAGTGCCTCTCCTTACATGACGGATTTCGTCGCGATTTTGTTCCCGATTATTTCCATGGCCTGGACGGCATCTTGATATATACTACGGTAACCGCCTCAGACCCATCTGCTCCAGCGGTCCGGCAGCAGTCAAGGAGGTCCGCCGATGCCCAGGCCCAGACAACCCTTTGTCGACCCCTTGGACGCCTTCTGCAAGGACACTGAAGCCTATCTGTCCGGACATCTGGGAGGGCCCCTTTCCGGCCTGACATTCGCCGCCAAGGACATCTTCGACGTTGCAGGACACGTGACCGGTGGGGGCAACCCGGACTGGAAGACGACTCATCCGCCCGCCGAGCGGAACGCCTGGGTGGTGCAGACCTTGGTGAATGCAGGGGCCACCATGGTGGGCAAGACCCACACCGATGAACTAACCAGGGGCATCCTGGGAGAGAACGCCCACTTCGGCACCCCAATCAACTCAAAAGCGCCGGGACGGGACCCGGGAGGGTCGTCCAGCGGGTCGGCGGCGGCGGTGGCCGGGGGCCTGGTGAACTTTGCCCTGGGGTCCGACACGGGAGGCTCGGTGCGCATTCCCGCCAGTTTCTGCGGCCTCTACGGATTGCGCCCGACCCACGGGCGGATCCTTTTGGACGGCATTTTGATACAGGCGCCCAGCTACGACACCATCGGCTGGTTCGCCAGGGACGCCGAGACTTACGCCCGGGTGGGTGAGGTTTTACTCCAGAGCGAGATTCCCGACTCAGGTCCCGGCCGTCTGGTCATCGCCCAAGACGCCTTTGAAGAGGCGGACCAGGACGTGGCGAACGTGCTGCTGCCGCTGGCAAAGAAGATAGCCGCCCTGGCCGAGACCTCGACCAACGAGCGGTTGGCGCCCAACGGTCTGGCAGAATGGGCCTCCCAGCAAAACGTGCTCCAATCCAAGGAAGCGTGGGAGTCGGTGAAGGACTGGATCGACCGGGACAATCCCAGGTTCAGTTTCTGGGTCAGCGAGCGCTACAACTTCGCCACCACTTTGACCGAAACCCAGCTGGATGAGGCAGTGGTAGCCAGGGACAAAATCAGGGTCAGGATGGACGAGGTATTCGCCGGTGGCGGATTTGTCTGCTTGCCCACGGCGCCGAGTCCCGCCCCCATGCGCGGCCTAGCCACCTCCGCCAAGCGGGAGGTCCTGTCGAGGATCATCCGGTTGACCTGCATCGCAGGCACCACGGGACGCCCTCAATTGAACCTACCGTTGGCCGAGGTCAACGGCCTTCCGGTGGGCATCTCGATCATGGGAGACCACGGTTCCGACGAAGCGTTGATTGGTTTCGCACGGAAAGTCGAGGCGGCCCTGGCGGTTTGATTTGTGAACAATTCCCAGGAACCCGGCATCATTTCTCCCGGAGACTTAACAGGCACCCAGGAGGACGAGATTCATGGCACATCAGGTGAACGGAGTAGTCGCTGAAGCCAAGGGCGCACCGGTGAGATTGGTCCCCATCCTGGTGCCCGATCCGGGTTCCGGCGAAGCGTTGGTCCGGGTGAAGGCCTGCGGAGTCTGCCACACCGACCTCCATTACCGGGAGGGGGCCATCAACGACGATTTTCCCTTTCTTCTGGGGCACGAGGCTTCGGGGACGGTGGAGGCGGTCGGCGACGGCGTTACCAACGTTACCCCCGGCGACTTCGTAATCATCGCCTGGCGTGCCCCCTGCGGCGCCTGCCGTTCGTGCCAGCGCGGCGCTCCCTGGTACTGTTTCGCCAGCCGGAACGCCTTCCAGCCCATGACGCTGGCCGACGGCACCCCCCTTTCGCCCGCCTTGGGCATCGGCGCCTTTGCCGAACTGACGTTGGTGGACGCCGGGCAGGCGGTAAAGGTCTCGCCCCAGGCGAGCCCCGAAGCGGCGGGACTGGTGGGCTGCGGCATCATGGCGGGATTGGGCGCGGCCATGAATACAGGCAACGTCAGCCGGGGTGACTCGGTGGCGGTGTTCGGTTGCGGCGGGGTCGGCGACGCGGCGATCGCAGGTGCTAAGCTGGCCGGCGCTCACACCATCATCGGCGTGGACATCGACGACCGGAAGTTGGCCTGGGCCAAAGAATTCGGGGCGACCCACACCATCAACTCCTCGTCCACAGACCCCATAGAGGAGATACGGAAGCTGACCGGCGGGAACGGCGTCAATGTGGCCATAGAAGCCGTGGGCAACCCGGTGACCTACGAGCAGGCTTTTTACGCCAGGGACCACGCCGGCACGGTGGTCCTGGTGGGCGTGCCCAGTCCCGGCATGAAGATTGAACTGCCCCTCCTGGAGGTTTTCGGCCGGGGCGGCAGCCTGAAATCTTCCTGGTACGGCGACTGCCTGCCCTCCCGTGATTTCCCCATGTTGATCGACCTCTACCTCCAAGGACGCTTAGATCTTGATAGGTTCGTGTCCGAGACCATTGCCATCGGCGACGTCGAAGAGGCTTTCCACAAGATGGAGCGGGGAGAGGTGCTCCGGTCTGTGGTGGTCTTTTAAAGCCTCTCCCGTCTCCACTAAGAATTTAGCTGTATATTTTTTTGCTGCTCAAGTAGATGTACGTCATTTGGGTTGCCAGAAAGAGAGATATCCCGCTAAACTCTTCGTCTGGTCTTACGCTCGGAGAACTTTGTGTGATTGGGGGTGAATACGTGAATTCTTTCATAAATTAAGTTGCAGATTTGTGCCGAACCGGCTGATAAGGCATGACCAGTTAAAAGAACGACGGTAAAGCGATGTTTCAATCGTTGCGAGGCCTAATTTCTTGGGTTTATAATGGGGGACACTGCTGTGATTTGGAAATCCGATTCCAGGTTGCACTTATCTAAACATTTGAGAGAAGGGCCTGAACAAATAGAATTCAGGGATGGCAAGCAACGTGCTTCCTCCGGTAATCCCGGCTATATATGCGATGAACGATTTAGTCCCTGGTTGGGCGTCGCCGAACGCCATCCCGATGGCCAAGATTGGAATTGGCAAATATATGACTGTAACCAACGTGGCCCACCAAATAGTAGCAGCCACCCAAAATTTGTGGCGGCGATTGAGGTCGCTTGGCGAAGGACCCAGTCTGTCCATACTCCCCATTTAGGGGTCTCCTTGGTCACCGGCGGTTCACCCAGGCTGACTGCCGGCGCCACTAGTACTCAGTCAACTTGGTTTTGAGATTTGTTTAAGAAAGGGGCCAATTGAGCTATCCTGCCTGGCGGGAAGTGTTGATGGCGGGGGTGGCAGTGATGGTCAGGGACAAATACGCGGTGCGGCTGGCACAGGAACAACGGGAAGAGCTCCAGCGACTGATCCGGGTTGGCAAAAACTCAGCCCGAGTGACCGCTAGAGCGCGGATTCTCCTAAAGAGCGACGACGGTTGGGCGGCACCCCAAGTGGCCGAAGCTTTGGATGTGGCCCTGAGCACCGTATACCGGGTCAAGCAGCGCTTTGCCGAAGAAGGGTTGGAGAGGGTTTTGCAGGACCGTCCCCAGGCCAACCGGCCCCGGAAGTTGGACGACCGGGGCGAAGCCCACCTGATTGCTTTGGCCTGCAGCCCGCCGCCGGAAGGGCATGACCACTGGACCCTGCGTCTGCTGGCCGGGAAGGTGGTCGAGTTGGGGCTGACGCCCTCCATGTCCCACGAGGGGGTGCGCCAGCGTCTCAAAAAAACGCCCTCAAGCCGTGGCAGAAGAAGGAGTGGTGCATTCCCAAGGTGAGCGCGGAATTTGTGGCTAACATGGAGGATGTCCTGGATCTCTACGCCGAACCCTATGATCCCCAACGTCCGGTGGTTTGCTTTGACGAGACATCCACCCAGTTGTTGGCGGAGACCCAGCCCGCTCTGCCGCCCCGGCCGGGACTTCCGCTGCGGCAGGACTACGAATACCGGCGGGAGGGTACCCGCAACCTGTTCTTGGCCTGCGAGCCCTTGGCGGGTTGGCGAGGGGTGGCGGTCACGGAGCGGCGCACGATGCAAGACTTCGCCCGCCGGATGCGCTGGCTGGCGGATGAAGCCTACCCGGAAGCCGAGGTGGTAAGGGTTGTCTTGGACAATCTGAATACCCATCGCCGGGCATCGCTGTACGAGACTTTCCCGGCTGAGGAAGCCCGGAGGATTGCCAGGCGGCTGGAGTTTCATTACACGCCCAAGCACGGGAGTTGGTTGAACATGGCGGAGATCGAGTTCAGCGTCCTGTCCCGCTCCTGCCTGAAGCAGCGGCTCTCCGGCGAGGAGGCCCTCAGGAGGGAAGTCGATGCTCTGGTCAAGGAGCGCAACGCCGCCAGAGCCACCATCAACTGGCGGTTCAACACCCGGGACGCACGAACCAAACTTCACCGCCTTTACCCTTCCGATTTTACGGTTGACTGAGTACTAGTATGGCAAAATCTTGTAACAGGCCCAAGAAAAAATATATAACGATTTCGGCCAGTTCTCTCATTACATGACGTGCCATTTTCGCAGCACTCGAAACAGCGGTAGCAAGTGACCGAAAAAAATACTTTTATTGGTTTTCAGGCGGCCAGGTGCCAGACTCAGCCGAAAAATTGAAGAGCCTACGTTAGGAAGCTCGGGTGGTCCCAGCGCCAGCTAGCTGAGGTGTTGGGTGTGCTTACTTCCACTGTGGGTAGGTGGGAAACCAATAGAATAATTCCTTCTTCAGGCTACCCCCGCCGCATTCGAGAACTTCGCATAGAGGCAGAATTAGAATCCCGTTCAGACGACGCCCGCCTTAAGGAACTTCGTCTGGCGGCAGGACCAAAACCCAGTTCTAAGACCGACAGCAATGTTGTTGCCGATTCTCGTTGGCTACAGAGCGTTCGATTTGAGGAAGTTGAAAATCCCAAAGCGATTGATTCTGAGATTGACCCTACAAACGGTTGCAATTAGATGCCCTGTGGGTGGACCATCGTGTCCGGCGCACCTTTGTCTTGCCCGCCAGGCTGCACCATGGAAGCCGCAATAAGCGCGATAACCTCAGTTCCACAGGCCAGGTCAAGAACGCGCTCTCCAGCTTGCGGCGAAACCAGTTCCAAAATGATTTCCGCCCATCTGGCGAACATCGCCGGAACCATGAAACGCTCGTAGATCTCGGATGGTGAAGTGGTTGTTTGGATCGGGTGTTGAGCCACGACGATGCCTCCAAAATTAAAGGTCCCTAACGTACCTGAGGTCCAACGGCGACAGTACAAACTCCGTGGATTCCCAGAAACCGGTGGCCCAGGGGTGGTCTTTCTCCACCACTGCACCGATGCGCTTGGCCCCCTGTCTTCGGAGCCACTCTTCTGCCTCGGAGACCAAGCGCCGGGCAATCCCCTTGCGTTGGTGATCAGGATGCACCGCCAGCCGGTAGAGATTGCCCCGCCAACCGTCGAAGGCCCCGATGATGGAGCCCGCGACCGTGCCGCCGCTCAGGGCCACAATCACCGACGATGCTGTTGAATTAATGGTGGTCCGCAGCTCGTCGCTGGTGTCCGTCACGCTTGGGGTGGAGCCGGCAGCCCGCCAAAGCGCCAACACCGATTCAATATCGTCCTCCAAGCACCGGCGCAAGATAATCTCTTCGGCCATCTTCGTTACTCCCGGCTAAAAACTGAATGGCTACAGTGTTGATTTCGAGTATACCCGTTCGTCGTATATTTGTAGGAACAAAATTTACGTAAGGAGCGAACTATGAAATACCTACTGTTGATCTACGACAACGAAAAGACCCACATGAGCATGTCCCCGGAAGAAATGTCCAAGAAATTGGAAGAGTGGTTCAAGTACACCGACGACCTCCAAGCGACGGGGAAGTTGTTGGACGGCTCAGCTCTCCAGCCCACCGTGGCCGCCACGACGGTGCGGGCCGGCAATCCGGCCCCCCTCGCCACCGACGGACCTTTCGCCGAAACCAAAGAGCAATTGGGCGGTTTCTACATGGTGGAAGCCACCGACCTGGACGACGCCATAGAGTGGGCCGGCGAGATGCCCCACATCGCAGATGGCGGCTCGGTGGAGATCCGTCCTACCATGGAGTTCGAACACTGATCGATTCTAAACCGGTGCTTCCGGGAAGGAAGCACCGGCCCCAAGGAGCCTGACAGCACTTTGGCCGATACCCATGAAGCAGTCGAGACCGTCCTCCGTGATGAGTACGGTAAGGTCTCAGCGGCTTTGATTCCAATATTGCGGGACTTTGACGCCGCCGAAGAGGCCATACAGGAGGCCTTTGCGGTAGCTTTGGTCCGGTGGCCCGCCGACGGTGTTCCGGACAACCCGGCGGCGTGGATCACCACCACCGCCCGCCGCAAGGCCATCGACGCCGCCCGCAGGGACTGGGTGAGAGACCAAAAATACCTGCTCATCGCCGGTTCTCAGTCCGGGGAAGATGGATTCGAAATGCTGGACGAGATAGACGGGTCCCATCTGCACGACGACCGCCTACGCTTGATATTCACTTGCTGCCATCCGGCGCTGAACCCGGATGCAAGAGTGGCATTGACACTTAGGACCTTGGGTGGCCTCACCACCACCGAGATCAGCCAAGCATTCTTGGTGCCCGAAGCCACCATGGCCCAACGCCTGGTAAGGGCAAAACGAAAGATAAAGGACGCCGGAATCCCCCATCGCGTGCCGCCAGACAATGTTCTTCCCGACCGGCTGGATGGCGTGTTGGCAGTGATTTACCTCATTTTCAGTGATTTACCTCATTTTCAATGAAGGATATTCCGCCAGCGGCGGCGAAAGCCTCACCCGCCCTGACCTGTCCACAGAGGCGGTGCGGCTGGGACGGGTCCTGGCTGATTTGATGCCCGACGATCCGGAAGTGTTGGGGATGCTGGCGCTGGTGCTGCTCCATGACTCCCGGCGAGACGCTCGCCAATCACCAAACGGCCTTCCGGTGCTGCTCGAGGACCAGGACCGGTCCACCTGGGACCGAAACAAGATCCAGCAGGGCGTATCGTTGGTTGAACGCGCTCTCAGGATGGGCAGACCCGGCCGGTACCAGGTGCAGGCTGCAATCGCGGCCCTCCATTCCCAAGCCGATTCTCCCGAGAGCACCGATTGGCCCCAGATTGCCGCCCTGTACGGGTCCCTAAGTCAGATGCAACCTTCTCCGGTGGTTGATCTCAACCGGGCGGTGGCGGTGGCGATGGCCCAGTCTCCCGAGCAGGGACTCCAAGCGATGGACCGAACCGAGGTGGCGGCCCCGCTCCAGGAATACCGTTGGTATCACTCGGCCCGGGCCGATCTGCTGCGTCGACTGGGAAGATCCGAAGAAGCGGGCGCCGCCTACCGTAGAGCCCTGGAACTGACCACCAACGCCTCTGAGACCAAGTTCCTAGAGGGCCGGTTGGCCGAGGTTGATTCGGACTTACGGCGTGATTGGGAAGATTGAATCCGAGGAGGTCGATATGCCCTACGACGAGAAACTGGCGGAGCGGGTTCGCGCCGTATTCCAAAATGACAATATATAATCTGAGCCATGTCCGCTAGTTCAAGCTGTTTCTTTCTACTATCGGCAGTCGTACCACTGTTTATTGCCTGCGCCGCTCCTGAAGCAACTCCCACGGGCAATGTGTTGCTTCCAGGGACCCCCACATCAGCCCCAACTACGATCCTGATTCCTACTCCTACGGTAAGCTCAACGCCGACTCCGAAGTCCGTCTCTACACCTACGTCCGTGCCTATCTCAACACCAACACAAACAAGAATATCGGCGCCAACACCAACACCCAAACCGACTCCCACCCCGATCACGGCTCCGCCAGTTCGTATCGACTTCATCGACACACACATGCATCTTGAGGCAAATACGGGAAGTAGCGGCCGGTCCGACCGAGTGCAGACCGCATCGGAGGCCTTGCCCTCGATGCAGCTCTTGGGCGTACAGATGTCACTAGCCATGCCGCCTCCGTCAGTTAGGGAGCGGCCAGCAGAGGACCAAACTCTTGCCGAGGTGATGAATCAATACCCGCAAAGAATCGCTTTCCTCGCCGGAGGGAAAAGTCTCAACCCCATGATCCTAGAAACCGCTTTTGATGAAGTGAGCGCGGCTGTGCGGCGACAGTTTGAGGAGAGGGCCGAAGAGATCCTGGGCTTGGGCGCCGTTGGTTTCGGTGAGATGGGTGCCCTCCACCTGTCTACCAAAGACCCGCACCCCTTCGTAGAACCTCCCCCCGACCACCCGTTGTTTCTGCTCCTCGCGGATATCGCCGCCCGCCATGGTGTGCCCCTTGACCTGCACATGGAAGCGGTCATTGAAGAGCAACCAACGCCGCCAGAGTACGATCATGCTCCCAATCCCAAGACGCTACAGGAAAACATCTTTGCCTTCGAGCGGCTGCTCGCCCATAACTGCGGCGCCCGCATCGTCTGGGCCCACGCAGGCTGGGGCCTCACCGGGCACCGGACCGTAGCCTTTCTTCAGCGCTTGCTGGGGGACCACTCAAATCTTTACATGCAGGTTAGGATCAGTAAAACGGGCCTATCCAGTAACCGTCCCTTGGACGAGAACGGACAGATCCGCCCGGAGTGGGTGAACCTTTTGAGGTCTTTCCCCGACAGGTTCATCATCGGCTCGGATGCGAAATATGGCGGGTCTGCCGGTAGCGGCGTACGAGTGCTTGAAGGGCCGCGAGCGTTCCTCGATCAGCTGCCACCAGACCTGGCCCGCCGGGTGGGTTACGAGAACGCCCTGCGGGTCTATGGGTTGGAGTAGGATACCAGCGTCAGCACTTCGCATTAAGCAATCGCCGACCTCTATCAGTGCGACACGGGGTGCAGTTCCACCGTTGGAGCTTGCTGGTTATTACCGATCTGCATCGTGGCGGACGAGGGGTTAGTCGCCACGACGACATTATCCAATGACTCCAATCTCAAATCCGCGAGGTGTGTTTATGCCCTACGACGAGATACTGGCGGAGCGGGTTCGCGCCGTATTCCAGTCGGAACCGGGCTGCACCGAGAAGAAGATGTTCGGCGGCATCTGCTTCATGGTGGGCGGGAATATGGCCGTGGGCGTCACCGGCAGCGACTTGATGGTGCGGCCCGGCCCGGACAATTTCGAGTCCGCCCTGGCATTGCCCCATGCCCGGCCCATGGACTTCACCGGACGGCCCATGAAGGGGTTTGTTTACGTCGAATCGGCCGGCATAGCCGCTGACGCGGTGTTGGCCGAGTGGGTGGAGCGCGGTGCCGCGTTCGCCCGGTCGTTGCCCGCCAAATAAGAGCGCCTCCGTCCTCCGCAATTCCACTGGTTTTTTCCCGGAAGACCCCTCCGGGCCTGGCTGCGGGTAAGATGTGCTGTCTGCCGCGTCTTGCTTGGGTGCTATACTGGCCGCACTTTTCTTGGCGGCCACGTTAGCCGCCAGGCTTTTGAGAGGTTGACATGGAATTCGGCGCGATGATGTTTTCAACAGACTACTCCATCCGGCCCGACGACCTGGCCAAGATGCTGGAGGACCGGGGGTTCGAGTCCATGTGGGTCCCAGAACACACCCACATCCCGGCCAGCCGCGTCAGTCCCTGGCCCGGCGGTTCGGAGTTGCCAAAAAACTACTGGCACACCTATGACCCCTTCGTGGCCCTGACTGCGGCTGCGGGGGCGACCAAGGACATCAAACTGGGGACCGGCATCTGCCTCATGATTGAGCGGGACCCCATCGTAACCGCCAAAGAGGTTGCCAGCCTGGACATGCTGTCCGGTGGGCGGTTCATCTTCGGCATCGGCGGCGGCTGGAACGCCGAGGAGATGGAGGACCACGGCACCAACTTCAAGCGCCGCTGGCGCATCCTCCGCGAGAACATCCTGGCCATGAAGGAAATCTGGACCAAGGACGAGCCTGAGTTTCACGGCAACCACGTGAATTTCGACAAGATGTGGGCTTATCCCAAACCGGTACAGCGGCCCCACCCACCCATCCTCATGGGCGGCGACGGCCCCACAACCTTCGACCGGGTGGTGGAGTATTGTGACGGCTGGATGCCCATCGGAGGTCGACCGGCTGGAGGACCGAGCCTGGCCGAAAAGATTGTTCTACTAAAGCGTCAGGCCGAAGAAGCCGGTAGGGACCCTGATTCCTTGAATATCACCAGCTTCGGACTCCGCCCCGACCCAGACCTGGTCGGCCGCATGAGGGAAGCCGGGGTCGACCGCGTCATCTTCACTCTGCCCTCGGAAGAGAGGGCGGCGGTCACCCCCCTGATCGACGAGTGCGCCAAGCTCATCTCTTAACCCGGTAGAGCCAGTCTCTACCGAAGCACTAAGCAACCTAAAGAGCCCGAAGGCGGTCGTTTCAGCGCGGCTGTCGGGCCTTTTCGCGTGATGGACCAAGCGCCACTCAAATTGTGCGCCAAGATGGGCCCATCGGCCCACCCTATACGGTCCAAACATCCCTTGAGGTTAGTCTTCGACGAACCTAACCTTGTAACTGAGTCACCTAATTAGATAGGGTACTCAGTTACGCCGAGGTGATGCCATGGTCAGTGTGAAGAGCAAATGCGCGATGATTGGTAGCGCCCCGTCTACCGGTCCTTGTCCATTGCACCGGGCACGTTGGTCGAGCTCTGCGCCAAGCACTTCGCCGAAGAAAAGGGCGATCTGGACGACAAGAAGGCTACCTAACCAGGCACAATCCTCCAGCACAGCCCGCATCGGCCGTTAACAATGCCCTCCCATCAACGAGCGCCCCCAGTCCGCTTTGGACTTGGGGGCGCTTTTTCGTCCCAGGATTTACCCGCCATGTCATGGCTCTACACGCCCGGAGAGGGGCAACATGGCGAACACCAAGGCGGCTAGGGCAAACAACCCGGCGATGTAGTACAGAGCACCCTCGAAGCCGGCGGTCTCGTAGATGGCTCCGGCAATCAACGGGAGACGTTGCCGCCATCAGGAAGCTGGCAAAGGCCACCACGCCCAGTCTGGTGGTCGCCACCTCCCGGCCAACCACATCGAACAAGGCGGCGGTAAGTATGGGCTGGTCCGGGTACAAGAACAGTCCCAGTAAGGCGATGGCGACGGTCAGAGATATGCCGTGGTCGAACACGATTATCAGCAGAGCGAAGGCACAAGACCAGACCAGGCACCAAGACCTGTTTGCGCCCCAGCTTGTCGGACAAGAGCCCCGCCAGCGGTTTGGCCGCCAGGCCGACGGCGATTAGCATGCCGATGTGGAACCCCCGGTTGAAAGGGGCCAAGGTCCAGTTCGTTGCCGAGATACAGGGGAAGGATGGTCACCAGAGCCACAAGAGCCATTGACCGCAGGCCACGCACCAGGGTCAGCCCCCAAAGCACGGGACTTTTGAACAGTTCCTTAGTCATGGCCAACCGCTGCGTAAGGCCGGTGGCCAAGGCGGACACCATCACCCGCGCGGTTAGGCGCAGGTCCTTGGGCCGGCCGGTGGTGGATTCAACTGAGCCATCGCTGGACCCTACTTCATAGGTACTCGATAATAATCGAGCGGACGAGATGAAAATACCTCGTTGAGTACATCGGGAACGGCGGGTATAAATAGCCTAAATTGGCTATCCGCCAATGATAAATTCAAGGGGTGCCATCCCGGTCGCTCATAGTGTATTATGTGCGCCAGTCAAGGATCTGACAGGGGAGATCCCAAGCCCCAATCACGCCAATCAGGAGAAGAGGCATGGCCACGTCAACACAAACCTCAGTTCTGTCAGACGAACTACTCAAGCGCTGCATGGAGCGGGCGCCGGGCTACCACCGGGACAACAAATTCTTCGATGAGGACTTCAAAGAACTGAAAGAAGCCGGGTACCTCTTGGCCTGCGTGCCCAAGGAACTGGGCGGGCTGGGCCTGAACCTGGCACAGGTCTGTCAAGAGCAGCGCCGCCTGGGATACCGCCCTGGCGGTGAACATGCACTTCTACTGGACCGGTCTCGCCGCCGCCGTTTGGCGTAGCGGCGACAAGTCCACCGAGTGGATGTTGAAGGCGGCCGCAGATGGGGAAATCTTCGCCGCCGGGCACGCCGAAAGCGGCAATGACATTCCCCTATTGCTCTCCACCACCAATGCAGAAAAGGTGGACGGCGGCTACAAGTTCACCGGCCGCAAGTCCTTCGGCAGCCTGACTCCGGTATGGACCTTTCTGGGAATGCACGGCATGGACGCCAGCGACCCGGTGGCCCCGAAGATTGTCCACGCCTTCATGCCCCGCGACAGCAGTGATTACAAAATCGTGGATGTGTGGGACACCCTGGGGATGCGCGCCACCCAGAGCCAAGACACGGTTCTTGACGGCGCATTCGTGCCCGACAAGTACATCACACGAGTGGTGGACGCCGGGGCTGGCGGCATCGACCTGTTTGTATTGGGCGTCTTCGCCTGGGCTCTGATGGGGTTCGCCAACGTCTACTATGGCAACGCCCAGCACGCCCTCGACCTCACCATCGAGGCGGTCAAGAACAAGAAGTCATTGGCAATCTCCAGGACTATGGCCTACCACCCGGAGGTCCAGCACGCCATCGCGGAGATGGTCTGCGAGATGGAGGCCGTCGAGGCCCACATCGACCGGGTCGCCCAAGAATGGTCCGACGGCGTGGACCACGGGCACGGCTGGGCAGTGAAGTTGACCGCCGGCACGCGGCCGAAGGCACCTGGAAGGTCGTGGATGGGTGCATGGACCTTCAGGGCGGATTCAGCATCTTCAAAGCCAGCGGGTTCGAGCGCCTCTGGCGTGACGCCCGCTTGGTCAAGATCCACCCGGCCAATAATGCCTCAACCATGGAATTGGTGGGGAAGCTCTCGTTGGGAATCAGCCCTGATGAGACCCCACGGTGGGGATAATAGCCGACAGCTCGCAGCTTTCAGCCATAAGGAGACCAAAAGACCCGGCTTCTATGACGCCGGGTCTAGAAAAAGCTGACCGCTGACGGCTGATAACTAAAGGCTAGAGATCCTCCTGGGGCAGAAAGGCGTTGGGGACGACGGCGCTTCCCTGACCCACCCCGGTGGTGTCGCCCTTCTGGTTCTTCACCTCGATGTCCACCGAGACGCGGTTGCCGTTGGCCTCTCTGGTGGTGCCCGTAACCTTGCCGGTGAAGGTGATCGTGTCGCCGGGGCGCACCGGTCTCAGGAATCTCAGGTCCACCACACCGGTGTGATTGAAAACATCGGCGCCGAAATGCCTCCGCAGCATCTCGATGGCGAAGGTGAGGGACATTCGCCCCGAGGCAACGGTGCCTTCAGTGCCCAGTGTCTCCCTGGCGGCATGTTCGTCGGTGAACTGGGAGGGGCCGGTGTTGCCAGCGCTGCCCTCGAAGAGGTTGATGGCTTCTTGGGTCATGTCTTTTACCAAAGGCGGTATCTCGTCGCCCTCTTCATAGCTTCTAACTACCCTCCCCATTTCTTGCCCACCTCCGACGGTTGCTTGAGTTCGTGGGTTATTACCCGGTCGATTAGCCTGCCGTCTTCGTCCACCGAGACCGCCTCGGTAACGATATAGTTCTTGCCCCTTCTGAGGTATTTGTCGGCGATCCAGGCGGTTACGGTCAACCGCTTGCCCGCCAAGGGAGGGTTGTAGCAGTGGAAGGCGCAACGGGCGTTCACCGACCCGGCGTCGGTGTACTTGGCGTTGTACTGGCGCACGTCAACTTTGTGGGCGATGGTGGGAAAACTGGCTTCCGGGTCCATCACCCCCTTTCGGTAGGTGTCAACCATCTCTTGAGTCAGCAGATATTCGAATCTCTCGAAGGTCTCGCCAACTTCCAGTGCGTCCCAGTCCAGTTCGGTCCGGTTATCAACCTCGGCCATATCGAGTCCGTCCTAAGCTTAGAATCTGCCCGCCTGCCTTGGCCAGGACTTTAGCATTATACATTCAGACCGCGGATGGCGGACCGCGCGCCGCCATTAAATTGCCCTCAAGGCTGAGGTGGACCCAATTAGTTGGACAGGTTTGGTGCAAAACTAAGTGGGAGTTCCGCCGTCTTTCCAAGGTCTGAGAACGCTCCGTTCGGTGCCCGTTTCCCATTGATTGACCGTTCATCTGATGGCGCCAAGTCTCCTTTGAACACCTCAGCCGGTGTCCGGTAGCCCAAGGCCTGGTGGGGTCTTTGGTTGTTGTAGAAGCTGAAGTATGCGTCAAGCCCGGCCTTGGCTTCTCGCCCGTTGGAGTAGGCTTTCAGGTAGACCTCCTCGTACTTAACCGTGCGCCACAGCCGCTCCAACAAGATGTTGTCGGTGTAGCGTCCCTTCCCGTCCATGCTGATTCTCACTCCGTGCTGCTCTAGGAGACCGGTGAAGGCTTCGCCGGTGAACTGGCTGCCCTGGTCGGTGTTGAAGACCTCTGGCTTCCCCTTGCCAAGCGCTTCCTCCAATGTCTCGACACAGAAATCAGCATCCAAGGTGTTGGAAAGACGCCAGGCCACCACGTACCGCGTGTACCAATCCATGATGGCCACCAGGTATAAGAAACCCTTGGCCATGGGGATGTAGGTGATGTCGGCGGCCCACACCTGATTTGGTCTGGTGATCTCCATGCCGCTCAGGAGGTAGGGATACACCTTGTGCCCTGGCCCCGGCTTGCTGGTCCGGGGCCACCGGTAGATGGCACGTAGTCCCATGGTCCGCATCAGACGCTGGACCCGCTTCCGGTTCACCCTGTGACCTTGAGTGCCCAGCCAGACCCTCATGCGCCGCGACCCGTAGAAGGGGGTACTTAGGTACTGGTGGTCCATCGCCTTCATCACCGTCAGGTTCTCCAAGCAAGTCCCCTTGCGCCGGTAGTTTAGGCTGGACCTGCTGATGCTCAGTAAGGCGCACTGTCTCACTGTGGACAAGGCTGGGTGCCGCCGGCCCACCATCTCCCGCCGCCGCTCCCGGCTCATGGACCGAGCCTCTCCGCCAAGAAATCCCGCTCAACCTTCAGTTGGCCGATCTGCTGATAGAGCCGGGCAACAAGGACCCCATCGCTCTTCTGGCGTTTGTCTTGGTTCCCACCAAAGACGCCGACCGCTCCTTCCAACAAGGACTTCTTCCAGGCCTGGATCTGCCCGGGATGGACCTCGTAGCGGGCGGCCAGTTGGGCCACCGTCTCTTCACCCTTCACCGCTTCCAGGGCCACCTTGGCCTTGAATGTTGGGCTGTGCTTCCTCCGCTCTTTTGACATGTCCCACTCCTCCCTCACAGCAACAGCTGTGGCTATTTTAGGAGCAGAACTCTCACTTAACCACCTGTCCGAATTTCCGGGTCCACCTCAGGCTCCCGATTCTGGGTTCTGGTATGATTTCTGGAGCGATTTGCAAGGTGGGGCGTTTGAAACAGAGCCACGCTCCAAGTAAAAACGGTGATACTAGCACGAGTTTTTGATCCGCATCACGAGTGGCACACTTAGCGGTAGATGGAAGAGCTAACAGACGAGGGTGTGCTAAAACTGATACACCTGGGGAATGAGAGTGCTTTAGGCGCTCTCTATGACCGTTATGGGAATGCGTCATACTCTCTAGCTTACCGAATGCTAGGGGACGTCCATGCCTCGGAAGACGCTGTCCAAGAAAACATTTATCAATATCTGGCGGCGGGCTGGGTCGTTCACCGCCACCCGGGGGTCGGCGCGAACCTGGATCATGGCAGTGGTCCATCACAGGTCCATCGACATCGGCAGGCGGCGCCGGGGAATAACGCCCCGGTAACTGCCCTTGGAGATGGGGCAGTTACCGGAGGACCCCCACGATACCTGGTCCGAAGTATCTAACACCCTGGACCGGGAGTTGCTCAACGGATGCCTGGAACGAATCCCAGAGGAGCAACGGGTAGTCATCCAGCTGGCATATTTTGAAGGTTACACGCAGCGAGAGATTGCCGAACTGAATGGGATACCCCTGGGAACGGTGAAGGGCCGTATCCGCATTGGAATGGAGAAGCTGCGCAACCTGTTGCTTGAAATGGAACTAGGAGGCTCAAAGGATGAGCCATGATGAATTGAAGGGGATGGCCGCCGGTTACGTTCTGTCGGCGCTGGACCCCGATGAACTGAAAAGATTTGAGGCCCATCTGCCCTCGTGCCCGGAATGCAAGGCCAGCGTTGCCGAGATGCGCCCCCCGGCTGACGCACTATCCATGATGAACGAAGGGGCCGAGCCGGTGGACGAGCTGCGCGAGCGGATTCTGGCAACGGCAAGGGCCGAGCCCAGCAGTCGAGAAATACCGGAGAAGATGGTTCCTTGGTGGCGAAAGCCGATCCTCCCTCCTCTGCCAGTAGCGGCATTGATTACGGCGCTCGCGGTGGCAATCGCCGTTGTGTCGGTCTGGGGGTCCCGGGCCGATGGCGACCTTTCTTCCGCCCAACGGCAGCTGGACCAGTCCTACCAAGGGTTCACGATTATGGCCCAGGCCGGCCAATGGTGGCGGTTCGACGGGTCCGGAATCACCCCGGGAGTTGCTGGAACCCTGGCCTATTCCGAGAAGTTCGGGGCCGCCTGCCTACTGGTCTGGGGTCTGCCTCAGGGCGATCAGTTGACCTACCAGGCACGACTGACCGAGGCCGGTGGGGCGGTCACGGAACACACGATGTGGCGCCATAACAACGCCATGTGGTTGATCCTGGATGGCGACCCGAACCGGCTTCAAAAGATGGAAGTCGTGCTAGCTTCCGGGGACTCTCCCCCAGCTTCAGAAATCCCGGTGCTCATCGACATCCCGCTGAATTCGTCCTAGCAGCGATTTGATCCGCGGCGCTGTCTCCTGAGTAGTAATGGTCGGCCCGTCTATCCCGGGGTCCAACCCCGACCGACTAGGAGAAGCGCCATGACCCGTATTTCCCGGATTCCAAAGTTGCTAATAATCTCCAGACCCTCCTTGGGCCTGTTCCTATTGCTGATGGGATTGATGGTCCCTCTCTGTGATCGCCGCCTGCGGCGGGGACGACCCCACTGCGGCTCCTCAGGCAGCGGCGACCAGTACGCCGGCCCCCACCGCCATGCCAGGGCCAACAAGCACGCCGGCCCCGGTATTGACCATCACCCTGGGCGAGTTGGACGGCTCCGGACAGTCCGGATTCGCCACTCTGCCGACCGGGGAGCGCAGACCGAGGTCGTGGTTTCGGCCACCGCCGGCATCTCCGCCTTGGCCCACATCCACGATGGCGGCTGCCAGTCCTTTGGCGGCATCGCCCACGAGCTCAGCGACACCTCCGGGGCCACCTCGTCGACCACCGTTGACGCCTCCCTGGACTCATTAATCGCCGGCAGCTTCGCCGTCAACCTGCATCAGGACGGCGACCCCTCGGTCTACACCAGTTGCGGCAACGTCGCGGAGGCAGGCCAGTCGCTCACCATCACCCTGGGCGAGTTGGACGGCTCCGGACAGTCCGGGTGGGCCACTCTCACCAACCGGGGAGCGCAGACCGAGGTCGTGGTTTCGGCCACCGCCGGCATCTCCGCCTTGGCCCACATCCACGATGGCGGCTGCCAGTCCTTGGGCGGCATCGCCCACGAGCTCAGCGACACCTCCGGGGCCACCTCGTCGACCACCGTTGACGCCTCTCTGGATTCATTAATCGCCGGCAGCTTCGCCGTCAACCTGCATCAGGACGGCGACCCCTCGGTCTACACCAGTTGCGGCAACGTCGCGGAGGCAGGCCAGTCGCTCACCATCACCCTGGGCGAGTTGGACGGCTCCGGACAGTCCGGATGGGCCACTCTCACCAACCGGGGAGCGCAGACCGAGGTCGTGGTGTCGGCCACCGCCGGCATCTCCGCCTTGGCCCACATCCACGATGGCGGCTGCCAGTCCTTGGGCGGCATCGCCCACGAGCTCAGCGACACCTCCGGGGCCACCTCGTCGACCACTGTTGACGCCTCCCTGGACTCATTAATCGCTGGCAGCTTCGCTGTCAACCTGCATAAGGACGGCGACCCCTCGGTCTATACCTCCTGCGGAGACATTACTTGAAAGGCTGTATTATCTGAATCGACCGAAACCGCGATGCTGGGCGCCAACAAGGACGACGCCCTGTATGAGGTCCAGGGCGACCAGCTCAATAACGGGGCCGGACAGTGGGTCTTCGCCGGAAAGACATCGTCGGGCGCGATACGCCGAGGACTCGTTGCCTTCGACATCGCCGCCGGACTCCCGGCCGGGGCCACGGTGACCGGAGTCTCGTTGACCATGAAGATGTCCCGGACAACTGCCGGAGACGCCGAGGTGGGACTGCACCGGGTCGTGGCCGACTGGCCGGAGGGAGCGGCCGAGGCCGGTGGCAACGAAGGGAGTGGCGCCGACGCCGGTCAGGGGGACGTAACCTGGACTCAAAGGGTGTTCAATTCCCTGGACTGGGACACCCCCGGCGGAGATTTCACCTCCGAAGCCAGCGCCGCCGTCACAGTAGCGGGAATCGGCAGCTACACCTGGAAGTCAACCAGCCAACTGGTGGCCGAGGTCCAGAACTGGCTGGACGACCCCGCCGCCAACTTCGGTTGGCTGCTCTTGGGCGACGAATCCAAATCGCAGACCACCAAGCGCTTCGGCAGCAAAGACAACGGTTCAGAGGAGAACCGGCCGGTGCTGGTGGTGGAATACACTGGGTAGTTCCGGCATAAGTTTCCCGGCGGACCGTGACGCCCTACGGCCTGGCGGAACCCAGGTTGTCGCGCAGGGTGCCGGGAACATAGTCTTGGCGGAATAATCCACGGCGCTGGAGTTCGGGGACGACCAGATTGACAAAGTCTTGGTACGCGCCGGGCATGTGGGTGGCGGCCAGCACGAAACCGTCGCAGGCTTCGGCCTGGAACCACGCCTCCATCTGGTCGGCGACCTGGGCCGGGGTTCCCGTGAATAATGGAAGTTCACGGAGGGTGCCCCGGCCGGACCATCTGATGAAGTCGTTGACGCTGGGATTTGACGTGCCGCTCAATTCCACCACCCGGTCCAAGAATCCCCTGAGCCCGGTCATGGACGCCATTATTTCCTCGGATAAGGGCTCGTCCACGGGATGCTGGGAAAAATCGTAATTGAAGACCTCTGATAACAGCGTCAGAGAGTCCACCTGATTAGCCAAGCTCTCAATCTGATCCAATTTGTGTTGTGCACTTTCTGACGTCTCGCCCACCACCACGTACACCGCCGGGGCCACCTTCACCGAGTCTGGGTCCCGGCCCGCCGACCCGGCCCGCTGGCGGAGGTCGTCGCGGTAGGCCTTGCAGGCCTCGGGAGTGGGGTATATTACGAACAGCAACTCGCCCCAACGGGCGGCGAACTGCCTGCCCCTTTCCGACTGACCCGCCTGGATGAGCACTGGATAGCCTTGAGGAGACCGGGGCACGGTCAACGGGCCCCGCACCTGGAACCACTCCCCTGAGTGGTCAACCCGGTGGACCTTCGTCGGGTCGGCGAACCTTCCCGTCTGTTTGTCCAACACCACCGCCCCGTCCTCCCAGGAGTCCCACAGTTCGCAGGCCACCTGCATGAACTCGTCGGCCACGTCGTAGCGGCCGTCGTGCTCCAGGTGCTCCTGCACCCCGAAGTTCTGGGCCTCGGAATCATTTAGCGAGGTCACCACGTTCCAGGCGACCCGGCCCTTGGTAAAGTGGTCCAAAGAGGCAAACAGCCGGGCAACATGGAAGGGAGAGAAGTAGGTTGTGGAGTAGGTTGCGCCCAGACCCAGGTCCTTGGTCGCCAAGCCCATGGCCGTCATGATGGGGACTAAATCTAATTTCACCACCCGGACCCCATTTTGAACCGCTTCCTCGAATGAATCTCCAAAGCGGCTGGGCATGGCCAGCCGGTCGTCGATGAACGCCAGATGGAACTTGCCCCGCTCCAAAGTGGCCGCGATGTCCTGGTAAAATTCCAGGTCCATGAACCCGGGGTTGGTGTCCGGGTGCCGCCAGGAGCCGGTGTAATTGGAGCAGTTGGAGGCCTGCAAGAAGGCCACCAGCAGCATCTGTCGGTCACGGCCATCGGCCATTTGCTACTACCCTCCGGGGCGACGGTCCGACGAGGTCAGCGATTCTTCCCCGGTATGCACCGGCTTGGCCGCCAGCACAATTAGACCGCAGGCCAGGGCGATGCCTCCAAAGAGAAAGAACACGAACGTGTAACTGCCCCTAAGGTCGAAGACCACTCCGGCCAACGGCGGGCCGGCCGAATGGCCAAGGAGGACGCCCGTCTCGCTGATTCCCCTGATCCAGCCCAGGGAATTCCGCCCGTAGTAATTAGCATACATGATGGAGGTGACAACGTTGGTGCCCGACGACACCGAGCCAATCAGCGCGGCGGCCCCAAACGCCCCTCCGGTGTTGTCCACAGTGAGGAGGTCAAGGGAACTGGCGCCTAGAATCATGAACAACATGGAGAAGGCGTAGCGGGCTTCGATCTTCTCGACTACCCATCCCCAGGCGACGCTGCCAAAGACAGATACCACCCAACTGAAGTTGATGGCTACGGCCGCCAGGGTCAGGCCTTGGTCCCAGTAGTAGGCCCCGATGTTTACGTTGATGAAAGAGGGACGCAAGAAGCATTGAGACAGCCTTGCCGCCCGGGACCGCAGTAGGACGGCAGCCGAGGTTTTTTAGGAGAAGCCACACGGGCAGCAGAAGGCGCCAAGAAGCCGCTTCCCAATGATTCACAAATCCACTCAGCCATGGTCTGGGCAAGATTGACTGCCAGACCGGATAGTTAATATAATGAGGCGCCCCAAAGATAACCGGACAAGTCCTGTGCTTATTGACCGCCCACCGTCAGGCCATCGTCAGGATTGAACCGAGAATCACCCAGGGAGGAACAGCCCATGGCCCACCAACAAGCAGCATTACTTAAACCTGAGACGTTGATCGAAGAGTTCAAGAAGAACGGCGTAACCCACATCGTGACCATACCGGACAGCGAGACCAACTATCTCTACGAGCTGATGAAAGACCAACCCTGGCTGGATGTCGTCCCCACAGCTCGCGAGGGCGAGACCTTCGCCATCGCTTTGGGGTTGATTGTCGGCGGGAAGGTGCCCGTTTGCGTCATCCAGAACACGGGCATGATGGAGTCCGGAGACTCCATCCGGGGGATGGCCATAGATGCCGGGTTCCCTCTGGTTATGTTGATTGGCTACCGGGGCTGGACACGCCACGGCGTCATCACCGACTCCGCAGCCCGGTACACCGAGACTTTCCTACACGCCATGGGCATCAATTACTACCTGGTTGAGGGGGATGACGACGCCCCCCGGATTTCGGTCGCCTTTGAAGAAGCCAAGGCCACCAACCGACCCGTCGCCGTATTGGTCGGAGACGAGTACCACGGCTTCAACCGAATGTAGCCCATAGACCATCGGCGGCGACAAAGCAAACCAGACTTTTCACCCAGAGAACCGACTCCATTGGAGGTACAGAATGTTTGACTCAGCAGATATGTTCCGGGCGTTCGGGCCGCAACGGGGCAAGGCCATCGTCATGGTGACCGGCACTTCAGGCCGCGACTGGAGCGAAGTTTCCACCGACAAGAACCGCGACCTATCCCTTCAGGGCGCCATGGGCCAAACCAACTCGGCGGCCTTGGGTTTCGCCCTTTCCCAGCCCACAGAAAAGGTGGTGCTGTTCGACTCGGAGGGCTCCCTACAGATGAACATGGGCGTTCTGGCGACCGTTGCAGGGAAAAAGCCCAAGAACTTCTTCCACTTCCTGATGGATAACGAATGCTACGCCACGACGGGTGGACAGCCGGTGCCCAACGCGTCGGATATTAACTACGCGGGCATGGCCAAGGAAGCCGGGTATGCCGCCACCTTCGAGTTTGACAACCTGGAAGAGTTCACCAACAGCATCGAGCAAATCATGAAGGAAGAAGGCCCGGTGTTCGTTGCCATGAAGATGATTCCCAAGATTGAGAACGAACCCATCGGCCGCCGGGTGCGGGATCCTCAGCGCTCCAGGGCCGAGACTATCAAGGCGTTGCAAGCGGAGTTGAAAATTACCGTCGCTTAAACGTACGGCTACCGCCAAAGACCCAATGGTTCACCGAATACGGCCGGCCCTTTATGTTGACGCCCGGCTGGGCAGGGATTTATGATTCGCAGGTGGTCGCTGGTCGTCATAGCCCGATTGTCACGGAATCCTGAAATCATCAACGGATTTCGTCAGTGGCATGGGCGTAGAATACCGGGACCGGTGATAAAGATTCCAAGCTAGACTCTACTAAACTGTTCAGCATGGAGGAACCAATTGCCTGATCAAGATATTTCGTTAATCGCCCACCTGATGCGCCGCGCCGGATTCGGCGCCCCGCTTGAAGAACTGCAAGCCAGGGCAGCCAAAGGGTACGACGCCACCGTCGATGAGTTGCTCGACCCCGAATCGCAGCCACCGATGGAGCGCGATATCATGATGCGCTACAAGACGGAGTGGCTCTCGCAGGCCGGACTGGAAGGCCAACAAGAAGAATGGACCTTCCGCATGATTAACACCATGCGCCCGCTTCAAGAAAAGATTGCTCTGTTCTGGCACGGCATCTTTCCAACCGGCCATGCCAAGTGCGAATATCCACGGCAACAGATGCTGGAATTGGACATGTTCCGGACCGTTGGAATGGGCAGTTTCCGCGACCTGCTTATGGGCTTGTCCAAGGACCCGGCCATGGTCTTCTACTTGGACAATTGCATGAGCCACAAGGGCGCCATCAACGAGAACTGGGGCCGGGAACTCCTGGAACTGTTCTCCCTGGGCGTCGGAATGGACGGCGATTTCAATTACAGCGAGGATGACGTAAAGGAAGCAGCCCGCGCCTTCACCGGCTGGACCGTGACCAACTCCGTCCCCCGCTACCCGTATGGCAAGTACGAAGCCAAGTTCATGTACGACCCCCATGATCATGACGGCGAGGAAAAGACTTTCCTGGGCGAGACCGGGAACTTGAACGGCGAAGATATCGTGGACATCATAGCGAAGCAGCCTGCCACCGCCCGGTTTATTGCGCGGCACTTCTACAACTTCTTCGTCGCTGACGAGCCACAGGTGCCGGCCTGGAAGGACACCCCGCCCAGAGACCCGGAGGCAATCAAGCAACTGGAAGACGAATACTTCCGCTCCAACTACGACATCACCTCAATGTTGAGAGTGCTATTCAAGTCGGACTTCTTCAAGAACTCCACGTTCGCCAAGGTCAAAAGCCCGGCGGAGACCGTGGCTGGCACTTTGCGCTTGGTGGGTGACTTCAAGTTTCCCAAGCCCGGCCTGGACATGATGGCATTGACCATCCGGTACATGGGGCAGGACTTGCTGAACCCGCCCACAGTGGAGGGTTGGCATACCGGGCGCGAGTGGATCGACTCCGGGACGCTGGTGGAACGTATCAACTTTACCGCCGACCAGGTCGGTAACATCAGCCATCCGGGCGTGAAAAACATCATTAGCCGGATCGGAGGGGCCGGGCCCATTTTGACCGCCGGCCAGTTGGTCGACGGCTGTTTGGAGAACCTGGGGGCGTATCAGATAACCGATGAGACCCGGGGACAGTTGTTGGAACTGGCCGCAAGCGACGGAGAGATCCGTAGCGACGCGGAGGGCTTCCCCCGTCAAGTAGCAACCATGCTCCAGTCCATCGTGGCCACCACCGAGTATCTGTTCGCTTAAACCGATAGCTGCGTTGCCAAGTAGTCCGAGAAGTTTGTTTTGGAGATTAAGCAATGACATCGACGAAGAAAGACCCGGTATTGGTGGTCCTTCAATTGGCTGGCGGCAATGACGCGCTAAACACGGTCGTCCCGTACACCAACCCCCTATACTTCGACAACCGGCCCAGCGTCCGGGTGCCGGAGGAAGGGGTCTTGCCCATCAACGACGAGATAGGCTTCAACCCCAACATGGGGCCAATGAAGAAGCTGTACGACGAAGGTCATGTGGCGGTGATACAAGGCGTCGGTTATCCGACGGCCAGCCGCTCCCACTTTCGGTCCATGGACATCTGGCACACCTGTGAGCCCGAAAAGGTGGGTGAAGAAGGCTGGCTGGGCCGGGTTCTCCGGGACATTGACCCAAACCAGGAAAACGTTCTCACCGGCGTGAATTTCGGCCGGGGCCTGCCCAGAGCGCTGGTAGCGCCGGGAGTTCCGGTTGCCTCGGTCGGCAACCTGGAAACCTACGGCGTCCTCACCGGGATTGATGATGTTGACCAGCGGCTCAAGGCGCTGGAGGTCTTCTCCAAGGTCTACACTCCCATGATTGGCCAAGGCCCAGTGTTGGACTATCTAGCACAGACCGGACTGGACGCCCTGAAAGGAGCCGATATCCTGAGCACGGCGCCTGAGATGTACTCCTCCACCGTGGAATACGGCGGCGACGACGTTGGCCAGTACATGAGGAACATCGTGCAGACTCACTTGGCGGGGTTCGGCACCAGGGTGCTCTACACCACAGCCCCATACAACAGCTTCGACACCCATGCTGGTCAGTTGGCCAACCACACCAAGCTCTGGACCGAGACCAGCAGGGCCATCGCCGACTTTTACGACGACCTGCAGGAGCACGACGCTGGAGACAATGTAATGCTCTTGGTCTTCACCGAATTCGGCCGCCGCGTCCACGACAACGGCTCCGGTACCGACCACGGCGCAGGCGGACATGCGTTCGTCATCGGCGAAAACGTCAAGGGCGGCCTTTATGGGGAGCATCCTTCGCTGGATGCCGGCGAGCTCAATGAGGGCGACCTGCAATTCAACAACGACTTCCGCGGCCTGTACTCCACCATCTTGGAGAAGTGGATGGGCCTGGACGCCAAGCCGATCGTTAACGGCACCTTCGAGCAAATGGACTTTATTTAGGACCAGCGCCTAAAAATATAAGACAACTCTGCGAGGGAAAGATGCCTACGGAGATTTCGCATATAAATGTGCAATATAGTAAAACCATTGGCCGTGGCGAGCAATTCGGGCCTGGGTTCAGTTACCCGATATTCGTTGCCCGGGGAAAAGAGGATGTAATGTATGTCCTCTGCCGCAGTTCGGAGTACCGTCCGGAAGGCACCCGCGTCACCGTTTGCACCACGGAAGAAGAGTTCATCTCCACCTTCGCCCGGGGCGTCGCCCAGCAAGGGCCCCACGAATATAATTTCGAAAACGGTTCGTTGGTGTGGCCCACCTGTATCGCCTTGGACAACGAAGAGAATCTGTTCATCTCCGACGAATGGCTGAACCGCATCTCAATGTTCTCCAAGGACGGCGAGTACTTAGGCAAATGGGAGGAGCGGCCCGGCACCGGAGACGGCGAACTTGACCGGCCCTCGGGCATGGTCTTCGACGCCGACGACAACCTGTACATCGTGGATAGCGGCAACAACAGGGTCCAAAAATTCACCAAAGATGGCAAATTTCTGGCCAAGTGGGGCACTGCTGGCAGCGGGGACGGCGAGTTCGACATGCCTTGGGGCATCACCATAGACAGCCATGGCGACATTTTCATCACCGACTGGAGAAACGACAGGATTCAGAAATTCGGTCCCGACGGCCAATTCCTGATGAAGTTTGGGACGTCAGGCTCGGGGGAAGGCCAATTCGACCGGCCGACCGGTGTTGCTGTCGACAAAGACGGCGTGATCTACGTTGCCGACTGGCTAAACAACCGTCTCCAAGTGTTCGATCAAGACGGTAAATTCGTGGACTTGAAGACCGGAGAAGCCACCGTTTCCAAGTGGGGCAAGGACAAGTTGGACGCCAACTCTGAGATGTGGGCTGAACGAGAAAGGGCTCAGGGCCTGGAGCGCGAAAAGGACTTCTGGGGCCCAACGGGCGTGACGGTCGACGATGAGGGAAGAATCTTTGTGCCCGAGTCGGCCAGGAACCGCATCCAGGTCTACACAACTCAATCGCCTACATTCGCCGGGCCCCGCCTATAGACCGGCCACGCACGGGGCGGGGCTTACATGTCCCATAGCTGGCTTAAGATAGGGCCTCGAGATTCGAGGCCCTATTTATCTCCAAGGCATCAATTCCGGTGTTGATACGTGCCTATTAAAGTTGGCCGCACTCCATATTTAAGCTCCGAACCCATGTGTTTCGACATGGATAAGCGTGGGATTGAGGTCCAGGAACTGCCGCCCAACGAACTGACCGTGGCCATCTCAGAAGGACGCTTGCAGGGCGGGCTCATACCCTTGGTGGATACATTTGGTCTGGACGACAGCATGCGGACGCTGTCTGGGTTCTGCGTTGCCACTATCTCTCAAGCGGTCAGCGTCAAACTTCATTCCAAGACACCGATCAAAGAGCTTTCTGGTAGCAGCATCGCTATCCCTCCAGAGGCGCCCACTGCCATCAAGCTGCTTCAAGTTGTCCTATCGCTGAAGCACGGGTTAAAGCCGGCAGCCTACGTTAGCCAGGACGACCCTCACGACGGACGCCTTTTGGTGGGGAACCAAGGGTTGCGCCATCGCCGCGGCTTGCGGGAGTTCCCCCATACCTATGACCTGGGAGAAGAATGGCACCAATGGACCGGACTGCCCTTCGTATTCGCCAGGTGGGTCCTGAGAAGCGACCTAGAACGGCAGGATGCCCTCGTGATTGAAGACTCCCTCTACACCAGCCTCCAGGACTGGGCGGACGGGCTTTACCGCGTTTTGGGGCCCAGCAATAACCTGCCGATGCACCCACAGGACATACACCTCTACACTCAGGGCATCCGGTATTTCATCGGCGTGCCCGAAGAAAAATCCATCGCCCTGTTCAAAGAGTACCTGACGCAACTGGCCGATGACTAGAGCAGTCTAACGGTCTCTTCTCTCACTTCGTCACGCAGTTCTTGGGGCATGGTGGCATAACGGCAGCCAAACAATATACATGAACGGAGGATGCACCTTCCTTGGGCTGCAGTGCATGGATAGTCGTTATCCCTTTATTTGAGTCAGGCGGAAAGGGGCTTGGTCTAAAAGGGAATCTCGAGTGAGAAGGTTCCTGCCGAAAAGACTGGTTGTCGGCGCCGGTGTCGCCACCATCGTTGTGCTACTAGCCGCTTTGGGGGTAGCGATGTACTTCATCCTTAAGGACGACCTGCACCATGCCAGTGCGCCTTTCATACAGGATGGGGTGGTCTACTATGGCGACGAGGACGGTCGTGTCTACGCCATAGACGTTGAGAGGCGGCAAGAGAAATGGAGATTCCAAACGCAAGGGAGGTTCTTCTCCAAACCCTCTGGCGCCCAAGGGGTACTTTATTTCGGCAGCGGAGAGGGAATCTTGTACGCGGTGGATATGGACACAGGCGAAGAGCTATGGCGGTTTGCCGCAGGCGCGAGGGTCTGGACTTCGCCAACGATCAAGGACGGTATGCTATATTTCGGCAGCTTTGACGGGAGGTTCTATGCGGTGGAGGCTGGAACGGGTGCCGAGAGGTGGCGGTTTACTGCGGGGGACAGAATCTTCTCGTGGCCTTCCCCTGCGATTGCTGACGACACCTTATATTTCGGCAGCCTCGACAACAACCTCTACGCGTTGGACTTGCGCACCGGTCAGGAACGGTGGAGGTTTTCTACACAGGGAGGCATCCTCGCTGCCCCGGCGGTCGGCGGAGAGCTGATTTACGTTGGTAGCCAAGATCACCAATTCTACGCATTAGATATGACGACGGGAGAGGAAGTATGGAGCTTTGAGACCAAGGGCGCTGTGCACACGCCGCCAGTAATAGCCAATGGGACGGTTTACGCCGGCAGCGATGATGGTAATCTCTACGCACTGGACGCCGAAACAGGACGGGAGAAGTGGAGGTTCAGGGTAGGAGGCCAGCTTCACGCTGCCGTGGCAGCCTCGAATAGCACCGTCTTCATCGGTAGCCATACCGGATTTGTGTATGCGATCGATGCTGAGACGGGACGGGACAAGTGGCGGTTCCAGACAACAAAAGACCTCGCCAGCACCCCTGCCGTCGCCGATGGCAAGGTTTACTTCGCAGGCACTGACGGCACCCTAAACGTGCTGGACTCCCGAACGGGTCAGACAGAGTGGGTGTTCCGGCCGGTCCGTTGAGTTCGGGTCGCCAAGTTCGCGGTCCTCCAAATCAACTCACCTTTTTTCCGATTGGGGCAATAATGGGCGCGTTCCGGACCTCTACACGCCGCCCCGCTGGTCGAACTCGGCGCGGGCCGCAGGTAGCAGGGTGGGGTCCAGGAGAAGGTCGCAGGCCGTGAGAGTCAGAGCCTTGGCCACTTTTACGGCGGCGGCGAGGGCATGCTCGGAAGTAGCAGTCTCCGCCATCTCCCGGGAATGGGAGGGGACGGGCTGCTCGCTGACCGCGTAGCGCAGCTCGTAGGCTGGCATGGCCTGGCTCACGTTGCCGAAGTCGGTGGAGGCGGCGCTTCCCTGCCGGCCGGGCAGCGGATCGTCCAAGTTGAGGCCAGCCAAAGCCGCATTATTCAGCAAAAGACCGGCAATCACTGCGTTGGGGCGGACGTTCTCGTAGAAGGGGTAGTATTCTTCGATCTCCAGCCGCGAACCAGTCATCGCGGCGGCACCCTCTGCGGCCTGTCGCACTTTGCCCACCACCACGTCGCTAAGGTAGTCGCGGTCGCGGCAGCGGAGCATGAAATTGGCGGCGGCGTACTCGGGCACCACGTTGGGGGCCATCCCGCCGTCGGTAATCACACCGTGGATGCGTACGTCGTCCCTGAGGTGCTGCCTGAGGGCGTCGATGCCGGTGAACAGATGAATCACGCCTTCAGGGCGTTGATGCCCTCGTGAGGGGCCGCAGCGGCGTGGGCCGCCTTTCCGTGGAAGGCGTACCGGTACCCCACCATGGCCAGGCTCCAGCTTTCGCTCATGGGTATGTCGGTGGGTATGACCGTCCGGTTGGACGAGGGATGGGAGGATAGGGTGGCATCCACGCCCTCGAACACCCCGGCGTTGAGCATCCGTATCTTTCCGCCACCGCCTTCTTCGGCAGGGGTGCCGATTACCATCACCCGGCCGGGCAGGTTGTCCAAGTTGGCTTTCAGGCCCAGTCCAGCCCCGATGGCGGCCATGGCGATTAGGTTGTGGCCGCAGCCGTGGCCAATCTCGGGCAGGGCATCGTATTCGGCAAGGACGGCGACGGTGGGCCCGTCTCCAGCGCCGCCAGAGAGCGTGGCGGTAAAGGCCGTCTCCACGCCGCCCACGCCGCGCTCAACCTGGAACCCGTGCTTCTCCAGGGTTCCCGATAGCAATGCGGCGGCGTGATTCTCCTGATAGTTCAGTTCGGGATGGGCGTGGATGTCCAAAGCGAGGTCCACCAATTCGGGCCGTGCTGCCTCGATGGCCTTGGCGGTGGTCTCAGATAGAGTCTCCTTGGATACGGCGTTTCTGCTGGTCATGGCAACCTCAAATCTCTTCCGGCGGCTGGCGGGGCGCCTTCGGTTGCCAAGACTTTACGCCATTTTCGCCTCGGACGCATCTTGCCAATTGGACAGGCTTCCGCGGTGGCGGTACCATTCTTTCGGCCGATATCAGAGGCACAAATCGGATAAACCTACAGCCGTTAGACCTGGGCCCACCGGGGAACCCGCTCCGCCGCGTCCCTGATCTTGGCTGCGGTCCACCGGGCCTTGGGCTCGAATGTCTCCAATATACCCCAGAATTTTTCTGAGTGGTCCAGTTGGCGAACGTGGCATAGCTCATGGACCAAGACATACCTGGCCATGGCCTCCGAAAGAAAGAGGAGGTTCCGGTTGAGGCTGATTGATTTTTCGGCCGAGCAGCTACCCCACTTGGTTTTCTGACGCCGGATGGTCACCCGGCTGAAAGGCAGAGATAGCTCTGTGCTTAACCGGTGCAGCCACGGTACCAAGACGTCTGTCGCCCGCCACCGCAGCCACTGGTTCAATGCCGCCGCCACAGTAACAGGGTCGTCCACCGGGCCGGTCAGCGACAGAACACGCCCTCCTCGCTCCGATAGGTCCAGGCGCGCACCTCGAACGAGGGAATATTCGGCCCGCCAGGTCTCGTCCAGCAATCTGAGGTGGATGGATGTGGGTCTCTTCAACGCTACGACCGGCCCGGTCCGTTCCAGGCTCTTGATGATCCAGCCTGTTTTGGATCGGAGGATCTCTGGAATTCCCGAGCGGTCGAACCCAACGGGCACCACCACTTCCAGTCCCGCCTGGGACGACACCTTGATGGTCACCCTTCTGGCCCGTTTACTCTCCCGGACGTTGTAGGCGGGGATTGTCCAGTCCCGGGTCATCCGCCGTCGGCTCTGTTGCATCTGCCAATAAAAAAGCGGCCAATCAAACGATCAGCCACTTTTCTCCGTTTCAATCTGCGCCGGGTCCTTAGACGCTGAATCCTAGTAGTGGCGTAGCTCCACAACGTTGTCGTCCGGGTCGTAGATATAGAGCGATATTCCGTCGCCGTGGGAGCCCCACCGCTTTCCCGGCCCCGCTTGAATCTCCACGCCCATTGCTTCGAATTTCGCCTTCAACTCTTCCATGTCCGTGGGCTCGATGACCATACAGAAGTGGTCTTGGTTCTTGGCCCCGTCCTTGCCGATGGGCTCTTGGTCAGCGCCGAAGAAGTCAATGATGGTGTCGGCGTTTATCCGCGCCGAGGGGAAACGCACCTCACCGGCCCGCCACTGTTCCAACCGCTCGGCCTGAAGGCCCAAGACCTCGGTATAGAACTGCAGTGACGTTTCCACGTCTTTGTTCCGCAGAACAATGTGGTCCATCTCAGTAATCTTGACCAGTGCCTGGGATTGCACCGAAGTCTGGCTCTGCGCATGGGTCGACATGGGTTCCTCCTAAGTGCAACTTCCGGTTTCTGGGAACTCTGTACAGTATACATCCTTGGGGCGCCGGCGAACATGAGTCGACACAGTCCTTCAGGCCAGACCCACCGGGTCAATCTTCCGCCCGCGTGATGATGACTATGGGGAATATCCGGGTGGTCCGAGCCCGGTAACGCTCGTAGCCCGAGAATATTTCGACGAATCTGGGCCAAAGCTCCAGGCGCTCACCGTCAGTGGCTATCCTGGCAACGCCTTGCCAGCGGCCGCCACCGACCTGCACCTTTACCCTGGGTTCATCCCGGATATTTAACAGCCAGCCAGGGGCCCGTGGGTTTCCGCCGAAGGAGGCGATAACCGATAGGTCTCTGTTGTGGGACACATACAACAACGGCACGGTCCTCATCCGTTGGGAACTGCGCCCTTTGGTGGTTAGAAGAAGGAAACGGGCGTTGCCTCGCCGGGACAAAAAATGGCCGTTGGAGAAAACATACAGGAACCGGTGGACCCTACTTAGGATTGCGGCTAATCGATACCGATGTCGTAGTCGTTGCGTCAAAACAAAAAACAGTGGGTGTAGCACGCTGAGATCAAGGCTGAACGTTGGGAGTCTACCACGCCCTTTGGGACTCCGTGATGCCATCAGATTCTTACTGCGCCGGCCCACCCCATTCGGTTATAGTGTTGGAAGGGCCTCTTGTGAACAGGCCGGCCCAATGGCCGCCACGGCTCATTCCTAGCACGGCTCCGGGAGTCCAGCCGCCTCATGCCCCTAATATCCACCTCTGACCTCGCTGTCCACTACGGCGCCGACATCATTTTTTCGGGCGTTAACCTGGATATCAATGAACGGGCCCGCATCGGCATCGTCGGCCCCAACGGCGGTGGCAAAACTTCCCTCCTAAGAGTGTTGGTGGGACAGCAGGAACCCAGCGAAGGGAAAGTGGCCCGCTCCAACGGGATCCAGGTCGGCTACGTGCCCCAGCATCCCCCATCGGCGAGAACCAGCACTCTTCGGGAAGAGGTGTTGCGGGCCTTCGAGCAACTCAGGTCATTGGAAGAGGCTCTCGAGGGCAGCGCCCGGCAGCAGAATACCCCGGATAGCGATGCCGAAGAATCCGGCCGGCGTTACGCAGCCCTTTTGGAACAGTACGAGGCCCTGGGCGGGTATTCCTACGAAAGGGCCATGGAACGTATGGTGGACGGCCTTGGGCTGAGGCCGGAGACCCTGGACTCTCCGGCGTCATCAGCCAGCGGCGGCGAACGCACCCGGGCAGCCCTGGCAAGGGCCCTATTGGGCAACCCGGACCTGTTGGTGCTGGACGAGCCCACCAACTACCTTGACATCAATGGAGTCATCTGGCTGGAGCGCTACCTGACCCACTTCGCTCCTGCGGTAGTGGTTGTCTCCCATGACCGCTATTTCCTGGACCAGACGGCCACCCAGATCTGGGAATTGGACCACGGCCGCCTTAACGCCTTCCCCGGCAATTTCTCCAAGTATCGGGTCCTGAAAGCCGAGCGCGACCTGCGCCAACTGAAGGAGTACGAAGCGCAGCAGGAATTCATCGCCAAGGAACAGGCGTTCATCGACAGATACCGGGCTGGCCAGAGGTCTCGGGAGGCCAAGGGACGGGAGACCCGCCTGCGGCGGTTGGAGCGCATCGACCAGCCCGATGCCCACCGGTCCATATCGTTGTCCGATGCCTCCGCCAGCCGGACCGGCCAGGTGGCGTTAAGCACTCACGAGTTGAAAGTAGGGTATACCGATGGCGGTGGGCCGGTGGAATTGCTCCATGTGCCCGATCTAAAATTGGAACGCGGCTCCCGCACGGCAATCATCGGAGACAACGGCACCGGCAAGACCACCTTCATCAAGACCGTTTTGGGGCTGGTCCCGCCCCTGGAAGGGTCGGTGGCCCTGGGCCAAAACGTCAAGGTCGGCTACTACAGTCAGGGAATGGACGCATTGGTTGATGAGCACACCGTCTTGGACTCCTTCTTGGAGATCAAGAACATGCCCTTTGAAGACGCCCGCTCCTACTTAGCGTGGTTCCTTTTCCGGGGTGAAGACGTATTCCGGGAAGTGGGCGCTTGCAGCGGCGGCGAGAAAAGCCGTCTGGCCCTGGCCCGGTTGTTGATCTCCGAGCCCAATCTGCTGGTGTTGGACGAGCCCGCCACCCATTTCGACATCCCCAGCAGAGAGGCCCTCGAGCAGGTACTGATGAGCTATCCGGGCACCATGTTGTTGGTGTCCCATGACCGCCAACTGGTGTCGCTGCTTGCCGAATCCCTGCTAGTCACCGGAGAGGGCAAGGTCACCGTCTTCCCTGGAACCTTCGATGAGTGGACCGAGGCCCAACGGGACGCTGAAGCCGTTGCGGCGGCAGTCCGAGCGCAAGAGCAAGCCAAGCCGCCGCCACGCCCCCAACCCGCTAGGTCCCAGGGACCAAAACGCCGGAACCCGGCGGCGCCCACGATTGACATGGAAAAGGTAATCGTGGACTTGGAAGACAGGCTTAAGGAGATTGAGCAGCGATTACAGGAGGCGACTCTGGGCCAGGACTTGGACGAGATGACGCGCCTGGCCGAGGACCACGCCCAGACCCAAGCCGAACTGGAGCAGAGGCTGAAGGATTGGGAAGATTGACCGAGAGTCCATCGCCGTAAATAAAAAACATGAGTCATCCCGGATTTATGGATGGATGCCAGAGACGAAAAATAGAAACAAAAATACTGAAAGCATGTGGGCGGCGGTCTGCCATTGAACCTGGGCAGCGCCGCCTTCGTCTTGGGGTGAGTGCCACAGAATGTTCTCACGAGTCAAACTCTGGGATGACTCATGTAATTGAACCAGGCAATCTGGTTAGAGCTACCCAAACAATCCGTGGTGAAATTATTTGGGCAAAAAATAAGCCCCCATTTTGGGAACTTGTCTTGGATTATAGCACAACGGATCTCCGGATGTCAATTGTTTGTTCGTAGATTGGTTAAATACAGCAAGAAAGGCGACCTGTCGACAAGGGGGTTGGGTTTTTAGGACCTCCCGGCTCTCGGCATCGATGTAATATACTGCACCACGGACATCCACAGCCACCCACAGTCGTACAGATATTTGGAGGCCCCATGACGACGCGAGGCAACAGACTGGAAGGAAAGGTCGCCATTGTGACCGGCGCCGGAGCCACCGGCAGCGGCGAATTCGTGGGCATCGGCCAGGCAATATCCATACTGTTTACCCGCCAAGGAGCCAAGGTGTTGTTGGTGGACCGGGACGAGAAGAACGCCGAGACCACCCTGTCCCAGATCAAAGAGGAAGGTGGCGACGCTTCAATCTTCGTGGGCGACGTTACCAACATAGATTCTTGCCAGGAGATGACGGAAGCTGCCGTAAGCGGTTATGGAAAACTTAACGTCCTGGTGAACAACGTGGGCATCAGCGGCCCCGGCTCGGTCACCGACGTTGAAGAGGACTTCTGGGACTCGGTGATGGACGTGAACCTGAAAAGCGTGATGCTCACCAGTAAGTTCGCCATCCCCGAGATGATTAAGGACGGCGGCGGGTCCATCGTGAACCTGTCATCAATAGTGGGCCTGCGGGCCGGCGGCGGCAGGCCCAATCATGCCTACGCCGCCTCCAAGGGTGGGATACTGGGCCTGAGCAACTCCATGGCCGTCCACTACGGCCGGGACAACATCCGGGTCAACTGCATCGCTCCGGGCCACGTCTACAGTCCCATGGCCGCCCGGCACACATCTGATGAGCTGCTGAACCTGCGCCGCCGGGCCGGTCCCCTGGGCATCAAGGGCACCGCCTGGGACGTGGCTTGGGCCATCGTGTTCCTGGCATCGGATGAGGCCCGCTGGATCTCGGGCGTCACCCTCCCCGTGGACGCCGGTCTCTTGGCGGCCACACCTCTGGCCATGTTCCCCCATCTAAAAGACCCGGAGTAACAAGCCGAGATTACTGGGAGCGGAATATCTCGTTGGCCAGGTCGATGGCCGAACGGGTGAAGGGCAGGCCGCAGTAGAAGGTGGCGTGGATGAAAACCTCCACAATTTCTTCCTGGGTCAGGCCCACGTTCAGCGCCCCGCGGATGTGGCCGGCCAACTGGCTTTCCCGGCCCAGGGCCGTTAGCGCCGCCATGGTGCAGATGGAGCGGCTGGGCAGGTCCAGCCCCGGCCTGTTCCATATCGAACCCCAATAGTACTCCGCGGTCAGCCGGTTGAACTCCCGCTCCGCCTGGGTCACCGGACCCTGTCCACCACCGGCCGGCGGTCCCATATATTCCATGCGACGGGCCACGCCGCGGTCGTACAGGACGTCGGGGGTCTCCGACGTGTCAAATACTTCTTGAGGCTGATAATCGACTCCCTTCTCTTCGAAGACCTGCTTGGCGATGGCCAGGGCGTCCAGTGTCGCAGGAACGCCGCTGTAGAAAGAAGAATGCATCAACACCTCGACAATCTGGACCGGCGTTAGGCCCAGATTTAGGGCGTTGCCCAAGTGCCTCCTGACTTGGTTGTCCCGTTTCAGCACCGTCAAAATGGTGAGCGTAATCATCTCCCGTTGCTCGGTCTTCAGGGCGGGCCGGTGCCAGATGCTGCCGAAGAGGAATTCCCCGGCAATCCGGTTGAGGTCCGGCGCCACCTCCCAGGCCGCTGGGGCGGAGCCGCCGGTGAGGGTGCCACCGCCGAACTTGGTGCGAGTCTCGATGCCCTTTTGGAACCGTTCGTCCAACGTTGTCATAGCCGTTCTCCATTAATTAGATTGACTTCGGCATTGTAGTTTCAGAATCAGGCCACGCCAACCCGCACCTGTGATAACCTGTTAGCCAATTCTGCTCCAATTGGAATTTCTAGCTACAATCTGAACCCGAACGTGAGGTAGGTTATGGAACTCCGCAATGCAGTCATCGTCGACGGTGTCCGTTCCCCATTCGCCCGGGCCAGCCGGGGCAAACTGGTCGCCACCAGGTTGGACGAGCTTGGCGCCAAGGTGATCCGGCACCTGCTTGACCGGAACCCCAGGGTCGAAGACCGTATGATTGAGGACGTGGGCCTGGGCAATGTGCTGGGCAACGCGGAGTTTGTCGACATGGGCCGTGTGGCCCGCATGTCCGGCCTACCGCCCGAGGTTTCAACCTTCAACTCCAACCGTCAGTGCGGTTCGAGCATGGAGACCCTCCACAGAGTGGCCCAGTCCATCATGGTCGGCGCCACCGACTGCGGCATTGCCCTGGGCGCGGAGCGCATGCAGCGCACCATACCCGGCGAAGAGGGACCATTCACCCGAATCACCGAGCCCACGCCCCTGCAGTTCACCAAGGAACAACGGGACCTGCCACCGGACCACCGCGACAATTTCTCGGTGCCCTTCCCAGATTTCATCTTGGATTCACCCGCCAAGGTTTCCATGCTCCAGACGGCCCAGAACGTGGCCGAGGTCTACGGACTGGCCCGCAGCGACCTGGACGAGTACGCCGTGCCCAGCCACCGCAAGGCTGCGGAAGCCTATGAGGCGGGAAGGTTCAGGGACGAGATTGTGCCCCTGGAAGTGGAACAGCCGGTGTTCGACGACGAAGGCAGATGGCTGCCCGACGAACGGGGCGAGACCATCACCTTTGACCAGGATGAGTGCATCCGGCCGGGGACCAACTTCGAGGCCCTGATGAACCTGAACCCCATCCCCGGGGTGGTGAGTTACGGCGGCAGCGAGATTGTCATCACTCCCGGAAACTCTTCGCCCACCAACGACGGCGTCAGCGCAGTCTTGGTTATGAGTGACGAGAAGGCCTTGGCCCTGGGTTTGGAACCCCTGGCCCGGATTGTCGGGTTCGGCGTTGCCGGAGTGAAGCCACAGTTGATGGGTTTGGGCCCGGTCCCCTCCACCAACAAGGCCATGAAATTCGCCGGGCTGACCATGGACCAGATTGACCGGGTCGAGTTCAACAAGGCCTTCGCTGCCCAGGTTATTCCCAGCGCCAAGGAGTTGGGCATACCCATGGATAAGCTGAACGTCAACGGAGGAGCCCTGGCAATCGGCCATCCCTTGGGCGCCACCGGCGGCCGGCTGGTGCTGTCCCTGGCCCACGAGTTGCGCCGCTCCAACTTGACCTATGGCCTGGCCACCCAGTGCATCGGCGCAGGCATGGGCATCACGACGGTGATCGAGCGCCACTAAACCCTCTCCCGAAATCACCAGAGCTTTGATTTGGCCATCACTGCGCTCCTCCATTCACGGGCAGCAGTGGTGGCCTTTTTGCTTCTGCCCCCTGCCGTAGTCACGATTCACGTCCCATCGGACCAGGCCCCGAGTACCCTATCCCAGGGCCTCGTTGTGTTTTCCCTCTTGGAACAAGGTGTGCAAAAGGTGTGCGTTTCCGGGGTTGGCCGGTCCTTCGGCCAGGCACGAACAGATGCATCTCAGGCATGGCTTTCCCAAAGTGTGAAACTGGTGAACATTGATGTTAGTGGGCACATTGGTATATTCCCCACAAGCAATTCGACACAACGGACTCGATACAAATATCCACGGTGTCATTGAAAGCTCATGGTTGCGAAGATTCCTCAATGCCCCCAAACCCAAATTGCCGCCCTTAGGACCGGTGTCCGCATCGGCCGGTACAAGGATGGTAACTCGGTCATCATCGGCCGGTTCCCTGGCAACTCCGTACATAGTCTGGTCAATGAAATTCCTGACTAAACGGTGGAGGCGGCCAACAATAAATGGAGCCCGGTCGTTGGTCCCGGCCGCAAGGGCTCCAGCAGTTTGGCCGCTTCCTACGTGGGCTACCAGCCCTATGTTGCCGGACCACAGGAGTAGGGATGCGATTTCGCGGCGCGTCCCGCTCCTGCCCCGGCCCCGGTTTCGCATAAAACCGGCAGCCTGCCATTGGACATGCTGGCCGAGCGATCCGGCAAGGACCCCGAGCGGATGTTTTCCATGGGCGCAGGGTGCGCCGATTCCCCCGGTATTGGCGGTGGCTGGGAGGTTACTGTAACCATCCCCCACCTTCAAGGCTCGAAACCCTAAATACCGGGTTAGCTACCCCTTGAGCCTGGGGGCAGCGGATGGAGGCCTCGGCTCCTGCAGACCGAGGCCTTTTTCTTTTGCGGTCTGCTTATTCACGTCATGCCCGGAAGAATCGGGTTATACTCTGGCGGTCTTTCATACACCAAAAAGACAGGAGTCGACCCATGCCCTCGACCCAACCCATCGGCGTGCTGGATGGCGTGCGCATCCTGGAACTGGCCCGCTGGCAGGCCGCCCCCAGGGGCTCTCTGATCCTGCGGGACATGGGCGCCGAGATCATCAAGCTGGAGTGGAACAAGTCCAGCGATCTCCGTAATTCCGGCCCCTTTGTCGGGGAGATGAGCGTCCAGTTCGCCGCCTATAACCGGGGCAAGAAAAGCGTTACCCTCAACACCCGCCACCCAGAGGGTAAGAAGCTGTTCTACCGGTTGCTGGAAATTTCCGACGTAGTGCTGGAGAACTTCCGGCCCGGCACCGTTGACCGGATGGGGTTCAGCTACGAAAAGATGTGCCAGGTTAACCCCGGCATAATCCTGGCATCGGTCTCCGGCTTCGGCCAGTACGGACCCTACCGCGACCGGCAGTGCTACGACCCCATCATCCAGGCCATGAGCGGCATCGGCCACCAGACGGGCCGGGGCTTCGACCAGCCGGTGATGGCCGAGGGGCCCATCATGGACCGGACAGCCGCTCTTCACGCCGCCATCGGGATCCTGGGCGCCCTCAGGCACCGGGACCGCACCGGCGAGGGCCAGTGGCTGGAGGTGGCCATGCTGGACGGCGGCATCACGCTGGAGGAAGTGGCCCTGGCCATGTGCCACGAAACGGGCACCAACGACTTCACCCGCTCCGGCTCGTTCATCAAGTGCCAGGACGGGTACGTCTCCACCGGGGCGGCCCGAGCCGGGATGTGGGAGCGCATGCTCAAGGTCATGGGCTACGACGAACTGTCCGGCGACCCAGAGTTTGCCGCCCCCATGTTCGCCACCGACAAGGCCGAGATACGCATGGAGTTGTTGCACCTCTGGTGTGAAGAGCGTTCGGTGACGGAGGTCGAAGATGCCCTAGTGGCCGCCGACATCCCCGTGGGCCGGGCCATGAGCATCCCCGAAGTACTGGCCGACAAGCACATCTGGGAACGGAACGTGATGATGGAAGAGGAACTGCCCGGGGGCAAGAAGATTCTGGTCCCCGGCCCCAGCATCATCAAGTTTTCCAAGACCCCCACCACCGCCGGCCCGATCCCCGGTTACGGCGAGCACAACGGAGAAGTCTACCGTGGCATGCTGGGCATAGACGAACAGGAGATGTCCCGGCTTGTGGCGGAGGGAGTGATTACCTAACGGGCTGGTCCAGACTTCCCGAGCCCAAAAAAACCCGTACATAAATATTGGAGGACAACGATGGCGCGTTTACCTGTAGTTACAAGGGACATGGTCCCTGAGGAATTCCGCGAGGCCTTCGCCGAGGTTACAGGGCAGTCCGGGGGTTCCATCACCGGAGGACCCGGTTCGATCACCATCAACAGCCCGGAGATGGCGAAGCGGCGCAATCACCTGACCAGCTATCTGAGATACGAGACCCAATTCCCCCAACGGATATTGGAACTGGCCATCTTGACCGCCGCCAAGGCCATGGACTGCCAATACGTTTGGAATGCCCATGCTCCCGCGGCGCGGAAGGCCGGTGTCGCCGACGCTCTGGTGGATGCACTCCGGGACCAACGGCCGCTGCCGGACATGGCGCCCGACGAACAGGCCATCGTCAACTACGGCAACGAGTTCTTCAAGACCCACAAGGTCAGCCAGGCGACCTTCGGTAAGGCGTTGGAGCAGTTCGGAGCGCAGCATCTGATGGAGTTGACGGCGCTCATGGGCCATTACGCCCAGACTTCCTTCTACCTGAACGCGTTTGAGGTGGAACTGCCCGAACAGGTCACGGAAGCGTTGTTGCCGGTTTAGCGAGACTTGAAGGTCACGCTAGCGGCGCAGGTAAGGCCGTGATGTTCAGTGTGCAGTGCCCACCGCCCGCCCTTCGTCGGACGCCAGCCGGATGGTGTTAATCAGTCGGTGGAGTTCCACAGCGGTATCGAAGGTTGGGTAGCTTGCCTCCTGACCGCGTATGGCCTCGCCGAACAGGTAGTACAACTGGCCCACGTTATGGGGCGCGCCCTTGGGCATGCCTTCCAATACGTTGGTGTGCTTGCTGGGAACGTTGATGTCCTCCAGTTTGTCGCTGCCCTGAGCCCCTTGGAGATAAACCTCGCCCAGTTGGGGCGAGTCTTCGGAGGTGGCCACCAAGGTCCCTTCCCGGCCGTAGACCTCCATCCGGTACCCGCTGCCGGCCCAGGGATTACTGGCAACGTGGGCCGAAACCACCGCGCCGTTGGCCAACCGCCCGCTGACCAAGATGTTGTCTGGAGCGGTCACGTCAAGATATCGCTGGGTATCGGTCTCCAGCCACTGGGGAACTTGAGTGGACACGATGGAGGAGATTTCTCTGAACTCGCCGGCCACGAAGCGGAGGGCGTCGATGGAGTGCCCGGCGGCGATGGTCAGGGTGGTTGCGCCCAGTTCGTCGTCTCGCTGCCAGGTACGTCCAGCGGGGCGTTCCAGCACGCCGCCCCGGATTAGCAGCATGGAGCAGGACGTAATCTCGCCGACGTAGCCGTCCTCCACCAGCTCTTTCATGTAGAGAATGGCCGGGGCCGCCCGCGACTGCAGCCCCACCACCGCCCGCACCCCCTTGGCTCTGGCCAGTTCCGCCAGTTCATCGGCCTCCTCAATGGTGGCGCCCAGAGGCCATTCAGTGAAGACGTGCTTTCCCGCGTTCAGCGCGTCCTTGGTGATCTGGTAGTGGGAAGGCACCCGCAGCACCACAGCGACCGCATCGATGTCCGGGTGGGCCAGCATCTTCTGGTAGTCGTCGAAAGCCAGCCTGGCGCCGAATTGCTTCTTGGCCTCTTCGGCGGTCTCCATGCGGGTGGTGCAGACCCCGGTCAGTTCGAACTCGGGGCTGGCGGCGATTGCCGGAAGGTGTGAGCGGTGGGCCCAACCCACGGTGGGGCTGGCGCCGATTATTCCCAATCGTATCTGTTCAGCCATCTCTAATCTCCTATCGAATGGGGCGTTTAAACATTCTATCCCATCTTGAAGTCCCGGATGTGGGCCGGCACTTCGAGACCTGCCAGGTTCTTGGGGTCGGGCACCGGGTCATCTAATTGCTGGCTGATGGGCAGCACCCCCGCCTAGATGGGCAGGGAGTAGTCTTCATCGTCGTCTATCGGAGGGCCATTCCGGACCTTGGTGGAACCCTCGTTAATGGGCATGGAGAAAACCGTGGTGGCGTTGGCCTCTTTGGCGGTAACCGGCCTCAGGGTCTCCCAGCGGCCGGGGATCAGGTTCTCGACGAATTTTGGGAGGTGTTCTTCCCTCTCGGCATTTGCGACCTTTATGGCGTGGCCAAAGAGCATCACCGACCGGTAATTCACGGAATGGTGAAAGGCCGACCGGGCCAGCACCAACCCATCAAAATGGATGACCACCAGGCACACTTCCTTGCCCACGATCTGGCGCAGGAAGCGGCTGGCGGACGACCCGTGCCAGTAAATCACATCGCCCTCCCGCCACTGGAAAGTGGGGGTTGCGTAGGGCCGCCCGTCGATGATATATGAGACGTGGCAGAGGGGTGTCGCGTCGATGATTTCATTTACCACCGCCCGGTCGTAGTCAGCTCTTTTATGGTTCCGGACCACCTTGGTCCGAGTTGTTTTCTTGAGTCGGCCTGCAGGCATCTATGGACTCCTTGGTCTTTGCCTAGTTTGAACTCTAGGCGCTCGCAACTTGATCCTTCACTTTATCGAAGTACAGTTTGGGGAGTTCCCGGAAGTCGGTCATCAGCGAGCCGAACCCGTCGATGACATCGTCCATGCCGTTGTCCCGCATGGCGTACCAGTAGGTGGCGGTGTTGATGGCAATCACCGGCTTCTTCAGCCACTTTTCGGCCTCCGCCGCCAACCGGGCCATCGCTAGGTTGGTGCCGCACTGGACCAGCGCCTCGACGTTGTGCTCGTTCAGCTCCGATAGGGCGTCCAGCATCACCTTCTCGGTTACGCGGGCCATGGCGCTGGGCTTCTCGCAACACAACCCCTTGATTACCACCACCTCAAATCCACAGTCTTCCAAGAACAATTTTACGTTCTTGTCGGCCACCGGCCAGTAGGGCGTGAGGACACCGATCCGCTTGATGTCGCCGTAGCATCTCAGGGCCGCCTGGCAGGCATCGGACCCCATGGCCACCCGCAGCCCCGACATCTCGGTCATGCGGGCACGAAGCTCGTTGGCTTGTTGCAGTCCGCCCCAGAAGGTCTCCGAGGACATGCCCATCACCAGATAGTCCGGATTGCAGGTCATGACCCGGAGGATGGCGTTGTCCCATTCCTTCCGGATGTTCATCATCAACTGCTCGAAATCCTCATCGCTGCCCACCGGGTCGTCGGGGATCCAGATGCGCGACATGTGGTTGGTCACACCCCGGGGGCGCATCGCGTCGAACTCAGGTTGGACCGAGGTGTTGGTCGAGGGCGCTATTACTCCCCAGTTGGCGCGCCATCCCAGTTCGTCCGGCATATTCAGGCTCCTTCGGAATCCTCTGCCCGTGTGATTCCCCCAAAGGTGGATAGATTCTAACAAGAATCGGGGGCCGTTGGGTAACACTTTCTAATGAGGCAACACGATTGGATAGTCCGGCTCCCTGAGTTGCTTCGCACTGGAAGGACGGGGCCGTGATGCGGCGGCGGCGGCTCGATGGACGTTGGTATAATGCGTTGCAGACCGGTTTCCGCACAATTAGAGACGCGATTAATATATGGCCGATTCCAACGCTAAAGTTACCACCAACGGTTACATGCGCACAGCAGACCTTTTGGGCGCGCTGTCTCTGGGCGCCGACTTGGCCCGAAGAACACGCGGCCAGGGCCCGTTACATCGGGGTGCAGATAGCCCAAGAGATGGAATTGCTGCCCGAGGAGACCGCCGACCTCTACTACGCCGAGCTTCTGATGGACTCGGGTTGCACGGCCTGGACCAGGCCCTTGGCCAGCTACATCCAGGGCGACGAGACTACCGCCAGGAAGGACCTATACGTCCAGTCAGTTGGAAACCAGTCCAAGGCCTCCTTGGGCGCTTTCGTCTGGCTGCTCAAATACATGGCCCCGGGTGCCCCGCTGCACGTGAGAGGGGCCCACATCCTGGAATTCATCCTTCACGGCGATGAGCGGGTGAAAGAGGCTATGTTGAACACCTCTCAGGTGGCCCACCGGTTCTCCAGCCGCCTGGGCATGTCCAAAGCGGTCCAGGATGCCATGGAAGACATTTTCGAGCGGTGGGACGGCCAAGGCCCCAACGGGTCGAGAGGGACCTCGATTTCGTTGATCGCCCGGATTGCCTATATGACCGCATTTCTGGAAATCTTCCATCAGATCAAAGGCCGTGAAGGGGCCATGGACCTGGCCAAAGACCGCCGCGGCAAGGCCTTCGACCCGTCGGTGGTCGACGCCTTCCTGGCGGTTGCCAAGAAGGAGGATTTCTGGGAGGTACTGGAGCGGAACCAGGTCTGGGACTCCCTGTTGACGGCGGAGCCGGACTCCCAGTACCGGTACACCAGCCTGGAGAAGCTGCCCGAGGTGGCGCTGTCTTTCGCCGATTTCGCGGACATGAAGTCCAAGTACATCCTGGGTCAGTCCCGGCGGGTGGCCGAGATATCGTTGGCCATCGCCCACCAGATGGGCCTTCCGGAGGAAGAAGTCTCCAACATCCAGATAGCGGGCCTGATGCACAACCTCGGCCTGGTGACCGTGCCTTCCTTCGTCTTGGAGAAGCCTCCGGAGAAGTTGACCAATGCGGAGATGGAGCAGATCCGCCTGCACCCGTACCACGCCCAACGTATCCTCTCCAATGTGCCCGAGCTTGAGACAGTGTCCGAACTGGTGGGGGCCCACCATGAACAGATGGACGGAATGGGCTACCACCGGGGCCTTCGCGGCTTTCAGACACCGCTGGGCGCCAGGATTATCGCGGTGGCCGACCGGTACGACGAACTATGCCATGAGATGCCGGGGCATACCGAAATGGATTCGGGAGCGACGCTGGACCTGATGGCCCAAGAAGTGGATGCCGCGTTTTGCCCCGATTCCTTCGACGGCTTGGTCCACGTCTTGGAGGGGCAGGACCATCCCCAGCGGCAGCGGACCGCCCGCCGGCAGTGGCCCATGGGTCTGACCGACCGGGAGGTGGAAGTGCTTCGGCTCATCGCCAAGGGCATGAACCGGGCCCAAGTGGCCGACGCGCTCACGGTGTCAGAGAGCACCGTGCGCACCCACCTGGAGCACATCTACAACAAGGCCGGGGTCACCAGCCGGGCCGCAGCCACCATGTTCGCCATGGAACACGCCTTGGTCTGAGCGGCAAGGTAGGATAGTGTTTCGACGCGTAGGGGCACGGCAATGCCGTGCCCCTACGCTCGTTTGACCATGTTTCTCAGAAATTCGACACCCGGCCCAAAATATCGGACGTTTGTCCGATGTGCCGGGCCGGGTGTCGAATTTCTGATTAAGAAGTTTGGTCCGGACGCGAAAACCGGCCCAGAAAAGGGGAGCGAACAATGTTTAGTGGATTTTCAACGGAGAACTTGGCCCGGGCCAGCGCCAGCCGTCCCAAACGGACAATCCTGATTTGGGCGACGGCCATGGTATTGATTGTGGCGCTGTTCAAGGACGCCACCACGACCGAGTTCACCTTCTTCAGCAACCCGGAATCGGAAAAAGCCAATCAGTTGATTGAGGACCGGCTCCGGGGGCCGCAAGGGGTGAACGACGTGGTGATTGTCAGGTACGTCGACGGGACTGTGGAGTCTCCCCAGTTCCGAGGCTACGTGCTCCGTCTCTACGATGAGGTGATGGGACTGGGCAGCGGGATAGTCGCCGGGGGCATCAACTACTATCAGACCGGCGACGAGACACTGGTTTCCAACCAACGCAACAGCACTCTGATTCCGCTGGTCATGGCCGGCGCGTTCAAAGAGGCGGAGGCCAACATCAGCAAGGTCCGCCATGCGCTGGAGTCTGTGCCAGCCCCCGAGAGCGCCGAGGTATTCATGCCCGGCACGGCCTCATTCTCCAGGGACTATACCGAATTCACTCAGAAAGACTTGGAGAAGGGCGAGGCCATCGCCATGCCCTTCGCCATGTTGATCTTAGCCGCCGTGTTCGGAACGCTGGCGGCGGCTGTCCTGCCCATGGTCTTGGCGGTGGGCGCCATCGTTATCGCGGTTGGTATGGTGTCCCTCATCGGCCAGGTGTTCGAGATGCACGTCTTCGTCCAGAACATGATTACCATGATTGGTCTGGCCGTGGGTATCGACTATTCGCTGTTCGTGCTCTCCCGCTACCGGGAAGAGCGGGCCAAAGCGCTCAATGTCATTGACGCCATCGCCACCGCCGGCGCCACTGGCGGACGGGCCGTGGTCTTCAGCGGACTGACCGTCGTATTGGCGTGGTTGGTCTGCTCATCGTTCCCCACAGCGTATGGATCAGCCTGGGCATAGGTGCCATCTTGGGGGTGACCATTGCCGTCATGGCTTCACTGACCCTTCTCCCTGCGGTCATAAGTGTCATGGGAGACCGGGTCGAGAGGTTCCGGGTGCCCTTTACCAGCCGCCAGACCGGCGCCGGAACGGCCCAAGAGGGCGGTATGTGGGACCGGGTCACCCGGGCAGTGATGCGGCGGCCCATGATTGGGCTAGTCGTGACGGCGGGCCTCCTTATCGCCGCGGCGGTGCCCTACCTGGGCATACAGACCGGCACCTTCGGCGTGAGCACGTTCCCAGATGCGTCGGAGGCCAAACAGGGATTCATGGTCTTGGACCAAGAGTTTGGGGCCGGTCTCAACGACCCAGCGGAGATTGTCGTCAACGGCGACATCGATTCCACGGCGGTCCAGGGCGCCATGTCACGGTTGACCGCGCTCATGGGTTCCAACCCGGCGTCGGCCCCAGCAGGGTAGAGATTAATGAGTCCGGGGACCTGGCGGTGATGACCCTGGCCCTGGCTGGCGACGCCACCGGCGGTGAAGAGACGGTCCAAGCCGTACGGACGTTGCGGGACGAATATGTGCCGGAAGCATTCTCCGGGGTGCTGGCCCAGGTGCTGGTTACCGGGACCACCGCTGAGGAGATTGACTTCATCGACCTGACCAGCGACTACCAGATACCGGTTATCGCGTTGGTCTTGGGTCTGAGCTTCATACTTCTGACGCTGGTGTTCCGGTCCATCGTCATCCCGGCTAAGGCCATGATTATGAACCTGCTTTCGGTGGGCGCGGCTTACGGGCTGCTGGTGCTGGTCTTCCAGAAGGGGGTGGGCAATGAACTGTTCGGCTTCGAGCAGGTGGCCGTGATTCAACAGTGGATCCCGCTGATGCTCTTCGCCGTCCTCTTCGGGTTGTCCATGGACTACCAGGTGTTCCTGCTGAGCCGGATCAGGGAGCGGTACCTGCAGACGGGCCGCAATGACGAGGCGGTGGCCCACGGACTGCGTTCAACGGCCGGCCTCATCACCGGGGCTGCCCTAATCATGGTGGCGGTGTTCGCCGGATTCGCCACGGGCGATCTGGTGGCCTTCCAGCAATTCGGGTTCGCCATGGCCGTGGCCGTCCTCCTGGACGCCACGATCGTCCGGACCATCCTGGTCCCGGCGACGATGAAGCTCTTGGGCGACGCCAACTGGTACATGCCCAAGGCGCTTAAATGGCTGCCGGAGTTACAGGTCGAGGGTCAGGCGCGGCCAATACCTGCCGCCAGCGAAGCTGACTAAGTGAAAACCCGCCGCACGTAGGCGCACCGCAGTGCCGTGCCCCTACGTGCGGATGACGCAGTTCCAAGGCCTACCGGGCCCGGGGCATTACCTCGTCCGCGAAATACTTCATCGATCGCTTGGCCTTTTCGTGGAGGATATTGCCCCAGGCGAAGACGCTGACGAAATAGTTGACGCCCGACTCTTCTATGGCCCGCCAGACCTGATCTCTCACCGTCTGGGGCGAGCCGGCGATAATCATTTCGTTCGCATGAAGGCCGTCGAAGTCGTACAGCCACTTCAGGTAATCGGAATTGCCAACTTTCCAGAGGTAGTTGATGTTGTCGCACCACGCTTTCCAGGCTTCCCGGGCCTCTTTTACCGCTTCGGCGTCTGTAGGGGCGATGTAGATGTGGCGGGTCTGGCCTTGCTTCGGTTCGGTGACGCCACTGTTGATCCGGTCCGGGTCGTTCTTGTGTTTCACCCAGACCTCTTGGTACAGGTCGAAATGCTTCTTGGTATTGGCGTTGCTGTCGAAGATGTGGCTGGTGTGGAGGCCGTTACGGGCCATCCAGGGCACCGTCTCGATGTTTCCGCTGGCGTACCAGACGGGAGGGTGAGGCTGTTGGTAGGGCCGGACCCACAACCGGATATCTTGGTAGTTGTAGAACCGGCCTTGATGGTCCAGTGTCTCGTTGGTCAGCCCTTTCAGCAGCACCTTAAGGGCTTCTTCGAACATGGCCGGTCGGTCCTCGGGGTCAACTCCGAACCGCTCCACCTCGTAGGGGACAATGCCGCGGCCAACCCCCAACTCCAAGCGGCCGTGGCTCAGATGGTCCAGCATGCAGACCTCTTGAATCAGGCGCAAGGGATTGTAGAGGGGCAGCAGGAAGACCAGGGGACCAAGACGGATCCGGGAGGTGCGCTGGGCGACGGCCGAAAGGAATATGCCGGGGGATGGAGCGACACTGAGGGGCGTGGTGTGGTGCTCCGCCGTGTGGTAGCAGAAAAATCCTGCTTGTCGGCGTACTCCAGAAGTTTCAGCCGGTCCTCCAAAATCTGGGACGGGGAATTCTGATCCCACTCAACCCAATCGAAGATGCCGAATTGGATCTTTCTGCCTTCCTTGGTCTCACTGGCCATGACACAGACCTCCGGTGGTATTGATGCTCCGAGGGACGCCCCCATTGTACGACCGGGCACATGGGTGTCACTTAGACCGGGGACATAGGTAACACCAGAGTAGGTGTATGCAGGGTCCGATTCAAGTAACTGTCCAAGAGCCCGATGTGAAGCGGTCCGAACTGGATGCTCCAGTACCGCTCATCCACTGGGGTAAGTCCTACTGGCTCACCACGCAAGGACTCGCTCAGGTACATCCTGTCTCCTTTCCACTTGATCTCTCCATTGGTCTTTACCCTCCGCACCGAGGTCCCGGCCCCGTACTCTGGGGATTCTACCCTGGTGGGATAAGCACGCGCCGACGGCCGGTACCGCTCGGCCGGAGGCTCTTGGCCCAGCGCCTCGTGAGGCCGCTCATCGTTGTAGCTGGCCCGAAAGCCACTGAAGGCCCGTTGCTGCTTCACGGGCGTAGCCTGGGGAGGATTGGCCGTCTCCGCCTTCAACGTCCGGTGCAGCCTCTCCAACCGCCCGTTCTGTTCCGGGTGCCCCGGCTGGGTGCGCTCTGGCAGGATTCCCAGCTTGACCCACCACACCGCCAGGGGCGAGAGTCCCCCCAGACCCACGCTGGCGAAGGGTGGGCCATTGTCGCTACGGATGGTCCACGGCAATCCGTACTCCCTGAAAGCACGCTCCATGACCTGGCGCACCTGAGGGCCCCGGGGCCGCTCCAGTCCATGGCAGACCAAGAGGTAACGGGAGGCGGCGTCGGCCACCGTGAGGGGGTCTACCCGCACGCCGTTTCCAGTGCGGAACCAGCCCTTGAAGTCGATGCACCACAGGTCGTTGGGGTACTCTGCCGTAGCAAGGGGTTGGCTCCAGGGAGCCGAGCGGCGTCTCCCCTTGCGTCTTTGCCCCAGCCCCGCCCGGTCCAGCAGGTCCCCGGCGGTGCTGGGGGCCGGCCAGGGGACATCAGGCTCACGGCCTCTAAGCCAGGCCACCAGCTTCTTGGGTCCCCAGGTGGGATGCTCACGGCGGGCCGTGACGATACGTTCCACCACTGCCCGCTTTGTGCGGTTGGGGTGACTATAAGGGGCTCGGCTCAAATCACTCAGGCCACTCCAGCTCCATTCCTTGAAGCGTTGAATGCGTTTGTAGCCAGTCTTCCGGCTGATGTCAAAAGCCCGGCACAAAGCCACGAAGCTTACTCTCCCTTCCTGCCACCGCTTAATGAACTGGATTTGTTCCATCTCAGGGCTTATATTCTTCCAGGGCACCGCTTTCCTCCCCATGGCCATTTCCTCCATCCTCTAGGAAAGTGTTACCCATGTGCCCGGTTTATACCCATCCTAACCTTCCCCCGCGCCGGGGGAAAGGACAAGTTCTCTCCTCCTTAAGGGGGAGAGTTAGAGTGGGGGTGAAATATTGGGGTAAGATTTGCCTATGTCTGGCATTAGGCTTCGACCCCATTGTCGAATTGGACCAATATGCCGTCGGGATCGAAGGCGAAAAAGGTTCGGACGTTTCCTTGCGCATCGGCGAAGGCCTCGATACCCCCGGCGATCTCCACTCCCTTGGCCACCAACTCGTCGGCAAGTCCGCGCACGTCGTTGACCGTGAATGAAAGGTGGCTCACTCCCACTTGGTCCAGCTTGATGGGTCCGCCGTCGGATTGGTCGCCGGGGTGGCTGGTCATCACCAAGAAGGGGTCTTGGCCCCAGCCGATGTGGACAGTGCGGCGGTTGTTGCGGTGGTGCTTGTAGGTGTGGGTGAGTCCACCGGTGCTGGTGTCTTGAATCTCGTCCTTGGTCACCTTCATGCCCAGGATGTCCCGGTAGAAGGCCAGGGACTTGTCCATGTCACTTACGCAGACTGCTATGTGAGAAATTCCTGTAGCTTCCATCTTGAATGCCTCCGTCGAAGAAAATCGCGAGAATCATGCGCTCTCGCCTGAGGCGCCAATCCTATTCCGGCGTCGTGTATTTGTCAAAAACCCTTTGCCTGATAGAAACGATTCAGTCGAGAAAATTGACGTCTCTTCGCCACTTGATGTAGTCGGCCAGTCCTGCCTTTAAGTCATACTTGGGCGTCCATCCCAGGTCATCGAAAAGCCGGTGCCCGGAGAGAGGGCCGCGGGCGTACCCCTCGCTTCCAGGCTTAACCTGAGATGCTGGGGGTGTGACAACTTCGGCGCCGGGTGACATTTCGAGCACCTGGTCCAATATCTCCTGAAATGTCACCCATTTTCCGGCCGTGACGTTGTAGAGGCCGTGGGGCAACGACGGTGCGTCCAACACGGTGCGAATACCGTCGGCGATGTCCGCGACGTAGGTATAGTCCCGGCCTTGATCCATATCCTCGGCGGTGATGCTCTCTACCCGCGCCGCCCGTCCGGTCCAGTCGTAAAACACCGACCATGACGGCCCGGTGGCCGGTGATGCGCTCCATGGGGCCGTAGGGTGTGCTGAGGCGCACGCTGGCGGTGGATATGCCGTGTAGCTCACCATAACGCCGCGTAATCATCTCGCTGGCGAATTTGGTGATGCCGTACAGGTCCTGAGGGGCCGGAGGGGTATCTTCATTCAGGGTCTGGTCCCCTGGCAGGGCCGAGCCGTAAACCGCTCCGGAGCTGACGTAGACGAACCGGGGTACCTGCTGGGTGCGGGCCAGCTCCAAGAGATTGGCCGTCCCTTCAATGTTGATGGCCACGACGTCACGGCTGCGGTCAGTCTCCAGTGCCACCCGGTTTACCGTGTAGACCGCCGCGTGGACAATCTTGTCGATGGAGTGCTCGTTGCCCAAGCGCTCCACCGACGTCCGGTCAACGATGTCCCCTTGGATGTAGGTCACCTGCGGGGAAGCCTCCCCCGTACCCGCTCCAATGAAGTCACGCAGCAATTGGTCCAGCCCGTTGATGTCGAAGCTAATCACCTGGTGACCGTTGCTTGCCAGGTCTTTCAAGATATTCGCTCCGACGAATCCGGTACCGCCGGTGACCAGTGTCGCCATAAGGTTACCTCCAGGATCAGCATCTGGTAGAAGCCATTTCAAAATCCTGTGCGACCCGCTGTTGGGTCCTTTGACAGGTCCCCCGATGCATCGGGGGACCTGTCAAACCACATTTTGAAATAGCCTCTGGCCGCGCCTGCACTATGGTCTGCCCAACGAAACAAGTCAATAATCCTAAAAAGCCAGCATCCAGGCGCACGTAAGCCCAGGTATAATACCGGCGTGGCCACGCTATTGGAAGCTAAATCGCTCACCAAGCATTACGGACCGACCATTGCCCTGGAGTCCGTGGACTTCCAGGTGCAGGAAGGGATCACCGGCCTGCTGGGGCCCAACGGCGCAGGTAAGAGCACGGCCATCAAGCTGTTCTTGGGTCTGCTCAAGCCAACGTCCGGGTCCGCCGAGGTGTTGGGCGAGATGCCCTATGAATCTTTGGAGGTCCGGGCCCGCCTCGGGTACATGCCCGAGCACGATTGCCTGCCCACCGCCATCACCGCCTCCGAGTTCCTCACCCATATGGTCCAAGTGAGCGGCATCCCACCTGCGCAAGCCAGGACGCGTTCCGCGGACATATTGCGGCACGTGGGGCTGGAAGAGGAGCGGTACCGGCCCATCGGACAATACTCCACGGGCATGAAACAACGGGTGAAGCTGGCCCAGTCCTTGGCCCACGACCCGGTGGTGGTGCTGCTGGATGAGCCCACTGCAGGCCTAGATCCCAGCGGCCGCGATGAGATGCTGCGGCTCATCCGGCGCACCGGCCACGAGTTTGGCATCAGCATCATCCTATCTTCACACCTCATGGGGGACGTGGAGAGCACCTGTGACCGGATCATCGTGCTGGAAAGCGGCCGAGTCACCGAACAGGGCGACGTGGCCCAATTTACCCGTGAAACGGAAACAGTGCTGATTGACGTAGACGGCGACCGGGAGCAGTTGATTACAGCCCTGGCCAACCGGGGGGTGAACGCCGTGGTTGACGGGGTGTCCCTGGCCGTTGAACTGGAAAGCGTGGAGCAGTATGACGCCATTCGCGATTCCTTGGTGGAGACCAACGCCCGTCTCCGCCGGATGGCGCTCCGGCGGCATCAGTTGACCGACATCTTCCGGACCGAGCAATAATGACCCAGCGGACTGGCGAACTCTTCGACCTCGGTTACCAGCATTACGACGGCCCTCGCGAAGGCCGGATGCGGGCCCGGAAGGCGGTGTTCTTCGACGGGTTCCGGACCACCTTGGGCCTGGGTCGTGGCGCAGGGGCAAAGGTCCTGCCCATACTTCTATTCGGCGCAGCCATGGCCCCGGCCATAATCATCGCATTTGTCATCTCATTGACCGATAACCAGTTGGACCTCCCGGGCCATGACGATTACTACCAGATCGTCTCGATAGTTCTGCTCATCTTTGCCGCGATAATCGCTCCAGAACTGCTGTGCCCGGACCGGCGCCACGGCGTGCTCAGCCTCTATCTCGTAAGGCCGTTGAGCATCACGGATTATCTGGCGGCGCGGTGGCTGGCCTTCTTCGCCATCACATTACTGTTGGTCTATTCGGGACAGATGGTGTTGCTTGCCGGTCTGGTCCTGTCGGCGGCCGACCCATTGGAATATCTGCAGGACAATTGGCTGGATATCCCCCGCATTTTGGGAGCAGGGTTCCTGCTGGCGGCTTTCATAACCACGCTGCCGCTCGCGGTGGCGGCATTCACAGACCGCCGGGCATATGCCGCGGCTTTCGTCATAGGAGTTTTCATCATATGCGCTGCGGCCAGCACTATCCTTACCGGGTGCCCCGAAGGTCGAGAAAACGAACGTGAGTCCCAGTGCGAACCCTTCACCGGCGACGCAGCCAAGTGGTATGGACTGGTAAACGTAAGCCAGGTGCCCACCAACGTCAATAATATGATATTCGATGCTGAGGATGAAGGATGGCGCGCCCGATTGAGCGCCGAGCTACCGCGGATCGTGCCTATAGGTTGGTACTTGATATTGACCGGGGGACTTGGCGCTGCTCTCTGGCTGCGCTACCGGAGAATAACGGCATGAGCGAATATCAAACTGCGGCAATCGATGTTATGGGTGTTTCCAAGTGGTTCGGCAGTGTGGTGGCGGTCAACGATGTCAGCTTTCAAGTCCAGCCTGGCATCACTGGCCTGCTGGGCCCCAACGGGGCTGGAAAATCCACCATCTTGCACATGATCACCGGCAAAGCCTCTGCCTCGGAGGGCAACGTGACGGTCCTGGGTCAACGGGCGCGAAACAACCCGGAGCTCTACCGTGATATCGGGGTCATGTCCGAGCATGAAGCGGTCTACGGGTTCTACACGGGCCGGGAGTTCGTCGAGTTCGCCGCCAGGCTACACGGGCTGAGCCCCATCGCCGGCCCGGTGGACCGAGCCATCGGACTGGTGGGCCTCGAGGAAGCCCAGCACCGAAAACTTGCCACCTATTCCCGGGGCATGCGTCAGCGCATGCGGCTGGCAGCGGCCCTAGTGCACGACCCCCAGGTGCTGGTCCTCGACGAACCCCTCAACGGCACCGACCCACGCCAACGACTGGATTTCCACGATACGATGGTCCGTCTCGCCAAGGAAGGCCGGACGGTCCTCATCTCATCACACATACTGGAAGAGGTCGAGACCCTGGCCTCCACAATCCTTTTGATGGTCAGCGGCAAACTAGCCGCGGCCGGCGACTTCCGGGCCATCCGGGAGAAGCTGGACGAGCAGGCCTACAGGGTGCGGGTTGTGACCGATTCGTCGCGCCGAATGGCATCCGCGCTGGCCGGGACCGACGACGTCGATTCGGTGAGCATCGGTGCCGACGGGGAACTGACCGTTCTGAGCCGGAACGTCACGGCGTTGCAGCGGTCCATCCCCCGGCTGGCGCAGGAGCATGGCATCCGTTTGATGCGGGTGGAGCCCATGGACGACTCCCTTGAAAGTATCTTTAGTTACGTGGTGGACCGTTAGATGAGTACCACCCTCTGGTCCTCCATCTTTAAAATCGAAAGTATCTTCAGCTACGTGGTCGACCGCTAGATGGGAGTCATATTCGGGCTATCCATGCGTCAATTGACGGGCCGCTGGCGGATCATTTTGATCCTGTTGCTGGCGGCCTTGCCGGTCGGGTTAGCGCTCATAGTCCATTTCGCGAACACGGGCGAGACCGAGGCTGAATTCAACCGCAATTTCACCAACATCCTACTGGACGGCCTGTTGGTCGCCGGGATACTGCCCATCGTGACCATGGCCCTGGCGACCTCGTCCTTCGGCAATGAATTGGAAGACAAGACGCTGGGCTATCTGGCGCTCATGCCGGTGGCCCGGTGGCGCATCGTCATGCCAAAGGTGCTGGCTCCGTTAATCATCTGCGGCCCGCTGCTGGTGGTCAGCGGCGTGGTCGCCACCCTATTGGGCTTCGACGGAGAAGTTCGACCCGCCCTGGCGGTTGCCGTCGCTCTGGGCGCGGGCGCGCTGGCTTACGCGGCCATATTCACTTGGTTGGGGCTGGTGACCACCCGGGCGTTGCCCTTCGCCTTGATCTACGTCTTGCTCTGGGAAGGGGTCATAAGCACTTTCATGAGTGGCGTCGACTATCTCAGCGTACGCGGGTACTCCCTTGCGATCATGAGCGGCCTGGACAAGCCCAGTTTCCCGGCGTTGGAGGACCGGGTCATCGAATTTCCCGTGGCCATCGGCGGCGCGGCGGTCGTAACCGTGGTATTTTTGTTGCTGGGCGTAAGGCGTCTGCGCCGGATGGACGTGCCGTGACCAGCGGCAATCTGGAATTGAGGTCGGACGGGGCACCTTGAAGATAACCGATGTCAAAAGCGAGGTATTCGAGTGGGAGAGGCCGGGCATCTGGAACGGCGGCCATTTCTACGGGCCAGGGCGGCTCCATAAGGTGACGGTGCATACCGACGAGGGCGTCACCGGCTATGGTTGGAACGGCGGCACTGCGGCGGAACGGCCCCTGAACCTGTTCCCAGGTTATGTTGACTACTTCCGGCCTCTGGTGGTGGGCCGCGACCCCATGGACACCCGCTCCCTGTCCCACGACCTGGGCGAGAAGCTAATCAAGATACTGGGCATCGGCGGCATAAATACCCAGGTCTTGGCCGCCATCAACATCGCCTGCTGGGACATTAAGGGCAAAGCGTTGGGCCAGTCCATCCACCAGATGCTGGGCGGGGCGCAAAAACGCATCCGAACCTACATCGCGGGCGGTTACTACGCCGAAGGCAAGGGACTGGAGGAACTGCAAGAAGAGGTGCGATTCAACGTCGAAGAGATGCACGCATCGGCGGTGAAGATCAAGATTGGCGACCCGAACGTGGGCGTGGCCGGCGACATGCGCCGAGTGGAAGCAGCGCGCAAGGCCATCGGCGACGACGCGACCCTTCTGGTGGACGCCAACTGCGCCCTCGATTTAGAAAAATCTCTGGAGTTCGCGCGGCAGTTGTCCCAATACGACGTCTACTGGTTTGAGGAGCCCCTGCCGATCCACGATTACGAGGGCCACGGCAAGTTGGCCGAGGCTTCCAGCGTCAAGATTGCCACCGGTGAGAACGGCTACCACTTGGCCCACTTCAAAACCCTCCTGGACCACAAGGGCGCCTCCATCCTGAACGTGGACGTGGGCATCTTCCCTGGATACGACGTGGCCAAGGACATCACCGACCTCGCCGCCGAGCGCGGCGTGTCCATCGCCCCCCACGGCTGCCAGGAACTGCAACTGCCCCTGGCGGCGGCCATACCCCACGGCGAGTTTCTGGAGATTTACCCGGTGGCCGTCGACCCGCTGCGGGCCGAGATGTTTCAGCCTTTGCTGCAACCCGATGATGACGGATACGTGACCGTGCCCAACAGGCCGGGCATCGGCTATGAGTTGAACATGGACCTCTTAAACCGGTACCGGGTGGGATAAGCGGTATGACTAGCCATAGCAAGCTCACCGTCCAACCTGCCACGCCTGACGACGTTTCCCTGATCCTGAGGTTCATCAAGGGGCTGGCCGAGTATGAAGGGCTGGCCGATGAGGTCTTGGCCACCGAAGATGACCTGCGGAAGTCGTTTTTCGGTCCCGAACCCTACGCCGAAGCTGTCTTTGCTTATCACGAATCAGAACCCGTAGGGTTCGCGGTGTTCTGCCAGCGTTACTCGACCTACCTAGGCCGTCCAATCTTGTACCTGGAAGACATATTCGTGCTGCCCGAATGGCGAGGCAGCGGCGTGGGCCGGGAGTTGATGGTCTACGGCGGCGGATTAGCTAGGGCGCGAGGTTACCCCAGGATGTCTTGGTCGGTGGTGGATGGGAATGAACCAGCAATCAGGTTCTACAAGAACCTGGGCGCTCAAAAAGCGGAAGGATGGTCCACCTATTGGATATCGGTCGAGGCGCTGGACCGGTTAAGGCCACCCGGCTAGATTCCCTTGAACCATTGGCTGAACTGCCCGGCCAATCCGGCGTCGCCGTCCACCGCCAGATGCCCGGCGGCCATGGCCTCCGAGGCTGGCATTCGCCCGGACATCAGCAAGGCGAAGACGTGGGTGTGGCAGCGAAATACCACGTCCGCCGTACCCTGTGGCGCCTCTTCGTAACGAAACCCGTCTCCCTCCACCACGATGTCGGCCGTCACCGGTACCGGGCTTTTTACTTCAAACCGGTAGCGCACCGGATGTTCCAGGGCGGGCCCGGCCCAGAAGGCCCAGCGGAGCGAGCCGGACGCGAATGATTCCTTGATCAAGATAATCATCGAGGCCAAACTGGCGGAGGAAAGGGTCGCTTTCTCCTCGATGGCAGAGCGGATGTCCCACTGGTGGAGCACCACTTCCTTGAAGCGGAGATCCACGAAGTTTCCGGCGGGCACGATGCTGCCCGGATGGTAGCAAGGCTTGACCTGGTCCTCTGGGCCCAGCCCGGTGAGAAGGTTTATCAATATGTTGTCCTTCTCTAGATAGGTCTCAAGCAGCTTATCTCCCAGTCTCTCCTTGGCGGCGATGGAGGACTTGGCAAGGGCCGCCGCACTGAGAGACGGATGCCCCGTCCCGGCCGCGGGGCGGCCTTCAGGTGGGGATGACTCGCCCTGCAAACCTCGGGCGACTGTGCCGGCGTAGAACTCGGCATTTCCGACCAAGTGGGCGACCACGTCCCCAACCAACCACTCATCGCAAGCGCTCTGACGGCCCCAGGCGTCCTCGGGAATGCTCTTCAGATAATCTTGAAAACCCTCTGATTCTGATTTATATAGTCTGGCTCGCTCTTCGAATGAGTCCAATTTCCCCCTGGCGTATGGTCGCACCGCCAAATTTGGTACCAGGCATAGGCTGGATCATTGGGAGTATATGTTCTGGTGAAAATGGAAGCAACACGGCTGATGGTCCAGGCTCATCTTCGGGCTTATGCCGCCTATGGCTTCCCACTAACGCGATGTTGTGGTTACAGTTAAGAGAGATAACCATGAGCTGGAGTGATTTATGAAGCTTCCGTTGCTTGTTCTAACCGGTCTGGTGGCGGTGGCCGTGACAGCATGCGGCGGGGGCACCACCGAAATCTACCTGGGAACACTGGTGGAGGGCGCCACCGACAAAGGCGGGGAATCCCAGGGTTACGTGATTGACGTCGATGAGGGAGTCGAACATTACATCTTCCTGAGCGGCACAGACAGCAACATCGCGGGCATCTGGAGTGCCGCCGAGGAAGACTATCTCATTGAGATCAGCCCTGCAAAGACCGCCCGCACCGTCGTTTACGCTTTCCCTGGATCGGGCATCCAGGAGTTGTATGTCAGGAGCCTGGATACCACCATCGCTGCGTCTTTCGCCTTCAAGATCTATGTCCCCTAGCCGTCCCTGAAAGGGCGGAAGAAAGCGCGGACATCTTCCGCTAAAAGCTCCGGTTCTTCCAACGCGGCAAAGTGGCCTCCGCTGGTCATCTCGGTCCACCGCTGGACGTCGTAGGACCGCTCGCCCCACTCCCAGGGAGGTTTGGAGATCTCCTGAGGAAACATGGCCATGGCGGCAGGCGCGGACACTTTCTGGTCCTTTCCCATGACCCACAGGGTCTTCTGGTTCTCGTAGTACATCCGGGTGGACGAGCTGATGGTCTGGGTCACCCAATATATGGTGACTATGGTCAGCAATTCGTCCTTGGTGTAGCTCTGCTCCACGTCGCCGCCGCAGTCGCTCCAAGTGCGGTACTTCTCCACGATCCACGACGCTAACCCGACCGGGGAGTCGTTCAGCCCATAGGCCAAGGTCTGGGGTTTGGTGCCCTGGATATGATTGTAGCCGCCCTCGTCATCGAACCACTTAGCGCGCTGGTCGATGAGCGCCTGCTCGGCTTCGGTAATGGGCTTGGAGCCGGGGCCCAGGTAGGGAGTGGGCCTGGTGATGGAGGTCAGGTGGATGCCGAACAGACTTTCGGCATGGGAGAAGCCCAGCCGGGCGGTCACTCCGCCACCGATGTCACCGCCCTGGGCGGCGAATCTGGGGTAGCCCAGGTTTTGGGTCATGAGCTTGTTCCACATACCGGCCACCCGCTGGACCTCCATGCCCCGGTCTTTCGAGTGGTCGGAGAACCCGAAGCCCGGCAGAGAGGGCGCTACCACATCGAAGGAGTCGACAGGGTCTCCTCCGTGGCTGGCCGGGTCGGACAACAAAGGGATAATCTTGGTCATCTCGAAGAAACAACTGGGCCACCCGTGGGTGATGATTAATGGGATGGGATTCGGCCCTTTGCCCCGCTCGTGGATGAAGTGGATGTCCAGTCCGTCCACCTCAGACTTGAAGTGGCTAAAGGCGTTGAGTTTGGCCTCTTGCGCGCGCCAATCAAACCCAGTCCGCCAATACTCGACCAGTTCCTTCAGGTAGGCCAGATTGCTGCCGTAGTCCCATCCGGTGTTTGGAATCTCGTCCGGCCAGCGGGTATCCGCCAGGCGCCGGCGCAGGTCGTCCAGAACGCCTTCCTCAACGGCGATGGTGAAGGGTCTCACTTCCATTTCAATCTTGCTCCATTCCGACCAGGCTTGGTTGATCGATTTGGTTAAACGTTAATGTTGTAAACGCGGGCGGCAGTGTCGTGGAACATGGCGGCCCGCTCCGTGGCCGAATAGCCCTTGGAAAGCCGCTTGAAAGCGTTGTACACCACGTTGTAGGAGTAGGACACCTTGTCCACCGGGAAGTTGCTTTCAAACATGCAGCGGTCAGGGCCGAACTGTTGGATACAATGCTCCATAAGCAGGCTCAGATCCTTGGCCAACTCCTCGGAGCCGATGGCGGTTTCCCGGTCGTGCCAATAGAAGCCGTAGCGGAGTTGTCCAACACCGCCCAGTTTCATGATGATGTTGGGACATTTGGCCACTTCCTCTACGCCCCTCCTCCATTCGGGCAGGACTTCTTCATCCCGGTTGGCGTAGGGACCTACCCGGCACAGGCCGCCGATGTGGTTCAGGACGATGGGCAGTTCGGGCACTGCCTTGGCGAAATCTGCCAACTCGGATAGCTGGTGGAAGTAGAGGGAGTTCTCCAGTATCAGGCCCATGTCGGCCAGGGCTCTGGCCCCAGTCCGGTAGCCGTCGGTGCCCAACGCGCCTTTGATGTCGCGGTTGGCCAGTTCCGGACTTTCGTCCCAGCCGACCGAATGGCGCACGCCCCGGAAGCGGTTGGGACTGGCGGCTTTCATGGCTTCCAACACCGGCCGCACCCCCTCTCCCAGCTTCATGTCGGCGTGCCCGATGATGGCCGCTGCGGCTCTGCCGGGGCCGTGCTTTCCGGTGGCGCTTTCATCAGCGATGGTCTGGATGTACTCGACCTCGCCCACGGGCTTCATCTCGTCGGGACCGTCCTTGCGGTATTCGGCGCGGACCTCGATGAACACTGTTGAGCGCACGTTGTGGCCGCTGTGGATGTCGGCGGCCAGTTCCGGCAGCAGGTATTGTTGGTAGTGGACGGGTTCGGGCCGGGAAACCCAGAAATGGTGGTGAGGGTCGCAGATGGCGATCTCCGGCTCCAGGGTCTCTTCGGGGGTTTGGGCGAGCCAGTCGTTGCCTCCAGGCGCCATGTTCGTCCTCCATCGCCGTGTTTAGCGGCCCAATAATATCACGGTGCGGGGGCCACAGTCTGTGGGCACGGTTGCGGCGGCAGTAGCAGGACGAGGTCGAAGAAAGCAACGTGGCAGTGAATAGCCTGATCCCAGGGAATGTCCGCACCACGGGATACGACGAGCAGAATGAGGCCCGCCGCCAGGCGGGGCTGACACGCAGCGGGCTGGGACGGCCAGGCAATTCCCATACGGACTTCCCCGAAGGTCTGGTACGGGTTGCGGACCAGGTCGAATGGGCGCTTTCCCTTATTCGGGACAACGCGCCGGAACTGCTTGAAGTCGCTGAATACGGTTACGCAGCCAAGTTGTTGGATGCTGCAATGGTCAGCACGGCTCTGGACGGCATCCGGTCTCATCTGGAGAGGAACTCGGGGCTCCGCGACCAAGCCATTACCGACAAACTCATTGACGCCTAGGCTTACCCAGGCATGTAGGGGCAGGGCAATGCCGTGCCCCTACGGTGACATTCGCCCGGTGCAAGTCGTAATTAATCCGCGCGACAATCAGATTCATGGATTCTCTCGGCACAAACGACTCCCCAAATTACCGTCATCGCTCTGTCCGGCTGCCCGGCTACGATTACACTCAGCCAGGAGCATATTTCATCACAATATCTACTGCGGGACGCCGGTCTATTTTCGGCGAAATCGTCCTTGAAAAGCCCTTCTTCACACCCAGCCCAATCGGCAACGTGGCAATCGAATGCTGGGAATCCATCCCTGTCCATTTCCCGGAGATAATGCTGGATGAATTCGTGCTAATGCCCAACCACCTGCACGGCATTTTGCAAATCAATAGATCGCGTGGAAGCTGGAAGGCCTGTCCTGGGTTGACCGAGAACGTCGAGGATTTTGGGAAGCCCGTCCGAGGGTCTATTCCGACAATTGTCTGGTCATTTAAGTCGATTGTTTCGCGCCGAGTCACAGATGAATGGCTTGGTAGCGGCCAACCGGTCTGGCAGCGTAATTACTACGAACACGTCATCCGAACCGAGTGTGTCTTGGACGTCATCCGCAAATACATCGCAGAAAACCCAATGAAGTGGTCACAGGACCCTGAGAATCCCGCAGTGATTGGATTGGCTTTACCGTCGTAGGGGCACGGCATTGCCGTGCCCCTACTCATCGCAATGGCTGAAACAAGAAAGCCCCAGCGGCTGCACTCAATGATCTAAGGGTTGATGAGACCTGATTGGTGGCCCACGATGAAAGTCTCCCATTGCTCGGCGTAATCGGCCACAGTATTTAGAAGGGCTTCGGGGCGCTCCCCGATGATGCAGTGACCGGCGTCGTAGACGATTGCAATATTGCAGTTGGGGATGTTCTCCCGGTAGACTCTGGCTGCCTCGGGCGAGACCAAGCGGTCCCTATTGCCAAAGACCGCCAGCGTAGGGCACCTAATCTCGCCAAGCCTGGCCTCGGCCTCGCCGCCGTGGACAACCGAGTTCAGCCGCCGCGCCAGTTCCCGCTCTTTGGCAAATATCTCTTGGGCGATTGGCTCGTGCGACCGGGCGTTCTCCGGGTGAGCGAACATCAGTTCATGGACTTCATTCGTGGTGGCGCCGACCGAAACCTCCAGGGGTTTGATGGCGGTGGGAGACACCAGGATGAGGGCCTCGACTTGGTCTGGCGCCTCCAGAGTCTGCCAGAGGGCGACGTGGGCGCCGAATGACGTGCCGATGAGGGTGTATCTCTCCGAGGTGAGCGCCGAGGCCGCTTTGGCGGCGGTGGCGGCCAAGTCCTTAACGGACTGTGACTTGGTGTTGACGGGTGAATCTCCGGTGCCGGGAAGCTCCAGGGAAAAGATGCGGTACTTCTCGACCAACGCGTCGTGGAGCATGGTCCGCCGCCACCTGGTGTTATCCAGCATGAACACCGGCCGGCCTTCCCCAGCCTCCCAGTAGCGGATGCCGAACCCGTCGGCCTCCACCTGCCTTTCCTTGAAGACCACATCGTTGACTATGTTTTTCGGCATCGACTTCCCTTGCGTCAACCTACCCGAAATCGGAACTCTCTTATCTGGGGCAGGACGCCCTTCCCGAACAGTTCAATCTCTTTCAAGACCCCCCGGTGGTCCACTCTGTTTTGCTGGAGCGCCAGATCGACCACGCCCACGCCGCACCGGTCATGGAATTCCTTCAACTGTTTGGCGATGGTGTCTGGTCCGCCCAAGAAGTTGATTCCCAGGGAGTTGCCTACGACGTCTCCCTCCGGACTGCCGGCCACCACGCCCCGCAGGTCGAACGCTCCGCCGGTGCGGGCTGATTGTATCGCCTCGGACACCGTCCGCCGCAGAGGGATATTCGGTCCGGGCTTGGACTGCATGAGGCTCTCGAACCAATCGCCGGCCTGCTTGTCAGTCTCAGCCACGTAGATGCTGCCCCGGTAGATGATGTTGTCTGGGCCGGGGCTCCAGCCTGCCTCCTCGCACCAGCCCCGGTACTTGTCCGTTAATACCTCCATCTGGTCCACGTGCACGAAGGACACCCCCAGGCCGAGCCTGTTCTGCGCGGCGTAGCGGATTGTGTCGTCGCTTCTGGTGGCGACCACCACCGGCGGGTACGGCTGCTGCACCGGGCGGGGCCACACGGCCACGGTGCGGTACTGGTAGTAGCGCCCCTCCCAGGAGAAGGGCTGGGGCTCGGTCAACGCCTTCAATATCAGGTCCATGCCTTCCAACAACCTGCCCCGGCCCTCCGCCGGATTGATGCTGTAGACTTGGTCCTCGTTGGGCGTGCCGCGGAGGAATCCGGCGACGACACGGCCGTTGGTCAGGTTGTCTAGAATCGCCAACTCCTCGGCGATTCGCACCGGGTTGTTCAGCGGCAGCAGGTGCCCCAGCATGGCTATCTTGACCCTCTTGCACCGTTCGGCCACCGCCGAGGCCATGACGGAGGGAGTGCCCGTGGCGACCCGGCCGGAATAGTGGTGCTCGGAGAAGCTGATCCAGTCAAAGCCCATCTCTTCGGCGAACTCGCACTCTTCCATTCCGTCTTGGTAGCTCTGTACCGAGGTCTGGGGGTCGCTGTGGGCCGGTGGAATCGGCCAAGCGAGGGGGAAAGTATGCCGCGCCGAATAACCCATCGCGCCGAAATAGGATGCCTTCATGCCTTTATTCCCTCTGGCAGCGCTCTTCCGCTGACCGTCGATGTTGGGGAAATAGTACCGTCGCAGGGGGTAAAACGTCCACCACTAGCTTGCCCGGACATGATGAAAAGGTTCCGGTGTTCCGTTTCTGCGTTCACCGGATTATTATAGTGGACGGATATTCAGTTCACACCTAAATATTCGTACTCAAAATAATATGGAGGGCCCGATGCTCGCTGACCACATCCGGCTGAAGAATATCAACCACATCACCTACAACGTCAAAGACAAGGACGCGGCATTGAAGTGGTACGAGGAATTCCTTGGATTGAAACAGATACCAAAGATGGTCAACAGCGACCACCTCTATTGGCTGCAATTGCCCAGCGGGGCCATGGTCCATATCATCGAGAACCCCGATGCCCCCTCGGCGCCGTCCCACCATACCGCCTTTGAGGTGGACGACATCGAAGCGGCCCGGGACGCCCTGATCCAGAAGGGGATTGAGACCACGGACATCCAGACCAGGAACGACGGACAACGGGCCTTCTACTTGAACGACCCCGACGGCAACCGCATCGAGTTGTGCACGGTGTCTGGGTTCGGCATCTTGGTCTAGATATTACCGCCCGAAGACACCGGCGCCCCAAGGTAGGAGTACATCATGATTTTTGGCGCGATAACAAATTCCTGGCGGGAGCAGTTGCCCTCCCACAGCGTTATGGAGTTGGTGGGACAGGCGGTCCAGAAGGGGGCAAAGCACATCGAGCTTCGCCAAACGTGCTTGGGAGAATGCGAAGAGGGTGCCGGGGATGACTGGCGGCCCAACTTGGATCGGCTGCAAGAGGTGGTCCGGGCCTACCCAGGTCTGACCTATGACCTGGCGATGGCGCTGCCCTGTCTGACCCAGAAAATCGACCCTCACGGCGAGGGGTTCCAGGCCGCCTTGGCCGGAGCCAAGCTGGTTGGCGGCTCCCAGCCCCACCTTCGGGTGGTTGACCCCACGCCCATCGATGCCCCCTGGAATTCCCACGGCGACATCCCGGGGGAGGCCCTGGGTCTGGCCGGGCTGGCCACCGAGGCCGCTGGGCAAGGGGTGACAATGTCCTTGGAAAACTCGTCACTGCCCATCCGAAACATGGCGATGCTGGTGGGGCAGGTCCGGGGCATGATGCCCGAATCCGCTGCTCGCTCCTTGGGGCTGTGCCCAGACCCGACCAACCAACTGCGCCGGTTCCCCGACTCCGACCCGTTGGCTGAGTTGGAAGCGCTTCCCTTGGACATGATTAAGATTGTCCATTTCAAGCAGATCCGGGGCGGAGAGACCCTTCCCAGCGTGCACGACGGCGATCTGGGCTGCCGCAGGATGCGGGACATCTTGGACGCCAAGGGCTACACCGGGGCGGCAATCATGGAGATACCGTCGCAAGCCGATGTCTTCGACAACCTGGAAGCAAGTTTCCACTACCTTGACTCGTAACTACGGAACTCTTAACCCAGGCAACACAAGTCTTGGGAGGCTGACATGGGACTTCTAAACATTGAGGACGTAACCCACTGGTCCATACCCGTCAACAACCTGGAAGAATCAGAGCAGTTCTACGGCGAACTTCTGGGCTTGGAGTCCTTGGGACGGCTGGGGGACTCACGCATCTCGTGCTTCGGAGTGACTCAGCACCGCATCCTGCTCTGCGAACGGGTTCATCCGGCTGACGTGGACCATTCCGATGAACCGGCCCATCACGCCTTCACCGTTAGCCCCGAGACCCTGGTTCAAGCCTGTAGGCTATTCCAACAACGCCAGATGCCCATCGACCAATTGGTCTACCGGGCCAAGGGGTTCTTCACGGGACAGGAGCTGTATTTCTTCGACCCCAGCGGCAACCGGCTGGAACTCCGCAACCCAACCTGGAGCGAGGGGATGCCGGAACCCACCTTTGAGGAGATAGCTCAATCGTAGAGTCCCATCCGGACCTTGGGCTACCTAACGTCCCGCCACGTGTCGGGCACCTGTAAGATTGGGCCGGACTCGGACCCCATGGCGGTGGTGGGCCAGCATTGCCGGGTAAAGGGACTCACGGGTCTATGGGTGGCCGATTCGTCAATCATCCCCCAAGCGCCCAGGGCCAACACCAATGCCACGGCCATTATGATCGGCGAACGGGTTGCCGACTGGGTGGCGGGCGCTTAGGCATTACATCCTGGCCATTACCGAAACTTGGGCATCACTTCTTGGGCGAAGAGCTTCATGGACGCCATGACCTTGGCGTGCTCCATGCTGCCGAAGGAGAAGGTTGCCCCGAAGTAGCCGATGCCGTGCTGACTCTGTAGATCGGAGATCCGGTCGACGCACTGGTCCGGGGTGCCGAAGTAGAGGTTGTTGGCCAGTTCCGACTGGTAGCTGGGCGGTTCCTCCGGCCGTATGGTCTTCCAGTGGTCCAAGTCCACGTTAATCTCATCGCCCTGGGTAATCGTCCGCCGGTAAGTGCTCAGGTCCCGCACCCAGGTTAAAGCCTTCTCGGGATACCCCAGGGCCTCTTTCTCGTCTTCGGACAGGTATACGAAGCGGAAGAAAGGCATCTCGGCCATCCGAGACACCTTGCCGGCGGCGGCGCAGCGTTCGGAATAAAGGCTCATAAGCCCCAGAGTGTCGTCCTGAGGGGTGAAGAAGCTGGTCAGGATGGGCAGGTCCCGGGCAACCGCAACGTCGATGCTGGCGGCGGTGCGGGAAACGGCCACGTGCACCGGAGGATGGGGCTTCTGCAGCGGACGTGGCGCTATGGTCAGACCGTCCACTTGATAGTATCTCCCGTGGTAGGTGAAGTCCTCGGTCGTCCATAGGCCCAGTATGATATCCAACACCTCCCGAAAGCGGTCGTCCCGCGAGTCGTAATCGATCTTGAAATTGCCGTATTCGTACTCAGTCGACCCGCGGCCGACGCCGAACTCCAACCGGCCGTTGCTGAGGATGTCCACCATGGCGGCATCCTCGGCTAGGAATATGGGGTTGTAGAAGGGCAGGACGCTGACCCCGGCGCCCAACCGGATGGACTTGGTCTGGGCGGCGATATGTGAAAGGATGGGCATCAGGGAAGGAAATATCCCGTAACGGCTTGAGTGGTGCTCCGCGATCCAGACCGAATCGAAACCCAGTTCCTCGGCGTATTGGACCTGCTCCAGCGCCTCCCCGTATATCCGGCTTTGGTGGACCGCATCTTTCTCGGTCCAAGAGGCCAGGAGAAATAGAGCGAACTTCATGACGGTTTTCGGCTCCTCATCATCGACGAAGGTGCAGGCTATGGGCGAATCCCGCCTGCCGGGCTTCAGATGGCCATGGCGAGTATATAGCAGGCCGGTGCCGCAGGGAATAGCGATTTGATTCCCCGCAGCTTGCGCTCGCGCGCCTGGACAGCCTCTCTGCACTACCGCGATTTCAGGCTGTTCTGGACGTCCACCCTGTGCTACTCCTTGGGCACGGGGATGGAGCAGGTGGCTGTGGGCTGGCTGGTCTTCGACATCACCGGGTCGGCCTTCATGGTAGGTGTGGCGGCCGGGGCCCGCATGGCGCCTTTGTTCTTCCTGGGGATGCTTTCCGGGGCGATGGCCGACTGGCTGGAAAGACGGTTGTTCTTGTTTTTCAGCTCCTTGGCCGGGACTGCGGTAGCGGTAATCATGGCCGCGATACTCCTTACCGGGGACCCT